>CAWBLX010000001.1:0-201601 GCA_963789775.1 uncultured Pseudomonadota bacterium
TGACGATGATGGCTCGGCGTCACCCGCAGTATGGTTTGTGCGTCGCTGTTTCGAACTCCCCGGCGAAACTTGTACCTTGGGCCAAATTAGAAAGCGGATAAAAAAAGCACTGAAAGAGATGGATCGGCATGATCCTCAGCGAACAGAAGTCGATGCGCCGTTGAGCCCAAGCTCAACGATAGGAACGGCTAAACTTTCCCTAAAGTCACTGGGCGCCCTCCTGTAATCGAACCTCGAAGGTTGAGGGTCAGATTATGTCGGAGAAAAAGGGGCATAGGCCGCTGCCTAAGCGCATGGAGCAATTGCGCGAATGCGATACTCTGGTTTCTGTCTTGATCGAGCTTCTCGCGCGACGGCATCCGGCGACGCCAAGCCGACAACCCCTTTACCGACAACAACAACCCCAACGTCCGCTTCGCCCTGAAACGAAAACGGCATGGAGGGGCGCGTTCGTGAAACGCAAACGAGGGACGCGAGAATTTCTAACTGTCCCTGAAGCCGCCGATGAATTGAACGTTTCCGTTCGAAAAATTTGGAAAGATATCGAAGAAGAAAAATTGAAAAGCCACAAGTTTGGCCGCGCCAGGCGGATTTCGCGAGATGACTTCGATGACTACATTCGTCGATCGCGCGATTAGGGGCCGCCTTGATAACGGCCTCGTTATCACATGCCCATTCCAATGCCCATAAATGTCATTGCGGTATAATAACGAAATTCGCGACCATGCACATCGGTGCGTAACGGAGCACGACATGTCACAAAGAAAACTCTCACGAGGCACCCTTGTCCATTCCGATCCTTCGCTCGCTATACGCACTTTACTTGATGTGAAGCGAAGGCTTCCTCAGGTGACGGGCGTTCCCGCTCGCCGGATTGCCGATGATATTTCGGCGCTCAATACCCTTGGCAATATGCACAAACTGCCAGCTGAGAAAGGGCCGGACACAGCGCTTTCCCGCATGGAGGCCGATTCCCGGCTGATCACAAAACACTTCGCGCGCATGCCAGCGGCGCTGATGGGCCTGAGTAAGAGCAGCTTCAATAATGTAAAATCTCGCCTCCGACATGCAATTCGCGTAACCGGAGCGGGCCCGCGCGTAGCCAATCGAGCCAGGCCATTGTCGCCCGTCTGGTCGAGTAGGCTTTCGAAGCTTCCGACATTGCCTTTCCGCCCCGCACTCATAGGTTTTGTTCGCGATCTTGATGCCAAGAATGTGGCTCCCGAGGATGTCACGAGCGAAGACCTGCGAGCCTACGAAACGCAACTCACACTCTCGGGAATGCGGCTGCGGCCGCGAGAGACGATACTTGCAACTCGAAGCAACTGGAATGCCGCCGCGACGCGTTTTCCGGAGTTCTGGCCGCCGACGATATTGTCAGTAGACTTGCAATTTAAAAATCACTACTCGCTACCTTGGTCAGCGTTTGCCGACAGTCTTTACCTGGAGGTTTTGCGGCGAACAGCCGCAGTCGTTGATCCTGCTATCGATGACCCCGATGCGCTCGACGCCGTTTGCAAGGGCACCGCTGCCGCCAACGAATACGATATTCGCCGGTTTGCTTCAGCGCTCGCGCTGCAAACAGGACGCGATCCAAAAACGATAACGTCGATTTCGGATCTTGTTCAAATTGATGCCGCAGCGGCAATCCTGCAGTTCCTGCTCGACCGGGTGCGGGAGAAAGATCCGGAGGCCCGGACGACTTCCGGCTTGCACGTCGCCGCCCAGCTCCTCTGCAGTTTGGCGCGCAATTGGGTGAAAGTCGACGAAAGTCATCTCAAGCGGCTGCGCAGGATTGCCAAAGGCCGAGGCCCAAAGTCGGCAGGGCAAGGCCAGCGCAAGCGCGGCAAAAGGGGCATGACGAAGAAAAACCGGAAAATGCTCGACGGATTCCGCGACGAGCGCTCGGTAGCCCGGTTTCTCGACTTGCCGGAGAGCATGTTCAATCGCCTACTAAGGCGCCAGGTATTGCGCCGGACCGATGTAGCGAAGCTCGCGTGTTGTTTTGCGATCGCCCTCCTTCAAGTTGCGCCTGTTCGGCCCAAGAACGGCTCGGGGATTAAGCTCGGCGCCAATCTCATCGAACAAGGCAGTGGTAGTTCGCGGCGCGTTTTCGTTCATTGGACACCCGATGAGGTCAAAAATGGCGCCGAACTCCACTTCGAGCTGACTGGGTCGACGCTTAAACTCTTCGATCTGTACGCGCGGCGGGTGCGACCCCGCCTTTGCGGTCCGGAGAACATCTATCTGTTCCCGGGGCGCGGGGAGGGCCCGAAAGATGCAAGCTGGTTCAGCACGCAAATCGCTAAGCTCCTTGCCGATGAAATCGGCCAGCCGGTCACTGGCCAGCAATTTCGACATCTCATGGGATTCATCTATCTACTCGAGCATCCGGGGGACTATGAGACCGTCCGCCAATTCCTCGGCCATTCCGACATTCGCACGACGGTCGATTTTTACGCCGGCATGCAAATGGAGGACGCAGCTAAGACCCTTGATGCCGTCGTCACTAAGCGCCGCGAGGAACTCGCCGCATTGGCGCGCCGCTCGAAACGCTCGAGGAAAACGTGACATGAAATGGGATGGCAAATCTCTTCCCAAGCTGCTCCTTCCGCTTCAGGAGCTGGCGCGATGGAAAAGTCTTACTGGACCGTCCGCGATCCTGGCGGACGAAGGACCGGCGGCCGATTGGCGCAACAAGACAATCGAGCTCGTCTGGGGCAACTATGCGTCATGGCTCGGATGGCTTTATGCATCTGGATATTACGATCCGTTAGAAAGACCTGAGGTTCGGATTACGACGGATCGGGTTGTCGAGTTTGTCGCCGCGATGCGCGAGCGCAAAAATGCTGCGGCTACGATATATTTGCGCGTCCTCGCCTTGGAGCGCGTTATGGCAGTGCTGGCACCCGAGGCGGATCGAAGGTTTCTCCGCGTCATGCTCAGAAATCTGCCGCAGGGAGGAAATCCAGCTGCCAAACGCGCTCGCCTTCAGGAGACAGCCGCACTTGTCGATTTGGGTATTCGGCTCATGCAAAGTGTTAAATCGCGGACGACAAATCCCACAAGAGGTTGGGCTACGCTCTACAGGGACGGCTTACAAATTTCGTTGCTTGCTCTTCGTCCATTGCGATGCACGAACTTTTCGGAAATGGAACTTGGCAAACACTTGGTTCGGCGGGGCGAGATTTGGTGGCTTCATTTCGATGGTGACGAGACCAAAAACGGTGGGGCGATTGATGTTCCAATTCCAGTCGATCTAGTGCCATGGCTCGAGACTTACCTGAACCTTTATCGCCAACGTCTGATTGGGAATAGTAACTCGGGCACGCGCGTCTGGGTGTCCTATCGGTTCACCGCTCAAACGCCCAATAGCGTTTACGATCAAATCACAAAACGCACTGAGGACGCCTTCGGCCGGGCCATGAATCCGCATTTGTTTAGGGACGCTCTGGCGACATCTCTGGCTATCAATGACCCGGAAATTGTAGGCATATCTCATGTCATACTCGGGAACGGCGTCGAGACATGCCAGCGTTACTATAATTTAGCTCGTACACATCAAGCCGGTCGTAGGCTGAATGGCGCCGTCGCGTCCATTCGCGACCGCCTTCACCAGAAATTTGTGTAGGTGAATACATGCAAGGCACGATCAAGATCGCTTATCGAGCCGTTGATTACCATCGCTACAGTTCCGATAACCAACGAGATGCCAGCATCGAGGATCAAGCTCGTATCTGCCAGGAGCGAATCAGCAACGAAGGCTGGGTTTACGTGCGGAGTTATCAAGACCGGGCAATGAGCGGTGCATCGCGATTGCGTCCCGCTTATCAAAAGCTTCTCGATGATGCGAGGCGCGGTGAATTTGATGTTGTGGTCGCAGAGTCGCTGGATCGGCTAAGCCGCGATCAGGAAGACGTGGCCCACCTCTACAAGCAATTGACGTTTGCTGGGGTGCGCTTGCTGACCTTGAGCGAAGGATGGATATCTGAACTGCATATCGGACTTTCCGGCACAATGGGGGCGCTCTATCTCAAGCAATTAGCCGAGAAGACGAGGCGTGGACTTCGTGGCCGCGTCGAAGCCGGCCGGTCGGGCGGAGGTAATTCTTACGGCTATGACGTGGCGACGAAGATCGACGCTAGCGGCAAGACGGAGCGCGGATTGCGTAGAAAGAACGAGTCAGAGGCACGCGTCGTGCTTGGAATACTAACAGACTACGCGGCAGGAAAATCGCCTCGCTCCATCGCGAAGGAGCTTAACGCGCGAAAGGTAGTTGGTCCGTCGGGCGGCACGTGGAGCCCTAGCGCCATCAACGGCAATCATCGTCGTGGGACGGGCATCCTTAACAACGAGATGTATGTCGGACGAATCGTCTGGAACCGGCTGCGCTATGTGAAAAACCCATCGACCGGCAAACGCGAGTCCCGACTCAATGATCCGCGTGAATGGATCATCAAAGATGCGCCGGAATTGCGGATTGTGCCGCAACGGCTTTGGGACAAGGTGAAAGCGCGTCAACACGCCATGAACTCGAGACACGCGGCCGAAAACCGCGAATGCAAAAACTGCAGACGGGTTTTGGAATCATCAGCGACCTCGCTATTTGCTGTCTGGTCTAATGAAATGCGGCTGCTGCGGCTCGAACTACACGAAGTATGGCGCCAACCGGTTCGCGTGCGCGGGTTCCCGTGATCGGGCGACTTGCAATAACTCGCACACGATCAGGGCAGACGTTCTCGAAGAGTCTATCTTGGCGGGACTAAAAACACGGCTGATGGAACCCGCGCAGTTCGAGCAATTTGCGAAGGCATTCGTGGCCGAGACTAACCGGCAGCGGATGAACGCCAAGGCTGTGAAAGCAAAAACGCAGGCTGAGATTGATGCCGTTGATCGTCAGATCAAGCGGTTGGTAGACGCAATTCTAGCGGGAGCCGATGCTCTCTCGCTCAACGCAAAACTAAACGAACTGGAGACCGCCAAAAGCCGCTTGGCCCAGCAGATTGAGACGGTACCCGACGATAAGCCACTTTTGCACCCCGCGCTTGCCGTGGCTTATCGAGACAGTGTTGCCGCGCTGGCGTCGGCTCTCTACGACGACACCGAAGGGCGCCAAGCTTTCGAACATATTCGATCCATGATCGAAGAGGTGCGGCTGACCCCGGGTGCAGGCCAGCTGACTGTCGAACTGCGTGGCGATCTCGCTGGGATTCTGCGGACAGTCGACGGTTCTACGCAAGAGCCTGATGTTACTCAGGAAAATGCACTGCAAATTAAGATGGTTGCGGGGGCTGGATTTGAACCAACGACCTTCAGGTTATGAGCCTGACGAGCTACCGGGCTGCTCCACCCCGCGTCACCAAATGCGCGCGGCCAAGAGGCCATTGCGCTTACCGGATAAACAAGGCCGCTCGTTTCCGAGCGGCCCGAACGCGCCCTATAGCACAAAAAATCGGTCTGGAAACCCCTAACTTGGGATTTCCGCTGCACGCTGTCCGAGAACCCCTCTATTCACGGGCATGACGCGCAAAGTGCCGCTGGAAACGAGGATTTGGCGGCGTCCTTCGCGCTTTCGATGTGACCGCCAATTCAGAGGCCCCGGGGGCGCAAGCGGAGCGTACCTATGTTCAATCCGCTCTGGTCGAGGGATTCCGCGATGAGAAAGGACGGCGATTTGCTGTAGTGCGCCACTGTCGCTCGTTTCTCTCGATGAGCCCTGTGAGCCGACTTTGCAATCCGGGCAGGCTTCTTAGGCTTGGCTTGATGGTAACCGACGATCGCTCTACCCAAGTTACCGCCCAATCTCATGTAGCCACTCGACCAGTCCGCGCTCATCGTCAACGACGCCTCTCTGAGGTCTTGAGCAACGCCGGAGCCAGCGCCGACGACCGTCATCGCGGCGGATAGAACAAGAGCGGAGAAAAGTCGGGAGAATTTCACGGTAATTAGCCCAATGTTAAAAGGATGCCGTGATATCGAGTCCGCAATGTTTCGGTTAACAAAAGGTTAATTTCAAATAATGAAAATCAATTCTGGCAATTCTTGCGCTATTGCGGCGCGAAATATGGCCTTTTTCTCCCTATTGCTCATCTGATTGTCATTTGTATTTCTTCGCCGCCTTTGTTTTGGCGATAACGGGTGCGTTGGTGATTATGCTTTGCGGTCCGTCAGAGCGAAAATCGCCAATAATACAACTGCAATCAAACCGCCCGTTGCGGCAGTCGTCGACCAACCGCCGGAATGGTACGTGATCGTACCCAGCACGGATCCGATTGCGCCACCGATGAAGTTGATCGTCATGTATATGGCGTTGACCCGACCACGGATTTCCTGAGGGGCCGAGAAGATAATGCGCTGGCTCGTGATCTGGTTCGTCTGAATTGCAGCATCAAAAACGACCGTCAGCACCACGAGCGCGGCAAGCCAATGCCAATCCGCCGCCCAGCCCGTCGCGTAGCAAGCCAGCCCGAGGGTCAACATGGCACCGACAGTCATCAGACGCGTATATCCCCGATCCGCCAAACGTCCGGCAATCGGAGCGGCCAGCGCGCCACCCGCGCCCGCCAATGCAAATAGAGCAATTTCTTGCTGACTCATTGCGAGCCGGTCGGACAGCATGAGAGGCGCCGCTGTCCAATACATATTGAAGGCCGTGAACATCAGCGCCTGATAGAACGCACGCCGGCGCAGAATTGGCATATCCCGGAACAGGCCGACCATCGAGCGCAAGATTTGAAAGTAGTGCTTGCCGCTTGGGGGCTGGTATTTCGGCATGATCCGAAACAGCGTCGCACCGATGACCAGCATTAGGGCGGCGGAACACCAGAAAACGGCGCGCCAACCGAGATGCGCCGCGATGAACAACGCGACGGGGCGCGCCAGCATGATGCCGGTCAGGACGCCAGCCATCACATTGCCGACGATCCGTCCTCGCCGGGCTTCCGGTACAAGATGGGTGATAAAGGGGACGAGAACCTGCGCGCTGGTCGAGCACAAACCGACGAGAAAGGAGGCTATGAAAAATGGAGCCGCCGACGTCGAAGTCGCCACTGCTACGAGCCCGACGACCGTCAGCGCGAGCATCGTCAACGCGAGCCGCTTGTTCTCAACGAGATCGGCCAACGAGACGAGCAGGAACAAACCGACGCCGTAGCCGATCTGGGTGACACTGACGACGGCGCCCGCGAGATCGGGCTTAATGCCCATTTCCTGGCCGATCGAGGCGATCAGAGGCTGGGCGTAGTAGAGGTTGGCGACGAGAGCACCCGCGGCGATAGCGAATACGGTGACGAGCGCCGCCGACGGCTCCTTCGCGTCAGTGTCCATCGCTTGCGTGCTCAAACCGGGATCCCACTGGCGCGAGAATCGTCGGCCATTTTGCCTTCAAACGTCATTGTCCCAAGACAGATTTCTGACATGCCCACGTTTCTGTCCTGCGGATGATAGCCGCGCCACGATATTTGCCGTTCTGCCGAAATGCCCGATGCCGCACAGGCGTTCGTGCCAAGCTCGCTATGATCGCGAAATGGGGAGACGGAGCCTCTTGCCCATCAGGACACTGCGGATATTCATATCGGGCGCGGATATCGCCTTGCAATGTGACGCATTCCGCATCCGCGTTTCGCGCAACGCTGCGGGAAACTCCATTATGCCCTCAAACTCGAACACGGCATTCGGTTTCCGCCCTATTCCCGCAGCGAGAGTTACCAGCCAAATAGGATGCTGCCGGACTACAAGGTGTCCGGCGCTATCCCACATTTTTCGTATTGTGAAAGGCCGCTTCAATGACGGACGCCAACAAGATCTGGTTCATTACCGGCATATCCCGCGGCTTCGGTAAGGCGCTCGCCGAGGCCCTGTTAGCCGACGGCGACGCCGTCATCGGCACGACCCGAGACGGCGCGGCGCCGATCAAAGACGAGACGGGCAAGCTGCACACGCTCTCTCTCGACGTCACCAACGGCGAGGCGGTCAAAGCGGTCGTTGGAGATGCTCACGCGTTGCACGGCCGTCTCGACGTTGTCGTGAACAATGCCGGATATGGCCTTTTAGGCTCGGTGGAGGAAGCGGCGGAAGACGCGATCGCCCGGATGTTCGATGTCAACTTTCACGGCACGCGGCGGGTCGTGCAGGCCGCTCTTCCTTATCTGAGAACGCAGAAGTCGGGGCATTTCGTCAACATCACGTCGATTGCCGGATTGGCGCCCGGGGCCGCATCGGGATTCTATGCGGCCTCGAAATTCGCGGTCGAGGGGATGTCGCAAAGCCTTGCTCAGGAGGTCGCGCCGCTCGGCATCAAAGTGACGCTTGTCGAGCCTGGAGCGTTCCGGACCGACTTTCTTTCCGAGCACTCCATTCGAACGCACGACATCGGCATTGCGGATTATGCGCCGACCGCCGGCGCGGCGCTGACCGCGCTCGAAAACATGGCGGGCAAGCAGATCGGCGATCCGGTCCGCGCGGCGGCAGCCATCATCAAGGCCGTTCGCTCGCCGGAGCCGCCGCTTCATCTGGTTCTCGGATCCGACGCGTTCCGGCGCACACTCGACAAGCAGAGGCGTTTCGCGTCCGAACTCGACGCCTGGAAGGACGTTGCGCTCGGTACCGATTACTGACGTAACGACAAGACGACGACTTTCATCTCCCAAAAAGCGAAGGAAACTCATGCAAACAACAGCCTATGCCGCGGCGGCAGCAAAGGCACCGCTCGCCCCGATTTCGATCGAGCGCAGAGAGCCTGGCCCCAAGGATGTCGTGATCGACATCCTTTATTGCGGCGTTTGTCACTCGGACCTTCACACGGCGCGCGGCGAATGGCCGGGCATCCTTTATCCGTGTGTTCCGGGTCACGAGATCATCGGGCGCGTCACAGCGGTCGGCAAAGACGTGAAAAAGTTCAAGGCCGGAGACGTGGCAGCTGTCGGCTGCATGGTCGAGAGCTGCCGAACCTGCGATCCTTGCCAGCACGATCTCGAGCAGTATTGCGAGGGTCCTCACAGCTTCACCGGCACGTACAACGGTGCGGCGAAAGGGGGTTTGCCGAATACGTTCGGTGGCTATTCCAAGCAGATCGTCGTTGATGAGCACTTCGTGCTCAAGGTTCGCCACAAGGACGATCAGCTTGCCGCTGCGGCACCTCTGCTTTGCGCCGGCATCACGACGTGGTCGCCGCTGAAGCATTGGGGTGTCGGCCCAGGCAAAAAAGTCGGCGTCGTCGGCATCGGCGGTCTCGGGCACATGGGCGTGAAGCTCGCGCACGCGCTCGGCGCGCATACCGTGGCGTTCACGACATCTGAATCCAAGAGGCAGGCCGCATTGGATCTCGGCGCCGACGAGGTCGTCGTCTCCAGGAATGCCGATGAAATGGCGGCCCATGCGGGAAGCTTCAATTTCATCCTGAATACGGTCGCCGCGTCACACGATCTCGATGCCTTCACCAATCTGCTGAAGCGGGACGGTACCTTGACGGTCGTTGGTGTGCCGGAGCATCCGCATCCTTCACCGTCGGTCTTTCCTCTCATCTTCGGGCGGCGTGCAATTGCCGGTTCGCTGATCGGGGGCATCGCTGAAACGCAGGAAATGCTCGATTTCTGCGCCGAACGCGGAATTACCTCGGATGTCGAGATGATTGCGATGAAGGATATCGATCACGCCTACGATCGCATGCTCAAGAGCGATGTCAAATATCGCTTCGTCATCGATATGGCGACCTTCAACTGAGATCACTTCATTTGTTGGCGCCGGACGTTTATGCCGGCGCCAATTCACCGTCCTGTGCCGGAACCGGCATGTTGTGGCGACGGAGAAACTCAATGACCGCGCGCACGGCGCCCGGCATGTATCTCTGCCTTGGATAGGTCAGATACCAGCCAGGGAAGTACGGCGAGAACTCTTCCAGCATCGGCACGAGCTTGTCCTTCGCAATGAGGGGCCGCACGGCGTGCTCCGCCCAAAAAGCAATTCCTACGCCCTGCACTGCAGCGCTGATCGCCATATCGCTGCAGGAGACGATCAACGGGCCATCCACCGCTACCGACGTCCAGTGTCCGTCTTTGAAGAACTCCCAGTTGTAGATTCCGTTCTTGCCCGCCCAGCGCCAATTGATGCAGCGATGCTGGTGAAGCTCGCCGGGATTCTTCGGCTTGCCGTATTTGGCGACATAGTCCGGCGACGCGACGGCGCACATTCTGAGATCGTTGCCGAGCTTTACCGCCACCATGTCGTCTTCAAGCAATTCACCGAGGCGAATGGCGATGTCGAATCCGGCTTCGACGATGTCGACGACGGCGTCATCAACTGTGATGTCGAGCACGATATCGGGATGGGATTTCGCAAAACGGCCCAAATGAGGCTCGATCAGAATCGATGCAGCCTTCCGGGGCGCGTGAATGCGGACGGTCCCGGCGGGCACGTCGCGCAGATCCTGAATATCGCGCACGGCCTCCTGCATCTCATCGAGCGCCGGCTTGAAGCGCGCCAAGAGGCGCTGACCTGCCTCCGTCAACGAGACACTCCGCGTCGTGCGATTGAGCAGCCTCACGCCGAGCCTCTTCTCCAGCTCGCGTATCGTCTGGCTCAAGGTCGATGGTGAGATTCTGAGGTGAGCGGCTGCCCGCGCAAAATTGCCTTGCTCGGCAATGGTTACGAAGGCGCGTAGCTCTGCAAACTCACTTCCGCGCATTATACACTCAAAGCCAAAGGACGTATTCGAATTCCATTACATTATCTCAATGCACCGCAGTGACTAAATGTGGCCGATGTTCGCGGAAGCCGGCATCTCGCGTGCTTCCAAAACTCCCTGATCATTGTCGGAAGGTGCTGCCATCATGTTGGAAAAACGAAAGCTCGGCGCGCAGGGACTTGAGGTGTCGGCGCTCGGCCTCGGCTGCATGGGCATGAGCCATGCTTACGGGACGCCCGATAACGCTGAATCGGCAGCCACTATCGATCGGGCAATCGAGCTTGGCTGCAATTTCTTCGATACAGCCGAAGCCTACGGCCCATTTAGCAACGAAGAGCTTGTCGGGCGCTGCCTCAAGGGGAAGCGAGACAAGGTGGTTATCGCGACGAAATTCGGCTTCACGTTCGATGCGAAAGGGATTTCTGGTACAGACAGCCGGCCGGAGCACATTCGCGAGGTGGTGGACGCGTCGCTGAAGCGTTTGCAAACCGATCACATCGATCTGATCTATCAGCACCGCGTCGATCCGAAGCTTCCGATCGAGGATGTCGCCGGTGCCATCAAAGACCTCGTCGCGGCAGGCAAGGTACTTTACTTCGGGCTATCGGAAGCGGGCGACGAAACGATCCGCCGGGCGCACGCGGTCCAGCCGGTCTCGGCTTTGCAGAGCGAATACTCACTTTGGGAGCGCGGGATTGATGAGCACATCATGCCGACGCTTTTCGACCTCGGCATCGGCCTTGTCCCCTTCAGCCCGCTCGGGCGCGGGTTTCTGACCGGCAAGGCCAAGAGGGCGGAAGAGTATCCGGCGGACGATTATCGCGCGCGCAACGATCCGCGCATCCAGGGCGCGAATTTCGATGCCAACATGCGGATCGCGGATCTCGCGCGAAAGATCGGCAAGGCACATGACGCCACGCCGGGACAAGTGGCACTCGCATGGCTACTGGGCGTCAGCCCCCACATCGTGCCGATTCCAGGCACCAAGCGGCGGACCTATCTCGAAGAGAACCTCGGTGCGGCGAAACTCGAACTGACTGCAGAGGAGGTCGAGCGGCTCGATACCGCGACGAAATCGCAAGGCGTCTCGGGTGCGCGGTATACCGAACGGATGATGTCGTTCCTCGACGTCTGATGCCGTCAGCGGCGCGCTTCACTCGGACTTCGAGGACTTCTGCAACGTCGTGCCGGCGTCCTTGAACTTCATGAGATGCGCGTCGTCCGCCGAACCTTTCGTCTCGGCGACGACGCCGAATTCAAGCGGCTCGTCCTGGGCGTAGCGCTTGCCCAAGCGATAGGCGATTTCGGCTCGGGCCGTCTCGACGCCGAGATAGAAGACGTGGGCAGCATCTCCGCGCGCATCGATATGCGGAAAAAGCCCGAATGGATCGTCTGAAACGTGATGGCCATTGCGGTTGTAGATGTGGACGCCGTCCTCGGCGACTTCGATGCGGTAATTCTGGTCGCGAATTTCTGAGGCAAGGGCTTCGATTTCGGCGGGCGTAGAGGCAAAGCCCTTGCGATCGCGGAGCGCCATCAGCCCCATGCCGAAACCCTGGGGCAGCGCGCCTGCCTTTCGCGCGGCGAAATATTCCCGGCGGGCGCGATCGAATTCCTTGATGGCCGTCCGGCAATGCGGGCTCACCTGCACGGCGAGAACTGCCGTGATGTGCAGCTCGGAACAGATGCCCATCAGGATCGCATTGATGCCGGTCGTGTCGGCGTCGGTCAGCTCGGTGACGTTGCCGATGCCCATCAGGATCGGCACGTCAGGGCGGCGCTTGCGCAAATCGTAATAGCGGGCGACCGATGCCGTGAAGCCGTAGTGGATCGGATCGAGGATCGGGTCGGCATAGAATGGCCGTCCCTTTTCGATCATGATGTCGATGACGCGGTCGAGCGAATCCATGTCGGCAGCGCCGGCGGAAATGAGGATCGGCGCGGCCGGCCCTTCATCGACGATCGAGATCGTCTTCTCTGAGAGCGAGAACAGATAGTCAGCGCCGGCCCTCGTCGCGCGCGACAGCTCTTCGGGATTGAAGGAATCGACGCTCACCTTGGCACCATCAGCATGCAGAGCCGCGATCGACGCTTCGAGGTGTGGGAACGGACTGTCCGGCAGACAACCAAGGTCAATCACGTCGGCGCCGTCGGCGCGATACTTTCGCGACCGCTCGACGATTTGCTCGGGCGTCAACAAGGTTGCATCGACGATCTCGCCGAAGATCTTAACGTCCTGCTCGGAAAGGTCGATCTTCCGCGCCGCTTGGCCGAGGTACTCCGGGAGGTCGGCGATTTCTTCCGGGCCGCGTTCGAAGCGGGTTCCGAAGCGGTCGGAGAGGCGTTCGAGATCGCCACGGAAGCGACCGGGCATGATGACGCGGTCTGCACGGTCGGGAAGCTTGAGCCGGCGCTCGACGATCTCGGTCGTCATCAAGGCGGCGACCTTCACGCCGACGTTGGCGACCACGGGCTCCAGATTGGGGTCGTTCAGCTCATCGGCAATCCGCTTCACGCGCGGTTCGGCTAGCGATCCGGTTACCAAAACAATGCGCGTGGCCATCTCAGGGCATTTCCCTTAACGAATGCATCACCCCGTGAATTGGCACCGAACGGGCGCGTGTGCAATCTCCTGCGGGTCCCAATCGACAAATCGCGCGATTTACGGTTTCCGTCGCCTTCCAGAATGGAGATGCGCTTGCATGAAAAAAGTCTTCCTCATCGGCATCGGCGCCGGGAACCCGGATTACGTGACGATGCAGGCCGTCAAGGCGCTCAACGAGGTCGATGTGTTCTTCTTCCTCGATAAGGGGGAAGAGAAGGAAGATCTTGCGAACCTTCGCCGGACGATCTGCGAACGGTTCATCGAGGACAAATCCTATCGCATTGTCGAGGTCCCGGGTCCCAAGCGGGACCTCGGTGCGCCTGATTACAAATCAGGTGTCCATGCGTGGCATCTCGACAAGGCGCAGATTTTCAGTGCGCTCATCGCCGACGAATTGAAAGACGGAGAGGTCGGCGCATTTCTCGTGTGGGGTGACCCGTCGCTTTACGATAGCACCTTGCGGGTCATCGATCAGATTCTCGAACACGGGACGCTGGCGTTCGATTACGAGATCATTCCAGGGATCACGAGCGTGCAGGCGCTGGCCGCCGAGCACAAAATCGCGCTGAACCCGATCGGCGAGCCGGTTCACATCACGACCGGGCGAAGGCTTTTGGAAGGCTTGCCGGATAAGGTCGACACGGCGGTCGTCATGCTCGACAACGGCTCGGGGCTCAGGGCGCTGATCGATGAGGACGTCGAGATTTTCTGGGGCGCTTATCTCGGCACACCCGATCAGATTCTCATCTCGGGCAAGCTCAAGGAATGCGTCGACGCGATCGAGGAAGCGCGGTCGGAAGAACGCGAGCGCAAGGGCTGGATCATGGACACGTACCTGCTCAGGCGCGCGCCGAAATCGTAGCTCACGTCTTTCCTTCGAAATCGTCCCACGACGGCTTCTTGCCGAAGCGATCGACCAGGAAATCAATGAAGACGCGGGTTTTTGCGGCGAGGTAGCGGTTCGGCGCGTAGAGCGCGTGGATGGTGAGCTCTGCCGGGCGATTGTCCGGCAGGACGAGCTTCAACCGCCCGGCCGCAACGTCGTCGCCCACGATAAATGTCGGCAAGTTGGCGATCCCGATGCCCTTCACGGCCGCGTCCCGCAGCACGTCGCCGTTGTTCGACGATAGGCAAGACCCGATCGCGACGGATACGGGCTGGCCCTTGTCCATCAAGTGCCAGCGTTGCATTGATGTCGTGTGGCCGTAGCTCAGGCAGCGATGATCGACAAGGTCGGCGGGGGTTTGCGGCGCTCCGTGTCTTTCGATGTATTCCGGCGATGCAGCGAGGACGATCCGCGCCGGCGCGATGCGGCGGGCGATCAAGCTTGAATCCGTCGGCACACCGATCCGCACCGTCACGTCCGCGCCTTCTTCGAGGGGGTCGATGAAGCGGTCCGTCAGCATCAATTCGACCTTCAAATCGCCGTAACGGATCATGAAGTCCGAGATGGCGTTGCCGAGGTACAGCATGCCGAACGACATCGGCGCGTTGACCTTCAGGATTCCCTTCGGCTCGTCGTGGAGGCGAGAGACCTGCGCTTCCGTCTCCTCGATCTGGGACAGGATGGCGACGCAGCGCTCGTAATAGGCAAGGCCTGCTTCGGTGGGCGTAACGCGCCGCGTGGTGCGGTCGAGCAGGCGGGCCCCGAGCGACTGCTCCAACTCCATGACGCCCTTGCTGACCGCCGAGCGCGTCAATCCCAAGCGGCGCGCGGCTTCGGCATAGCTGCCGCTGGAAACGACCTTCACCAGGGCTCGCATGGCGTCCAGCTTGTCCATTTGTATCCATATTGGAAACAGAATGCATAATTTATCGCGTATTGAGTGATTTTCGTCAACGGGCCATATTTGAAGGCGTCGGACGGCTGATGCCTCCGCATTTAACGAATTCCACGATGCCTGGAGACAGCCCCATGAGCAAAGTTCTCGTTCTCTACTATTCCAGCTACGGCCACATCGAGAAGATGGCGGAGTCGGTCGCAGCGGGTGCACGCGAAGGCGGCGCCGAGGTGACGATCAAGCGGGTGCCGGAACTGGTGCCCGAGGACGTCGCGAAAAATATGCATTTCAAGCTCGACCAGGCGGCGCCGATCGCGACGGTCGACGAGCTTCCTAATTATGACGCGATCATCATCGGCGTGCCGACGCGTTTCGGAAACATGCCGGCCCAGATGAAGAACTTTCTCGATCAGACGGGTGGCCTGTGGTTCGGCGGCAAGCTGATCGGGAAGGTCGGCAGCGTGTTTTCGTCATCGGCCACGCAGCATGGCGGCCAGGAGAGCACGATCCTATCGACGCACACCGTCCTACTTCACCACGGCATGGTGATCGTCGGGCTTCCCTATGCGTTCCAGGGACAGATGGGGGTCAAGGAAGTCACCGGCGGCTCGCCGTACGGCGCCTCGACGATCGCGGACGGCGATGGCTCGCGTCAGCCGTCGGCCAACGAACTGGCCGGCGCGCACTTCCAGGGCCGTCACGTTGCCCAGATCGCGGCCAAGCTGACGGCGTAAGCCTCGACTTCAGATTGTCGCTGAATTGGCGACGGTCTGCTTCCACCGGCGATGATTGTAGAGCCGGATCGACAGACCACATTACGGATCAACACAGCGAAATCTCGTGCAAGCGAGAGAAAGGACAAGCCATGTCTGGCATCCACCACATCACTGCGATTGCTGGCGATGCGTCCCGCAATCTCGACTTCTATACCCGCGTTCTCGGTCTGAGGCTGGTCAAGAAGACCGTCAACTTCGACGATCCGGGCACGTATCACCTTTATTTCGGTGACGAGGTCGGCTCGCCGGGAACCATCCTGACGTTCTTCCCGTGGGCGCATGCCGCGAAGGGACGGAACGGCGTCGGACTCGCGCAGCAGACAATGTTTCGCGTTCCGGAGAGCGCGATCGGCTATTGGACGCACCGCTTCGTCGAGAAGGGCGTGCCCCATGAGGCCATCGAGAAGCGCTTCGGACAGTCTGTCCTGTCGTTTACCGATCCCGACGGCATGAGCCTCGCCCTCGTCGGCGTGGCGGCTGGAGAAGCGGAAACGGCGTGGCAGGGCAGCGACGTTCCGGCCGAAGACGCCATTCGCGGCTTCTACGGCATTCGTCTGTTGCTCGAAGACGCGAAGTCGACCGGCGCGATCCTGACCGACGTTCTCGGCTTCACCGAAGCGGGCAGCGAAGGCCCCGTCACACGGTTCGTGGCGAAAGGCACGGATGCCGGCAGTGTCGTCGAGATCCGCGAGGCCAAGGGCTTCCTTGCGGGCCACATGGGGCGCGGCTCCGTCCATCACGTGGCGTTTCGCGCGGCGACGGACGAAGAGCAGGCCGAGATGCGCAAGAAACTCGTCGAGAAGCATCGCATCCGCGCGACGGAGCAGATGGACCGCAACTACTTCCGGTCGATCTACTTCCGCGAGCCTGGCGGCGTGATTTTCGAGATCGCAACCGATCAACCGGGGTTTGCCGTCGATGAGCCGGTGGCCTCTTTGGGACAGGCATTGAAATTGCCGGCGTTCCTTGAGGCGCAGCGGAAGGAAATCGAGGCGACCCTGCAACCGTTGGAGCAGGCAGCATGACGACGCTCAAGTCAGAAGTTGTTCGCGCGGGCGCACCTCTCGGTGCCGCCCGTGGGGCGATGATCCTGGTGCACGGGCGCGGCGCGGGCGCTGAGGGTATGCTCGGCCTCGCGGATGCGTTCGACGCCAACGACATCGCCTACGTCGCACCTCAGGCGCGTTCAGGCAGTTGGTATCCGCGGTCGTTCCTGGCACCAATTCCCCAAAACGAGCCGCACCTCAGCAATGCTCTGAAAACCCTTTCGGACGTTGTCGAGGATCTCGAGCAGCAGGGCATGCCGTCGGAGCGCATCGTGCTTTTGGGATTTTCTCAAGGTGCGTGTCTTACGCTCGAATTCGCGGCACGCAACGCCCGCCGCTTCGGCGGCGTTGTCGGCTTAAGCGGTGGGCTGATCGGCCCCGAATTGACTCCGCGAGACTATGCGGGTTCGCTCGCGGGGACGGCGATGTTCCTCGGCTGCAGCGACGTCGACTTTCACGTCCCGCTCAAGCGGGTGCAGGAGTCGACAGCGGTGCTGACGAAGCTCGGCGGCAACGTGACCGAGATCATCTATCCCGGCATGGACCATACGATCGTGCAGGACGAGGTCGAGCACGTTAAGAAGATCCTGAAGGGCCTCTGACGGCCGCACAACAGGTGAACGAATGGAATTCGACTTCGAAACGCTTGCGGCTGACGATCGCTACAAGCTTCTCACCAGCACGATCGTGCCACGGCCCATTGCCTGGGTGACGACACTCTCGAAGAACGGCGTCCGCAACGCGGCGCCGTTCAGCTTTTTCAACGCCATGAGCAAGGACCCGGCGTTGCTCGCGGTCGGCATCATGGCCGATGGCGACGGCAGCATGAAGGATACGGCGCGCAACATTCTCGATACGGGGGAATTCGTCGTCAATCTCGTGCCGCGAGTCGCAGCCGAGGCGATGAACCTGACATCGATCGATGCTCCGCCCTATGTTGACGAACTTGCACTCGCGAAGCTCGAGACGGTGGCGTCTCTCAAGGTCAAGCCCGAGCGGATCGTCGTCAGCCCGGTGTCGTTCGAATGCCGGCTTCACACGCCGATCGAACTTTCCAATCAGTTGATTGCGCTTGGCGAGGTTGTGCAGGCTCACATCGCCGACGCGATGATGCTCGACGCTATGAAGCTTTACGTCGACACGCCCGCAATGCACCTTATCGGGCGCATGCACGGGCGCGGCTTGTATGCGACGACAGACGCCACGTTTCAGATGCCGCGCCCTCAGCCTTATGCCACGCCTGAAAAGGAAAAGGCGCGAGATTGACCTCGCGCCTCCAGCCGTGAATATCCGCCCGGCGAACCGACGGCTTTATCATGCCTCGGGAGCGATATCCCGGGTCAATTCGAAGAGGAACCATACGCGACGCTCGCCTTCGTCGATCCAGTTCTCCAAGAGGCTTGCCGTCGCCACGTCGCCATGCTCGTCGCAGAGATCGTGAACCTGGCGCATCTCGTTGACCAGCTGCAGGTTGTCATCCCGGAGCTCCGCCAGCATGTCGTTCGGCGTGACGAAATCGGCATCGTTGTCGAGGATGCGCTTCTGGCTGTTGATCTGGCCGATGGAGCGGATTGTCGTTCCACCGATCTTACGAGCGCGCTCGGCAATATCGTCTGTCGCCGCGAAGATTTGCTGGGATTGCTCGTCGAGCATCAGGTGATAGCTGCGGAAGCTCGGCCCGGACATGTGCCAGTGGAAGTTCTTCGTCTTTATGTAGAGTGCAAAGAAATCCGCGAGCAATGCCGACAAGGCACCAGAGAGGTCCTTGATCGCATTGTCGGCGAAATACGAAGGCGTATCGAGTGGGGCCTTGCGCCGGCTCTTGGCAGTATCCGCTTTCATGTTTGTCACTTCCTTGATTTGCGTTGGGTTGGGGGGGGTTAAAGAAATCCGTTGCAGCCGATCATCATCCGCGGACCGCTGCTTTGATTGAAGTCATCTGGCGGCCTCCTCGACGACGGCTTTTAGCAAAGATGCCATTTTTTCGACGGTCGGCAGCGCGGCGGGCGTCAAACCGTATCGCTTCGTGAGCCAGCCGAAATCCTGGTATGAAACGCTTGTACCGCCGGTGTCGTCCTGCCAGACGAGTACCTTGAGCGGTAAGTCCAGTCCGATAACTTGTACGTCCTGCATAAGCAGCGTACCCGCCGCGGGGTTGCCAAAAATCAGAACCTCGGTCGGCCGAAGATCCAGCCCGACCTTGGCAGCAGCAGCCGCATGGTCCACCCGTGCGACGAGAGCAATGCCATGGCCTGCAACCGCAGCGGCCAGCCTATCGGCGGTTTCCTTCGGGGAAAAGCGACTTGAGAGTGTGATCAGTCCTTCGACCACCATTCTTGCGCTCCATTAGCCGACCGGCAGCCGCCACTGTTAGCTCCGAGTGCCGGCCGTTGTCCACCAGCCTCGACGCAAAATCGTGCATTCAGAAAAATTGCGACAAATGCCATTGCGCAGGGTGACTTGCGTGACGGGGCAAACGCCGTCGTTTATTCGTGTCAGAACTTTCCCGTCGGGCATGGGGTGAAACAATGAAGCTAAGCCTTGTGACGCTGCCGGCGGTGCCGGCGGTCTTGAGCATTACTGCCGGCTACGTCGATACCGCCAGCTTCCTCGCCTTGAATGGCCTCTTCACGTCGCACGTGACCGGAAACTTCGTAACGCTCGGCGCGTCGCTGGCGGAGGGGTCCTCGGATACGATCGCCAAAATATTGGCGCTGCCCGTCTTCTGCTTGGTCGTCTTCGCGACGCGTACACTGCGTTTTCAAATTGAGAAAAGCGGTTTGCCGATCCTTGGCATCTGGTTAACGCTGCAGTTCGCCTTGTTGGCGATCGCAGGACTTCTAGCGGTGCAGTACGGACCGTTTCCGGACGCAAATACGATGCCAGCGATTGCCACGGGCCTGACTTTGGTGATTGCGATGGCTATTCAAAATGCCTTCCACCGCATTTATCTTTCGAACTATCCGCCCTCCACCGTCATGACCGGGACGACAACACAGGCGATGCTCGACCTCGCGGATCTGTTTCACGGCGTTTCGCCGGATACAAAACTCACGCTGACGGCCAGACTCACGAGTCTCATCGATAGCATTGTTGCTTTTGGGCTAGGCTGCGGAGCCGCAGCGCTGACCTATGCGCACTTCAAGGAATGGGTGTTCGTCGGCGGCCCGATTTTCGGCGCTGTCACCGTGGCGCTCTATCTTCGCGACAAGGCGCTAAAGACGACGGCGTAGACGCAAGAAAAACGCCGCCATCGTCAGGCGGCGTTTTCAAGCGGGGTTTTCAGGCGCAACCGAGTACTATGCGCGTTCGCGGGCGGTCTTATAACGGGGCGCGGGTTCGTTTCGCGAGAGATTGGGCACGAGCGCCAAGCGAGCGCCATTCAATTTCTCCCAATCCGCAACGTCGGGTAACGACGGGATCGTAACAAGCTCGCCCAGATCCAACCCAGCAAGAGCAGCGTCGACCATGGGTTCGACATCCATGATCATTTCAGGCGGAAATTTCGTGACGTCGATGCCGGCGCGCTCCCAGATTTCAGTTCTCGTAGCGCCGGGCAAAACCGCCTGGATACGAACGCCCTTGTCCGAAAGCTCCGTGTTGAGCGTCAGCGATAAATTCAGAACATAAGCCTTGGATCCGCAGTAAGCTGCGCTGGCCAGTTCGGGAGCTAGAGCGAGCACGGACGATACATTGACGATCGTCCCCGATCCCTTCGCCGAAAAGTTCGCGGCAGCTGCAGATGCGAGATGCGTGACGGCGGTGATGTTGAGGTCGATGAGGGTATCGGTGAGTTCAAGGTCTGCGTTCGCGAGAGGGCCGTTGGCACCCATGCCCGCGTTGTTCAGAAGAAACGTTATCGCTTGATCATCGCGGAGCCGCGTCGTGACCTTCGAGAGATCGGCCTTGGATGTCAGATCGGCGGCGAGGACTTCTATCGCCCGGCCCGTCTCGGCGGTGAGCCGATCGGCCAACGCCGCCAGCCGCTTCCCGTCGCGCGCCACGAGGATCAAGTCGTAGCCTCGTTTGGCGAGACGGTCCGCATAGGTTGCGCCGATGCCTGCAGACGCGCCGGTAACAAGCGCTTTGCCTTTTGAATCCGACATTGGAAACTCCTCATTTTGAATGGGCTCGCGCCTGCAGGACGATTTTAGCCGGCCTTATATATTTTTATCATCATATATTGCGACAAGCACTTATCGCAACGCCGCGAACTCCGCCTCAGAGCGACGCTGTGTATAGACGTCGGTTAATCGGCCAGGAGCGCCGTTCTAACCGATTGCAGGATCTCTTCGGAAACGGGATATCCCTTGGTCGATCGCGCAAGCACGACGGCCCCGACAAGCATCGCGATTTGCGCCAGCGCGTCTTCGCGCGCAGCGGCTTTCTTTTTTCTCGACAACAGCGGCGTCAGCCGTTCGGCCATCGCATTGAAGCCGGTCGCGAATGCGACGCGTATCGGACCTTTCGGCGTTTCGCGGGCAATGTCTCCGCTCATCGCCGCGGCCGGACAACCAAGGCCAATGGCATCGCGATGACTTTTTGTCGTATAGCGCTTGATGAATTCGGCTCGCGCCGACTTTTTATCGGCGCCGTTACGTTCTTCTATTCCATTGTAAATATCGCGCCGGTCGTCGAATGCTCTCGCACATGCTTCCGCGACGAGGGCTTCCTTCGAGCTGAAATGTCCGTAGAAACCACCGTGTGTCAAACCGGCTTCCGCCATCACGGCGGGAACACTGACACCGTCGATGCCGTGCTCGAGGAAAAGTCTCGACGCCGCATCCACGACGTCCTTGCGGTGCTGATCTGCTTCCTTGCGCGATACTCGCGGCATTATTTTTCTCCTTGGGCCTAGGCTTCGGACGAAGCGCCGCTGCGCCGTCCCATGATCAAGCACGTCTCCGTCCCGTGAGCGACGAGGTTTCCTTCCTTGTCGAAGACTTTCCCTTCCGAACTCCCAATGCGCCCGCCCACCGAAAGCGCGATACCTTCGCACCGTAACGCACCTGTCGCCGAGAATACCGGGCGAACGAAATTGGTTTTGAGCTCCAGCGTCGTGTACGTTTGGCCTGCCGCCAACATCGATTGAATAGCACACGCCATCGCAGTGTCGATCAAGGTCACGATCCAGCCTCCGTGAACCGTGCCCATCGGATTATAAAATCGCTCGGACGGCGTCCCTTCGAAAACGATGCGGCCACGCTCTATTTCTATCGGATGGATATCGGTCGTTTCACTGAAGGGCGGGCGCACAAGACGGCCATCCCGCAATGCAGCAAGAAAATCGATGCCCGTCATCGACGCCGCCACCTCCGACGGAACGATGCCCGTTTCAGTATGACTGTTTATCATCATTTATTTCTACTCCGCTTTGAGGTGCGTCAACTTAAGGTGTTGCGGGCGGCTTTCCATTCTTGCATTACGGTCGTCATATATTATGTCGGTCATCATGAATAGCCGGGGAAACCGAGGAGTTGCGCCATGTCGCAAGACCCGATCGTCATCGTATCCGCCGTTCGGACGCCGTTGGGGCGGTTCCTCGGCGATCTCGCGCCTTTACGGGCCGCTGACCTCGGCGCACACGCCATTCGCACGGCTCTGGAGCGCGCAAACGTTTCGCCCGAAAAAGTCGACGAAGTTCTTTTCGGTAACGTGCTGACGGCGGGGCAGGGACAGGCTCCAGCCCGCCAAGCGGCACGGGCCGCAGGCCTTCCCGATGCGACCGGCGCGACGACCGTGAACAAAGTTTGCGGCTCCGGAATGAAGGCGACGTTCCTGGGGCACGATCTTCTTGCCGCCGGATCAGCCGATATCGTCGTTTCGGGCGGCATGGAATCGATGTCGAATGCTCCGTACCTTCTTCAGAAGGCGCGGGCAGGATTCCGCGTCGGGCATGGTCAAGTGCTCGATCACATGCTGCTCGATGGCCTTGAGGACGCCTATGAGAAAGGCCGGAGCATGGGCGACTTCGGGGAGGCGACGGCGGAAGCTTATCAATTCTCGCGGGCCGACCAGGACGCCTTCGCCGTCGAGACTTTGACGCGGGCCAGAAACGCCGTTCAGGGCGGCGCTTTCAAAGCCGAGATCGCACCCATCACAATCGCGGCCAAGGACGGCGAGAAAGTCGTGGCGGATGACGAGAACCCGCTCAAGGTTTCGCCGGAGAAAGTCCCGAAGCTGAAGCCGGCCTTCCGGCCAAACGGGACGATTACGGCGGCAAGTTCGTCCGCGAACGCCGACGGTGCTGCGGCGCTGGTTCTGACGCGCCGATCGATCGCCGAACGCGACGGCCTTCCCATCCTTGCGGAAATCCGTGCGCACGCGACACACAGCCAGGAGCCGGCCTGGTTCACGACGGCGCCGATACCTGCCATTCGCAAGGTTCTCGCAAAGGCCGGATGGCAGGCGGGCGACGTCGATCTTTACGAAATCAATGAAGCGTTCGCGACCGTCGCGATGGCCGCGCAAAAGGATCTCTCGATTGCGCGCGACAAACTCAATGTGAACGGCGGCGCGTGCGCGCTCGGACACCCCATCGGGGCAACGGGCGCGCGCCTGATTGTTACTTTGCTTCACGCGCTCGCAAGCCAAGGAGCGACCAGAGGCATCGCGTCAGCGTGCATCGGCGGCGGCGAGGCGACCGCTATCGCCATCGAGCGCGTCGTTCACTAACCAGCGCTTTCGCGGCTCGGCTTCGCTCAGACGATGCCGAGCCGGGTCTGCAACCTGTCCGTCGATGCCCGAAGCAGGCGGTCCGCGACGATGCCGATGAAGGCAATGGCGAAGCCGGCAGTCAGACCTCGGCCTGCATTGGCTTTCGCAAGCGCGATGAAGACTTCCTGTCCAAGATCTCGCGTTCCGATCATCGCACAGATGATGACCATGCTAAGGGCCATCAGAACTGTCTGATTGATGCCCAACATGATTTCTGGAAGGGCCAGCGGCAGCTGCACCCGCCAGAACATCTGGCGGGGCGTACATCCCGACACGGTTGCGGCTTCGATCAGACCCTCGGGAATTTGGCGGATGCCGTGGTTCGTGTAGCGGATCGCCGGCACGATCGCGAACGAGACCGTCGCAATCATAGCGGTGACATCGCCGACGCGGAACAGCATGACGACCGGGATGATGTAGCAGAACGAGGGAAGCGTCTGCAAAGTGTCGAGGATCGGCGTCAGGAAGGCCGCGAACCGATCGTTGCGCGACGCCGCAATTCCAAGCGAGATGCCCAAAAGCGCCGCGATCGCCGCCGATACGCCGCACAGATAGAGCGTCGCCATCGATTTTTCCCAAAGCCCTGTCACGGCGCAGAACGACGTCATGAGAGCGACAATGATAGCGAGGCGTACGCCCGAGAGGCGATAGCCTGCGAAGCCGACAAGCAGGACCATTCCGAGCCACGGGAAGTCGACGAGGAAGTCGCGGATCGGGTTCAGAATGTAGAGTATCACAAACGTACGAAATGCTTCGATAGCGTCAAAGAAGTGTATGTTGATCCAGTCGACAGCCTCCTTCCACAACGGCGCCGTCGAGAATTTTATTGCAGAGGGGACGGCCGCGAACGCCGGCACGTAGACGCTCAACACGGTCGTTATAGCGACAAGACCGACGGCGGACATCAGCATGGGATTGCGCTGCACGAAATTCAGGTCATGCGCGTGCATTGCGGGCCGCTGGTGCGCCGCAGCCTGGCTCAGCCGATCGAGAACGATTGCGAGTGCGACGATTGCGAGGCCCGCTTCCATTCCTTGCCCGATCCTCAGCGCGCGAAGGGCGAGGAGAACGTCGTAGCCGAGGCCGCCGGCGCCGATCATCGAGGAGATGATGACCATGTTGAGGGCCAGCATGATCACCTGGTTGACACCGATCATCAACGTCGCCCGGCCGGATGGAAGCAGAACCCTCAGCAGTTTCTGGCGCTGCGTGCAGCCGACCATCTCGCCGAAGTCGTCGATCTCGTGCGGCACGCGTTTCAGCGCCAGAACGGTCGCACGGACCATCGGTGGCATCGCGAAAACGGCCGTCGCGAGCATTCCCGAAACGGGGCTGTTGCCGAACAAGAGCAACATCGGAATGAGATAAGCGAACGTCGGCATCGTCTGCATCAGATCGAGCATGGGCTCGATGATCATGCGGTCGATCCAGGGCTTTCGGTATGCGAGAACGCCGAGCGCCAGACCCACGACCACGCAGAGCGGGACGCTGATCGCAATCAACGCCAGTGTCAGCATGGCGCTGCTCCACTGACCGAAGAGCGCGATGTAGGTCAGGCAGGCGGCGGCCACCGCCGAAAGCCGCCATCCGCCCAAGGCGTAGCCGGCTATCGCGAAGGCTCCACAGACGCCGACCCAAGACAGTCGCGGCAGCACGATGGCATCCGGGCCGTAACCGGACTTCCAGCCCTTGGCGAGCAGGTCGATGGCCCACTGCAATGGAACGTTGAAGATCCCGGTTATTCCGCGTGTCAGCCACGTAAAGTTTGTTTTGAGCCACGCCATGCCCGCCGAGATCCAGTCGGCGATGGGAATGATCGCGCCATCGGGATATTTCACGGCCCATGGCGCGACGCTCGGGACGACGTAGAGAACCGCAACGATGGCGATGACGGCGATCCATAACAATGTCGAGACCGAAATCGCCGGTGCCCTCACCGGTGCAGACGTATCGGCGACGGTCATGCCCGGGCCTCACGGACTTGTTCGCGGTCGGCAAGGAGATCAATCACGTCATCGGGCGTCACTTCGCCGACGGGCTTGCCATCGGCGGCGGTGACCAGGAAGTTCTTTCTTGCGCCGACGATGCGGGCGGAGAATGTCGCCACCTTGTCGGTCGCCGACACGGAGCCGCCGTAGTCCGCGGACGACGAGACGGGCCGCATCAAGCGTGCTGCCGACATAACCTTCGAGCGCTGCACGTCGCGCGTGAATTCGGCGACATAGTCTGTCGCCGGGTGAAGGACGAGTTCTTCCGGCGTGCCTGTTTGGATGATCAGGCCGTCTTTCATGATCGCGACGCGGTCGGCAAGGCGGATGGCCTCATCGAAATCGTGGGTGATGAACACGACCGTCTTCTTGAGCACACTTTGCAGGCGGAGAAGCTCGGACTGCATTTCGCGCCGGATCAACGGATCGAGCGCCGAGAAAGGCTCGTCGAGAAACCAGATTTCCGGCTCGACCGCGAGGCTTCGTGCGATGCCGACGCGCTGTTGCTGGCCGCCGGAGAGTTCTCGCGGATAGAACTGCTCGCGCCCGCTCAGGCCGACGAGGTCGATCACTTTTTGGGCCCGCGCCTCACGCGTCTTTCGCTCCACGCCCTGCACCGACAGGGGAAATGCGATGTTCTCGATCACGGTCAAATGCGGAAGCAAGGCGAAGTGCTGGAAGACCATTCCCATTCGGTGACGGCGAATTTCGATAAGCTCGTCAGGCGACGCCTTAAGGAGGTCGATGCCGTCGAGTTCGACCGTTCCCCAGGTGGGCTCGATCAAGCGGGAGAGGCAGCGCACAAGCGTCGACTTGCCGGATCCGGAAAGGCCCATGACGATGAAGTTCTCGCCGCGCCGCACTTCGAGCGAGGCATGACGGACGGCGCCGACGAGCTTTGCTTTGTTCAGATCTTCCGCCGTCGGCGCGCCTTTGTGCTTGGCCATAAAGTCTTTCGCGCCATCGCCGAAGACTTTCCAAACGTCCTTGCAAAGGAGCTTGATCGGCCGATCGTCTGTGGCCGGCTTCGTTTCATCGCGCAGGGGCGCTTGGTCGTTCATTGTGGATCGCTCCGTTGCGCTAACGCGCGTCGTGGGCCTCAAAACAAATGGGGAACCGGCGGGCGTCGCAACGGCCGCCGGTTCCCGTCTTCATGTCACTCAGTGTAGCAAAGGAGGACCAACCGACTACCTATTTCGCCCATTCCTTCCACTTCGCTTCATTGGCGTCGACCCAAGCTGCGGCGACGTCATCCATCGACTTGCCATCGAGGTCGACCTCGCCCGACATCTTGTTCAATTCGTCGGTGCCGATGGTGTAGTTCTTCGCGACTTTGTAAGCGACCGGCCACTTGTCCTTCAGGCCCTTCCAGGAATACTTCCAGATTTCGCCGTGAGGCTTGCCACAGTCGTACTTCTTATCCGGATTTACGCCCCACTTCGGATCGGTGTAGCAGGCCGGCTCATATTCCGGGAATTTGACCCATTCGCCCTTGTATTTGGCAGGGGCCCAATGCGGCGAATAAATCCAAAGCATGATGGGGGCTTTGCGCTGATAGGCCGAATCGAGCTCGGCAAACATAGCGCCGTCCGTTCCGGCATGAACGACGACGAAGGGAAGACCAAGCGCTTCGACACGCTCGTCATCGAAACCTTCCCACGTCACCGGACCACCAAGATAACGGCCCTTCGGCGCGGTCTCGGGCGTCGAGAAGGCTTCGGCGCACTTGGGATCTTTCAATGCATGCCAATCCGGTAGACCGGGGCACTTCGCCTTCATGTACTCTGGAAACCACCACTCTTCCTTGGCCTTCGGGCCAAGCTTACCGAGACGTTCCGTCTGGCCCGTGGCGTCGGAAGCTTTCATGGCTTCGCGTGCGGTCGTGTCCCAATATTCGACGCCGATATCGATGTCGCCATTGGTGAGACCCGTCGTGAGGCTCGAGAGGTAGTCAGCCGTCGGATATTCGACGTTATAACCAAGCTTCGTGAGAATGCCGCCAAGGATCTTGGCGTTGAGATTGACGCTCGTCCAATCGAACAATGCAATCTTGATCGGATCGGTCGATTCTGGTGCGCCCGCCATTGCTGGGTTGAAACTCGTGAGCGAGACGATCGCTGCACAAGCTCCGCCAGCTAAAACTCGTTTGACGGTATGGTACATAGGTTAGCCTCCAAGCCAACTTTGTTGAGGTCGAACTGTCGAATTTTGTACGCGTGGACTTTCCTGTGAGTGATAATTTTTTAATTATGCTACCTATTTCGCGATGCGTTCAAGGCCAAATTCAATGCAATTGGCGCAAATATAAGCAGCACATCTGCGCGGAAGCCGCTCACGTGCCTTGTCCGCTCAACAGCCTTCGCGCGGGCGGTCCGCATGATTTTCGGACGCGTGTTTTGGCTTTTTATGGCGCAAGACCAAAGGCCTTCGCATATGCTCACTCGATCGGGAGGGTTCGGCCGAAATCCGGCAGAGTTTGGTTCCGATGCCTTCAAATGAAGGTGCGAAACATCATCGAGCGGGAAAAACCCGGCGCAGCCATTTCGCAGTTGCGTGCTTTGATCTCTCCGCCGTTACGATGGCGGCACGCGCCGCGCGAATTCGTACGGCTCAAATAGCGTCCATGAAGTTGCGATAGAGCGTTTCGGCATCGGCGGCAAAGCTTGCGGTATGGGGCTTCGCGGTTTCGGCCATTCGCGACAATGCGCCCGGCCCGTGCGTCCGCTCCAGGGCTTCGGCGTAAGCGGGAATGTTCCCCCAATCGGAGATCGTGTTTTCTTCGATTTCGACGTGGTACTGCATGCTCCACGCGTTCCTGCCGACGCGCATCGCCTGACATGGGCAGGTCTCGGATTGCGCGAGAACAACGGCACCGTCGGGCGGCTGCGCGACCCGCACCGAATGCCATTGGACGGCTTTGAACTGTTTCGGCAGTCCGCCGAAAACAGGATCGTCATTCGCGTCAGCCGTCAGCGAAACGTCGAGAATTCCGATTTCCGGAGGACGTTGAGGGCCGCATGTCCCGCCGAGGGCGTCGGCCAAAAGCTGATGACCGAGGCACAATCCCATGAATGGTTTTTCGAGATCGCGGACCCAGCGGCGGATCGCGCGTTTTTCGTCAACGAGCCAGGGACACTCGTCGACGTCCCAAACGTCCATGGGGCCACCCATCACCCAAAGCGCGTCGTAGTTTTCCAAGGGCGGGATGCTTCCGCCTTCGTCGAGTTCGACGGCATCCCAGGAAATACCGTCCGCGGCGAAGAACTTCCGGAAGATGCCGGGATGCTCGCACGCGATGTGCTGAAAAACGAGAAAGCGCATGCGGCCCCCTGTGCCTCGATTTTTTTGAGGCGCCTGCTCTGGCACACTCGGAGCGAAATATCCACAGTGAAGAAACAATGTTTCCAAGTCGCTCGGTATCGCGCGCTTCATTCGCCGATGCGTTGCCCGTCATCAGCACATAGATTTTGCTGTTTAGTGAGATTGCGCTGCGGCCTGGATGATTGGTGGCGGCGCCGGCAGAAGCTAGCAATTCTCAATGAATTCAATTGCGTCGCATAACTGTCATATGCTTCGGCAATGGTGTGTGGCGCATCGCGCCGCGCGCCGGTGACCTCGCACTCAACCGACCGCCCATTGGTGGTCGTGATCGCCATAAACTCGATCACATCGTCCATTCGAAAAAAGACTTGGCGGGCGCCAACCAAAGCAATCCGAGGCCCACATGCTCGAAGACGTCCACTCAGCATTCCTGCCCGAGCCTGAAATCGCGACGCGCACGTCGTCGGATAAGCGGGTCGGCCGATTCAGGCAGATTTTGCTTTGGCCGGTTGAGTTAGTGCCGACGAAACCCGAGCCGCTGCACCACGACTTTGCGGCCATCCTGGCCAAGCTCGGGCCCGACAATCCGTGGACGGTGATCGAGGATGAATTCACGGGCGATCCGAAAGATTTTCAGGAGCGCCACTATAATGAATTCGTGACCTTCCTGCCGCCGGTACAGCGCTTCCTTTATGGCAGCGGCAAAGGAAAAGTGGCGGGGACGGTGACGTCCGAAAGCCCCATCACGACGTTTCGGCGGACCGACGTTCAATCGGTTCGTGTGGTGCTCACGCCCGGCGCGAAGCCCGTCGAGCTCAAAGTCGCGCATGTCGATCTCTACTTCTTTTTCGAGATCGATATCGCGATCCTGGCGCTTGAGCTCTATTCCGATGACCTCAGTCTCGCCGACGTGCAAGACGTGATGTTCCGCCTCGGCCGCACGCACCCGGCGTATTGGGAAAAGACAGGTGTCGCGGGGCATTGCCCGGTCAAGGTCGAATTTCTCTCAAGCGAGGGGCGCGTGCTCTCGTCTTCGGACTATGAGGATCGCGAGAAATTCCTGGCTCAGGTTTGTTCCAAAAGGGCGGCGCGCGTCGCGGCGCATTGGCAGTGCCTGCTCAATCCATTGGTGCCGCACCATTCCGATCAGACGGGGCTGCTGCGCTACAAGCAGCTCGAATACTATCGCATGCCGCAGATGGCTCTGATTGCGGTGGATGCCGGTAGCGACCTGACGCGCGCCGACTACATCCGGCTTGCCTTCGCGTCGGGTCCGGGGGATTGCTCGGAGCTTCCCTTCTCGCAGCGCCATCTTGAAGATTTCGAGAAGAGGTATTGCTACGACCGGTATTTTGGCCAGCATAACGAAATCGAATGGCCGCAAAGCCGCTATATGTCGTGCGGGCACGCACTCGTCGTGACCGGCAGCGCCGACAATCCATTCTTCGTCGATCCCAACCACGGGTGCCTCAACAGTTTTCGGCACGAACATTTCCTCGTCTTTCTGATCGCGCACTTTCACAAGGCGTCGCTCTTGATGTTTTCCGATCGCCTCACGGGGGCGATGAGCCGGCTCGAAGCCAACAACAAGAACGCCAATCTCGCATTTCGAGCCGCGTCGCGGCGGGCGCTGCAGACGTTCCTGAGATTCACGCACCGCTACTGGTTCCACTCGGTCAGCAACCAGACGCAAGCGCATGACATCTTCGCGCTTTGCCGTTCGCATCTCGAAATCGACCGCCTTTACGATGATATCCGGCAGGAAATCCAAGAAATGAGCGAGTTCCTGGAAAACGAAGCGATGCGCCGGCAGAGCGATACCGTCACGCGTCTTACGGTGGTGACGACGCTCGGCCTCGTCGGCACGACGGTGACAGGCTTCCTCGGCATGAACCTGCTCGACTGGGCTAATCAACCGACGCTTTGGCGATTTGTGGCATTCATAGCTGTTCTTATTCCGACAGTCCTCATCACGCTCGTCACGATCGCGAAATCGCGCCGGCTTTCGGACCTGATGGAATCTCTCTCCGACGGGACCGCGGGCTGGGTTCCCAAGTTTCTACGGACACCGAAACATTGATTGGGCGATGTCGGCACGCCGTCGCTTAGAAGCGGAGACGCGATCGATCGGTCGAGATCTCTCACTCAACCGGGGCAATGGACTATGATGCTGAAGACGTTTTTTTGGCGCGCCTGCGTTATCGTTCTCCTTGGCGCCGCGCCGGCATTCGCGGACGCGCCGAAGCACAATGTCGTTCTTTTCGTTCCCGATGGTTTGCGCCAGGCGATCGTGACGCCAGAAACCGCGCCGACATTCGCCAAAATTCGCGACAAGGGTGTCAACTTCGTCAACAGCCATTCTCTATTCCCGACGTTCACGATGCCGAACTCCAGCGGCATGGCGACGGGTCACTATCTCGGAGACACCGGGGTTTTCGGAAACGTGCTCTACGCGGGCTTTCGAATTCGGACGGCGGCCTCGGCGCGCCTCTCGTTCATCGAGAACGACGGCATCCTCGGCGACATCGATGATCATTTCGCCGGCAACTTCCTCGACGAGGAGACGATCCTCCATGTCGCGCATCGCTCGGGATTCAATACCGCTGCGATCGGAAAAATCGGCCCTACGCTTATCTTCGATCACACGTCGCGCGGTGGGGCTGAGAGCGTCATCATCGACGATGCGACCGGAACTCCCGTCGGCATTCCGCTCGCACCTTGGCTGAGCGACGGCCTCAAGGCTGACGGCCTTCCAATCGAAACGCCCAGTCGGCTGACGAACAAGGACCACGGCGACTTCAAGACGCCCGGAACGAAAGACGTCAACGTCGTCCAGCAGGGCTATTTTGCTCAGGCTTTGACAAAAGTCGTCCTGCCGAAATTCAAATCGGACGGAAAGCCGTTCGTCGTCGTCTTCTGGTCGCGCGATCCCGACGGAACGCAACACAACCAGGGCGACAGCTTTCTACGACTCGAGCCCGGCATCAATGGGCCGACCTCGATGGCCGCCATTCGAAATGCCGATTCCAATCTTGCATTGATCCGGCGGACGCTCGACGAACTCGGGTTGGCCGATACGACCAACATCATCGTTTCGTCCGATCACGGCTTCTCGACGATTTCGAAGCAAAGCCAGACTAGCGCCGCCGCGAAGGAGAGCTATCCGAATGTTCCTTCGACGCTGCTGCCACCCGGATTTCTAGCCATCGATCTCGCGCGTGCGCTTAACCTGCGGCTTTTCGATCCCGACAAGGGTAACGCGAAGGTCGAAGCTGGCCAGCACCCAGTCCGGGCCAACGGCTACATTGGGGACGATCCGGATGCCCCGAAAGTGATCGTCGCAGCCAACGGCGGGGCCGACCTCATCTATATTCCGAGCAGCGATCGTGAACTCACGCAAAAGACGATCGATGCGCTTCTCGCGCAGGATTATATCAGCGGGATTTTTGTCGATGACGATCTCGGGCGCTTCGCCGGGACGCTGCCCTTGGGCGCAATCAACCTCAAAGGCGCAGCGCTAATGCTCAGGCCGTCGATTGTCGTGAACTTCAAAAGTTTTTCTTCGGGCTGCTCGCTCCCCAACAATTGCACGGTCGAGGTCGCGGACACCGGCCTGCAGCAGGGACAAGGCATGCACGGTAGCTTCAGCCGCGCCGACACCGCGAACTTCATGGCAGCGCTAGGCCCCGACTTCAAACAGGGCTTCGTCGACGAGGCCCCGGCCAGCAACGCAGACATCGGAAAGACAATCGCCGCCATTCTCGGGCTTCTCCCCAGGAGCCACGGCAAGCTGGTCGGCAGGCCGCTCATCGAGGCGTTCCCGAACGGGCCGATGCCGCAATGGGGGCGCAACACGCTCACATCGGAGCCGTCGCCGTCGGGTCTCAGGACCATTTTGAATTATCAAGTCGCCGGGGAAACGAAATACTTCGACGCGGCGGGCTTCGAAGGCCGGACGGTCGGCCTGCATCCCGAGGCGCCCATCGCCAATGCGAAATAAGTTTCCCTGCCCGGGCCGCAAATCCATGCGGCCCGGCAGGATCGTTCAGATAATCTTGGTGGTGACGGCGAGTTGACGGCTGGAACTCGCCATTTCGCCTTCATCGCCCTTGGCAACGCTCATATCGTTGCCGCGCCAGACGAAGGTGTTTCCAACCCAGCCCTCGACCCAAAGGACGGGCAGCAGAACGTCGCGCAACATCCATGCGAAAGGCGACTGCCATCGCAAATGCCAGCCCGCGATGCCGGCGAGCAGCGCTTCCGCTCCGTACCACACGGAAAAAAGCCCGAAGAGCGCCAATAGCGGGTTGAAATCGAAGCCCGTTGCTGCCGCGACGGCCGCTGCCGCGGGCAATGCCGACCCTGCAAGAATCTCCGGTGCGTAAAAGATCGGGAAGGTTGCACGCCGCAGCCTCGCCCAGCGCACCTGCCGATCCCAGACCTGCGTCAGGGATCTGAGCCCGAGAGGTTGCTCGAACGGGCGATCGACGAGGCGCACGTCGAGATTATGCGCGCGCACGATCTTCGTTGCTGCGGCGTCCTCGGCGATCTCGGCACCGAGCGCTTCTATGCCGCCGGCATCATCGAGAATGTCGCGACGCCAAAGCATCGATTTGCCCTGCGCAAATCCAAAGCCGATCGTGTCGGCAGCGCTTTGCCAGCGCGCTTGATAGGTGTTGAGAAAAGCGCACTCAAGCTCGGCCCCAAATCCGATCGGAAGGCTCCCGACCGGCGGTGAGCAAACGAGACCGACGTCCGGTCCGAAGCTCTGAAAGAGATCGTCGAGATAGTGCGGAGGCATCAACACATTGTTGTCGGCGAGAACGATCCACTGATGGCGCGCGGCGGCCCAGCCCTTGACGATATTGTTGAGCTTCGGGTTGCTCGTCGGCCGATCGTCGCCGATGAGCACGCGCGCCTCGATGTCGGGATATTCCGCCATCAATCGCCGAACGAGCGGCACGGCAGGATCGTCGCCGCGCGCGGCACAGAAAATGACTTCGTAGCCGGCGGCGTCGAGTTCGAAGGTCGATCGCAGCGTCAGTTCATCGAAATGATCGACACCGCAGACGGGCCGCACGATGCTGACCGGCTCGACACGCAATCCGCGTGTGCGTGTCCGCGGTGCCAAGATCCGAGATAATGCGAGGGCGATCGTGACGAGATGCGTGGCTAGCGCAAGGGTGCAGAATATCAGAGCCGCCGCCGCGACAAGATCGGCCATAGCTCCTCCGTCGACAAGAATGAAACCGCTGCATTTCAGGATTCAATGAAATATCAACGACGGTTACACGACATCTTTGCGACAACCACCGAGAATGTCGCAAAGTTGCAGCTCGTCCACACCTTAAATCTGTGAAAGTCTGACATCGGCGCCTGAATGCCGAGTTACGCATTGCCGCATCCCCGTGCAGCAATTCCTTCTCGCGGGAGGTGACGAAACTCAGGATTTTGGCGTGAGACCCAAGATCCGTCGCGTGAGGCTTGTCAAAAGGTAGGCCCCCACGAATGCAACCAAGATGAGGCCAATGACCCCGGGTAGTCCGTCGTTCATGTCGACCGCGGTCAGGATTTCGTAGGCGATAGCGGCGCCGATAAGCCCGCCCAGCGCCGAAACGATCGTGTTGAAAACTCCGCGAAGCGACAGGCCATAAAGAATGCCCACGATCAACCCCGGATACGTCGACGGCCAGAAATGGGGATCCATCCCTTGCAGTGCCTCCCAACCTCGTTCACCCAGTAGCACTAGCCGTATCCGCTCAGGCGGTGGTTGATACGCGTCAATGTGCGCTTCGGCGAGCCAGAGTCGCATCAGCATTCCCGGCGCGGCAATTGGCTGCGCGAACGTCGCGCACCGGAAAAGGAGCCTTGCCCGGCTGGCTCCGTTGACCGCTGGCGTCCTAATCGGCTTATGCTCGGCAATGCGATTGCGTAGGCGGTCTCGAAACGCCGTAATTTCATGTATATCGCGCGAGTGATAAAATCTCGCCGGGTGGAAACGCCGGCATCTCGGGCAGCAAGGGGGCTGGACTATGAAGATTTGTATGGTCGGTGCGGGCTACGTTGGGCTTGTCTCGGCTGCATGCTTTTCTGATTTTGGCTGGACCGTGACCTGCGTCGACAAGGACCCGGATCGTCTCGCGGAGATGAAAGCCGGGCGTTCGCCCATCTATGAGCCGGGCCTGGAAGCGCTGATGGAGCGCAACATCAAAGCCGGCAGGCTTCTGTTCACGGAGGAACTCGGCCCCGCGGTCGCCGATGCCGACGTCGTCTTTTTGGCGGTCGGAACACCCATGCGGCGAGGCGACGGTTATGCCGATCTTTCTTATGTCTATACGGCTGTGGAAGAGGCCGCGCCTCATCTCCAAGGCTTTACGGTCGTAACCACGAAGTCGACGGTGCCGGTCGGCACGAGCCGCGAGATCGAGCGCCGGCTTAAAGCCAAGCGGCCGGACGCGGATGTCGCCATTTGTTCCAATCCCGAATTCCTGCGCGAAGGCTCGGCGATCCAGGATTTCACCCATCCCGACCGGGTTCTCGTCGGCACGGACGACGATCGCGCTCGCGAAGTGATGGGGCGCCTCTACAAACCGCTGGCGCTGCGCGGTTCGCCGGTGATGTTCGTGGAACGCGAATCAGCCGAGCTCGCGAAGTACGCGGCCAACGCCTTTCTTGCTCTCAAGATCAGCTTCATCAACGAAATCGCGGATCTGTGCGAAAACCTCGGCGCGGACGTTCAGGAGGTTGCCTCTGCAATCGGCAAGGACCGCCGCATCGGTGACAAGTTCCTGCATCCGGGTCCCGGATATGGCGGTTCGTGCTTTCCAAAGGATGTTTCGGCCCTGGTGCGGACGGCGCGCGAAGCCAAATCGCCGGTTTCCATCATCGAACAGGTCGATCGGGTCAATCACGAGCGCAAGCTCGCTATGGCGATCCGCGTCGTGGAGGCGGCCGACGGATCGGTCCGCAACAAGACAATTGCGGTGCTGGGGCTGACGTTCAAACCCAACACCGACGACATGCGCGATGCGCCGAGCCTTGTCATTGTGCCGATGCTGCAGGAACGCGGTGCAACTATTCGCGCCTGCGACCCTCAGGGCCGCCGCCAAGCCGAGCCATTGCTTCCCGGCGTCGTATGGTGCGAAAGCGCGAACGATGCGGTGGAAGGCGCCGATGTTCTCGTCGTCATCACCGAGTGGAACGAATTCCGGGCTCTGGACCTCGAATCCGTCAAGAGCCGCATGGCCGGTAAGACCATCGTCGATCTCAGAAATGTTTTCGACGCCGACGTTGTCCGCAAGCTCGGCTTCACCTACTCCGGCATCGGCCGGGGAAACGCCGGAGCTTCAAACGCCGGTCCGCGGGACATCGCGTCCGAAACGGTGCTTCATCCCGCCGCCCAAGCCGCAAAATAGTCGAGCCCACTCGGCGGCTCTCTCCAATCGATGGTTGCCTGCGCAAGCGGGACAGCCATCGGATTGAATTGCCATAGAATTCTCTGTCTGGACTTTTTTCTCCGGCGCTCGGGCTTCGATGACGACCTCGCGCAAGCTTCACGTAGGAAGCTCACCCCCAAAGCGCGAGGGATCCTTTTTCATGGCAGCGACGAAAACCACTGCGGGCGGTGGCATCGATTTTGGTCTGGAGCAGCGTGATGCCGGCCTCGCCGTGGCCGTCATCGGCATCCTCGCCATTCTCTTCCTGCCTCTGCCGCCTTTCATGCTGGATCTCGGGCTCGCGTTCTCGATCGCGCTGGCGATCGTCATCCTGATGGTGGGGTTGTGGATCCGGCGCCCGCTCGAGTTCTCTGCCTTTCCGACGATCCTTCTGATCGCGACGCTGCTTCGGCTGTCGCTGAACGTCGCCACGACGCGCCTCATTCTGTCGCAAGGTGCGGAAGGCCCGACGGCGGCCGGTCACGTCATCGCCGGCTTCGCGCAGTTTGTCATGGGCGGCAACTTCGTCATCGGCATTATCGTTTTCATTATTCTGGTGACGGTCAACTTCGTCGTCATCACGAAGGGTGCGACGCGCATCGCCGAAGTCGGAGCCCGGTTTACGCTCAACTCGCTCCCCGGCAAGCAGATGGCGGTCGACGCCGATCTTTCGTCCGGCTCCATCGACGAGAAGGAAGCCATTCGCCGACGCAGGGAACTCGAAGAGGAAAGCCAGTTCTTCGGCGCCATGGACGGCGCCTCGAAGTTCGTTCGCGGCGACGCGATCGCAGGCCTCATCATTACGGCCGTCAACATTTTCGGCGGCATTATCATCGGCGTCACGCAACACGATATGCCGTTCGACCAATCGGTCGACACGTTCGTCAAACTTTCGGTCGGCGATGGCCTCGTCACGCAAATGCCGGCGCTCATCGTCTCGCTCGCGGCCGGTTTGCTCGTGTCGAAGGGCGGCACGCACGGATCGACCGAGGGCGTCATCGTCAGCCAGCTCGGCAACTATCCGCGTGCGCTCATGGTTGCCGGAGGTGTCATGTCAATGCTTGCACTCGCCCCCGGCCTTCCGCTTTTGCCGTTTGCCGCGATCGGCGGCATGCTTGCGTTTGTCAGCCTCGGCCTCCAGCGCCAAAAAGCTGAAATTGAAGAAGCCGCGGCCGAGGCGAAGACGACAAGCCAGCAACCGTCCGCCGAGGAACAATCGCGACAATCCATCCGCGATCAATTGAAGACGACGGAAATCGAGATCTGCTTCGGCAAACAAATCTCGACGGTTCTGATGCGGCCGACCAGCGATCTGCCGCAACGCGTCGCCAAGATGCGGCGCAAATTCGCCAAGCAGTATGGCTTCGTCGTCCCCGAGATCCGGCTCGCGGAAGATCTTTCCGTTTCGCCGAAGAGCTACCAGATCAAGGTCCACGGCACGGTCGTCGCGAGCGCGGAGTTGCGGCTTGGAGACGTTCTTGTCGTCGTCGGCGACGGACCGAAGCCGGAAGCGCCCGGCGACGAGACGCGCGAACCGGCGTTCGGCATGAAGGCTCTCTGGATACCGGACATTTTCACCAATGCGCTGAAGCGCGACGGCTTCGTGCCCGTCGAAAACACTTCGGTCCTGCTGACGCATGTTGCCGAGGTCATCCGCAACAGCCTGGCGCAGCTCTTCTCATACCGAGATCTTCGCGCGCTCCTCGAACGGCTCGATCCGGAATACCGGAAGCTGCTTGAAGAAATCTGCCCGTCGCAGATTTCCTATTCCGGGCTTCAGAGCGTACTCAAAATGCTCCTGGCGGAGCGGGTCTCGATCCGGAATTTGCACCTCATTCTCGAAGCGGTGGCCGAAATCGCGCCGTTCACGCGCAAGGCCGAACAGATCTCCGAGCACGTCCGCATGCGCCTCGCGACGCAGATTTGTGGCGATCTCAGCGAGGGCAACTATCTCAAAGTCGTCCGGCTAGGAAACAGGTGGGAGCTTGCCTTCCATCAGGCACTGAAGCGGGACGCGAAGGGTGAAGTGGTCGAATTCGATATCGAACCGCGCCTCATCGAGCAATTCGGGGCCGACCTCGCGCGCATCGTACAGCCGCTTATGGATGCGGGGCATCAATTCGTTCTCGTGACAGCTGCTGAAACGCGCCCCTATGTACATACCGTCACCGAGCGCCTTTACGGCACGATGCCGGTGCTTTCTCACCTCGAAATCAGCCGCGGCGTTCAGATCCAGTCTCTCGGCTCCATTTCATGACGGAATTCACGCATGAGACGCTGCTTGTTGCTTTGCTCGTCTTTTGCCGTGTCGGCGCGTGCTTCATGGTGCTGCCGGGAATTTCGAGCGAGAGGATACCGGTTCAACTCCGACTGTTCGCGGCCATCGCAGTCGCGCTCGCGCTGACGCCGCTGGTCTACGACGACGTCCGGCCCGCGACCGGCGAATCTCCAAGCAATCTGCTGGCAATGATCTTCATAGAGACGCTGACAGGGATTCTTCTGGGGTTTCTCGTGCGCATCCTCTTCCTCGCGCTCGAGTTTGCGGCGACGGCCATGGCAAATTTCGCAGGATATGGCTCCGTCTTTTCGCACGCGGTCGACAATAATGATCCGTCATCGCCCTTTGCGTCGCTGGTGACCATGCCCGCAGTCGCGCTGTTCTTCATCACCGATCAGCACGTTAATGTCATTCAGATGCTGCAAAGGTCGTATGCCACGATCAAAGTCGGGGTGGCGATCGCTTCGCCCCCGAACATGCAGATGATCGTCACGACATTCGATTCGACGTTCAGGTTGACCCTGCAGCTGAGCGCGGCGCTTGTCGTCTATTCAATAACCGTCAATTTCGCGTTCGGCTTCTTGAACAAGATGGTCCCGCAGATCCCGATCTACTTTGTATCGACACCCTTCGTTGTGCTCGGCGGACTTCTCATTCTTCTACAAATCGACAAAACGACTCTGGAGATTTTTTCTTCGCTCGTGACGCAAGCGATTCAGCACATTGGCCAAAATGGCTAGGTCCTCGAAGAAGATCCGCCGCCTCGTCGACCTCTTCCACGATCTCGAGACCGCCGAGCGAGCGAAAGTCGGCGAATTGGCGCGCCAAATCGGCGATCTTCGCACCTCGCAGGACGCGCTTCTGGCAAGTCTCGCCGAGCCCTCAGCGCAGACCGAGCCGTTTCTCGCTTTGATGTCGCGCAGCATCGGAAGCATGGAGCGGCGCCTGCAAGGCCTGTCGAAAGAGCATGAGGCTGCCATAGCGCGGTATACGCAAGCGGCGGCTCGCAGCCGCGGCGCGGCGACCTTGCTGTCCGAGGTGCGGTCGGAAGAGCAGCGCAAGTTCGAGCAAAAAGAGCTCGAAGCGCTGCTCGAGTTTCAGCAATCCATCGCGTTGCAAGGCCGGTGTAAGTCAAAGGGTTCAACCTGATACGGTCGCTTCAGCTTTTACGAAACACCGTATGCCGATCATACCTTCAACGACCGCCGCCGATCAGGCTCTATGGGCCGCCAGACAGACCTCCAGAACGACCGCGTCCGGCACTGGCCAATCGGCGCCTTCGGCGCCGGCCGCCGATGCGCAGGCCAGCCAAGCGCGCGCGGGCAAAATGAAAGACGTCGGGCAGCAGTTCGAGGCGCTTTATCTTCGACAGATGCTCGAAGAGTGGATGCCGAAAGATTCCGAAGACCTCTTTGGAGAAGGCACCGCAGGCTCGGTATGGCGATCGATGCTCGCCGACAACATGGCGACGACGCTTTCGAAGTCGGGAACGATCGGAATTGCTCAAATGATCTTCAAACACGGACCTGACGGTTCGAAAGGAAAATAAGTATGAGCACTGCGGCGCTGGACTCCAAAGCTCGACCGATCCAATCCCCGACCGGTGCCGTCGCTCGTGCCGCCGGAGCCGGCATCGGCGGCCGTCGTGGGCCCGCACACCCGCGGCCGCCCGTGCATGATCCGGACGCGGCGCGCGCCATCGTTATCGCCGTTATCCGCCGTATCGAAGGGTATCTCGACGAAGAAACAGCGGCGCTCGACAAATCGCCGAACTTCGATCTCAAGACCTCGAACGATCGCAAAAGCCAGGGTCTCGTCGATCTCAATCAAGCGATGCGACGCCTTAAACGCGCCGACATCGATGAAGATCTCGAAAAGCGGCTTCAGGCGTTCCGAAACAAGCTCGCGATCAACCTACGCAAGATCCGCCTCCATCTCGATGCCGTGAGGGAAATCACGGCCATGCTTTCGGACGCTATTCAGAGCGCTGATTCCGACGGCACTTACACGCGAAATATCGGACCTTATCGGAGCGAGTGGTGATCCGATCAATCGTCTTGGCAGTCGTCACCTGTCTAGCGACCATCGGCGGCATTTACGGCTCGATGTCGTTTAAGGCGAGCGCCAAGGCAACGGACCACGAAGACGGGCAAAGCAAGCTACAGGTCATGAAGACGCGCATGGTCAGTGTTCCGATCCTGACGGACGGCGAGGTCCTCGGCTATGTCGTCACGCGCCTGCAGTTCGTCGCCGATATGGATCTTGTGAAGCTCAGCTCCGTTCAGCCCGACGTCTTCGTTGCGGACGAAGCGTTCCGGCAGATCTACGAAATCGCCCCCAAAGATATAAAGGGCGGGCACAAGCACGAAATGAAACTACTCGCCGAAAACATCGCCGCTGGTGCCAACAAGCGGATCGGCCATGACGTCGTTAAAGACGTCATGATCGATAGTTGGGCCTATCTCTCCAAACAAGACATGATGAGAACCAATGAGCGCTATCGATAGTGACATCGGCTTCGATGCCGTCTTTCGCAAATCAGCGGCCGAACTCAAGCTGCGCCTGGCGCGAGATGCGGCGCTTGGCAGACCCGCGCCGGTTCGGCGACGCGGCGGCGTCGCAGCCTTTGCGGTATTTGCGGGATTGGGCGTGCTTTCGCTCGGGATCTTCGCGATCGGCTATTCGGCGCTGCTTTCGGACACGCCCGAGATCTGGATCCACCGCCTGATGGCCCTCGCGATCGCGCAAAGCATTCTGATCGGTGCGGTCACGATGAAGCTGCTGCCCATCATCGAACGCCGGCGTTCCCTGATAAGGATCGGAACCAACGCTCGGCCGACGCCTACTCAGGTGCACACCCGCAAATCGGCGCCGTTGCGGATCGATCCTGTTCCGCCGCCGTTGCCGGAGCCGCGCAAACCGGCGGTCGGAGGCCAGCTCGCAGGGCGGGATTTTCTGGAATACGACGATGGGTCGATCGAAATCGAGACGCTCGTCGGCCGTCGACGCTTCGTATCGCTCGATGCCGCGCGTGATTTTGTCGGCTCTTGATCCGCTCAGCCGGTCATCGGCCAGTTGCCGAAGTCCTCGAACTCGCCGGTTGCGTCTTCGGCATCGGTCCTGCTGCCGGTCAGACGCTCACAGACGTCGGCGAGCTTAACGACTTCGGAGGCGGCGCTGACGTCGACCTTCCAATCGGAAGACGCGTTCTTTGCGAGCGCCCCCAGAAAGTCTGCGACGGCCCCCATATTTTGGCAAAGTCGATCGAGGCTTTGTAGCTCGTAGATCGACTGCGAACCGCCGAAGGCTCCAGCCACGACAAGGTTGCTGATCAGATCCTGGAGATCGCCCGCAGCGTCCGACAGCATCCGGACTTCGTCGGAGACCGTGAGCAGAACGTCGGGTACCGATACGCCCGCTTTCCGCTCGACTTTATCCTCGTTACTAACGTCGTTCGTCATATCTATCCCCCGGATGCCGCTAGAAGAGTTCGAGCTCGCCAGCATTCGTATCGATCGTCGGCGCCGGAAGCTTAATCGGCTGTTCGACTTCCGCCGTGGCGACAAGCAAGATTTGACGCGCACGTCCCGACACGGGCCAGTATTGGATACGCCGACCTTGGGGACCACCAGTGCTTCCGCCCATGTAAGAAATTCCCTCAGCTTTGAGGAAACGCTGTGCGAACTCGGCGTTATTCTTTCCGATATCGGTATGAGCCCGCACAGTTTTCGCGCCACCGAACAACTTTGCCTCAAGGCGCTCACGACGGGCGCCGGCCTTCAGCAGGCCGTTCACAAGCATCTCCATCAAGTGCACGCCGACGCGCTCCGCCTCGGCCGCTTTTCCGCGGCTCAGGTCGCCGGGAAGAAGGAAATGATTGATGCCACCGACGCGCGCAAGCGGGTCGCGAATGCAGGCCGCGACACAAGATCCGAGGATGGTCGTCACCATGACGCCGGGGTCGCCGGTGACGAAAAACTCTCCCTGGATGATGTGAATGCGCTTTTCCGCCGATTGGGCCGAATTCATGTGAGCTTTCCGACCACCGCCTCGATGCACGTTTTCAGTTGCGGCACGGAGAATGGCTTGGCCAGGAAGTTGTTGAGGCCCCATTTCTTGCCTTCGTCGATCAGAGCTTTGTCGCCTTTACCCGTGACCAGAATGAAGCCGACCTTGCTCGTCGGGGCATGCTGGCGCAAAGCGCGGAGCAACTGGAGGCCGTCGATCTTTGGCATGTTGTAGTCGGAAATGACGAGATGGCAGGGCGCCGTCATCATCAGTTTCAGCCCCTCCTCGCCGTCCTTGGCGACCCTGAAAGTCTTCAATCCGATCTGATCGAGTCCGTCGGTCAGAAGCGCTCTGCTGACCGAGGTGTCGTCGACGACTAAAATCGACAATTGCTGCATTGACGGCATGCTTCAGCCTCCTAGTTCTTCTTGTTCATGCCCGTTTCAGAAATGATGGCCGCAGCCAATCGATCGAGCGGGAGTTGTTTTTCGACGGCGCCCGTTTCGAAGGCGACCTTCGGCATTCCATAGACGATGCAGCTACCTTCGCTTTGGCCGAACGTGTTAGCGCCCGCCTTGCGCATGGACAGCAGCCCGGCGGCGCCGTCCTTTCCCATGCCGGTCAGAATGACACCGACCGCATGACCTTTGCACGAGCGCGCGATCGATTCGAAAAGCACATCGACCGACGGGCAGTGCCCATTGACACGCTCTCCCGACTTCAATCGGCAGCGCAAGTCGGCCGTTACTTCCAGATGCTCGTTGCCGCCGGGCGCGAGGTAGATATTTCCGGGCATGATTTTGGCGCGATCCGTCGCTTCCTGAACTTTGGGGGCACATAGCCTGTCCAGACGGCTTGCGAAGCTGCGCGTGAACGTCGGCGGCATATGTTGCGTGATAACGGTCGGCGGACAGTTTTCTGGAAACCCCGAAAGCACTTCCATCAGGGCCTCGACGCCCCCTGTCGACGCCCCAATTGCAATAATGCGTCCATCGGGAACGAAGCTCCCGTGCGCCGCGCGCGCATCTGCGACTGCGCGAGAACCGCTTTCCGTTCTGACAAGCGGACGCACGCGAGCCGATGCCGCAATCTTGACCTTATACGGCAACTCTTCGAAGCTATGCTCGTTACCGGGGCGCGGCTTCTCTATGCAATCGATCGCGCCGATTTCGAGCGCCTGAATCGTCTCGTCCGCGCCGCGGCCCGTCAGTGTCGAGACCATAATGACCGGCATTGGACGCAGGCGCATGATCTTCTCAAGGAAATCGATCCCGTTCATATTGGGCATTTCGACATCCAGCGTCACCACATCCGGGTTCAACGCCTTGATCGCCTGGCGCGCCTGAATGGGGTCTTCCGCCTGGCCTACGACCTCAATATCCGGATCTTTCATAAGCGCGGTCGCAATCAATCCGCGCATCGTGGAAGAATCGTCGACGACCAAGACTTTGATTTTTCTAATCATGACGTGGCGCCCTTCTTGCGATAGGTCGTGATGCCATCGGGCGACAGCAATGCGGTGGCGGGTCCGGAAATGCGTTCCGAGTGTCCGATGTAAAGCGCGCCTTGCGGTCTAATCAGACGTGTTAGCCGGTTCCAGATCGTGCTTTGCGTCTCGCGATCGAAGTAGATCACGACATTCCTGCAAAAGATCGCATCGAACGGACCGCTGAACGGCCAGGCGCCCATTAAGTTCAACTCGCGAAATGAAACGAGAGAGCGAACTTCGTCCGCGACTTTCATCGTCGTTCCGCGATTGTCCCCGGGGACCGCTTCAAACCACTTGGCGCGCAGGTTCGACGGCACGTCCTGCAGTTCTTCCTTCTGGTAACAGCCGCTTTTGCCGCGCGCGACGACGTGCGGATTGAGATCGGTCGCCAGAATGCGAATGTCGAGGGAAGCGGCATCCGGGATGACCGACAGCAATGTCAGCGCCATCGAATAGGGTTCCTGCCCCGTAGAACAAGCGGCGGACCAGAACCGGATGCGCTTTCCCCGGCGCGCGGATTCCACGAGCGGGGAGAGGATCTCATTTCTGAGATGCTCAAAGTGGTGCGGTTCGCGGTAGAAACGGGTGACGTTTGTCGTCAACGCCGCGATCATGCTGTTGCGTTCGTCGTCGTCCTCGCGGACGGTCGCGCAATAGTCAGAGAATGTCTTAATGCCGAGAGCGCGCAAACGCTTTGCGAGGCGCGAATAGACAAGCGTCGCTTTCGACTGGGGCAAGTCGATACCAGCTTCGGCTTTGGCGATCTGAGCAATCTCGCGGAAGTTCGCGTCGGAAAACGCGAACTCGCCTGTAACGAGAGCGCCCGAAGCTGAAGCGCTTGCCGTCATGCGGCCGCCTTCGCGCTGACCGGCAGCACGCAGTCGAGCGAAACAATGCTGATCATGCGCCCGTCGACGGCGTAAACACCTTTGACAAACGTCTTGGCCAAATCGGACGCAATGTCGGGTGTCGGCTGCATGGTTGCTTCCGACACGGTCAGGATGTCCGACACGGCGTCGACCAGAAGACCGATGACCTGCTGATGCACCTGCACGACGATGATGACGCTTCTCGGTGTCGGCTCGGTCAATCCCAACCCGAAGCGCATGGCGAGATCGACAATCGGCAGCACCGCGCCGCGCAGATTGATGACACCGCGAACGTAAGCCGGCGCGTGCGGCAGAGGCGTTGCCTGCGTCCAGCCTCGAATTTCGCGGACGCCCATGATGTCGATGCAGAATTCCTGCGATCCCACACGAAAGGCGACGAACTCGAGATTGGCAGAGTTGGCGGACGAAGTGACGTCGTGCATCGTTGTTATCCTCCTGTCCCATAACGCAGGTCATCGACGGGCTGGCTTTCGAACGCGCCCGTCACCAAAGCGTCCACGTCGAGAATGAGGGCGACGCGCCCATCGCCCAGAATTGTGGCTGCCGCGATGCCTTCAACCGTGCCGTAATTTGCCTCAAGGCTCTTAATGACGACCTGCCTCTGATCCTGGATGGAATCGACAAGAAGGGCATTACGCGCGCCGCCGCCCGTCTCGACGAGAACGGCCACGCTGCGCTCGGGATCCGCGACCGTTTCGCGGAAGCCGAGCTGCGTTCCCAGATCGATCAGCGGGACGAATGTGTTGCGAATCGCCATCACGCGACCCTCGGCACCGAGGGAATGGATCTCGGCCTTCTTGGGCTTCAATGTTTCGACGATGGCCGTCAACGGAACAACCAGCGTCTGGCCCGCGACCGATACAGCCATTCCGTCAAGGACCGCGAGTGTCAGCGGGAGGCTCATCGAAAAGGTCGAGCCCTTGCCCGGCCGCGAGGAGATCGACATGCGGCCGCCGAGCGCTAGAATCGAGCGTTTGACGACATCCATGCCGACACCGCGGCCGGATATGTTGGAGATCGTCGAGGCAGTGGAAAAGCCAGGCAGGAAGAGCAGATTGTCGATGTCGCTCTCGGTGAGCTGGGCATCGGGAGAAATCAGCCCCTTCTTGATGGCGGACGCGCGAACTTTCGGACGATCGATGCCGGCACCATCGTCCGATATTTCAATGACAATCCGGCCAGAGCGATGTGCGGCACTCAAGTGGACGTTTCCGTCCGGCGACTTTCCGGCGGCGATGCGTGCCTCAGGCGATTCGATGCCGTGATCGACCGCGTTACGGATCATATGCGTCAACGGTTCCGCCAGGCGCTCGACAACGGTTTTGTCGACTTCCGTCGCTTCGCCATCCGTCTTGAGCCGAACCTGCTTGCCGGTAGCGTCGGCGACCTCGCGGACTATGCGCGACATGCGTTGAAACAGCGGCTTCACGGGCTGCGCGCGGATCGCCATGACGCTTTCCTGAATCTCGCGCGTCAGCTGTTCGAGCTCTTCCAGGCCAATCACGACTGACGACGAACCCGCGAAATTGGCCTCTATCACACGCTGCGAGAGCATTGCCTGATTGATGACGAGTTCGCCAACGAGATTGATCAACCGATCGACGCGATCAAACTCGACACGGATGGTCGTTTGAGCGGGTACGGCGGCGGCCTTGGGCGCCTCAGCCATTCGCGCGGGAGGAGCAACGGCTTCCGTTACTGCAGCTTCCGTTACCGGTGACGCCGGCGAGAGCGGGGCGTCCAGTTCCGTCGCTGCACTTTCGGGTGCCGCCGCTTCGTCGTCGGTTGCAGGCGCGCTGCCGAGGGCCTGAGCCAGGAGGGCCGCGATGTCGGCGTCCGAAACTTCCGGCTGACCGTCTGTCTCGATGTTGAGATCGGCTTCGCCTTCAACGAATTCGAAGACTTCCCGCACGGCTTCAATCGGGACTTCGGAAGACAGCCGGATGTTCCACGAAAGGTAAGCGCCTGCCGGATCGACGGCATCAAGGCTTGGCACCGCGCCGGCATCGCAGCCAACCTCAACCTCTCCGAGGCGAGACAGCTCCCGTATGATCAGCGCCGCTTCATTTGCATTCGCATAAAGTTCCGCACGGGGCGCAAAGTGAATGCGATATTCGTGGAGGGGCGCCGCGACAGGCTCCGGCGCTATCTCCGGCATACCAAAATCTATGACGGTCGGTTGGAAATCGATGACTTCCTCGACTTCCTCCACGCCCTCTACCGTCGTCAGCGCTTTCACGTCGGCCGCGACCCCGGCGTAAGACGATTCGTCGATCTCATTGCCGTCGCGCGACGCTTCAACGAGATCCGCAAGGACGTCCGCGGCGCGAAGCATCACTTTCATTATCTCAGCGGTCGGCGTCAGCTTGCCGGCGCGGACATGATCAAGCGCGGTCTCGAACGTATGTGCGAACTGGACGAGCGCCGTCAGCTTAAACGCGCCCGCACCGCCTTTAATGGAATGCACCGCGCGAAAGACGGCGTTGACCGTCTCGGAGTCGGCATTTCCTTCGTCCATCGCCAGCAGGCCGAGTTCCATTTCAGAGAGTTGCTCTTCGCACTCCTGAAAGAACGTCACCCGAATGGCAGCCATCGTGTCGACGGTCATTGCATTTCTCTTTGAATTAGGCTGCTACACGCCGTATGGCTGCGATAAGCTTCGTCGGCTCGAACGGCTTCACGATCCACCCCGTCGCGCCGGCCTCCTTGGCGCGCATCTTCTTCGCCGTATCGCTTTCGGTCGTGAGGACGAGAATGGGGACGCTACGATAGCGGTTATCCTTTCGCACCGCCTCGATGAGGCCGAAGCCATCCATCTTCGGCATGTTGATATCGGTTACGATAACATCCGGCATCGTCGTCTGAAGCACTTCGAGGCCATGTACACCATCGACGGCTTGCAGGACGTTGAACCCGGCCTCCGCGAGCGCCATTCTGAGCATATCGCGCATCGTGCGGGAATCATCGACGGTGAGTATCGTTTGGGTCATCCGAGACATCCTTCAACGAGAAGCTGTTCGCGCGATAATCCGACGAGCGCGATAGTATCGAGGAACTCTTGAGTGGGATTCTTCACGACGTAACTTTGGCCATCAGCCTGCCAAGTCTGCGCCGCAGAAATTAAAATCTGCATGACCTGCATGCCGGACCGGCGCACTTGGCCGGCATTCACGACAATCGGCGAGCCGCGCCGTGCAAGCAGCCGGTCTCTGATGCCGCTTGCGGACGAAGAATTTAGGGCTTCCGGGAGAACTAGAGCGTCCGTAACAACACTTTCTGGTTCACCGTGCACAGCCGTTACGTCTCCCAGCTGAAGCGTTGCCTTTTTGACGGCGGCTTCGGCCGTCTTCGTCGGCTTTTTACGCGAGCGCGGTCCGGATGCGGTCTTTTCAGACCGCCCCTTCGGTTTCCTGCGAGCCATTAGAATTCCTCCCAGCCAGCGTCAGCGGACGCGACGTTCCGACGAGCTCCGGCGGCGGCCTTTGCCGGTGCGCGTGCCGGACGGCCAGCGGATTTGGGAGAGTCGCGCCGCGCCGTGATGTCGACAACGGTGTCGTCGCCCGTCCTGAACCGGCTGACGAGGCGCACGAGTTCTTCAGTCTGCTGAGCGAGGGTCTGTGTGGCAGCCGTCGCTTCCTCGACCATGGCGGCGTTCTGCTGGGTCACCTGGTCCATCTCGTTGACGGCCGTATTGACCTGCTCGAGGCCGTGCGCCTGCTCATTAGCGCTTGTGGCGATATCGGTGACGATGGTGTTGATCTCGGCGACCTGCGAAACAATTCGCGTCAGGGCCGAGCCGGTTTCACCGACCAGCTGAACACCCTGCGCGACCTGGCCCGTCGATGCCGAAATCAGACCTTTGATCTCTTTCGCCGCTTCGGCAGACCGCTGTGCGAGGGCGCGGACTTCCGACGCCACGACGGCGAAACCTCGACCGGCGTCACCGGCCCGCGCGGCTTCGACGCCGGCGTTGAGGGCGAGAAGGTTGGTCTGGAAGGCGATCTCGTCAATGACGCCGATGATCTGGCTGATCTGCTTCGAGGAGTTTTCGATGCCGGTCATCGCAGCGATCGCCTTGCGAACGACTTCGCCACTCTTCTCAGCGTCGGATTTGGCCGTTGATACCGTCTCGCGGGCGAGCGTCGCGCCGCGTGCCGTCTTGTTGACGGTATCGGTGATTTCCTTGACCGCAGCCGCCGTCTCCTCGAGGCTTGCGGCTTGATTTTCCGTCCGCCGAGAAAGATCGTCGGACGCTTGGGAAATCTCTTCCGTGCCGATCCGGATGCCGCTCGCGCCTTTTTTGACGAGTTCGATGGTGTTTTTCAGCTGCGAGGCCGCGGTGTTGAAGTCTGTCTTGAGCTTTGCAAACTCGGGAGCGAACTCTGCGTATACGGTGGTCTCAAGGTTTCCTTGCGCGAGCTCCGACAGAGAGGTCCCGAGCGATGCGACGACGGTATTGATCTGGTTTTCGGCCTCGATCTTGCTGGTTTGCGCACTTTCGAGTTGACTCATCATCAGATTCATCTGGCTGATGATTGCCTCGTACTCATGGATGACCGTCTCGGTGATCCGATGCGAGACGTCACCGCTTGCGATGCGTTCCGCCGCCGCTGTGAACACATCCATGAAGCGTTCGTGCTCACGCGCGTAGTGATCACTCTGCTCCTGCTGCTGCTTTGCGGCCTCGACGGCGCCATCTGTCATGGCTTTATTCTCGACCAGCGCTTCCTTGAAGCGTGTAAGGGCGCCGGCGATCATCCCGTTCTCGTTCGTGTCCGAGACATGGGGGATGCTCACGGTGAGATCCTTGCGGCTGAGCTGGTCCATCGCGTGGACTAGGCTCGAAAGTCGCTGCGAAATTCCCCTCGAGAGAAGAGTGACCATCACGACTGCGAACACGGTGGCCGCGATCAGCAATCCGAGGGTCAAATAGAGGTCGTCTCTTGCCGCCGCGGCATGTTTTTCAGCCAAGTGCCGGAAGACATCACCCGCGCGGCTCGCCATCGTAGCGATCAAATTATTCGCATCAGCGAGCGGCGCCTGAAGATAGCCGCCAACGGCGACGCGCTGGTAATTCGCAGCTTTGAGCTTCGATGTGATTTCGTCCAACTTAGACAAGAGTTGCATGTTCGCGTCATTGAGCACGCTCTTGGTGTCGCCAGAAACGTCGGTAGCCAGCAGTTTGTTCAGCGAGGCGCTCAATTTGCCCGTTGTCCGCTGCAATACGGCGTAGGCCATTGCGAAATTGATTCCGTCTTCCGCGGATGCAGGGGCAGCGAGCACTTCTTCGAGCTCGGCGAGCGCCTGCTTGACGCCGGACAGCCGTTGAACCAGCACGTCTTGCGCATAAAAGCCGTCGGTCGAGGAATCGATGGCCATGCCCGATGCGCTGGCAATCCCATTCAAGAGGTCAAGGCCCTTGTGAATCTGAGCGTCCCGCGTTTTAGCGTTCTCGAACGCCGACAGTGCGGGCTCGACTCCCAGGCTTTTTGCGGTCTCGGAATAAGCTGCCGCGTTGTCGCCTGCAGCTCTCGAATCTTCTGCGCCCGGCATCGTTGCCCAGACGGCCGCAGCCATTTTTGCACCGTCAATTTCCCGGTCTATTGCGCCGATCTGCCGAAGCGTGTGGTCAGCATAGATATATAGTTGAACCAGCGAGGGGATCAAAAAGACGGCGGCGATCAGTGCGAGCCTGCGCGGCATTGACCATTTGCTATTGATATATCCTATGACCATAGCTTTACCTGTTTCCTCGTGCATCGGGATATCGTTTATTAGGATCGGTCGTTGGGTATTCGCGGCGCGGAGGGACGCGTTTTCTTCCGATTCGAAAGTGGAATTGATCGAAGGCTAGATCGCGCGTGGCGCGCGGGCCGGCTCCCTCGGAAACAGCGGCATCGGCGCTGGCGAAGGATTTTGATAGTCGTCAACGCTGGCGAGACGGCCAGCAATTGCCGGACACGAAATATCGTGGCCCATGTCATGTTCCTGCTTCCGAGAGCCTGGAACATGTCGGATCAAAGCCGACACGGCTGCGCGGCATCATGCCTTTGATGGTGAAATCAAGCCGCCGTCCGGTAAAATTATCCGGTAATTATATCGAATTCGTTTACGCCGCCGATTCATTTTCTGTTAATGCGATATTTGACCGACCATTAAATTCTTAATTCCCGTTGCAATTGCCTTATTGAATTCTCCTCTATCAAGCTTCGGTGTATTTCCCGGCGCCTGTTCCCTTTCATTAGACGGTCAGGCCGGCTTAAAAGAAAATTTGAAAATCTAGCGTTTTAGCCAGGAAAGCCGCCGGGGCGGCTTGACATATTTGACGCCTGCCGCTCCCGCTTCGACATACGCGAGCTGGCATCGAATGACCAAATCATCGCTCGGCACTTCCAAATAGAATTCCCCCTTTAGGGACTCGGGGGTTGGCGTTTTGACTTTGGCTCCGCCTTCCGAGAGATCGAGGATCGTACAGGGGAGCCTCTGTCCATCATCGAATACGATGACAGCCGCCTTGAAGACCGGCCGCCGGCCAAATTTCCGCTGGTCTCGTGATTTCTCTATCGCCAAGTTGATCTCGATATCTCTGTTCAATTGAAAAGCTTCCGCACGAGTTTGCAATCGCTGCAAATATGAAGCGGAAAAGGCGACGGTTTCGTTGCAAGGACATCCCAGCGAGAGGGCCGGATCGCTAGAGTGTGGGTCGCAGCGGTTAACACGAAGATTCATGTCCCCATACAGATCGGTTACGAATTAACCGATTCGTGGCAGACGCGGCTAATCTCGCTTTAAGACATTTACGACTAATTGTTGGAATACGCAGGCTGTTCCCGCCAACCGACGGGGGCAGAGGCATGATGCCGACTTATAAAGCCAAGGCAAATTTGGCATGTTCGAATCGAAATTCCGGTCCGCGCGAGATTTGCGGGTATGCGGCCTCATTCATATTTCGGCCAGGACCTAGGCGGGCGAAACGATGCGGAATTCAGCGGCTAAGGGCGCCATGACTTTCAATCTCGACGGTCTTGCCCATGGTGCGCCCAGCTCGAAAAAGGCGCGCAAGAAAAAGGTTGCGCCGCGCTTCAGCCAAAGCGCCAACGCGAAGGCGCTTGCATCGGCGCTCGATCAGCTTGGAATCGTGTCGATAACCGACCTTGAAGGTCACATCATCCACGCCAACGACGCCTTTTTGCATATCAGCCAGTACCGGCGAAAAGAGGTCATCGGTCAAAACCACTCGATCTTGAATTCAGGCTATCACCCAGCAGATTTTTGGGCGTCGGCTTATCAGGCGCTGAACAAGGGCGAGACTTGGCGTGCGCCGGTCAAAAATCGCGCAAAAGATGGAACCTATTACTGGGTCGATGCGCTGATCCTGCCGCTCAGGGGACGGGCGCGGCAGATCAAGGGCTTTCTGTCGTTCCAGATCGACATCACGACCGCCGTCAACCTTCATATCGCCCTGCAGGACCGAAATGCTCTGCTGCAGGCGATCGTCGATAGTTTTCCCGGCGGCCTCACCGTCTTCGACCGCGATCTCCGCATCATGCTCATCAATGAGAAGCAGAGGAAGCTTCTCGAATACCCGGATGAGCTCTTCAATAATGGCCTGCCGACTTTGGAGCAGCTTTATCGCTTCAATGCCAATCGCGGCGAATATGGCCCGGGAAACCCGGAAGAGCAGGTTCGTTCGCGCATCGAACTGGCGCGAAAGGGCGAAACGCATATCTTCGAGAGGCGCCGCCCGAATGGAACATGTCTCGAGATTCGTGGCACGCCGCTCCAAGGCGGAGGTTTCGTTACTGCCCACCTCGATATTACCGAGCGCAAGCGCGATCAGGAAACAATCGGCCACCTCGAGCACCATGATGTTCTGACCGGTCTGCCGAATCGTGCACTGTTTCTGGATCGTGTCCGGCAGGGGCTCGGACAAGTTAAGACCGGCACAGCGCTTGCGCTTCACTGTCTGGGCATCGACCGCTTCAAATCGATCAACGACACGCTGGGTCATCAGGTCGGTGACGCGTTGCTGGTCGCGGTCGGAGAGAGGCTAAAAGCCGAGTTAAGGGAAACCGATTCGGTGGCACGGATCGGCGGCGACGAATTCGCTGTCATTCAGATGGCACCGCAGTCCATCGAAGAAATCGAGTCTCTTGCCAAGCGCATCATCGCGGCGCTGTCCGAGCCGTTCGATCTTGGCAGAGACACGGTCTCCATCGGGACCAGTATCGGAATCGCGGTGGGCCCGTCCGACGGCAACGATGCCGAGCAGCTTCTGATGAACGCCGACATGGCGCTCTATCGGACCCAATCGGTCGGCCGAGGAACATTCGGCTTCTTCGAGCAGTCCATGCATGAGCGTCTGCAGAAGCGCCATCAGATCATCATGGGCCTGCACGAAGCCATTGCGAATAGCAAATTCGAACTGCACTACCAGCCGATCGTGAACGTCAAGACACGCAGGATCGTCGGCTGCGAAGCATTGATTCGCTGGTCTCATCCAGTGCGGGGCCTGATCCCGGCTTCAGAATTCATTCCGATTGCGGAAGAATGCGGCCTGATCGGCCAGATCGGCGACTGGGTGCTGAAGCGCGCGTGCGCCGAAGCCAGTCTCTGGCCGGACGACATCTGGGTCGCCGTCAACATCTCGCCTGCCCAGTTTCGCGACCAGGATCTCATCGACAAGGTCACAAACGCGGCGAAGAATCTCTCGCTTTCCCGCTTGATCCTCGAAATCACTGAAACGCTGTTGATGAAAGACCGCGATTCGGCATCGGTCACTCTTGAGCGACTTCGGAAAATGGGCGTTCGCTTCTCGATCGACGATTTCGGTACGGGATTCTCTTCGCTGAGCTACTTGCAAAGCTTTCCCTTCGACAAGATCAAGATCGACAGGTCGTTCGTCTCTTCCGTTGCAAACGTCAAACGCTCGTCCACATTGCGGCGATCCATTATTCAGCTTGGGTACAATCTCGGCATGACCAGCGTTGCGGAGGGAGTCGAGACCGAAGAGCAGCTCGACCGGCTTCGTGCCGAGGGCTGTGTTGAAGCGCAAGGATTTCTATTTTCGCGCGCCGTCCCGGCCGCGAAGCTTCGAACGCTTTTTTCTAATCCGCTTTGAGATTGGTTGGGGGCCACTCAATGGTGAAGGGCATTTTGAAATTTTCACAACCGTCGCGGTCCGCAATTGCGCGCTCGACCGTTTCGTCGGAACCTGAGCAAGGCAACGCCTTATTCGAAGCACTCGTCTGCGAGTTTCATTGGACGGTGCTACAGGTCGGCGCGATCACGAGTTGCATGAACGCGAGCGTCGCCCAGAAGCGCGCGTGGATGTTGCGATCATGCAGCAATTTCATTCCGGTCGAAACGCCCGTCATCAGGGCCGCGCTTCATACCTGGCAGGAGATCGGCCTGCCCCGGGACCTCGCGACATCGCTTCGTAAGATCTATCTCGATTTATCCGACGCCAAACGACTGACAGTGCCGATCATTCGCGACGCGGGCGCCTTCACAGGGCCGACTATTTCGCTCGCCAAGCTCGAGCAGATCACGGCGCTCTGGCTGAAACTGTCGGAGGACTGCGAAGCGGCGGTACAAAGCCTGGAGCCGGAGGCGCGGTGGCGTTTAAGCGGACTTTACACGGGAAATTCCCTTGTCCTCGGTAAGTTTCTGAGAGAGGCGATTTCGCGTTCGCACGGCTGCGTCAATCAAGTTGGCGAAGTGGCGATCCCCGTTCTGCCGCAACGTCGGAAAACGCCGCGCTACGCATTGCTGCAACCCTGTATGGTCAGAGGACAAAACAGCAATGCGATGGCATTCGCACGCGATATCTCGCGGAACGGCATCGGACTTACCTGCGAGCAGGGCTACCAGCTCAAGGAGCGTGTCCTCGTCGAACTCCGGAATGGGCGGAAGATAAAAGGAACCATTGTCTGGGCGCGAAATGAATACGTCAACGTTCAGTTCGAAGAGCCGCTTTCCGGCGACGATCCACTAATTGGCCGCTAACAGCGCCGTATTGCCTGCACGCTCGTGGCCGCCGCCCATGGATGGGGCAAGCTTATTCGTCCACGCTGACGCGATTTCGGCCGCTGGCCTTGGCCTCGTACAGTTTGGTGTCGGCCCGATCCAGGAGATCGTCGCACTCTTCGCCGCTACGCAGCTCGGCGATGCCAAACGACGCCGTTACCTTGCCGATCGGCTGGCCCGTCCTATGGTGCATCCATTTCTTGCACTCAAGCTCGCTGCGAATCTGTTCGCCAAGATTTTTTGCACCCGCGAGCTTGGTCTGGGGCAATACGACGACAAACTCCTCGCCGCCGTAGCGCGCGGCGGTATCGCGCCCCTTGATGTTCTTTGAGAGCAGCTCAGCGAATCGCCGCAAGATCTCGTCGCCGACGGCATGACCAAACGTGTCATTGATCCGCTTGAAGTGGTCGACATCCGCCATGATGACGCAAAGGGGATCGCTTGCCTCGGTCGCGGCCAAGACTTCCTTTGGAAGATTGACCTCCAGCCAATGGCGGTTTTTCAACGCGGTCACAGCGTCCAGCATTCCCAAGCGATGACTATCGCTCAGGTTTACTCTGAGCTTCTCAATTTGCTGCTGCGACTGCTGAAGGCGGACGTTGAGCTCGCCGACCTCATTTTGCACTTTCTTGTTTTCGCTGATCAGAAACTGGATAATCGTGCGAATTCTTTCAGGCGAGGTCGATGCCAAAAGGCTGTCGCTCACCTTCGCTAACGATTCAGAATGCGATCCGCTCAGATCGACGTGCTGTTTCAACAAGCGCATGACGAGGAAGACTTCTTCGTCGAGTTCCTGGCCGACCTTTTCCAATCTCTCGGACAGCCCCTCGTCGCCGTCGCTTCGCGTTTGCCCTGTCCCTTTGAAGAACTGCCAAGCTCCCCACGCAAAGCTCAGGCAGCCGGTCGTTACAAACCCAAATAATAAAGCCACGGCAAACGGGTGCGCTCCGAGACGAACCAAGCGTCCTCGGGAATCGACTTCGGCAATCTGCCAGGAAACGTCGGACCAATTCGCCAGGGAGGCGAAATCGGTCTGCGATCGCATGAATAAACTCCAAACCAAGAATGTGGAGCAAATAGCCAGGACGCTTACCAACATGATCAAGGCGGATGAGGGCAGCTGCTTGAGTGCGAATGTGCTCATTGTCCTGCTCGGCTCAGATCTTGAATGCCTCCGCTGCGTCAGACAGAGGCCTTGAAGGGAGAGGAAGCATGCTACGTGTAATCGCGACAGACGCCGCGCAGGAACGCCCGGAGGCCGAAGCCTTTCGAAGCCGAGCTTTATTCAAACGATTTCTTCCGGCATCCCGAACATGAGTCGGCCGGTGGCGCAATGCTCTTTTGGTACATTTCACAAGTCGCGACCAGAATTCCCGCAAATTTATTGCGGGGCGAATTACGATCCGAATGTGAACGCTATTTAAATCCGACAGCAATTCGCGTGAACAATTGCTCTGTAAACACTTTGAGCAGCCCGCCGCTGTAGCTGCCAGTCAACAATAGGATGACAAACCCCGCGATTATCTTCGGCACGAATGTCAGGGTCATTTCCTGAATCTGCGTCAGGGCCTGCACGAAGGCGACGCCGACGCCAATCACCATTGCCGAGCCAACGACCGGCCCGGCGAGCACGATGGTCAGCCAAATGGCCTGCTGGACGAGTTCCAGTGCGTCGCCTTCGGTCACGACACCGGGTATCCTATCGTCACGCCGGCATCAATGGGGACCTGAGTGCCATCCGTGAGCACGGCGGTCGAGCCGGAGGAGTCGATGCGAACCGACTCGATAATTCCGGTGGTTCCATCGGTCCCCGTTATTTGCAGGCCGATCATCGTGCTTGCCTGAGAGATGTTCGAATTGACGAGCAGCTGATCAAGCTTGGAGTTCGTGTTGATTCCCTGCTCAACGTTCGAGAACTCGGCAATCTGCGACATGAACTGCGACGAGTTAGTCGGATTCAGAGGGTCCTGATTTTGCAGCTGAGCGATCATGAGCTGGAGAAAATCATTGTAGTCGAGCGTTGACGAGGCCTGCGTCGTTGAAGACGTACCGCTTGTGCTCGTGCCAGTGGCTGGAACCGTGGTCATGCGACCTCCTTGCTTCGTTCCTCTGTGGCATTTTCTGTGGTCTCAAAGGGGAGCAGCGCTCTCACTTTTTTCAGCGCGTCGAACGGACGGTCACTGTCGAGCAATTCCCCCGCATCGATCAATCCTTGGATGAGCCGCGAATCGCTGATGCTCGCCGTGAGATTGGTGACGGATTCCCTTGCCATCGTCCGGGCCTTCATATGCAGGGCCGGCTCGATGAGCATCATTTGGATCATGAAGTATAATTGCCGGAGCGGAGTCGTCGTGTCCTCCGGCTTCATGACGTGCTGCTCAAGCAGAAAGATGACGTCATTCATCAGCTCGACGCTGACCTTGCGGTCAACGCGAAGAACGCCGCCGTTGATGAAAATCCGCTCTCCGGCACGTAACGTTATTTTCAAACCGCCCGCCATCACAGCCCTTCCGCGATGACATTTGAAACATCAATGAGGCCAGCAAAATTTCGCGACTTGCCGTTGCTGATCGCCTCAGCCTCTTTCAGCATCCAAATGCCAATTGAGATGATTTTCGCCCGCACGTCGTCGGGCAATCCATTCTCCGGCTTTGCAAGGTCTTCGAGGAAAAAGCTCCAGAGCCGGTTCAGAAAGATGATGGCATCGACGGCCTCGCGAGAATAGGGCCCCGCCCTCTGCGCCGATCTCAGAAGCGTGACGGATTGTTCGATGGCCTGACGCTCGTTCTCGCGTTGCCGGCTACCGGAATCGCTTAGCGTTTCTTCGTATGAGAACTTATACATCTTTTGCCTTCCGGGAATCCGTTCTTGGATGCCGCCTGCTGCTAGTTATTGAGGTAATCAATGATGCTCAGTTTGTTCAGCTGGTTCGTTAGCGAGTACGCCGCCTGAAGCGCCGTGGAAATTTGTGAAAGTTGCGTGGTGACCGCGGCGGGATCAATCTGCTCCAGATTGTCGATCGACTTCGTGAGGAAATCGACCTGGGTATCGATTTGATCATTCGAATCCGAAACACGCTTTTGCGTGACGCCGAGAGCCGACTGGACCTGAGTAAGACCGCCTGTCACGTTCGCGGTGAGATCCCTCGCCTTCGATATGATCGCTTGTTGCGTCCCGCTGTTGAGGTTTGCGAAACCCAGTCCGGAAATCATCGCATAAGCTTCCGTCAAGGAGCGGAAGGTGCTGTCGTTGGCCGTGACGGACGTGTTGATGACTTCGCTGCGCGATATTCGGCTGCTGACCTGCTTGTCGGACGCCGCTGACCACGTGCTCGACCAGTTCGATGCCGAGAAGAGGTCGGAAAACTCATTATCAAGAAAGTCCTGCATGTCGGTGGGCGAGATATTCGCGGCCGCCGGATCGTCCGGGCTCATGCCGAACTTGGCGACGAAGGCGTTTGTCACGGCCTGCTGACCGGCAGACGGCGGCGATCCGAAAAAGTCATCCATTGGCTGGACGTCGGAATTGATGCCTGAAAAGAGGTATTGCCCATCGAGTGAAGCGTTGAGCTGGTCTTGCATTGTCTGCATGCCGGCCTTGGATGCTTGAATCAGCGTGTCCTGCGATGTCCCCGCGGTTTGAGCGGTGATGAGCGCCGACAAAAAGGTCGATGTGCTCGAGGCAACCGTCGCCAGCGCGGATTGCGACGCAGTGAGCCGATTGAGGACCAGATTGTTCGAATTCTTTATGGACTGGATCTGATCCATATCCTGGCGCATCGAAACCGTCACGCCCGTCGTCGCGCCAAGAGTCACGCCAACATCAGCGTGCCGTCCGGTCGAGATTTCCTTTTGAGCGTCAATGAGCTGCGATTGCAACCGCGCGATCGAACGGCGTGTCTCATCCGCAAGTGAGGCTGACGATATGAATGATGAAGTGATCATGGGTGTCAGCCTGCTGCTTGGAGAAGCGCCTGGATCATGTTGTCGACGGTATTTATGAGACGAGACGACGCTTGGAATGTTCTCTCAAGAGAGAGAAGATTGGTCATTTCCTCGTCGAGGTTGACGCCCGTTGCCTGAGATAGAGAGGTGGTCGCGCGGTCCGCCGTCGCCTGGCGGGATTCGGCTTCGTTGCTCGCGGACTGTCTCAGCGCCTCAAGCCACGACACCGACGACTTGGCATAATCGGAAATAGATCCGGACTGTTGAAGCTGCGAAGATGCATCGAACGAGCGCGCGGAGCCAAGGCCCGTTATGAGTTGCTGAATGCGATCGGTAAATGACGCGCCGTTATCGGTGTTGTATTTATAGGCTGGGTTTGCCGGATCGGAAATGCCGCCGTCTCTGATGAGAGACGCGTCCCCGCCTTGCGTCGGGTCGACATTCGGATTGACCTTGATCGAGCCTGCGAGGCCCGGGACCACGGTTCCGGACGCGGGAATGCCCGGACCGCCGCCGTAGGTAAAGAGGCCGGTAGCATCGGGTAGGGTCGGCGTCGCGGACTGATCAGTTTCGGCGAATGCTTCGATCAGGCCCCGCGCCATCTCATCGAGTTGGCTCTGATAGGTCGGCGCGACGTTGTCGCGGATTTCCACGAGACCAGCGAGCTTGCCTGAGCTGATCGACATACTGTGCGAGGTGCCCGCGATCGGAACGCCATCGGCATAGACTGGAGCGCCAACGGAACTCGCAGACAGGCTGGCAGATTGCTGGAACGTGACCTTGCGCGCGGTCTTATCGAACAGCGTGACGCCGCTGTCGGTGTAGATCGCCATATCGCCGTTGTCGCGCGGCACACTACGTATGCCGACTTCCGTCGAAAGCTGCTTCAGAACCGCGTCGCGCGCATCTAGCGCGTCTGTGATATCGGTGCCGTTGCTCGTCCCGGTGACAATCTGAGTGTTCAGAGACTGGAATTGAGAGAGCAGATCGTTGATGTTGGCAACAGACGCGGCGATATCGGTATCCGCCTGAGTCCGAACGCTGGTCACCGCCTGCGTGGCTGTGTTCAGAGAATTTGCCAGTTCCTGGGCCGCGGTCACCACCGTCGCCCCCACCGAACTGTTCTGCGGGGTTGCCGAATAATCTTGAAGCGCTGACGTGAGCTTCGCCATCAGAGCGGCAGGAGAGGTGTCCGTGTCCGTTTCGCCGACCGTGTTCTGCAGCTGATCAAGCGCCGAATTGATTACGGACTGGGTTTGGCTATTGGCATTTGCCGTTAGATACGTGTCGAGCAGCAGCTTGTTCGCCGTCCTGCTGATTCCGGTAACGCTAACGCCGCCGCCCGGCCCGCTGACGACGTTTGCGACCTTGCGGGTCGCGTCTGCATTGTTCACGCGTGCGATGTTCTGCGAAACGATCGAAATCTGCTCGGAAATCGTCGAGAGACTAGAACTCGCGTTGCTTGTACTCTGCGTAAGCGTCATCAGCTGGGCCTTCTATTCGCTAACTCCCCGTCACCGAACGAGGTTTACGAGCACGTCCAAGAGCTCGGTGCCGGTCTGGAACACTTTCGAGTTTGCCGTGTAGTTGCGTTGCGCCTGGACCATCGTCGTCAATTCCGATGCGAGATCGACGGTGCTGCTTTCGAGCGCGCCGGAGATGACGGCGCCGTAGCCGCCGCCGTTGGCGGTGCCGAGTTGCAGGTCGCCCGACTCCTTATTCGTCGCGTAAACGTTGCCGGAAATGGCGGTGAGATTGTCCGGGCTCGCGACCTTTGCGAGCGGGATCTTGAAGGCGTCGACCCGCGAGCCATCCTTATAGACGGCCGTGACAACACCATCCTTACTGATCTCGAGCCGGTCGACGGCGGTCGGAGGACTGCCGTTCGCGCTTCCTTCTTGCGGCGTGTAGCCCGCAGCAAGCTGTTTCATCTTGCTGACGTCGAGCGAAAGCGTCGCGCCATTGGGGATGCTGACGCTCAGTGCGGGACCGCCCGTGGCCAATGCACCCGTTGTCGGATCAAATGTGAGCGCCGTCGTCGTCAATTGCGAACCCGCCGCGTAGGGAAATCCGCCGGCGGCCGACGCGCCGTCCGCGTTGTAGACGGTGACTTCCCACGTATTATCCGCGGTCTTCGCGGAATAGACGTCGAGTGTCACTTGATGACCGAGGTTGTCATAGGTCACGATGGACGTCTTGCCGGCGTAAGCTGCCGTCGAAGCGTTGCCGGACGGCAGATCCGCCGTGGCCGTGACGGCGGCGTCTGCCGGAAGGATCGCGTTGAAGGTGCCGCTCGTCGAGGGCGTCGCTTTCATGCCCAATGAGCTACTGCTGACGACCTGCAGACCGGCAGCACTGTTCATGACCGAACTCGAGCTGCCGTCCAGAAGGTTATAACCCAGCAGCTTGAAGCCTGCGGCGTTTACGAGATCGCCGGCCGAGTCCGGTACAAAGTTGCCCGCCCGCGTGAGGTAAGGCGTGCCATCTGCGCTCTCCACCATGAAGAAGCCATTGCCACTGACAGCGAGGTCCGTCGCCGACTTCGTATAGGTGAAATCACCCTGCTGAGACACGGCGCGGCGGGCGATGGTCGATACGGATCCAGGCACGTATTCCGCAACGCTACCTTCGGCGATGAGAGTCGCAAATTCGGTGGATGCCGATTTATAGCCCGTGGTGTTGATGTTAGCGATGTTGTCCGCGACCGTGCCCATCCGGTCAGACTGGACAGACATGCCCGAGACGCTTGTAGTCATTACTCCGTAGAGACCCATCGACATTCTCCTCATCGCGAATGATGCTCGGAGCAATTGAAGCATCCGGGGCTTGCGTGAGACTGGTTGCGGCCTCCGAAGCAGGCTGCGAACCGGCCTCGTTGGAGAAGTTTTTCAGGCGGTAGCCGAGAAACCGCTGGGAATCGATCGGGTCCTGTCCAAGCCTTTGCTTCAGTCGTTTCCGAAGCCGGCTGATATGGCTTTCAATAACGTTCTCGTGAATTTCATCATTGAAGATCCCGTACACCCGATTGAAAATCTGGGTCTTTGTGATGCGCGTATTGCGGCTCAGAACCAGACATTCCAGGATCCTACGCTCACGACGCGGCAAAGGGAGAACTTCGCCGCTGACGATCGGATCGCGGCCGTCGAAGAATATCCGGATGCCGCCGACGTCGACACATTCGTCGGTCATTTGCATTCGCCGGCGAATTGCGCCGCTCCGCGCCAATATTTCCCGGACATGAAATGGCTTGGCTAGAACGTCGTCAAAACCGAGGGAGAATAATTCAAGCGTCTCGCTGAGGGCCCTCGTTTCGAGAAGACCAATTAGCGGAGCGCGGCAGCGCGACCGAATCCGCGCTGAGATTTGCCGCCTATTCACCACCGCGCCGATCAGAAACCCCTCAATGACAGAGACATCGGCGTCGTTAATAAGCTCAAACCATTCGAAAAATTCCGATGGCTCCACCGCAGTCGCCGCCACACCCTCGCGCTCGAAACACGCGACATATCCCCCTCCGACCGTTATCCGGTCGTCAAGCACAACGAACATGATTTCCCCCAAGCCCCGCAAATCATTGGCGTTTGAGAAAATACAGTGATTCACGTGACTTATTAACAATAATTTCAAAATTGCATGGGTTGAAAATGCCACGCCAAATCAACGGCGCTGCGCCTTTCGTTGCGGCTACATCGCTCCTTTGAATGGGCCTGCACGCTCGCGGTCCGTTGCCGCTATCAAGGCAATGCCAGCGTTGAGGATATTGCGGCGGGGTTCTTCCAAATGGTTTTCAATTCCTTACCGGCGAATGGGAAAATTTGACGTGATTTTCGACCGGCTGCGTAAATCAATTGGGGTTTAATCGGCACCCGCTCGCGAGAATGAAAAGCGAATTAGCCGGTCGGCGCGTCCATTCAATATGCCTTCGTGCGGTTTAGGACGCGAGATCTACTCAGGTGCGTATATGAAGAGGGTAAAGTTTCGGAGATTCATGCGCGGATTTCGGGCTCAGGTTGTGATTCCGGAAGGCGTTCCTTCCGACGACGAGCGGCGTGACACCCGGCATACGGCGCGTCAGCATATTGCCATACAATTTCGAAACCTGCGTTTGATCTGCGATCTCATAGATCTGTCAGAGTCCGGAGCAAAGATCAGCGTTCTCGATGGTATCGTGCCGAACGTCGGCGAGCGCGCGACTCTCACTCTCTTCGATGGGACGATGATCGATGGCCACATCTCTTGGCTTCGGGACGAGCACATCGGAGTCCAATTTCTGCATCCGGTGCCGGACGTCGATGAGCGCCTGGATTTCGAGAACCTCGGCCGCGAATATTTTGGCAAGGCCGTTACGCTGCAAAAATCGACGCGCCGGACTTGATCGGGAAAAGCCCCGCGGTTAGTCAGCGCTCCGCAAGCTGACGATCATAAGGTCGCCCGATACGGCTTTTTCTCTCGCTCATAGATATCCGGATGCAATCTCGGACGCCGCTTCCGTCCAGCTTTGAAACGCTCATCGACGAATTGTTCGATCGGGACGATCGGCCTGCCGAAGCGCCGAAGCCCCATCGCTTTTCGATTAATAGCCTTGAGGCGGCCTGGGCGCTGGCAGCCAATAGTCGAGGCGGGATGGATGAACGCGAATTCCATCCGCGACATCCTTATGTCGCCGATGGAGATAGCGAAACCGGACCGGATTCCCTGCTGGACCCTAATAAAATCTTATTTGAACTCGGTCTCAATTCCGATTTTTCCGAAACTGATATCGCGACCCTCAGGCGGGAATTCGCGCTGAGAAATCATCCCGATCGCGTTCGCCGTGAACTCCGGGATCTCGCCACGCAACGCATGATGATCGCCAATGATCTGATGGACCGATACGTCGCGAGGCTTCGTGAGAGCGGCGGGTGAGCCGTCGTGGCACTTATATAAAATGCGAGATGCTTCTTTGGCGATGTTCCCATAAATGTCGCGTATTCTCCTCATCGTAGCCGGGATGACCGGATGGAATGCGACGAGGGATACCAATGGAAGACGCAGGCGCCGACGTTAAGATGTTGCGGGCTCGCATGGCCGGTATCGGTGCGCAACTTGATGGGGACTGGTCGGAGAAGCTCGATGCGCAGCTTCATCTCGATCGCGAGACATCGGAATCTGCTTATTGGCACGCCGGCTATCATCAGGCTTTGGCGGACGTTCTCGGACTCCTGTCGAAACGCCGCTCTATCTCCGACATCGCGGGCACGTCCAGTCCGAGCCTTGCGGCCGGCTAGGGTGCAAGAAATTTCCACTCGGCATGAACTGGTGGAACATCTCGCACTCTTTCTCGAATGCCTGCCTCTGCTCTGCGAAGTGCCGAAATTTAAACTGCGGGGCAGTTCCGATGTGAGCTCTCAGCTTTAATTTGAGATCTTCCCCCGCACTCCCGACGAATGTGATCGAGAAGCGCCCAAGGTGGTCGATAAAGCCCAGCGCATAGGCTCCGGGACAACGGTCCACGAGTTCTTCCTCGATGGCGTCGGGCGCGAGTGGAAAGGGACCACGTAGCCCGGTTCCAGTCAGTTCCTGCTGCATCATCTAACAATACCTAGATATAGACTGCATTGCCCGGCCTGCCGTTGGACAGATCCACTGCCGCGGTCTGTTGATTGCTTTCTTTAGGACGATGCTGCGATTGATTAAACGTCGAGCCATCGCGACGTTGCATCTCGCCGCCCTGACCTCCAGCGAAGCTCGGACGAGCCTGATCGCCGTCCCTCGATGGCGACCCGCCCATTTGCCAACCATTTGGATTCGCCGAATTGCTTGCCGACGCATCGGTGACCTTCATGCTTGAAACGTCGTAGCCCGCATCCCTCAGGCCGCGCTCAAGAGATACGCGGTCATCGTTCAGCAACTTTGCCGTCGAGGCCTTCGAGGCCTCGGCTTCAATCGAGAGCGAATTGGACTTAAGGCTTAGACGCAATTTCACAGAGCCCAGATCTTCCGGAGACAACGTCAGGTCAAGCGTTCGCAGCACGGGCACCGCGGTTGGCCGGCTGGACGGGACCTGGCTCGAAGTGTTCGCCGTCGGATCGACAGTGCCCGCTGAAAGGCCGTCGATAATGCCGTTGCGAACTTGGTCGGTCGCGCTCGAAGGTGTTTGCGGCGGGTTGGCGTTCGCCGTGAAAATCTGATCGATCGAGGCGGAAGGCTCTGCCTTCCCGATCTTGCGCCCTGTCGGATCGGCGGAGGCTTGGCTTTGAAGTTGGGCGCCACGCTGATCGCTATTGCCGGGGTCGCCACCGCTATTTCCGAAAGACGGGCTTGCCGGCGGCTCCACGTCGGGAATCGCGGCGGCCTGGGGCGCCGTCTGATTTGGTTTGGCGGTCAGGGACGCTGTGTCGGTCGTTTGCGCTTTGGATGAAGTCGTGGTTGCTGCTCCGAGCGCGGCCGCGGCTTGCGTTACGTTGTGAGCATCCGTCTGCAATGCAGAAGCTTGCAATGCGGCAGTCGTCACAACCTTATTGTCGAAATTCCAGTGTGTTTCCCGGCGGTCGATCGTTATCGGAGTCACTACTTCCGTCGTGTCGTTGTCCGTCTGTGGCGGGGCTTGGCCGGCCTTTGTGTCGGCGGCCGTCATATCGCGGACATTCGCGAATATCCGATCCTTCGCGTCCATCAGCGCAAGAATGCTGGCCTGTCTCAAAAAGTTTGCCGGTCGGACCGCAGATTGCGGCTTCGCTTGCAGTTTTTGATCGGCGTCCGACCCGTCCGTTGGCGTGCTCGTCGCAAGCTGCTGCATGGTCGCGAGGTTGGGCAGGACGATTTGGGGGCGATCCGCTTTCTTTCCGTCGTCCTTCGATCCGTCCTGGCCGATGCTGTCGAACGTGTCTTCAAACGACGTATCGTCGTCGTCTGAATTCGACTTGCCGTGCTTCCGCCGCGATGTCTTCTCGGTTTGATCGATAGCGGTGCCGGAATCGTCAACTTCCGCAGCGTCAGCCTGTTGGTGCGTCCCATCCGGCTGGGATTTGATGTCTTCGGACTGCTTTACGTGGTTGCGATGTCCGCTACCCGCCACTTTACCGGCCCCCGATTGCAGGAGTTTCTCAACTCCGCCTGGTGCGGCACTTCCAACTGCGGCCGTCATTTCGCGCTCCCAGAAATAATGAAATCCGCTTTTTTCAAGATGGCGTCGGCCTTATTAAGTGCCGTCGTCGCCTTTATCGCCGTCGCACCTTGCGGGACGTTTTCCTGTTGCTGTGCCTGAAACTCGCCCGACGCGGATGGCAAATTCGAAGCCTCCGCTTCGCCGACGACCGTCTTGGCGATGAAGCCTGCGACTTCTCGAATTTCGGTGTCGTCCTCGGTCAACCGATCGACCGTGATTTGATCTAAAGCTTTCAGGGCGTTGGAAGCGTCGGCGGAAGGCGCTTCGGCGGCGGCCGCATAGAGGTGGGCCTTGTCAAGAACGTCGGGCGACGCTTCGTTCATTTTCAGAACTCGACCCGCTGCTGCTTTCGCGAGCTTGAGACGGCCCTGAAGCAGGGCCTCGCCGGCGATATCGACAAAGAGTTCCGACGCCGGCTGCGCATCTTTCTCATCGAAAGACTCTGCTAGCTGATCGATCGTCGCAGCGTTATCCAGCTCGGCGTGCTTGGCCGCGGCTTCCGAGAAGTCCCGGAAGAGCTTCCAGGCATAGATGGATTTACCGAACTCACGCACATAGCTGACGGTCAGCATCATGGCGCGTCCGGTGTTTCCGGCATTGAGGAGAATGGGAATCTCGCGCCGTGCGGCGGCTTCGTCGATGGCCGTATGCGGGCCCGCCAATCTTGCGTCGTCAAGGAGATCGATGGCCTTCTCGTGGTTGTCGTCAAGGTAGAGAGATGCGCGGGCTAGAGCGAACGGCCCGACGAGGCTGACGTCGAGCGATCTCGGATCGATGCCGTCAAATAAATCGCGGGCCTTTCGCGACTGGCCTTCGGCGAAGCTCATGATGCCGGACGCCAATTTCTGATCGGCCGCGCTCAGGGAATTCCGGTCGACAAGCGGTTGGAGAACGTGCGCATCGCCGCCGCTCAATACATAGAGCAAGCTCGTGCGGACGTTGACGTAGTCATCCCAATCTTTATCGCCGAAGCGGCGTACTTCGTGAGCAATATCGTCCAGCAGCCGGCTCTGATCGACGAGAGCCGCACGGTTGCCGCGGATAATTTTGTCCTGGACGGCCCCAAGTTGCGCGACAAGGTCGAGCGCATGTCTCCTGGCCCGCGTTTTCTCATTTTCTTCTGCTGCGTAGCTTGGAACGCCGTGGGCGGCCGGAACCTCGGCTTCAGATACGCCGAACAGGAAAGCAGGCTTGAAATAGAAGAGGGTGCCGGCAGTCGCGCCGGCCATTGCGACGAATAACGCTGCTCCAATCAGCGCAATCCTCATCATTTGCTCGCCTCTTTGATGAGAACGTCGATTCTGCGGTTTGAAGCGGCCAAAGTATCTGACGGAACTTTTGGATCACGATCCGCGCGCCCTTCAATGGCCACGACCCGCGACTTATCAAGGCCGCCGCGCAGGAGCATGTAATAGGCCATTTGGGCCCTGGCCGAGGACAGGCGCCAGTTGTCGTAAACGCCGCTTTTAAAGGGACGAGAGTCGGTGTGTCCGCGAATGACGATATCGCCACTCTTTTCACTCAAAATCCGCCCGACCTTCTCCATCACAAGAACGAGTTCAGGGCTTGGTTTCGCAGAACCGACCTCGAACATACCGAAGTTGGCGTCGTCCGTCAGGCTAACGAGCAGCCCCTCGGGAGTTGCTTTCACCTCGATCAGAGGCAAATCCCGTGAGACGGTCGCGACCGCACTGCTGATTTGTTCTCGGAGGTTCTTCGCTTCCTCGTCCCTGTCGTGCTGCTTGTCTTGAGCATGATCTTTATCGTGAGTTTTATCCTCTTTCTTCGTCTGGTCCAACGTTGCGGGCGTCTTCTCGGAGACGCTGTCCTGCTGCTTCGGCTTATCGGCGATGTTATCGGGCGAAGCACGAAGCGCGAGCTGTTTTTGGGACTCTGCTTCCGCGAAAGACTTCGCGACGTTTGCAGGTTGCGTCCGCTCGGTCTTCGAAGTCTTTATGGGAGCGACAGGCGCCGCTTCGGGCGCAGGCTTCAGAGTGACCTCCGACTTTCCGGCTCTCCTGTTGAGCCGATCGAAGGGATCGCTGATATTGCCATTCGACGTGTTGGCGGCCGTGCTGGGCTGACGTCCGCGGGCTTTATCCGCCAATTGTTCTAAAAGATCGCCGGGATCGTCGAAAAGCGCCTGCTCCTTGAGAACTTGCGCACTCTTTCCGCCGGCGGCTGCGCTCAATTTTTGCGCCGCCTCGTCCTTTGCTTCGCCGATATTTTCTTTGCTGTCGTGCTCGGCTACGCGCTTCTGCTTGTCGTCAACGATCTGCTTCTCAAAGCCCTTCTTGCTCTTCTCGTCGGACGACTTTGACTGCGTCTCGTTCAAATCCTCGAGGCCTTTGGGTGCCGCGTATCGATCGGTCAATCGAATCGGATTGAAGTAGGCTGCGACCTGGACGATGGTCTTCTTGTCGGCGGCATTGATCAGCCACATCACAAGGAAAAATGCCATCATCGCCGTCATGAAATCGGCATAGGCAATCTTCCAGACGCCGCCGTGATGTGGTTCGTCGGTATTGCGTCGCCGACGGACGATCACGAGCGGCTGAGATGATACGTCTTCCTGGCCTTTACTCATGGTGCCATAGCCTCAAGCTCGGCGATCCACGCCGAGATATTGATCTCGATTTTGGTGTCTTCGATATGTGCCCGAATGTCGGCGTTCGGACTTTCGGAATAGCCGATTTGAAATGTCTCGGACGGGAGATGATCTCGAAGGTGCTGCACAATTTCGGCGGGCGCTTCGATATGAATTTTTGCGCCTTCGACAAGCGCCCGCGAGATCGCCCTTTCGAGATCCAGCAATGCCCGACTGCGCAGCCGGTCGACAAGCCACGGCCGCAGCAGATTAGCGACGCGTTCTTCGATGCTGCGCTCGATCGCCTTGGCGGCGCTCTCGAGCCGAGCCACAAGCACATCGGCACAATCGCGCTGCCAAATCTGCTTTTCCTCGACGAGTTGCTCGGAATGCAGTGTTCCCGCTTCCGCGAGGCGGATTTCTGAATCCGCTTCTGCCTCAGCGTGGCCTTCCGAATGGCCCTGTCGGTAGCCGTCTTCGAATGCTGCCTTCAATTGGGCTTCATGGTCTGGCGTCTCGCCGCCGGATGGGGAGCGATCGAAGTCAGTCAAGAGGGAAAACGCAGGACTATGAAGTCGCGCTATCATCCGTTCTTGACCCAATGCTTCATGATGGCCGTCGCCTGCTCTTCGTCGTTATCAATGATGGCGCCAAGCTTTTCGACAGGGCCGAGAGCGAGCGAGCGCCCAAACGAAAGGCCCGAGCCGAAGTCGGAAGACCCGGCGCCCGCTATTCCGTCAAACGGATTGGCTCCCGGCTCCAACAATGGCGATGCCATTTCGGGCATGTCGATCGGAGCGGCACCCGTTCCGGTGATGGATGGGATCGGCCCGCCGAGCGCTGCGACAGACCCTGCGTTTTCGACGGCCGGCGCCGAGAGCAGCGTTCTCATGACAGGCCGGAAGCCCGCCATCACGACGATGGCTGCGAGCAGGAGAATAGTGAGGGATTTTATCCCGGTTCCGGCAAGCCCCACGAGCACAGATGCCCATGCTGCTCCAGACGAACCGTCCGTAGCAAACGGCGAGGGTGCGAAATCGACCGCAGCGACGCTTATTTTGTCGCCACGCTTCTCATCAATTCCGGCGGCAGACAGCGCGAGCTTCTCGATCTCGGCAACTTGCTTGTCGATATCCCCAGGCTTCGCGTCCTTGCCGACAACGTCCATGAGCCGCTTCTTGTTGACGACGACGGCGACCGAAATGTTATCGATCTTGTAGCCCTCGCTCGTTGTCGAAGCCGATTTCGAGCTGATCTCGTAGTTCGTCGTCTCTTCCTTGCGATCCTGCGCGCGCTTTGTCTGATCCTTGTTATCTTTGGCCTCGTTCGGGATATTCTGCTCGACGCTGACGTTGGTCTTTCCGGAGGCGTCCTGCGAGCTTTTCGCCTCTTTGATGAACTTTGTCGAACGCTCGACCTTGCTGTCGGGGTCGTACTTCGTTTCGGTGCTTTTGTGCTTGTCGATGTTCAGGCGCGCCATGGCGCTGACTTCGAAATTATCGAGTCCGAGATAAGGCGAAAGCGTGCGGCGAACGCTATCCTGTATCTGTTTCGCGACCGTCTGCTCGAGTTCGAGCATCTGGACCGGCGCGTCGCCTGCGAGGTTGTTGCTGCCTCCGAGGATTGATCCGTCGGTGCCGATCACCTGCACCTCGTTGGGAGTCATATCCGGAATGGCAGCAGCGACAAGATGCTTGATCGCGGGCGCCGCGGATGCGTCGCCGGAAATGTCGGTCCGAATCACGACAGAAGCGGTCGGCGTCTGCTTCTTCACGCGCAACGTGTTCTGGTCCGGGAGGAAGATGTGGACACGGGCTGCGCGCACGCCTTTCAGATATTGGATCGTTCGCGACAGCTCGCCTTCGAGCGCCCTGACCCGCGTCACCTCTTGCATGAACGACGTGAGGCCGAGCGCGCCCAGCTTATCGAAGAGCTCATATCCGGCCGTTTGACTTCCCGGCAGACCTTTTTCGGCAAGGAGAGCCCGTGCCTGAGCTGTTTGGCCGATGGGGACGCTGAGCTTCGTGCCGTCGACGCTGCTCTCGAATGGAATACCCGCTTCCGTGAGCGTAGAGCCCATTCGGCTGATATCGGGCGGCGTCAATCCGACGTACAGCGTTTCATAGCTTGAGCGCGATGCGAAGTAGCTGCCAATCGTAATGAGCGCGAAAACGAAAATGCCGGCGGCGCCTAGTGTCATCAAACGCTGGCGCCCGAGCCCTAAAACGCTCCGATACAGATTCTCAAGCTGACGCCAATCCATTTCTCAACCTTGCCGGCAAAGTTACCGTCCAACGGTAGAGAGGGAACCTTGTGCAAAGGTGACGGGCCGCACCCGAGGGACCGATCCGTCATTGCGGATTGGTATCCCTGTGGTGCGGCCCGTCAAAAGAGTTAGGACTTGTCAGCTTGGATCGGGGCCCGGCACCCGGTGGTGCCAGGCCCTCAATCGTTAGCGGAAGAGCGAGAGGATGTTCTGGCTCGACTGGTTGGCGATGCTGAGCGCCTGAACGCCGAGCTGCTGCTTGACCTGGAGGGCCTGCAACTTGGTCGACTCTTCGTTCATGTCAGCGTCAACCAACTGCGAGACGCCCGTGGTGATCGTATCCATCAGCGACGACACAAAGGTGGTCTGCAGGCCGATACGCGTCTGGGCAGAGCCCAGGTCCGTCGCAGCCGTCGTCATTTCCTGGAATGCGGAGCTGACGCCAGCAATGTAGCCCTTGAGCGTGGCCTGATCAGCGGCGCTGTCCGTCAAGCCGCTGATGTCAATGCTCATCACCGATGTGCCACCGGTCGACACGACGGCGCCCGTCGAGCTGCGCTGCGAATCGAGGATGCCACCGGCGCCGCTAGCGGTCGATGCATCGAACAGCACCGTGCTCGACGTATCGACGTCGATCGTTCCGATCGAAACGCTACCGTTCGACGAACGGGAGAACGAGGAGACGATCGTCTTCGTGGCGCTGTAGCCCGTAGCCGAAGAGTCGACCGAAACCCAATTCTCACCCGAAAAGCTCGCCGAGTCGGAGATGCCTTTGAGCTGGTTCTGCAGCTGAGTGACTTCCGACTGGATCTTACTGCGGTCGACGCCAGGAGCGGCAGCGGCCACCAGCTTCTGCTGGATCTGGCTGACGAGCGAGGTGCTCTGGCTCATTGCATTGTAGGCGACGTCGACGGTGCCCTTGCCCAAGCCGAGGGCGTCCTGAACGGTCGAGAGCGAGTCGTTGTCTGATTTCATCGTCGTCGCGATCGACCAATAAGCGGCGTTGTCAGAAGCGGTAGCAACCTTCAAGCCGGTCGAAATGCGATTTTGCGTCGTCAACAAGTCCTTTGACGTTGCCTGCAGAGCCTGCAGGGCCGTCATTGCCGAAATGTTGGTATTGATGCTGCTCATGCCCATGTCCCTTGTCCTTAGTACTCGGCACTAAACGCCACTGGGGACATGCCGGATCTTCCGGCTTGACAGATCGGCCTCATGCCTGTGGCGCGGTTGTCGGCGGCCACCCTGTCATGAGACGATGGATAGCCGAGAGTCGTTTCCTATTGGTTAATTTTTAGGTGCTCGGCGTTAATTTTCTCGTAGGACATCCGGCCTAGACCGGACCCGCGGTCTTCCTACGTGAACGATTTCACGAGCGCGCCGACGAGCAGGCTCCAACCGTCGACGAGGACGAAAAACAAGACTTTCAAGGGTAGCGACACCACGGTCGGCGGCATCATCATCATACCCATGGCGGTCATGATCGTTGCCACGACAAGATCTATGACGAGAAACGGCAGTGTCACGAGAAAGCCGATTTCGAAACCTCGACGGAGCTCCGAGACCATAAATGCCGGCACAAGGACGCGGAGATCGTCCGGTCCCGCCTTGTTCTGCTCGCCGAACCGATCGGCGGACATCTGCTCGAACAGGGCAAGATCCTTATCCCGCACGTTGGCACGCATGAAGGTCCGAAAGGGAGCGGTTGTCCGTGTATAGCCATCTTGCTGGCTGATTTTGTTCTCGACCATCGGCTTGACGCCGTTGTCCCACGCTTGCTGGAATGTCGGGGCCATGACAAACAGGGTCATGAAGAGCGCCAAGCTCACGAGAATGAGGTTGTTTGGCGTTGTCTGCAGACCAAGGCCCGCGCGCAGAAAAGAGAAGGCGATCAGGAAACGCGCAAAGGACGTCACCATCATCAGCAAGCCCGGCGCGACCGATAGGACGGTCATCACCACGAGAAGCTGAACGATGCGCCCGGAGACGCTCGCGTCACCGGCAGGGAACAGTGACTGAAGATCAATGGTCTGGGCAAGCGCGGCTTGCGACGAGGCAGCTAAAGTAACAAGCGCCCAAAGTAGTCTTACGATCATTCGAGCACCAACCCGCCGATCAGGAGTCCCAGGATGGTACCGCGACCACGGACCCGGGCGCGATCATCGAGTTGCTCTCGCAAGTTCTGAAAGCCTCTGACACCCTGAATGTCAGCGACGGTCAGACCTTTCAGATAGGCAATCATGTCTTCCCTGACTTCGCCGATCAGCGTCGTCGATTGAGGTGTTCCATGCGCAACGATAATGGAGACGTCGAGCCGGGCCCGCATCTTCGGATCCGTATCCAAGTCGGTGATCACGGATGGGACGGTCAGCTCGATCGCGTCACTTGGGAACCGGCCGGGGACCGGCTCCGCCTTTGCAACGCTCTTTGTCTTCGGTTCAGGGCTCGGAGCCGACGCGTCGGGCATCGCAAAGTAACCGAATGCACCGCCGCCGCCTATCCCGAGGACCGCGGCGAGGAGAATCGACATCACGAAGCCGGCGGCGCCGCCGCCTGTCGGCGTATCATTCTTGCTTTTGTCGTTCGCCACCTGGCGCTGTCCTCCGAGCCGAGCCTAGAACGGAGACACGATGTCTAGAACCTGCTGACCGTACGCGGGTTGCTGAATTTCCATGACCCGCCCGCGGCCGCCATACGAAATGCGCGCTTCCGCAATTTTCTCGTATGAAATCGAATTGTCGGTCGCGATATCGCGAGGCCGTATCACGCCCTGCACGTTCAGCACGCGAAGCTCGTAATTGACGCGCACTTCCTGCGAACCGCTGATCACGAGATTGCCGTTCGGGAGGACTTGGCTGACGACGGCACCGACGAGCAAATTGATGTTTTCGGAGCGACCGACCGAACCTTTCGAATCCGTCGATGTCGTGCGGTCGAGATTGCCGTCGAGCTTGCCGGAGCCGGTGGGTCCGGCGGCGCCAAAGCCAAAGTTAAAATCCGCCGACGACGCCAATCCTTCGCTTGAATCGCGCGAACGGTTCAAATTGCTGTCGAGCGAGGCCTTGTCGTTGATTTGAATCTTTACCGTCACGACATCGCCCACATGAATAGCCCGCGCGTCGCGAAAAAGGTCGGCGCCGGAATCCTGCCACGTCGAGTTTCCGGAATGGTAGGCGACGGGCGTCGCGGGCAGATCGACGTGAGCCGTTTTAGAAGGGGCCAAGCCGCTCCCGACAGGCGACAGTGTCGGTTCGCGGTAGACCTCACGCAATTGAGAGCATGCGGAGAGGAGCACGGAAACGGACGCGAACACCGGTGCCACCCATCGTGTCCTACTGCTGGGCATCGGCCTTGCGCTCCGGCTGAATTGCGAGCTCGCCAGCCCCCGCTATCACAGCCGATAGCCGCGCCGCCTTGGCGACGTCCATCTCGGCCATGATCGGGCTCGCGACTTTCGGGGACAGTTTCGATATGATGGCCGCGGATGTCATCTCATTCATCGCGGCGAGTTGAGCCGCGGCAGAATCGGGCTTCATCCTGCCATAAATCTGCACGAGCGAATCGGTGGCGTGCGCGGCAAAATCTTCGCGCAATTTCATCCAACTCTTCAGGACTTCGGCTTTTGCGGAGAGAAGAGCGATCCGATCGTTGATTTCCTTTTTTGCCTTTTCCAGATTGCGGGTCTGTTGGGCAATCTGGGCGGCCGACGTCGCATCGAGGATATTCGAGCAATATTGCTGCGCCGGGCTGAGATCGGGCGCGGTGGGCGTCGGCATGGGAAGCGCGTCGTCGTCGTTATCGTCGGCCTTCTTCGCGTGTTCCGATTTTGTATCATCGACGGCCATGCGGAACGAATAAGCAATGGGCTTTGGCGCGGCGGCGCTTGCGCGAAGCTCCAATGCACGCGCACTTCTGTCGACTGGGGCGCCGACAAGTTGTCGACTGTCGCTTTCCGCCGTTGCGGGCGTCGTGCTGCCGACGAGAAGAAGCAGGGCGGCGAAAACCAGCATTTGGGGGACCGCCCGCGTGAGCACCCCGAAAGCTGAACCTTTGGTGTGGATCAATGATCTCATTGCACAACCAGTTCGGCTTGCAGCGCACCCGCTGTTTTCATGGCCTGCAGGATTGCGATAATTCCGATAGGCTTCAGACCCATCCTGTTGAGCGCCGTCACCAACTCGCGAAGGTTGGCGCCTTTAACGGTCGCAACGGTGCCGCCCGCCTCGTTAACGTCAACCTGCGTATTCGGAACGACCACCGTCTGGCCGCCCTGGGAGAATGGAAGCGGCTGGGATACCTGGGGGGTCTCCGTCACGCGAACCGTGATGTTGCCGTGAGCGACGGCGACAGTTGAAATTTTTACTTCGCTGCCGATAACGATCGTGCCCGTTCTTTCGTCGATGACGACGCGTGCCGGTTGGTCGGGCTCGACCTCAAGTTCGCCAAGCTCAGAAAGAAGCCGCGACGACAGGATTCTGCCGGGCTTCCGGATCATGATGCTTTGCCAATCCCTGGCGCGCGCGATGGGCATGCCGAAGCGCTGTTTCGCGAAATCGTTGATGACGTCCATGATGCGAACAGCCGTCGTGAAGTCCGGACTGCGCAGCTCGAACTCAAGCGGCATGCTTTCGTCGAAGGCGCCGGGTGCGTCCTGCTCGACGATAGCGCCGTTCGGAATTCGTCCGCGCGTCGGAATTCCCGATGTAATGGATTCGGCGGCGCCCTTCGCCAAGTACCCAGAAATTGTCACAGCCCCCTGTGCCGCCGCGTAGATTTTCTGATCGGCGCCAGCGAGGGGTGTCATTATAAGCGCGCCGCCGGCCAAGGACTTTGCGTCTCCGATGGATGATACCGTCACGTCGAAGCGTGAGCCTTTGGATGCGAACGGCGGAAGCTCGGCGGTGACCATGACCGCCGCGACGTTTCGTGTTCGCGGTTCGTATTGAGAGCCGCGGATATTGACGCCCATGCGGTCGAGCATCGCCTGCACGGATTGCTGCGTGAAGGGCGAGTTACGTAGAGTGTCGCCGCTTCCGTTGAGACCGACGACAAGGCCATATCCGACGAGCTGGTTAGCTCGGATGCCTTTGACATCTGTAATGTCTTTGATCCGCGTCGACGCGACGGCGGCTGTCGCGACGAGAAAAAAAAACAGCGCGGTTAAGGCCACTCTCATTGAACGTCCACCGACAAACTTTGATCTGGCTCGATGCGCGCCTTGATGATGATCCCGGTGTCGGGATTGCGGACGTTGACGATTTCTCCGGCCGATCCCGATTGCAGCGGCACGCCGACCCCGACGATCGAAACGAATTGCGATTTATAGGTCAGCTTGTAGGTGCGGCCCTGCTTTATGAGATCTTCCGTGCGGACGGCCATCTCGGGGATCAGTTCGCTCGGCAGCAGCGTCCGGCGCGCGACCTTTCCCAAGAGATCTTCTTCCCTCTCGCCAAAGACCGGCGGATTGTCGGGCGTGACGAGCAATTGGCGCTCGATCAGGTTGGCGTCGGTGAGCCTGTCGCCCGGGTAGATGACGGCGCGCGGCACGAAAACGGTGCGACCGGAATCCTCAGCATGCGTGACAGACGAGAATGCGAATCCACACACGGCGAGGATCGCCATGCTCAGCTGGATCGCATTCCGAATGTCACGCAGGCCGCTCATCAGCGGATGTCCTTCGTGATGACGTTGTACATATCGTCCGCCGCGGAGATGACTTTGGAATTCATTTCATAGGCGCGTTGCGCAGAAATGAGCTCAGTTATCTCTTTGACGGGATCGACGTTCGAGCTTTCGAGATAGCCTTGCTGAATGGTGGCAAAGCCTTGATCGCCAGGGCTTCCGATGTTGGGGCTTCCCGAAGCCTCGGTTTCTTGAAAGAGATTGCCGCCAAGGGGAGCGAGGCCCGTTTCGTTGGCAAAGTTCGCAAGCGACAATTGGCCGAGCTGCTGCTGCGTTCCGGTGGCCCCGATAATGGCGTAGACTTGGCCGGAGGCATTGACCGAAATATCCGTGGCCGTTGTCGGAACGGTGATACTCGGTATCACGAGATTGCCCTCAAGGGTGATGAGCTGACCCGTCGCGTTCTTGCTGAACGCGCCGTCACGCGTGTAAAGAACTTCGTTGTTCTCGCCTTGAACCTGAAAATAGCCGCGTCCGCTCAGTGCGAGATCGAAGTGGTTGTTCGTCGATGCCAGCGGCCCCTGAGCCGACAAATTGCGGATGGCAACGGTCCGGACGCCGAGACCGATCGTATTGCCTTCCGGAATGATGGAGTCGTCATCACGCGCGACCGTGCCCGCGGCGCGATCCGTCTGGTACAGCAAATCCGCGAACTCGGCGCGCGAACGCTTGAAACCGGTTGTATTGATGTTCGCGACATTGTTGGCAATGACCTCGACGTTTGTCTGCTGAGCAGACATGCCGGTCGCCGCAATCGAAAGCGCTCTCATTTATTTTCACCTCAGATCTGCATACGACTGATTTCTTGGTACGCACCAACAACCTTGTCGCGAACGGCGACAACCGTGCGGAGAGCCTGGTCGGCCTGCATCACGGCCTGAACGACCTGCTGCAGCGGAGCTTTGCCCTGCATACCGGCGATCGCCGTCGTTTCGCCCGTCTTGATCGTGGAAATGGCGTCGGCGGCCATCGACGCCATCGTCTGCGCGAAATCGCTTTCCGGCGCGGCCCGCGATGCTGCGGTCGGGGCGGCAGATGCCGCGGCACCGCCGACGCGACCGATATCGGGAGAGAGCATTGCGATATTCAGACTCATGATGGCCTCAGAAGATCGATGGTCATCGAAACGATTTCGCGGACCTGTTTGATGACCTGGGTGTTGGCCGTGTAAGAGCGGGACGCTTCGCGCATGTCCGCAAGCTCGGTCATCATGTCGACGTTGGGCATTTTCACATAACCCTTGGCGTCGGCGGCGGGATGGCCCGGCATATATTCGGTGCGAAATGGTGTTTGATCGCGTCCGATGTCATCGACCTGGACGAGGTCGACGCCATCGGCATCATCGGTCACGGCTTCGAAACTGACAGTCTTGCGCTGATACGGATCGGAGCCGGCCGTCTTACCGGTGCTGTCGGCGTTGGCGATGTTCTCCGACAGGACCCGCATGCGGGTCGACTGGGCGAAAAGGCCGTTCGAGGCGGCTTTCGCTGCGGCTATAAGTGGATCGCTCATCGGATTTAACCCTTCGTGACGGATTGCAGCATGCGATCGAAGGTCTTCATGATCTGCGTGTTCAGCGTGTAGCTACGCATCACAGTGCCGGATTTGAGAAATTCCTGCTCGAGATCGACGTCGTTGCCGGAAACGAGGACCTCGGCCTGGCCGGCTCCATTGTCCTGGTCACTCATGGCGTCGAACTCAGGCGATGTGAAATGTTGCGGGTTCGTCGCCGCCATCGGGGTCGACGTGCGCATGGCATCGTCGAAACTTTCGATATCCTTTGCCTTGTAACCGGGCGTGTTAGCATTGGCGATATTCGATGAAATCACCGATTGGCGTTGCGCGAGCCATTCGTTTTGGCGAAACGCCAGATTGAAAAGTTGCATCGGCTGCATGGGCAATCCTTCGATGTCCTACATCTCTGTCTGCACGCTCTCGCTTGCGTAGGACTGGACAGATACCTTCGCCGCCGCCTCTTGTTCGGACGCCGCTGGAATCGAAACGCCTAATTAAGGCGCGCTTCCCCTAGGGCCTGATGCAGCCAAATCGTGTTGTGGCCGGGGCCATTCGATTCGCCTTCGAACGCGATGTAGGTGATTTCGACGCCCGCCTCTTCGGCCTCAAGCATCAGCCTGAAATAGACATGCACGGACTGGTTATGGAATTCCATGTCCAGGCACACGCGGGGCAGGGCGCCCCATTCCAAATAAACGTCGCCCGCGTGACCAAAACTCAACGTTTCGGGTTTGAACGAGAGCTCGATCGACGACTGCACGAGCGAACCGACGCTCGCGATTTGGCCAGTTTTCAGATAGCTGACGAGGTCGGGGAGATCAATCAGACGCAAATCTGTCGCTACACACCGGATGCTGTCGCCGAGAATCTTCTCGCGAACTTGCGAATGATCGATGCGAATTGGAATCATCGACGGCTTTTCCCTCAGGCGCGAACTGGACTTACCACATTCCGCCGTGCCTGCAGGCGAAGCAGAATTTGGGCAATTGCTTTGTAGAACTCGACGGGGATCATTTGATCCACCTCTACTTTTGCATACAGGGACCTTGCGAGAGCCTTGTCTTCAACGACCGGAATACCGTTTTCTTCGGCTATCCTGCGAATGGACAATGCGATGAGATCCTGCCCCTTGGCGACAACGCGGGGTGCACCTCCTTCCGAACGGACGTAACGAAGGGCAACGGCAAAGTGGGTAGGGTTGGCGACGACGAGCGTCGCGCGCGGGACCGTGCTGATCATTCTCTGGCGGGCGCGTGACCTCGCGATGGAGCGGCGACGCGCCTTGATGTGGGGATCGCCCTCGGCCTGCTTACGTTCGTCCTTGATTTCCTGTGGCGCCATCCGAAGCGAGCGGCGCCAAATGACATGCGCGACAGGGAGATCGAAGACAAGAAGCCCGAAAGACAGGATCGCGAGCGTAACCAGAAGCATTACGACGCTTTTCTGGGATAGCGCCAGAATCTGGCCGGGATCTTTCCAGATCGAATTCGTGAAATCATGCCAGAGATACATCAGGATAGATGCGCTCGCGACTACGATCACGATCAACCTGAGGGAAAGCTTAAGAAATTCGACCGTTCCCGAAAGGCTGAAGAGACGTTTAAATCCTTTCGCCGGAGATAGCCGCGAGATGTCGGGCATGATGCGTTTGAAAATCGGAACCGGCGGTGTCTGGAGTACCGCCGCCAATACGCCCGCAGCCGTGAACGAAAGGATGATCGGCGCCGTGATGAGTGCGGCGCTTTTTCCGACAACATCGAACAGAAGCCACAGGTCGCCGCCATTCTCTATGTGTATGGAACCGGCATTTGCGAGCAACCCAGCGAGAAGATCGGCAAAATGCATCAGAAAGGTTTGGCCGAGCACCGCGATAACCAGAAGTGCGGCAAGCAGATAGGCGAAGTTTGTTGCTTCTCGCGACGTCGGGACGTTGCCGTCTCCGCGCGCATCGGTCAGCTTTTTGTCTGTCGCTTCTTCTGTGCGGCTTTCCTTATCCTGAGTCTCGGCCACGATCCCGCTCCGTTGTTCTCTGTGTCAGCGGCTTAGGACGTAGCGCTTGCTATATCGATCAATCCTTCGGCTGAGAGCCGGAGAACGGAATCGACGATTGAGCGACGCGCGTCGACAATATCTCGCTGAGGAACGTTTGCCGGACTTTGCAATTCGGCTTCGGCCATGCGGCGCGCTCGCGGCGCAAGCGCGGACAGAACCTTTTCCTGCAATGCGCTATCGGCACCCTGCAAAGCAAGCACCGTGCGCTCGACGGGAATGCCGTCCATCAGAGCCGTGAGTGCGCGTGCCGGGAGCCGGAGCAGATCCTCGAACTTGAACAGCATCTTGCGGATGGCTTCCGCATCCTTCGGCTTGATGCTCGCTAAATATTCGAGCGCCTGGGCCGATTCCTCTTTGTCCAAATTATTGAGGATGCCGGCCAGCGATATGTACTTGTCGGACGATCTGCGATCGACGTCGAACAGCTCGTCATGCAGGCCATTCTCGAGCGCTTCGACCACCTGCGACGAGACCTGCCCCATTCCGAGCATCCTGTTCAACAGGTCATTGCGCTTGGCGACCGGCAAAGATTTCAGAATGACCGATGCGCGTTCGCTGCCGAGACGATCGAGATAGTAGGCGGCAACCTGCGGAGACTGGTGTTGGAAGTGGGCCTGAAGCACATCGTCTGGCAAAGCCGCCAATTGACCCCAGATGTCCTGGCTGGCGTTGAACTGGTCGTTCGGGTCACCGGACGATCTGTTTTCGGAAATCACGTCCGTGACGAGGCGTCTGACGTCCTCGGCGCGCCCGAGAAAGGGTGTCCCTTGTCCGAACTGGTTCTCAAACTCCTCGACGATGCCCTCAAGCTCCGCCGCGGTGATCGTCGGCATGATCTCCGCCGAGCGGACCAGGATGTTCAGCTCTTCGGGATTGAATTTTTTCAGGAGACCGCTTGCGCGTTGCTTGCCAAGCGCGAGAAGAAGCACGCCGACCTTCTCGGGCCCCGTGAGGGCCCGCGAGGTTCCAGTGTGCAGTGATGACGGATCGCGCATGGAGAACATCTGCAACCGCTATTTCGTTACGTTGGCTAACGAACCGACATGCGTCAGCACCACCCCAAAGCGCGACGACCCCTCGTTGAGAACGACGACCTCTCCGCGCGCGATCAAACGGCCATTCACGAGGATGTCGACAGGATCGCCAACCATCTTGTCGAGTTTCACGACGGATCCCTTGGTCAGCTTGGCCAGCGTGGCGACGGGCATTTTCGCCGATCCGAGAACCACCTTCATCATGACCGGCAGCCCCATGATCATGGCGCTGTTTTCGCCGAAGTCCGTCGCGGATGAGGCCTCGGCACCTTCATGGGTTTCCGCCTGCGGCGCTTCGGCCAAACCTGCGAACTGGCCTTCGCCGAAATCCCCCGTGTCGGGGAGCGCTTGGTCGAAACCGGTTTCGGTCCCCTCGGGAGCGTCTTCCGATTGGTCCATATTACTCGCCGTCATGACAGGCCATTCCTTGCGCTAACTCGTCCGACTTTGATTTTGCGATGCGAAACATGCCGGAGCCTTGAAGCACGGCGGTCTCAAAGACCGTAATATTCATCAACCGCCTCCTTCTGCTGATCGAATTCGTCGTCGACGCGAAGGATCAGCGTGTTTTCGCGCTTCCCAAGCTCGCACCAGAAAAGTGGATTGTCGTCGGCGTCGAGACGGACGCGCGACATCGATGTCATTTGCAGTTCGATCACCGAGCCGACGGCTAGACTTTGGACCTCGCCCAGACGAATAGGCCGCTCTTCGAGCACGCCGTTGAGATCGATGAAGGCGCGGGCAATTTCGTCCGCGAGCTGCTTTTCCCAGGCCGGGTCTTCGTGAGAACCGGGCGGCGTGGACGCCGAACCCATCGCCGCGCTCGGCGACGCGCTCGCGAGAAGGTTGCGAATGGGTTCGAGAGCGGCTTGCGGGATCACGATCGTCACAGTGCCGACGTGGCCAACGTAGTCGAGCGACAAACGCGCGGCTATGACCGGAGACGACGGGCTGAGCTGCGGCTCAAGTTCTATCTTTTCGACGACGGCTCCGACGTCAAGATCGACGTCCGCCAGAATTGAAAAGGCGGACGTCAACGAACGCGCCATCCGACGAAAGAGAACGCGCAGGACGTTGGCGTCCGTGCGGGTCGGTTTTCGGGGCGGGAGGCCTCCTGCAGGAATGCTTTCGCACCCCGTCGCCGCCTCTACGAAAAGCACGCTCGCTTCAGCGTCAGCAATAAAGTAGAGCCAGCTTCGCCATCGCTCTGCCCGTACCACGCCTGCAAAGGCGCCCGAGGGCACTGCGCATGTATCGGCGATCGTTGACGCAAAGAGTTCGACGAGCTGCACTTTGACGGGCAAAAACGATAGATTGCCGATTTCCTCAGTCATGACGCGCGGCAACTGCCCGAAAATCATCTGGAGACCGGGCAGCCGGTCGGGGCGATTCTGACCGGCAGAAAGCGCCCGCTCCAGCGACTTTTCCGCGTCACGGAGCGATTCGGTCGCTTCCATCAGTGCATCATCCGACATGACGGCGGCCACGGGGTTGGGATTCGGCGCGGAAGGACGATCGGCGGATCAGAAGACGAGGCGCTCGCCAGATCATCAGGCCGCCTTTCTTTCCTGTCCCGGGCGGCCCGCGCCGCCGCCCATCGTTGCCGTCTCGACCTCGTTGATCGTCGGACGCTCGTATGCGGAGATCGCTTTTCGGCCGTGCTCAATAGCCACCTGAGGCATCGCACCATTCATGAAAGCGAGCAGCGACTGCTTGACGATGACATACGACCGCAATTTCTTGTCGCGAATGATTTTCACCTTTGTCGCGACCGGTCCAACGACCGCATAAGAGAAGAAGATGCCCGCGAACGTACCGACCAGCGCGGACGCGATAAGTTCGCCAAGGATTTCCGGCGACTGGTCGATAGCGCCCATGGCCTTTACCACGCCGAGAACGGCCGCGACGATGCCGAGCGCAGGGAGCCCGTCACCCACGGCAACGAGCGCATGATAAGCCTTGAGCTTATCGTGACGGACGGTCTCGATTTCCTCGTCCATCAACGATTCGATTTCGTGCGTCCGCGCGTTACCCATGATGATGAGGCGGAAATAATCGCAGATGAACGTCGTCAGTTCCTCGTTCGCGATCACCGTCGGAGAGCGCTTGAAGACTTCCGCCTCTTCCGGAGTGTCAATGATCATTTCCATTTCGGCGCGCGATTTATCGCGCAGCTCGCGCATCATGAAGAACAGCAGGGCGAGAACCTCTATGTGCTCGTCCTTCGTCGGCGTGCCGTTCTTGAAGGCTTCGACCGTCGCTACGCCCACATCTTTGATCGTCTTCATCGGGTTGGCGACGACGAAGGTGCCAAGAGCCGCGCCCATGATGATGACATATTCCCACGGCTGCCAGATCACGAAGACGTGGCCACCCATCGCGGCAAAGCCGCCGAGCATGCAGGCGAGGGTGATGATCAGGCCGACAATGATGGTCACGTGCGCATCCCAATATGGATTTTATTCCTCTCCATAAGGGACGCTTTGGCTTGCGTGGGACTTGCCCCCAACGCTTTTGAAGGCACCGCCTCCGGCGACGAGCCATCGAGTCAGCCAGCCACAAGTTCATGGCCTTAAGCTTGGCGCTTAGCCGGACTTCACTGCGACGGATTTCAAGGCATGCAATCGAATATCTACGTGGCGCTCTCCGCCCAGATGGCTCTGCAACGTCGGCTCGATACGCTTGCCAATAACGTTGCAAATACCAGCACTGTGGGTTTCCGCGGCGAAGAAATGTCTTTCGAGGAACTCGTATCACCGCCGGGCAGCGATCCGGTGAGCTTCGTTTCCAAAGGTGAGAACCACATCTCCACCAAGACGGGCGAGGTCACGCAGACCGGCAATCCGCTGGATGTCGCCGTGCGGGGCAATGCCTGGCTCGCCATACAGACACCAACCGGAGTTGCCTATACGCGCGACGGACGCATGCAGATGACGAAGGAAGGCGTTCTGACGACGCTGGACGGCTATCCGTTCCTCGATGCCGGCGGCGTCCCGGTTCAGCTCAATCCCACCGATCCGCCGCCGACGATCAATAAGGCCGGGACGATCGAGCAAGCCGGAAACAATCTCGGTGCTCTCGGCCTTTACCGGATGCCACAAGGTGCGAAGCTCACCCGGGCGCAAGGCGTGGCCGTGGTCTCCGATGTTCCGCCAACTGCGGAACTCGATTTTCTCAACAACGGCGTGGTGCAGGGGTACGTCGAGAAGTCGAACGTCAATCCCATTCTCGAGATGACGCACCTCATCACCATTCAAAGGAACTTCCAAGCCGTCAGCACTATGATGAACGACACCGAAAGCTCGCTGACTGATGCGCTAAAGACGCTGGCGGGCTCGTGATGGGCTTGGCGTCGCGTCGCAAGTTTCCAGGATGAAGCGCTGCGGCGTTTGCGACCGGAAGGACTGTCCGTGACTGGTGCGATATCCGCCGCCCCGTTCGATCGGCTCGATTTTTTGATGGCGACCGCCGAGGCTCGTTCGCCGGCGCATCGCGTCTCGGGCCGTGTGGTGCGGATCAGCACGACTTACCTCGTCGTCTCGGGACTTTCGAAGTTCGTCTCCATCGGCGACGCTGTTTCGATTTCGGGCCTTGGCGGCACCGTCCTGGCCGAGGTCGCGACCATTGAAGCCCAGACAATCAACATCACGCCCTTCATTGCCGATCACAGGATCGAACTCGGCGCCAGAGTCACCACGATGTCGGGGGAACTCACGCTCTCCCCGCATGACTCCTGGCTTGGCCGAACGGTCAATGCTTTAGGGGAACCCATCGACGACGGCGAACCTCTCGTTCGTGGCGAACGCGCGTTTGCCATTCACGGTACGCCGCCGTCACCTTTGCGGCGTAACAGGCTCGGAACGGCGTTGACCACCGGCGTCAAGGCGATCGATCTTTTCACACCGATTTGCGCAGGCCAGCGGTTGGGCATCTTCGCAGGATCGGGCGTCGGGAAATCGACACTGCTCGCGATGTTGAGTCGTGCTCCCTCAAGCGACGTCACCGTGCTTGCGCTCGTGGGCGAGCGGAGTCGCGAGGTTCGTGATTTTCTCGATGACACGCTCGGTGCGACGCGCTCCAGTGTCGTTTCGGTCGTGGCGACATCGGATGAGAGCCCGATGATGCGGAGGCTGGCGCCCAGCACCGCGATGTGCATTGCCGAGTATTATCGCGATTGCGGAAAGAACGTCCTTCTCATTATCGATTCTCTCACGCGTTACGCGCACGCGATGCGCGAGCTTGCACTCGCTGCCGACGAGCCGCCCGTGGCGCGCGGCTATCCCCCGAGCGTCTTCAGTAGCCTGCCTCGCCTTCTGGAGCGCGCCGGGCCCGGCGAAGACGGCGCCGGAACGATTACTGGCATCCTATCGGTGCTTGTCGACGGCGACGACCACAACGATCCGATCGCCGACGCAGCGCGCGGCATTCTCGACGGCCACATCGTTCTCGATCGTGCCATCGCCAGCCAGGGCCGGCTGCCGGCCGTCGATCCGCTGGCGTCTCTCTCGCGCTTGGCGCCCAAGATCCGAACAAAAAACCAGGCGCAGTTCGTGACGCAGCTCATCGAAGTTATTTCACGGTTCGAAGATACGCGCGATCTTCGCGCGATCGGCGGCTACAAGCCCGGCAGCGACGCGACGCTCGACCGGGCCATGGAAATCGTGCCGCGGGTTTATGAAGCGATGAAACAGAATCTCGACGATCCGCCTGTCGAGGACGTCTTTGCCTACCTTTCCCAGGTCCTTCCCGGCGGACAACGCCAAAACACAGGGTCGCCTCGCTAGCGTGGATTTAGAGCGTATTACGCAATCATCGACATCGCGTTCTGAAATTGGAGCGTAACGAACATGGCAAGCTCGGCAGACGCCATCGGCCGCCTGATCGCCGACCAAGTGCTTATGGCGAGCGACAGACAGCTTCTCCAAAAGCGCGACCAACCCGGGCAACAACCGAAGGACCAAGCAGCGCAAGCTACGCCGGCGCCGATCTCGCATAACGACAAGGCCATGGCAGCGGTGCTCATGACCTTGCTTGACGAGCAGCTCGATGCCTCAATGGCCGATCCGAAGGGCCTAGCCGGCGATCCTGCAGCCGCTCAGTTGCGCAGCGCCGAAACGGGTGCCGCGCCAAATAGAATAGCGGCGCAGTATGCCGAGGAAGCCGCCGTATACCGGCTAGATTTGCCGTCGCAAGTTAACTTCAATCCGATGGCGCAAGCGAACCAGCAAGTCCTGCTTGCGGCTTCGTCTCCTGAACTCCGCATGGCCATGCAGGCCGCCCTGATGGCCGCTGCCGCGCGCGTGCAAGCGGAAGAACCGGAAACGACCACTGACAACGCACAGCGGCGCAAAATCGGAAGTTTTGCGAGCCCTTCGTCCGCCGTTCGCGTGGGAGCTGGCGTCTTTGTCGTGATCGTGCTCGCTATCATTCTCGCGGCGCGCTTTGCCGGATAGACGCGACCGTGCGGCCGATCCGTCAACCCGTCTGAACGTGACGATCCGGGTCAATGCGCGTGCGGTCGGAATTGCGGTCGGACTTTTTGTCGTCGTCGCGGTCGCCGCCCATGCCGGGATTTGACATGTGTGCCAGCAGCGAGAGCAGAACCTGATCGCTTCCGAAGCTCGAGAAGGGCGGTGAAGCGGCATTATCAGCCGGCCCCGACTGCGCAGCGGATTCGACTCGATTGGTTGCCGAGCGCAATTCCGCGGGCGGGATATTCGTCGTCGTTGAGATCGCCGAGGCGCTTGCGGCGGACGCCATTGCCGCGAAGCTCGCGCCTGCAGCCTGGGTCGCGGGGTTTCCCTGGCCAAACCAGGCGACCTCCTGGAGACGCCGCTGCACGAGGCCGTCGACGACGGATCCGCCGGCTTTGTTGTATTGCAGGAAAAGCGAGCGCGCCTTGTCGAGATCACCGCTCGCGACGGCTTGGCCGAGGCCGCTTTGCGTCCAGGCGGTTCCTGCGTTGTACGTCAACGACGTCAATGCGGCCTTGCTGCCGTCATCGAGGTTCGGCGCAAACTTGTCGACGAAATCGGCGGCTTTCGAGATTGCCTGCGAGAAGCGCTTGTCGGCTTCGGCCTTATCAATCACTTCGCCCGCATAGCGGGCCCGGGTGCCGTAGCCGTTCGTATTCTGCGCGTAATCCCACCGGGACTCGGCGGCGTAGCCTTCGAACTGCTTTATGGCATCAAGATAGGTTGGAGCGACCATATCGGATGCATGCCACGGCGAGCTTGCGGCAAGCTGGTGTCGGGACCCAAGGGTGCGAAGCTTTTCGGCTAGCGGCGCGAACGCGCGACGTCTCTCAGCACGCTGGCTTCGAGTTGTACTTCGTCCAGGCGGTGCTTCAGCACGTCGCCGATACTGATGAGGCCAACGACCTTGCCGTCGACGACAACCGGCAAATGCCGAATGCGCCGCTGTGTCATGACGTTCGCAACGGCCGCGACGCGATCGTCCGGCGCGCAGGTAACGACCGAACGTGTCATGAGATTAGCGACGCGCATCTGCGGCAAATCCATGCCGAACTCGTCGATGCCGCGGGCGAGATCCCGTTCCGAGATGATGCCCTGCAGGGCGCCCCTATCATCCAGGACCAGCATCGCGCCGACTTGCTCTTGCCGGAAACTGTGGGCCAGGGCTCGCATCGTGGCATTCGCCTCGATGGTCTTAATCGCTGAGCCCTTGGTCTTCAGAATGTCTGAGACCTTCATCTCGTCGCTCCAATCCAATCCGGTCAGTCCGCTGCAATTGCTTGCATGCAGACGATACATCGCCGCCAGTAGGTCCGCGCGATCCTCCGCCGTCAGCGGGTCGTGGGGGCTGCGATCATGTGCCGTCAAAAGGCTTGTCAGATCGTCAACGAAGACGGCGTCTTCACTGAATGCCGGGCTCTCGCGACAGAAGGCACTGCGTGTCGTAATGACGGGGAAGCCTGCCGCTTTCGCGGCGAGGTAGCCGCGGCGACCGCCTTCGATCACGAGGCTGTGCTTGGGATCGAAGCCAAGGGTCTCGCGCGTTTCAGCGTACAGCCGTTCGCATTCGCCTTTGCCGCCCTTGTCACCCGAGATAACGATATCAAACAGACTGCGACCACGATCACCGAAGAGCGTCGTCAGGAGCCGTTCCGTGTCGCGAGGTTCAAGAAGCGAAACCAGAACGAGACGGAGACCGTCAGCGCGCGCGGCGATAATGAGATCGCGAATGCCGGGACGAGGCTCGACCGCCGTCGTCGAAACCATTTCGCCGAAGATCTTCGACGCCCGCCGGTGCATCGCCTGAATGAGGAACGAAAAGTCCTGGGTCTCGGGCTTGCCGCGGAGAATGGACCGCACATAGTGCGCCATGCGTGCTTCGCCACTGCCGAGCTTTGCGGTGAGAGCGAAGCCCTCGCGATCGCACGACCAGTCGAATCCGGCTTCGGAAAAGACCTGGGCAAAAGCCCGCCGGCGTACGTCTTCCGTTTCTGCGAGAGCACCGTCTGCTCGAATGATGATCGCTTGCAGCGTCATCGGCCAGCTATGATCCAATCTCTATTTAAGTATGCATTCTAGGTAACCTCAAACCGTGCGCGCGCCAACGCGACGTAAGGTCTGGGCGGGCTGCCTTGACTACGGCACAAAGTGCACTGCGGTATAGGTTTAATGGGCACTTTGCATCGCAGCAGACGACGTGCGCCGCTTAATTTCGCACCGTTCACGTGCGAAGCTGATCGGCCAGCCACGGCGTCGAGCTTCGCAGCGCAGAAAGGGTCGACGCTTCAAGCGAAGATTTGCAGACCTTCGTCAGATCGCGTGGCAGGCTGCCAAGCTCGAAGCGCCGGCTCACGAGCGTTAACGTTCTCTTGAGCTGCGGACCAGGTAACGCTGCCGTACGGATGTCACGGTTTTCGAGCGCCGCTTCGGCAATGCAGATGGGCGTCGAGATCGCGAAGCCCTTGCCGCGGGCAACCATATCGCTCACGCCAAAAGGCGTGTCGAATTCCAGACCCTGCGGAATATCGATGTTGAGGCGACGCAGATAGCGTTCGATCTCGATACCCGTCTTCGAACGGGCGCTATAGCGGATGAAAGGGAGCTTGCTGGCCAAGGCTGCAAGGTCGGCCACGGAGCGCGGGATCCGGTGCCGTGACGGCAGGGCCAGGATGTAAGGCTCTGTTACAAGCTCGTGGCGATCAAAACCTTCAATATCGCTCATATCATCGACGCCGATGAAGAGGTCGAGATTTCGTGTCAGAAGGGCGCCCGCGTGGGTTGCAGTCAGACCCGATTGCACCGACACCTGATCGGCATGGTTGACCAGGAACGAAGCGATCGGCCCGGTCAGAGCCCGCGACAAACTGTCAACGAGGCCCGCCCGTATGAGGGCGAGGCGGCCGCGCGCCGTGTGGCGGATCACCGTTGCGAGCTGGCGGGCTTCCGACACGAGCGCCGACGCGCGCTGGCGCATGATCTCTCCCGCGGGGGTCAGCGCCAAGGGTCGGACGCTGCGATCAAACAGCTTTACACCCATTCGCGTTTCGAGGTCCGCGACGGCCTGAGAGACCGCCGGCTGCGTCAGCGAAAGCTTCTTTGCCGCGAGAGCCATCGAACGCGCGTCGCAGACACCCAGGAATGCTTCTAGGGCGTGGAGGTCAAAGGGCAGTCTGTTCGAGCGCGTCGCCATGCACCTGCAGAATAAGATTTTCTTATATTAACGTCAATCCGCCGGTGATCTATAAGCAAACGATCGCTTTGGTCCGCATCCGAGCAGTCGGTTCGCTCAGGACAACCAGCAGAAACGCCATGTTCAGCACAGATCGCTATTCGATTTTTTCCGTTTTGGCAGAGGCGCTGCGCGGCCAGACCGGCTGGAAGCCGGCGTGGCGCAAAGCCGCGCCAAAGCCCTCCTACGACATCGTCATCGTCGGCGGCGGCGGACATGGGCTCGCGACCGCTTACTACCTCGCGAAGCGATATGGCAAGGCGAACGTCGCCGTTGTCGAAAAGGGCTGGATCGGATCGGGCAACGTCGGACGCAATACGACGATCGTCCGCTCGAATTATCTGCAGCCGGGCAACATCCCCTTCTACGAGACGAGCATGAAGCTCTGGGAAGGGCTGGAGCAGGATCTCAATTACAACGCCATGGTTTCCCAGCGCGGCGTTCTCAATCTCTTTCACTCGGACGCTCAACGCGACGCTTATGCGCGGCGCGGCAATGCGATGCGTCTTCATGGGGTCGACGCCGAGCTCCTGGACCTCGACGCCGTGCGCGCGATGTATCCCTGGCTCAACTATGATAATGCGCGGTTTCCCATCAAGGGCGGTCTTATTCAGCGCCGTGGTGGCACGGTACGCCACGATGCGGTGGCGTGGGGTTATGCCCGAGGCGCGGACCGCCTCGGCGTCGACATTATAGAGAACGCGGAAGTCACGGGCTTCCGCATCGAGAACGGCAGAATCGGCGGCATCGAGACGACGCGCGGGTTCATCGGCGCGAATAAAGTCGGCCTCGCGGTCGCGGGAAATTCGTCGCGGGCGGCCGCACTCGCCGGTCTGACGCTTCCGATCGAGAGCCATGTCCTGCAGGCCTTCGTGACGGAAGGCATCAAGCCATTCATCGACGGCGTCGTCACGTTCGGCGCGGGCCACTTCTACGTCAGCCAATCGGACAAGGGCGGTCTCGTCTTCGGCGGCGATATCGACGGTTACAATTCTTACGCGCAGCGGGGTAACCTTCCCGTCGTCGAGGACGTTCTCGAAGGCGGGATGGCCCTGATGCCGCGGATCGGGCGCGTGCGATTGCTCCGCTCGTGGGGCGGACTGATGGACATGAGCATGGACGGCTCGCCTATCATCGATCGTACGTCCATCGACGGGCTCTATTTCAATGGCGGCTGGTGCTACGGCGGCTTCAAGGCGACGCCCGCATCGGGATTATGCTTCGCGCATCTCCTGGCGCGCGACGAACCGCATGACGTCGCCAAGGCCTATCGCCTCGACCGCTTCCGCACCGGCCACATGATCGACGAGAAGGGCATGGGCAATCAGCCCAACCTGCACTGAAGGCGAGCCATCATGCGCATCAACTGTCCTTATTGCGGCGAACGCGGCAACGACGAATTCTCCTATCTTGGGGATGCGAGCGTCGTGCGTCCCGACCCGGCGTCGCCCAACGCGGCAGATGAATTCTATGCTTTCGCCTATGAGCGCCGCAACGTCGCCGGGCCTATTCAAGAGCTCTGGTATCATGCTGCCGGATGCCACGCGTGGCTCGTCGTTACGCGTGATACGCGCACGCATGAAATCTTCGACGTCAAATCGGCTCAGGACGTCGCTCTCGAGCGGCAGAAAACTGCGGGCACGACTCCATGACTCAAACCTCTCGCGTCACCGGGCTCGGTCTCGTCGATCGCTCCAAGCCCCTCGACTTCGCGTTCGATGGTGTTCCCTACACCGGCTATGCCGGCGATACGCTGGCATCGGCGCTGCTGGCTAATGACGTCCGCCTAGTCGGCCGTTCGTTCAAATATCATCGGCCACGGGGCATTCTGACGTGCGGATCGGAAGAACCCAATGCGCTCGTCGAGCTTCGCTCCGGCGCACGGCGCGAGCCGAACACGCGCGCGACAGTTGCCGAGCTTTACGCCGGCCTCGAAGCGAAGAGCCAAAACCGCTTCCCCTCGCTGTCGCTCGATCTTCTCGCCGTCAACGGCCTGTTGTCGCCGGTCTTCTCGGCCGGGTTCTACTACAAGACATTCATGTGGCCGGCATCGTTCTGGGAAAAGATCTACGAGCCGATCATCCGGCATGCGGCGGGTCTCGGACGCGCAGCCGACGAGGCCGATCCCGATACCTATGATAAAGCCAACGCGTTCTGCGATGTGCTCGTGATCGGATCCGGCCCCGCAGGATTGATGGCGGCACTTGCTGCCGCGCGCGTGGGCGCAAAGGTCATCATCACGGAGGAAAGCTTTGCGTTCGGCGGGCGGCTTCTCAGCGATGTGAAGGACGTCGACGGCGTGAGCGGCGTCGAATGGGCCAGCGGTGCCATCGCCGAGCTTGCGGCTTTGCCGAACGTCCGGCTGATGCTGCGAACGACGATATTCGGCGCCTATGATTCCGGCGCTTTCGGCGCCGTCGAACGGGTAGCAGACCACGTCGCAGTTCCGGCGGCCGGAGAGCCGCGGCAACGGCTCTGGCACATCGTTGCCAAGCAGACCGTCGTTGCTCAAGGGGCGACCGAGCGGCCTATAATCTTCGGCAATAACGATCGCCCCGGCGTGATGCTGGCAAGCGCAGTCCGGAGCTATATCAACCGCTTCGGCGTGGCACCCGGTCAAACCGCCGTCGTATTTTCCAACAACGACGATGCCGCGAGCACAATCGACGACCTCATTCGCGCCGGAGTAACGGTCGCTGCGCTTGTCGATACGCGCGCTTCCATACCGGAGTCGATCAAGCTACGCGCTCGCAAGCAAGGCATTCGCGTCTTCGAAGGCGCTGCCGTGGCCGATGCGCTCGGCGGCCAACGCGTCACCGGCGCAAGAATCGTCGCTGCGTACGGCACATCTCAGTCCGTGGCGTGCGATCTGATCGCTGTCTCGGGCGGCTTCAATCCGAACTTGCAAATCACGACGCACCTCGGCGGCCGCCCCCACTGGCAAGAGCAACTGGCTGCCTTCGTGCCAGGGCCCTTACCGAAATGGATGACGGTCGCGGGCGCGGCCAATGGCATCTTCTCTCTCGCGTCCTGTCTCAGCGACGGCGCCAAGGCAGGAGAAGCGGCAGCGGCAGCGGCCGGGTTTGAGGCCAGCGCGATTGCGGTTCCGAGCGCCGAGGACGAACCTATCAACGTCTCGGCTTTCTGGCATGTCGAAGCAGCAAAGCATAAGGCGTTCGTCGATCAGCAGAACGACGTCACGGCCGCGGACGTTCGCCTCGCGGAGCGCGAAGGCTATCGTTCGGTCGAACATCTCAAGCGCTACACCACGCTCGGCATGGCGACCGACCAGGGCAAGACGTCGAACGTGAATGGCCTCGCGCTCCTCGCCAGGCTGACCAAGAAGTCTATCCCGGCGACGGGTGTCACCGCGGCGCGTCCGCCCTACACACCGGTATCGCTTGGTGTTCTCGCGGGCGAACATCGCGGCAAGCACTTCAAGCCGACCCGGCTGACGCCGTCTCATGACTGGGCGAAAGAAAAAGGCGCGGCGTTCATCGAGACGGGCATGTGGCTTCGCGCGCAGTATTTCCCGAAGCCCGGCGAGACCGATTGGCTGACGACCGTCAATCGCGAGGTAACGTCCGTCAGAAATGGCGTCGGCGTCTGCGACGTCTCAACTCTCGGCAAAATCGAGATTCACGGAACCGATGCCGGCAAATTTCTCGACCGCGTCTACATCAACATGATGAGCACGCTCGCGGTCGGCAAAGCGCGGTATGGCATGATGCTGCGCGAAGACGGCATCGCGATGGACGACGGCACGGCGGCGCGCTTCGCCGACGACCGCTATTTCATCACGACGACGACGGCCAATGCGATCAAGGTTTTGCAGCATCTCGAACTTTGCCGGCAGTGGCATTGGCCCGAACTCGATGTGCAGATCTTCCCGGTCAGCGATCAATGGGCACAGTATTCGGTCGCCGGCCCACGCGCCCGCGATCTTATAGCGAAGATCGTCGATGCGCCGTTCGATATTTCGAACGCTGCCTTCCCATACATGGCGGTTGCCGAGCTCAGCGTTCTCGGCGGCATCAAAGCCCGGCTTTATCGTTTGTCGTTCTCCGGCGAGCTTGCCTACGAGATTGCGGTTCCGGCGCGGCATGGTGAATTGCTGATGCGGAAGCTCATGGCGGAAGGCAATGACTTCGGCGTGACACCATATGGAACCGAAGCCCTTGGCGTCATGCGCATCGAAAAGGGTCATGTCGCGGGTGCGGAACTCAACGGCACGACGACCGCCGCCGATCTTGGGCTCGGCAAGATGGCGTCGACAAAAAAGGATTTCGTCGGGCGCGTGCTTGCGCAGAGGCCCGGCCTCGCCGATCCAAATCGTCCGCGCGTCATCGGCTTCAGGCCGGTCGACAAGTCGGCGCGCCTGAGAGGCGGGGCGCACTTTATCGGCAAGGACGCGAAACCCACGGCGGAGAACGATCAAGGTTACATGACGTCGGTCGCGTACTCGCCGTCGCTCGGTCACTGGGTCGGCCTGGGCCTGCTCTCACGGGCAGAGGCGCGCGTCGGTGAGGTCTTGGCCGCCGTCGACCCTATTCGCGGCGAGACGACCCTCGTCGAGGTGGTTCCGGCCGCGTTCTACGATGCAGAAGGAGCACGATTGCGTGTCTGATCTCGCCAATAGCCCGGCGGTGGAGAACCGCCCCGCCATCTCTGAGCTGACCGACGTCTCGGTTGTGCATGTTGCAGCCCGGCGCGGCGGGCGCGCCGCGCTCGACGATGTGGCGCGCTCGGCATTCGGAGTTGCGTTGCCATCGACGCCGCGCGTGGTCGAAGCGTCCGGCGTGATGATTGTGTGGGCAGGCCCTGATCAATGGCTAGTCATTCAGCGGCTAGCGGGCGAAACAAACTCTTGCGCTCAACTCGCGAAGACATTCAATGGATTGGCATCGGTTGTCGACGTCAGCGACAGCCGGACGATCTTCAGGGTAACCGCTTCCCGGCCGTCTGATGCCCTTATAAAGAGCATCGGAATAGATTTCGACGATACCGTATTGTGTGCCGGCGACGTCGCGATCACGCATGTTTCGCATCTTGGCGTGATGGTTTGGCGCTTACCCGACGGCAGCGGTTATGATTTCGCCTGTGCGCGAACCTATTCGAGAGATTTTCTCGATTGGTTGAGCAAAATCTGAACGTGTCAGGCTGCGGACGAATTATCTCCTACCGCCCTGCGTCTTTGCGACAATAGAAATTTTCCAATCTCGTAGTGGAATAATCTTTCGCGACGTGCCAACGTATTTTGATATTATGTTCTCCTAACCCGCCGCCTCCGGCGGAAGACCTTCATGGCAGATAAAACGCGCAAAAATCCTATTGAGCTCCTGGAGCCAGAGCCTCTTGCGACGGGCTCGAACGCGCCCGGGGCCGCCGAACATACTCTTGAGCAGGCCATCGGCCATCAGGTGCGTCATCACCGCAAGCATGCGGGATTAACCGTCGCCGAGCTCGCAGCGGCGGCGCAGATATCTCCCGGCATGCTGTCGAAGATCGAGAACGGACAAATCTCGCCTTCGCTCAGCACGTTGCAGATGCTGGCATCGGCGCTAAATTTGCCGCTAACGGTGCTTTTCGCATCATTCGAACAGCGCCGCGACTGTTCTTATGTGAAGTCCGGCGAAGGCGTCGTGATCCGGCGCCGGGGAACGAAAGTCGGGCATCAATATCAGCTTCTCGGTCATTCTCTCGACGGCCCGGTCGTCATCGAGCCCTATCTTATTACGCTGTCGGACGACGCGGTCGCCTACACCGGTTTTCAACACGAAGGTGTCGAGTTCATCTTTATGCTGACGGGCCAAGTCGAGTATGCGCACGCCGACCGCAGCTACCATCTCCGGCCCGGGGACGCGATCCTGTTCGATAGCGCCGCGCCTCACGGCCCGGCCCGTCTTATAGAGACGCCGATGACGTACCTCTCGATCATCATTTACCCTCGGCCCTGACGACGGGCCGTGCGCACGCGCTCCCCATTCTTTTCTTTTAAAGAAACCTTCTTTCTTGTCAGTTGACAGGTTGATGACGTACGCTTAAGGTCTGGGCATCCCTTCGTGGCCCAGTCAGGAGGCAACCATGTGCGGCATCGTCGGATTATTCTTAAAAAACCCAGATATGGAGCCGCAGCTCGGAGATCTTCTCTCGCGCATGCTCTCAACCATGTGCGAAAGGGGCCCGGATTCAGCGGGCTTTGCGGTCTATGGTGCCGCCGAGGAGGGTCGTACGAAGATCACGCTTCAGTCGGCCAACGCCTCGGAAGACTTCGCGAAGTTCAAAGCCGCGCTGACAAAAGATAAGAAGGCCGATGCGAAGTTCAGCGTGAACGATACGCACGCCATCCTCAGCGTTCCGTCCGATAAAGTCGACGCCATCAAGGCCTTGCTCGCTACCGACTTTCCGTCGATCCGGATCATGGCTGTCGGTGAGAACATCGAGATCTACAAAGAAGTCGGCTTTCCGACGGACGTCGCCAAGCGGTTCGATCTCGCGCACATGTCCGGCACGCATGCCATCGGTCACACGCGCATGGCAACCGAGTCGGCGGTGACGACGCTCGGCGCCCATCCCTTCTCGACGGGCGCCGACGAATGTCTCGTCCATAACGGCTCGCTTTCGAACCACGCCAGCCTGCGCCGCGAACTCGTTCGCGACGGCATGACGTTCAACACCGAGAACGATACCGAAGTTGCCGCTTCGTATCTCACGTGGCGCATGAAGCAGGGAATGCATCTCGGCGAGGCCTTGGAAAAGAGCCTCGACGATCTCGACGGCTTCTTCAATTTCGTCGTCGGCACAAAATCGGGTTTTGGAGTCGTACGCGATCCGATTGCGTGCAAGCCGGCCGTCATGGCCGAAACCGACGACTACGTTGCTTTCGGTTCGGAATATCGTGCGCTCGCAGGCTTGCCGGGGATCGACAAAGCCAAAGTCTGGGAGCCAGAGCCCGCAACCGTTTACTTCTGGCAACGCTAATGCAGCAGTTAATTGGGGAACTCATGCGTACGTTCGATCTCGCCAAGAGCCCGTTGCGCGAACTCAACGAAGAGCTGCACCGGCAAAAGGACGGCTCCAACGAAGCCCATTGGGAAGTGCTCAATCCACGCGGCGGGCATGCGATCGCAGTCGGCATCGATGCGCCGATCAAAGTCGATGTTCTGGGCAGCGTCGGATACTACTGCGCGGGCATGAATAAGAAGGCGACCGTCACCGTGCACGGCTCTGCCGGACCGGGCGTCGCGGAGAATATGATGTCCGGAAAAGTCGTCATCAAGGGCGACGCCAGCCAATATGCGGGGGCGACCGGCCAAGGCGGCCTTCTCGTCATCGAAGGCAATGCATCGTCACGATGCGGCATTTCGATGAAGGGCATCGATATCGTCGTCAGGGGTAACATCGGCCACATGTCGGCGTTCATGGCGCAGTCGGGCCATCTCGTCGTTCTCGGCGACGCGGGCGATGCTCTCGGCGATTCCATCTACGAGGCGAAGCTCTTCGTTCGCGGCAAAGTCAAAAGCCTCGGTGCCGATTGCATCGAAAAGGAGATGCGGCCCGAGCACCACGAAGCGCTCACAAAGCTGCTTACGGGTGCCGGTATCACCGACGCCAAGACGAGCGAATTCCGGCGGTATGGCTCCGCCCGCAAACTCTATAATTTCAACATCGACAACGCGGATGCTTACTGATGTCGCCCAAAATCCCGCTCACGACCCCGCGCCCGTCGGCGACATTTGACGATTATACGCTGTCGGAGATCCGGCGTGCCGCCGCGACCGGCATCTACGATATCCGCGGCGGCGGCGCGAAACGCCGCGTTCCGCACTTCGACGATCTGCTTTTTCTCGGCGCATCCATGTCGCGGTATCCCCTCGAGGGCTATCGCGAAAAGTGCAGCACGAACGTGACGCTCGGCACGAGGTTTGCCAAAAAGCCGATCGAACTCAAGATCCCGATCACGATCGCGGGCATGAGCTTTGGCGCGCTGTCGGCAAACGCGAAAGAGGCGCTCGGACGCGGGGCATCGAGCGCCGGCACCTCTACGACGACCGGCGACGGCGGCATGACGCCCGAGGAACGCGGGCAGTCGAAGACGCTCGTCTATCAATACTTGCCATCGCGCTACGGCATGAATCCCGACGATCTGCGCAAGGCGGACGCGATCGAGGTGGTCGTTGGCCAAGGCGCAAAGCCCGGCGGCGGCGGCATGCTGCTCGGCCAGAAGATTTCCGATCGCGTCGCCGAGATGCGCAACCTGCCGAAGGGCATCGACCAGCGTTCCGCCTGCCGCCATCCGGATTGGACAGGACCGGACGATCTCGAAATCAAGATTCTAGAGCTGCGCGAAATCACCAATTGGGAAAAGCCGATCTATATCAAGGTCGGTGGCACGCGGCCCTATTACGATGTGGCGCTCGCGGTTAAAGCGGGCGCGGACGTCATCGTGCTCGACGGCATGCAGGGCGGCACCGCCGCAACACAGGAAGTGTTCATCGAGCACGTTGGATTGCCGACGCTCGCGTGCATCCGTCCCGCCGTGCAATCGCTGCAAGATCTCGGCATGCACCGAAAAGTGCAGCTCATCGTCTCGGGCGGCATTCGCAACGGTGCGGACGTCGCCAAGGCTCTGGCGCTCGGCGCCGACGCGGTCTCGATCGGCATTGCCGCTCTTGTCGCTCTTGGAGACAACGATCCCGCGCTCGAAGCCGAATACGAGAAGCTTGGTACGCGCGCGGGCTGCTATGACGACTGGCACGAGGGTCGCGATCCTGCGGGCATCACGACCCAGGATCCCGAGTTAGCGAAGCACCTCGATCCGGTTCGCGCAGGGCGCCGCCTTGCAAACTATCTGAAGGTCATGACGCTCGAAGTGCAGACCATCGCGCGCGCTGCAGGCCACAACAACATTCACAATCTCGAACCCGAAGATCTCTGTGCGTTGACGATCGAAGCCGCCGCGATGGCGCGCGTGCCCCTTGCAGGAACGTCATGGATACCTGGAGCGAATGGTTCGGGCGGCTTATAAGCCGCCCCTTTTTTAGTCCGCGTTCGGGGAAGCAATCAAAAAATGAAACGCAAGCGTTGAGGAAAGACAGTATGGCCCAGGATCTCGCCCAGCTCGCAAAAGAGCGCGGCATTCGCTACTTCATGATTTCTTACACCGACCTTTTCGGATCACAGCGCGCCAAGCTCGTCCCGGCGGTCGCGATCGCCGACATGCAAAAGGACGGTGCAGGCTTTGCCGGCTTCGCGACCTGGCTCGACATGACGCCGGCGCATCCGGATCTTTTCGGCATGCCGGATCCAGCCTCCGTCATTCAATTGCCGTGGAAGAAGGACGTCGCCTGGGTCGCGGCCGATTGCGTCATGGAAGACAAGCAGGTTCCCCAGGCGCCGCGTGTCGTCCTCAAAAAGCTTATGGCGGAAGCTGCGGAGCTCGGCCTCTATATCAAGACGGGCGTCGAGTGCGAGTTCTTCCTGATTTCACCGGAAGGCACCGAGATTTCCGACGACAAGGACAATGCCTCCAAGCCCTGCTACGACCAGCAGGCTCTGATGCGGCGTTACGATATCATCTCCGAGATCTGCGACAGCATGCTCGATCTCGGCTGGCGTCCTTATCAGAACGATCACGAGGATGCCAACGGCCAGTTCGAGATGAACTGGAACTTCGACGATGCGTTGGTGACGGCCGATCGCCACTCATTCTTCAAGTTCATGACGCGCTCGATCGCGGAGAAGCATGGCCTGCGCGCGACGTTCATGCCGAAGCCCTTTTCGGGCCTCACCGGCAATGGCTGCCACGCCCACATTTCGGTATGGGACAAGGATGGCAAGACCAACATGTTTTACGACGCGACCGACGAAATGGGCCTGTCTCAGCAGGGCTATCATTTCCTCGGCGGCATCATGAAACATGCGGAAGCTCTTGCCGCAATCACGAACCCGACCGTCAACTCGTACAAGCGTATCAACGCCCCGCGTACGCTTTCGGGCGCGACATGGTCGCCGAATACCGTGACGTGGACGGGCAACAACCGCACGCATATGGTTCGCGTTCCCGGCAAGGGCCGCTTCGAGTTGCGCCTGCCGGACGGCGCCGCAAATCCCTATCTGCTTCAGGCGGTGATCATTGCGGCCGGGCTCGACGGTATTCGCACGAAGGCCGATCCGGGAAAGCGTCTCGACATCGACATGTACCAGTTGGGGCATACGGTGAAGGACGCGCCGCGTCTGCCGCTCAACCTGCTTGATGCGATCCGGGCATTCGACAAGGACGCGGGGCTCAAGAGCGCGCTCGGCGATGAATTTGCGGCGGCCTACATCAAGCTCAAGACCGACAACTGGAATTCCTACGTCTCCCACTTCACGGATTGGGAACGCGCAAACACGCTCGACTGCTAAGGTCCCGTTTCCTCACGCCTTGCCCCGGCCCTCAGCGGCCGGGGTATTTTATTTTTTGCTGCCTCCAAGCCCTGCGTTAATCTCATCAGCTAATCGGTGCGAAACGCCCCAATGCGGCGTTGTCGGGAACAACCGGCTGTGGCAAGTTCCTGTTATTAATAATTACATAAGCGGCTCGCGTCGCGCGGCGGCCCGAGAAAGCCGAGACGATATGCCGATCAGATCCACTCGCGCCGCATGCGGCATTCGCGTGGTAGCGAGCACACTTTCCACCGTGGAAGCCGTATCAGCCGCACGCGCCGAACTGGCGGACGGCGTCTATCAGCACATCCTTGTTTTCTTTTCGACGAGGCACGACCCTGATCTCCTTATTGAGGCTCTTGAGCAGGGCTTTCCCGACGTGACCGTCTCGGGGTGCAGTACGGCGGGCGAGGTCGGTCCGCTCGGCATGACGCAAGGCGGCATTGTTTTCATCGCGTTTCCTGAAACGGGCTTCCGCATCATCAGCGAAGTCATTCCCGATATCGACAAGGGTGGTGTCGAGCGCGCTTCGGAAATCGCGCGGCGTTTGCGCGTACAGATGATCTCCGGGGTCTCGCGGGCTTCCAAAGAAAACATTTTCGCTCTCGTTCTCGTCGATGGCCTCTCAGACCGCGAAGAATCTCTGACCGCGGCGTTGCACTGGTCTCTTGAGGACATGGAACTTATCGGCGGATCGGCCGGCGACGGGCTGGCATTTCACAGGACCGCCCTCATCCATCGTGGCAAACTCGTTCGGCGCGGCGCGATCCTGTTTGTCATCGAAACGGCGGCGCCGTTCCGAATCTTCAAAACCCAGAACTTCGAGCCGACACCGATCAAGCTCGTCGTCACGGCAGCCGACAGCGAAAGCCGCATTGTCTATGATCTCAACGCCGAACCGGCGGCAAGCGAATATGCGTCCGCGATCGGTGTCTCCGTCGAAGAACTCGGCCCTATGTGTTTCGCGTCCTATCCGCTCGTCGTGAAAGTTGGCGGCGAATACTATGGCCGTGCCATTCGCAATATGAACCCGGATGGGAGCTTATCCTTCCATTGTGCTATCGACGAAGGTCTGGTTTTCACGGTGGGCCGTCCACGTGATATGGTCGAGACGACGCTGGAAACGCTGAAGCATATCGACGCCGATCTCGGCGGCATCGACTTTGTCCTGGGTTTTGATTGCTTCCTGCGCCGGTTCGACGCCGAAACCGGACAAGTTCGTCATAAAGTCGAGGAGATCTATGGACGCTATGGGCTTGCCGGTTTCCAGACCTACGGTGAGCAGTTCAACGCCATGCATCTCAATCAAACATTGACAGGAATCGCGTTCTCGAAACCGAACGGTAGAATTCCATCCCGATGAACGACGAAGACGAGCCGTCAGACTATTTTCCGACACGGCAATCGGACCTTCGGCGCGTCGTCGACAAGCTGAGAAAAATAAATGCGGCGCTGATGAAGCGCGTCGAGCATTCGATGGATCAACAGGCGGGTTCTTTCTCGCTGTTCCAGACGGCAATCAATCAGGAAGCCCAAATCAGGCGGAGGACGGAAGAGCTCAATCTTGCGCTGAGCAAGCTCGGGCATACCAATATCGAACTGAGCAAGGCCCGGGACGAGGCGGAACGCGCCAACGTCTTCAAGACCCGTTTCTTCACGTCGGTCGGGCACGATTTGCTGCAACCGCTCCATGCCGCGCGATTGACGCTTTCAGAACTGGCAGACGCGCAACGCGAGCCCGATAATAAGAAGCTTGCCTTGAATATCTCGAACGCGCTCGTCAGCATCGAAGAGCTTCTGACCAGCATCCTCGACATCTCGAAGCTCGAAGCCGGTGTTTTCGTGCCGAACATCCAGACCGTTGGGCTGGGTGCCATCTTCGAGCAACTCGCGAGCAGCCTGGAGCCCGTGACGCGGCAGAAGGGCCTGAACTTTCGTTGGCGACCGACGGATCTTGCCGTTCGTTCCGATCCGCTCATGCTGCGGCGGATCATACAAAACCTTCTCGCAAACGCTGCGCATTATACCGAGAAGGGGAGCGTTCTGCTGGCGGCACGCGTGCGCGGCGGCGACGTTGTTATTGAAGTCTGGGATACCGGCCCCGGCATCCCTTCCTACGAGCAACATCGCATTTTCGAAGAATTCCAGCGGGGCGCTGCATCCGAGCGCGCGGGAGCGACAGGCTTCGGACTTGGCCTCGCGATCGTTCGCCGTATGGCCGACGCTCTCGATCATCGGCTCGAACTCAGATCTTTCGAAGGTCGCGGATCGCGTTTCTCGGTGTTCGCTCCTTCCGCTTCAGCGCAGGGCAAACGCGAGGGTTTCGGCGACGCACCGCGCGATGAAAGCAGTTCCTTCGTTTCGCGTCAGGTGATCATTGTCGACGACGATCTGACGGTGCTCGGCGCCATGCAGACGCTTCTGTCGCGTTGGGGCGCGGACGTTCGCCCGGCGAGAGATTTGGAAGACGTCGGAGAAATTCTCGCCGATCCCACGTTCTCGCCGGCGATCGTGCTTGCCGATTATCACTTGAAGGGCGGCATTTCCGGAATCGATATCGTGAGCGGCATCCGCGACCGCCTTGAAACGGATATCCCTGCTATTCTGATCACGGCCGACCGCACGGACGCCGCGGCAGAGGCGGCGATGCGATCGCATTGCGAACTGCTGCTCAAGCCCATTCGTCCGGGCGAGTTGAGGGCGCTCATGAAGCACCTCCTCGGGTGAGGCGCTCAGCTATCCGCCGTTCGCGTCTCCAACGATCATATTGAAATCGATTTTCTGCGCTTCGATCACGGCCTGCGTGCGAGACGACACGTTGAGCTTGCGAAGGATCTCGGAAACATGGGCTTTGACGGTCGTTTCTTCGATCTGAAGCTCATGCGCGATCTGCTTGTTCAACAGCCCCTGGCGCAGCATCTTGAGGACGCTCAATTGCTTCGGGGTGAGCGTTTGCAGGCGCCGGACGATGTCGCTTCGCGTTTCAGATACCGGCACTTCGGGCTGCCGGTATCCTTTGGGCAACGTCAGCGAGCCCTCCAGGACGTCCTTGATGGCGGCTGCGATTTCGGCGCGGTCCGCCGACTTCGAAATAAAGCCCGCAGCGCCGTAGCGCATGACGTCCTGGATGATGCGCGGATCTTCGAACGCCGAAACGACGACAATAGGAACGCGAGGATAGAGCGTCCTGAGTTCGAGAAGGCCGTCTAATCCGTGAATCCCGGGCAGGGCCAAATCGAGCAGGACGATGTCGAACGGCGTTCCGCTGCCGAGCTGGGTTTTTGCGGCCTCTATCGAGTTCGCCGGCAGCGTGACGGTTTCGGGAAATGCGCTGACGATCGCCCGCTGAAGGGCTTCAATGAAGAGCGGATGATCGTCAACAACCAGTATGCGCGACGGCCCAGACAACGTTGACCTCCAAAGTACCGTCGGCAGCCGTTTCGAAAGGATGCCCGGCGTACGAACCCGCATGTCGCTATCCTGCGACAAACGAACGCAGAATTGTCTTATCTCCTGATGGCGATGCGCAACAAACAGGACTTTGGTCGTAGGTCCATTTAACCCAGGATGAGCAATAAGATAATATGCGCGGCGGCGCGTTTGCTGCACCTGTCGGTTCAGCCGACAGCGGGCGTCACGGCTTTCGGGGCTTGGCACGTGCTGTCGGCGATGCTGTTGCGGGGTCTTCGGGCCAGACGTGTTTTGGGTATTGCCCGCGCATATCCGCCCGGACGGTTCTCCACGAACCCGACCAGAAGCCCGGCAAGTCCCGCGTGATCTGAATTGGGCGATGCGCCGGCGATAAGAGATGAAGCGTGAGAGGCAGCCGACCGCGCGCGATCGAAGGATGATCCTTGAGGCCGAAGAGTTCCTGCACACGGATGTGCAGAGCCGGCGCATCGCCGGATTCATAATCGAGAACGTGGCGATTGCCCGTCGGAGCGGCGAAGTGCGTCGGAGCCTCGGCGTCGAGGCGCAGTCGCATCGGCCGGGGCAGCAATGTGCTTAGCGCACTTTCTAGCATTTCGGCGTTGACGTCCGAAGCGCGTGACTTGCCCGAAAGGAACGGACCCAACCATTCCTCAACCGTCGACGCGAGAGCTGCATCGGAAAGATCGGGCCACGCGTCGTCGTTTCGGCGCAGGAAGGCGACGCGGTTGCGGAACTGAAGCTGAGACTTCGTCCAGGGCAGCGACGCGATCCCGAGATCCGCGAGACCTTGCGCGAGCCCGGACGTGGCGTCGTCTTCGTCGCGAATGGGTCGTGTCTCGCTTCTCAGTGCAATAGCGCCAAGGCGACGAGCGCGACGGGCGCGCACGGCACGCGCGTCTCTATCGAAAACCATCTCGTCGCGCATCTCTATTTGATCCGCGGCAAATGTTTCTATTTCGGCTTCGTCAGTTGCGAGCGCCAACATGATCCGCGTTGCGGCCGCACGACCTTGCAACTCCGCGACGACGAGATAAGGGGCTGAAGCCAGGTGATGATTTTCGTCGAGTTGACCCGCTCTCCCGTTCGCGAGCAGGAAGCTGCCGCGCTTTCCCCGGTTTTTGGCGACGCGTTCGGGATAGGCGAGCGCAAGGAGCGCGGCCGACGATAATTCCGGCGTGCCGTCTGATCCTTTGTCCGCCATGCGTGCCCATTGGCGAGCGAGCGCTCGCATATTCTCCGCCCGCTGCGCGCGATCGCGGCGAAAGTTTTCGAGACGCTGCGCAAGGTCGATATCGTTGCCGCCGATGCCGCGCTCGACAAGAATTGCCGCGATTTCCGCGGCTCTCACGGCGCTTCCACTTTCGCCGGCTTTCAGAACCATGCGGGCCAATCGTGGTGGAAGCGGCAGGGCGCGGAGCCGCCGGCCTTCGGCTGTGATGTGCCCTTCGGTGTCGAGTGCGCCGACGCTTTGGAGGCTGGAGCGCGCTGCCGCAAGCGCACCCTCGGCGGGAGGATCAAGCCAGGCGAGCGTACGCGGGTCGTTTGTCCCCCACTCAGCGCAGTCAAGTAACAAGCCCGATAGGTCGGCCGAGCGGATCTCCGGCTCAGCGAAGGGAACGAGGCCCTGTGTCTCAGGCTCGTCCCATAGCCGGTAGCAGACGCCAGGAGACGTTCGACCGGCGCGCCCGCGACGCTGCTCGGCGGATGCTCGTGAGACGCGAACCGTTTCAAGCCGCGTAATTCCGACATCGGGCTCGTATCGCGGAACGCGGGCAACGCCGCTGTCGATGACGACGCGGACGCCCTCGATGGTGATCGAGGTTTCTGCGATTGACGTTGCGAGAACGATCTTGCGGCGGCCATGCTTCGCGGGCGCGATGGCGCGATCTTGTGTCGCCGGATCCAAGCCGCCGTAAAGCGGGACGACGTCGATCGTCGGGGGAAGTGCCTTCCCGGCCAAGCGGTCGGCGACGCGCGCAATCTCTCCTTGTCCCGGGAGAAAGACCAGCATGGAGCCGGTGTCATTGGTGATTGCACGCTGCGCTGCGTCGACGACATCATCTTCGAGCCGCGTTGCGTGGCGGCCGAGATATCGCGTCTCGACGGGGAACGCTCGGCCTTCGCTCTTGATCACCGGCGCTTCGCCGAGAAGCTTGGCCACGGAGCCCGTTTCGAGCGTTGCCGACATGACGACGATCTTGAGATCGGGCCTCAGCGCCGAACGGGTATCGAGCGCCAGCGCGAGGCCGAGATCGGCGTCGAGCGAGCGCTCATGGAACTCGTCGAACAGAACGGCCGCGACGCCCTTCAACTCGGGATCATCGAGGATCATGCGCGTGAAGACGCCTTCGGTCACGACTTCGACCGAGACGCGTGGTCCGGTCTTGGAGTTGAGCCTGGCGCGCAAGCCGATGTCTTCGCCTAAGCGGCTACCGAGGTTCGCTGCCATGCGTTCGGCGGCGGCGCGGGCGGCGATGCGGCGCGGCTCCAGAACGAGGATCTTGCCGCCGCTGCGCCAGTGTTCATCGAGCAGCGCCAACGGTACGCGTGTCGTCTTACCGGCACCGGGCGCGGCCACGAGCACGGCGGCGCCGTTAGCGCGCAGCGCTGCGCGAACGTCGTCGAGGACGGCATCAATCGGCAGCGGATCGGCAAAGTGTCGTTCAGTCATAAGCGGTGGACATACGCGAGAACGACGCTATTTCAAGCGCCGTTTCAGACCCAGACCCCCGACGTTGCGGCCTTGCGTATGGCGCTGATGTTGGCGCGGTAGCTCTCTTCGGTGCCGCCCTTGAAAACGGCGGAGCCCGCGACGAGCACATTGGCACCAGCTTTGGCGACGAGCGACGCGGTTTCCGGTGTCACGCCGCCGTCGACCTCGATGTCGATCGGGCGCGAACCGATGAGCGCCTTTACGCGGCGGATCTTATCGACCACGGCCGGAATGAAGGATTGTCCGCCGAAGCCTGGATTGACGCTCATCAGCAGAATGAGGTCGAGGCGATCGAGAACGTATTCGATGACGTTCTCGGGCGTCGATGGGTTGAGCGAGACGCCGGCTTTCTTCCCGAGCGCTCGGATGGCTTGCAGGGAGCGATCGAGATGCGGCCCGGCCTCGGCGTGAACGGTAATGATATCGGCGCCGGCCGCGGCAAAATCCCCGAGAAAAGGATCGACGGGCGCGATCATCAAATGCACGTCGAAGATTTTCTTCGATGCGCCACGCACGGCTTTGATGACCGGCGCGCCGTAGGTGATGTTCGGGACGAAGTGACCATCCATCACGTCGCAATGAATCCAGTCGGCCCCCGCGGCATCGACGGTCCTTATCTCGTCACCGAGCTTGCTGAAATCCGCCGAAAGAATGGAGGGTGCTATCAAGAGAGGGCGCGACACGGGTGACCTTTCGAGGTGTTCGATCAGATGACACGTCGGCGTCGTTCGACGAGTTGCAAGATGAGCGGCGTCAGAATGAGCTGCATCGCGAGATCAAGCTTGCTTCCCGGAATGACGATCGAGTTGGCCCGCGACATGAAGCTGTCGTGGATCATCGACAACAGATACGCGAAATCGATGCCGCGTGGCTCCCTGAATCTGATGATGACCATAAATTCGTCGGGTGTCGGTATCCAGCGCGCGATGAAAGGGTTCGAGGTATCGACCGTCGGAATGCGCTGGAAGTTGATGTCCGTTTGGGTGAACTGCGGACAGATGTACTGCACGTAGTCGGGCATGCGCCGCAGGATGGACTGGGTCACGTCTTCGGTGGTGTAGCCGCGCTCCGCACGGTCCCGCTGAATCTTTTGGATCCATTCGAGGTTTATCACCGGCACAACTCCGATTTTCAGATCGGCGTGGCGCGCGACGTTGCATTCGCCCGTCACGATGGCTCCGTGCAGCCCTTCGTACATAAGAAGATCGGTGTCGGGCGGAATTTCCTCCCACGGGGTGAAGGAGCCGATCGGCGTTGCGAATGCGCGGGCTTCCACGTCGTCGTGGATATAATGACGAAAAAGTCCCTTGCCGCTCGCGGCATAGCTTCGAAACAGCGTCTCGAGCTCTTCGATGAGGTTTGCTTCGATACCAAAGTGGCTGAAATTGTGATTGCCGCGCTTCGCCGCCGACTTCATGGCTTTTTCCATGTCGCAGCGATCGTAGCGATGAAAAGCGTCGCCTTGAACGAACGCCGCCTTGACGTGTTCGCGACGAAATATGTTGCCGAACGTCTGCTTTACCGATGTCGTTCCTGCGCCGGAGGAACCGGTGACGGATATGATGGGATGCTTAATCGACATTGACGACGCTCGATGGACTTCGGTTCACGGCTTTGAAATTCATGGCAATGCTCTGAAAAGCCCGCGCCGGCCGAAGAGCGGAGAACGATCGCCTTTGAATTCCTGCCCGCTGTAAATGCGCATCACGCGATCAACCTCATCGCGTGATCCGCAGATCAGCGGCGTCTTCTGATGCAGTGAGGCTGGTACGACGTCAAGCACACGGTCTCTCCCCGTCGTCGCACGTCCACCAGCCTGCTCGACGATCCAGCTCAGCGGGTTGGCTTCGTACATGAGGCGAATTCGACCCTGATGAAATCCCTTCCGGCGATCAGCGGGATAAAGGTAAATGCCGCCGCGCGTCAGAATGCGGTAGACGTCCGCGACGGGCGAACCCGTCCAACGCATATTGAAATCGTGGCCGCGCGGCCCGTTTGCCCCGTTCTCACAATCGTGGATGTAGATACGGATCGGATCGTCCCAATGGCGGGCATTCGAGGCGTTGATCGCATATTCCGCGGCTTCGGGCGGGATCGAGACGTTTCGCGTCGTCAAATGGAAAACGCGGGTCATCCTATCGAGGGTGAAAATCTGCGTGCCATGTCCGACCGTCAGAACGAGGACGGTCTGCGGCCCGTAAACCAAGAAGCCGGCGGCGAGCTGGTGGGAACCAGGCCTAAGGAATGCGGCCTCGCCGTCGGACGATGGGTGACGCGGGAGAATGGAAAAGATGGTACCGACCGAGACGTTCGCATCGACATTCGATGACCCGTCGAGAGGATCAGTCGCAACGAGCAGCGCCGCGTCCTTTTGTATCGCGATGGGCAGTTCCGCTTCCTCGGAAGCGAGCGCCGCCACAGGAAGACCCTGCAAGGCGTCGACGATCAGATCGTTGGCGAGAATATCGATCTCCTTCTGCTCGTCGAGTTCGCCAGCGCGCGCGATCACGCGGCCAAGCTTCGCCCCCAGCGCGCCGCGCCCGATAAGCTCTGAAAGATCGATACTGGCCTCTGCAAGCGCGAGAACGGTTTCCGCGACCTGGCCGCGCGTGCGGCCCTCCAGCGTCCAATTCGAGAGATACTCTTTAAGCGTCGGGAGACCCATACTGCCCTTCCAGCGCCCACCTTAGCCTTCACTACTCAAGCTTATCTAAACTTACTTGCGCGAGAGAAGCGAGACGGCACTTTCGATATCAGACGTACACATGCAAACCGCCATCCATTTTGCTGGGGTGCAGCATCGATTTGCGCGGCATCAAGGTTGTAGCCGCGCCTGTGGCGACGACTAGAAGACCGCGGCTATTGATTAATTTTTCCGGAGGCGGCTTTGCCGGGATCTAGACGTCGAACTCTTCGATCTTGGAGAATGCCGATCGCAACGCATCGGACCAGGCGCTGGAGAGATTCTTGAAATATTCGTCGTCCGCGCCGATCCGCTTTTCCCGCGTTATGTCGAATGTGTCGCGTTCGTAGATGACGAGATCGATCGGCATTCCGACCGAAAGATTCGATCGTAACGTGGAATCGAACGACAGCAGCATGAGCTTCGCGGCTTCCCCGAGACGCATGTCGGAGTGGGCGACCCGATCAAGGATCGGCTTGCCGTACTTATGCTCGCCGATCTGAAAGAAGGGCGTGTCATCCGTCGCCTCGATGAAGTTGCCTTCCGGATAGATCTGGAAAAGGCGCGCCCGCTCACCCTTGATCTGGCCGCCGAAGATGAAGTTGGTGTTGAAGCCGAGTTTACTCGCCTCAAGTGCGGCGCCGTCGATGCCGCGGGCCTCGCGGATCGCGTCGCCGACCACGCGGGCTGCACGGTACATGTTCGGCGCCGTATAGAGCGTCGCGACCTCTTCCTCGGTCTCTTCGCCGACGTGCTCGTTAAGCAAGCTGATGACGGCCTGTGTCGCCGCGAGATTTCCGGCGCTGAGGAGCACGAAGACGCGTTCGCCAGGCCGCCGCCAAACCTGTAGCTTTTTGTATTGGGCGATATTGTCGACGCCGGCGTTGGTGCGCGTATCGGCCGCGAACACGAGTCCGCCTTCCAAGCGGAATGCTACGGCGTATGTCATACAATCGTCTCCGAAGTCGGCAGCACTTATTGTTGCTGGCTGCTCTGCTGCTGAACTTCGACGATGACGTCAAGCTCTTCGTTTGCAATTCCTCGACGAGAGCCGCGAATTGGCGCCGCATAGGTTGAATCGAGGCCGGCTGCGAGCCTGACATACGTGTCGGTCGGGCATAAGCGGTTTGCCGGGTCAAAGCCGACCCAGCCCAAGCCTTCGAGCCAGACTTCCGCCCAAGCGTGATTGGCGTCGGACGGTTCGTCGGCGCCGGTCAGGACATAACCGCTCACGTAGCGGGCCGGGAGGCTGAGCGATCGCGCGGCGGCGATGAAGACATGGGCGTGATCCTGACAAACGCCTTTACCCTCTTTCAGCGCTTCGGTCGCGGTCGTGTGGGCGGTCGTCGTGCCGATTTGGTAGTCGATGGCGTCGCGAACTACGTGCATGAGATTATGCATGCCGCGGATGTCCGGTTTGGCGATGGCCTCGCGGGCGAGAGCGCGAATATCGTCCGTCGGCATCGTCTTTGCGGTGAAACGGCGATAAACGCGAAGGGGCGCCGGCTCCGCGAGACCGCGAACAATACCGGCGCGATCTTCGGTATCGACGACGCCCTTGGCGATGATCAGCGATTCGGAATGTTCCTCGGTGCAGCTCGGCAAGTGGACCAAATTCCCGAAGCCATCGCGGAACGGCTTCACTGAATCGATCCCCGGAGCACTGACGCGCCATTCGATGACGCGCTGTCCCTGAAAGGAGGGAGGCGTCAGACGTAGTGCGAGAATAGAATACTTGGTCGGCTCGCTGTAGACGTAACGCGAAACATGTCCAATCGAAATACGCATCGTCGGACCCTCAATCGCTGAAGTGGTAAGCGGTGGAGATTTCGTCGCCAACTTTATTGTTACGGGCAATGAAGTCCTGCACGAACTCGTGCAGTCCGGATTGGAAGATGTTTTCCATGTTGGCTTCGAGCAGGAGGTCTCGCGTCGATTCGGCCGTTATCTGGCAGTCGTGCCGGGCGCCGTAGAAAACGGCAAGGTCGCGAAGGGCCGCCGTCAACTCGTCGTAGCACGAGCGCAGCGAACGGGGCATCTGGCGGTTGAGCATCATGAAATCGGCAATCTTGAGCGGACGATAGTGATCCTTGAAAACCCAGCGATAGCTGCGATGCGCCGAGACCGAACGCAAAAGCGCCGCCCACTGATAGTTGTCTTTTTCGCTGCCAACCATCTCACTCGACGGCAGGAGGTGGTAATATTTGACGTCAAGGATGCGCGCGGTGCTGTCTGCGCGCTCGATGAATGTTCCGACCTGGCTGAAGTAAAAGGTATCGTTGCGCAGGATTGTGTTCAGCATGGCGCCGCGATAGAGCGCTGACCGTGAACGCACCCAATCGAGAAGCTCGGGCAGTGAATTCGACGTCACCGTTACGGGGCGGATCGCCGAGAATTCCAACCATGCGCTGTTCAGGCTCTCCCACATTTCCCGCGTGAGAGCCGTGCGCTGTGCTCGTCCGTTGCGGCGCGCGGCTGCAAGGCAGGAAGCTATGCTCGACGGATTCGACGTGTCGAAGAGCATGTAATCGATGACGTTCTGCGAGATCAGCTCGCCGTGGCGCTGGACATAGCCCTGCAGACAACCGGCACTCTCGAGCGTCGAGCGCCATTCCTCATGAAAGCCTTCGCCCTCGCGGGGCAGCAGCACGATTCGGTAGCCGACCTCGAGGAGGCGCGCGATATTCTCTGCGCGCTCGATGTAGCGCGACAGCCAGTAGAGATCGTTTGCGGTACGTCCAAGCATTCCGAAGCTATTCCTGCAGCACCCAGGTGTCCTTGGTGCCGCCACCTTGGCTCGAGTTGACGACGAGCGAGCCTTTTTTGAGGGCGACCCGAGTCAACCCTCCCGGCATCAGCCGCACCTGATCACCGATGAGCACGAACGGGCGCAAGTCGAGATGGCGGGGCGCGACGCTTGAATCCGCGAGCGTCGGACACGTTGATAGCGAGAGCGTCGGCTGGGCGATATAGTTTTTTGGATTGGCGACGAGCTTGGCGCGAAATGCCTCGATCTGTTCCTTGGTCGATTTCGGACCGACAAGCATGCCGTATCCGCCTGAGCCGTGGACTTCCTTAACGACAAGCTCGGCAAGATGCTCCAGCACGTACTTAAGGCTGTCCGGCTGGCGGCAGCTATACGTTTCCACGTTCGGCAGGATCGGAGCCTTGCCGGTGTAGAACTCGATGATTGCCGGGATGTAGCTGTAAATCGCCTTATCGTCGGCGATGCCGGCTCCGGGCGCATTCACGATCGTCACGCGGCCGGACCGGTAAACATCGAATATCCCCGGGACGCCGAGCAGGGATGTCGGGTCGAAGACGAGGGGATCGAGAAAGTCGTCGTCGACGCGGCGATAGAGAACATCGACGCGCTTCAGGCCTTCGGTCGTCTTCATGCGAAGATGGCCATCGATGACGACGAGGTCGGAGCTTTCGACGAGTTCGACGCCCATCTGGTCGGCGAGAAACGAGTGCTCGAAATAGGCGCTGTTGTAGACGCCCGGCGTCAGGAGCGCGATCGTCGGCTCGGCATCGAGATTACCGGGCGCAACGCTTTCGAGCGTCTTGAGGAGGGCATCGGCGTAATTCTCGACCGGCCGCACGCGATTGCGGCTGAAGAGGTCGGGGAACAAGTGCATCATCGTCTCGCGGTTCTCGATCATGTACGAGACGCCGGACGGCGTGCGCGTATTGTCTTCGAGCACCATGAATTCGTTTTCGCCGGTGCGGACGAGGTCAACGCCGATGATATGGCTGTAAATTCCGCGGGGCGGGTCGACGCCGATCATCTCCGGCAGGAAAGCCGAATTCTGGATGATCAGCTCTTCCGGGATTTTTCCGGCCTTGAGGATCTCCTGACGATGGTAGATATCGTAAAGGAAAGCGTTGAGCGCGCGGACCCGTTGCTCGATTCCAAGCTCCAGCCGCCGCCATTCCTCGCCCGAAATGATGCGGGGCAGAATATCGAAGGGAATGAGACGCTCGCCGGCCGCCTCGGCACCGTAAACGGCGAACGTGATCCCGGAACGCCGGAACAAGATTTCAGCCTCGGCCGATTTCTGTCGGAGCGCATCGAGATGCTGAACGCCAAGCCATTCCGCGAACGCTTTGTACGGCGCACGGACCTCGCCGCCGGAGCCGTTCATTTCATCGAATGCCGCGACCAAGACCACCCTCCCGTCACGAGTCTTTTCGGATAAGCATCGCAAAGCCTAGGCCAGTTTAGGCAAAGCCTGGAATTGCTGCATCTAGGTATTCACAACAGCATCAATTTGCTTCTGAAATATGCAGCTTTCGGCCAAGTCCGCATAAAATTCCGGCATCCAGCCCCATATCGCGACATTTCATGGGTCAGCGGCCATGTCGCGATCCTTCTCGCTCGCTAGCCCGGCAACTGGGACGGCCGGCCTTGATTTCAAGCCCCAGGCCGTTGCGATCCCGAGGAGAGCCATCGCGGCCCCGGCGAAAAGCAGCGTCCAGAGTGTTCCGACGCCCGCCAGTCCGACACCGTAGACGATCGGCCCGAAGGCCTGGCCCAAAAACATAAAGAACGAGTGCATGGCGACCGCCGAGCCGCGATTGAGCGGCGCGAGTTCGGTGGCCTGGGTCTGGAGCGAATTGTGGATCATGTAGAAGCCGACGCCGACGATCATGAAAATTGCCATCTCGGCCGGCCAGGACGTTCCGAACGATAACAGTGCCAGTCCGACGCCAGAGACGACGCCGCCCGACATGATCAGCTTGTAGAGGCCGAGGCGCCCGAGCATCAGACGCACCAGCGCCGTATAGATGAAGCCGCCAAGGCCGAAGCCGGCCAGCACGAAGCCCGCTTCCTTGAGGCCGCCAGCCCCGCGTTGCTCAAGCAGAACCGCGACGTAAGGGAACAGACCGAAGATCACGATCCCCTCGACGAACACCGCGGAAAAACAGACGACCGACCGCGGATTTGCAAAAACGGCACGATATCCTGCAACGAATTCCTTGCGGCTCGGTCTGGTCCGTCGCGGCCGTGATGCGGGACGCAACTGCCAGACGGTCACGGCAAGAGCGACGAGAACCAACACCGTGGCGGCCGTTTGTGCGGCCCGCCAACCGAAAAAGGACGCCACAAATCCCGAGCCGATCGATCCGGTCAGCTGGCCCGCAATGATCGCGGTCAGAACGCGGGAGAGCGCCAACTGTCGCTCGGACATCGCGAACCGATCGCCGACGATTGCGAACGCCAGGGGAATAATACCACCTGCGGCCGCGCCTCCGACGAGGCGGGCGATCGCAAGCATCCCGAGGGTCGGGGCGGCCGCCGATGCCGCCAGACACACAGCCAGGACCGACAGGGCGATCTTAATGATCCGCGCTTTGCCGAGGGCATCTCCAAACGCGCCGAGCAACGGCTGCGCCAGCGCATAGGGAAAAGCGTAAAAAGACGCGAGCATCGCCACGGACGCGGGAGCGACGCCGAGGTCCCGCGAAATTTCGGGCACCAAGGGGTCGATGATGCGCATCGACATCGAGCTGACAAAGCAGCTGGCGGCGAGAATGGCGAGAAGGCGCATTTATACGGCCCGAAAAGAGCGGTCTTCCTAACAGAAGCGGGGCCGGGGCGCTTTTGTTGCTGCTGGCGACTCCGCTGCGCGGAGCCGGCCGCCAGCAAACAAATTATCTTAAAATAACCCCTGGATCTGGCCCTGGTCATCCAGGCGGATCGAATCGGCGGCGGGTACTTTCGGAAGTCCCGGCATCGTCATGATCTCACCCGTTACGACGACGACGAATTCGGCGCCCGCCGATAGCCTCAGTTCGCGGATCGGCACGATATGTCCAGTCGGCGCGCCGCGCTTGGCGGGATCAGTGGAGAACGAATACTGGGTCTTCGCCATGCAGACCGGGAAGTGGCCAAAGCCGGCCGCTTCGAGATCCTTGAACTGGTTCTCGACGCTCGTATCGCACGAGATGTCGGCGGCGCGGTAGATTTCCGTCGCGATCGTCTTGACCTTGTCGCGCAGCTTCATGTCGTCTGGGTAAAGCGGCTTGAAGTTCGCCTTGCCCTCGTCGATCACCTTGACGACGTGGTGCGCCAGAGCTTCCGTGCCTTTGCCGCCATCGGCCCAGTGGGTGCACAGAAACGCTTTCGTTCCCATGCTTTCGGCCGCCTTCTGGACTTCGGCGATCTCAGCGTCGGTATCCGTGATGAACTTGTTGACGGCGACGACGGCGGGCACACCGAACTTGTTGACGTTCTCGATGTGGCGCTTGAGGTTTTCGCAGCCCTTGGCGACGGCCGCAGCATTTTCGTTTTTCAGATCGTCCTTGGCGACGCCGCCGTGCATTTTTAGGGCGCGCACTGTCGCAACGATGACAACGGCAGACGGTGCGATCTCCGCCTTGCGGCATTTGATGTCGAAGAACTTCTCGGCGCCAAGATCGGCGCCGAAGCCCGCTTCCGTTACGACGTAATCGGCGAGCTTCATCGCCGTTCTCGTCGCAAGCACGGAATTGCAGCCGTGCGCGATGTTGGCGAACGGACCGCCGTGGATGAATACGGGGTTGTTTTCGAGCGTCTGAACAAGGTTCGGCTGCAGAGCATCCTTCAGAAGCACCGTCATGGCGCCGTCGGCCTTCAGATCGCGGGCACGGATCGGCTTCTTGTCTCGCGTATAAGCAACGATGATGTTGCCAAGGCGGTTCTCGAGATCCTTGATATCCTTCGACAGGCAGAGGATTGCCATCACTTCGGAGGCGACCGTAATGTCGAAGCCGTCCTGGCGCGGAAAACCGTTCGATACGCCACCGAGCGAGTTGACGATCGACCGCAGGGCGCGATCGTTCATATCGAGCACGCGCTTCCAAGCGACGCGGCGCTGATCGATACCGAGCGCGTTCCCCCAATAGATGTGATTGTCGAGCAGCGCCGAAAGCAGGTTGTGGGCGCTCGTAATGGCGTGGAAGTCGCCGGTGAAATGAAGGTTGATGTCTTCCATCGGGACGACCTGAGCGTAACCACCGCCCGCCGCGCCGCCCTTGACGCCAAAGCACGGGCCCAACGACGGCTCGCGCAACGCCGCGATCGCCTTCTTGCCGATGTAGTTAAGTCCGTCGCTCAGGCCGACGGTCGTCGTCGTCTTTCCCTCGCCGGCGGGCGTCGGGCTGATCGCCGTCACGAGGATGACCTTGCCATCCTTATTGCCCTGGATCTGCTTGATGTATTCGGAAGAGACTTTGGCCTTTGTCCAGCCATAGGGAACAAGCGCTTCGGCGGGTACGCCAATCTTTGCCGCGATTTCGGCGATCGGCTTCACTTTCGCTTCGCGCGCAATCTCTATGTCGGACTTCACGGACACTGGGTTTCCTCCTAGAAATCTTTTTTTATTGGCTAAAACTTAACTATCTCGGGCGGGCGGCGATATTGAACTGACGTGCGCAACGCGCCAAGCACCTGCGGCCAATAATCCGAAACTAGCGTGGGTGCTCGGCGGGATTTATGCGCTGATGCCTTACTTAGCCCGAGGACGCAAGATCTACTCAACGTCGCGGGGGCGCCGACTATTCGCAATGCTTACCGCCGCTGCCTATGATGCACTGCGATGGCGGGGAGGGAGCCTCGATGCTCTCTATGCAGACGAAGGGGGGATTAACACTTGCTCGAACGGATCGACCGCATCGCCGACTTCTCTCGTGGTCCGCGACCGAAGACCCTTCGCCGTCGCATTTATGAAATCATCGAGACGAGCCACGGCGAAGATCTTGAGAGCACGATATTCGATAGCTTTATCGTCGGGCTCATTCTGTTGAACGTTGCGGCATTCGTTGCCGAGACGGTGCCGTCGTTACGCGCGGCCTGGGAGGAATGGTTTTATTGGTTCGAGGTTTTTTCGGTCGCGATCTTCACCATAGAATACGCGTTGCGGATCTGGACGGCCGTCGAGGTTCCGTATCTCTCCCGCCGATCGCCATGGAAGGCGCGCCTGAAGCTTGCGCGCCAGCCTTCTTTGATCATCGATCTTCTCGCGTTTCTGCCGTTCTATCTCAGCGGCTTCTTTGCAATCGATCTTCGCATTCTGAGAACGCTGCGGCTTCTTAGATTTTTGAAGCTGTCTCGCTACTCGCCCGCGATGTATACGCTCATCCGGGTGCTTTCGAACGAACGCAAGGCGCTTCTCGGCGCATGCCTGCTGCTGGCGACGGCGCTGCTCTTTTCCGCGACGCTCATGTACTACATCGAGGGCGAGGCCCAGCCCGACAAATTCGGCAGCGTGCCCGATGCCGCATGGTGGGCGATCGCAACTCTGACGACGGTCGGTTATGGCGACGCGGCACCCATCACGGCGCTCGGCAAATTCGTCGGCGGAATTACCATGATCATCGGCCTTTGTATTCTTGCATTGCCGGTCGCGATTATCTCCACGGGCTTCGCCCAGGAGCTGCAACGACGCGACTTCGTCGTCACTTGGTCCCTTATGTCGCGCATACCGCTATTGGCACGGCTCAATTCAAAAGAAGCCGCGGAGATCATGCCCTTGCTGCAGGCTCACAACCTTCCACCCCACGTCGAGGTCGTGAGGAAGGGGGCTCCGGATGACGCTATGTATTTCATCGCATCGGGGAAGCTCGAAAAGCACGCGGGCGGCGTTCGGCACATATACTCAGCGGGCGATATCTTCGGGGCAGGCGCGATGTTCGACGATGGCCTGCACGACGAGGCCGTCGTAACGACATCGAAGTGCCGATTACTCAAACTGCATCGCGAAGATTATCATCGGCTTGAAGCCAAGCAGCCGGACATCGCCACGCATATTCGCAGTCTTGCCGCCGATTTTAGCGGCGGCGCGGCTTAAGCGGCGAAGCGATCCGGCCCTTGTGCCGCTTTACGCAAAACGCCAGCGATATCAGCAATAAAAAAACAGTGGGCTGGAGAACCCACTGTTTCCTTGAATTGCAAGTCTTCGTGGAACTTACTTCTTCATGCAGGTCTTCGTCTTCTTGTCCCACTTCATGCCCGTGACCTTCTTGCATGCGGCTTTGGTCTTCGGGGCGTCGGCGGCGTAAGCAACGACGGGGGCCGAAACGGCCATCAGAAGACCAGCCATAACAGCGGCGCTCAGAACCTTGGAAATCATTCTTCTCTCCTTCGCATCTGTTCCGGCCATCACGGCCGTCAGGTAGCGCTGGATAAGGGAGGTTCTTTGCCGATATCTGGCGGCCAGCATACATTTGCGTAAGGTCGCGACGTGCGCTGACCAAACCCGTGAAAAGACGGTTGTTTCCAGTCGCAACCGCAAAAATGAAAATTCTGATTCAGAACGCTGCACCTGTCCGGACGGCGCAAAGACGGCGGGAATAATCAGCCTACGGCTCTTACGACGAGCACCGTCGCGTTGTCCTGGTAGGGTTCGCGAATTGCTTCGATCGATCGAATGATCGCCTTGGCGACGGCGGCCGCGCCGTCCTTGGCGTATCCTTGAATGACACGCGCGATCTCGCCGGTCTCGAGCGTCGCTATTCCGTCGCTGGCCAAGACGACGTAATCGCCGGGCTCAAGCTTCAACGGCTGCCGCGAAACATCGAGAAGATCAATTTCCTCGCCCGTTACGGCCGAGCGCAGCATATGCCGGCGCGGATCGTGACGCGCTTCGTCGGCCGTCAGTTTGCCTTCGGCGACCATGCGGTCGAGTTCGGGGGCGAGAGAATGGTCCTCGTTCAAAAGCGCGATCTCGCCACGCCGGAAGAGAAAGAGCGGGCTATCGCCGACGCTGACCCATTCGATGCCGAGCGGCCCGAATGCGGCGCCGATGAGAGTCGAGCCCATTCCCGCGAGGAGGGGATTGTCCGCGATCTTGCTCGCGACCGCGGCGTTCGCAGCCCCTAGTCCCGCGACGAGACGTTCGCTCACGTCGCCTTTCGCGGTCGCGGCGAACTTCAGAAAATGATCGCAGACGGTGCGGCTTGCCAACGCCCCGCCGGTGTGGCCGCCCATGCCGTCGGCGAGCACGGCGAAGCCCCCGCGATCGTAGGGCGGTCCCTCGGCCGACAACACGACGGGTTCGCCGCCGTCCGACAAGAAGGCAGCTGTATCTTCCTGATAGTCGCGGGCTCCGCGCGTTGCGGCGACTGCATGCTCGAACGGCGGCATTCGATCCTTAAGCTTCGGAAATCTCGGACCAATCAAAGTCGCTTCCGCAGAACGGCAGGAATGCGACTTGGGTGCGCCCGAGCGTTATCACGTCCATCGGCTGCAGCGGTACGGGCCCCGCCGGTCGCTTGTCGTTCACGGAAACGACATTCGTCTTAGCAAGATTTGGCACGAAGAGGAAAGAGCGGTCGCTCGAATCATAGCGCAAGTAGGCTTGAGCTTCGTTCGAGATGGCGTCGTCGCCGAAATCGAGCGGGATGCGATTGTCCGGCGACCTTCCAACGGTGTTATTGCCTTCGTAAATCGGGCGGAACGAGCCGAGGCCCGGGCCGCCAACGACAATTAGAAACCCGACGACGGGATCACGTTCGAAAACCCCATGCTCTATCTTCTGCTTGCCGCGGATGAGAACGGTACGAGGGGTGGCCTCCGGCTCCGCTTTTCGCGGCTTCGAGGACTCGGGGCGGATCACGCGCGTGGTGGGTGGAGCGTCCGTTTCATCGGGAAGGCTTAGCCGCTCCGGGATCTTGGGCTCCGGACCCATACGCGCCAGCCGCGCGGCTTCTTCAGCGCTTGGAACTTCGGGCCTTGGAGCAAGTGGCGGGGGGACGAGATTTTCCTCGCGCATGGCGGCAGGCGCCGGCGCAGGGCTGACGGGCTGGGCCTGAACGGGGCTCCCCGCAGATCCTGGCGCAGGTCCCGGCGTTGTCTCGTCGCGGCCGGCAGCCATAAGAGCGTCCCTCAGAGACCCGAGGAACTTATGTGCCTTCGGACTTTTCGCCTCGTTCCCTGCGGTGGTTTCGCCTCGCTCGACAGCCATCGACACATCTCCCTCCGATTTGAACAGGCGCGAACCTCCGCGGCGGCGCGCCTAACCATGAAACCAACGCATGAACTGGAACCTGGACAGAACCTTGGCGACGGCGCGAGTATTACCCAGCGCCGGCACGAAAACGCAGTTTCCCCGGACCAAGCTGAATGAGGTCGCCGTCATTGAGACGCGCTTCGCAGCACCGTTTGCCGTTGACGATCAAGCCGTTGCTTTCCACGCCCGTCAGATCAGTGATGTGCCAACTGTCGTAATCTTCGCGATGAATGGCGGCATGATAGCGGTGCACATACCGGCTTGGGATGCGAATGTCGTTATCATCTTCACGACCAATTCTCAGCATGTCGCGCTGGATTGCGCAACGTAAACCCTGGCCATTCTCAATCTCGACAAAGGGTTGGCGGCAAAGGACGCCGGGATTCTCCCAGGCATGGGCGTCGAACTTGTCGTTCCGTCCGGGACGATACCGCCGGGTTGCATTCCTTGAACGGGTGAGCGGTTTGAGCGTTTTGGCAAGCGTCGCGAATGCGGGCAAGGCGGCCGCGAGTATAAGGCCCAGCATCAAAGCCGGCGCGACCCGATAGCCTTCCCAAAAGGCTGCTTTGGCTCGAACCGCAAGCGGAAGAGAGGCATCGAGCAAATTTTTTGCGCCGTCGTGGGATGCGGTCAAAGTCAAGACTGCCATGACGAGAAGAATCGCCGTAGCCGCTATTGCGGTTCGCGTCCGTCGTGACTGCGCGTGCATCATGATTCGGGTCCCGTCGCGCCGCCTGAATTTGGCGGGGAGATGTCGGCGGCAACATGGCTGGAAAGCGACACCTCGAGGAATTATTCATCATGGGTTCATCCCCCGTCGATACGCCACATTCTTGCGTCATGGGATCAAAACAGAGACAAGAGGTAGTCGGCTGGCCAAGAGGTTGGTCCAGGACCAGCACCCGAAGCGTATAATCACAAGCGCGCGGAGGCCCGCGCACGAGGACAATGTCGCAGCTTGTCGCTTTACCGGACGGCACGGAGCTCGCGGGCGATTACAAAATCGTGCGTGTTCTCGGTGCGGGCGGCTTCGGCGTCACATATCTCGCCGACGAACCGGAGCTGACCCGAAAAGTCAGCATCAAAGAATATTTCCCAAGCGATTTCGCGCTCCGGACGGAAAGCCTCGAAGCCACGCCGCGCTCGGAAAGTTGCAAGGGCGACTACGACTGGGGCCTCGAGCGCTTCGTCGAAGAAGCTCAGACGCTCGCGAAATTCGACCATCATAACATCGTCAAGGTGCATCGCATCTTCCGGGCGAACAACACCGCCTACATGGTGTTGCGCTTCGAGGAAGGCAAAAATTTCAAGGCGTGGTTGAAGGATCTCGGTCGCGCACCGCGGCAGAAGGAACTCGACCAGATCGTTGCGCCGCTGCTCGATGCGCTGGAGGTCATTCACAAAGCCGACTTCCTGCATCGCGACATCGCACCGGACAACATCATCATTCGAAGCTCGGGCGATCCGGTTCTGATCGACTTCGGCGCCGCGCGGAGCGATATCGCAGCCCATTCCAAGACCAAAACCGTCTCGGCGCTCGTAAAGCCCGGCTACAGCCCCTACGAGCAATATGCCGAGACCAGCCGGCAGCAGGGACCCTGGAGCGATATCTACGCGTTCGCCGCGACGCTCTATCATGCCGTCACCGGAAAGCGGCCCCCCGATTCACCCTCGCGCATGCTGAAGGACGAGATGGTCCCTGTGCGGGATGCGGCGCTGGCAGGCTATCGGGCGGCTTTTCTTAACGCCATTCAGCAAGCGCTTGCGCTATCGATCGATGCCCGTCCGAGATCGGTTGCGGAGTGGCGCGGAGCTCTTCTCGCGCCGGACCCCGAACGGCCCGGCCTTTTTCAACGTCTCAGAGACAAAACGGAAGTTCGCCGGCGCAAGGATGACGATCAGCGCGCCGCTGACGCCATAGCCAATGCGCCGGTTCCGCCACCGCCTGATGCGCCCGGCCCCATGGGCGGACTTCTCGATTTCGTCGATTCCCTAAAACATCCCCATGTAGTCAAGGACCCTGCGCCGGCGCCCGCCGCGAAGCCTGCCGCCCCGAAGAAAACCGCGGCCGCCGATAAGCCGAAAGCGAAGGCGGAAAAGGCAAAAGCGGAAAAAGCCAAAGCGACGGAAAAGAAGCTGCCCGCGCTACCGCCTCCGCCTCGCCCCGTTGCCGAGAAGGCAAAGTCGAAACAGAAGGCTCGTCCGAAGCCGGACGTCGCGCGGCGCCCCTTTGCGCGCTGGCTGAAAACGAGGCTGATCATCGCGGCTGCCATAGCGGGCGTCGCCTTTGCCTTCCACGATCGCATCCCGCAGCTCATCGCGGCGCGTGGAAACCTCATCACGACAGGAACGATCGCAAAGCCGACGGCGAACGCCGATCCGTCGCTCACGGAGACGGCCGAGATCAAGGCTTATGACGTGCCCATCGAGCGGCTCGCGCTCAGCGGCGACGGGCGCCTGATCGTGACGGCCGCGCATGAGCCGCAACTCAAGATCTGGTCGTATGATTCCCGCTATCAGCTCGGAACGATCGCACTTGAGGACGGGCCTGCGATCTCGCTCGCGGTCCGCAACAATCGCGTGGTGACGGGCCACGCCGACGGTGCCGTCGCAGTTTACGATCTCGAATCAAAACGCCGTCTCTATCGCTTCAAACGCAACGACGCGACGATATGGGCCGTCGACTTCATCGGTTCGGAGGATCGCATCGCCGCGGCGAGCCACGACTGGACGGTTTCCCTTTGGGAGACGGCTTTCGAGAGCAAACCGGTCGCGGTGCTCGAAGGACACGAGAATGCCGTGCAAGCGCTGGCGGTCGATCCTTCTGGCCGATGGATTGCGTCGGGGGGCGCGGATCGCGCCGTCAGGATCTGGAGTGTCGAAACAAAAGACACGCGACGGCTCTACCGCAACAACTCCGATTTCATTTCGGCGCTTGCCTTCTCTCCGGACGGGGCGATGCTGGCGACGGGCAGTCTCGACGGCACCGTGAAGCTTCTGTCCATGAATTCCTACCGAATGCAGCGGACGCTCGGCGGGCACAACGCGCGCATCACATCGCTCGCCTTTTCGGGCGCCAACGATCTGATGGCGTCAGCATCCGAGGATGGCGTCGTGCGCGTGAGAAGCTTGAAGCGGCTCCGCACATACCTGCCGCTGAAGGGCCTCGGATCGGGCGCGAAGTCGGTGACATTCTCCAATGACGGTCGCACGCTTTTGACCGGCGGACAGGACGGCGTCATCAGATTGTGGTCTTTGCCCGGAGCGCAGGTTGCGCAACGCAATTGAGCCAGCCCAGCTTGCGAGGCTCGGGCCGCTTCGATAGATCGTCTTGAAACCTGTGGGCCGCTCTCTCGGAGACAAAGGGCTGCCATCATTCGTTCCAGAATACTCAGATCGATTCATACCGGGAGGTGCGCTCGATGTTCGGGTGGCGCAGACGCAGCGAAGGCTTTGAATGGAAGGAGTATGTGCGGACCACGGTTCTTGTCCGCCGCGCCGACCGTCAACGCCGGCTGGATGACGCGCGCCTCGCCGCGGTCGAGAAGGTCAAGAATGTCGCCGATGCAGGAGTCGATGCCGGTCGCGCGGGAGTCACGGCCGCGAAGTCGCGATTTTGGCAACTGCTGTCGTTCCTCGGGCGGACCATTGTTGATATCGCCATAGCGACATTCTGGGGGCTCGTGCGTTGGGCGGCGTTTGCCTGGAATGTCATAAGGGATGCGACGAGCGCGCTTGTTGCGCCGTTGCGCGACGCCATCCGCATTCCCGCCGACGCCGCCCGCGACAAGCTTAGAATGATGCCCGATGTCGCGCGGAAATCTCCGATCAAGGCGCATCATCTCATCAGCGCGGCGTTGTTTTTGGGGCTCGTCTATGTCGGCGGCCCAATGCTTCGAAGCGCCGACGGCGTCGGCACCGCCGCTCCGGTTCTGGATATTTCATCTGGCTCGGCCGGCGCCGTGCACCAAGTCACGATTTCAACCGAGATATCGGGCTCGGCGGCGGCCCTCACAGGGGATTCGATGCGCGTGGACGGCACGCTTGTCCGCCTTGATGGCGTCGAAGCACCGGCGCCCGCGCAGCCTTGCTATCGCGAAAATGGCCGCCCTTGGAATTGCGCGTCTTCGGCTCGCTCCGGCCTCAACAAGATCGTCCGCGGACACACGGTCACGTGTACATCCTCGGGACAGGACAACGCGGGGCGCACGCTCGCGCATTGCCTTGTCGACGGCGGCAAAGACATCGCGACGGCGCTGGTTCGTGGCGGTTACGTGTTTGCGACGGACAATTCGTTCTTCGGTTCGCTCAGCGGCGAGGAAAGCGCCGCCCGCGAGGCCAAACGCGGCATCTGGCGGGGTGACGTCGTGCGGCCGCAAGAATGGCGAGACCAGACATGGGCCGCGGCCAAGCGCGATGCCCCCGATGGCTGTCCGATCAAGGGCGTCATACGTGCCTCAGAGAAGATCTATGCGTTGCCGTGGTCGGGCGTGTACGCCAAGGCCCGCGTCAGGCCGGACCGTGGCGGGCGCTGGTTCTGCAGCGAGGGCGAAGCGAAAGCCGCGGGCTTCGTCGCGTGGGACAAATCCTGAGAGCAGGGCAATCCGAGACAAAAAAAACCCGCAGTCGGGGGAGACTGCGGGGCGGGAAGTAGATCTGGACGCCTCTGGGGTAATGGGACGGCGCAAAAGATCAATACGGACAATACATCCGAGGGTGGTGGAAAATGCAAGGCGCCGGTGGGGCGAAGTTGTGTTTTTCAGCCGAGATGTTGCGTTTTTAATTTGCTTTGGATGCGCAAAAGCAACGCCAGTTTTCCCACCAACACAAGAATTTTCCTCGGTGTATATGCCGATCGTGGTGTGAAGGCATCAACAATGGCGCGTTTGCTCCGGCGGCGCGGAGCTCGCGCCTCGGCTAGGGGAAAATCATGCTCCACAACCAAAGGTTCATGCTGAGGCGAATGCCGTACGACGCCGAGGGCCCTGGCGACAATCGAATGACGTCCTGGGATGGAAACCGGATGAGCGGAGCGGGTGTCGGTTGGCGGCTCCGCGAACCCGCAAAAAAAAGTGGTGGGCAAGCGTGCGTCGGACGACCGAAAACGAATTCTCCCCTCACTCGCGCAAGTCTCGGAGAGATCAGCCATAAGTCTGTGTTGCAGATTCACACCATCGTTTTTTCTGAACGGGGGAAGGTTGGTCTCAGCGCTGCCTTTTCGGACGGCTGACGCTAGAGTGCGCTCCGTCTAGGGGCACGGGCGTTAGTAACCAGAGGGGTTATGTTTATGTTGCGCAGACTGGTACTGGGGCTGTGCGCCGTTTTGGCCACGGGTGTCGCAACTTTGGCCGACTTCGGATCTGTAGCCGTCGTCGGAACCGTGGCGGGGGTCGCAGGTCTGACGAGCGCTGCAAGCGAGGCCGATGCTCAGTCGTGGCGGCGCCGCCATCATCGCCGCCATCGCTACCATTATCGCCACGGCGATCAGCTGATTCTCATCGCTGAAACCGACGTCGATCTGTCGCTCGACCGCTATACGATCGATGTGCGGCAAGCCAAAGGCGCCTACAAAGGCATTCGCATCAAGAATGCGATGGGCAAGCTCTTCGACGTCCGGCGTGTTCAGATCGTCTACAGTGACGGCTCGGTGTGGAACGAAGATCGCCAGATCGACATGTATTGGGGCGAGCGCAGCCGGCCCATCAATCCGACCTACGACAGCAAATTCATTGATCAGATCAAAATAGAGCAGGTGCCGGGCTACGGTCGCGGCCGGCTGCAAATCATCGGCATTCAAGACCGTGAAGGCCGGGAGATGGATCGAGCCGGTGACAGCGGGCGGCCCTACAGGCGCGATCGTGACGTGTCTACCAACACCCGCATTACCACCCGGCCAACGGTACCGGTGGCTTCACCGACGAAGCCCGGTCAGCCAACCGCCGGCGGCGACGTTCTGTTCGGCGCCCAATATGTGGGCTTCCTGACGGATCGAGACGTCATTCGAGTCGGTAGCGAAGTTGGGAAGTTCGCGAAGATTCGCCTGCGCGTGCTCGATAACGACATCCACATCAACGAGATGAAAATCGTCTATATGAACGGCGAAAGCGACACGCTCGCGATCAACGCCGACATTCCGAAGAATTCGCGGACGAACTGGATCGATCTCAGGGGCGATCGTTTCATCAAGGAGATCCAGCTCGTCTATCGCTCACGGCCAAGCTTCAATGGGCAAGCGAGAATCGAACTCTTCGGACGGTATGCACCAGGCTGGCTTGGTCCCAACGGCGAAGGCCGGAAATATAACCAGGGTTGGGTGTTGCTCGGTGCACAGACAGCCGGATTCATCGGCTTCGACAAGGATATCATCCCGGTCGCCAGCAATGTCGGCGGGTTCCGCCGGATCCGGGTGACTGTCCGCGACCGCGCCATCACCCTTAACGAAATCAAGGTCGTGTATCGGGACGGCGAAGAGGAGACCATCCCGATCCGCACCCGCGTCGATGCCGGCGGCACTTTCGGGCCGATCGACCTCAGAGGCGGACGGCGCGGAGCCATCGACCACATCGAAGCCAAGTATCGGTCGCGGTTCTTCAATTCCTCGGCGAAAGGCAAAGGTTCCGCCATCGTCGAAATCTGGGGCCAACATTACTAGGTTTCGCGCAAATGGCAGCCAAACAGCGAATCAGGAGGGCCGGGCACAATCCGGCCCTCTTTTTTTCGCACGAAGGCTTGCCGGCTCGAGATCACGACTGTTTTGCGCAGGAATTGCGTCATAACGCGCGCTTATCTGCCCTAAATGACGTCGACGGCGTTTCGCGGAGCACATCGAATATGCTACGCGACGCAAGGTGCGAGCGGCTGTCGATTCCACTCTTGGGAGACCAAAACTTTGAACTTGAGCCTTAAGCAGCCGCTGCAGGCGGAGGGTCGTGCCGATGTTTTAGTGCGCGAGCGACTTACGCCTGCCTCTCCGGCGCCGATGCCTGAAACGCAAAAACAGCGCGTCCGCCGGCTTGCAGCTCATTGCCATAAGTATCGCGGATCGGTCCCGCGCCTTGCGATACAGCAACTGGTCACGACGCTCGTGCCGCTGGCACTGATCGTCGGCGTCATGTTCGCCACGGTCGAACACGCCTACTGGGCGACGCTGCTTCTTGCACTGCCGGCGGCCGGGCTTCTCGTCCGCGCATTCATCATTCAGCACGACTGCGGGCACGGATCATTCTTTGCATCACGCCCGCTCAACGATTTCGTCGGCCGCTCAATGAGCTTGCTGACGCTCGCGCCTTACGGGTTGTGGCGCCGCGAACATGCGCAGCATCACGCAACATCCGGTAATCTCGATCGTCGTGGGGCCGGCGACATCGATACGATGACCGTCAGGGAATATCTGAAGCTCTCGCCATTCGGGAAGCTGCACTACAAGCTTTACCGACATCCGCTGTTCCTGTTCGGCCTCGGCGTTCCGGCATATTTCGTGATCATTCAGCGCCTGCCGTGGCTGCATGCGCTGTCGCCGCGCGAAGCCTGGAAAAGCGTGCTGGCGCTGAATGTCGGGCTGGCTCTTTTCTACGCTCCGCTTTTCTATGTCTTCGGAGTCGCCAACGTGCTCTGGGTCGGCTTGCCGGTTCTGCACCTCGCCGCCGCGACGGGCGGCTGGTTGTTTTTCATCCAGCACCAGTTCGAAGAGACGACCTGGGACAAGGCAGAAGGCTGGGATTTCCAAGTCGCCGCGCTGCTCGGCTCGTCGTACTACGATCTGCCGAAGATCATCAATTGGTTCACCGGCAACATCGGTTTGCACCATATTCACCACCTCAACAGCATGATCCCGAACTACCGGCTCGCGGCTTGCATCGAAGCCAGCCCGGAACTCAAATCAATCAACCGGTTGACGCTGCGCGACAGCATTCGCTGCGCGCGATTGAAGCTCTGGGATGAAGACGAGCGCCGCCTCATCGGGTTCGATGAACTTCCCGCGACGGCCTGAACTTTTCTTGTCAGCGCATTGCCATGACACCAGAGACCGGGCGAGCGCCGATAGACGAACTCATCACTATTCGTGACTGGCTGAGATACGCGGTCACGAAGATGTCGAGGGCGCGTCTCGCCTTTGGGCACGGCACCTCGAACGTCCTCGACGAGGCTGCATTTCTCATTCTCTCGTCGCTCGACCTGCCGATCGAAGACATCAATCCGTGGCTCGACTGCCGATTGACTGCACACGAACGCGAAGGCATCGCGTCGTTGATCTCGCGGCGGATCGAAACGCGCAAGCCCGCCGCTTACCTCACGAACGCCGCCTACATTCAGGGGTACCAATTCTACGTCGATGAGCGGGTGATCGTGCCTCGGTCGTTCATCGGAGAGCTGTTGGTCGAAGAGCGGTTAGCGGCGATCGTTCCTGATCCGCTCGCCGTCACGCGGGTGCTCGATCTCTGCACGGGCTCGGGTTGCCTTGCCATTCTGGCAGCGGAAGCTTTTCCGAATGCCGAGGTCGATGCCTGCGATATTTCCGACGATGCGCTGGCGGTCGCACAGCGCAACATCGGCGATTACGGACTGGAAAAGCGGGTTCGCACCTTCAAGGCCGATCTGTTCGACGGCCTTCCGCCGGCTCGATACGACGTGATCATCTCCAATCCGCCGTACGTCACCGCGGATGCCGTTGCGGCGTTTCCACCGGAATACCGGGCAGAGCCCGAGGTCGCGCATCTTGGCGGCGAGGACGGTCTCGATCTCGTGCACCGCCTTCTGAGGGCCGCGCCGGAGCACTTGGCGCCGAACGGTAGCCTCGTCGTCGAGATCGGCGACGGCAAGGAGGCTCTGGAAGCTGCGCGGCCGGATTTGCCGTTTTTGTGGCTCGATACCGAGACCAGCAAAGGCGAAGTCTTCGCGCTTTTCGCGGACGAGCTTAATCCCGCGCGGTCGGAAAGCGGGCGCAAACGGTAAAGCCGCGCTCGCGGATAAGCCTGCCTTAGCCGAAGGCGCCGAAGTGGTGAGAGATCCCGGTGCCGATCTCGCGGACGAATTCATACGAGATTTCGATGGGCGTCAGGATCTCCGTTTCGAGACGCGCATAATCGTCGATGCCGCGCGGACGATAGCTCGCTTGCTCATCGAAGGATTTGCCGGCGAGGCTCTTGGCATCGTGCGGGAACGCTTTGCGAAGGACGCTCAGGACTTCGGGAATTTCTAGACTAAGGGCCATTTCCAGCACCTGCGTATGCGACAGACCATCCTGCGGGGCGAAGCGCGGGAGCTGCGCCGCCAGGATGAAGATCCGCATGATCAGCGCCAGCCTGATCGCCTGCAAGAGGTCGAGTTCGAGTCGGTTCTCGTCGGGCACCATGCCGTCTTCGATGTTCAGGTCGGCGAGAATTGCGTGCAGGTCGATCGCATCGAGGCGAAGAAGGTGAACGAGTTCGGAGATGTCGCCGTGGCGGTCGTCCGGCAGCAGGTGCGTCGCAAGCGTGCGGAAGGCGCTGTTCAGCGCTTCCTCACGGCCCCATGAGGCGCGCGATGCCCAGAGTCCGGCGTTGAAGACTTGAGCGTTGGCCGCCATGGCGTTGAGGCTCGAGATCGTCTTGCCGTGCGCGATCATCGCGAGCAGCGACTGCAGCCGCTTCGAGGATTTCACCAACTTGTAGAAGCGATCACGGTCGGGACCGACGGCCGTGCCGAGGCCGGCGACGACGTTGGCGATATAGCCGAACTGCTGGAGGATGGCGTTGTTCGGAATGGCGCGCATACGCGCCGGGTTGCCGCGATCGGAGGCGTGCTCGCCTTGCCGTTTGACCGGGCGTGAACCCGTCTTGAAGAGCAGGTTCGGGCCGAAAGCACCGAGAACCGCCCGGTAACCGTCGTGCGCAAAAAGCGTCTGCTGGAACTCGCGAAGGCGAAGGAAGAAGTCGAGACTGAAATCCTGCTCGTAATAGAACGGGTCCTTTTCAGCCGGGGGGATATCGCCGTCCATCACGATCGTCGCCAGCGCGCGCGTCGTCAGTGCCCGGTTGCCGAAGAACATGTAGCCGTCGCCGCCCTGGAAGCTCGTCTCGTGCTTGACGGGAATGTTGGCGGCCCCAAAGCGGCGGCGCACCTCGTTCGTCATGACGTAGTGGAGGCGACGGTAGAGCGTGCCGGGATGCGCGCCGCGGCCCATCGATTCGCCGTGCGTCGAGAAGAGGAGCGTCTCGACACCGTCGAGCTTGGCATCGTCGATCAGCGTCGCGAGAGCCTTATAGTAACGTTCGACGGCGAGCGTCGCCGAGATCTGCCCGATGAAGCGTCCGGCGTCGGAAAAGCCGGTCTGGATGCTCAGACGCTTCCGGCCCTTCACATACTCGCGATAGGTCTCTTCCTCGACGAGGCGCTCCATAATACGAGCGCCGTTCTCGAGACCTGACGGAGTTTCGAAGAGCGGAGAAATATCGGTGATGTGGTCGACGCCGAAGAGCTTCGCGAAGAACACCGCGATCAGCACGGTTGCCGGGGATTCGCATTCGGCGATGAGGAACCGGATCGGCGTTTCCTTGTCGACGTGCTTCATGAACTGCGCAGTCAGCGCAAACTGGCGGATGGCCGTCGCGGTTTCGAGATCGAGCGTCGAGAAGTTGACCGTTTCGCGCGGGCAATTCTTGATCATCTCGACGATGCGCGCCAGCGACTGGCTTTCGGTCAGATCGCGGGTCCAAGGCTCATGGACGTAGGCGCGGAAGGCGTTGTGCAGCTGCAGCGCGTTGATGCGCAAATGAATGTGCGACATGCCAAGGCCCGTCGCGTCGAGGAGGCCGGCCAGTGCCGCCGCCGCACGCTTCATCTGCGGCGTCTGCACCGTATCGATCAAGGTGTTGAACAGCGCCTGCAGCGGCTCGACCGTCAGCAGATTGTAGCCGTCCGTCTTAGTGATGATGTTCGCGGCCTTCGCGAGACCTTCGGTATCGTTCGTGAAGCTCTCAAGCGCCTTGAGCTGCTCATCGACGGCTGCAATTCCGAGATCGAGCTTGCCGACGATCTGGCGCGCAACACGCTGCGCAGCGTCGCCGCTTTCGAGTTTATGTTTCAGGACGACGAAGCGCTCGCGGATGTCGGCGAGGGCGGCACGCTTTTCGCGAAGACGGACTTCTAAAGAAAACGTCCAGGCAATGTCCGTGCGCCCGTCGAGATCGTAGCCGACCCATGAAGCAAATGTCGTCAGCTTCGGGCGCAGCTTGAACGCGGCATCGCCGAACTTCTGGGAAGCGACACTGTAGAAGCCGTGGAGCAGCTCTTCATAGGCGTTGCGCAGGTTGCGGATGGCGTCTTGTGCGCACTTGTGCTCGTGGTGGAGCGTGATCTTCTCTTCCGGGCGGTGCGGGAGGCCGATCGTTGCGTCGGCGTTGGGCGCAGAAACGGCGATCTCGACCATGCGCCGGTAGAGCGCGTCGGAAAGGCCGAACGTCGGGTGGGCCGTCAGGACGATACCCGTGCGCGCACGCGACCATCGCTCGGCAAAGGCTTCAATGGAATTGCCGGCCTCGCTGGCCGTTTTTTCAACGTAGGAGGTGAAATCCTTCAGCGTGGTCGCCTGGTCGGAATATCCGATTTTCTCGCGCAGCCCGCGGGCACGGCGAACGCAGGCGCGGTCCATCAGGCGTCCGGCAAGCCCTTTCACTTCGTCGAACGACACCGCGTGCGATTCGAGCCGGCGCGAGAGGTCGAACGCCACGTTCAGGATCGGGTTGAGCGCGGGGTTGTCCGGAATCTGCTTTCTGAGACGCTTCAGCTCATTGATCAGCTCGGTCTCGTCGAGTTTGGTCGAGCCAACAGCCGCCGTCGTGTCCTGCATCACCAAGGCTCCAGGTCCCCACGAGGGACAGAATTCTCATGTAAATTCATAGTGTAGCGGAGAGGATGGCCGGAGGCAAAACCGCGCTCCGGCCAACATCACATTCAGGCGACTTTCCGCTGCTGGCCGAGGACCTGGGCCACGGTCGAGCCCATCTCCGACGGCGTCGGCGCGATCGTCACGCCGCAACCTTTCAGGATATCGACCTTCTCAGCGGCCGATTCACCGAAGGCCGAAACGATGGCGCCCGCGTGGCCCATGCGGCGCCCCTTCGGAGCCGACAAGCCGGCGATGTAGGCGATCACGGGCTTCTTCATGTGCTCCTGAGCGAAGACACCGGCTTCGGCTTCCTGCGGACCGCCGATCTCGCCGATCATCAGAACCGCATCCGTCTCCGGATCGTTCTCGAAATGCTCGAGCACGTCGCGGTGCGACGAACCGTTGATCGGGTCACCGCCGATGCCGACCGACGTCGAGACGCCGATGCCGAGAGCCTTCATCTGCTCCGCGGCCTCATAGCCGAGCGTACCCGAACGGCCGACGATGCCGACGCGGCCGGGAAGATAGATGTGGCCCGGCATAATGCCGAGCATCGCCTTGCCGGGCGAAATCGTTCCGGCGCAGTTCGGCCCGGTCAGCACCATGCGGCTTTCTTTCTTATAGCGCCGCATGTAGCGCTTTACGCGGATCATGTCCTGGGCGGGGATGCCGTCCGTGATGCAGACGCAGTATTTGATGCCGGCGTCGGCCGCTTCCATGATGGCGTCAGCGGCGAACGGCGGCGGAACGAAGACGATCGAAGCTTCGGCGCCCGTTTCGTCCACCGCACCTTTGACGGTGTTGAACACGGGACGACCGAGGTGAGACGTCCCGCCTTTGCCGGGCGTGACGCCGCCGACGACGTTCGAACCGTAGTCGATCATTTCTTGAGCGTGGAATGTGCCGATACGTCCGGTAAAGCCCTGGATCAGGATCGGCGTCTTTTCATTGATAAAGATTGCCATCGGTGCGTTTCTCCGGATTTAGGCCGCTTTTTTTGCTGCTTCGACCGCTTTTTTTGCCGAGTCCGCCAACGTCTCCGCGCTGATGACGGTGAGGCCGCTGTTGTCGATGATCTTACGACCTTCCTCGACGTTTGTGCCAGCGAGGCGGACAACAATCGGCATCGTGATGTTCAATTCCTTGACGGCATCGACGACGCCCTTGGCAACCCAATCGCAACGGTTGATGCCGGCGAAGACGTTGACCAGGATCGCGCGGACGTTCTTGTCACGAAGAACGGCCTTGAACGATTTGGTCACGCGCTCGGGAGAGGCGCCGCCGCCGATGTCGAGGAAGTTCGCGGGCTCGCCGCCAGCGAGCTTGATCATGTCGAGCGTCGCCATCGCGAGACCTGCGCCATTTACGATGCAGCCGATATCGCCGTCGAGACCGACATAGGACAATCCGCGGTCGGAAGCGTACGTCTCGCGCGGATCTTCCTGGCTCTTGTCACGAAGCTCAGCGATGTGCGGACGGCGGAACAACGCGTTCTCGTCGAACGACATCTTGGCGTCGAGCGCCAAGACCAGCTTTTCCTTGGTGATGACGAGCGGATTGATCTCGACCATCATCGCGTCGAGGTCGCGAAACGCGCGGTAGGCGCCCATGATCGCCGGAACGAGCTTGTTGACGATGTCGGGATCAACGCCCAAGCCGAATGCGATTTCGCGGGCCTGGAACTGCTGCATACCAACGGCCGGATCGACCGTGACGCGAATGATCGTATCGGGCTGGGTGGCCGAGATTTCTTCGATGTCCATGCCGCCGGCGGCCGAGGCAACAACGACGATGCGCTCGGACGCGCGATCCATCACGAAGCCGAGATAGATCTCACGGTCGATGTTGGTTGCCTCTTCGATGTAGAGGCGCGAGACCAGCTTTCCGGCCGGTCCCGTCTGGGTGGTCACGAGCTTGCGGCCAAGCATCAATTCGGCCGCTTCCTCGATTTCGCGTTCGTTGCGGCAAAGCTTGACGCCGCCGGCCTTACCGCGCGCGCCCGAATGGATCTGCGCTTTCACGACGACGGTGCCGCCGAGTTCGCTCGCGCGGTAGGTTGCCTGCTCAGGACTGTAAGCCAATCCACCGCGCGGGATCGGCACGCCAAACTTCGTAAGAAGCTCTTTCGCCTGATATTCGTGAATGTCCATTTATTGGACCTCCTTGGTCTTGTTCGACGTTTCCTGGCCGTTTGTTATTTCTGGCGCGCTGCCTCGGCGGCCTTGATGGCTGCAGCCGTTGCGAGCATGTTGCGCGCCATCTTCTCGGACGCCGCGTCGATCATTTTGCCGTCGAGAGAAGCAGCGCCCTTGCCTTGAGCTTCGGCTTCCTTAAGAGCGACGAGAATGCGCTCGGCGCGCTCGACTTCCTTGGCGGTCGGAGAATAGATCTCGTTGGCGAGGTCGATCTGCGACGGATGGATGGCCCACTTGCCTTCCATACCCAGCGCCGCGCCGCGGCGGGCTGCTGCCTTGTAGCCTTCCGGATCGTCGATGCCGCCGAAGGGGCCGTCAATCGGCCGCAAGCCGAAAGCGCGGCAAGCAACGGTCATGCGAGAAAGCGGGAAATGCCACTGATCGCCCGGATAGTCGGGGTTCAAACCGCCGATCACGACGGTGCGGGCCTTGTTGAATGCGGAATAATCGGCGACGCCGAAGTGCATCGATTCCAGGCGGCTCGGGGCGGCAGCGATGGCTTCGACGTTGGCCATGCCGAGGGGCGTCTCGATGAGGGCTTCGGTGCCGATCTTGTTCGTCAGTCCCTTGGCGACCTCGATCTGGCTGACGATGCATTCGACCGTATAAACGTCGGCCGGAACGCCGACCTTGGGGATCAGGATCGTATCGAGCTTGGCGCCGGCCTGCTCGACGATGTCGATGACGTCGCGATACATGTAGTGCGTGTCGAGGCCGTTGATGCGGACTGAAACGCTCTTGCCGGCGCCCTTCCAGTCGAGATCGTTGAGGGCTTGGATGATGTTTTTTCGCGCCTGCTCTTTTTCGGGCGGCGCGACGGCGTCTTCGCAATCGAGGAAGACAAAGTCGGCGGCGCTTTTGATAGCGCGATCGATCATGCTCGGATTGGAGCCCGGCACGGCGAGGTAGGAGCGCTGCAGGCGCTGCGTGCGGGTCGGGTAAAGCGTGAAGCTCATGAGGGGTCGCCTTCCTAGGTCTCGGTTCGCGTTTGTTATTGTTGCGTGATGATCGTCACAGCATGGGCGTGCCCGGCCCTCGATGAAGGCCGGGCACGAATTTCTTAAGCGGCCTTCGCCTGCTTCGGCGTGGCGCTCGTCGCGGACTTCGTCGCGGTCTGGCTGAAATACTCCGCAGCGGCGCCGGTGCCCGAGCCGAGCTTGATGTTGATGCCGGTGTCCTTCAACGCCATCTCGACGGCGAACAGAACGCCACCAATCATGAACTCATCGAGTGCGCCGAGGTGGCCGATGCGGAAGACCTTGCCGGCGACCTTGTTGAGGCCTGTTCCGAGCGACGTGTTGTAGCGGTAGTACGCGGTCTTGATCACGGCGACGGCGTCGAAGCCTTCCGGCACGAGGATCGCAGACACGGTATCTGAATGCCACTTCGGCTCCTTGGCGCAGAGCTTCAGGCCCCACGCATCGACGGCAGCGCGGACGCCGTTCGCCATACGGTGATGACGCGCGATGACGTTGTCGAGGCCTTCAGCGAAGATCAGATCCAGCGACGCGCGCAGGCCGCGAATGAGCTGGGTTGCCGGCGTGTACGGGAAGTATCCGAGATCGTTGGTCTTGATCATGTCTTCCCAAGAGAAGAAGCAACGGTTCATACGGCCGTTCTGGCTCTTGTTGGCATCGAGCGCCTTCTGGCTGACGGCGAGAATGCCGAGACCCGTCGGTAGCATGAAGCCCTTCTGCGAGCCCGAGACGCAGCAGTCGACGCCCCATTCGCCCATGCGCATGTCGAGCGAGCCGACGGAGGAGACGCCGTCAACGAAGAGGAGGGCGGGATGCTTCGCTGCATCGAGTGCCTTCCTGACGCCGGCGATATCGGAGCTGACGCCCGTCGCGGTTTCGTTGTGCGTGGCGAAGACGGCCTTGATCTCGTGATTCTTATCCTTCGCGAGAATGTCAGCGTACTTCTCAAGCGGGACGCCCGTGCCCCACTCTTCATCGCAGAGCTCGACCTTCAATCCCATGCGCTCGGCCATATCGACCCAAAGCAGCGAGAACTGGCCGAAGCGGCTCATCAGAACTTTGTCGCCGACGGCGAGCGTGTTCTCGATTGTCGATTCCCATGCGCCGGTACCGGACGAGGGAAAAATAAAGACGCGGCCGTCCTTCATCTTGAAGACCTTCTTCAGGTCTTCAAAAACCGGCAACGTGAATTTTGGAAACTCCGGCGAGCGCATGTCTTCCATAGGAATATTCATCGCCATGCGAACCGCGTCCGGAATCGTTGTCGGGCCGGGGATGAAAAGATGAGGCGTAACCGTCATTGAAGCGTTCCTCCGCGCTGCGTTGAGCCAAGCCGACGATCCCCGACGCGGTGGGGGAAGCGTTCCGGCGTGCTTTTGCTGATCCTTCCGCCCGATCGCAGATGCGGGCGTCAGTCTTAACTAGCAGGGGGACAGTGAGGGTGTGAACGGAAATCTATCAACACCCTGTTGGGCAGGCCGAGCTACCCACCTCATCGTGCTTTGGTCGAGCCAACGCGGCCTGATTTGGCAACGGCGTTATTGCTCGGAACGGTTAACGGAGACGTGCAGCGCAACAGCCATGGCGCGATTCGACACGCCGAGTTTGTCGTATAAATTTTTCAGATGATATTTCACCGTGTTGCGCGAAATGCCGGTGCGCGCCGCGATCTGCAAGTTGGTCCAGCCGTTCGCAAGTGCAGCAAGTAATTCGCGCTCCCGCGCCGTTAAGCCTTCGAGCGGATCGTGGTTCAAAAGATCGATATCGACGTATGGCAGCGACAAGCGGCCACGCGCGACGGAAACGACCGCCTCCAATAAAACCTGCGGATCTTCTGTCTTCGAGACGAATCCCCAAGCCCCACCTTTGATCGCCTGGCGAAGAACGTCGTTCGAGCGCTCGCCGGTGTAAATGATGACCCGCGTCTGCCACTTCTCTTGCTTTATGCGTTGAAGGACGGCGCCACCGGTCATATCAGGCAGCGCCCATCCGACGACCGCGATTTCGACGGGCTTCGCCTTCAGTGCACTGATCAGGGCTTCGCCCGTGCCGTGAACGCCGCACACGCTGAAGCGCCCGTCGCGCTCGATCAACGCATCAAGACCTGCGCGGACGACCGGATTTTGATCGGCGATCGTGACCTCGATCTTGGCCGTCATTCGAGCACTGCTCTCCCCAAACGTTGACGGTGGCGTCCCGGACGCCGGTTAAGCCCAACCATGAAGGTGGCTATTTTTGCGCGGAAACACTTCAGAATTCTTTTGCGCCCGTGGGGCGTCCAAAATCCATATTTAATTTCAGCGCCTTAGCGATATCTGCGGTCGCACGCCATGCAGACGCGAGGCGACATAACCAAGTGTAAATGGACAAAGCAAGCCCACAATCGGCATCGGAAATTGGCGATCAAGATCATGGTTTCGCTGCGGCGGCTCTGACAATGCCGAGCATTACGCCAGCGCTCAAAGTTGTAAGAACACGCCTGTAACAGAGCGAGCCGGCGCGCCGTAACATGCGAACGGGCTTTGCAGGCCGGGGCGTGGCGGCACCCGACATCGGATCGTGGTCTCCATTCTCGGAAACGCCGCGACACTCTTGTTGCGGCACTTTGCGCGCAATTGAAATCGGGAGACTTTGCGCTTGATGCGGTCGCTGCTGATTGTCGGCGCAACGATTGTCGGGATGCTTCCGCTTTCTGTCGAAGCAACAGACTCTTCACAAGCATTTCGCGGCACGGGAATGCCCTACGCGGCTTTCGATACACTTCACTCGTCTCCTTTGGAGATCGGAGGTGCAGTGCTGAACGTCGGCTTCGCGCCAGGAGATCTCAATCTGCCGCGAGAACGCATTCTGGAGTGGCTCAGGACGTCTGCGCGCGCGGTTACGACATATTATGGGCGTTTCCCGGTTCCGACCGCGCGCATTCTTGTTGTTCCGGTCGAGGGAGAGGGTGTGCGAGGTGGCCAAGCGTTTGGCTATCGCGGCCCGGCAATCCGATTGCTCGTTGGCACCAGCACGACCGATGCCGACCTGGTGGCCGATTGGAAGGCCGTGCACGAAATGGTGCATCTCGCTCTTCCCGATGTTTCGCAAAAACACTTGTGGCTCGCGGAAGGATTGGCCGTCTACATCGAGCCGGTCGCTCGCGCTCAAGCTGGGGATCTTCGCCCCGAAAAGATCTGGGCCGACATGATGAGGGATATGCCCCGTGGGCTTCCGCAAGCGGGCGACCAAGGTTTGGATCAAACGCACACGTGGGGGCGGACGTACTGGGGTGGCGCGATTTTCTGTCTCCTCGCCGATGTCGAATTTCGCCGCATGAGCCACAACAAGGTGGGCTTGCAGCAGGCGATGCGCGGCGTGCTGGCGGCGGGGGGAACACACGATGTCGATTGGTCGATCGGCCGTATTTTGCGTGTCGCGGACGAGGCTGTCGGGTATCCCGTGATGGAGAACCTCTACGACCGGATGCGCGCTCAGCCCTACGACCCCGATCTTCCGAAACTGTGGAACGAGCTCGGCATCACGCGGACGGGAAACACCGTTGCTTTTTCAGATGCGGCGCCCTTGGCGGCAATCCGGTCGGCGATTACGGCGCCGCCAACCTGAAGCTCGCCCGGTCCGCGAGCGGCAGCGGACTGGCGACCCCGGCAGGATTTGAACCTGCGACCTACGGTTTAGGAAACCGTTGCTCTATCCAGCTGAGCTACGGGGCCTGCCCAAGCCTTCCGGCCTTGCTCCGTCAGACCGTTATCGCGTCAACGAAGCGCGAAGAGCTATGCGGTGAGCGCCGACCGAGGTCAAGCGCGGCCCAATTAAATAGGACACCCTGGCGATGTTATCGTGACTGACGTTTTCGCCACCAAACTTATAGAGGTGGGAAAACGCTCTGCGTGTCCCGCAACATAAGATCTACTTTCGGTTGAATTATGCTTAAACCCGCGATAATGGTTAACGGCCGCGAGCGGGCAGGCGGCTGAACAGGCCAAAGCGGGGCCTGCAATGAGGGCCGCTCGCGGCAAATATTCTTGTTTCATGCTGGCGATCCCCTTGCGGTGAGCCAGGCGCCGGTACGGTCATCAGGGTCCCGGGCCAACTATTCCGCTGGATCGTAAAGGCGGCAAGCGCTTCCTCGGTATCTGCCGGGTCCTTGCGTCAATGGCGGGATGGACACGCTCAGAAAAGAAGATACGAAACGTTCAAAATGCCTCCTTTTCAAAATACTTAGCGTACCGGAGAATGACTGTCTGGACGCGAGCTGACCGGGGACAGCGCGCTACGTGCCGGGCCGTGTTATCGGTGGGAAGACGTGAGGGGAATATTCTAATGAGAAAGACTTGGTCGGCGTTGGCCCTGTCACTGTTTTTGTCGCCCGCAGGCACCGCCATGGCTCAGAGCCTTCCCGAGGAGGTGAAGCCTATCGGCAATCTGAGTAGCCCCTATAACCTCGTCGTTCCGAACTATGTCGAGACGCCGCGCCTCACCTCGTGGGAGGGTTTCTACTGGAAGCCGTCGCTCGGCTATAACTCCATGTCCTTCAGCGGCAGCCCGTTGAAGGATGCGGACGGAATATCGCTCGGCGCCTCCGGCGGTTACGACTTCCGCTACAATAACTTTATTTTCGGGCCCACCGCGGATTTGAGCTACGACTTCCTCTACGGCGACAAGTCCCGCATCGACGGTGTATCCGGTTACAAAGCACACACAGATTTCGATGGATCAGTCGGTGCGCGGGCGGGGTATCTCTTGTGGGATCGCACGCTCATCTACGCGACCGGCGGTTACGCGTTTGCCAATTTGAATGTGAAGAATAGCGCTCTTCACACCAGCGATTCGAATATGCTGTCCGGATGGACCGCGGGCGGTGGCGTCGAATATCTCTGGAGCAACGACAACAGTCTGCGCTTCGAATACAGACGTGTCGACTTCTCTGACGAAAGCTTCGACTCGCTACCGTCCGGCCACGATGAGGTGAAAGCCTCGATGGACAAGTTTAGCTTCGGCTTCGTCCATCGCTTTTAACTGCTGAGAATGGCGATCGAGAAAGACGCCGGCAATTTTTCGTTGGTGCTGATGGCTCCCCTCCGGGAGCCGGCCGCCAGCGAGGATCTTTGTTTGGTGCTGGCGACTCCCCCGCGGGGAGCCGGCCGCCAGCACAAGGACGCTCCGCTCACTCTTGGCGAACCGCACGCGCTGTGATCTCTGTTCGCCATGGTGGGGCGAACGGGGGCAGCGCTGATCGGCTTTTTGGGGTTGCTTGCCCCTCTTCACGCATTTGCCGAGCAGGCGACGACGCCTCAGCCCTGCACGCTCGAACCCGGCCCGATCCGAACCGTCACACGCGTCGTCGATGGAGAGACGCTCATTCTCGATGACGGCAAGGTTGTCCGGCTGATCGGTGCGCTGGCGCCGAGGGCGCGCGACGCCAATGCCGCGGCCGGGGCGTGGCCCCCGGAGCTCGATACCATCAAGGCGCTTTCAGATCTCGTTCTTGCGAAGAAGGTCAAGCTTGCCTTCTCCGGACGACGTTCCGACCGTTATGGGCGGGAACTGGCGCAGGTCTTTCTGGCAGATCGCGGTCGCGACGACTGGGTTCAGGGCGCGCTGCTTGCTGGCGGCTATGCCCGTGCCTACGGACTTCCCGAAAGCTTCGCCTGTGCGCGCGAACTTCTCGCTCATGAAGCGGAGGCACGGCGCCGCCGGCTTGGACTGTGGAGCAATGGAATTTATCGCACGATGCCAGCTGATCGTGCCGGCGAACTCATGAAGCAGCGCGGCAAGTACGAGCGCGTGATCGGCACGATCGTCTCGGTCGGGCGCACGAAGGGCGGCACGTACCTCAATTTCAGCAATGATTGGCACACGGATTTCACCGCCCGGATCGACAAGAAGGTTCTTGCGGCAAACCCGGAATTCGACCGTTCTTTGAATTCGATCACAAACAAAACCGTCATCATTCGTGGTTGGATCGAGCGGCGAAATGGTCCGCTGATCGATATTGCGGATCCGTCTCAGCTTGAACTTCCGGACGATGCGGCTTCGAATGCCGCCCCAAAAGAAATGCGCCCGACTCCGCCGGAAGGGGCGGAACCGAGCGCGGTTAATCTCAAGTCTCTCTGACGCGCGAGAGCGGACCCTTAGGCCGCTTCCTCGACGGACGACGGAGACGAAGACGAACTCGTTTTCGGCCAGTCGGCGGCCCTTGGCGCTCTTCGAGAGGATTTCCGTGATCCGCTGAACCGCGCCGCGCTCGTCGAGCTTTTCGACTGCGGCGAGTTCGCGTGCCATGCGATCGAGCGCGTCCTCGTAGAGCTGCCGCTCAGAGTAGGACTGCTCAGGCTGAGCTTCGGAGCGATAGAGATCGCGAACGACCTCGGCGATCGAGATCAGATCGCCAGAATTGATCTTCGCGACATACTCCTGAGCCCTCCGGCTCCACATCGTGCGCTTGACGCGTGCGCGGCCTTTCAGCGTTTCCATCGCCTTCTTGACCAGGCCGTCGTCGGCGAGTTTACGCATTCCGACGCTGGCAAGCTTGCCCGTCGGCACGCGCAGCGTCAGCTTCTCCTTGTCGAAGGTGATGACAAAGAGCTCAAGAGACATGCCGGCGATTTCCTGCTCCTCGATACCGACGATGCGGCCGACACCGTGGGCAGGATAAACGACGAACTCGTTGGCCTTAAAACCGTGGCGCTGATTGACCGGCTTCTTTTGCACGGCGAGAATCTGACGTGCCGCGGCGGCCTTCTCGGCGACCTCTTTCGGTGCCGCGGACTGCTGAGCGGCAGCTACCGGTGCAGAAAGCCTCTGGCTCGCTGCCTTATGGGCGTTGGCCGGCACCGCAACGGCACGCTGCGGAGCAGTCTTGTTTGCAACCCGAGAAGCAGCGGCGGCGTGCGTCGCGGCAGGCGCATGCCCCACAGGCTTCTTTGTGGCCGGAGCAGCCTCGACCTTGATCGCAGACTTGGGAGCGACAGGTGCGGGCTTCTTGGCGGATTTCGCCGACACAGGCTGCGCGAGCTTAGACTTGGCCGTCGCTTCGGCTTTCGCCTTAATCGGATGCTTCGCAACCTTGTTAGCGCTTGCGGCGACCTTCAAAGGCATAGACTTGCGGGCGGCACTCTTGGCTGCGGACTTGGGGCTGGCCGGAGCTTTTTTCTTTTGAGCCATATCGATCTCTCACTCTCGCATACTGGGCGTTGCCGGTGATGGCCGGCTCGGCCGTCAGGCCGCCCCCGGTAAGGGCGGGCATCCGTGTTGCGGACGTGACGATGTCCAAACAACACGCGCGCATTGACCCGTGCCTCGTCATTTACGAGAGGCCGTCCCTGCGCGCTCGTTTGTGGCCTAGCTTTGCAAATCCAGTCCAACTCTGAATTGGCCCAGTGACACCCCATAGCGCCCTAATGGAAGCTGCCCATCAGAGAGAGGCAACCACCTTTTGTTCACGGCCGTTCCGGATTTGTGCAGACTTAACGCCATCACAACTGACACTAACACAATCTTGACGGCAAATGAAGGGTCGGCTTCTGAGACAATCTGGACGAGCTTAAGGGTGCCTTTAAATTACCGCGCTAAACCAATGTCTTATGTAAGAATTGCTGTAATAGCATTCAAGCGGCGCGCTGAGGCGCAAAATCAATCCCCGGATCCGGGATCTGGCGAAAAATATTTCTCAAACTTATTGGCTTCATCCTTTGCGGTCTCCGCTTCAGGAAGGGCCGGCTTCTTGGCGGTAATATTCGGCCAGGTTTCCGAATACTGGCGGTTAAGCTCCATCCACTTTTCCAGGTTGGGCTCAGTGTCGGGCTTGATCGCGTCGACCGGGCATTCCGGCTCACAGACGCCGCAGTCGATGCACTCGTCGGGATGTATGACGAGCATATTCTCGCCCTCGTAGAAACAGTCGACCGGACAAACCTCGACGCAATCGGTGTATTTGCACTTAATGCACTTCTCGTTGACGACGTAGGTCATTCGAATTCCTGGTTCTCGAAACGATCAAAGTCCGGTTCGGCTCGGCGATCCCGAATACCCTCGATCCGGCGGCGCCCTTATTACCATAGCGGTCACGGCTGCCTAGGTGGACCGGGAGTCACACATCAGTCGCGCCCCCTAAATTTATCGATCAGGCGCCGTTCACGCTTCGTCGGCCTGCCACTTCCTTCGATGCGCACCGCTAGACGCGAAGTTGGGCCCGCTTGTTCTGTTTCCTCCGCTGACGCCGAGATGGCCGGCGGTTGCCGGGGTGTCAGGTCGCGGTAAAGCGTCTGGGCCTCTGCGGCGGGGCCGCGCCGGGCACCGATCTTCAGGATCTCGATGCTGATAACCCGCGGGCCGAGCGAAAGGGTCAGGACGTCGCCTGGCTTCACAGTCATGCTCGTCTTGTCGATCTTTAGACGATTGACGCGGACTTTTCCACGCCCGATCAGCACCTGTGCCAGGGTCCGGGACTTGGCAATGCGCGCAAACCACAGCCACTGGTCGATGCGCTGCGGCGCTTCGCGACCGGCCTCCGGCATCAGGTCAGGTCGAGCCGGAGCCTTCACTCCGTTTCTCCATCTGAGCTTTGAGCGCGGCGAGCGCCGCAAACGGCGATGAGGAATCGCCGCCAGCCGATTTCGGCGGTGCCGCCGTGATCAACTGAGGCGTGCGGCGTTCCTCGCGCCGGCGGCCTTCGTCACGGCGCCCCTTACGATCGTCGTCCCGACGCGGGCGGTTCGAATCGTCTTTCCTCTGGCCATGCTCGGGTCTGCGGTCGCCGCGATCATCCCGCCGGTCGGAATGGCGGTTTCGCTGGTGCGGACGGTCCTGCCGCTGGCCGGCTGCGGGTGTCGCGTCGGAAGCAGCGGCGCTGGCGGCGTTCACCGTCGCGGCGGCATTGTCGGGTGAAGCCGTGCCGGGGGCTGCCGGCTGCTGATGGCGGTTACCCTGGTGATGCGGACGATGGCGACCGTGTCCGCCTTCGCGGCGCTTGTCGCCGTCGCGTCGTTCACCGTCTCTGCGTTCCGGGCGCTGGTGTCGGCGCGGGCGCCAAATGTCTTCGAGCTTCGGCGCTTCGGGTTCCGGAGCCGCAGCATCAGTGGACGCGGCTTCGCCGGCTTCCGCAGGTGCGGCTTCGACGGAAGCCTCTCCGACCGGCGCGACAGCTTCTGCCTCGACCGCGGCGGGCGCCGCCGTTTCTGCCGCCGGAGCTTCTGTCGTCTCCGAGGTCGCCGATGGCGCGTCGACGTTTTCAGCGGCCTCCGGTCCGGGCGTTGCGCCGCTTGCCGTCGCTTCGTCCGTCGCCGGAACCGGCGTTGCAGCCGGGGCTGGCGTGAGGATCGGGCGGCGTTCGAGGCGGAAGCCGAGGCCCTTGAGCACCTCGCCAAGCTCCCCAGCCGAGCATCCGAGGATCGACATCATGTCGTCGGTCGCCCGGAAGCCGCCGTCGCCGGTCGAGCCCTTCGGCGGTCCATCCGTCTTTCCGGGTCCGGACCGCCAAGCCAGCAACGGCCTGATCAGGTCGGCGAGCCGCTCAAGGATATCAAGGCGGATCGCGCGGGGACCGCAGACATGGAAACCGTGCGCCCGATAGAGCGCTTCGGGCGTTGCCGGATCGACGACGACCGAGGTGAGGCCAGGGCGCGGCAAGTGCGGGGTTACGCCATTGGCGGGCGGGTGCTTCAGAAGCCAGAGCGTCGCGGCAAGATCGGCCGGCGCCGGCTTCAACATGATTGGGAAGAAAATATTGAAAGCCCCGAAGCGCAGCCCGAACTTGCGCAATTCGGCGCGCGCCGCCTGATCGAGGGCGTTGATTTCGTCGGCGACCGCCTCGCGTTTCAGGGCGCCGAGACCCTCCTTCAATTGGAAGGCGATGCCGCGCGCCAAGCCCTGCAGCTCGGTGCTCTTCGACATCTCGACGAGGGGCTTCAGCCTGTCGGTGATGGTGTCGTCGATCCAGGTCTTGATCCGCGCCTGGATTTTCTCGCGATCGGCTTCGCTCATCGTTTCATCGATGATCAGCGTGACGCCGGGCTGGAGCGGATCTTCCGCGCGTTCGAGCTTGGCAATTTCGTCGTCGCGCCAGACGACCATGGCGTTCCGCGTGAGCTTGAACGCTTCGTTTTGGGCCGCAGCGACGCGACGCGCGCGCATTCCCAACTCGCGCGTGACGACTTGCATGGCCGCCTGCCGTGTCGCCTTCTCGTGAATGCCATCGGCGGCTGCATCGAGCGTGAAGCGGAACCCTTTGAGCCGGCCCACGAAATGATTTTCGACCGTGATCGCGCCGTCGTCGGCAATATCGGCCGTCAGTTCGTCCTTGTCCCGCATGCCTTTCATCAGAGCGCTGGTCCGGCGATCCACGAACCTTTGGGTTAGGCTTTCGTGCATCGCATCGGAAAGACTGTCTTCGATGGCCCGCGTCCGCTCCTGCCAATGCTCGGGATCCTTTAGCCAATCGGGGCGATTGGCGACAAAAGTCCAGGTGCGGATGTGCGCGATGCGGGTCGAGAGGGTGTCTATATCGCCGTCGGTGCGATCCGCCAGAGAGACCTGCTTGGAGAACCAATCCTCGGGGATGCGATTGTCGCCGCCAGTCAAATGCCGATAGAGATTCGACACGAGCTCGGCGTGGTTCTGGCTGGAGATCTTGCGATAATCGGGAAGCTGGCAAACGTCCCACAACAGTGCGACGCGTGCCGGGGTTACCGCAATGTCCGCAATCTCGCGATCCGCGGTCAGGGCTTCGAGTGCAGCGACGTCATCGGCGGTGCGTGCGCGCGTGAGGCGCTGCTCGCGCGGCAACTCGCGGAGCGACGCATGGAGCCCATCGAGCGATGAGAAATCCAGGTTGCGATTGCGCCACTGCAGCGTGCGGATGCTGTCGAAGCTGTGCGTCTCAAGGCGCTCGACCATATCGGCATCGAGGGCCTCGGCGCTGCCCGTGACACCGAACGTGCCGTCATTCATGTGGCGACCGGCACGGCCGGCGATCTGACCGATCTCGCCCGCCGTCAAATTGCGATGATTGTGTCCGTCGAATTTTCGGAGCGCCGAAAATGCGACGTGATCGACGTCGAGGTTGAGCCCCATGCCGATGGCGTCGGTCGCAATCAGAAATTCGACGTCACCCGACTGATAAAGCGCGACCTGAGCGTTTCGCGTTCGCGGCGAAAGTGCGCCGAGAACGACCGCAGCACCGCCGCGCTGACGGCGGATCAACTCGGCCAGCGCATAAACTTCTTGCGCGGAAAACGCGACGATCGCGGATCGCGCGGGCAACCGCGTGATTTTTTTCTCGCCGCTGTAGGTCAGCTTCGAAAGCCTGGGGCGGGAGATAAAATTGGCGCCGGGGATCAGATCGCTGATGGCGTCGCGCATCGTCTGGGCGCCAAGAAGCAGCGTCTCGGAGCGACCGCGCGCATGCAGCAGGCGATCGGTGAAAACGTGGCCGCGTTCGGGGTCGCCGCACAGCTGAATTTCGTCGATGGCGAGAAAATCGACATCGATGTCGCGCGGCATGGCTTCGACCGTCGACACCCAGTAGCGGGCGCGTTCCGGCTTGATCTTTTCCTCACCCGTGATGAGCGCGACCTTCTCGGCGCCGACGCGCTGCTTGATGCGGTCATAGACTTCGCGCGCGAGCAGCCGCAGCGGGAGGCCGATCATGCCGCTTTCGTGGCCGAGCATCCGCTCAATGGCGAGGTGCGTTTTACCGGTATTCGTTGGTCCGAGCACCGCCGTCACGTTTCGGATGCGGGCCTCAAGATCACTTGCCATATCGTGCATTGACTCCGATCGAGCCCTGGCATTGCAGAGGAGGGCTTAGAGATCAAGGATTATTCGGTTCGCTGATAAAGAGTGTCGCGCTTCCCAAAAAAGACCTCGCGCGCGGCGCGTATCATTGCTTCAAAGCGATCTGCTGGTTGTCCGCAGCCGTGATGTTAATCGTTTCCGCGGTCATGACGGCGGGCCCAATGCTCGAGGGGATTTTCACTCGGTAGGGCACATAAATTCCGGCTTTCGGTACCGCACGCAGGGCGATCTCAAGGTTATTGTAGTCGATCCACGGTTTGACGAAGTCCTTGGGCTTGTGACCTGCGATAGGAATATATTCGACGCGGCAGACGATGAGTTCCTTCGGCTGACCCGACGGCTGCCGTTCGGCGATGGGCTCGCGGCCCTTGAAGGACAAGCGCAAATCGTAGCGCACCTTGCCGTCGAATACGGGAATCGTCCGGTTGCAGGCGTCGGACGGGTTCGCATCCGACATTGCGATGGTGGCCGCCATCGGATCGAAGACGTTCTTGAGATTTTCCGGTTTCAGCTTGATCGCCGCAGGCGAGGGCTTCTTATTCGGAACGAGCGCCACCGAAGATACCCCAACGTCGGTGAAAACGATTTTCACGGAGGTCACTTTTTTTTGCGATTTATAACGCATCTCGAAGGCTGCCGGACGCGGCCCCGAGTTCTCAAGAGAACCGCTGCCGGTGAACTTGCCGACCCATTTGAAGACGCCGTAAAGGGCCGAAATCTTGGTCTTGCCGACCGCGGAATAGGATTTTCCAGCAAAATGCGCGTCGAAGCGGTAGACGCCGACATCGAAGCCATTGAAAGAAAGCCGATAAACTGCCGAGACTTCGTTGGGCCAGTTGGCACCGGCGGCGGTCGCGCGGTCCAGGGGCAAAGTGGCGGCGGCAACCGCGATCAGGCCGCGGAATACGTTCCGCCCTCGCGCACCACCTGCCGAATTCGCCATAGTATTTCCCTGCCAACCCCTCGGCGCTACGGCTGATACGCCGGATTTGCGACTATTCTTGGACTTTGGGCGTCCGCGGCCCTCGTGCAACTCAGCCTTGACGGGCATCGGGTATGTCAATTATACAGCAGCCGAAACCCCCGCAGGCCCCGCTTGCGGGGTACTATTTTTTGCTGCGACAGCAGGATTTCGATCGACCGCTTCCGGTTAAGGCTGCGGCATAGGAGAGAGTTATGACCAGGCGCTGCGAGCTGACGGGGACTTTACCCCTCTCAGGCCAACTCAGGAGCCACGCGGAAAACAAGTCGAAGCGAAAGTTCCGCCCGAACTTGTGCAACGTGACGTTGATGAGCGACATGCTCGGCCGGAAGGTCCGTCTGCGCGTCACGGCGCGCGCGCTGAAGTCGGTGGAACACCGCGGCGGCCTCGATGCCTTCCTTATGAAGGCTGACAACGAGGAGCTGTCGCAGACGTGCCTGAAGCTCAAGCGCGAGATTCAGAAGGCGCAGTCTGCCAAGGCCGCCTGATCACGCCGTCATTTACTGGAACTTCGAGCCCGGCGCCTAATTCGGCGACCGGGCTTTTGCTTGCCTCGCGTCCTTCAGCAGGAACTGCAAAAGCACGGTCCGTTGAATGACGTGATTGAAGTTGTCGTCCGAGATCATCGTGATCAGGACGTCTCCGGTCTTGAGCCGCGTCGCCGCCAGACCTTCCATGTTGTCGATATTGTCGCTCATGTCGGCTTCGATCAGCGTCTCGCCTTGGAGGGTCCGCCCGGGGGCCAGAGCATCAGGCTCGACACGCAGGAGACGCATCTTGACGCCTTCGAGCCAGCGAAAGCGCCGTTCGAGAATGAAGAGCGTTCCGTCCTCCAGGCTCGCGACGTCGGTGATGTCGAAGTCGCCGACATTCGCCAAATGAATGGTGCGCGGACCCTTCTTCGTCCACACCCACCCGGTGTGGTTCCGCGACAGATCGTAGAGCCGCTCGGAAAACGCGATGGGTTCGTCTTTGTAAGGGCCGCCTTTCATCACCGTCAGCGCTTCGAGGCCTTGGTTGGGGCGCATGCGTCTCGCGGCCGGCGGCAACGTGAGGTTTCCGCGTAGGGACACGATGCCGTCGGGGCTCACGTCGTAGCGGTCGATCCGATGATGACCTTCAAAGCCGATCAGAACCGAGCCGTGATGTATCGTTCCGCTTGCGAGCGCGAGCAATTCTAAATCACGGTCGCGAGGCCGGGAGATGGGGCGGCCGCTCCTCTCAAGGAGAGGGCCGAGACGTGCGTTCGCGACGCCTGCCGGATGGTGGCCGTTATAGGTCAGAGTTGCCGTCATCCAGACGCCGGTATCGGAAAGGGCGATCAGAGACTTCGCGTCGTCGTCGAGGAGAAGACCGGACCAGCCGCCAAAATTCGGTGACGGCGATGTTAGAATGAGGCCGCCAAGAAACTTCAGTTTGTCGAGAGATCGTTCGGGGCCGGTGCGCGCGAATGAGGTGATCGGCCGGGCGTTAACGGTGACCGGCGCCGCTTTGAGGTTCGAAATATCAGGCTTGCTATCCGCGTACGCGACGCCGACGCAAAGGCCCAGCAAGGCGATTGCGAGAGCCAATCGTCGGCCGTTTCTGAGGAACAAGAGTGACCTCAATGGGCGCGTGCCTGCCGGCGCCGTGCGGTGGGCGACGTGTCGGCTTCGTGGTTCTCTTCAAAAAGCTCGACGAGTTTCTCGGTCATTGCGCCCGCAAGCTCCGAAGCATCGGTAATCGTGACGGCGCGCTGATAATAGCGGGTGACGTCATGGCCGATGCCGATGGCGATCAATTCGACCGGCGAGTGATTTTCGATCTCCTGAATGACCTGGCGAAGGTGCTGTTCAAGATAACTGCCGGAGTTCACCGAAAGCGTTAAATCATCGACGGGCGCACCGTCGGAGATCATCATCAGAATGCGGCGCTGCTCGGGCCGACTAACGAGGCGCGCGTGCGCCCACGCAAGCGCCTCGCCGTCGATATTCTCCTTGAGGAGACCTTCGCGCATCATCAACGCGAGAGAATTCTTGGCGCGGCGCCAAGGAGCGTCGGCCGTCTTGTAGATGATGTGGCGGAGATCGTTGAGGCGCCCCGGGGCCGGAGGCTTTCCGGCCGCAAGCCATTCCTCGCGTGATTGTCCGCCCTTCCAGGCCTTCGTCGTGAAGCCCAAGATCTCGACCTTGACGCCGCAGCGTTCCAGCGTGCGCGCGAGAATGTCGGCACAGCATGCCGCGACCATGATCGGACGGCCGCGCATCGAGCCCGAATTGTCGAGCAACAGCGTCACGACCGTGTCGCGGAAATCGGTGTCGCGCTCGCGCTTGAAGGACAGCGCGCCCGTCGGATCGGTGATGATGCGGGTCAACCGCGCGGCGTCGAGCTGGCCTTCTTCGAGATCGAAATCCCAGCCGCGGTTCTGCTGCGCCAGAAGGCGCCGCTGCAGCCTGTTCGCGAGTTTCGCGACGGCGGCGGAGAGCGTTTTGAGTTCTTTGTCGAGGAAAGCGCGAAGCCGCTCCAATTCTTCCGGCGTCGAGAGCTCTTCCGCGCCGATTTCTTCGTCATAGGCTCGCGTGAAAACCTTGTAGCCGAAGGCTTCGGGGTTATCGAGGACGGTCATGTTGGGGCGCCAAGGCGCCGGCGTCTCATCGTCGTCCATATCGCCGTCGTCGAGGTCCTGAGGCTCGGTTTGACCCAACTCCATCGTTTCCTCGGTTTCCGAAAGGTCGCCCTCCGAAAGCTGCTCTTCGCTTTCCTGGTCCTGACCGTCGGTCGCCTCTTCGCTTTTCTCCTCGGAATCCTCAGAGCCACCCTCGGCGGCACCTTCGTCGCTGTCTTCTTCTTCGTCGTTGGAGTCGGGCTGGTCACTTTGGTCGACCATTTCAAGGATCTTCAGAAGATCGCGGATCTGACGGCCGAACTGCTCCTGGTATTCCGAGAGGCCCGCAAGCTTACTTAGGAGTTTGCCGCCACGGGATTCGATCACCGACCGCCAAACATCGACGAGGCCTTTCGTTGACGATGGCGGCGCCTGGCCGGTGAGGCGCTCGCGAATGAGAAGCGCAAGCGCATCTTCGAGCGGCGCTTCGGCGCGCGTCGCGACGGAACGGAAACGGCCGTGGCTATATTGGTCTTCGAGCCGCGCCGTGAGATTGGCGGCCATGCCCGGCATCCGCGCCGAGCCCAGGCCTTCGATGCGGGCACGCTCGGCCGCTTCGAAGATTGCACGGGCGGCACCGGCCGCCGGCGCGATCCGTCGATGCACTTTGGCGTCGTGGCAACCGAGGCGCAAAGCAAGGCTGTCGGCGCAGCCGCGCGCCAGCGCCACATCCTTTGCAGAGGGCGCGCGCGGAAGATCGGGAAGATGCACGGCCTTACCGGAGACGTCACCCTTGCCAGGACCGAAATCAACCTCGATCTCGCCGTCTCCCGCAATGGCGCGAACGGCGGGGCCGAGTACGCGCTTCAATGGCTCGGAGGGTGCTTCCCGGCGTTTGGTCGTCGATGTCATGGACGGCCCTTCTTGCGGCCCCGCTCGATCATCAATCAGCTGAGCGCGACGTTTGCCGTGCTTTCCGGCAATTCTTCGCCGAAACAGCGCTGGTAGAATTCAGCGACGAGCGGCTTTTCGAGATCATCGCACTTGTTCAGGAACGTGACGCGGAAGGCAAAGCCGAGGTCACCGAAAATTTCGGCGTTCTCGGCCCACGTCATTACGGTGCGCGGGCTCATGACCGTCGACAGGTCACCGTTGATGAATGCCGAACGCGTCAGATCGGCGACGCGGACCATATGCGAAACCTGCTTACGCTTGGCTTCGGTCTTCGCGAACGATTTGACCTTCGACAGCACGATTTTCGCTTCGTCGTCGTGCGGCAGATAATTCAGCGTCGCGACGATCGACCAACGGTCCATCTGGCCCTGATTGATCTGTTGCGTGCCATGATAGAGGCCGGAGGTATCGCCGAGGCCGATCGTGTTGGTCGTCGCGAACAAGCGGAAGGCCGGGTGTGGACGAATGACCTTCGATTGATCGAGAAGCGTCAGCTTGCCCGAGACTTCAAGCACGCGCTGAATGACGAACATGACGTCGGGACGGCCGGCGTCGTACTCGTCGAAGACGAGCGCGATGTTGTTCTGCAAAGCCCACGGCAGGATGCCTTCCTTGAACTCGGTGACCTGCTTGCCGTCCTTCAGGACGATCGCGTCCTTGCCGACGAGATCGATGCGCGAGACGTGGCTGTCGAGGTTGACCCGCACACACGGCCAATTAAGGCGCGCGGCCACCTGCTCGATGTGGGTCGATTTGCCGGTGCCGTGATAACCCTGGATCATAACGCGGCGATTGTGCTTGAATCCCGCGAGGATCGCGAGCGTCACGTCGCGATTGAAGAGATAATCCGGATCGATATCCGGCACGTGCTCATCCGGATTGGAATAGGCCGGGACTTCGAGATCGCTGTCGATATTGAAGACTTGGCGGACGGACAACTTCATGTCCGGAAGATTGGCGGCGGCCGCGCCGTTCGCGCTTATAGACGTGCGCATTCCATTGAGTTCCCGATCAGATCGCCCGGTTGCCGCGATGGCCTCGAACCGGTGCAACTCTCGTCGGCGCGCACTCGTTTCAAAGGCTCGGTGGATTAGACCAGGCCAGATTGCTTTAAATAGTTATAGGCTTGCAGGATTTCGCGCAACTTCTCCTCGGACCTGGTATCCCCGCCGTTGGCGTCGGGATGGTGGATCTTCACCAGATCCTTAAAGCGCGACTTGATGTCCTCGCGGCTCGCGTCATCGCCGAGATCGAGAACCTTGAGGGATTTGCGCTCCAGCGGTTTCAGCTGACGGCGGAATGTGGGCGCCGTCTCGGTGCGCGACGATCGGGCTTTGCGCGTCACACGCGCGGTGCTGGCCTGGACCCGCGCCTCGGCCTCAGCCGTTCTGGCGCCGTCGCGCGTTCCGTGCGCCCAAGCGTTGGCGCCCGTCTTCCAGGTCGGACGGTGGCCGGTCAGCGCGTCCTTGCGGAAGTTGCTGACCTCAGCGTCGCTCATGCCGTCGAAATAATTGTACTCTTGATTGTACTGGCGAACGTGATCCACGCAGAACTGGAAATATTCGCCATCGCGACCACGACCCTTCGGCGCTTTATGCAAGCCGGGCTTATCGCAGCCTTTCCACTGGCACAGAGACGCGCGCGTTTCCTTCTTGGCGCCTTGCTGGCGCTTCGAGCCGACGCGGATGCTGTCGAAGTATTTTGATTCCAGTTTCATCGTATGAATTATGAGGGTTCGACGACATTGAAACAAGGCGGCAAGAAAACGCTTGATTTCCTTCGCGACTGTGCAGTCAATCCATTAATAGGCCCTTTCGTCCGCACCTCGGACTGCACCAAAGATCATCTTGCGAGAAAAAGATGTCCGTTACTAGCCAACTTCAAGAAAAGCTGATGATCGGGTTGCGCCCGACCCGGCTTGACGTCATCAACGAGTCCGAGCTTCACGCCGGCCATCGCAATACGCCCGGTACGGGTGAGAGCCATTTTCGCATTCTCGTCGTTTCCGAGGCCTTTTCTGGGAAATCTCGCATCGAACGCCATCGCCTCGTCAACGATCTGCTCAAGGATGAACTGGCGGGCAGCGTTCATGCCCTGGCGCTTTCCACGATCGCACCCGGGGAAGCCCTGCCCAAGTCGGCCGGCGCTCACGGTTGAATGAGGTTCACCCCGCCGGCCTTGCTGTCGTCGGACCGGACCCGAGCGGGTTCGATGCCGCGACCGGCTTAATCCGAATTGCCATAATCCGGTTGCGGCTCTTGCGTAGGATCTCAAACCGGTAGCCGTGGAACGTGAACACTTGGCCGGGCTCGGGGATGGTCTGCGCCTCATGGATGACGAGACCGGCGACGGTCGTCGCTTCATCGTCCGGCAAGTCCCAGTCCAGGTGGCGATTGAGATCGCGAATTGCAACGGTGCCGTCGACGTTGACGGTGCCGTCCGATTGCAAGCGGATGTGGCTGTCGGGGTTGTCGTGCTCGTCGGTGATCTGCCCGACGATTTCCTCCAGGATGTCCTCGAGCGTAATGAGACCCTGCACTTCGCCGTACTCGTCGACGACCAGCGCCATCTGCATCTTCTTCTTCAGGAACTGATTGAGCTGGTCCTTTAGCGTCGTCGTGTCCGGCACGAACCACGGCTCGGACGCTGACTTCATGATATCAAGCTTGTCCGGCTCCCAATCGGTGCGCGATAAGGCGAGCAACAAGTCCTTGGTGTGGAGGACGCCGACGATATTTTCGGACTCATCCTTCCAAAGCGGCATGCGCGTATAATGCGAGCGCATCAACTGATCGAGGATCTTCGCCGGCGGTTCGTCGACGTCGATCGTCTCCATTTTGGTGCGATGGACCATGATATCGGCGACCTGAAGATCGCCGAGATCGAGGACACCGCCCAGCATCTCGGCATCGCCCTTGGCAACGGTACCTTCCTTGGCCTGCAAATCGATGGTGCCGCGAATTTCTTCATGGGCTGCAAGAATATTGGCTTCATCGTCGGCCTTGCCCGGCGTCAGGATCAGGATGCGCCGAACGATGAACGCAATGGCTTGCGTGAAGGGTGTCAGAATATAAATGAGACCCTGCATAATCGGAGCGACGAGCAGGGCGACGCGGTCGGCATAGGCCAGGGCGTAGGTTTTCGGCAACACGGCCGCGAAGATCACGATCAGGATCGTTATGATGGCCGTGGCGTAAGCCACACCGACTTCACCGTAGAGGTGCACGGCGATGTTGGAGGCGAGTGCCGCCGCGAGAACGTCGACCAGCGTATTGCCGAGAAGAACGGTGCCGATCATCTTTTCAGGCCGCGACAGCACCTTGTTGACGAGCGCTGCGGCCATGTTGCCGTCTTCCTCGAGTGCGTGCATCCGGGCCCGTGATGCGGCCGTCAGCGACGTTTCACTGCCGTTGAAGAATGCCGAAAGGATGATCAGCATGAAGATGGCAAAGAGGCTTATGACTATGGTCATGGGATAAATTGTTCACTATTCCTGCTCAGGGGAGGCAGCAATCTAGCATAGATCGGCGGCGGGGCTTAATATGCTCTCAGCGCGGAATTTCCCGACCCAGGAAGGCCAGAACGGTCTCGGGTGCGACATCGCGTGTCACAAACGCCTGACCTATGTCACGCACCAGGATGAACGCGAGCTTGCCGGCTTTGACCTTCTTGTCCTGGCCCATCAGCCGCTGGAGTTCCGCCGCGTCCGGCGTTCCGCCAGGAATATCGGCAATCTTCGTGGGCAGCCCCACGGCCTTCACATGCTTCGTGACGCGCTCGCTCGTGCCGGGCGGACATAACCCCAGTTCTTCCGAGAGGCGGAATGCCATGCACATGCCGATCGCAACGCCCTCGCCGTGCAAGAGGCGGTCTGAGTAGCCGGTCCAGGCTTCAAGCGCGTGGCCGAAGGTATGCCCGAGGTTGAGCAATGCCCGGTCGCCGGTTTCCATCTCATCGCGCGCGACGATCGCGGCTTTCGCGGCAACGCTCGTTTCGATGGCCGATGTCAGCGCCGGGCCGTTGTTGCCGAAGACACCCTGCCAATTGGCTTCGAGCCAGGAAAAGAATTTCGCGTCGCCTAGGAGCCCGTACTTCGCCACCTCGGCGTAGCCTGCGCGCATCTCTCGCGGCGGTAGAGTCGTCAGCACGGCGGTATCGGCGACAACGAGGCTCGGCTGATGAAACACACCGATGAGGTTTTTTCCTTGCGGCGTGTTGATGCCCGTTTTGCCGCCGACGGAGCTATCGACCTGGGCGAGCAGCGATGTCGGGATCTGCACGAAGTGCACGCCGCGGCGCAGGATGCCGGCGGCGAAGCCCGCGAGGTCGCCAATGACGCCGCCGCCGAAGGGCAGCACGAGGTCGCCGCGCTCGAGCCCGAGTTCGAGAAGGCGCTCGGACAGCACGGCGAGATCGCGGAAGCTTTTGGTCGCCTCGCCCGGCTTCATGACAATCGAGCCGGCGAAAACATCCTCGGATTTGAGGCTTTCCTCCAGCGCCGCGAGATGATGGCGGGCAACGTTCTCGTCGGTCACGACACCGCATTTGATGGTGCCGAAGCGTGCCTTGATCAGCGCGCCCATATCGCGAAGAATGCCGCGCGCGATCAGAACGTCGTAAGAGCGGTCGCCGAGTTCGACGTGCACCGTCCGCGACGGATTTGGCTCCAGCGTCGAAGGCGATGCGCCTTCGGACCCGATCGCCAAGCGGGTGATGATCTCGTTCACAATGATGTCGTGGGGCTCGTCTCGGCTTTCAACAGTCATATCGGCTTCTGCGTAAATCGGATACCGCAATTCAATCAACTTCTGCATGGTGGCTTCGGGATTACCCTCTTTCAGCAGCGGCCGGGTATCACGCTTCATCACGCGCCGCATCAGTACGGGCAATTCGGCCCTCAGCCATATCGCATAGGCGTTGTCCTTAACACGCTGGCGGGTTTCCGGATTGATGAAGGCGCCACCGCCTGTCGCCAGAACCTGGGGACCATTGGCCAGCAACCGGGCGATCACCCTGCGTTCGCCGTCACGGAAGTGCGATTCTCCATGGTCGGAAAAGATTTCATTGATCGTCTTGGCGGCGGCGCGCTCGATTTCTTCGTCGGCGTCGATGAACGGGAGACTGAGCTTGAACGCCAGGCGCTTGCCGACAGACGTCTTGCCGCATCCCATGAGGCCGACGAGGACGATGGGGCGCTTGCCAATGCGCTTTTTTGCAAGACCTATCGCTTCCGCTTCCGTCATGCGGACCTCGACGCCGCCGATCGCGGCGAATCGGTTAGTTTCTGGCTGTAGGCCTCGTGGCGGAGTGGTCATTTGCGCGCCCTCATGCCACGAACCGAAATCGTTCGCAATTTGGAACCTTACCTGAGAATTGTGGCCTGACGGAACCGGACGCCCTTTCGAGATATGGGGGTTCCGTTAAAATGCCGAACCGAGTCATAATCACGCCATCAAGGGCACTCACCTAAAAGGCCGGGACGGGATACAGAAATGCCGAGCCTTTTCCGGCTATTGTTCGTACTTTGCGCACTCACCGCGACGGTTCTGGGCGGGCTTTACGTGCTGGCCACGCGCTTCGAACCGGAGCAGCAGACGATCAGCAAGCCCGTGTCCGGCGTCAAAATCCGGCGGTGAAGCCATGGTGCATACACACCAAAAAGCGATAACGGCGGCCCGGTGCCTCATGCTTTCCGGCGTTCTTCCGATCGGCTTCGTCATTGCGGCGATTCCGGCGGCCGCTCAGGACTCTTCTCTGGGTAGCTCCTACGGCGCGCCTCCCGCGAGCACCAAGAAGCGCGCATCGCGAGATGACGCCTACTCGCCGCCGCCCGACAAACGCAGCTATCTGCAGCCGCTTGGGGCGCCATCCGGCGGTGGCGGGGACAATATGTGGTCGCGGCCTTCGGGAGGCGGCGGGAACTCCGGTTCAGACAGGAATTTCCGCTCTGATCCGAGCAACGCCGTCATGCGAGACGTCATTCCGCCTGCGGTCGACAAGGGTGAGCTAGCGCCCGTCATGTCGGGCGACGGATCGGGTCTTCCTTACGAACTCTGGGGCGGCATGGACGTCAACGCCCTCGAAAAGCTCATCAGCACGATCGAAATTCCGCCGCGCTCGCCCGTTCTCCACGATCTTTGGAAAAAGCTCATCACGTCGCCGTCCGGCGGCGCCTCAAGCGACAATTTCACGGCGCTCAGGCTGGAAGCGCTTTACCGCTCGGGCCTTGCCCGCGAAGCCGCCGCCGAAATCGCCAAGCAGCCCGTTGGCGACAACCCGCTTCTGGTGTCGCTCGAGGCTCGAAACGAGCTAGCCGCTGGTCATTCCGACAAGGCTTGCGAGCTCGTGTCGCGTTCGGCGACCCTCAAGGGCAGCATACCGGCGCGGCTCAAGGGACAAGTCATCCTGATGGCCGGGTACTGTTCGGAGGTTCAGGGCGACAAGGCGGCGGCCGGGCTCGCGGCCGACATGGCGCGTGAGGAAGGCGTCGAAACCTCGCCCGGCCTTCAAGCCCTCGACGCGTTTTCCATTGGCGCGAAGCCTCGATATTCTGCTGCAAAGCAGATCTCGCTGCTCGACTACAGGATCGCAGAGCGCGTCGGCGGCCTGCCGCATAAGCTCGTGCTGGAAAAGGGGGAGCCGGCTCTTCTCGTCGCGCTTGCGACGGACCATTCGACGCCTGTCGATCTCGGGTTGCCCGCGACCGAAGCGGCCGCCCGGCTCAATGCGCTTACGCCGGAAATGCTTGCCGGCATCTATCGCGTCAACGCCGCGAAGATTCCACCCGACGAACTCTTGAACGACCGCGGACCGCAAGGCGTCGGACGCCGCGCGGCGCTTTTCAAGGCCGCGGAAGACGAGCGGACGCCGATGCGCAAAGCCCGGCTGATCAGGGCCTTTCTTGACAACGTCACGCACGAAGGCCTCGGCATGATCGGTGCGAAAATGATCGCGCAAGCGGCGGCAGATTTACCGCCAGCGCCCGAAATCAGCTGGTTTGCAGAGACGGCGGTTGAGATCGGTTTGGCCTCGGGTCGCTTCGACATGGCGCGCAACTGGATTCGAATTGCCGATCAGGGCGGCGGACCGGGACTTGGCCACTGGCGCGCACTCATCGACATTGCCGACCCGAACGAGCCGGATCGCGGAAGAAGCTTCTCCATTCTCGAAAATTACGCAGCGAGCGGACGATTTCCAGCAGTGGCTCTCTACCGGCTGACGACGGTCATGGAAGCGCTCGACTATCTCGTGCCCATCCCGCTCTGGGACGCAGCGAACAAGATACCGCAACCGACGGCCGGCTATCTGCCCGAGACTGGTGTGCTGACGGAATTGCAGGTCGCCTCCAAGAAGCAGGAATTCGGGCATACCGTTCTTCTGGTCATGAAGGCGCTCGGCCCGAACGGCGCGGCGGACGCGAACCTGATTGCGCTTGGAGACAGCATTCGTGCACTGAAACGCGCCGGCCTAGAAGCCGATGCGCGGCGGCTCGGTCTTGAAGCTCTACTTCCGACCTGGCCGCGCACGGAAATGAATTGAGGGCGCAATGACCTCGCCGGCGCGCCGCGATGACACCGTCGCGGATTTCCTCGCCATGCTGTCGGCAGAGCGTGGCGCGGCGGCGAATACGATCGAGGCGTATGCCGCCGATCTTGAGGGCTTTATTGGCTTCTTATCCGAAACGGGCGTCGCGCCGCAGGATGCAGCGTCGGAGGACGTGCAAGCGTATCTTGGCGTGCTCGCAAGCGAAGGACAGGCGCCGACCTCACGGGCGCGGCGGCTTTCGGCGATCAAGCAATTCTACCGGTTTCTTCTCGCCGAAGACGTGATCGCGGTCGATCCAACGTCCGGTTTGCAAGGCCCTAAAAAGCAGCGGGCGCTGCCGAAAGTCTTGAGCATCGCTGAAGTCGACCGCTTGCTTGCCGTATCTCAGAAGCAATGCGAGGGGCAGGAGGGACACGCACTTTTTCGAGCACTTCGGTTCCATTGCCTGCTTGAGCTTCTTTACGCGACAGGCATGCGCGTTTCCGAGCTTGTCGGCTTGCCGCGGAGCGTGCTCAGAGGTGACGCGCGCGTCCTGATGATCAAAGGCAAGGGCGGACGCGAGCGTCTGGTGCCGCTCAACGCGACGGCCCGCGCGGCGCTCGACGCCTTCCTTAGCGTGTCGGGACGGTTCGATAACTCGGCGTGGCTGTTTCCGTCAAAATCCGCCCTCGGGCACGTCACGCGGCAGGGATTCGGTCAGGATCTGAAAGACGTTGCCATTGCGGCGGATATCGCGCCCGAACGCGTGTCTCCGCATGTCCTGCGCCACGCGTTCGCGAGCCATCTGCTTGACCGCGGCGCGGATCTGCGTGCGGTTCAGCAGCTTCTCGGCCATGCTGACATTTCGACGACGGAGATTTATACGCATGTGCTGCAGGAACGGCTGAAGGCGCTCGTTAACGCTCATCATCCACTTGCCAAGAACAAGACATAATGAGGCGCCGGCAGTCCTCCCGGATTTGCGGCGTTGCAATTGGAAGGGAACCGCCTATGAGCCGCCTTTACGGAGACATCCACCGCGCCCTTCAGATGGCCTTTGACACCCGATCGCTCGCAGACCGGATCGAGACGATTGCCCTCAAGACCGAGATCGACGAAGGGGCAAAGGCTTTCATAGAAAGCCGCGACATGTTCTTCTTGACGACGATCGACCATGGCGGCCGGCCGACCGTCTCCTATAAAGGTGGCGTTCCCGGTTTTGTCAGGGTTCTGGATGCCAATACCCTGATCTTTCCGAGCTACGACGGCAATGGAATGTATTTGTCGATGGGCAATATTTCGGGCAATCCGGAGATCGGCATGCTGTTCATCGACTTCGAAAAACCGTTCCGCCTCAGAGCACAGGGCCGGGCCGAGCTTATCGTCGGCGGGTCGGAGCTTAAAGACTTCAAGGACGCGGAAATGGCCGTGAAAGTGACGATCCACGAAACGTGGATGAACTGTCCGCGCTACATTCACCGCTATAAGAAAATCGAATCTTCACGCTACGCGCCGGAAGCCGAGAAGGAGACGCCGTTTTGCGAGTGGAAGCGGATCGATGCCCTGCAGGATACGTTGCGTTCATCAGAACGAGACAAAGTCGAAGAACTCGGCACAACGACCATCGATGATTGGATGGACAAGGTCATGACCGGCGACAAAGGCGCGTAATGCCTTCTCGCAAGAGCCACAACTCATCCGTGAGCGGATTTATGGCTTCGATTGCGTCGGGGGCACGCAATTCGTGGCTCGGCCTCTCGTCGCATCCGCACGGGCTCTCGACCCTGTATTTCACGGAGCTTTGGGAGCGCTTCTCCTATTATGGGATGCGCGCCCTGCTCACGCTATTCATGGTTGCGCCGGCCACGCAGGGCGGCCTTGGTTTCGCGACGCCGACCGCCGGAAGCATCTATGGGACGTACGGCATGGCCGTCTATCTCCTGGCCTTGCCCGGCGGCTTCATCGCGGATCGTATTATCGGGGCGAAACGCAGCGTCCTGATCGGAGGAAGCACGATTGCGGCCGGACACTATGCCCTCGCTTGGCCGTCGCTTCCCACATTCTACCTCGGCCTTGCACTCATCGCGATCGGCACCGGCCTCTTCAAGCCAAACATCTCGGCCCTTGTCGGTGCCCTCTACGATCGCGACGACACGCGGCGCGACGCGGGCTTTTCACTTTTCTACATGGGCATCAATATCGGCGCATTCCTTGCTCCGCTCGTCACCGGCTTCCTGGCGCAAAGCAGCCTGTTCAAGAGCTGGCTTTCGGCGGCGGGATTCGATCCGGCGCTGAGTTGGCACTGGGGATTCGGTGCAGCCGGTGTCGGCATGACGGTCTCGATGGTTCTCTTTGCCCGGAGTATGCGGGGCCTCAAGGATCCGGATGTCGCCAGTCCCGAAGCGACCTCCTCGTTCAGCCGTCAAGCAACTCTTATGGCTGCGGTGACATTAGGATTGCTGGCGCTGGCGCTGTTGTCGGACGTCAACGGCTTCAGGTGGCTGCGCTGGTTCTTCATCGTGCTACCGCTTGTCGGCATCGCCTATGGAGCGTCCCGGCAGACTCCCGATGCCCGCCGCATGGCCGCCGTCGGTATCTTTTTCCTGGCCGCGATGGTTTTCTGGGCGATTTTCGAGCAGGCGGGCACGACGCTCACGCTCTTTGCCGACACGCTGACCCGCAATGACATTCTCGGCGTGCCCTTTCCCTCTTCCTGGTTTCAATCGGCGAACCCGATCTTCGTCATTCTACTGACGCCGCTTGTCGCCGCGCTCTGGCTGAAACTTGGCCGGCATCAGCCTTCCTCGCCGCTCAAATTCGGGCTTGGGCTCGTCTTCCTTGCGGCGTCATTCCTGCTGATGGTTCCCGCCGCCAATTACGCAGCGGACGGCCGCGTCTCGCCCTTCTGGCTGCTCGGCCTCTATTTCCTGTTCACGGTCGGCGAACTGATGCTGAGCCCGGTCGGACTTTCGACGATGACCCGCATCGCGCCACAGAGGATGTCCGGCCAGGTGCTTGGGCTCTGGTTCCTCGCCACCGCGTTTGGAGACAAGCTTGCGGGTGACATCGGAGGGGCGTTTACCGCCACCGACCCCGATGCGCTTGCGCTTTCGTTTCTGGCCCAGGCGGGGCTTGTGGCTGTTGCCGCGGCGCTTATGTTCGCTGTCGCGCCGATCGTGAGGCGGCTCTCCGAGGGCGAAAGTTAAGCATTTCGGACGGCAGCTGCATTTCCATATTGAAGGGAAAGGCCTGTCGTCTTGACACCCGAAGCCAGCCGTGGCGAATGTCGCGCGTGAAACGGCGACGGCCGCACGCTTCAGTTGCACAGTCAGGAAAGCCTAGCTCAGTGAACGCCACCGCCGCATTGCGTACGTATCTCGATTTCGAGAAGCCCGTTCTCGAACTCGAAAACAAGGTTGCCGAACTGAAGGCCCTCCAGGCGGATGGCAAGGGTCCGCAGATTGCGGATGAAATCACAAAGCTTGAGCAAAAGGCGAAGGCAGCCCTCGCCGACACGTATGCGAAGCTCACGCCGTGGCAAAAGACGCTCGTCGCCCGTCACCCTGAGCGGCCGCATGCCCTCGATTTTATCGGCAGCCTTGTCGAGGATTTCACGCCACTCGCCGGCGATCGCTACTTCGCCGAGGATGAAGCCATCGTTGGCGGCATCGGAAAATTCCGGAACCGGTCCGTCTTGGTTCTCGGCCATGAGAAAGGTGCCGATACCGAGCAGCGCATCAAGCACAACTTCGGCATGGCCCGCCCGGAGGGCTACCGCAAGGCCGTGCGGTTGATGGAACTCGCCGAGCGTTTCAACCTGCCGATCATCACGTTCGTCGATACGCCCGGCGCCTATCCCGGGATCGGCGCGGAGGAGCGCGGCCAGGCCGAAGCGATCGCGCGATCGACCGAATGCTGCCTGCGGCTCGGCGTGCCGATTGTTGCTGTCATTGTTGGAGAGGGCGGCTCAGGCGGCGCGATCGCGATCGCGACGGCCAACCGCATCCTGATGCTCGAACACGCCATCTATTCGGTCATTTCGCCGGAAGGCGCGGCATCGATCATCTGGCGCGACAGCAACAAGAAAGAAGAAGCCGCGACCAACATGAAGATCACGGCCCAGGATCTCGATCAGCTGGGCGTCATCGACGCAATTATCAAAGAGCCGACGGGCGGTGCGCATCGCGACCGCGAATCGGTGATTATCGCGACCGGAAACGCCATCGCGCGGATGCTCTCGGAGTTCGACGGCAAGTCGGCCGAGGATATTCGGGCCCAACGCCATGAGCGTTTTCTGTCAATCGGCCGATAAAGCATGAGGCCTTTCGGCCACGCTGATGCGGTGCCCCCCAGGCGCCGCATTTAGACATGATACTTGAGTTGACTGAGCAGCATTCGGATCTCAGTAATCGTTTGAGTTGATTGTGCTATTAGTCCGCCAGCCCGCGGCACGGGAAAATCATTCGGGACGGGAACGGCGTATTGGTGGGGACCAACACTGGCACAACGAACAGGGCGATTGTCCTGTTCGTGATTTTGATCGCCGCAGCGTTGCTGTCGGCGTGCTCGGCCACGCCGACCATTCCACCACCCGCCGAAGTCCCGCTATCCAAAGAAACTTTGGCGCTGCTCGCTAAAAAAGGCATGCAACCCGGCTCGCCGGTGTTCGTGCGGATCTTCAAGGAAGAATCGGAGCTTGAGATCTGGAAGAAGCGCGACGATGGCCGCTTCTATCATTTCAAGACCTATCCCATCTGCAATTGGTCGGGCGCGATCGGGCCGAAACTGAGCTACGGCGACCGGCAAGCGCCCGAGGGCTTCTATACGATCACACCCGGGCTTATGAATCCGAACTCGAAGTATTATCTCTCGTTCAACGTCGGCTACCCGAATGCTTATGACCGGTCCTGGGGCCGAACGGGAGATTCGGTGATGGTGCATGGCAGCTGCCGCTCTGCGGGCTGCTACGCGATGACGGACGGGCTGATGGAAGAGATCTATGGCCTTACGCGCGAAGCGTTGAAGGCGGGCCAGCCGGGCTTCGAGCTTCATGCCTATCCGTTCCGGATGACTGACGCGCGGATGGCGAGAGAGAAGTCCAACAAGTGGTACAGCTATTGGAAGACGTTGAAGCAGGGCTACGACTACTTCGAAAAATATCGCATCCCGCCAAGCATTACGGTGTGTGAGCGGCGGTACGTCGTCAATGCCGTCGCGCGCAACCGTCCGGACCCGGCGGGACCGTGCCCACCACTTCGACGGCCCGCAGTAACGGCGTTTCATCCGCTGCCGGAGCCCGGTGGCGTCGATGTCGCAAACGGCAACAAGTTGAAGGGCATCACGGACCCGGACAACGAGCCGACGCTCGCCGATATCAAGAAGGCAAAAGAACAGCAGAGCGCACAGTCGATCTGGCACCTGCCGTCGTTCGCATCTCAACCGGCCGCCGCTTCGTCGCCGGTCGCAAATGCGAACTGATCCTAGGCCGGCCGTCCGATGAGAAACAAAGACGCTAGCCAATCTGTATTTCGCCGTCGCCGACGGAGCTTTGCCTTGAAGGCCGGGCTTTTCAGCGCGGGATTGCTGACGATCGCCGCCGCGGCGTTCGTATTGATGCCGATCTGGCTACCGGAACTGCCGGGGGGCACAAAGGCGCTGATCAAGTACGAGCGGAGCCAGCGGCTGATGCGTTGGAGATTCGGCCTGCCGATGCCGGGCGAGCCGGACCTGTCGCGGCTGCCGCAACGCCTCGCAGACGCCGGAGTGCACGAGGGCTCGCCCATCCTGATCCGGATCTTCAAACGCGAATTCGAGCTTGAGCTTTGGATGCAGCGTGACGGCGTCTTCCACCGCTTCGCGACCTACCCGATCTGCCGATGGTCCGGCGCGCTCGGACCGAAGCTCAAGCAGGGCGACGGGCAGGCGCCGGAGGGGTTCTATACTGTCGACGCGACCGCCCTCAATCCGAACAGCCGATGGTATCGCTCGTTCAATATCGGCTTCCCCAACGCCTTCGACCGTGCCCACGGGCGGACCGGCTCGTTCATCATGGTCCATGGCGGCTGCGGGTCCATCGGTTGCTACGCCATGACCAACGCGCAGATGCACGAGATCTGGCAGCTTGTTACCGCTGCGCTTCAAGGCGGGCAGGCGCGTTTTCAAGTTCAGGTCTATCCATTCCGGATGTCTCCGGAGCGCCTGGCGAAGTATGACGGTAGCCCGGACATCGCCTTCTGGAAAAATCTGAAGGCAGGAAACGACCTCTTCGAAGCCAGCGGATTGCCCCCGAAGGTGAGCGTTTGCAAGGGCCAGTACCAATTCGAGCCCGGCAACCGGGGCTCGACGGGAACCGATCCGGTCGATGACACGTGCGGGACCGAAGCTGCCAAAAGCTAGCTGTTCAAAGGCCCACTTATCCAACCCGGTGTTGGCAAAAAGTCACTTAGAATTGCGCGCACCCGGCGATAATGTATCTGTTGCGGGAGTGCAGGTACTCGGTCGCTTATTCCATGTTGTCGTTCGATTTATCGCGTCTCAGGGTTGTCGCGGCGATGCTCCTCTGCCTCGTCGCGGCTGGACGTGCGCATGCGCTGACGATTGAACTCAAGGACGTTGCAGCCGACCGTGTCGAGCGTCAGCGTGCGGCGGCGACCGGCGCACTGCCGTTACCGGGAACACCCAACGTCGCCGTGCTTCAGGAGCGGCTCAGAGATAAGGGTGTCACGCTGGCGTCACCGATCCTGATCCGCATTTTCAAGGCCGAATCCGAGCTTGAGATCTGGAAGCAGAGGGATGGTGCGTTCATCCTTTTCGCCACCTATCCGATCTGCCACTGGTCGGGGTCGCTCGGACCGAAGCTCCGTGACGGCGACCGGCAGGCGCCCGAGGGCTTTTATACCGTCACACGCGCCCAAGCCCGCCACGTCGGGCGATGGCCGATTTCGATCGATATCGGCTATCCGAACATTCTCGATCAATCGCAGGCGCGGACCGGCTCGGACATTCTCATTCACGGAGGATGTTCCTCGATCGGATGCTTTGCGATGACCAATCCAGTGTCGGAGGAAATCCACCAACTGACGCTCGCCGCCATCGACGCGGGGGAAAAGCTGGTGCCCGTGCATATCCTGCCCTTCCGCATGACAAACGAAAACATGATTGCGCAGGACGACTCACCCTGGAAGCCGTTCTGGAACAATCTCAAGGAAGGCTACGACCTCTTCGAGAGGACTAAGCGACCGCCGAACGTCGGGGTATGCAGCGGCCGGTATATCTTCGGCGAAACGCGGCCCGGTGAACTGCCTGGGTCTCTCGACGCCTGCGGCCCGACGATCGCATCCATCCACGAGCAGGATCAGTGGCTGAGCAACGTGCCGCCGCCCACGATGGTCCTGCCGAAGCTCACGACGCAAAATGCGGAGTCGAAGGCGCCCGCCATCCCGCAGATACAAACCAGCCTCGAAAGCGAGATGCCGCCACCAATGTTCTCCTGGCCCCTCATCCGATAGACGATAGAGGGTTGGTGCTTGTTTGCTGTCTCACGACGACCTACTTCGCCACCGGTGTCCGTACGCAATCCCGGTTGCGTTGAGCGTCAATTGCCAGTTTGAGAACCACATTCAAATTGCGGAGCGAGGATCAATTGAATGGCTGAGAAGACCATGTTCAAGCGCATCGAGATCTTTCTTGAGAACTTGCTGTTCGGCACGCGCTGGCTGCTTGCGCCGTTCTATTTCGGGCTTGCGCTCTCGCTTTTCGTTCTGCTGATCAAGTTCCTGATGGAGCTTTTGCATCTCGCGGAGGGGGCGTTCACGTCGACGGAATCCGACGTTATCCTTGGGCTCTTGACGCTGGTCGACCTGACGCTGACGGGATCATTGCTGATCATCGTGATCTTTTCCGGCTACGAGAATTTCGTCTCGCGGATGGATCATTCGAACCACGACGATCGTCCCGCGTGGATGGGGACGATCGACTTCTCGGCGCTGAAGCTCAAGATGCTGTCATCGATCGTTGCGATTTCCGCCGTGCAGCTTCTGCGTCAATTCATGTCGCTCGGCACCGTGACTCCCGAACGCGAGAAAGAACTGATGTGGCTCGTCATCATCCATCTGGTGTTTGTCGTTTCGAGTGTGCTGCTCGCTCTCTCGGACCGCATAGCGGGCGGCTCTCACGGTGAAGCGAGCGAAGCCCCCGAAAAGCCTAAAGGCCACTAGACGCAGACCGTGAGGTAACCAGGCCCGCGAGCGGAGACGCGCAAGTTGTAGTTGTCCACAGCCATTCGCGTTCCGCTTTGGAACAGGCGGGCGTCTCGTGCCGTTTGTTTGACACAAATGGAGTGACACCGATGAACTTGCTTCCCCTGCAGATCGTTTTGGGCCTCCAAGTCGCTGCCGCAGTCGTGATTTTCATCCAGCTCATGAGAGGCGACGAAGCGGACGAGCCGCTTCGTTCTGAGAAGGGACGGCGCGCGAGCGTAATGGGACGGCGGGTGGTCAACCGTTCCTTCGATGACGACCTCGATAGAGGACGGTGACAGCACCAAGCCCGACCGGGTTTCCAACAACCCAGACGACGTTGTCGGCTGGCCTCCTCCGTAGAGAACGTCAGTCCATCTTGCCGTGGCAGTGCTTGTATTTCTTGCCTGAGCCACACGGGCAAAGCGCATTGCGCGAGATGCGGCCCCAGGTGGCGGGATCGTTCGGATCGACGGCCGCATCGGCACGGCGGCTTTGCAGCGGCGCACGTTTCTCGGGATCCGGTCCCGTCGCGCGACGGGCGCGAGCGCCCGCAATGGCCGCATCCGCCATCGCCATTTCGGGATCGGGCTCGAACTCGTCGAAACCCGTCATCGGGTCGAGGTGGTGCGCTTCCATCTGCGGAAGATCAACGGGCTGGAGCAGGGGCTGGTCCTCGGGCGGTGCCAGCTCGACGTGCATCATCTGTCCCGTCACGTTCTCGCGGAGATGACCCAGCATATTTTCGAACAAGATGAAGGCTTCCGACTTGTATTCGTTCAGCGGGTCGCGCTGGCCATACGCGCGGAAGCCGATCACTTGCCGCAAGTGCTCGAGCGTCACCAAGTGCTCGCGCCAGAGATGGTCGAGCGTCTGGATCAGCACCATCTTCTCGATCTGGCGATAGAGTTCGGGGCCGAGATCCTTGGTCTTGTCTTCGACCTTCGCATCGACGGCGGCTCTGATCCGCTCGCGGATTTCTTCATCCGCGATACCTTCTTCGGCAGCCCATGCGTCGATCGGGAGGTCCAGGTCGAAGATGCCGTTCACCTGCTCGGTGAGGCCTTTGATATCCCACTGCTCGGCGTAGGCGGAGGGTGGGATAAAGCGCGTCACGAGTTCGTCGATCAGTTCGTTGCGAAGCTCGACGACCGTCTCCGAGACGTCCTCCTGGCCCATGATGTCGAGACGCTGCTCGAAGATGACCTTGCGCTGGTCATTCATCACATCGTCGTACTTCAAGATCTGCTTGCGCATTTCGAAGTTGCGCTCTTCGACCTTTTTCTGCGCGGTTTCGAGCGATTTGTTCATCCAGGGATGCGTGATCGCCTCGCCTTCCTTGAGGCCGAGCGTCTGCAGCACCTTTTCCATGCGCTGCGAGCCGAAGATGCGCATCAAATCGTCGTCGAGCGCGAGATAGAATTTCGAGCGGCCGGGGTCGCCCTGGCGGCCCGAGCGGCCGCGAAGCTGATTGTCGATGCGGCGGCTTTCGTGCCGTTCGGTCGCGAGAACGTAGAGGCCGCCGGCATCGAGCGCCTTTTTCTTCTTGTCAGCGACGTCGGTGACAAGCTCGGCTCGCTTGCTCGAAATCGCGGATTCGTCGGGCGGCGTTCCCTTCTCGGTTTCCTCGGTGATCCAATCGCGCAGCCGGAACTCGGCGTTGCCGCCGAGCTGGATGTCCGTACCGCGTCCGGCCATGTTGGTGGCGATCGTCACGGCTCCGGGCTGGCCGGCCTGGGCGACGATGTTGGCTTCCTGCTCGTGGTAGCGGGCGTTCAGAACCTGATGCGGGATCGCATAGTCCTTGCCCTTGGCATCGTTGGCGAACTTCGACAGCAAAGCCGCCATGTCGGTCAGATGCGTGCGAAGCTCTTCTTCCTTTCCGGGCTTGATGGCCGCGGCCTGATCGTCGAGCTGACGGGCGAGGTCCTTGAGATACTTCTTGTCCTTCAGAAGCTCGGAGAGCTGTTCCGATTTTTCGATCGAGGTCGTGCCGACAAGAATGGGCTGCCCGCGGCTCTTGGCTTCCGCAATGGACTGGACAATAGCCGCGAGCTTCTCGCGCTGTGTCCGATAGATCTCATCGTCCTCGTCGAGACGGCTGACGGGAAGGTTCGTCGGGATTTCGATGACTTCGAGACCGTAGATATCCAAGAACTCGCTGGCTTCCGTCATCGCCGTACCGGTCATGCCGGCCAGCTTCTTGTAGAGACGGAAGTAGTTCTGGAACGTGATTGAGGCCAGCGTCTGGTTTTCGGGCTGAACCTCGACGTGCTCCTTGGCTTCGAGTGCCTGATGCAGGCCTTCCGAATAACGCCGGCCCGGCATCATGCGGCCCGTGAATTCGTCGATGATGACGACCTGTCCGCCTTTGACGATGTAATCCTTGTCGCGCTGGAACAACTTGTGCGCCTTGAGCGCCTGCGTCAGGTGGTGAACGATCGTGACGTTGTCGATGTCGTAGAGCGTGCCTTTCAGAAGCCCCGCCGCTTCGAGCACGCGCTCCATCTTTTCATTGCCGGCTTCCGTGAACGAGACCTGGCGCTGTTTCTCGTCGAGCTCGAAGTCTTCCGGCGTGACGATGTTCATCTTCTCGTCGATCGACTGATAAAGATCGGCGCGGTCTTCGAGGGGGCCAGAAATGATCAGCGGCGTGCGGGCTTCGTCGATCAGGATCGAGTCGACTTCGTCGACGATGGCGTAGGCGTGGGACCGCTGCACCATCTCGCTGTAGTTCATCTTCATGTTGTCGCGAAGATAGTCGAAGCCCAGCTCGTTGTTGGTGCCGTAGGTCACGTCGCAGGCGTAGGCGAGCTTGCGATCTTCGTCCGACATGTCGTGAATGATGCAGCTGACCGTTAGGCCGAGGAAACGATAGACCTGCCCCATCCAGTCGGCGTCGCGCTTGGCGAGGTAGTCGTTGACGGTCACGACGTGGACGCCCTTGCCGGTCAGAGCGTTGAGATAAACGGGTAGCGTCGCGACCAGCGTTTTACCTTCGCCCGTCTTCATCTCGGCGATGTCGCCTTGATGAAGCACCATGCCGCCGATCAGCTGAACGTCGAAATGGCGCTGACCAAGCGTGCGCTTTGCAGCTTCGCGGACGGTCGCGAATGCCGGGATGAGCAGATCGTCGAGCGAGGTTCCCTCTTCGAGCTGTTTCCGGAACAGATCGGTGCGGGCCCTGAGCTCCTCGTCCGAAAGGTCTTGAACCTCGCTTTCGAGATCGTTGATTGCCGCCACGCGCGAACGAAAGCCCTTGACCCTCCGCTCGTTGGAAGAGCCGAAGATTTTCGAAGCGAGACCACCGAACGAGAGCATTGTTTAGATCCGTCCTACCAAATTCGTATTGGCCGCGCACATGCGCTGCCGGCTCAGTTTCGATCGCCGGGCGGCATTCAGCAAAAAATGCGCGGCAAGGGCTTCCCCGCCACGCCTGCTTCACCGTTCCCTCGGCGCTATCAATTGCGCGGTCGAGACGGGCTCAGCGGCCCGGTCCGATTAGCGGGAGACATAAGAACTCGCCCCCCTGACTGTCAATGTTTTGCGGTCGATAGCTGAGGATTGCGATTTTCCGGCGGTGGCCGAGAATTAACTTGGTTTTCGGCCGTCGGACCGCTATCGAGGCGCGCCTGTTGGCCGCCCGAGCGCGGTCGTGCCGCCATGCCCATATGAGCAGTGAGACGGCCGTTTTCCGGTCCTTCAACCCCAATGCGGAGCCAATCGCAGATGAAGCGCATCGCCCTCACCATCCTCGCATTTGCGCTCGCAAGCGCTGCCGCACCGCTTACGGCTCTTGCCGAAGATAAGGTGGTGGCGACCATCGACGGAAAACCGATCACGGAGGCCGATCTCGCCATCGCCGAGAGTGAAATCGGTTCCGACATGGGCACGATGCCGCCTGCCCAGAAGCGGACGTCCCTGCTGGAATTTCTCATCGACAATCAACTCTTTGCCGAGGCGGCCGAAAGCGAGAAGCTGAATGAAGGGCCCGCCTTCGAGACGCGCCTCAACTATCTGAAGCGGCGTGCGCTCCGAGAGCTCTATTTCGATAAAGTCATCAAGTCATCCGTGAGCGATGCCGATGCCCGGAAGATTTACGACGAACAAGTCAAGCTTTTGAAGCCGCAGGAAGAAGTATCGGCTAGGCATATCCTGGTCGATACCGAAGCAGAAGCCAAGGCTTTGAAAGAAAAGATCGATAAAGGTGCTGATTTCGCCCAGCTCGCGAAAGAAAATTCGAAGGATCCGGGTTCAAAGGACGACGGCGGCAACCTCGGCTACTTCGGTCACGGGCAGATGGTGCCGCAGTTCGAAGAGGTCGTGTTCAAGCTGAAGAAGGGTGAGGTCTCCGACCCGGTGAAGACGCAGTTCGGCTGGCACCTCGTCAAGCTCGAAGATCGCCGCGTCAAGCAGCCGCCGGCCTTCGAGATCGTCAAGGATCGCATCATCCAGTCGCTGCTGCTCCGAAAGGCACAGCAGACGGCGGTTGCGCTGCGCTCCAAGGCGAAAATCGAGGTCGTCGACCCGGAAATCAAGAAAACGGTCGATGAGCGGAACACTATGATCCAGAACCAGGCGAAGCCGAAGGCCGTCGATACGCCGGCACCGGCTCCGACGCCCTAAGGCGCCTCCCTTTACATTAACGATTGTCAACGGGCCGCTTGATTATGGCGGCCCGATCTGTTTCAGGGAGCCTCTCGCTAATCCGGAGGTGCCCACATGGGCCACGTCACGAGCGTTTCGCCGTTCGCACCTGAAACTCTCGCAGAGCTGCCCGTCATCGAGGGCGTCGCTTTCGCGACGGCCGAAGCCGGTATCCGCTACAAGGATCGGACCGACCTGTTGCTTGCCGTGGTCGACGAAGGAACCGCGGTCGCGGGCGTGCTGACGCAATCGAAAACCGCGTCGGCTCCGGTGCTCGCCTGCCGCAAGCACCTGAAAAAAGGCGCGGCGCGGGCCCTCGTCGTCAATTCAGGCAATGCCAACGCCTTTACCGGCAAGAAGGGAAGCGAGGCGGTCGAGACCACGGTCGCGCACGCGGTGGAGGCCGTCGGGTGCAAGCCGCACGAGGTTTTCGTGGCTTCGACCGGCGTCATCGGCGAGCCGCTCGACGCGGAAAAGTTCGCCCACCTGCTCGGCGACCTCGCCAAGCAGACCGAGCCCGACGCCTTCGAAAAAGCGGCGCGGGCGATCATGACGACGGATACCTATCCGAAGCTCGCGACGCGGACGGCGCTGATCGGCGACGTCGAGGTGACGATCAACGGGTTCTGCAAAGGCGCAGGCATGATCGCGCCCGACATGGCGACGATGCTGTGCTTCATCTTCACGGATGCGGCGATCTCACCCGACGCGTTGCAGGAACTGCTTGCCGAGCACGCCGAGACAACGTTCAACTGCATGACCGTCGACGGGGATACGTCGACGAGCGACACATGCCTTATCTTTGCGACTGGCACGGCCGAGACACGGGGCCAAAAGCCCGTCACCAAGGCGAAGTCGAAGAAGCTTCAGGCATTCTCGGGAGCCCTCCACGACCTGATGCGCGATCTCGCGATCCAGGTGGCAAAGGACGGCGAGGGCCTGTCCAAGTTCGTAACCTTCGAGGTTGACGGCGCGAAATCGTGGCATGCAGCGCGGACGATCGCGCTCGCCTGCGCCAACTCTCCGATCCTCAAGACCGCGATTGCGGGTGAAGATCCGAACTGGGGACGTGTCGTCATGGCCGTCGGCAAGTCGGGCGAAGCGGTCGATCGCGACAAGCTCGCGATCTGGTTCGGTCCGTACTGCGTGGCATGCGACGGCGAGCGAGCGGCAGACTATGATGAAAAGACCGTGGCAGCTTACATGAAGAACCGCGAGATCGTCATTCGCGTGCATGTCGGCGTCGGAAAAGCGGCGGCACGGGTTTGGACGTGCGATCTGACGCACGAATATGTCTCGATCAACGCCGACTATCGGAGCTAACGGAACGGACCGATGGAGCACAACTTTTGGGAGGAGCGCTGGCAGCGCGGAGAGATTGGTTTTCACCAGCCGCACATCCACGCGCAATTGCAGCAGTTCTGGCCGAGCCTCGGATTGCCGAAAGGAAGCGCGGTTTTCGTGCCGCTTTCGGGGAAAACCCGGGATATGGCTTGGCTTTCAGAGCAGGGGCATAAAGTTATCGGCGCCGAACTATCGGAGGTCGCGGTTCGCGATTTCTTCAAGGAGCTCGGTCTGACGCCGAGCGTGAGGGCAAGCACGCCGTTTCAGATCTTCGAGGCGGGCGCTTTCAAAATCTATCAGGGCGATTTTTTCGCGCTACCGCCCGAAGCGCTTCATGGCGTCGCCGCCTGCTACGACCGTGCCGCAATGATCGCGCTGCCGCCCGACATGCGGCCCCAGTATGCCGAGAAGCTGACCGCCGTGCTGCCTCCGGAAGCCGTCATTCTCGCCATCTCGATCGAGTATCCGGAGGGGCAGATTGCCGGACCGCCGTTTTGCGTGACACGGGACGAAGTTCGTACGCTTTACGGCCAGCGCTTCGACATCGACATCCTGGAAGTGCGCGATGGCCTCGCCTCCAGCGACAACCTGAAGAAGCGCGGCGTAACCCGCCTTGAAGAGATTGCCTACTTGCTGAAGCGCCGGGCATGAAGCCCTTGCTTCTTGTGGCGGCGGTCGCGCTGATCGACGATGATGGCCGTGTGCTCATCGCGCAGCGCCCCGAAGGAAAGTCCATGGCGGGTCTCTGGGAGTTCCCCGGCGGCAAAGTGGAAGCGGGTGAGACACCCGAGAACGCGCTTTGCCGCGAGATCAAGGAAGAGCTCGACATCGAGCTTTGCCGGACGTGCCTCGCACCGTTCAACTTCGCGAGCCACGCTTATGAGAATTTCCACCTTCTGATGCCGCTCTATCTCTGCCGCACCTGGGAGGGCGAGATCAGCCCCCGCGAAGGGCAGGCGATCAAATGGGTGCGGGGGATCGAACTCAGCCGCTACCCCATGCCGCCCGCCGATGAGCCGCTCATTCCGTGGCTCCGGGACCTTTTGAGCGAGGTTTCAGGACCTCGGTCAGGCTGATCTCCGCCGATCCAGGTTGCAGCGGCTTCTGCTGGCTTTCGTCCGGTGCCCACCCGGTCAGCGTAACGATTTCGAACGTCGCCGGGATACGGCCGCCGGGAAGAGCGAAGCGCTCCTGGTAGATCTCCGCGGCGCGGATCAGGAGGCCGCGCGTCACCGGGGTGCGGCGGCGCTCGACGAGCGGATTGCTTGCGGCCATGGCCTTCAGTTCTTCCATCAGGGCGAGGGGTGACGCATAGGTCACCTCGATCAGATCGTTGTCGGCAACCGGCAACGCGAAGCCCGCGCGTTGGAGGAGACCGCCCAGCTCGCGAACGCCGCCGAAGGGCGCGACGCGCGGAGACGCGCCACCAAGCACCTCGTCCTCGGCGAGAATCCAGGATTCGCGCAGTTCCTTCAGCGTTTCGCCACCAAGTAGCGCGCCTAGGAACAGACCATCGGGCTTGAGCGCCCGATTGATCTGGAGAAGCGCGCCGGGCAAGTCGTTCACAAATTGGAGCGAAAGCCCGGATACGACGAGATCGAGACTTGCCGCCGCGAACGGCAGCGCTTCCTCTTCCGCGACGACTGCCGGTCCGCCGCCGTGGGGCAGAGCGAAAAAGGACGGCTCAACATCGATCACCCGTCCGATCGAGGGAAGGCTTGCGAGCCGAGCCGCCAGAAGGCCGTGATAGGCACCGACGCTGGCGGCCACGGGAAATTCCCGGCGCACAAGGGCCAGCCGGTCGGCGAAATCGTCCGCTACCCGCTCCAGAAGAAAATCCGGAAGCCGTTGGCCCGCGCTCTTCCTCGCCACGCGCTCGCGGCGGCGTCGGAGCAATTTGCGATCGAAAATCTGCGGCGCGACGGCCATCGTCTGTCTTTCCGGAAGGCACACTCAAAGCGGCGCCGGGTCACTCTCGCCCGCGTTAGCGCGTTGGGCTAGAGTTGTGCAATGTCGAACAGTATCACGGTTGCGCAGGACGAGCCCGACGACGCGACAGTACGCCCATCGTTTCGGACTAGGCTTCGTCCACTTGCCCGGCTGCGGCGGGCCGCGCTCGACATGCTGCTGCCGCCGCTGTGCCTCGGCTGCCAGACCCGCATCATGGATCACGACGCCCTCTGTCCCGCGTGCTGGCGGCAGATCGCGTTCATCCGGCCGCCGCTCTGCGACCGGCTCGGTGTGCCGCTCAGCGTCGATACCGGAGCGCCGATGTTATCGGCTGCCGCGATTGCCGATCCGCCCGACTATGATCGGGCGCGCGCCGTCGCACGTTTCGACGGACTGATGCGCGTCCTTATCCATGGCTTCAAATTCCACGATAGCCACAACGCCCGGCGCCTGTTCGGGCGGTGGATGGCGGTCGCCGGCCATGAGCTGTTGGCGGACGCGGATGTGCTCGTTCCGGTGCCGCTAGCGCGATGGCGGCTTCTCTCGCGCCGTTTCAACCAGGCGCAGATCTTGGCGGCAGACGTCGGGCGGCGTGCCCGAAAGCCGGTCAACCCCTTCGCGCTCGTCCGCAGCCGCTCGACGGGGCATCAGGTCGGACTGACAAGGGCCCAGCGCCTCAGAAATGTGGCTGGCGTTTTCCGTGTTCCTCCGGGCGAATTGCCGAATGTCGCTGGAAAAGCCATACTGCTGGTCGACGATGTGATCACGAGCGGCGCGACAGCGTCCGCAGCTGCCAACGTCTTGATGCGTGCCGGCGCCCGGCGCGTGGATGTTCTTGCGCTTGCACTTGTTTCAGAACGATAATCCTGAAGCTGCAAAGGGCGTGACAAAGGCGCGGCACAGCGGCGCAAATCTGCAAAGCAAGGTTGCATGACCTCGGGAACGAGGTACCTTTAGATTCGAATTATTCCAAATGGCGTGTTGAGAGGCGCCGAATAGATGCAGAAGGTGACGGTCTACACGGCTGGACATTGCTGTTACTGCCACATGGCAAAGGACCTGTTGCGGCGCAAGGGCGCTGCGTTCGAGGAAGTCGATCTCACTGGCCGCAACGATCTGCGCGCTGAACTGATAGCCCGGTCGGGGCGGCGGACGGTGCCGCAGATCTGGATCGGCGATGTGCACATCGGAGGATGTGACGATCTTCTTGATCTTGAGCGGGCGGGCCGGCTCGATACGCTTTTAACGGCATCCTGAGATGTCATCCCGCTCCAAGAGCGCATTTCGTGCGGCCCTCGTGCAAATGCGGGCGGGCCGCAACGTCGAGCGCAATGTCGCCGACGCCGTCGAGTTGATCGACGAAGCGGCCGACAAGGGTGCCGAGTACGTCCAGACACCCGAATGCACGACGCTGATGGAGCTTGAGCAGCCGCGCCTCATGGCCGAGACGCGGCCGGAGCAGAGCAATCCGGCACTTGCGGCTTTTACGGGCGCTGCCCGGAAACGGCGGATCTGGCTGCACATCGGGTCGATGGCCGTGAAGGTCGGGGAGCGCAAACTGGCGAACCGATCGTACCTCATCGCGCCAGACGGCTCGATCGCGGCCCGATACGACAAGATCCACATGTTCGACGTCGATCTTGGGGGCGGCGAAACCTACAGCGAAAGCGTGAACTACCAAGCCGGTCCAACAGCGATGCTCGCTGAGTTGCCCTGGGGGCGGCTCGGCCTCACCATTTGCTACGATTTGCGCTTTCCGGCGCTGCATCGCGCGCTCGCCAAGGCGGGTGCCAAGTTCATCGCCGGGCCGGCGGCCTTCACGCGGACCACGGGCGAAGCGCATTGGCATACGCTCTTGAGGGCGCGCGCGATCGAGACGTGCGCGTTTATTTTCGCTGCCGGACAGGGCGGCCTGCATGAGAACGGCCGTGAGACCTTCGGGCACAGCCTCATCATTTCGCCGTGGGGCGACGTCCTTGCGGAAGCTGGGGTCGACCCCCAAGTTGTAATAGCGGATGTCGACGCCGCCTATGCCGATCAGGTCCGGCGGAAAATTCCGTCATTGACGCACGATCGCGATTTCGATGTCGTCGTCGCGACCCCTTCGAGGTCGCCGCATCTGGTACACGAGCAGTGATCAAATATCTTCTTGGATGTGCCTCCGGGCACGAATTCGAAAGCTGGTTCCGGGCCAGCGATGATTTCGACGTGCAATCGCGATCGGGCGAAGTCGTGTGCCCGTATTGCGGTTCGATCGAGATCGCGAAGCAGCCGATGGCGCCTTCGGTCGTGACGAAACGCGCAAGGGCGGAGCAGCAGCCGTCACAGGACGTTGTTCCGGCCGCTGGTTCCAGTGCCGGCGGCGGAGCGGCCGTGCGCGAGGCGCTTCGGGTTTTCACCCAGAAAGTCATCGAGAACACGGAAGATGTCGGCGGGCGCTTTGCCGAAGAGGCGCGGAAAATCCACTTTGGAGAGAGCGAAGAGCGCCAAATTCGCGGCAGTTCCACTCTCGAAGAGGCCCGCGAGCTTGCCGAGGATGGGGTGCCGTTCGGCATCCTTCCTGCCGTCCCGGACGATCTTAACTAAGGACTGGACTAAGCACCGGGGCGCCGACCTGCCGTTTCTCGCGCATTTCGCCGATCAAGGAGGCATTTTGGCGGTTGCCCACCGGGCCGTAAGCGGTGCAAACATCTTCGGACGGGGACCATCTCGCGCGCCCTGAGGAGACCACGCCTGAATGACCTCGACTGTTGCCCGCCTCGATACGTCCACCCGCGCCGTCAACCGGACGAGCCCCGCACTCCGTCACGACTGGACGAGCGAAGAAGCGCTGGCACTCTACGAGCTTCCGTTCATGGATCTGCTCTTTCGCGCTCAAAGTGTGCATCGGACATCGTTCGATCCCAACAAAATTCAGATGAGCCGCCTTTTGTCGATCAAGACCGGCGGCTGCGCGGAGGACTGCGGCTACTGCAGCCAGTCGGCGCATCACACGACCGGCCTCAAAGCCTCGAAGTTGATGGAAGTCGAGCGAGTTATTTCCGAAGCCAAGAAGGCCAAGGCGGCGGGGGCGACGCGCTATTGCATGGGCGCCGCCTGGCGTAGTCCGAAGCAGCGCGACATGGACGTCGTCGTCGCGATGGTCGAAGGCGTCAAAGGGCTCGGCATGGAAACATGCATGACGCTCGGCATGCTGACGGACGACGACATCGTCAAGCTGCGCGACGCCGGCCTCGATTACTACAATCACAACGTCGATACGTCGGAAGCCTACTACAGCAAGGTCATCACGACGCGCACGTATGCCGACCGGCTCGACACGCTGGCGCGCGTGCGCGATGCCGGCATGAAGGTCTGCTCCGGCGGCATCGTCGGCATGGGCGAAGAACGCCAGGATCGCGTCGACATGCTCGTGACGCTCGCGAACCTCGAAGAGCACCCCGAGAGCGTTCCGATCAACATGCTGATCGCCATTCCCGGCACGCCGCTCGAAAATGCGGAGCGGATCGACCCCATCGATTTCGTGCGCACGATCGCGGTGGCTCGCATCATGATGCCGAAGTCGTTCGTTCGTCTCTCTGCCGGACGCACCGATATGAGCGACGAGATGCAGGCGCTCTGCTTCTTTGCGGGCGCCAATTCAATCTTCGTCGGCGAGACGCTGCTGACGGCGGATAACCCCGGCGAAGATAAGGACAGCAAGCTTTTCTCGAAGCTTGGCCTTTCGGCGCTCGAACTCGATATCGACCATTCTCCGGAGCGCGAGCCCGCGGCTCGTGCGGAACATCAGGATGCCAGGCAATCATGAGCGTGCGCTCGATGCGCTCTCACGCCGTGGGCGCCTGAGGGCGCTCGAGACGGCGCGCGGGATCGACTTCACCTCGAACGACTATCTCGGCCTTGCGACGTCGCGTGAGCTTAGCGACGCGATCGAGGCTGCGATCGCGTGTGGTGTGCCGGTCGGCGCTGGCGGATCGCGCCTCTTGCGCGGCAATCACACTGAGCACGAAACGCTCGAACGGGAAGCGGCTGAATTCTTCGGAGGCGAGACGGCGCTGTTCTTCGGTGGCGGCTTCATCGCCAACACCGCGCTCCTTTCGACCCTGCCGTCTCGCGGCGATCTCATCGTTTACGACGAGCTGATCCACGCCAGCGCCCACGACGGGATGCGGCTTTCGAAAGCCGACGCGGCGGCCGTTCGCCACAACGACGCGCAGAGCTGTGAAGACGCCATCGCGGCGTGGCGGGCGTCCGGCGGAACGGGTCAGCCTTGGATCGTCGTCGAAAGCCTTTACAGCATGGACGGCGACCGCGCACCGATTACCGAGCTTGCCGACATTGCCGATCGCCACGACGCGATGCTGATTATCGACGAAGCGCACGCAACGGGCGTTTTCGGGCCTGACGGACGCGGCCTCGCTGCCGATCTTGAAGGCCGCGAGAACGTCATTACGCTGCACACCTGCGGCAAGGCGTTGGGCGCGATGGGCGCGCTTGTCATCGGACCGCGCACGATGCGGGACTTTCTCGTCAATCGCGGGCGCGCTTTCATCTATGCGACCGCCCCGTCACCACTGATGGCCGCCGCCGTGCGGGCAGCGCTCGATATCTGCAAGCGTCAGCCGGAGAGACGCGAGAGGTTGCATGGCCTCGTTGCCTTTGCGGCGCGCGAACTTTCGGCGAAGACGCGCTTTCAACCATCGGGATCGCAGATTCAACCGCTCATCATCGGCAGCGATGCGGCTGCGGTATCGCTTGCTACCGCCATGAAGAAACGGGGCTACGATATTCGTGCGATCCGCCCGCCGACCGTGCCTGAAGGCACATCTCGATTGCGACTGACGATCACGCTCAACGTCGACGAAGGGCAGATCGCGAGGCTCGTCGACGACATCGCGGCGGCAGAGGCGGAGAACGCGGCATGACGATCCGCATCGTCGTCGCCGGGACCGACACGGATATCGGCAAGACAATATTTTCCGCTGCTTTGGCGAACTCGCTCGACGGCTATTACTGGAAGCCCGTGCAAGCGGGGTTGACAGGTGAGACGGATGCCGAAGTCGTCAGCCGCGTCGGCGACCTTGCAGCGTCTCGCGTCCTGCCGGAAGTCTACCGCCTGAACACGCCGGCTTCCCCGCATTTCGCGGCCGAGGCCGACGGCATCGAAATCGACGTACGCAAGCTGTCGCCCTTCGGACTGCCGACGCCGCTCGTCATCGAAACAGCGGGCGGCCTGATGGTCCCGCTGACGCGGCGACTGCTGCAGATCGATCTGCTGGCTCAGTGGCGACTGCCCGTCATTCTCTGTGCTTCGACCAGGCTCGGCACGATCAATCATTCCCTGCTCTCCATCGAAGCGCTGAAGCGCCGCGCCATTCCGATCCTCGGCATCGCCTTCATCGGCGACGGGAACGCCGATAACGAACGCACGATTGCGTCGTTCGGTGGTGTCAGGCGTCTTGGCCGGCTTCCGCGCCTCGCATCGCTCGACAGCGAGAGCCTGCAGAGCGCGTTCGCGGAAAACTTTTCGGTGGCGGACGTTCTCGATATCGGGGCCGTCGGCCCATGACCGCGTCGCCGATCTGGCATCCCTTTACTCAGCACGCTCTCGAACCGTCGATGTGCCGCATCCGAGGAGCCGAAGGCGCGTGGCTCGAAGCCTCGGACGGACAGCGCATCTTCGATGGCGTCTCGTCGTGGTGGGTCATCACGCACGGGCACCGGCACCCGAAGATCATCGCGGCTATCGAGGCCCAGGCGGCGATGCTCGATCAGATCATTTTCGCAGGCTTCACGCACGAGCCGGCCGAAACGGTTGCGGCGAGCCTCATCAGAATTGCGCCTGAGGGGCTTGCGCACGTCTTCTTCTCCGACAGCGGGTCGACGTCGGTCGAGGTCGCACTAAAAATGGCGCTCGGCTATTGGAAGAACATCGGCGGCAAGCGAACACGAATTCTCGCGCTTGAGCATGGGTATCATGGCGATACCATCGGCACGATGTCAGCGGGTGCGCGGGGGGTTTTCAACGCGGCCTATGAACCGTTGCTGTTCGATGTCGGGCGCATTCCATATCCGAAACCGCATCATGCGCAACCGACGTTTGACGCGCTCGAGATTGCGTGCCGCAAATGGGACGTGGCGGCTTTCATTTGCGAGCCGCTTATTCTCGGTGCGGGCGGCATGCTCATTTACGATGCCGATACTCTCAAAGAGATGCATCGGATCTGCAAAGCACACGACGTACTGTTTATCGCCGATGAAGTGATGACCTGCTTCGGCCGAACCGGGACGGTGTTCGCATGCGAGCAGGCCGGAATCTCTCCCGATATCATGTGTGTCGCAAAAGGATTGACGGGCGGCTCGCTGCCTCTCGCGGTGACGCTTTGCACGGCGCCGATTTACGACGCGCATGTTTCGAAGGATCGCGCGCGCACCTTCTTTCATTCGAGTTCGTACACGGCCAATCCGATCGCCTGCGCGGCGGCGGCGGCCAATCTCGAAATCTGGCGAACGGAGCCCGTGATCGAGCGGATCCTGGCGCTTTCGCAAAACCAAGCCTTGTGTCTCAACGCCTTGCAACCCGATCCACGCTTTTCGAACCTGCGCCAGCTTGGTACGATCGCGGCGTTCGAGCTTTCGGATGCTCCTCCGGGTTATCTCGCCGACGTCGCCCTCAATCTGCGCGCGCGACTACTGGATCGCGGCGTGCTTCTTCGGCCTCTCGGTTCAACGGTTTACGTGATGCCCCCGTACTGCACGACAAAGGATGAACTCGCTGCCGTGTACCGCGCAATCGGCGAAGCCGTGGATGAGGTCATCGCATGACCGGCGTCGCGATCCTCGGGCATGGACATTACGCGCCGGAACGCGTCGTACCGAACAACGAGATCGAAGCGCGGCTCGGCTTGGAGGCTGGCTGGATCAAGCGGCGCACCGGGATCGACGAGCGCCGGTATGCGGCCGACGGCGAAGCGCTTTCCGACATCGCCGTGAAGGCTGGCGAGATGGCGTTGGCGCGCTCGGGCCTTTCGCGCGACGACGTCGGGTTATTGCTGCTCGCGACCTCGACACCCGATCATCTGCTGCCGCCGTCGGCGCCGCTTGTGGCGAACCGCCTCGGATTGACACGTGCCGGCGCCATCGACATGGCCGGTGCCTGCGCGGGATTTCTCTACGCGCTGACGTTGGCGGATAGTTTCGTCCGCACTCAGGGTATTCCGGTGCTCGTCGTCGCCGCCAATATTCTGTCCCGGCGTATCAACGAGAGCGACCGGGCGAGCAGCGTTCTTTTTGCGGATGCCGCGGGTGCGGTGTTGCTGGCGCCGACCCCGCGCGACGAGGCCGGCGTTGTCGGCGCACACCTCGCGGCCAAAGGTCAGCACTATGATCTCATCACGATCCCAGGGGGCGGGAGCAGAATGCCGTTTTCGCAAGTTCGCGACCCGCAGGATGTCCTTATGGTGATGAACGACGGCAAGGCCGTCTATGCCGGCGCCGTCGCGATCATGACTGAAAGTGCACAGAACGCCTTAGAGAAAGCGGGCCTCTCGGCTGCGGATGTCAATGCTCTCGTTCCGCATCAAGCCAATGCACGCATGATGAATACCATCGCGCACCAGCTTGATATTCCCGCCGAACGTTTGCGCTCGACGATCACGAACTTCGGCAATAGCTCGGCCGCGACCATTCCCTTTACGCTGTCAGCAACCGCCGACAGCAAGCCCTACGCACCGGGCGACATCGTATTGATGACGGCGGCGGGCGCGGGCTTGATCGGCGGCGCCGCCGTGTTCCGGTGGTAGCCAGCTGCGGCTACTGGCGGATGCCTTCGATATTGAGGATCAGCTCGACGTCCTTCGTCGCGGGACCGAGCTCGCGCAAAATTCCGAAGTCGGCGAGGGTGATTTTCGTCGTGCCGGTGAAGCCGTCGCGATAACCGCCCCATGGGTCCTTGCCGCCGCCGACATGTTCGGCATCGATGACGACGTCTTTCGTGATGCCGTGCAGCGTCAGTTTGCCGGTTACCGTCGCCTTGTTCGGCGCGGTCGACTTGATACTCGTGCTCTCGAACGTGGCTGTGGGATATTTATCGGTATCGAGAAGGTCGGCGCCGCGCAGATGCTTGTCGCGCAGAGCAAGATTTGTATCGACGCTGGTCGTATCGATATCGACCTTCACTTTTGACGCATCGGGAGTCTTATCATCGAACGAGAATGTGCCCGAGAACTTGTCGAAGCGGCCGATGATCCAGCTGAAGCCGAGATGATTGACCTTAAAGGTGATCGACGCGTGCGCATTTTCGGTATCGATCTTGTAGTCGGCCGCCATGGCCGGTGCCGACAGGCCGACTGCCGCCATCGCGATGGCCATCGCTGCAAGTTTGGACTTCATTGGTGGTTTCCCTTTTCTGAGGTGCGAGAGGAGTTCTTGGGCCCTGACCACATTCGCGTCATGACGGCGCTCTTATCGACGAAGTGGTGCTTGAAGGCGGCGAGCGCGTGAACGCCCGCGAGCCCCATGATGGCGTAGGCCAGAATGCGATGGACATTACCGGCCGGCGTTTCGAGCCCGCGCATCTGAATGAGTGAAGGCACCTCGAACCAGCCGAACACGCTGAACGGATCACCGTCGGGCGTTGAGATGAGATAGCCGCTGATCATCAGCGCCAGAAGCAGAACATAAAATCCCCAATGGACCGTGTAGGATGCTTTCTGCTCGAAGGGCGAAAGATCGTCGTCAGAGGGCTTGGGGTTGAGGGCCCGCCACAGCCAACGCAGAAGCAGCGCGAACAATAGAATCATTCCAACGCTGCGATGAATGTCGGGCGCCCAATTATAATACGGGCTGTAGTAGTCGAGCCGGACCATCCATAGGCCAAGCACGAACATGGCGACGATCGCCACTGCCATCAGCCAGTGAAAAAGGCGCGAGACAATCCCGTAACCTTCTGATGTGTCGCGAATATGCATTGCCGTCCCACCAAGCGCACGACGCGCGACCTGCCGTCCCGCGGGACAAATGCAAGCGGCCAGTCATTCTTTCAAGAGGGCACAGAAAAGTAACCGTCAGAAGGCGTGTCAGCGGCCGTTCAGAACGGCTGCCGGCAAGTCGGCCACCATGTCGACATCGACGGCGACGGTGACGGTGTGCTCGCCGCCGCCGCGCAGAACGCCGCTGATCGGGCTGACATCATCGTAGTCACGTCCGAAGGCGACGGTGACATGCTCATCGCCGACGATGATGCCATTGGTCGGATCGAGGTCGACCCAGCCGGCTTCCGGCGCCCATACCGAAATCCAGGCGTGCGAGGCGTCGGCGCCTTGAAGCTTCGGGCGCCCGATCGGCGGGTGGGTATGCAGATAACCGCTGACGTAGCGCGCTGGGATTCGAAACGCGCGGAAGCATGCCAGCGCCAGATGCGCAAAATCCTGACAGACGCCGCGCCGCATACGGAAGACTTCGGTGACCGGCGTCGAGACGTCGGTCGCGTGCGGATCGAATTTGAAATCGTTATAGATCCGCATGACGAGATCCATCGCGCCGTCGAGAACAGGGCGCCCTGGCGTGAACGACAGCGACGCGTAGTCGGCGATTTCGAGGGTCGGCGTCGTCAAACGCGAGGCGCAACGAAAGAGCAGGATATGGACGTCGCGCTCGTTGGCGGCCCTGAGCAAGCGGAAATCCAGAGCGTCCCAAGGGGTCGTCGCAATCAGGTCCACCGGCGGCGGCAGCAATTTCTCGACCGTGCTGCGCGCCAGCAAGACGAGCTCTTTATGCGGCGACTCGATATCGAGGATGACATCGAAATTTCCGGACGAGTCGATGCCGTCCTGGCGGGATGCGGGTGCGGGCTCAACGAGCAGGCTGTGATGACGGACTGTTTGCCCCGGAAGAGCACGCGGAGACATATGCACCAGGTGCAACGACTGCACGACCGTCGAGCGGTAGCGATAGTGGGTCTTATGGGTGATATCGAAAATCATAGTAAGGGGCCGACCCTCGTATGTGCCCGATGCGGCGCCTCATCCATGACATTGAAGTAGTGTCGCGTGATTTCGTTGGAAAGCTCCGGCAGCATGTCAAGCTGATCCATCAGCAGACGCTCGAGCATCGTGCCCTTCTGTTCCTTTGCCATCGCTTCCACGTCCGCTAGGCGGATCGAGGCCAGAAGCGCGATGATGAGCCGGCGATCTTCCGGCAAGCTCGCCCCCTGTTGAGACTCGGGAAGGCTTTCAAGGTGGCGTGCTATCGCCGAGAGCTGGAAGGCGAGACTCCGCGGATTTGTTTCGTCGAGCAATAGAAGGTCGAGAACCAACGGCAACATGGGATCGAGACGATAGCGCGACCGGTACGTGATGAAGCTGTCGGCGAGTTCAAGCAGCAGCAAAAGGCTGCTTGAGGTCTCTTCCGGATCGGGGAGAGGAATGAAAAGCGTGAGAATAGCTTCGGCAAGATTTTGCGCACGTTCGATGCGCCGGCCCATATCGAGAAACGACCAACCGAAGTTGCGCGTCATATTCTCGTGCATGAAGCCGTTAAAGGCTGCGATCGCGGCCAGTCCCTCATCGAGGACATCCAAGACCTCGACGGGTTGTGCGGTGTTCAGGGCCTGCCGCCAGGGCTCACCCGACCGGAATTTGCTCAACGTCTGCCAGGCTTCGAGCGAGAGACGGTCGCGTATGAGGTGGGCGACGCGATAGAGGCCGTCGAGCGTGCGTTCGAGCGTCCGCGAGCCGAGACCGCTGGTAATGAGACGCATACAGAGCCGTTCGATTTCGTCGTCCGCCGGCGTTTCCGCGGTTTCGGTGACGCCGCTCAAATCTTTGCCGAGAAGCACTTCAAGACACTTCCGCGCGGCACGCCGGCCGGTGTCGGGGCCGCTGTCTTCCTCGACGCGGCGCAAGGCACCACGCAGCACGCGCATGGTCCAGTCAGCGCGTTCGGTGTAGCGGCCGAGCCAGAACAAGTCATCGGCAACGCGGCTCTGGATAACGCGTTGCGATCTGTCGACACGTGCCGTCGCCAGTGTCGGCCGCCAGAGACTGATGTGCGGCTCCTGCTCACCTTCGCCCAGCACCCAGACGTCGCGGGTCTGTCCGTCGGGAGCGCTCAGGGCAACGGCGCGATCGGGATCGAGGCTCATCGCAAGGCCGCCGGGCATGACCTGATAGCCGGTTTCCGTTCTCGAGACGTAAAGGCGAACGGCAAACGGCTTGGGAACAAGACCTTCGGGACCGTAGACCGGCGCCGAGCTGAAGCCGATTTTCTCTTCCGCAACCAGCGTCGCGCCATGCAGCAAGATTTCGCGCTTCATCTTTTCGCGTTCGGGCGTCGAGAGCGCGCGGGCCTCCCAGCCGAGCGCCGCCTGACCCGGACGGCCCGTGCCCTCCTGGGCCTTTCGGATGGTGAAACGTTCCGGATTGGCGAAGAGCTCATGTCGCGCGTCGGCATCTCCGAGCCAGCGGCGGGGTGCATCCTGAAGCTCGAGATCTTCGCCAAGGATGTGCCGCGCGAGTTGCGGCAAGTAGGGCCCGAGGCCGCGATTTTGCGCAAGCGCAGTGCCAATCGCGTTGACGACGAGGTGCGGCGCCCGGCGGCAAGCGCTGAGCAACCCCGAGGGGCCGATGAAGCCCGTCGGATCAAGTTCCAGCGGGTCGCTCAACCGGCCTTCGATGCAGCGGACGATGAGGTCGATCTCTTTGAGGCCTTCGAGCGTCTTGAGATAAACCTGACCGTTCCTGGTCTTGAGATCATGCCCTTCGACAAGGAGATAGCCGAGATAGCGCGCGAGATAGGCGTGGGAGAAATAATCTTCATGATGCGGTCCCGGCGTCATCAAAGCGATGCGGGCGTTTTCCCGGCCGCTGTGGAGCGTCAGCGTCGTCTGCAGCTCCTGAAAATAGGGCGCTAAGCGGCGGGCGTTGCAATCCTTGAAGATGTCGCCGGCGACGTGGGTGTGGACGACGCGATTGGCGAGCGTGAAACCGACGCCCGCCAACGTCTCGGCGTGATTGTCGATCACCCGCCATTTGCCGTCGTCGCCGCGCGCGAGATCGGCTGCATAAAACCTCAGGCCTCCGGCTTTCGGCAATATGCCGTTGCACGGCATGAGATACGCCGTGTCAGAAAACAGAAGCTCCGCCGGGACCAAGCCCTGGCGCAACAAATTCTGCTCGCCGTAGACGTCATTCAGGATTGCGTCGAACAGACGGGCGCGCTGGATGAGCGCGCGCTCCAGTCCATGCCACTCGCTCGCCGAAATAACGATCGGCAAAAGATCGAGGGCCCAGCGCTGCGCGGAGGTGTGGGGGTCAGCGAAAATATCGTAGGCAATGCCCGTCTCGCGGACGCGGCGAGCGAGCCGGGCAGTGCGAAGATCGCGTTCGTCGTCGGACAGGTCCTGCAATCCGTCCAGGACTGGCTGCCAATGGCTCCGGACTCCGCCGCCGCGTTCAAGCAGCTCGTCAAACCCTGAAACCGCCCGGCGCCGGTAGGCGCTCAAGAGGTCGGAAGATGGCGCTTCGTTCCTTGCCGCTGCTGTCGTCATTCCGACTGATCCACGCCGCGACGGTCCCCCAAATCACCGTTTGAACGACGCACACTATCGTGCGCCGAGTCGCAGTCTGCAAGCGAAGGGGCGCAGCAAACCGGGGAACGGCCGCGAAAACTCACGGGGACCGGCATTTTCAACCGGGATTACGCCTCAGGTCGAGTGTGCACGGGTAATCCGGGTTAACGCTTTCCGGCCTGACGCTCATTGGGCCTGCGGTGTGCCCTTCGGCGTCAAAACGGGCCAGACGGCGTCCCTCGGCCTCATAGGCGTTGATCGGAAACACATCGTAGCTGCGACCGCCGGGATGCGCGACGTGATAGCGGCAGCCCGCAATCGAGCGTCCGCTCCAGGTATCGACGATATCGAAGGTGAGGGGTACGTGCGTCGGGATCGTCGGGTGCAAAGCGGACGGTGGCCACCAGGCGCGGTATCGGACGCCTGCAACGGCCTCTCCCCAGTTTCCGGTGGCGGCCATCGGGAGTGGACGACCGTTGCACGTCAGAACGTAGCGATCGCCTGTTTGCCCTTTGACCTTGATCTCGACGCGCTCAAGCGAAGAGTCGACGTAACGCGCGGTACCGCCCGCGACGCTCTCCTCACCAAGGACATGCCAAGGTTCGAGCGCCTGACGCAGCTCGACGGTCAGGTTCTCGGCCGACACGGTGCCGAACAGCGGAAACCGGAATTCGAAGTGTGGCCGGAACCATTCGAGATCGATCGGCAAGTTCAACTCTTTGAGGTCGGCGATGACGCTCGCGAAGTCGGACCAGAGATAATGCGGCAGCATAAAGCGATCGTGCAGCGCCGTTCCCCAGCGCACCAGCTTTTGCCGGTAGGGCTTCTCCCAGAACATCGCGATCAACGCCCGCAATAGAAGCTGCTGGGCGAGGCTCATGCGGGCGTGCGGCGGCATCTCGAACGAGCGGAACTCGACGAGACCGAGCCTGCCGGTCGGGCCGTCCGGCGAATAGAGCTTATCGATGCAAATCTCGGCGCGATGGGTGTTGCCGGTGACGTCGATCAGCAGATTGCGGAAGAGCCTATCGACAAGCCACGGTGGGATGTGGCCGGCGCCGGGGTTGGGAACTTGCGAAAGGGCGATCTCAAGCTCGTAGGTCGATTCATGGCGAGCTTCGTCGGCGCGCGGCGCCTGGCTCGTCGGGCCGATGAACATTCCGGAAAAGAAGTAGGAGAGTGCCGGATGATTTTGCCAATACGAGATGACCGACGCCAATAGATCGGGGCGGCGCAGAAATGGACTGTCCGCGGGATCTATTCCGCCGAGCACGATATGATTGCCGCCGCCGGTTCCGGTGTGACGGCCGTCAAGCATGAATTTCTCGGCGCAGAGGCGCGTATCGTGCGCTTCCTCATAGAGGGCCGTCGTGATGGCGACGGTGCTGTCCCAGCTTGTCGAGGGATGGATATTGACCTCGATGACGCCGGGATCGGGCGTCACCTTGATGACGTTGAGACGGGAATCCGACGGCGGATTGTAGCCTTCGACCTGTACCGGCACGCCGGTCTCTTTCGCCGCTTCTTCGACAGCGGCGATCAGCGCCGCGTAGTCTTCGGCGTCCGTCAGCGGCGGCATGAAAACGCAAACGGCGTTTTCGCGCGGCTCGACCGTTAACGCGGTCCGTACTGACCCCGTTATTTCGGGCGCAATCTCAACCGGGGTATTGGGCTTTGCAGCTTCCAACGTCACGACGCGCCGCTGCTGCAGGAGAACGGATCGCTCGGGTAGCGGCCGAGAGGCTCCCATCGGATCGCGCGGGATGACGTGGGGTTGGTCGAGTTCGTCGAGCACGGGGAAGGACTGCAGCGGTAAGCGGAATCCTGCCGGAGAATCGCCCGGAACGAGAAAAAGATGGCCGCGGCGGAGGGCCCAACGCTCGGTGACCCATCGGCGGCCACGATCAGCGGTCTGCCAGACTTGAATGGGCAGAACATAGCTTGCGACGGAACCGAGGCCGCGATCAAAGACCCGCGCGATCCTTTCTCGTTCGGCCGGATCGTCGAGCTTGTTAGCTTCGACGGTGACGTTGATCGGCAGCTTGCGTTCGGCCAAGATGAAGTGCGCCGGATCTTCGTAGGCGGGCATGGCGCTGTCGGTCGGGAGCCCGAGTTTTCCACACAGGCCGCGCATCAGCTTTTCGGCGTCGTCGGGCATCGCGGGACGCGCGACGCTCTCGCTGACGATCAGATCCTGGTTCTCCCAGAGCGGCTGGCCGTCGCCACGCCAGTAGAGCGCGAACGCCCAGCGCGGCAACTGCTCGCCGGGATACCATTTGCCTTGACCGTAATGGAGCAGGCCGCCAGGTGCGAAGCGGCGCTGCAAACGACGGATCAACTCGTCGGCATATCGGCGTTTGGTTGGGCCGACCGCAGCGGTGTTCCATTCGGCGGCTTCCATGTCGTCGGCCGAGACGAACGTCGGCTCTCCGCCCATGCTCAAGCGGACGTCGCCTTTGACGAGGCGCTCGTCGACCGCCTTGCCGGTTTCGACGATGGCCTTCCACGTTTCATCGGTATACGGCTTCGTAACGCGCGGCGTCTCGAGTATACGCGTGACCGCCATCTTGAAGTCGAACTCGACCTCGGCCTTGGTGTGGCTGCCGCTGATCGGCGCCGCGCTCACCGGGTGCGGTGTGGCGGCGAGCGGAATATGACCTTCCCCTGCCAACAAGCCGGAGGTCGCGTCGAGGCCGACCCATCCGGCGCCCGGAAGATAGACCTCGGTCCAAGCGTGGAGATCGGTGAAATCCGTGTCGGCGCCCGCGGGACCGTCAAGCGGCTTCACGTCGGGCTTCAGCTGGATGAGATAGCCGGACACAAAGCGCGCCGCGAGGCCAACATTGCGCATCACCTGCGTCAGCAGCCAGGCGCTGTCGCGGCAAGAACCGGAGGCATTCGTCAGCGTCTCTTCCGGGGTCTGGACGCCCGGTTCCATACGGATGAGGTAGCCGACGTCGCCATGCACCATGCGATTGAGATCGCAGATGAAGTCGATCGTCGTCTGGTCTTTGCTGCTGATCTTCTCAAGATAGCGTTTGAGCTTGGGGCCGACAGGCGCCGGCACGAGGTAGGGCGCAAGCTCCTGCTTCGTGACGTCGTCGTAGGTGAACGGCCAATCCTTGGCTTTTTCCTCGATGAAGAAGTCGAACGGATTGATCACCGCCATGTCGGCTACGAGATCGACGGTGACGGAGAATTCCGTGGTTTCTTCAGGGATGACGACGCGGGCGAGGAAATTCCCGAAGGGGTCCTGCTGCCAATTCAGAAAGTTCGTTTTCGGCGTGATCGTCAGCGAGTAGCTCAAAATGGGCGTCCGGCAGTGTGGCGCCGGGCGGAGCCTGATCACCTGCGGCGCCATATTCGTCCGTCGATCGTAGCGGTAGCTCGTTTGATGGGTCAGCGCGACGTGGAGGACCATGGAGGCGGCATTATCCCTGTTTGATCTCGTAGTGGACGGCGCCTGAGTGGGGCGCGCGCGGCAACGAAATACTCCCATTTGCGTTACCGGGCGGAAAGTTGTGGTACAAGCGCATGACAGCCTAAAAACTGCGCAGCGCGGCATTCTGCTGGTCGTTTGGGCAGGTTGCTAAAGAATTGGGGGGCTCCCTGCGATTAATAAGGGCAACTATGTGACTTATCTGCAAAATCGTAGAAACGGAAGTCGGGTTGTTCGTCGCCGATACTTCCGGTGGCGCTGCCGAGTGCCGAAGCTTGCCCTATAGGAGTTGCTGGTACCCGGGATGAAGAATTTTGCCTGCTCGAACTGCGGAAACACGGTCTATTTCGAGAATGTAAAGTGCGTCCAATGCGGCAGCACGCTGGGATTTGACAGCGCCGAACTCTCCATCGTGGCGATCACCAATGCCGGATCGAGCGAGGTCACGCCCGAAGTCGCCATTTTCCGCAAGCTCAACGCCGGCCCCGAAGACAGTGTTCTGCGCTACTGCGCAAATGCCGAATTTGGCGTCTGCAATTGGCTGACGCCCGAAGAAGAGAGCAACGTCTTCTGCAAGGCCTGCGACCTCAACCGCCTCATTCCCAATCTTTCGGAAGCCGGCAGCTTGCTCGCTTGGCGTGCGATCGAGCATGCGAAGAAGCGCCTCGTCTATTCGCTGATGCGGTTCGGGTTGCCGTTCGACGGGTCCGCCTCGACCAAAGGTCCGCTGACCTTCGATTTCGTGCGGAACGCGCTGACGGGCCACCTCGACGGTGTCGTCACGATCGACGTCAGCGAAGCCGACGCCGTCGAACGCGAGCGGCAGCGCCAACATTTCGACGAACCTTATCGTTCGCTGCTCGGGCACCTTCGCCACGAGAGCGGACATTACTATTGGATGGTGCTCGTCGAGGAAGTGGGACGGCTCGACGAATTCCGCGAGATCTTCGGCGATGAGCGCGAGGATTATGATGCAGCTCTCACCCGCCATCACAGCAACGGGCCGGCGCCGGACTGGCAGGAGCGATACGTGTCCGCCTACGCAAGCTCGCATCCTTGGGAGGATTGGGCGGAGACGTGGGCGCATTATCTGCATATGGTCGACGCTCTCGATACGGCTGCGGCCGAAGGCATGGAAGGCCATGGCTTGAGGCTCGATCTCCGCGATGACATCTATTCAAGCGTGACGTTTGAAACGCTGATGGCACGATGGGTGCCGCTGACGATCGCCATGAACAGTCTCAGCCGCAGCATGGGACATGACGATTTCTATCCCTTCGTCATTCCAGAGCCCGCCTACGACAAGCTCGCGTTCGTCCATCGCGTCGTCCACGAGCGTGTAGAGCCGGTATCGGAAGTCGAAAGCGATGAAACTTTAAACTTGACTCCATAAGTATACATTCGCTTAATGGCGCATCTGCCATTTGCGGGGCCTTGAACCCCGATACTTTGGAGAGAAGCCATGAGACGCTCGCACCTTGCCGGTGAGCGGTTGGACGCACGTGACTTGTCCAGCGCCGTTCTCGCCGCGTCGATGTTTGCCGCTTCCGCCGGAATGATTTGGGATCTGGCGACAGGTCATGTGTCGGTCTTCGACCGCATGCTGTCGAACCTGTCAGAAGATAGAACCGAAGACAAAGACGGGGATTCATAACCCGCCGACGTGTCGCCCGGCTGCGGCGGGTCCTCGCGATGTGAGGACGCAACTGCACTCAAGCCTCTCTCCATAATCGATAACACGCGGATAGACAGTTATGCGCAACAAGCCCCCAAAACAGAATACCGACGCTGCGGCAAACGACGATGTTTGCGCCGGCCATGCGCTCGGATTTCCGCTTCGAAGCGAGCTTGGTTTTTCACCCATCGAGAATCTCACGCTCGATGTCTTCCGCGCAACTTGTGAAATCTACACCAGCGGCTCGGCGCAGCCGTGGGAGATCGCGCACAGGATCGCCGATGAAAATCTCGGCGACGCGGAGGGTCCTCTTCTCGTCGCGCGCGTCACGGCGTTGCTGCGCGCACTTCGGTCCGAGCGCAGGCTCGGCTTTTCCTATCTCAGCATCGGCTGCCAGCATGTGTCGCCCGACGAGCTTGCGGTCGCCGGCCTTCTCAAGGCGGTGCGCTGCCGCGATGACCACGGCATTCGGCGCGGTCTCATGCTGGCGCTCGACAAACCTCAGACATCGGCTAATTGCTCTCTTCCACCATGATTGTTATTTTGTTTTTGTGTTCTTCTTGTGCTGGGAATTCTCTAACGCCAGTCTCGAAATCTTAACCCTTCAGAAATCCGCGAGCCTGAAATTGGAGATTTATATGAGGAACTTTTTGTCCAAGAAGAGAAAATTAACAATTGCGATGGCATGAAATCCAACGACAACTTTTCGCCGTTCCCTTGAGCAAGGCCAGACAACAGTGTTTGAAGTTGAAGTAGAAGCAGGAGGCCTTCTCAGGGGAACGCCAATCCCCACTGTACTGGAATTCGAGCTAGAATCAAAGCTAAAAGCCGCCTTACAGAAAGCAAATATTCTTTCGGACATAAAAACCGTTGAATTCCACTAGTAACACCAAACGGTGAAACATGGAAGCACAAGATTACTTGGCGAGAGAAGAAAGTAAAGGGCATAATCGAAGTTATTTATCAAGACAAGGCCGCTACGATCAGCTTCCAACGTCTCCTTAGCTTTCAACTAGAAGATCGAACGAGCGAAAAACTTAGCTGCGGTGGTTTGGAGCAGAAGTCCTCCAATTGTGACAAATACACCACTAGGTTCTGGAGCGATTCCAACTGAACAACCTACACCAGCAATTGATCCAAGTTTATTTCTTGTTCGATCAGATTTGGATCAACTTTTTGGTGAAGGCAATTGGTTTTGTTTTCCAGATCGGGAAGATGGTGTAGCTGTTAGGAGGATACCAGCAAGTTTTGTGGTATCATCACCGCGAGTTTGATCGTCACATATAAAGGTGATTTTGGACAAGGGAGTTTACCTCCACAAATTGGAGCAACTTCTGAGCTTGAGAAACCAATATTACAATCAGAATGCCCTCTCGACCAAATTCAGGCTCTTGCGTCATGGAGACAAGAAAGATCAGTAAATTCCCTCCCATTCAACAGATCAAGAATTAACGATTTGCTTGGAGAAGGAAATTGGCAGTGTATTGATGAATTTTCCTATGCGGTAACCGCAAAGAAACTTCCCCCAAATTTTCTGATCCAATATCCCATAACATTTATAACCCATTACGATAGTACGAATTACGGAGTTGGTGAAACCATCCTGGGAAATCAACAGGCCACAGTTTGGTTGGGCGGATCGATAGCCAGAGATGAATGTCCATAATTCCCAATATGGTTTATTGAAAAGGATGGAATTTTTATAAACGATGAAACAGCACTATTTTTTGGCTTTTGAGTAATCGGTAGCACCTCAAAAAACGGTAGTTGAGGGTTGAGAAAAGAAGGGTCCTATGGAATTCTTGTGTTTACAGACCCAAGAAAAAGCCAATGGACCTCAAACACAACTTTGCCCTAATATAAACTGCCCTGCAAGGGGCAAAACCGGCCAAGGATACATCGTAATCCACAGCCGGGAACCGGAACGTTACCAATGTAAAGCGTGTGGCAAGACGTTTTCTGCCAAAATGGGTACTGTCCTGGCTACTTAACTCATCCATTTGATATTTTGGGGTTTTCGATGAAAATATTTTCAGAAGTAGGCTATGTCTAATGACAGGACCGACTTTGAAAGGTGTTTTTATGATAATAAGCTGTTTATCGGTGGTCTTTAGAAAATCGAAATAGTATTCGGCGAATCAATTTGGGCCGTATCTCATGATTGATATTGCAATCCCCTGGTAATTTAAAAGGATACAGATTATTACGGACAAGCCACCCGAGAATAGCTGTGATGTAGACCACCAAGGATCGCCCTGGAGGTGATGCTGCCGATTGGGTTTGCTTCAGGTTGATTGTAGTCGTCGGGGATCTGTTGACCAATTCCTTGATGAGGCCGTTCCTGATTGAAGTAAATGGTAAACTCCTTGACCACTCGCCCCAAATGCTGACCATGAAGAATGAGGATGTGATCCAGGCATTCTCTTTTCAAGCTGCCCATGAACCGTTCGCATATGCCATTCGCTCGGGGTGCTCGGTAAGGGGTTTTCAGTTCTTGGATGCTTGAACCTGTAGCCACAGCCGAAAAGTGCCAGCCATATTTGCTGTTGCGATCGTGAAGGAAATTCTTCGGACCCTGGCCCCAGGGTGTAGCTTCACGCAGCTGCTGTGCGGTCCATTCATCTGTCGGGGATATCGTAACCGCGGAATGCACGATCCGCCGAGTTTTGAGTTCCATGATGACAAAGATATGCCACGGTCGAAACAACCAGTCATAAACCACGGTAAAGTCGCAAGCCCAGATGTCACCGATATGATTTTTCACGAAAGTCGCCCAGGTTTGGCTGGAAGATGGTGACTTTATTTCTATTGGCATGTATTTTTGGATGGTTTGTTTGCACACCTTTGATCCCCAGCTTGAGTAATTCACCCCAAATCCGCTCTGCTCCCCATAAGCAATTCTCTTTTGCCATCTTGCGGATGAGACCGATCGTTTCAGGTGGGATCTTTGGCTTGTTTTGTTTACGCTTTGATTTCATTCGCCAATAAAAGCGAAACAAATCCCGATGCCAGCGGAGCAGTGTGTCTGGCTGAACAATGTGAAGGGTTTGTTTCCAGAACCGGGTAAAGCGAGCGAGCAGAACGAGGCGGAAACGGTCGTGCTGGTTGAACATAGGTCGTGTCACCTGACGACGGAGGACGATGAGTTGCTGTCGCAGTAGGGCATTCTCTACAATCAGATCGGAACGGCTGCGGGTTAGATCTGAAATGACGCCGGAGATCAAGGAGAGTGTGGCTGGTTTAGCCCATTGTTTAATTTGTTGTTGAAACTGAAAAAGAAAATATTTCCAAATGAAGATGTAGTAGATCATGCTCTCCTGAGTTTGGAGGAATATAAGGATAAAGCAGCATGATACTCCATTTTCGTTACCATTCCAGCGTGTTTGACTATCAAAAATCCGTCGGATAACTCAAGTAGCCAGCACAGCCGGACAGCCGAAGCAGTCAACGACCACGATTTTGAATCAGAAGCCATTGGCAAAGCAGTTCCCTACGGCATCTATGACTTGGCCCACAATTGCGGCTATGTGTACGTCAGTCAGTCCGCCGACACGGCCGAATTTGCCGTCGATATGATAGCTCGCTGGTGGCAAACCTTTGGACAGTAAGATTTTTCCCATGCGCCGGCCCTCTTGACGCTCTGCGATGGCGGCGGCAGTAATGGGTGGCGTTCGCGATTGTGGAAGCTGCAACTCCAGGAGCAGTTGGCTGACCGGCTAAATCTGGTAATGAGGGTCTGCCATTATCCGAAAAACACCTTGAAATGGAACCCGATCGAACATCGCTTGTTCGGCCCGATCAGTCTCAATTGGGCAGGTAAACCCTTAACGGACCCTGGAGACTTCGCTGGCTTACATTCGCGGTACCACCACACGAACTGGGCTGCAGGTAGCCGCCTTCCCATTGGATCAGGTGTATGTGCGCGGCATCAAAGTGGAAGATGAGGTAATCCAGGGCCTGAACCTGGAACGGCACTCTACCTGCCCCAACTGGAACTACACGATTCGACCCCGCTCTGTGCCAGGTTGTGCCTGAGATCGGTTATTAAAGTGCGGAAGTTATTTTTACACTACTCCTTAGATATTACAAAGTCATCCAGGCCAATCCTGCCGGCATTGCCAAAGAAGCGGAAGCGATGTTTAAACAAAAGCTCCAATTGGGCTTATTCGATCAGCCGGCCATCTGGTTGGCAGCGATGGAGACACTGACCTTTTCCAAGAATATCGATGAATTTCAATTTATTCTCTTCCTGGTCGATTACAATCCATACAGCAAACACCTGAATCTTGAAAAACTCGGAAACCTGCCGTTCGCCAGGCAGGTTCGCATCTTCCAGGGTGGATTTGCGTTGTGGGAAAAGAACATTCAACCTCTTGATGATTATCCATAGGATTATCCAAGATTTTAGTCGGGAAGGCTAATAAGAACCTGTGAACCACGAGTTCACCGAATACAGGAAGAGGATGGAGGAACCAAAATATCAGATACGATTTGGTTATTCAAAATGTTAGAGCCTAATGAGAAATAGTGGTTGGTTTCACTTGGCTCCGGGTGAGTGATCTGAGGGTCGAAGGTAGATAAATAATATTACGTGGAAAAGCCTTTTGATATTGAAACGTTGAAAAATATGAAGAATGGCGATGGATTAATGTCTCTCAAATCATGTCTGAAGAAAATCCAAAACGACCGCCCAAATCTTTTTCCACTAGTCAGCTTGGGTGTATTATCATCCATCTATTTCGGGATTCCAATTTTCAGGGATATTCACCTTCAGGGTTGGGACACATTTACTCACATTTTCTACTCCACCAGTTATCTAAATGATTGGTGGGGTCAATGGGAACCACGGTGGTATGGTGGCTACAATAGAGCCTCTTTATCCCCCTTTATCCCATCAATTAGTTGCCTTGACAGCAAAACTTACAGGAGACATTTACCTTGCATATAAAATCATCCTATTGTTATTTCTCATAATCGGCCCAATTGCTGTATTTAGATATGCTAGAAGGATTACTACTCGGGATAGTAGCTTAATTGCTGGGCTTCTATTTATCATTTTACCTTCTATACGAATGATGGTCTTCACTTATGGTCAATTTGCAGCCTTTGTCAGCATCATATTTATTCTACTTTGTGCAGGACCTTTTTATGATTTTATTAGATCTCGAAATAAATATGCTGGAATTGAGGCTATTTGTTGGATTTCTTGTTCTGTCGCATCCCATCACGCAACAACTTTTTTCTTCCTTCCAGCTGTACTTACAATTGTAATTTTTTCTAATATACATAGAAAAAATCTGAATAGCCATTTGACAAACAGTTTTCTTTTGCTAACATTAACAATAATTTTCTCGTATATAGTAGTTTATTCGTTTTGGAACTGGTTTTTTGGATTTCAAATTCAGACCCCTATTCCGCATCCAAGCAGAGAGAATTTATTAATTGATTTCAATATTTTTCGATTCTTTTTCTTATATTTCTATGGTCCAGTATTATTGATCTTGCCATTTTTGTTAATGAAGTCGATCCTTCGTTCAAATTTTCTAATTTCTGTTTGCCTGATTGAATTTTATTTAGTGTTAGGGCTCGGAGGAACAACACCTGTTCCTTCAATCATATTTGGAAACAATTGGAATTGGATGACCTTCGAGCGGTTAATGTATGGGGAACAATTCTGATTTTGCCAATAATGGGATTTCATGATAATTAATAACAGTAATTTTCCAATAAATTACATTGTAAGATCGATTGTAATGATAATGATCGTTATGAGCTCTTTATGGTTTTTGGAACCTAAAAGGTATCTAACGACACAACCGCTTGCAGATATGTCAGCCGTCATTACTAAACTAAATCAAAATTCATTATGTGAAGACAATTTTTTAGCTCTGGGTTTCAGTTATCAACTTCCTCAAATTTCAATCGCAACTAATGCTCGAACTTTGGACGGTTTGTGGCACACTGCTAGACAGGATCCTCTTTAAGAAAAAGCGGGATAGGGTCATTATCCGATGCTCTCTATTGGACAGGTGGAGATAGTGTTTTAATGGATTTCTTAGGACGAAAATCACCCTCTCCTGCCAACTGCATTTTCATAAATAATAATGTTCCGAAATTTAATGAATATAGAGACATAGTTAAAATGCAAGGATGGGAATATGAGGAAACGCTTTCAGGAAATATTTCCTTCTGGACAATAAGTGCCAGTAAATCAAATAGCAACTTCAAACAAGGCGAAGTAAATCATGATAAAAATATCCTTATGGGGATCCTACCCCTTTTTGCATTTATGAGCGGATTATTTTCAACATGTTACAGAAAAATGAGTTATGAAACTTCTTGCCATAACAACCTTCCCCCCAAGTAATAAACCTCTTAGTAGTTTTGGTTATCACGCCATTCATTTATTTCAGAATTTAGCTTTTATAAATCGAATTACTGTTTTAAGTGATGTTGTTGACACAAAATTTGGTGAAAGCGACGAAAAACTGTCAGTTGAACAATGCTGGCATTACAACTCAAAGTCTATTGTTCCAAGAGTAATCTTTGCAGTTATACGCAACAAACCCGATCTAATCTGGATAAACCTTCAATATTCTCTTTTCGGAACTGATCCATTCTCTGCATTTTCAGGTTTGCTCATCCCATTTATTTTGAAATCACTTGGATACCCTGTGATCATTATTTTGCATAATTTTCTTGCTGGTGTTGATATTAAGAAAGTTGGGATCACTTATTCCAAAGTCAAGCTATATATCGCAAATATTGCTGATAAGATTGCTATGCAGTCAATTTGTTCCGCAGATAAAGTGTTTACAATGCTCCCGGAATACAATTTGTATCTCAACCAACATTATCATAAAGCACGTGCGGAATTAATAGATCAAGACCTGTTTCCAGTTCCCGAGAATAAACCACCTACTTTAACAAGATATACAATCTTAACTCTTGGTTATTTTGGGACATACAAGCGGCTAGAAGTACTTTTAGATGCGTTTAATATCATACGCCAAAAATATCCAAACGTGCATCTTTAAGATTGCGGGGGTTTCAAATCCAAATAACCCGAATTACTTAACTGATTTATTTTCAGCTTATGAAGGGAATTTACAAAATGTTGAATATTTTGGATACGTAGATGATTTTGATATCCCCACTATATTCGCAAATTCTAACGTTGTTGTGATGACTAATGAAACAAGTGCAGGCAGTTCGGGAGTTCTTAGATTAGCATCAAACTATGGTAAACCAATTGTTGCTCCTTACCTTCAAGAATACATATTTTGTGCATCAAATGGCTGGGGAATTGTTTATTTTGATATCAATAGTTCGGAGAGTCTAGCTAATTCAATATTCAAGATATTTAAAAAGCCAGAGTATGAAGATTATTTGGGAAAAAAGAATTTCGATAAAGCAAAACAAAATATTGGTGAATTTTTACAAGCTCACAGTAAAATATTTCTAGAATTATATTCAGGGGGAACTAAAAATTATGGCCTTGTAAATAACTTAGAGGACGGGGCAAAATGACTGATTCAAAAATACCCGAAGTATTTAAGGCAGTTTACATTGAGATATTTATCAGTTTAATCAGCATTCCGATACTGACAAATATTATTGAATGGGTCCGCCCAAAAGCTTCTACTCTTGAACAATATATTTTTACCGCAATAATATTATTGATTATCAACTCGGGTTTCGTTTTACAATACGTTTATAGGACGAGAGGAAGGCTAAAAAAATTAGTTTTAACAACGCTTCCAATTTTAGTCGCAGTAATATTTATATTTTTACTACGAGCAACATTAAAACAGCCCACTTTATATATTATTCTAGACGCATCATCGAATATGGAATCAAATTTCGATCAAATATTACCTGTTATTGGGAAAGAGATTAATTCTTCATCGGATGATATTGACATCGCCTTAGCCGTGTTTGGGGGAGAAATTTCAGGAAATTTAGGATGTGAGGATGTAAAACAGCACCTTGATCCCACATCAAAAGATCAAGAGTTCAGCGACATATCTTCTAAAATAAACTTGCTTAATGAAAACTCTAATCCCCGCTGGAAAGGGAGGATTGCAAACTGCTGTACTCTATTCAATAAAACAGCTTGAAGGGAGAAAAGGGCATCAAACACTATATATAATTACATCTGAAATTGATAGTCGATGTAGCAAACTGATACGGTCAAAAATAGATAATGAAGCACGTAATAGGCATGTCAATATTGGAATAATTCTTACAACGATAGGTTCAATTTCCGAAGATGAAAGAAATATTTATATGAGTTATGCGGATGACTATCGCCCTGCGGATACGGTAGCGGAGTTTGAAAGAATTAAAAAGTAATCGAGGATTTTCAGACCTCGATAAATTATCCGTATGGAGTTTATTCACCATAAAGTCCATATCCACAAACTAAGGAATTGGCGGCATTATTTTCAGGAAGATAATCATTCCGTCTAATTACTAACCAGAACAATTGTTATATATCGGGAATTCAATTCATGAGTACAGCAGGAGGCTAACATCACGCTATTTGTATCATTATGCCAATGACACATGCACAATATATCAAATTGTCAACTGGCTTAGATATTTACGACAATCGTCGAACTGCTACTAACCCGAAGGG
>CAWBLX010000002.1:0-289688 GCA_963789775.1 uncultured Pseudomonadota bacterium
TCCCTCTCCGCCATTAACCATATAACTCATTGAAATTACGCGATTTTTTCACTTCCGTGTGCTGATTTTCCTAAGATCGGCGCTCGTTAAACCGGCCAGTGAGGCCGTTGCTTCATCTCCTTTTGCAGTAAGCCTTTCTGCGGTCGCGAATATCGCCGCCCGCAAAATTTCATCTTAGGCAACGGAATTGATCCGTTGACTGATTAATTGTTCGCGTCTAGGGCGGATTCGAACTAGCCGAAAGGAATTATGTGTGAGCGACCATTCAGTCAGTGCCGGGACGGGCGTCGTGCGAGGCGGCAATTCATTACGCGAAGCCGCCGAAGTTATGTGCGAGCGCTATGCAGAAATACTGCGCAAAGGTGGCATGCTACCCGAAAATTCGCCCACGATAAGGGCCGTCAGGGACGCGCTTGCTGAAGAAGAGGCATCACCCGACCCTCGCGTCATGATCCAAGAATTGCTGAATGCGGTGCATGCCGCATCACTTGACCGTAAAGGATGGGACGCATGCAAGCGTGCCGAGGCATGGCTTGCGGAACATGGGGCATGAGCGGGCTTTGGACGGCCCCCGACAACGCGAGACGGAAGGTCGCGAAGGCACACCTCAGCCCTGCTGGACCAGGACTAGCTCGGCGAGTTTGGCTGCAACGTCAGTCATCGACATTTCTCCGGTGTCCAATCCATTGCGTGAGGCGAGCAGCGGACTGACATTGCGGAGAGCTTCATAAGTTGTGTTGTGAATAATTGGGACGAGCTGATCCGTAGCCAGCAGCGCGGAGAGCTCTCTGTCCGCGACACCTCCGGTGGGAAGGCGAAGCAAAAGAGCGGGCGTCACCAGCACGATTCCAATACGCGACTTTGCCAGCCCCTTGTCGATTTCGCGGAGAAACGACGATCCGAGCGGAATATCCTCTTCGCTGAACCAGACCGAAACGTTGCGAGCTACAAGGAGATCGTACAATACCCTCGCGTCCCCTTGGCGATCGGCCCATGCATGGCACAGAAAGATGTGCCGGAGGTCTGGTAGCGGCGCTCGCTTCTCAACGGTTTCGCGTATGGGCGTGAGAGCACGCACTTCCTCGGGCGTGTAAAATTGAGATGAGCCGCCGCCGGACCAGCGCGGCTTTGTGGTGCGCGCCGAGCGGCCACTCCCACCCCGCCCGCTTCCGCCGCCTCCGCTGCTCGCTGACGAATAGCTGTGGGAAGGCGATGAGTATGAAGGGGTCGAGTAGCTACGAGAAGAGCGGCCGTAGCGATAGCGACATACCGGGCAAGCCTCTATACCGGCTGCCGTTCTGTGGCCATTTCTTGGCGCTGTGCATCTAGCCATTATAAATTGCTCCAAAAAATCAAAAAAATCGCCGGGTGCCCGCACGAACACCCGGCGGCTGCGCGATCAAATATCGAAGGACAGTTGGTCGCTAGGGAAAGGCCGGGCGCCAGAATAGCGCTTGCCGTTGAGCACTTCGGAGACGCGGCCCTGGTTAATGCCAAGGAGCGCTGCCGCCTGCTGCTGATTAAGGCCAACTTCACGAACAAGCGTGATCGCCTTGCCGGCGACTTCGGCCGTCATGGGGGTGGTCTTGTTCGTAAAGTGCTTCGGAATTTTGTGGTGCATGATGGTGGTTCTCCAAAAGGGATGAAGAACCAGCGGTTGACGCCAACACCAAATAAGATGAGTCTACGCCATCCAATTCGTTGCCGCTGGGGTGAACTGCGGTGACGCTACTCGGGGCACAGGCGTTGAAGCCGTCTGTGCCCCTTTACTTATCAAAGGCTAGGCGAGTCATCGACGCGAGTCCATACAACGCAAAGCGACGCCAGCGGCGCCATTGCAGAAATGGCACACTAGCGTTTTCGGACGTTCAGATGCTCTTGCGGTAGTGACGTTCCCCCGACGCGCTCACTGCGCTGCGTATCGTCCAGACAGCCTCTACACAATTCGTGTTCGGCGCAATTGGATGATGATGCAGGGCGCTGTGGATCAAAATCTACGTGCCGAATTGACCCCCGCACAAAGTGCGGAAACACCCCTCTCTTGCCTAAGATGTTGCCTAAGATTGGCGGCCGTTAGCGGGGTCCCAACGGACGGGCGGACAAAGTCAACGGACGGGATTTTGCCGATGAAATCTGGAAAATCCGAACGTCAACGGACGGTAACGGACCTACCTTAGTCTGTCTCCCTCTCCGCCACGACCATCGGTCCACACCAGTCCGATTTGGTCCGAGAAAGTGCAAAAGCCCCAACAAATGCGGACCTGGACAGCCCCGCGTACCTGTCCAACGTGGTGTGGACAGGTTCCGATTTGTTCTATGCCATCCCCAATGTTTTGTGGGATGAAATGAGGGTCATCGGGGATGGCTCTTCATGTCGAGCAAGCCGCCGATCCGGAAGGCGCGAGCACTCAATCGCCTTCGCCTGAATATATCAAACTTCAGGCGCTTTACGCACACTGGATGAGCATCGATCCGGATCTCCACAAGGAGGAGAGCAAGCATGCCCTTAATGCCTATTACGCCGCTCTAGCACGCTTTGCCGGGACACCCCACTCACAGCGGAAGGTGGCGGAACTCCTGAGCATTGCTGTGATGGAGAGCCGGGAAGAGGCACACGGGTGGGACATTAACAACGGTGAAAAGGCAATCGTCGCGCTGTTCGATGCTGTCTCGGAATTAGAGAGGGCGGGGCATGCGCGAGGTCCTGAAAATAGCGTGCCGGAAAGGGATTAGCCCATCCCGGCGTTATCTTCAGTCCTTTGTCTCGTCCGGGCCGAACATCTCGCGAAGCGCGGCTTGAGTGTCCTCTGAGAGATCTTCATGCCTCATTCTTATCGGGCCATCGACAAGGGCGATCATGAATCTGATTTTGCCGCCGGGCTGGTACCGGAAGGATGTCGAGGAGAAGGAGAGGGTCTCAGCTTACGGCTCAGCCCGTCAACGAGACGACCAGCATCGTGCGCATTTGCTGCGCGATGAACTTCGATCCTCAGCCGACTGACGCGGAAGTTCGTGCCCGTCAGGATCTCGTTTATGAGCAGGATGGTTCGATTGTCGATACGCAGCGACCCGAGCGCATCCCAGTCGATCTTCGGTACGAGCTTCACCATCGCAGCGATTTGATGGGTCAGAAGTACCGGAGCTGGTTGAAGAATATGGGCGTCACATATGGCACTTTCGGAAGTCTTTGAGCCCTCTGTATCTGCGCCGGGGCCGACGACCGCTCTGACGCGTTTGCAGAGCGTTACCTACGCAACAGAGGATATTCGCCTGTTTGAGTTCTCTTCGCTGAACGGTCCGCTGCCGCTCGGGGATGCAGGTGCGCATATCGACGTGCACCTGCCGGAGAAAAGAGTACGGCAGTATTCTCTCTGATCACACCGCTCTCATCGCCGAAGAGCTGCGTGATTGCGGTGAAGCGCGAGGCGTCCGGGCGCGGCGGCTCGATGTTCCTCCATGATGAAGCACGCGTTGGCGCGGAGATTGCGATCGGTCGCCCAAGCAACAACTTCCGACTCAACGAAGATGCCGCTGATACGCTTCTTCTTGCTGGCGGCATCGGTATCACGCCGATCTACTCGATGTTCGGCCGCCTCTTGCAACTCGGCCGGCCGGTGCGCTTGCACTATTGGTGCAGATCGAGCGCGCACGCACTGTTTCGCGACGAACTGTTGCGAAGCGCAGACGCCGCAGCGATCCACGTCGCCGACTTTGGTCGACCTTCGATCGCGGACATCATACAAACGGCGGGTTCAGAGACCGAGATTTACTGCTGCGGTCCGACACGAATGCTCGACGCATGTGCCGCAAACGTCGCGGACCCCTGTCGGCTACACGTCGAACGCTTCCGTGGAGAAGCCGCCAAATCGGAGGTCGATGCTACTGGCGCGTTCACTGTTCATCTGGCGCGCAAGGGGATAGATGTCGAAGTTGCGTCGGGACAAACTATTCTCGAGGCGCTCCTCGCATTGGACATCGACGTCTCCTATTCGTGCGAAGAAGGCGTGTGCGGAGCGTGCGAAACAAAATTCATTAGCGGTTCGCCGCTGCATTGCGACCGGGTGCGGGGCGCAGAAGAAAACGACCGTCGCGGGACGATGATGATTTGCTGCTCGCGCTCCCGAGAGAGCCGCCTCGTGCTAGATATCTAGAAACTGGGAGCGCGGCGGCTGAAAGCAATCCTTCCAGTATGACCTACAGAAATCATGTGTTCGGTCGAGCCATCCCACATGGTTTGTCTCCTAGTCAGAGAGGCAGACAAGCCGGCATGCGCCCGCTCTCGTGACGGCGTCGACCCGATGTCCAGTCTGGGCGTGAGTTGTTGGGCCGATGGTTATCGGACGCTGATTTTGACCCTAAGCCGAAATTGAGCCCGGTCCTTTTTCGGCGGTACATTTCGCTTTGAGCCGCGGCGCATCATTCTGGAAAATCGGTAACTTGAACCTCGACTTTCGGTTTGCTGCAACGATGTTACGATCCGACGCGTTCTGCTGCTTAGTTCGGAACGGCACCGGGAAAGCGGTCGACGATGATCACGCCCTTGCGAGCAGCGGTTATGGCGATCGGGTTGGTTATCGTCGCGATGGTCGTGAGAGCGGCGTTTCTTCCGGCTTTCAATTCTCAGGTCGCGGTTGCCGCGCCGTTCGACGCGCCTTTCAGGCTCATCGATCAGGATGGTCGTCCCTTTACGAGCGATATGCTGGCCGATCGGCCGCACGCTTTTTTCTTCGGGTACACATCGTGCCCGGATATTTGTCCGACGACGCTCGTGGCGCTGGCGAGATGGATCGACGAAGCGCACACCTCCCGGAGCGCCTATGTTTTTGTTACCGTTGATCCCGAGCGCGACAAGCCCGACGTCTTGAAGAGTTATCTTGCGGCGTTCTCACCCCGTCTCATCGGCCTGACCGGTGGCACCGAAGACGTGTCGAAAATGCTCGACGCCTATCACATTTTTCGCGAGCGGGTGCCCGAGCCGGGTGGCTCCTACAGCATGAACCACACGGCGACGATCTTTCTCGTCAATAGCCAAGGCAAGCTCCTGGACACCATCGCTCACGACGAGCCCGAGCAAAGCGCAGTGGCGAAACTCAAACGGCTCGACGGGACATAGGCCGGTGGAAATCCTTCAGTGGAGATGCTCGATGCCGCGCCACAGAAGCCACGCTCCGCCGCCGAGGTAAGCAAAGCTGCCCCAGCTTGCCATGAGAAGCCCACCGAGTCGTTGATCGGCGAGCGGCGACAGTCCAAAGGCTCCCTGGCACACGTCGGGATCATAGAGAAGGTGGGGCGCCAAAATCAGGATGCATCCGAGTACCGTCATATGAGCGAACGTCATGAAGAAGGCGCCTGACGCCGCGATGGCCGTTTTCCTCGTCGGCTCCACAAAGGCCAGGCACCAAATCCCGAGACCCGCGGCGAGGAAAGATACTTGCTCCAATGCGAACGCCGGCCACGATCGCGCGGCGGCCTCATGGAAGACGGGCACGTGCCAACCAAGCACGATGAGCATGTCGAAGAGCGTGGCGAGCACGATCCATTGGACCGGCTTTTGGAGAAAACGCCCCGCCCCAATCTGTCCCAGACCCGCGGCCAAAAATGGCGACGCGACCGAGACCACTGCAAGATGCATCATCATCGCTGGGGAGAACGCCGTGCGAGCCAGAGACGGCAACGGGCCGAGCCATGTCGCAGCCAGCACCGCGAGCCCGATCCATATAGACGGGGGCCATTTACCAACAGCGCGCGCAGCAGAAACCTGTTCCATCTCGCCACATAACGTCTGTGGCCAGCCGAGAGATCCGCACCCGCGGCCGCCTATTCGCTAACCTTCAAGATTCAGTGCTGCATTCCGGCATGATCCATCAATGCAGGCGGCATCGTTTCCCAGCACAGCGACGACGCACAGAATGAGAAGGCCAAGCGCCGTCTCCGGGCGCGGGCGCGGGCGGGATGTCCGGCGCATTCGAGCTGGACCGCTACGGCCACAGGGAGAACGGGCTTTAGGCTACCGGCATCGCATTGACGAAACGCTATGGCTTGTAACTTTGCCAATCTGAAAAATCAAACGCACCCTTTTTTTCAACGTGTTCCATGCAATCAGAATGCAGAAAAACGGCATCGACCTGCCGCATAATGCCTCGATAATAAGCCAAATCGACGATTTCAATCAGATTGAAACCTCGAGAGATTAGCGGGGCGCTCCGTTCGTAGAAATTCTCCATCTTCATTTCGATAATGACTACGCTGCACTGCGCGAGGGTTCGTTGCGCTCCGGAAAGAACGGAAAGCTCCAGACCATCGATATCGATTTTTAGAAGAAAAGGCGCCTTGATGTCGGGCCGAGCAGCCAGAAAAGAATCGACAGAAATCATCGGAACTCGTCTGCTGCTGGCCGGAGTTTCTCCATCTCCGACGATATGCGAATGAGAGACGGGGAAGCCGGGCACAACGGATTGAACTTCAAGTAACGTCTCGCCGTCGCCGTCAGATACCGCCGCAGCCACAACCTCATGAGGAATATTGCGGTAGTTGGAAGCGATAGACGCTTGGAATTCGGTTACGGGTTCAAAGAGCATATGCGGAATGTCGGGGCAGCTCGCGCAAAGCTCCGGCGAACCGTGTTGAACGCCGACATCTAATACAGTCTCTATCGGCACGCCTCGGCCCCGTAAGGCTTTAAGCGCCGATGACGTGGTTGGAACGCGAAGCGACTGCGGCTTCTCGATAGCCGGTTCGATGGGCGCCGACTTCGGCTGCTGTCTGGCAGAAGAGTGATCTTGAGTCGGTTCAAGTTCTCGTTCTGTGCGTCGCGGCTTTATTCCGAGTGCTGTCCGCAGTCCCATAGGTTTCCCTTTCCCTACAATAACGAGGAATCCTAGCCCACAGACATTGCAGTCACAACTGCTGTACTCTGCGCGTAGGAATCTATCGTTTGAAAACCGACCGCGCTCCGTCCCATCAGATTCCGAGACGATCGCGTAAAGAATAGTACCAAGACCCAAGCGCCGAATATTGCGCGCGGAACGTTCGGCCTCCGGGGAATGGATACCAGGGCAGTTTCGCAAAAACATCAAATCGGCCGGTATCGCCTCGGACGGCTTCGCAGAGAATTCGGCCGAACAAATGCGAGCCGGTGACGCCATGACCGCTGTAGCCATGGGCAAAATAGACGTTGTTACCTAGCCGGCCCATCTGTGGCACTCGGGAGAAGGAGAGCGCGAAGTTTCCACTCCATGCGTAGTCGATTTTCACGCCTTTGAGCTGCGGATAGACCTTTTGCATGTTGGGACGGAGCTTTGCCACGACGTCGGCGGGGTCGGTGCCGCCGTAAACGGTGCCACCGCCGAAAATCAGCCGGTTGTCGGCGGAAAGCCGGAAGTAATCCAGGATGTAGCGGACGTCCTCGACGCACAGTCCTGTCGGTAGCAGCTGGTCGGCGCGGTCCTTGCCCAGAGGCTCTGTTGCCATCATCTGGGTTGAGACCGGCATCACGCGCGAGGTCAGCTCCGGCACGACGCTACCCAGATAAGCATTGCCGCAGACGATGAGCGTCCGGCAGCGAACCTGTCCTTGTTCGGTTTTGACAATTGGATTCGCGCTACGCTGATCGACGGACACGACACACGTGCCTTCGTGAATAGCGCCGCCGAGACTCTCCAAGGCGGCGGCTTCCCCAAGCGCGAGGTTGAGCGGATGAAGGTGACCGCCGGTATGATCGATCATGCCGCCACAGTAGGCGTCCGAGCCCACGTGGCGGCGAATGCTTTCGCGATCCAGCAATTCGTGATCGTCCATCCCGTGCGCGCGCCAGAGCTCCTTCTTGGCCTCAAGCTCTTGCATCTGTTTGGCAGTGTAGGCCGCATACAGGTTCCCATCTTTGAGGTCGCACTGAATGTCGTACGTCTTGACGAACCCGCGGATGATCTTGCCGCCCTCTTGAACCAGACGACCGACGAAGGCCGCGGTTTCTGCACCGTAACGGCGTTCGATGGTTCCCAGGCTCGCGTTGAGCCCGTTGACGACTTGCCCGCCATTGCGGCCAGAGGCACCCCACCCGACACGTGCGCCCTCGAGAACCACGACCTTATGTCCTGCTTCCGCGAGATGCAGAGCCGTCGAGAGGCCGGTATAGCCTGCTCCGATCACACAGATCTCGGCATCGATTGACTCCGTGAGGGCTGGACGCGATGGCGACGGATTTGCGCTGGCGGCGTAGTAACTCGGAGGATAGGAGCCGTCCCCGCAGTAACGCTCAAAGCGACTTGTCAAAAGAAGATCTCCCAAAGCGCATTCCGGATGAAGCTAGCCGTCCATCCAGGATGCACGCAAGGAGAGTCCATCGTTCACTGCTTCGGCAAGGGCTTTTTGTGAGGGTTCCCCCGGCCAAGCACGTGTCATGGGGCTTAGTGCCGAGCATCGCAGAGCCAGAGATCAATGGGAATTCTGACTGTCGCTAAAGAGAGCGGCACGCGCTTTCTCGAATGTTCTCCGGGTTTGCGGCTTTATGAAAACCGAGATGACTTCCGGGTGGCTCTCGCGAATTCGTTCTTCGAGCTGCATCACGGCCGCCTCGATTTGCGGGGTGCGAAGATCGTCGGAAAACTCAAGGCTCAGTGCGACCAGGATCTGATCCGGGGCGAGATGCACGGCGAAGACATTGTTAGCGCCAACGACGCTTGGTTCGCTGATCGCGAGCGACTGAATCGAACGGATGACGTCGTCGCTGGCGCGCTCGCCGATAAGCAATGCTTTGTTTTCACGCGCGAGCACAGCCGCGGCAATCGCGAGGACAATGCCGATGAGGACCGAGGCGACGCCATCAATCGCCGGGATGCCCCACATTTCAGCCGCGAAGTTGCCGACGGCTGCGATCGCGATACCGATGAGCGCCGCGGTATCTTCGAACAGGACCATGAACGATGGCGGGTCCTTGCTTTCCCGCATCGCCTCCCAGTAGCTGCGACGTCCCTTCAGCTTTCCGAAACGTTTGAGTGCGATCCACCACGACGTTCCCTCAAAAATCGCGGAGAGCGCGAGCACGATATAGTTGACGGCCGTATCCGTGATCGGATGGGGGGAGATGATGTGATTGATGCCCTCATAGATCGAGACACCGGCGCCGATCGCAAATAGCAGCAGCGCGACGATGAAGCTCCAGAAATAAAGCTCGCGCCCGTAGCCGAGCGGATGCGTCTCGTCGGGAGGTTGGCTCGAGCGGAAATAGCCGTAGAGAAGCAGACCTTCGTTGCCGGTATCGACAACGGAATGCACCGCTTCGCTCAGCATCGATGAGCTTCCCGTCACGGCGGCCGCCACGAACTTAGTGGCCGCAACGAGCAGATTGCCGATGAGGGCGGCGTAGACAACTCTTTTTGAAAGCGCGGTTTCGCTCATACAACGGTATAAGCGCTAGAACACGGATGTAGTTTCCGGGAAAATGTTGTCGGTCACGCATCCACCTTCGCGGTGGCACCTGCCGGCCCGGCTTCCAGGGCTGCCGCGACGGCTTGGTCGACGCGCTCGAGCCAGATGAATTCCAGGCGGTTGCGGGCGTCTTCTGGGATGTCGTCATAGTCGCGACGGTTGCGGGCGGGCAGCATCACACGCGTGATCCCCGCTGCCGCGGCCGCGACGACCTTCTCCTTGATGCCGCCGACCGGCAGCACGAGGCCGCGGAGCGAGATTTCGCCGGTCATCGCCGTGTCGTTGCGGATCGTGTGATCGGTTAGCAGCGAGACCAGCGCCATGAACATCGCGACGCCCGCACTCGGCCCGTCCTTCGGTGTCGCGCCGGCAGGCACGTGGATGTGGATATCGTTCCGCTCGAAAATGGCTGGATCGATGCCCAGCGATGCGGCGCGGCTCTTGACGAGCGTCATCGCGGCCTGGGCGCTCTCGCGCATAACGTCGCCGAGCTGGCCCGTCAGGATCAGGGCGCCCTTGCCCGGCGCGCGCGTCGCTTCGATGAACAGGATATCGCCGCCAACCGGGGTCCAGGCGAGACCTGTGGCGACGCCGGGCACGCTCGTTCGCATCGCGACTTCGTTTTCGAAGCGCGGTTGTCCGAGCACGGCTGAGATGTCGCCGACGCCGATAGGGACGTGCGCCGTGCTGTTCTCGGCGATCTGCACCGCGGCGTGGCGGAACACCTGGCCGATTTCGCGTTCGAGATTGCGGACGCCGGCTTCGCGCGTGTAACCGTGGATGATTGCCGTCAAGGCGCCGTCATCGATCTCGACCTGCTCCGGCTTCAAACCGTTGGCTTCGAGCTGACGTTTGACGAGATAGCGACGCGCGATCTGCAGCTTCTCGGATTCAGTGTAGCCCGCGAGGCTGATGATTTCCATGCGGTCGCGCAACGGTCCCGGGATAGTGTCGAGCATGTTTCCGGTGGCGATGAAGACGACGCGGCTCAAGTCAAACGGTACGGCAAGATAGTTGTCGCGGAACGTGCCGTTCTGCTCGGGATCGAGGACTTCGAGCATGGCTGCCGATGGGTCGCCCTGGATGCCCCGGCCCATCTTATCGATCTCGTCGAGCATCATCACGCAATTGCGCGCTCCGGCCTTCTTAATGGCCTGGATGATGTTGCCGGGAAGGGCGCCGACATAGGTGCGGCGATGGCCGCGGATCTCGGCTTCGTCATGAACGCCGCCGAGGCTGACGCGGACGAACGGGCGATCCATGGCGCGCGCAATCGACTGGCCGAGGGATGTCTTGCCGACGCCCGGCGGGCCGACGAAACACAAAATCGGGGCCTTGCCTTGCGGCGCGAGCTTGCGCACGGCGAGATATTCGATGATGCGCGTCTTAATTTTTTCGAGGCCGAAGTGGTCTTCGTCGAGGATGCGGCGTGCTTCAGCAATGTCGATCGGCTTTTCCTCGGGCAGGCTCCACGGCAGCTCGATCAGCCAGTCGAGGTAGGTGCGGATCATGCCGGCTTCGCCCGCGGCCTCCGGCATGCGCTGATAGCGTGCGAGTTCTTTCTTCGCCTGCTGTTCGACCTCGGGCGGCATCTTCGCCTTGGCAATCGCCTCGGTCAGGTCGGCGACTTCCTGAGATTTGCCGTCGCCTTCGCCGAGCTGGCGCTGGATGGCGGCCATCTGCTCGCGCAGCACGGCTTCGCGCTGGCGGTCGTCAAATGCGGCTTTCGTCTGCCGGCCGATTTCCTGGGTGAGGCGCATCACCTCGATCCGCTCGGCCAGTAGCTTGGATACGCGATCCATTCGGGTGGTAATGTCGACGGTTTCGAGGATCGCCTGCTTGTCCTCGGACGGAATGTCCATGTACCCGGCGGCGAGGTCGGCGAGTGCTGCGGGAGAGGCGGCGGCCTGAATGGTTGCGAGCAATTCCGGGGGCGCTTGCGGCAGGAGCTGAACGGCTTCCATTGCCTGGTTCTGCAGGTTGCGGAAGCGCGCCTCGATTTCCGTCGAGCGGGTTTCCGGCTCCGGGATATGGACGACGCGGGCGACCGGGAACGGCGTTCCGGGCAGGATATCCAGGATGCGGATGCGCTGGACACCTTGCACGACGATGTGATGGCTGCCGTCCGGCGCCGCGATGTAGCGAACGATGTTGGCCAGCGTGCCGACGCGGTGGAGATCGTCGGGTCCGGGATCGTCTTTCTCCGGGTCCCGCTGCAGGACGACGCCGATCTGTCTTTCCTCGCGCACGGCCTGCTGGACCGCTGCAATGGATTTGGGGCGACCGATCGTAATTGGCAGAATAAGGCCCGGGAACAGAACGACCTTGCGGACCGGCACCAGGATCAGCGCGTCCGAGGGTAGAGAGATATTCGGGGCGGCGCCGTGGTTTGCGGGCGCTGCATCTTCAGGCTTGGGCGCATTCTGGTCACCGAGCGTCATCATCAGTGCTACCTCAACCAGCCTTGGTCAGCGAAAGAACGAGACAACCGTTCTGCACGAATTGTCTGACGGCGTAGCGTCCGGCCGGCAGTTGCACGCGGCGCTCGAAACGGCCCTGAGGCAGCTCAAGGCGATGGATGATCGCGTCGCGCAGCTCTGGCGGGAGGATGCGTCGGCCCGAGACGATGAGCGTGCCATTCTCGATCGACGCCGTGACGTGCTCGGGATCGACGCCCGGCAAGGCAACGAAAACGAGAATCTCGCGGTCCGTCTCGAGCACATCGACTGGAGGTTCCCAACACGGTTCATTCGGCGCTCCGGACGGTTGCAACCGGAAAAATTGGCGGTGCATCCGTTCGGCGCGCGCCAGCGTTTCGACGGCTTCCGACAACATCCAGCTCATCGGGTCTCTGTTCGCCATACTCTTTCCCTTGCGGATCGATCCGTCGAGATTACCGTTCGTTGGGGGATATTTAGCGCGCCCTATTTGATCTCGCTAGCGGAGCCGTCAAGACCGGCGCCGCCCGCGGGCTGCTGACGTACGTTCCGCAGGGCAATCGGCTTTGGTTACTGGACGCGCGGCGGTTCCTGGTGGTCGTCCTTGAAGAACTTGCGGGCGAGAGCGATGATTTCACCGTCGGTCGGATGGTCGAGCGCTTCGACGCCCTTGATCTTGGCTTTGAGCGCCGGCGCATGGCGGTCGATGTGGTTCATCAGCTCGGTCTTCTCGTTGGCGGGGCCGGTCACGAGGATCGCACCGGCGTCGGACAAAGCGTCAACGACGTGCTGCAGGAATGCCTGGTCTTCGCTCGCGTGACCGCTGCCGATGGTGTTCGCTTTATGGTGAATGTTGCGCACGGGATGTTGCGGGTGAACGACGACGACGTCTGACTCCGAGGAACTGAAGTGAAAGACGCGGGCTTCGTGGTGATCGATCCAGACGACGGCGTGGAAATGGCCTGACATAAATTCTCCAACGGGCTTGCGGACATGGTTGTTCATGTACGATTGCCTCGTTACGCCCGGCAATCGTTTGCGCTTTGTCAAAGTCCCGAGGAGGCGTGGCCGTCAAGGACCTTTTTGGCTTTCTTTGACGAACTCTTCTTTTTCGCGGTTTTCTTCGATTTAACGGCTGTCCCGGCGCTTTTCTTTTTCGTCTTCTTTTTTACGGCCGTCCCGGGTTTTGCCTTCGGGCTCGCCTTCGCAGACTTTTTGCTATGCGGGGCGGCCGCCGGCGTCTTGGTCGCGACTTTGGCTTTCCTGCGCTTATTCGTTGCCGACTTCTTGGTGGTCTTGGTTTTTGCGCCCGTCTTGTGCGCTTTGTGGGCTTTCACCGATTTCTTGGCTTTGCCGCCTTTAGCGGTGGTGACTGGGACGGCCCCGACTGCGGCGGTCGCTTTCTTCGATTTTGTATTCTTTTTCGCAGTCTTCTTGCTTTTTGCCGTCTCCTTCTTTTTCGCGGTTCTCGGACTCACCTCTTTGGGGGCGGCGGGATCCTCGTTCGCAATCCGTTCGGAATTTGCGGATTTCTGAGATTTCGTCTTCGCGGTTGCGGTTTTCGCGGCGTTATGGCGCTCAACGTCCTGTTTGGTGATCTCGCCTTCTTCGACGAGCGCCACGAGACAAGGTGTCGACAAATCTTCTCCGACGTTCCGCATGCATTGGCGGAGTTCGTCGCTGCCGACCGAGTATTCACTGCAATGCTGGAAGTAGTCGTCGCGGCAGGCGCTTTTGACGCGAGCGCTGACGGCGTAGGCGTTCGCGGCCGAAAACAGCGCAACTGCGAACACCACGCAGCCACAAAAGCCGCGGCGAAGCGATCTCAAACGTTGAACGACGCCTATTCCGATCGTCATGCGAACATGTCCGCAGTTGCTGCACCCGCAGCTTGAACCAAATTGCGCTGAGGCCGGACAATAAAGCCTTCAACGCCCACGGCAACGCGGCGTAGCTTTACGCCGCACATATGGTTATTAACGTCATAGCCGCACGCACGGTTGCTGTCGCAGAGCCGACATTCTGCCAAAGTGCTCATTATGGTTCTAAGTCTTGAAAGCGCTTGGCTCCGAAGTGAATCTCATGGCAATGGCTATTGGATTGACGGGAATCGGGGTGCGCATCGTCGTCGGGAAGGAAGCAATGAGAATAAGTAGATTTGCGCTGAACGCCGTGATTGTGGCGGGGTCGTTGGCGCTCATAAGCACGTCCGCGTCCGCCTACTCGCAGAAGGTCAAGGATGCGTGCTCGGCGGACTATGGCAGCCTCTGCGCCAAGTATAAGCAAGGGAGCGCGGAGCTTCGCAGATGCTTCGAGAGTAACCGTCGCATTCTCACGACGGAATGTGTGCAGGCACTGGTGGATGCCGGAGAGGTTCCCGCCCGGTACTTGAGGGAGCGGCGTTAGGTTCGCGAGTAGACGTCACTCCTGCCTGAACGCGAAAGCGATCCACAACTTGGAGCCTATCGGCGCGTCCGTAGCGTCGCGAAGACTCATGATTCGCGGTAGCATGGCGATACAGGCTACCGATGGAGGCGGGGATGGGATTGCTCGATCTGCTACGATTGCAGAAGGCCGAGGCGGAAGAGCGGCTTCATAGCTCCGAATTGACGAGCGAAATGCGAGAGATCGATCAAACCTACCTGGCGGAGATCGAACGGCTGATCGCCGCCGGCTGACGCTCTCTTTCCGGCGCACCTTCTCCTTGCACGATGCCTTCACCGTGACCACTTTCTCCGTGCTTCGACGGCACGTCGGGATGGAGAGCATGGATGAGATACAGCTTGTGGGCGGTCGCTTCGGTAATTTTTGCGCTTAGTGCGTCGATCGCCAAGGCGGATGATATCGCCTGCATCAGCACGACCTTTCGACTGATTGGCGCCAACGATAAAGTCTGCATCAGCGCCTTTGACGATCCCAAGGTTCCGGGAGTGGCTTGTCATATCAGTCAGGCGCGGACCGGCGGCCTTAAAGGAACATTCGGCCTTGCCGAAGATCCTTCGCGGTTTTCCATCGCCTGCCGGCAGATCGGGCCGATAAACGTCGACCTTTCGAAGCTGGCTGGTGACGAAAAGGTCTATTCGGAAAGCACGTCATTGTTCTTCAAGCACACGCACGTTTTCAGGACGGTCGATAAGAAGCGCAACACGCTGGTTTATGTTGCCATTAGCGACCGGCTGGTCGACGGCTCGCCGTATAACGCCATTTCGACGGTTCCGATCATGCCGTGGACCGGGCGCTAGGCCGCAAGCAAGGACGCCGTCAGAGAAAGGCGCTTGATTCAGCCCGTCGCAGCGATGAAGCGGGCAAGGGCCTTGAGCGCAGATAGATACGAACCGACTTTTCAAGCAGGCGATTGACGTCCCGATAGGTGTTGCCGATCGAGAGGATGCACGCGGCAAGGCGTTCTTTTTCACAGGTCGGCGCGCCGGCCAGATTGAGTTCCTTGGTGGCGCGCGCAAGGACGATCGTCATGCGATCGATCGCTTCCGGCAGGTAGGCGCGAGAAGAAGTTTCCATCGGTTCAACTCCCGAACTGTCTTCCCCCACGCGAAGCAATATAGCACGTGCAAGCGTCAGATCGAAGACGGCGAGGCCGTCAGGCATAGGTGTATTGCTTGACTGCATATGTCGATTGGTCGTGGCTTATGCGGGATTGAGCGCATCTCGCGGCCGAACGCAGGAAAGAATTCCCGGCTGAGGCCATCACATTGTTACGAACAATGTCGCCATCGTGATTGGATCAGTTTCGGACGAGCGCGCGCAACGCAAGGTTTCGTCCCTTGTCGGTCAGAGCAAAGGACGTGCGCTGGGTGCGTTCGCTGCGGCTGACGACCTGCAGGAGCCCGAGTTCGGCACTTGAAAGCGCCGTGACTTCGCGAAGAGCCAACGCATGCTCTATGCCGAGCTTCAGCGAGAAGGCTCTGCTGTCCTTGGCGATGCCATAGTGAAGCGCGGCCAGAATAGCTGCGCCGATCGGTGAGAGATCGGGTTCGGCAAAACGAATTGCCGAGACCGCCTCGAGAAACTGCTCTTCAGTGATTTCGCTTCCGGTCTCCGAACTCATGCAGTTCGCGGTTGTTCGGACAGGCGGAAGGATACGAGCACCGATTTCGATGTCGGCGTATCGCTGAGTTCACCCGCCGTCGAGATAGGCACGAGAACGTTTAGCTCCGGGTAATATCCGGCGACCGAGCCGCGCGGGAGATCGTAAGGGACGACGCGGAAGCTTTCGGCAAGGCGTTCAACGCCATCTTCGTGCAGGCCGATGATATCGACGCGGTCGCCGACGTTGGCGCCGATCTCGGCGAGGTCGTCGGGATTGATGAAAACGATGCGGCGCTCGCCGTAGATGCCGCGATACCGGTCGTCGAGGCCGTAGACCGTGGTGTTATACTGATCGTGCGAACGAAACGTCTGCAACACGAACGTACCGTGCTCGCCCAAGGCGCGCTGGTGCTCCGTTTGATTGGGAAGCTCAGAACTCGCAAACGTCGCTTTCCCTGAGCGCGTATTCCAGATGCGTTCCGCCGAGCCGTTCGGAAGGCGGAAGCCGCGCGGTCTGCGGACGCGCTCGTTAAAGTCGTGAAAGCCCGGAATGGTGCGCGCGATCAGGTCGCGGATGCGATCGTAATGATGCGCCAGTCCTTTCCAATCGACGATTGCGGACCCGACGGTTGCTTCCGCAATGCCTGCGATGATGCCGATTTCGGAACGAAGCTCGGGCGAAGCCGGGCGATTGATGCCGCCCGAGCCGTGCACCATGCTCATCGAATCTTCGACCGTTACGATCTGTGCGACGCCATCGGAATTGCGGTCGATCTCGGTGCGCCCGAGGCAAGGTAGAACGTAGCTGACTTCTCCCGGCAGCAGATGCGAGTGATTGAGCTTCGTTGCGATGTTGACCGTCAGCTTCTGGTTCATCAGCGCCTTGGCGATCAGCGGGCTATCGGGCGTTGCGCGCGCGAAGTTGCCGCCGAGGCCGATAAAGGCTTGCGCGGAGCCGTCGAGCATGGCGCCGATCGCGGCCAGGACGTTGTGGCCGTGCCGGCGGGGCATCGGAGCGTGAAATTCATTTTCGAGTGCGTCGAGGAAGGCATGGGGCGGCTTTTCGTTGATGCCGACCGTTCTGTCGCCCTGGACGTTGGAGTGGCCGCGCACCGGGCAAAGGCCGGTGCCGGGGCGACCAACGTTGCCGCGCAGAAACATGAAGTTTGCGATTTCGCGAATGGTCGCGACCGAGTGGCGATGCTGCGTGACGCCCATCGCCCAGGTGCAAATCGTCTTGTTCGATTCAATGTAGATTTGCGCCAGCCCTTCGAGTTCACCTCGCGAGAGGCCGGACTGATTTTCAATCTGGTCCCAACTCGTGGCATCGACGCTGGCTCGATAAAGTTCAAGGCCGGCTGTATGCTGGGCGAGGAACACGCGGTCGAGAACGGAGGGACGGCCCGAAGCAAGGGCGGCGTCGTCTGCTGCAAAGACGGCTTTCGCCATGCCGCGGATTGCGGCCATGTCTCCGCCGAGGCGCACTTGATAGTACTCGTTGGCGATTGCGGTGCTGCGCCCCATGATCATTTCTAGCTTGTCTTGTGGGTCGGCGAACCGTTCGAGCCCTTTTTCCCGGACCGGATTGAAGACGGCGATCTTGGCGCCGCGAAGAGCCGCGCGGCGAAGGTCGCCGAGCATGCGCGGATGGTTGGTGCCGGGGTTCTGGCCGATGACGAAGATCGCGTCGGCCTTCTCGAAGTCTTCAAGCAGGACCGAGCCCTTGCCGATGCCGACGGCCTCGTCGAGCGCGACGCCGCTCGCCTCGTGGCACATGTTTGAGCAGTCGGGGAAGTTGTTCGTGCCGTAGAGGCGCACGAAGAGCTGGTAGATGTAGGCGGCTTCGTTGGAGGCGCGGCCGGATGTGTAGAACTCGGCGCGGTCGGGGCTATCCAGGTTCCTCAGGATGTTGCCGATTTCCGAGAAGGCTTCGTCCCAGCCGACCTGAACGTAGCGGTCAGTTGCCGCATCGTAGCGCATCGGGTTTGTCAGGCGGCCTTGCCGCTCGAGGTCGTAGTCGGTCCATTCCCGGAGTTCGCTGACCGTGTGCGTCTTGAAGAAGTCCGGCCGGACGCGCTTATCGGTCGATTCCCAAGCGACGGCCTTCACGCCGTTCTCGCAGAATTCGAAGGAGGAGCCGTGCTCGGGGTCGCCCCAGGCGCATCCTGGGCAGTCGAAACCATCCGGCTGATTGGCCTTGAGCATGGTCACGGCGCCGGAAAGAGGAGCGCCGCTCGCGAGGAGTTTTTTTCCGCAGCTTCTCAGTGCGCCCCAGCCGCCAGCAGCCTTTGACTTCTTACCAACGAATTCGGGTTTGCCCATCGCGCCTTTTCCAACAATCGCCGTCCCGGCTTCGTTGTGCATGTGCGAAATGGGCTTTGCCTGCAACGCATAGCTGAGGAATAACCGTTATGCGCTAACGGTATATCCGAAACATTTTCAGGGTTTTAGCGCGGCGATCGGGCAAGCGTATGCCGCAAAAAGCTCCGCCTCCGCGGGGCCCACCTCGTTAAGACAGGTCTGCAGGATGGGCCACCGGCGAGCCTTGCTCACGGAAATGCCTGATACATCCAAGTCTCGCTGAGAGCCTCGCCATCTTTTGCGAGGTAGGCGCGCAGGTCAGCCGGTTGCCCATTGAGGTCGCCAAGATCGAACATCATCCGCCATACCTTGGTGCCGACGACGGGGAATGCTTCGACGCCGGTGATGGTGCCGTTCGAGGTCGTGACCACGGTCTTGGTGCCGCCGTATCGCGTTTGCTCTTCGAGGACTTTGCCTTCGACATCGATCATGAACTTTCGCGCGCCTGGCTTCGTGTGGCGAAGGTCAAGATCGCGTCCGCCGAGGCCGCCGAGGCCGACGCGCGTCGCGACGATGCGGCCGACGCCGCCGGAGGGTGGGGAATCGATGCCCCAATACAACCGATAGCGTGCGTTGATCACTGATCCGTTGACGATGGGCTCGGCGGGCGTCCAGAAGGCAACCATGTTGTCTTCGGTTTCGTTCGTCGTCGGAAGCTGTACGAGATTGATGGCACCCTTGCCCCAACCGGACATCGGCTCGACCCACATGCTTGGACGCCTGTCGTAGAACAAGCTGTCGTCCTGGTAGTGATCGAAGTTGCGATCGCGCTGGATCAATCCGAAGCCTTTCGGATTGTCGTCGACGAAGCTGTTCGTGACGATGCGCGGCGGATTGGAGAGTGGCCTCCAGATGCGTTCACCCGTGCCGGTCCACATCGACAGGCCGTCGCAATCGTGAACCTCCGGGCGCCAATCACCCCGGAATTTGCCGGAATTCTCGCCGTACCAGAACATGCCCGTCAGGGGGGCGATGCCGAGCATGTCGATGGACGCGCGGAAGTAGAGTTCGCATTCGATATCTTGTAGAGCGCCGCCGTTGCCGCCCTCGATGCGGCGGCTGTCCATGCGGTAGGCGCCGACGACGCTCTGGCTTTCAAGCAACGCATAGATCGTCGTGCCGGCTCCGTTTGGCTCAAGCCAAAAACTCGAGAAGCGCGGGAACTCCTCCGGTTTGCCAGTATTGATCGCGAGACCCCGCGCCGAGCCGCCATACTGATCGTTCGGATCGGACGCGCGGAAATAGGATGCACCGAGATAGGCGAGCCAGTCGCTGGCACCGCCGCGGCTCATCAGACGGAAGCCGGCAAATCCGGCGTTCTTCAATTTGCGCAGCGGATGATCCGCCGGCATGTTGAAGTAGTCGGGGCTATAGACGACTTCGCGTGCGCTGCCGTTGTCCAGCACATGGATTCGAACGGGTTCGGCATAGAACCGTCCTTGCGGAAACAGCCGGACCGTCTGCGCACCCGGTACGCCGTGCCACAACTCCATCTCAGGCTTATAGACAGCCTGGGCGAACGTATCGAACGTCATTCCGCGCAGAGGGTCGGATGCGTCCGGTTGGGGCGGGGGCACATAAGGAGATTGGGAAAGCGTTTTCGCTTGCTGCTTCAGAGCGTCGAATGAAAACGGCTGTGGCGGTCCCAAGACGGCGGCCCCGACCTTGTCGTCGCTCTTGGCTGATGTGGTCCATCCCGCCACCGTCGCTGTGAGAGCGCCGGCCAGAACGTGTCGACGGTCGAGCATTGGAGGCCTGCCTATGATGTGAGCAGATGAGATTGAGCTGATGAGTGTCGCCTGGGCTTATATCGGCCAGCAGGCCATTATTTCAACTCTGCCCGAAGGCCAAGTCCCTTAATCAAATTATGGACGCCCAAGAGCCGGATTTTGTTCCATTATCCGCCCTTCGGTGGCAAGCCTTGGTCTGAGACGGGGAGTTTATTTGACCATATTAAGGCCGGCGCCGTCAGGCCGGGAGATTTCTCGGTCCGCAAGCCGGCCAAAATTGTATCCCTTAGGCCGTTGCAGCGAATGTCGCGAAAAAGCGGTCTTCCGCTGTTTGCGCCGCACAAGGAACGTCTCGAAGCAGGCTGATTGCGAGCATTAATATTATACTGTTGGGTGTTTCGGAATTTCGGGTTTAGCACGTGCAGGCGGATTTTTTTTACCGCGCCGGCTCACCTTAATGGGAATTGTTAGCTAATCCGTCACTATCAAACTGATATTTGTTCAGTCTGGTATGTGTTTCGCGTTTATAACCTTTCCTCATATTTTTCAAATTGCGCTATTCAAGTGGGCGTTTCACTCCGAGAGGACCCGGAGTGGCGCAAGTAAGTGATTGTCGGATGATGATGACAGGCGGCGGAAATTCTCCGGATCCGAAAGGCATCGAGGAGAGAATGCGTGCTCTCCAGCAGGAACTGCTTGTTGGCATCGCGCTGGGGGATTCCCTTTCCAATGTCATGACAACATTCTGTCATCGCGTTGAAGCCATAGCGCCGGATGCCGTCTGTTCCATTGTCAGAGTCAATGATGGCCGTCTGAGCTTTCTTGCGGGTCCGAGCCTCCCACCTGTCTATGCCGCAGCGATAAGCGGAATTCAAATCGGACAGAATGTCGGCTCGTGCGGAACGGCGATCTATTTCAATCGGCCGGTCGAGGTTTTAAATATCGAGACCAGTCCACTCTGGACCGATTATAGATCGCTGGCTCTGCCCTATGGATTGCGGGCGTGCTGGTCTTGTCCGATTAGCGTGCCGGACGACGACCGCGTGCTCGGCGCCTTCGCGTTCTATTTTCGCGATTCCCGGGGCGCGAGTGCACTGGAGTGCCGCATCGCGACGGAGTGCGCGAAGTTCTGCGCGATCGCGATCGAGAATTCGGAAGCCCGTGCGCAGCTAAATAATCTGGCGTTCTTCGACCCGCTGACGGGTCTTGGAAACCGGGTGACGCTCAAGAACCGTCTGGGGCTGCTCCTTCAACGCGCTGGCGAAATTCGGTGGTCGGTGTCTATTTTTCACATCGATCTCGCGGAATTTCGGGCGATCAACGACCTGCACGGCCATACGGTCGGCGACCTGGCCTTGACACAAGTTGCGCAACGCCTGCGTTCCGTTGCCGTGGATTGCGATCTCATCGTCCGGATGGACGGCGATGAGTTTCTCGTCGCCAAGTTGGCGAGTTCGCAAGATTGCGAAACGCTCGCTCGGAAGATCGTCGACGGTCTGCGCGGCCGTTACGATCTTGAGGACGGCGAGGCCGTCAACATCTCGGCGCAGGTCGGGGTCGCGAAATTTCCTGAGCACGGAATACATCAAGACGAATTGCTGGGACGCGCGGAAACCGCGCTGCATAACGCGAAAATAAGCCATCGCAACTTCGTGATTTTCGACGCGCAAATGCAGGAAGAGCAACAGCGGCGCCGTTCGTTGGAGCGCGATGTCGGTCTCGCGATCGAAAGGGGCGAACTCTCCATCGTTTTCCAGCCGCAGGTCGACGCAAAATCCGGCAGGGTTGGGGCGTTCGAAACGTTGTTGCGTTGGAGCCATCCGGTGCATGGCCTGGTCTCGCCGGACGATTTCATTCCGGTGGCGGAGGCGAACGGCGCTATTCTGGATATTGGCGCATTTGTTCTGAGGCAGGCTTGCGAGCGCGCGGCGCAATGGGGCGAAAAGCTTAGGCTTGCGGTCAACGTCTCGCCCGCCCAGATCATGCATTCCGACTTTGCACAGGTCGTCGCTGACATACTTTCGGAGACTGGCCTCGACCCGTCGCGGCTCGAACTGGAAGTGACCGAAAGCCTGTTCATTCAGGATGACGAGACCGCGTCCGCCACGCTGCATCGGCTCAAGACGTTTGGCGTCAGTGTCGCCATAGACGATTTTGGAACGGGGTATTCGTCGCTTAGCACGTTGCGGGCCTTTCCCTTCGACCGGATCAAGGTCGATCGGAGTTTCGTCAGCGACATGGCTCATAATTCGGCCGCAGCGGCGATCGTCAATTCCGTGGTCGGGCTCGGCCGCGCCATGGGCCTGCGCGTCGTTGCGGAGGGCGTCGAAAACCATGACCAGGCTGCGATGCTTCGGCTGGTCGGATGCCACGAACTTCAGGGCTATCTTTTCGGCAAGCCGCTGCCGGCAGAGAGCTACGCGCACATCATGCGGCCGCAAAGTCTGATTGATGATCAGAACTGCTCGGCGACCGTCTAGCTGGCGCGTGCGAGATTCAGGAGCCTTCCGTGAAGGCTCTCCACGGATCGTCTTTCGCGTCAAGAAGAGATAGAATGCTTGCGGTGTGCTCGCCGAGTTTCGGGCTTGGCGTTACGGCCGCGCACGGCTCGCCATCCATGACGATCGGACTGCGGACGGTCGGCACCGAGGTCCCATCTTTTCTCGGCAGGTCTTGGCGCAAATGTCGGGCGACGACCTGCGGATCGGCAAAGACCTGATCGACCCTGTTAACGGGTCCGGCGGGAACTCCGGCTGCTTCGAGCGCGGCAAGCAATTCGCTCGCAGGACGCTTCGCTGTTTCGGCTTCCAGAATGGGAATGAGCACGGCGCGATTGGTCACGCGGTGGGCGTTCGTTTTGAAGCGCTCGTCGGCTGAGAGTTCTTGAAGCCCCAGAAGTTCACAGACGCGCCGAAATTGCCCGTCGTTTCCGGCTGCGATGATGATCGGACCGTCGGCGGATTTGAAAACCTGATAAGGGACGATATTCGGATGCTCGTTGCCGAGGCGTCGCGGTGCTTTTCCTGAAGCAAGATAATTCATCGCCTGATTGGCGAGGACGGACACCTGCGTGTCGAGCAAAGCCATGTCGATATAGGCGCCATCGCCGGTCGTATTTCTTCGATTGAGCGCGGCGAGAATACCTATGGTCGCATAGACGCCCGTAAAGATATCGGCAAATGCCACGCCGATTTTCTGCGGCTCTCCGTCGGGCGCACCCGTCAGGTCCATGATGCCGCCCATGCCCTGGACGATGAAATCATAGCCCGCGCGAGGGGCGTAAGGTCCGGACTGCCCGAAGCCGGTGATCGAGCAGTAGATGACGCCGGGGTTGCCCGATTTGATCGCGGCGTAATCAAGACCGTATTTGGCGAGGCCTCCGACCTTGAAGTTCTCGATGATGACATCCGCCTGCATCGCGAGAGCAGCAGCGGCCGCGCGCCCCTCAGGCTGTTCGAAATCGATGGCGACCGATTTCTTGCCGCGGTTCGTTGCGTGAAAATACGCAGCGGAGCCGGCACCATCATCATCCGCGATGAACGGTGGGCCCCAGGTTCGGGTATCGTCGCCGCCCTCGGGCCGCTCGATCTTGATCACGTGCGCGCCGAGGTCAGCGAGCGTTTGCCCGGCCCAGGGGCCGGCGAGCACCCTCGCGAATTCGAGCACGCGCAGGCCTTGCAGAGGCTTCGTTCCCGTGGGCGTCGTCATGCGAAGGCCTGCAGGCCGGTGATGGCGCGGCCGAGGATCAGGGCGTGGATGTCGTGCGTGCCTTCGTAGGTGTTGACCGTTTCGAGGTTCAGCATATGGCGCATGACCTGAAATTCTTCCGAGATGCCGTTGCCGCCGTGCATGTCACGTGCGGTGCGGGCGATATCGAGAGCCTTGCCGCAATTGTTGCGCTTGATGAGCGAGATCATTTCGGGCGCCATCTGCCCGTCGTCGAGAAGTCGACCGACGCGCAGCGCCGCCTGCAGGCCGAGCGTGATTTCGGTTTCCATGTCGGCGAGCTTCTTCTGGACGAGCTGCGTCGCGGCAAGCGGGCGATTGAATTGCCTGCGATCGAGCGTGTACTGGCGCGCGGCGTGGAAGCAGAATTCGGCGGCGCCGAGCACGCCCCAGGCGATGCCGTAGCGGGCTCGGTTGAGGCAGCCAAAGGGGCCGGCAAGGCCCTCGGCGTTCGGCAACAGGGCTTCGTCGGGAACCTCGACGCCGTCGATGACGATTTCACCCGTCACGGATGCGCGAAGCGACAGCTTGCCGGCGATCTTCGGCGCCGAGAGCCCCTTCATTCCTTTTTCGAGAACGAAACCCCTGATCTTGTCGCCGTGTGCGCCCGATTTCGCCCAGACGACGAAAACGTCCGCGATCGGCGAATTTGTGATCCACATTTTGGAGCCCGAGAGGCGGTAGCCGCCGTCGATCTTCTCGGCCCTGGTTCGCATGCCGCCGGGATCTGATCCGGCGTCGGGTTCGGTCAGGCCGAAGCAGCCGATCCATTCGCCGCTTGCGAGTTTCGGGAGGTATTTCTGGCGCTGGCTTTCGCTCCCGTAGGCGTAGATCGGGTGCATCACGAGTGAGGATTGCACGCTCATCATCGAGCGATAACCGGAATCGACACGTTCGACTTCGCGCGCGATCAGTCCGTAGGCGACGTAGTTCGACGAGGAGCCGCCGTACTCTTCGGGTAGCGTCGGACCAAGTAGGCCAAGCTCTCCCATTTCGCGGAAGATGCCGGGGTCCGTTTTCTCCTGCGCGTAGGCTTCGATGACATGCGGCTGCAGTTTTTCCTGGGCGAAAGCTCTCGCGGTATCGCGGATGAGTTTTTCATCGTCAGACAATTGATCTTCAAGGAGGAGGGGATCTTCCCAAACGAATGTTGAACCGGCGGCCACGTCGCGCTCCTGATCGGCAATCAAATTTGCGCCACCATATGAGCCGCTTTGACGATAGGGAACAGGCATGGCGAATTGGTTCGATTTGGTCTTAAAGGACCGCGCAATCCATTGCCCGGTGCAATCGGCAATGCCATATGGGCGGAAACTACGCTCCGTCCTTCAAGGAATAAGAGATCATGTCCAAGCGGCCCCTCGTCGGCGTCATTTGCTGCATGCGCAACCCCGAAGACCCGATCCAGAGCGTCGCGGAGCGGTATCTGCGGGCGGCGCCGTTCGTAGGAGCCGATTTCGTGCTCGTGCCGTCGATGCCCGATATCTTTGACGCCGGGTCCATTCTCAGCCGCCTGGACGGCATTCTGCTGACGGGAAGCCCTTCGAACGTTGCGCCGAGCCTTTATCGCAGCACCGACGCAGGCGAGGGGCCTTTCGATTCGGGCCGTGATGGCATGGCATTCCGGCTCATTTCGGAATTGGTCGAGCAGGATCGCCCGGTGCTCGGGATTTGCCGTGGATTTCAAGAGGTCGCCGTGGCCTACGGGGCGACGCTCCGGCCCGACCTCGGAGAGGCGGGTCGAGAGCAAGTCCATCACGCAGAGCCAGGACTCTCACTTGAAGGTATGTTCGCGCTCGAGCACCGCGTCGATCTTGCGGCGCAAGGGGTTTTGGAGCGCGTGATGGGGGCGCCGTCGATCGTCGTCAACTCGGCGCACTTCCAGGGCCTTCGCGATTTGGGCGACAAGCTCGCTATCGAGGCGACGAGTTCCGACGGCGTTGTCGAAGGCATCCGGCCGGCGTCGGGCGAACGCATTCTGGCGGTGCAATGGCATCCAGAGTGGCGGGTTGCGGACAATCCCAATTCGCGTGAATTGTTCGCCTGGTTTGGACTGCTGCTCAGAGGCGCGTCGATGAAGGAAGCCGCCGAGCGCGTCGCGGAGGACGCGCGGCAGGCCGGGTGAAAATTCTTCAGTGTGCAGCGGTGAGGATGGTCAACAGCGCACCCTGTATGCCCGTCATCAAGATTTGCACGCCGATGCAAAGCAGCAGGAATGCCGAAAGCCGCGTGAGAACGCGCGCCCGTCCTGGGCCGAGAAGCGATACAAGCCGATCGGCCGACGAATAACTCGCACCGATAATCAGTGCAACGGCAAAGGCCGCGCCGCAGGTGCCGGCAAAGAACGGCAGAAGTGCCGCGGTTGTCGGCGGGCGATTGGCGCTCAGGGCGATGGCGACAGAGATCGTCCCCGGGCCGGTCGTGAACGGCATCGTCAGTGGGAAAAACGCGATATCGCTGTTCCAAGACGTGGCGCGCTGGGCAGTCGAAGCTTGATCTTGCTTGCGGTCTTCGGTTTCCTGAGGATTGTAGAGCATTCGCCAGCCAGAGACGGCGACGACAGTGCCGCCGGCGACGCGAAGTGCATCAATGCTCACGCCGAAAAAGCTCATCAAGGTGGCGCCGATCAAAAGCGAGACAAGCATGACGATTGCGGCGTACGTCGCGACCCGCCACGCCAGAGCGACGCGTTCGGGGTGCGGGCGGCCGAGCGTGATCTGGCTGTAGATCAAGGCTCCACCGAACGGATTTACAATCGAGAACAGCGCAGGAAAGGCAACCAGAAAACTGGTGATGATGCCGCTCATGTAGGCCATGGGTCTTGCTTACTGAAAAGGGCGATTCGAGTTAGGCTCTCTTAGCGTCGAAACGATCCGCGCGATAGCATCGTTTCCGATGCCTACCATGCGCTCGATTGTTCCGCTCCGCCGAAGACTTCCTGCAATCGCCGCGAGGTTCCGGGCGACAGCGCGTCCGGCAAAGCGTCGAGTGCGAAGAAGCTCTGCTCGGCGATTTCCGCGTTTGGCGGTGGGACCGTATCGCGGCGCCAGTGGCGGATCATGAATAAAATGACGTGGTCGCCGGGATATTCGTTGAAATGCGCGTAGATGCCGATGAGCTGGGGTGGCTCAAGAATGGTCACTCCCGTTTCCTCCAGCACTTCGCGTGCAAGGGCGTTTTCGATTTCCTCGCCGTGCTCGACGCCGCCGCCTGGAAAATGCCAGCCCGGGCGATAGCCGTGGCGAATGAGAAGCACGCGGGACGCCTCGTCGACGATGAGGCCTTGGGCGCCGAGCGTTACGATATCGTCGCGTCGTCGTAAAAGCGAAGCCATCCGCGTTAGCATGATGGGTGCCTCCAGCCATAAAGCCAGTCGAAGCCGGCCATGATGCGCTCGGGCGATCGGAGCTTCATCGTGGCGTTGCGCGCGAACGCTGCGGGGCCTCGCATATGATAGATGCGCCCGTTGCGCAGTGAGGCGTCGACGACCTTCGTGACGCGGGATCGGCGGGCTTGCTCGTAGTCGCGGAGTGCTTGGTCGAGGCTGTCTTTCGAATTGGATATCGTGGCGGCTAGCGTCACAGCGTCTTCCAATGCCATCACGGCGCCTTGTGCGAGGAATGGCAGCATCGGATGCGCGGCGTCGCCAAGCAGCGCGGCGTGGCCCGATGTCCACCGTGCGAGAGGCGCCATACGGTAGAGCGACCATTGCCGCCAACGGCCGGCGCTCTCGACGAGCGTTCGCAACGGCGGGGCGAACGAATTGATTTTGTCGTTCGCGGCGCTGGCGGTCGCGGGGGCATCCCAAATGTCGTTAGACATCGGATCATCGGCGATCACCACGAGTGCGATGTCGCGGCCAGCGTTGACGGGATAGTGGACGGCGTGGGCTCCGGCCGAGAGCCAGATGTGGACGGCGTTGCTTGCGAGTTCCGGCGGCAGGTTTTGAGCGCTTGTGACGCTGCGGAAGGCCGCTTTTCCGAGTGCCGTCAAACGCGCGTTGCTGCCGCTGATCTCGGGCCGCAAATGCGACCAGAGGCCGTCGGCAGCAACGAAGAGAGACGCGCTCAGGACCTCGCCGTTGATGCCCATTGCGCAAATGCCGTCAGGCTCATTCGCGTACGAAACGATTTCGGTGGCGCGAGCCAGCGTGATGCGCGGCTCTTTTTCGGCGCACGCTCGTAACGCAACGTGCAAGTCGCGTCGGTGCGCCGTCCAGTAGGGTGCACCGTGGCGTTCCGCGATCCAGTCGCCGAGTGGAAGACGCGTGAGTTCCCGGCCGGACGCGCCGTCGTGCACGATCAGGGCATCGGGATGAGCGACCTTCGCGGATAGGAATTCGGCAACGCCAAGCTCTTCAAGGATGCGCGAGCCGTTGGGTCCGATCTGGATGCCGGCGCCTTCTTCGGGAAATTCGGCGCGGCGCTCGCAGACGCGCACGTCGAGCCCGCGCCGGGCGAGAGCGATAGCGGTCGCGAGGCCGCCGATACCGCCTCCCGCGATTATCGCGCTCATGCGAGCGGGGGCCATCACGCGACGTCCGAGGCAGCGTCAGGGATCAAGCGGCGTCCGCGACGAGGCTGTTCTTTGGATCGCTTTCGTCGGCCTTGAGGCGGGGGTCGTAGATGAAGAGCGTCGAGCAGTACGGGCAGAGGACCTGATTGTCCTGTCCCATGTCGAGATAAACGTGCGGGTGATCGAAGGGCGGCCGGGCGCCCATGCAGTTGAACTCTTTGACGCCGACGAAGATTCGCTCGGCGCCAACGTCATTTGCAAAGTGCGGGATCACTGCTCCGGCCATGCTTCACCCTTCGGAAATGGGAGATGTTTGGCTGCACCATATCCTCGTGGCAACGAGGATGGTAGGGGACATAAAAACTTTCAGGGAATTGAGCACGGCAGCATGGACCATTTCGACAGCGACGGCGTCGACATCGCATTTCTCGATACCGGCGGAGGCGGGGACAAGCCTCCGGTTCTGCTCATTCACGGGTTTGCGTCGAACGTCGAGACCAATTGGGTCAACACGGGGTGGGTTACCTTTTTGACCAGAGCCGGATGCCGGGTCATCGCGCTCGATAACCGTGGCCACGGAGAAAGTCAGAAGCTTTACGAGCTTGTCGACTACGGGGCGCCGCTGATGGCGGAGGATGCGAAACGTCTGCTCGATCACGTCGGCGTGCCGTGCGCCAATGTCATCGGCTACTCGATGGGGGCGCGGATTTCGGCCTTCCTGGCGCTGACGCATCCAGAGCGCGTTGCGCGTGTCATTTTCGGCGGCCTCGGTATCAACATGGTGCGCGGGATGGCGGGGACCGGCCCAATCGCGCGGGCGCTCGAAGCGGGAAGCATCGAAGACGTTACGAACCCCACAGCGCGAACGTTCCGTGCGTTTGCCGAGCAGACGAAAAGCGATCTCAAAGCGCTCGCGGCCTGCATTCGTTCGTCGCGGGCGCCGATCACGGCCGAGATGGTCGGCGAGATTGCGGTGCCGGTGCTGGTCGCTGTCGGAGATGAGGACGTCATTGGCGGATCGGCGGAAGACCTCGCCAAGCTCATTCCCGGTGCGCGCGCCTATACAATTCCAGGCAAGGATCACAATCGCGCAGTCGGAGATCGCTCGTTCAAGACAGAAGCGCTGGCGTTTTTCGAAGGCGCTTCGGGCTGAATTTGCTGAAACGGTGCGCCTGGGGACCGATGAACCGGACAGACACGGGGGATAGTCGCGAAGCCGGAATCAAGGTCCTCAGGGCACACGCCCCCGCCAAGGTCATATGACCTCGCGCGAGTGCTTTCACCTCCCGCCGGGTGCGTCTTCGGACCGGTACGCGATACTAGTCCGATCGAAGACGCGGGGACGGCGCATTTCCAGGCCTCGCACGCGATACGAGTTCGAGCCCGGCCAGCACCTCCGGGAGCGACTGCCAAATAGCCTTGCTCAATGACGGGGCGATCTCATCCAGATGTCAGCACAAATATGCCTGTGGATAACTTTGATGATGCAACTTTGTGCGTCTTGACGGCAACAAGGGCTGTCGCCTTCGGGCCGCCTCAGTCCGCCTTTGCTTCGACAAGCCGGCGGCCCAAATCAGTCTGAAAAGCCTGCAATATTTGCCGCTCCAGGCCGTTCGCGCATTTCCTTAACCGGCCGTTAACGTTAACGCGGCTTACATCCACCTATGGTTCCGCGTCGTGTTCGAGTTCTTGTCCCCACAGCCGTCCTGATGCTTTCAGGACTCGGCCTGCTTTGGGGATGCGGCACGACAGGGCCGGACTTTCAAGTCAGAGACGATCCGTGGCGCTCGCCGGAAGAGCGCGCGTGCCTGGCGTCGGGCGCCGTCCGGCAGACGGCGTTCGTTCATCCGCGTTCGGCGCTGGGCGGCCCGAGCGTCTGTGGCGCGGAAAATCCATTCGAAATGTCGGCCGCGGACAATGGGCGTGTCGAGCTCAAACCAGCAGCTTCCCTTCGGTGCCCGATGATCCCGCAGATCGACCGTTGGGTGCGCGATGTCGTCGAGCCGGCGGCGCGTTACAATTTCCGCCAGGAACTCGTCGGCGTGACGGTGCTTGCCTCGTATTCCTGCCGGCCGATGAACAGCGTCGAAGGGGCGATGATTTCCGAGCACGCCTACGCCAATGCCGTCGACATCGGCGGCTTTACGTTATCGAACGGTCAAACGATCAGTGTGCAGCGCGGCTGGAAGGGTTCGCAGCGCGAGCAGGCCTTTCTGCGGGTCGTACACGATGGGGCCTGTGAATATTTCACGACCGTGCTCGGCCCGAACTACAACAGTCTCCACAGCAATCATTTTCATCTCGACCTTGCGCACCACGGCCGCGACGGGTTGATGCATATCTGCAAGTAGGTTTCTCGGCCTACGACGGGAGCGCGTGCAGATGCTGCGCAAATCCGCTAGAAGCGCCCCATGACTTGGGATCCCGATCCGCCCGGCGGCCATCGTCGCGGCTATCACCATGGCAACTTGCGCGAAGCCTTGATGAAGGCGGCGCTCGATCTGATTGCGGCGAAGGGGCCGGCGGGTTTCACGTTTGCGGAAGCTGCGCGAGCCGCGGGCGTGAGCCCTGCGGCGCCCTACCGGCATTATCGCGATCGCGATGCGCTGATGGCCGACGTCGCGCGGCGCGCTTTCGGATCCTTCGAGATGAAGCTCAAGCAGGCGTGGGCGGGCGGAGCGCCTGACCCGTTCACGGCGTTCACGCGCGTCGGCCGGGCCTATCTTGATTTCGCAAGGAAGGAACCGGCGCAATATTCCGCGATGTTTGAATCCGGACTGTCGTTCACTGCTTTTCCGGATTTGCACGTCGCGGGTGATCGGGCATTCGATGTACTGAAGGAAGCCTGTTCCGCGATGGTCGCGACGATGCCCGAAGGCAAACGTCCCCCCGTCATGATGATGGCGCTCCATATCTGGGCGGAGTCCCACGGCATCGCGTCCTTGTTCGCGCGCGGCGACGAAGCCCGACGGCCGATCCCGATGACGCCCGAAGATCTGCTCGACGCGGCCGTCTTGATCTATCTCGACGGTTTGGGCGTTAGAAAAGGCAAGACCGACTAAGAGCCGGCGACGCTTTCGGGACCGGGGAAGTGGGCCGGTCGAACGCAGACGATCGCACAACGCAATTTTCAGAAACCGGTCGTCGTTCCCTTGAACTCCCCCCTTGCCGTCCCACGTATGTGAATGTAAAATACATTTACATCACAACCAAGGAGAGGGTGGCGATGACGCAAGTGGTTCAGACGCTCGACGATTTCGGCAGGCCCGCGTGGATTGCCGCGATGGTCTTGGGGTTCGTCGTTTTCTGGCCGGTTGGGCTCGTAATCCTGGCCTATATGCTCTGGAGTGGACGCATGCATTGCGGATGGCACGGTGGTCGTGGTCGCGGACGGTGGGAAAACCGTTTTGCGGAGCGTTTCGAGCGGGCGCGGTCTCGCGTCGAAGAAGAAGTTCGGAATTTCGGCCGGGGACCCGGTTCGAGCGGCAACAAGGCCTTCGACGACTATCGCGAGGCAACGCTGAAGCGGCTCGAAGAGGAGGAGCGCGAATTTCACGCGTATCTCGATCGCCTGCGGCAGGCGAAGGACAAGTCCGAGTTCGACCAGTTCATGGCCGAACGGCGTGAGCGCCCGGCTCCGAACGAGGGCGCAACGCCCTGATTTTCGACGAATTGCTGGGGCGGTCCGAATGGCTGCCCCATTTCTTCTGTAGCCTATCTTGCCAAGCGGAGCAGGGATCATGCTTCACCACCTTCTTTTTCTGCCGTTGTTTGTGGCGTTTCACGTCGGCGGTGTCATCGTGCTGTTTGTTGCTGCAGCCGTCCTCATCAAGGCATTGCGCCGCCGGCGCAGCAGATGCGGGCAAACCCATGCAGCACTGAATTCCGAAAACCCGGTTGGCTCCGGGAATAGGGCTTTCGACGACTACCGGCAGGCGACGTTGAGGCGGCTCGAAGCCGAAGCGGAAGAATTTCGTAAATATCTCGATAGTTTGCGGCGGGCTGCCGACGCCACAGCATTCGAGGCTTTTCTCCAATCCCGACGGGCGGGAAGCGGGCCAGCGGCGTAAGGCGGTGGCCGGTTGAGGCGCGAAAGCTGCATATCTGGAATTCCCGTTTTTCGCCCGAGGTTGCTGTTATTTTAGGGGTGTTCCAGCCGAGCCTCCGCTATGGTGTTGACCACAGCCGTCGTGGCGGACAGGCTTGTTCGAGGCGAAAAACTCACGGACGACCAATGTCCTGGCAATTTTTGAAAAGCGCTGTTGTGGCGTATGGTGGAAGTCTGCGCTCCGGGCTCGACCATCTCAAGGAAGCGTTCGGCTTCGAGGGGACGCCAGCGCAATCGCGCGTCGCCTTTACGATTGCGGTTGTCGCGCTTGCCGCCAAGATGAGCAAAGCCGACGGCGTTTCGCTGCCGATCGAGGCGGAGGCTTTCAAACGGCAATTCCAGGTGCCGGATAGCGAATGCGCGCACGTGCGCAAGCTCTACGAACTCGCGAGCCAGGACGTCGCCGGATACGAAACCTACGCGGCGCAGATCGCTCGCATTCTCGAAGACCAGCCCGAAATCAAAATATCGGTGCTTGAGTGCCTCTTCCATGTGGCGAGCGCGGACGGCATTTTGCACCCGGACGAAGACCGCTATCTCGCGCATGTCGCGGAGATCTTCGGCCTCAGCAAAGGCGAGTTCCGCTGCGTGCGCCGGGGCTTCGTCATCGATGCCGACAGCCCCTACGAAGTTCTGCATATTTCGCCGCTGGCGTCCGACAAGGAGATCAAGGCGCGCTACCGCGAACTCGTCAAAGGGCATCATCCCGACGCGCTGGTATCGAAGGGCGTACCGCCGGAATTCCTAGCCGGCGCCGAGCGTCGCCTCTCGGCCATCACGGTCGCTTACGAGGAGATCCTCGAGGAGCGTGGCCAGCGCGCCGAACGCGCACTGGAACCCACTCAGTGACGTTCGAACCGGATACGCCGTTCGCGAACGCCGTCCATCCTGCCCACAATCGTGAGCCAAGGCGCGGCGGCGCAAAGCCGTCGCTCCTCGTCTTGCACTATACGGGTATGGGCACTGCCGAGAAGGCGATCGATTGGCTCGCGCGGCCGGAAAGCGGCGTTTCCTGCCATTACGTGATCGACGAGCACGGGCAGGTTACGCAATTGGTTCCGGAAGAGCTTCGGGCGTGGCACGCCGGTGTTTCCTACTGGCGCGGCGAGACGGACATCAACTCTCACTCGATCGGCGTCGAGATCCATAATCCCGGTCATCAGCACGGGTATCCGGATTATCCCCCCGAGCAGATGCGGGCCATCATCGCGCTGTCGAAGGATATCGTTCGGAGGCATCGCATCGCACCCGACAACATTCTCGCGCATTCGGACGTCGCGCCGGGGCGCAAGATCGATCCGGGTGAGAAATTCAATTGGCTTCTGCTTGCCAAGGAAGGCCTTGGCCTTTGGGTGCGCCCATCGCCCGTCCGTGCCGACGATCCCGGTCTCGGGCTTGGCGCCCAGGGCCCGAGAGTTCAGAACGCGCAAGAGAACCTTGCCGCATATGGTTATGACGTCGATGCCAACGGCACGCTCGATGCGACAACCGAAAAAGTTCTCAAAGCCTTCCAACTGCATTTTCGGCCGCGCCGGGTCGATGGCCGCCTCGACCGCTCGACGGAAGTCACGTTGCAGCGTCTGATCGAGGCTTCCCGCAAGCGCGCCGCTGCTTGACGCGGTCGGCCGCCGTGATGTTGATGTCGTCGATGCGCGGTTTTATCGTGCTGAATGTCGCTGGGGCCACGGCGAATCTGGACAAATAAATAACGTGAAACGGGAAAAACCTTGTTCAAGCCGCGGCGCCCAGAAATCCTGGTGCTTATCGTTGCCGTTTACGTCGCGCTGGTTCTGAATCAGCCGTTCTGGCAAAAATTTCTGCACGTGGTTGCCCCGCATCGCGTGAGCGATTGGCTGTTCGTCGGGGCGGCGGGCGTTGCGGCAGTCCTGCTCGCGTATCTCGTGCTGCTGGCGTTTTCGGTAAAGCCGCTTTTAGCTGCCCTTGTTTTTATCCTGCTGCCGGTGACCGCGGCGGCGACCTACTTCATGCGCGAGTACGGCATCGTCATCGATGCGCAGATAGTACGAGACGTCTTCGAGACGGACAGTCGCGAGGCCGGCGATCTCATCACTCTCGGATTCATCGGGTACGTCGTGCTTCTGGGTCTGGTGCCGGCGATGTTGTTCTGTCTCGTGCCGTGGACAAAGCGTTCGTGGCGTGAAGAGACGTTGGTCAAGCTCAAGTTCGCGGCCGTTTCTCTGGTCGTCTGCGCGGCGATGCTGTTGCCGATATGGGGCGATCTCCTTTCGCTCGGCCGCGAACATCGAGAACTCAAGATGACGCTGACGCCGACCAATTATATCTCAGCGCTTTCGGCCTACTGGCGTCGCGAGGCCCGAAGGCGCGTCAAGACCATTGCTCCATATGCCGAGGATGCCCATCGCATCGCGTCCAGCAGCGCACGCAAGTCGTTGTTCGTCATCGTTGTCGGAGAAACGGCGCGTGCGGATCACTTTGCGCTCAACGGCTATCCGAGGCCGACCAATCCGGCTCTGTCCAAAGTAACCGATCTCATCAACTATCCACATGCCTACTCATGCGGTACGGACACGGCGCAGTCGGTGCCGTGCATGTTCTCCGGGTTCGGGCGGACTCATTTTACGAATGCGAAGGCCGAAGCGCGCCAAAACCTTCTCGATATCTTGAAGCGTGTGGGTATCGATGTCATCTGGCGCGAAAATCAGGCGGGCTGCAAAGGTGTTTGCGCGCACGTCAAAACAGAAACGCTCACGGGGCACAAAGTTCCGACGTTCTTTCCGAGCACTGAGAACTACGACGATATTCTCGTCGACGGGCTCGATGCGCGGATCGCGTCGCTTCTGAACGATACCGTCATCGTGCTGCATATGATGGGCAGTCACGGACCGGCCTATTGGAAACGCTATCCGCAGCAATACGAAACGTTCACGCCGGCCTGCAAGGACGCGCAGTTCAGCCGGTGCGCGCTTCCGACAATCATCAACGCTTACGACAATTCAATCATCTATTCCGACCATGTGCTGGCGCGGCTGATCGGCGTGCTTTCGGGTGCCGCCAGTCATGGTGTCGATGCGGGCATGCTCTACGTGTCCGATCACGGCGAGAGCCTCGGGGAGCACGGCATGTACCTTCACGGTATGCCGTATGCGATTGCGCCGGAGGCGCAAATCCACGTGCCGATGGTCGTCTGGCTTTCGCCGTCGATGCGGGAATCTCGCGGCATCGAGCTAAGCTGCCTGTTGAACCGCGCCAGCGGTCGCGTTAGCCAAGACAATCTTTTTCATTCGACGCTTGGGATCATGCGGGTGGCGTCGCGCGTTTACGATCGCTCGCTCGATCTCTTTGCAGCGTGCCGCAAGCCGGCGTCCTGAAACTATCCGGATTGTCGTCCGTATAATGAAATAACGTAGCGTAGCGGACAGGTCACGCGACGATTTCTCCGCCCAGGCGCGACGAAATACATATCCTCGGGCTGGTCGGACTCATGCATGATCATGGTCAGAGGTATTTGAAAGTTAGGGCATGATCCGCGGATTAAGCGCTCTATCGGTAGCGATTATCGCTCTTTTCGGCGCCGTTTCCGCGTTCGCGGAGCAGCCCCTCGGCCCGGTGCCGATGAACGCCGAAATGAATGCCCGGACGATCACGACCCTGCTCTTCAAGGCGAAACCCGGCGAGCGGCCGGATCTCTCAAACAAGTTCCTCGTCTATCTCGATCTTTCCGAGCTCAACTTCAAAGGCGCCAATCTTGCGCATTCGGATTTTTACGGGACGGACTTCACCGGCGCTATTCTGAAAGGCGCCGATCTCTCGCATACGCGGCTCGATCGCTCGGTTCTGATGCGGGCTGATCTTTCTGGCGCCAATCTGACGGGCGCGACGATCCTGCGACCGACGATCTATTCGGACCTGTCCTCCAACACGCTGGATGCTCCGCATTTTTCGGGAGCGAATTTGACCGAGGTTCACGTCCAGGCGGAACTCTCCGGCTCGGATTTCAGGGGAGCGGATTTGACGAAGGCGAACTTCTATCCGCTCGAAGGGCGGCCAGGCGAAGGGACGCTGGCAACGGCCTATCGAAATATTCTCAAGTATTGTGACTTCTCCGGCGCGACCCTGCATGAAGCCGATATGGAGCGCGCGGTACTCTGGTTTGCGAAATTCAAGGGCGCCGATCTGACCGACACCAATTTCACCGACGCCGATCTCTCTCGCGCGGATTTTGCGGGCGCGGATATCGCTGGCGCCAACTTCACGCGGGCCGATTTGGACGGCGCGAATTTCGTCGGTGCCATCGGGATCGCACAGGCGAAGGGCCTTGACCAGGCGGTCAACCTCGACCGCGCACTCAGGTAGGCCGTCAGGGCCAGCCGGGCGTCGGCAACCGCACCATTTTTAGACAAATCGCAAACGCCGGTTAACCTTTGTTAAACCGATTTTTGGCAGGCTCACCATCTCATCCGAGGACAGGGTGCCGCTATGCCGATGCCGAAAGGAAGCCGAGTTTCCGGGTTTCGCCCGGGGGTTTTGATTGCAGTCGTCGCCACGGTGGCGGGACTGTGGGCGACGAGCGCAAGCGCCGTCAGCCTTCACGTCAAGCTCGCGTGCTCACGCGATTACTATGCCTTTTGCAGCCAGTTTGCGTCGGACAGCCCCGAGGTTCGCCAATGCATGCGCGCAGCCGGTGAGAAGCTGTCGTCGCGCTGTATCAATGCGCTCGTCGATGCGGGTGAGGTGAACCCCACGGAAGTCTCGCGGCGGGCTCAGCTTCGCCAGTAGGCACCGCGCCGCGTTTTCCGGCATTTGACTATTAGGAACTTGACTTGCGTGGCACGAACTTTGTTTATGTTGCGCTCAGTCGGCCGTGAGCCCGTCGACGGGGAATTCGTCGCGGTACGCATCCGGCCGCATGAGCAACGAGGGCGGTGCACATGATGGAACTCAAGCCGTGGCGGCAGATCGAGGTTCCGGAACCTCGCGAAGACCAGCTTTACGACGTTTCCCTGTTCGACAAGACGTACAGCTTTCGCGGGCTGAAGGCGCTGCTCGGCGCGGCCGACGTCGATAAGGCAGGCGATCGCAATTGCGGGCTTGCGGCGAAGGACGACGTCGAGCGGGAGGCGGCGCGGACGATCCTTTCGGGTTTGACGCTTCAGCATCTCTATGATCGTCCGCTGGTCGATAACGAAGGCCGCATCGATTCAGTGATGCGGATCAACTACGACATCGACCAGGATACCTTCGCGGAAATCGCGGAGAAGACGCTCGGCGAGATCAAGAACTTGCTGCTCCGGGCGAAGGCCGCGGAAGCCAAGCGCATCGGCGGCGCGCTGACGGGCGTCATGGCAGCCGCCGTCGCGAAACTCATGGACGTGCACGAACTCGTCTACGCGGCGAAGAAATTGAAACGATCGGGGAAGGCGCGCACGCTGGTCGGCGCACCTGGAACGCTGTCGTCGCGTCTGCAACCCAACCATCCGACCGACGATCTCGATGCCATGACGGCGCTCGTCTACACCGGCCTTTCTATGGGCTCGGGCGATGCGCTTCTCGGGCTCAATCCGGCGATCGATACAGTCGAGAACATCACGAAGACCTTGAAGCACCTCGACAAGCTTCGCCGCGAGACGGGTGCGCCGACGCAGATCTGCGTGCTGTCGCACGTCAAGACGCAGCTTGCGTGCCTCGAGAGCGGGGCGCCGGTCGAGATCATGTTCCAGTCTCTTGCGGGAACGGATCGCACGCTGATCGAAGAGTTCGACTGCACCGCCGACGTTCTCGATCTCGCCTATACGACGATGGCAAAGCACGGACCGCTCGCTGGCGAAGCCGAGCAGTTCATGTATTTCGAAACGGGGCAGGGCAGCGAGCTAACCTACGGCAAGCACAACGACATCGACATGACGACAACGGAAGCGCTCTGCTATGGGCTCGCTCGCCGCTGGGATCCGTTCATGGTCAATAACGTGACGGGCTTCATCGGGCCGGAGACGCACCGCACGAATTTCGAGATGATCGTGTCGAATTTGCAGGATCATTTCATGGGCAAGCTTTTGGGCCTGCCGATGGGGATGGCGCCCTGCTACACGCTGCATTCCGAGATCACGATGGAAGGCCAGCAGATCGCGGCTGAATTGCTGACGGCCGCAGGCGCCAATTATTTCATGGACGTCTATCTCTCGATCGACCGGATGCTGGCGTATTTCGATACGTGCGGGCACGACGACCAGACGATGCGCGAGGTTCATGACCTGACTCCAGCGCCCGAATTTCTCGAATGGACGATCGAACGCGGCATCTTCGTGCAAAACGAAGACGGCGAGGTCGAGCGCGGCCCGAACTGGGGCAATCCGAAGATCTTCTGCTCGGATGACACGTTCGAGCGGCTACGCAAGAATCTCCCCGCGGCATACGGCTTCGAGAGTGCCGGTCCGCGGCCGACGGAGCAGGTTTCGCGCGCCATCAAGGCGAACCTCGCAGCGGCGCGCGAAGCGATCTACGCCGAGGTTACGTCCGAGCGGCTTGGCGGGATCGATTTCCGCCGCGTGCAAACGTCGGCCGACAGCAAGGAAGCGCATCTGAGCCATCCGGATCGAGGCGCGAAGCCGGCGGATGAGATGATTGCGGAGTTGATGCCGGAAGGCGTCGACGTGCAAATCATCGTTTCAGACGGGCTTTCGGCGGAAGCCGTTCATCACAACATTCCGGATTTGCTGCCTGCGCTGCTCGACGGCCTCAAGGCGCAACGGATTTCGGCGGGGAAGCCCATCCTCGCGCCTTACGGCCGTGTAAAGCTCGCGGAAGCGTTGGGGGACGCTTTGCAGCCGAAGCTCGTGATCAACTTGATCGGTGAGCGGCCGGGCGGCGACGCGCTGGCGTCGCGCAGCATGTCGGCCTACATCGCCTATCGCCTCGACGATGACGCGAAGAAGGCCGCGGAGAAATTCAGCGGCAATCCGGATGTGCGTTACGAATACACGGTGATCTCGAACATCTATTCGGGCGGGCTGAAGCCTGCGGACGCGGCGGTGCAGATTGCCGAACGCGTCAACCAGATCCTAACGTCGAAGGCCGCGGGTAATCGCCTGGAACGCGCCATCCACGACCGTTCGCATAATATGCGGACCGCAGCTTTTTGATTAGCCGCGTCGACTCGCGTTCCGCGAGCCGGCCGCCGCGTGCGCGGAATGTTGCTTCGATCTTTTTCGATAGCGATTTCCGTCATCCTCGGATGCGCGAGCATTTGCGAGCGCGTTCGGGGATCCAGCATAAAGCCGCCGAAGGCTCGATATTGCGTCTTCGACGAGTCTTTCGTTGGATCTCCGGCCTTCATTCGCGGCGCTCATTCGGCCGAAGATGACGGTTAAGACCTTGGCCTCTTGACGTTTTGCTCCGCAGATAGCTTATCTCATCTCACCAGCCGGCCGGACGGCCGCTGCCGGGCTTCGTTGTGGCGAAGCGGGCTCTAAAGGCTCGCGAGCAAAACGTCCGGTGGAGGAAAGTCCGGGCTCCTAGAGAACACGGTGGCGGCTAACGGCCGCCGGGGGCGACCCCAGGGAAAGTGCCACAGAGAACATACCGCCTCCGTTCCTTCGGGCGCGGCGGTAAGGGTGAAAAGGTGCGGTAAGAGCGCACCGCGCTTCTGGTAACAGAAGTGGCAGGGCAAACCCCACCGGGAGCAAGATCAAATAGGGGTGGGCGCGCGGAGCGGGCAACCGCAGACGCAAGGCGCGTTCTCACGCTACCTGCCCGGGTTGATTGCACGAGGCGTCTGGCAACAGGCGTCCCAGATGAATGGCCGTCGCGGAGGCGCAAGCTTCCAAACAGAACCCGGCTTACAGGCCGGCTGGTATTTTCTTCGCAGATCATCACCCCGACGAAGGTCGGGGCCCAGCCAATCGGCCCGTCGAGCCTTTCCGCGGCTTGGCTGGATCACGGCCTGCGCCGCGATGACGGGGCAGGTTCGTCGCCCGCGCCTATTCTCGCACCACAAGCTTCCGGTAGAGATGCCATGTCGCGTGGCCGAGGATCGGGAGTACGACGGCGAGCCCGATCAGAAGCGGCAGCGTCCCGAGCAAAAGTCCGACAGCGACGATCAGGCCCCATAGCGCAATCGGGATCGGGTTCTCAAGCGCGGCGCGAACGGACGTGCGCACTGCGGCGCCGACGCCGACGTCGCGATCGACAAGCATCGGGAACGAGACGACGCTCGTGACCAGCACGAACAGCGCGAAGAGAAAGCCGAGGAGGTTGCCCGTTATCATCAACTGGGTGCCTCTGTCGGTGCTCGTCACCTCCTTGATGAAATCGGAAAGCGACGTGGGCTCGGTTCCGATGATCTGCACGTACATCACGTTCGCCAGGTAGAGCCAGCCGACGAACAGCAACGCCAAGACCGCGCCTAGGGTGAAGATGGCGTCGATGCCCGGTCGATGCAGGACATCGAGGGCGCGCGCAGGAGATATATCGAGGCCCTCCTCGCGACGACGGCTCAGCTCGTAGAGCCCGATGGCAACGAACGGTCCGAGAAGCGCGAGCCCGGCAGCCATCGGATAGAGCAGTGGCAACAGCTCATAGCCGAAAAGCAGGCGCGCGAGGATGATGCCGACGATGGGATAGATGACGCATGCGAAGACGATGTGCGTCGGCATTGCGCGAAAATCGTCGATGCCCTGGGCGAGGGCATTCCAAACGTCGGCGGTGGTGATCGAGCGGACTTTGGGGTCGCCATCGCGCCAGAGCACGGACGCGGGCCATCTGAGTTCGACGCCCGGGTGCAAGTGAGACTGCGTGGTTCGCGTGGGATTCGCCATGGCAGCACCTCCTTTGCGGTGCCGAAGGCCGCGATCGCCACGGCACCGGAAAATCGAGCGCCCCGTTTCGCTTCTCGCTTCATCATGCTCCCGCGCCGGCGGGGGATGAAATCAGGTCTGCGTTACCTGTTTTCCTGTTGCTAAAACCATCGTTTCTTCATGCGCTTTTCGGCCTTCTCTCATTTGAATCTCGAAGATCCGGCGTTGCTTAACTGTGGATTCCCGGCGCAGTTTCACTGTGAACCACAAAATATCCTTAATAATCCGTTGACGACCATGGTTTCCCATGCGATCCCATATGTGCCCGTCCGCACCGGGCAGGAATCCGTGGCTGGGCGCCGGGTTTGGTTAGAGGGCCCAAATCTGTGCGACCGCCACGGTCCCTTTCTTGATTGTTTCGGGCGATACGCGTTCCGCGCGCCGGCCGAAGTGAAGGGATTTCGATTGGTCCCGGCGACTCCCCAGCGGGGAGCCGGCTGCCGGGACGGGCCTAGATGAAGCGTCGTTGCCAGTACCGTGCCGAGTAGGAGGACGAATTCGTTAGCTGGGAGATGGATCGCTTTGTCTCGACATTCACAAACAAAATCGACGCCAAAGGCCGGGTCTCCATTCCAGCCTCGTTTCGCGCCGTTCTCGAGCGCGATGGTTACGCCGGCGGAGTCTACTGCTACCCCTCGCTCGATGCTGCTGCACTCGATGCAGGCGGCGAAAGACTTGCAAAGAAAATCGACGGGCTTCTCGCGGGCTTGCCGGAATATTCGGACGAGCGAGACGAGCTGTCTGTCGCGCTCTACGGCGACGTCCAGGTTCTCTCGATCGATGGCGACGGCCGCATCGTCCTTCCTGAAAGTCTTCGCGTCCACGCCAACCTGGACGCCGCCGTCACGTTTGTTGGCCTTGGTGACAAGTTCCAGATGTGGGAACCCAAACGGTTCGAAGAACGCCGTAGGGAAGCGCGCAGCAAAGTCCAGGTGACGCGCAAGCTTTTTGCAGCGGGTGGCCGTTCGTCCGACGAGGACGACGGCACCGAGGGAGCACGGGAATGACGCGCGGTGGCGGGGCAGAGGGAGCCTCGCTGGGGCCAGCTGACAAGCACCCGCGCCACATTCCCGTGCTGATCTCGGAGGTCCTCGAAACGCTCGCGCCGAAGGATGGCGAACGCTATGTCGACGGCACGTTCGGGGCGGGCGGTTATGCGCGGGCTATCCTCGGTGCCGCGAATTGCTCCGTGCTCGCGCTTGATCGCGATCCAAATGCCATTCGCGATTCAGCGCCGACGGTCGAAGGCGCGTCAGGACGGCTGAAGATCGTCGAAGCGCCGTTCAGCCAAATGGAAGACGTCGTCCGCGGCGAGCTGCCCGGACAGCTGGTCGATGGGGTTGTCCTCGATATCGGCGTTTCGTCGATGCAACTCGACGATGCCGAGCGCGGATTTTCATTTCAGTCGGACGGCCCTCTCGACATGCGGATGTCGTCATCTGGAATGAGCGCCGCCGATTTCCTCAACACTGCAGACGATGAAGAGATCGCCAACGTCATCTACACGTTCGGCGAAGAGCATCGCTCGCGTGCGATTGCGCGGGCGATCGTGAAGCGCCGGGAGGAGGCGCCGTTCGCGCGCACGCTCGAACTTGCCGAACTTGTTTTGCGGGTTTTCCATGGCCGGAAGGTCGACGGGCGGCATCCGGCGACACGGACGTTTCAGGCGCTCCGCATCTTCATCAACGACGAACTCGGCGAACTCGCGAACGGATTGTCGGCGGCGGAGCGGGTGTTGAAACCCGGAGGACGTCTCGTCGTCGTCAGTTTCCACAGCCTCGAAGACAGGATCGTCAAAAAATTTCTTGTCGAGCGCAGCGGCAAGACGCCCGGGGGTTCGCGGCATTTGCCACCGGAATCGATAAAATCCACCGAACCAAGTTTCCGACTTGTTAACTCGCGGCCGTTAACACCTTCTAAAGGTGAATTGGAAGTGAACCCACGTTCCCGGTCTGCACGTTTACGGGCCGCCATCCGCACCGATGCTGCGGCATGGCCCTCGGATTTCGGGGCAATGGGCGTTCCGTGGCACCAACGGTAATGAGCAGCTTGTAGACAAGTACAACGGGAACTGCCTCAAAATGCGTCTGTTGAATGTCACGGCTTTCTTTTTCGCGGTGGCGAGTGCGTTGCTCCTTTACGCCCTGAACTACGATACGCGCCGCATCGAAGCCGAGGTTCATGGAAAAGAGCGTTTGGCCGAGCGGGCGCGGGAAGACATCGCCGTGCTCAAGGCTGAACGCGGTACGCTCGCGCGTCCCGACAGGATCGACGGGCTCGCACGCCAGCTGGGGCTTGGGCCGCCGAAGCCGGAGCAATTCGAGCAGGGGCGAGAAGTTTCCCAACTTAATGAGCGGCAGGAACGGGCCAATGGCCGCTGAGGGAGCGAACTGTTGACCGTGGTCGGGGGGCGCTCAAAGATTATGTCCCGCGGTGCGCGCCGCGCATCGGAACGTGCCGTCTATGCATTTCTATTTGTGGCGTTTGCGGGCGTCGCAGCGCAGCTTTTGATGTTGGCTGCAGAGCGCAATACCGACATCACGCTTGCGGTGTCGGAACCTGTCGCGGCGACGAGCTTCAGTCGACCGGATATCGTCGATCGCAACGGGCGGCTCCTCGCGACCGATCTCGAAGCGCCATCGATTTTCGCCGATCCCGGTCTTGTGGTCGATCGTGACGAGGTCGTCGAGAAGCTCTCGACGGTGCTCCCCGATCTCGACAGCCGACAGCTGCTTCGCGATCTTTCCGACAGATCTCGCCGCTTCATCTGGGTGAGGCGGGGTGTTTCGCCGGGTATCGCGCAAAAGGTGCATGATCTCGGGCTGCCGGGCATCTCTTTTCGCTATGAGTTGAAGCGCGCCTATCCGGGCGGCATGATGGCTGGTCACGTGCTCGGCTATGTCGATGTCGACAATCGCGGCATATCCGGCATCGAGCGCTATATCGATGAGAAAGTCGGGGTGGACCCGGTCCATTCGGCAGTGCTTTCGAGCCGGCCGCCTGTTCGCCTGTCACTCGATATCGGCGTGCAGCACGCGCTTGAGTATGAACTCGACGATGCTGTCCACCGTTACAAAACGGACGGGGCGGCCGGTGTCGTTCTCAACATTAAGACCGGCGAGATTCTGGCCAGCGCTTCGCTGCCGCGCGTGGACCCGACATGGCCGATGCAGGCCCTCGACCAGAACCATATCGATCGCATGACGGCGGGGACGTACGAACTTGGCTCGGTGTTCAAGACGGTGACGCTCGCCATGGCCTTCGATGAGGGCATCGCGCGGCCGGATACGATTGTCGATGTCCGCAAGCCTCTCGAAGCGGGCCGCTTCACGGTTACGGATTTTCATCCGGCCAACCGCCCGTTGACGGTCACGGAAGTCTACACGCATTCGTCCAACGTCGGTGCCGGCATGCTGGCGCTCGAGGCGGGACCCGAAAAAATGCAGGCCTTCTTGCAGAAGCTCGGGCTCCTGGATCAGATGCAGACGGAGCAAGGTGCGCTCGCGGCGCCGCAGGTGCCACCGCGCTGGAACCGGATCTCGACGATCACAGCCGCATTTGGACATGGCATTGCCGTCGCGCCTTTGCAGTTCGCGGCAGCTGCGGCGACAATTCTGAACGGCGGCAGAACCGTGCATCCGACGTTCTTGAGGAAATTTGACGCAGGAACGGCCGACGGAAAGGCGATCGTCACCGCCGAAACATCGCGCCAGATCGCACACCTCATGCGCCTCAACGTCGTCAATCGTGACGGCACCGGCGGCAAGGCCGATGTGCCCGGATATCGCGTCGGCGGCAAAACCGGAACAGCCGATGTCGCGGGAAAAGGCGGCTACACGTCGAATTCCGTTATATCTTCGTTTCTTGCGACGTTCCCGACAGACGACCCGCAATACCTGACGTTTGTTGTTTTGTTCGAACCCAAAGGCATAAAGGCGACCCACGGCTATCGGACTGCCGGTATGAATGCGGCGCCCATAACCGGACAATTGATTGCGCGTATCGCTGCCCAGCTCGGTGTTGCGCCGGAGACTGTCGCCGCGAGCCAATAACAGGGCGGTCGCGAGATTTGACGGCTTGCGTGCCGCCTCCTATCAACCTTCTGGCCGAACGTCAGGTCGGCATATTCGAGGAGCGACGAGGCGGGGATCATGCGGCTTAGCGAGGTGCTTCCGGCCGATATCGAGCCGCCGCCCGGTGCGCAGGATATCTCCGTTTCGGGGATCACCGCAGCAAGCGCCGCCGTTGGGCCGGGTGCTATCTTTGCGGGGTTGCCCGGCGCCAAAGTCGACGGCTCAACTTTCGTTCCCGAGGCGATCGCGCGGGGCGCCGTTGCGATCATCGTCGGCAAAAACAAGGGCGTACGTGTTCCGGACGGCGTCGCTCTGATCGAGGTTGATAATCCGCGCGCGGCCCTGGCGAAGATTGCCGCCAAGCTCGCCGGGAAACAACCGGCATGCGCCGTGGCGGTGACAGGCACAAGCGGCAAGACTTCGGTTGCCGATTTTACGCGGCAGATCTTCACGGCGCTCGGTCATGAGGCGGCTTCGGTCGGTACGATCGGCATCGTGAAGCCATCCGGTGCGATCTATGGATCTTTGACGACGCCCGATCCGGTGACGTTGCATGCGGCGCTCGCGGCGCTCGCCGACGAAGGCGTGACGCATCTGGCGTTCGAAGCGTCTTCGCATGGGCTCGACCAGAACCGTCTCGACGGCGTCGAACTTTCAGCGGCCGCGTTCACGAACCTCGGCCGCGATCACATGGATTATCATCCGACGGTCGAAGATTATTTGCGCGCGAAGCTGCGGCTCTTCACGGAGCTTTTGCGACCGGGCCAGCCTGCGGTCATCAATTCCGACGGCGCCTACGCCGATGATGTCGCGGCGGCTGCCAGGGCGCGGGGTTTGCGTGTGATGATGGTGGGGAGCGGTGGCGACGCGCTGCAGCGCACGTCGCTCGCCCGAGAGGGTTTTCGGCAGATCATCGGCGTACGTTCTGGCGGCACGTCGTATGAGGTCGATTTGCCCCTCGTCGGCGCCTACCAGGTTGAGAATGCGCTTTTGGCGGCGGGCCTCGCTATGGCGGTCGGCGAAGACACTGCCGCCGTCCTGAAAGCGCTTGGCGGTCTCAAAGGCGTGCCTGGGCGTCTCGAAATCATCGGAGAACGGAACGGCGGGCTGGCGATTGTCGATTACGCGCACAAACCGGAAGCTCTGGCCGCCGCGCTCGATGCCTGCCGGCCGTTTGCGACGGGCCGGCTCATTTCGGTGTTTGGATGCGGCGGTGACCGGGACAAGGGCAAGCGCCCGATCATGGGCCGCATTTCGGTTGAGCGCGCCGATATCACCATCGTGACCGACGACAATCCGCGAAGCGAGCAGCCGGCGCAAATACGCAAGGAAATCCTGGCCGGTGCCGTCGGCGCGCGCGAAATCGGAGACCGCGCGGAGGCGATTGCGACGGCGGTCGGGATGATGACGCCGGGCGATGTCGTGCTTGTGGCGGGAAAGGGCCACGAAACCGGCCAGATCATCGGCGATCGGATCATTCCGTTTTCCGATCACGACGAGGTTCGGAAAGCGCTCGCAGGCTGATGATGTGATGAACCCTCTCTGGTCTTCCTCCGAATTGAGCGCGGCTTTCGGCGTTGAGCCGGACGGCGGCGCGGGTTCTTCCGTCAGCGGCGTATCGATCGATACGCGCTCGCTGCAGCCGGGCGATCTCTTCGTTGCGCTCAAAGATCAGCGCGACGGCCACGACTTCGTTTCGGCGGCGTTCAAGGCCGGGGCGGCGGCGGCGCTGGTGAGCAACGGCTATTCGCGCCGATCGGGCGACGGAGTGCTTTTCAGGGTTTCCGATCCTCTCGAAGGGCTCGTGGCTTTGGGGCTAGCGGCACGGCAACGGCTCAGCCCGGATGCCCGTGTCGTCGGCGTGACGGGGAGCGCCGGAAAAACCGGCACCAAGGAAATGCTGCGGGCCTGTCTCGCGCGGCTCGGGCCGACGCACGCATCGGAAAAGTCCTACAACAATCACTGGGGCGTGCCGCTGACGTTGGCGCGCATGCCGAGCGACACGCGGTTCGGCGTTTTCGAGATCGGCATGAACCACGCAGGTGAGATCCGGCCGCTGACGAAGATGGTTCGTCCGCATGCGGCTATCGTCACGACCGTCGAAGCCGTGCATCTCGAGCACTTTTCGTCCGTTGCGGAAATTGCGGATGCCAAGGGCGAGATTTTCGAAGGCCTGCTGCCGGGCGGCGCGGCGATCATCAAATATGACAATCCGTATGCAAGCAGGCTCGCGGCGATTGCTGTGAAACTCGGGGCAAAGCCGGTGACCTTCGGTTTCGACGCACAGGCGGACGTTCGTGGCTCCGGTTTTCGGCCTTCCGACGACGGAAGCGATATGACGGTGCATGTGTCCGGGCAGAGCCTCGCGGTGCATCTTGCAATGCCCGGGCGGCATATCGCCGAAAACGCATTGGCGGTTGCGGCGGCGCTCGATGCCATCGGAGCCAATGTGGCCGATGGCTTGGCGGCGCTTTCAGACCTCGCGCCTCCGAACGGGCGCGGCGCCCGCAGCACGCTCCATGTCGGCGGCGGTCAAGCGCTGCTCATCGATGAGAGCTACAACGCCAATCCCGCATCGATGAAAGCCGCGCTCGCCACGCTCGGGGCCCTTTCGCGGCAGAAGTACTCAAGGCGGATCGCCGTACTCGGCGACATGCTGGAGCTTGGCAGCGACGCTCCGGCGCTCCACGCCGGCTTGAAAGGCGCCGTCGATGCCGCGGGGATAGATTTGGTCTTTGCCTGCGGGCCGCATATGAAAGGCCTTTATGATGCCCTACCCGCGGCGATGAAAGGCGGCTACTGTCCGACCGCATCGTCGATCGAGACTGCGCTTGCAGATCGTCTGAGGGCTGGGGACGTTATCATGGTCAAGGCGTCGAACGGGACTCGTCTCGGCGCCGTGGTCGAAGCGTTGAAGACACAGTTTGGCAAGGACGGGCCTGCCGTTTAAGCGGTTTGGTCATACAGGGGGACGTTAGCGCTGCATGCTCTATGAGCTCGTCAATTTTAGCGAACAGATAAGTGCGCTGAACGTCTTCCGCTATATCACGTTCAGGACAGGCGGCGCGGTTTTCACGGCGCTTCTCTTCGTGATGATGTTCGGGCCGGCCATCATCGATCTCCTGCGCGTCAAGCAGGGCAAGGGACAGCCGATCCGTGACGACGGACCCGCGACACATCTTCTGAAGCGCGGCACACCGACGATGGGCGGGCTGATGATCATCGCCGGCGTTACGGTTTCGACGCTGCTTTGGGCTCAGCTCGACAACGGATATATCTGGGTCGTGCTCGGCGTTGCGCTCGCTTATGGCGCCATCGGATTTTACGACGACTTCGTGAAAGTCACGAAGCGATCGACCGCCGGGTTCTCGGGCAAAATACGCTTTCTGCTCGAACTCCTGGTCGCGGCTATTGCGGGCTTCTGTCTGATGAAGCTTGGCCCGGAAGGTCTCGACACCGACCTGACGTTTCCGTTCTTCAAGGATTTCGTCATCGATCTGGGGCCGTTCTTTGTTTTGATGGCTGTGCTCGTGATCGCGGGCGCTGGAAATGCCGTCAACCTGACAGACGGGCTCGACGGTCTTGCGATCGTGCCGGTCATGATTGCCGCGGCGACATTCGGCATGATCGCCTATCTCTCGGGCAACGCGAAATTCGCGGGCTATTTGCAGATCCATCACGTGCCGGGGACCGGCGAGCTTTCCGTCATTTGTGGGGCGCTGATCGGAGCCGGGCTCGGATTTCTTTGGTTCAACGCGCCGCCAGCCATGATTTTCATGGGCGATACGGGGTCACTGGCACTTGGCGGGACGCTGGGCGCGATCGCGGTGGCGATCAAGCACGAAATCGTGCTGGCAATCGTCGGCGGCTTGTTCGTGCTCGAAACGCTGTCGGTCATCATTCAGGTTTTATCGTTCAAGTGGACGGGGAAGCGGGTCTTCAGGATGGCGCCACTGCATCACCATTACGAGCAAAAGGGCTGGAAAGAATCGACTGTCGTGATCCGGTTCTGGATCATTTCCGTGATCCTGGCATTGATCGGGCTTTCGACGCTCAAGCTGCGCTAGGACGCCAAAAGACGCGACATGTTGTAGATTGGGGTCAATGATTCGCGCGACGTCTTTCGAAGGTAAATCGGTTGCGGTCTTTGGGCTGGGCGAGTCCGGGATCGCCGCCGCAGAAGCGCTGCGCGATGGTGGCGCCGTGGTTGCTGCGTGGGATGACGGTGTTCTGGCGCGCGACGCGGCGATCGCAAAGGACATTCCGCTCGTCGATTTGAGCGTCGCGGATTGGTCGGGTTTTTCGGCGCTCGTGCTGGCACCGGGCGTGCCGCTGACGCATCCCGAGCCGCATTGGACGGTCAAGCGCGCGCAGGACAATGGCGTCGCGATCATCGGCGATATCGAGATTTTTGCGCGAGAGCGGGCGTTGCATGCGCCTGGAGCGCCTTTTATCGCCATTACCGGGACGAACGGAAAATCGACGACGACGGCTCTCATAGCGCACATCCTTCGCCATGCAGGACAGGACGTGCAGATGGGCGGCAACATCGGCCGGCCTATCCTGACGCTCGAGCCGCCGGAGCCGGGGCGATTTCACGTCATCGAGTTGTCGTCGTTTCAGATCGATCTGACGCCGACGCTCGGACCGACAGTCGGCGTGATGCTCAACGTGACGCCCGATCATCTCGATCGTCATGGGACGATCGAGCATTATGCCGAGATCAAGGAACGCGTTGTCCTCGGCGCCGATATCGCGGCCGTCGGCATCGACGACGATTATGGGCTCGCGATGTTGCAAAGGCGGATCAACGTCGGTCCGGTCGTTGCGTTCAGCGCCGAGCGATCCGTCGCTCCGGGTTATAGTCTGCTCGACGATACGGTCATCTGCAGCAACCGCGAAGGCCTTGCGGTGAAACTTGGATCGTTGAAGGGAATTCCGACTCTTCGCGGCAAGCACAACGGCCAGAACGCGCTGGCGGCGGTTGCGGCGGTGCGCGAGTGCCTGGGCGTACTCGGGCGCTCGACCGATCTCGACTGGCAGGGCGCGCTGTCGTCGTTCCCAGGGTTGCCGCATCGGATGGAAGAGATCGGCCGCATGGGCAAAGTGCTCTTCATCAACGACAGCAAGGCGACCAACGCCGACTCGACGGAGAAGGCGCTGCTGTCCTTTCCGCACGATGTCTATTGGATCGTCGGCGGCAAGCCCAAAGCGGGCGGCATCACGAGCCTCGAACCCTACTTCGGCGGCATTTCCCGAGCTTATCTTATCGGTGAGGCGGCCGAGGAATTTGCCGCGACGCTTGATGGCAAGGTTCCATTCGAGCGCAGCGGCACGCTCGATGCCGCGGTGTGGGCGGCGTCGGATGCTGCGCAATTGAGCGACGGCATCGAGCCCGTGGTGCTCTTGTCGCCGGCGTGTGCGAGCTACGATCAGTTTCGCAATTTCGAGATTCGCGGCGACTGCTTCCGCGGTCTTGTCGCCTCGCTGCCCGGTATCGATATGCGGGCAACAACATGAAGCTCTCGCGCGCCGACCGCAGCCTTCTGGCCGAATGGTCGTTTACGATCGACCGCGGGCTGCTGATCGCTCTTCTGTCGCTGATTGCCATCGGCGTCGTGCTTTCGGTCGCGGCGTCGCCGGCCGTTGCCCTGAAGAAAGGGTTGCCGACCTATTATTTCGTCGAGCGGCACGTTTTGTTTGCCGCGATCGGCACGATTCTGATGATCGTGATTTCGTTTTTTTCGCCGGCCGGGGTCAGACGGCTTGCTGCCGCGCTGTTTCTCGTTTCGGTCGCCGGCATGGTCGGCGTGTTTTTCAGTGGTGCCGAAATCAACGGTGCGCAGCGATGGCTGGCCTTCGGCGGCTACTCGATCCAACCGTCGGAGTTCGCGAAGCCGGCTTTCATCGTCATCATCGCGTGGTTGTTCGGCGAGGTGGCGTCGCGCAGCGACATGCCGGCGCTGCCGTTCGCCCTGGTCTTGTGGGCGGCTTTCTGTGCGATCCTTGTCGCTCAACCCGACGTCGGGCAAACGGTGCTGATCAGCACGACGGCAGGTCTTATCTATTTGCTGGCGGGTCTCCCGGTTGTCGGCGCTGCGATCCTGGTGCTGGTCGGCAGCGGCGGCATGTGGATGGCGTATATCTATTTCCCGCATGTGCAATCGCGGTTCGACAAGTTTTTCGGCTCGGCGCCGCTCGAGAGTTCGCAGGCGGGGCGCGCCATTCAATCTTTTACGGAGGGTGGCCTCTTTGGTCGCGGTCCCGGCGAAGGCGTGATCAAGTCCGTGCTTCCCGACGCGCACACCGATTACATCTTCGCCGTCATCGGCGAGGAATACGGAGCGATTGCGTGCATCGCACTGCTTGGTGTGTTCGCGTTCATCGTTGCGCGGGCGCTGCGGCGAGCGGCGGGCGAGCCGAACGCGCCGGACAGGCTTGCGATTCAGGGCCTCGCGCTCGTCTTCGGGTTGCAATCCCTGATCAATATGGGTGTGAACATCGGTCTGTTGCCGCCCAAGGGCATGACATTGCCTTTTATTTCGGCGGGTGGCTCCTCGATGCTGGCGCTCTCGATCACGGCGGGAATGCTGCTAGCTTTGACGCGGTGGCGGCCCGATCCACAGCGGCTCAAAAAGCCGCGCTGGATTCCGGCCATCGACGACGTACAACTCGGGGGGCGGACTCCATCAAGATGAGCAAGAGGTAATGGCGGGCGCGCAATCGATCATGCTTGCCGCAGGGGGAACGGGCGGACATCTGTTTCCGGCATTTGCTCTGGCTGAAGAGCTGAAACGTCGCGATATTGTCGTCGATCTGATGACGGACATGCGCGGCGACCGCTATGGAAGCGGGTTTCCTGCGCGCACGATCTATCAGGTGCCGTCGGCGACGCTCGCTTCGCGTTCTCCGGTCGACATCGCGAAGACGATGCTGGCGCTTGCGCGTGGGATGCGGGCGGCTTTCGCGATCCTCGGCCGTGTCAGACCCGCCGCCGTTATCGGGTTCGGAGGTTATCCGACCTATCCGCCGCTCGTTGCAGCGCGTCTCAGGGGCATCCCGACGGCCATCCACGAGCAGAACGCCGTGCTCGGGCGTGCCAATAAACTTCTCGCCAAGCGGGTCACGGCGATCGCGACATCGTTCGAGCGGACGAAGTTCCTCGACGGCAAGCTTGTCGAAAAGGTCGTGCTGACGGGAAATCCCGTCCGCCAAGCCGTGATGGACGAGGCTGTACGCCCTTACGAAGCTCCGGCGGCGGACGATGTGATACGGCTGCTGATTTTCGGCGGGAGCCAGGGAGCGCGGTTTTTCTCCGACACCGTGCCTCTCGCGCTTTTCGCGCTGCCCGATCATATCCGGACGCGTCTGCGCGTTGTCCAGCAGGCCCGAGAGGAGGATATCGAGCGGGTCAGCGAAGCCTATTCGGAAGCCAACATCAGCGCCGACATCGCACCTTTCTTTCCCGATCTGCCGGCGCGAATGGCAGCGGCGCATCTTGTGATCGGCCGGGCCGGGGCCTCGACGGTGGCGGAGCTGACCGTCATGGGGCGGCCTTCCATTCTGGTGCCGCTGCCGCATGCGCTCGACAACGACCAGCTCAACAATGCGCGCCGCCTTGCCGAATCAGGGGGAGCATGGTGCATCGAACAGCGAAATCTGTCGCCGGAACGCCTCGCGGACGAATTGGAAAAGCTGCTTCCGGCGCCCGATACCCTTGCGGCGGCTGCCAAGGCGGCTAAAACCGCGGGACGCCCCGATGCCGTCCGGAATTTGGCCGACTTTACGCTGGCTTTAGCAGCAGGACGTAATTTTGGTACGGGGCGTGAGCATTGAGGGACCTGCATCTTGTCGAGCCGGCGGGCGAATTAGAGACATCGAGGAAGCTTCCGTCCATGCAAATGCCGCGCGACATCGGACCTTTCCATATCATCGGCATTGGCGGCATCGGCATGAGCGCGATCGCCGAAATTCTGGTCGCCAAGGGATATACCGTTCAGGGGTCCGACCAGAAAGAGAACGCCAACGTCAAACGGCTTCGCTCGAAAGGCATTCGCGTTTTCGTCGGACATGATCCGGTCAACCTCATCGGCGCGCGCTATGTCGTGATTTCGACGGCGGTCAAGGCGTTGAACCCGGAATTGGTGGCGGCCCGCCAGAAGGGGCTGACGATTATCCGCCGCGCAGAAATGCTCGCGGAGCTGATGCGGCTGTATTCGACGATTTCGGTGACCGGCACGCACGGCAAAACGACGACGACGTCGCTTTTGTCCCACATCTTCGCCGAAGCCGGGGAAGAGCCGACGGTCATCACCGGTGGCATCATCAACGCCTGGGGGTCGAACGCGCGGCTCGGTCAGGGCAAGTGGATGATCGTCGAAGCCGACGAAAGCGACGGCACGTTCACGCGGCTGCCGACGGAAATCGGCGTCGTCACCAATATCGATCCGGAGCATCTCGACTACTTCGGCTCGGTCGAGGCCATGCACCGCGAATACGAAGCCTTCCTGCGCAACATTCCGTTCTTCGGGCTCGCCGTTGCGTGCATCGATCATCCGGTCGTGCGCGAGATGGTGCAGCGGCTTAATCTCAGGGCGGACGGCCGCCGTCTGCTAACCTACGGCAAGAGCGAGGACGCCGACCTCAGGCTGCAGTCGATGCACATCATCGGCAATACGACGCATTTCGATGCAAGGCTCGCCGCGCGTGTCAAAGGCGGGGCGCGTGTACTCGAAGGCTGGTCGGTGCCGATTCCCGGCGCGCACAACGCGCTCAATGCGCTGGCGGTTATTGCGGTTGCGACCCATGCGGGTCTGCCCGACGCCAAGATCAAGGCGGCGATGGCCGGTTTTTCCGGCGTCAAACGCCGCTTTCAGTTCACTGGCGAATGGAACGGCGTCTCGATCTACGACGACTACGGTCACCATCCGACAGAGATCGCGGCCGTGCTTGCGGCGGCGCGCGGTGGCGCCAAAGGCCGGGTGATCGCCGTCGTCGAGCCGCATCGCTATACGCGCGTGCATGATCTCTTCGACGAGTTTGCGCGCTGCTTCAAGGATGCCGACAGCGTGCTCGTTGCGCCGCTTTACACGGCAGGGGAAAGCCCGATTGAAGGCGTCGATAGCCATGCGCTTGCGGACCGCATCCGGACGATCGGTGATCGTCCGGCAGAGGCAGTCGATGATCCGAGCCTGCTCGTCCCCGCGATCAAGCGGATAGCGCGGCCCGGCGATATCGTCATTTGCCTCGGCGCCGGCAATTCGACGGAGTGGGCGAACGCGCTTCCTGGGTGGCTCGCGGAGGAACCGAAGCGGACGGGGAGCGCGGGCTGATGTTCGCCGACATCACCGCAGAACTAAAGGCGGCGATGCCGGAGCTGCGCGGCAAGCTCAGTGCCAATGCATCTCTTGCCGACGTTACGTGGTTTCGTGTCGGCGGTCCGGCGCAGGCGTTGTTCATGCCGGCGGACGAAGCCGATCTCGCGTATTTCCTGCAGCACCTGCCGCGCGATGTTCCGGCGCAGGTCATCGGTCTTGGTTCAAACCTTCTCGTTCGCGACGGTGGCGTGCCGGGAGTCGTTATCCGGCTCGGGCGCGGCTTTAGCGAAATTAAGGTCGAGGATGGCCATCGGTTGCGCGCGGGAACGGCCGTGCCCGATGTGAAGGTGGCGCGCGCCGCGGCGGACGCCGGCATTCGCGGTCTTGCGTTCTATCGGGGCATTCCGGGATCGATCGGTGGGGCGTTGCGCATGAACGCGGGCGCCCACGGCCGGGAGACGAAGGATTGCCTCATCGGGGCCCGGGCGGTCGATCCGAGCGGCACCGTTCATGTGCTTTCTCTCACGGACATGGGCTTCACCTATCGCCATTCCAGTGTCCCCAAGGATTGGATTTTCACGGAAGCGACGTTCGCGGGTGAGCCGGGCGATCCTGCCGAAATCCTGAAAGAGATGGATGAGGTCGCGGATTATCGCGAGAAGAACCAGCCGATCAAGGAACGAACGGGCGGCTCGACCTTCAAGAATCCGCCCGGTCACAGCGCCTGGAAGCTCGTCGATCAGGCCGGCTGCCGGGGATTGCGTGTCGGCGGTGCGAAAGTCTCCGAGATGCACTGCAATTTCTTGATCAACGACCAACAGGCGAGCGGCGAAGACGTCGAGACGCTCGGCGAGACGGTGCGGGCGCGTGTTCGTGAGGCGTCAGGCGTGATCCTGGATTGGGAGATCATCCGCCTCGGCGTTGCGAAGCCTGGGCGTCCCGTTGGGGAAGCGCTGGCTGCCGACCGCGTCGACACGCACGCCGACCAAACGTAAAAAGCCTCTCATGTCTTTTATCCCGTCAGCGAGCCAACGATGAACACACTCGGCCCGGTCCCGAAGCGTACGCGCACTCATGTCGCCGTTCTGAAGGGCGGACTTTCCGCCGAGCGCGAGGTCAGTTTGGACTCGGGTGCTGCGGTTGGCGAAGCTCTTTTAGGCGAGGGCTATACCGTCACCGAAGTTGACGTCGATCGAGATCTCGCGAGCAGACTTCAGGAGTTGAAGCCCGAGGTCTGTTTCAACGCCCTACACGGCAAATTCGGCGAAGACGGTTGCGTGCAGGGCGTGCTCGAGCTGCTCGGCATTCCTTATACGCATTCGGGTGTGCTGGCGTCGGCACTCGCCATGCACAAGGAGCGCGCGAAGGACATCATGAAACTTGCGGGCGTTCCCGTGGCCGAAGCGAAGCTCGTAACGCGGGGCGAGGCGCTGCAAGGCCATGTGATGGCGGCGCCCTATGTCGTGAAGCCGGTCACGGAGGGGTCAAGCGTCGGCGTCGTCATCGTCCCGCCGGGTGCCGAGCGGCCGCCCAATTCGATCGCCGCCGGAGGGCCCCTCGACGAGATCGTGATGGTCGAACGTTATATTGCGGGGCGTGAGATCACTTGTGCGGTTATTGGCGATTTTGTGACGGATATCATCGAGATCGTGCCGCTTCGCGGCCTCGCGTTCTACGACTATGAGGCCAAATACGCACCCGGCGGTTCAAAGCACGAGCTGCCGGCACAACTTTTACCAGATGTTTACCAGTCAGTCCGCTCCTTAACGTTAAGGGCGCATCAAGCTTTGGGCTGTCGCGGCGTATCGCGGGCTGACTTCCGCTACGACGACACGGCCGGCGGGACCGGCGAGCTGATCTGCCTCGAAGTCAACACTCAGCCGGGCATGACGGGAACCTCCCTCGTGCCTGAGCTGGCGGGGTATGCCGGCTGGTCGTTCGGTGACCTCGTCCGATGGATGGTCGAGGACGCGAGTTGCAACAGGTAGAGAGCAAGCATCGGTTCTGGTGGCGGGCTGCACACGATGCGCCAACGCCGGAGCCGGACGCTGCTCATTGGGTGACGCCGTCCCGCGGGCCGACGACGGGTGGGCGCGACGCTGCGGCGACCGTTTCCAAGCGCACGACCCTGAAATTGCACATTCCGCGTGGAGAACGGCGGTTTCGACGGTCGAGGCGGGGCCGGCGCTGGATGGTGCCGTCGCTTGTCCTTGCGGCGCTCGTCGCTGGAACGGGAGCCGCCGCATATGCTCTGCCTTTCGATCAACTCAAAGCCATCGACGTCGCCGCCAAAGTCAACGATCTGATGATTGCCGCCGGATTTGGAATCGATCAGGTGAACGTTTCGGGGCAGCACTACACTGCCGACTCCGACGTATTCGACGCCCTGGACTTGCCGAACGTGAAGACGTTCGCGGCTTTCGATTCCGATGCCGCATTGAAGCGCATCGAGCGCATTCCGTGGGTTGATACCGCACAGATCACGCGCGTTTATCCGGGAACGCTCGACGTCGTGGTTCACGAGCGATCTCCGGCTTTCATCTGGACGCGCGGTGAAACGAATTATCTCGTCGATGCGACGGGCCGCACGCTCGGACCGATGCCGGCTGCGAGCGCCTGGAATTTGCCGCGCGTCGCAGGCGAAGGCGCCGACAGCGAGGCCATCCTGATGCTTTCGGCTTTGCGCCATTATCCCAGGATAGAGCGGGAATATGCTTACGGCGAGCGCATTGCCGAACGCCGTTGGCGCGTCGTTCTCAAGAATGGAACGGCGCTGGATCTCGCCGCGGATCGCGAGATCGAAGGCTTCGGCGAAATCGCGACGAACCCCGCCGTGCTCCCCGCGCTTACGGGCAAGCCGATGATCGTCGATGTTCGCACGCCGGGGCGTATCGCGATGCGGCCGGCGACACCCGAGTCCATTCGCACATCCTCTCTCGCAGGCGCCGGGACGACGTCCGTCGCCTCGGCTCAACAGTAGGGAGGATTTCGTGGCGGATCGGCGCACCTACAGGACCTTCGGACTTCTCGACATCGGCACGAGCAAGACGGTTGCGGCCGTTGTCGTCGGCGAATATGCCCCTGGCCTGCCCACGCCTGTGCTGCGGCTCGCGGGGCTCGGCATGCAGCGCTCGAAGGGCGTGAAAGCCGGTGTTCTCACGGATCTCGACGAAGCTGAGTCCGTCGTTCGCGGTGTCATCGGTCACGCCGAGCGCGCGGCGGGTATTTCGGTCGGCGGCTTCACGATGTCGGTGTCGGCGGGCCGGATCTCGTCGGTTCATTGTACGGCGCGGACCGAGGTTGAAACGGGATGCGTGACGGCGGACGATCTGGCGCGGCTGATGGCGGCGGGCGAAAGCTATGCCGAGCGCAACGGACGGACGCTGCTCCATCTCAATCATCTCGGCTATGAGGTCGACGGTGTCGGCGGCGCGCGCGATCCGCTCGGACTTTCGGCGCGCCGACTTTCGGCTGGGCTTCACGCCGTCACGGCCGACGAAGCGCCGCTTCGCAATCTGCTAGTTCTTATCGACCGATGCTACGCAAGCTGCGATGGCCTCGTCGCGGCGTCCTACGCCAGCGCGCTTGCTGCTACCACCCCTGAAGAGCGGCAGTTCGGTGTGACATGCATCGATTTCGGCGCCGGAACGACGTCGATTTCGCTGTTCTCGGACGGGCGTTTCACGGGCACCGACGTCATCCCGGTCGGCAGCCAGCACATCACTTACGACATCGCGAAGGCGTTGCAGACGCCACTCGCCGAAGCCGAGCGAATCAAAACGCTTTATGGCACAATGGTCAAAGCCCAGTCCGACGAGCACGAGTCGTTCTCCTATCCGATTGCCGGCGAGGAAGACGACGGGAGCTACGAAACCAGCAGGGCGCGGCTCACGGATATCATCCGTCCGCGTGTGCAGCAGATCATGGGGCTTGTGCGCGAGCGCATGGCGCTCAATGCGGCGAGCCGCTTCATGGGAGACAAGGTCGTTCTGACGGGCGGGGCCAGCCAGCTGATCGGATTGCCTGAATTCGTCGCGAACGAATTCGGGCGCTCGGCGCGTCTGGGGCGGCCGTCGGATTTGCCGGGTCTCAATGCCAGCCTTTCGGGGCCGCAGCTCGCGACGCTTTCGGGCCTTGCGATCGTGGCGGCACGGGGCGATGGCGAACTCAACATGGCGCGCGGTCGCAAGACTGTGACGCAAGGGTATCTTGGTCGCGTTGGAACATGGCTCAAGCGCGGATTTTGAAGACGTGTCGAAAAAAGAAGTGAGATCGTCGAAGCAGGCGGCGTGCGAGGCCGAGAAGATCGTGCCCAACGCCCAATACTCAATTTCGGGGACGCCATGAGCATAAAGCTGCAATTGCCGAAGCTGGTCGACGCCAAGCCGCGGATAACCGTTATCGGTGTCGGCGGCGCGGGCTGCAACGCCGTGAACAACATGATCGCAGCCGGTCTACAGGGCGTGCAGTTCGTGGTTGCAAATACCGATGCGCAATCGCTCGAGGCATCGAGCGCGGAGCACCGCATCCAGCTCGGCGTCAACTTGACTGAGGGCCTCGGTGCGGGTGCCCGGCCGGAGATCGGCGAAGCGGCGGCGGAAGAAGCCCTCGAAGAGCTTCGCACCAATATCGCCGGCGCGCATATGGTGTTCATTGCGGCTGGCATGGGCGGCGGCACCGGGACGGGCGCGGCGGCGGTCATCGCGCGTATCGCTCGCGAGCTTGGCGCTCTCACGGTCGGTGTCGTCTGCAAGCCGTTCCAGTTCGAAGGTGCGCGGCGCATGCGGATCGCGGAGGCCGGTGTCGAAAACCTCCGGCATCTCGTCGATACGCTTATCGTCATTCCGAACCAGAATCTCTTCCGCATCGCCAACGAGCGCACGACTTTCGCAGAAGCCTTCGTCCTTGCCGACCAGGTGCTCTATTCGGGTGTCGCGTGCATCGTCGAGCTTGTTCTCAAGGAAGGGCTAATCAACCTAGATTTCGCCGACGTCCGTACGATCATGAGCGGCATGGGCACCGCCATGATGGGAACCGGCGAAGCAACGGGCGAGCGGCGTGCGGTTCTCGCGGCCGAAGAGGCAATCGCCAATCCGCTTCTCGACGATGTGACGCTTCGCGGCGCCAGGGGCCTTCTGCTCTCGATCTCAGGCGGCCGTGACATGACGCTCTATGAGGTCGATGAGGCGGCAAGCCGAATCCGCCAGGAAGTCGATCCCGAAGCCAACATCATTGTCGGAGCGACATTTGACGAGCAGCTCGGCGACAGGCTGCGTGTCTCGATCGTTGCGTCGGGGATGAATCATCGGGCAATGGAGCAGAATCTTAGGCAGCAGGGCGCCCCTATCACCTCAGGCGTGATCCAGCCGGCTGCAAGAGCTCCTGTCATGGATATGTCGCAACAGCCGCACGCCGCGCCTCATCAGCCGCAAATGGCAGCCCCGGCCGTGGTGCCCGGCCCCCCCGGCGACCTGCAACGGCGGCTTGCGGAGGCTTTGCAGTCGCCGCCTGGACCGCAGCAGAATTATTCAACGCCTATCCACAGCGAAGCGCCGCGTTCTGGCCGTGACAGCTGGGTCGCGCCCGGAAATGTCACGATTGACGACGGCTTGGAAAATTTTCCTCCGCTTTCCGGGAACGCTTTGTTACGGACGCCACCGCTTCCGGCCGAGACTGCAGCACCGATTTACGATCATCGATTCGAGCCACAAGCGCCTACGGAAATTCAGCGTACGTCCCGTCGCGTTCCGGGCATCGAGGAATTTCCTCCGCAGGCTCAGAAGGAATGGAACGCGCGCCATCTCGGTGGAGGTCTCTCAGGCAGCAGAGATGCGGAAGAGCAAAGAAAACCGGGCCTTTTTGGACGTCTCGCCGGTCGTGGACGGAAATAGCCGGGTCGGTCGAATGCCAGCCACTTCGGCACGTGATCCGATTTTCAATCGTGGAAAAAACGTGGCGATCGGGGGCGGTTTCTGAGGCGAAAAACGCGGTCGGAATGCGGCTGCATCAAGACGCCAGAAACGTCAAGAATGGTTGCTAAAGCGTAACACAATGTAAGAAAGCGTGATTTGTCGGTGTTTAGCGAAGCAGTTAGCTTTTGTGCATCGACCACTTGTGATGATCCTTTGATCAGAGCCGACACGGCCGAAATAAGGCTGGAACGCTCTGAAAGAATCTGGAGGACATCTAGGTAGGTCCGGGGGTGGTTGGCCGCATAATGCTGGGGAGCAGCGGTCGCCAGAGAATGAGGGACGGCGCTGTATGTCGAATCGATTCATCGGTGCGCGGCAAACCACGCTTGCCCGCGAGATCCAGTTGACAGGCACGGGGGTGCACAGCGGAGCTCCGGTATCACTCACACTGCATCCAGCAGAGGCTGATATTGGGCTCCGCTTTCTCGTTACGAAACGAGGAAGGGTCATCTCGGAAATCGCGGCGCACGTAGCCAATGTCAAAAACCTGACGCTTTGTACCGTCATCGGCGACGGCGCCGGAACAACGGTCGGAACTGTCGAACATCTCCTTGCGGCCCTTCGCGGCCTCTCCATCGACAATCTCTACATCGAGATCGACAGCAAAGAAGTCCCGATCATGGACGGCAGCTCGGCGGAATTCGTCGACGCCATTGATCGTGTCGGTATCCGTGAACTCTCGGAGCCTCGCAAGTATATCAAGGTATTAAAGCCGGTTCGCGTCGACGAAGGCGGGTGCTGGGGCGAGCTTGAGCCGCATGCCGGTTTCCGCATGGACGTCGAAATCGATTTCTCCTCACCTGTTATCGGTCGTCAGCGCCTTCAGTATGAGATGAGCCCCGGCGTTTTCCGTCAAGAGCTCTCTCGGGCCCGCACCTTCGGCTTCATGAGCGATGTCGAGAAGCTGTGGAAGGCCGGCTTGGCACTCGGTGCCGATCTGACCAACACGGTGGCCATCGGCGACGGCAAAGTCATGAACCGCGACGGTCTGCGCTATCCGCAGGAATTCGTCCGTCACAAGATGCTCGACGCCGTTGGCGACTTGGCGCTTGCGGGCTCGCCGCTGCTTGGAGCGTATCGGTCCTACAAGGGCGGTCACAAGCTCAATTCGATGGTGCTTCAGGCGCTGTTTGCCGACGCTTCGAACTGGGAGTTCGCGCAGGCACCGCGTACCCGCGCCAGCCGTTCGCCTGTCCAGATGATTTCGGAGACTGTCGTCGCGGCGGAATAGGCTTCGGCTTATCTCGCCGTTCGGCGAAACTGCCGGTTTTCGGCCGGCCCGGAATGCACCACAATCGGACGATAGTTTCGCCGACGGGGGCTGTTAGCAAACAGTGGGCCGTCGGCGATTTGCCTTTAAGGTCGAGTTCTGGGGTGCTATCCGCTTGCGGTCGTTGACAAGTCTGGGCTGGTATTCGATGCATGCCGGCCCCTCTGGGAAGCAGCGCGGCGAATGATGATATCGACACGTACCATTCTCAGAGCTTTGGGCGCTATGTCGGTGCTGATGACGCTTGCGCTCGCGGGTTGCAGCAATGGGCCTAAGCTCGATTCCGCAGTTCTGAACCCAGATCCACCTTCGAAGATGTTCGCTGATGCCGACGCGTTGATGAACAAAGGCAGTTTCGATGATGCCGCGACGAAGTTCGAAGCGGTCGATCGTGAGCACCCCTATTCGCCGGAAGCTCGTAAGTCGATCGTCATGGCGGCGTATGCCTACTATCGGGCCGGCAAGACACCCGAGGCAATCGCGTCAGCCGAACGGTATGTGGCTTTGCATCCGGGCACGAAGGAAGCGCCTCTCGCGCATCACATTATTGCGCAGTCCTATTTCGAGGACATGAAGACGGCAGTCCACGATCAGACGGCAGCGCGCAAGGCTCTCGAGCAGTTGAAAATTCTGAAAGCCCGGTATCCGGATAGCGAGTATGCGCGGGATGCGGACAACAAAATCCGCATCTGCCTGGATAACCTTGCGGCTCAGGAGATGAATGTCGGGCGCTACTATCTCGATCGTCATAACTATGTCGGCGCCATCAATCGCTTCAAGACCGTCGTCAGCGACTATCAGACGACCGCTCAAGTCGAGGAAGCGCTGGCCCGCCTTGTCGAGTGCTACATGGCGCTTGGCGTCACCAACGAAGCCCAGAACGCAGCGGCCATCCTTGGTCATAACTATCCGGACAGCAAATGGTACAAGGATTCCTACACTTTGCTGGCGTCCGGCGGCTTGGCGCCGCACGAGGATAGCGAATCTTGGCTATCGAAAACCTGGAATTCGGTTCCCAAGCTTTCTATTCCGAAAATCAGCGTGCCGAGCCTCAGTCTTAACAGCGGCTGATTCCGCTTCCGCTCAGAACATCGCATCGTGCTAGATTTTGAAGCGCGGCACAGGTTCCCCCCTGCCGCGTTTTTGCTTTGCTCGTTACAGTGATCGCGATGAGCGAAACCAAGTCGAAGAAAAAACGAAAGAGCGTCGAGCGGGCCGCCGAGGGCAGTGGAACGCCGGAGGCTGAGATCGCGCGGCTGACGGCCGAGATCTCGCATCATGACGACCTTTACTACCGGCACGATGCGCCCGAGATTTCAGATGCCGACTACGATGCGCTGCGCCGCCGTCTCGAAGAGATCGAAAAGGCGCATCCGGAACTTCGACGCGCGGACAGCCCGACGGCGAAGGTCGGTGCCGCCCCAGTCGGGGCATTCGGGAAATTACGTCATGACGTGCCGATGCTGTCGCTCGGCAATGCCTTCGACGATCAGGACGTCGTCGACTTCGTCGAGCGCGTTCGGCGCTTCCTCATGCTCGGCGATGACGACGTTTTGGAAGTGACCTCGGAGCCGAAGATCGACGGACTCTCGATTTCAATCCGCTACGAGAACGGTGCTCTCGTCCAGGCCGCGACGCGCGGCGACGGCACGGAGGGTGAGAACGTCACGGCGAACATCAAGACGGTTCGCGAAATTCCGCACACGATCAAGGGCGGGAACGTTCCCGAGCTGATCGACATCCGCGGCGAGATCTATCTCGGGCACAAAGACTTTGAAAAACTGAATGCGGCGCAGGCCGCAAGCGGCGACAAAATCTTCGCCAATCCGCGCAATGCGGCTGCGGGTTCGCTTCGGCAGCTCGATGCATCGATCACGGCGAAGCGGCCGCTCCGGTTTTTTGCTTACGCTTGGGGCGCAGCGTCGACGCTTCCGGCCGACACGCAGGCGGGCGTCGTTGCCGCGTTCGAGCATTGGGGACTGCCGGTCAATCCGCTGATGCGCATTGCAACCAAGACGGAGGACTTGCTTGCATTCTATCGCGATATTGAAAGCAAGCGGGCGTCTCTCGGCTACGACATCGACGGTGTGGTCTATAAGGTCAACCGGCTCGATTATCAGGAACGTCTCGGCTTTGTTTCGCGCTCGCCGCGCTGGGCGATCGCACACAAGTTTGCCGCTGAGCAGGCGACGACCGTCCTTGAGAAGATCGATATTCAGGTTGGCCGCACAGGCGCGCTGACGCCTGTCGCGAAATTGAGGCCTGTGACCGTCGGTGGCGTCGTCGTCTCGAACGCGACGCTACACAATGAAGACGAGATCGCGAGGAAGGACATTCGCGAGGGCGATACCGTGGTCGTTCAGCGCGCGGGCGATGTCATTCCACAAGTCGTGGAAGTGGTGCTCGACAAGCGGCCGGCGCATTCGAAGCCCTTCACGTTCCCGACCATTTGTCCGGTTTGCGGCAGTCACGCGGTGCGCGAGTTGGTTGAGGAAACGGGGAAAGCCGACGTGGTTCGCCGGTGCACCGGCGGGCTCATCTGTCCAGCGCAGGTCAAGGAGCGTTTGAAGCATTTCGTGTCGCGGAATGCCTTCGACATCGAGGGACTGGGGACGGAAAAGATCGAGTTCTTTTTCGATACCGGCCGCATCAAATCTCCCGCCGACATCTTCACGCTGGAGGCACGAGATCGCACCTCCGATGAGCCGCTGACGAAAGTCCGCGGCTTCAAGGAAACCTCCGTCGCCAAGTTGTTTGCGGCGATCGATGCGCGCCGGGAGGTGCCGCTCGACCGCTTTCTCTATGCGCTCGGCATCCGCCACATCGGCGAGACGACGGCGAAAGACCTCGCCAAAGCCTACGGAACATTGGAAGCGCTTCGCACCGCGGTCGATGCGGCGATCGACGGCGGTAAGGATGGCGACGCGTATCGGGATATCGACAACATCGACGGCATCGGGGAGACGGTCATCGACGCGCTCGTCGATTTCTTCGGCGAGGAGCATAACCAGAAGCAGGTCGAGGCGGTGCTCAAGGAAGTGACCGTCACGCCCTACGTCCGCGCGCAAACGAAAGAGTCACCGGTGACCGGCAAGACGGTCGTCTTCACCGGCACGTTGACGAAGTTCACGCGCAACGAAGCAAAGGCACAGGCCGAAAGGCTTGGCGCGAAAGTTTCAGGTTCGGTCTCGAAGAAGACGGATTACGTTGTCGCGGGCGCGGACGCGGGCTCCAAGCTCGACAATGCGCGGGCACTCGGCGTGACGGTGCTCGACGAGGACGAATGGATCACCCTCATCGGACGGTCCTAGGCAGGAGAGAGATATTCATCAGCTCGCAGTCAGGGCGATGAAGATCTCGCCGTCGCGCAGTCTCACCTCGACGCTGTCATTACCTTCGGAGGCCTGAGCGAGAAGAGCGCACAGGCTTTCGGCCCGTGCGAGAGGGACGGTGGACTTCAGCGGCTCCGGGAAGTGCGGTGCAGCGCTCACTTCGTGGATATCGAACATTCGGACTCTCCTCATGCAAAAGCTGGAGGAAAGCTATGCGGCCGGGCGGTACGAAGCTGTCACGGGCGATACAGCGATGCGCAGTTGTTCAAATCGGCTGGGTCGCCTGCTTCAGCCAATTGCGCGTCGACGGATCGAGGTCCGGCGCGAGCGTGTCGAAAACGTGCTTCTGATAGCCATTGAGCCAATCCCGCTCGCTCTTCTCAAGCATCTCAGGACGTATGAGCCTTCGGTCTATGGGCGCGAGCGTCAGCGTTTCGAATGCCATCATCTCGCGGTCGCCCTCGTCAACGGTTTCGGGGAGCGTGACGAGCACGACGTTCTCGATGCGAATGCCGTATTCGCCGACCTTGTAGTAGCCGGGCTCGTTCGAGATCAGCATGCCGGGATGCAAGACGGCCATTCCGGCGCGTGAGATGGATTGTGGTCCCTCGTGGACCGAGAGATAGCTGCCGATGCCGTGCCCCGTTCCGTGGTCGAAATCGGCGCCGATCTGCCATAGAGCGCGGCGTGCGAATGGATCGAGATCGATGCCGCGCGTGCCTTTGGGGAAGCGTGCGGTCGCGACCGCGATATGACCTTTGAGAACGGCGGTGAAATGCCGTTTCATGTCTTCCGTCGGTTCGCCGACGACGACGGTCCGCGTGATGTCGGTGGTGCCGTCGGGGTATTGGCCGCCGCTGTCGATGAGAAACAGTTCGCCAGGCTGGACCCGCCGGTTGCTTGCGTCACTGACGCGATAATGCACGATGGCGCCGTTGGGCCCGGAGCCCGAGATCGTCGGGAAGCTCACGTCGCGAAGCATGTTGGTGTCGCGGCGGAATTCTTCGAGCTTCTGGACGGCGGTGATTTCATCGAGCGTGCCATCGGAGGCCCAATCGTCGAGCCAGGCCAGAAAGCGAACGACGGCGTGGCCATCGCGAACGTGCGCGGCGCGGGCGCCGATGACCTCGGCGTCGGACTTGATGGCTTTCGGCACGATGCAGGGATCTTGGCCGCGGGCGATCAGTTTGCCGCCAAGCTTCAATTCGAACCAATAGGCGGCAGTCTCGGGATCGAGACGCACGCGCTTGCCCTTGGCCTTCAGCTCTTTCACGCGATTGGCGAGCATTGCAGGCATAAGAAGCTTGGCGACCGGCGTGACCTCGGCGCGCGCTTCGGGCTCAAACCGGTCGGGTGCGATGAAGAGCTCGGCCTTGCCGCTGGCGGGCACGATGGCGAATGCAAGCACGACAGGATTGTGGGCGACGTCACTGCCGCGAATGTTGAACAGCCAGCAAATGGAATCCGGCAGCGTCAGGATGACGGCGCTCTGACCGTCATTCTTGAGGCGCGTTTGCAACTCGGAAATCTTGTCGGCGGCCGTTCTGCCGGCGAGGGCGATCGGCTGGGCGATGACCGGGTTTTGTGGGGGCTTGGGGCGTGCCTTTCCCCAAAGCGCGTCGATCGGGTTCTTGGACAGCGCCTTGAGCTTGATCCCCTTGGGTGCGAGTGCCGCGGCTAGGCGATTGATTTCGCCTGCGGTGTGGTTCCAGGGATCGAAGCCGATCTTTCCGCCCTTGCCAACGTTTGTCGTCAGCCAGTCGGCGAGCTTTCCGCGCGGCAGCAGCGAAACTTCGAAAACCTTCGTATCGGTTTCGGCGGCCGCCTGGACGGTATAGCGGCCGTCGATCATGAGCACCGCGGACTTCTTGGCAACAACGGCGAGACCGGCCGAGCCCGAAAAGCCCGTCAGCCATTGAAGCCGCTCGGCACATGCGGGCACGTATTCGCCTTGGTGTTTGTCGGAGCGCGGCACGAGAACCGCGTCGATTTTCGCTTTTGCCATATAGGCGCGGAGCGCCTTCACGCGTTCGGCGACGCGTTCAGGCTCTGACAGGGAATGGAATGTCTGCAGCATGGCCTGAGGTTCTAAGCGTGGGACCAGCGGATTTCAACGCCGCCTGAAGGTCAGTGTGGACCAGCCCGTGATCCGGTCATGGCGGCGGAGCGCGAAACCGTGGGCCAGATAGGTCGCGATGACCTCCGGCGCCTGGGGGATGAGAATTCCTGAAAGAACGAGCGTTCCGCCGGGACTTACGGCTTGCGAGATTGACGGAGCCAGGTGGATCAGCGGTCCCGCCAGGATGTTGGCGACGAGGAAATCAAACGGTGCGCGCGCACTCACCTTCGGATGTCGCAGCCCGTTGCCGACGAAAAGCGCGATGCGATGTCCGGCGCCGTTGAGGCGGACGTTGTCAGTTGCAACCTTGACCGATTGCGGGTCCATGTCGGCGGCGACGATGCGCATATGCGGCATCGCCTTGGCGGCTGCGATCGCCAGGACGCCGGAGCCGCAGCCGAGATCGAGCATGTTGCTAAACGCGTGGGCGCGCGTAAGCCTGTCGATGGCGAGCAGGCATCCGAGCGTCGTCGCGTGGTGCGCGGTCCCGAAGGCTTCCCCCGCATCGATGAGAATTGCGTTCGGTCCGTGGGCGACGCGGACCTTGTCGTGGCTACCGTGAACGGTGAAGCGTCCGGCATGGACGGGCGGGAGTGCCGCTTGCGAAATCGCGACCCAGTTCAGGTCGGGGACGGTCTCGATTTCGAATGGCGGTAGCGGCCAATCCAGGAGAGGCGCCAACTCGCTCGCCAAGTCGCGTTCGCCTGCCTCGATGTCGAAGTAAGCTTCGACGCGCCAGCGGTCGGGGCCGTCCTCGAAGACGGTCAATGCGTCGGGCGGCGGCTCGATGAGATCCTGTACGGCGTTGCCCGTCGCATAGGCGAGCGCGCGATCGCCAAAAAGCGCTGCGAATTTTCTGAATGCCATTAGACGTCAAGGGTTGGGGACGGATTTGCCCTCGAACTCATATCCTTCCGAGCTGATCGGATCGGGCAGATGATCGAGGAACAAGTCCCATTGGGCGTCGATGTGCTTTGCGGCGTCGGCCGGCGGCAAGGTGACAAATGTGCCGTCCGACGTTTCGGTCACAATCCCATCGCGGATCAGCCGATCGAGGGCATCGTCGATTTCGAAGTCAATCTTTACGCCGAACGTCTGCGTCAAATAGTTCTCGATGGCGAGGTCGATCGACGGCAGGTCGGCGCGAGTCGCGTGCTCCTTGGCGAGGACGCTGTAGAGCAGCATCTCTTCCTTGACGTCTTCTTCGGCGCCGCGGGCGGCGATCTTCAGGATGACGCCCCGGTTGTCGGCCATGGTGTGGAAATAGAGGTTCTGCGCCATCACGACCATGTAGCGCTGCTTCTGATTCAAGAAGCCCATGGCTTGGCGAACGGCGATGCCGCCGAGGCCCGCGAGCGCACCCATTGCTGCAATCGGATTGCTCAAAAGGAGGGCGAGCTTGCCCGCCGCACCCACGGCACCCATGCCGAGGCCGCCGCCGGCCGTGACGCCGAGGCGGAGTTTGTCCATCGAGCGAAAGCGGACTTCGGTGTTGGGAAAAATCATCTCGACGTCGGTGCGCGGGATGTTCTTGAAGAGCTTCAGATAGATGTGTTTGTCGTTGATGCCGGGCGGCAGGTGCTGGCGGCGGCGGGCAACCCACTTTTCAGCCGCGTCGCGAGACATCTTCTTCTCGCGCATGACTTCCTCAACGCGTGCCTCCGCCGTTTTCAGTTTGAACATCAGAAAAAGGCGCTGGAAGATCGGAACGTCGAATTCTTCCTTACGCAGAAACGTGCTGATGCGCCGCCTTTCGTATTTCCGGTTCGAGGCGCCACGATAGTAGATCGCGATGCGCTCGAAGGCGTCCATATCGACGAAGAGATCGAGGCCGTAATGGCTTTCACGGGTCAGGATGATTTCAACGTCCGTCGGGTCGATCCGCTCGTAATTTGCGCGCACGAGAAGGCTCTCGACGCCTTCGAAGACCCGATGCTGCAATGTCGCGCGATCCTCATCCGAGAAACTGCGTGTCATCAGCAAGTCGCTATCGGGTGAAAACGCTTCGTACGTCTGCTCCAGATCGAGGAGCATGGCGAAGTACTGCTGCTGACGCCAGTAATCGAGGTAGCGAAAGAAACGCCGCGCTTCCGCCGCTTGTCCAGGTGGCCAGAGGTGGGGTTTCGTCAGCCGGTCAAGAAGAGCAAAACGGGTTACGGGGATGAAGCGCTCGCGCTTGCGCTTTTCATCCGGCGCGAGAATATCGATCGGTTCATGCGGGGGGGCGTCTTCGGAAACGTCCGCGGGGCGCGGGTCGAAATCCGTTAAATCGGAAAGCCGCTCATAGAGGCTCTGCCTCCGCTGCAATCGGCCATCTGCAAATTCCGCCGACGACATTGCGTAACCCCCAGAACTTTTGTTTCAACCCCAACCTCTTGCCTCGCGGTCTTCATATCGAGTCGCAGAAGTTCTTGTCGAGCGTGGCAGCACTTCATCGCCGAAAGATGACGTGCGCCCCGCGAGATGGGTGGGTCGATCCTCTTCTAGGAAGTTGTTGTTACACCATTAAATACAAGCCTGCCTTGTATAATTTGCGTTTATATCTCGTTTTCTTGCCATAGTGCTGCCGATCTTTCGCTAGGATCATGAACGGCGGCACAGAGGGGATTATGCGGGGGCGTTACTATGGGGGCTTTGCGTTTTGTAGCCTTGGGCTTTGCTGTGTGCATGGCCCTTGCGAGCAGCGTTGTCGAGGCTGACGAACTCATTCTACCTTATACCTGCACAATGGATAGGGGTGGGCCGCATCTCTCGCCCGCCGAAGCGACGACCTATCCCATCATCGGGTCACGCGAAGATATGCCGTTCACGGCGTGCGGTTCGTCCGCCGCTTGGACGTGCGAAACGATGATGGTTCACAGGTTCACGACCGAGTGCGGCGGCCAGCGCGTTTCCTGGGCGAAGGTCGCGGCCGCAGCTCGCGCTCTGGGCGTCGTGATGCCGGCTAAACTTCCGCCGGGATATGCTCCGGTCAGCAAGCTTCGGGGCCGCTTTGTTCTTCCCGGGTTCGGAAAAAAGACGACGATGCCGCGGGTGGCCGCCGAGACCCTTTCTCCGGATGCCGTTATCGAGCCGCCCGCGCCACGTTCCGAGCCCGAGGCAGCGCCTTGGATTACTGTGGTCGATCCTGTTGCCGCTCCGAAGGTCTCGGGTGGAGCCCTCAAAGTGGCGGGCGTGATTTCGACGCTTCTGGTCTCGCTGATGGGGGCTTGCCTGCTTCTAGTACGTCGGCGGCAGTTCGTGCCGTTCGAATTTTCAAGCGATGCGGCAGCGACCGGATCTCCGGCTGGCCGCATTCGGGACTTCACAGCTTCGGCGTTATCGATGTTTCGCCGGAGCTATCAGAGTTGGCGAACGGCCTCGGCCGACTCCAGTGGCGACGATCAGGCATCCGACGCGCTCGCGCCCGTTCACGCGCGGTTGCATGAGACAGAGCTTTTTGTTTCGCTGCTCCCCAGGGATCTTTTGCTACGCGATGTCCTGACATCAGAACTCGATAGCCTGCAGGCCCGCGTTGCAGACCTTGGACGCCGGTCCGAGCAACTTGGGCCTGAGCGGCTCAAATCGGCTATCCGCGCCGTCATACGCGATCTCGACCGAATCGCTCGCATAGCCCAGGGCGCGATGCCAGCCTCCGAGGACATTCAGACGGCTGCCCCCGAACCCGAGATTCCAACGACGACATTCGAGGCTTACCGGATTCTTGGCCTCAATCCTGACGCGCCTGATGTCGCGGTCAAGAAGATCGTCGATGCCTTGCGGATGTCGTGGCACCCCGACCACGCGCGTAACGAGGCGGACCGCAGCCACCGGGAGCAGCGGATCAAGCAGATCAATGCAGCGTGGGATTTGCTGAAAGCGAGACCGGCGGCAGCGGCCTAGGACGCATGACACTCTCTAAGACATAAACGGCACCGCTCCAGGGCGATGCCGTTCGTTCGAGTCCGAGTGCTATATTGTTCGTGATTTCTCAGGACGAATAGCGATGAGCGACCGGGAGATTGCGAATTTCCTCCTCGGTCAGCGGTTGTTGCATATCGGTCAAATCGTATTTCCGCCGGTTCGCCCGGCTTAGGTCACGCTGCACACCAACGCGTCGCGCCAGGACTTCCCCGTCCTTACCGTGCACGACGCCAATCTTACCCCTTAGAGGAAAGCGGTAAGTGCTCATGGATAGCTCCTTTCAAGGACCCTACCCTCCCAAACAAAGATTCCCCGTTTAGGTTTCATGCTTTCTCAAGTTTTTTTTCGATTTATTTCAGGTGCTTACGGCGCAAGCCATGCGTCATCAGCCGGTGACGTACCGGCATCGCAATGGCTTGCATAGCTGATGAACCCCCACGCCCAACGAGCTGTGGAAAACCATGCCTTAGAATTACGGCAATATGAAGAAACCGGCGGCGGGAATTGGACGCCGTCCGAGCATTAACCCTAGCGGTTTTGTCATACGGCGTCAACAAAGCTGGCGACGACGCGTTTGGTCGATCCGTCGTCAAAATCGATCGTCAGCTTATTGCCGTCGACGATCGTCACCGTTCCAAGGCCGAACTTCTCGTGGCGAACGCGGGTGCCCGATTTGAACGACGGCGCGTTCGCCGTGGAAGCCGCTACCAGTTCGCCTTCGAGCGTCACCGGGCCGCGCGATTTTTTCTTTTGATCGCTTCTGCTCCAGGATTGCTGCGCGCGCTGCCACCCCGGGGTGTTGTACGTCGATTTGAATGGTTCGGCACCGCCGGTGCGGTCGAACCGGCTCGGGCCGAATGATCCGCCGAAACCGAAGGGGTTCTGGCGGCCGCCGTAGGGCATCTCACTTTCGACGACTTCGACGGTCGCTTCCGGAAGCTCGTCAACGAACCGCGACGGCAGTGCGGACTGGTAAAGGCCGTGCGTCCGCCGGTTCTGCGCAAAGGAAATCTTGGCCCGCCGTTTCGCCCGGGTCAGTCCGACATAGGCGAGCCGGCGTTCTTCTTCGAGGCCCGCTTTGCCGCTCTCGTCCAACGAGCGCTGATGTGGGAAAAGTCCCTCTTCCCAACCCGGCAGGAAGACAATGCCGAATTCCAAACCTTTGGCCCCGTGAAGCGTCATCAGGGAGACGCGATCGCCGTCGCTTCCCTTGTCGGCATCCATGACGAGGGAGACGTGCTCCAGGAAGCCCTGCAGCGTGTCGAAGTCGTGCATGAAGCGGACGAGTTCTTTCAGGTTTTCGAGCCGGGATTGTGCCTGCGGGGTCTTGTCCGCCTGCCACATCGCGGTATAGCCGGACTCGTCGAGAATGAGTTCGGCGAGTTCGGTGTGGCGCACGTGGTCGAGATTGCCGCGCCAGCGCTCGAACGCCTGGGTGATGTCGAACAGCGCTTTTCGGGCTTTCGGCTTCATCTCGTCGGTTTCGATGATCTCGCGAGCCGCCTGATACAGCGGAATAGACCGTGCACGCGCCAGCTCATGGATGCGCTTGATCGTCGTGTCGCCGAGGCCGCGTTTCGGAACGTTGACGATGCGCTCGAATTTGAGGTCGTTCGCCGGGTTCGCGACGACGTCGAGATAGGCAATCGCGTCCTTGATTTCCTGGCGTTCGTAGAAACGCGGGCCGCCGATGACGCGATAGGGAAGGCCGAGCGTAATGAAGCGATCTTCTATGGCACGCATCTGAGAGGAGGCGCGCACCAGAACTGCCACATCGTTCAGCCGCTCGTTGGCCCGCTGCAGGTTCTCGATGTCGTCGCCGATCGCACGGGCTTCGGCCTCGTCGTCCCAGAAGTTCGCGACGCTGACTTTGGCTCCGGAGGCGTCGTCGGTGAAAAGCGTCTTGCCGAGGCGGCCTTCGTTCTTGGAGATGAGACCTGAAGCCGCCGCAAGAATATTGGCTGTCGAGCGGTAGTTGCGCTCAAGCCGGATGACTTTGGCGCCAGGGAAATCCTTCTCGAACCGCAGGATGTTGTCGACCTCGGCGCCGCGCCAGCCGTAGATCGACTGATCGTCGTCACCGACGCAGCAAATGTTCGGCGACCCTTGAGCCAAGAGCCGGAGCCAAAGGTATTGGGCGACGTTGGTGTCCTGATATTCGTCGACGAGGACGTAGCGGAAGCGGCGATGATAGTCGGCGAGAACGTCGGGGTGCTCGCGGAACAGTCGCAGGCATTCGAGCAGCAGATCGCCGAAGTCGCAGGCGTTGAGATCCTTGAGGCGCGCCTGGTAGGCGGCATAAAGCTTCGCGCCCTTTCCGGCAGCAAACCCGAACGATTCTCCTTCCGGAACTTTGTCCGGTGTCAGGCCGCGGTTTTTCCAGCCGTCAATCTGGTTTGCGAGCTGACGTGCGGGCCAGCGATCCTTGTCAATTCCGGCGGCCTCGATCACCTGCTTCAGGAGCCGCACCTGATCGTCGTCGTCGAGGATCGTGAAGCCCGGCTTCAGACCGACGAGTTCGACATGGCGGCGGAGAATTTTGACGCCGATCGAATGGAACGTTCCGAGCCACTGCATGCCTTCGAGCGTGCCGCCGATCAGCGATCCGATCCGCTCGCGCATTTCGCGCGCGGCTTTATTCGTGAACGTTACGGCCAGAATTTGCGAAGGATAGGCGCGGGCGGTCGCCAGAATATGGGCGATGCGGGTCGTCAAAACGCGGGTTTTGCCGGTTCCAGCGCCCGCGAGAACGAGAAGAGGGCCTTCCGTCGTCTCGACGGCTTCGCGTTGCTCAGGATTGAGGCCGTCCAAATACGTCGGCTGGCCGCGAGAGGCCGCCACAGCGCGGGCGGAAATCGGCAGGCTGCTCTTTCCGTCCTGGCGCGGTCGCGCGGCGGGAGCGTCGGGTAGGTCGAACGGCGGGTCATCATCGTCGTGCGGCAAATCTCCGCCGCCGGCAGCATCCGGCCTCTGAATCGATGTCATGGAACTCAGGTAAACCACCGTAGCTGATCGTACAACCAGGGCGGCGTCACGCCGCGCCTTGAAGCAACAACAAACTGAAATAGGACCGCAAAATCGTCAAACGCCTGGAAATGAGCGAAATTTCGAGTTCAGAGTATTGCGCCTACGTGCCATATATATGGTTACGGCACGGACGTTGCTTCGATCACGTCCGCCGGTGTGCTTTGCGTGTCGAGCACGGCTCTTAGAGACGTTCATGAACAACGGGCTTTTATTTCTTGGCGCGCTTCTCGTTGCTCTTCTTGCGGCGCTTTTTGCCGTTCCCAATTTCATCGATTGGAACAGTTACCGAGGCGTCTTCGAGGAAGAAGCATCGAAAGTTCTGGGGCGCGAGGTTCGGGTTGGCGGATCAGTCAATCTGAAGTTTCTGCCGGTGCCCTACGTCCGGTTCGAGAAGATCCGCATTGCCAACCTGACCGGCCAGACGGGAGAGCCGTTCATCCGTGCCGACAGTTTCACGATGTGGCTTTCGGGTCCGGCGCTGCTTCGCGGCGTTTTCGAAGCGAGCCAGATCGAGCTCGAAAAGCCCGTTCTTACCCTTTCCGTCGATAATAATGGGGTGGGTAACTGGACGCGTCTTGAGCTGAAGCCCGGCGATTTGCCGTTCGTTCCGCGCGATGTCGCATTGCGGTCCGTGCAGATCACCGATGGGGCTGTGTCCATCTACAACGCGGAGTCGAAACGGGTTGCGACCGTCGATGGCATCGATGGCGAGCTTTCCGCCGATGGTCTCACGGGGCCCTTTCGGTTCAAGGGCTCGGCGTCGTGGTCGGGGGCGGAGCACGACGTCAAATTCGCAACTGACATTCCGAGTGCTGACGGCGCGTTTGCGCTTAAGCTGTCAGCGCGGGCCGATCGGTCGCCGAGCGTCTTCATGCTCGACGGCCGCATCTACAATCTGAACGATAAGACGACATTTACGGGGCGCTGGACCGGCAAGCTTCAAGTGCCGGGCGTCGACAGGGGGCCGTCCTCCGGGAAGGGGCCACCGCCGTTGCTCGATCTCAAGTCCGACGTGACGGCAGACGCGCTCGGTGCGAAAATTAAGAACCTGTCGCTGACCCTCGACAACGCGGCGCAGCCGCAAACGATCACCGGGTCGGCCGTCGCCAGTTGGACGGCTTCGCCTCGCCTCGATCTGGTCCTCAACTCGAAATGGCTCGACGTCGATTGGCTGGCCGGGGCCGGTCAAGGCAGCGCGTCGTTCGCAAAACTCAAGCGACTTGCCCTTGGCTTGATGCAGTCGGTTGCAGGCGACAGCACGGCTTCCGCGAAGATCGATCTCGAGCAGGTCAAGATTGGCGGCGAGAACGCCGGCGGCCTTTCGATCGATGCAGACCGGCAAGGCAACGTCACGCACCTCAAAACTTTCAAAATCAGCCTGCCGGGGGGATCGCGGCTCGACATTGCCGGCGATCTCAAGACCAAGGCGGGCAAATTCAGCTTCGCCGGAAACGGGTTCATTGGTGGCAGCAGCTTTGGCCGCTTCAAGGTCTGGGCGGATAAGTCAGGTATTCCAATCGATATCGATGCCGATGGGTCGTACTCGGCGACGGGCAAACTCGAAATCGACGACAAGAGGTTTTTTCTCACGGCGGCATCGGGAGACATTTCTGGCCGCGCGCTCGCCGGCGAGCTCAAGCTCACGCATGACAATCGCGAGCGGATGGATGTGACGTTGCAGGCCGAAGATCTCGATACGCGCGAGGTCTTCCCGAAAATAGCCGCGGCTCTTGGCTCGGAATTTCGAAAATCGCTCGGCTTGGCGCCCAAGCATGTCGAGGCGGATGCGAAGACGGAATTGCCCGGAGACGTGCGGCTTCGCGTCATCGCAGGCCGGTTGACCAACGGCGAGGACACCTATCGCGATGTTGATGTGTCGTTCGCCACCGATGGCCGAACTGTGAGCTTGCCTGTCGCAAAGTTCACGACCGATAGCGGGTTGACGATCGGGCTCGATGGCCGGATCGAGATGCGTGAGGGCGGTCCGGTCGGGACGGTCGCTTACGATGCCGTCGGGTCGACGCCTGATGCGATGCACGACTTGATCCGCAAAGCCGGTCTTCTCGACGTGATCGGAGAGGAGCGCGTCGGCGGCTTGAAAGATGGCAAGATCGCCGGATTGGTTCGGATCGGGCTCAGGGCGCCGAAGACGACGGACGTCACGTTCGACGGCGTGCTCAACGGTTCATCGCTTAATGGGAGCGCGGAGTTCGACGGCGGGTTCGCCGGCTGGCGGTCGCATCCGAGCAGAGTCATGGCGACGCTCGACGCGCCGTCGCTGCCTTCGCTTCTTGCGACGCTCGGGCGCGGGGTGAACGATGGCGGGCCATCGGCGGGGCCGGCACAGCTGTCGCTGATTGCGGCCGGAACATTGGCATCGGGGTCTAAGGCGCAATTCGGAATCTCGTCGAAGGATTTCGGCATGAGCTTCCGAGGCAGAGCGCAATGGCCGGATCGTTCGGATCTGGCGCTCAACGGGTCGCTCGATATCAAGGCCGATCAGGCAACCGATGCTCTGGCCATTGCCGGGCTGTCGTTGCCAAGCGGAACCAATGGCATTGCGGCCCACGGCGTCTTGGATGTTCGCCGCGACAAGGGGCTCTGGACGCTCGCCGCTCACAACTTTTCTTTCGGAACGTCGACGCTTGCCGGCAGCGTGACGGTAGCTTCGGATGCCGGGGCGATGCGGATCGGCGGCAATATCATGACTGACCGCGTTGCCATTCCGGGGCTGTTTGCGGCTCTGTCTGCCGCTCCATCCAAGTCGGCTGCGCCGAATACAGGAGGGGCGGACAGTGGCGATTCCGCGGACACGCCGCCGCTATGGCCGGAGGGGCTTTTCGATTTTGCGGCACTCGGCAATGCGAAAGCGACGCTGAAGGTCGCGTTCAAGTCGCTCGCTTTGAGCGGTGGTCTTGCGACGGGCAATGGGACGATGACTGTCGCTCTCGCTCCCGGAGAGCTTACGATCAGCGATCTCAACGCGACTGCGGCGGGCGGACGGCTTGCGGGACACGCGAGCCTGGAGAAAGCCTCGAATGGTGTCGCGTTCGCCGCCAATTTGAAAGTCGATAAGGCAAAGCTCTCTGCCGTCAACGCCGGAGGGAAGGGTTTTGCGACGGTCGATCTTCACGCCGAAGCACGGGCGCAAAGTCCCGCCGGGCTCGTCGCCGTCATGACCGGGTCGGGAACCGTGAAGCTCACGGACGCGGAAGTGTCCGGGCCCTCACCAGCGGCTGTCACCGAGGTGGTCGACAACGTGCTGCTCGGCAAGGTTCAGAATGATTCCCGCCTTATTGCCGGCGAGCTCGTCGCGGCGGTCGGAACCTCAAAAATGCCGCTCGGTAACCGGGACTTGGCGATTTCGCTCTCTGATGGCTCTCTTAAGCTCGGCAAAATCGATCTTCAAAGCGCAGACGGCCAAGTTGAGGGGACGGCGACGGCGGATCTCACTACGCTCGCCATGAACGCCGCATTCCAACTAACGTCTGTCGTCAAGCCGATACCGCCACCGGCGATACCCTTGCCTAATCGTAAGCCACGAACCGCGAAGGGGCCGTTGCCGGCCGCCATCGTTATCTACGACGGGCAACTCGACAATCTCGCGGCCGTTACGGTGAGCGCCGATGCCGGTGATCTGCAGCGGGAACTCATCGTGCGGCAGATGGAGCGCAATGTCGAAGAACTCGAGCAAGCCCGTCGCGCCGACGAAGAGCGCGTTCGTATCGAGAAGGAGCGGAAGAAAAAAGAGGCCGCCGCGCGCGCCGCTCAGGAAAAAGAAATGCAGCAATTGCCGCCGGTCATTCCGGAATCGGCTGGGACCGCGAATTCCCCTGCAAGCGGCAATGGCGCCGACCCCGATGGCAGCTCCGACCCGCAACGGGGATGGCAAAGCCCGGCGAATTCAAGCGATGCTGCGTCGGGCAACGCCAACGCCGTGCTGACGCCCAAGATTTTAATCGAGCCGCTGCCGCCACCGGCTACGGCGAACGGTGATCAGGGCGATGCCGGTCAGGCGGCCGACGTCGATCCTCAGACGGGCTTACCGATTGCCAAGCCAGCGCCTGCAGTCAAGCCGTCCGTCGCGCGGTCGTCGCCGGCGAAGTCCGTGCGGCGGAGGACGTCATCCGATGAAGTCATGAAGACTTTGCGCGGATTTCCGTAGGTCGTCTTTTCCGAAGATGGTCGCTTTTTGCCGCGCGCGCCGGTTCAGTTGTCGTCCATCTTTAGTGCGTTGATGAACGCCTCTTGCGGAATTTCGACTTTGCCGAATTCCCGCATTTTCTTCTTGCCGGCCTTCTGCTTGTCGAGCAGCTTTCTTTTGCGCGTGATGTCGCCGCCATAACATTTGGCGAGGACGTCTTTTCTCAAGGCGCGGATGGTCTCGCGCGCAATGACCTTGGCACCGATTGCGGCCTGGATCGGGATCTGGAACAGGTGGGCGGGAATGAGCTCCTTGAGTTTCTCGCACATCGATCGGCCGCGGCTTTCGGCGCGCGAACGGTGAACGATGATCGAGAGCGCATCGACAGGCTCGGCGTTCACGAGGATGGAGAGTTTGACGAGGTCGCCCTCTTCATAATCCAGGATATGATAATCGAACGATGCGTAACCGCGCGAAACGCTCTTCAGGCGATCATAGAAATCGAACACGACCTCGTTCAGCGGCAGCTCATAGACGACCATGGCACGCGATCCGGCATAGGTCAGTTGCTTCTGCCGACCGCGGCGGTCCTGACAAAGCTTCAGGACGGCGCCGAGATAATCGTCGGGGACCAGGATGGTCGCTTCGATCCAGGGTTCGTCGATGTGATCGATCCTGACGACTTCCGGCATATCGGCCGGATTGTGCATCTCGATCATCGTGCCGTCATTCATATGAAGATGATAGATGACGCTCGGTGCCGTCGTGATGAGGTCTAGATTGAATTCCCGTTCGAGGCGTTCGGTGATGATCTCGAGATGCAGGAGGCCTAGAAAACCACAGCGAAAGCCGAAGCCCAGGGCGGCGGAGCTTTCTGTTTCGAATGAGAAGCTCGCGTCGTTGAGACGAAGCCTCGACATTGCTTCGCGCAGATCTTCGAAGTCTGCGGCGTCGACGGGAAAGAGGCCGCAGAAGACGACGGGCTGGGCCGGTTTGAAACCGGGAAGCGCTTCGACGGTGGGGTTCTTTTCGTCCGTGATCGTGTCGCCGACGCGCGTGTCCGCGACTTCCTTGATGGCGGCCGTAAAGAAACCGATCTCTCCAGGGCCGAGCTGTTCGAGCATTTCCTTCTTAGGGCGGAAGATGCCGACGCGTTCAACCTGGTAGCTGGCGCCCGTCGATAGCAGCTTGACACGCTGGCCCTTCTTCAAGCTGCCGTCGATAACACGCGCCAGAACGACGACGCCGAGGTAGGCATCGTACCAGCTGTCGACAAGCATGGCTTTCAGGGGTTTCGTCGTGTCGCCTTTCGGCGGCGGCAAGCGTTCGACGATTGCCTCCAGAACGGCTTCGACGTTAAGCCCGGTTTTTGCCGACACGCCGATGGCGGCCGAGGCGTCGATCCCGATGACGTCCTCGATCTGCGTCTTCACGCGGTCTTCATCGGCCGCAGGCAGATCAATTTTGTTCAGAACGGGAAGAATATCGAGATTGTTGTCGAGCGCCTGATAGACGTTAGCGAGTGTCTGAGCTTCTACTCCTTGGCTCGCGTCGACAACAAGGATCGCGCCTTCGCAGGCGGCGAGCGACCGTGAGACTTCGTAAGCGAAATCGACGTGGCCCGGCGTATCCATCAGATTGAGCTGGTAGATCTCGCCGTTTTTCGCTTTGTAGTCGAGCCGAACCGTCTGTGCCTTGATCGTGATGCCGCGCTCGCGCTCGATGTCCATCGAGTTGAGGATTTGCTCTTTCATCTCACGATTTGAGACGTTTCCGCAGAGCTGGATGAGCCTGTCGGACAACGTCGATTTACCGTGGTCGATGTGGGCGATAATCGAAAAATTTCGAATATGTGAAATGGCTGTCATGGGCCGGGCTCATAGCACCCGGAACTGACCGGCAAAAGGGGCGTTAAAGCCTCAAGCCGGGTTCCGCCCCGTTTTGATCGTTGTCACTGCCAGCCGACAAGGCATCTGGCAAGAGAACGGGCGGTATGCAACAGTTCACGAACCGCCCGTCGAGGCCGTTCAATACCCTGGAGAAGCGATATGGCGAATTCACCGTTCGAGGCCAATCCGGCTTTCACAAAGCTCGGCGAGGATGCGAAAAAGGCAGTCATGCAAGCGTTCGACGCGATGGCCAATTGGCGGGCTGAACTCGCCGAATTGGGCGAGAAGAACAGCAATGCCGTCTTCGACAAGATGGCAGACGCCGCCAAGTCGCTTGGCTGGCCCACGGATTTCGTCGAGCTCAGCAGGAAGCAGATGCAGAGCGCTTCCAAGCTGCAGCTTCAGGCCGTCGATCAGGTGATGGACGTCTGGGAAAAGCAGATTAAGGCCATGGGATCGCCCGGTCAGTTTCCGAGCTTTCCCAATTTTCCGGGCGTGCCGGGCTTCGGCGGGGGCGCGCCGCAATTTCCCGGTCCGGGCGGCACCTTCCCCGGCATGCCGGATTTCGCGGCCGGAGCCGCCAATCCCATTCAGTTTTGGATGCAGGCCGCAGAGATGTGGCAAAAGGGCTGGCAGCAGGCCATGTCGACGTGGGTCGACACACAGCAGAACACAATGAACAAGACGGGCGGCGGCAAAACGAACGCTCGCTAAGTAGCTGAAGCGCGCTCGTTTTACCCGACAATTATCGGTGCCGATCCTTCGGGGACGGCGCCGTTTTTTTTGGCGGACTGATCGCGCCGTGACACCGGTGAGCCTTGCCAGCGCGCAGTTCTCGCTTTAGATTAGAATTATTCTAATTCAAGGCTATGACTCAATGCGCCGGTTCGACGATCTTGATCAGCGTGAGGTTCTCGCGCTCGCGATTTCTCTCGAAGAGGAGCATGGCCGTATCTATGCGGACTATGCCGCCGGTCTCAGCAACGATTATCCGGCGTCGGCTAAAATCTTCCGGGAGCTTGGGCAAGAAGAGAACGGCCATCGGCGCTGGCTGATCGATATCTTTCGGCGCAAGTTCGGCAATCATATTCCTCTTGTCCGGCGCCAGGATGTCTCCGGCTTCGTGCGCCATGATCCGATCTGGATGATCCGCCCGCTCGGTATCGAGAAGGTTCGCCGCCAGGCAGAGGAGATCGAGGAAGAGACGCGAAGCTTCTATGAGGCCGCTTTAAAGCGCGCGTCGGATGCGGAAATTCGCAAGCTCCTTGGCGATCTCATTGCTGCCGAAAGCCAGCATATTGGCATTGCCCAGCATATTGCGGATGTGGAACTTACGAGCGAAGCAAAGGCTGATGAAGCGCAGGTCGCGCGCCGGTCGTTCGTTTTGCAGTACGTGCAACCTGGCCTGACGGGGCTCATCGACGGTTCCATTTCGACGCTGGCGCCGATCTTTGCGGCCGCCTTTGCGACCCACAACACGTGGCAAACGTTTCTCGTCGGCATCGCGGCGTCGGTCGGCGCCGGAATCTCGATGGCGTTTGCAGAAGCCCTTTCGGACGATGGACAGATTTCCGGGCGGGGCCATCCCTGGCTCAGAGGATCAGTGACAGGCGCGATGACCGCGATCGGTGGCCTCGGGCATACGCTGCCCTATCTCATTCCCGATTTTCGGACCGCGACCACGATCGCGATTGCGGTGGTGTTCGTCGAGTTGTGGGTCATTGCCGGCATTCGCTCCCGGTTCATGGAAACGAGGTTCTGGAGAGCGGCATTGGAAGTCGTCGTCGGCGGCCTGATCGTCTTTGCCGTCGGCGTTCTGATCGGCAATGCGTAATTACGAATGCTCCGAAGGCCTCATTCAGGCCATAGTCTCTTGACGCTGTCCTGACTGTCGGCAAAGTGCCGACACACGTCAACGGCCGAAGGCATTCCCCCCATGCGCGCAGGTTTTATCGTTTCAGCGATGGCGTCATTCATGCTCGCGGGTATCTCCGTAGGCGCTCACGCGGAAAACACCCCCACACCGCCGGCGAACAAGCGCAATTGTCAAAACAAAGTGCCGTTCAATAAATGGCTCGCCGATTTCAAGCGGGACGCGATCGCCGAAGGCATTCACCCTGAGACGATCAGGGAAACGATCGGCGGCCTGACGCCCGATCCAGGGACGATCGCGCGCGATCGCAAGCAGGGCTTCTTCTCGCAAACGTTCATCGACTTCTATTTCAAGCTCGCAACCAAGAACCGCGAGAGGATGGGGCGGACGTATCTCAAGCGCTACAAAACCATCTTCGATCGGGCCGAACGGGACTACGGCGTTCCGGGTCCTGTCATCACGGGGTTCTGGGCACTTGAAAGCGATTTCGGCGGTGGCATGGGAAAGCTCTCCATTTTGCGCTCACTCATGACGCTGGCGTGGGACTGCCGCCGTGGCGATTTCTTCCGCGGAGAGTTGATCGCGGCCATGAAAATCGTGGAGCGCGGTGATCTCACGCCCGATCAAATGATCGGCTCGTGGGCCGGTGAACTCGGCCAGACGCAGTTCCTGCCGCAGCACTACCTAAACTACGGCGTGGATTACGATGGCGACGGACGCGTCGATCTCATTCACGATAATGCCGATGTCATCGGATCAACGGCGAAGTTCCTTTCGTCGATGGGTTGGAAGCGCGGGGAGCCCTGGATCGAGCAGGTTCATCTCACGAAGGAGCTTCCGTGGGACAAAGCCGACCTTGCGATCAAGCTACCGCGCTCGCAGTGGGTGGCCTGGGGCGTCAAGGGGGTCGGTCAGGATCTGCCGTCCGACAATCTTCCGGCGGCGCTCGTTCTGCCGATGGGGCGGTACGGCCCGGCCTTCCTCGCTTATCCGAATTTCGATGTCTATACGCAGTGGAACCAGTCGCTGACTTACGCTCTGACGGCTGCGCATCTTGCGGCGCGGATGGCGGGTGCGCCGAACCTGACGCGAGCGGACGGCAACGTCGCGTCGTTGAGTTACCAACAGATCAAGGAGGTTCAGAGCCTTCTGAAGCGCCGCGGTTTCGACGTCGGCGAAGTCGATGGAAAGCTCGGGGCCAATACCCGCAAGGCCGTGAAAGAGGTGCAGATCAAGTTCGGATTGCCGGCGGACAGCTATCCGACGGCGGATCTGCTCACGGCGCTGCGCGATCGGAGCTAGCGCTCCAAAATTGCGCTGCCGGTACCCGGACCGCGCGTGCGGCCGGCGGCGCATTTACTTTTGTTAGTGCAGTTTAACCTGTGGTTCGGTGCGCCGCGTCAGTAGACGCGACAGGGTGTCGAGCATGACCTTGATGTATCCGTACAAAGCGACCTCGTGCATCTTGTAGAGCGACCGGTACATGATCTTCGCGAACCAGCCTTCGATGCGGATCGATTTGCCTTCGATGAAGCCCATCAGGTTTCCGACGGTCGAATATTTTCCGAGCGAAACGAGTGATCCGAAGTCGTGGTACTCGAAGGGCGCAAGCTTCGTCTCACCCATCATGCGACGCTGAATCTGACGGACGAGGTGGCTCGCTTCCTGGTGCGCGGCCTGAGCGCGCGGCGGAATAGGTGTCGTCTGGCCGTCCGGCACAAAATATGCGGCGTCACCGATGACGAAGATGTTGTCGTCACGTGTGGTCTGCAGCGTCGGCTTCACCACGAGGGTGTTCATGCGGCTGACTTCGAGACCGTCGAGCTTGGACAAAACATCCGGCCCTTTGACGCCGGCGGCCCAGACGACAAGCTCTGACGGGATGAAATCGCCGTTGGCCAGCGTCACGCCTTCCGCGGTGACTTTCGTGACCGGGCTGCCGGTACGAACCTCCACCCCAATCTCGTTCAGAATGTTCGTCGTAGCCACCGAAAGGCGTTCGGGGAGGGCAGGGAGGATGCGCGGAGCGGCTTCGATCAACGTGATCTTGAAGTCCTTCTCGGGGTCGATCTTGTCGAGTCCGAATGCGACGAGGCCGCGCGCGGCGTGGTGCAACTCCGCCGAAAGTTCGGTGCCGGTGGCGCCAGCGCCGATGATGGAAACGTGAAGCTGGCCCGGTCTTACGGGGCCGGGCTGTGCGTAGGCTCGGACGCAGGCATTCAACAGGCGCCGATTGAAGCGCTCCGCCTGGTCGGGCGTATCGAGCATGATCGCATTTTCTTTGACGCCCGGCGTGTTGAAGTCGTTCGAAATACTTCCGACCGCGATCACCAGCGTGTCGTAAGGAAACCAGCGATCGGGCGTGATTTCGCGGCCGTCTTCGTCATAGGTCGCGGCGAGGTGGACGCGTTTGCCGGCGCGGTCGAGACCGATCATCTCGCCATAGCGATAGCGAAACCCGTGCCAGTGGCCTTGCGCCTGATAGGGTACCTCGTGACGGCCGGTATCCATGCTGCCGGCTGCGATCTCGTGCAGGAGCGGCTTCCAGATGTGGGTGCGGGCGCGATCGACGAGCGTAACTTCAACTTTTCCGGAAAGGCCGAGCTTGTTGCCGAGTTGCGTCGCGAGTTCGAGACCACCTGCGCCGCCTCCGACGATGACGATGCGGTAGGGATTCTGGTCCGTCACGCTGTCGGCTTGCGTTGTCGTCGCGGGGGGATGCGAATTCATCATGGCCTCATGCGCAATGTCACGATGGCGGTCTCTTAAGAGCGTAAGTCGCCGCCGGTCGCTTTCTTAACATCCGTAATTATTTTTTGCGTGATCGTTTCAATAGTCTGATCGGTGAGGGTTTCCGTCGCAGGCTGAATAGTCACTTCGATAGCGACGGATTTCTTGCCTTCGGCCGCAAGGCTGCCACCTTCGAACACGTCGAAGACATTCACGGCCTTGATCAGAGATTTGTCAGAGTTTGCAGCGGCTTTCACGACGTCGCCTGCCGCGACGTCTTTCGGCACGATGAAGGCGAGATCGCGCGTGACCGGCAAGAGGTCGGAAACGCCGAGCGGCGGTTTAGCGCGCGATTTCTTTTTCTCGGGCGGGAGCGCGTCGAGGAAAATCTCGAATGCCGAAACAGGCGCTTCGACGTCGAGCGTTTTCAGCGTCGCCGGATGGATTTCGCCGAAATAGGCGAGAACGGTTTTGGGGCCGAGTTTCAACGCGCCGGAACGGCCGGGATGATACCAGGCCGGGACGTCGCGGGTAACCTGAGCCTTCGCCGGATCGAGGCCGAGTGCGGAAAGAGCTGCAAATACATCGGCTTTGACGTCGAACAGTCCGACGGGTTCGGCGTTGCCGTCCCAACGGCGGCCCGAGCCCGTCAAATGCGCCGTTCCGGCACGGACGCCGGCAGCGCTCAGGTATTGCTCTTCCGGCTTCTCGCCGCGGTAGGCTTGGCCCAGTTCGAACAGCGCCACGTCAGACGTGCCACGGTTGCGATTGCGCGTCACCGCTGCGAGCAGGCCCGGAAGCAACGATGGGCGCATCGAGGACATCTCGACCGAGATGGGATTGCCGAGGTCAAGCTCCGGCGCGCCGCCGCCGAAGTGCGTTGCCTCAGGCTTCGGAATGAAGCTCCAGGTGACGGCTTCGACGAAGCCCCGGGCCGCAAGCAGGCGCCGGGCGCGGCGGGCGCGCTTCTGCTTTTCGGTCAGAACGGCGCGGGCAATGCCGTCCGCACGTGGGAGCGGCGTCGCGGGGATGCGGTCGAGGCCGGCGATGCGCACAACCTCCTCGATGAGATCGGCCGGTCCGTGGACGTCCGGGCGCCATGTCGGCACGGTGACTTTCGCCGCGTCCGGTTTGCCCGTGATCGTGAAGCCGAGGGCTTTCAGCGTCTTCGAGATTTCGGCGTCCGTCAGTTTTACGCCGGAAAGCTTTTCGACGCGTTCGTAGTTGAACGGAATAACGCGTTCTTCGATCGGTTCCTTGCCCGCGATCTTGGCTTTCGAAGCTTCGCCGCCGCAGAATTTCAGGATCATATCGGTCGCGAGATCGAGGCCGGGACGAACGGACGCCGGATCGACGCCGCGCTCGAAGCGATAGCGGGCATCGGTGACGAGGCCGGTCTTGCGGCCGGTAGCTGCGGTCCGGACGGGGTCGAACCAGGCGCTTTCGATCAGGACGGCTTTTGTCTCCGGCGTGCAGCCTGTGCTTTCGCCGCCCATGACGCCGCCGAGACCCAAGGGTCCGGTATCGTCCGCGATCACGCACATCGTATCGTCGACGGTGTATTCCTTGCCGTCGAGAGCCAGGAACTTCTCGCCGTTCTTTCCGAGACGGGCGTGAAGCGTACCCTTGATCTTCTGTGCGTCGTAGACGTGCAGGGGCCGCCCGCGATCAAGCGAGATGTAGTTCGTGACGTCGACAAGCGCGTTGATCGGCCGGAGGCCGGCGGCTTTCAGACGCTGCTGCATCCATTCGGGGGATGTGCCGTTGCGGACATTCCTGATTGTTCGTGCTGCGAAGATCGGGCAGGCGTTCGCTGTTTCCGGCGTGAACTCAAGCTTGACCGGAATTTTGCAATCGAAAGCTTCGGTGAGGGGTGTGAGCTTCGGCTCGGGCTTGAGCGTTCCCATTCCGGCGGCTGCCAGGTCGCGAGCGATGCCGCGGACGCCGGTGCAATCGGGACGGTTCGGCGTCAGCTTCACTTCGATGATGGGATCGTTGAGGCCCGCGGCGTCGATGTAGGCTTCGCCGACCTTCTCGACCCATTCAACGGGGAGATCGAGGATGCCGTCGCTTTCCCCAGAAAGTTCGAGTTCCGCCGCTGAGCACATCATTCCGTTCGAGACGACGCCGCGGACGGGTTTCTTTTCAAGCGTGATCTTGGAGCCCGGAATATAGCTGCCGAGCGGTGCGAAGACGGAGACCATGCCGGCGCGCGCGTTCGGTGCGCCGCAGACGACCTCCATCAGCGGTTGGCCCTTGGCGATCTCGACCTGCACGACCTGCAGCTTGTCGGCGTTCGGATGTTTTTTTGCTTCGACGATGCGCGCGATCTTGAAGGCGCCGAGCATTTTGGCTGGATCTTCGACGTCTTCGACTTCGAGGCCGATGGCCGACAAAGTCGTCGCGATCTCGTCGACGGACTTCTCCGTATCGAGATGATCTTTGAGCCAGGAGAGCGTGAATTTCATGTCTCGTTTCCGAACCGCTTCTTAAATTCTGGCAAGCTCGATATTCACGAGCTGCGGTGCTGATTTGGTACCGCACATCTAGTCTTCGACAAAAAGTCAGCACCTCGGGAACCGTATCGAAGCTGCCCAAATGTCGGAATGGCCTGCCATCGATATCAGAACTCATAAACGCCAAATCGCTTCGATTTTTCGCCGTCGACCATGGGTTCGCTTTTCTTATCGCCCATTGCTCGTCTCCAAGCTGAACAAAGTCGCGTCACTACAGAGTGCAGCCTCACGTCGAGAGACCGCCGCCGAGGGTCGGTACGTCGAGCATCGAGAAGCCGTAGTGGCTCAGCCATTTCAGGTCGCCGGAGAAGAACGAGCGCAAATCGGGAATGCCGTACTTCAGCATCGTCAGCCGGTCGAGGCCGACGCCGAACGCAAAGCCCTGGTATTTTTCCGGATCGAGCCCGCAATTCTTCAGCACGTTCGGATGCACCATGCCGCAGCCGAGAATTTCGAGCCACTGGCCCGGCTTGCCGATTGCCTCGGCGCCGATATCGACTTCCATCGAAGGCTCGGTGAACGGGAAGTGCGAGGCACGAAAGCGCATCTTCACTTCGTCGACTTCGAAGAATGCCTTGCAGAACTCCTGCAGCACCCACTTCAGATGTCCCATGTGCGTCGTCTCGTCGATGACGAGGCCTTCGACCTGATGGAACATCGGCGTGTGGGTCTGGTCGCTGTCCATGCGATAGACGCGGCCCGGCGCAATGACGCGAATCGGCGGTTTCTTCGAGACCATCGTGCGGATCTGCACGGGGCTCGTGTGCGTGCGCAGAAGCAGGCGCGAGCCGTCGGCCTTCGGCGAGAAATAGAACGTGTCGTGGTCCTGACGCGCTGGGTGATCAGCCGGGATATTGAGCTTGTCGAAGTTCATCTCGTCGGTTTCGACGTCCGGACCTTCGGCGACCGAGAAGCCCATGTCGGCGAAGATCTCGACGACCTCGTCGAAGACCTGGGAGACGGGGTGAATGCGGCCTTCAGAGACGGGGCCGAGGCGAACCGGCAAGGTGACGTCGGCGCGCTCGGTTTTGAGCCGCTCGTCGAGAGCCGCCGCTTCAAGGGCCGCTTTGCGGGCGTCGAGCGCCTCTGCAACTTTCGTCTTCAGGGCGTTGACCGTCTGGCCGAAGCTCTTGCGTTCTTCGGGCGGGAGCGAGCCGAGCTTGCTCATCAGCTCGGAAACACGGCCCTTCTTGCCAAGTGCGGAGACGCGTACCGCGTCGAGCGCTGCCAAATCGCCGGCGCCGGCGATTTCGGCAAGAAGTTCGCGTTCCAGCGTATTGAGATCTTCGCTCATGGCGGTAGCTCCGAAAGCGCTTTCGGCAATTGGCTGGGCAGGATTGCGATGCCGTCTGCCAACGTCATCCCCGCGCAGGCGGGGGTCCGTCCAGATCCGCTTTGAAACCTCGACTTGGATGGATCCCGGCCTTCGCCGGGATGACGTCAGCGTGGGCGGAAGAAGGCGATTAGGCCGCCTTCTTGACCTTGTCGGCGTCGGCTGCGGCGACAGGCGAACTCGCGGCAGCGGCGGCCTTGTCGACCAGCGCCTTGAAGCCCGCCGGATCGTTGATCGCGATGTCCGACAGGACCTTGCGATCGACCTCGACGCCGAGGTTCGTCAGGCCGTTGATAAAACGCCCATAGGTCAGGCCGTGCTCGCGAACCGCGGCGTTGATGCGCTGGATCCAGAGGGCGCGGAAATTGCGCTTGCGGCGCTTGCGATCGCGGTAGGCGTACTGCTGCGATTTCTCGACCGCCTGCTTGGCGACGCGGATCGTGTTCTTGCGGCGGCCGTAAAAGCCCTTCGCGGCCTTGATGACTTTCTTGTGCTTGGCGTGGGCGGTAACGCCCCGTTTGACGCGGGCCATGGATGGGATCTCCAGGTAAGAGTGGCTTCAAGAGGGTTGTTCGGTGCTCCGGCGCTTCCGGCGGCCTCCGCGAAGCGGAGTCGGAAGCGCCAAGCAAAAAACCGCGTCAGCGGCTGTAGGGCATGTACTTCTTGACGATCTTGGCGTCAGAATCGTTCAGCACACCCGTGCCGCGCGCCTTCTGAATGAACTTCGCCGTGCGCTTGATCATGCCGTGACGCTTGCCGGCCTGGGCGGCGACAACCTTGCCCGTGCCCGTCATCTTGAAGCGCTTCTTCGCGCCGCTTTTCGTCTTCATCTTAGGCATTTTGCTTGTCCTTCTTCGCTCACGGGCCCGCCGCTCATCGCTTTCGCGATCAGCTGGCCCTCCGCGGGTTCGGCGCTCGGCGCCGGGCCGCCTTGCGGCCCCGGACCTTTGGTCCGAAGTGCGGAGGCGAGCTTGGAGGCGCTCAGTGCCCTGGCTCGTTTCCGAGCCGAAATGCAGATACCTTTCGGTGTCCGCACTCTCGGCCGCATCGCTACGGCCGGTCCTGCGAAGGGTGCTTTTTTGCGGTTTCCGCTTGTTTTTCAAAAGCATAAGAACCGCCACGGCATGCCTCGCCGGGCGGCTCTAGAGGCGGTTTATAGGGAAACGCTGGGATAATCGCAACAACTTCCGCGATTGTTGTGATTTTCACAACGCGGCGAGCCGAATTCGTCGTCGTATCGTAAAAATCAGCATGGTTAGCACTGAACCAAGTACAAGGTTCGCGCGTTGGCAGAGCGCGACAAATAGGGGAGGCGGGGCGTGAGGCAAATCATCGATCAAATCGTCAACTTGCTCCAGCAGGGCATCACGGCGATTTTCAAATTCGTGGAACTCGTCTGGCAATGGTCCTTCGGCCAGATGTTCGCGATCTTCCAATCGAACTGGCAGGCACTGCCGATCTGGAAGATCGTGGTGCTGGCGATTGCGGTGATCGCCATCGTCTACGTTCTCTACCGCGGCTTTTTTCAGCTGTGGCGTGCTGCGGAGCAGATTTTCAAGGCGTTTGTCGAGCTGCTGATGGTTCTCGTCGCCATTTTGCCGTTCGTCCTGCTCGCAGGCATCATCGCGGCGGCGGGAAGCTACGTCATTCAACACGTGAACCTCTAGCGCCAACCCGAAGCTCTTCCGGTTATGCGACGGCGGTGCCCTTCGTGTTCTTCCCGAACACGATGCGGGTGCGCACGTAATAGAGAGAGACGAAGCAGATCAGCACGGAGATCGTCTTACCCTCGATCGGCGGCAGGTTCATGTTGTGGACCGTTATCCAGATGACGACCGCCGTGATGAGAAGTCCGACGGCATTCGTCGCCACGAATTCGAGGAAGCGCCGGTGCTCCGACTTCGGAAAGAGATCGCGATGAAAGACGAATTTTCTCGTCAGCGTATAGTTCACGATCGTCGCGATCGCGTAGGCAACGATGCTTTGTAAAATGGGCAATCCGAAGAAGTGCGTGAGCGTCAGGAAGATGATGTAATCGACGATCGTCGCGCTCAGGTTCACGCCTGTATAGAGCAGGACTTCGCGGACCTTGGAATGCATATCGAAAGCCTTTTGCGTTGCGGTCGAATAATGGCGGACACATTGCGGTGCGGCGGTAAGGCGATCCGTTGCCTCAAGGAATAATGTCTGATCTACGCCGTTCATTTGGATACATCAAACTCTCAAACAAGGGGCTTGCGAAGTCCCTGAAGTAACAGACGACGACCGCGACGGATTCGACGGCAATTTCCAGTTTATCTCCCGTTGCGCCTATTTCGCCCCGGTTGAGTAGCGCTCATTCGATAATCTGGCAAAATAGAGCGGCTTCGTGCGCTAATGTTTGGGTTCGCTCATGAAACTCGATCCTTTTGTCATTGAAATACTGATCGTCGCGGCATTGCCAACGGCCTTCATCAGTCTGCGTTCAGCAACGGGCTGGCGCGTCGGAATCGTTTTCGCGGCGTTCTATCCCGCGCTTGTCGTTGTTGTCGGTATTCTGATGATCGCGACGTTCATTTCGCTGGCGGCGCTGGGACTTGTGGATCTCGATTGAGAACGGTCCATATTGGTGCGCTGCAACCGTTTCCTTATGATGGATACATTTTGAAATATTAGAAATTCGGCGCACCGCTGGCATTCAGTCGCTATTCAGCCAATAAAATAGAAATTGCGCGGGCACGTCTTACTCGCGTGCATTGCCTTTCGATAAACGGAGTTGATCATGCGTCTTGCACCAATCTTGGCAGCATCTGTCGTTGCGATCGGCCTAACGGCGGCGGTAACAAGTTCCCAGGCCGCTCAGCTTACACCGCTGAAAGGGCTCGAAACTCATCAGTCGCTTGCAACAACAGTCGACTATCGGCGGTACTGCTACCGGTGGCGACACATCTGCGCGAACCGTTGGGGCTGGGGTGGCTGGCGGTGGCGTCGTTGTCTACGGAACCACCGCTGCTAAGCTTTCAGAGGTTTGAAATCGGCGGCGGCATCGGATGGCCGCCGCCGATTCCATTAGATTTGCTTATTCATTCGCCGAAGACGCGTCGCGAGAAGGCCCATGACCTTCAACGCGAACTGCGGGTCAGCTCGAACGACGGCGAGAAATGTCGGCTTATCGATTGCAACGACCTCGGTCGGCTCCGCGGCCATGGCGGCCGCGCTTCGCGGGCCGTCGTCGATTAATGCTATTTCGCCGAAGATCCCGCCGGTTCGAATGTTTTCGAGAATGGTGCCGTAGGTGATCACGTCGACCCGCCCCGACCGCACCATGTACATGGCGTTGCCCAGGTCTTCTTCGAGAAAGATCTTTTCACCGGCGTCGAAATGGCGAAACGGAGCGCCGATGCGCTCCAGGATCGAAAAATCAAATGGTTGGTCGTCACCCATGCGACGCCTCCGGGGCTCGGCGCAGACTATCGGGTGAAGCTAGAACCGTCCGTGCACGTCCGCAAGATGCCGGGCGGCGGCGATGATGGAAGGGTAAAGGCGGGGCAAACGACCCCGCCGCAATCGGATTATTTGGGTGCGAGGACCATCACCATTTGGCGGCCTTCAAAGCGAGGCTCGCTTTCGACCTTGGAGATGGCCTCGGTGTCGGCCTTTACGCGCTGCAATACCGCCATGCCGAGCTGCGAGTGCGCCATCTCGCGCCCCCGGAAACGCAAGGTGATCTTGACCTTGTCGCCCTCTTCGAAGAACCGTTTGATGGCGCGCATTTTCACGTCGTAGTCGTGATCATCAATGCCCGGGCGCATTTTGATCTCTTTCAACTCGACGATTTTCTGATTCTTGCGAGCCTCGGCGGCCTTCTTCTGTTCCTGGAATTTGAATTTGCCGAAATCAAGTATCTTGCAGACGGGAGGTTCGGCGTCCGGCGAGATCTCAACGAGATCCAGTCCGACCTCTTCGGCGCGGGCAAGGGCATCTAATTTTGCAATGACGCCGACGTTCTGACCGGTCTCGTCGATGAGACGGACGTCCCGGGCCCGGATTTGATCGTTGATGCGGGGCCCTGAGTTTTCCCGGCTCTGAGGCTCGGGTCGCATTGGTCTACGGATGGTACAAGCTCCTCTTGCTGTTTCGGTTCTTTATTGTCGTCATAAAACTTTGTTGCCATGAAACGCCATATAGCTCCGGCTACGACCAGAGTTTCACGCTGGCGGAGAGTTCGAAACTCGGCGCCAAAAGTCAAGGGACTAGATCGCATTTGAACGTGAATTGCCGCGCTGCTTGCCGGTCCGGAGACGCAAAGGTCCGGATTGGCTCGTTTGCGTCAAAGCAACCGGGTGGATGTTCGGTTAGTTCCCCGCATCCTAAGTATCCGCTGCCAGCGGTAATAGGCCGTGATCCCAGCGAAGCCCAATCCCGTCCAGCCTCCGGAAAAATGCCCTCGGCCAATGTAGTATTTGAGGAAGTGGGTCGGAAATTCAGTTACCGTACGGATACCAAGCTCAATCGACGATTTCTGGCTTGAATTCAGCGCATTATAAGTCGCCCGCTCGTCACATTTGCGCGCAAGGTCATCCAGGGACCGGATCGAGTGGTGGTAGACATCGCCCCTGAGCTGCCCGACCTTTTCATTCTTAGGCTCAACGGAGTCAAAGAGTGTCGAATCGGCGAACCGCACGCGGCGGCGATCGTAGAGACGAAGGCAGTAGTGATCATTGGCGATCAGCCGGGGCTTGCTCTTTCCCGGATAAACGATCTTGACGGCCATGCCGTAAACGCGGTGATCCGGTTCGCCCGTCTGGAAAAGGCCTTCGATGGACTTGCGAAGCTTCGGCGTTACGACTTCGTCGGCATCGAGGTTGAGCAGCCAATCGTTGCGGCATTGGTCTTCGCCGAAGCGCTTTTGTTGACCAAAGCCAGGCCACGCATTGAAGATGACCTTGGCGCCGGCGGCTTCGGCGACGGCTACCGTTCCGTCTGTGCTGCCTGAATCGATGACGATAACCTCATCGACCCAATCGCGGACCGAAGCGATCGTCGCTTCAATCCGGTCGGCTTCGTTCATCGCGATGATGAAGCAGGAGACGGGCAGCCGCCGGGCAGGGTTTTGCGCAGTCGTGACGCGCTCGTAGACGGCGAGTGTTTTGGATATGAGTTGGTCGAGCGTAAAGCGGCGCCTCACCTGTGCGCTGCCGCGGGCTCCCATCGCCTTGCGCTCCTCCGGTGACCAGCTGAGCAACTTGGCGATGGCATCGGCGACGGCTTCCGGGTTGGCATAAGGAACGCGAAGTCCGGTTGCCTCGCTCGCTGCCACATCGGGTTCCGTCAAGGCAACTTCGCGACCGGGCCCGGTGTCGGACACGATCAGAGGCACGCCCATTGCCTGGCCTTCGATTGCGACGCGCGGCAGTCCTTCCTGCTCCGAGATGTTCAATGCGATGTCGCTGATCGCATAAGCGGCCGCGACGTCGCGCACGTGTCCGGGAAATCGCAATTGATGAGCGACGCCGAGGCGTTCGGCCAGCGCTTCGAGTTCGGCTTTGAAGGCGGGTTTTTCGATTTCGCCGGCCAGAACGCAAACGACGTCGGGGGCGCCACGTTGCTTCAAGAGGCCGAGGGCCGAGACCAGGTGATGCTGGGCCTTCCGCGGCGAGATTCGTCCGGCAAGGATGAGCACCGGCTTCGTTCCGTCGGCGTCGAGCAGCTTGCGAACGGCATCCAGTCTTTCGGGTGTCAGCTTCGACGGATCGAAAACGTTTGAATCAAAGGCGCGGTGTATGATGGCGATCCGATCTTCGGGCGTGTGATAGCGTGTGCGGATCAGGTACGCCATATAGTCGGAGACAGCGATCACGGTATCGCTGCGCGCCATGACGCTGTTGTAGAAATTCTTCAGCCGCCCCTTTTCGGAATATTCGGAGTGATATGTCGTCACGAAGGGGATGCGCGTCCGTTGTGCCGCGTAAAGTGCGCTCCATGCCGGCGCCCTGCTGCGCGCATGAATGATCGAGACATTTTCGCGACGGATAATATCGGAGAGCTCGGAAGAATTTTTCGCGAGTACGAGCGGGTTCTTGGAGGCCAGCGGCAAATTGACGTGCTCTGCGCCGGCGGCCAGAAGCTGATCGACGAGCGGGCCGCCTTCGGAAGCGACAAGTGCGCGATGGCCATTTTTGACGAGCGCGGTTGCGACCTGCAAACATCCCAATTCGGCACCGCCCGCGCGCATACGAGGAATGACTTGCAGTACCGTCAACGACTTGTTCATTTCAGCTCATCAATTCCGATTCGTTGGGACCAACGATGGTCAGTTCGTATAAAATTCCAAGCTCCGAACCGCAAATCCTTCCTGTTGGAACGGGGGCGGAGGCTCGCGACATCGCGTTTATTGCGCATTCAGCGGGGAAACCCGGGCTTTTCTGGCTCCCCGGCTTCATGTCGGGCATGAATTCGACGAAGGCGACTGCCGTCTCGGCATGGGCGGGCGCGCATGGCCTCTCATCGACGCGATTCGATTATTCCGGACACGGACTATCTTCGGGGCGCATTGAAGACGGGACCATAGGACGATGGCTTGAAGAAGCCGACGCAATCCTGACGAACGTCACTACAGGCCCACAGATTATCATCGGTTCGAGCATGGGTGGGTATATCTCGCTTCTGCTTTTGAAGACGCTTCTGAGAGAGCGCCCGGCGGACGCCGAGCGCATCGAGGCGCTTTTGCTGATTGCGCCTGCATGGGACATGACGGAAGAGCTGATGTGGAAGCGATTTCCCGACGACACCCGGCGCGAGATCATGGATAACGGCTTCTTCCGGCAGCCCTCCAATTACGCGGAGCCGTATCTCATCACGCGCAAGCTGATCGAAGACGGGCGAAGACACCTGCTCGCCCGCCAGCACTTCGATCCGGGGCGGCCGGTTGTTGTTATACAGGGCCTTCAAGACGTCGATGTGCCCGCTTCGCATACACGAGAACTTAAGACGTTTCTCGCGGGCGACAAGGTCAAGCTGATCGAGGTACCCGACGGCGAACATCGGCTATCGCGGCCGCAGGACCTCGACTTGCTGTTCTCCGAACTCGCCAAGCTCGTCTAGCGCTATTTGTCGTTCGCTGACGCTACGTCGGGTTCGGGGAGGTCCCCGGCGACGGCGTTTTCGAGGCTTGCCAAGCCGACTGTCTCGGCGGTCGATTCCGGTACCACCCACATTCGAAAATTCTGCGTTGCGAGACCATTGTCGCAAGCCAGAGCTTCGCCTTCCTTGCGGCAGCTTTGGTCGGCAACAACGGTATAAGCCCCGGCGGATGCGCCGCCACCTTCGCCAACCTCGATAACGTCGACGCGTTGGCGTGGATCGATTGTGACGTTGCGATAGACGCAACCGGATTTGCCGGTGCAGGAGTCTCCTGTCGCAGTCTCGGTGGTCTGCAGGGCGACGGCCTGATTGCGCGGCATCGATACGGCCGGCAATCCGATCCCGTTCGAAATCCAGCAGCGGTTATCCATGCAAATGATCGGATCGGGTTTGAACCCGATTCCCCTGCCGTTCGGGTCGAGCACAAGAAGAACCGTGGCCTGTGACGCTTTTGGTCCCGGAGCTTCGGGGACGATGCTTGGGGGCTCGGCGGCAACGGCCTTCGACGGCAACGCCGCAAGTTGAGGTCCTGGTTGAAGTTCTGGTTGAGGTTCTGGTCGAAGTTCTGGGCTCGGCGGCTGCACGAATAGCGGAGCTGCCGCCTTCGGTGACAACGCCGTAAGTTCCGGTGTCAGGTTTGAAGGCTGCACGGTTGGCGGAGCGGCCAACCGCGTCGGCAAAGCCATAAGGTGCGGCGCTGGGCTTGGTTCCTGTGATGGCGGCGGGGCTAGCGTTAGTGCTGGTTCAGGCTCTGCCGATTTGGCGGCAAGCTGCTGGGCGTCTTCTCGTTGACGCTCAAGCTCTTCGGCTTTCGCGCGTTGCAGCATGTCGCGTTCGTAGTCCGCGCCGGGCCGGTCAAAAGACCGTTCCGGCGGTGCGGGCTTCGCCTCGCTCGCTTCGGAGAATTTCTGTGCGATGGCTTGCGCCGGATCGATCGTCTCGGCATACGCGGCCGCTGCCGAAAACGTCATTGCGAACGCTGCGATAAGAAGCGCTTTGATTTGCATGGCAATCTCGCCGTTCCGGCCGTCGCGCAACCTGCGACGTGCACGGTGAGATATATATTCTCCATTCTGGCGGAATGGCGGAGAACCTGTGACATTCTGCAAAAAACTTCACGGACCGCGACGTCAAAGGGTGAGACGTTACGGGGCGAGACGTCATGAACTGAGACTGGCGATCGCCTTCAGTCCCTCGACGTAGGTGGGGTAAGCGAGTTTCACACCCAACTCCGATTTCATGCGCGCATTCGAGACCTTCTTGTTCTCGATGTAGAAGCTTCGCGCGGCGGGCGACAATGCTTGGTCGGTCGGGTCGGTCGCGGGCGGACAGGGAACGCCCAGCAACTCGGCGCCGTACGCGATGACATCCTGGGGCGGTGCAGGAAGGTCGTCGGTGACATTAAAAACGTGGATGCCGGAAGCGAGGTCCATGCTCGCCTCGACGGCTGTGGCGATATCGGCGACGTGGATGCGGTTCGTGAATTGCCCCGGCTTGAAGATGCGCCGCGCGGTGCCGGCTTTCAGCTGGTCGATGGCGCTGCGGCTGGGGCCGTAGATTCCCGGCAGCCGGTAGATGACGAGCGATTTGCCGCTTTTCTTCGCGAGATCGATCCAGTCTGTCTCGGCCTTGAGGCGCCGCTGGCCGCGCTCGGTTCCGGGTTTCGGTTCGGTCGTCTCGTCAACCCAATTGCCTTGGGCGTCGCCGTAAACGCCGACGGTCGAGAAGTAACCGATCCAGGTGAGCGACGGAGCAGCAGCGATAACGCCACCGAATTGGCGGAGAGCCGGATCGCTTTCGGCGTCCGGCGGGATAGAGAGCAGGACATGCGTCGCCGATTGGAGCGCGGCGGCGACGTCCGCGGGCGCCGAAGTTCCGTCGAAGAGGACGGGCTCGAAGCCCTGCCTTTTCAGTGCGGGCATTTTGTCGGCATGCGCTGTTGTTCCCGCGATCGTCCAACCTTGCGTAAGAAGCCGGCGGCCTAGCTCGGCGGCGCAGTATCCCAGTCCAAAGCAAAAGAGACGTCTCAAGCTGCTCGTTCCTCCATGGGCATGATCCATTCGGATGCAACTTCTGGATCGTTTTCGAGACCTTGGTAGCGTTGCCGCAAAGCATGAAGCTCTTGCGGGTTGGCGAGACGGCGCGCCGCCCATACGGCCATCGCCCTGACGAGAGGGGATGCATCGCCGAGAAGCGGTTCGGCAAGTGGAAGAAGCGAGCGGTCGCCGGAGTTGCCCGTTGCGATGAGCGCATTGCGCACCACGCGGTCACGCCCCGTTCTTTTGATCGGTGTGCCTGCAAATCGAAGCCGGAAAGCCGCATCGTCGAGCGAGAGCAATTCCGCAAGCGGCGGATTATCGGTCTCGGCTCGGGCGGCGTACTTCATCTCCGTCGCGGCGCCCGCGAACTTGTTCCACGGACAGACGGCGGCGCAGTCGTCGCAACCGAAAACGCGATTGCCGATCGGAACACGAAATTCGGGTGCGATGTGGCCTTTGTGCTCGATGGTGAGGTAGGCGATGCAGCGCCGTGCGTCGAGTTCATAGGGTGCGGGGAAGGCGTTCGTCGGACAGATGTCGAGACACCTCCGGCATGAGCCGCAGTGGTCGGACATGCTTTCGTCGGGCTCAAGTTCGGCCGTCGTCAGCATGACGCCGAGAAAGAGCCAGTTGCCATGCTCTCGCGACACGAGAATGGTGTTCTTGCCCTGCCAACCGAGGCCGGCTTTTGCGGCGAGCGGTTTCTCCATCAACGGTGCGGTGTCGACGAAAACCTTGACCTCGGCGCCGGACGTTTCAGCGAAGGCGCGTGCGAGAGAATTGATCCGCTTCTTCAGAACGTCGTGATAGTCGCGGCCTTTGGCGTAGACGGAAATCGCGGCGTTCGAGCGATGGTCGAGCGCTTCGAGGGGGTTGCTTGGAGGGGCGTAGGATTGCCCGAAAATGACGGCACTCTTGGCGTCAGGCCACAGACGCAGAGGATCACCGCGACGGTCGGCGTGCGTTTCCATCCAATCCATATCGCCGTGGCGGTTCTCGTTCAGGAAGCGGGCAAGCCTGTCGCGGAGGATCGCGTCTTCGGCGAGCCGTGCGATGCCAACGGCGTCAAGGCCGAGCTTTTGCGCTTCGGCACGGAGCATCTGGGTGAGATCGGAACGCGCGGTTTGGGCTTCGAGCATACAGCCATTTAGAAATCGAGATCCGAATAGGCAAGTGGCGGGGCCGTGCCGGGAACGCGATCTCCGAGCAAAGCCCGGAAAGACGGCCGGGATTTCATCCGCTGATACCAGTTCTTAACGGCCGGGTAGTCTTGCCAAGGCATCTCGCCGAGATAGTCGACGGTCGAAATGTGGGCGGCTGCGGCGAAGTCTGCAAAACTCAGGTCGTCACCGGAGAGCCAGCGTCGCGAGTCGGCGAGGTAGCCGGTGTAGGAGAGGTGATATTTGAGATTGGCGCGCACGGCGCGCAGGATGCTCGGATCGGGGGCGATGGGACCGGACGGGCGCATCGAATTGTAAACCTTCTCGATCAGCAGCTCGCGGGTTACCTCGCGGTCGAATTTACCATGAAACCAGTCGATCAGGCGGCGGACTTCGGCGCGGTCCTCCCGGCTGCCGGGGAAGAGGATCGGTGGCGCGTGAGTAACGGCATTGGCGCTGAGAGACAGGTCCTCGGCAATATATTCCGAGATCGAGTAGGCGCCGCAGAGCGTCAGGCCGTTTTCGAGTTCGAGGACCGGCATTTCGCCGGCCGGATTCTTCGCCAGAAAGCCTTGCCGCCATTCCCAGGGATTTTCATCGAGCAGGTCAACGTCAGCGCGGTATTCGGCGAGCGCCAGGCGTATGGACCGGGACCGTGGGCAAAGACGGTATTGCGTTAGGCGCAGAGGCATAGCGTTCCTGTGCTGGTGATTTGGGCACTATACAGCGGCTCTCGTCGATTCGATGGCAACTCGGCTAAACGACCGCTTTGGACCGGCGGGAAATTCTGCTAACGCTCGCCGGCTTTGACGGGCCCGAGGGGGAAAACTGAATGGAAACATGGCAAGTCGTGTTGCTCGGGTTGATCGAGGGGTTGACGGAATATTTGCCGGTTTCCTCGACCGCGCATCTTCTCCTGACCGAGCGCCTGATGGGGGTTTCTTCGACGGGGCGAACCTTCGAGGTTTTGATTCAGCTTGGTGCGATCCTGGCACTTCTGACGGTCTATTCGGGCAAGCTTTGGATGCTCGCTCGCAATTTTTCGAGTGACGCTCGAACGCGGCGCTTCGTATTTGCCGTGCTGCTCGCTTTTCTGCCTGCTGTCTTCATTGGAGTCGCGGCACACAAGATCATCAAGGATTACCTATTTGAATCGCCGGTGATCATCTGTGCGTCGTTGGTCATAGGCGGCATCATACTGCTTTTCGTCGATCGAATTCGGTATCAGCCACGCTATGTGGATGTGATGGACATCCCGCCGCTGCCGGCGCTCGTGATCGGATTTGTGCAATGCCTCGCGATGATTCCGGGTGTCTCGCGTTCCGGATCGACCATCGTCGGCGGTATGTTGCTCGGCGCCGACAAGCGTACGGCCGCCGAGTTTTCGTTTTTCCTCGCCATGCCGACGATGACCGGCGCCTTCGCCTACGATCTTTATAAGAACTGGTCGATTCTCACCCCGGACGACGTCAGCCACATCGTGCTTGGCTTTATCGCGGCGTTCGTGACCGGAGCTATCGTCGTCCGCTATATGCTCGATTTCATTTCGAAGCGCGGGTTGTCGTTCTTCGGCTGGTGGCGTCTGCTCGTCGGCGGTATCGGGTTAGGTGCCCTTGCGGTGCTGCATTAAACTCGACGTCGGTCCGATGATCAGGCGGCGTGAGACGTGATCGGCTTCATCAGGACGTTGCGCAGCGCTTCGGCATCCTTGGCGCTGCGAAGGCCGTCCAGCGTCACGGGATCGCGAACGAGGCGGGAAATACGCGCGAGCGCCTTCAAATGGTCGGCCCCGGCGCCCTCGGGCGCCAGCAGGAAAAACAAAAGATCGACCGGCTCGCCATCATGGCTTTCGAAGGCGATCGGGTGCTCCAGCCGCGCGAAAATGCAAGTGATCTCCTTGACGGTCGGCAGCTTCACGTGCGGGATCGCAATTCCGCGACCAAGGCTCGTTGAACTCAGCCGTTCTCTTTGCACGAGGGCGGCATAGATGTCCGGAGCGCCAGCGCCCGTCACGGCCTCGGCCTTCGCGGCGAGGGCGTGAAGCGCCTGCTTCTTATCGTCTGCCTCAAGACGCGGAATGATCGCGTCCGTGGCAAGCATGCCTTCAATCGTCATCCGAGTCCCATCCCCGATGATATGGTCGTCATTGTGGCTGACCGCACCGGTGCCGGGCGGCGTCCACCGTAATTGTGGATGCAAGAGTTAAGCCTACTCTCAGTCTGCGTGCTTTGGCGCTGCCGCACCGTTCGGTTTTGCCGCCATTGGCAGATCGGCGTCGATCCAGCCGATATGGCCATCATTGCGCCGGTAGACAACATTCAGCCCTCCGTGGGCGGCGTTCTTGAAGATCATGAAGGGCGCTTCCGACAAGTCGAGCTGCAGGACGGCCTCACTGACCGTCATGTGGCTAATGTTTCGCTGTCCCTCAGCGATGATAAGCGGATTCGCCTCGTCCTGCTCCGGCTCGTCGTCGTCGCTAAGGCTTACGATATGATCGGTCGCTTCGATGTCGACTTTGCGGCGTGCGGCAGCGGCTGCGGAGGAATGGCTTTTGATGCGGCCCTTGTAGCGCCGGACGCGCGTTTCCAGCCTGTGAGCCGCAGAATCGACGCTGCCGTAGGCATCCGCGCCCTCCCCGTGGGCTTCAAGAAGGAGGCCGTTCTTCAAGCGCACGGAGCATGTCGTCTTGAACAGCTCGCGCTCACGTTCGAGCCGGATGTGCCCGTCGACTTCGCGCGCGAGATATTTTTGAAGGACGGTGCGGATCTTGTCGCCTGCGTAGGTTTGGAAAGCGTCACCAACTTCGACGTTCTTACCGGTGATTTGGAAGGTCATGAAGATGCCTGTTCTGCACTACCGAGGTGCGTGTCCCGTTACCGAGCGCAATCTGCTCAAGGCTGCGAGCCACTTATCGCAGCGCCCGTGGGGAAAGTGTGACCGCCACTTCACCCGGGCGCTTTCATTATCAGCGATAGGCTTGGCGAAGCCGCCTGTCAAATCACGCTTGGATCTCGAATGTAATCAAAAAATGTAGCGTGTTCATTTAGTTAGGTGTCTGATTTTACGCCATGCCGCCTAAACGTTCCACCAATCTCTTGTCACGGCGGCGTTGGACGGAGGAGGGAATGCGCATGGCCTCGCGGTATTTGGCGACGGTGCGGCGGGCGATATCGATGCCCTCGCTTTTCAGGCGGTCGACGAGTTGATCGTCCGACAGCACATCGCCGGCGCTTTCTGAATCGATCAACTGCTTGATCCGGTGCCGGACCGCTTCGGAAGAATGGGCCTCGCCGTCCGCGGCCGAGGCGATTGCGGACGTAAAGAAGTATTTGAGTTCGAAAATGCCCCTTGGGGTGGCGATGTACTTGTTCGACGTGACGCGCGAGACGGTCGACTCGTGCATCGAGATGGCGTCCGCGATCACTTTAAGGTTGAGCGGGCGGAGATGCTGCACGCCGTACATGAAAAAGCTGTCCTGCTGACGCACGATCTGCTCTGCGACCTTCAGGATCGTCCTGGCCCTCTGGTCCAAACTCTTTACGAGCCAGTTGGCCGTTTGCAGGCAGTCGAAGAGATAGCCTTTGTCCTTCTCGGACGTCGCAGTTCTGGCAATTCGCGTGTAATAGGTGCGGTTGATCAGAACCCGCGGCAGAGTGTCGCTGTTGAGCTCAACGTGCCATCCGCCGTCGGAGGCGGCACGAACGATGACGTCCGGAACGATCGGCTGCACCTGCACCGAACCGAATTTGAGACCGGGTTTGGGATTGAGGCGCTTGATCTCGCGGATCATGTCGGCGAGTTCGTCCATATCGATGCCGATGGCCTTCTTCAGCGCGGCAATGTTTCGGCTCGCGAGCAGGTCGAGGTGGGCGAGGAGCCCGGCCATCAGCGGATCGTAGCGGTTCTGATCCTTGAGCTGAAGCGCCAGGCATTCGGCAAGGGAGCGGGCGAAGATGCCGGGAGGGTCGAACGTCTGCAGCTTTGCGAGAACGCTTTCGATGAGTTCGAGCGATGCCCCGAGACGCTGCGAGAGGGCCTCGAGGTCGGCAGGGATGTAGCCAGCCTCATCGACGAGGTCGATGAGGTATTGCCCGATGAGCCGTTCGACCGGTGCGCTCACGGTCAGCGGCAATTGCGCGCTCAAGTGTTCGCGGAGCGAAACCTGATTGGCGACGAGATCTTCCAAATCGCTGTCGCCATCGCCGCCGTTGTGCATGCGTTGCGAGACATTGGCCCAGCTCATGCCCGATACGGTGGCGGCAGATGAGCCAGGTTCGCCGGTTCCCGGCTCCTGAAACACGTTGCCGAAATCGGCGTCCAGGCCGCCGGTGTGATCGTGGACGGGTTCGCGTAAATCGAGCCAGCTCTCGTCGGAGCTGGCGTTGCGTTCTTCCGGCCGTTCGTTGACCGGATCCTCGGCCGGCTTCGCACCGGCCGACTCGTCGCGTTCGAGCAGAGGATTGCGCTCCATCTCTGTGTCGACGAATTCGTTCAGCTCAAGGTTGGAAAGCTGAAGAAGGCGGATGGCCTGCTGCAGCTGTGGCGTCATGACCAGCTGCTGGCCTTGTCTCAGCTCTAATTTTGCTGAAAGCGCCACTAACCTGCTGCTCCGTAGTTGCAATTACGGAGCCACCAATACTCAACGCGTGTTAACGAACATATCGCCAAGATAAACCCGTCGCACATCTTCATTCGATATGATTTCAGAAGGTTTGCCCTGTGTCAGAACCTGACCATCGTAGATGATATATGCGCGGTCGATCAGGCTTAATGTTTCACGAACATTATGATCCGTGATCAACACACCAATACCGCGTTCGGTCAAGTGGCGAACAAGTTGCTGGATGTCGCCGACGGCGATCGGGTCGATGCCGGCAAACGGTTCGTCCAGCAACATAAACGATGGCCGAGAGGCGAGGGCGCGTGCAATTTCGCAGCGCCGGCGCTCGCCGCCGGAAAGCGCCATCGCTGCCGATTTTCTAAGCCGCGTGATGGAAAATTCCTCTAATAGGCTATCGAGCTGTTCTTTCCGTGCCCTGCGGTTCGGTTCGATCAGTTCGAGGACGGACATGATGTTCTGTTCGACCGTCAAGCCGCGGAAGATCGAGGCTTCCTGCGGAAGGTAGCCGACGCCAAGTCGGGCCCGCTGATACATCGGGAGCTTGGTCACGTCCTCGCCGTCGATCGTGATGCGTCCCTCGTCGGCGGCGACGAGGCCGGTAATCATATAGAAGACCGTGGTTTTGCCGGCGCCGTTCGGCCCCAGAAGCCCGACCGATTCTCCGCGTCCGACCGCCAGGTTGACGCCCTTGACGACCATACGCTTGCTGTAAGATTTCTTGACGTCATAGGCCGTCAGCCAGCCGTCGGCGCCGATCGCATGAGGATCTTCGGCCGATGCCATCTGCTGCGAGGCAGTGCCGGTGCCGTTGACATGGCCGTTCGATCTATCGGGCGCCTTGCCGTTCGATTTCAGGCGAATTGGTAGAGCCTTAAACACCAAATACCTCGCCGTCTCTCAGCATGCTCCGTTGCCCGCAGAACTGTGTCCAACTCTGCGGCGCGGTCAAGGCGACGTATGGATCTGCCAGCCATCGGCTTGAATTTTCGATTTCCTGAGCTGGCCTGGGTAGAAAACGGCGCTGGGGCGTTGGGCTTTTAAAATCTCGCCGTTGCCGTCGCCATCGCTGCTGCTGACCATGGCCCCGTTGCTCGTTGCCGGCTCGGTCTTGATCGTCGCCTCGCCGGTATTCATGTCGATCACAAGCTTATTGCCGTGGACGATATTCTTGCCTTGCGTCAGGACGACGGCGCCGCCCATGGTCGTAAGGTTCTTCTTCACATCCACTTCGGCCCAATCGCCGGTTGCGGTCTGACCGTCCTTCGCGGAAACGACAACCTTCTTTTTCGCCGTGAGATGGGTGAGGGAGGCCGGCGTCGCGGATGCCGCTTGGCCGCCGGAAGAGCCCATCCCCGCGCTTCCGGTGTAGAATGCCGTCAGCTCTTGTGAGCGCATCGTCACGTTTCCCTGCACGGCAGAGACGTTGCCCGTGAATGTCGCGGCCTTTGCATTGTCGTCAACGTCGAGCTTGTCGGCGACGACGTCATAGGGAGAATTGGCGTCGGTCTTGAACGCCGCGCCGAAGGAGATGCCGTCACCGCTTGTGTCGTCATCGGATGACTGGCTCGACGCGGATTTCGACGAGGGCTTGACGAAATGGGCTGTGATCCGGCCCGCTGACGCGCTTCCCATGACGTTGGCCGGAGCCGAGAGCTGCATCTTTTGTGTGGCGCGGTTGTAGACCAGGCGACGTCCTTTGAGGACGTTGGCTCCCTGCGTTACGACCACCGGCCCGGTCAGAGTCATGGTCTGGGCCGCCTGATCGTAATCCACCCGGTCGCCCACAGCGCGCCGGTCCTTACCTTGGGTCAGGACCACATCGCCTTCGAGGACCGCCTTGTTGGCGACGGTATCGAACATCGCCGAGCGGCTCGTGGCTGTTTGGCCGTTCGGCTGCTGCAGGACCACGGAATCTCTTGCGACGATCTCTTTGACCTTGGTGCCCGAAGGGTCGGAGTTTTCAGATTTGGTCTTGTTCTTTCCCTTGCTGTCCGGTGCGACCGCGCCTTCATAGGTGACGGTCATCTCGGGGGACGTCATCGTTGCGCCGGCCTGCGTTGCAACCACTTTGCCCGAATAAATCGCGGTCTTCTTGACGTCATCGATATCGAGGCGGTTCGCCGAGACGTCGACGGGTTCGCCGGGCTTGCCGAACGGAAGCGCATTGTCCGCCCTCCCGTCGTTCGCGGCGGGTGCCGGCGCTTTTGGCTGCATGTGGGTGCGGACGTCATCGAGGAATGTGTATTCCTTCGTCTTCTGACGAATGGTCAGTTGGTTGGAGGTGATCCGGCCAGCGCTCATCAGAATCGTCGACGGCTGGTCCGAGGTGATGATATTTTCCTTCGTTTGAACGGTCGCGCGCGTGAGATGGGCGTTGAGGCCGCCGTCGCCCGTCACCTCGATCGAATCAAACAGCTCGAGGACGTTCGACTTGTTGTCGAAGAGGCCGCGGGCGGCGACAAGATGCGTTTTCTGCTTCTTCGCGTCGGTGAGCTCGCCCGTAATTTTATCGAGGTGTACCGCGGTCAGCGCTTTGAGATCCTGCTGCGCCGTTTCGGCCTTGACCCAGTAGTGACCGCCATCGGCGTTGAAACCCTGGTAGTGCGGATTGTGCATCTTGAGATTGTCGGCGACGATCTTGGGAACCTCGATGGGGGGAAGTGACGGCCCGACTCCGGCATTGCCAAGGATGTTCATTGTGGCGAGCGCCGTCGTCGCGACGGCCAACATCGGCAGCGTGATCTTCAGCAGGCGGACGCGTTTGGAATGGCGGTGCGCCGCCACCCGGCTTTGGGTTCGATCGCCGGCAATGACGATGCTGTTGCCAGCCCCTCGCTCGCGCCCGCGCGTGTTGGTCGAATTCCCCGTGGCAGCCATGCTGGCCATGCCATTGTCCCCCTTAGATCCCGCAATCTCGCCTGTAATTGGGGAGACTTTGGGACCTCTTTTCGCCGACGGGCCGGCTTTGCCGGGCTTTTAGTGGGCGAATATGTCGTCTTGTTCGAAGCCGGCGAGGTCGAGACGGGCTCGCGTCGGCAAGAAGCCAAAGGCGGACTGCGCGAGATCGGCGCGCCCTTCGCGCGCGAGCATCGTGTCGAGCTTTGCCTTGAGAGCATGGAGATGCAGCACGTCATTGGCCGCGTAGGACATCTGGCTCTCGGAGAGCTTCGGCGCACCCCAATCGCTGCTCTGTTGCTGCTTCGACAGTTCGACACCGAGAAGTTCGCCGACAAGATCTTTAAGACCGTGCCGGTCGGTGTAGGTTCGAGCGAGCTTGGATGCGATCTTCGTGCAGTAGATCGGCGTGGTCTCGACGCCGAGGTACTGCTTAAGCACGGCGATGTCGAAGCGGGCAAAATGAAAGATTTTGAGGATGTCCGGATTGGTGAGGAGGGCCTTCAGGCGTGGCGCGCCGTAGTCCTTGCCGTCGAATTGGACGAGATGCGCCGTTCCGTCGCCGTTTGAAAGCTGCACGAGGCAAAGGCGATCGCGGTGTGGGTTGAGGCCGAGCGTCTCGGTGTCGATTGCGACGCCATCGGGAAACGAAAGTCCGGCCGGCAGGTCGCCATGATGAGCTTTGATTTTGGATTGAGTCATGATGTCTTTCACCGGTCCGCCGCGATTCGCGCAAGGAGTATTCAGCCGCGGCGTCCAGAAGCCTCGTTCGGCATTATCATATTATTGGGACGCTAAACGGTTGATGTCGTTACCTAGATACAAAGCGGCTAGGTCTGTAGCATTCGGCCATCGAGGATAGCAAGCGCGGCACGGAACCGACGGTGGCAATAATTGGGCGTCGGCCGAGCGCATTGCACAAATTGCATTAGCAGGGGGCCTCAAGCTCGTGTACATTATAGTCATCATCGGCATGTGGTCTGGGCGCCGGTGACTGAGAGTGGTTGCGTGCTCCCGCCTGATCGAAGGAGCGAGCACCTCGATGGGAGCGTTCTTCGGAAGCTTCGACAACTCTCAAGTCGATGTTCTACAAACGACATTCGACCTTATCTGCCGGGAACTCGGGATAGACGCTGCCGACGAGCAAGGCAGAGCCCGCATCGCGGCGTCGGTGATTACGATTGCAAAGTCCGGGCAAGTCGATCCGGAGCGGCTTAGGCAGCAGACGGTTTCGCAGTTCAAAGCGCTCGAAGGCGAACACTCGGCCTGAGCCTGCCGTTCGACTTCAGAACGCCGGATTTTTCGGCCGTTGCACGGTCGCGACGAGAAGCAGGCAAATGGCCGAGCCCGCAGCGGCTGCAAGAAATCCGTCGATGTAGGAATAAACCGCAGCCTGCTGACCAACGGCCGAGCTGAGCAGTTTCGTCGCGCGGCCGGCTGTCAGGGCGTGATCCGCGGAGTTGGCACCCAGAATATTCTGGTAGGTCGTCAGGCGATCGGTCGTCATGACCGACGAACTCTCGACGTGCAAGCCGATCAGGTTGGAATGCACCTGCTCCCTGACGCGGACGAAGGTCTGCATGAAGGACGTGCCGATTTCGCCGCCGAACAGACGGCTCATCTGAAGAAGACTGCCGATTGTCAATGCGTCGGCCGGTGAGATCGATTTGATGACGAGAACAATCAGGCTTGTCAGCGCGAAGGATTGACCGAGTGCCTGAAGAATCTGCGACGGCAGGAAATCGGCGGTCGCCCATTCGCTCGTCAAATTGGTGGCCATCAAGCACGCGATGCCGATCATCAAGTTGCCGAGCGCCAGAACGTAACGTCCGTCCACGCGATTGAGGACGTAGCCGAGCGGCAGAACGATCGCAAATTGCGGCAGGGCGATCCACAGCAACACCGAGCCGACCTGCAATTCGCGAAAATTCTGCACGGTCTGGAGATAGCTCGGGATGATGTAAGCGGTCGAAAGGATGATGAAGCGGAAACCGGCAAGAAGCAGAAGAAGCGGTATCAGGTTCTCGTGCGCGATGACCCTGATGTTGACGAAGGGGCTCGGAGATACAAGCTCGCGTGCGATGAAAAGCAAGGTGAGCAGACTTCCACCCACGAGCAGTCCGACGATCAAGCCGCTGTTCAGCCAGTCGAGGCGATTGCCCTGGTCGAGAGCCGCATAGAGAAGGCCGAAGCCTGCTCCCGCGTAGAAAATTCCTGGCCAATCGAGATCCCGCAGTCGCCGGCTCAACCCGTTCTCGACCGGCATCCCGTACCAGATACAAAAATACATGATCGGCAGCGCTACGCAGTACTGCCAATCGATCCATCGCCACGAGAGATGGTCCGTGTACCAGCCTTCGAGCGACGCGGCGATGTTCTGCGACAGCTCGGAGTTCATCGCGTAGATCGAAACTCCGTAGATGACGAGGCCCTTCGGGAGATTGCGAAGGATGTAGCTGACGGTCAGTGGAATGAAGGTTCCGGAACCGATGCCGCCGAGAAATTGCATGACGAGAAAGGCCGTCAGGTTCGGGGACAGCGGGCCGAGCAGGTTCGTCATGAAGAAGACGATGATGCCCATCAGCAGCATGCGGCGGACGCCGAAAACAGCGCCGAGATAGGGCGACGCGACGCCGATGAGCATCTGCCCGACGCCGAAGCTCGTCGTGATCCAAGCGGCTTCGTCGAAGCCGACGTGCAAGCCGCCGCGCAAATCGGCGAGGCCGAAGGTTGTCGTGCGGCTGCCGAGCGTGCTCATCGTCGAGCCGAGCAAAACTCCGATGAGGCCGATATAAGGACGCGCCGTTATTTTATGTATTTGTTGCGATGCCTGCCCGGTGCCACCGGCGGGAGTTGCACTTGCTGCGGGCACTGTCACGGCCGCGGCATTCATTTGTCGGAGCCCGACGGGATGTGCGGCGTGCCCGAGGTCGGTTTCGCCGCATTTTCTGGTGGCGCCTCGCCGGTGTCGATGGTCGCTTCAACCGACATTCCGGGCCTGACCAGAGTTCCGAGCGCCGGGTGGGGATCGAGCACAATCTTGACCGGCACGCGCTGGATGACCTTGGTGAAGTTTCCGGTCGCATTATCGGGTGGGAGAAGCGCGAACGTGCTGCCGGTGCCGGGTGCCCAGCTATCGACGTGGCCTGTTAGTTTCACGTCGGGGAATGCATCGACGTGTATCGTCGCCCGCTGACCGAGCCGAATATTCGTCATCTGCGTTTCTTTGTAGTTCGCAATGACCCAGATTCCGGGCAGCGATACCACGCTTATGATCTGAGTTCCGACGTTCACGAATTGGCCGGGCCGCACTTGACGTTGCCCGACAAGCCCATTGGCCGGTGATACGATGTGGGTGTAGCCGACGTTGTTTTGGGCGAGGGCGGCCTGGGCCTTCGCGGCGCGCACCTGGGCCTCGAGCTGCACCTGTTCGACGTCGAGGCTTGCGAGGATGGCTTTTTGCTGGGTGAGCTGCGCCTTGTTGAGTTCGAGCTGGGCCGCGGTGCGCTTGGCGTTATCCTCTGCCTGCTCGACGCCTTGCGGAGTGCCAGCAATGCCCGACTTCAAAAGATTCCGCTGGCGCGTTTCTTCGAGATTGTAGCGATCGAGATCGGCGATCGTGGCGTCGATCGTCGCCTGAGCTTGGAGAACAAGGCTGCGCTGCACGTCTTTTTGGTTGGCGAGATTTTCGAGATTGGCCTGCGCGGCGCTTACATTGGCCTGGGCCTGGACGAGGGCGGCATTATAGTCGGCGGCATCGATCTCGACGATCAGATCACCCTTCTTTACCGGCTGAAAGTCGTTGACGGCGACCGATTTTATATAGCCCGAGACCTTTGCGGCGAGGGGGGTCACGTCCCCCGAAATGAAAGCGTCGTCTGTCGTTTCGAAGCGGGCGGTACCGGCCCAGCGGTCCCAGTGCCCTGCCACGTACCAAACGATAAATATGGCAACCGCGACCGCAAGCACGCGCAATGTCGTGAAAACCCAAGCCGGTGTCGGGCGACGCGGCATTGGCGCCGGGACGGGTTGGTTTTCGCCGGCATGGCTGTCTGTCATCGATTTCCCCTGGACATCGCCGAAGGAACGTTACGGCCGCCGAGACTGGCCAAGCGTATAAATGTGAAAACGATTACCCACGCGCGATCGCAACTTCGCCGTCCTGGCTCGTTGCCTCATCTCGATGACGAAGGGAAGACCATAATTCTTCAAACGCACGATGATCTTCGCGACGAGGTAAAGAGATCCGCTTTGGCCCGTTCAGCTGTGGCAGCCTTCGAGAAAAAGGCGGGCGCAAAACTTTGCCCTGGCTTCGATCTCGTCAGGCGTGGGGGCGGCGGCCAAGCCGAGCATCGCCGTGCGCTGCAGATCCATCGTCATCATGCCCCTTAAGGCCGACGCGTATGTTGCAGGATTGTCTATCTTCAGGGTGCCGCGCTGATTTTGGCGTTCGAGCCATCCGGCCATGGCATTCGTCGTCTGGACGACGGCAATCTCGTGGAAGGCCGCGGCAAGCTCCGGAAACCGGTCGCTCTCTCCGATGACTAGGCGAAGAAGCGCGATCGTCTCCTTGCTGAGCGTCAGTGAGCCGAATGAAATCAGGATATGCTCAATGGCTTCGGCCAAGTCGTACTTGTCGAGTTCCGTAGGATCCACTTGGAGCATGAACTGACCGATCCGCTCGGAGATGACCTTCTTGAACAGGTCGGCTTTGCAGGGAATGAGGCGGTACATCGTCTTGGTCGAAATGCCCGCCCGCTGCGCGACATTGCCCATGGTTGTGGCGGCATAGCCGTTGTCCTGGAACTCGGCCGCGGCGGCTTCAACGACGAGGTGAAGCGTTTCCTCGTCGGGCCGGATTTGCGGCCGGCCCCGGCAGCGTTTCGTCATCGCACTATTTTGTCCCATGATCGTTTTCCAAATTCACTTGACAACCAGATAATGGTGCCTATTTTGGAAAACATCAAGTTTCTAAAACATCGCGACACGGACGCCGCGGCAATTTTTGGGAGCAGTCCGATGAGCCTTCATTCGAATACTCTGACGCCTGATAGACTGATTTCAGACGACGAAACAGTACCCTATGCCGGGGCCGTCGGTGTGAAGAACGTCGCGGAACGGACCGGACTGGCGCCTCAGGAAGGCGCGGACGAGGCTTCTAATGCCCGTGTCACATCGGAGCCAGACGCTGGTTCGGCCGAGCCTGTCGCAGATGCCGCACCCCGCCGTGGCCTGCGTCGCGTGCTGATAGCGGGCGCGAGCCTAGCAGCCTTGGCGGCTGCCGCTTACCTCGGCTGGGAATACTGGTCTGTCTGGCGCTTCGAAGTTTCGACGGACGACGCCTACGTTCAGGCCGACAATACGACGATCGCCCCCCGGGTTTCGGGTTATCTGACGAAGGTTCTCGCCAAGGACAACGAACACGTGAAGGCCGGTCAGGTGCTCGCGCGCATCGACGACCGCGACTTCAAGGTCGCGCTTGCCGAGGCGAAGGCGGACGTTCTGGCAGCCAAAGCTGCCGTCGACAACAAGCAGGCGTCGCTTGCAGCACAGCAGTCGATCATCAACAGCGCCAAGGCGACGATCGACGTCGACAAGGCCAACGAGACATTCGCGCAGCAGGATAGCGCCCGCTACAGCCACCTCGCGACCACAGGTTATGGCAGCGTGCAGAACGCCCAGCAGGCGGAAGCTCGCATTGCGGCGGCGCGTGCTTCGATTGCGCGCGATACGGCGGCGCTGACGAATGCGAAGCAGCAGGTCGATATTCTGAAGGCGGAACTCGCGCAGGCGAAAGCGACGCTCGTCCACGATGAAGCTGTCCAGGACCAGGCGGATTTGAACCTGTCCTACACGGCCATTGTCTCTCCGATCGATGGAGTCGTCGGCAATCGCACGTTGCGTGTCGGCCAGTATGTTCAAGCCGGGACGCAGCTGATGGCGGTCGTCCCGACGAAGGCTGCCTACATCGTCGCGAACTACAAAGAGACGCAGCTTGAGCACGTCCACCCTGGTCAGCCCGTCAACATTGAGGTCGATATGTTCCCGGGAGTCGAAATTCCCGGTCACGTCGATAGCCTGGCGCCGGCGAGCGGGCAGCAGTTCGCGCTTCTGCCGCCGGACAATGCAACGGGCAACTTCACGAAGATCGTCCAGCGCATCCCCGTGAGGATCACGCTCGATCCGGATGGGCCTCTCGCAGGCGAATTGCGGCCTGGGATGTCGGTCTATCCGACCATCGAGACCAAGAAAATCAGCGAGACCGCGACGTCCGTCGCAGCCAAGTGATACCCGGCGGTCGCGTCGAAGGATGCGGCTGCGGCGTGGAGTAGATGGCTATGGCAAGCATGGCGCAAACAGCAGGATCCGGTGCGGCACTTCCCCGGCCGACGCCAATCAGCATGGACGATAAGGCGAGCCTAACGACATGGATCGCCGTCATCGCCGGCATGATCGGCGCATTCATGTCGATCCTGAACATTCAGATCACCAATGCGTCGCTGCTCGATATCGAAGGCGGCATCGGCACTGGCGCTGACAACGGCGCTTGGATTTCGACGTCTTACCTGATCGGCGAAATTATCGTGATCCCGCTGACCGGCTATCTGAGCCGCGTCTTCTCGTTTCGCAGCTACATGATCGTCAGCACATTTTTATTTGCGATCTTTTCGATGGCCTGCGCCTTCGCGCATGATCTCGGAACGATGATTGCGATGCGCGGTCTGCAGGGCTTTGCCGGCGGCGTGCTGATCCCGATGGCCTTCACAATGGTCGTGACCAAGCTGCCGAAGCCACAGCAGCCTATCGGTCTTGCCTTGTTCGCCCTTGCCGTGACGTTCGCGCCTGCGATCGGCCCAACCATTGGCGGCTATCTGACCGAGAATTACGGCTGGCAGAAAATCTTTTTCATCAACACGATCCCGAGTGCGATCATGATCGTCGCGCTGCTCTTCACGCTCGAAAAAGAAAAAATGCAGCTTGGTCTTCTCAAGGAAGGCGACTGGGCGGGCATCGTGACGATGGCCGTCGGTCTTTCGGCGCTGCAGACCCTGCTGGAAGAGGGCAACAAGGACGACTGGTTCGGATCGGCGTTCATCGTCAAGCTTGCCGTCACCGCGGTCGTCTTTCTGACGGCATTTATCTGGATCGAGTTGGTCGTCAAGAAGCCGCTGGTCGATCTCAGGCTGCTCAAGAATCGTAACTTCGGTATCGGCACCATCGCCAACATGCTCGTCGGCTTCGCGCTGTTCGGCACCGTCTACGTGCTGCCGCAGTATCTTGGGCAGGTGCAGGGCTATAACGCCGAGCAGATCGGTAACGTCCTGGCTTGGACCGGCCTCCCGCAGCTTCTCATCATTCCGTTCGTGCCCCGGCTGATGAAAAGCTTCGACGTGCGGTACATCGGTGTGTTCGGAATTACGCTGTTTGCGCTGAGTTGCTTCATGAATATCGACATGTCTCTCGATTATTCGGGCGACCAGTTCTTCGTGCCGAATATCGTTCGCGCGGTGGGACAGGCGCTCATCCTGACGCCGCTGACGGCGATCGCGACGGCGGAGATCGCTCCTAAGGACGCGGCCAATGCTTCCGGCCTGTTCAACATGCTTCGGAACCTGGCTGGTGCCGTCGGCACGGCGTCGCTCGAGACGATCATCACCAAGCGTGAGCAGTTTCACTCGAACATCATCGGGCAGTCGGTGAATATCAATCGGGAAAGCGTACGTCAGCGCATCGACGAAATGACCAATTATTTCATGGCGCACGGCGTTTCGGATGTTGCGACGGCGAAGCATCAGGCGATCATCGCGCTTGGCAACGTCGTCAAGCGGCAATCGCTCGTGATGGGCTTCAGCGATACGTTCGCGGTTATCGGCGTGATGCTATCGATTGCGGGAATCGCGTTGCTGTTTGCTCGCAAAGCCAAGGGAGCCGGGGCAGCGGGCGCGCACTGATGCCCCGCCTCAATCGGAAGCGGACAAGGGGCGCGCGACGTCTTCGAGCGGTTTGCGCTCGGCGGCGGTGGCCCTGAGAGCGGCGACGCCCGCCGCAACGATCATCAGGACTGCGCCGATCAGGTAGCCGATGAAGACACTGTCGCGGGAGCCGGTATCGATGAGGCGGCCAAGAAAATACGGGCCGATGACGCCGCCGATACCGGTCCCGACGGCGTAGAAAACGGCAATCGCCAGCGCGCGAATTTCGAGTGGGAACGACTCGCTGACGGTGAGATAGGCGGCGCTTGCTGCGGCCGATCCGAAGAAGAAGACGACGACCCAGGCGGCTGTCAGTTCCGACGTCGAAACAAGGTCGGCGGAAAATAAGTATCCCGTACCAGCGAGCAACAGGCCGGAGACGCTATAGGTCAGAACCAGCATTGGCCTTCGTCCCCACGTATCGAACAGCCGGCCGAGCAAAAGCGGTCCGAGGAAATTTCCGGCTGCGAAGGGGAGAATATACAAGCCGATTTTATCCGTCGGTACGGCGTAGAATGTCGAGAGCACAAGCGCGTACGTGAAGAATATCGCGTTGTAGAAGTAGGCTTGCGCCGCCATCAGCGCGAAACCGACGATGGCGCGGTCGCGGTGGTTATTGAAAATAGACGTTGCGACTTCGACCAGCGGCGTGTGCGTGCGCGTTCTGAGTTTGATCGGCGCGAGCGGAGTCCGATCCCAAACATGGCCCTCGCTTTCGAGCTGGGTCTCGATTCCCTCGACAATCGCATTCGCTTCGTTCGGGCGGCCGTGGATGATCAGCCAGCGAGGACTCTCTGGAATCCAAAGACGCATCACAAAGATGATGACACTCATGCCGCCGCCGATCGCAAAAGCCAGCCGCCAGCCCATCTCAGGCGACAGTAGCGAACCATCGAGAAGAACGACCGACCCGGCAGCGCCGATGGCGGCGCCCAACCAGAAACTGCCGTTGATCGTGAGGTCGGTCCAACCGCGAAAGCGGGCGGGCACCAACTCCTGGATGGTCGAGTTGACGGCAGTATATTCGCCTCCGATGCCGGCGCCCGTCAGAAAGCGAAAGAGCGCGAAGCTCAGGAGATTCCACGAGCAGGCCGTCGCGAGCGTCGCGAGCATGTAGGTCGTGAGGGTGATGAAGAACAGCTTCTTTCGCCCGAGCCTGTCCGTGAGCCAGCCAAAGAAAAGTGCACCAATCACGGCGCCGGCGAGATAGGCGCTGGTCGCGAGGCCGATGTCGGTGTTGGTGAATTTGAGGGTCGGGCTTTCTTTCAGCGCGCCCGCGATGGCGCCCACAAGCGTCACTTCCAGACCGTCGAGGATCCAGGTGATGCCAAGCGCCGCGATGACGAGGATATGAAAACGGCCGAACGGGAGGCGATCGAGCCGCTGGGGTATTGTCGTTTCGACGAGGGTGCCGCTCTGGGGCCCCTCGTTGTTAATCGGCTTTTGCATTGAATTGCCGCCCGGCGCACTGCGTTCAAGAGCAAAACGCGCGAGCCGGGCAACGGTTCAAAAGCCGGACGAGTGGGGGCTAGGCGAAGGCTTCCGTTTGGGCGTGAGGCTCATACAGTTCTTCGAGCTTGGCGATTTCTTCGTCCGAAAGCTTGATCGAGACGGCTTTGACGGCGTCTTCGATCTGGCCCGGTTTGGTGACGCCGATGATGGGTGAGGTCACGACCGGCTTGTGCAGCATCCAGGCGATGGAAACTTGCGCCGGGGAAATGCCGCGCGCTTTGGCAATCTCGACCACGCGATCGACGACGGGTTTGTCGAGTTGCTTCGATTTTTCATAGAGACGCTGAGCGAAGGGATCGTTCTTGGCGCGTTCCGTTTGGGGCTCGTCCTGCCACGGGCGCGCGAGGCGCCCGCGGGCGAGCGGCGACCAGGGCGTGACGCCGATGCCTTCCGAAAGGCAGAGTCGGAGCATCTCGCGCTCGTCCTCGCGATAGAGAAGATTGTAGTAGTTCTGCATGGATATAAAGGGAGCCCAGCCGTGGGCGCGCTGAAGGCCGAGGGCTTTCATGCACTGCCACGTGAACATCGAGGAGGCTCCAAGATAGAGCGCCTTGCCGGACCGCACGACCTCGTCCAGCGCTTCGAGGGTTTCTTCGAGCGGCGTTTCGTAATCGTAGCGATGAATAATGTAGAGATCGACGTAATCGGTGCCGAGTTGTTCCAGACTATCGTCGATCTCCGAAAAGATCGCTTTTCTCGAAAGACCCTTGCCGTTCGGGCCTTCGCGCATCGGCGAATTGACTTTCGTCGCGATGACGACTTCTTCGCGTTTCGCGAAATCACGGATGGCGCGTCCCAAGACGCGCTCGCTTTCGCCGTGAGAGTAGACATTCGCGGTGTCGAAGAAATTGATGCCGTGCTCAAGCGCGGATTTAATGTACGGGCGGCTGTCTTCCTCGGATAATGTCCACGTCCATTTCATGACGCCGCCGCCCGATTGGCCGTAGCTCATGCAGCCGAGGCAGATGCGCGATACATCGAGGCCGGTGTGTCCGAGCTTAACGTATTCCATGAGAAATCCTCTTGGTATTTCAGATTGCGACGAGCGCTGGCCGACGCAATGACGTGCTGGCATGTATGCTTTCGAGGCGCTATTTCAAAGTGCCATTATCGAGCCTCTGCTCCAACCGGCGCGCAACGAAGCGTGAAATCGAAGGGCCGACGGCGAGGACGATCAGAAGGCGCATGGTCTGCAGCGCCATGACGAACGATAAATCGACTTTCGCCGACGCGGCGATGACCGCGACTGAGTCCAAGCCGCCGGGACTCGTTGCGAGATAGGCGGTCAGCGGGTCGATGCCGAGTAGCTTTGCAAGGATAACGGCGAGGCCGCCACAAAATGCGATCAGCGCCAGAATAGCGAGCATGGTCTGAAGGAGCGTGCGCAGCGCGTGGATAAGAATGTCGCGCGAAAAGGTTTGTCCGATCATCCAGCCGATCAGAGCATAGGAGATCGCAAGCAGCCAGTGGGGCAGCTCGATTTGCATCAGGCCAGCGCTGTGGAGGACCGCCCCGAGGGCGGCCGGCGTGAGCAAAACGGCTGCGGGAAATCGCAAAAGGTATCCGACGATGCCTCCCACTGCGGCGAGCGCGAGCGTTTCCGCGAATGCAACCGGATCGATCGGCGGAAACCAGATAATGGCGTGCGACGTCGGCGTCACATGAACCCAGAGGTGCGCAACGATCGACGCTGTGGCGACGACCATGACGACACGCAAATACTGCATGAATGCTACAAGGCGGACGTCGGCTCCGTAATCGGCGGCCATCAGAATCGAGGCCGTTGCACCACCTGGTGAGAGACCCCATACCGCCGTTGTGCCCGGCACTATCTGCGATTTGCCCATGAGCCAGCCGATCAAGCTGGTTGCCATCACGACAATAAGAACCACCGACAGAAGCAACGGCCATTCTTTGAGGAACGTCGCGACGATCTCGGGTGAGACGGCACCGGCAAGAAGACAACCGACGACGGCTTGTGCGACGAGGCGGCCAACGGGTGGCAGGCGGATGCGGCCGCCGTTGGTTTCGACGATGATGGCCGCAAGCATCGGGCCGAGGAGTATGGCGGCCGGAAGCCCCGTCGTTGCAATCAGTGCCGACAGCGCGAAGGAGAGCGCTAACAGGATGAGCCATTGAACCGACGTGCGGCTTCCAGCCAGCAATGAGGGCGGGGTGTCTGATTGCTCGTCTGCCAATTCAGCCGGCCCCGAGATTGATTTCCGCGACTTTGGAGACACGGCTGATCCGTGGGAAAATCATCTCGACGGCAAAGGTCTGCATTTCCGCCGAGAAGGTTGCGGTGATGTCTTCGGCGATGACGATCTCGTAGTTGCGTTCCCAGGCCTGACGCGCCGTCGATTCAACGCCTATGTTGGTTGCTATGCCGCCAAGGACGATGGTTTTGATGCCGCGGCGGCGCAGCTGAACATCAAGGTCGGTGCCGTAGAAGGCGCCCCAATTATGTTTCGTCACGCGGATGTCGGTCGGCATTGCCAGCCCCTCTACGAGTTCGCTGAAGCCTTCGGGTATGCCGCCCGGCGGCAACTGCATGGGGCTGTCGACAGGGACACGCACGGCGTCGGCGAAGTCCTTGGCGAAAGCGACGTTGACGAGAACAACCGTGGCGTCAGCGGATCTAAACCGCTTTGCAAGCTCCGACGCACGGTTGACGACGTCTGTCCCCGTGTACGGTGCGAGGACGCGCGATGCGATCCCCTTTTGAAGATCAATCAGGACGAGCGCGGTGGTTTTTGGGTCGAGCTGAAGCATGTGCGGCCGCCTTTCGCATCTGAGCCAATCGATAGCGATTGGCCGGGCTATGATTTCATGATACTTGAGGGCATGCTCAAGTTTCAATGGATAGTTGAGGATGTCCTCAAATAAGTCAACGGGGGCGCAAGAGCGCACCGCCTTGAGCCCGCAGCGGCGGCCGGGGCAGGAGCGCGTCGCTGCGCTGCTCGAAGCGGCGGCGGCCGTCATCGCCGAAAAAGGCTATGACGGGACGACAATGGCCGAAGTCGCGGCTCGTGCGGGCGCGCAGATCGGTTCGCTCTATCGCTTCTTTCCTAACAAAGACATTCTGGCCAATGCACTGATCGAACGGTTCCATGCGCTGGTCTCCGATCTATTCGATGCGATCGACAGAGACGCGGGCGCGCGCTCGGTCGCTGCGTTAGCGGATTCGCTGCTCAACGTGCTTGGGGATCTGCGTTCAGAGACGCAGACGATCATTGCGCTGCTGGAGGGAAGCTCGGAATTAACGGCCCGACGCCTGGAATTTCGCCGTGAACTTCGCAAGCGGATCGCGCAAACGCTCGTGCGCCATTGCGCGAAACTTCGCAAAGCTCAGGCCGAGGATGTCGCCGCTGTTCTGCTGCAAAATATGAAATCGGTGGGCGTGTTGACGAGGGAATTGGGAAACGGAGTGCGTCCGGCTGCGCTCACGGAATTACACGTCATGACCCGGCACTATCTCGCGAAGACATTTGAGGACGCCGGTTGCCGGGAGTGAAAGCCCTTCCGCCGATTTCGAGCCACACTGCCAGCGCCGTCGCCGACACGACGCCGATGAGAGCGCCGAAGTTGCCCGCCAGAAGTTGGCCGGCGCCCCACGCCAATCCGACGAGCAACAAGGAGGGAAGTATGAGGTTGGCTTTGGCCCTGGAAAGGGCGGCGACCATGACCAGAGCCCCGAGGACGGCGCCAATGGCACCGAAATAATAGTCGCAGATAGCGCCGATGAAGACGATGACCATGGTCACGTCGGCCGTCCCTTGGGTTGGGAACGCGAATCGGTGAGCACACATCTAATTTTACATCAACGGCACACGAACGTCTGATGACTATTTAGACAAAATGACTTGCGCGTGCTGCCTAATTCAGCAAGCGATGCTCAGCTGACGCCGGATTCCGCCAGGAAACGATATCGTGTCCAGCGCAAGTGCCGCGATCGTGCCCGGTCGACATGTTCGCGCAGCTGTCTGATGCGGTTCATTTCGTGCAGATCGACGACTTTTCCACGGCACGTCTTGGTGTAAGCGACAAGCTCGTGTTCGGCAGCGTTCATGCGCGCCATGGCTTCACGTTGGAAGAGTGAGGCAAGCTTTGCATTCATGCGCGAGTCCCTCCCTCTTAAAAAGCTAAGCGATTTGGACTCTCCTAGAAAGCGACGCCAAGGCGATCTCCACAATACAGATGATCTTCCGACGTCGTAGTTATGGCCGCTGGGGCGGTGTCCGACGGTGCGGCTTATGAGACATCGGATCGAAGTCCGCTTCAGCGCGCGCCCAGATCGCGCAAAAGTATCGACGCCGGACTCGCGATCGTGCGGCAAAGAATGCCCTGTTCGTTCAAGAGCCCATGGCCAACTGAGTTGTGGTCCGACAATGGAGGCTGTCGATGTTCAACGAGGATGCAACTCCCGTGATTTTCTTCGTCTTGTGTCTCTATGGTTTCGCGATCGTGCTTCTTTACGTTCTCGCGCGCGCCTGGGAGAGGGCTCTTTCGACGAGGCCGGGAACCGACAAGGCAGCTAAATCGGCGACCGAGATCTCGTCGAGCGAGCGTGCCGGGACGATGCGCGGCCGGGCGGAGACGTTAAGTGCAAAGGTCGGGAGTGGGGATATGGACGACTGAACCCAAGTGGAATTTGGCAATTGAAGGTGCGGGTTGGTTAACGGTGTGGAATTTCAATGCCGGCGAATAAGTGTACGAATTGGATTGCCTATTCTCTACTTTCGTAGGACGCGGATTCACGAAAAGCGGCAAGTATTGGCGTATTCTAAACGATGTTTCGACGCGGGATAGTCGCCGTTAACACCTTGCTCTCAGATTTTCGCTATAGTCTGCATACCTCATGTCCTCCCCCCGGAATGAGGTTTCAGCGTGGGCACTCGGCTATCCCCCCTCATTCCCCCGCCGGGTGCCCACCACTTCCATATCGTGATGGGGGTATTTCCTACATTTCCGTTCGCAATGTCCGCATGATGATTTGCCCCGACGTCTGGTCGGCGGCGGTCGCGGAAAAATCACGCTTCGAAGGCCGACGCGACCAGCCGGCAACCCGTGGCTTGGCAGCCGCTGGAGCCGACGTCGCGGTATCCGCCGATGCCGAAGGATCGGTTTGCTCGGCGTCGTCCATCGCTTTTGCCAAAGTGCCTATCGGTATCGAAGATGATGCGGTCGGGATCAGAGGTTCTTTTTCGTTTTGAGGAGGAACGGCGCGTTCCCGAGCAGCCAGAAACGTATCGACGCGGGAAGGGCGCGGATCGGCTGATGGAATTAAAGCTAATCTTGTCAGCGCTTCGCGCGTGAGTGCTTCGCCGACGGTGACGGCAACCCAGGAGCTGCCAACAATAAGAGCGATATAAAATATCGACGCATAAACACGATCAGACATGGCACCAGCCAAAAACTCAGCTCGGGTGCCCCCACACCTCAATCTAACAGATTACGCCCGAATAGACAGGGCGTTCCCTGGCCGTGATAAAAATCAACTTAGCGGATTTGGTGCAGTTATCCGTGATTATGACTAATTGCCATCTTCTGCGCGGCTGAGCGCAAAACGAATGGCGTCGAGACCGTCGGTCAAGGCGGCGGGTCCGGGCTGCAAGATCAGCGGCGATTTGATCTCGAAGACCATGTTCTCTGCGACGGCCGGAATGGCCTGCCAGCCTTGCCGTTCTCGGATCTTCTCCGACCTTACTTTCTTTCCGCACCAGGACGCGAGGATGACGTCTGGGGAACGCGCTATAACGTCTTCCGCCGACACGATACGGTCCTTGGCCGCCGGTTCGAGACGCTTTTCGGGAAAAATATCCTCGCCGCCAGCGATCTCAATGAGTTCGGACACCCAGCAGATGCCGGTTATGAGCGGCTCGTCCCATTCCTCGAAATAGACGCGCGGACGGCGCGTCTCCGTTTGGGTTTCAGAGTGGATCGCATCGATGCGGTCTTTAAGCGAAACGGCGAGGCGGTCCGCCTTTTCGGGGCAGCCGATCAGCGCGCCAAGCGTTCGGATCATCGCAAAGATCCCAGCGATGTCGCGCTGATTGAAAATGTGGACGGCAAGTCCGGCGCGCGCGAGATCGGCCGCGATCGGTGCCTGAAGGTCGGAGAACGCGAAAACAAGATCGGGCTTCAGGGCCGCGATCTTTGGAATGTCGGCCGACGTGAATGCCGAGACGCGGGGTTTTTCCCGGCGAACTTCGGGAGGGCGAACGGCATATCCGGAAACCCCGACGATGCGGTCCTGCTCGCCGAGAAGGTACAGCGTTTCAACCGTCTCTTCGGTAAGGCATACGAGACGGCGAGCCGGAAAGTTGCGCATGGTTCGCCAACAGGGCCCCGGGAGGCCGTTTGCTTTTTGTATCAGCCCGCGCTGGTCGCCGGCTCGGCCGCGTCCTGGAGCGATGCCGCGGCAACGACGAGGCGGTGCAGAAGCAGCAATCCGACGAAGGATATGAGGTTGATCTCGAAGACGCGGCTGACGGTCGCGATGCAGAAAGCGTCACTCGACGATGAGAGCACTGTTCCCGCGACGTAGAGAGCAAGCTCGTAGACGACAAAAGACGAAGCGAACGACGTTGCAAGCCCATAGGAACGGCGGCTCGCCGATGCCGTCGCCGTGCCCGCGCCGATGAAGGCCAGCAGAGCGGCGAGGCCTATAGCGATCCCCCAGGCGAAGGAACTCCCCGTCATCGGATAGCCGAGAATTGCGAAGCCGATGACCTGGTTCGACAGCCAAGCCAGGGCAACGACCATAAGTCCTTGCGATCGTTCCATACGGCTTGCCGCCAGCGCTGCGATTGCGGCGAACGGAGTGGCACATGCGAAGGCGAGGCTGCCGACGACAGCCAATGCGGCAATCAGGCCGGCCCAAAGGGTTTTGCGCATCCTGCACTCCGAGGCATTTCGACGATTTCGTCGGCGCTATTGTTAGCAGGGGCGCCGCCCCCGGGAAACCTCAACGTCTCGCTGCGCCTGTGTTACGACGCCCGTATTGATTGCCGGACAACGTCGGTTGGAGGAGGTATCCCGCGATATTCGTCAGATTGCGGGGAACAAATATGCAGGTTGTCCGTTATGGTGCCGCAAAAATTGGTCCATGTTCTCGGGAGGATGGGCCTCCGCGACCCTCGACAGCGGGCCCCAAAAGCGGGCGTCGTACCTTTTCTCAGGTTGAGCGGTTGCCAAGACATGTGACACTACGGTTCATCAGAAATACATCTTCAATCTGTCAATGGTTCCGGCCGACTTTTGCGGTACTGCCGAAGGAAATATGAAAATGAAATCGACCCTGACATCTCTTCTCATTGCTGCGTCGTTCCTGGCTCTCGCGCCGGCCGCCTATGCCGAAGGTGCCGATAGCGGAATGGAGCTGGGATTCATGCCAAGCGCCATGGACGTCACGCTGCTTAATGAAGGCGGCAAGTTCGTAACCGTGGACATGAAGAAGATCGCCAAAGGCGAGAAGTGCCACATGGAGAAGGACGCCGTGATCGTAAAGATCGGGCCCGGTACGACGCCCGGCACGGTGCGCGTCCGCTATGCTGCTCCCAATCTGTCTCACGGCGGCTGCCCTTTCATGACTGAATTCGATCTTTCGGACGCCGACTACACCGCCGCGCGGGCGGCCTTTACTGCCAAAGCCGATGAGGCCTCAAAAAAAATCGACGATCTGAAAAAGCAGCTTGGCGACAAGTGGAATGAACTTACCCAGTCGGCTCAGCCCACCGAGAAGAAGTAGTCGCACCTTCGAGGGAGCCTTTGGCTTCGCTACCGCCTCAATCGACGATCGCGCAACTGCTCGCCGGCCCTGTCCGGCCGGGTAGCCTCGTGTGGATCGGCCTTCGCCCATCCCGTCTGGCGCCGATGGTTACGCCGGCGTCGGCGGTGTTGGTTGCGCAACAGGGAATCGAGGGGGATCGCTACCACACTCAGCGCAACGGCGCGCGTCAGGTCACGTTGATCGCCGCCGAGGATGTGGCGGCGATCGCCTCCTTTCTCGGGAGGCCGGATGTGTCCCCGGAGTTGCTGCGGCGAAACTTCGTAACCCGTGGGATCAATTTGAACGCCTTGAAGGGGCGAAGCGTCCGCGTCGGTCCGGTGATCCTGGAAATCAGCGGCGAGTGCGCGCCGTGCAGTCAAATGGAAGCCAACCTGGGACCGGGTGGCTACAACGCCGTTCGTGGCCGGGGTGGGCTAACGTCGCGTATTGTGGAGGGCGGGGAAGTTCGGATCGGAGATGTTATCGCGCGCGTCGATTAGGGCCCGACGCCGCCGGTGCCCTTACTAGCTTCGATGTGGGGGCGTCAGTCGCGACCAACCGTCTTTCGCTGCGACTCAGGCCGGGTCGTTTTGATCAGATAGCTTACGACGGCGATGCCGAAAATTGGCAGAAATGCGGCTGCCGCGATTTGCGGCAAGGTGTTGAGCACAGCGTTAAGCGCGTAGGGCATAGAGCGTCTCCGGAGCGGTTGACAGGAAAACGCGACCAATTCCAAGTTGTTCCGGTTCGGCGAAAATTTTGTGACCGCCGGTGGGCAAATCGAAGGCGAGACGTGGAGCCATCGCGGGCCGGCCTCCCTTGCCTTTCGAACATCGCCCGGCTGATTGGGGCATTCGTCCCGGAGATTTGCGAGCCTCGTCGAACGGCGATCTTGCCCAAGCGGGTCAGCTTGCGATCGGCGGCGAGGGTCGTCTCATTCCCAGGACGTCGTCGCTTTCTATTTCCGGCCGCCGCATCCGACAGCCCTGGTGTTCGAGGCTTCGCGAACATGGGAGCGCAAGACTTTGGCGTGAACTGTCAATTACTTCAGAGTTTGATCTCGGTAAGTTTTTCGTGGGCTGTCGGCTTGGAGCGCGCATAGCGTTGGCTCGAGCCCGAGATCATTCGGCAGACCATTCCGTGTGAACTGGTGCAGTTTCGCAAACGATGGAGTTTGAACGCATGCCGGAACGTCGTCGCGTGTCGCAAGGTAGGGAAAAATCGGGAATTCGCAGGAGCCTTGGCCGACGGATGTCGCGTACACTCGGCGCGGTGGCGCTCATGTCGCTCTTCGGCGCGTCGGTCGCCTCGGCGGACAGTCTCAACCTTCTTGTTTGGGAGGGATATGCGGACGCCAGCTTCGTCGATCCGTTCAAGAAGGAAAGCGGCTGCGACGTGAGTGCCGTGTATGTCGGCTCGAACGACGAAATTTTCGCCAAGCTGATGGCGGGCGGCGGCACCTACGATCTCGTTTCCCCGTCGAACGACACGACGATGAAGCTGATCGATGCGGGGCTTGTCGACCCCGTGGATGTCGACAAAGTATCCGCGGAAGCTGATTTCTTTCCGATGTTGAAGTCGCCGCCATGGCTCGCCAAGGACGGCAAAACCTATGGCGTCCCGTATGCCTGGGGCATCATTCGCATCATTGTCGACGCGGCCGCGGTGCCGGAACCGCCAACGAGCCTCGCGTTTCTGTGGGACCCGAAGTACGCCGGCAAGTTCGCGATGTGGGACGACATCGAAACCGTCTACACGGCGGCGCGCTATCTCGGCATCAAGAGCGTCTACGATATGAATGACGAGGAGCTTCAAAAGGTCAAAGAAGCTCTTCTGAAGCTCAAGCCCAACATGCGCAAATACTGGACGACGGCCGGCGAGATGACGACGCTTTTGCAGGGCAAGGAAGTCGTCGGCGGCAACGCGTGGGAAGAAACACTCATCAAGATGCGCGGCGGCAGCCAGAAGTTCATCGACGTCCATCCGAAGGAAGGCCGCGGCGGCTGGAGCGACAGCTGGATGATCGCGAAGGGCGCTTCCTCGAATGCCTGTGTCTACAAGTGGCTCAATTACGTATCGAGTGCCAAGGCTCAGGCGCTCGGCCATGTCGTTACGGGCTTCGGCTATTCCAATTCGAAGATGGTGGACTTCTTGACGGACGATCAGAAAAAACCGTTTGAAGAATTGGGCATGACAGATCCGGAATCGCTGAAGACCGTCAACTGGTGGCAGCCGGTGAAGCAGCGCGCGAAGTATTTGGAGATCTGGAACCAAGTCAAAGCGGCGCAATAGGACGCCGGGACGGTACCTTCCGCGAAACCGATATCAAACGAGGGCATCGATGGCCGCATATATAAATCTCAAAGGCGTTAGGAAATCGTACGGGGCGTCAGGGATTGCGGCCGTCGACGGAATCGATCTTGAGATCCAGAAAGGAGAGTTCATCACGCTTCTCGGGTCGTCGGGATGCGGAAAGACGACGACACTGCGATGCATTGCCGGCTTCGAAGTTCCGGACACGGGAAGCATTCAGTTCGAGGGAGAAGACATCACCTATACGCCGCCGTCGGACCGCGACATGCGGATGGTGTTTCAGGACTTCGCCCTCTTTCCCAATCTCACGATCTTCGAGAATGTCGCGTTCGGACTTCGTCTCAAGAAGATGCGGGGCCGCTATTCCACTGCGGAAATCCGCCAGCGTGTCGAGAATTACCTCAGTCTTGTGCAACTCGGGGATCACGCGGGCAAGATGCCTCATCAACTGTCGGGCGGGCAAAAACAGCGCACGGCATTGGCACGCGCGCTGATCACCGATCCCGCGGTCGTCCTGTTCGACGAACCGCTCGCATCGCTCGATGCCAACCTGCGAAAAGCCATGCAGGTCGAGATCAAGCGGCTGCATCGTCAGTTCAATAAGACCTTCATCTACGTGACTCACGACCAGGAAGAAGCGATGGCGATGAGCGACCGCATCGTCGTCATGAGTCATGGCGGCATCGTGCAAAGCGGAAGCCCGGAAGAGATCTATAACAGGCCGAATTCGAAGTTTGTCGCGAGCTTCATCGACCGCGCGAACGTTCTCGCCGGTACGGTTCAGGCCGTTGACGGCCACACAGCGACAATCCGCTTGTCGGATGGGACGACACTGGCCGCGCCTGCCAATTCCGCGACGGTCTCAGGCAGGACGGTCGGCGTGATGATCCGTGTCGATCGTGTCGCGATCGGCGAAAGTCCCGCCCAAAGCGGGAATGTTCTCAGGGGCACGGTGACCGAGCGGCTCTTCCTCGGCTCCAAGAACGAGTATGTGATCGAACTTGCCGACGGTGCGGGCTGGATGAGTGTGCACGACAAAACGACGGGTGCGCAGGCCACGATCGGAGATACGGTTCCGCTTTCCGTGCTCCCTGACGATATTCGCGTATTGGCGGCCTGACGATGAACAATGTCGCAAGCTCGGTGATGGATGCCGATACCGATGCTGACACTGTGCCCGCGCAGAGTGCCGGCGCGGTTCGTGCGCGGAAGATCGAGCGCGCGCGCCTCCTCTTCTGGCTATTGCCGCCGGCCGCGTGGTTTTTCGTGTTTATGATCATCCCCTACGGGATGTTGTTCTACTACAGTTTGGGGTCCGTCGATTACGTCACCTTCACGCCTGGCCTGTCGCTCGCCAACTTCGTGAAGGTATTCACGGTCGAGCCGTATCTCAGCGTGATGCTGAAATCCGCGAAGATCGGAATCTATACGGCGGTTCTATCGTCGATCGTGGCGTACCCGCTGGCCTTCTATCTGGCGTTTCATGCGTCGGAATCTGTGAAGCGGTATGTCTACCTTCTGGTGATCGTGCCTTGGTGGGCGTCTTATCTCGTCAAGGCGTATGCGTGGAAAACGATCCTGGGAACCGGCGGCCTCATCAATGCGTCGCTGCTGAAACTCGGGATTGTCGATCAGCCCGTTACGTTGTTCCTTTATAACCAATTCAGCGTGACGTTGACGCTCGCCTACATTTTTACGCCGTTTGCGGTGCTTTCGATTTACGCGCAATTGGAACGCATTCCGACGTCGCTCATCGAGGTGGCGCTCGACGCGGGTGCGACCCGCATGGAGATTTTTCGCAAGATCGTTTTTCCGATCAGCATTCCCGGGATCGTCGCGGGTGCGGTGATCACGTTCTCGCTCGGCTTCGGCGATTTCGTGGCGCCGGTCCTCGTCGGCGGCGCCAACTCGTTGATGATCTCGAATGTCGTCATCAATCTCCTGGGCGCGGCCTACGATTGGCCCATGGCCGCGGCCATAGGTCTGGTCGTCATCGCGCTCGGCCTTGGTCTCATCACTTTGGCTCAGCGTCTGGAACATCACTTCCAGGTACGGTTTTAGGAACGGGACAGACGGATGCGCGCGTTCGCCAACAAGTCGCTTGTCAACAGCCTCGCCGGAGCGGTTCTTCTGTTCCTCTACGCGCCGCTGCTCGTCATGGCGGTCTTCTCGTTCAACGACAGCAAATTTACTGGCCTTCCGTTCAACGGCTTTACGTTGGCGTGGTACGAAAAAGTTCTGACAAACGATACGATCCTGAAGTCGCTCTGGGCCTCCGTCTACGTCGGGATTGGAGTCGTCATTTTGAGCGTTCTGATTGGCCTGCCGGCGGCCATCGCGCTCGATCGCTACGAATTTCCGGGCAAGACGGCGTTTCGCCGGATCGTGATGCTGCCGATCGTGCTTCCCGGGGTCATCACGGGTGTGGCGCTGTTGAGCTTTTATATCACGATGGGTTTCCGGCTGTCGCTCTATACGATCATGCTCGGTCAGGGGACGGCACTCACGTGCATCACAGTCACCGAAGTTTATGCGCGTCTGCAGCAGCTCGGTCGCAGCCAAGAAGAAGCTGCAATCAATCTTGGCGCCTCGCAGCTCGAAACGTTTCTGAAGGTGACGCTTCCGAACCTGAAATCGGCTATTTTTGGCGCGATGCTGATCGCGTTCTCGATTTCTTTCGATGAAATTGCCGTGACGTATCTTCTCACGGGACGCGAAAATACGTTGCCGATGACGATTTGGTCGATGTTGAGGCGCGAAGCGACACCCGAGATCAACGCTATCGCCACGCTTGTGATTGCGCTCTCGGTTGTGCTGATCATCGTGGGGATCAGCGCCTCGCGCGGAAAGCGTTTTGCAAATTTGGCGTCAAACGAAGTTTAAGAGATATTTGCCCGCTTAGTGACTGGTCAGTGTGACGTTATTGAAGATTTTGCTGTCCCGTCCGATGGCTCTTACGCGAGCGGCGGCGTCGCGGAATTTCGCGGGCGGAGTGCCGGTAAAGCTCTTGAAGCTGCGTGAAAACGCGCTGGTTTCGCTGTAGCCCAAGTCGATGGCGATCTCGGAGATAGCGCGCTCGGTGAACGCCAGCATCGCTTTCGCAATTTCCGTTCTGACGGAATTGCGCAGATCGCCATAACTCAGATCCACGTCCGAGAGCTTTCGCTGGAAACTCCGCACGCTCATTCCGAAGTCGCTCGCGGCGTCCTGGATGTCTATGCTTGCCGAGCGGCAAAGGCTGGCGCTTATCCACGCTTTGACGCTTTTCGAAAGATCGAGCTCAAGCTCTTTGGAGCGGAGACTTTCCGAAAGCTCCTGCTCCAATCGCTGATGCAGCAAGCAATCGAACGATGGAACCGGCCGCTCAAGATGCGACGCAGGAAACAATATAGCGTTATATCGCGCCCCGAAGCGTAGTGGGCAGTCGAAGTGTGCGGTGTAGCTGGCGAGATTTGAGCCAGCGGAATGCTCGAACTCTAGGCATAGTGGCTGCCAGGCTTTTCCGAGGCAGGCCTGCAGCATCGAGTAAAGAACGACCTCGGAGAAATTGGCATCCTGGATGCGATGAGTCACCGTCCGATCGGTGATCGAGTAGCTCAGGCGCGCAGTACCGTCGCTGATTTCGAGCGCGCAGCGCGTGTTGCTCTGGACGGTCGGAAAATACGCGGCAAACTTTACGAGGCCATCGCCGACAGTCCGTGCGCTGAGAAAAAGCTGGGACGCAGATCCCAAGCTATGGAAATTGAACAGTTTTCCAAGCTTGATGCCGAGCACGGGATCGTTCGTCTGGACGGCCGCCATTTCGAGCAGTGTCGTGAAGGTCGAGAGCGGGAGAAAATGCGAGCGGCCAAACAGGCCATCGTTGGCGATGCCGATGCGTGCCGAGATCGTTCCTGGGTCCATGCCGCGACTGTCGATCGTGGAGAGCACACCATCGATGATCGACGCCGCGATGACACCTGAGGAATGCATGCAAGCTCCACCCAATCGAGTCTTCGTGAGTGGTGTTGCACCGCAAGAAGTGTACCAATCAGTCCGTGAGAGGCGCAAACCTCCGTTGATTGCTAGGACGGGCAAGTGTCCTCGAGCCTTGCTTGGTGGGCTGAGGGCCGGGCTTTTGGCGCCAACTATCAATTACAGAGCGTGCCGCCCAGAATACATTTTCGGATTATCGGACAATACGAAGACGATCATGCAAACGTCTTTGGTGGCTGTCGCGCGGGCAGCCTTGATCGGTTTGGCCGCACGCCAATGAAATGACGCACTCAAATATTGGGAGTCCTATTCATGTCGGAAACCTGCTGCTCGACTGCCGTTTTGGAAAAGGCGTCGCTGGCTCGACACCCCCTCGAACCTTTGTCACCTGATGAGATCCGTCACGCCGCAGCTATTATAAAGTCGGTCGCGCCCTATGGGCCGAAAACATGCTTCGAAACAGTCGAACTGCAGGAGCCGAGCAAAACGGAGCTTGAAGCTTACGGGGAAGGAAAGCCCGTCGAGCGGCGGGCGGCCGTCAACGCTTCCAGTTCAGAGACGATCGGCGTCACCAAGTTCGTGGTGTCCCTGGAGACGGAGAAGATCATCTCGTGTCAGGAATTTCCCGACAAACGGCCGATGATCCAACTTGAACAGTTTCTTCCGATCGAAGGCATTGTTCGTTCGAATCCCGAATTCATCGCCGCGTGCGCGAAACGCGGTATCATGGACATGAGCAAAGTCTGCGTCGATCCGTGGTCGGCTGGAAGCTTCGATATTCCGGGCGAGGAAGGGCGGCATCTCTGCCATGTTTTTTGCTGGCTGCGCCTCAGGGAGTTCGAAAATTTCTATGCCCATCCCATCGAGGGGCTCAACGCCGTCGTCGATATCAACAGCGGGGAAGTGATCCGCGTCGACGACTATGGCGTCACGCCGATACCGATGGCCGAGTACAATTACGAACGGCAGTTTCTGAAGGATTTTCAGGCCCGCGCCAAGCCGATCAATGTCGTGCAGCCGGAAGGCGTCAACTTCAAGATCGAGGGGAGCCGGCTGACGTGGCGAAACTGGTCGCTCAACATCGGGTTCAATACGCGCGAATCCCTGACGCTTCACGATATCCGCTTCGACGGCCGTCCGATCATTCGTCGCGCCTCGATCGTGGAGATGACCGTGCCTTATGGCTCACCCGACGCCGGTCACTTCCGCAAACACGTCTTTGACATCGGGGAATACGGCATCGGCAAGCTCGCGAACTCGCTAGAGCTCGGCTGCGATTGTCTTGGCGTCATCAAATATCTCGATGCGCATCTCAATACACGCGACGGCGAGCCGTGGACGATCAAGAAAGCCATCTGCATTCATGAAGAAGATTCCGGCCTCTTGTGGAAGCACACCGATTTTCGTACGGAGCGTTTTGAAATTCGCCGAGGCGCGAAGCTCGTTCTTTCGTCGATCTGCACCGTCGGCAACTACGAATACGCGCTCTACTGGTACCTTTTCCTCGATGGCAAAATCGAGTTCGAGCTGAAGGCGACGGGCATTATCAACACGACCGCCTGCGTTCCGGGTCAGCCCGGCAAGTATGGCCGCGAGGTTGCGCCGGGTGTCGTCGGACAAATCCATCAGCACGTTTTGTGCGCGCGTCTTGAGATGTGCGTCGACGGAGACAAGAACAGCTTTGTTGAGTGCAATACTTATGCAGAGCCGCCGGGCGACAAGAATCCGTACGGCAACGCATTTTATGAAGAGGAAACCATCCTAAAAAGCGAAGGCGAAGCGGCCCGCCGGGCGAACCTTGCAACGCAGCGCTATTGGAAGGTCATCAACCCCAATAAGCGCAACAGGGCCGGAAGACCGGTCGGATACAAACTCGATGCGCCGGATTGCCTGACATCATTCATTCAGCCGGATTCCTTCTCCGGCAAGCGGGCGGCCTTTACGCGAAATCATGTTTGGGTTTCGGCATATGACGCTGAGGAACGTTATCCAGCGGGCGAGTTCATGAACCATTCGGACGGATCGGGAGACATCGAAGACTTCGTCTCGAAGGATCGTCCGATTGAGAATGCCGACCTCGTGCTTTGGCATGTCTTCGGTCTGCATCATTCGGTGAGACTGGAGGACTTCCCCGTTCAGCCGTGCATCTCGGCGGGGTTCAAGCTGATGCCGACGGGATTCTTCGACGGCAATCCTGCCATCAACCTTCCGGCGGAGGTGAATACCGCGAGTTGCTATGCGGATGCGGATCGCGGGTGAGAAGCGATGGACGGCGCAGCCTTAGCCATGGGCGGTTTCGCCATGGGGTTCGCAGGTAGCCTGCACTGCTCCTGCGTCTGCGGCGGCATTGCGTCGTCGCTCCTTCTCGCGGCCCGGTCCGACGATCCGGCGCCCGCATCTCAGGTGCGGGCGCTCGCAGCAATTCAGGCGGGGCGCGCGCTCACCTACACGGTCGGCGGAGCTCTCGTCGCATCGGTAGGGTCTTCCTTCGCCGGATTGCTTTATCTTGCGGGCTGGCAGCCGATCGTGCGCGTGGCTGCGGCTTTTGTCATTGTCGGCGTTGGGCTTTCGATTGCAGGCATCCTGCCGCGCAGCGGGCTCTCGACGTTTGTCCGTGCGGCCAACGAACGTCTTCGGCGAACGCTGCCGCGCGGGGCGGCAGGCGGCGTTCCGCTGCTCTCGGGAATGGCTTGGGGGCTTGCTCCGTGCGGTATGGTCTACAATGCATTGATGATGGCCATGGTCTCCGGATCGGCCGTTAACGGCGCGTTGTTCATGAGCGGATTTGCGCTTGCGACTATTCCCGCCGTCAGCCTGGCAGCCTTCGGTTCCGTCCACGTCGTGCGAGGATCGAGCGCTATTTCCCGGAAGCGATTGAAGACCACGCTCGGGGCTTTGCTCGCGATTTCCGGGCTGGCGAGCGCGGCCCTTCCGGCTTATTCGCTTACGGGCCTCTGCCTGCCAGGCTAACGCAGATCAGGCGACATCGCAGATTTCAATCATAAAGTCGCGCATGATGGCGACGTACCCGTCGATCTCGGAGGCCGAATGGGCGAAAGAGGCCTGGGGGCCGGCGCTCACGATGCAATCCCAGTAGCCGCGATTGGCCATGAAGACGCGCCGCGCATCGAGCATGTCCAAATCCATTGACGGAAGCGCCTCGGGGTAATTGCGCGGGAAGCTCGGCGTGAGGCAGAGGCCGGAACGCGGACCGAGCCGGAAGGCCCTGCAGGGGAGGTTGAGATCACGGCACATCGCGTCGATGCCATCTGCCATTCGCGTGCCAAGCGCCTTCACATGCGCAAAGTTTTCCTCCGTCAATACGCTCTCGAGCGCGGCGCGCGCAGCCGTCATCGACAGCGCGTTGCCATAAAGCGTGCCGCCGAGGCCGAGACCGGATTTGCGATGTAGAATATCAAGGTGGCGTTCGACGTGGTCGGCAATGTCACTTGACATGCCATAGCCCGCGAAGGCGAGACCGGATCCGAATCCCTTCCCAAGAGTGAGAAAATCGCACGTAAGTTGCCATTCGCGCTTCATGCCACCGTAGGCAAACGAGAAGGTGTGAGATTCGTCGATGCACAACAGCGTTCCCGTGTCGCGGGTCAGTTGACGAACCGTCGAGAGAAATTCCGGGTCGGGCATCACGAGCGCGCAATTGGTGAGCGCGGGCTCCGTCAGCACGAGCGCTACGTCTTGAGCTTGAAGCGCCTGAGCCAGGGCATCGGGATCGTTGAAGGGAAGGATGATTGTGTCCTCTCCGCGCTTTCCTGAGAGTCCTTCGTATTCCGGCACGTTCTGCCCGTCCTTAGATAGGACCAACGTCTCCTCGATGTGGCCGTGATACTTGCCCTCGAACACGATCAGTTTGTGCCGTCCCGTCAGATGGCGCGCGATACGCATGATTTCGGTGTTGGCGCCGGAAGCGGCCAGGGTAAATTGCCAACACGGCATCCCCGTCAGTTTTGCCAACAGCTCCGACGTAATGACGGCATCTTCGGTCGGCAGCAGGAAATGCGCGCCCCGGCGGTATTGACGGGAAAGCGCGTCTTCGATCGCTGGCGAACCGAAGCCGAAGGTCATCGAAAGGTCCGACACGTTCATGTCGATATAGCTGTTGCCGTCGACATCAAAAAAGGTCGAGCCTTCTCCGTGCTCGGCGTAGAGCTGCGGATGCGCGTAGTATCCCGCCATCCACGACATGGGAGCGCCCGCCGGCATCACAGCGAGGGCACGGTTTCGGAGGGCATGTGATTTCGGCGTTTTGCTGGTGAAGAGCGCGGTCTCCCGCGCAGTGATTGCGGTAACCCGGGCTCGATCGGCCCGGAAACCACGATGCTCTGGTGATGCAATCAAGTCCAAGCGGTGGCCCCTTGTCGGACGGGCCGGAGGGCCCTTCGGTGCGGCTCTTATCGATACCTATGATCTACACATTTCCACAAGGAGAGTCCGGGCTGGAATTTGCAATTCAGGTGTGGAGCGGAAATCTGCGCTCAGAGTGGCTCACCGGTCGTAGGCCCCGTCGAACAAAAACTACGAGTGATTGCGGGACAGGCAATGGGCAGGCATTTTCGGCTGACGATTAGGCAAAATCCAAGAGACCGCAGGCACCGATTTGACCGTCAAGTGCCGATGGGAAGGGGTTTTCCTCGCTGGCACGCCGCTTGCTAAAGCCAGTATTACGAATTGTGACTTTCGTAATATCGGCCTTGGGCAGGAGGTTTTTGAATGGCGCGTAGATTACGCATCGGTGAGATGGCGATACTGGCGGTTTCCATGTTTGTCGGCTCAGCCGTCAACGCGTGGGCCGATCCATTGAAGATCGGTTACAGTGACTGGCCGGGCTGGGTCGCGTGGCAAGTCGCAATCGACAAAGGTTGGTTCAAGGAAGCCGGTGTCGACGTCGACTTCGAATGGTTCGACTACGTGCCGTCGATGGATGCTTTTGCCGCAGGCAAGCTTGACGGCGTTGCCGTCACGAACGGCGATGCGCTCGTGATGGGCGGCTCCGGCACCAAGAACGTCATGATCATGCTGACCGATTATTCGAACGGCAACGACATGATCGTCGGCGTTCCGGGAATCAAATCGCTCAAGGACTTAAAGGGCAAAAAAGTCGGCATTGAAGTCGGCTTTGTCGAGCATCTGCTGTTGCTCAACGGCCTTGAGAAGAACGGGATGACGGAATCAGACGTCACGCTGGTCAACACCAAAACGAACGAGACACCTCAGACGCTTGCTTCCGGTGAAGTCTCGGCTATCGGCGCGTGGCAGCCGAACTCTGGCGAGGCGATGAAGCAGGTTCCGGGCTCAATGCCCATCTACACCTCAGCGGACGAGCCGGGCCTCATCTATGACGTCATCACCGTCAGTCCGACGAGCCTCGCGACACGCAAGGCAGACTGGGAAAAAGTCATCAAGGTCTGGGATCGGGTCGTAAAATACATCAACGATCCTGCCACCGTCGATGACGCAACGAAAATCATGGCGGCACGCGTGGGTCTCAAGCCCGAAGAATACAAACCGCTCATCGGTGGCACGAAGCTCTTGGACGTCGCGGCGGCGAAGAAAGTCTTCGTGAAAGCCAAAGGCTTTGGCTCGCTCTACGGATCGTCGGAGATCGCGAACGACTTCAACCTGAAGTACGCGGTCTACAAAGAGAAGCTCGACGTCGACAGCTTTATCGATCCGTCGCTGACCAATGCACAACCCTGATCTCGGATTGGTCGCTGCCCCCGGCCTGAAGCCGGGGGCAACGCCACAGCGGCGCGCGCCTTCGCGTCCGTGGTTCGCAGTCGGCCGCCCGTTGTCGCCGCCGGCAAAGACGATCCTCGGGATCATGTCATTCGTGATGCCCGTGCTCTTATGGTGCATCGTCAGCTACGTGCCGTTTGTGTGGCATCCGCTCGTCACGATCACTGATCCTGGCGGCGTCAGCTATTTCCGGCCTGGGATGAAGATTAAGCGCCCGGAGTTCGACAAGCAGCTGGAGACGGCAGTCAAAGCCGGCTTAGCCGCTCCGAAGGGCGTGCCTTCGAACCCGGTCTACTTGCCGGCTCCCGACAAAGTTGCGAGCGCGATGGTGACTGCGTTTTCAACGCCGCCGCAAACGCGCGATGGTCAATGGCTGCATGAGAGCCTCTGGCACAGCATCACGGTCATATTTTGGGGATTTGTCATTTCGTCGATCATTGGCGTTCCGCTCGGGATTCTTTGCGGGGCCTATGACGGCATTTCCCGGCTTTTCGAGCCGTTCACCGAGTTCGTGCGCTATCTACCCGCACCTGCCTTCGGCGCCTTGGCCGTCGCAATCCTTGGCATCTACGACGGTCCCAAGATCGCGATCATCGTCATCGGTACGCTGTTCCAGCAAATTCTGATCATCGCCAATACCACGCGGAAGTTGGACTTTGGACTGGTCGAGGCGGCGCTGACGCTGGGTGCCAAGGGACGATCAATTCTCACGCGCGTGGTCGTACCCGGTATTCTCCCCGATCTCTACCGCGATCAACGCATCCTTCTCGGCTGGGCGTGGACTTATCTGATCGTGGCGGAACTCATCGGCACGTCGACCGGCATCACCTGGTTCATAACTCAGCAGGCGCGCTACCAGCACTTCGCCAACGTCTACGCCGCAATCATCATGATCGGTCTCATCGGGCTCAGTGTCGACATGGCGCTTGCATGGCTCGGACGGCGTCTTTTTCCCTGGGACCAGGCAACGAAGGGGAATGGGAGATGACCGACCCAACGACCGACTTGCCGATCCTTGAGCAATTGCCGGCCGTGCGCGATCGGTTCGAGCGCCTCAAAGCCCGCGACGTGATCCTCGACGTGCGCAATCTCAGTAAGACGTTCTCGGTCAAGGGCAAGTCGACGGTGGCCCTGAATGACGTCAGCTTCACGACGCATCGCCGCGAGTTTCTCTGCGTTGTCGGTGCGTCCGGCTGCGGAAAGTCGACGCTGATCCGCATCATTGCCGGCCTCGATCAGCAAACGTCCGGCGAGATCCTTCTGAACGGGAAGCCGGTCAACGGTCCGGGTAGTGACCGTGGCATGGTTTTCCAGGGTTACACCCTCTTTCCCTGGCTGACCGTCAAGAAGAACATCATGTTCGGGCTGGAGATGGCCAACGACGGCAAGATCGATCCGGAGCGGTCGGCATTGCAATGGCTCGATCTCGTCGGACTGTCGAAGTTCGCCAACCATTATCCCCATCAGCTCTCGGGTGGTATGAAGCAGCGGGTCGCGATCGCCCGGGCACTTGCCAATCAACCGCGCATTCTGCTGATGGACGAGCCGTTCGGTGCACTCGACGCTCAGACGCGCGGTCGTATGCAGAAGTATCTGATGGAGGTCTGGCGCAAGATCGACATCACGATCGTTTTCGTCACGCACGATCTCGACGAAGCCATTCTGCTGGCAGACCGAATTCTGGTGCTGAAGCCGCACCCAGGCGAGGTGCTCGATTTAATCGAGGTGCCGGTGCCACGATCCCGGACTCCCGAGGATCTCGTGTCGCCAAGCTACGCCGCGGCCAAGGCGCGGCTCGAAGCCCTCATTCACAGCAACGAAGGTCACGGCGACGCGGACAATAGCGATGCAGCGTTCGAAGCGGACGAGGCTTCCTATCCCGCGCTCGTCAGGCTTACCGATGTCTCGGACACGATCGATTGAATGTGTCGCCCAGTTGGGTGGCCCGGTGACACGAGCGAAAATCGTCGAATAACAAATAGTGATCAAGAAAACAAAGGACCCGAGCCGCCATGGATACGCCCGTTCCCGCCAGCGAAGGCACGCCGACCGTCGAAGAGACTTACAGGCGGCTTAAGGCGCAAGGCGTCAAGTATTGCATCGGCGCTTATGTCGATATTCACGGTGTGCCGAAGGGCAAAGTCGTTCCGATCGAACATCTGAAGCACATGGCGCACGGATCGGAGCTATATACGGGCTACGCGCTCGATGGGTTGGGTCAAGAACCGAACGAGGACGAGTTTGCCTCGGTGCCGGATTTTCGTGGCGTCATCCAGCTTCCCTGGGAGCCGAAGCTCGCATGGGCGCCCGCCGACCTCGCGTTCCACGGCAAGCCCTATCCTCTCAGCACGCGCGTCGCTTTGCAAAACCAACTCGCCAAGGCCGCGGACATGGGCTTCGGATTCAACCTCGGTATCGAATGCGAAATCTATCTGCTGAAGAAGAACCCCGACGGCAGTCTGTCGATCCCGGATCCGGACGATAAGCTCGGCAAGCCCTGTTACGATGTGCAAGGGTTCGTCAATGCGTTCGGCTGGCTCGACAAGGTCGCAACCTGCATCAACGATCTTGGTTGGGATCTCTACTCGTTCGACCACGAGGATGCGAACGGGCAGTTCGAATTCGATTTCACATATTCCGATGCCTTGACCACCTGCGACCGACTTACGTTCTTCCGCTTCATGGCGAAGCATTACGCCAAGGAAGAGGGGCTCGTCGCGACGATGATGCCGAAGCCGTTCGCCAATAGGACCGGCTGCGGCGCACATTTCAATATGTCGCTGTCGGATTTAGCCAGCGGCGGCAACGCCTTCGCCTGCAAGCCGGAGAATGATCCGCGCGGGCTCGGGCTGACAGAGACGGGTTATCACTTCATCGGTGGAATTCTCCGCCATGGCCGTGCCCTCTGCGCGGCATACGCACCGACGGTCAACAGCTACAAACGGCTTGTGCGCCAGGGCGCCATGGGGACGTTCTCGTGGGCGCCGGTATTCAACTCCTATGGATCAAATAATCGCACGAATTCGCTGCGCGTCCCGATGGGTGGCGGTCGATGCGAGTCGAGAAACGCGGACGGCTCCGTGAACCCGTACCTAGCGGCGACACTGGCGCTCGCGGCCGGGCTTCAGGGCGTGCGCGAGAAGATCGACCCCGGCAAACCGAATGAAGACAATCTCTACGCGCTGACAGAAGAAGAGCGAAAAGAGAGAGGAATAGAATTTCTTCCTCAAAGCCTGCAGGAAGCCGTCGCTTCTTTCGCTGCCGACCCCTTTGTCGAGGGAACGCTCGGTAAGGAGCTTCGCGACGAGTTCATCAAGTATAAAACCGCTGAGTGGGAAGGCTACCATCTGTCGATCAGCGACTGGGAAACCGAACGCTATAGCCATCTCTTCTGAGCGGTCGATTTCTGGCATGGTATTCCGATCCCGCCGCTCAATAGCGGGCCCGCGCTCATGTCTGCGGAGAAAAAATAATCCTGCCGGAGGATGCGATGTCGGTCGAAAGTTCGAGCAATCTGGTCGCACGCATGAGCGTGTCCTTGCCCGAGGAGCAGTTGGCGGAACTCGACGTGGTGGTCAAGGCGCGGGGATTTGCGAGCAGATCGCAAGCCATCGGCGACATGCTCCACAACTGGCTCCTGGAGCACAAGCGCGAGCATGGCGTCGACGTGATGGTCGGTACAGTTACGCTGTTTTACGATAATTCCGTTCCCGGATTGCAAAAGAAGCTGGCCGACCTGCAATACGAGAACATTGCCGAAGTTATCAGCTCGCTCCACGTCCACTTGGCGAACAACCAGACGCTTGAGGTTATTCTCGTTCAGGGACCGGCGGTAAAACTTCAGGAAATTGCCGATGAGCTGAGCACGCTGCGGGGCGTCATCTCGGGACGGATGCAATTGGTTGCCGCCATTATTCCGCAGCTGCATCCGCTTCCGGACGTCCCCTTGCATATCAAAAAGAAGAGCAAGGGCCCGAACGGTGCGCGGAGCACCGGCAACAAGAAAAATGCCAAATTAAAATTCCGCCGACGCAAGATCGGCTAACCGAATGCGGTCTCCGGCGGAGCAACGGGACGGCTTGCGAACGATCCCTTAAAGCGAGCCTTCCTTTATCAGTATCAGGAAACACTCGGTAGCCAAGGCTGCGCGCCGCTTGAGGTCTCTATCGCTCGCGTGGCGGTCTCCGAGCAGGGCGTCGTCGATGAGCCCACCTCGGAGCATGCCTGCGTATAGCGTTGCCGCGACCGCCAGGTCATTGATCTTCCAGCTGCGCTTCTTCGACCAAATTTTCAGATATGCAATGAGCCGTTCATCGCGCGAGCGGATAACCTCAGCTTTGTATCGTCGGCCGAGCTCCGGAAAGCGATGCGCATCGCGTGTGACCACGCGATAAAGATCGAGTTGGTCCTGGCTCAACGCGTGCCGCAGGTAATCGTAGGCGACGCGCGCTAGCGCCGTCTCGGGTTTCTCCTGAAACCACTCCGGATCCACGCCGTTGGTTGCCGCATCTCCGGCGTCCGCGCAGGCCGCCTGCATGACGGCGCTAAACAAGTCGTCTTTGTTTTCGAAATGGCGGTAGAGGGTCTTGATGGAAACGTCAGCGTCCGCGGCGATCTTATTCACCGAGGATTCGGCGTAGCCCTTTTCGAGAAACGCTCGTTTCGCCGCAGCCACAAGAGCTTCGCGCTTTCGCGCCATCAATCCCGCTTTGCGGTCGTTTTCAGCCCACGTTCTCGCCATTTGTCGCGGTGTTCCCTGCCCTGTTGACAGACGATACGACAGCGGCCACTGTCGCGCAAACAACAGCGATTGCTGTCGTATTGAATCAAGCTCTCTGGTCCGATCAACGGCTCCGCGCCCGGTCAGCCGAAAGGAACTCGCATGCCCAACGCATTGTCCTCGCCAATCACTTTGCCCTGCGGTGCCGTTATCGCCAATCGCCTTGCAAAGGCGGCCATGAGCGAGGGTCTTGCAGACGCCAATAACCATTCGACCCCGCGTCTCGATGGCCTTTATCGCCGTTGGGCGAATTCGGGCGCGGGCCTTCTGCTCAGCGGCAATATCCAGGTCGACCACGGATACCTTGAGCGTCCCGGCAATGTCGTGATCGAGGACGAGACGGGCCTGCAGCAGCTTGAGCTGTTGGCCGCAGCCGGGAAGTCCGGCGGCGCCCACTTCTGGGCGCAGCTCAGCCATACCGGCCGTCAGGTCGACATCGCTATCAATCCTTCGCCGGCGGGGCCGTCAGCAGTCGTGGTCGATGTTGTTCGCGGTTCTGGATACAATTTCGCACCTCCGCGAGAGATGACCGAAGACGAAATTCGGCGCGCGATCGGCCAGTTCGGATATGCGGCGCGCGTGGCCGAGAAAGCCGGCTTCACAGGCATCGAACTTCATGGTGCTCACGGGTATCTCATCTCGCAATTTTTGAGCCTGCTCACCAATCGCCGGACGGATAAATGGGGTGGCGCGCTGGAAAATCGCGCACGCTTTCTGATGGAGACCTTGAACGCAGCGCGCGTGGAGGTCGGCCCCGACTTCCCCATCGGGCTGAAGCTCAATGCATCAGACTTCCAGAAGGGTGGTTTCACCAATGCGGACTGCGTCGAGCTTACCAAAATGCTGAATTTCACCTCTCTCGATCTGCTCGAGCTTTCCGGCGGTTCGCTCGAGCAGCCCAAGGTCGTCGGGGTCACCTTCAAGGACGAAGGTGCAGACAAGATCAAGGACAGCACGAAGAAGCGCGAAGCCTATTTCGTCGAGTTCGCCGGTGCTGTTAAGGCCGTTGCGAAGATGCCGGTGATGGTGACCGGCGGCTTCAGAACCGTGAGTGCAATGAGCGAGGCGCTCGACGGCGGCGATCTCGACATAGTCGGTCTTGGGAGACCGATGATTGTCGACCCCGAAGTTCCAGAGAAGATTCTTTCTGGAAAAGTGGACCGCGCTCCAACGCCTGAAAAAGGCATGAACCCGTTCCACATGCTGCCTTGGCTTAACGTGCAGATCGACAGGCTTGCCGACGGGCGCGACGCGGATCTGTCCATCGAGCCCGAAGTATCGGTGGCGGATTTTATCGCTGGTGAGAAAGCGGCCACCATAGCCTATCTGCAAGCGCATAAAGCGCTGGCCCCAGCCGACCCAGAATAGCGAAAGCTGTCGCGATACATTGGGCCTGTATTCGCCGGCGGCCTACACTCTGAAGCGAGTGATGAAGATCATCGGAGTGTCAGGACCGCTTCGGGCTATTCTAACGATCTACTTCTATATGGCTTCGTCTTATGCCGAACTTAAATGATAAAAATCGTATGTGGTGCCCAGAAGAGGCGTCAAACCTCAAAAAGCGAAAATCTGTTACTAATTGATAAGAATAGGAAATTCTTCTTTTTTTATGGCGTCTCTAAACCATTTGTTCCGGTTATTTGTTCCGGACGCGGCGGCAGGCGGTCAGAGCGTAATTTCGCTTTTATCGGGAAGAGAATTCACGGCTCCTCCGCGAGACGCGAGTGATGAACTCAGTTTTCGTTACGTGATGTTGATTTCGTTCGGTCGTCTGCTTTTTTCACAATTTCGGCGAACAGTCTCTCGGGGTCGAAGAGGAGGGGGTCGAATTCGTCGATGCGTAATTTAGCCCACTGCAGCCAATCAACAAGCGAGCGGTTCGCTATCACTGCCGAACGGCCTGTAGTTTCGCAGTCAAGGTGGGCGATGAGGACCCTCAGTTTGTCTAAAGTATCAAGGCGCTTGGCGAAGGATATAAACTCCGCCCAACGCCTTTCTTCGCACTGTCTATACGCCTCGGCGTTTTCGTTCCGTTGCCGCTCCTCCGACAATCTCTTGGCTCGTTTTTCTTCTTGCTGCCTTACACTTACCAGCGCCGGCCCAGTTTGGGCCAACGCGGAGACGATCTCGGGAATCATATTTTCTAACCGTTTTCGGAAGGTGTCCTCCCAATTTCGGCGGATATGGTCTTCCTGCCTGAGGTAACTTTTGATCTCGAAGATGAAATTGCCTGTCGGCACAAGATCTAAATACGTGTCAGCGGAATAGCTTCTCTTGGCGGCGACACGTCTCTTCTTTTCGCGAAGGCTACAGGTAATCTCGATAGTTTCGTATGAGAAATAGACGTGATCCCGTTTGCGTCGCGCCAAAGGTCTTATGCGGTGCTCTTCGACGGCTTTGAATATTGAATCTAAAATCTTGTGTTTGCGGATCTCTGATGCATCCCAGGCAGGCGCGAAGCGACTCCCTGTGTGTCTCCACCGATGAACAGAGCCTGGATCTGCAGATCGACGCGCTCAAATTTGCGAAATGCGATCGCATCTTATGCGATCAAGGTTATTCAGGGGCGCTAAAGAGCCGGCCAGCCCTCGACGATGCGATGAGCCTTTTGAAGTCAGGTGATACTTTTGTCACCTGGAAACTCGATCGTTTAGGACGAAGTCTTTCACATCTTATCTCCCTTATTGGGACCTCGAGGGCAGGGGAGTGACGTTCAAGTCGATATCGGATGCGATCGATACAAGCACCGCAGGCGGCAGGCTGCAGTTTCACATGCTGGGCGCGCTGGCCGAGTTCGAACGCTCCTTGATCAGCGAACGAACGAAAGCCGGTATCGCGGCGGCGCGGGCGAGAGGCATCAGGTTGGGCCGACCTGCGAAGCTTGGCGAAATGGATATCGAAAGCGCCATTGCTCAATCGCGCTTTCGTCCCCTAACTGAAGTGGCTAACAGCTTGGCTGTTTCGCCGTCGACGCTTCGGCGCGCCCTCTCTGCGCGGCGAAAACTCCGTGCATGACCTTCCCATCAGGTGATGTTCGCGTCGTTTTATTGTCGAAATCCAAATCTGATGCGCTCTTCTCAAGTGTGTATTGCATAGCTTCCGAGTGAATCGGAAAAATCACCGGGAATAAAAGGGAACATCGATGGTCTCAGCCAAGTGTCCGGACCATCATGCTGCTCACGCGACCGCGCAAAAACGCTCGCTGTGGATCCGGTTCCCTAAAAAGCTCGCATTCAACGATGCTCTGTACTGGTACCTGAATTAGTTAATGCTGATCGACCGTAATCATTCGATGTAATTGAAGATTGGGGCATTCGGCGCCGCACCAGTTATTGAGGCGAGATCCTAGGCCGACTGGGAATCCGCCGTCGCCACCGAGGTCGCATTACCATCTGACGAAGGGACCGTGGAGTGGGCTTGCGCAACGCCGGAAACGTCGCGCGATATTGCTTGCAGACGTTGCTGCAGTCGGGGCGCGACAAAATCGAGGAAGGCGCGCAGCTTCAACGGCTGCTGCTGGTGTGCCGCATGTACCAGATGGACTGGCATGGCTGGCGGGCCTCGATCGGCCAATATCGGGACCAAAGAGCCTGCCTTGATGCTCTCTACCGCTTGGTAAGAGAGTACGCGCGCGATCCCGACACCCGCTGCCGCTCCGCCAACCACTCCATCGGCGGTATTGATCGAGAAGCGCGGATTGATCGTAACCTGTTCGGCATCTTTCCCGTTGAGGAAGGGCCATTCCCGGTAGCGTTGCAGTCCCTCGAACGCGATGCAGTCATGCTCGGCCAAAGCCGCAGGCGTTTCCGGCGCGCCGCGTCGCTGGATATAGTCTGGGCTCGCGCAGATCACCCATCGGATCTCGCCGACCCTCCGCGCGACAAGGGCGCTGTCAGGCAAGCGGCCGATCCGGACCGCAACATCGACATGACTTTCGATGAGATCGATGACGCTGTCGGATAGCACTAACCTGACCGTCACATCGGGATAGGCCGCAAGAAAATCGTGGACGATTGGCGCGACGTTGAGTGCACCGAACGCGATCGGCGCCGTGACAAGCAACTCCCCCCTCGGTGCGCGATATTCTCCTGATGCGGCTCGTTCCGCTTCAGCCAGTTCCTCAAGCACGCGTCGCGCCGAGATAACATAGGCTGTGCCCGCCTCGGTGAGCAGGAGTTTGCGGCTCGTGCGAACGACCAGTTGAGATCCTAGAAATGCCTCCAGATCGGAGACGCGTCGGCTGACCGTCGGCAGAGGGATGTTCAGCGTCCGGGCAGCAGCGGAAAGGCTTCCGCCGTCAATTGCCGCAACCAGCGTGCGCATTGCCTCGAACCTATCCATTAACCCTCTCGCTTTGCGGAAGTCACGGTTTCCAAGTTAGCGCCTGCTGGACGAATCCGAAAGGCAGTATCCCATACAGGCAAGTCACGAGAACGCTTAAATTGGGATTTCAAAATGTCGCGGATTCCTATTCCTGGTGTGGAAAATGTTCCGGCGGCCTCACGGGTTTTACTCGCTAAGGCTGACGGACGTCTCGGCACGGTACCCAACCTTTATCGCATCGTGGCCAACAGCCCGGCAGCCCTGGAAGCCCTGGTCACTTTCTACGACGCTCTCGAGAAAGGCGACCTTGACCCGCTCACGCGTGAGCGCATCGCGCTGGCAGTCGCCGAGGTTAACGGCAGTGACTATTGCCTGTCGGCGCAGACATATCGCGTTCGTGAGCGGCACTTGCTCGATGACATCGAGATTACGGCCAACCGAAATGGCGCATCGAACGATATCCGCGCCAACGCTGCCGTGCGCTTTGCGGTCAAGTTGGCGCGCGGCCGCGGCAAGGTGAGTGATGCCGACTTCGCGGCGGTGAAAGACACTGGTTATTCCGACGCCGAGATCGTGGAGATTATCGCGCATGTCGCCGTCAACATCTTTGCCGGTACTGCGAACTCGGCGCTGCAAACCGACATCGACTTTCCCCGCATAGGCGCACGCAAGTCCGCCTGAACTCTCTGAAGACGAAACACCACGACGTAGGCGCACACCGTGCGTCCGCGAACCCTAACTCACGTCCTCAACTCAAGGAGACTTCCCATGACTGTTCGTTTCAAAACTGCCGACGTCGATGGCCTCAAGATGTTCTACCGCGAAGCAGGCGATCCGAGTCGTCCGACCGTTCTATTGCTCCACGGCTTCCCGAGCGCGAGCCATATGTTCCGTGACCTCATCCCCGAACTCGCCGGCGACTATCACGTCGTCGCCCCGGATCTGCCGGGCTTCGGCATGACCGAGCAACCCGGTCGGGGACAGTTCGCGTACAACTTCGAGAATATCGCCAATGTCGTCGACCGCTTCACCGAGGTGATCGGGCTCGACAAGTTCACTATCTATGTCTTCGACTACGGAGCTCCGGTGGGCTTCCGCATCGCGGTGAAACATCCCGAACGGATCACGGCCATCGTGACCCAGAACGGCAACACCTATCTCGAAGGCGTGTCGGAGGCCTTTGCGCCGGTGCAGGCCTATTGGAAGGAACCGAACCAGGCCAATCGCGACGCTCTGCGCGGGTTCCTCGCCCCCGAGACGACGCTGTTCCAGTACACCCACGGCGTTGCGGACCCGAGTATGGTTTCGCCTGACGGCCGCAATCTCGACGACCATTACCTGGCGCGTGCCGGTAACGACGAGATCCAGCTCGACCTGCTGCTCGACTATCAGACCAACGTCGCGCTCTACGACACCATCCAGGCCTATCTTCGCGAGCATCAGCCGCCGCTGTTGGCGATCTGGGGCAAGAACGATCCGTTCTTCATCCCGCCGGGTGCCGAGGCGTTCAAACGCGACGTTCCTGCGGCCGACATTCGCTTCGTCGACAGTGGCCATTTCGCGCTCGAGACCCATGCCTCTGAAATCGGTGCGGCGATGCGCGAATTCCTCGCCAAGCACGTGAGCTAACCACCCATTGGTCCGGTCGTCGCACCGCGAGCCGCCCGGACCATCACACCACTGGCGGTGAACCGTTCATAAAAAACAACTCGGAGACGGACCATGAAATCTTCGCAAGACATTATCCGCAGCTTCTACGACAACCTTTCCAGCGGTAATGCGCCCGGCGCGCTTTCCCTGATGGCGCCGGACATCGAGTGGATCACGATGTGGCATTACAAAGTCGACGGCCGTGGCCCCGACTGTGTTGCCGAGGGCTTGTTCAAACCGCTCATGGCCGAATGGTCGAGCTTCTCGCTCGTGCCGACCGAGTTCATCACCGAAGGTGACACTGTCGTATCCCTCGGCGAGTTTATCGGCGTGCACGCAACAACGGGCAAGCGGTCGGAGGCCCGATACGCCCATGTCTGGACCCTTCGCGACGGCAAGATCAGCCGTTTCCGCCAGTATATCGACACGCAGGCGATCGCCGAGGCGAGGCGCTGATGGCACGCGTCGCAATCGTCACCGGCGCCAGCCGCGGCATTGGCCGGGCTACTGCGATCCGGTTGGCCCGTGACTTCAGCGCCATAGCGCTGGTAGCGCGGTCGAATGAAACGCTCGCCGCGACCGCTGATTTTGTCGTCCTCGGCGGCGCAGAGGCGTTGGTGCTGGCGCGCGACCTGCGGGAGCCAAATGCGGCGACCGAGGTCATCGCAGCCACGCTCGAACGGTTCGGCCGGATTGACGCGGTTGCCTGCATCGCTGGCGCCGTACCGCAGCAAGACCTGTTCGAGCTGACCGACGAGCATTGGGAAGATGGACTTGCGCTCAAATTCCATTCGGCAAGGCGGCTGACCATTGCTGCGTGGGATGCCCTCAAGGTTTCGCGCGGCTCGGTCGCGATTACATCGGGGACTTCGGCATTAACTCCGAAGGCGTCGCTGGCTGCGGTCGGTACGATCAATGCGGCCATACTGGCACTCGCTAAAACGTTTGCCGATCGGGGCATCAAGGATGGCATTCAGGTGAACACCATCCTTCCGGGATCGGTGATGACAGACCGGCGCCGCTCAATGCTGCAGGGTTATGCCGATGCGCACGGCCTCGGACTCGATGCTGCAATGGAGCGCTTCGCGGTCGAGATGGGCATCGCCCGCTATGGGCAGCCCGAGGATATCGCCAACGCGATCGCTTTCCTCTTTGCCGCGGAAAGCCAGTGGGTCACAGGTACGGCGTTGCGGGTTGATGGCGGCGAAACCAAAGTGATCTAGCTCTACAAATGAATGCGCGTAGTGCACGTGAAGCCGTCACTGAAGAGATTGCCGCGGCCTTTCAAAATTTCTGGAGGTCTTCACAACGTCAGTCTGCGGCGTGAGCGATCTTACTCCGCTGCTGTTACGAAAGTGTCTCCCCTGTCGGACCGAAGCGTTCCGTCCGGACGCGATTCTCGGCGTGTCCCAGAGTGATGAGGTGCTCCGCGATTGTCTCCACGAACGCAGTCGGTCCGCAGACGTAAACGTCAGGATTTCCTGCAGGCAGGAATAGTCGGCGGGTTAACATCTCACGGTCGATTCTGCCTCGCTCACCTTCCCATGCTGTGGAAACGGCGCGGGTCAGCGTATGGCTGAGCGTGAAATTTTCGGTGTTTGCTGCAAGAAGGTCGAGCTCAGCACGGTATATGATGTGGTCGATGCTCCGCGAGGAATAAAGCAAACGGGCTGGCTGAGTTGCTCCAGCAGAGGAACGAGAACGTAGCATCGACATCAGTGGCACGATGCCAGAGCCGCCGCCAATCAGCAGCAATCCATAATCGTGCGCCGCGGACCACGCGAAATAGCCCCCGATTGGTCCGCGCACCTCGATCTCGTCTCCAACGCGCAGTTCATCGTGGAGGAAGCCCGAGACCTCGCCGTCGGGAACAGCATCGACGGTCAGCTCGATAAGCGTCCCAGGACCGGCGCCCGAAGCGATCGAATAGCTGCGTTGGGCGACGTAGCCATCTTCAGCCGTCAGGCGCAAATCGACATGCTGCCCGCCGAGATGCCCGGGCCAGCCGGGAACATCGAAGCTGATCGTTTTGACCGTCGCTGTTTCATCGCGAATTGCCATCACCGTCGCCAGGTGCCATTGCGCGGCCGCGGTCGTTGCCTCGATCATTGGTCGCCCTCGTAGCGCTGTTCGCGCCAGGGATCGCCGCGCAAATGATAGCCCTGCGATTCCCAGAAACCCGGAGTGTCGTCGTTACGAAAGGCGAGGCGCCGCACCCACTTCGCGCTTTTCCAGAAATAAAGGTGAGGCACGAGCAGGCGCGCGGGACCGCCGTGAGAAGGGAGAAGCGGTAGATCGTCGAAGTGCGTCGCGATCATGGCGCGCGCTTCGACCAAGTCGGCGACGAGCAGGTTCGTCGTATATCCACCGTCGCAATGCGCCATAAGAAAGCCGGTCGGCGCGGCATCCAATCCAGCGGCGCGGAACAAATCGTCGATCGTGACCCCGCGCCAGCGTGTGTCGAATTTCGACCATTTCGTCACGCAGTGGATGTCAGAGGTCAACTCGGTCTGCGGCAGTGCCTCGAATTGCTCCCATGTCCAGGTGCCGAGCAGCGTTCCCCCATGCTGCAGGGAGAGGCTCCAACGATCGAGCTGCGTGTGCTGCGCGGGACCTGCGGTCAGCACCGGGAATTCGGGTGTAAGGAACTGTCCCGGCGGCAACCTCAGGCGATCATCCTCACCGCCGCGACGCTTACCTTTGAAGCCTCTGGTCACATGCATCGTGCGTCCTCTCCGTCCGACCGTAAATCAGTATCAAAGGCTTCCATCACCGATTAATTCCCGCGGTCGCCATGAAGCGAAGTATAAGCTCGGCGATCTCATCGTTCTTCTCGTCCATCGCGAAGTGACCCGCATCCAGAAGATGGATTTCGGCATCGGGCAGATCGCGTTTGAACGCGGTGCCGCCCGCCGCGATGAAGGACGGATCGTTGGCTCCCCAGACGACCAGAGTAGGAGGTTTGTGCTCGCGAAGCCAAGCCTGCCAGGCGGGATACGACGCGACGTTCGTGCGGTAATCATAGAGAAGAGCGGTCTGAATTTCACGCTGGCCGGGCGCCGAGAGATGCGCGAACTCGTCGGTCCATGTGTCGGGATTGTAAAGTTCCGGATGCGAGGTCCCGGCGATGTGGCGCTGCTTCGTTGCATCGAAGGACAGAAAGGAATCGACGACCTCCTGGTGCGCCATAGGGTTCGCCCAATACTGCGCAATTTTCGCCCATTTAGTCCCCAGCCCCTCGCGATAAGCATTCCCGTTCTGGACAATGAGAGCTTTCACCCTTTCTGGGTGGGCCAGCATGATCCGGAAGCCGACCGGCGCTCCATAATCGTGGATGTATAGCGAGTAGCTTTTCAGTCCGAGCTTCTCCAGAAGATGATCTGTCGTCGTTGCAAGATGATCGAAGGTGTATTCGAATTCGGCTGGAGAGGGTGCATCGCTTTGCCCGAAACCCGGAAAATCCGGGGCAATCAGGTGGTAGCGCTTTGCCAGCAGCGGGATGAGCGCATCGAATTCTCGCGAAGACGATGGAAAGCCGTGCAGCAAGACGATCGTCGGTGCATCGCGTCGACCGGCTTCGCGATAGAAGATCTGGATACCGTCAACTTGTTCGTGATGATAGCTCGTCTGTGTTGTCTCCGGAGCCGCCGTCGCCGGCTGACTGGAGAAAAGTGCGGCGATACCGATCGCCGCAAATTTCAATTTCATCATCTTCATTCTCCGGAAGCTGCGCGTCGCTTCGATTATTTGGACGATGTGACGCGAGAGGCGAAAAGGAGAGTAACCGATGCCGCCAGCAAGACGAGGTCCTTCAGAAGGAACTGCCCGGGTACCGCCGAAATCGCTGGGAAACCACCGGCGGTAGGTTCGAAGACGCCCGGTGTGCTGACGAAGAAGGTCAGCGTGATCACATAGGTCGCGATGGACATGGCTGCGCCAACGGCGGAAAGAACCGGAACGAATGCCCCCGCGATCAACGCCGCCGCGGTCGACAATTCGAGTACACCGATGACATCACTCGTACCCTGGATGCCAAAAAGCGCGTGCATCCAACCCATGACCGGGCTGTTCGCAACGAACGGCGCAATGGCATGCGCTTCGTAACTCGTAAATTTCATGCCGCCAAACCAAAGGAAGATCACGACGAGTGACCAACGTAATGGGGCAACGATCGAGTGAGAGCCCGAATTTTGTTCGGCAATGACAAAGCGCGTCCGTCCTGAGTTGTTCATAAGATGTCTCCTTGAAACCTTTGATCTGGGCGTCGTCGCCCGCCAATTGGGGATACGGCCTTCCGCGCTGTCTCATCAGGCCCTATCTCCGGAACCATCACTTCCGCATTTCGAGAGGGCGGTGGCGCGGCTTGGCGAAGGCAAACCGCAATCGTGCAAACCGGCGGCCTGGGAGACTATTGCAGGGGAAACTGTCATTTCAGATTGTCGTGGGAAGCCGTGCGCGCTTTCGCGACGGGAATAGACCGACGGAAAATCGCGAGATATTGCTCGCGTGCCGCGCCGCTGTCCAAATGCAAAAAACCGCGCGCATGCCGAGCCGTGCTCGAAGCCGTTAAGCGGCAGAAGATCACCAGCTTCCAAATGCATGCCGACACAGCGAAGGCTTTGCACGCAAGGGCTGAAGCCGGATCATCGGTCCCTGCAATTGCAGGGACCGAATTTACCCCGCTATTTGCCCCTCGCCTTTTCCGCCATCTGCCGGTCAATCTCGTCCCAAACGCCGTGCGGCGAGAAGCCATCCCCCGCTTTGCACGAGTTATAGGCTTCGTAGGAACGACGAACCGCATCCGCGAGTTCATAGCCGCTCGTCTTGTCGATGTAGATCGACATCTTCATCATGTGATCCTTGAAGCCTTTGTCGCAGTCGTATTTTTCCGCCGAGGCGGGTCCTGCGATAAGCGACAATGCCCCCGCCATAACGACAGATGTGATTAGCTTCATTAAAGGCTCCGAATTTTTGTTAGCTACTTCCACATTGCGCCCGCGTCAGCGCGCGCTCGGGCACTCTATAAAGTCGCCGACGTCCGGGAATCCGAATTGAGGGACAAATCGTCTGAAAATGAATGATGAAGCGTAACAGGAAAGGATGCGATTTTCGGAGCAGAAAAGATCAAGAATCGACGCCCGAGCTTTCTTCTTCGATGTTCAATCCATTTTTGCTCGCTGGAAGACTGCCCGCGCGATAGTCCGTGGGATCGACGCCATAGATCGCTCGGAAAGCCCGGGAAAAGCTGCTCCGGTTCACATAGCCGACTGTGTTGGCGACTTGTTCCACGGACATCATCTTCGCATCCAAGAGGTTTGCCGCACGGCGCATCCTCAATTCTCTCAGGGCGGCAAGAGGAGAAACACCCAATGCCTCTGAAAACCGAGACATAAATGCCGAACGACTTAGGCCCGCGACCCGCGCCAACGTGTTTGTTGTGTGATTTTCGCAGGGGTCGGCGATCATGGACGCGAAAGCGCGTGCAATTTGCGGGTCATTGATAATTGGAAAGCGCTGAGCCCAAAGCTTGGGCTCTTCAAAAGATCTGCGTAGCACAGATAGGATGACTTGCTTGAGCAGCGATCCGATCATTGCAGCGCGCCCGACGCGCTCGGAAGCCGATTCATCCAAAACGGCAGCGAGACTTTGATCAAGTCGATCCGCGGGATCAAACTGTTCAACGATTGGAGCTGTCAGCGTGGTGAAGATATCGATCGATCTTCCGTAAGAGGTTTCAAAATAGCCGCACATCAGGACAAGCTCTGGCCCGCCCGACCCTGCAACGATTTCGTCGACCTTTCCCTGCTCAAGCTGGCTGACGTCGAAGCATTTCGTGTTGGCCGTCCCGCGCCGGCTAATTTCAACGCGTACAGGCAACATTGACGGCACTATGACCATCGAATGAGGCGCTAACTCGATGGGAGGAAAATCGGACACCGTCATTGTTCCATGGCCACGCACCACATAGTGGATCGCGGTCTTCTGGCCCGCGGTGAATGCCAATCGCCATCCGGAACCGATGATGCAATGAGCGAGGCCACCCATCAGAACCTCGATGCCGATCATCAACTGATCAATATCCCGGTTTGCGACGGACGATTTCGGACGTTCGGCGACCATTTGTGGACCCTTGGTGCAATGGGTTGAACTAAGACTCTCTCAATATCGAGACCGCCTCAACGAGTGAAGAGCAGTGATGGTCTCGATGTCGACAGATCAAGGGGTATGTCATGAAAATTCGTCTCATCGCCAGCGCTTTAACCGTGGGTGTCAGCGTAGCGGTGACTGCTTTGTTCGCTTACGCGCAAACTGCTCCAGACGCTACGTCGAGCAAATCGCGATATCTGCCCGAATACACGGCCGACGGCGATCTCATCCTGCCGAAGAACTTCCATGAATGGGTTTATGTCGGATCGCCCCTGACACCCAATGGCCTCAACGGGGGGCACGCGAATTTCCCCGAGTTTCACAACGTCTATATCGAGCCCGGCTCTTACCAGATTTACAAGAAGACCGGCGTTTTTCCCGAAGGAACAATTCTCTTCAAGGAACTGCAATTGGCTATTCCCGGGGAACATCCCGATGGGTCGCGAACGGAGCCCTCTGGGCGAGGTTACTTCCCCGGTGCCTTCAACGGTGCCGACGTGACAGTCAAGGATACCAAACGCTATGCCGACGCCGGCGGTTGGGGTTACTACAATTTCAATCACCACGAACCGAAAGCTCCAACAGCAAAGCTGAAGCCCGTCGGCGAATGCGCGTACTGCCACCAGCAAAGTGCAAAGAAGGATGAAGTGTGGACGCAGTTTTATCGACTGCTCGATGACTAATTTCCGCTCCCTTTTTTGAACTTCATACAAGGACGCGAATACATGAAGGTGATCTATCAAGCTGCGGCGGCCGGTCTTTTCGTCCTCGCCGCCGGCGTCGTGACAACGCTGACGCACGCCGAAGAGTCGATGCCGAAGCAGGAGCTCATAGACGCTGCCGGAAACTTGAAAATTCCCGAAAATTATAGGGAAACCTATCAATACTTAGGAAGCTGGAATCCCGCGGCCGACAAGCCAGGAGAAGGCAGCAAACAAGCCCACAACGTCTACGCCTCTCCAGGCACGATCGAGGCGTTTCGCAAGTCGGGGAAGTTTCCTGAAGGCACGGTGCTCGTGAAAGAAGTGTTCACGACCAAGAACGATCAGATGACGACGGGACTAGTCAGCCATGTCGATAAACTTCAGGGCTGGTTCATGATGGTCAAAGAGACCAACAACACCCACCCGGAAAACAAGTTATGGGGCGACGGCTGGGTATGGTCTTGGTTCGACGCCGATAAACCGACCAAAACGACATCGAAGGATTATCAAACCGACTGTAAGGGCTGCCACGTACCGGCCCAAGACACAGACTGGATATATTCTTCAGGCTATCCGGCCCTAAAAAACTAAAGCTATGGCCCATGCGAGCCCAGGGACACCCTTTGAAGCAAGTTGTCCTTTGGCTCGCCCTGTTTCTCGCTGTGACTCTGGTTGATGGCGAAGCCGCAGAGCGCGGTAAACAGGTTTTTTTTATTTCCGGAACGGCGGAGGCATTGTCGGCGGGGCGCGCTACTGTGCTGCAGCCGAGTGGCGGCATCTTTCTTCGTCAACTTCCGCTGTCGAAATCGGAAGTTTGGCGTATTCCGACTTCCGAGTTTCCATCGATCCAATCGAAACTGCAGCGGTTGGGGATCACATCTTCGAAGGTTACCGCGGAAGGCACAGAGGCAACGCTTCCAACCTCCCACGATCACATGAACTCCGGCCAGTCATCGATGCTGTCCGACGCTAAAAATTCCATGGCAATTGTCGATTGGTGCGTCGTGACGCTCCCGAAGCCCGAAGTCATGGAGTACCTCCTCACTCAAGGAGACGAAGCAGCCGATAAAAAGCCCTATACCCTAACGATCGCGCTGCGCGCGGATCTCAGCGTCCGAGCCAGACAACGCTCCGTTCGTCGCATCGGGGGCGGGTACGTGTGGCACGGCGTCATCGAGTCTACGGGAGAGCCAGTCACGCTCATTTGGCGAAGTCCCTCCAAGCTTTCGGGCCAAGTTTATTGGCAACGCCACCAGTATGTTTTCCGTAATTTGGGAGCAGGCAAATTCGCGATTGTTGAAATCGATCCAAAAATGATGCCGGCCGAACATCCCGCGATGAGTGTGATCAAAACGATGCCTGGCGCCGCTTCTGAGGCAATAAGGGGCGAGATGGAGGCACCGGAGCGACCCAGACAACCAGCGCTACGCAAAAACGATTTCAAAAACTCAGAGACGGGCGGAGGCAAAATTGAGTTAGCCTTTGAGACGCAACCCCCGTCGCCTACTGAAAAATCCTTATCAAACGTCACCATCGACGTTATGGTCGCCTACACGGCGAAAGCTGCCGCCCACTACATCGACATCAAAGACGAACTGATCGATTTGGCGATCGAGGAAGCCAATCAGTCGTTTATCAGTAGTGGCGTCAGGAATGTGCAACTGCGCCTCGTGCACACTTATCGAACGGGCTACGTCGAATCCGGTACCCATTTCGATCACGTCTTTCGCCTCGCCGATAAAGGCGATGGCTACATGGATGAAGTTCACGATCTTCGAAACAAATACCGTGCGGATATCGTGGTGCTCATCGTTGATGATGCCAACGGGTGCGGTCTGGCAGCTGGTGTTGCGCCGGATGCAGAGCACGCCTTTGCCGTTGTCCATTACGAATGTGCCGCGGCGACCTATTCGCTGGCCCATGAGATCGGCCACATCTTGGGCGCGCGTCATGATGTTGCCCTCGATGACGGCGCGACTCCGTACAGCTATGGTCACGGCTACATCTTTGGCAACAAGTGGCGGACGATCATGAGTTATGGCGAAGACTGCGGCGGGTGCCCGCGCCTTCCCCTATGGTCAAATCCACTAACAAAAGTCGGTGGCGTTCCGGCGGGCGATCTTCTCGCAAATAACGCTCGCGTGATCGAAAGCTCGGCCATGCGCGTGGCAAGTTTTCGTTGAGCTAATAGCATACGCGCGTCGCCGGCAGGGCGAGTTGTCGCCGACAATTTTGGTCAGGTCACCCAACCGAGATTTGAAACCTGCAACCAAATGTCCAATTCTTCTCGCGGGCACCCGCCAACGTTCGACGACGTTGACCGGTCTCGGTCGATTAGCAGACGATGCTAGCTAGAGCGCCTGGGTTGCCGACCATAAGGCGGTCGACTTCCGCTTCCGGGACGTCCCAACCAAGTTCCTTCGAAATCTCAGAGTCCGCCGCCTAGGTCAGGGTCAAATTCAAGTGGCTCTCTTCGCAAAGCCGCTGCGTTACGGATCGCCAATCCATCGATCACCGGCGCGGCCATGAGATGGCATTCTCGGGTTCTAAAATCTGCTCAGAGAATTCGTATGGCCCTGCATTCCCCGTTATAGCCTGGCATGCCCTGAATTCGCCAAACCCTACTTGCCGGCACATAGGGATCCGCCAAATATATGCGCCAGGGCCAAGTACAGACGGAGATCCGGCACGAATAAGCAGCAGCAAAAACGAAAATGTAGCCGATGCCTTAAATGTGGTGAAGTGATCCGGTAACGCCGGCTTCGAACACAGCGGGCAGGGGGCGCGCTTCGCAACTAGCGAGGCCTAAACTGGTCCGTCAAAGACATGACGGAACTAGGGATTGTGGCTGAATTATGGTGCCCAGAAGAGGACTCGAACCTCCACGCCTTGTGAGCGCTGCTACCTGAAAGCAGTGCGTCTACCAATTCCGCCATCTGGGCTTGGTCTGTCAGGTAAATTGTACCGAAGCGGAAGTCAATTGCGCGACAATCGCGGCCGATAGGCGTCCTGGGGACGCTTTCCTCCGACAACTCCCGGATTGCGGCGGAAGGCGTCGTTCGCATGCTTCACAGGGGCGCAGAGGATGGCTAGATGTTTGGCTGGCGGGAAAAGCCCGGCTGGCGGTAGCGGTGAGGTTTCAAATGGCGGAGAACGGCAAACTAGCGACTGTTTTCGGAGGATCCGGATTCGTCGGTCGCCATATCGTATGGGCGCTGGCGCGCAAGGGATATCGCGTCCGTGCCGCTGTCAGAAGACCGGATCTCGCGGGTTATCTGCAACCTATGGGCGTCGTGGGGCAGGTTCACGCGGTTCAAGCCAACCTCAGGTTTGCCAATTCCGTCGTCCGCGCAGTCGAGGGTGCCGAGATCGTCATCAATGCGGTCGGGATCTTGGCGCCGACCGGCGCGCAAACGTTCGACGCGATCCATGCCGAGGGGGCGCGTCGCGTCGCCAAGGCTGCGAAGGAAGCGGGTGCCGATCGTCTCGTTCACCTCTCGGCCATCGGCGCCGACAAGGCATCGCCCGCCAAGTACGCGCAAACGAAGGCGTTGGGTGAAGAAGCGACGCTCGCGGAATTTCCTTCAGCCGTGATCCTGAGGCCGTCGATCGTGTTCGGTCCGGAAGATGAGTTCTTCAACCGGTTCGCGGCTTTGGCGCGGATCAGCCCGTTTTTGCCGCTCATCGGTGGTGGCCGGACGAAGTTCCAGCCGGTGTTTGTCGGCGACGTCGGTCATGCCGCGGCCGCCGCGGCCACCGGTAGCGCGAAGCCGGGGACCGTTTACGAACTCGGCGGACCGGAGGTTTCGAGCTTTCGCGATCTTCTCAAGGCAACGATGGAGTATTCCGACCGTCGGCGGCTCTTGCTACCCATTCCTTTCTGGATGGCGAAGCTCATGGCCACGCTGACATGGCCATTGCCGAACGCGCTTCGGCCGATGACGGTGGATCAGGTCCGGTTGCTGCAATCGGATAATATCGTGTCGGAAGCTGCGATACGCGAGGGGCGGACGATCGGGGCGCTTGATGTTGCCCGGCCCGCGTCGATCGATGGCGTTGTTCCAGGCTATCTTGAGCGTTTCAAGCCCCGAGGCCAATACGCGCATTATCATCCTTGAGAGCCATCCTCTGAGACGGCCGCGGAAAAATTCAGAGCCGCCCAGTTTGGGCGGCCCAGAGAGTTAAACTCCGACTGAACAATGTTCGTTTCTCGCCCCGTGCAGCTTAGTGTAACGGTGCGATCGACAACTCGTCTTCCTGGGCGTGCCCGATCGCAGCCTGCAGCGTATCGGTCAAAGCGATCGGCGTACCGTCGGCTGCGTGCAGCGAGAAGAGCGGTATGCCTTTCGGCAGGCCTTCGATCTGGGGAAACATTTCCAGAGCCTCATCCGAGGTCAGGGTCTTGATGTAAGCGACCTCGCCGCCGCCGAGCCGAGCAAGCTCCAACTCGCTCATCACGGGCGCTACAACATCGTGCAATTCAGTGGCTTTAGCGGTGGTCTTGGTATTCATGACGCTCTTCCTCCTTGTGTCGAGGCCGGGCTCTCATCGCAGGTCCGGGGCCCGTGGCCGTTGGGGCGGCCTCCCGATCTGCTCGTCTGCTCCGATCCTCCGACAATTCGGTCGCCGGCGCTGTGACGCGAAAAACTCAGCTCAGGTCCGGCTTTTGACTGGCTTGGTCGTCCCAATCTCAATTCGTCGCACGAGGCGTTCCGGTTCAAGCCGTTGCAAGTCGACGGATAACAGGCCGTTCGCGAGCTCTGCGTTTTTGACTTCAATCCCATCGGCGAGGACGAATGTCCGTGAAAATTGCCGGGACGCGATGCCTCGGTAGAGATAGTCACGGGCCTTATCGTCCTGCTGCTTGCCCCGAACCGTCAACTGCTTGTCTTCGAGCGTGATCTCAAGTTCGTCACGCGTAAACCCCGCCACAGCGAGGGTGATGCGCAGAAGTTCTCCCGAATCGCCGTCTCTCGCGATCCTTTCGATATTGTAAGGTGGATAACCGTCCCCACCCTTCGTCGCGCGGTCGACCAACCGCTCGATCTCCTCAAAACCCAGGAGTAGGGGGTTCGAAAGTGCCGTTACACGCGTCATATTTTGAAGGTCCTTAAGCAAGCGACCGACGTTCCTTTTCGGGTGCCTTATGGCCACCCGCCTCGCCGTCACAACTGCACGGCGATCTGATCAAGATATGGGAACCAGTGAATGGTCTTCAAGCGGCGTCCGGGACCAGGTCGTGTCCGGGCCGCCTCAGGGTGCCAAAAAAGGCGCGACTGGTCGGAATTCCGCCCTAGTGATGCCCGCCTCGGCCGCCAAGAGGCTTGACCTTTTATCTCTGTTTTTGCGTGGGGAAATCATGAAGCCGGTGTCCATTCTCTCCGCCTTGACTATTGCTCTGCTTTTGCCGTCTGCCGCCCATATGGCGCTTGCGGAAGAGCCCGCCAAGCCCTCGGCGAATTCGGGCTCCGTTTTGGGAGATCCGGACGGTCCGATGACTCCGGAGGAAAAAGCCGAGAAGAAAGCGCGGCAAGCCTGCAAGGTCGACCTCTGCCGTGCCTTTCATTCGAAGGATCCAGCGGGCGGAGACATTGCGTGTCATGTGGTCAAAAGCTGGCGGAAAGAGCAGCTTGTGAAGCTTGTCGCAAAACTCAAGGTGACGTGGCCTTATGACGGCGCACACTGCGTCACGGATCTCAGCGTCAAGCGCGGAGATCTCGTCAAGGCGATGACCGAGCCCAAGGTTGAAATCGATTTCGTCAAGCACACGGTGACGTGTTCCATCGCGAGCGACAAAAAAGGCTCGACCGATTTCTCGTTCGAGCTGACGCCAAAGGTGACGTTCGAGAACGGCAAGGCGGTGAAGGCGAAGGCGCATTGGGGGAAGATCCAAGCGCCGACGCTGATCAAAAGCGCGCTTTGGACGGCGACCGCTGCTGACAATACCGTGAACATTCTATCGGGCACGATTGTCGATGAAGTAAATACGTTCGTCTCGAAGCGCTGCGATGAAGTGAAAGATCAATGGGCTGCCAAGCAATAAGGCTCCATTTCATTCATTCAAAAGCGCGAAGTGTTATATTGTTATTAGGCGGGCTTATGAGTGGTTATTGTAAATACGATTGGCCCTGAATATTCGGCGGATATACGTAAGCTCCCGTTGTGAAGCGTGGACTAACCACTCTTGGAGGAAACCATGAAGACGTGGTCGAAGCCTGAAGTTCGTGAGCAGGAAGTTGGTCTCGAAGTGACCAGCTACCTCCCGGCTGAGATCGACCTCATCTGAATCAGATGATGTCGGCCTAGGGTCGAACTTGGAGCGGCGGACGAGGCTCTCGTCCGCTGCTTTTTATTGCGCTGCGCTCAGCCCGTGTTTTCGATGGCTTCGCGTTTATCCTCGAGTTCCAGCCAAAGCGTTTCTGCTGTCTCGAGCTGCTGCTGCGCTTCCTGCAGGCGCGCGCTGGCTTTGTCGAAGGCCGGTCGGTCTCGGGTGAAGAGGTCGGCGTCGGTGAGCCTTGCAGCGAGATTTTCTATTTCCGCCTCGAGCTTGGCAATTTCGCCAGGCAGCGACGTAAGGGCGTGCTTGTCCTTGAAAGACAATTTGTGCTTCGCCGTCGTGGGTGCTGACGATGCGGTCTGGGGACCGGGTTTTGGTGCGGATGACGCCGCCGGCTTCTGGTCTTTGCGAAGCGCGTCGCCTTTGCGCTGGGCGAGCATATCGGAATACCCGCCGGCATATTCGGTCCAATGGCCATTTCCAGTCGGCGCCAATACGCTCGTGACAATGCGATCGAGAAAATCGCGGTCATGGCTGACGAGCAGAAGGGTGCCCGCGTAATCCGACAGCAATTCCTGCAGCAGATCGAGCGTCTCGAGATCGAGATCATTGGTGGGCTCGTCGAGGACGAGAACGTTCGAGGGCTTCGCAAGCGCGCGCGCCAGCATCAGCCGCGCTCGCTCGCCGCCGGACAGCACTCTGATCGGCGAAAGGCGCTGCTCGGGGAGGAAAAGAAAATCCTGCATATAGCTCGCGACATGGCGGGCTTTGCCGTTGATGACAACCTGGTCGCCGCGTCCGCCCGTCAGCGCGTCCGAGACGGTCCAGTTTGGATTAAGCTCGTCCCGCCTTTGGTCGAGCGCCACGATTTCGAGATTGGCGCCATGGCGGATGGTGCCGCGATCCGGTGCGAGCTCGCCGGTCAGTATTTTGATCAGCGTCGTCTTGCCGGCGCCGTTCGGGCCGACGATGCCGAGCCGATCGCCACGCATGACGCGGAGGCCGAGGTCGGCGATGATATCGGTCTCTCCGTAGCTCTTGTAGACGCCGGTCGCTTCCGCAACGAGCTTACCCGATAGGCTGCCCTCCGCCGCATCCAGACGAACGCTGCCGACCGTTTGCCGCTGCTCGCGGACTTCCTGGCGCATGGCGCGCAATTCGCGCACGCGGCGCACGTTCCGCTTGCGTCGTCCGGTGACGCCGCCATGCATCCACTGGTTTTCGCGGACGATCTTGCGGTCGAGCTTGTGACGCTCGATTTCTTCTTCTTCTAGCACCTTGTCGCGCCAGTCCTCGAATGCGGCGAAGCCCTGTTCGAGGCGCCGCGTCTTGCCGCGGTCGAGCCAGACCGTGGCGCGGGACAGCGTTTCGAGAAAGCGGCGGTCATGGCTGATAAGAAGGAGGGCGGACCGGGTGCCGAACAGGGTCGACTCCAGCCATTCGATCGCGGTGAGGTCGAGATGATTCGTCGGCTCGTCGAGCAACAGCACGTCAGGCTTGGAGACGATTGCCTGCACCAGGGCGGCGCGCCGGGCTTCGCCGCCCGAAAGGCGCTGGGGATCGGCGTCTCCGGGCAGCCCAAGCTCGCTCAAGAGGTAGTCGGCTTCGTAGGGCTCGTCCGTCGGGCCGAGGCCAAATTCGACGTAGGCCCGGACCGTTTCGAAGCCGGTAAAATCGGCTTCCTGCCGCAGGTATCGGATGCTGGCGCCCGGATGCGCGAAGCGTTCGCCGCGGTCGGGCTCGACAAGGCCGGCCGCGATCTTCAGCAGCGTCGATTTGCCGGAGCCATTGCGGCCGACGAGGCAAATGCGGTCGCCGGCGGCGACGGTCAGTTCCGCCCCTTCGAGCAACGGTGTTCCGCCGAACGTCAGGTGGATGTCTTTGAGGGTAATGAGAGGAGGTGCCATGTGGTCACCTCGTAGCGTCGGACGGTGGCCGGATCAATCGCAACCTGCCCGCTGCGCGCTTTCGTCAGCAACAGCGGCCGATCTTGCCGCGGCCTTCGCCGTAGCGGCTCGCTTGACGTTCCCGGAAAAAGACTTCGTGGCTCATGACAGGCTCGCCGGGGTGCGTCTTGCGGCGATGCGCGACGTAGGCGTCATAATCCGGGATGCCGACCATCAGTCGCGCCGTTCTGGTAAGGCCGCTCGTGAGCTTGACGAGAAACGCTGGTACGTCCTTGGGCATGTGTCACTCCGCGGGGACAGCTGCGGTTTCCTGGGCTGAGATCTTGGGATCGGCGAGCGCCTTCATGATGGCCGCCACGCCGAAGCCTGCCATGGCGACGACCAATGCACCCAATAGCGCTGTAAGCGTGGTGTTGACGTAATCGTTGAACGCGATGCGGTGCATATCCGCGATGGATTTTGCGGGGGCGAGAATTTGGTTTGCGGCGAGAGACGCTTCGAATTTCGCGGCGTGGGAAAGAAATCCAATCGCGGGATTTTCGCTGAAGATCTTTTGCCAGGCGGCGGTCAGGGTACACAGGCCGAGCCAGGCAGCCGGGGCGATCGTCACCCAAGCGTAGCGCTCGCGTTTCATCTTGAAGAGAATGACCGTGCCGAGCACAAGGGCGATGCAAGCCAGCATCTGGTTGGATATGCCGAACAGCGGCCAGAGCGTATTGATGCCGCCGAGAGGATCGACGACGCCCTGATAGAGGAAATAACCCCAAGCGGCGACCGCAATTGCGGTTGCTGCGATATTGGCGGTCCAGGATTTCGTTGTGCCGAAGGTGGGGACGATGGTTCCAATGAGATCCTGGATCATGAAGCGCGCGACGCGTGTTCCGGCATCGATCGTGGTCAGGATGAAAAGCGCTTCGAACAGGATTGCGAAGTGATACCAGAACGCCATCAGAGCTTTGCCGCCAACGGCGTTCGAAAGAATTTCAGCCATGCCCACGGCGAGCGTCGGCGCGCCTCCGGTGCGCGATAGAATGGTTGCCTCGCCGACGTCGGCCGCTGCTTGCCTGAGCATGTCGGGCGTGATCGCGAAGCCCCATCCCGAGATCGCTGCCGCAGCGGAGTCGGGCGATGAACCGATGAGAGCCGCGGGGCTGTTCAATGCGAAATAGAGACCAGGATCGAGCGTCGTGGCGGCGACGATGGCCATGACGGCGACGAAGCTCTCCATCAGCATTGCGCCATACCCGATGACGCGCGCATTCACTTCGTTGTCGAGCATTTTCGGCGTGGTGCCCGAGGCGATGAGCGCGTGAAAGCCGGAAATCGCACCGCAGGCGATCGTAATGAACAGAAACGGGAAGAGACTTCCGGAAAAAACCGGCCCGCTACCGTCGATGAACTTCGTTACGGCAGGCATTTTGAGTTCAGGCAAAACGATGAAGATGCCGAGGGCTAAGCCGAGGATCGTGCCGATCTTCAGAAAGGTCGAAAGATAGTCGCGCGGTGCGAGCAACGCCCAAACGGGAAGAACCGAGGCGACGAAGCCGTAGCCCATCAGCATCAGGGCGAGCTGCTCGCCGGAATAGTTGAACAGCGGCGCAAGAGCGGGATCTTCGGCAACGTGACGGCCGAAGATGAGCGAGAGCATCAGCAAGGCAAAGCCGATCAGCGACATCTCACCGATGCGGCCCGGCCGGATGTAACGGCCGTAAACGCCCATGACGACGGCGATCGGGATCGTCATCATCACGGTGAAGGTTGCCCAAGGACTTTGCGCCAAAGCTTTGACGACTACGAGCGCCAAGACGGCGAGAAGGATCACCATGATAATAAGAACGCCGATCATTGAGATCGTGCCGGCGGGCTCGCCGAGTTCACTGCGGATCATTTCGCCTAACGACCGGCCATCGCGGCGCACCGACGCCCAAAGGATAACAAGATCCTGCACGGCGCCTGCGAAAACGACGCCGACGATCAGCCAGAGCGTTCCCGGCAGGTATCCCATCTGCGCGGCCAGAACAGGACCGACGAGCGGGCCGGCGCCGGCTATCGCTGCGAAGTGATGGCCGAAGAGGATCGACTTATCGGTCGGGCAATAGTCGAGGCCGTCGTTGAAGCGCTGCGCTGGCGTCGGGCGAGTCGGATCAAGGCGCAGCACGCGATCTGCGATGAAGCGCGCGTAGAACCGGTTGGCAAGCAGGTAAGAGCAGATCGCCGCCGCGACGATCCAGATGGCGTTGATCGTCTCGCCACGCGAAAGCGCGACGATGCAGAGCGAAACGGCGCCGAGCGCGGCGACGGCCGCCCAAATGAGTTTGGTGCGCAATGTGGTCATCGGCTTCGTCCCCTAGCGCATGCCGTTGGGCTTCGCAAACCAGTGTGCGTTCGGACGGGACGGCACGTGGCGCGCCGGCGGCTTTGGTGGCTCACGGTTGTCCGCGTTCGCCGTGAAGTTGAAATGCGGCAAAGTCTCGAATGGAGGGCAAGTCAACCGTATTGCCCCTTTGGAAAGCTTCTTTCGATGGCCGTTCGGGGATAAAGTGATGGCGTTTGGTAGCTCGCTAACTAAAGGTCTTGATTTCTGTGGGCTTGCGCGTCTCTCGGAGTTTAATCATCTTCAGGAATTCTGTTCGGCTGGAAACCAAGCACAGTGAAACGGTCTACGGTCCTAATCCTCGGCCTTTTCTTGACGTTGATTTCTCGCGAGGCGTCGGCCACGGACGTCACGTTCAATTGCGCCTACGAACTCGGAACGGAAACCGAGGCCAAGCGCAGAAAAATTGGCACGGTCGTCGTTGCGATCGACGTCAAGGCTAAGACGGCGAAGGTCGATTTTGGCAAGGGTTGGTTCAAATCGGTCGCGCTGATGGTTGACGGGACCGACGTCAAGGAAACGGGTCCCCCAGTCAGCGGTGTCGAATTAGGATACTTTTACTTCGACTTGACGGGAAATAGTGGCGGGTTCGCGGGCGAAGGCGATCTTCGCGAATTTTTCGACGAATGTGTTCGCATAGCGAACGATCGCGTTGCCGACACGGCGGTTGCTCCTCCCGCCAGCAATTCTGCCTCAGCTAAGGAAGCCGCCGCGCCATCGGCAGCCCCGCCCGCTTTGAGCGAGATGAAGCCTCCGTCAACGGCGGCACCGGCGACGACTGAGCATTCCGGCAGTAACGATACGCAGGCAAACGCGGCGCCTGTCGTCGGAGCAGCGCAGCCGCCGGAACCGGGGCAGGACTCTGCCGCGCCGTTGGCATTGTCTCGTGAGCCCGCGCCGAAGCCAGCCGACACAGAGGCAAAGGCCAAACATCCCGGTGACGGGGAGGAGAAGGAGGCTGCAACATCATCCGCGGAAGCGCCGCCGACGCCGGGGCGTCCCCAGGCAGAAGCAGCCGCGTTGCCAGCGCCCCTGCCTCCGCCGAACAAGCCACCTACGCGGCTAGCGGAAAGGCGTGGGACGACCGAATTTTTCGGCGGAAAGGCTACGCCGGAAACGCCTTCGCCGGCCCCCAAAGCGGAGCTGGCACCTATTCCTCCAAAAGAAGCGCTCGCACCGGTCGCGTCCGCGGCCGGCAGCGCTGAGGAGAGTCCGCCGCCGTCTGGGGGGCCAGGGACGACTGAATATTTCGGCAGCGGGGCGGCGTCGGAAAAGCCTGCTCCCGCCCCCGAAGTGGTCCGGGGTTCTGGTCACGAGACAGGGGTGTCGGGTTCCGAAAAAGAAGAGACGGGGCCAGAGGGGGTGTCATCCGCAACGGACGATGCCATTGAACCGTGCAGAGCCGCTCTCAGCGTCGAAGCCGCGGCCGCAAAGGTGAATTTCGCGAACTCCAGTTTCGGGATCGTTTCCGACAGCCGAAGGAAGCTCAGAAAAATAGCCGAGATCATCAAGGATTGCAGAAACGTAGGGATTGAAGTGGATGGTCATACAGACAATCTCGGCAGTTCGACGGTCAACCAGAGGCTTTCTCTGCTTCGGGCGGAAGCGGTGGTCCGTTTTCTCATAAGTGAAGGCGTCAATTCCTCGAAACTGAAGGCCGTCGGATATGGCCAGGAGCAACCGATCGCGACGAATGAAACCGCCGAGGGGCGGCGATCGAACCGTCGCGTCGAGTTGCACGTTTCAACAAATACGCGTGCGGACTGATCTTAGAAAAATGTTTGTTCTCGGGATGCCGCGCTCGCAGGGTTAGCGTGGCGGCTGCGCGCAAATAAAAATGGTGGAGCTAACCGGGATCGAACCGGTGACCTCTTGCATGCCATGCAAGCGCTCTCCCAGCTGAGCTATAGCCCCAAACCTTGCAATCGGCAGGGCTGGACCCGCCGAAGTTCCGCCTGATAAGTCGTCTTTGCCAAAACTGCAAGGACGTTCGACGCCTTCACTAGGGCTCTTCGTCGCCTTCGCCGGCCGGGCCGCCGATGATGTTCGAGACGTCGCCGCCCTCTTCTTCCTCTTCCTCGAGGAAGGTTTCATCGTCTTCGGTGCCGCCGGTGTCATCGGTCTCGACGTCAACGAGGGCTTCTTCGCCCTCGACTGCCGGCAATTCGCCGTCCGCCTCGTCGGCAATGACGGCTTTTTTGGCCTTCTTGGCCGCCAGTTCACGCTGCTCGGCCTGGAGCGCGGCGAGCGCTGCCGGAGATGACGCGATCACGTATTTGGTGCCGCAGAACGGGCAAATGATCGGGTCGTGGCCCAGATCATAAAAGCGCTCGTCGCAATTCTGACAGGTGCGCTTCGTCCCTCGCGCTTGCTTGGTCGCCATTGGTCGTGCCTCAGTTCTTGGAAATCAAGGCAGCCCGTCTGCCATAGGCAGTCCTGCCTGTCAAAACGAAAAGGTGGGCGGACGTGGGGATACGTCAAGGCCTCTTGCGTCTGAACGCTTGACGTTGGGCCGGGCGTGCCGTTGACAGAGCGTCGCGGTCCAGTGTCTATCCGGGCCCTCAACTCCGGGAAAATGTCATATGCGCCCGATTTCCAACGGCTTGGAACGTCCATCTTGAAGGCCTCCTCAACATCAAAGCCGTTGTCGGCACTCAGGGCGGGCCCTCTCACGGGGCGCGTTCGTGTTCCGGGCGACAAATCCATCTCGCATCGGGCGCTCATTTTTGGGGCACTCGCAACCGGAACGACGCGGATCAGCGGGCTTCTTGAAGCCGAGGATGTCATCAACACCGCGAAGGCGGTGGCGGCGCTCGGCGCGCTGGTCGAGAAGCGGGGCGACGTCTGGGAGGTCAAGGGACGCGGCGTCGGCGGCTTGCAGGAACCCAAGGGACCGCTCGACTTCGGCAATTCCGGCACCGGGACGCGCCTCATGATGGGTGTCATTGCCGGCCACCCCATCACTGTGATCATGACGGGCGATGCCTCCTTGTCGCGGCGGCCGATGCGCCGGGTTTTGGGACCGCTCCTCGAAATGGGTCTCGAAATCCTAGAGCCAGGCAAGGAAACCTTGCCGCTGACGCTCAAGGGTACGAGCGAGCTGATGCCGATCGTCTATCGGCTGCCGGTTCCTTCGGCGCAGGTCAAAAGCGCGGTTCTGATCGCCGGTCTTCATGCCGCGGGGAAAACGACGGTCATCGAGCGCGAGGCGACGCGCGATCACACCGAGCGAATGCTCCGCCATTTCGGCGCGACGGTCGTTGCGGAAGCCAAGGGCGACGAGACGCATATTACCGTCGAGGGCCATGCCGAGCTTTCGGGGAAGGATATTCTCGTTCCGGGCGACCCATCTTCGGCGGCATTTCTCGCGGCAGCAGCGTTGATCGTTCCGGGCTCCGATGTCACGATCGAAGGTGTGCTCATCAATCCGACGCGCACGGGACTTTATGTGACGCTGCAGGAAATGGGCGGCGACGTTACGTTCGAGAATGCCCGTGAAGAAGGTGGCGAGCCCGTTGCCGATATTCGCGTGCGGGCATCACGCCTCAGGGGCGTGCGAGTGCCGGCGGAGCGGGCGCCGTCGATGATCGACGAATATCCGGTCCTGGCGGCGATCTCGGCGTTTGCGGAGGGGCAAACACGAATGGACGGTCTCGCCGAGCTCAAGGTCAAGGAAAGCGACCGGCTTCAGGCGACGGCCGACGGGCTCGCGGTCAATGGCGCAACAGTGCGGGTCGACGGCAATACATTGACGGTCGATGGCGCCCGTGGCTTGAAAGGTGCGGGGCTTGTCTCCACGCATCTCGACCACCGCATTGCAATGGCGTTCCTGACCGCGGGACTGGCCAGCAATGAGCCGATCATCGTTGACAATTCGACGATGATTGCGACGAGCTTTCCCGAGTTTCGTCCGATCATGGAGACGCTGGGAGCCCGCTTCGATGAGGTTGGGCGATGACCTTGATTATTGCGATCGACGGTCCGGCGGCCTCCGGCAAAGGTACGCTCGCTCGGCGGATCGCGGGGCATTTCGGTCTTGCTTGGCTCGATACAGGGTTGCTCTATCGCGCGGTGGCGCGGGATGTGCTCGCGAACGGCGGCAATCTCGATGACGTCATGGCGGCAGAGGCGGCGGCGCGATCGGTCGTAGCTCAATCGCTTGCCGACCCGGCTTTGCGTGGTCCGCGGGCCGGAGACGCGGCATCGATGGTCGCGAAAATTCCGGAAGTCCGCGCCGCGCTTCTCGATTATCAACGCGCCTTTGCCTTGCAAGACCGTGGAGCGGTGCTCGACGGCCGCGATATCGGGACGGTCGTTTGCCCGAGCGCCCGTGTCAAAATTTTCGTCACCGCGTCGGACGAAGCCCGGGCGCTGCGGCGCTTTCTTGAACATCAGATGCGCGGCGAAGCTGTGACGTATGACGATCTGTTGACGGATATTCGTCGCCGCGATGCGCGTGACAGCAGCCGGGCTGCGGCGCCGATGCTCGCCGCCAGCGATGCGCTGCATCTCGATACGACACAACTTGACCCAGATCAGGCCTTCGACGCGGCAATGAAATTGATCGAAACTAGGCTCGGCGGCTTTTAAGGTCCGCGCGTCGTTTTTTTCGCAAACCGGAATTCTGTGGTCTCGGCCCGGCCTGCCATCTCGACTTTTTGGACGACTTAGTCTTTCGAGAGGCGGTCCGTGCCGGGAACGTCGTGATCAGCACAGGCGATTGCGTTTCCCGCCATTTCGCGGTCGATGTCGAATGCTACGCAGTTCGGAAATGTCTGACGCTGGGATTTAAGAGGGTCACGAGGTCGCAAACGGGGGCCGGCATCACCAACTCAGTTCGGAGCTTGAGGCGGTGTGACGGCGTTTGTGGTAAAGATACGATAAAATTTACCGGTGCGAGCCGGCCCAGTGGTCGCGGACTTTCTTCGACGATATCGTCGCGAATGGCAACGAGCAAAGGATGCCATGGGCAAGAACGATCAAAAGCCCTTGAAGGTTGAGGATCCCGAGATCCAAGACTGGAGGGAGTCGATCTCTTCCGTCATCGCGTATGAAGGGACCGAACGGGCAGACGACATTCTTGGAGAGGTCGTCGAGCGCGCAAGATCGAGCGGGGCGGCGATCCCCTTCGCTTCGAGCACCGCCTATATCAACACCATTCACGTCAACGACGAGGCGCCTCTACCCGGCGATCGTGAGCTTGAGTACCGGATTTCTTCCGCCATTCGCTGGAATGCCGCGGCGATGGTGCTTCGTGCCAACAAGGAATCGAGCGAACTCGGCGGTCATATCGCCAGCTTTCAATCTGCGGCGACGCTCTACGAAACGGGCTTCATGCACTTCTGGCATGCGCCGTCCGAAAACCACGGCGGAGACCTCGTTCTCATACAGGGGCATTCGTCGCCGGGCATTTATGCGCGGGCGTTCCTTGAGGGCCGGCTTGATGAGGACCGGCTTTTGAACTTCCGCCAAGAGGTCGGCGGACATGGGCTTTCGTCCTATCCGCATCCGTGGCTCATGCCGGATTTCTGGCAGTTTCCGACCGTCTCAATGGGGCTCGGCCCGCTGATGGCCATCTATCAGGCGCGGTTCCTCAAATACCTGCACGCGCGCGGGCTTGCCGACACCGAGGATCGAAAGGTCTGGGTCTTCTGCGGCGACGGTGAGATGGACGAACCGGAGAGCCTGGGCGCCATCGCGCTGGCGGGCCGCGAAAAGCTCGACAATCTCATCTTCGTCATCAACTGCAATCTGCAGCGACTCGACGGGCCGGTGCGCGGCAACGGCAAGATCATTCAGGAACTCGAACAAAACTTCCGCGGCTCCGGATGGAATGTCCTCAAGGTCATCTGGGGGTCGCAATGGGACGAGCTGCTGGCGCGCGATACGACGGGCAAGCTGCGCCAGCTCATGGAAGAGTGCGTCGATGGAGAATATCAGGTTTTCAAGTCGCGCGACGGCGCTTTCATTCGCAAGAACTTCTTCGGCCGCTATCCCGAAACGGCGGCGCTCGTCGAGGATTGGTCGGATGAAAAGATCTGGAGGCTGACGCGCGGCGGCCACGACCCTTCGAAGGTCTATGCCGCTTATGCCGCGGCGTCGGAGCACAAGGATCAGCCGACGTGCATTCTGGCGAAAACCGTCAAAGGTTACGGCATGGGCGCCGCGGGCGAAGGGACGATGCTGGCGCATTCGTCCAAAAAAATGGACGTTCCTGCGCTGCGCCAGTTTCGCGACCGCTTCAAGGTGCCGGTCGACGATGATGAGATCGACACGCTTCCGTTCATTCGCTTTCCGAAGGGGTCGCCCGAGGACGACTATCTGCATGCGACGCGCGAGAAGCTCGGCGGATATTTACCGCAGCGGCGGCGCAAGTCTTCGATTTCGCTCGAAGCGCCGCCGCTGTCGCTCTTCGAGTCGCAGCTCAAAGGATCGGAAGGGCGCGAGATTTCGACGACGATGGCGTTCGTGCGCATTCTGACGGCGTTGATGCGCGACAAGGAACTCGGACGGCGCATCGTCCCGATCGTGCCGGATGAAAGCCGTACGTTCGGCATGGAGGGCATGTTCCGGCAGTTCGGCATCTTCAGTCAGGTCGGCCAACTTTATAGGCCGCAGGATGCCGATCAGCTGATGTTCTACAAGGAAGATAAGTCTGGCCAGATGCTGCAAGAAGGCATCAACGAGGCGGGCGCGATGGCTTCCTGGATAGCGGCGGCGACAAGCTACGCAACGTCGAACGTGCCGATGGTGCCGTTTTATATCTTCTATTCGATGTTCGGGTTCCAGCGCGTCGGCGATCTTGCCTGGGCTGCGGGTGACGAACGCTCGCGCGGCTTTCTTCTCGGCGGTACATCGGGGCGAACGACGCTCAACGGCGAAGGCCTGCAGCACGAGGACGGCCATAGCCATCTCCTTTCTGCGACGGTTCCGAACTGCGTTTCCTACGATCCAACGTTCAATTACGAGGTTGCCGTCATTATCCAGAGCGGTCTGAAGCGGATGCTGACGGACCAGGAAGATGTCTACTTCTATCTGACGCTGCTGAATGAAAACTACGAGCATCCGCCGATGCCGGAAGGCGTCGCGGACGGCATCATCAAGGGGATGTATCTCTTCAGGGAGGCACCCGAGGACGCGAAGGGCTACAAAGTCCAGTTGATGGGTTCGGGTGCTATTCTGCGCGAAGTGATCGCGGCGGCCGACCTCCTTCGTGATGATTGGGGCGTATCGGCCGACATCTGGAGCGTGACGAGTTTCACGGAACTGGCGCGGGAAGCTCGCGATGCCGAGCGTTGGAACATGCTGCATCCGACGGAGACGTCGCGCATTCCCTACGTAACGAAGAAGATTTCAGAGCGTGGCGAAGGTCCGGTGATCGCGTCGACCGACTACATGAAGCTTTATGCGGACCAGATCCGCCCCTCGGTGCCGAACCGATATTCGGTGCTCGGCACGGACGGCTTCGGCCGGTCCGATTATCGCCGGACGCTCAGGTCTTTCTTCGAGGTCGACCGGCATTTCGTGACGATTGCCGCTCTCAAGGCGCTGGCGGATGAAAACAAGATTCCGTCGATCAAAGTCGCGGAGGCGATCGCCAAGTACGGGATCGATCCCGAGAAGCCCAATCCCGCGCATAGCTGATAACGCACAGGTCCGATCCATGCCGCTCGTTGACGTCAAGGTTCCGAATATCGGTGATTTCGAAAATGTGCCGATCATCGAGATACAGGTAAAGGCGGGGGACGAGGTGAACGCCGACGATCCGCTGGTCACGCTCGAAAGCGACAAGGCATCGATGGATGTTCCGTCGCCAGAGAAAGGCAAGATCGCCGAAATTCTGGTTTCCATCGGCGACAAGGTGAGCGAAGGCAGCGCCATCCTGCGGCTCGATACGTCGGGTGGGGGCAAGCCGGAGCCCGCTGCCAATGGCAAGAGCCGTGTGGTGTCGGAAGCGCCGGCCAAGACGCCCAGGTCGAACGAGGCGTCTCAGTCGCAGGAGACACCTGAAGACACGTCGCTACCGCCCGCAGATTTTGGGTCCGTTTATGCGAGTCCGTCCGTCCGGCGCATTGCACGGGAACTCGATGTCGATCTGACGAAAGTGAAAGGGACCGGCGACAAGGGCCGCATCACGAAGGACGACGTGAAGGCCTTTATCGCGCGGAGCGGGGGTGGCGCTTCGGGCGGCGGCATTCCGGAAATTCCGCCGCAGGATTTCGCCAAGTACGGGCCGGTCGAAACGAAGGCCATGTCGCGGCTGAAGCGTCTTACGGGGCCCAGTCTACACCGCTCGTGGCTCAATGTTCCACATGTCACCAACTCCGACGAAGCCGACATCACGGATCTCGAAGACTACAGAAAGCAACTCGACGCGACGGCGAAGCCGGATGGCTATCGCGTGACGCTCGTTTCGTTTCTGCTCAAGGCTTCGGTGTCGGCATTGAAGGAATATCCGGACGTCAACTCGTCGTTGGCGCCGGGCAAGGATGCGCTGATCTTGAAGCGCTACTACAACATCGGGGTCGCGGTCGATACGCCGGACGGGCTTGTCGTGCCGGTTATTAAAGATGTCGATCGCAAAGGGGTTCTTGAGCTCAGTCAGGAGCTGACAGCGGTTTCGGCGCGCATGCGCGAGGGCAAGATCACTCCAAACGATATTCAAGGCGCGACGTTCTCGATATCGAGTCTCGGTGGCATCGGCGGCACGAATTTCACGCCGATCGTCAACGCGCCCGAGGTCGCCATTCTCGGAGCGGTGCGCGCGCAGATGAAGCCCATCTGGGACGGCTCGGCGTTTCAACCGCGGCTGATGCTGCCGCTCTGCCTGTCTTATGATCATCGCGTGGTCGACGGCGCACTCGCGGCGCGGTTCCTCCGGAAGATATGCGGCGCGCTTGCCGATGTCCGTCAGCTCGTTTTATAGGCCCAGGACATGAGCAAGAAGGACATCCGCGTCCCGGATCTCGGCGACTTCAAAGACGTTCCGGTCATCGAGGTGCACGTGACGCCCGGCGCGACCGTTGCGCCTGAAGACACGCTGATCACGCTCGAGAGCGACAAGGCGTCGTTCGACGTTCCGGCGCCGGAAGGCGGCAGAATTGTCGATCTCCGGGTCAAGGTTGGGGACAAGGTGAGCGAAGGCAGTGTGATTCTGACGCTTGAGTTTAGTGAAGGCTCTGCTTCGACCGAGACGCCTTCGCCGAAGCAAGACGTGCTTTCGGTCCCTGTCGCCGCCGCGGCGGAATTTTTAGGTCAGGCCGATCGTTCGTGTGAGGTTTTGGTGCTGGGTGCCGGACCTGGCGGATATTCAGCGGCGTTTCGCGCGGCGGATCTCGGTGCGAAGACGATCCTCGTCGATCGCTGGCCGGCTCTTGGCGGCGTCTGCCTGAATGTCGGCTGCATCCCGTCGAAGGCTCTGCTACATACCGCATTCATCGTCGATGCGGCTGCGGCGATGAGTAAGCATGGCGTGACGTTTGCCGCGCCAAAGATCGATTTGAAGACGCTCGCGGCTTATAAGGATGGCGTCGTCGGCAAGCTGACGGGCGGTCTCGCGTCGATGGCCAAAGCGCGCAAGGTCACGACGTTGTGCGGCACAGGCACGTTCGTCGGTGCGCATCATTTGAAGGTTTCTTTCGACGACGGCCACGAAGAGACGGTGCGCTTTGAGAAAGCGATCATCGCTGCGGGCTCGGAGGCGGTGGCGCTGTCGTTCATGCCGTCCGATCCGCGCATCGTCAATTCAACGGGCGCGCTCGAGCTTCGGCAGGTGCCGGACAGGATGCTCGTCATCGGCGGGGGCATTATCGGTCTCGAGATGGCGACGGTCTATTCGACGCTCGGCGCCCGTCTCGATGTCGTCGAATTGCTCGACGGACTGATGGCGGGGGCGGACCGCGATCTGGTCAACGTCTGGCAGAAGGTCAATGCCCGACGGTTCGACAAGGTCATGCTGAAGACTAAGGTCGTTGCGGCAGAAGCCAAGCCCGACGGTATCTATGTTTCGTTCGAAGGCGACAACGCGCCGTCCGAGCCTCAACGCTATGGTCTGGTGCTCGTCGCAGTGGGGCGCAAGCCGAACGGCAAGGCCATCGCTGCGGAGAGCGCGGGCGTCGCCGTGTCCGAGCGCGCTTTTATCCCGGTCGATAAGGATATGCGTACGAATGTACCACATATCTTCGCAATCGGTGACATCGCGGATGAACCCATGCTCGCGCACAAGGCCGTGCATCAGGGGCACGTGGCGGCCGAGAACGCTACGGCGAAGAAAAGCGTCTTCGACGCGCGGCAAATTCCGTCGGTTGCTTATACTGACCCCGAGATCGCGTGGGCAGGGCTGACCGAAACAGAGGCGAAAGCGCGTGGCGTCGCTTACAAGAAGGCGGTGTTCCCGTGGGCTGCGTCGGGCCGCGCCATCGCCAACGGCCGCGACGAGGGGTTCACGAAACTCCTGTTCGACGAAGCGACCGAACGGATTATCGGCGGCGCCATTGTCGGGACGGAAGCCGGCAATCTGATTTCCGAGATTTGTCTCGCTATCGAGATGGGGGCCGACGCCGTCGATATCGGCAAGACGATCCATCCGCATCCGACGCTATCGGAGTCGGTCGGGATGGCCGCCGAGGTTGCCGAAGGCGTTTGCACCGATTTGATGCCGCCGAAACCGCCCCGTTCTTGAGTTTCACGGGAGTTGGGGCAGGCTTTCGCGCTGTTCACGGCCGACAGCACATTCCTCCCGGCACTTTTCAAGGCGCGTCGAGACGGCATTCACCAGCCTTTCTTTGAAGGCCGTAATATCGAGAGGGCGAGGAGACCAATCGACCTTTTGACTGGCGCCTATGGTGCGCCCTATCAACCCTCTGCGATGCAGGCGCTCGTCATAGATCGTGCCGCCAACCTCGCGCACGATGGCTGTTCGCTCGTCGGCGGGATCGCCAAAAAACACGACGGGAATGCCCATCGCTATGCACGGCAGCGCTGCGTGGAGACGCTTGGTAATTACGAGGCTTGCGGTATCGCGGTAATATTCGAGAAGCGATCGTGCGAACGAAATCGTGGCTTCCTGGTTTAACGGCGGCACGAGGTGATGGATTCTGACCGAGTTTTTTCGCAGGGGACTCGGGATTTGGATGTTGTCGGCATCGACGATCAGCACTTTGCCGTTCGCGGGTTCTTTCGCGCGCTCGGGCAGTGTCAGCGTCAAGCAGAATGTTGTTTCAGTCTTTATCCCGAGAGATTCTAGAAACGCACCGGTCGCGCGGTCGCGAACCCCAATGGGTTCGAACCTCTTCAGATAATCGGCATGTCGTTTCACGGTTGGCTTGAAATTGTCGGTGACGTGGAAGCCGACAAAGATGGGGTTGATGGAGGGGGATGGTGGCCAAGCCGTCGGGTTGCTCGAAAACCACCCGTTCATGATCATCGTGACCGGCTTGGTCTCGGGCCATTCGTTTATGGCTTCCCGGTCGATGAAACGAGAGGGCTCTCGCGGAAGGTGCTGGACGGCGGCAAGCGATTGAAATTCATCACCAATATTGCCGCGCAGGCAGACAAGCTGAGCGTACTCGGCGTCCTTATCCCCCATTATCTTCCCCGATTTGTTCCGGCATCGGAATTAGAAATAAAGTCGTCAGCATAGTTGGACAGTACTTGCCGGTCTAATCCTACTTCGCTATATGCAAGCCATTCGACGTCGCCGTCGGATTGACCATGAGGAAGGTCAACCGGTTGGGCGCTCCATAGGGGCCCCGAATTCTTACCGGTAGGGCTGCGGCCCATCGCGGCGACATCAATTCCAGAGACATCAGCGCCAATAGACCGGGCATCGCGTTCGCGCGGGTCGGTCAAATGGCGTTTACGCCATCAAATCAAACACGCCCGGCCACCGCGCTGGGCTTACCGCCATTAGCATAGGAGACCGAATGTCAGCCGAAGTCGCAACCAAAGAGTACAACCCCTCGCGTGAGGATTTTGCCGCCCTCCTCGCTGAAAGCCTTGCCAAGGACGACCTGTTCGAAGGGTCCGTCGTCAAGGGCAAGATCGTCGGCATCGAAAAAGACATGGCAATCATCGACGTCGGCCTGAAGATGGAAGGCCGCGTTGCGATGAAAGAGTTCGGCGTCGGCGGCAAGTCGGGCGACCTCAAAGTCGGCGATACCGTCGAAGTCTACCTGGAGCGCGTCGAGAATGCGCTCGGTGAAGCTGTGCTCTCGCGTGATAAGGCGCGGCGCGAAGAAAGCTGGACGCGCCTCGAACGGCTTTATGAAAAGGGCGAGAAGGTTACGGGCGTCATCTTCAATAAGGTCAAGGGCGGCTTCACGGTCGATCTCGACGGCGCCGTGGCGTTCCTTCCGGGCAGCCAAGTCGATATCCGCCCCGTGCGCGATATCGGACCTTTGATGCATCAGCAGCAGCCCTTCCAGATCCTGAAGATGGATCGCCGCCGCGGCAACATCGTCGTCTCCCGCCGTTCGGTTCTCGAAGAGAGCCGTGCGGAGCAGAGGACCGAGATCGTCGCACGTCTAGCCGAGGGGCAGATCATCGACGGTCTGGTCAAGAACATCACCGATTACGGCGCGTTCATCGACCTCGGTGGAATCGACGGCCTGCTTCACGTCACGGACATGGCGTGGCGCCGCGTCAACCATCCGTCCGAGATCCTCAACGTCGGCGATACGGTGAAGGTGCAGATCATCCGCATCAATCCGGAAACGCAGCGTATCTCGCTCGGCATGAAGCAGCTTCAGTCCGATCCGTGGTCGTCCATCGAAGCCAAGTATCCGATCGGCGCCAAGGTCAAAGGCACCGTGACGAACATTGCCGATTACGGCGCGTTCGTTGAGCTGGAGCCGGGCGTCGAAGGCCTGATCCACGTCTCGGAAATGAGCTGGACCAAGAAGAATACGCACCCCGGCAAGATCGTCTCGACGAGCCAGCAGGTCGAAGTTCAGGTTCTCGAGGTTGATCCGCAGAAGCGGCGCATCTCGCTCGGCCTGAAGCAGACGCAGGAAAATCCGTGGGATGCCTTCCTCACGCAGCACCCGAAGGGCTCTGTCGTCGAAGGTCCGATCCGTAACATCACCGAATTCGGTCTGTTCATCGGTCTCGACAACGGCATCGACGGCATGGTGCACTTGTCCGACCTCGACTGGCAGAAGCCGGGCGACGAGGTCATCAAGGACTACAAGAAGGGCGACGACGTCAAAGCCGTTGTCCTCGACGTCGACGGCTCGAAGGAGCGCATTTCCCTCGGTATCAAGCAGCTCGCCGGCGATCCGGCCGACGCGATGGCGAAGTACAAGAAGGGCGATGCGGTGACCGGTACGGTTACGTCGGTCAGTGAGGCCGGCATCGAGGTCAAGATCGCGGACAGCGAACTCACCTCGTTCATCAAGCGCGCCGATCTCTCGCGTGACCGGTCCGAGCAGCGCCCCGAGCGCTTCAACGTCGGTGACAAGGTCGATGGTGCGGTTCTTTCCGTCGACAAAGCGGCGCGCCGCATTGCGGTTTCTATCAAGGCACTGGAACTCGCGGAAGAGAAGCAGGCCGTCGCCCAGTACGGCTCGACCGACTCGGGCGCGTCGCTCGGCGACATCTTCAAGGCCGCTATCAAGAAGCGTGAAGGCGCCGAGGAAAACGAATAAAGATCGGCCGATTATTACAGGAAGTCTGATGAGCGCGTGGCAATCCTTGCCGCGCGCTTAACTTTTGTACGAGACGCCGCAGCGTGCCCGGTTGCCCGCAGGGCAAACCTTGCCTACGGTCGCGCCGAGAACGCACTGCGCTGGTGACCCCCCGGTTTTCCAGCAGCGTGCCGAGGGAGTCGCTTAATCCATGCTTGAAACGGAAACAGTGCTCGATCGCCGCCGGCTTCGCCGTTCGGTTTCCATCTGGCGCGGCGCAGGGCTTGCGGCAATTGCCATCGCCATCGGCGCGCTGGTGCTCGGCACCAACAAGCTCGCTTCCTTGGCGGGGGAGAAGCAAATCGCCCGTGTGACGATCCAGGGCGTGATCACCGAGGACCGGGATCAACTCAAATTGCTGAAAGACCTTGCCGACGACGACAGCGTTTCGGGCGTTCTCCTCTTCATCAACAGTCCGGGTGGCACGACGACGGGGGGAGAAGCTCTTTACGAGGGCATACGGGCGCTCACCAAAAAGAAGCCGGTGGTCGCCGAATTCGGCACGATCGCGGCGTCGGCGGCCTATATCGCCGGCATCGCAACCGATCACATCGTGTCACGCGGAAATTCCATCACGGCCTCCGTTGGTGTCCTCATCCAGTGGCCGGAATTCGTGCAGCTGCTCGATAAGATCGGCGTTAAAGTCAATGAAGTGAAAAGCGGACCTCTGAAGGCGTCGCCGTCGCCGTTCGAGACCCTCGACGATGCCAGCAAGAAGGTTGCCGAGGATATGGTTGCCGACGGGTTCAAGTGGTTCGTGGGGCTTGTGGAAACCCGCCGGGGCGTAAAGGCCGCCAATATCCCGGGTCTGCTGGAAGGTCGGATTTTCTCGGGCCGCGAGGCCCTTCAGTACAAATTGGTCGATGAAATCGGCGGCGAGGACGAGGCCGTCAAGTGGCTCAAAGACGCCAAAGGCGTGCCGCAGGACGCAAAAGTTGTCGACCGGAAGCCCGGAAACGAAGGGGGCTACGGCATTTTCAGCATGTCGGCCAGCCTGGCGGGGTGGTTGTTCGGGCCTTCGGCGTCGGAAGCCGCAAATTTTCTGCTTCGTGATCGGACGATTTCAACTCTCGGGCTTGACGGTCTCCTCTCAGTTTGGCACCCTTCTGAAAAATAAAGAGAATTGGTCGCCGTGCTGGGGAGCGAAACGTGATCAAATCGGAGCTAGTGCAGAGGATCGCTACTGCCAATCCTCATCTTTACCATCGAGACGTCGAACGCATCGTCAATGTCATTTTCGACGAGATTGTCGATGCATTATCCCGCGGCGATCGTGTCGAGCTTCGCGGGTTCGGTGCATTCACGGTGAAACATCGGGCGTCGCGGCAGGGAAGAAATCCCCGTACGGGAACGACCGTCGCGGTTGCCGAGAAGTTCGTGCCGTTCTTCAAGACCGGCAAAGAACTTCGCGACCGGCTGAACAAGCTCAACGGCAGCCAGCACTAATCGAACGGCCGTCGATCGAGAGCTGAGTGAGGTAGATTATGTTCAGGCGCGTTCTATCGCTCGTCATCGGCTTTCCGATCGGGATCATCCTTGTCGCGATTGCAGTGTCGAATCGCCAGCCAGTGGATCTCATCCTGGATCCGTTCCGGCCAGAGACGCCTGCCCTTTCGATTGAGTTGCCGTTCTATATCTATCTGATGGCGGCGCTGGTGGTTGGCGTCATCCTCGGCGGGGTCGCCACATGGATGGGTCAGAGCCGCTGGCGGCAGACGGCGCGCTCGCAAGGCCGGCGGGCCGCGCGCTGGCAAGCGGAAGCGGATCGCTTGGCGGCGGTACGCGAGCGGGAAGCGGCAAGCGCACCGTCAGGGCACAGTCTGGCAATCACTGGCCACTGATGGCCATACGAGATCTTCGATGACTTTCGATACGCTGACGCTTTTTGGCTTGGTGGCCGTCAGCCTGATGCTTTTGTTCTATACGTTCGAGGACAAAAGCCCTTGGTGTGTTCTGGGATTTGCGGCCGCGTGTGCGATGGGCTCTGTCTACGGATTTCTCCAGGGTGCCTGGCCGTTTGGATTGGTCGAGGGTGTGTGGACGTTCATTGCCTTGAAACGCTGGCAAAAGCGCCGCCTCACTGGTAATCCCGCCGTATAACCTTATGAAGCTCAATGAGCGTAAACACAAAAATATGCGGGATCACGACGGCTGAAGCGTTGGACGCTGCCATTGCCGGTGGTGCCGACTACATCGGCCTTGTCTTCTTCGCGAAGAGCCCGCGTCATCTGGATGTCGGACGCGCCAAGACGCTTGCGGAGCGTGCGCGCGGCAAGGTGAAGATCGTTGCTTTGACGGTCAATGCCGATGACGAAATGCTGCAAGAGATTGTCGACGAAGTGGCGCCGGATATTCTGCAGCTTCACGGGGACGAACTTCCCGAGCGGGTCGCCGACGTCAAGAAGAAATTCGGCCGTATGGTGATCAAAGCCATCGCGGTTGCGACGGCCGACGATGCCGACAAGGCGCGCGATTATACCGGAGTGGCTGACCTCATTCTTTTCGACGCCAAGGGCGCTCCCGGCGCGGACTTGCCTGGCGGCAACGGGCAAATATTCGACTGGGCCGCGCTCGACGGCGTCTCGAAGGTCATGCCGTTCATGCTTTCCGGAGGCTTGGAGCCGGATAACGTTACCGAAGCCATCGCGCGAACGCATCCTGCTGCCGTCGATGTTTCGTCGGGCGTCGAATTGGCGCCTGGTGTGAAAGACCCCGAGCGGATCCGTCGCTTTCTTCGCGCGGCAAAGACCGCTAAGCAGTCATAACGCGTCCCTTTTCCGCTTTGCGCGGCGAGGGCTAGAACGAGGCCTCCACGGCGACCAAAAATGGCAACCAAATCGAAAAAGTCGGCGGAAGCCGCTCTCAACAGTTTTGCGACCGGCCCTGACGACAGGGGCTTTTTCGGCATCTTTGGCGGCCGCTTCGTTGCCGAGACGCTGATGCCGCTGATCCTCAATCTCGAGCGCGCTTACGAAGCCGCGAAGGCCGACCCGGAATTCCAGCGCGAACTCGATCATCTCAATCTTCATTATGCCGGACGGCCGAGCCCGCTTTATCACGCGGAGCGCATGACAGCCGAACTCGGCGGCGCCAAGATCTACTTGAAACGCGAAGAACTGAACCACACGGGTTCGCACAAGATCAACAATTGTCTCGGACAGATCCTGCTTGCGCGACGCATGGGCAAGACGCGCATCATCGCCGAGACCGGCGCCGGTCAGCATGGCGTCGCGGTGGCGACCGTCTGCGCGAAGTACGGAATGCCTTGCGAAGTCTACATGGGCGCGACCGATGTCGAGCGGCAAGCACCGAACGTTGCGCGCATGACGCTTCTCGGTGCGAAGCTCAATCCCGTTACGTCGGGGGCGGGCACGCTCAAGGATGCGATGAACGAAGCCCTGCGCGACTGGGTGACGAACGTCGGCGATACCTATTACCTCATCGGTACGGCGGCGGGTCCGCATCCCTATCCGGCGATGGTGCGCGACTTTCAGTCAATCATCGGCAAGGAGCTGCGCGCGCAGATGATGGAAGCCGAGGGGCGGCTGCCGGATACGCTCGTTGCCTGCATCGGCGGGGGCTCGAATGCCATCGGCATTTTTCACCCGTTCCTCGATGATAACGACGTAGCGATGTACGGCATCGAGGCGGGAGGCCATGGGCTCGATGTCGAGAACGGTCATGCCGCTTCGATGACCGGCGGCTCGCCCGGCGTGCTGCATGGAAACCGCACGTATCTGCTGCAGGACAGCGACGGGCAGATTCTCGAAGGTCACTCGATCTCGGCGGGCCTCGATTATCCGGGCGTCGGGCCTGAGCATTCGTGGCTCAAGGATATCGGCCGCGTCAATTATGTGGCCGTGACGGACAAGGAAGCGCTGGAAGCTTTGAAGTTCTGCACGCGGCTTGAAGGCATCATTCCGGCGCTCGAACCCAGCCACGCCTTGGCGCATGTGATGAAGCTCGCGCCGACGCTTCCGAAAGACAATCTGCTGGTGGTCAATCTGTCGGGCCGTGGCGACAAGGATCTGTTCACCGTCGCGAAGCACCTGGGAATGAAGATCTGACGATGACGAAGCACGAGACACGCATCGATGCGCGCTTCGCGGCGCTCAAAAAGAAGAAACGCCCGGCGCTGATCACGTTCGTGACGGCGGGCGATCCCGATCTCGCGACGAGCAAAGCGATCCTTGAGGATCTCGCCAAAGCGGGTGCCGACATCATTGAACTCGGGATGCCGTTCTCCGATCCGATGGCCGACGGTCCGGCGATCCAGGCGTCCTCGCAGCGGGCGCTCAAGGCGGGCCAGACCATGGTCAAGACGCTGCAGATGGTCCGAGATTTTCGCGCCAACGACGATGCGACACCGGTCGTTCTGATGGGATACTACAACCCCATCTACGTCTACGGGAACGAGCGGTTTATCAAGGACGCGAAGGCGGCGGGTGTCGACGGGCTGATCGTCGTCGACGTGCCGCCGGAGGCCGACGATGAGCTATGCCTGCCCGCCCTCAAGGCGGGGCTCAATTTCATCAGGCTGGCGACGCCGACGACGGACAAGGAGCGCCTTCCGACCGTCCTGCAGAATACCTCCGGGTTCGTTTACTATGTCTCGATCACCGGCATCACCGGCGCTGCGGCACCCATTGTGAACGATGTTCACAATCATGTGAAGCGGATCAAGGCGGAGACGCCGCTGCCGGTCGTCGTGGGGTTCGGCGTGCGGACGGGCGATCAGGCGCGGGCCCTTTCCAGGGGTGCCGACGGCGTGGTTGTCGGGTCAGCCATTGTTTCCGCGATCGAAAAATCATTAGGATCAAAGGGCGAGCCGACCGGGGACACGCGTACGCGCGTCTCTGACTTGGTGCGTGAATTAAGCTCGGCATTAAGCGCCGACTAGCGTTTTTGCCAAAGAAGCTCTATTGGATACGGCCTTCTGCACCCCCATTTTCGGGTAGTGTCCTAGCGCCCGTCCGCCATCAGGCGCTAAAAAACGGGCGGACTGCAAGGGGGTGCCTTTGTGCCCGCATATTAAGGCGGTATGCACACCTTGCCGCGGCTTACGAGGAGCCAACAGGACGTGAATTGGATCAATAACGTCGTCCGCCCGAAGATCAGCGGGCTTTTGTCGACGGCGAAGCGCGAGGTTCCGGACAATCTCTGGGTCAAATGTCCGGAGACAGGCCAGATGGTCTTCTACAAGGACCTTGAGGCCAACCAGTTCGTCGTGCCGGGTTCGAACTATCACATGCGCATGGGCTCGCAGCAGCGCCTGCAACATTTGTTCGATGACGGCGAATATCGGACCGTTGCAGTCCCGAGCGTGCCGCAGGATCCGCTGAAGTTCCGTGACGGGCGGAAGTATACGGATCGGCTGAGGGACGCCAAGATCGCGACGAAACTCGAGGATGCGATCCTCGTCGGCGAAGGCCAGCTCGATGGGCTGCCGATCGTCGCCGCGGCCCAGGACTTTCGCTTCATGGCCGGGTCGCTCGGTATGGCAGCCGGCGAAGCGATCATTACCGGACTGCTGCGGGCCGTCGAGTTGAAGACCCCGTTCATCCTGTTTGCGGCATCAGGCGGCGCGCGGATGCAGGAAGGCATCCTGTCACTCATGCAGATGCCGCGCACGACAATCGCGGTTCAACGGCTCCGGGATGCGCGGCTGCCCTATATCGTCGTTCTGACAGATCCAACGACGGGCGGCGTGACAGCCTCCTATGCCATGCTTGGCGATATTCATATCGCGGAGCCTGGGGCGCTCATCTGTTTCGCGGGACCGCGCGTCATTCAGCAGACGATCCGCGAGCAGCTGCCCGACGGGTTCCAGCGCTCAGAATATCTTCTATCGCACGGCATGGTCGATATGGTCGTGCACCGCCATAAGCTCCGAGAGACGCTGGCGCGGATCTGCGGTCTGCTCATGAGCGGCGTGCAGGCGACGACGTCAAAAGAAGATACGCGGAAGGTGAATGGCAAACCGTATGTCAACGGTACGTCCGTAGAGGGCAACGTCATCGAGACGGCGGCGCGCGAAGCGGGCAGCGCAATTGAGCCTGAGGCCGTGCCAAACAGCCAGCGCTTCGATCCGAGCAAGGCCGAAAAGCCACGGCGCGAAGACGCGAATTCGTCTGCAAATCAAAAAGACGCGCCGCGGAGCGCCTAGGCCTTTTCAAAAACACGCGGGGCAACGGGTTATGACCTCGTCAACCACACGACGGACCAGCGACGCGTTACTGGCCGACATGATGCTTTTGCATCCGAAGCTGATCGATTTATCCCTCGGTCGCGTCGAACGTCTGCTTGCAAAGCTTGGGCATCCCGAAAAGAAGCTGCCGCCTGTCGTTCATATCGCCGGGACCAACGGGAAGGGCTCTGTTACCGCCTATCTTCGGTCGTTCTCAGAAGCTTCCGGACGGCGCGTTCACATCTATACGTCGCCGCACCTCGTTCATTTCCACGAGCGCATCTCGCTCGCTGGCGAAGACGGAAAATCGCGCGCGATCGACGAGGATTTTCTTGTCGATGTCCTGACGCGCGTCCATGCCGTCAACGACGGCGACGACATCACGCAATTCGAAATCACGACGGCGGCGGCATTTCTGGCTTTTTCCGAGCGGCCAGCCGACGTTTTGCTTCTTGAGGTTGGGCTTGGCGGCCGGCTCGACGCTACGAACGTCATCGATGATCCGGCACTGACCATCATTACGCCGATCTCGATGGACCATGCCGAGAAACTCGGGCCGACGCTTGGCAAGATCGCGTTCGAGAAAGCCGGCATCCTGAAGCGCGGCGTCCCCGGCATCGTCTCGCAGCAATCGGACGATGTGCTCTCGGTGATTGAGGCGCGCGCCCGCGCCGTCGGTGCGCCGCTGCAAGTGTGGGGACGCGATTACGACGCTTTCGAGCAGGCGGGGCGTTTGGTCTTTCAGCAGGACGACAGGTTGCTCGATTTGCCGCTACCGGCGCTCATCGGACGGCACCAGATCGTCAATGCCGGTACGGCGGTCGCTGCCATGCTGGTTCTCGGTGAAAAGGTGCCGGCTCTGGCGATCGATGAAGGCGCGATCGAAACCGGACTTCGGACGGTCGAGTGGCCCGCGCGCATGCAGCACCTGACCTCGGGGCCTCTTCCCGATATTCTCGGAGACGAGGTGGAGCTTTGGCTCGATGGCGGACATAACCCCGCGGCCGGCGATATGCTTGCCGATACGCTTGCGATGCTGGACGAAAAATCACCGAAGCCGGTCTATCTCATCGTCGGCATGATGGGCGGCAAGGATGCGCTGGGCTTTCTGGCGCCGTTTCGAGGTCTCGTCCGCGCTATCTACACGGTGCCAATCCCTGGCGCGCACGAAACACCCCACAGCGAAGAAGATCTCGCCGAGGTCGCTCGCGGGGCTGGTATGCAAGCGCTGGATCGCAAAAACGTGATTGATGCACTGCACACGATTGCGGGCCTTGCTCCGGGGCCGAAGCGGGTTCTGATCTGCGGATCGCTTTATCTCGCCGGACACGTGCTTTCCCTTCAGGAAAGCCTAGAATAAGCTCAATGGCGGGCGGCCTATGCCGTCTTTGTGCCAAGTCAAAGCGGATGCTCGAGATCGGACCTTTCTACGCTTTGGACTGTCCTGAAATGCCCTAGGTTAACATGGCTATATCGGTTCGGAATTCCCGGACCGCATACCACCCCCTGCTAAGGAACGATAGCGGAGCCCTGGACCCGACGCGCACACGCGATAAAAAACACCACCAAGCAAGAGGACGCCGGTCAGGCGCCCATTCGGAGGAGATGAAACATGCAACACGTTGCTATGGACAAACTGAAAGGCCGGCAGGTCATCAAGTCGCGCTATGACAATTTCATCGGCGGTAAGTGGGTTGCGCCCGTCCGCGGCCAATACTTCTCCAATGTTACGCCGATCACGGGGCAGCAAGTTTGCGAGATCGCACGCTCGACGGCCGAGGATATCGAACTCGCTCTCGATGCCGCGCATAAGGCGCGCGAGTTCTGGGGGAAGACATCGCCGGCGGCGCGCGCTCGCGTACTGGCGAAAATTGCTAACCGGATGGAAGAAAACCTCGACGTCCTGGCTCTCGTCGAAACGATCGACAACGGCAAGCCGATCCGCGAAACGACCCATGCCGATCTTCCTCTCGCCATCGATCACTTCCGCTATTTCGCGGGCTGCATCCGCGCGCAGGAAGGTTCGATTGCCGAGATCGATCACGACACGGTCGCCTATCATTTCCATGAGCCGCTTGGCGTCGTCGGGCAGATCATTCCGTGGAACTTCCCGCTGCTTATGGCCGTCTGGAAGCTCGCGCCTGCGATTGCGGCCGGCAACTGCGTGGTCCTGAAGCCTGCCGAGCAGACGCCGATGTCGATCATGGTCCTGATGGACTTGATCGCCGATATCCTTCCGGAAGGCGTCATCAACGTCGTCAACGGTTTCGGCGTTGAAGCGGGCAAGCCGCTCGCCCAGAACAAGCGCATCGCAAAGATCGCGTTCACGGGTGAGACGACGACGGGCCGTCTCATTATGCAGTACGCGTCCGAGAACATTATTCCTTGCACGCTGGAGCTTGGCGGCAAGTCGCCCAACATCTTCTTCGCCGACGTCATGGACGCCGACGATGAATACTTCGACAAGTGCCTCGAAGGCTTCACGATGTTCGCTTTGAACCAGGGTGAAGTCTGCACCTGTCCGAGCCGCGCGCTCATCCAGCGTTCGATCTATGAGAAGTTCATGGCGCGGGCCTTGGAGCGCGTCGTGAAGGTGAAGCAGGGCCATCCTCTCGATGCCACGACGATGATCGGCGCGCAGGCGTCGAACGATCAGCTCGAGAAGATCTTGAGCTACATCGAAATCGGCAAGGGTGAGGGCGCTCGCGTCCTGACCGGCGGCCATCGCGCCAACCTCGGTGGTGAACTTGCCGGCGGTTACTACGTCGAGCCCACAGTGCTCGAAGGCCATAACAAGATGCGCGTCTTCCAGGAGGAAATCTTCGGGCCTGTGGTTTCGGTCACGACGTTCGAAGACGATGCGGAAGCGCTCGCGATCGCCAACGATACGCTCTATGGCCTGGGCTCCGGTGTTTGGACCCGCGACGGTACGCGCGCGTATCGCATGGGCCGTGGCATCCAGGCCGGCCGCGTGTGGACCAACTGCTATCACGCCTATCCGGCGCACGCTGCGTTCGGCGGTTACAAGCAGTCGGGTATCGGCCGCGAGACGCACAAGATGATGCTCGACCACTATCAGCAGACGAAGAACATGCTCGTCAGCTACAGCCCGAAGGCGCTCGGCTTCTTCTGAGGCCTGTGCCTTTCTGAGTTCTGGCGGGGCGCATTCCGGAAACGGAGGCGCCCCGCTTTCGTCTTGCCTCTTAAATTGGCGGGGAGGGATGCGCATATTCGTTTGCAACCGCAACGAGGTGAGGTCCGGATGACCCCGGTGCAAATCTCGGCCACTCCGGATGCGTGTGCCGCATTGCTTCGCGCGACCGAAGAACATGGGCCGCTCATGTTTCATACGAGCGGAGGCCGTGTCGGTGGCCGGCAGTATCCAATCTGCCTGCCCGCAAATGACTTGCGGCTCGGCGTGCGCGATCACTTGCTTGGCGAGGTCGAAGGTGTGCCCATCTACGAGATGGAGGATCGCGAGAGCGGCGTCACCTGCCGGGCTCAATCGTACGTTCTCGACGTTTCGCCCGGCCCTGCTATCGGCTTCTCGATTGCCGCGGCGCCGGGGAAGCGGTTCTCGTTGATGCCGGTCGCTGGTGAGAGTTGTTCTGGCGGGGCCGAGACGTAAAAATCTTCAAATAGAACGCGCTACCAAAGCGGAGGAACTCGATGACCATCGCAACGCCGGAAAAATTGAACACAAAGGTCACGCGGGTCTCGTGTACCCAGGCCGCGCTCGATCTCATTGAGAAACTTATCGGGATTCATGGGCCGCTGCTTTTTCACCAGTCGGGCGGCTGTTGCGATGGCTCGGCGCCGATGTGCTATCCGCGCGGCGACTTCAAGGTCGGGGCGCAGGACGTCTACATGGGCGAGATCGGCGGTCAACCCTTCTATATCGGCCGGTCGCAATTCGAATATTGGCAACATACTCATCTTGTCATCGACGTGGTGCCGGGACGGGGCTCGGGCTTTTCGGTCGAGAGTCCGGAAGGCGTGCGGTTCCTCACGCGTTCGCGCATTTACACGGATGCGGAGAACGATGCGCTCGATGCGCTTGGTCCGCCGCCCACGGGCGCGGAACACCCGCCGGTTTGAGGCCATAGATCAAATCATAAAAAGGAGAAGGCCGATGCCGGTTTCACGAACACTACGCGACATCACCGGGCTTGGTAACACACCTGCGAGCGTCGGAAACTCAGCGCTCATTCTGATCGACTGCCAGAACACATATCGCGAAGGCGTGATGCAGCTCGAAGGTGTCGAGCCGGCGCTCGTCGAATGCCAGGCGCTTTTGAAACGCTATCGCGATGCCGGGCGGCCCGTGATTCACATCCAGCATGACGCCGGTGCCGGCTCACCCTACGATGTTCGCGGCCGCATCGGTGCGATCGCGGATGTCGTTGCGCCCAACGCGGGAGAGCCTGTCGTCGTCAAGACTTATCCGAGCTCATTCGAGAAGACGAACCTTGACGATCTGCTCAAGGGACTGGGCGTTCAGGACCTGACGCTCGCCGGATTCATGACGCACGTCTGCGTAAATTCGACGGCGCGCGCCGCCTTCAATCACGGCTATCGTGCGACGGTCGTCGGCGATGCCACGGCGACACGATCGCTTCCTAATCCGTCAGGCGGTGCCGTTTCGGCTAAGGAGCTGCACGAGGCGAGCTTGGCGGCGCTCAACGATATCTTCGCTGTTGTCGTGCCGACGACGGATAAACTCACCGACTAAGGTCGACGCCTCGCTTCTCTGCTGAAAATAAAAAGCCCCGCATGAAGCGGGGCTTTTCGTATCTTGAATTCGGCTGCGCCTTAGACGGACGCCGCGACGCTCGAATTGATCCAGTCTTCGAGCTTCTTCTTCTGGACGATTGCGCCAGTGTGCTGCGCCGCAACCTTGCCGCCCTTGAAGATCAGCAGCGTCGGCATGGCACGAATGCCGTAATGACCGGTCACCTGCGGATTCTCGTCGACATCGAGTTTGACGACTTTGACCTTGCCGGTCATTTCCTTGGCAACTTGGTCGAGAGCCGGCGCCATGGCCTTGCACGGGCCGCACCACTGGGCGTGGAAGTCAACGAGCACCGGCTCGCTGGACTTCAAAACTTCGTCTTCGAAGCTGGCATCTGTCACTGCGTTAGACATTGATTATTCTCCGTTTCCGGGCTGGGTTAGATCGGCCGAGCCCGTTTGCCGCGGTTGCGCGCAATAAGAAAAACCGACCCAAGAAGTAGGGATTGGCTCAAACAGCGTCAAGGCTCCCGAAATCGAGGTCCCAGAGGCGGCCGGTGTAGTCGTCCAGGACGTTAGTCGGAATTTCCATGAGTCGCGGCCCATCCGTCCAGAGGAGTGCGGCGCGAATGGCTTTTCCAGAATGGATTTCTCCGAGCGCGAGGCGGTACGCCGCGAGTTGGTAAAGATAGGCGTCTGCAACCTGATGGACGTCGAAAGGCGGTGGCCGATTCGTTTTGTAATCGACAATCAGGACTTCGGTATCCGTGATCGCAATACGGTCGATCTGGCCCGAGAGATCGAGCGCCGGTCCCTTGCCGGACGGGCGCGGTATGACGGCAGCGAGGGGGGCTTCCGCGACGCTTTTGGGGCCGAAGATTGCGGCGAAGGCCGGGTCTTGCAAAACACCGAGCGTTTCTTTGACGATGCTTGCGCGGATCTTCGGCGGTAACGCCGCGCCGCGCCGCTCGACAAAAGCCTTGGCAATTTCCGCGCGGAGGTTTTCGTCGATCGATGGCAGATGCTGGAGAAGCGCGTGCGTGATCGTGCCTCTGAGAAAACGATTGGCGCCGCCGACCGAGAGCGGTGAGGGGCTGTCGTTCGTTGCGGCCCTGTCGGGCTTCTGAAGGGCAGTTGGCTCGCCTTCGGCGTCGGGCGCATAGGGTTCGAGGCGCGAGGGCGCGAGGGGCACCGAGAGCTTCGGCTCTACCGGCGCGCGGGTCCTTGCGAACTCGGGTCGTGTACGTGCTTCGCGTTCCGCGCCCTTTTCGCGCTTCGGCTTTTCGGGAACGGAGATTTGCGGTGCTTCCGCGCGCCGGATTTTTTTGCCGTTTCCGAGATCGATTTCCGGCATGGACGGCGTCAGCGCGTCGGAAATAACCTCATACCAGCAGCCGGTCGCGCGACCGCGCTTGCTTTCGAAGCCCGCGACGTAGAGCCGATCTCTGGCGCGCGTCATCGCGACGTAGAGAAGGCGATTGCGCTCGGCGGTATCGCGCGCGTCCTTGGCCGTGCGAGCGTTCGCAACAGCGGGGACGCGGGAGGTCCCTTTGACGGTCCATACGATCGGTTCGGCGAGGCCGGCAGGGCGCGGCAGATCGCCAAGCTTTACGAGGCGCGAAGAGGCGTCTTCTCCGGAGGCCGTGGTGCATGTGTCCGGCAGGAAGACGATCGGCGCTTCGAGGCCTTTCGCGCCGTGCACGGTCATGACGCGGACTTCGTCGCGACCGTGATCCATATCGCGCTTGATCTCGGGGTTCGCGGCGCGAAGTCTCGCGAGGAACTGCGTCAACGACGGTGGATCGCTTTCATCGTAGGACAGCGCGAGGTCGAGAAATTCGTCGATGACGTCGGCCGCTTCCGGGCCAAGGCGGTTGAGCATCTTCTCGCGCATGCCGTCGCGGTCGAGAATGCCCGAGAAGAACTCGAAAGGCGGCGCAAAGTCGGCTTTGGCGCGCCAGCGCTTCAGGGTCTCGGCGGCGAACGTGAATTCGGGCTTCGCACCGGCCTTTTCGATAAGTGCTTTCCAGAGCGTCTTTTGCCCGCGCCCATAAGCGATATCGAGAAGATCGTGATCGTCGAGATTGAAAAGCGGTCCCTTCAGCACGGTCGCGAGCGCCAGATCGTCTTCGGGCAACGTCAGGAAATCGCCGAGCACCATGAGGTCCTGCACGGCGATCTGATCGGTGAGCTTGATCCGGTCGGAACCTGCGACGGCGATGCCGCGCCGCTTCAGGGCAGCGACCATCGGCACAGCGAATGGATTGCGCTTTCGCACGAGGATCAGGATATCTCCGGGGCGTATCGGGCGGTTTTCGGAAAGCAGATGCTCGCCGCCGTCGATCCAGGATTTTATGGTCTCGGCGATGCGATCGGCGAGACGGTTGGCGGGCGATTGCTCTTTCGTATCGGACAGCGGCTGCCAAGGGTCGGCGGCGGCTGCGTCGTCCCACTTTTCGGTCTCCCAGATTTCGACAAGACCTGCGTGTCCGATGCGGTTGGCGACGTGCTCGATGCTGGCGTTGCCCGCCGTCAAGCCCGGCGTCCGTTCGGGATCGCGAAAGACGCGATCGACGCTGGCAAGGACGGTCGCAACGGTCCGGAACGAGAGCGTGAGCGGCACGCGCTTCCAGGTGCGCTGGGCGTGCGTCGCAAGATCGGCGAAGCGCTGGCCCATGGCCGCAAACATTTCTGGTGCCGCGCCCTGGAATGAGTAGATCGATTGCTTTTCATCGCCGACGGCGAAGACGGTGCGGGTCACGGTGCCCGCCCCGACGTCGGAGAAGAACTCGCGGGCCAGCTCGGAGATGATGTCCCACTGCTCGGGGCTGGTGTCCTGCGCCTCGTCGACGAGAATGTGGTCGAGGCCGCCGTCGAGCTTGAACAGCACCCATTGTGCCTGCCCGTTCTCGCTCGTCAGCAGATCTCGGGTTTTCAGAATGAGATCGTCGAAATCGAGGGCGCCCGCGGAATTCCGGGCGGCCGCGTAATGCCTCAGGACGTGGCCGGCGAGCTGATAGAGCGCGAGTGAAGATTCAACGAGGGTCAGTGCGCGCATTTCTTGCGAGAACTTGAAAAAGTTCTCCTGGGCTCGCTGGCAGCGGTCGTGAAGGCCTGGACTGGCTTGAACGAGTGCTTTCGTCATCAGGCTCTTGCGTGTCGCTTCGCCTTTCTCAATGAGAAAGTAGTCGCCGAGGATATCCGACCTGCGGCGATGATCGAGGTCGGCGAGGGCGGCGGAAAGTTTTGTGGCGTGGCCGATATCCGTTTTACCGCCGGTCGCAAGCAAGGCGCTAAGCTCGCGAAGATCGCTTTCAGAAAGGACGCTGGCGCAGTCGCTGTGGAGGTCCGCGACTGCGACGCTCGCACGCACGCCGAGCTGTTGGCGCAGGAAGGTCTCCATCGCCCTCAGCTCGTCCACAAACTCGCGCGGGGTGATGTGCGCCGTCGCTTCGAGCCATTTTCGTTCCTCGACCGCTTTCGAGATGAGCTGATCGAATTGGGAATCGGCGGCGTAGCGAATGATGACGTCGAGCGCCTTTCCGAGAAGCGATTTCGGTGCGCTCGTCGCCGACGTCAACGTCGCTTCGATCGCGTGGGCCTTGAGATCGCGCGCAGCGGTATCGTCGAGAATTTTGAAGTCCGGCGGAACACCGGCTTCGAGCGGGAAGCGTTGCAAGAGCCGCTCGGCGAACGCGTGGATCGTCTGGACTTTGAGGCCACCCGGCGTTTCGATGGCATGGGCGAAGAGCCTGCGGGCAAGCTCCGTCAGATCTTTCGTCACAGGTGCGTCAGTGACTTCGGAAAGATCTTTGCGAAGTGCGGTCTCGTCCATCGTCACCCAGCCCGCAAGGCGGTCGAAGACGCGCTTCGACATCTCCGCGGCGGCGGCTTTCGTGAAGGTGAGGCATAGGATGCGCTCGGGCCGTGTTCCGGCGAGCAGCAGGCGGAGGACGCGCAGCGTCAGCACGTGCGTCTTGCCGGTTCCGGCGTTGGCATTTACCCAAGCGGAATTCTGTGGATTGGAGGCGGTGCTCTGCGCGCGGTTGGTATCGCGGCGGATGTCCTCCGGAGAGGCTTTTTTGAGTTCAAGGTTCATGTCGTCGATTCGTCCTCGACGTGGGCCGACCATTCGGCAACGCGCGCGAGATGGGCATACGCGTCGTAATCGTAGCGATAGCCCGGCCGGCGGATGGCGCGATATGGAGTCTCGGGATTGTCGAATGTAGCGATCAACTGTTCGAGGCCGGCCTGGGCAGCTTCAGCGAGCGCGGCGACGTCGTCGCATTTGACCGTTCGCTCTTCGCCCGCCGGTTCGCTGCCTGACGCGCGAATGTAGCGCAACGCCTCGACCGTGTGCCCCACGAGATGCGGAAAGCCAGTTTCGCAGAGTGCGATAGCGGCTTCGAGCGGCAATTGCGGCGACCGTCCGGATTTTACCGCGCTATCGCTCGGCGCCGCGCCGGTCTTGTAGTCCGTTATGACGATCGACGTTCCCTTGTCGTCGATACGGTCGGCGCGCGCCGTGAGTTTGAAGGTTCCTGCGACCGCGTCCAGAACGAGGAGGCCCGCCGTTTCAGCATGAATCGCGCGGACCCCGTCTCGTCGCTCAGCTTCAGTCGTCGCGAACCACTCAAGGAAGCGCCTCAGGCGCGGCAGCCAGAAGGCCGCGATCCGCGGGTGTCCGGTATAGCTTTCGAGAACGGCCGTCGCGATGATTTCAAGTTCGGCGAGCGGATCGGCCGGAAGCGTCTCAGGAAATGCCTTGGTGAAGCGCGAAAGGACTTCGTGAACGAGTCCGCCGCGAAGGCTTGCGTCAGGCGGGGCGCCGAGGATCGGCAGCGGATCGACCTTCAAGATGCGACGCGCGAAGATCGCGTAGGGATTGCTGGTCCAGCGTTCGATCTCGGTCACGCTCATCCTGCGCGGACGCATCTCGACCGGTGGACGGGGTTCGGGCGCTTGAATAACGCGACGATTGGAGAGGTCGATCCAATCGCGCGCCCGTGCCCAGGCAAGCCACGGCTTTTCTGCTTCGAGGACGAGCAAAAGGTTCATGCCCTTGAGCAGCGCCGTGACGCGCATCAGCCAGCGCGACGGCACCGTCGGCACGCCATCGACCTTCTCGGCGCGGGTGAGATAGACGGTCTCGGCGCCGAGCAGCGACACGAAATCGTGGGCAGCGCGGCCGATCTCTTCTTCCGGTGACGGCAGTCCGAGTTCTGCGCGCATCGGCCGGTTGAGCCAAGCTCCGGGCTCGGCGGCCTCCGGCCAGGTGCCTTCATTGAGAGAGCCAATAACCAGCACGTCAGGCTGTTGCAGGCGCGCTTCGAAAGGTCCCCAGATGGAGATACGCGGATGCACGGCGGTGCGTTCGCGAACATTTTCGCGTGCGAGCAGCGTCGCGTAAAGATCGGCGTAATCGGTAGCTCGGATCGGGACGTTCGGCGTTTCGGGATCGAGAAGCTCGGTAAAGAAGCGCGATGCCGTCTCGCCTGCTTCGCCTTGCCAGAGCGGGTTTTGCTGTCCCGCGCCTTCGTCTTCGGGAAGCGTTGCGAGGGCTTCCGCGGCGGTCGCGTGGGCGCGAGCGAGGTCGGCGAGCGTGTGCTCGTCTTCGGTCGCATAAAGATCGGTCAGCGGTTTGAAGGCTTCCGCCATCTTGAGGACGACAGCGCGCGCGCCTTCTGTGTCTTCCGCCCAGAGACGTTCAGCAGCGGCGTGCTTGCGATGCTCTTCGTCGAGGTCGGCATGATCGAGCGCGGCAAGTATGCCTTCGATGCCCCGGCCGAGATATGGCCGGCGAAAGGCGCTGATTTCGAGCGCGCGCGCGAATTTGCGAATATCGAAAGTCTTGAAACCGATCCGGCACAGCGGATGGCGAAGCAGCGCCATCGTCTCGGCCGGCGCGAACTTGCTGACGACGGCATTGATGACGAGCGCGAGAAAGGCACCTGGGACGGTTTTCGCGAAGGGCCGTCCGGCGCTGTCGTCGACGCGGATTCCCCAGGCTTCAAGGCGGATCGCGACGCGACGTGCCAGCAGGCGGTCGGGCGAGACGAGGGCTGCGGTTCGCCCCGGTGTTTCGATGGCCTCGCGGAGGATGAGGGCGACCGTTTCGGCTTCGTCCTGAGCGGACGGCGCTTCGATCAGCGAGACGCCGGCGAGCGCTTTGGCAATGTCGTCGCGATCGGCGCGGGCGGTAAACTCGTGCCAACGCGCCGTCGTTGCGGAGGGGCGCATCGCCTCCGTGAAGAACGCCGAGCGAGCACGCCGCGCCGTGTCGATCTCGACGCCGGGCAATTCCTTGACTTCGTTTCGGGTAATGCCGAGGCCGTCGAGCAGTTTCTTCAAGCCGAACTGAGGATGCTCGGCATGGGTGGGCGTGATTTTGTTCCAGCTGTCTTCGTCTAGCGATGTGTCGAGCGCGGGCAGAACGACTGCGCCAGAAACATGCGAAGCGACGGCGCGCATCAGCGATACCGTCGCGGGAATAGAGCCCGTCACGCCGGCAACGATTACGACGTCTTCCGGCTTCAGCTTCGCGATGCGTCCGGCTTCGGCGAGGATCGACGCGTTGCGCCGTGCTTCCGGGGATGTCAGGTCGTTCGCCGCAAGGTAGCTCGGCCAGAACTCGGTCACGATTTTCAGGAAGTCGACGGTTTTCTTCCAATGCTCGGAATAAGCTTCAGGCACGAGCGATTGGATGCCGGAGAGGGAGACGTTTTCGCGCTCGATGTCGTCCATCAGCTTCGCGAGTTCGGCAGCGAGCTGGGCGGCCTGTGCGGGGGTCGCTCCGAGGGCCGTTTTCTGTCGCGAGGCGGACGTATCGGCCATGGCTTGCCGCCAACGGGCGACGAGCTGCATGAGGACCAGCATGCGGTCGAGCGGATCGATCGCGGGTGTCTGCTCCAGAGCTTCGATGCCGGAAGGGCCTAGCTCAAGGAGGTCCGAGATCAACGAAATATCGCCGTCACCTTCGGAGATCGGCTGTATGCGCGGCATGATCAGCGCGCGCGTATCGGCGACTGAAAGAAATGCCTCGCGTGCGGCTCGCGCGGCGCGCCGTGTCGGCAGCAGTAGCGTGATCCTGGGCAGCGAAAGGATGTCGGGCGCCCGTCCACCCGCCTTCGGCAGATCGCCATTCAATATCGCGCGGGCGAGCGCTTCGAGAAACGGCACGCCGAGGGGGAGGGTGAAGACGTTTCCTGCCATCAGTCGGAACTCGTCGTCAGCGGTTGCATGAGGGCCGCTTCCGCCTCGGCAAGGGCCTGGGGCGTTCCGACGTGCATCCAAATGCCTTCGAGGCGGAGGCCGAAGAGGCGGCCCTTTTCGATGGCGCCATTCCAAAGTTTGTTCAGAGAAAACGGACCTTTGGGGGCGTCGTCGAACAGGCGGGGATGGGCGATCGAGACGCCCGCGAACACGAATGGCGCCATTCTGGAGCCGGATTGGCGCGTAAGCCGTCCCATCGGATCCATCTGAAAATCGCCGAAGCCGTCATAGCCGATGCTGGCTGCGAGTGGCGCGACGAGCATCAGGCTGTCCATCGTTTCCTCGTCCCAGCCTTCGAGCAGACGGTCGAGATTTGAACCGAGGCCCTCGATCCAAACAGAATCCGAATTATGGATGACGAACGGTCCCTGTCCGAGCTTGGGCAGGGCGTGCAACGCGCCGCCGCCGGTCTCGAGCAACTCGCCGCGTTCGTCCGAGATCACGATTTTGGGCGCCGAGCGATGGGCGAGATGCTTTTCGATTTTGTCGGCGAGATAATGCACGTTGACGACTGCGCGCGTGATGCCGGCTGCGGTGAGCCGATCGAGCACATGATCGATGAGAGGTTTGCCTCGGAGCGGCACCAGAGGCTTCGGAATCGTGCTCGTCAGCGGGCGCATGCGTTCGCCTTTGCCGGCAGCCAGGACGAACGCGCTCGTTGGGCGCTTGGCGGACGTCATATGGAAGCGTCTCCGAAAATCGGGTTAGATATTCAGAGCTTCTGCGCGCAGGCTCCGAGGTAGGTTGTCGTCATACCATGCTCTGAGCGGCTCGAGACCCTCATGCCGCAGATCACGCTCGAGATACCCCCAGATCCGTGGCAGGTGAGCGAGATATTGTCTCTTTCCGTCCCGCACCGCGAGACGGGCGAAGATACCCAGAATTTTTGTGTTTCGTTGGGCACCGAGCGCGGCATAGGCGAAGGCGAACTCCGTCCGGTCGAATGCCGAATCGCGTTCCGCGGTGGCCGCGACATATTGGTCAAACAATTGCTTTTCCAACGCTTCTGGGACGTCGACACGGGCGTCCTGCAGAAGCGAAACGAGGTCGTAGGCCGGCGGCCCGATCATCGCGTCCTGAAAGTCGATGACGCCGACGTCGCGCGGGCTTTTTCGAGCGTCGAGCGCGATGAGGTTGGGCGAATGGAAATCGCGCAACAACCAGGTTTTCGGCTGGGCGAGGACACGGTCGAAAATCGCTTTCCAAAGGTGCTTGAAATTATCTCGGGCCGATTGCGGAGGGGGATCGCCGCGGAGCGCCGGCCAATACCAATCGAGAAGCAGCTCGGTCTCGATTTCGAGAACGCCTTCATCCGCGATCGGCAGTTCGAAGACCGAGCCGTCCGACAGCGGGATACGTTCCGGCGGGGCGGTACTCTGGACTGCGATCAGCGCATCGACGCCGCGCTTCCATAGTGAAGCTTGGTCTCGGCCTTTTCTGACTTCGGCAGCGAAGACCTCGTCGCCGAAATCTTCGATAAGCAGCAGCCCTCCCGCCAAGTCCTCGGCCAGAATGCGCGGCACGGAAAGTCCGGATGCTTCGAGAGTGCGATCGATGGCGACGAACGCTTTCACATTTTCGGCGAGATGGGCGATGGCGCTGTAGGACTTGCCGTCGCGTATCGGCGGGCCGTCGGGCTTCTGGGGCGAGTCCATGAGGATGGCGCGCGCGCCGTCGGCCTTGACGAGGCGGGCGTAGCGGCGTGGGGACGCGTCGCCCTGCAGGTAGCTGAACGCCGTCGTCGCATCACCCCAACCGGCGCGCTCCAGAAACGTGCGGATCGCCGCGAAGCGGTCGAGGCGGACAGCAAGGTCGACCGCAGCGCCGACGCGAACGTTCCGCCGGTCAATCGCCGCTGCTTCATCGAAGCGGAGCGTCAGGCGGTCTGTCGGGATGCGGCTATCGCCCCGGGACGGCCATTCGACGATGGCGATGCCGCGGGAGAGGGCGGCATCAAGGCCCAGCTCGTCGATCTCTGTGGGGTCGGACAGGCGATATAGATCGAAATGGGCGATTTCGAAGCGCGGGGTTTCGTAGGCCTGAACCAGCGTGAACGTCGGGCTCGGAATTTCGAGCTCCGAATTGCCTGCGATCGCGCGGATGAGGGCGCGCGCGAACGTCGACTTGCCGGCGCCAAGCTCACCTTCAAGCGCTAGGGTGTCGCCCGGCTGGACAAGGAAGGCCACCTCCTGCGCCAGTCGCGAGACGTCACCTTCCGTGAGGTCAGGGAATGAGAAAATCGAATGTGTCATCGCGCCCGTATTTACGCTGCGCGCGAGCCGCCCGCCAGCCGGTCTGTGCTGCCGCCCGTATCGCCGTCCGTCTTATGCGCGACGGGCTGCTCGGGAATGCGAACGATGACGCGCGTACCACGGCCCTCTTCCGAAGTGATTTCAATACTGCCGCCGTGAAGCTCCACGAGGCTTTTGGCAATTGAAAGGCCGAGCCCGGCGCCGCGGTGATCCGAGCCACGGCTGCGGCTCTCAAAGCGCTGAAAGACGCGGCCGATCTGGTCCTTCGGGATGCCGATGCCCTCGTCGTCAATTCGGAAGTTGATGTTGCTGTTTTCGCGCCAGCAGGCGAGGTGCACGGTGCCGTTGGTTTTCGAGAAGCCAACCGCATTCGACAGGAGATTGTAGAGGACCTGGCGCATGCGCGCCTCGTCGACCATGATTTCGGTCACATCGTCGGCGACGGCGATGTCGATCGTGAGGCGGGAGCGAACGGCGCGCTCGCGGATGCCGAGGATCGCCGCGTCGATGATGGCGCGGACCCCGGCAGGGGCGAGCTTCAGCTCGAGGCCGCCCGCTTCGATGGTGGTCAGGTCCAGGATATCGTCGATGATGCTCAGAAGCGTCTTCGACGAGAACATGATGTCCGCGAGGTATTCGCGCTGCTTGTCGTTCAGCGAGCCCAACGTCGGGCTTGAGAGCATATCGGAGAACCCGATGATCGTCGTAAGCGGGGTTCTCAGTTCGTAGGAGATGTGGCCGATGAAGTTGGTCTTCAGTCTATCGGCCGCGACGAGCGCTTCGTTGCGCTCGACAAGGGCACGTTCGGCGAGCTTGGCGTTGGTGACATCGGCGAACGTCAACAGGGTGGCACCATCGGGCAGCGGCATCAGGGCATAATCGACGACGAAATGATCCGTGCGGTCCATCTGTCCTGAGAACGTCTCGCGCTCATCCTGGAAAGCCGTCACGGCGCTTCCGACGCGCATCCAGGTACCGGCATCGGGATAAAGATCCTGGACAGCAGCAATGATCTCGCCGACGTGCGGGCCCTCTTTGAGCTTACGCGGTGGGATCTTCCAGATTTCGCAGAAGGCGCGGTTGAAGAGCTTGAGCCGTCCGTCGGTGCCGAACACCGCGACGCCTTCCTTGAGGCTGTCGAGCGTTTCACGCTGGACGTCGATGAAGGCGTTATAGCGGCTTTCGAGTGCGATCCGATCGGTTTCGTCGGCGAAGAGATACGTCACACCTCCGTCGGGCCGTTGTTCGGCTATGACGTTGATGATGCGTCCGTCCGTCAGGGGCCAAGTATCTTCAAGCGGCGTGCCAGTGCGGGAGCTCGCAAGCACCTGTGCCTTCCAGTCGCGGTGGCTGACGACGGGCGGCAGAGCCCCGATCTCACGCAGCCGGTCGAGAATATCGCTGTCGCTCGGGCGCGTCGCCAGCCACTCGGGGTCGAGCGACCAAAGGTTCGTAAACGCGGCATTGTGAAAGACGAGCTTCCGATCTCGGTCGAAGAGGGCGACGGCGGTTTCGACGCGATCGAGCGTGCGGTCATAGGCTGCGACCTGGCGATCGAGTTCGCCTTGTGCGGTCTCGATCTCGGTTACGTCGACGGCGGCTCCGGCGGTCATGCCGTCAACCGGCAGGATGACGATGTCGTGCGGCTTACGCTGGCCGCCCGCGATCAGGTGGACGCGGGCCTTATAGCTTTCCCCCGCGGCGACAGCCTTCGCGACGTGTTTGCGCTGGCGCGTCTCAAGAAGCTCGATCTGGCGTTCGAGGACTTCGAGTTCGCTGTCGGCTTCGACGGCTTTGACGTAAGCCGTGTTGACCCAGATGAGGCGGCCTGCCGGATCGCGGAGCCAGACGGGCATGGGCAGGGTGTCGAGAAGAGCGCGGCTCGACCGGATATCCCGAGCAAGAGCGGCATGCTGATCGTCGATGCGGGCGATTTCGGCCTTGTAGGGCGATACATCCTTGAAGCGCAGAACGGCACGGCCACCGGCAGCGCGGCCTTCCGCTTCGAGCGTTCCGCCGGATGTCGTCTTCAGTATGGCGCTGAAAGACCGGCCATTGGCGAAGAGCTTGTCGAGCGACGCCTTCAGAGTGTCGGCGGAGGGCGCCTCCAGCCATTGCCCAAAGCGAAGAATTTCAGTGTGCTGCTCCGGAAGCCCTGGGATTCCGGTCAGCGTATGAGACACGATGCGGACAGCCTGTCCCTGCTCCCAGAATATGAGGACCTGCGGCTCGGCGCGGATGATGGCATCGGCGGCGGCAAGGTTGCGACGGAGATGCTGACTCTCCGCCTTAGCCTTTTGCGCCTCTTTGCGCGCGACACTGCCCATATGCCAAATGATGAGACCGGCAATGAATACCGCGCCGGCGACGAGGGCTACGGCCGCTAATTGACGGACGCCGAGCTGGTCCGGGTCAATGCTATGGCTGCCGACGAACATCGCGAGAATCGTCGCGACGAAGGCCATAGCCGCGATGAGCAGCAGCGCCAACTGCAGCTTGGTCGTCAATCGTCGGCCCGGTGGTGGCGTGGCAGGCATTGAATTCCATGCGAGTAGGGACACTCGGTGTGTCCAAGAGTGGGCACGCGAACGCGATCCGAGTCTCTCGACGCGAATCACGATGAGTATGAGGCGCGCGAGCGACCGCCGCCACCGGATGCGCCGGCGCAAATTGAAACGGCGCCAGAGTGTTCCCCTGGCGCCGCGTTTGGCGTTGATTCGGCCGGGCCGTTGTCGCCCTCAATAGCGGTAATGGTCGGCCTTGAACGGGCCTTCCGGCTTGACGCCGATATAGGCCGCTTGGTCGGGGCGGAGTTTGGAGAGCCTTACACCGATCTTGGCGAGGTGAAGCATCGCGACTTTCTCGTCGAGGTGCTTCGGCAACGTATAGACCTCGTTCTTGTACTTGCCCTGATTTACGAAGAGCTCGATCTGGGCCAGCGTCTGGTTCGTGAACGACGCAGACATGACGAACGATGGGTGCCCCATGGCATTGCCAAGGTTTACGAGCCGGCCTTCGGAAAGGAGGATGACACGCTTGCCGTCCGGCAGCTCGATTTCGTCAACCTGCGGCTTGATGTTGTTCCACTTGAAATTCTTGAGACCCGCGACCTGGATCTCGTTGTCGAAGTGGCCGATGTTGCAGACGATCGCACGGTCCTTCATGGCCCGCACATGGTCGACAGTGATGATGTCCTTGTTGCCGGTCGCGGTGACGAAGATGTCGGCGCGCGGCGCGGCGTCTTCCATCGTTACGACCTCGTAGCCTTCCATCGCGGCCTGAAGCGCGCAGATCGGGTCGATCTCCGACACCATCACGCGGCAGCCGGCGTTCCTGAGCGAAGCGGCGGAACCCTTGCCGACGTCGCCGAAGCCGGCGACCATGGCGACCTTGCCGGCCATCATGACGTCGGTACCGCGGCGGATACCGTCGACGAGGCTTTCGCGGCAGCCATAGAGGTTGTCGAACTTCGACTTCGTGACCGAGTCGTTGACGTTGATCGCCGGGAAGAGAAGCGTGCCTTTGTTCTGCATCTCGTAGAGGCGGTGGACGCCGGTGGTCGTCTCTTCCGAGACCCCCTTGATCGCTTTCGCGACGGTTGCGAACCAGCCCTTCGGCTTCTCCGCCAGCGTCTTCTTGATGAGAGCGAAGAATACTTCTTCCTCTTCAGAACCCGGCTTTTCGAGGAATGCAGTATCGCCCTGCTCGGCGCGAAGGCCGAGATGGACGAACATCGTGGCGTCGCCGCCGTCGTCGAGGATCAGGTTCGGAACGCCGCCGTCACCCCACTCGAACAGTTTGCGCGTGTAGTTCCAGTAATCGGTGAGGGTCTCACCCTTCCAGGCGAAAACCGGAATACCGGCGGCAGCAATGGCCGCGGCGGCGTGATCCTGGGTCGAATAGATGTTGCAAGACACCCAGCGGACGTCGGCGCCGAGCGCGGCGAGCGTCTCGATCAGCACCGCCGTCTGAATCGTCATATGCAACGATCCGGCGATGCGCGCGCCTTTGAGCGGCTTGGACGGCCCGTATTCCTCGCGGGTCGCCATGAGGCCCGGCATCTCAGTTTCGGCGATGGAGATTTCCTTGCGTCCCCAATCGGCGAGGCCAAGGTCTTTGACGATGTAATCGGAAAATTTCGTGCTCATGCGGCTCTGTTCCTCATAGATGCACCGTGCCCTGCGCCATCGGAGACAGACACGGCACGTTCAACGGGCCGCGTATGGGCCGCTTGGCTTCAAAGGTCTGTCCGGAGCCTGCTATAGCGAAGTCGCCGCTTCGAAGCAATAACATATAAGCAAGTCTTTATGTCTTAATGCGTCTCGAAGATGTTCTATGTTTATCCGTGCGCTTGGGAAGACGCTATGGCTAATGAATTATGAATATCTTCGATATAATGCGAATTTACTTGGTAGTTTTGCGTTAATATCGTCAACAATAAAGAATTAGTGCATTAATTGCTCTTAAATCTATCGGCCTCCAATGTCATCCGTGAGTATTTATCCGTGGAGGCGGATCGATGATGTTCGCGTTGGTAGTGCGTCGTGCGTTCGGTGGCGGGCAAAGTTTGGTCCGTGTCTTGGCGGATAAGATCCGCTATCGGGCGGGTTTAAGGGATTTCGGAGCCGATTCTCGTGGCAGTGTAGCCATCATCTTCGGCCTCACGATGCTCGTTCTTTTCATGATGATCGGGTTGGCGGTCGATTACGCCCGTTTCGTGAACGCGCGTAGCCAGACGATCGAAGCGACCGATGCCGCGGTGCTGGCCGGCGCGCGCGCGCTTCAGACGAATGGCGGAGATCAGAGCGCGGCCGTCAAGGTCGCGGAGACGTACTATCAGCAGGCCACGAAGAACCGGATTGAGGTTGTCGATCGGTCGGACAGCATCAATTTCGTTGTGACAGATAACGGCACCGCCATGAAGGCGACGGGCAACGCGAAGGTCGCGACGCCCTTCATGCATCTGGCGTTTCTCGGAAGCGATCGTATGCAGTCGTTGCCGCTGCTGCACGCGGACGGGTCCGATTACTCCAAAGCTGTCCTCGCGGTCGGTGGTAACGGCCAGACGAATCTCGAGGTCAGCATGATGCTCGATATTACGGGATCAATGAGGGGGCAGAAGCTGACGGACATGAAGTCGGCCGCTTCCGATCTGGTCAATATCGTGGTGTGGAAAGATCAGAGCGAATACACGTCGCGAATTGCAATCGTGCCGTTTGCCTATGACGTTCGACTTCCGAGCGACGCGTTCAAGACGGCAACCGGGTACACCACTAAAACAAGTTATCCTTGTGTCGTGGAACGCACCGGAACGGAGAAATATACCGACGCTGGGCCCGGCAAGAATAAGTATGTCATGGTGCACAGCTCAAAGAGCAACAAAGTCTCGCCGACATGCGATTTGTCATCGGACGAAGAAATGCTGCCGCTGACGAGCGACAAAACGACTTTGTTGTCAAAAATTGACGATCTTCAGACAGAAGGCAGCACGGCCGGTCACATCGGCACAGCCTGGGCTTGGTATATGTTGTCGCCAAACTGGGGATCGCTCTGGAATTCATCCAGTGCTCCGGCCGCGTACGGAACGGAAAAGCTAAAAAAGATTGCGGTGCTGATGACGGACGGTGAATACAACACCCAATATAACTCGTACGGTTACTCGGTCGACGGCAACGCGACGACCAATTGTCCCGACGCTGCCAACGGCAAGTGTTCGAGCGACCAGGCCGTCGCGCAGTGTACTGCGATGAAAGCCAAGGGTATCGAGGTCTACACGGTCGGGTTCCAACTCGGAAACAGTACGCTTGCGACCAACACTCTCAAGAGCTGTGCGACGGATGCGGACCACTTCTACAATTCATCGACGGGCGACGCGCTCAAGGCGGCGTTCCGGGACATCGCGCTCAAGATTTCGACCCTCTATCTTTCACAGTAGATTGAGGTCATTGGGCACTCCGAAAAGGGGACGCTTCGGCGTCCTCTTTTTTGTTTGGGCTTTGGCTACTCCGTCGCGCGGAGCCGGCCGCTAAGTGCATTGGTCGCTGAGAGATCGAGCGGCCGCCGGGCGCAAAAAAATCCTTACGCGTCGCCGACGCATTCCTCGTCAAAGCCGGTTTCGACCAGATGGACCAGAGCTTGCAGCGCTTCCGGTCCTTGGGGGCCTTCCGTGACGATGTGCAGTTCGGAACCTGGTCCGGCGGCGAGCATCATCAGGCCCATGATCGAGGTTCCGCCGACGGAGTTTCCGTGGTGGGTGACGGTGACGGCCGCGTCAAAAGTCTCGGCGCACTTGACGAACTTCGCCGAGGCACGTGCGTGCAGTCCCTTGATGTTGCGGATGATGACGACGGCTTCCGGTTTCAGGCTATTGGCGAGTTCGGGCATCGCTTACTGTCAGCCCCCGGAGAGTTCTTGGCTTGCGACCTTGATATATTTCTTGCCGGCGTCGCGCGCCATGATGACGGCTTGATCGAGCGGTGTCTCGCCGCGAATGCTCGCGAGCTTCACGAGGATCGGAAGGCTGATCCCTGCGATCACTTCCGCTTTCGTTTCGTCCATGACCGATATTGCAAGGTTCGACGGCGTGCCGCCGAACATGTCCGTCAGGATGATGACGCCCTTGCCGCTATCGACGCTTTGAACGGCATTCAGGATTTCAAGCCGACGCGCTTCCATGTCGTCGTCCGGACCGATCGCAATCGTTTCAAGCGCGGCCTGCTTTCCGACGACATGCTCGAGCGCATTGCGGAATTCTAGCGCAAGCCCGCCATGCGTGACGATGACAAGTCCGATCATGAGCAACGGGCCATTTCATTGTCGTGCGGCGAGGCTGATTGTTGCTTCGCCGTGTGGCGCGGAAAGTGGCAAGTGTTGGCCGCCGGCGCAAGCAGTTTCTGGATCGGGTTCAGGCCTTTGGTGCAATTCGTGGCAGGGGCGCCATGACAATGGCCGTTACAAGTTTTATGGCGCTTGAACTCTCGAAGGGCGACAATTGGACCAGGGGAATGTCGAAGCCCAGAATACGGGCGAAAGGCCAAGGATCCGGGTATCTTTCGATGACGTCTTCGCAGGTTAGGTCTGCGACAAGAACGAGTTTCGCCTCGAGGATCGGATCAACCTCAAGGATACCGAGTCCTCGCACTTCAAGCTTGCCGAGCAAGGGGGCGGGCGCACTCGCACCGAGGTCCGAGCCCTGCTGCTTTAGTAGGACCTGGTCGTCGGCGACGAGTTTGACGGTCTCTCGAACGATCGTGGACAGTCCGAGGCCCAGGCATCGGAGCGCCAAGTCCGACTTTCCAGACCCGGAAGATCCGCGAATGAGCACCGCGCGGTTGCCGACGGCGATAGCCGTTCCGTGTACGCGCTCAACTTCTCCAGACAAGTCCGGTTCCTACGATAGGCGACAGCGGCAGGCGTACCGTGAAGCGCGCGCCCTTTCGGGAATCGGTATCGCTCAAGCTCCGATTTTCCGCAAAGATTTCGCCGTTGTGGCTAACCACGATCTCGCGTGAAATGGAGAGGCCGAGGCCCGAATTCTTTCCGCGCTTGGCGTCCGTCAGCGGCCGGTCGCTGTAGAACCTGTCGAAGATCTGCCCGAGTTTGTTTGGAGGGATGCCCGGGCCTTCGTCCTCGATCGTAATCTCGACCTTGCCGCCGTTCGGCCGGGCGCGAACCGTCACCAGGGCACCTTCGGGTGAGAAGGACAGGGCGTTGTCGATGAGATTCGTGAATACTTGGCCGAGGCGGCTGTCGTTGCCCTGGACCATGTAGGATGCCGGGGCGGCCGGCTCGATGAACAAGCGGACATTGCGGGTGTCGTCTGCCAACATGTCTGTGAAGAGGCCGTTGATGTTTTCCAGCACGCTTCGAAGGTCGATCGACTGCATTTCCTGGCGTGCGAGTTCGGCATCGAGGCGCGAGGTGCTCGAGATATCGTTGATGAGGCGGTTGAGGCGCTTCAGTTCCGCCTGGATCTCGCTCACCAGCTCGTTGCGATCGGCGTCGGATTTTGCATAGGCCATGGCCTCAGCGGTCGAGCGCGCGGCGGCTAGCGGGTTCTTCAGTTCGTGGGCGACGTCGGCCGCGAATTTCTCACTTGCTTCAATGCGCCGGTAGAGCGCGTCCGTCATGGCAACAAAGGCGCGGCCCGTCTGGCCGACCTCGTCACGCCGGGCCGTCAAATCCGGCAGTTGCTCGCGGGCGGAAATATTCTGCGTGACCCGGTTGGCGGCTTCGGAAAGCCGGCGCATGGGGCCAGCGACCGTACGTTCCAGCACCAGCGAGCTTCCGATCGCCACGAGAAGTGCCATCGCCGCAATTTGAAGGATCAGCCATCGCTCGTCCCAGAGCACGTCGTCGATATCGCCGGGATTTGTCGATATGAGCAGGACGCCGAGGATCTTGTTGCCGCGCTTGATCGGTTCAGCCATCGAGACGATCTGCTGGCCGTGGCGATTGAGCAGCAGGATCGGCGTTTCGATGCCTTTTATCGCGGCGTTCTTGACCTCGGGATAGAGAAAGCCATTCGCCGTCCCGAGTTCCCGGTAGACTTTGAGCTCCTTGTTGATCACCCAATAGTGGAGACGGGTCCAAAAGTTCTTCAGGCGCGGCGCGGGATCATTGGCATCGACCGGCGCGTCGGGCTTACTATTTGAAAACAGAGTGTCGCCGTTGAGGATCAGCGTGCCTTTGGCGGAATAGATGCGGGCTTTGAGGTTGGCAGGTCCGACGAGCTTTCTCAGGATCACCGCCGCCTGATGCGGATCGATGGGCAGCTCGAGAGCTGCAAACGCGTCGTCGCGCTGGGCGCGTGCCATCGCTTTCTCGGGGATGCGATTGGGATCGAAAATCGCCCTTTCGTTGACGGCACGATAGGCGATTGCCTCGGCGGTGATGCGAGAGACCGTTTTCACGACGTCGACTTTCGCGTCGAGCAGCCAGCCGTGATGAAGGCTGAGGTAGAGCATGGCGAACAGAAGTCCCGCCAAGCCGAGTAAGTTCGCAAGGAGAATGCGGCGCCTCAGGTTCTTCCCGATAGCGCGCGCGATCCAGCCTTTGGCGAGCCAGCTTCCCGTCGCCGCCGCCGCGCGCAGAAAGAACGCGCGTGCATCGAATTTAGGCCGCGTTGGGGCTGCATCCGGCGCCGCGATTTCGCTCGCGAGGCCGTCGAGCGCCGCCGCTGCCGCGATGTCGTTGCTGTCTCGTGCCATCCCGTCCCCGGTGGCTAGTCGGGTCGCCTACTCTTTGAAGCGATAGCCGACGCCGTAAAGTGTTTCGATCACGTCAAAGTCGTCATCGACCTGCTTGAACTTCTTGCGCAGCCGCTTGATGTGACTGTCGATCGTCCGATCGTCCACATAGACCTGATCATCGTAGGCGGCGTCCATCAGTGCGTCGCGCGTTTTGACGACACCGGGGCGCGTTGCCAATGCCTGCAGAATAAGAAATTCCGTGACCGTCAGCGTCACGGCCTTGCTGTCCCAATGACACGTGTGGCGCTCAGGGTCGAGCTTCAGTTTGCCGCGTTCCAGCACGCGCTTGGCTTCGTCCTCGGTCGTGGTGCCGTCCTTCGGCGCCACGCGGCGCAATACGGCTTTGACGCGCTCGACAATGAGGCGCTGCGAGAACGGCTTTGCGATGTAATCGTCGGCGCCCATTTTGAGGCCGAACAGCTCATCGATCTCTTCGTCCTTCGAGGTCAGGAAGATGACTGGCATCATCGATTGCTGGCGGACACGGCGCAGTAGCTCCATGCCGTCCATGCGTGGCATCTTGATATCGAAAATTCCGAGGTCTGCGGGTTCTTCGGTCAACGCTTCAAGAGCTGAGACACCGTCTCCGTACGTCCGCACCTTATAGCCCTCGGCTTCCAACGCCATCCGTAACGAGGTCAGAATATTTCGCTCGTCATCGACGAGTGCGATCGTGCTCTTTTCCTTCATCTTTTCCTCTTCTGCCCCTCGGCAGCGGCGGGATGCGCGCCGCGCCTTCCTGGCGCATATGGCGGCATGGTGTACCAATTGTGGCGCTCCGTCCAATGGGCGCCGGAGGCTGAATAGCACCTGAATAGGCGACAAGCCCCCCAACGGCAAGCAACACGGGTAGATTGTGTGGTTACAAGTGCATATTTCCGCTTGTTTGCTGCCAATATTGGACCCATGTTCCGTGTGAAGACAACTCTTGGAAATTTTGAGTGGTAACATACTGTTACCGGTTTTTGCCGGTTGTTATCCGGCTAGAACCTAAGGACGGCTTGAGTTCATGACCACAATTCGTCATGCGAGGCTGTGCCGGAGTGGTCATATTCAGACGGCACAAAAGGGCCGGTCGTGCATTGTTCGCCCATGCCGGTGTGATTGCAATATTCGCTGCGATGTCAGTGCTTAGATCTTGTAAGGCAACGTTCCAATGACCGAGCTTTTTCCGACCCAGCCCTCCCAGAAGGTTCGCCGCAATCTTCGCGAGGCGGAACTGATGGAGTTCATTATCCGGCGCGGCGAGGGTCGACTCGCGCAGAGCGGCGCAATCGCTGTCGAGACGGGGCAGCACACGGGACGCTCCGCGGAAGACAAGTACATCGTTCGCGATGCCGAAACGGACGGCGCGATCTGGTGGGATAACGCCAAGGAGATGTCGGACGAGCAGTTCGACCGCTTGCTTGCCGATTTCATCGCCTTCGCGCGCCACAAAGAAATCTTCGTGCAGGATCTCTACGCCGGCGCCGACGCGGCGCATCGCCTCAATACGCGCATCGTTACCGAGCACGCGTGGCAATCGCTTTTCATTCGCCATCTCCTCCGGCGTCCGGAGGCGAGCGAGCTCGAGGGCTTCGTGCCCCAGTTTACCGTTGTCGATCTGCCGAGCTTTCGCGCCGCGCCGCTCTATCACGGTACGCGCAGCGAGACAGTCATTGCGTGCAACTTTTCGAAGCGAATCGTTCTCATCGGCGGAACGAGCTATGCGGGCGAGATCAAGAAGAGCGTCTTTTCGTTTTTGAACTATGTGCTTCCGACGAAGAACGTCATGCCGATGCATTGCTCGGCGAATGTCGGCGGTGACGGAGATTCGGCAGTCTTTTTCGGGCTGTCGGGAACGGGCAAGACGACGCTTTCGGCGGATCCTTCGCGCGAGCTTCTGGGTGACGACGAACACGGCTGGTCGGAGAAGGGCATCTTCAATTTCGAAGGCGGCTGCTACGCGAAGACCATTCGGTTGTCGAAATCGGCCGAGCCGCAGATCTGGGATGCCTCAAATCGCTTCGCGACGGTTCTGGAAAACGTCGTTATCGATCCGGTTACCCGCATTCCGAACTTCGACGACAATCGCCTTGCGGAGAATTCGCGTTCGGCCTACCCGCTGGACGCCATCGCGAATGCAAGCCCCACGGGCACGGCGGGGCATCCGAATAACATCGTGATGCTGACGGCGGATGCCTTCGGCGTCCTGCCGCCCATCGCAAAGCTGACGCCAAGTCAGGCGATGTATCATTTTCTGTCGGGTTTCACGGCGAAGGTTGCCGGCACCGAAAAGGGGATGGGCTCGGAGCCAACGCCAACGTTCTCGACGTGCTTCGGTGCGCCGTTCATGCCGCGTCATCCGAGCGTCTATGGCAATCTGCTGCGCCAGCTCATTGCCGAGCACGGCGTCGATTGCTGGCTCGTCAACACCGGGTGGACCGGCGGCAAATACGGCGAGGGTACGCGCATGCCGATCAAGGTGACGCGCGCGTTGCTCAACGCGGCACTTGCGGGCGAACTCAAGATGCAGCCGATGCGGATCGATCCGGTTTTTGGATTTGCCGTGCCGATCGGGATGGTGGGCATCGACCAGAAGCTCCTCAATCCTCGGGAGACGTGGGCCGATCCGAAAGCCTATGACGCGATGGCGGCCAAGCTTGCGCAGATGTTCCATGACAACTTCGCGAAGTTCGTGCCTTACGTCGATGCCGACGTCCTGAAGGCGAGCCCCATCATCGACCCCGCCGTCGCTGCGGAGTAGGCGCTGTCCATCTTCGGCAATGTTCCGATTACATGGCTCCGATGCGGGGCCGTGCTGCGTCGCATCGGGCGTTGATCATTGCCGTTCCGGTGCCTAGATAGGCGCGCCGGCTTAAACTGGAGCGTCAGATCATGGGCACCCGCATTCCTTTCACCCGTCCCGACGGAAAAACCGCCGAGGGCTACCTTTCGCTCGCCGGCAAAGCCAATGTGCCGGGCGTGGTGGTCATTCAGGAATGGTGGGGGCTGCAGGATCAGATCAAGGGGTTGTGCGATCGCTTCGCGCTTCTGGGCTACGACGCGCTGGCGCCTGATCTCTACGCCGGAACCGTCATTCCCTACCACGATAGCGAAGCGGCGTTGCGCGAGATGAACTCGCTCAACTTTCTCGATGCGTGCGATCAGGTTGTGCGGGGCGCGGCGCAGTTTCTCTTGAAGTCGAGCCCGAAGGTTGCCGTGTCGGGTTTCTGCATGGGAGGTGCCGTCGCCGCCCTTGCCGCCTGTCGTGTTCCGGAGTTCTCCGCCGCCGTCGCGTTCTACGGTTTGCCGCCCGACTCGGTTGCGAAGCCGGCGGACGTGAAAATTCCACTTCAGGGACATTTTGCGAATAGCGATGATTTCGTGACGCCGGAAAACGTCAATGCATTCGAGGCGGGCCTCAAGGCTGCGGGCAAAACTTTCGAATTCTATCGCTACGATGCAAGCCATGCCTTCATGAACGAGCAGCGCTCCGTTCACGACCGCCACTGCGCGGAGCTTGCGTGGGACCGCACGAGCGCGTTTTTGAAGACGTCTATTGGGTGAATAACCCGGCCCGGAGCGGCCCGAGGACGATATGATCGATATCTCGCTCTATTTCACCTTCATTGCGGCCGTGGCTGCACTGATGCTTGTCCCGGGCCCGAATGTCGCTCTGATCATCGCGAACAGCATCGCATACGGATCGCGGTTCGGTCTGCTGACGGTCGCGGGAACGAGTTTCGCGATGGTCGTTCAACTTGCTCTCGTTGGTCTCGGGATGACTCGCCTTCTCGGCGAGATGGGCATCGTGTTCGAGATGGTCCGCTGGATCGGCGTGGCTTATCTAATCTATCTTGGTGTTTTGCTTTTTCGCACACCTGCTGCAGATTTGGCCTCAACGTTTCCGGAGTTGAATCGCCCGCAGGCGATCTTCGTTCGTGCGCTTGTCGTGTCGCTCACCAACCCGAAGACGCTCCTGTTTTACGGAGCGTTTTTTCCGCAATTCGTTATAGTAAAAGCGCCAATCGCGCCGCAGATCGCGATTCTGTCCGTGACGTTCCTGGTGCTCGCCGTTGGCATCGACAGCGGCTGGGCGCTTCTCGCGGGCCGGAGCCGAAGGCTTATCGTGGCAGCGGGCAATATGCACTATCGCATTTCGGGCATCCTGCTAATCGGATCGGGTGTCGCGCTGGCGCTGGCGCGCAACAAGTGAGTTGCCGTTTGCGGTCTTTCGGCTACTTCCGGAAATCGCTGAGCGTCAGCAGCGGCTCGAATTTCAGGCCGGCGCCGGCGAAGGTTTCGGTGGCGCCGTCAAGGCGATCGACGATTGTGATAACGCGCACGATGTCGGCGCCTGCGGCTTTCAATGCTTCGGCGGCTTTCAGCGCGGAGCCGCCCGTCGTTGTCACGTCTTCGACGACAACGACTTTCTTGCCCGACATGCTTTCGCCCTTCGCCAATCCTTCAACGAGCGATTGCGTGCCATGTTCTTTCGCTTGTTTGCGGACAAAGAATGCCGGTAGCTTGCGGCCTTCCGTAAACGCCACGGCGGCGACGCTCGCCGCAATCGGCACAGCGCCCATTTCCAGGCCGCCGATCAGATCGGCGTCGATGCCTTCGAGCTGATCGAGGATCAGGGATGCGACGAGATAGGCGCCCTCACCGTCGAGCATCGTGGGCTTCATATTAAAGTAAAATGTCGATGTTTTACCTGACGCCAGCTTGAATTCCGGACCTTCCTGGAAAGACCGCAATTTGATGAGTTCGATAAGTCGCGCCCGGCGGGCGGCGCGATCAGCCGATTTTCCTGGCATTCGGAGGTAGGCCCTTGCGTTTTGTCGTTCGGATGCGCAAACAGCCGAGTTCCGAAAGCATGTCAAGTTTCGAGGGGGCATTAGTGGTAGAGCGCCAGCGCACGATGTGGAACCGGTGGGCGACACTGGCGGCAAAGCCTTGGGCGCCGTCATTGGCGCTCCTGGCGTTGTGCCTCGTCGTCTACTTGCCGGGCATCTTTCGCTTGCCGGCCGTCAACCGCACCGAAGTCATCTGGGCCGAGACGACGCGGGACATGGTCGACCGTGGCGACTGGACGGACCCGCGCTACGGAAGCGTCGTCCATCAGTATCGTCCGATCGGGACGTTCTGGGCTCAGGGCGTGGCACGGTGGCTCGCGGGACCTTCTCACGACCGCGACATCACAGTTTACCGCATTCCGTCCCTTCTCGCGGTGACGCTTGCCGTCCTGGCGCTCTTTTGGCTTGGACGCGGCCTCGTCGGTTCCGAGACGGCACTCATCGCGTCGGCGTTCTTTGCGGTCGCGCCGCTGACGGTGCTCGTCTCGCAGCTCGCCGTCGCGGAGGGCTTGTCGCTCCTGCCTGCGACGGTCGCCATGTTGGCACTGGCGCGATTGTACACGAATGCGGATGAGCCCATTTGGACGGCGCTGTTGTTCTGGGTCGCCTTGGGCATCGGCATTCTGATCAACGCGCTTCTCGTGCCGATCCTCGTTCTGGCGACGCTGATCACGCTTTACATATTGGATCGCGATCTCGCATGGCTGAAGCGCTTGCGGCCGGTTATCGGCGTTCCGATCGCGCTCGTGCTCGGTGCTCCGTGGCTCATGATCCGAGCACACCAGGACGGCGTGGCGTTTTCGGGCCTAAGCTGGCGCGAGTTCCTCGCGGCGCTCGGCGGCGCGCAGGACATGAAACTGCGGGCCTTCCCCGGAACATTCATTCTCGCGGTGCTGCTGGGCTTCATTCCGGGCACGATGCTGATCGGTACGGCATTCAAGCGGTTCTGGGCGACGCGCGACCAAAGGTTGCCGCGTTTTCTGCTCGCCTGGGTGATCGGCTATCTCATCTATCTCGAAGCGCTTTCGTCCAAGCCCGGCACCTACATGGTGCAAACTATGTTTCCGGCGCTGGCACTCGCGGTCGCCATGATCGTTACGAGCGAACATGGAGAAGGCAAGCGGCCGGAATGGAGCGGCTTCACGATCTGGCCGACGGCGCTGGCGGCGCTACCGCTTGCGATCTTTGGAGCGGTCTATGTGTTCGTCGGTGAGACGCCGAGCGTCATCGCCGTGCTGCTGATCGCGATTATCGCCTATCTCTTCATCTGGACGGGGCAGCTCGGACAGGAGGGACATCTGCGGCGCTGGTCCGCCCTCGGCGTCGGGGCGCTCGCTCTTTTCGCAATCACGCTGCTCGGCGTCGTTCTGCCGGGCATCGACAGGATCTGGCCGGCGAAGATGATCGCGAAAGCGATTGCGGCATGTCCGTCGAACGACGCCGTGCTGATCGGGTTTCGCGAGCCGTCGGGGCGCTTCCTTCTCGGCATCCCGCCGGACCGGCAGTCGCCCGATGCACTGGCGCAGCGGTCGCAAGAGAATAAGGCAACGCTTTCGATCGTGGAAGATCGCTGGGCGAAGCGGACCAACTGGACATTGCAGTCGCAGTCCCAGGATCGTCTGCCGCAGCCGATAGGGTGCGTCTCGACCTACAATATGATGCGCGGCTGCCCGTTGCATTTCCGCATTTATGCGCCAAATCCTTCGGCGCCGTGCGCCATTCCGGCCGAATTTGCGTGCTCGGAGAAGGCGGCTCCGCTGGGGTTTGAAAAGTCGGCCGATTGCGATTGAAATGGGATCCAACCGGGCCCCCTGCGCATACGCTGCCCCGATGCTATATAAGGGGCAAATCACGTGAGGATTATTTTCATATGTTCAATCCCGAACGTCCGCCCGAGATCATCGCTCAGCGGTGGCTGAACTCCGATACGAAGCACACGCTCAAGGCCGAAAAGGGCAAGGTCGTCGTCGTGGCGATCTGGCAGCTTATCTGTCCCGGCTCGCAGAAGTTCGGGCTGCCGCAGGCCATGCGGCTGCGCGGTGCCTTTGAGGAAAGCGAGCTTGCGGTGTTCGCGCTGCATATGCCTTTCGAGCGACATGACGAGCAGACGCCGGAGAAAGTCGAAGCTTATCTCAACGAAAACGGCATCACCATTCCGGTGGCGCTCGACAAGCCGAACGGCGACGGTTTGCCCGAGACGATGAAGGCCTACGAGCTGCAGGGTACGCCGGCGCTTCTTATCTTCGACCGGCAGGGTCGGCTACGGCGGCATTATCTCGGCGCCGTCGATGATTTCCGGCTTGGCGCGGAAGTAATGGCGCTTCTGATCGAGGATAAGGACAGTCCGCGCGAGATGTCGATCGCGCTCGAGCGCAAGCTCGGGGCGGCGCTCGTCGATCCCGAAGCGCATCACCATCACGAGCATGGCGACGAATGCGGTTGCGGGCACGATCATGGTCACGAACATGATCACGAACATGATCACGGACATCACCATGATCATGATCACGCGGCCGCGCACGGCGAGCCGGGGCACGTACACGGGCCGGGGTGCAAGCACTGATGGCGGAAAAGACTGCGACGGCAGACGAAAAAGCCAAGAAAGACGAACCGCCACCGGCAGAGGCCGATCAGCGGCCGGGGTCCGGCCTAACCCGTAAAGAGAAGCAGCAGGTTCGCGAAGGTATCCGGCATCGTCCGGCTGTCGTTTACGAAATCATCCGTGTTCAGGGTGAAATCGAGTTGCGGCGGCCCTTGTCGGCGCTGTGGTGGTCAGGTGTCGCCGCTGGTATCTCGATCGGGTTCTCGTTTCTCACCGAAGCGGCGATTGCCGCGCATCTTCCCGATTCGCCGTGGGCATTTGTTCTTGCTAAAACCGGTTATGCCGTCGGCTTTCTGATCGTCATTCTGGGGCATCAGCAGCTATTCACCGAAAACGTCTTGACCGCGGTGCTGCCGGTCATGGCGCGAAAGCAGGTGTACTGGTTCCTTAAGATGTTGCGCCTCTGGGGCATCGTTCTCGCGGCGAACATCGCCGGATGCCTGATCTTCGCGCTCGCAACGGCATATCTACCGATTGTTCCCGCGGAGGTTGGAACGGCGCTGTCGAAAATCGTTACGGACGTCATGGGCAACACACCGGCCGAGATGTTTGCCAAGGGCATCGGTGCGGGGTGGCTAATCGCGGCGCTGGTTTGGATTCTGTCATCGACTGAACACGTCGAATTTATAGTCATTGCGTTGTTGACCTACCTGATCGCGCTTTTCGGTTTTACGCACATCGTCGCCGGCAGCGCGGAGGCGCTCTATGGCGTGCTTACGGGGAACGTCACGCCGGAAACAGCGGTTTTCCGCTTTTTCCTGCCGACGCTCGCTGGCAATGTTTTCGGCGGTACGGTGCTGTTCTCGGTGCTGAGCTACGCGCAGGTTCGGGAGGAAATCTACGCCGATCCGGACGCCAAGTAGGCAGCCTGACTTTCTAGCGCCACCCGAATCACGCTTTCCTCCGCTCTACAAGTCGAGAGCGGAGACGGGCTATGGTCGAGCGGGTAAAGTCTTTGAATGGCGCAATCGACGCCGCTTCGCGGAGCCGGCCGGTTGCGCCGGAAGAAAGTCATTCCGGATCGCGGTCTCCCGGCAAGCCCCGCGCCGGCGGCCGGCGTGCGGACCGCGACTCGCCGGAGCCAACTAAAAAGACCATCGCGCTCGTCTACGATTTCGACGGCACGCTGTCGCCGAAGCCGATGCAGGAATACGCTTTTTTGCCGAAGCTCGGCATCGAGCCGAAAGAATTCTGGGCCGAGTGCACACGCCTCGCGAAGGAGGCGCGCGCCGATCCGCTCATAACGTACATGCATCTCATGTACAAAAAGGCGAAGGACCAGAACGTGCGCATCGACCGCGCCGATCTCGTCGCGCAGGGAAAAAAGGTCGAACTTTATCCCGGCGTCGCGGCCTGGTTCGATGCCATGCACGCCTACGTGAAGAAGCACTCGGGCGACGCCGGCATCACGGTGAAGCATTACCTGGTGTCGTCGGGCCTGACGGAGATCATCGAGGGCACGAAGATCTATCCGCATTTCGCCAACGTGTTTGCGAGCGAGTATTGGTTCGAGGCTTACGACCTGCCGTTTCCGAAGCGTGTGATTTCCGATACCGGCAAGACGCAGTTTCTGTTCCGCATCAACAAGGGCATCGAGGATCTGGGGCAAAGCATCAACAAGCACATGCCGGAAGAGCAGCGGCCGATCCCGTTTTCGAATTTCATTTATTTCGGCGACGGCGACACCGACGTGCCGAGCATGGCGCTTCTGAAGAAGAACGGCGGCCACGCGATCGCGGTGCACGATCCGCACGAGAGCGAGACGAAGTGCATCGAGCTTTTCAAGGCGGGCCGCTGCGATTTCTACGCGAGCGCCGATTACCGCAAGAACTCGGATCTATTCAAGCGCACGTGTCTGCTGCTTGATCGGATTATTGCGGATGTGAGGGTGAAGGAAGAGGCGCGGGGGTTGGGGTGATTCCCGTCATCCCTGCGAAGGCCGGGATCTAGTCAAACCTCGACAATTATGTTGCTGATTATTGTCTGGATGCCGACCTCCGTCGGCATGACGGCATTGGGAGTTTCGCGTTTGTTCAACGCCCCTCGATCTTGACGCCCGGCAGGTCGATTTTCACCTTCGTCTGGTTCGCGTCCCAGAGGAGATAGCCGAGGACGACAACGCCGACGAGGAGCACTCCGATAATGACCGATTTGGTGTCCATCGCCTGTGTCTCCTGATTTTATAATTCGAGCGTTGAGGCATCAATCGCCACGCTCGCGCTGCCGTGTCAAGTGTGCACGGCAGCGATGCGCACGTCGCGTCAGAGATCGTTTCGCGCGCGCGCATAAAAGCAACGGCCCCGCGCGCCGCGGAGCCGTTAAAGCTTCTGATTGTGCTTTCGCACTCAGAGTACGTCAGTAGCAGACCCAGACGAACTCATCGTAGTACGGCGACCAACGCCAGCAGCTACCAACGCCGTATGCCCACCAGCGTCCGTGCCAATAGCGGCGTCCGTGGTGATGATGACGGTGGTGGTGGCGCCAATGACGGTGATGTCCGTGGTGTCGTCCGGCGTGGTGTCTATGGCCGCCGCGGAAATGGTGTCCGCGATGATGCCCGCGATGGCCGGAATGATGATGACCGCCCCGGTGATGTCCGCCCATGTGATGGCCGTGATGGCCTCCATGGTGCCCTCCGTGGTGGCCACCGTGTCGCGCTTCGGCAACCAGCGGCATTGCCAATGCCGCCATCAGCGCCGCCACGAAAACGAAAGTGCGATACATATTGGCTCCTTGGTTTTGTGATGTTGGTTCTTGTGATGTGGGGGTGCCGCAGTTGCGGCGTCGTGTGCGTCTCCACGCTGCTATGTGCGCAACGGTGTTCAGTACATGCGGTTCCCAAACATCCGCACCTAACAATTAATTGCGCGCGAATTTACAGACCGGGCAAAGTTCAATCGACGGATCCCGACGGGCCGCGCGTTACATAAGGTTTGGCCGCGCGCGTGCCGCTCTATTTATTCGCGCGCGGGTTGTGGCGAATTTGTCCGTCGCAACAGGGGCTCCGTTCGTGTTTCGTCGCGCCGAACGAAACGTAACGGTTCGTTGCCGCTACCCGAATGACTCCAGAGCATTCGCACGGGAGTGGCCGCATGACGAACACGACGGACTTTCTTTCTAAAACCGCTGCTGTTCTCTACGCCGCGTGGGGCGCGTTTCACGTCTATGTTGCGTGGCAGATCTATGCGCTTGCGCTGAGCGAGCACGGGATCGCGCAAGGACGTTTGCTGCAGCTTGCGGCCTACATGCTGTCGATTTCGCTCTTCGCGATCGTCATTGCAATTTGGCGCGTGGCGAAAAACGATCCGCTCGGATTCTGGCTCAATCTCGCCATCGTCGGATGGGCCGATGTTATCTGGGTGCTGGTCGTCGTGCTGCCGGGTTATGTGCCGCTGGTGCGCGGGCTTCTGCCTCCCGCCGTGTTCGTGCTGGCGGCGGTTCTGTCGGCCCTTGCCTACAACAGGCGGCACGATCAGGCGGCTTAAGCGGGCTTCGTCGCCAGATGCCATATATGGATATACATCTGCAGCTTCCCTAATGTATTGAAATGCTACTGTTATATTTCCTTGATTTATTTCCTCCTTAGCTAAAAGATTAGCTACAAAGAATTTATCTTCCGCGCCGTCTAACGTGCTATATATAAATCGTAACCTATCTGTTTGGTACATTAGCCTTATATAATTAATCCCACTATCGACATAATTACTAAAAATTAGAATATATGAGGCGCTAATCTTTTCTTTACTATTGTTAGAGTGCTCTGTTTCTAGCAATAAAAGTACATTTGCTATAGCCACGTACAACCGATTCCCATGAAAATCATTAACTCGAATACGTTCTTTCTGCAAATAATTCACAAAATATTCTTTGCAAACATCCGATTGATCTAATAAGTAACTCACAATGATTTTGATTTTATGGGTACTTACCTTTTTCAAAATTGAAACGATAGATTTACCCGATTCTATTTTTACTTTGAGGACATCAGAATAAAATACAGGCAGTTCGATAAAATTATATTCAGATAAAAACTGATTAATTAATGATTCTCTTGTTTGACTATTTGAAATCCTAATTTGGTTCAATAATCCGTATTCATTCCCTAAAGATGAAGAAAAAAATATGATGAACATTATCTCGAATAGCTTGATTGAAGGTGGCTAGCTCATTCTCTAATCTTTGTATAAAAAATTCCTTCATCTGATAATCAGTTTGCTCATATCGAATAAGTATGTCGCTATAATTTTCCAATTTTAACAATAAGTTAATCACTATAGAAATTCTTACTTTTTCATTCGCTATTAATTGAGCAGTTTTTAGTGCTTCTTCATATAATTTAACTTCTATTAACTTAGCAGTAATTTCATTAATCAACTGTTGTTTTTTATTTTCTGTAGTAGAGAATAATACAATTGCAGAGTTATTGGTTATTTCAAGATTTTCTTTATTCTTATATAATCCTAAATATTCATTGAACACTTCAAGCATCTTGGTGGTGTTCCCCATATCAAGATAGGTTGCACATAAGTAATAGTATAAGTCTATATAGTCGGGTTTAAGTTTAATTCCTTCTTCACAAATTTGTTTTGCCTCTTCAAAATATTTTAGACGGTGACAAATTGTTGAGTAGGAACCAAACAAATAAATACTTTCTATTTTTTTCTTATTAGTTTTCAATAATTTATATGCTTTTCGAATCTCTTCAATTGCCTTTATATCCTCACCATGCAATGCATATGAATTTGCTAATTGATGTCTAAAATATACATTTGTTGGATCTTTTTCTAATTCTTTTATTAATAAAGTAGAAGTCCGTTTGAATTTTTTCTCCATTAACTCTTTGTCATCTATTACATAGCCGTAATGTAGAAGCGAAATATTGCTATTCAAACTAGGTGGCTCAAATATTGGATTATTATGGACTGCATTCGCATAATGAAATCCTTGGCGTCTAAAGATTCTTTCCTGCGCAAGGATACTAAAATCTTGTTCATAAGATTTTTTTAAGCTTTTTATATAAAATTTCACAGCATTATAATTATTAATAGTATTATTATCAAATAGACTCAGGACTTCCTCATAATTTTCCAAAACTTCATCTGCATCTAATATCATTACCCATTCCCCATTAGCATACGAGAGGGTAATATTCCTCATCTCAGAAAAATTTTGATTCCATTCATGAAAATACACTCTATCTGTAAATCGTTTAGCTATTTCAACCGTATTATCTGAGGAACCTGTGTCAACAATAATAAGCTCAATATCTTTACGTTCAATTAAGTGTTCTATAGACTCTAAACATCGCCTTAAACTCTTTTCCTCATCTTTGACCATCATACATATACTTAATTTAAGCATCTGCGATCTGTAACCCCCAATCTTCAATTACTGGTTTTAATTCATATTTAAGTAAGTCGCGAAACATAGCATAGTCTTTCTTTTGCATTTCCTTAATAAGTAAAGTGAGTTTCTCTTGAAGTTCTTCAATAGATATTGATGGATAACTTTCACTAATATGTGAAATGCCATCAATTAAAGCTGAAATATCCTCAATTAAAAATATGACTCTTTCATTAGCTGTTTCAATTTGATTTTTTTGAAGTTCTTCACAGATAGAATCTACTCGCTGTTTGATATTTTGGATTAAATCCTGAATACTTATTTTTAGTTCATGTTTTTCTTGGTTCATATATGGACACCACCTATTAGATTAAAACTTTATAACAATGTTTAAATAAGAAAAGCTGACACTCTGTCAGCTTTTCTCTGCCTATGTTATTCATAAGCCTACTTATCTTATCTATTATCCTGAATAATTGAAGAACGGCTTGTGGTTTTTGGTTCGCTTGAGCAAACATTGCTTGAGAAGCTTGACCAAGATACGATTGCATTAGTCTTTTCCATCAGTCTTTTGCCATGTCTATGTCACGAATACGAGATTCAGCAGCAGTTAAGTTTTCAGAAGATTGTTCAAGTTAGTAATTGTGTGTTTAAACGTTTTGCGTAGCCCCAAGTTAGAACGTTCTGCAGAAACTTTTTCGATAGCATCATTGATAGTTGTAATAGCCTTAGCTGCACTTTCATGGTTTGACACATTTAGTGCTGCTTCAACAACCAATAGTATCAGTACCTTTTAGTAACAACGTTTTCAAGACGTAAAGCCTGATTGACCCGCATTTCCTGTAATACCTAATGCTGAAGCTCTCATATCATCTAATTTTCAACTTAAATAGCTTGACCTTTCGTTTGCACCTACCTGGAATGTAGCTCTCAAAACCTCGACCTCTTTACTCAGATCCAACAACTTGTTCAACATTAATATTTGTAGGATTATCCGAAAACTTATGATCTAAACCACTTAAAAACAGTACTTGTATTTGTAGTTTTAATATCTTCTCCTGTTTCAGAAATTAATTGGAAGTTTATTAGCTGAAGAAAGAAGAAGCTGTAACTTATCACTTCCAAGACCAGCTCTTTTTGGATAGCAACATTAATGTCATTCACTAATCTCTTATTTAATTCTGCTTCTTGCTCAGCCTTAGTACCTGATGCAACTGCATAAGATTTGTCAGTAGCAAACTCAACTTTTACAGCTTTTCCATCACCGATAGTAAGCTCAAAGCTTGTACCCTTTTGCAATATTTATTGTAGCACTCAGAAGTCATATTGACATTACCCATTTCAAGACCTTGTCCTAATAATTGTTCTTGTATCAAAGGTACCACCGCACTTTTTCAGCCAGTAGCTGATTGCTTTTGCTTGTAGCTAATGATAGTCGCTGGATGCAACTTCACTGTCTAACAGTACTATCTTTTTATCTAGTCATTGATCTTGAATGTGAATTACTAAGCTAGCATCCATACTTAACGATAATACTCAGCAAGTTCAGATAGCTTTTGACCCTCCAGCTCCACCCAGTCGTTAAATTGTTAAGTGTCTTTTATTTGCATCTTCCTCTGTAGCAAAGCTTTGATCTCATCTCTCAAAAAGCTCTATTAAATCAAAAGTTTTACCAATCAATTTGAATTTTGTCTCTCTGCGGCAGTGAAATCCCCTAGCTAGCTCCAGTTGATTAACCCTAGTTGTTTTTAATATTCTCTTCTTACCACTAGTAGCTTCAGCTATTTAATATAATCGCTTCCACCAACAGCTTTTACTCCACCGTTCAGTAACTTTTGAGTATTGAACTCAGTTGTATTACCAATACGGTTAATTTCAGATGTTAATTGGTTCATTTCTTTTTGAATTTCTTGACGGTCTTGTCTACGTTTGTATCATTCGCTGCTTGTGTAGCAAGTTCACGCATACGTTGTAGGATTGAGTGTGTTTCGTTTAATGCACCCTCAGCTGTTTGGATCATGAGATACCATCTTGTGAGTTACGTTGTGCTTGGTCTAAACCACGTATTTGTCCACGCATTTTTTCAGAGATTGCTAGACCTGCAGCGTCATCTCCTGCACGGTTGATACGAAGACCTGAAGATAGTTTTTCCATTGATTTTGCAGGTTGGCATTGGTTTGACTTCCCATTTGACGATATGTGTTCAATGCTGAAAGTTATGATTGATAATCATGTTTTGTTTCCTCCTTGAAATGTTTGTTGTCCCACATCCATGTGGTTGTATATAACAAAACAAGCTACTGACGGCCGTCCAGTTTGCTTATTTTGTTTTACATTGATTATATCGTCTGGTTTTGTCGTTTTTTAATAGATTTTGTAATTATTTTTTATTTATTTTGAGGAAATTTTCTAAAACTGTTATAGAAGTTTCTGCTGCTTTTTTGTTTTCTAGTTGAATCGCTATGTATATTTCTTTGCGGTGGATGTCGATATTTTTCGGTGCTTCGATGCCGATTTTGATTTGTTCTCCTTCGATGGCGAGGATTTTGATTTCGATGTCGTCACCGATGCGGATGGCTTCATTTAACTTTCTGGTTAAGACAAGCATATTAGCGCTCCTCTCCATTGGAGGATCTTTGTTGAAAAATCAGATGTCTTGTATGATAGTTTCCTTCATTAAGGACGATTTGTTTCCCGAGCTTTTCTTTACTATTAATAATAACTGGGCCTTTTAAATTAATCGTTGTTTGTTCGAATGGTTCTTTTACTGTTAAGATCCCAAAAGTTACTACCTCTTCACTGTTTCCAATCTTTAACTTTTCTATAACCGGGTCTGGAATAGCGACTTGATATTCTGGAAAAAAGCTAAACGGATCGGTCACAAGAAAAGCGAGTGCTGGGGTAGTGACTGATTGCAGCACTAGAAAGTTGTTTCCTCCCCTAATTCTAATAGAAATAAATTTCTTTTCCTCTTCAAAGCTCGGAATTCCATTTTCAAAGTAATGATATGTTCAGGGTTTATTTCTTTTTCACCATGATATTTTGTTTGAATAATCATTGTTTCACCGTTCTTTCTTATATTCTTATAATCTACATTTAAACCGACTGCTGAAAATGAAATCGATGGTTTTTGTTTAAGATATATCTCTGTATTCCCTGGGTTCACTTTTATAGTGGGCTGTATTTGCTTTAATATTAATTTCTGGGCTTCGTTGGTTTACAGTTATGTCCAATTCGCCAGGTAAATAGTCGATTTTAACTCTTGAAGGGATGATGGAATAAAACCGATGTTAAAATCACGTATAGGATCTTGACTATTTTCTTTCGCTATTCGCTGAATTGTACCACTGCCTCCTTTAGCAATGTTCATCAGTTGATCCCCTTGTCTCGCAATCTTTGCCGTTGCTTTTAATGCTTCTTGTCTTCCTTTTGCGGCCCACTCCTGAATATGACGGCTAATTGGCTTTAATCCTGCATCAGCAAAAGCTTCTGACTGATCAATCTCGAATTTCTGCATCTTTTTGGCTATATTGTATGTCTGCGTGTGGTTGTTTCATTGTCATATCGGCCATTGGCTGTCGTATCTCAATGGACGCTGGTTCCTTCTTTAACTCCTAATTTTGCACTAACAGTAGAGATTTGGATACTAGCTAATTTCATCAAAAAGACTCCTTTCGAAGCTTTAGGGTTTATAGCAAAATAGCTATCTTACGAAGAAGATAGCTACTACAACATATTAGCGCAAGAAATCCATTAGCGTTGGTTGAATAATACGGGCACCGACTGCAGTGCTGCTTGATGAACGGATTCTTGGATCTTAAGTCTGTGATTGCTTTTTCAAAATCAATATCTTCATTTTCGGACATCGTTTGTTTTGCGATGGTATCTTGTCTACCTGAGTCTTCCTGCGATTAGTTCTACTCGATTATATCTTGCGCCTATATCTGCTCTTTCTGCGGTTACTTGATCAAAGTGTTTTTCTATTTTACTAAGAAATTTATTAATATCACTCGCTTTTTGGCTTGGTTCTTCAAGGGCTTTCACAAGGTCAGAAATATCTTTAAACATTTCAGCCTAAAAAACATTTTGGTGGACGAATGTTGACATTCCCATCTTGATCCCTTTCATGACTTCAATTTCAAAGTCATTTTGATTGGTTGAATACGAATATTTTGTTAGAGATAATGATGTCTTTCTCTTGTTGATTAACCTTCTCCACTGAATCACTTTATACTTGTAGCTTTAAAAGTTCATATCGTTTCTATTTTCGAAAGTTATATGTGAGCTTCTCCAACCAAATTATGGTCTCAACGAGTTTGGATAAGTGGATGTGCCTAATTCATCACCATTTTTAAAAATATAATTTAGTCTCCTTTTTTCATTCTCAGTTCCACTTTTCCCAACAATTGGAATGCCCCAATATATCAATGGGAGAATCACGCAAGAAGTAGGGGTTTATATCTTTCCCCTTATACTGAACAACCAGAAAAATTAGCTATTTAATTATCTGTTAGTTATTTCAGATATCTTTTTACCAATATTCTCAATATCAACGGGGCTTCGTATTTGTATTTGTTCCGTTAAAGATATATTTATTATTCACTTTTGTATTAGCCAACGCCTCTAAGGTGGCTCTGAAGTTCTTTGACTTCCTTACTGCCATCCCGCTGCGCTGATCATATGTGTATGTCTCATTGGAAGCTTGAACGGTTAATTCACGGATTCTTTGCAGTACTTGAGTGGTTTCATCAAGAGCGGTATCTGCATTGTCCATCCAGTTAAATCCTTCATTCAGGTTACGCTGAAATTGCTTAACTTCCACTAATTGGCTGCGATATCGCATACCTTTCATAGCAACAATCGGATCTTCGATGGTTTTGTTATTTTCTTTCCTGACATAGCTTGGTCTTGTAAATTAGCTAATCGCTCATAATTTTGACTAATGTAAGTTAAATTACTACTCGATAGCATGGATTGTGTCATTCGCATTCTATTCACCTACCTTATCTTCCACCAACGCCCATACCGTTTATGATTTTATCAAGCATTTCGTCAATCAATGTAATATTTCTTGCTGCTGCATTATAAGCATGCTGAAATTTAATCATATTCGCCATTTCTTCATCTAAAGAGACGCTGCGACTGACAACCGTCTTTGTTCAACAGAGTCTTTTAAGATCGTTGCTGTTTGTTCCATTCGATTCGCTTCCGATGCGTTATCCCCTAATTTTCCTATCATTCCTTGATAAAAGGATTGGACATTGGATAAATTTCCTCCATACTGAATGAGAGCATCTTTCACATTGGCTAGAGCAAGTGCATTGGAGCCATCCCCTATAAAGACATCACTTGATGCTTTTCCACCTTTTGTGGAAAATGTGTATGTCCATGTGTCTCCATCTGACTGATTGGTTATATTAGATAAGTTAAAGTTAATTCCTAAATACTTTATGTTGTCCTCATCTGTTGGAGTAAGAGTCTGAGTTAAACTGTTCCATCTTGATTACACCAGAAAAGGTAAATTCCCATGTTGGATCAGGTGTTGTATTATTGAATTTTACTTTGACTGTAATCTCAGTAGCTGACTGCCATTTTTTAGTTTCATCATCTGATAAACTAAAATCAGTTGAATATGCTAATGTATCAAAGCCTCCAGTAAATGAAGGATTTCCTACCGTTCCTGGATCAATGGCCTCATCACGATTCATCGCTCCAGAATAATATTGCCTTCTCCTGCAGCAGCGATTTTCTCTACATCTTCTAGAATTTCCTTGGAAACAACTATACTAGATGCCGCTCCATCTTTTTTCGCAACTGTAAAGAAGTCACCATTAGCATTTTGCTGTTTATTTTGGATTTCATTCAGACTCCAGCCCTTGCTATGAACCAAATTAAAATGGGTTGCAAACGTATAAGCCATCTCGTCTAGGTCTGAAAGCATATCATTATAAGTACCTTTTAGATTACCTTCAGCATCTTTATATCCATAACCTTCAATGTAACCCTTTAATCTACCATTTGTATTAAAATCATTAAGTTCATTTAATGTATATAAGGACTTTGTTTCATCTGCAACAATAGCACTCTGTATTCCTGCAAATCCATCACTCGTTTCATTAAGTTCAAAAAACTTAATATTCGTTACTGGACTATCCTGCACTCCACGTTCTGCATATTGGATGTGCATCCCAATCGCTTTATCTTTAAGCAATCTATCAACTTCATTTTATTATTTTGAGAGTCTGTTAAGAATATTGCCATCGGGAGATGCTATATAAATATCATAAATGACCTTCCGCAATGGATGAAGAGAGGCCACCGAATTTTGCTTCTACTTTAATATTGAAATAGTTGATAGTTCATCTAATAAAAGATCACTTTCGTCATATAAATCATTCGGTAAATAGCCATGTACCTCAATCGCTCCAATTTGTTTGTTGATTCCATTTATTTGTTTAAAAATAGAGTTAAAGTTTTCTTAGTTACATCGATTTGGTTTGATAATCCTTTTGTATTGCTAGTAAACAATCGGTAAGTAGTTAAATGTGTTTGCTAAAGAAATCCCTCTCTGCCTAACAACTGACTTGTACCAGAATCATTGGGGTGTTAACCGCCAAATCTTGAAACGCATTGCCAAAATTGATCCATTGTATTCGATAATCCGACATCAGAAGGCTCATTCATAATGGTCTTCCATTGAACTTAATGTCTGACTTTTGCACTCCAATAGCCAAGCTTACTACTTTCTCTGCGATACTGATCATCTGTAAAACTATCCCGGACTCGTTGAATACACCGCTTAACACCAGTTCCGAATTGTCCTGGGATTTGTGGGCGATTAATCGATGGCGCCGGAAATGGGCTTGTTTTTTCAAGATTAACCCGTTGTCTTGTAAACCCTGGGGTATTTGCATTCGCAATATTGTGCCCAACTGTATAGAGGGCTGTTTGCTGAGAGTCAAACCTCTCCTTGCAACTTCTAGCCCATGAAAAGTGGATATCATTATATTTCCCTCCGTTATGCCTTTGAATCAAAGATGGAATGTTTTTCTTTTCATTCGTCTGCTTTGAATAGGACGATCATAGTTAAATGATTCAATAGCTGGTGATAGCAGATCAAAGAGATGTTAACAAATTGTAGAGATTGCTTTATAAGTTCCTGATTGATTTCGTTTCTTTGTTTTAATGCACTTACTTGGTCTTCTAATTCTACTTAATCCGTTCAAGCGCTTCCTTTTTCACTGGAAGTATGTTCAATACAATTGGACATGGTTAAGTTGTCGATAATCCTTTAGATCAAGTATTCTTTAGTATTTTTCATTAACAATTTCTTAAGTTTTTGGATTGCTAGTATATGTTTTTTTTCTTCTAAAATTAAGGTATTTAGTGCTTGAACATTGTCTTCTTTAATCATTTCGATCTTTTTACTTGCTAATAGATTTAAGCTTTTATATATGAATACTAACTTTTCTAATGTTTGTATAACACTTAATGCAGACAATGATTAACCTCCTCATTCTTGTTAATCAAGATTCCAGAAGCCATACATTTTCTTTGCAACTTCACGTGGATTAACTTCGTATTCACCGGATTGAACTTTTTCTTTAAGTTGCTCCACTTTTTCTTGACGTTCTATTTCAAATGAATTTTCCTTTTGAAGTTCGAGAAGCTTCAGAAGAAATTTCAAGTTTATCTCTTTTTGAAGCTTTTGAACTTGTTCCATTTTTTCCATTTGCTTGTTATATGGATTCACATTTAGCCTACCAAGATTATTGATCTTCAAAATCTTCACCCCTTTTTTATAGAGTTTCCTGCTTTATTTTATAAAAAGTTTTAATGATATTAATATGCTCAGACTTTTTCTACTCTTCCTATTGTATTCTTTTTTATATCGGTAATAAAATTGAAAAGTTAAAGAGAAATCTTTACTTTTCAAATTAGTGACTTTATTACGTAGAATATCATTCAAGATGATTCTATATAAGAAAAAACCACTAGCTGAACAACTAGTGGAACTTTTTATGTGTACATATTAATTAATAATCCCTTAATTTCTCCAACCCTATTTAAAATATCGAGGCTTGTCTTTTCCTTATCAAGTACTGCATTGGTTAAATCAATGAGCTTTTTATCTACTTCTTTGACGATTTTATAAATTTTTGTTCGCCCTCGGCGATTAAATCCTCGCTGTTCCTCGAATTGAAGCCCATTTTTAACAGCGTCATCCATAAATTGTTTAACCAATTTTTTATATTTTCGTAGCTCATCGACTGTTCTATTTTCTGAAAGCTTTTTACCTTGTGTTTCAATCTCTTGAACCAGCTTTGTTAACTTTTCATGTACCATTTGCTGACGATTACTGCCAATGACTTCTTGAAAAGAAATACTTTCTGTTGGCATATTTTGTTTTGCTTGAATTTTATCAAGTCCTGCTTTTCCAACCTTTTGTACGTCCATGACGATCCCACCTTTATGACAAGTGTAGATTTATTTTAACATAGAGAAAATAAAAAAGAGAGAAGGTTCGAAACAAAATCGAACTTCCCTCTCCTACAAATATTAACCTTGTAATAATTGTAGTATGCCTTGTGGTAATTGGTTTGCTTGAGCAAGCATGGCTTGAGCAGATTGGTTTAGGATATTATTCTTCGTGAAAGTAGTCATTTCAAGGGCCATATCCACATCCCTAATACGTGATTCTGATGATGTTAAGTTTTCATTTGTTACTTTTAGGTTGTTAATTGTATGTTCAAGACGGTTTTGTAGTGCCCCAAGAGAAGCTCTTTCCCCACTTATTCTTTCGATGGCTGTATCAAATACTTTGATGGCAGCAGAAGCTTTTTCATGTGAGTCACGTCGATTGAATATTCCACATATCCTTCATTCATACCGTTAGAAACATTTTGAATAACATTGAATGCTGCCCCTTCAATAATATCTCCATTTATATCTGTAATTGGAGTTCTTGGATCAGTTGTCGCAATTCCTAATTTTGGTGCACGAATGTCATTTAACTCAACTGTCATGACTTGATGTTGATTCGGTCCAATTTGTAGTTTGGATTTGAATACATCGCCGTCACCTGCGTTGGAAAGCATAATTTTCGGTAAAACAGAAGATTCATAACATGCTTTTTGTGTAAATTTGATTTCATTACCAGTACCACTATACAACATATTTCTTGATTTAATTAGGATTTCTAGCAATTGCATTTCTTAGATTTTCTGCTTGATCTGAAAGTACTCAGTATGACGCATTGCATTTCCATTATTAACATCATCATTAAATTGTGTTGAATCATTAACAACTTTAATTTCAATCACCATCAATTGTATACGATTGTCCAACAATAGAACGTTCAATATTAAATTTAAATTCACCAAATTGCTTCATGTTAAATCTGTTTCTGGTGCTTTTAATGAGAAACTCCATCTTCTATTTCACTCCAGCATCTAACTCAACTAATTTGATAGTCGTTTCGTGATACTGTAATATCATATCTATTGACTTAAGTTGATTGCTTCAATTGTAGCTTTACAAGCTATCGCTTGATCTCTAGCAGTGTCCATCAACGCTAAACTGTTCGTAGTGCTGGAATAGCTGAACCTATCAACACCTTTAAAAGTAATATCCACCTATTTCAATGTTTCATTTTCTCTAAATATATTTGTAATATCAAATTCATATTATGCTTATTTCAGCGAGTGAACACCTCGTTTTAAACAAGTTGGTTGAGAAGCGCACTATTTGATATCTCCGTAGCACCAGTAGTACCGATAGCTAAAGTGTTATACGAGTCTGGATTGTCTATCATATATTTGTAATATTAATAGAACATTACCATCTCATCTAAATGCAAAATCGTTTTAGTATGGTGATCCTGAATCAGTTTCGCCATTCCTCGATAAAGCATGCAAGAATTGCAGTCTGCTTGTATTTGCCGCAGTTGCCGTAACCGTTTTTATTTGTTACTAGTTAGCACTTGTTCCATGTTGCTGTACCTGTTAATCCTGTTGTCCTGCAGATACGCATAAGTAATACTTAATTTTTGTACCATTAAAAGTAAATGTACCTGCTCCATAAGCTGGATTAGTGGCCGTACCTTGGAGTAATATCTCCTGTTTTCCATTCTGCCTCAACTCGCTTCTTTACTACTTTGATATTTTATTAAAATGGACTGTTCCTTCTGTATTACCAACTCTATCAATTTTAGGATTTTCTCCAGTTGCTTGTCCTGTATTTCTTTAAGATGTAATCTTATTATCTGTCAACATTCAATGTCAAATCATCTGAAAGTATGAGTATTAGCTTTTGATGGCTTCTTTAAAATTGGCTGCTGCTTGTTCAGATGGAGTACTTACCGATATTAATTTGACCAGCTTGCAAGAATTGTTCCGGACTCTTCAAATTCAATTCCAGCAATTGTGATTTGTTCACCCACGTACATTTCAGATTATTGAAAAATATTCTCCTGGTTTCATAATATTAATTGTACTGTTGGATCTGTTAATGCTGCTAGCTTCTGTTAATGTAATTTCTCCCGATGGACTGCTGCAACAGTATATTCATTCCCGGTATTGCTCCATTGCGGCAGCATATATATCAGCTGTAGGATTTAACATTTGCGTCCGATTTGAAATTGACCTTCTTTTGCAGTACCGTTACTGCGCAAAGTCTTCCCGTCAACAGTTAGAGTATCGCCATCTGTAAAACGAGCCAAGAATTCATATGTTAGCTATTCGTATACACCGTACCAGCTGATCCACCTGTACATTAGTATCTGTAGAAGTACCAGCTTTAACTATGCTGCAGTTGATTCCTGTAGCGTTTAATTTTAATTATTGTAAGCTCATCTGCTCAGTAAGTGCTTGATATTAATATCAAACTCTTCGAGCAGTTAGCGTTTTGCCGTGATTAACATAGCAGTTAAACAATTTACTGCCTGACACATCTGTTATTCTACTCCAGTCAGCAATCGAGCCATTGCCAGAACCAATTAATGCAGTGTATCTATTGTCAAATATCACCATGCGCAGCTGCAGCAGTATCCTGAAAGTAACACTTGGCGTGTCGTACCAGCAGCATAAATGTCTTCAGTTGCGTCTTCCTAAAACACCAGTATCGGTAAGCTGCTTGTCACTGTTTTTTCCACACTAACTTCCCCAGTCGCTAAAGCAACTCCAGCTTTTTCAATTTCTGGTGCAATTTTTGTAGCTCCACCATTCAAAATTTTCTTGCTGTTAAATTCTGTTGCATTACCAATCCGGTTAATTTCAGATGTTAATTGATCTACTTCTTTTTGAATTGCTTTACGATCTGATTCTGTATTGGTATCATTTGCTGCTTGAACAGCTAGTTCACGCATACGTTGTAGCATGGAATGAACTTCTGTCATGGCTCCTTCTGCTGTTTGCATTAAGGAGATTCCGTCTAATGAGTTTCTTTCTGCTTGTTGTAAGCCACGGATTTGTGAACGCATTTTTTCAGAGATTGCTAGACCTGCTGCATCATCTGCTGCACGGTTGATGCGTAAGACCAGATGATAGTCTTTCTAGGTTTTTTGAGTATTTGTTTGATTTTGATATAGATTACGGTAAGCATTTAATGCTTGAATATTATGATTGATTTTCATTTTTCTTTTCTCCTTTTAGTCTAATTGTCTACTGAATATATTTTTTTCATATGCCATTGCTTTTTGTCGTAATCTATTGGGTTGATATTGTTGTTTATTTTTCAATGCTTCATTCCATGCTGATGAAATTTCTTCAAGTATTTTAATGACTTCTTTAATATGGAAACGTCTTTTTTAATATTGGCCTCAATAACTTTATCTGCCATATAGTTATAGAGCATATCAAGTTGGTCGGCGATAATTCCTGCATCATAGTTTAACCCTGCATCCAAGACGATAAAAAATATCATTTGCCTTTTTTAATTTTTGATTTGAAATAACAAAATCTTTCTTATTTATATCTTCAATTGATTCTTCTAAACTATTGATACATGCTTCATATAATAAAGCAGTAATTTCTTGTGGTGATTTTTTATAAATTATTTCTTCCGTTAAGAAGTCGTACACGTTGTGTGCACCTCCAGATTAATTCTATATTATTTTATCGACAAATTCTTAAAAGTGTTTATATTATTTTTTAATAGTTTTTTTCTATTTCTTCAATTAATAAGAGAACTTCCGCCATAACAGAGTAAAGCTGAGGGGGGATATTATCCCCCAAGTCCATGTCTAAGAGATTGGCCACGAGCGAAGAGTCTTCTTGAATTTGGATATTATTTTCTTTGGCCAGATCAATAATTTGTTGGGCTACATGCCCTTTCCCATGGGCGACAACAACAGGTGCTTTTCCTGCTTCTTCATCGTATTTAATCACAGCTGCTTGGGGACCATTGATTTCCTTGCGTTTTTTTTGATTGTAAAAACTGCCTACTCTCATATTGTGAAGTTCATTCCCTTCTCATTGAAGATTTGTCTTGTTTCTTTTGCTTGTTTCATTTCGTTCCCTAATTCTTCATGAGAAACGGATGGGCCTTTGATCGGATTCATTCTGGCAAAATTGATACTTGAGACGTTATAGCCTACTTCCTGAAGTTTCTCTTTTGTGAAGCTTGCTAATGGTTCTATTTTTTCTTTAAAGCCTGGCAAATCATTTTTGATCGTAATCGATAAATTTCGGTCGGTTGAATTGAGGAGAATTCCAATATCACCGAGTTTTTTCGTTTCTAATAGAAAGTAAAGATTGCAGTTTTCCCATTCGACTTGCTGTCCTTCGTTTTTCGAGTTGACGAACACTTGAAGGTTTTCAGGCTTCCCACCTAACATGAGAGGTAGATTGAAAAACATACTTTGTAGGGTTCCACTTCGCATCCGATTTACTTAATAATTGTTGTCCAGTGAGATTGGTTAGGGCTTGTTCCGCTTGCTGAGCAATTTTGGGATTGGTTTCTTGACCTTCTCCTTGTGCCAATTTCATTAGTACTTCTTTTAAGTTTTGCTGCTGTTGTTGCTCTTGCTGTGATTGGCCAAATTGATCGTTTTTATGAAAGACAAGGGAATTCGCAACATCACTTTCATGGTTTAATCCTAGGGAGCGAACCATTTCATACATTTGCCGTGCAGAGGGTTCTTGGTTTACGGTCCCTTGTGCTGCTTCACTAAACTTTGATAGCATTTGTTGCGTTGGCGAGCTATTTCCTAGTGACATGCTTTCTTTGTTCACATAGTGCATGATTTTTTGTTCGGACGGTTTGAAAATGAGTTTATCAATTAATGTTTTGACTTCATTCACGATTCTGCCTGCTTCGGCATGATCACCTTTTGCCAATAGTTTTTTTGCGTCTGCTAATTGACTGCTTGCATTCATAAGTTGCTTTTCTGTTTTCATATCGGTATATAGCATCATGTCACTTTTTAAAATGGCATTATCTAGCTTACTGATCGCTGTTTCGAGCATTTGTTTTGCTTGTGGATAAGCATTTTTCTTGAATGTGTTGATTACCCGCTCGACACTATCAAGATTTCTCGTAATTTCTCGTTTTAGTTCACGGAAGTCATGTGTGGCTTGCGCTAGTTTTTCGGTAACTTTTGTAACGAGAATATCTTTTGATTGAATGTTTAATCCTTGTAATTGTTCGTTTAGTTCGTATTGTATCTGCTCTTGTAATGATTTTTGTTCTGTGTTGATCTTGGGTTCTGTTTTGGCTAATTCTTGCTGTACTTCTGTTAGTTCTTTTGTTATTTGTTGACGCGCAGCAATTTCACGACCTTTATCTTGCAGTTGTGTAGCTTGGTTTAGTGCTTTTTCAGCTTTAGCGATTGTTTTTAAGTCGATGTTCGGATTGCTGGTGATTTCTTTTCTTACTTGGTCTAGTGCCTTTTCTAGATTAGGTTCTCGTTGTAGTTGCTTTAAAGCTTGGTTAATTGATTCGGATGGACGGGTACCATTTGTTTTTGCTTGTTCCGCCATTTCCTGGTTTTTCATTGAGCTATTTTGTTGTTGTAAATGATTAATGATTGGTTGTTCTTTTTGGATTGTGCTAGAAACGTTTCCTTGTTCCTTTTGTTGCATTTGATTTTGGTTCGATAAGGTTGTTTCTACTTGTTTAAGCATTTTGGTTAGGCGTTCTCTACCTGCTTGGTCTAGTTGATTGGTTTGGTTCGCTATGCGTTCAATATTGCGTGTTGTTTCTGGGTCGACATTTTTATTGTTTGTGACTAGTTCTTGAACCTTTTGTAAGACTTTTTGGATGTCAGGCTCAGTTTGTATTTGTTCTCGTACTTGTTTGATGGATTCCCTTAGTTGAGAATTTTGAGACTGTTGTGCTGATTGTTGCGATGTTTGGTGTGCTTCGATTTGTTTTAGTTCTACTTCTGCTTTTGTTAATACTTGCTGTAAATGAGCACGTCCTGCAGGTTCCTGGCCTATTTTTTGAAGCTGGACTGTTGCATTTAATGCCTGTTCTACTTTTTGTGCGACTTCTCGGTCCATTTTTGGATTAGTTACGACTTGTTCGCGGACTTTTTCTACTGCACGTTGTAGATTCGGTTCGTTTTGAACTTCCGCTTTGACTTGTTTGACCACTTCGCTTGGGCGTGGTTCTGTTGTTTCTTGATCTGTTTGTGATACCTGGGTTGCTTGAGCTGGTTGACGTGTTTCGATTTGTTTCAGCTCTACTTCCGCTTTTACCAATGCTTGTTGGATTCGATCTCGTCCTGCTGGTTCTTGGCCAACTCTTTGAAGTTGTGTTGCTTCTTTTAGTGCTTGTTCTACTTTTTGTGCGACTTCTCGATCCATTTTTGGATTCGTTACGACTTGTTCTCGGACTTTTTCTACTGCTCTTTGTAGATTTGGTTCACTTTGGACTTCTGCTTTTACTTGTTTGACCACTTCACTTGGGCGTGGTTCTATTGTTTCTTGATCTGTTTGTGATACTTGAGTTGCTTGCGCTGGTTGACGTGTTTCGATTTGTTTTAGCTCTACTTCGGCTTTTGCCAACGCTTGTTGGATTCGATCTCGACCTGCTGGTTCTTGACCAACTCTTTGAAGTTGTGTGGCTTCTTTTAGTGCTTGTTCTACTTTTTGTGCGACTTCTCGATCCATTTTTGGATTCGTTACAACTTGTTCTCGCACTTTTTCTACTGCTCTTTGTAGATTCGGTTCGCTTTGAACTTCTGCTTTGACTTGTTTGACCACTTCGCTTGGGCGTGGTTCTGTTGTTTCTTGTTCTGTTTGTGATACCTGAGTTGCTTGCGCTGGTTGACGTGTTTCGATTTGTTTCAGTTCTACTTCTGCTTTTGCCAATGCTTGTTGGATTCGATCTCGTCCTGCTGGTTCTTGACCAACTTTTTGAAGCTGCGTTGCTTCTTTTAGTGCTTGTTCTACTTTTTGTGCGACTTCTCGGTCCATTTTCGGATTAGCTACAACTTGTTCTCGGACTTTTTCTACTGCTCTTTGTAGATTCGGTTCACTTTGGACTTCTGCTTTGACTTGTTTGACCACTTCACTTGGACGTGGTTCTATTGTTTCTTGATCTGTTTGTGATACCTGAGTTGCTTGGGCTGGTTGACGTGTTTCGATTTGTTTCAGCTCTACTTCTGCTTTTACCAATGCTTGTTGGATTCGATCTCGTCCTGCTGATTCTTGACCAATCTTTTGAAGTTGTGTTGCTTCTTTTAGTGCTTGTTCTACTTTTTGTGCGACTTCTCGATCCATTTTTGGATTCGTTACAACTTGTTCTCGGACTTTTTCTACTGCTCTTTGTAGATTCGGTTCGCTTTGAACTTCTGCTTTTACTTGTTTGACCACTTCGCTTGGCGTGGTTCTATTGTTTCTTGATCTGTTTGTGATACCTGAGTTGCTTGCGCTGGTTGACGTGTTTCGATTTGTTTCAGTTCTACTTCTGCTTTTACCAATGCTTGTTGGATTCGATCTCGACCTGCTGATTCTTGACCAACTTTTTGAAGCTGTGTTGCTTCTTTTAGTGCTTGTTCTACTTTTTGTGCGACTTCTCGATCCATTTTTGGATTCGCTACAACTTGTTCGCGGACTTTTTCTACTGCTCTTTGTAGATTCGGTTCACTTTGAACTTCTGCTTTTACTTGTTTGACCACTTCGCTTGGACGTGGTTCTAGTGTTTCTTGATCTGTTTGTGATACCTGAGTTGCTTGCGCTGGTTGACGGTTTCGATTTGTTTTAGTTCTACTTCTGCTTTTGCCAATGCTTGATTTAATCGCTCTCGACCTGCTGATTCTTCTACTTCGCTTTTGCCAACGCTTGATTCGTTCTCGACCACGGTTCTTACCTACTTTTGAAGTTGTGGCTTCTTTTAGTGCTTGTTCTACTTTTTGTGCGACTTCTCGGTCCATTTTCGGATTCGTTACGACTTGTTCTCTGACTTTCTCTACCGCTTTTTGTAAATTGGGCTCACTTTGGACTTCTGCCTTTACCGCTTTTACCATTTCACTAGGGCGAGATTCAGTTGTTAGACTACGATCATTTTGAAGGTTGGGTACAGCTTTTGATTGTTCCACATTTCTCTGTTGACTAACTTTTCCCTCAGCCTGATCTACAGCATTTTGTACCTGTGTTAAAACTTGGCTTAATACTTCTTTTCCAGTGGTAATCCGACCTTGTTTTCCTAATGACGTGGCTTCGTTTAAGGCACTATTTACTTTTTCAGTTAGTTCTTTAGGAAAGCGTGGATTCTCTACAATTTGCTCTTTTATTTTCTCAATCGAACGATTTAAACTAGGATTTTTTGTTACTTCTAATTTAAGATTTTCTACTAGCGTTGATAGCTTTAATTCTTGATTTCTATTTGTGACATTTTCTTTTGTTTGATTTGCAGTGGCATTTGTTTGGATGAGTTGCTGCTCTTTTTTTAGCAACTGTTCTTCTGCACCTTTTAGTGCTTGAACAAGTCGTTCCTTGCCAATGATCTGTAGCTTTTCCGCTTCCTGTGCTGCTTTTTCAATTTTTTGTGTGAGGTCACGGTCTATTTTTGGATTTTTAACGATTTCTTCCCTTATTTGATGGATGGCCTTTTTTAAATCAGGTTCTGATTCTAGTAATTCAAGGCTCTTCCGGACAAGATTGCTCTGTTCTGAAGCAATTGTCTTCGAGGGATTTTGCGTGTTTTGAGAAGGTTTCATGCCTTCTGTTCCATTGTTGCTTGTCCGGTTTTCAATGACTGGTTGATTTTCTGTCGTTTTTGATGCTGGCACGTTATCTTTTTGCACATTTTGATTCTGTATCTTAACACTTGTATTCTCTATTTTTTCCAACTTGAAATTCGGATCAATTTCTTTTGCCATACTGGATAACACTTCATTTAACGGTTTTCCATTTAACGCTTCGTGAACCGCGCGAAGTTGGGTGCCTGTTGCTTCTAATCTTTTATTTGCTAGTGCTCGAACCGTTTCTAGTTTCGCATCAGGCGTTCCAGGAGCTTTCTCCATGAACGCTTTTAATTCACCAACGATTTCTTTCGATAATGGTGCACCTTTATCTAATAAAATACTTACGGCTTGTTTGACATGAGGTGATTCTTTCCCTGTTAACCCAAGACTCGTAAAAATTTTTTCCTCACTGGAAGTTGTTTTGGTATTTTCAGTTGTGATGGTTTTGACATTTACTAGATTGTCGCTTTGACCATTGACTTGAATGGCGACACGGTTCTCAGAGGCAGGAACCCCTTCTGAGAACCTGGCATGGACTTCTTTTCCTCTTATGTTTAAAATGGCATCCGTATCATTTAGCTTTTCTTTAATAGACGCCCGGTACACTTCCCCTTGTTTTAATTCAAGTGGAGCATCGGGCATCGTTTTATTTTGATGAATGATTTGGTGGTTAACCTGCATATTCTCCACTCCCGTACGAATCAGTTACTCTGAGAATAATATCGGTAAAACTTCATCATCTTTAATGATGCAAAAGACCTACAGAAAAATAAAAAGGATATCTGCGAAGGATATCCTTTATTATTTTATATTAATTTCTTTATGGAACGATTTTTCGGTTAGCTTTCTTTCCATTACCTTTAATCTCTATCCTTTATACCATTTGCTAAATAAGTCCCTTTTTCCCGCCTTTTTAATTCTTCCCTGCGTTCTTCTTCTTTTAAGTGTATTTCCAGTGCTTCTCTTAACTGACTTGCACAGCTATCACAAAGCTTTCCTGTTCGAATGATATTTCCACATTTATCACATGGATAGCCGAGATTCGGAAATTGCGTTATTTTTAAACGTCCTGTTTTGACAAACTTAAGCAATAAATCTTCATCTACCTCCGTGGCTTCCAGGACCTGGGGGATGGTTGCTGTTCTATTTTCACGTTTGCGGATAAATTTGTAGACGATGTCAAATTGTTTTTCTTCTTCTTTCCAACAACTATCACATACATCACGAAACTTGTTTCTTACCATCAGATTTTCACAGTTTGGACAATTAATTACGTCAGGCATTCTGCTATCTCCTTTAAAGCGGTGTACCCCATACAGAGGATAGACACCATTTTGATTGTTACTTCTATTATAAAGGAAATTTTACTATTTCGGGGCTTTTGACACATTACTTTATCATTATTTTTTGTTGTTATTTTATCTCGCGATCGTAATGGAGGATACAGAGGCCGCTCCGCTCTCTACAAGAATTTTTGCCGCATGTCTGAGTGTTGAACCTGTTGTGTAAATATCATCAAAAAGGAGGATTCTTTTTCCGTCTAGAGTGGTGGGTTCCAGCGAAAAAACTTGGGGAACATGGATACGGTCTGATCGGGACTTTTTGGATTGTTTTTCGGAGTGTGTGCGTTTGAGAAGGTTCGTAGACTTGAGTCCTGCTTCTTTAATTAATGCCTCTGCTTGATTAAAACCCCGTTCTTGTAATCGTTCTGGACTTAAGGGAATGGGCACAAAGTGGTCAAACTGCTGTTTGTCTATTTTTTCAATGATCCACTGTGAAAAAAGACTAGCCAATATGTAATCTCCACGGAATTTATAGCGGGCCATGACTTCTTGTAAAAAATCATTGTATTGGAATAGGGATTGATTTTTCACTAGACAGTTGCGCCATTTTGGGTCTTCTTCCCAGCGGACACAATCGTAACAGGTATCACCTCGGACATATTGGGCTTCTAGATGATCTAACGGACGATTGCAAATTGTGCATGTATGGCCCTCGATTTCTTGTAACTTGCTTTTGCAGGTGGGGCAGATTATGTGTTTCTTTTCGGCTGAAATTACGTCATTCCAGCCCATCTGTATGAGGATTTCTTGAAAACAAATGAGGCAATGGTCAGGCATATGGGGTCAGTCCTTTTTTTATTAAGGGTATTTTCGTAAACTATGTTGTTCTTCATGCTAATATGGACGCAATAAAAAGTTTTTTGAGACAGGATATGCAATATTTTAATGATGATCAGTGAATTGGTCGCGATTATTTGGTGAAGGGGCTCTTTTGATGACATGGTAATAGGAATGATTTTGAGGGTGAAGGACCGTAGCCAGATTTGTTATTTAGAGGCTCTTTCGGACAGCTTAGATGATTTTATTGTGAAGAAGTCCGATTGGGAAGTTCTTTCGGACAGGTTTGCGATTTTAATGGTGAAGTATCCGAATGGAAGGCTCTTTCGGACAGATTACACGATTTTAATAGCGATCAAGTCTGAAGGGAAACTCTTTTGGACAGAATAGACGATTTTAATGGTGAAGGCAGTCCGAAAAGGTAGGTATCGAGACAGGTAACACGATATTGATAGCGATCAAGTCTGAATGGGAACCTCTTTTCGACAGAATAGACGATTTTAATGGTGAAGGAGTCCGAATTGAAGGCTCTTTCAGACTGGATAGGTGATTTTGATAACGAACGAGTCCGAAACGAAGGTTCATTTGAAAAAACTTTAATCTTTAAGCTAACTGAAAAGCAACAATCCTTTCGAAAACAGCCTTTATTAAAAAGAGGGGAAGCAATTTCCTCTTTCCGGAAGGATGTGCAATTGTGCTGGATTTTGATGGAATAACCTTTATTTTCGTTATAAGAAAAAGGGCTATCACTCCTATTGGTTCTTTAGTAATCGTTTAAAGCTTTATTTCACTTTCATGCTTAATAGAACGAGATGCTAATGTATCAATAACCCGTTGTTGGTCTTCTAATGTATCTTTAAGTTCACCTGTTTTTGCATCGATATGTTTGTCCATTTGTTCAAGTAAGGTCCAAGTCCATTGATAAGGTTATTTTTTACTAATGGGCTCGACCATCACCAATAAGCAGTGCAGGGAATTCCTGCATATTCCTTTAGAAGAACCTCTGAAAGGCTATTCAGTCGATGAACTTCTTGTGTTGCTTGAAGTATTTTATACAGCGGGATCTTTTTGTCCTGTTTGAAGTCTTTTTTACTGATTGAAGTTCATTCTTGCCTGTTTTCTAATACGATCAATCGATTTTTCAATTATTGAAATTCTGGTGCAATTCATTTGATTTTAAGGTGCAATTTTCAAATTATGATTCACTTCTCTTATTTTTATGTTTACCTCATAAAATTGGTAAATAATACGAAATTTGGCATACATTTAGATTTTCCTAAAACATCCCTCCAAAAATTAAGCCCTGTGACCTCCCACACTCTCCTTTAATCATCAATCAATCCCTTCTTCCGTGCTTCCTTATTCATCTCCATGATTTGACGGCGGGCTTTGACCATGGCATTTGTACGTCCGTAATGAAAAAAGGTGATGTTTCCGCTTGGAAAGTCAGCACTGCGTCCGACACGTCCGGCAATTTGGACCAGTGCGCTTTCAGTGAAAATGCGGTCTTCTGCACCGAATACGGCCACATCGAGCTTAGGAAATGTGACCCCGCGTTCGAGGATGGTCGTCGTTAATAGGAGGGGAATCTCCTTTTGGCGCATCGCCTGAACTTTTTCTTTTCGCAGCGGATCTTCGGAGTGAACAGCTTCAATTTTGGGATGTATGTCGCGTAAGAGAGGGAGTAGTTTTTCCATTAGATCTATTCGTGGGAAGAATAGGAGTGCTTGGGTTTTGGATTCAACACGTTGTTTGACCCACGCGAGGACATTTTTCGGAAGGGTTCCTTTTTTCAACCCTTTACGCCAGTTGCCGCACCAGACAAACTCAGGGAGCGGCAGGGAATAACGGTGAAAGCGCGCGGGGATCGTGATAAAGTTTCTTTTTCCCATAGCGGCATTCTTTTTGCCATTTTTCATTTGGTGTTGCGGTTAAATGGATGATGGATGAAGGGATTTTACGTGCCTGTTGAACTGCATATTGTAACGATTGGTCAGCAGAATAGGGAAAGGCATCCACTTCGTCAACGATTAATACATCAAACGCTTGATAAAATCGGAGCAACTGGTGGGTGGTCGCAATGGTTAGAGGGGCAAATAGATGGCGGTCCTCGCTTCCACCATATAAAGTAGCAACCGGAACTCCTGGGAATACCTTTTTTAAGCGGGGAGAGAGCTCCAGCACAACATCTGTTCTTGGCGTTGCCAGGCAGACTCTTTTTCCAGCTTTGAGAGCACAATTAATCCCTGCGAATAACACTTCCGTTTTTCCCGCTCCACATACGGCCCATACGAGTAGAGATTGGGCTTGTTGAATGGCTTCGACCACTCCGTTTGATGCCTGTTTCTGTCCATGTGATAAAGTACCCGTCCATTGGAGAAATGAAGAGGACTGTGCTGGAGGTACGGGAGCCATCATTGTTTGATTTGTTAGCTTTGTAGGGGTTCAGATTCTACCGGTAAAGCATCCTTCCCTAAACCGAAGTCTGGTCCCGGTCCACACCAGCTTATAAGTGGTGTGCACGTACTTACCCTTCCCATCATGATGCATTTTCGGCAATAAACACAGTTTTCCCGGCATCTTGCACATGGAAATGCAGCGAAGTAATGACTTTCTTGATTTCCACAGCGTACACAAGTATGTTTGTTATGTTCCATGGTGATGCTTTTTCGATAATACAGATAACCGTTTTCGTAATGTGCTTGAATTTCATGTAAGGTAAAGGGAAGTTCTTCAAGGAGAAGCTGTTTTCCAGCGAGAATGTTTTGCAGGTTTTTATTGTAAGGGTAATCGGGGTTCCTTGGGGGTTGAGGAAGAGTCGTAATCTGAGAGATGGGTAGAGTTTCGGCAGTCGCTAACAGTAAAGATTCAGGGACGAGTTTCCCGTTCATGCAAGAGAATCGAAAAATATCACCTCTTCATTATGGTTGCGAAGCATTCGGAACTAGCTTTTGAAACGCAAATAATGTCTCCAGCATACTCAATCAAACGTTTGATTGATGAATATGTTCGATAAAAAATGTGCCGAATGATGAAAATGTACTCTTTGTATCGTTTGATGTATTCAAAAATAAATCACCCTATTGAAACGCCATTCCACATGAAACGTTGGAATGACATTATTCAATAAAGCCTGACAACGAGAATCCCTATGCCTATTATCTATTCCAAGCGATAACAGTAAAAAAAGCATTTACCTTAAAGTTAATAAGAAAAGCTAGGTATAAAAAGAGCTGACCGGTTTAGAAATGCAATACCCTCTAACCCTCTCTTATCTATTTCTTTAGTTAAAATTGTAATAAATTCTAGATCAAGTTTGTTTTCAACTGCTTGTTTGTATGCGTTCATCAATTGTTCATTTGATAAGATTCCAAGTCCATGCATGGTAAGCACCTCTCAAAGACTAATAATATTTCTAATTTTATGTTTTTTTCTAGAGATGTAAATAGAAACTAGGTAATTGTCATTAGTTTATTCGAAAATACATTGTGACATTTTTCATATTAGAGAAGCTAAAAGATAGGCATAAACCTCTAAAACAAACAGATTTATCATAATTATTTGAAATATAATCGCAATCAGAATTAGTAACTCAGAACTAGCTTCGATGATAAACATCACTTTGATAAAACAAAAAATGGGTAACCAGAAATAAGTCCTGATTACCCATTACGATGATCCTTATGAATCTTTAACATTACCTTTTAAAAATGGTTAATTACCAAGTATTAGAGTTTAAATCGACGAACCAATGCATTTAATTCTTCAGCTAATTTAGCTAAATCAACTGAGCTTCGAGCTACTTCTTCCATGGAGCTGGTTGTTTGTTGAACAGATGCGGCCGTTTGTTCCACTCCTGCTGCAGATTCTTCTGCTGTGGCCGCAATTTCTTGAATGGAACTATTCATCTCTTGACTATTCGTTGAGATATCTAATAATTTGGCAGACACGATTTTAATATTTTCAACCATTCCGGTTACAGATGAGCTGATTTCTTTAAAAGTTTCACCCGTTGTTGTGATTTGACTTGTACCTTGTTCTACTTCTTTATATCCATCTTGTAAGGATTCGGTTACGACATTAAATCCATTTTGAATATTGTTTACGATTCTTGTAATATCTGTAACCGAAGAAGCGGTTTGTTCCGCTAATTTTCTTACCTCTTCTGCCACGACAGAGAATCCTCTGCCATGTTCACCTGCTCTAGCGGCTTCAATGGCTGCGTTTAAGGCTAAAAGATTCGTTTGATCCGCAACCTCTTTAATCACCACAACTAATTTGAAGATTTCTTGAGATTGGGAATCTAAATCTTTTACCTTTTGAACGGAATCTTTGACAATGTGATCAATTTCGATCATTTTTTTCGTAGAGGAGGCCATTAATTGACTACCCTTGTCTGTCATTTCCAAAATTCCGCTTGATGCTTGATTAATTTGTTGGCCATTTTCATTTGCTTCCTGTACATTTGTAGCAAAGGTTGACATCTTATAGGACAAATCACTTGAAGTATTGGCTTGTGTCTCAGCACCCGCTGCCAATTCCTGCATCGTAACAGCGATCTGCTCCGCACCACTCGTTACTTCATTGGATGATTGGGTTAACTCTTCACTTTGAGCGCTAACGGTTTCTGATACCACATTAATTTTCGTTAATAATTCACGCATATGGCCGCTCATTTCGTTGGTCGCGTTCATCAGCTGACCGGTTTCATCACGTAAATTTGTTTCTAACGGTTCCTGCGTTAAATCTCCGTTTGTCAGTAAATTCATCCGATCCATCACGGTACGAATCGGTCTTGAAATTTTTTGAGAAATGATTAGGGCCATGACAATCCCCAATATTAAAACGAGAATGGAAACATTTATGACCACCATAAGTGTAGATTCTCCGTTTGAAATATTCTTTTGTCCTTTTTCATTAATGTTTACTTCTCTATTTATAGCCATCTCCTCAAAACCTGCTCATTACTTCATTTGAGATTGGATTTACTTTCTTTTCTAAATTTTCAAGGGCTAGTTCTTTGTTTCCCTGATCATAAACATTAATAACATCGTTAACGATCATTTCTCTCCATTTAATCGCTTGATCAATTCGTTGTTTCACTTCTTTTGAATCATTCATCTTTAAAATCTCTTCTTGATATTTTATGCTTTCTTCCGTATTCTCCATAAACAGATCCTTATACCGCTTATTGCCAGATAATACATAAGCATGCACAGCGGCTAATCGTTGGGCCGTATTAAAGGCGATCTTCTCATCCGCAATCAGTAGTGGAAGTTCCGTTTGCACAATATCTTTTGTATCATGATTCATCTTGTTAAGTGAATAAGTGCTATAGCCTGCTAATGCAAGTACAAGTAAAATAATGACTGAAAATCCTGCTATCATTTTCGTTTTAATGCTTTTAAAATTAAATAAATTCCCCAATTCCTGCACCTCCGTTTTTCTATTATTAATCAAAATGGTTCTCATTAATAGAGTCTATAATAAGAACGGGGCTATTCTAGTATAATAGAATAACCAGAAGATCTAAATGAAGTAACAAATCTCTGATAACATAGACTCTTGCTATCTAAAGCTCGGACCATAAAGAGACATTCTTTACAGATAGATCAATCTTAGGTACATTTCTTATTTTCTTAATAACCTTTAAATAGAAGAGAAACTTCTTAATATCGGAGATGATTTCAATTAAGTGAATTTCCTTCTCCTTTTTGGAGCGATGGTATTTGATGTAATCATACAACGTATGTTTATCGATATATTCGATATACATAATGTCTGTGTAATGATAAATATATGAAAATAGGCGATCGAGCGAATGTTGCATATTCTGATAAAATAAATCATATGATTCTATTTGAAATTGTTTAAACAACAATTCATAGCGCATTTTATTTTTTAAAACAATCAATGTATTTACCCTCCTTATCGATTTATTTTCTCTATAATTTAAATTGATGAACAAATCCATTCCATTTTTCAGCTAACTGGGCTAGGTCATCTGAACTTCGTGCTATTTCATCCATAGAGCTACTTGTTTGCTGGATGATTAGCAAACAAAAAGACTATTCCGAAAATAACTGAATAGCCAAAGGTTTTTATGTACACTAAAAAACTTGGTAACCAGGCGATCATAGTTAGCGTTTTCATAAAAAAATTAAACCTTAGACCCTAGGCTTTGCGTCCCATTCTTTCGAATAGTTTGCCTTTTTCTTACTATATAAGCTTTAAAATTAGTTCTAAATTATCATAAAACAGATGCTCTCAAACTTCAACAAGATTCTACATTTCAACAAAAAATATACAATGTTGGTATTTATCAAACTCCTATACTTCCTCTACGATCACCATACATGGATGACGTTACATTGTGGATAAGCCCCCTTGAATTGTGGATATATTATAAATTTTGTGGATATTTCCCTTATGAGCAGTGGATAAGTAGGTGGATAAAGAAAACTCGTCGATTGACGAGCCTGCAAGGCGAAGGCAGAGACGTAGTTGCGCTTATACTGTTTTCCTAGAAATTGCCACTACGTCGAACTTCTCCAGCGCTGCAATTTTATACTCCTAAGAGTGCAAAAAAAAGCACCCTCTAATAGAGAGTGCCTTTATCACATCTTATTTTACTTCTACCCAGCCTTTTTTGATCGCTACGATCACGGCTTGTGTCCGGTCGTTTACGCTCATCTTTTGTAAAATATTACTCACATGGTTCTTAACGGTTTTTTCACTAATGAACAGGGCATCGCCAATTCCACGATTACTTTTTCCATCCGCTAGCAATTGAAGGACTTCACATTCGCGTCGTGTTAATAAATGCAGCGGTCTGCGTACTTCCATTTGTAAAAAGTTCTGATTGCCGCCATTCTCTCCTGAAGCCAAGCGACGATACTCATTGACAAGATTATGCGTTACTTTTGGATGTAGATAAGATCCTCCATCCGCAACCACTTTAACGGCTTCAATCAAGGCGTCCGCATCCATTTCTTTCAGAAGATAACCGCGCGCTCCCGTTTTTAATGTATGTGTGACATAATTTTCATCATCATGAATGGATAAAATAATGACTTTTGAATCTGGGTATTTTTCCACAAGCTGACGTGTTGCTTCGACACCGTTTGTTGTCGGCATATTAATATCCATGAGCACCACATCTGGTTGATATTCTTCAACAAGCTGCAAGGCATCACTGCCGTCGCTTCCTTCTGCCACTACTTCAAAGGTTCTCTCAAATTCCAGGATTCTTTTAACCCCTTCTCTAAATAACTGATGATCATCTATAATCACAATTTTCGTTTTCAAATAACTCCGCCTCCCAAAAACATTTTTTCTTTATTTATGCCTGATTTGTTCATAATAAACTGCAATAGGTTCTAGATTCCCTGTTCTAATGGAACTTGAATGATCACGACGGTTCCCTTTCCGACATGAGAATCAATGGAGAGTTCCCCTTCTAATATTTCGACTCTTTCTCTCATCCCAATCAAGCCAAAGGAATTCGACCTTTTCATTTTCGTGTCAAAGCCTTTTCCGTCATCTCTGATGACAATGGTGACATTCTGCTTTTTCATTTCTAATTTAACGACAATTTCCTTGGCCCCCGCATGCTTCATCGCATTTTGGACGGCCTCTTGAATTAAGCGAAAAAGGGCTACTTCAAATTTGGCCGGAAGCCTTTTCTCTTCTCCTAACGTAATAAAACGAATTCGAGTATGGTTAAAATACTCTTCGGTTGTGGTTAAATATTTTTTCAAAGCAGGTACTAAGCCTAAATCATCCAGTGCCATTGGCCGTAAGTCATAAATAATATGTCGGACCTCATAAAGGGCCTGGCGAACCATTTGCTTGACACTACGGATCTCTTTAAAGGCTTCTTCCACTCCCTGCTCCCGATAAATTCGTTCAATTAAATCGGAACGCATAATCACATTTGCCATCATTTGCGCGGGGCCATCATGTATTTCCCGTGAAACCCGCTTACGCTCTTCTTCTTGGGCTTCCATAATTTTAAAGCCGAAATCCTGTTTTTCTTTTGCATCTTCTATGACTGCACCAAGCTGCTGTAAATCGCTTGTTAAATAATGAAGAACCACGGTGATTTGCGAAACAAGGTGATCGGCCTTCTCAATCGTTTTCGATAAACTTCCCAACCTGCGTTCAAGATCATCCCGACGATTCCTCAACTGCTTTTCCTTCTGTCGATTCATCGCAAGATCTGATTGAAGACGATGTGCCTTTTCATATACCTCACGCACTTCCATTTCAGAGTAATCCTTAAAGTGCTTGCTTACGATGGAAAGACGATTCCTCGCAAATCTTGCCTCTCGGTCAAGTTTGTCTCCTTCTTCAATCGTTTCGATCACAGACTGCTTTAATTCTTTTAGTTCCTCTGTTAACTGTTGGAAGTCTTCACGGCATCGTTCGCCAATTTCAAAAATTTCACTCTTACTGTCCCCTACCGTTTCCATCATTTTTTCAAGAATCTCATCCAGAACTTTCGTATCAAATTGCTTAACCTTCATATTTGTTCCTCCAAAAAAGAGAACCTTTTCACATATTCTAATGATTTTAAAACGAACGAAAACAATATGTATAAAACGATTCTTAAAGAATTTGGTGCGTAAGTCTTGAAGTCTTCCCTATTGATCTATATCATACATCCTATTTTACACCAAAACCAGCGGTTCGTTATAAAATAACATTCGTTTCTTTATAAAATTTTATGTCCGTTATTTTAAAAAAATATTTATTTTTCTTTCCTTCCCCCATTATATCATTGCAATCTTACAGCCTTATTAAAGTTTGGTTACTGATTGATGTTAGGAACGTTATCGTTTTATAATAAATATATGCTCTATCATTATACCCATTTTGATTAAAATTCAGTTAAAAATGGGCTTGTTACTAAAGACCTTCAAATTCTATTGATATAAAAATGCACATAAGGAGTCCTATTATGCTATCCCATTATTATACGGTCAAAGGAAATGGCGAACATGAAATCGTCATTCAAAAATCACGGTTTATTGCCCATGTGGCGAGAGCGGAAACAGAAGAAGCCGCTCAGGATTTTATTCAAAGAATCAAAAAGGAAAACTGGAATGCGACGCACAACTGCTCGGCTTACTTAATCGGTGAGAACGACCACATTCAAAAGGCCAATGATGACGGAGAACCCAGCGGCACGGCTGGAGTTCCGATATTAGAAGTCTTGAAAAAGAAACACCTAAAAGACACGGTTGTCGTGGTGACACGTTACTTTGGCGGCATTAAGCTCGGTGCAGGCGGTCTCATTCGTGCTTATGGAAAATCTGCCTCAGAAGGAATCGAGGCGACCGGGATCGTGGAACGGAAGCTGATGAAGGTGATGTCAACCGTCATTGACTATACCTGGTTAGGGAAAATTGAAAATGAACTGCGGTCTTCCGACTATAGTATCAAGGACATCCATTATCTAGAAAATGTGGAAGTTGAAACTTATGTCGAAGAAGGAGAAGTAGAGAAATTTGTAGATTGGATGGTGGAATTGACCAGTGGACAAGGGAAAATCACAGAAGGAGATAGGCTTTATTTAGAAGGTGATGTTAAATAGTGGAAATACTTAACCCTTATCCAGACGATCATCCGAAACAGCTCCGTCGAAATTCGACATTTTATCCTAAATAAATGATTGATGCAAGACTATGGTCGGATTATAATAAGAGAATGGTTAAATGATTACGAATCACACCTTTATTTTTAATATAATCAAAAAAGAGGAGAAAACAACTTGAACTCGAGAAATATGAAAAACTTGGCAAATAGGAAAAAGAAAAAGAAGAAAAATCATCCTTCGTATCCTCATACCCGTTCTAACAGTAGCCCTTGGAGCTGTTGCTTATGGTGGTTATCTATTCTCAAAAGCTTCTGAAGTGGCCGCTAACTCGAAAGAAGATTTGGCCCGTGGAGAACAATCAGCAAAACGAGAATGGGCCGTAAACCCTTTAAAAGATAATGTTTCCATTCTATTCATGGGTGTTGACGATAGCGAGGCACGCGATTTAGGTGGAGCGACTCGAACGGACGCCTTACTATTAGCAACCTTTAATATCAAACAAAAGACAGTCAAAATGGTGAGTATCCCTCGTGATTCTCTTGTTTATATCCCAGTAGAAGAAAAAAAGGATAAAATTACCCATGCCCATGCATTCGGAGGTACTGAGGGTACAATTGAAACCGTAGAGGAACTTTTTGATATACCTGTTGATTATTATGCCAAGTTAAATTTCGACGCATTCATTGATGTGGTTGATGCTCTGAATGGTATCAAAGTAGACGTCCCTGTTACCTTTACTGAACAGGACAGTAAGGATATAGCCGATGCCATTCATTTAACTGAAGGAATTCAAAAACTAAATGGGGAAGAAGCCTTAGCCTTAGCTAGAACGCGTAAGATCGACAATGACATTGAACGTGGAAAACGACAACAACTTGTTTTGCGGGCGATAATGGATAAAGCTGTTTCAGTTGGTTCGATCACGAAATATGGTGATGTGATGGAATCAATGGGAGATAACATCACCACGAATATGGATTTTGGTGAAATATTATCTCTTTTTAATTATGTGTCAAAGGGGATACAGATCGATTCCTTAGCACTTGAAGGAGAAGACGCGACCATTGATGGTACCTATTACTACCAATTGGATGACACAAGTGTATCGGAAGTTGCCGAAACATTGAATGATCATCTAGAAACGAATTCAGCACGTTGCTATGAAACAGAAATAACTATAGTGATCATCCAAGCTTGTCAAAATTCTGACAAGCTTTTTTTAATTGCCTTTAACTTAAAGGACGTATGATCTGATTAACACTTAACCGATTCATTCGTCATCTAACACATCTTCCAGTCTTAATATATACTAAATGGAAATTACATTATTCAAGCGTAATAAAAAAAGTACCCCACAAGGGATACTTTTTTATTATTAACGATCTCTTAACGTTGGATATCGAATTTCACGTACTAGCTTGAGTAATGGACGGTAATTTTTCCCAACTAGACCAATTTTTTCAGCAATTAATTCAATAGCAACTAACAGAGTTAAAATGAGGATGATCGATCCGCCCATCTTTGCTTGTGAGAAGATGACAGCAGCTAAACCAAAGAATGCTGCCATTGCATATATAATGAGTACCGTTTGTCGGTGTGTAAACCCAAGTCCCAATAAACAATGGTGTAAATGAGACTTATCTGGCGCCGACAATGGTTTTTTATTCACAATTCTACGCAAAATAGCAAAGAAGGTATCAGAAATGGGAACACCCAAAATGATCACGGGAATAATTAAAGAAATCATCGTAACATTTTTAAACCCTAATAAGGATAATACAGCGATCATATATCCTAAAAATAATGCACCGGTATCACCCATAAAGATTTTCGCTGGGTAGAAGTTGAAAATAAGAAAACCAAGCGTACTGGCTAATAGGATGGCTCCCATTACTACCACAAAAGGATTTGGAATCAGAATAGCCATTACGGAAATGGTAATCAATGCAATGGATGATACACCTGCAGCTAATCCATCGAGACCATCAATTAAATTAATCGCATTCGTTATTCCTACAATCCATAAAAAAGTGATCGGGATACTTAGAAAACCAAATTCTAGTTGACCATCACTAAATGGCAAGTTAATGAATTCAACTTGTACGCCGCCATAAAAGATGACCACAGCAGCAGCAATGATTTGGGCTAAAAATTTCACTTTAGCCGATAGTTCAAACATATCATCAAGGATACCCGTAAGGATCACAATCGCACTCCCAATCATAACAGCAATGAGAGTATTGGGATTGGATGACTGTGGTTGGGTAATGAGCACACCCACAACAAAACTTATATAGATCGCTAAGCCTCCAAGACGAGGCATTATTTTCTGATGTACTTTTCGTTGATTTGGTTTGTCTGTGGCACCAATTTTAAATGCAATTTTTTTCACAATAGGAGTTATAAGGATAGAGCAAATGAAACATACTAACATGGTTAAGTAAATCATGGATATCCTCCCTTAAATATATCTTGCCCATATCTCAATTATTGAAAACGGCAAAACACTGTAAACATTCATTCTCATATATGCCAACATCTTCATTGTATCTTTCGACGTTATTTTTAAATCATAGATTCCATGAGGATTATATCATAGAATTTGGTCGATGAAAATCAAATTCTAAGAATAATAATTAAGATATTAATAGAGTATAATAGACTTCAAATGCCTCAATGATTAGATTCTATAACCTTGAATGAGATTACAAGATTATGAAAAATATATATTTTACGTCATACAAAAACTACCGACTAAAATCGATAGTTTTTTTATTCATGACTATGATCCTTAAGTCTTTGATATACGTCATGTATACTTTTTGCGAATGATTGAAGGGAGAACTGCTGCGAAGTATATTCATAAAAGCGGTGACCCATTTGACTTAACTCATTATTGGCTTTTAATTGGATGGCCTTTTCTATCGCTGAAATGATTTCATCCTCATGATCAACAGCTACAATGAAACCAAAAGTGGAATCGGGAATCATCATCTTGACTCCTCCAACATCCGTTGTAATAGCAGGTGTACATTCTCTAGCTGATTCTAAAAGAACAAGTGGAAAACTCTCTGATTTGGATGTCAATAAAGTGATATCGGCTATTTGGTAATACTTGTCTACGTCCTTCTGATATCCTAAGAACAACACGTTCTGCTCAAGATGATCCTCCCTGACAGCTCTTTCTAAATTCTCTCTTATTGGGCCATCTCCAACTAATAATAGCTTAACATATGGATGCAGACGTGTTACTTCTTTTAAAGCTGAAAAAGCCAATGTGTGGCATTTCACAGGATCAAACCGGGCCACCATTACAATCACAAAATCATTTATTTGAATTCCTAGATCATGACGAATATTCACAAGATCATAGGATTTTTTTAGATCAAAGTTAATTCCGTTATAGATCGTCGTTATTTTATCAGGATGGATTTGAAAATGGACAAGCATCTCTTTAAATCGTTCAGAAATCGCAAAAAGATGATCGACTTTCTTGAGGACACCAATATTTAACTTTGTAAACAGATTCCCTTTTACCCCTCTGCCCATAAAATCATTTCTTGGATCACTATGTACGGTTGTCACCCATGTGACGTTTGTAAGTTTTTTTATAAAATAACCAAATAAATTTGCACGTGCACCATGTGTATGAATCATATCAATTTGGTTATTTTTAATAAATTGAATGACATGAGAAATAACCGACAGATCATATCTATTCTTTTGCGTAAAAGTAATGGTTTGGATGCCACTTTTCAATGCTTCTTGTTGAAAAGTCCCTTTTTCAAATAAACCCAAATAAATATGATCTGATTTGAGTTCATTCAATAGAGATAAAATATGGACCATTCCACCGCCAGTTTCATTCCCAGCATTCAAGTGCAAAACCTTCATAAGTTAATCTCCTAATTATTTTCTTAAACGCTCTTTCATCACCTTTAAAACAAAATCAGGGATTACCAGCATTCTTTTCCAGCGTTGCGGTTGTTTAATTAATCGATACAGCCATTCGACATGGAGATTCTGCCACATGATAGGAGCTCGTTTTACAACACCTGCCCATACATCAAGGCTACCTCCAACCCCCATAAAAAATCCTTTTTCAAAGCGAGACATATGATTAGAAATCCAATATTCTTGTTTTGGAAAACCAACTCCGACAAATACTAAATCCGGTTTTTTAGAGGCAATCTCTTCCACAAATCCTTCTTCATTTACATCCGTATAGCCATTATGCCAGCCAGCAATCTTTAATGCTGGGTATGCTGCTTTAATATTGTGGACGGCCTTGCTGATGACCTCTTCTTTAGCACCTAAGAAGTACACGCTCCAGCCTTCCTGATTTCCCTTTTCCAACAGTGATGTCATCAGGTCAAAACCAGCAATCCGTTCTGGAAGCTCATTTTGAATCATTTTGGACCCTAAAATAACCCCATATCCATCAGCAATGACAAAATCAGCTTGATTCACTAAATTCAAATAAGTCTCATCATTCCTGCCATGCATGACAATTTCAGGATTAGCAGTCACTACAAAGGTCTTCTCAGCATGATTTATTCTTTCACTTATTATATTTAATAGCTCGTTTGCACGGATAGAATCAAAATTCATATTTAATATCGTAACTTTTTTATTTTCAATCATATTGTATCACTCATCTCTACTTCTTTAATAGCTTTAAAAATTTTTTAGGGACTAGTTCCAATAATTTATTAAATCCTTCTTTATATAAGAAACGCAATAATAGTATATAAATAATTATACCTGCTAATCCATGTGTAACAAGTATCCAAAAGTATGAATCTAAATATTTTCCAACACTTATAAATAGAAGCCATACTCCTACTGCCATGATAAGACTAGGAAATAAAACCCTCACAAACATACGTATACTTTTGTATAGTTCTTCCTTATCAAAATCCTTATACATTTCAATGGCAGAAAGTGCAAGGGAGATAATGGCAATGATCGAACTTGCTAAGGCAGGTCCTAGATAGCCCATAGAATGGACTAAAAAGTAGTTGGCAATCACATTACAAATAATCGTTACAATACTCAATTTAAAAATTAAGGCGGTTTTACCTTTTGCATAAAGTGCTTTCAATACGATCATTTGTAAACCTTGTGAATAAATGAGTGGCAAATAGGCTAACATGGCATCGTAGGTCATGTTGGTATCTTCTAATGTAAAGGCGCCTCTTTCATAAATAAACCCGATAACTGCCTGACCTATGACAATCAATCCAAAGGTTAATGGGATAAGAACGAGTGTCATGAGCTGGAAACCAAAAAAGACGGTATCCTGAAATTTCTTCTTTTCCCCCACATTTTCAGATAGCAAGGTAAAAATGATCGCTACAATCGTCGTGCCAAAAACAGCAGTGGGAATGCTGACAATTAAGGAAGCATTATTTAAATAAGTAACCGCTCCTTCAAACGTACCTGAAGCAAATATCCGATTAACTGTAACATTAATTTGCCCTACAACAGCACTTAAAACAGCTGGTATAAATAAGATTAAAAATGAATTTTTGAATTCTTTTTCAATCGAAAAGGTAAGCTCCCACTTGTACCCAAGCTTCTTTAAGTTGATCATCTGGATCACGATTCCTAATAGAACCCCGGCAATAAAACCATATGCCAAACTATCGATTCCCCAGAAGGAAGAAAAGAAGTACGCAAAAAAAGCACCGGTCAAGGTAGCTAATAGACGTGACACCTGAGTTGGAATAAAGCTGCGATAGGATTGCAGATAGGACTCTAACATTCCGTTAACCGTAATGACACTCAAAAAAAGGACAAAAAACTTTGTCAACCGTACAGCCACTAGCTCTGTTGCTTGGCTCATATTACCAAAAATAAGCGGAATTAAATACGGTACAAAAAAATAAGCAATAATGGAGAGAATGACCGTGAAAATAATCGTATAATTCAAAATCCCATTTGCATTCTTTATACTTACTTTTTCATTTTCTTTCTTATCTTTTATAAATAATGGTAGAAAAACACTATTAAAACCGTCTGTTGTCATAATCACAATTAAAGTAATAATAGAAAATGCTATAATATACCCGTCATTTTCAGCAGATGCACCAAATTGCATTGCAATAATACTTTCTCTTAAGAAGCCCGAAAGCTTTAATATCAAAGAAAGAATGACCGTGATAATACCCGCTTTCATTAATGTCGACATACCTATTCCTCGCGTCTATTTAAATTAGAAGTAGTTTCTCCTCAATAAATTGGAACCTTTTTTCCCATGTTGCATTCTCTAAAAATGACTCTAACTCCTCATGATCGTGTCTCGATCCATTTATGATTGTTTGATACATATTATGGATGGCTTCTTTAAAATCCTCTGCATTTTCACAGTGTTTTACTAAAGGATAGTCACCGATATGTGGAATTCCTGAAGAGACTGTAGGCAAACCAAAATATAAATATTCATAAATCTTAATCGGATCCACCGCTTCTGAAAGAGTACTCTTTTGAAACGGAATCATTCCAACATGCCACTGGCGAACAAATTCTTCAAGCTGGCTTGGATGGACTTTTCCATAGTATTTCATATTCGAAATCCCTGAAACACGTTTTTCCAACTCTTCAGACATTCCATAGCCGATCAGATGGATAAAATAGCGATCATCTTCCGCTAATGAAAATACAATGTCCCAATCGAACCAGGAATCGGTCATATGTCCAAAGTAGCCAATATGGATAAGTCCATCTGAAGCTTCTGTTTTAAGGGAAATATTCTTGGATCCAGATACATTTTTACTATAGCCATTCCCTAAAACAATAATATCTTTGCGGATATACTCGTATTTATTTTTTAATGGTTTAGATACAGCTAGAACAAGATCACTCTCTTTGATCGCTCTTTCTTCAAGCTGCTTCGTAAACCAGGATGCTTGTCCCACTTTATAAAACTCTTCCCATTCATCCATCATATCATAAACAATTTTATATCCATATGTTCGTAATGTTGGGATCATGTCGACAAAAGGTTCTGCTGGAAAGGTGATAAAATAAGACTTATCTTCCATTTTATGGTTTCGTTTAGTTTTGGGAGCATATAGATAAAATCAAATAATGGTAATTGGACAATATTTTTAAACACTTTCTGATAATCCTTCTCGTGTTTTTCGTAAGGATCCCATTGCCATGTCACGTAAATAACAGCATAGTCATTTTCACTGTAATACTTGGCTAAATTAATGGTCCTCTGATTATAGACCTCTTCAAATTCCATAGCAGATGTGATGATCGCAAGGCCTTTTATTTGATGGTCTTGATACAAATCATTTATTTTCTGTATAAAAATCTTCAATCGTATGCTGCACATTGCTGCTTGTCTGGTAATTGCCAATTTTTTTGAACAACGTTCTTCCATATATCGTGAGAAATGTGTTCTTTATCCCATTCTTTTGAATGGAATTTTTGATCTTATTGCTGTATTGTTTTAATTTATTGGACCATTTTTGATAACCCCAATCTTTAAGCAAGTCTCAAAATATTATAATTTACCTTGATCATTATTACAACAAATAGCGTAAGGCGCTATAGACAATTTGAATCCTTGAAACATGGCAATTTTCATTTACTGAAAGGTGAATTTGGTGTATTCTACTAGAGGATAATACTATTAATGGAGGATTTATTAAATGAAATTTGCAAGTGATCAGGGTGTCTTGAATAAATTTGAGATCTTTCTTTTGATATTTATTACTTTACAGCCAATCATAGATGTATTAACAACGATTAGCCTTCAATTTCTAAGTGACGCCGCTACTTTTGGAATATTCTTGAGATTTTTGGTCATGTTTGCTTGTATGGTTTACATTCTTCTCTATCAAGTAAAAAATAGAAAAAGTACGATTCTTATTTATTTAGTAGGGTTGGCCATTGTTCTGGTAGTTAATCTTGTCGTGAATTACTTAATGAAGGATCAATTTATTTTGATGGATGAAGTAAAGTTTCTCGGAAAGATTGTGTATGCACAAATTATGCTTTTCACTTATTTGATCTTCTTTAAAAAGGTCGGAAAATCCAGTGTACATCATTTTATAAAATACATTCTTTACGCTCTTTTGGTTTACGATTTGGTTATGATTATTTCCATCGCGACGAACACAAGCTTAACCGCTTATGATTGGACAAAAATCGGATATACCGGATGGTTTTATGCTGCAAATGATCTTGGTGCCATTTTGGCTATCTTATTTCCAATTTGCTTAATGATCGCCATTAAAAGAACCATAAGCCTGTCATCCATTTACTATTGGATTCCTGTCTTACTTACTGCTTTTTCCTTACTTATGTTAGGAACAAAGGTCGGCTATGGTGCTTTACTAATTGGTTTACTTGCAGCTGTGGTAACTTGTTGGATTAGCTGGTTTCGTAAACGAGATAAAGGATTCTTTACAAATGGGATCATCTCTGTTGTGTTATTTTTCGTCTTAATTCTCATTACTCCCTTTACTCCTTTCTTTACGAACACTTTTGCTCATATGCAATTATTGGGGATTACCTTTGATCAATCCAGAAGAAACTGAATCCCAATGCTCAGAACAACACAAAAAAAGACAAAACCACAAGTGAATAAAAAACAAGTAGAAAATCTCATTTTAAGCAGCCGTGAGGATTATCTTGCCGAACATCAAAGACAATTTGCCGAAGCGCCTATCGCACAGAAATTATTTGGGATGGGATATTCAGGTAATTACTCAAAGGAACCTAAAATGATTGAAATGGATTTTTATGACCTCTTTTATTCATTGGGGATTATCGGATTTATTGCTTACATTGGTTCGTTCCTTTTCATATTATTAAAAACGGCAATGGCTTTTCTGAAAAACATAAAATTAATTTTTGAACCAAACTATATCTTTATTTTAGTAGCACTCGTACTAGGACTTGGGCATTTCATACACCGCCGGACATGTTTTGACTGCTCCATCTGTCAGTATCTTCTTCGGTGCGATTATCGCCCTTTTATATGTTGAACTTAAGAACCATTTAAATGAACTCTAATTTTCAAAGTGAATACACAAAAATGGCAGGCTATCGAGCCTGCCATTTTTGTGTATTTCTATCATTATTTCTTATACACCGGTATATTATAAATCAGAATATAGGAATCTATTAAACTATATAAATTACTGATACTATTAACTTGTTTGTAGGCCCATCCTATATCACTTGCATAGTTCCCCGTTGCTGGATAAGCTGGGTTCCACTTCATTTTGTATAATGTATCCTGTCTATTCGTTGGATCATTAATGTAGCCATCGCCAATCCACTTTGCTCCACCAATAATGGCATCCTCAGGGGTAAACCATCCTTGTTGGTAAGCATATTCAGAACCACATTGAATAGGACAGGAATCGAAAGCACGAATCCCGAACATATTGTACACTGTTCTTGGTTGTACTGGCTGACCATCCACTTCTGAAACCAATACACCTGTTGCTAATTGTGACGTTCCATGCCCCGTTTCAAGTAAAGCATGGGAAATTAAATAAATTTCATTCATATTATTCACATTGGCTGCCTGGATGAAGGCTTGAGCTTTTCCCTCTAGAATCCCTTTACCCGCTAATATTTTCTCATTCACTTCTTGTACTCCTACACCAGCACTTTGTGAAAGGGATAGAAATTGGTAATATTCCTTTGTCCAAGGACGAGCGTTATCAGGATTTAAATAATATTTAACATCTTCTGGATTTGGCGTTTTCCATCTTCGATCAAATTTGATTTCATACCACCAATACCCATCCTCATGATTGTACACCTTATTCAAAATGTTGACGCCTTCTCCTGGATTCAATACACCTACTTGCCAGTAAGAAGCACCAGGACCTCCTCGAACATTCCATCCTTCTGAAACAACATCTCCATATGTAGGGTTTGCTTCATTATCAACACGTAGGGCATCACTCCGTACATATGTCTGATATTGCTTGTCTGTGAGATTCCCTACAGTTAATTGTTTTTGCCACATTTGATCCAATGTCTTGTCATAGAATTCATATTGATAGATTGGACCTATTTGAGTAGCACTTTTAGAGATATAGCCAACGCGCCCGGCAAAATCAATTTGCAGCCAATCCCCCATGATTTGAATAGCCTGATTGACTGTACCTTTATAAATAACTCCAAATGGAACGAGTGATCCAGATGTATTATCGTAAACTGTTACATTGCCTATCGTCCGATAAGTCAAATCTGGATTGTTTTTGAGGAATTTATTTTCATTTTTCAGCCAACCAGGTCCTAATGGATTTGTTGAATCCTTCCATACATATCCATACCTATTACCAAACTTAATTTGATGCCAGTCTCCCCAGTCCGCAACGCGCGGATATGCCTCATTAAAGTTCACTTCACCAATTGGAACTAATGCCCCTGTACTATTATCAAAAACAGTCGCATTTTCCCTTGGTATAAAATATCGATCTGTGGTTTTAAAGGTTCGAATGGTCGCTGGTTTGTAAACAAAGCCAATCCGTCCGGATACATCAATTTGGTACCAATCACCATAATCCGCAATAACCGGATAGACCGTATTTTTGTGCAGTGCAGCAAACGGGACTAGGCTACCTGAACTATTATCATAAACAGACAATCGGTCCGTAGCTTTAAAGGAAATATCTGTATTTCGCAGATTCGGATTTATGTTGTGAATACTACTACCATTGCTTGGCTTCGTACTAGGCTTCCAGATATACCCGTAGCCATTTCGATACTTAATCTGATGCCAGTCCGGACCATAATCCGCCACTCGAGGATATTCTTGTCCTTTATTTAAATACCCTACAACTTGTAATGTTCCCGTGCTATTGTCGTAAATAGATACACGGTCTTCCATTACCTCAAAAAATCGATCAGTTGGTGAAAATTGAGCAACTTCGAACGTGTTGGTCTCATTAGAAGAAACATCGACCGCTTCTTCCATTTCTAGATTAGTAGAGAGAGTAGACTCAGCAATGACATCTACAGACTGCACGACCTCCTGTTCCACCATTTCTTCTTTAACAGAAGGCTCCACTGTTTGAACTTCGTTTTCTTGACTTTCATTGTCTTCATTGTCGCTGCTTATGAGTTCGACTGTAGTGGCCTTTATCACCCCAGTCTGATCACCAAACGTGAATATGTAATGTTCATCGCCTTCAGCCTTCGTCACATCAAACTCAGTCTCTGGAGCAAGCGTTAAAAGGATTTGGTCAAACTGTGTATCCACATATACTTCAGTAGGCTCATGTGTTAATATCCGCTCCTTAGCTTCATCAACGACAAACTCAACTGGAAGAAATGAGATCGCTTCGGAATCAGTGATTCTTTTTACATTTTCTTCCTCCGTATATGCTCGATCATTACCCCAATGAAAATACACTTTACCCTCTTCCATACTTTCCACTCTTATTTGAGTTCCCTCATGAATCTTTCCGACGATCACTTGATCATCGATATGTATTTCTGCTTCTTTTAGTAAGCTCCACATACTCTTCATGATCAGGAACTGAACTTAGTTCCTCTGCTGTCGAAATACTAGGAAAATAGGAAAACAATAAAAAACCAATAAGGCTCAAAAATACTATATTTCTACAAAACTTCAACAATTTCCCCTCCTTTCATCGTATTATTATAGCATTATATTAATTATTAACAGGAAAAAATTTCATAGTTCGGCTTCCAATAAGGATAACTTATCTGAGCTGCTTCAATCCTTCGTACTAAAGTTATTGCTAGCGAATTACCCAACCTTTGAGAGCAAAAAAAAAGAACGTTTATCGACTAAGGATAAACGCTCCAATGATAATGAAAAATACACCTAATAATTTACGCTTTGTGATTTTCTCTGATAGGAAGTAGTACGAGAAGAGAAGCGTCCACAAATAGGTAATGGAAGTTAACGGATAGACAATCGTGTAGGGCATTTTAGTTAATAATAGAATATTTAATAATGCACCGCCTACATAAAGGGTTCCGCCGATAAAAAGATTGATCATAAACGTTTTTTGTAAGGCAATCCCGTGACTAGTAGCCTTTTTAAAAAAATAGCCTCCTAATGCTCCGAACATCGTCATAAAAATAAGAATCATCCAATTAATCATCGCTGCCACCTATTAACAAAGCGCCTATGACAATAAACGCATTTCCAATAATATGATGACTAGATAGGGACTCGCCGAGAAAGATCGTCCCTATCAGCAGTGCAAAGACATATCCCATACTTAGTAACGGGTGCAGGACAGATAAACTTCCAAAGCGAAAGGCTATAATCATAAGGAGGGCTCCAATAAAGTACAGAAGAAACCCTATAATGAGACTTCCATTGATTTGCCCTCCTGAGTACTTCCAAAAAGACTGTCCAAAAGCGGTACTAAGCGAGGCAGCCAAAATAAGGAGGATGCCAATGCGATTCTTCTTGAAAGAGGTTACGAATTCTACCATATTGTTGTCTCACTCCTCCTTCGGTTGTTTCACAGCAATGGTTGCTAACAAGATGATAGGAAGGACTAAGAAATTTGCATATAAATACCGTACATCTTGCGCTGGCAATGCAACGGCTACAGATGCAATGTTTAATAATACCGGCAAAGCAATTAACGATATCTTCCACTGCCCTTTGAGTATAGCTATAAATAAGAGCAAAACCATTCCAAATAAGTATGTTGCGGGACGGTATAAAGATTGAAACTCACTACTCGTTGTTTGGAGTACTCCACTTAGAAAATGTTTAACACCTTGATGACCATATCTAGGTTCGATGTTATATTCCTTGAGTGTTTCTGGAGTAGGCGTATCTCCTGCATATATATACTGGTAGCTATTATCCGGTTTGGTTATTCTCCATACAATGGATGACATATCCGTATAAGCATCAATGGCTAACTTCGGATTTTGGAGACATAATTCAAGCCAATGCTGAAAATATTCCGTTTTGTTCGCATATAAAAATGTCACGATTATATTCAGGATGGCCTTTTAATGGGTCAGCAATAAAAGGATTATACTTTGTCTTCCATTCTTCTATCGGCAGCACCTGATCGTAAAAATCCAACTGTTCTTTCGTTATATTTCCATCATAAGCAATAATACGGCCAATCTGTTGAATAGGAACAGCATATGCTTCATTTGGATCTGATGGAACAACCTCAAAGTATTTGAATATAGGACCTGTCACAATAAAGTGAAGTGCGATCACGGCAATTCCTACTATATACATCCTTTTCAGCTTTAATCGGTAAATGACAAAGAAAATGACCATTGTCACAACAAAAGCTGGGAACCCATTATGTCTAAAAAATACAAACTCTGTACTTGCTAGAAAAAATAGGAAGAGATTACTTGGCTTATGTAGCCATTTGCCTTTTGTCATAACGATATGAAAAAGAACAGTCGTTAAAAACATAATAGCTGTACTGTATAAGACATCCTTCCATAACGTAACGGAATAAACACCGTTTAAAGGCATAAGAGCAAATGCAGCCGTCACTACATATAAAATCCATCTTTTTACCCCATACTTTCTCAAAGCTATACATGGCGTAACCAAAAGTAAAGGACATCATAAGGATTTGCGTAATGCCAATTGCGGCAGGATAGTCCCAAACTTGAGTAATTAATTTTAAAAACCATGTATGTACAACAGGATGCCAATCATTATATTGATTCGAATGAATTTGAGCCCATTGAATGACAGAATCGACTGACATAAGACCAGGAAAAAAGCCGATAAATAGAAGGAAAAAATGACTATGCTCGGTAACGCATATAACAGAATCCTGTATTTAGGGACATCTTTCATTTCTTTATTGATCTTTAATGTAAGGATTACATGTACAAGTGACACCACCATTAACAGTAAGATGAGATAGGTGGAAACATACACATACAAAACGATAAGAAAATGATTGTCTTGGAGATACAATTGTTCTCCTTTTAAACTTATGAACAATAATAGAGTGAAAATAGGAATAAAAAGATCACACCATACTCTCTTTTGGTCGTGGAAGTTTTATATAAAATGAATATAAACGTCTATTTGCTCCCACCAATAAAAGGATCGCAATCAGTATAGGGATGAGAACCAAAATTGGGACAGAAGCATTGCGTATAGGAACAAAGAAAAAAATAAATCCTATTCCTAAGAAAATACCTAATAAGACGCTAATAAAGAGACTACGTCCATTAATATACTTTTTCATGGATCATTCCTCGTGTTTCTTTATATACTCGATGTAATTCCATTTCATATTGCTTTCTGTTATTGGATACAACGGTATCTAAAATGAGACCACAAGTAAAACTAGTTACAGCCAACATAATTAATCCGACTGACAATATAGCGGAAGGAACCTTCGATACAAATTGTGTGTTAAAAAATTCAACAATAACAGGGATTCCAACGAGTAACCCTAAGAGGAGAAATAAAATAGACCAAATTGAAAAAAAGGCAAAAGGCTTGTAATCCTTAAATAATGTAAAAATGGTTCTTAACACTTTTATTCCATCTGTAAAGGTATTTAATTTGGACTCGCTTCCTTCAGGGCGATCACGATAATCAATAGCGACTTCCTTGATTTTAAATCGTTTGTCCAATGTATGGATACTTAATTCTGTTTCAATTTCAAACCCTGGGCTCATAACGGGAAAGGATTTCACAAAAAATTTATTGAAGCCTCTATAACCAGTCATGATGTCTTGTATATTGGTTTTATAGAGTTTATTTATTAAACCTTTCACAAGATTATTTCCAAAGTTATGGAAGGCACGATCATTTTCACTTTCATACGTACCGTTTGATAATCGATCACCGATGACCATATCCGCTTCATTGTTCATTAAAGGTTTTAATAGTTCATGTACGAATTCAGCAGGATAGGTATCATCCCCGTCTACCATAATATAATAATCCGCCTCTATTTCCATAAACATGGAACGTACTGCATTTCCTTTTCCTTGGCGGAGCTCTTTTCGAACAATTGCCCCATGTCTTAATGCGACTTCAGACGTTTTATCTTTTGAGTTGTTATCGTAAACATACACTTTCGCATCTGGTAATTCCCTTTTAAAGTCTTGAATCACCTTTCCAACTGTTAATTCTTCATTGTAGCACGGTATTAAAACAGCTATTTCCAACTTGTAATCCTCCTTCAGTTTAAATCTACTACATGCACTCATTGAAAAAGGCGGCCTCTTTTTGTGAACGATTGTTCAGCCCCCTACTGTATTTTAAAAATACCCAATATTTTAAATTATACATGAAGTTAAAGTAAAAATATAACGTGTAGAAGAAAAAGGGACAGTCCCACATCGCTTTAAAGCGGCTCAGGACTGTCCCTTTTTTGGCTAACTCGTTAATACATCGCCAAAACTTATCTAACTCCATCAATAAAGTTTCGAATGATGGCTAGAATCTCACTATTCCCACTTTTAAAAGGAGCGGGCTTGAAAGCTTTCAATTTCCTGAAGTACTTGACTAAACTCAATCGGTTCATTCCAATAGAGAATATGACCTGTTTGATGAAACTGTTTCACAATTTCCAATTGATGATCATCGTTATGTTCTCCATATTTCACTAATCTTGGCACGGCGATCACCTTTTTACCCATTTTCATTCCCAACGTAATCGACCCTGTTCCTCCATGAGTGATAATAAAATTCGCTTGTCGATACAATTCCGCCATATGTTCATAGGTCGTAAAATCCAAGAATTTCATCTGTTCTGAGCGATATTTCGTATGACCTGCCTGAACAATAACTTCTTCCTTTATATTTCCTGTTAAAATTTGCTTGTCTATTTCCTTTAGCAGTCGGTCAAAAGGAAGCTCATGTGTTCCTAATACTACAAATATCAATAGATAGACCCTCCATACACTGCTTTAGGATAATGCTTCTTCATTTCCTCCCATTGGACAATGAATAAATCCGCAATCGGATAAACAAGCTTTCCAGATATCGTTGGCGTAGATGTTTTGGCAAAACTTTCAATAAAAATTACTTTCTTGCCAAATAGTTTGGCAATATAACACATAGGAACAGCTGTATGTGCGCCTGTCGTCACAATGACATCCGGCTTCTCACGCAAGAAATAGTAAAGTGATTTAAATAATATTAAAGCTGAATTTAAAGAAATATTTAAATAAATAATTTCTTGCTCCATACACTAAAAAAGACATATGGTATTGCTTGCTCAAGTCCTCTGTAATAATCGATTTTTCCGTAATAATATGATAATCATACTCTTTAAAAAGAGGTTTTAACTGTAATAGCTGGGTTAAATGCCCCCCTAACGATGAGATAAATAAAACCTTTTTTTGTTTTTTCATTTGTCCTTTCATACAATCCTACCCTCCAGTAGGAAAATAAACTTCCATTACCCGATTGAGCATTCGTTCCTGGTCGTTTTCCTCTGCTTTTATAATTCCATTTTTAATGATCTTATTTCTTTCTTTCTCAGATGATAAAATATATAAAATTGAATTCGCTAACTCTATCTGCATTTTTCACAGGCGAAATGACTCCTGCTCCATCCGCCAATAAATATTTCAACCCACCGACATTTGTGCCAACAACTGGTGTTCCACAAGCCATCGCTTCCAATGCAACAAGTCCAAATCCTTCCATATGAGAAGGCAATACAACACAATCAGCAGCAGACATCCATATCGCAATAACTGGTTGCTCCTTCGTACCAAGAAATTGAACAATATTCTCGCAATTGATTATCTTTTATTACCCGTTCCAACTGATGTTTAAAGCTCGGACTTTTCTCGGCGCCAATTAAATAGAGCTTGACAGATGGCTCTGACTGATCGAATTAGGTCAATGGCATCAATAAGTTCAGAGATCCTTTTTGTTCGAAGTATATTCCCGACAAAAAGAATGACCTTTTCATGCTCAGCAATCCCACATAGCATTCGTGCTTTTCCTTGATCATATAGGTTTAAATACTTCTCGGTTTACCCCCATATTAATAATGGAAACTTTCTCGCTGATCAACCGAAAAAGTCGTGATCAATTTGCTCGATATAGCTCTTCACCAACCGCAATGACATGGTCTGCTTCATGCAAAATGAACTTTGTAAGCTTAAAAAAGCTTCTACTCTTTTTTGCCATTTTATCAATATCTCCACCATGAGCAGTCACGACCAGCCTTGTTCCAAACAACTTTTTAAATAAAATCCCTAAAAATCCACTTGGAAATACATAATGAGCATGAATGACATCATATGTTTTTCCTTTTGTCACAAGAGTTAAGAATTGTTTTGATAAACCAAGCAGAATATTTTTTGATGACATTTACTTTCCCACTTTTTGGATTCGTGACAGCTATAACATCGACATGTACACTGTCTCTTTTTTAAAGCATCGACTTGATTCTTCACAAAAATACCAAAACTTTTATGTTCAGTAGTAGGATACATATTCGTTATGACTAGAACTCTTTGATCATTCATTTCATCATCACCTTCACGATAAACCCTTCGCTACTCATTAACCTTGCTTTTATAGAAACAACCCTACATTTTCCGCTTTAGGATACTAGGAAAAGGATTTGTCGAATCTTACACATTTTTTTCACATAAGACATTATATCAACTTTTGTGAAAGAATAAAAACAAATAAATAAAGAACGACTGACTTAATGTTCTCAGCCGTTCTCCCTCATTCTTTCTTTTTCCATTCAAAATCAGTATAGCTTGACAATTCTACCCTATATTATTCAGTATACTCTCCTATTGAGCTTAACAAAAGTAAAGACCGTTACCAGTATCTATAGACCAATCTATTAAAATAGGCATTGGTGTATCACCCGAACTACTGAAACAAGTTAAAGCAACGCGATAGCCCCATCCACTCTGAAATAAAATAAAACAGGAACTACCCATTTTATAATTGAATTGGTTGCCAATAAAAAGTTTATTTCTTATTATTTAAGAGATATGGTTTAGAAATGAAAAGGGGGTTAGTTTTTTGTCGATAAATCTGTCATAATCAATAATGTAAAACCTCCTTCAGGAGGAAACTTATTGCCCAATAAAAGTGGTAAATAAACCATCTATTCGTTGAACTCTCTTGATGAGATAGGAAGGACATTTATGTTAAAAAGTTTAACTCAAAATAAATTTGTATTATTTTTCATTTACTTTATTGCCTTTCAGCCAATCCTTGATATTTTAACAACATTCAGCGTTATGACATTAAATACGAGTGCAACGGCTGGCGTTTTGATCCGCTTCATTTATATGGCTTTTTGCGTACTGTTTTTACTTTCACAATATAAGAAAAGTCACTTTGCAAAGTATGCCATTCACTATTTAGCCTTGTGGTTCATCTTTATCATTGTGAATTTAGGTATCAACGTATCAGCTAAACCTACTTTTGACTTTTTTGAAGAAATAAAGTTTTTTGCAAAAATCACCTATTTTAATGTGATCATGATTCATTTTATTTATTTATTTAAGTTATTCGCTGGAAAGGTAGAGTTAACAACTATTTTTATGCGGAACATCATGATTAGTGGGATCATCATTGGTCTTGTGATGTATATATCCATCATGACAGGAACAAGCTTAGACAGCTATAAATCAGCTAAAATAGGATACTCTGGCTGGTTTTATGCTGGTAACGAAATAGGCGCGACAATCGCTATCATTTTTCCACTCATCGTTTATTATGCAATTGTAAAAACGCAAAACGTAAGAGGGCTCATTTTTTGGATTCCCGTGGTTCTCTCTGGCTATGCCTTAATCATGATTGGTACAAAGGTTGGCTACGGTGCTTTATTAATCACTATACTCGTTGCCTTCATTAGTTTAATCATTGCCTTTTTCCTAAAAAAAACACAATTTGGCAACATTAGACTAAATGCACTTATGATGTTGCTTTGTATCATAACTCTAGCTTTAGTAACGCCCATTTCTCCTTTAGTTCATAATACCCAAATTCATATTGAACGTCTCGAGGTCCCTGAACAAGACGAGACCAATCTTGATGTTACAGATCCATATAAAAATGGCGAAGTGAACAAAGTTGAGGATTTAATTTTAAGCGGACGACAACTATTTTTTTCTCAGCATACAGATTACTATGAAAAAGCATCTATGAAACAAAAACTTTTTGGAATGGGCTATGCAAGTAATTACTCCGACCAACCTAAAACAATTGAAATCGATTATTTTGATCTCTTTTTTTCAACGGGCATCATAGGCTCTATTTTGTACTTCTTACCATTATTATATTTTGCGATAAGGTCAATAGGGCATACATGTAAAAGTCTCTCACAAATCCTTTTACCTAAAGACGCACTATTGATTTTGAGCATTGTACTCGGATTGGGTATTGCCGGTTTTGCTGGTCATGTTTTCACAGCACCATCTGTCAGTATTTATTTATGTGCTATTATTGCTTACTTCTATGTTCACAAGCAAACAGACCTATCAACGTCGTTTAGCAAGCAAGGGGGGAATACTCTTTGAAGATAGTGATCTCAGGATTTTACGGTGTTGGGAATACAGGTGACGAGGCCATCCTAGAAGCGATTATTGTGAATTTGCGCGATCAGTCTAAAGGATCCGGATATAACCGTTTTTTCTCTCTCACCTAAAAAAACTGCCTCACAGCACCAAGTAAAAAGTATTTATCGTGGATGGCGTCATGATTTTAAAGAAAAGGTAAATGCTTTAAGAGGTTCCGACCTGTTAATTAGTGGTGGTGGAGGACTGTTGCAGGATACCTATCCAACACGCTTTCTTTTTGGTCCACTTCCTTATTATTTATTAATTGTCTTTTTAGCAAAGCTATGTGGAACAAAGGTCATGTTTTTCTCACAAGGAATCGGTCCAGTATCTTCCACCTGGGGAAAACTTCTCATGAAGGTATTTGCCAATATGGCGGACTTTGTTACCGTTCGTGATCAATACTCGAAAGACTTGCTAGAGCAAATCGGGGTAAAAAGTCCGGAAACAATCGTGACCTCTGACATTGTCTTTGCTTTTCAACTAAAAAAGGATACTGCCTGTATAGATAGTCTTCACCTTGAAAAAAAGGACCGTCTTCTTGCCGTTTCCGTTCGGCCGTGGTTTGAGAGAACAAAGCAGTTTGAACAGGTGGCGCAAATTCTTGATGCTCTGATTGAAAAACAAGGGGTAACTCCTGTTTTTGTCCCTATGGAAGGACATCATGACGCGCTTGCAAGTGAAAAAGTATTGAGTCAGATGGTACATCGTGACAAATGTCATCTACTTGATGTGAATTTTTCGCCGAATCAATATATAAATTTTATCGGTAATTGTCAATTGACAATTGGAATGAGACTTCACGCACTTATTTTCTCTACGGTTACCGGTGTCCCTCATATTGGACTTAGCTATGATAAAAAGGTCGAAAGCTTATTAAAACGAAATGGTATGTGGGAATTTTCCGCTGCCCTAGAAGAAATGAATGTCGAGAAGCTAACAAAGAATGCTTGTTATTTACTGGATAATCGCGATCATTATTCTAGCATCGTCAAAGACAATGCCAATGAATTACGAAAAGAGGCATTGTCTAATGTGGAGCTTTTAAAGGAAAAATTTATTCGTTCGGAAAAAGAATGACAATCGACGAACAATGAAAGGGTGCAAGCATGACAAACATACTTGTTGTAGCATTGTTCCTTTTTTACCATAAGGAGGTACAGAAATGAAAATCCTGATTGCCACAGCATATGAATACCCTCACGTGGGCGGACTATCCACACATGTGACGACTTTAAAAGCAGGCTTAGAAGCAAAGGGACATCAAGTGGATGTATTATCATTCGCCACCCTCCCACCTGTTATGAGATTATTGTATGCCCGGGGACCAAGCTTTATATTGAATAAGTGGAAAAAAGGGAGCGGCATGCTTTGGAGTATGAAAGTTCGAAAACGTTGCTTACATTCATTAATTGAAAAAAATAAACAGCAAAACTATGACATTATTAATGCACAAGATCCTTATTCAACATTAGCTGCACTTGAAACAGGGCTTCCAGTAGTCTCTACCGTTCATGGCTATTTGGCTTTTGAGGCTGTCAGCAAAGGGTCTGTACTCGAAGGAAGTCCGGAAGCAAAGAAATTGAAGTCGATTGAACTCAAGGCATACAAAGGAACTCGGGAAATTATTACGGTCGATCAGCGGCTTAAAAGCTATGTCAAGGAAGTATCTGGTGTTAAGGCGACTGCGATTCGTAACTTTATTAATATTCATAGTTTTATGCCTGATAAAGAGAAAAAGAATGTACTGCGTGAACAATATCACCTTTCAAAAGATGAACATATTGTGTTCGTGCCAAGAAGATTGATCAAGAAGAACGGTGTCACTTATCCCGCTCTTGCTCTTCCAGCTGTTCTGGAAAGATATCCAAATACTAGATTAATCTATGCTGGTAATGGTAACCAGCTAGAGGAGATTAAAAAGATTGTTCAGGAATATGGAATGGATGAAAAAGTAACTTTACTCGGTGATGTACCACATGAGAAAGTAAAAGATTATTATGCTTTAGCCGATATTGTGATTGTACCTAGTGTCCATTCGGCTGGTGTGGAGGAAGCCACGTCCATATCGGCTCTAGAAGCTATGGGCTCTGGAACACCACTTATCGCTTGTGCAGTTGGTGGATTAAAGGAAATCGTTGACCCAGGCAATGATGGCTTATTAATAGAAGAAAAAAATATTGTTCAAATGTCTGAAGCCATTATTGAACTACTCGATCATCCTGAAAAAGGGGTTGAAATGGCGAAAAGAGCACGTGAGAAAATTGAAAAAGAATACTCTCATTTGACCGCAGCAGAAAAATACGAAGAAATTTATCTAAAAGCCTTACGTTCATACAAATAGAGGGATAGATTCCGTTACTTTACTGCTTTCAAGTACGTGGGGACATACCCCATTGCTTTAATGTGGTAGATTATCTGGGAACTACCCCAATAAATATAAAGTAAATTAGAAATGATGAAAGCAGATATATATAGAAAGCGACTGAATTCTATGTCAGGATTAAAAAAGACTGCTATTTGGATTACCTTGCTTGCACTTGTCGTAAAGTTTTCTGGTTTTTTACGCGAAAGTATTATTGCTAGACAATTTGGAGCAAATGAATATACAGATGGCTATTTACTTGCCTTCTCTTTTATTACTTTAGTAATTGCGATGATTTCGGGTGGCTTTAATAATGTTTTTCTGCCGTTATATGTTAAATATCAGAAGGATAACCCGGAAGAGACGGAACGAAATGCAAATGGCATTATGAATGCCACTGCTCTGATCTTTTTTATTTTGACCATTACGGGGTATTTCTTTGTTCCGACCTTTGTTCCTTTTATCTATGGATCAATGACTCCCGATACGGAGAAGATTGCCGTTGAAATTACACAATTTTTCTTTCTCTTTTTAACAGCTATTGCTTTGAATGGGATTTTGGATTCTTATTTACAAGCAAAAAGAATTTTTGTCCCTTCACAAATTTCAAAGCTTCTTGCCACCTTGATGGGCGCTGTGTTTGCCTTACTTTTTTCCGATCAATGGGGAATCAACAGTTTAGCCTATGGATTTATTTTCGGTACCCTTTTGGGTACCATCCTTCAGTTCTATTTTTTACATAAAAGTGAATTTCATTGGAAGCCGACTTTAAAGGTTGATCGTGATTTCCGCACCACCTTTATCGTATTACTGGTACCATCCCTATTAAATTCTGTTGTCGGCCAAATTAACATGTTTGTTAATAAAATGTTTGCCTCAGGGACCATTGGTGGAGCCGTCACGTATTTAAATAATGCTTCCCTTCTTGTTAGTGTTCCGCATGCAATCTATGGAACAACGATTGCCGTAATCATTTTCACTCTATTATCAGAACAGGTGGATCAACCAAAAAAATTTCAACAAACCTTTTTGATGGGGATGCAGGTTTCACTTGTTACATTAATGCCGATTGCTGTTGGGCTCTGGTTAGTAGGTGAAGCGGCCATTTCCTTTATTTTTGAGGGTGGCGCCTTCACAGCAGAAGATACTCATAATACGTATATGGCTCTTCTCTATTATTTGCCGATTATTGTAACACAAGGTATGCAGTATATTGTTTCCAAATCGATGTACGCTAGAGGAAAAACTTCAACGATCTTTCGAATCAGTGTAACAACCATCCTTTTGAATGTCGTATTGAATTGGATGTTTGTAGGCCCGTTTGGATATGCCGGTTTGGCTATAACCAGTTCTGTTGTGTCGGTGTATTTTTTATCCATCTCTATTTTTATTGTATATAGGGATTTTGAACGAGGCGAAAAAAGAAAGCTTGCCTCTCTTTTCATAAGAGTCTTAATTCCGACCCTCATTATGGCCGTACCTTTATACTTAATAAAAAGATTCACACCTATTTCCGAATGGCATTCCATCATTCAGATAGGCATTCTTATCCCACTTGGGGCATTGTTCTATGCTTTGGGGTTATATACATTTTACCGAGATGCCTTTAATCAACTGCTTAATATTGTACGACGGAGAGGCCGAGGAAAATAATTGATATCCTTATCGACTCTATATATTTAAAAAAGCGACAGTCCCTCCCGAGAGGGAATCTGCCGCTTTTTTTAATGATTATCTTGTTACACATTAATCATTATTTCATTTGATTATATAAAGAGAGAATGTGATTTCCATAGTTTTCATTCATGGCCCATCTCATGCTTAGGTCTTCCCAATGAGGTGCTTTTCCACGAGGAGATACCTTATCAAAACGCTGATCAACGATGATTTCGCCTGCTGGAAGTTCATTTTTAGAAGCATAGGCGAATAAATGTTGAATTTGCGCAGTAACTCCCTCTTCTACTGTGGCAAACTCATTTCCCTTCGTTCCCTTGCTCGTTACACCAAGACCGCCATAGTTATGCTGATCTGGTGTGACAGCTGTTCCACCATCAAACTTGAACCAGCCCGTTTCCAGGATGGATTGAGAAAAAGCGATATCTCCACGAACTCCATATTTATTGCCAATTTCAATAAATGCTTCAGCAATCTCATCGATGTCTTGTGCATTCGGATTCTTTTCTTTTACAAATGCCGCCATTTTCTTTGCAGAAATATTAGAGGCTCCCATAATATCCACATGACTTGTGTGATCTACAACTGGAGGTCTCAGGTTTTGGTGGTTCTACTATAGGTGGTATAGGCTCTTCCTTTTCATCTATCTCCCGTGCCCGAAACTCCTCAGAAGTATGAATCATTCGTGAAATAAAGGCTGCTGCCTCAGCACGTGTAGCGGTTTTTCCTAGGACGAAATTCAGACTTTCCATCCTTATTTGTGTATCCTATAGTAATTTCATCATATAAGATATGTGCAATTGCCTGTTGGAATTTTTCACTAAGCCCAGATACATCTATGAAGTTTAGTGACTCTTTATGTCTATCTACATTTAAGTACACTAATGCATTATCAATCATCATGGCCATCTGAGCCCGGGTAACTGGATCATTCATACCAAATTTCCCGTTTCCATATCCATTTACAATGCCTGCTTTACTTGCCCTATAGATATCTCTAGCAAGCGCTGAGGTTGGAGGCACATCTGAAAACTGGGAAGTTCCTTCAGGTAATTCAAGTACCCGGGATAGTAGTGCAGCAAATTCACCTCTACTAATTTCTTCATTAGGTCGATATTTCCCTTTACCATCGCCTACCATAACACCTAAATCAATCATGGCACGCATGTCTTTTTCTAACGTGATCCCTGTAATATCATCAGAAGCATAAACTTTCGAATGGTTAAACGAAAACCAATTGCTCGCCACTAATAAGAAGCAAAGCAACCCCATTATTTTTTTTCTCATTTCTTTCCTCCTCGTACTACTTCTAAAATATAACAAATCATCCTACTATTCTATCATATATACATACTTAGTTTAGATTTTTTTTGGTATGAAAGTTTAAGTTTATGTAAAAAAGGGACAGTCCTTCAGCGCTTTAAAACACTGAGGGACTGTCCCTTTTTAGTTATTTTCTTATTTTGCTATTTTCATATCATTAACGTAATCAGAACGAATATAGGCATTCTGGTGATCGTTATGATCAGATAAGACTTTGTACCAGACTTGATTCTTTGAATTGGTAGTCGAGTCTATTATCACAACTGGCATTCCTGCTTTTTTATAGATAAATTGCAGGGTTTGTGAAGTTACTTCTGGTTCATGACGAACATTCAGATCTGTCGTGTTTGTTTCTCCAATTCTGTACTTGTCAAAATCCTTGCCATCAAGGAATTTATCGACCCGGTACATATGGCCCGCAATCTTCTGTCCCCAATAGGGATCGGAAGCATATTTCACGTTAAAGCCACGGGATTTATTTCCGATTGCAGCTCCATTCGCATAGCTACCAAGAGGATTAATATAATTTACATTTAAATATCTTGTTGCTAGCCCATCGATTGATTCGCTAGGATCAACAAAAGTTTCCGCTCCAGTCTAAATTACTATCATATGCTTTTAGACCAAATAAGTTATTTCGCTCTTGAGAAAGTGGACTCATTCCAAAATCACTTTCATGCATCGCCATTGCTAAAATTAATAGTGCATTGATTTTATACTTAGACTCTGCCTCTTTAATATATGTTCCTAAGTCTTTGATTTTACTTAGCTCTGTAGCATCTTTGTAGCGTACATATAAGGTTGGATTACTAGTATAAAGAGACTCACGTTCCGCTAATATGTGATCAATATATTGATCAAGCTCTTCTGCGGTATAGTTTGAAACGGTTCGTGCAGGAAGATAGTTGAAATATTGATAGGCTGTGCCTACTTCTTGACCAGTAGTATTATAGAATATTCCACCATCCCAGCTATAATACTGATTGCCAGCAGTTAAAAAGGATGGCGCTTTTCCCATTACATAGGCAGCACTGGATTTTGTCACTTGATTGTAGATATGAGTGAACTAATTCTCCCTCTTCATTAACAGAATAATAGTTTCTGCCTTCCACTTGTTGAATAGGCAGAAGATATACTTCAGTATGCTTTACATATGCAGTCATACCAGCAATATTTACCTTAACATACTCATCAGTTGAGTCTAAATATTGCATCTCTTGCCCCGCAGGAATATACGTAATATTTTTGTTGAAGTTTTGATCTTCATAAATATACGTTAGATATTGACCTACAGTTGGCCTAGAAATAACTAAACCCTCTGACATACTTACGATTTGATCATGTAAGAGTTACTACTTGATTTACGTTCGTTGCTGCATTCTTAGCTTCATCATAAGTCTCATAAGATTTTGTGCCCGGAACGAGATTTTTATTAGCATCAATGGTTGCCACCTTATATGCACCTGTCTCTTCTTCTCCACCAGGACCTTCTTCGACATACTTTGTCGCCGTATTGATCATTCGTGAAATAAAGGCAGCCGCCTCAGCACGTGTTGCCGTTTTTTTAGGAAGGAATTGAGACGTTCCATCCTCGTATGTATACCCAATGACAATTTTGTCATATACAGTACGTGACACTGCCTGTTTGAAGGTTCGACCAATCTCAGACACATCCGTAAAGGTAATGGCGCTTCATTTCTTTCTACATTTAAATAAACTAAATGCATTATCAATCATCAACGCCATTTGATCGCGAGTAATCAGATCATTCATTCCAAAAGTTCCGTCACCATATCCATTTATGATTCCTGCTTCACTTGCACTATTGATTTCTCCAGCGAGAGCTGCAGGTTAATGGAACATCCGGAAATCTTGGAGTACCTTCAGGTAATTGAAGGGCTCGGGATATGAATGCAGCAAATTGACCCCTATTGATTTCTTGAAAAGGGCTATATTTACCTTTTCCATCGCCATGCAAGACACCTAAATCGATTAAAGCACGCATTTCCGTTTCTAACGTTATTCCTGTAATATCATCATTAGCATATGCTGTCGATTGGTTAAAGGAAAACAAACCACTTGCCACTAATGCGAAGCAAAGCAAAGCTATTAATTTTTTCTTCATCTCTCTCCTCCGATTTAATATTTTATTTCCACATTTTCTAACAAACTTCTCTATTATTCTATCATAAATAAAGTCTACAAAAAAAATGCAAATATCCCCATAAACGCCATATTTCTTGTCTATTTTAATCTATGGCTGGGATAGGCATGCTTTAGATAAAAAAATCCCATTATGGTAATATATATATAGTTTATCAACTAAGTAGATAGGAGAATGGTAGAATGAAATTTTCTTTATTAAGGGTAGGGGTATTAACTTGTTTAGCAACAGGCATGTTTTATGGAGAAGCTTCCGCGGAATCAGAACAGATCTCTAAAAGCTCATCATATAGTGTAGCAGAGACGAATCAAAATCTTTCTTTCCAAGAAATCAACGAATTACTAACGAATGCAGCAATAGAGGCTGAAATTCCTCCTGAAGTAGTAAAAGCTGTGGCAACACAGGAGTCAGATTGGAAACAATTTAAGGAGAACGGAGAAGCTCTAATTTCTGACGATGGCGGCATCGGCATCATGCAAATTACAAATCAACCAAACTACGATCAAGAGAAACTAAAAACTGATATATCTTACAATATCGAAGCGGGTGTTAAAATTCTTAGCAGCATGTATGACCGTACTGATCTTCCGAAAGTAAGCGGTGCTGAGAAACAGGTAATTGAAAATTGGTACTTCCCGGTCATGGCATACAACGGCACAAAGCCTGTCAATAGCCCCCTTGAACAACTGACAGGTGAGAAAAATACAGATGCTTATCAAGAAAAAGTCTTTGCTCGTATTGAAAATGATAGTTTCTTAAATGATATTTCCAAAAATCGCGAAGTTAGGTCAGTTTGCTTTTAGTGCAGATGATTTTCAGTACGACCGTGAAAGCGACGAAAATATTGAGTTTATCAAAGACAGAGTATACATTAGATCAAACACATGATTCTGCTTATTTTTTCAAAACGGGAGATCAAGTAGTTGTAACAGAAGAAAATGTGGGTTTACGTCCACAACCTGTACATCTCAAGATGGAACTAAGTTAGCTGAAAATACAACTTTGAACATTACCGGAGATTTTGCGTATGATCAAAACGTGGACAGTGAAAACCAATTTGTATGGTATCCGGTTAAAACAGTTGATCAAAAGTTTACAGGTTATATTTCCTCTGCTTATATTGCAAAAGCGAGTGAGGATATAATTCCAGCTTTCACTGATGTTAAAGCGAACTATCAAGATGCCGTTAATTATCTAGTTTCTAAAGGAATCAACGGAACTTCTCCAACAACATTTGGAACTTATGACAATATCACTCGTCTTGATGCAGCTCAATTCTTGTTCAAGGCTTTAGACCTTGATTTTGAATCTGCTCCAGAAGCAGGATTCACTGATGTTCCGAACGAATAGAACAAAATATGTAAATGCGCTTAAAGAAGCAGGGATCACAAGTGGAAAATCCGAAACTTCTTTCGGTGCTAATGACTGAATCACTCGTGGAGAACTTGCTATTTGGTTACAAAAAGCATTTGATCTGAAAGCAAGTAATGAAGTACTAGCATTCGATGATGTAGCACCTAAATACAAAGAAGCCGTTTCTGCTCTAGTAAGCAACAACATCACAAGCGGAACTTCTACAACAACATTTGGAACAGATGCTAACGCAAAACGAGGCGACTTTGCCATTTTCTTATACAAAGCAGCGCAAGCACAATCCTAAGCACAGATCTTAAAGAAAGGGACAGTCCCGCGGCGCTTTAAAGCGCTGCCGGGCTGTCCCTTTCTTTTCCTTATTATTTAGTAGAGTTATAGATTGCTGCCGTAAAAAAGGCACGAGTTGCAAGGTCTGTCGGATTATAGCGATCTCCAGCAAATATGGATGTGTTGTCGATACTACTCATGGCAATAATGGCATCATACGCCCAATAAGATGGAGTAATATCGCTGTAGTTGTTGCTCGCTATTGAAACTTGGGTGTTAAAAGCTTTTTGAACAATTACGGCCATTTGAGCTCTTGTCATGTAATCATGAGGACGGAAAGTGCCATCAGTAAAGCCTTCAATAATGCCCAATTCTTTTATTACCGCAATATCCTTTGCAAAAGGGTAAGTTGGTGATACATCTTTAAAGGCATTTAAGTTATTTGGTTCTTTGTTTAAAATTCTGTTTACAATGGCAGCAGCCTGTCCCCTGGTTACTTTATCTTCAGGGTGAAATGTACCATCTCCATAACCTTGAATAACTCCATTGCTGCCTAACGCATTGATGGCATCAAATGCAGGGTGGCTTGTGTCCACATCAGAAAATTCACCAATCTTATTTTCTATGACGCGTTTTGCGCCGTAATATTTTGGTCCCCAGTATGTATTACTTAATGAGTCAATTTTAACTCCTTTGCTGGTTGTAGCACTAATAAATTCATTGTTGCCAATATACATGCCAGCGTGGGTAACACCTGCTTTATTATATGTCTTCTCAAAAAACACTAAATCACCAGGCTCTAAATCTGCTTTTGAAACGGGTTCTCCTACCTTATATTGATCCGCAGAAATTCTTGGCAAGTCAATCCCGACTTTTCCAAAGATATACCTTAGGAATCCCGAACAATCAAAGCCATTAGGGGTTGTTCCTCCGTATACATACGGTACACCTATATTAGACTTTGCAACATTAACTACTTCCTCCTGATTCGATGCTGCCGAAACACTATGAAACGGGAAGATCGTCAGGAGTAAAACTACTACCAGAAATTTTGACATTCTTTGACTCATTATTCCACCTCATTGAATTTTATCTCGTATTTTCTCGTAAATTATCAAAATATGGTTCTTATAGATATATTTTACCAAAAGAAACAAGGAATTTACTTTACTGTTTGATTACAAATTTATTTTTGAAGAGTTAATATTAGAAAAACAGGGAATCAGATGAGTATAATAGTCATATATCTGTTGGTATGGTTTATAAAAGAAATTAGTTTAATAGAAAAATAGTCAGTCCATAATTTAAAGTCAACATGGGACTGTCCCTACTTTCTTTACAGTACATATGAATAGGTATCGGATATGGTCTCTTCAACCAATATTCTACAATTTCTTAATTTTACATAAAAAGGGGACAGTCCCTGTGCTACTTAAACGCAGCGAGAGACTGTCTCCTTTTTAAAAGTTAATTCATTCATTTCATACTGTTTGATAAAAACACACTAAACTGAGCCCTCGTTATGTTTTCATCAGGTTTAAAGGTACCATCTGAAAACCCTTTAGAAATATTTTGGGCTGCAAGGCTATTAATGGCGTTAAAATAATGTTTCTCTGGGTCAACATCTGAGAAAAATGTTCCATCGGAGTTTGGGAATTCAAAGGCTCCTTGCAAAATAACCGCTACATCCCCTCTAATAATATGGGTGCTTGGTCTGAACGTATGATCTTGAAATCCAACAATAATTTTTTCATTGGTTGTACTGTTAATATAACCAGAAGCAAAGTGCTTGTAAGGTACATCCAAAAAGAACGTTTCACTTTTTTCACCTGAAAGTTTCAATGCTTTACCAATCATCGTAACCGCTTCTGCACGTGTAATGGGTTGATATGGATAAAATTTTCCGTCCCCGTACCCATTAATAATTCCCTTGATATAAAGATTATTTACTTCTTTTTTATACCAACTATTCTCAGGTACATCGGGGAAAATATTGTCTTCTAGACTAGGCGGAGGTTGGATGAGCCCATAGCCATACTCGATATCTTTTCCTTTATCGCCTAAATCCAATGCTGATCTTTCCATACGACTCAGAATTTCAGTAGAATTAAGGTTAGGATAGGCCTCTTTATATAAAGCAGCCATTCCGGTTACAAAAGGAGCCGCCATTGAAGTTCCTGTTGAAAGTTGATATTCTCCATCCCCAAGACCATTATAGGTACTGTATATATTTTCTCCTGGCGCAACAAAATCCAAATCCTGACCATAATAAGAAAATGATGATCTGACGAGATTTTCATTAACAGAGCCAACAGCAATAACCGTCGAGTATTGTGCCGGAAATAAGACATTAATATTTTCATAAACTGGAGTCACGAAAAATTTCCCGAAGCGGCAATAATCAACATCCCTTGATCATAGGCTTTTTGTAAGGTCTCCTGTAATAAAAAGGAGCCCGTAGGGGATGTGATGCTTAAATTAATAATATCAAGCCCCTGTTCTATTGCCCAATCGATCCCTTTTACCACATCAGACTGGTTCCCTTTTCCATTATTATCTAGCACTTTAACTGCATATAATTGTGCATCTGGAGCAACTCCCACTGTACCGAGATCATTATCCTGCGAGGCAATAATTCCAGCAACATGTGTACCATGACCAAAGTCATCATTATAGGACGAAGTCCCTTGGACAAATGTGGCACCGCCTGAAATATGAAGATCAGGATGGTCTGTTCGTACCCCCGTATCAAGAATCCCAATTTTAATTCCTTTTCCTGTTAAACCAGTTTGTTTTACATCTTCAATATCTAATGACCGATATCCCCAGCTCGCAGTTTGAGAAGTTGTTTCAACTTCAGGGTCTTCTTCTATAAACCGAATATTGGGACGAGCATTAAGATTATCTCTCATTGAAACAGGTATTGTCACCGACGCAGCATCGTACTCTTCAAAAATATGATGAACTTCTAAATCTTTTTCCTCTAAAAGCTTATAATCTATTTCATTATTAAATATAATCGTCACACGTTCAGTTAGCTGTTCCCCATTGACTTTGAAAGGAATAAGTAATAGAAAAATGAACAGAAACCCGATCATATATTTGTGTTTGTTCATGTCAACCTTCCCTTTCATTCGATAATAGATTCCATAAATCTTACCATTTTAAAACTATTATACATGATTACTAGTTGCAATGGATAATCGATTAAAAGATTATCGATTATCAATGGGGAATTTTTTGATGTCACTTACAATCGATACGATACTAACATAGTCTATAAAATAAAAAATGGACAGAATTCTGCCCATTTTTTATTTTTTCCAATTATAGTAATCTTCAATCCCTAACGCAATCGCCTCGGCTGCTTTGTTTCTATAATAATCTGAAGCTAGTTTACTAGAATCACTACTATTAGAAATAAAGCCTAGCTCAACTAAAGTAGCAGGAAGCGGAGTTTTATAAATAACACGGAAGTCTGCTGTTTTAACCTTACGATCCTTAGTTCCTAAAGCAGGATACAAACGATTTTGAATAAAGGTTGCCAATTGTTTACTATTTTCAGCTCGTGTAGCTGCCGTACTATAGTAAGTTTCTGTTCCACTTGCGATCTGGGCTAGTACTTGAATTTGTATGTATACTAACAAAACTATCTGCATTAGCATTAACAGCTTTAGCTACTCTCCCATCCAATGATATATAAGTATCATTGTTACGTGTCATAACTACTTGTATTCCCTTTTGTTTCAATAGACTTTCAACTTTTAAAGCAATACTAAGATTAATTTCTTTTTCTAGCAATCCATTGCCAATTGCACCTGTATCACTACCACCATGTCCTGCATCAATGGCAATCTTTTTACCACTTGAAGGAGTAGCTAAATAATAACTGTTCACATACCCAGTAATACTACCTGATGATACATATGCCCAATCACCTTCATATCGATAAATGCTGACTTGGGTTCCGTCTTTAAAACTACCAACCATAGAATAATTTGCACTTGGACCAGAACGAACATTTAAAATGTCTCCATAACCTACATTAACAATCGCTTCTTTAATTGGCTGTCCTATATAAGAAACACGAAAGTCTTCGTTTAATCCTCTTGCCACAAACATGGCAAATTCTTGACGTGTGACATTGTCAGCTGGTCGGAATGTACCATCTCCGTACCCTACTGTTAATCCAGCTGTAGCAATCATATTAATCGCATCATATTGTGTTCCTGATTGAGCAATATCAGTAAAATATACATTGCTCTTCTCTGTTAATTGAAAGCCCTTTTGCAAAAGAAGAGCCATTTGACCACGAGTGATCGGATCATTCGGCCGATATGTAGAATCTGAAAACCCATTAATAATTCCCAATTTAGTAGCAGATTGAATATAACCTGAAGCAGTAGATCCCGCTCCTACATCAGTGAACGATGTCTCTCTTTTGGTCCCGTCTAATCCAAGTGCTTTTCCAAGCATAATAGCTGCCTCAGCACGAGTCACGTTTTGTAGGGGTCGAAAAGTTCCATCTCCATATCCACTAATGATTCCTCTATCAATTAAGTAGTTGATCTCTGTTGCAGAGCTACTTGGGATACCCGTTACATTAGCGGCTAGTCCCTTTCCACTAATTGAAAAAACAAAAATAAATACTGCCACCAAAGCAAAAACCTTGGTTCCTACATGTTTCCACATTATGTTAAGATCTCCTCCCTTGAGATGATTTTCCAAGTCAAATTGTACCATATATTGTCGACTAATTAGGAAAACTTTTTAGAAGTTTAACATTATTGTAAAAGGGGACAGTCCTAATGCTATAAGCATTATAGGACTGTCCCCAAATTCCCCTTGATTACTTAGCTAAATTTACGATTCTATCTTCAATTTGTGGATCGACTGTTTTTAGTTTTCCTACATAGTCTCTAAGGTTTTCCCAATCAGCAAATCCTAAATCAGTGACAAGTCCTTGACCATATACATTTTTGAAAACATCATAACCGTCTCCGCCTTTTGCTGTAAAAGCATTGGTTGCAACTACATATGTGGCTTCAGGATCCAAAGCTGTATACGTATCGTTAGCACCTTTTACTTCAACTGTTTTCACTCTGCTTCCTGCTGGCTGTGAGCTGTCATACGTATACTTCATTCCAGATACGTGTAAAAATCCGCCGCTTTCCTTTGGAGCTTGGCTTACACTGTGTTCAAGTGCTTCTATAATTTGTGCACCAGTCAATTTCATCGTTGCCAAAGTATTTCCATAAGGAAGTACAGTTAAAATCTCCCCTAAAGTAATGTCTCCTTCATCAATGGATGAGCGAATTCCTCCACCATTTTGAAGAGCAATGACAGTATCAGGATTAAACTCTTTCGCCTTATCAAGCATACCATCTGTAATTAAGTTACCTAATTTCGTTTCACTATTACGTACACTTACAGTAGCACCTTCTGCATCAGAAAGACGTGGATTTGACAATTCTGCCACAGCTGTTGCACCCGCTGAAGTATTTTTCACCTCGGCAATTTGATCCGAATACTTCTTCAACATTTTTAGCTGCTTCGGCATCCTCTTCTTGGTCAGCAATCTTAATTAATTCTCCTATTTGTCCAACCACTACACCATTTTCATCAAATTTAACATCTAATGTTCCTAAGATAATCGCTATATTGATAGGCTTGTACAATAACAGTTGGCTCTTTTTCTACACCAGCCTCATCTTCATCAACCACAACGGGCTCATTTAACTGTGTATGGCTATGACCTCCAACAATTACATCAATTCCATCAACATTTTCTGCAAGTAAAAGATCGTTATCATAGTCAGGATTATCATCATAGCCTAAATGGGAAACAGCAATTATTTTGTTAACCCCTTCGGCTTCAAAAGCAGCAACGGCTTTTTCCGCTTCCTCTAAATAGTTTTCAAATTCAACACTTCCAGGACTAGAAAGGTTAACCGTTTCCTCTGTAGTCAAACCAAAGATTCCAACCTTTTCTCCCTCTACTTCTTTAATCACACCGTTATAAATTGTACCGTCCACTGCATTTTCTGTGATTTCATCTTTAAATAAAGTTGATAGATTATTATCACTAGAGAAATCAGCATTCGCACTAACAAATGGGAAAGAAGCACCCTTTATAAAATCCGCTAAAGCTTTATGACCTTCAGGAGTTGAGCCTAAATCGAATTCATGGTTTCCGAATGTCATAACATCATAGCGCATGTAATTCATAAACTCTAAATCTGCTTGTCCTTTAAATTCATTGAAATACAAGGTTCCAGATAACACATCACCCGCATCAATTAAAAGGGCATTCGGATTTTCTGCACGTTCTTTGTTAATCGCCGTTGCTCTTTTCGCTACATTATCCAAATGGGCGTGCGTATCATTTGTATGCATGATGGACAGCTCAAAGTTGTCATCTTGAGCAAGGAAAGCTTTATTTAGAAAGATAGCGTAGTCGCCACGTTTAGCAGGTTCATATACGCCAAATTCACTTTTTGAAGTACCTTGTGTGATTTCATTCGTTAACAATGCTTGAACAGCATGTTGATACTTTTCTGCAACGTCAGTAAAAGGGAGTGTCGTACTACCTTCTAATTCAAATCCTCTTTGGATCCAAATAGCTAATTCACCACGAGTAATTAAATCGGTTGATCCAAAAGAGTCTACTGCTTTTCCTAAGGTGATTCCAGCCTCTTTGAGTGCATTTACGGCACCTGTTGCTCTTGCAGGAACATCTTTGAATCCTGAATCTGGAGCATTCACTGTATCCAGTTCAAGTACATTAGCCAATAAAACAGCCGCATCCACACGTTTGATATTTTCATATGTACCAAATGATGTCGTTGTGATCCCCTTTGCTCCTGTTAAAACGAGAAAATCCACCGCTTCTTGATAGCGTTGTGGAACATCTGTAAATTCGTTTGATGCAGCTGAAGCCCAAGGTGCGGCAACCGATGTTACGAATGTAGCTGTTGCAGCTGTCGCCAAAAACTTACGATAAGAATTGGATCTTTTATTCATTATTTCTTCCTCCCCTTTATTGCATAGAAATAGTAGAATTCTATTATTTTCTAGCCATCGTTTGTAAAAACGAATTGACTACCAAAGACAAACTCTTCCTTATTTATATAGAGTTTAAGATTTTAAGAAATAGTATGATGGTCCCAATGGAAAGTATACTAGAGATCGCTAGCTACTCTAGTAAATTTTCGATATTTTTACATAACATTTAAATAATTTACAAAAAATTAGAATAATATTTACATGCAATTCCACCTTAGTAAAAGAGGTCCCTCCTTGTTATTACAATTCACTGGGAAGACCGGAACCTAAATTAAATTTCTAAATTTTCAGACTGTATAGAGGGGGATTTTCCTAATTATTAGCGAATATCATGTATGTATTTCAAAAACGAAGGGGGAAACAGATTGAAAAAGAAATTTATCAGACTTAGCTTTTCATTCATCATGGTATTGTTCTTGCTTGTATCACCTGTTATGGCATCAGCACAAAGCACCGCCGATCAGACAATTGACTACCTTGCATTAGGAGATTCGCTTGCTGCAGGGCAAACACCTGATAAACAATTGGGTAAGGGGTACACAGATTATATTGGTAACCAATTGAATAAAATAGGAATGTTAGCTAGCTTTGATAAGCGGTTTTGCAGTACCTGGATACACCACTACAAACATTTTGAACGATATACAAACGAATGTAGCAAAACCAGATAGCAATGGAGCTACGGTAGATATCCAAAGTGCCATTAAAAATGCTGAACTTATTACGATTGACGCTGGGGCCAATGATCTTTTACAACAGATCAGTATTAATCAAACAACTGGAGAAGTAACCGTCGATCAGCAAAAAGTAGCAGGTGCACTAAAAGGTGTCGGTGAAAATACGGTAAAGATTCTTACTCAAATTAAGACACTTAACCCAAAAGCTGATATTTATTTAATGGGCTATTATAATCCATTTCCGCACATGCCTATTCAATATCAAGCACAGCTTTTACCTTTACTTGATTTGTTAAACAAAACGATTTCAGATGTTAGTACAGCTCTTAATGTCACGTTTGTCCCTACTGCAGACTCGATCGCTCGAAATGCTACGGGCTATTTACCAAACCCACAAGATATTCATCCAAACCAAGCTGGCTATCTTGTATTGGCCAATGACTTTTGGAAAGCGATTAGTGTAGGAAAAAGCACAAAATTTAATGACTCCATTCCAGATATGGCAAAAGAGGAGATTCAGTATTTAGCAGAAAAGGGAGTCATTTCTGGCTATGGAAACGGGGATTTCGGTGCTAATAACTTCATTACACGTGTACAAAGTGCCATTATGCTAAATAGAGCGATTGTATACAGTGATGAATTGGCACCTAAGCCAAACTATGTAGACGTAACGGAAACAACTTCGGGTTTGATTCGATTGCAAAAATGACGCAACAGGGAGTGTTCGTTGGATCTAACCAACATTTTAATCCAGGCGATTCATTAACACGAGCACAAATGGCAAAAATCTTAGTTCAGGCCTTTCATTTAACAGGCTCTTCAACCCAAACGTTTACAGATGTAAGCCCTGATCATTGGGCCGCAGCCTATATTAGCATACTTGCAGAAAATAAGATTACCGTTGGATATAGTGATGGGACATTCAAACCTAATGATCCTATTACAAGAGCAGAGTTTTCCATCATGCTAGCAAAGGCATTAGATGATCGTTTTAAAGTGAAATAGGATTTAGTAGTTTGCGAATTTCACCTCTATATAATATTCAACTTATGAATCGACATGAGAAACGGTCGGCCGGCCTGCTTGATCGAGCCTTTATTTACGCAGTAAATAACAACGAAGTGAAAGTAGGTCGACCACCCATTTATGTTTATGCCGAAAAATTAAGATGAATATAAAAAAAGGCTTTGTTAAACAATATTATTGCTGTTTTAAAGGCCTTTGGTGTACACGTCGGGCTAAATTATTCATTCGAATAAAACATGCTGCCCCTGTACACCAAAGGCCATTTTTAACTATCATCGTTAACATAGCCAAAAAAAGAGAGCCGACTCATTGGAAGAATAATAAAATGGAGATCTAGTGGCTCTCCTTTTTCTTTATCAGATTAAATTAGTTGCTTGCTGTTCCGTTTTGTACTTGGTTGTTACTTGCATCAGTTAATTCAGCATTGTTGAATTCAACTGTTACTTTGTCAGTAGCGGTGATCGCATTTGTTAATTCAACTTGTAATTTCCCTGAAACAACTGAGTTAGTAGCTGTTGCAGTTGAACCGTTAACCTTTACTGTAATGCCTTCTAAATTTGTTCCGTCTTTGTCCAAATCATTATCAGAAATTGCTTCTGAGAAGCTTACCACTACTTCATTACTTCCATTAACAGCTAAAGCAGTATTGACTGTTGGTGCCACATTTTCTGTTAATGCTAATTCTGCAGTATTTTCATTTTTTGCAAGTGTGTTACCAAATTGATCTTGAAGATTTGAAGCTGCAAAAGTGTAAGCTCCGTTAACTGTTATGAATGCTTCAGGTAATGTAATTCTTACTTTATTTTTATTATCAACGAACTTAATATCTGTACCAGCTGGTAACGCCTTGCCTCCGATAGTGTAGTTAGCAGGGTCTAATACAGAGTTGCTCATACCTTCTTCGTCTGTATTGGCAAAAACAATTTCAATAATATTGTTCTCTTCTGTAATTGCTGTTGTAATAACTGCGCCGGCTTCAACATCAGATGCAGCTGGACGAACAACACTTAATGAAATCGCATTGGCATTTTTATTTGCATAGTTATCTTCTACTTTATCTTTTGCAATTTCAACAGCATAATTTTTACCTGTTACTAATTGAGTGTCTGCAGCTAAAGTAAGCTCTAATTTGTTTTTAACTTCTTTGCCATCAACTGTTGGATGCTTTGCTGATGTTACAGCTAATGTTTTTGAGGTTTGGAAAATGCCATCAATTGATTTTACTGTTAAAGCATCAATTGTTGACTCTGCCACTTCCTCATTAAATGCAAGAACAATTTTTCCATCTACTGCTGCTGAAGCACTAGCTAATGTTGGAGCGGTTGTATCAGCAGTGAAAGTAGAATTGAATTTCACTTCTTTCATTTCATTTGGAGTAGTTGCTTTGTCTGCAAAACCGTTAATCACAACTTCAGAAGTAAAGAAGTTTTTATTATTAGCAAAGAATGCACCGTCATTTGCTTTTTGTACATCAACTGTAAATGTTTTATTATCAGTCGTTGTAACATCTGTTGCTTTTACAGCAACACCGCCAATCGTAATCGTTCCAGCAGTTACTTCTTCAGAGAAAGTTAATGATAATTTATTGCCGTTTGTTGAAGTTGATACAGTTGGGATGGTTGAATCAACCTCTTTAGTTGGTACTGTGAATGATAAAGTGAGGTGTTCAGCCTTGTTTACTGGATTTGCAGTATCTTTTGCACCTACAATATCAATTGTATAAGTTTGTCCCACTTTTAATCCTTCAAGCGTAAATGAGTCTGTTCCAGCTTTTGGAGTTGTTTGAACGCCATTTACTGAAACAGTTCCAACAGTTGACAATGCTTCGTCGAATGCCACTGTTGCATCTGCAGTTTGACCATCCTCACTGTAGTTAGCAAATGTAGTTCCACTTACAGAAGGAGCAACAACGTCATCAAATGAGAATAGTGATACATATTTTCCTGTTTGAACTGCTTTGTTTTCTTCATCTTTATTAACAGTATCCAATGGCAATACTGTTACAGTTGCATTTTGTACTTCAGTACTATTCAATGTATATGTTACAGATGTTCTGTCTTCGGAAAGTTCAGCCTTATTTGCAGTAACTGTTTTACCTTCTAAAGAAAAAGCATCTTCTAATTGTTTAACAGTTGTTCCTTCAGCAAGAGCAGTATTAAATTTAACTACAATTTGCTTAGCGTTTAAAGCATTTACGCTCTCAACTGCAGGTTCTTTTACCATATTCTTCGCTTGATCTGCTTTGTATAAGAACTTAGCAAAATCACCGCGTTTTGCGTTAGCAGTTGTTCCAAATGTTGTTGCAGATGTTCCGTTTGTTACTTCGTTGCTTACTAAAGCAGCAACTGCTTCTTTGTAACGATCAGCAACGTCAGTAAAAGCTAAGTGCACCATTGCCGGCTTTTAGTTCAAAACCTTTTTGGATCCACATGGCAAGTTCACCACGAGTGATTTTGCTATATGAATCAAAAGTAGTAGCCGTTTTTCCGCTTGTAATACCGGCTGCTTTAAGTGCATTTACATATTTAACCGCACGTTGTGGTACATCTGTGAAACCTGATGCTGGAGCATTTTCAGTATCAAGACCAAAACTTTAGCAACCATAACAGCTGCGTCAACACGTTTAATGTTTTCATAAGTTCCAAACGTTGTGTCATTAAATCCTTGAATTCCTTTAGAAGCAACAAAATCGACTGCGTCTTTGTATTGTGATGCTACATCGGCAAAGTTTGTTGCTGCCATTGCTACAGGAGCAACGGCACCTACTGCGATTGTTGCTGTTGCTGCTGTTGCTAGGAATTTTTTAAGAGATTTTGAGTTTTGAGACATGTAAGTAATTCCTCCAATGTTATGAAAATATATTTTAGTTGGTTTTAAAAAATTAAAGTTTATTTACGCTCAACTTAATTACTCATTATTAAATGAAACGATATGAGTGAAGAAACTTCGTAATTAAGCTACTAAACTATCATATCAAGATAAATCCCATTTTTCCTTGGTATATTATACTGATATAGCCAATGTTTGGTACTTCACCCGCGTTTTAGTGAGAATGAAGTGTTTTGATCCCCCACTGGACATTATTACCATTCCTTTGTGTTCTTTTTCATAAAAGTACAAAACCATAAATTCATGAAAAATAATTTACGGAAAGATAAAAAAAGCCCTATAGA
>CAWBLX010000003.1:0-919581 GCA_963789775.1 uncultured Pseudomonadota bacterium
CTTCTACCGCGTTTGGATTGATCTTAGAGAAAACGCGCTGCTCGACCAGAAAGCTGATTTCAAACGCACCATCATATCCCCAAAACCGCACGCAATGGTGCTTGGTGTCATAGCTTCTGGTTGGGTTTGGAAAGCTGAGTGCCATTGAAAAATCTCTCGCAAAAATCCTGCTGGTCGACCCACAGGCAAATAGGATATACGGGATGTAGCCGCCAGCCTAGAACGACGATAGCGAGCCAAGCAGGTTGGCCATAGAGTCGGAATTTACTCAGCCTGCTCGTAGCCGTAAGCAATGCGAATTTACCGCCTCGACTGTGCTTCAACTCGCAGATCGATGTGCGCTCATATCGATAACATTGTCAGTGGGTTCGTTGATCATTGAGAAGTACGTGACCTTATTTGAATCGCACACGTAAACCCACATCGCGTCGAATAGCTCACCATCTCTGATATAGCCGAGCGTCGCGCCCTTTGCGGGGCGCCAGAAAAGCACCGGCGGATGCACAGTCTCCTCTTTACCCAATCGGGCTCGATGTACTCAGCGATAGGCTTCCAATGAATTATGCTCGCTCTCCGGTTCACTGAATATTTCCCGTTGTCTTTGCGATAACAGCCGGAAGTCGACTTGCGTTCAAACGGCTCAATTGCGTACGCCGTCAGAATTTCTGAAGTCGTGCTACCGGGAGGCCGTAGGAGACACCATTACAAGCTTCGCGTCGAAGATGGGGCTTTTCGCTACCAAGGCTTGCCGAAGTGTATCGCAATCACCATGTATATAAGATGTGGGAATATCCAAAGAGCCAGCTGCACCAGGCAGCAATCGATGCGATGAAGCCAGAGCGGGATCGCGAAGCCGCTCGCGCAGTAGCCTTCAAGTTGAAGCACAGCCGCCAGCAAGACGCGGCGCAGGCATCAAGGATCACGAAGCGGCACGGCTGCGACTCCGCCAAAACGCAACGGTGCGGGCGGCACGCTTGGCACTACTCGAGACAGAGCCCAAGAAGAAGAAACAACGCCCAGGCCTTCGTCACCGCACTCTGTCGCCTGTCAAAAGCTAATTGCTTAGCAGCTCACGGCGCCGCGAATTCGTCAGCGCGCAGCGCTCGCAGATGCCGCTTAATGGGTAATTTCCGAGCCTATCCCGCGCTCGAGCAAGGTGATCGTGCGAGCCCGACGATGCCGTTTGCAGCGTTGCGACCGAGAGGCCTTGACTTAAGCCTCGCGGGATGGGCGGACAACAATGAAATATCCCGAAGGCAACTACGACAATGCCAGCATCAACACGTTGCAAGCCGCACTGAATTTGGCGTGCGAAGAACTTGGCATAAGCCAAGATCACAAGAAATGCGAGGCGGTGGCATTGCTCATTTTAAGCTACGCGAGGACCGGCAAACGGACTTAAACAAGTTGAAGTCCTACGCGATCGAGCGATTTGAATGCTCGCCATGACGAAGATCCCAGTGATTGACTTCGGGTCCGTCGTCTGCAGAGACGTCGGCTTGTTGCGATAAGGACGTCGCACTAGGTACCTTACGATCTCGTTCGTCAGCGCGCCGCCTTGATGTTTTTATTTACGTCCGAAAGCCCATGATAAACGGCACCAAGCCTCCGCCAGCCCGGTGCCGTCTCTCGCAACCGTGCGGAGCAGCATGTGTCGTTAGCCAATTCCGGACCGTTAGGCGAAAAAAGCCTCGCGACACAAATCGCAATTTCTCTCGCGTGTACCGAACTTGGAATCGGCGCAACAGAAAGCACCAAGCGAGAGACCGTAGCCGTTCTCATGGCGCCCCTGGTCAAAAGAGGGCCTGCGAGTATCAACAGCCTGAAGACATTTGCGGTCTCCCAATATCGCATGTTGACGTAATGGTGATGGCGAGTGGGTGAAAACGATGGCCTTGAAATCTCGTGGGTCCGCTCGACCAGCCCCTATACATGGCAGCGAGCCGCAAAATGTTACCGTCGTCGAACGAGCTTTTCAGCTTGCCGAAGGGGGCGGTGTTCTGCAATCCAAGACATTAGATACCGTTTGAAGATCGAAGGATATTCGGACGCTCAGGTGACGGGGATGACCCTATTGAGGCAGCTTCGGGCGCTAATTAAAGCATCGCGGACCGGCGCGACGACTTCTGCTGTGGAGTTGGAGTTATGACGCATACAATATGGCCACTGCATCGAGCCAATGGGCTCCGTCACGCTGGGCGGAGTTCCGAGTTGTCGGACAAGAATTAGTCGACCAGCACTTGCGCGATTAGGGTGCAACCCCCATCTACGTATTATCGAGTTTCGGCCGAACGACTTGGCCTCGCCGCGAAATGCGTGCCTGACTGAAGACCTTCCAAAAATCTCGACCCATCCAGCGGCGCCTTTGGCGCTGCTTAAAAGTGTATTTGCTAAAGGAAATAACTCTCATGAACACTGGGACCGTGAAGTGGTTCAACAGCCAGAAAGGCTTCGGCTTTATCCAACCCGAGAATGCTGACAAAGACGTTTTCGTTCATATCAGCGCGGTGGAACACGCCGGTCTGGATACACTGCGGGAGGGACAGAAGGTCTCTTTCGATATTGTCGCCGATGGCCGAACGGGCAAATCTGCCGCCGAAAACCTGCGCGCTGTTTAAACTGCAGCAGCGCAGCTGACTTCGAACTTTGACCACGGATGTACTGGCAAAGTTTAAAGTTAAGAGCCCGCCCCGTTGCCGGCGGCGGGTTTTCATTGCACGCCACGTCGCGAGTAAATTTTCTAGGCAAACATCGCCGTGGTGACGGCGCCGAAATGACAACAGGTTGCTGCCAATACAAACGCGTGCCAGATGGCATTCTGATACTTCAGGCTGTGCCAAACGTGAAAAATCACGCCCCACCGAGTAGACATCCCTCCAATACCGAGAAGTGCGAGCACCGTTGGAGTTACCGACTCTGCTAACGGGTGAATTGCGACGAGACCCGCCCAGCCCAATGCTAAGTAGAGAGCAACATCGATTCCATTCCAGCTGGACTTCAGCAGAAGCTTCCCGGTGGCACCCAGAAGGGCCACGACCCAGACAACGCCCAGCAATGAATAACCGGCTATTCCGCCCATCTTAATGAGCGCGAAGGGCGTATACGTGCCGGCGATCTTGAGGAAAATGGCGGCTTGGTCTAGGCGGCGCAGCGTACCTTTCCAGTTCGGTGCGGGCAGCAAAATGTAGGCTGCGGAAAAGCCAAACATAGCGAGCAAACCGATGCCGTAAACGGCCAGACTTGCCGTGGCAGGGAGCGGCAACGACGGAACCGCGGCGACCATCATCGCAATAACGGCAACAACGCCGGCGCAAATGCCAACGAGGTGAATGACTCCGTCTGCGATCCGCTCTGCTGGGGTATACATTTCGTCCAAAACCTTTCCGGCGCTTTTGGAAATTGTTGATCCGGACGGCCACGATCCTGCTTCTCTTCATTGGCCGTCAGCTAAGTCAGAGGCGTGACGAGGACTTCCACCGACATCGTTTGAAAGGCATCCGTCATACCGACGAAACTGCCGGCTACCGGTATCGCCTGTCCGATGTCCGCGCGACGGCAACGGGTATCAGGTTGAAGCCACCGACGCCTCGATTGGTTGGATCGAAGGTGATCCAGCCCGCGCCTGGCACATAGACTTCGCCCCAAGCGTGCGTAGATCCCGCATCCGCGGTCCCACGCTGCTTCGATCCGGATTATAAAGATAGCCGGAAACGATCCGAGCCCCAAAGCCAAGGTTTCGCGCCGCTTCAACGAATAGAACCGCGAAATCGCGGCACGATCCCCAGCCGCGCTCAAGAGTCTGTGTCGGTGATTGAGTGCCCATGTCCTCGCGACTCTGATAGCGGATCGATCCGGAAACGCCAATGCTGAGGTCTTTGAGCAGGGCAAGGGTATTCGTCGGATTGCTCCTGATGAATGCTCTCGCCCAGTTCCGTAGTCGCCCTGTGGGGACTGAATATTGCTGTATCGCCAGTGTGCCGGATCCGTCCAATCATCTTCAGAATATCGGAACGGGTAGGAAATTGCAGGGGCGGCGATGTCAAAAACCGGCCACGCGGTAGCGTCGAGTTGAAGTTCAACGACACTGCTGATGACAAGATGGTTGGTCATCGTCTGAAAGGTCGCCGTAGCTATCGCGTTGCCGAAGACATCGTACGCCCAGGTAACGTCCGCGACGGGTGTCAACCTTAGATCGCTTGAGATCAGCCGGAGATCGCGGCTTTCGCGCGGGCGAAGCATCAATCGGTGCGGCCCGAGGGACACCGATCGATGATACCGATAGGTTGTCGCGTGTTGAATTTTGAGTGCTATCAATCGAAGCTCCGACATCCGTGTAGCATCGGGACCCGATCGAAAAGGCCACGATCAAGTAATGAGCACGTTCTTGAGATGGCCGGCGACCTCGTCATTCGGAATTTTTGTCAGATCTTGCGCGACCTCGCCGACGACTAAGGCGCGAACCTGCGGAGAGATCGCTGTTCGGAGATCTCCGAGGTCACAGGCGACGCAACGAGAATAAGTCTATCGTAAGATTTTTGTTCCAGTCGTTAGCCAAAACGCCCGCCAATTGGTAGGCGAACTTGGTCTTGAGATCTCTGTGGGGGGCAGAACGGGCGTCGATAGCGGAGCGCCCGTGACCGTGCGAGCTGAAGCTTCTGCCCTCTCTGTCGGATACCAGATCATGTGTCGCGGAATGATCACCTTCGAATTCAAGCCCCTCAATTGCTGTCAATCCATGATTGGGCCCGTCGTTTTCAAGAATGCGTGGCCTCGCGCCATCCGCAATGAGAAATCACGTGCGAGTTGGAGGTGGCGAAACGTGATGACGGACATCAATCGCTGCACCTGGACCTCAAGTGAAGGCCATTGAGGGCGGACTGGCAATCAGCCTCAAGATGAGTTGGTCATTCACGACGCTGACGAACATCATGTCGGCCGGCGAGCCAATACTTTCCTAAAGTCGAAGAAATCCTGCTTACACCCCGCGCTCCAGAGCCTGCCACGAAAACTGTCAGCCCATATCGAGATGGCTGATGTAAACCCCTCGATGGTTCCTTGAGTTTGGACATTTCGACAGCCCAACTGGGCTTCTATTCTCCCAATATCGCCTTCCTCAGATCGTCGATTTTAATAGTCGCAAAATTGGAGAAAGTATCCGAGATTGCATAAGGCAAAATGATCTGATCGCCGCTGCGCATCGCGCCGCACGTGTAGACGACGTTGGGCACATAGCCTTCACGCTCTGCCGGTTCAGGACGGACGAGAGGTTCGTGCGATCGGGCGAGGACTTTGGACGGATCTTTCTTGTCGAGGAGAACCGCGCCGATCGAATATTTCCGGACGGGTCCCACGCCGTGAGTGAGAAGAAGCCAGCAGTCATCAAGCTCGATGGGCGATCCGCAACTGCCGATCTGCACGAATTCCCAAGGATGCTCCGGTTTAAGGATGGGATCGCCACCCTCCCACGTGTAGAGGTCGTCTGAATAGATGAGATACAGGTTCTCGTTGTCCTGCCTCGCAATCATCGCGTAGCGACCGTTTATTTTTCGTGGGAATAAGGCCATGCCTTTGTTTCGGGCCGCTGAGCCAGCAAGTGGCGTCATGCGGAAACGTCGGAAATCTTTCGTCTCCAGCAATTCGGAGCGGATCGCCCTGCCGCTATAAGCCGTGTACGTCGCGAAAAACGTGGTCTGCCCCTCGTCGTCGAATTCAACGAAGCGTGCATCCTCAATTCCATTCGACTGAGCGTCGGTGATTGGAAATATAACACGCTCGCTAAGGTCATCCTCTGCACGAAAAATGACTTCCACGCTGTCGCCGCTGGGTCCCGACGTTCGACGTTCAACTCTTGGAATGCAGGCGAGGCGCGCGGTTTGATCGACGTTGACGCTGCCGTCGCTGGCGATACTTCCCGATCGAAAGGTCAGTGAAGAAATATGCCCTTCTCCAACGGCACGAAGGCTCAGGATAAATCGGCATCCGGCTTCCGGAGCACCGGACTGATCGGGGTGTCGCACGATGCTCGGATTAAACAGCGCCGATGCTTCAAAGGAATACTCGTGGAGAAAATAGGCCCCGATTAGACGACGTTGGGTCTGGTTCAATACGGCGTGCGGGATCAGCGCCTCTTCCATCTCAGCGGCACGTGCTTCGAAAATCTCAAGTAGATTTTTGTGGCGACCTTCGAAGTTTTCGAGAACCTCCGTTAACTGTCTCGCTGCGACAGCGGCATCCAGTTGGAGCACTCTGTCGACGATGTGGTTGGCTCGCGTCTTATCGGTCGGGTTTAAATCCCTTGGTTCAGTCGCCGGCTTAAACGGTCGGACGACAACTCGTGCCGGGTCGGGACGGAGATGCAAGATCTGGCGGTTCAGGAATCGTGATTGAGACAATGTGGCCCCCTGGACTCGTTCGCAATGGCGTTTGGCGATTTACGGGGGAGGAAACCAATTTGGGTATGGGTCTCTGCCGGTCCATCATAATGCTGCGGTTGAACTCCCTAAACTCGACGAGCGCAAGGAGATACGACAGCACGGACTCCGCGCCCTTGTTCTCGTTGGCGCGGTCAGGATGAAGCCCGTCCGAGCAGCCGCCCGTATTGGGGTCGATCAGCGGGATCCGCAGGTCGTTCTCCCCTAGAAACCAATTGAAGGCGCTGAGCGCGGCATTCGGCCACTCGCCGCCACTGTCGGCCTGCGCCGCGGTGAGACAGGCGGAAATCGCCGCCGCTGCTTCCACGGGCTGCTGGTCAAACGCTTCGGGCATTTGGCGCACCCGGCCAAAACTATTTGATCCGACTGGCCTGAAGCAACCTGAGGGCGCCGTCTGAATGGCCATGAGCCAGCGAAGTGACCGCAGGCCAGCTTCGACGTATGCCGGCGTTCGTATCGTCATGCCGGCTTGGATCAACGCTTGGGGCAGCCGGGCGTTGTCGTAGGCGAGGACACTCTCGAACCAGGGCCAGCCGGCCGCCTCATTCTCAGTTGCTGCCAAAAGGGCTACGAGCCGGTCGGCCAGCAGCCGGCGCATGCGCTCGGCCGATAAATCGCCGACAATTGCTGCGCAATAGGCGTCGAGTCCGAGGAGGGTGAAAGCCCAGGCTCGCGGAGATGTAAATTCTTCGACGATAGGGAGCGCGGTTCTGAAGAGCGCAGTTGCCCATTTTTTTCGAGATTGGTCGGTGTCGGCGTGGGCGCATTCACCCAAGGCCCAAAGCGTGCGTGCGTGACTGTCCTCAGAGCCTCTGTCTTCAAGCCAGCGTCGGTCAAAGCTCATGAAGTTTCGGAACCGACCCGTATCCGGATTCCATGCGTGCTGGATAAAGGCCGCAAAGCTCGCCGTTAGTCGATCAGGCAGGCGTGTGTCGCCAGCGTTGGCGAGCGCACAGGACAGCAGCAATGCGCGCGCGTTGTCGTCGACGCAATAGCCGTGCGCGCGATCGGCGACGGCGTGGACGGAATGTTGGAGCATGCCGGTGCTATCACAAAGCGAAAGGAAGTGAGCGATATTGATGTCTGGCAACGTCGTTCGGGTATTTCTTGATGTCATTCGCGCCGGCGGAAGCACTGCTGCGGGCCGAACCGCTTTGCGTGCAGCGTCAAAGTTCGCGAGGTAGCGCTTGGCCGTCTCTGGCCAGGTCATTGATCGGCTGAAGGCGTAGGCGCGTCTTCCCATCGCGTGCCGACGCACGTCATTCGTCAGGAGCCCGGAAATCTCCGCGCCCATGGCTGCGGCGTCGCCGAACGGGACTAGGATACCACGCGCGTCACCGAGAAGCTCCTCGGCGTGTCGATAGGGAGTTGATACGACCGCCCTGCCCAGTCCAAAACTGTAGGCAAGCGTGCCTGACGTCATCTGCGCTTGATCGAGATAGGGCGTCACGTAGACATCACACATGGAGATGAATTCGAGCAGCGTGCTTTGCTCGACGAACTGATTGAAGAATACGACGTGATCTTCGATGCCGAGTTCCCGCACGCGCGCCATGAGGCCTTGGCGATAGGCCTCGCCGTGATCACGCACGAGATTGGGGTGGGTTGCGCCCAAGATGACGTAGACAACGGTAGGGCAGGATTTGATGATGCCGGGCATGGCATCGAGCATCGTCTCGATGCCCTTGCTTGGCGACAGAAGACCGAACGTCAGAATTACGGTTCTGCCCGCGAAGCCCAGCTTTACCTTGGCGCGGTTCGTATCCAAGAAAGGGGCATCGGGTATGCCGTGCGGCACGACATCGATCTTGTGCGATGAAACACCGTAGACGGTGCGGAGTACTTCGGCGCCCTTTTCTGCCATAATGATGATCTTCGCGGAAGCATCGATGACGCGATCGAGCGCGTAGCGTTGAACGGGCGTAGGCAGGGCGAGGACGGTGTGAAGCGTTGTGACGACCGGCACATTGAGCTGCGAGATGAGCTCGATGATATTCATGCCGGCATCACCGCCGAAAATGCCGTACTCGTGCTGGAGTGAAACGACGTCGACGCCGGATGTGTTCAAGAAATCCGCCGCGCCATCGTAGTCGCCGGTCATATCGGCGCGAATTTGGAAGCGGACGGCCGGCGGATAATCGTAGGTGGCGCCAGGATCGCTCATGGCAACGATAGAGGTTTCAAGGTCGGGATGCGCTTTCACGACTGCAGTGTGCAGATCGTGCGTGAAAGTTGCGATGCCGCAGCGGCGCGGAAGATAATTGCCGATGAACGCAACGCGCCGGAGTGACTTCATCTCTTGCTTTCCTTTCGGTGGAAGCTGCGGTCGCCCGTAGTTTCGACAAGGGGCGGCGGCTTCGGCGATGCCGCCGCGGGTTTCGAATCCAATGAGCCGGGTTGCGCGAAACGATGCAGGACGTTGGGGATCGGACCGCCAGCTCCGGAATAAGCCAGCAGACCAACAACGGCTTCGCCGCCCACCTCAATGCCAACGCCGTCTGATTGAGCAAAAATGGCGTCTCCTGCGACGGCATCGAATGATCCAGTGTGCGCACCGCCATTCAGAATGAGAAACCAAGTCTCCCGTGCGGCTTCGAGCCACCACGTTGTGCCTGGGGGCAGACGGACCCGCTCGAAAACAAAGTAGGCGTTGGAGACAAGAAGCGTCCGCTCCTCGGTGATCGGCACCGGCCGCGCTTGCACGATTTCGGGTCCGGTATTGGCAACTGCTATCGCGTCGTCGATGTGAAGTTCGCGATCGCGACCATAATCGAAGATGCGGTAGGTCGTGTCGCTGCGTTGCTGAATCTCGGCGATTATAAGATCGGCGCCTATCGCGTGGATCGTTCCGGCCGGCACAGATACAACATCGCCCGTCGAGACCGGCCGCCACGCGACCATCGCGGAGATCGAGCCGTTCTCGACAGATTGACGAAAATATTCGGGCGTCATTTGACGATCGAGGCCGAGTGCAACTTTTGCTCCAGGCGCTGCGCTCACGACGTACCACGCCTCGGCTTTGCCACCCGCCAAGCCCCTCGATTGGGCGTAAGCATCTCCGGGGTGAACTTGGATGGAGAGCGGCTGGCTGGTCAGCAGCACTTTGAGGAGCAACGATGGGTCCGACGCGGGTTTGCCAGGGCGTTCGTACCTGATCTCGCCGATGGCAACTACATCATCATCGTTGGCAGTGATTGGGAACTTTCGACCGAGAACGCCCCAAGGCCGTGGCACCCGCACCTTTTGCGCAAACTCGATCGTCAAGTCGCTTACCTATCGAACTCATCGGAAACCCGGATTGATGGCACCAATGCAACGGACCGACCGTCAAAGTACCTGGCGGCCGCTTCGGCCGGTACCTTCGGAAACTACTCAGAGATCGCTGAGACAAGAATGCCGGTGGAGGGAACATCTCTGAGTTAGGCCATGGTCTAAATCGAGAGGCCAAGCATAAGAGTTGGGTACCTATGCTCCGCGTCACAGCTTTCCGAGCAACACCAGGATAAGCACCAGAACCAGCACAGCACCGAGGCCGCCACCGCCATAGTACCCAGTGCCGTAAAAGGGGCCGCCACCGAGGCCGCTGAAGCCGCCCAGCAAAGCAACGACCAACAGAATCAGAAGGATCGTTCCGATTGTCATTTAGATCTCCATGTCGCGATTATCACATCGGTACTCCGGGTAGTTTCGCAGCCCGGGAACATGCTGGCTGCGGTATATGTTGATCTCCGAGGCCGGCGTCGATGTGCGTAGGAATCAACGATAGCTGTCGAGCTTCGACGCCATCAGCCTCGGAAACTACCTACCTCGTCGCCCGGAACAAAGGCGCGACGGCTTAAGTTTGGACGATGCAGGGGGTGTCTGACGTGCCTGCGATGGAAGTAGGAAACCAGTGAAACAGGCCTTTAGCAGTCACCCACTCATGGGCGTCGAGCCCGGAACGATCGACACACCTTTTGTGGATGCCGTCGTCGAATACTTAGCTTATGTAGCCTTCGTTTCGCTCGCCGCGGCCATCGCGATCGCGTCACTCGGATTCTCCGCGAACGTCGCGGTTGGTTTCCTCGATAGAATCGTCAAGCCGTCATTTTTAGCGGCTGAGTCTCTGGCCGTCCCCGCACTTTCAAAAAAGCCCGCTAGCGGCTGGCGTACCACTACACACGCGGCTGGCTAGGAACAATTCGAAATTCCATTTTTCTAGTTTGAATCCGCGATGACGTCGGGTCTCCTTTATCGAGCTTTGCGGCATACACACGCCTTCATCCTCCTAATCCAAGTGCTTAAGTAGATGACAGGCGCTTTTGACCGCTAGCTTAAGACGTAAACTTATGACGCCGGCCGGTTATGAGGACTTTGATGGGGCCGGCCCCAGGGGAAAGAGAGTTGCTTCCTTTCGCCGATTAGCGAATGGCTCAACCCGCGCCGCAACTAATTCGTGCTCTCGATGGTTAGGGCTCTGATGGCCGAGATGCCTGTTAGCGTGTCAGCAATTAGGCGTTATCCTCCCCGCCGAACGGGGTCCTCTAAACAAATCGGCAAATAAAATTGACGCAGCGCTTTGCAGAGCGACGCGTATGCCTCCGCTGGCGAAAGCCGAACCATTCGAACCAAGGAAAAAAGATGAGAAAAGCGATCAGCACGATTACGGCGCTTTGTGCCGCCCTGTCATTTGCAGCATTAGTTCCAGTAGCCGAAGCTCGTGACCTCCATCGGCATGGTGGTCACGGCCACGGCCACTACGCACACAACGGATACCACGGCGGCCACCACAGGGGGCGCGGCCATTGGCATAACGGTCAATGGATCGCTCTTGGCGTGGGCGCGGCCGTTCTCGGCGCGGCGGCGGCTGCCAGTAGTGACAATTGCTATCGACGCAACGGCCGCCGCTACTGCGATTAGTTTCAAAGAAAGAGTTTGTCTGAAAATTTTCCCCGTCCGCGCAAGTGGTCGGGTTTTTTTTGCGTAAGGCCAATTCCGAAGAAACGGCCGCTTGGGCGACTATCAAGTCTCAGCAGAAAAAACAGACGCCAACTGCTCGACGATGACGTACCGATGCTCGTTTATTGCCTGGCGGTATTCCGCACGTAGCTTATCAAAGTCACCGCTCTTCAAGTGCCGCCACGGGCCTTTGTTGCGGACATGCTCAGGAAGATCGTCGAAACAGGTTTCCTCGAAGACGAGGTGGATAGTGTTATCGTGCATCGAACGGCGTATGGAATATCGCATCAATTCCCATAGCACGCTAATTTCAATGGCGTCCCCTTTTAATTTAGGAAACGGCTTATGCCTGCCCTCCAACTGTCGATATTGATGCTCTGAGAGCAAAAGAAAGAGGAACGGTGTTTCCATCGCTCCTCTCGGGCTACCGCCCTTGAAAGAATGCAAACCGTCTCGTTTGTCACCGCGCTCAGCGAAGAGCGTTCGACCCGACAACTACGCGGTACATTTGCAACCGTAGGCGACATTGGCATTCAGCGCTTCAAAAGTGGCCGCCACAACTGCAGTCGGTCGAAATACGAGTTTTCCCCAACGTCGTGGTTTGTCAGCATCTGACTTTAAGCCTCCAGCCTGACAACCGCTCCTTTTTCCGTGGCTCGGACCGAGATGTCTCGAAAGTAGAAATAGCTTTGAGAAAGGCGACATCGGCTTCGGGTCACGAGCGATCGTCGGCGCTTCCCCAAACGCGTCTGCTTTACTCTCGTAAGCAGTCATCTGTCGTCGTGCGCATGCTGACCTCGTCAACCATCGCGTCGATGTCTGCAAATGGGACATTTCTGCTGAACGGGCCCGTTCGCTTCGGGCCAGAAGGGTGCATCCGCGCGAGCGCCATCAGTCCTTTGTGGTGTGTCGGCTCTATGGTACGATTTCGCCATGGGAGAGCCTATACCAACACTCTACGACCTCAGCGTTCCGACCTTCCTGCAGACTGTGAGAGCCGTCGGAGGTTTTCTCGATCGTACGGCCAAACATTGCGCCGAGACCGGAGTTGATATGGAAGAACTTGTAAAGGCTCGCCTGTACCCCGACATGGCGCCTTTCCATTTTCAGATCGAAGCCCTAACGCATCATTCTGTGTGGGGGATGGAGGCTGCAAAGACCGGTGTGTTCGCCCCACCGCCTCTGATCGGCGCGATGCCTTTCAGGAAGCTACGGGCCATGGTCAGCGACGCAATAACGGCGTTAGAGGCGTTCACACCCAATGAGGTCAACAGCTGGTCTAGCCGAAATCTGGATATTGAAATCTATCAACCGCTTGACGTGGAAAATGCAACAACGTCGAAGTGGGGCCCTCAGACGTTGGCATTCACGCCAGCGACTTATTTGCTCTCGTACGCGCTACCCAACTTCTATTTTCATTCCGTGACCGCGTACAACATCCTGCGCACGCGGGGCGTGCCGCTCGGAAAATACCACTACCAGGGACAGCTGCGCACGAGACCGGTTTAACTCACCACCAGATCCAGTCTAATGTACGCGAATAGGCGGCTAGCGGAGCATCTGTTTCCTCGATAGCACGCGCGCAAAGACGTCGGCTTGGGGTCATCAGCACGCTTCGGGCTTCCGGCAACTTCGACCGGTCTTCGTCAACTAGCTGACCTGCACGGCGAACGGATCTGGATCATCGACCATAGGGTGGCCCACTTCCGCTCATGGGACATTTCTGCTGAACGGGCCCGTTCGCTTCGGGCCACTTGCCGACAACGGGAGAGCGCGCGTCTATGTTCACTTGCGACCGGTTGTGAGCCATGATTCATTAATACAGCCATGAAAAGGCGCGTCTCAGAAATGCCTCGCCGTCCTTCCGAACAACCTCTCCATGTGCGACGACCACATGCTCGGGATGCTTGTCAATCAAGGCCTGGATTTTGGGCTGTGCGCTTCGGCGGTGGCGGAAACTGATCCGGTAATCGATTGGCGGATAGCCCCGCCCCTCAGTCATTTTCGACAGCCTCGCAATGACCCGCATCCACCATGGCCAGTGAAGCTTCAGGAACTTTTCGCTAAAGGTTTGCGACAGGTCGGCGATGATGACGGTGCGAGAATTGCGGTGGAAGAAAATAAGCTCGTCCATGAATGGCGAGTTGGTGAAGTAGGCTTGGTCAATCTGCCCGGCCCAGTCCAAAGGCGGGTCGTCGGCAAGCGTCTCCGAGAATTTTAGGTCGCGACACTTAGCGATCGTCGATGCCGTGCCCCACATTTTCGCGGTCGGAAAAGCCGCTTGCCATTCACCCAGGAAGAGGTTGTGCAGTTTGTTGGGGCTGACGATGTGCCGAACCGGCCCCAGGGCGCGTACCGCGCCTTCAATTTCTGCATTTTTCTTGATTGGCGACCACAGCCAGAGCCCACCGTCAGCGAGCCGCACTATCACCATCCGCGTCGGGTAATCGAAACCGTGAAACGAGACAATGCCGCCGTCAGCAATCCAAACGTCTGATGCAAGGGATTCAAGCATGATTGTAGATTAGGTAGCCAAATGTCCGACTTCCACCCTGATCGGGCCTTTGAGTGCGCCCAACGGCAAGACCGCTTAGGGTCACTCCCGTCGGTTTACGGTTGACCGGCGAGGTCTGGTTCTGGCCTGAAAGCTGACGTTCTGTGACCGCCGCCTAGCTTTTCAACCGCTGTCGGCTCAAATGTCAGCATTTGGGACTTTGCGGCGATACTAAATCGTGAAGAACAAAGCTTGCACGTATCCCTCGATATCGCTCGCGGTTTCGAAGGCTTGGCGCAGGATGCAGAATCAATTACCTTCCATTCAATCAAGTAAATAGCCATCGGACGCTGACCGTCAGGGCCTCATTTCTTAGGGGGTCGGATCGTGTCGTCTGGGGGCTATATCATGCGCGCTGTCTTGCTCGAGAACCGGACATCCTTTGCCGGTTTGATCAATCTGAATTTTTTCCGACTGACGCTATCTGCGGACAAACTTCAGCGGCGTGCGGCTGAATTAGGGATAGAAGCTCTATCAACCTCCGCAGATCGCCCTTGCGGCTCAGACCTTTTCGCGCGCTGTTTCGAGCTACTTCGCGAAAAATACGAACTTATTTGCTACGTTGAGGACCCCCTTCGCGGCTGCTGCTTTCCCATACGGAATGAGGCGTTCCTCAACGGATGTCGCAGCTGGTCGGCGGTCAATTCCATTATCGAAGGGCGATTGATCACCAAGCCATCTCTTCTTTGTCGGGGATCCATCGAAGAGCGTCTTGACGGGAATTCACTCTATGTCCGCGAAGATGCAGTGAATCGAGCGTTCTCGATCCGGCCAACACCTGAGCGGCAAATGAAAAGAATCATCAAGGACCTGATCCGGAAAGGAGAGGAGCGCGGCTATCCGCGCTTAAACGCAGATCTTTTAATGCACGCGAAAAATCACCCTGAAGTTTGGGCTTGGAAGGACACGCCCATCAAGCATTTGATAGCCGATCTCAAGCCGGAGCGTTGGCGACGGCCAGGACGCCCACGAAAGTGAGCGATTTCTTGCTTCCACTCACCGCGGAGCCTTACCTCGAAGACGTTTGACGCATGCCTGAAGGCGCCGGTTTGCGTCCAACCCTTGCGCATGGTTGTAATGATTTTCGGCCGTTCTGAGGCTCGCGTGGCCGAGGATGCTTGCGATGATGAGCACGTGCTCGGGATCGTCCGTCGCAACGGTCGTTGCCGCGCAGTCACGGAATAGATGAGGACTGATGGAGACGCCGACAGTGCGGACGGTCAATTTCGAGATCCTCATTGATAAAGCGCCAGGCTGATAGCAGGTGGCGTTCGGATAAACCCATAAAAAATCGGAATGGCGATCCTTGAGTAAGACTGGCCGATAGTCCTTCAGATAGAGTGAAAGCCACGGGCATAGATCTTCCGGCACAAACGTCTCGATCGGTGCTCCGGTCTTGGTTTCGTTGCCGGGTATATCGATTAGATAGCCGTCCGAAGTCGATCTAAGATGCACACCCAAACGCAGCGCGGTGAAGTTCTTGAGGCGAAGTGGCCGCGCGGCGAGTAGCGCCAGCATAAGTCCATCGCGGAAATCTTTGGCGCGAATGGCGATCTTGCGACGGTCATCGGCGTGCGCCGTCTGCATCAGCAGAATACCGGCATCGATGATCCTGCCCGTCGATACGATCCGGCCGTGCTTCTTGCGAACGGGCCATTCGCGACGCGCCGATTTTTCCAAAGCACGGCGCATTTTGGATAGCCAACCCCAGTCGTGTTCTGGATCGGCACCACGAATGACGTTCTGTAGCCGTGCGATCCGCGAGGCCTGGGTGAGGGCGCACACGTTTTGCATCGATTGGCGATATCGCCGAATGCGCTCCGGCGTTACCCGAGCGGTCGGAAGCTCTTTCTCTGCAGACGGCTCCAGCGCTAGGACGAATGAGAGCCAATAGCCATAATCGCGCGCAATCACTCTCTTGGTCTCGGCCGCCCAATTGGCACCGGCTCCCCGATCGTCAAGAGGGCAGCCTTGGGTCGTGATCCGACGCCACAGCGCGTGATCCGCTTCGGGCCAAGCGTCGAACTTCAAGGAGATGCGCGACATCACTCAGATCTCCGAGAACTGGATCTATCCTGTCCTCTGGCTTGCGCGCGGCGCCTGTTGACAGTCAAATCAAATTGCTTCGCGGCGGACAGGCTCTCCATGCCGGTATAGGCGGCAGTCGTCGTTGAAAGATGCTTATGCCCGAGTGCGCGTCGCACGACTTCGTAGCCACCCGGATTTTGGTCCAAGTAAATCTTGGCGCCGAGTGCGCGGAACAAGTGAACGTTGACCGTCAGTCCCGTGCGCTTGGATATCACTCTCGCAACGCGACGCGCCAACACGACAGGGTTGGCGGGGCCTGTGCCATCGCGTCTGGCAAACAGCCATGGACAGGACCTTGAAACGAGATGGGGTCGATAGCGATCGATATAGAGCTTCAAAAGAGTGGCGGTCTGGCCTGATACCTCGAATTCGCGATCTTCACCGTTCTTGACGTCTCGACCGTCGACGACGAGGTGGCAGACGCCGAGCTTCGACGATCGTGACCACTGAACGTGGTCTTCCAGATTTAGCCGTGCAACGTTTTTGATCCTCAGGGCTGTCATCAAAAGGAGTTCGATCGTCAAAGCGATCTCGACCAGCGTCGCGCGCCGCTTCGGTGACAAAGAGTTTGATTTGGCATTCCGCATTAGTGCCTGCGGCAGAAGGAGAAGCCGATTGAGCGCCTGTGGATCGTCGAATTGGCGCAACCGGGTTCGGTTCTTTTCGGTCATGCCCCCGCGCTTCGGCTTCAATTTTTGGCAGAACAGTCTGAGCCTCTTCAAATCGTCGTCGGAAGCTTTGACGTGGTGCTTTGCTATGATGAGAAGCGCGTAGGCCATGTTGTGCAGCATGCCCGACGCTTTTCCCGTCCTGTTGAAGATCGCTTTCAGTCCGCGAGAAGCAATGTCGGGATGGACCAGAGCTTTCAGATCCGGAAGATCATCAGGATGCATGCCGTCAGCGACGAGTTCGCCGAAAAATCGCCGGATCTGCAACGCGCGCGACCGGACTGTTGCTTCGGCGAGTTGAGGCACGGCATCGTCAGCCAAGATGTCGCCGTCTCGTAGGCGCGCAAGATACCTTTCCATGTCCTTCTGAAAAGACATTGGGAGCGTCTCGGTTGCAGGGGAAATAATTAAGCGGCGTTTCGGAACCGTGAGGTGCCGCATCTGCAATGCAGGGATCAGAGCGCAAGCCGCGTTCCACCTAACGGTCAATTCGCGAAGTGCCTCTTCGGGCTTCTTGCGAAGTGATGACTGGACCATCGCGTCGTGGAAGATCGCTACGGTGCTATCCGTTACAGCGTCCGGATCAATTTTGTGGTAGGAACAAAAGCGGGCAAAGCTACCGAGCGCAATTCTCGTTGACGGATCCAACGGGACCCAGAGCTTCTGCCAGGCAAGAGCTCGCGCAATCGCCGGCCGCCGTGCCGCTGCCCCGGCGGACGTCAGGGCCGCGACGGCGTTGGAGAGGATATTGGCTCTCGTTTTCGCGGTGCGCGCAAGCCGCGCGCCCGGTTGCCCAGCGAGTTTCAATCTGAGCCAATGCACGTCTGCTGGCACGTGCGACGGCGGCAAAGAGAGGGTCGAGGCGACACGGCGGAGCGCCGATACCAAATCACGCCGCCGATTTGGTGCCAACGTTGCTTCGGTTAGCAAGTGATCGATTGCATCCTGAAGTGTGGGCGTGTCGGTCGATGGAGCAAACACCGATGTTTTTCGTCCGGACTGGCGGTTCGGGATCTGGATATTCATGACAGTTTGGGACTCGGGATGACAATAATTGCCAGGGGTACTTTTTCGGGTATTACCACGGTTCAAATCCGACTTCTTTTTCGACATGAGCTTTTCCCGAAGGGGCGCTATGGCCTTGTCAGGCAATGACAATTGATGACTCGCCTTCCTCAATGACCGTTGATGAAGTTTTCCAAGTCCTCAGGATGAATTCTGACGGCGCGCCCTAGGCGAACGGCTCGCAGGCGCGCGCTTTCGATATGCCGCCGCATCTGACGCTCGCTGAGACGGCAGCGTTCTGCCGCTTCCGCCACCGTCAATAGAGGTTCGCGACGGCTTCTTGGCTGAGACGCCATTTTGAGGCTCCATGAGACTGAAGGTGATCCGTCTCATGTTCTTAGCAGCGAAGTAGGCTAGAAAAATTCCATCCACGCAAAATCGTCAATCGAATACGAGTTGATTTAATCGATGAATTTGCCAGCTCGCCCATTGGGCGAAGCAAAGCAAAAAAGGCCACATGTATTGCGTTTCATTTCAGCGATTGGGGAGGTCGGGGTCTCGAGTTGCTTGCGAATAATCCAAACGAATTCGACTAGCGAATTTTGTCGGTCAGAATTTCTGGTCGACTGCCTTGCCTTAAGATGTATCGCGCATCATCAGGCATACGCGCGAACAAATGGCTCGGCACAGACAGATTTCGCAAACTCTCACGCACCGTCGGATTGATGCGTATGTTGTGACGGACGATCTTCCTGAGAGGCTGCCCGTCACGGCGGAGGAGCTTGACCTGCTGGAGCGCTACCTCGGTGATGCGCTCGACGGATTTCTCGAACGAGCAAGCTCCAGCGAGAGGGAGGCAGGATAGGTAGCAGCGCTTCAAATCCCCGAAAGAATGGTTCGTCACGATCTGGCGCGATCTGGGAACTGGCGGTATGTTGGCAATATGAAGTCAAACCTGCGCATCTTCACTTATCTTCGGGTGTCAACCGGTCGCCAAGTAGAAGTTGATCTGTCCATCCCTGATCAACGACGGCAGACCGAAGCCTGGGCGCTCGCTCGCGGCTACAGCATCGTTGCCGAATATGCTGAACCCGGTGCTTCCGCAACCGACGATCGGCGGCCTGTATTCCAGTCGATGATTGATCGGGCCTGCGATGGCGCCAGCGAGATTGACGCGATCGTTGTGCATTCATTCTCGCGCTTCATGCGCGATAGCTTCGCGTTCGAATTCTATTTGCGCAAGTTGAGCAAGCACGGCGTCGCCCTGATTTCTATCACTCAGGATGTCGTGGAGGATGACCCGGCACAAGTGATGATGCGAAAGGTCATCGCGCTGTTCGACGAGTATCAGTCGAAAGAGAATGCGAAGCACGTTTTGCGTGCCATGAAGGAGAACGCTCGCCAGGGCTACTGGAACGGATCAAAGCCGCCCTTCGGATATAGGACGGTCGAAGTCGATCGACGCGGCGCGAGGGTCAAGAAGAAGCTGGCCGTTGATTTGGCCGAAGCCGAGGACGTGCGATTGATCTTCCGAACTCTGTCTTGAGGGGCCGGACCGGCACGGCCCTTTGGGCATCAAAGCAATTGCATCCTGGCTCAACGAGCATGGGCATCGAACCCGCCTCGGTTCACGCTGGGGCGTCGGTCCGCTTCACTTTCTTTTGACCAACTCTGTCTACGCGGGAAAAATGCGGTTCAACCGTCAGGAGGCCCGCAGCGGGAAGAAGAAACCTGAGATCGAGTATGTCACGGCCGATGTGCCTGCGATCGTCGAGCCACAGGTTTTCGAGCGAGTGCAGAACTTGCTCAAGTCCCGCAATCCCAAGGTCACGCCGCCGCGCACAACCACCGGGCCCATTCTGCTCACCGGGCTCGCCAAATGCGCCAACTGCTCCGGCGGAATGTCACTTAGAACGGGGACCTCGCAGTCAGGCCGCATCCATCGATATTATTCCTGCTCGTCTAAGGCCCGCATGGGGCAGGCGGCCTGTAAGGGGCAGTCCATACGGATGGATAAGCTCGATATTCTGGTGATGGACCAGATCATTGACCGTATTCTCGATCCTGCTCGTCTTCGAGAAATTCTGGTGGGGGTTGAACAACGCCGCGCCGCAAGCAGGGCGGAGGTCGGCAAACGGGTCCAGGCGCTTGAAGAAAGGCTGACGGATACGGACGAGCGGCTTCGTCGCCTATATGCGCTCGTTGAGACGGGTCAGGCGGAGATAGACGATCTTCTTAAGGAACGTATTGCGTTATTGAAAAAGGATCGTGAAGCCGCGCAGGTGGCGTTGGACCGAGCCCGTGGTGCCCGCCAGCGCCAAATCGTGATCGACGAAGCCCGACTAGACGCGTTCAGCGTGTTTATGCGGGAACGACTGACATCCGGAGAGATACCGTTCCGAAAAGCATATCTCGGTGCGATCATCGATAGCGTGGAAGTTGGTGCGGGCCGCATCCGCATATTCGGTCGCAAAGACGCCTTGGAACAGGCGGTCGCATCAGGCTTGGATCCAGCCATGCCAGGTGTTCGCACTTTTGTACGCAGATGGCGCACCCGGCAGGATTCGAACCTGCGGCCTCTGCCTTCGGAGGGCAGCGCTCTATCCAGCTGAGCTACGGGTGCTTCGGCGGAGACTGATAGCCCATCCGCTGGCGAGCCGCAAACGACATACGTCGCGGTCAACAGACGCTGACGACCGGATCACCAGAAAACAAGGTGAGACGTGGCGCCTCACCCTGAGCGAGCCCTCAAGTCGTCTGGACGTCAATACCGGCAGGGCCTGGCAACGACAACGCACTTCGCAAGCAGGATTGCGCCCTTCTTGCAATCCCACTGCTTGTCCTGCGCGTTCCAGAAATCGCCGTAGCGGCGACCATAGAGCCGACGGACCGTGAGCTTCCAGTTTTCTCGAGCTTCGATCCGTGCCTTCTCCGTGCCGGCACCGAAAATGCCCGTTGCGGATGCCAGGCCTTCGACCGGCGCTCGGCAGCGGGGCAGGGCGTTCGCGGCGTCGACGGCCCCGAAACCGGAGGCCATGGCCGTGGCGGTCACGGCGAGGGCGGCGAATTTGACGGTCGTGCGCATGACAAATACTCTCCCAAGAGCGACGATTGCAACTTTACCGGCCGGTATCCTAGATAAGGACGGGCGGAGATCAGCCATGGGGGCGACCCCGCTGTCAACGGACGTCTGACCCAAGGAACAGAATGATCCGATAGCGTGGGATAATGGCCGCGATTTCGCCGAGTAGCGTGCTTTCCGCGGCCTACTTGCGGCTTTTCAATAACGGTTCGCGGCCGCGTCCGGCCGCTACCTGCCATGGCCAACAGAGAAAAGATGCAGCAAACAAAAATTGAATCCCCTTCAGCTATCGTCACGGCAGAGACGGTCCCGGTCGTGAAAGGGAGTCACGTCTATCTGATTGATGGCTCGGGCTATATTTTTCGCGCCTTCCACGCGCTTCCGCCTTTGACACGGCCGTCGGACGGCCTGCCCGTCGGCGCGGTGCACGGGTTCTGCGCCATGCTCTGGAAGCTGCTGCGCGAGACGAAGGCGTCGGAAGCGCCGACGCACATCGCCGTCATCTTCGACGCCGGGCGCGAAACCTTCCGCAATGCCATCTATCCGAAATACAAGGCGCAGCGACCGCCGCCGCCGGAGGAACTTGTCCCTCAGTTCCCGCTCATCCGCGATGCCGTCAAAGCTTTCAACGTCGCCTGCATCGAGCGTGACGGCTATGAGGCCGACGATCTGATCGCAACGTATGCCAAATTGACGGTGAATGCCGGGGGCGATGCCACGATCGTTTCGTCGGATAAGGATTTGATGCAACTCGTCCGCCCCGGCGTCACGATGTTCGACGGCATGAAAGCGAAGCGCATCGGCCGCGACGAGGTGATCGAAAAATTCGGCGTCCCGCCGGAAAAGGTCATCGACGTGCAGGCGCTTGCAGGGGATTCGGTCGATAACGTCCCGGGCGTGCCGGGCATCGGCGTCAAGACCGCGGCGGAGCTCATAACGACCTACGGCGATCTCGATACGCTCCTGGCGCAAGCGGGAGAAATCAAGCAGCCGAAGCGCCGCGAGAAGCTGATCGAGTTCGCCGAGCAGGCGCGCATCTCTCGGCAGCTCGTATCTCTGAAGGACGACGTGCCGCTCGATATGGCGATCGATGCGCTGGGCATTCACGATCCCGAAGCAGACGCGCTGCTCGGCTTTCTCCGCACGATGGAATTCAACACGCTGACGAAACGTATCGCCGAAGCCATGGGCGCCGTGGCGCCGCCACCGCTCGCTGTTTCGGTCGGCGCGAGCGTCAAAATGAAGCCGCAAGGCCTCGACGAAAAGATCGAAGAGCTGGAGGAAGCTGCGGCATCCGACGGCGTGACGCCGGCTGCCGCAGTTGCCGCCAGCTCGGCTCTCGCACGCGGCACGCCGGTCGATCGTTCACGCTATCAAACGGTTACGACTCGCGGTCAGCTCGAAGACTGGATCGCGAAAGCACGGAAGGCAGGACGCGTCGCATTCGACACCGAGACCTCGCGGCTGAGCGCCACGGAAGCCGACCTCGTCGGCTTCTCGCTCGCCGTTGCACCGGGCGAGGCTTGCTATGTTCCGGTCGGTCATCAGTCCGGGGGCGGAGGCGATCTCTTCGGTGGCGGCGACGATAATCGCCCCCCGCAGCTTGCCGTTTCCGAAGCCGTCGCCCTGATGAAGCCGCTGCTCGAAGATGCGTCGATCCTGAAGATCGGGCAGAACATCAAGTATGATGCCCTCGTGATGAAGCGCTACGGCGCCGATGTGCAGCCGTTCGACGATACGTTGCTGCTGTCCTACGCGCTCGACGGCGGTCGCGGCCAGCACGGCATGGACGTACTTTCCGAACGCCACCTCGGCCACACCTGCCTGTCGTTTTCTCAAGTCATCGAGCACGCGCCGGGCGCCAAGAAAGCCGACAAGTCTTTCGCGGGTGTCCCGATCGACAAGGCGACGGAATACGCCGCCGAAGATGCCGACATCACGCTCCGGCTGTGGATGGCGTTGAAGCCGAGGCTCGCCGCTGAGCGCATGACGACGGTCTACGAAACACTCGAGCGACCGCTCGTGCCCGTTATCGTTGCGATGGAGCACGCGGGCGTCAAGGTCGACCGCGATATCCTCTCGCGGCTGTCGCGCACGTTTTCGCAACGCACGGTGCAGCTTGAGGAAGAGATCTACGGGCTTACCGGGCACAAGTTCAATCTCGGATCGCCGAAGCAACTCGGAGAGCTGCTCTTCGAGCGTTTGAAACTTCCGGGCGGTAAGAAAACGAAAACCGGCCAATGGGAAACCCGCGCCAATCTTCTCGACGATCTCGCCGCCAACGAAGACCTTCACGGCGACGCGCGCCGGCTCATCAATACGATGCTGGAATGGCGGCAGATGATGAAGTTGAAGTCCACTTACACTGACGCGCTGCCGGCCTATATCAATCCGGCGACGGGCCGCATCCATACGAGCTACGCGCTTGCTTCAACGACAACGGGACGCTTGGCGTCGTCCGAGCCCAATCTGCAGAACATCCCGATCCGCACCAAGGAAGGCCGCGAAATCCGCACGGCCTTCATCGCGGACAAGGGCATGAAGCTCGTCTCTGCCGACTATTCGCAGATCGAGCTGCGCGTGCTGGCCCACGTTGCCGACATTCCCCAGCTGAAGAAGGCTTTCGCCGAAGGTCTCGATATCCACGCCATGACGGCATCCGAAATGTTCGGCGTCCCCGTCAAGGATATGCCGGGCGAAGTCCGCCGGCGCGCCAAGGCGATCAACTTCGGCATCATCTACGGCATCTCGCCGTTCGGGCTCGCGAACCAGCTCGGCATCAGCCGTGAGGAAGCGGGCGACTACATCAAGACCTATTTCCAGCGCTTCCCCGGCATCCGCGATTACATGGACGCGACGAAGAAGCAGGTCCACGCGCACGGACACGTCGAGACGATCTTCGGCCGGCGTATTCATTACCCGGAAATCAACACGAAAAATCCGTCGATGCGCGGCTTTCTTGAGCGCGCGGCGATCAACGCGCCGATCCAGGGCTCGGCCGCCGACATCATCCGACGCGCGATGATCCGGATGCCCGCAGCGCTCGAAGAGGCCAGGCTGCCGTCCGCCCGAATGCTGCTACAGGTCCACGACGAACTCGTCTTCGAGGTTGCGGACCACGATGCGCCGGCTCTCATAAGCACCGTGCGCCACGTCATGGAGACGGCGGCGGAGCCGGCCATCAAGCTGACCGTGCCGATTCACGTCGACGCCAAAGCCGCCGGCAACTGGGATGAGGCGCACTAGTCGCCATCACGTGAGCTGAACGTGTCGTCCTCTTGCTCTGCGTGAGGAGACTGAGGTGGCTTCGGCCAGATGCGGGAGCCAAAAAAGTCGAGCACGAGCACGGCGATTGCGAGCGCGGTCGCGGCGATAGCCAGTTTAAGTTCACCAAGTCCGCACATAAGGCCGATCGCGGCTGTCAGCCATATCGCAGCGGCCGTCGTCAAACCTTTGACGTTTCGAATTCTGTGCCCGCGCTGAAGAATAACACCGGCCCCGAGGAAGCCGATCCCCGTGACGACACCCTGCGCAATGCGGCTGAAGGCGGCCGGATCGCCCGTTCTCGCACCCGCGATAGTCGCAACGCAGGCGCCAAGACTGACGATTGCCATCGTGCGAAAGCCAGTCGGCATCCGGCGGAGATCGCGCTCAAGCCCAATAAAGCCGCCGCAAAAAACGGCCGCCACCATGCGCAAGATGATGTCGTAATAATCGAGTGGAGTGGTCATGGAAAACTAACCTAGCCTGACAAAGGCGAGGTTAGCACACATGACAAGCGATGGGGTTATTCGCCCGCTGCCGGCGGAGGATGCTTGCCGTTGACGCCGTTCAAAGCGCCGTTGGTTTTGCTGCGCCAGTCGGGAGCGACGTCGGGCTTATCCGTCAATGCCCGGTACGGCCTCGGCATCTTCGTAGATTTGCCCCCGGTCAGCCGCTTGTAGTTGATCGTGCGAATGAACTCGCGGATGCGCGGCTGAATTTCCGTGCGCCAGCGCGTGCCGTTGAAGACGCCGTAATGTCCGACGCCATGCTGCACGTAATGCACTTTCTCGTCGGTCGGCACGCCGATGCAGAGATCGTGAGCCGCTTCCGTTTGTCCAAGGCCGCAGATGTCGTCGCGCTCGCCCTCGACGGTCAGGAGTGCCGTCTTGCGGATCGCCGCGCAGTCGACGAGTTCGCCGCGGTGCATCAGCTTCTTGTCCGCAAGCAGGTGGTCCTGGAACACAACTTTGACGGTCTGCAGATAGAATTCCGCCGTTAGATCCATGACCGACAAGTATTCTTCGTAGAACGTCTGATGCTGGTTCACGCTGTCGCAGTCGCCCTTCACGAGATTATTGAAGAGATCGACGTGAGCGTTCATGTGCCGCTCGAGGTTCATCGTCATGAAGCCCGTCAGCTGCATGAAGCCGGGATAAACCGGCCGCATGAAACCGGCATGCGGAAAGGGAACCGTCGAGATCACGTTGCTTTCAAACCAGGAAAGCGACTTCTCGGCGGCAAGGTCGTTGACCTTCGTCGGATTGCGGCGCGTATCGATCGGCCCGCCCATCAAAGTCAGTGATGCGGGCTGGCATGCCTCATCGCGGGCAGCCATGACGGCCGTCGCGACGAGCGCGGGAACTGCGGGCTGGCAAACGGCGATCACATGCGTATTCGTGCCGATGAAGCTCATGAAATCCATGAGGTAATCGACGAAGTCGTCGAAATCGAAGCGTCCGGCAGCAAGCGGCACGTTCCGCGCATCCGCCCAGTCGGTGATGTAAACGTCGTGCTCGGGAAGCATGGCTTCGACCGTGCCGCGCAGCAGCGTCGCGTAATGTCCAGACATCGGCGCCACGATCAGCACTTTGGGATCGTACCGTTTGCCCGTGACGGCCTCGTCGCGCTCGAAATGGAGAAGGTTGCAGAACGGCTTCGAGAGGACGATTTCCTCAGCGATCGGAACTTTCAGGCCTTCCAGCTGAACGCTCTTTATTCCGAATTCGGGCTTGCCGTAGCGGCGCGTGATGTTCTCGAATACCTCGCAGGCCGCGATCATGTTTTTGCCGGCAGACGTGTAGGCGGCGGGGTTGAACGGCCATCCCAGCGTCTGCCGCAAGGCCTGGACGCCGAATCGCACCGGTGACATGAACGCATGGGCCATTTCGTAGGCATAATAGTTCATATCGCTCCGAATCCTTTGTTTTAGAACCGCTTTCTGGATGTTGGTCTGGATGTCGGTCAAACCGCAGAGCAGCATGTTGTTGCTGCATTGCATTAGTATAGAACGATTAGACTTCGTCACAATCTAGAAATAATTCGTGAGCTTAACGATTAGGCACGACATGCAAGAAAGGTACACCTGCCTATAATTCCATTGTGGCGGCGACCACTGCTGCAGCGCGTCATTTTATGACGCCCAACCTTGATCCATTGTTCCATTTAGGCGAAGACGATCGGGCAGTCGGTGCCGCGGGGAACAATGCCAGCCGAAACATCCCCGTCGTCTGCCGGACGTTGGTTGCAACGCTTCGTTATCGTTGAGCCCAGCGAGATCGCCGCGCTTCTCGCGTCCTTCGCGATGTTTTTCGCATTGCTCGCCGCCTACTACATCGTCCGGCCTGTCCGGGACGAAATCGGCGTCGCGCTGGGCAAGGACGCGCTGCACCAACTCTTCACGATCGTCTTTGTCGTGATGTTGCTGCTGGTGCCGCTCTTCGGCTTCGTTGCCGCCCGCTTTCCGCGCCGTTACGTGCTGCCCGCGATCTACGCGTTCTTTGCCACGAACCTCGTCGCCTTCTGGCTCGTGATGAGGGCGGCGCCCGACAATCACATGGCATTGGCAACGTTCTTTGTCTGGGGAAGCGTCTTCAACCTCTTCGTCGTTTCGCTGTTCTGGAGCTTGATGTCCGAGCTCTGGTCGCATGATGAAGCGAAGCGGCTGTATGGGTTCATCTCCGCCGGCGGGACGGCCGGCGCTCTCGCCGGACCGCTCCTCACTCAGGGGCTCGTCCGGATTTTCGCGCCCGTCGATCTCATGCTCGTCTCGGCAATGCTGCTCGTTGCCGCGATGGTTGCGAGCCTGCTTTTGCGACGGCTGAAACCGCCGGGGGCGACCGGCGGCGAGAGCGAGCCCGCGGGAGGCGGAATCCTCGACGGCGCCATCAAGGTCTTCACGACGCCGATGTTCGCGCGGATTGCCCTTTTCATCTTCATCGCCAACATCATCGGGACGTTCTTCTATCTGGAGCAAGCCCGGCTTGTCGCTACGTCGATCAGCAGCAATGCCGATCGCGTGCTATTTTTCTCCGGTCGCGACCTGCTTGTCAGCGTTGCAACGATCCTGATCGAAGTTTTCGGCACGGCGCGAATCTTGCGCCGCTTCGGCGTGACGGCAGCATTGCTCGCTCTGCCGGTGACGGGCGCCCTCGGTGCCCTTCTTCTGACGTTCGACACCACGCTCGCAATCGTGGCGGCCGCGATGGTGGCCGAGCGCATCGTCTCGTTTGCGCTCGCGAACCCCGCCATCAAGATCATGTACACGCTGGCGATGCCCGACGAGAAATACAAGGTGCAGAACTTCATCGACACCGTCGTATTTCGCGGCGGCGATGCGACGTCAGGGTGGCTCTATTCCGGTCTGGGCGGAGGCCTCGGATTTGCCGCAGGCGCGACGGGAGCCGTCGCCATTCCACTCGTCATCGCATGGGTTTGGATCGCACGACAACTTGGTGTCGATCATCGGCGACGGATTGCGGAACGCGTCGATCGAGCTTGAACCGGCGCGAAGACTGTTCAAAGACGAACCCGTTCCAAAGCGGGTGAATGCGCGCCGACTTCAATCAGCGTCCCCCGCCACGACGCGGAGGACCACCCCCGCCGGTCCGCGGCGGTCCGCCTGCGAGTTCCCCACCACTCGGACGGCCGTCCTTGTGGCGGAAGTTGATCCGGCCCTTGGTCAAATCATAAGGTGTCATCTCGACAGTGACGCGGTCACCGGCAAGAATACGGATGCGGTTCTTCTTCATGCGCCCGGAGGTGTAGGCAATCACCTCATGCCCATTGTCGAGCTTCACGCGGCAGCGGGCGTCTGGAAGAACTTCGTCCACCACGCCTTCGAACTCGAGCATCTCTTCTTTCGCCATTCGATCTCCCGAACTTTGTTTGATATCCCAATAAGCAAAGCGGGGAGCAGACGAGCTGCTCCCCGCATGAGTGGAGTGGTTTCGAAAACCTTAGAGCGGACGTAGGTTCACGGCAGCGATCTTGCCGTTGCGTCCCCGCTCGGTTTCGAAGTAGATCTTCTGGCCTTCGCGCAGCGACTGAAGGCCTGCACGTTCAACAGCTGAAATGTGGACGAACACATCGTTGCCACCCTCTTCCGGCTGAATAAAACCATAGCCCTTCTGACCATTGAACCACTTCACAGTCCCGTTCGACATCAATTGCCTCCAAAGCAACAATAAAGTCTCCGGTAGAATGACCGGAGTTAATCAAATCGCGCGATGGAGACGTCTTAGGGCAGGCGGTAGCGCTGTCTCAGAGTAAGCCAAGGCGTGTTCGACGGCGACCTATATGCCTTGCTCCTGTAAGAAAGGCAAGATCGTCGCAGGCTTCCCGCGGACCTCTTAACCCGCCGGAGCGCCTTGAAATGCTGCCTCTTTCACCATCCTTCTGCGCGCTGTTTACGACGCCCCGATGAAAGGCAGGCGGGTAGCCACCGACCCGCCTTCAACCTCAGGTGCGTCCGCTCGGACGGTTAAGCGCGACGAAGCGAGGACCGACATCGACATGGATGTGATCCATGTCGCGGTAGGTCATGATGCCCCCCATGTGATCGTGGGCGATGAGCCAACGGACGACTTCGGCCTTTCGTCCCGGAACCCGGAAGTCGATGGCCTGCCCCGAGGCATGTTTGGAGGGGTGGTTCGTCCCGGCGATCTTGGCTCCTGGGCGGCAGGTCGAGACGATCTCGACGTCGTCGAATTGCGCGCGAATGCGCGCGAGGAGGTTGCGAGCGTTCGACGTGAGACACGCAGTCGATGTACCCGCGCGGCGCGACACCTTCCGGCTGGTCATCGCCCGGTCTCCGTAGTGGCTACCGTCGTCATCGTACGTCCTGGCGTCGGCGATGCTCGACACGTTTGCGGCAAGTACAAGAGAAAGCACGGCAATCGATCCCTTACGCATGGGAAGTCCTCGTGTTGTTGAGTGATGGAAAAAGCTCAATCGGGTCCGGTCCGCATCATCGGGATACGGCTGCTGGCGAGCTGAGAAGCTCGCGCTTCGAAGCGATTGGGTAAGCAGGGGACCGCGAGCGCCAGCCCCCCGGCGCGCCGCATCGAACCAAGATCTCATCCGAGATCGGGATGCCCTATCCCTGTGGATAACGGGGCACCGTTGTGCGGCGCGCTCTGAAGGCCGCACGCGATGGGCAAAAATGAGGCCGGTCGTATCAAGCGGAGCAGAACCGTTGCCGCATGCGAACACCCGCCGCCTGAAATCTGTATTTTGAGCATCGGGTAATGGAATAGTTCCACCAAGCAGAGTAGCAAGAAGAAGCGGGGGCGCGTCGCGCAAAAGGGGACAGTCTGGAAGGGGACAGAACATGAATGCCTTGAAGAGTCTCATCTTGGGCTTTGTCGCGGGGGTCATTGCTGCAGCCACAGTTCAAGAGGCGATCAGTTGGTTTTTCGTCCACTACTGGACCGGATGGGATGCCGAGCCCTGGAGCCTCCGGCCAATGCCGAGCCTGCTCATACCCAGTCTCGTGCTGCCGTGGCTGGTCGGAAGCACGATCACCGCCGGTCTTTGGGGCGCGCTCTTCGGCTTGCTGCTTGGCTGGAAACCTGAGGGCATGATGACGATCCGCGGCGCTATTCTCGGACTCTTCGGACCGGGCCTCATCGGTTCGTTCATCGCCCTGCCCTACCTTGCGAACAGCCCTTCGCCGTTGCTGGAAGGCAATGTCAGTGAGATCGTGCCGATCCTGTGCATAGCCGCGGGCTTCGGCGCCGTGATGGCATGGCTCTATGGCCTCTTCAGCTGGGGACGGCTGCCCTAGCGCTTTTGACGCGACGTCTGGTCGTCGGCGGAGGGAATACCTACATCCATGACGGGAGAAAAGTTTCCCCGTCGTGGAGAGCCGCGATAAATCAGGCGTTCCGAAGGGCTCGAATGCGCGTTCCGATTGTTCTGCTGACCGCGGCGCTCGTAGCGTTCGCCTATTCGTCGCCGACGCTGGCGGCGAACCAGCCGAAGCACTCCAAGGCCAAACAGCCCTGGCACAAACCGCGCGCCGATCGCGACTGCACGCCGATCAATGGCCGGTACGGCTACTACGGCAATCCCTGGTGCGATACGGGCTCCACACGCCCACCGGACATTGAGTTTCGCGAGAGGCAGAGGCTGCAAAAGCGGCGAGGATAGCGCCTTTCCTGCGTTGAGAGTGCCGGCCGATGGCTCCATTCGGCCCGGCCTACCCGCTGGCTTTCCCCGCCGCGCGCGCCTTGAGACGCTCCAAAAGCCAAACGCGCACGGCGCTTGAGAGTCCCGCTTCGCCGCGTGTTTTGTCGATGGCGTTGATCAGGCCCGCGAGCGTCACACCGTCTTCGGCGGCCGCTTCTTTGAGCGCGAGCCAAAACGCTTTCTCAAGCGAAACCGACGTCCGGTGGCCCTCAATCGAGAACGAACGTTTCTCAGGCCGCATTACGAATTACGATGCGTTGCCGGGATCGATGTCGTCGTCGTCCGCCGGATGGTGGCTTCCGTCCCGTCGCGCCCCGTCAAGCTCGGCCTGCGATTTGCGATGCTGCGCGTCGGCAACGCTTCGCTCCGACTTCGATTGCCCGTACTTGAGCCGGTTCTCGTGCGCCTCTTTCTCGCGATCGGCGCGCTCGCGGGCTTTACGGACCTTGTTGAGATTGATGATCTCGGCGGTCATAAAATGCTCTCCGCAAAGGATGCAAATCGCATCCGGAGTTTGCACCATTGTACGAGCAGCAACGCAAACCCGTCAAACGCCGACGCAAATTTTATCGGCGAGGTGCCGTTCGGTCGCAACGCAAAGCGCTTTGGCATTCATTCGGCGGAGGCGTGGAACGCACGCGCAAACCGTCATCGAGGATTTCATTCCGGCCCGATCATCTTCTCCGGACGAACGATCTCATCGAACTCCTTGTCCGTGACGTATCCGCCGCCGACCGCTTCATCGCGTAGCGTCGTCCCCTTTTTGTGCGCCGTCTTGGCGATCTTGGCGGCGTTGTCGTAGCCGATCTTCGGTGCGAGCGCCGTCACAAGCATTAACGAGCGCTCGAGCCCGGCCTTGATGTTGTCTTCCCTCGGCTCGATGCCGGCGACGCAGTTGTCGGCGAAAGAAACGACGGCATCGCTCATCAACCGGACGGACTGCAGGAAATTATAGGCCATCACGGGATTGTAGACGTTGAGTTCGAAATGCCCTTGGCTCCCGGCAAAGCTCAGCGCTGCATTGTTGCCGAAAACTTGAACGCACACTTGCGTCAGCGCCTCGCACTGCGTCGGATTAACCTTGCCCGGCATGATCGACGAGCCGGGCTCGTTCTCGGGCAGCGAAAGTTCGCCAAGGCCCGAACGCGGCCCCGAGCCCAAGAGGCGGATGTCGTTCGCGATCTTGAACAGTGACGCGGCGACCGTGTTGATCGCCCCATGCGAGAAGACCATGGCATCGTGCGCGGCAAGCGCCTCGAACTTGTTCGGCGCCGACTTGAAAGGCAGCTGCGTAATCGCCGCGATCCGCTCGGCGACCATTTCTGCAAAGCCCTTCGGCGCATTGAGGCCGGTGCCGACCGCCGTGCCGCCCTGCGCCAGCTCCATCAGCTTCGGCAGCGTCAGATCGATGCGGCCGATGCCGTTTTCAACTTGGCTCGCGTACCCCGAGAATTCTTGGCCGAGCGTCAGCGGCGTCGCATCTTGGGTATGCGTGCGCCCGATCTTGATGATATGCGCCCACGCCTTCGCCTTGTCGTCCAAAACGTTCCGCAGCTTCTGGAGGGCCGGCAGCAGCCGGTGGACGATCTCTTCCGAGCACGCGATGTGCATGGCCGTCGGATACGTATCGTTGGACGATTGGCTCATGTTGACGTGATCGTTCGGGTGCACGGGCTTCTTCGAGCCCATCTCTCCGCCAAGCATCTCGATGGCTCGGTTCGAAATGACTTCGTTGGCATTCATATTCGATTGCGTACCCGAGCCGGTCTGCCAGACGGCGAGCGGGAAGTGCGCGTCGAGCTTACCTTCCATGACCTCCTGCGCGGCCTTGACGATGGTCTCGCCGATCTTCGTATCGAGCTTGCCGAGAGCCATGTTCGTCTCGGCGGCGGCACGCTTGATGACGCCGAGCGCCCGGACCACCGGCAGCGGCTGCTTCTCCCAGCCGATCTTGAAATTGCCGAGGCTGCGCTGGGCCTGGGCACCCCAATACTTGTCGGCCGGAACTTCGATGGGGCCGAACGTATCGGTTTCAGTGCGCGTCTTGGTCATGGCGTCGGTCCCGTTCTCGTTCGCAGATGGCAGAAAATCCGAGCTTCGTCGCGCATGGAACGCGCTTTGTCGAGTAATTTTCATTGGTCAGCCGAGTTCCGTCATGCCGACGAAGGTCGGCAACCAGACAAGCCTCGTCATCTCATGTGGTGAGGATTGTCTAGATCCCGGCCTACGCCGGGATGACGAAGGGTAGAAGCAATCCATGCACGATCGGGGTAGCGGCAAGTCGCCTATTTGGTTAGCGACGTGGCTCGGTCTGAAAGGAGCCAAAATCCGAAGGCGCGGATGCTGGCAATTATCAATCGAGAACGATTTTTTGCCGAATGGGGGCTTGGCTGTTCTGGCTTGCCCGGAGCTGTGTATGATCGCTTTCGAGCAGCGGGCAGGGCGATGGGACCATCGACGGTGCAAGCAAATGGCGAAAGTGCATCTGGGATCTCCGGCGTTCTCTTAGACCTTGGAGGCGTCATCTACGTCGGCAGCACCCCTATCGAAGGAGCTCCCGCGGCGGTCGAGCGACTTCGCGACGCTGGTTTGCCGCTTCGCTTCATCACCAACACCACGCGCCGCTCGAAGCGCCAGGTGTTGGAGGATTTGGGCAAAATGGGCCTCCGTGTTTCCGACGACGAGCTATTGACGCCCGCCGTGCTGGCTCGCGCTTATCTCGAAAAGCATGCCCTAACGCCGGTCCTGCTTGTGCATCCTAATTTGGAGGAGGACTTCGCCGGTCTCCCTGCCGGCCGAGCAGAGGCCGTGATCGTCGGCGACGCGGGAGAATACTTCACCTATGAAAGCCTCAATCGCGCTTATCGGAAGCTGATGGGCGGCGCAGAATTCCTGGCGCTCGCGAAGAACCGAAACTTTAAAGACGCCGACGGAGAGTTGAGCCTCGACGCCGGTCCCTTCGTCGCCGCTCTCGAATTTGCCGCGGGCAGAGAAGCCGTTCTGTTCGGCAAGCCGTCAGCGGATTTTTTCGGCACTGCTGTCGACGATATCGGTTGTCACGCGGGCAACGTCGTCATGATTGGCGATGATGCTGAAGCCGATGTCGAAGGCGCGATCACGTGCGGCTTGAAGGGTATTCTTGTTCGGACTGGTAAGTACCGTCCGGGAGACGAATCCAAATTGCACCATCGGCCCGACTACGTTGCCGGCAATGTCGATGATGCCGCTCGGTGGATTTTGGCGCACCGTTAAGAGAGCTTCGAAAGCGGACTTCAACGTCCCCGGCGACGGCCGCTTACGTCTTGCGAAACTGATCCCGGCTCAGGATCTTTGCGCCGCCGCTTTCCGGCTGCTTCTCGTCCGCGGCCTCGTCGGCGTCGTTAGCGCTCTGCTCACACTACACATGTCCCGCGCCACGAACTCGTAGCCCTATGGCGAGACGGAAAGGAGTAAGGGAGCGTCCGAGAGCGGCGATAACTTTTTGCGAAAAATTTTCGGATGGTTAGCGACATGTTTAGCTTTGATATGGATCGGATAACTTGCCGTCATTTGGAGCATTTTGCCCCCGCGCGATCTGCAAAGGTATCCGCTTTCTTAACTGGCCGAACATATTGTCGGTTGGCAAGGGAGATCAAACGATGCGAATTGCGTTACCAGAGCGGCGGCATTTGCCCTCTACCATGCAGGACTATGGCCGTTCGATGTACGATGGGGTCGTAATCTCGGTCGGTCTTGTTGTGACCTTCCTTCTGATCCGGCACCTCAACCTCTTTAACAAACTGTACGAAGCCACGCGCTCGTATGATGCAAGCGGTGTCGACGAGATCGTTATCGTCGTGCTGATGAGTGTCGTCGGCTTGTTGCTGTTTGGCGCCCGGCGGCTGCAGGACCAGCGGCGCGAAATCGAGCGGCGTCAGCGTGCAGAAGATCGCGCTCACCAGCTTGCCCTCGCTGATGCCCTGACCGGACTGCCCAATCGGCGCCAATTCGGGGACAGGCTTTCTGCGGCGCTAGCCAATCTCGCGGGCAATGATCTCAAGGTCGGCCTGATGATGATCGACCTCGATCGCTTCAAGCCGATCAATGACGTTTTCGGCCACGCTATTGGCGACCAGGTTCTGGTCGCGTTCGCCCAACGTGCGTCTGCGATCGCCGGGCCGACTGCAATGCTGGCGCGACTCGGCGGCGATGAATTTGCGCTTCTTCAAGGGGTCGAAGACACTGAAGACCTCTCCCGTCTCGCCCGGCGGCTGCTGGGCCTTTTCGACCGGCCATTCGACGTCGGCGAGGTGCAGGTGAACCTCGGCGCCTCCATCGGCATAGCGTTGGCACCGCAGGATGGAACGTCGCCGGAAGAGCTTATGCGGCGGGCGGACATCGCCCTCTACCGGGCAAAGGTTCATGGCCGTGCGAATTTCCGCTTCTTCGAGGCGGAGATGGATGAGCAGGTCAAAAAGCGCGCGATGATCGAACGCGACCTCCGCCAGGCGATCAACGAAGGCACCGTGCGCCCGTATTATCAGCCGATCTTCGACTTGCAAACCAACAGGATCACGGGCTTCGAGGCGCTCGCCCGCTGGCATCATCCGAAATTCGGAGAACTGAGTCCCGAGCAGTTCATCGGCATCGCCGAGGACGGCGGACTGATGATTTCTCTTGCGGCCCATCTGCTGCGCATCGCGGCGCAAGACGCCACGCAATGGCCTGAGCAGATCAAGCTATGCTTCAATATTTCTCGGGTGCAGCTCTCGGATCCGATGATGGTGTTGCGCATCCTTCGGATCCTCGGCGAGACGGGCCTCAGCCCAACGCGGCTTGAAGTCGAGATAAGCGAGCAGGCACTCCTCAGCGACATCGTCGCGGCGAAGCAAGCGTTCGAAGCCCTCCATAAAGCCGGCGTGCGCATCGCGCTCGACGACTTCGGAACCGGCAATTCCAGTCTTCAGCACCTGCGCGCATGCCATTTCGATCGGCTCAAGATCGACCGCTCGTTTGTCATGTCGATGGCGGGATCTGAAGAGAATACGTCTCTCGTAAATGCTATTCTTGGCCTCTCCAAAGCACTCGGCTTGCCGGTGACAGCGGAAGGCATCGAAGACGATAAGCTGATCGGTCCGCTTCTGGAGAGCGGCTGTTCCGAGGGACAGGGTTTCCGGTTCAGCAAAGCACTTTCGCCAGAAGAAGCGTTGAAGTTCCTCGGTGAGCCTATCACCAGTCGCGCTACCGCCGGAGTTCGGTAGCGCACCCTTTTTGCCGCGCCGGCGAGGCGCTCCCGACAAGCTGGTAAAATGACCGCCAAGGGTCAAAGGCCGGCGCCGCGAGCGATATACCGGCGAACTCACCCGGTCGTTCGCAGCAATGGACTGACCTGGCCGCGCTACTTCTTGCGGAATTGATCCAGGCTCAGGATCTTTGCACCTTCCGGCTGCTTTTCGCTGGCGGCCTCGTCGCCGTCTTTCGCGCTCTGCTCTCCCGCCCGCGTCGCAGGTTCGGGATTGGGCGGCAAGGATGAAGACCTGTCGATTGCCGCGAGCGCCGGTGAATTGTTGTTGGCATCCTTGTCCGCGCGCGGCTTGCGAGGTGCCCGGGGCTTCTTCGTCTGGGTACGCGGCGTTTCGCTGCCGGCATCGTCGTAGGTCGCATCGGCATTCAGAGCCCGTGGCGCCGGCGTTGCCTCGTTGTCGCTGGTTTCCTCGTCGAACTGCAGGCCGTAGCGCACGCTCGGATCGATGAAAACTTTGAGGGCAGCAAAGGGAACGACGAGGCGTTCCGGAATACCGTCGAACGTCAACTTCACTTCGAAGCGATCCTCGGAGACGATCAAATCCCAGAAGCGATGCTGCAGGACGATCGTCATCTCGTTTGGATATTTTTCCTTGAGACGCTTCGAGAGGATCACGCCCTGCGCCTGCGTCAGGAATGAGATATAGAAGTGATGCTCGCCGGGAAGTCCTGTCTTCACGATCCGTTTTAAGACCGCGCGCACGACACCCCGCATCGCCTCCTGTTGCAGTTTTGCGTAATCTATGGACGGCTCCGATGCCATGCCTCTGCCTTCAATCCCACTCAATTCCGTCTGGACCTCTGAAATCAGATTTGCCGTCCCGTCAAGCCCGTCTGGACCGGAAGCTGTAAAGGTGGAGGGCTTCTGTTGCCCGGTGCCCTCCGGACCGCGCCTTACCCTGCTAGGAGTAAGGGCTTCAAGTTCAGGCTAGTCGCACTGCATTACGCAGCGAGAGCGGCCTCAGCATAGTTGTCATTTGCAACTATTCTGTATGACCCGATAACGGTGGTATCATGCCGGGCAAAAGCTAAGTCCTTTACACCTTCGTCGATCCTATTTCGCCCCCATAACCGGGCCTTTCGGCCAGCTCCCCGCAGGGGAGTCGAAAGGCCCCAACGAGAAGAAATGGTGGAGGCGCCGGGTACCGCCCCCGGGTCCGATCGGCTTATTACGACCGCGTTTATCGCCATAGCCGGCAAGCCGGCATTTTCAATATAGTGGGCAATGCTTACGAAAAAAAGCATTTCGGTGCGGGCGGGTCGCCTGACCCGAAAACCTGTGACCGGCCAGTGACGATCGGGCGACGATAAGACAGTGCCGGGCGTTCCGTCGAACGCCATATTTTGCCATATGTAATCAGCGCGGCGGGCGGATCGCCCTCGATGTGGGCACTGGACGAGACGGAGAACTTTTTGAGGTGAGCGTTTCGTCGCAAGATAAGGCCCCAGTGGAAAACAGAATTCAGGCTTGGAAGGGCGTCGTCGTCGCGGCCGTCCTTGCCGTCGCGATCGTCTTCCTCGCCACCTCCGCCGGATATGCGGCGGCTACGGCCTTCGACGCTTGGAGCGGAATCCATGAGGCCCGCGCATTTGCCGCAGGCGAACCCGAAGCTCTCTTCACGAGCAGGGTCGCCGCCTCCCTCTTCGCCTTCCAGATCGTTACGGTCGTTTCGGTGCTCCTCGTCAACGCCCTTTGGCGGCGCTTTGCGGGAACGACTTTTTTGCACTTCGGCATGCCACCGGGCGGCATCAAGACGCTAGCCCTCGCGGTGCTGGCTTTGATCTCCTTTGCAACTTTCTTTGCGACCCTCGTCTTCGCGTTCGATCCGGACGCGCTTCGGCACGACCTTCAACCCTTTGCCGAGATGATGAAATCACGGACCTGGTGGCTCATTCTCGTAGCCGCCGGCATCGGCGCGCCGCTCGCCGAGGAACTGCTGTTTCGCGGCTTGGTTTTTGGAGTGTTGCGGCGGTCGCCCCTCGGGTTTATCGGTGCAGCGATCATAACGGCGGCGTCATGGGCGGTGCTTCACGCCAATTATTCCGTCTACGGCTTGGCCGCCATTACGTTCATTGGGCTTTATCTCGCCTGGCTGCGCGAGCGGACCGGGACTTTGGTCACCCCGATGGTTTGCCATGGCCTCTACAACACATCGATTATTCTCCTCATGGCCTTGGCGCCAGGCGGCGCGCTTGCAACGGGCTAGCTGAAGGAGGCGACAGAATCGCTTAGTGCTCTCGTCATGCAGCAATATCTCGATCTTTTGCGCCGTGTGCGCACCGAAGGCGTAACCAAGACCGACCGCACCGGCACCGGCACGCTTTCAGTGTTCGGGCACCAGATGCGCTTCGATCTCGCCCAGGGCTTCCCGCTGGTCACGACCAAGAAGCTGCACGTGAAATCGATCGTCGTGGAACTGCTGTGGTTCCTCACCGGTGCGACGAACACCCAGTATCTCAAGGAGCATGGCGTCAGTATCTGGGACGAATGGGCCGATTCCGAAGGCGATCTCGGTCCCGTCTACGGCAAGCAATGGCGAAGCTGGGAGGCAGCCGACGGCACGACGATCGACCAGATCGCGAACGCCGTCTCCGATCTGAAGCGCAACCCGGATTCGCGTCGCATTATCGTGAGCGCCTGGAACCCCGGTGACCTTTCGAAGATGGCGCTGGCGCCGTGCCATTGCCTCTTTCAATTCTACGTCGCCGATGGACGCCTGTCCTGTCAGCTCTACCAGCGCTCGGCCGATGTGTTCCTCGGCGTGCCGTTCAATATCGCGAGCTATGCGCTTCTGACGATGATGATGGCGCAGGTGACAGAGCTTAAGCCCGGCGACTTCGTGCACACCTTTGGCGACGCCCACCTCTACCTCAATCATCTCGAGCAGGCGGATCTGCAGCTCACGCGAACCCCGCTCGCACTGCCGGAAATGAAGATAAATCCGGACGTCGCCTCGATCTTCGATTTCAAATACGAGGATTTCGAGCTGACTGGCTACGACCCCCACCCCCACATCAAGGCTCCCGTGGCGGTGTGAGCGTCTCTCTTCAGCCTGGTCATCCCGGCGTAGGCCGGGATCCGCCCAGACCGGAAATCTGCAATGACGTCTTCCTCGGATGGATCACCCACTTCTCGGGCATGACGAGGGGCGGTGGCGTAGCAACTGTCATCTGATTTGCTTCTTCGCCCGGCCGTTGCTATGCGATCGCCGATGAACGACACAATCGTATCTCTCATCGTTGCCGTGGCCGAGAACGGCGTCATCGGCCGGGCCGGCGGCTTGCCGTGGCGGCTTTCCTCCGACCTCAAAACGTTTCGCAGGCTGACTATGGACAAGCCCATCATCATGGGCCGCAAGACGTTTCAATCGATCGGCAAGCCGCTCGACGGACGCGATAATATCGTCGTCACGCGTGACCCGGCGTTCGAAGTCGCAGGCATTTCCACGTGCGAGACCGTCGCTGACGCGCTGACGCTCGGCCGCGTTCTCGCCAAGACGCGTGGCGTCGATGAGATCATGGTTATCGGCGGCGCCGAGGTCTATGAAATCGCTTTCCCTGTTGCAGATCGCATTTATCTGACACGCGTTCATGCCGACGTCGAAGGTGACCGGCATTTCGCCACTCTCGACGCCGCCGAATGGCGCGAGACGAGCCGGGAGGCCCTGCCGAAAGGGCCTCGTGATGACTATGCATCGACCCTTTTCGTTTATGATCGCCAAAAGCAGGATGCTTGAAGATGTGCGCGGCCCTTGAAGGTGCGACCTGACGCCCCAAATTGCGATTAGCCAAGAAGTACGGGAATTTGCGATCAGGCTGGCCCTGCCCTATAAGCTGCGCAAAAATCGGCTTCATCGACATCGCTCGGGCCTTTGCAGTGAATGACTTACATCCGGCGTTGCCTAGCGGGCGCCAACAGTTCCGAAGGCAGGGGGCCAAGATCTCAAATTTCAGCTCAAATTCAAAAGAGGCCCTGATTTATGCCCTGGAGTAGTCAAGGCGGTAGCGGCGGCAGCGGCGGGGGAAACGGCGGTCGCAAAGGCGGTGGCGGTCCGTGGGGTCAAGGGCCTTGGGGCCCCCAGGGCGGCGGCGGCGGGGGCGGTGGCAAGGAGCCGCCCGATCTCGATGAAATTCTGCGCCGCGGCCAGGATCGTATGCGCCAGGTGATGCGCGGCGGCGGTGGCAATGGCGGCGGCGGTGGCGGCTTCAGCGGCGGCGTCCCGAAACCGTTTCTGTTCTTCATTGCGCTGCTGCTTTTGGCGGGCGTCGCGTTTTATGGCTTCTTCTACCGCGTGAACCCGGACGAGCAGGGCATTGTCCTACGCTTCGGCAAATTTGACCGCTGGGAGCCGGCGGGCCTGCATTTCCGCTGGCCCTATCCGATTGAGGAAGTCCGCCTTCCGAAGGTGACATTACAGCGGACGATCGAAGTCGGCTCCGGCCGCAGCGTCATCGGCGGCCAGGATAGCGGCCTGATGTTGACGGGCGACGGCAGCGTCGTCGACGTGCGTTTCGTGGTTTTCTGGCGCATCAGTCCGGGATCCGATCCCAAGACGCACGAGACCGGCGTCGAGCAATTCCTGTTCAACATCGCCCAACCCGAGACGACCGTCCGCGAGGTGGCCGAGAGCGCCATGCGCGAGGTCGTCGGTCAGTCCAATCTGCAGCCTCTCCTGACAGGCGGTCGCCAGCAGACCCAGGAAGACGTGCAAAAGCTGATGCAGAAGACGCTCGATTACTACAAGGCCGGCATCAAGATCGATCAGGTCCAGCTGAAGGAAGTTGATCCGCCGACTGAAGTCATCAGTTCGTTCCGTGCCGTCGCGGCTGCGGCTCAGGAAAAAGAGACCCTCATCAAGCAGGCGCAAACCTATGCCGATCAGGTTACGCCCCGGGCTCACGGTGACGCCGATCGCATCATTGCCGCCGCCGAAGGCTATCGCGACCAGACGGTGGCCGAAGCGACCGGCCAGGCTGCCCGGTTCCTTAAGGTCTACGACGAATACAAGAAGGCACCCGACGTGACGCGCGAACGGCTCTATCTCGAAATGCAGGAGCGCGTGCTCTCGGGCGCCGACAAGATCATCATCGACGAGAAAGGTAACGGCGGCCAGGGCGTCGTGCCGTTCTTGCCGCTGGAGCAACTCCAGAAGCGCCCGACCACTAATCAGACAACAAGCGACACAACCAGCGACACGGATGGAGCGAAATAACATGCGCGCGTTTTTCGCTTTCATTCTGACCGTTCTCGGCGTCGCCGCGGTGGCGCTCTACTCGTCCGCCTTCATCGTGCATCAGAACGAGCAGGCGCTCGTCCTTCGCTTCGGCAATCCTCAGCAGGTCATCACGGCGCCCGGCCTGAAGTGGAAGGTGCCGTTCATCGACACCGTCGAGAAGTTCGATAAGCGCATTCTCGATCTCGATACGACCGAGCAGGAAGTGACGGCGTCCGATCAGCAACGGTTGATCGTGACGGCCTATGCCCGTTATCGCATCACCGACCAGTTGAAATTCTACCAGAACGTCCGCTACGAGGATCGCGTCCGCGAGGTTGTCGGTCCGCTGATCGAATCCGAAATCCGCCGCGTCTTGGGCTCTGCAACCTTGCAGGAGGTCGTCAAGGACAAGCGCGAAAGCCTGATGGAGCAGATTGCGGCACAGGTGAACAAGGAAGGCCGTGAGTACGGATTGGAAGTCGTCGACGTCCGCATCAAGCGCGCCGATCTTCCGAAGGAAAACCTGGTTAAAGTCTATGATCGCATGCGGGCCGACCGTGTTCGCGAGGCGACGGAACTGCGTGCCCAGGGCGAAGCCGAGAGCAACCGCGTTCGGGCCAACGCCGACAAGGCCGTGACGATCATCAAGGCCACCGCGACGCAGAAATCTGACGAAATCCGCGGCGACGGCGAGGCCAAACGAAGCCGCATCTTTGCCGAAGCTTTTGGTCAGGATCCCGACTTCTTCCGCTTCTACCGGTCGATGCAGGCCTATACGACCGCCCTGAAACCAGGAGACACGCGCCTGCTGCTTTCGCCGAAGAGCGATTTCTTCCGGTACTTTGAAGACCCTAACGGCAGGGCTCCGGCCTCCGCCTCGAGCTCGCTTTCGCCGCAGCGATGAGCGACCTTCTCGCCGGATTGGGCGTCGCCCTTGTTCTGGAAGGGCTTTTATGGGCCGCCGCGCCGCACACGGCGCGGCGAGCCGTCGAAGAAATTGCGACTTTCAGCACGGGCCGCATCCAGGTCTTCGCCGTTGCCGCAGTGGCTCTTGGCGTATTTGTCGTCTGGGTTGCCCGGGGATAAGGCCGAACGTCAACTTGTCCCCGTAGCTCGGCAGTATGCTACCCTGCCATGTTCACGCTTTGATGTTGCGCGAGCTAGCATACCCCTGCGGCTGCTGCCGGTCAGACTTGGAGTTCTTTGCGATGATAAAGAAAGGTTCGGCGCTTCTTGTCGGCTTGGGACTGAGCCTGATGCTCGGCCCGATGCTCGGTATGGCGGGAGCCGGGGCGGAGACGTTCCAGTACGGCCCCGTATCCGTTGCGCCCCTTGCCAAGCGCCTTTCCGACGCCGTCGTCAACATCTCGACCTCGCAAACCGTCAAGGGGCCGGCCGGCGTGCCGTTGCCGAAGGTGCCGAAGGGCGCTCCCTTCGAAGACTTTTTCGATGACTTCTTCAACAAGCGCGGCGGCGTCCCGCACGGCGACCGTAAGATCTCCTCCCTCGGCTCCGGCTTCGTCATTGACGGCAAGGAAGGGCTGATCGTCACCAACAACCACGTCATCGAAGGCGCCGAGGAAATCGACATCAACTTCCACGACGGCTCGAGGCTCGTCGTCGACAAGATCATCGGCCGCGATACGAAGGCGGACTTGGCGCTTCTCAAGGTCACGCCGAAGAAGCCGCTCGCCGACGTCAAGTTCGGTTCATCCGACAGCATCGAAGTCGGCGATTGGGTGATGGCCATCGGCAACCCTTTCGGCCTCGGCGGCTCCGTCTCCGTGGGTATCATCTCGGCCAAGAGCCGCGATATCAACTCCGGTCCCTATGACGATTATCTGCAGACCGATGCCGCCATAAACAAGGGCAATTCCGGCGGTCCGCTGTTCAATATGAATGGCGAAGTGATCGGCGTGAACACGGCAATTATTTCACCGACGGGCGGCTCGATCGGCATCGGCTTCGCCGTGCCCTCCGATACGGTTTCGAACGTCATCGACCAGTTGCGGCGATACGGTGAAGTCCGCCGCGGCTGGCTCGGCGTCAAGATCCAGTCCGTGACCGACGACATCGCCGAAACACTCGGCCTCACCGAAAGCGCCGGCGCTCTCGTCGCCGCCGTAACGCCGGACAGCCCGGCATCGAAGGCGGGACTGCGGCCGGGCGACGTCATCTTGAAGTTCGACGGCAAGGAGGTCACGAGCATGCGCGGCCTCCCGAAGATCGTGGCGCAGGCGCCGATCGGGAAGGCCGTCGACGTCGAGCTTCTTCGCAAGGGCCAGAAACAGAATACTGAGGTCACCGTCGGCCGCCTCGAAGAAAACGATGATAATGCCAGCGATCTCAAGAATGACAGCGGTACGGATGAGGAAGATCCCAAAGGCTCCGCCATCATCGGCCTCAAGCTTTCGCCTTTGACCGATGCCCTGCGCGAGAAATACGGCTTCAACAACAAGATCAAAGGCGTCGTCATCGAAGCTGTCGATCCGCAAAGCCCCGCCGCGACCAAAGGATTGAAGGCGGGCGACGTGATCGTCGAAGCCGCACAGGACAGCGTCTTCGATCCCGACGACGTTGCCAAAAGCATCCAGAAGGTGAAAAAGGCGGGCCGTAAGGCCGTCTTGCTGCGCGTCGAAGATTCCAAGGGCGACCTTCGCTTCGTCGCCGTACCCGTGTCGTAACTGGCGTGCTATCGCCATCTGAAATTCATGCCAGGAGGTAATTCGTGTCCGAGGGCCACGGCATTCTTGATACGATCTTTGACCAGCTCTCGCCCGTGCATCCCGATGGACATAAGTTCATAGCGGCTGGCGCTGCGATAACCCTGCTGTTCTTTTTCCTTTATCCGCCGCTGGGTTGGCTCTTCGCCGGCGTCACGGCATGGATTATCTATTTCTTCCGTGATCCGCCGCGCGTCACACCGCTTCGGTCAGGGCTTGTCGTGTCCGCGGCCGACGGCAAGATCTCGGGGATCGAGAAGGTGGTGCCCCCGGCCGAGCTTGGCATGGGCTCGGAAGAACGCCTTCGCATCTCGACGTTTTTGTCGGTGTTCGACGTTCACATCAATCGTTCGCCGGTGGCCGGTCGCGTCATCCGATCGGTCTATGTCCCAGGCACCTTCCTGAACGCCGCCCTCGACAAGGCGAGCGAGGATAACGAACGGCGCATTCTCGTCATCGAGACGCCGACCGATGGCGACGTCGGAGTGGTGCAAATCGCCGGACTCGTGGCGCGACGGATCGTGACCTTTTCCGAGATCGGTGACACGCTCGGCGCCGGCCAGCAATTCGGCCTGATCCGATTTGGTTCGCGTGTCGATGTCTATCTGCCACCCGGGAAAACGGCCCTCGTCAGCGTCGGCCAGCGCGCGGTTGCGGGCGAGACGGTTTTAGCGGATCTTCAGTCGTCGGAGCCGGAACGCGAAGCACGTCGAGCCTGATGTTTCTGGCCTGATTTAGGAGGCCAGTCTCGACGACTTCGACATGGAGCAAGGAGGCTGCCATGGATACCGATGAGCCATTCATCGAGACGGACACGCGCCGCCGTCGCCGCCGGTCTCTGTTTCGCCACCGGCGAGTCCCGGTGCGCATGCTCGTCCCGAACTTCTTCACGCTTCTCGGACTGTGCGCCGGCCTGACGTCGATCCGCATGGGGATCGAGGGACGCTACGATCTCGCGGTCGCCGCGATCGTTTTCGCGGCCTGCCTTGACGGCATAGACGGACGTATCGCCCGCCTGTTAAAGGCGTCGTCCCGCTTCGGCGCCGAACTCGACAGTCTCGCCGATTTCGTGAACTTCGGCGTTGCGCCGGCCTTCCTGGTTTTTAACTGGGGCCTCGGCGACCTGAAGAGTGCGGGCTGGATCTGCGTGATGATCTTCGCGCTGGCCTCAGCACTTCGTCTCGCGCGTTTCAACGCGGCGCTCGAAGACGAAAAGCCAAGGTGGCAATCGAACTACTTCATGGGCATGCCGACGCCCGCTGCGGCCATCGCCGTGCTTTTGCCGCTCTATCTCTATCAGCTCGGCATCGATGAAACGAAATCCCTGTGGGCACTGAAGATCGTGCTCGTCTACACCGCCTTCATCGCATTCATGATGGTGTCGACGATCCCGACGTATTCCGGCAAGTTGCTCGGTGAGCGCGTCCAGCGCGAATGGGTGCTGCCGATCTTCGTGGTTGCGATCGGCGTCGTCGCGTTTCTCTTTACCTATCCCTACGAGACGCTGACGGTGTTGACGTGCATCTATCTCGGCTTCATACCGCTGAGCTGGCGCGCCTTCCGCGACAAGAAGAGCGAAGGGGAAAGCTCGGGCTCGTCGGCGGCACCGCCAACGGACGGCCCGACGGACGACGCCTCCGGCCCCCAGAAAACCACCTCCGGGCGCGTTTTCGCATTCCGCCCGTCCGACCCGGCGAAATGAGAAACTGAGCGGTCGCGCCGCGTCGCTTCGTTATTTCGTCTCTTCCGGCTGACGATTGTAGATATCGTCGGTGCGCCGAATGTCGTCCTCGCCGAGGTACGAACCGATCTGCACTTCGATAATCTCGACCGGAACCTTGCCCGGGTTCTCGAGCCGGTGCCATTGCGTCGCGAAAATGTAGACGCTCTCGTTTTCGCGCACGAGCTGCTCTCTCTCGCCAATGACCACCTGCGCCGTCCCTTGCACCACGATCCAATGCTCCGATCGATGATGGTGCATCTGCATGGAAAGCTTGCCTCCGGGCTTGACGTGCAGAAGCTTGACCTGGAACCGCGGACCGATGTTGAGCGTCTCGAAGTAACCCCAGGGGCGATAATTTCTGAGGTGTTGCTCCTGCTCTTTCCTGTTCGATTGCTTCAGACGCTGCACGATTTTCGAAACGTCCTGGGTGCGGCTTTTGTCCGCGACCAGCAGCGCATCGGGCGTGTTGACGATGATGAGATCGTTAACGCCGATCGTCGAGACGATCGATCTCTCGGAGTGCACGTAGCAGCCCTCCGTATCTTCAAGAACAGCCTCACCCTTGATGAAGTTGCCTTTTTCGTCGCGCGGGGCAATGTCCCACAGCGACGACCAAGAGCCGACGTCATTCCAGCCGACGTCGATCGGCAGGATAGCCGCCTCGGTCGTTTTCTCCATCACCGCGTAGTCGATCGAGATGTTCGGCGACATCGCGAAACCGGCTTTGTCGAGGCGCAGGAAACCGAGATCCTCGTTGGCGCCGTCCAAGGCGGCACGCGCGGCTTCAAGGATCTTCGGCTCGTAGCGCTCGATCTCGGAGAGATACGTCTTGGCGTTGAGCGCAAAAATGCCGCTGTTCCACAAATAGGAGCCGTCCGCGAGATATTTCTCGGCTGTTTCCCGATCAGGCTTCTCGGCGAAACGATCGACGCCGAATGCCGGTCCGTCGAAGCCCGCTAGCGGAGCGCCCCGCTTGATGTAGCCATAGCCTGTGTGCGGTTCGGTCGGGGTGATGCCGAACAGGACGAGCTTACCCGTCTCGGCGACGGCCGCGGCCCTCCGGATAGCTTCCGCAAAGCGCGCTTCGTCCGCGATGACGTGGTCGGACGGCATGACGGCGAGGATCGCGCCAGGATCATCTTTCAGTGCGAGGAGCGCCGCGACAGCGATCGCCGGCGCGGTGTTCCGCGCGATCGGCTCCAGGACGATGGCGTACGGATCGATGCCGGCACGTTCGACTTCCTCGCGAACGAGGAAACGGTGATCGTTGTTGCAAAGGAGAATCGGCCGCTCGAAACCCGCCGTCTGCGGAAGGCGTGCCAGCGCCGAACCCAAGAACGATGAAGCCTGTCCGTTGAAGAAGCGAATGAATTGCTTCGGATACATCGCCCGGGAGAGAGGCCAAAGCCGCGTGCCCGAACCACCCGACAAAATCACTGGGTAAATATTGCTCATGGAGCGGTCTACCCCCGAACCTCTAAAGTTAGAGTCTAAGTCGCCCTATATCCCAACACAAGGGGCGGATATTTAACAAGTATATGAAGTTGCGTGCTTTTCGCCAAATATGGTGCACGAGCGGAAATTCTGACGTTCACCAGACCACTTGATCTCTGCGTCAGCCAGTCGGGCGTGACAGCCTTTCGCGCAGCGCCCGCAGGGCGTCAGCCGACGAGAGTCCGGACGACGTCGTCTTGCCGCTCGAAGGCGATGGGGAAGGTCCCGAAGCGCCACGGTCAGTCACCGGGCTCCGGGGGCCGGCGGAGTTGCTGAACGAGGATGCCTGCGCCTCGCGACGCACGAGGGAGCCACCTTGCCGGGTCGCCGCAGTGGACCCACCATAGGACGCAGCCTGAGCATGAACAGCACGATAACCCGACGCCTCCGCAGCCTGGGAAGCCTCGGCCGGTGTTGCCGCGTGCATGCCGAGTGCATCGCCGAGCGCGTCGGCCATCATCGCAAGCTGAAGGGGCGCGTCCCCATTCGCCGGAATTCCTGAAGCCCGCCACCGCTCGACGATCTGGTCGAGGAAACCGTCTTCATCGAGCGACGTCTGCCATCTCTGCGAGAAGATCGCCGTCGATGACTTCGGCAAGGCACTTTTCGGGAGTTCATCGAACTTGATGCGCACCGGCAAGGCCATGCCGTCGCCGAAGGCGATCGCTTCGCGTTGCCCGAGTGAAGGGAGAAATTCCAGAAGGCCGGCGCCGGTATCGGCGACGGCGGACGCGACAATCGCCTGGTCCCGATCGTTCGACATCCGCAGAGCAAAGACGGTATTGCACTGGGAAAGGATCGTCGGATCTATTTCTGCGGGTCGCTGCGTGACGATGCAGAGCGAAGCACCGTACTTGCGCCCTTCCTTTGCGATCTTGGCGATGGCGCGCTTGCACGGCTCAAACCCAAGAGTCGAATTCACAGGCACGTAACGGTGTGCTTCCTCGCAGACGAGCGTTACCGGAACTTGACCCTCGCTCCAGAGAGCGAAGTCGAATGTCATGCGGCACAGCACCGAGACGACGACGTTGACGACCTCCGACGGAATGCCCGTCAGCTCGAGAATTGTAATCGGCTTGTTGTTGACCGGAACTCGGAACAGGCGCCCGAGAACCTGCGCCATGCTGTCGAAAACGGTCCGCGATCCGAACATGAAGGCGTACCGGCCATCTTGCGAGATCGTTTCGATGCGGTGCTTGAGGCTGCGATAGGGCGCAAGATCCTTCCTGTTCTCGAGCTTGCCCATACGTTCGTCGAGCAACGAAAGAATATCGGAAATGCGATAGGGAACCGGCGTATCGACGGTGCAGCGGTTTGGATCGCCTAAGCCGCGGCGGATTTTTGCCGGCTCGGTGGAACGCCCGGTATTGTAGCGCGTCTTCGCAAGCGGAATGAGTTCCTGTAGCACCTCGACTTCGGCTTTGCGATCGCCGTCGCCGACCAGAACTTCCAGAATTTCTTCAAACGTCAGCAGCCAGTACGGAAGCTGCATATTGCGCGGCGAGATGACCTCGGCCCACTCGGGGAACGCCGTCGCGTATTCGTTGTGCGGATCGAGCAGAAGAATGTGCGCCGCCGGATTTTTCTCGACGATGGCGCGCAAGATCAACGCCGTCGTGCACGATTTGCCGGTGCCCGTAGTGCCGAGAATGGCGAAATGTTTGCCGAGCAATTCGTCGACCCGTACCATGGCGGGAATAGTGCTGTCCTGCCGGATAGCGCCGACGCGGACCATGGCACTGGTATCGCCGCAGAACGTCGCTTCAAGCTCGTGCTTCTGCGCTAGGCGCACGCGATCGCCGAGCGCAGGATACGCGGTCACGCCGCGGTTGAAGAACGGATCTCCGTTCCGCTCGGACTTTGAAAGTTCTCCGACGAGGCCGAGCTCCGCAATCCAGACTTCGCCTTCTCCGTCGCGCTGGGTCGGCACGGGAACGCTCAACGCCGAAACAATGGCAAGAACGGTCGTTCGCGCCGTTTCGATCGCGAGAAGCGTACCCATTTCGGGGCGGCCGTCGGACGAGCGCGCGCGCAAATTGCTCGCGGCGTCTAGTAGAACGATGGCTTTCGAGCCAGTGACGGATACGATGCGGCCGATGGAGAGATCCGGGCCGCCGCTCGTCGAAGTCTGGGTGCTACTGCCTTGCATGGAAGGTCCGGATGTCAGAGCTGCGGCGCGCGGTTGGGTGATGGTTGTGTCGAGGTCACCGGGCTTACGCTGTCACGGGCCGGGAAGGCCATGACAACGTCGGTGCCGGCACCCTTCTTCGAACGAATTTCGAGCTGTCCGCCATGAAGCTCGATCAGCGCTTTCGCGATCGGAAGGCCGAGACCGGCGCCCTCGCGCCACCGCGCGCGGCCGCCGTCGACTTGTCCGAACGGAGTCATCGCGACATCGATCTCCTCGGCTGTCATGCCAAGGCCGCTGTCGCGAATGCCGACGATCACGCCGCCGCTGACGCTGCGGTGCGCACCCACTTCCACGATGCCGTTCGCTGGCGTGAACTTCAAGGCGTTGGAAATGATGTTCATGAAGATCTGCCGCAACTTGGTTGCGTCACCGCGAATTGTCGGCAGATCCGGCGCGATGTCGGACTGCAATTCGAGATGGGCTTCGCTCGCCATCATGCGGAAGGCATTGATGCTCGCCGAGAGAATGTCCGCGGCATTCACCTCGGTGGCTTCGAGGGTGTATTTGCCGCTCTGAATCTTCGAGATGTCGAGAATGTCGTTGATAACCGACAGCAGATGTCCAGCCGCACCATGAATGAGCGCTGCGTATTCGACGATATCTTTGTCGGGGAGGCTCCGCTCCTGATGCTGCGTCAGAAGCTTTGAGAAACCCATGATGGTATTGAGCGGCGTCCTGAGCTCATGGCTCATATTCGCAATGAATTCCGACTTCACCTTGCTCGCAAGTTCGGCCTCGATGCGGGCGGATTGTTCCGCGACGCGGGCACGGTGACGCAAAACGGCGTCGCTCAGAAGCGACGCATACTCGTCCATCAACGAGTTGGATTTTGCATTTCCAACCGAACCAAACATCATAAAACGCAGCCCAACGCGATGACTGTAGCCAGTCTCAATCTAGGGGCGAGTAGCTAACTCAAGGTTAATCATCGAGCGCCGCACTGCGTCCGATACAAGTCGCGAAAGTTTTAAGACAATTGCGCAGAGCGGAACTGCGGTGCCGCCTCGCGCAAAGCGAGGCTCGGCCGTCCGCCTTAACGCATGATGAACTTGAATGGCTGGGTGAAAGCCAGCGGCTTGATGCTGACATCCGGCGGAATCGGCGGAAACGGTGCGGCCCGGTCGAGGGCATCTGTTGCGGCGTCATCGAGGCTCTTGGAGCCGGAGCTCGACGTAACTTCCTTGGACAAAAGATGGCCGTCGAGGCCGATCGTATACTTCAGAACGACCGTGCCGGACGCCCGCACGCGCGGATTGCGTTTCGCCTTCTGAACGCGATCGTTGATTTCGCTCATGTAGCGGCCGAAAGCCTTTGCATTGCCGCCTGAAGCTTGCCCCGCGCTCCTGACTTCGAGGACCGCGATCTGCGCCGGCTGCGTGATTGTCTGAGCAACTTCCGGCGGTGGCGGCGGCGTATCGAGCGGCGGCGGCGGTTCCTCGGTCTTTACGACGTTCTGCACGACGGCACTTTCCGCGGATGAAATAATATCGTGCAGCTCGTCGGGCTTCTGTTCCTCGGGCGGCGGCGGAGGCGCGGCCTGCATCGCCGAGACTTCGGGGATTTCACGCGTCTCGGCGGCATCGCCCTTGGTGACGCCGTCCGCCGGCTCGCTGCCCTGCACGAGCATCACATCCATGCCCTTGCCAAGGTCGATCGCCTGGACGTTGGTGTCCCGCAAATGCGGAAGCATCGCGTAGCCGATCGACGCATGGATCAGAACGGACAGAAGAATGGCGGTCGCTCGCAAGTACATCCCGGCGGCACTCGACATCAGTTGTTCGCTGTCGCTCCCGATGGAGCCGGCTGCGAAAGAAGAGAAACGCGGGCATATCCCGAGTCTCCAACCCGCCCCAGCAGCTCCATCACGTCGCCATAGGGAATCTTCCTATCGGCGCGGACGTAGACGATGGCGTCCCCCTCGGTGGCCTTGATCTGCTCAAGTCGCGACACCAGCGTATCGCGCGTCACCTCTTCGTCGCGGATGTAAAGCTTTCCGTCCGGTGCCAGCGAAACGACCATAGGCTTCTTCTGCGCGCCGATCTTGGAGGCCGACGTCTTCGGCAGTTCCAGCGGGACGCCTTGCACCATAAGGGGCGCTGCGACCATGAAGATGATCAAGAGCACCAGCATGACGTCGACGAACGGCGTGACGTTGATTTCGGCGAGAGGCTTGTAGGCGTCACCGTCATCTCCCGCCGAACCACTGCCAACGTTCATTCCCATCAGTTCACACCTTCCAAGCCGCGCCGGGACATCGTCCGCGCAAGACCGACGATCGCCGGCGTGACGCGATCCGACGCGCGCCCGAGTGCAACCGTGATCTGATTATAAAAAATGACCGCTGGAATGGCGGCGGCAAGGCCGACAGCCGTGGCGAACAGCGCTTCCGCGATGCCCGGCGCGACGACAGCCAAGCTCGTGTCCTTCTGCTGCGCGATGGCTGTGAACGAGTTCATGATGCCCCAGACGGTGCCGAAGAGTCCGATGAACGGTGCCGCCGAGCCGAGCGTCGCGAGAAACGGCAGTCCTTGCTCGATGCTTTTCAGCTTGCGTTTGACGGCGGCGCGCATCGCGCCTTCAAGCCGGTCGCGGACTTCTCCGGTCGAAGCGTCGTCCGCGCTTTCGCTCCACTCGGTGCGGGCGGCTTCGCCGACGGCGCCGACGAGGCTGCCGGCGCGCGCTTGCGGAAGACTTGCCGACTTCCCGTTGGCTTCGAGTACGCCGATTTCTCGATTGAACATCCAAACGCGAATGAGCTTCTCGAACGCCATCGCCCAGCAAACGACGGACGCCAGAAGCAGGCCGACGATGATGCATTTGACGACGATATCGGCGTGGTGAAAGAGCCCCAGGATCGACAGGTCTCTCGCAACGATTTCTTCGGACAACAGATACAAGGCGGTCACCGCGTTACTTCGAAAGTTGCACGTTCGTCAGCGTCGACGTTTTCAGGTTCTCGAGACAGCTCGGCACGGGCCCGGACGCGGCCTTGCACTCCATCACGTCATTGACGAGAAACGAGCCGATCTTATCGCACTGAATTCCGTCGATCTCGAAAAGCTTCACAGATTTCTTTTTCGGTTTCAGCGGCGCGAGATCGATTGAAAAGCGCTTGCCGATCACGCCGTCGGTCTGAAACAGCACCAAGTCGATCTTGAACGACTGGTACGCGGTTTCAGCCGGGTTATCGATCACCATATAGGCCCGGCAGCCTTTTTCGGAAGCTTCAAGCTTGTTCAACTCTATGTGGAGTCCGGAGGTTGTTGCCTGCGCCGGAGCCTTGTCCGGTTCAGCGTTGGCGAACGTCGCCCAGAAACCGATCGGAAGAACAAGTGCGCAAGAAATCGAGAATCGCTGCAGAGTTCTGATCACGCTAAGACTTTCCATTGCGTTTGATTATAAGATTCCCGAATGGCGTGTAGCCATTTTGACGCGCCGTTACCAGTGTGAAATTCGTAAGACTTGGCGCCACTTCGCCATTGCCACGAGGTTTTGATTTAGAGTTATTTTTAGAACCGAAGCGTCGCCGCGCGATGATGGCTTTTTGCGACGCGGCGCACCAAGAATTTTTCCCGAATATGCGGAGTTAAATTCCCGATTGATGAGATGCCGTCAGGCCAGCCGCAGTTGATGCCGCTCCGCCCTTAAGCGGCGTGGTCGAGGGCGGGGATGCGTGACGCGCGCAGAATTTCTTCGAAGATAGCGCCAAAGCTCATGAACCCGGCATCCTGTTCGTCCGCTATGTCCGTCAGCACGGCGCCGACGACTTTTCGCTGATTGGCTCCGAGCGAGATTAAAGCGTTTCTGGCGAGGTCACGCGGGGTTCTTTGCCACGCAGTCAGGAACACGATCTGATCGGCAAGGTCAGCCAAGGCCTGCGCATCCGCGAACGGAAGCAGCGGTGGCGCCGACAGCACGATCGTCGGAAAGCGGGCTTTGAGGTGCCCAAACGCCGCCGAGAATTCGACCGAACGAAGCACCGTGGGTATTGTGAGCTGAACAGGCGCCGGACCCGATGCCGGCAGAAAGTGGACGCCGGTCAGGCCGTCGCGCAGGATGGCGTCCTCGACAGGCGAATGGGATGCGACTTGATCGAGAAGACCGCTTGCATTCTGCGGCGTCAGCTGACGCGTCAGCCCCTTCGCGCGAAAATCGCAATCGACAAGCAGCGACGTTTGCCCGGCAATCGCCAAATGATGTGCGATGTTCGACGCAAAGGCCTCTGCGCCCTCTCCAGGCAAAGCCGAAGTAACCAAAATCACCCGTCCGGTCTCGCCATTGGCCCGCGCCGATAGCTCGCGGCAGACATTTCGAACCGCTTCGGCATAGCGGCATTCGGGCTCCGCAAGGATCAGCCGCGCGTTGCGCGCTAGCGCATTGGCATCCTCACGCGACGCCACGGTCGGAAGCGACGACATATGAGGACACGCGAGGACTTTCTCGACGTTCCTGTTCCGCGACAGCGCGGCCCGCTCAAGGAGCACCGCGATCATCAGCATCAGAACGAATGTGGATACAGCGACGGTCGTAACAATGCGCGCTCGCTTCGGTCCGGCAGGGTGTCGCGGCATGTACGCCGGTTCCACGATCCGCGCGGCGGAAAGAGTATGGTCCAGTCCGTATTGAGCAAGGAGAGAGGCAAATACTTTTTCGGAGGCCGTCGGCTTCGCTGCGATCCGCGAAGACGTCTCGACGTTCGAAGGCGCCGAACGTTCCTGCGCGACGTAAGCGGCTGCAACGGCATTTGCGATGCGCTGAGCCTTCGCGGCGTCGCGCGACGTGAACCGAACGCGAATAAGATACGAGTTGTGAACACGCTTGATGATCAGGTGGTCGGCGAGTGCCTCGCGCGCAACCGTTTTCGCATCGGCAATCTTGAACGGGGAACTGAGCCGCGCGACGGGCGGCCGAGTTTGGAATTCCGGATCGTTCGAAAGGCGCAGCGCGTCAGCGACGCCATCGATCAGCATCGGCGACCGCAAGACTTCGATCTGCTTCTCGATGGCAAGGCGCTCGTCTTCGAACGCGTGGGTGCGGGATGGCGCCTTCGCATCCGTATCGGATGAAGATGCCGGCCGCGGATCGATCTGAATGAGAACCGACGCGCTATAGCGGTCGGGGACGACCGAGAGAATCGCGAAAGCCGCTGCCGCAGCAACAATCGGCAGGAGCGCCACGGCCTTGGCCCGCTTGACGACCGCCAGCCGGGCGCCGGCGAAGCCCAACCCCGTACTGCGGTTCCCTGCGGATGCCTTCTGTCCGGCCATGATTTCGGCGTACTCTGAACGGCGCCGGCTTGTGCGTGCCGGCACCTCCTGCGGCCGGCGGACGTGCCGACTCACCGACCATTGTCACGATCAAAGATGAACAGGTCGTTGTTGGTTAAGGCGGCGCGGCAGCCACGAAACGTGCGTCTACAATCCGAACGTTCAGTGCGCCGATGCTGTGACGGTCGCTCCGCCCTCTCGGACGTCGTAGGCGCAGCGCGGTCCGCCCGCGCCCGCCGCCGTCAAGATCAGGTGCGGATCGCGGAAGCGCTGGATCCAGAGCGGGTTCTGCGTATCCCAGATCGCCACGCTGACATCGGGGTTGCCGATGACGGCCTCGGCGCGGGACGTGGCACCCCAGGCATTCGCGACGTCGTCGCGTGACACGCCCGCGCGCTTCATCGCGCTGCGGCGGCAGACCTCGATGGCACGCTGGCGATAGGCCTCGACCACCGCGTCGGCCATTGCCGTGCGATAGCTGTGCTCCTGGAACCAGACTTTCACGCCGGCAAGGAGGATCAAACCTAGCAAGATCGTACGCATGACAATGCCCCTCGACGTGAACGCGAGTTCCCTCAACTGAAGCGGCATTCTGAGTTCACTATGGTGAAAAAAGTGTTGCGTGCGGGCTGGTTGCGGTGCAGCGCAGCGGCGCACCGGGCTTGTCAGGCCCGTCTCGGTCGGGCACAAGCGGTGCCGCCATCAACGTCCGATGTCCGGGAGACCCTTTATCTCATGTCCAAGAAGAAGATTCTGATTACGTGGCCGCTGCCCGAGGCCGTCATGGCCCGCGCCCGGGCGTCCTATGATGTCATCGCGCACGGCGACAATCCAAAGATCACCGTCGACGAGATGCTCGAGACGGCAAAAAGCGTTGACGCCATTTTGCTCACGCTCAACGAAAAATGCCCCAAGGCGGTCATCGAGCGCGTCCCTGAGAATATCAAGTGCATTTCGACGTTTTCGATCGGCTTCGATCACATCGATCTCGAAGCCTGCAAGGCCCGCGGCATTAAGGTCGGCAACGCGCCGCACGGCGTCACCGTCGCAACCGCCGAGATCGCGATGCTTCTCCTCCTCGGCTCTGCTCGCCGCGCCGGCGAGGGCGAGAAGATGATCCGGACGCACTCCTGGCCGGGCTGGCAGCCGCTGCAACTCGTCGGTCAGCGCCTCGATAATAAGAAGCTCGGCATCTACGGCTTCGGCAAGATCGGCCAGGCACTGGCGCAGCGTGCCCGCGGCTTCGACATGGACATCCATTATTACGACATCTACCGCGCCAAGCCCGAGGTCGAGGCGAAGTACAACGCCACCTATCACGACAGCCTCGACAGCCTGCTCAGGGTTTCGCAGTTCCTCTCGATCAATGCGCCGTCGACGCCCGAGACGCGCGGGTTCTTCAACAAAGCGACGATCGAGAAGCTTCCCCAAGGCGCGATTGTCGTCAACACGGCGCGCGGCGATCTCGTCAACGACGACGATACGATTGCAGCTTTGAAGTCGGGCCGCTTGGCCTACGCCGGCCTCGACGTCTTCGCCGGCGAGCCGAAGATCAATGAAGGCTACTACGATCTGCCGAACACGTTCTTGTTTCCGCACTTGGGTTCGGCCGCCATCGAGGCGCGCAACCAGATGGGCTTTGAAGCCCTCGACAACGTCGACGCTTTCTTCGCCGGCAAGGACATGCCCTTCAAGCTAGCGTAGGCCAGCGGCTGCAACATTGATCCGATGGCCGGGGCTCGTCCCGGCCATTTTTGCATTCCACTCAACTTTCGTCATGCCGGCGCAGGCCGGCACCCAGACCGCGATCCGCAGTGGTGGTATCGCAATTTGGCTGGATCCCGGGCCTGCGCCGGGATGACGGTGACGCGGGAATTTATTGCCTAGGATTTACGGCCGCGCTCTTTCATCATCCACGACGCGATGCCGAGCAGCCGCGGACCATCCCCGCGCGCGGCGACGAGCTGCACGCCGGCCGGAAGTCCGCCGACGGACAGAAGCGGCAACGAGATGCACGGCATGCCGAGGTACGTCCAAAGCCCGTTGAACATCGGGCTGCCGGTGCTTTCAAGGCCGATCGGCGCGATACCCGCCGCAGCCGGTGTCAGGATGGCGTCGTTATTGACAAGGATCGGTCGGAGCGACTCGTAGAGAGAGTCCTGCCTGCCCCGTGCCTCTTCGTAACGCTCTTCGGAAAACGATCTCCCCTCGGCGATAATCTCCTTGAGCTTCTCCGAAACGCGTTTCGGGTTGGCGTCCGCGATAGGCCCGTAATTTCGCGCAATATCGACGAACTGCACGATCTGCTGCAAACGGATGATCTCGTCGAAGGCGGCGGGCAAGTCCGTCTCCGTAACGTCGACGTCGCCCTTGAAGGTAGACGCGAAGAGTTCGAAAGCCGCTTTCATCTGCTCATCGCCCTGCGGCCAAGCCGGCGTTTTGATGAACGCAAGGCGCGGCGCCCGCGTCCGCGGGACCACAACGGCTTCGAGCATCGAAGGCTTCCGCCCAGGCGTCATGCCGCGATCGGCAATATCGAATCCGTCGATGGCGTCGAGAAGGAGCGCAATGTCCTCGACGGAACGCGCATACCCGCCAATCGTATCGAGCGGCGACGATTGCGCCAGGACACCGGTGCGCGACACGTAGCCGAATGTCGGCTTGAAGCCGACCACGCCGCAATAGGACGCGGGCCGGATGATCGAACCGGCGGTCTGCGTTCCGAGCGCGATCGGCACCTGGAAATCGGCGACGGCCGCCGCAGATCCGGAAGAGGAACCGCCGGGCGTCCGTGCCGGATCACGAGGATTGCGCGTTTCTCCCGGCCCGAAGAAAGCGAACTCGGTCGTCACCGTCTTGCCGAGGATAATGGCGCCGGCGGCCTTGAGCTCGGAAACGACGAAAGCGTCGGCCGACGGTTGCCGGCCCGCGAAAATCTCCGAGCCGAGTTCGGTCGGAAAATCCTTGGTGTCTATGATGTCCTTGACCCCGACGGGGATTCCCGCCAGCGATCCCATGGCTTCGCCGCGGGTTCGGCGCGCGTCGCTGGCGCGGGCGGCCTTGAGCGCAGCGTCGGCCTCGAAATGCGCCCAGGCGCGCACGGCGTCGTCACGCTCTGAGATCCGCCGGATGCAGGCCCCGACAAGGTCTTCCGACGTAATTTTGCCCGCCGCCAGCGCCTCCCGCGCCTCTGACGCGGTCAGGCGTTCGAGGCCATTTCGTTCGTTTGCGATCATCACAGAATTGCGCCCCTCCACCTCTCGTCAATGCCCCCCCGGTCGAACGGATGCAAGGCGGCATGCGGCCGATACGTCCATGATTACGCGAGCGAACGATTTTTTCTCGTCCGGGCAGCCGCCGAGACAAAAAGCGCTGCGCATCCGCCCGAATGGGCTTCTCGCCCAATTGTATCCGAAGCGGTTCGGTACTAGGACACGCGCGGAGACGAACAATAAGAAGACCCTTTGAGGACCAACGCAATGTCGACAGAACATCGCCGCCCCGGCCGCCACTTTTTGCAGATCCCGGGGCCGACCCCCGTGCCGGAGCGCATCCTGGCGGCTATGTCGCGCCAGATTCTCGATCATCGCGGCCTTGAGTTCGGTCAGCTCGGCAAACGGGTTCTGAGCGGGATAAAGGGCCTGTTCAAGACGCAAGGTCACGTCATCATCTATCCGTCTTCGGGTTCGGGCGCCTGGGAAGCCGGGCTGACGAACACACTGTCGCCGGGCGACAAAGTGCTGATGTGCGAAACCGGCCAGTTCGCCGTGCTGTGGGAAGCGATGGCGCGCCGCTTAGGTCTTGAGACCGAAGTGATCCCGACCGACTGGCGCATCGGTGCCGATGCAAACGCGATCGAGAAGAAGCTTCGCGCCGACACGGGCCGTAAGATCAAGGCTGTTTGCGTCGTGCACAACGAAACGTCGACGGGCTGCCTAACGCGCCTCGACGAAGTCCGCAAGGCGATCGACGCCGCGGGTCATCCCGCGCTTCTCATGGCCGACGCGATCTCCTCGCTCGCCGCCGCCGATCTGCGCCACGACGAGTGGGGCGTCGACGTGACCGTCGCCGGATCGCAGAAGGGCATGATGCTGCCGCCCGGCCTGTCGTTCACCGCCATCAGCGCCAAAGCGATTGAAGCGTCGAAGACGGCGGAGATGAAGAAGTCCTATTTCGCCTGGGACGATATGCTGGCGACGAACGCAACGGGCTACTTCCCCTACACGCCGGCGACGGGTTTGCTCTACGGCCTCGCCGAGGCGATCGACATGATCAACGAGGAAGGCCTCGAAAACGTTTTCGCGCGTCACCGCCGTTTGGCGGAAGCGACGCGTCGTGCCGTCGCCGCGTGGGGCTTCGAGACCCAGTGCCGCGATGCCAAGTACTATTCGCCGGCCGTGACGACCGTCGTCATGCCTGAAGGCTACAACGCCGATGCCTATCGCAAGATTGTTCTCGACAACTTCAACATGTCGCTCGGAACCGGCCTTAACAAGATCGCGGGAAAGGCGTTCCGCATCGGCCATCTCGGCGACACCAATGAGCTGACGATCCTTGGTGCGCTGACGGGTGTCGAGATGGGCTTCGAGTTGGCGGGTGTGCCGCACAAGAAGGGCGGCGTCGCCGCTGCGATGAGCTACATCGCCGAAACGGCCAACCCGGCTGAGGCGGCCGCTGCGGCCGCGGCCGCCGCCGCTTAAGCGAGATCGGCCTAGACGAGATTTGATGGTGCCGCGGCATTCGACGCGGCACCGCCGACAAGCCGAAGAATGCTTTCGAGTGTATCGGCTTCGGCCGCGGGCTTGTCCCAGCGGATGCGATGAATTCGTGGAAACCGCATCGCGACGCCCGATTTGTGCCGCGTCGAAGGCTGTACCGCGTCGAATGCCACTTCGAACACAAGCTCCGGCTCGACCGCGCGCACTGGACCGAACAATTCCGTCGTGTGGCCTCGTATCCACTTATCGATTTCGAGCAACTCTTCGTCGGTGAAGCCCGAATAAGCTTTGCCGACAGGCACGAGCTGCTGTTCGCCGTTCTCGTCCGTCTTCCAGACGCCGAACGTATAGTCGGAATAGTAGGACGACCGCTTGCCCGAACCGCGCTGCGCGTACATCAGCACGCAGTCGAGCGTCAGCGCCGCGCGCTTCCACTTGAACCACTCGCCTTTGACCCGCCCGGCCAGATACGGGCTCGCGCGCCGCTTCAGCATCAGCCCCTCGATGCCTTCCGCCCGCGCCGACGACCAAAGCTCGCCAAGCTCGTCGAACGTCTTGAATTCAACGAGCGGAGAAACATCCGTCTGCCGCGGATGATGCTCCGCATGCCAGGCTTCGAGCCGTGCGCGACGTTCTTCGAACGACAGTCGGCGTAAGTCCTCGGCCCCGTCGAACAGCAGATCGTAGAGCCGCACATGCGGCGGATACATCGTCATCATCTTCGCCGTCACGCTCTTGCGGTTGAGTCGCTGCTGCAAGTCGTTGAACGGCGCGATCTCACCGTCGCGCATGACGAGAAGCTCGCCGTCAACGACGCAATCGTGCCCCTGGAAGGCGCTCCGAATTTCCGGAAAGGCACCGGAAATATCGTCGCCCTGGCGCGAAAACATTTTTACCTCACCGCCACGCGCCGCGATCTGGACGCGAATGCCGTCCCATTTCCACTCGGCAGCGAAATCTTCCGGCGCGAGGCGCGGCCAGTCATCCTCTTCGATCGGATGCGCCAGCATGACCGGACGGAACACCGGCTTCGCACCGGGATCGGGGCGCTCGGCGTCGCCGTCGAGCCATTGAAAGAGATCGAGATAGGGTGGCGAAAGCGCGTGCCAGATCTCTTCGATCTCGGAGACCTCACGACCGTAGCTTTCAGCCAGCGCCGTCCGCGCCAGACGGGCTGAAACTCCGACGCGCGGCGCACCGCCGATGAGTTTCAAAAGTGCCCATCGACCCGTTGCGTCGAGCTGATCGAGAAGATGCCCGAGGCGCTCGGTCCGCTCGGCCGTCGTTCCGTCCGCCATGGCGTCGACGACCGCGCCGAGCGAAAGTTCCGGCGCTTTATCGGAATTATCGCCGATCTTGGCTGCGAGCCTCTCTTCGAGAGGATCCGCCCGTGTCTCGAGCGCAAGCTGCAACTGCTGCACCTTCGGCGCATCGGGCTGTGTCTTCTCCGCATCCGCCGGCCGTTCCCGCACGACGACGCGCTCGTCCGGCCAAAGCAGCGAAACCGTCTCCGCCGTATCGCCGACGTAATCGCGCGATAGGCGATAAAGAACGGGATCGATGAAGCGGCTGACGAGATCGCTCAGCATGCGGCGTAGCGGAAGCCGGATCGGCACGCCGTCCGTCAGCGCCGCGAGCGCCCAGCCGCGATCCGGATCGGGCGCGGTGCGGAAATAATGACCGAGCAGCGCAACCTTGCGATTGCGGCTCTGCGTATAGACGAGACAATCGAGAAGCCCGGCGAAAGCGCGCATCGCTATTCCGCCTCCTCGCCGTATCCGACAAGCGCCAGCGCGCGGGCCTTCCGCCCGATCGAGCCGAGATAATGCACCAGCGCGTCTTCGCGGCCGTGCGTCACCCAGACTTCCTCCGCTTCCGTCTCGATGATGGTCTGAATGAGCTCCGGCCAGTCGACATGATCGGAGACGACGAGCGGCAACTCGACGCCGTACTGGCGCCCGCGTCCGCGAACGCGCATCCATCCGCTCGCGAACGCCGTGACCGGATCGCCGAACCGCCGCGACCAGCGGTCGCCCAAAGCCGACGGCGGGCACATCACGATGCCGCCGCGCATGGCCTTGGCATCCGTCTCGGAAACGAGATGCACCTCGCCGAGGTCGACCCCGAGTTTCTGATAAAGCTCGGTGAGCGCCACCACCGCGCCGTGCAGATAGATTGGCTTGTCGTACCCCTGATCGCGGACGACGCGGATCATGCGTTGGCATTTTCCGAGATTATACGCCCCGACGAGATGCGTGCGATCGGGCTCGGCGGCAAGAGAGGCCAAAAGCTTCTCCGCTTCGTGCGCCGCCTTCTCGTGCCGAAACACCGGAAGCGCGAAGGTCGCTTCGGTCACGAAGACATCGCAGGGGACAAGTTCGAACGGCATGCACGTTGGGTCGCTGGCGCGCTTGTAGTCGCCCGAGATCACCGCGCGCCGGCCGGCCCATTCGATGACGACCTGCGCCGACCCGAGAATATGTCCCGCCGGAGCGAGCCGCACGCGAACGCCGTTGATCGAAATGGATTCGCCAAGCGCGAGCGGTTGAAGCGAACCGGCGCAATCCTCCCCGTACCGCACCTTCATGATTTCGATGGTCTCGGCCGTCGCCAGCACGGCGCCGTGACCCGCGCGCGCATGATCGCTATGGCCGTGCGTGATGACGGCGCGATCGACCATCCGGCCGGGATCGATGTAAAAATCGCCGGGCTCGCAGTAAATTCCGGACCCGACCGGGTAGAGCCACGTGTCGACGGGAGGGGGTGCTGGCGAGGTCATGAACAACTAAACGCGCTTAACCGCAAAGCAGCCAAGCGCGAAACACTGTTCACGCAATAATATCTGGAAGCAACCTGTCCTCGATCTGCGTGATGCGATCCTTGAGAACAAGCTTCTTCTTTTTCAGCCGCTTGATAAGAAGTTGGTCAGCCGAAGGGTCACCTTCAAGGGCTGCGATTTCGCCGTCGAGCTTTCGGTGCTCAGCTCGCAAAACCACCAGCTCTTCTCTGAGCTCGCGTTCGTCGCGTCGCTCCATCCTCATTTCCCTGCCACTTCCCGGTTAATCGCAGCCTTTTGGGTGATTGCCCGCATTCTGACAACTGGTCAAAAGCGCGATCCCGAGCGAACCTTCTAATCATATGAATTTATTTTACGAATCACTAATAGCCGCAGCTATGCAGCGCAGCGTAACAAAAATCAAACATCCAAGCGCCGCCGCACGACGCGTTGGACAACGTGAGAAACGTGTGGCACGATTTCAACGTCGGCAATCTCCTTAGGAGGCAACTGATGACGATTACGGCCCATCTTGCTGAACTCGCAGAGAAGCATCGGACGCTCGAACAAAAAATCAACCAAGCAGCATCGAGCCCCGGATCGGACGACATCGAAGTTCGTCGGCTGAAACAAGAAAAGCTGAAGTTGAAAGACGAGATGGAGCGGTTGCGGCGGGAGACGCGCCACTAGCTCGCGGAAAGCAAAAATTCTTTCCATTTTCGAAGCCCTGCCACCGGGAGAAATCTCCGGGCGGGGCTTTTATATTTTCCGCTGACGTTCACACCAAACAAAAATGCTTGGCCCGTTGACGCCTCTCTCGATCGCGTGTATTTAACCTTTCAGTTATTTAACGAAATGGCTAAATACATGCCCGCCGATCGACTGAGCGAAACCTTCGCAGCCCTTGCCGACCCGACGCGCCGGGCGATCCTGGCGCGTCTCGCGCTTGGCGAAACCTCCGTCACCGATCTCGCCGAACCCTTCGATATCAGCCTTCCCGCCGTCTCCAAGCATTTGAAGGTCCTGGAGCGTGCGGGGCTTATCGTGCGCGGCCGCGAAGCGCAGTGGCGCCCCTGCCGTCTCGATCCCGCTCCGCTGAAGGAGGTCGATGACTGGGTCGAGCACTACCGCGAATTTTGGGAGCAGAGCTTCGATCGCCTGGACGAGTATCTGCGTGTGTTGCAGACGAAGGAGAAAAAGCGTGGCGCAAGGAAAGGCAAGTAAAGCCAACTCCGCGTCCGAAAAAGGCCGACTGCATCGAATCCTATCTGAGCTAAATGTGAGGAGACGCGACATGACAAGAGCTGAAGAAAAGCCGGCCACCGAACCGTTCGTGATCTCCCGCGTCTTCGATGCGCCGCGCGAATTGGTCTTCAAGGCCTTCACCGATCCCGAGCAAATGAAGCATTGGTGGGGTCCGAAGGGGTTCAAGGTCATCGCTTCGACCATGGACCTTCGCCCTGGCGGAACCTATCACTACGGGCTTCAGGCGCCGGACGGCTCCACGATGTGGGGACGCTTCGTCTATCGCGAGATTGCCGCGCCGGAACGCATAGTGCTCATCAGTTCATTCTCCGACGCAGAGGGCGGCCTGACGCGCCACCCGATGAGCCCGAGCTGGCCGTTGCAGATGCTCTCGATCTTCTCATTCGGAGACGTTGGAAACGGCCGAACCAAGCTCACGATTTCTTGGGCGCCTATCAACGAAAGCGACGCAGAGCGTGCGACCTTCGACAAGGGCCGGCCAAGCATGACGCAAGGCTGGAGCGGTACGTTCGAACAGCTGGAAGCTTATCTCTCGGGCATCCAGAAGCGCTGAGCTTATCGGCCGAGAGGCGTCCCCGGCTCACACCGGGGATACCAAGCATGTCGGCGATCAAGGTGCCGCGCGACGCGAGAACGAAACGGCGTACGCCTGCGAGCGCATCGGGAAGATCGTGTCCTTCTCCGGCCCTTCGATGCCGTCGACCAGGTTCGTCGGATCGAAGATGCCGGCATCGCACGTCTTCTGGTCTTCGAAGCCGGTGATCGACAGCGTGCCGAGCGTCATCGACTTGCGCTGGTCTTCCGGCCAGAGCTTCGTCGGGTCGTCGGTCGGATCGCCCTTTTCACCGAGGATCGCCGTCACCTTGAACTGGACGGGGCCTTTGGCAAAGCGCTCCTTCAACTCCGGACGATAGAAGTCCCAGTCCTTCTTCTTGGCTTCGTCGTCCGAAATGCCGACGTCGCCTGCGACCGGAACGACTTTGTACTTGAAGACCTGCTTCTTGCCTTCCGCATTCGTTGCCGTGAAGGCGTGAACGCCCCAGTAATCGACCGTTCCGAAGCTTGCCGGCACCGGACGGGCGTTGAGCCACTTAGCCTGACGCGTCGCGTTCGGGTTCTCTTTGAAAAATTCGCCGATCTTCGCCTTGTCGTGCGTCGCGACCGTCGTCAGCAACTTCAGGAATTGATCTGGGTCGCGCGCGTTGAAAACAGGCGCCGAAATCATCACGAGGTCCGTCGTGTTTTCATGGCCGAGATCGAAATGAATAGCAAAGCCGCGCGGGTTATCTTTCTGCGCGTTCGAGGCCATCGGATTTCCGCCCGCCATCGAGAAGCGGGCGATGACGCCGACCGGCGTCTTGGAATTGAAATGCGGCGCCTTGGTCAGGCTCGCGGCATCCGGAGAGGCGACGAAGTTGCCCCTGACGCAGACACCGTGTGTGTGTGCCGCGCGAACGCCCTTATGCACGCCGAAGACGGCGTTGAGCGCGTTGACGAGGCTTTCCGCGTCCGCTTCGGCATAAGCACGCGAAATCGGGATGACCGAGAACGCGGCGATAAACGTAGCGGCGGCAATGCGCCGATAGCTAACCATTGGGGGTTTCTCCATTAAAGGAATGACAGGATTTCTTGGGGACAGCGGTCTCGCCGGAAGACGCCATCCTCATAATGCTTTCGATCTATGGCGCACAAATGTTGCAATGGGACATAGCCCCATCGCGCGGCTCTTAGCCACGCGAGGTTAGATCGAACCAATCGGAAATTCTTATGTAGGGCCGGACATGTCCAATGTCCGGTGGGAAGCAACGCCGTCAGGCGGCATCCCGGCGCCACTCGGGAAACGGATCGGGCAACGCCCTCCAGGCGGACGCATCGATTGGCCCATTCTCCGCGATGGGAAGCAAGCACGCGTCGAGATCCGCCGTGATTTTTGCAGTGTCCATGTCCCGCGTGCCGATGAAGACGATTTCCTGGCGCCGGTCGCCCCACACCTTGTGCCAACCCTTGTCGATCCGCGCGACGAGACTGTCATCGTCGGGCCAATTCTTCTTCGGCACGGCAGCCCACCAGTAGCCGATGGCCTCGTGCCGAACGAGGGCGCCGGCCTGGCTGAGTTCTCCCACCCATTGCGGCCGCGATGCCAGCCAGAAAAACCCTTTCGCCCTGACAACGCCTAGCCAGGCCGAATTGAAGAATGCATGCAGCTTCGCGGGCTCGAACGGCCGCCGGGCGCGATAGACGAAACTCGATATCCCGTATTCTTCGGTTTCCGGCGCATGCTCGTTGAACCCGTTGAGTTCCCGGAGCCAGGTCGGGTGACCGTGCGCACGATCGAAGTCGAAGAGGCCAGTATCGAGAATGTCGGAAGCGTCCACGCGAGCATGATTGGTCTCGATGATCCGCGCGTCCGCGTTGAGCGACCGGATGATCGTCCGCGCCGCCATGATGTCCGCCGGCTTCGCGATGTCGATCTTGTTGAGAATGATGACGTCGGCGAATTCGATCTGATCGACAAGTAGCTGCACCAGCGGACGCTCGTCGCCCTCGCCTGCGATTTCGCCGCGATCTTTCAAAAAATCCCGCGACGAATAATCCCTGAGAAGGTGTGCGGCATCGACAACCGTCACCATCGTGTCGAGGCGCGCGACGTCTGATAGGCTTCGCCCGTCTTCGTCCCGAAACTCGAACGTGGTCGCGACGGGAAGCGGTTCGGCGATGCCGGTCGATTCGATGAGCAGGTAATCGAACCGGTGTTCGGCCGCGAGCCGTCGGACTTCTTTCAGCAAGTCGTCGCGCAGGGTGCAGCAGATGCAGCCGTTCGACATTTCAACGAGCGTCTCGTCCGTCCGCGAGAGATCGGCGCCGCCCATCGCGACGAGGTCCGCGTCGACGTTCACCTCGCTCATGTCGTTGACGATGACTGCGACCTTGAGACCCTCCCGGTTGTTCAACACGTGGTTGAGAAGCGTCGTCTTGCCTGCGCCAAGAAATCCCGAAAGCACGGTGACGGGCAGGCGGCGGTCCGGCGTGACGCCGTTCGTTTTTAGATGCGCGATGAGGTCGGAATCCATGGGCCATCTCCCGGGGTTGAGGACGGCTCTTATATTTGGATATTATAACATACGTCAAGATGGATGGCTTCGAGCCCATCGGGTTAGGCGCCCCGAATGGGCGCCCCGCCGACGGTGATGACGTTGAGCTGACTGCTTTTGTCGTCATGCCGGCGAAGGCCGGCATGACGACAAAAGCGGCACATAAAAAGGAAGCCGCCGGGTCGCCCCGGCGGCTCACGGTCGTCTCGGTGCTCCTGAGCATTACGCGATCACGATGATGTCCACGACTTCAAGCGTATCGGGATCGACGATCGCGACGTGCGCGTCATCGATCATGAAGTACTCGTAGCCGCTGTAGTCGGGCACGATGGTGACGATATCCTCGGGGATCGGATAGAAATGCACCGATCTCGGAACGACGACACCGACGTTGACTGCAACGCCGATGTTGCGCGCCGGTGCAACGTGGTGGCTCCCGAAGGCGGATTTCATCCGCATCTTCTGCTCGGGACTTATGTTTGCAACAGAGCCCTTGGGAGCCGACTTGCCTTCCGTCCCTTCACTCGCGCCCGTTGCGCCCTTGTCGCGGCGCGACTGGTCCGCGGCTTGATCGGAATTCGTCCGCTTCTTGTGATCGGAGCTTTGTGCACGCTGATCGCGTTTGCTGGCGCGATCGTTGTCTTCCGCTTGGCGATTGCGATCTTTGAAATTCCCTTTCTCATCGCTCGCCTGCTGACGATCAGCCTTGCCACGCTTTTCCTCGGAGGCGGAATTCTTCCGCATTGAACGGGACCGGTCTTCGCTCGCGTCGGAGCTCCGGTCGCCTTTCATCTCGGAGCCGCGAAGCGCGTTCCCTGAACCTGAATGGCCTTCTTTCATGGCACCGCCCATGGGACCGCCGGGCGTAGCGCCCTGTGAATGCTCCATGGCTCCGCCGGACGAAGCGGGGCCTTTAGCGCCGCCACTGTTCGGGTCGGCGAGCGCAAACGTCGAACTCGCGGCAAGCGCGAGAGCGACAATCGAATACCTCAGCATAATGATCCTCCATACGTTGAATTCGAAGTTGACTGTCGCGCGCGATCGAGTGGTCAACGTGCTGGGTTATCGGCCGTTCCAATCTGAGAAAGTGGAACGTATGCTGAAAGAATTGTGGCGTTTATTGTGGGGTTTGGAGAGATCGAATTCGCGTTTGATGAGCGTGAATTGAACTCGAATTTATTGCGCCGCGAATACTGCGTCGCACAAAAAATAAAGGCATGAATCGCCATCAAATCTTGGCGAAATTCCCGAACACTTCTTGTGTAAGCGGGGTTCTCATCATACGATTCTAGTAATAGAAAAACAAACCCACGGTGATTGCGATGACAGATACCGCAACAGTGGAACGGGAAACGACCACTGAAACGCGAGACCTAACGAAAGCTGAGGTCGACAAGTTCCTCTTCGGAAAACATATTACCGGATGCCCCGTCTGCGGGCGCTTCCGCTCAAACTGCGACGTCGACATTCACATGCTGACGTGCGAGCGCAAATCCTCATCCAGCAACGCGCCGGTCAACGTCCTGATGATCGTGTGCCAGAATTGCGGAGCAATCCAATTCCATGATCGCTCCGTGATCGCCAAGTGGCTCGACTGCCAGCATAAAGTCTGGGTGAAATAGGCCGCCGCAAGGGGCCGAAGAAGGTGAAAAGTTGCGTCGGTCGCGCGAAGCCTCCGGTAGCGCTGTCTATTCCATCGACAAGATGAAATTCCGAACGACCGGGTAGATCTCGCGCTCCCATCGCCTGCCGTTGAACGTGCCGTAATGGCCGACGTTGGCTTGCAGGTGATGCCGCTTGAGATGCGGCCTGAGCGAACTGCAGAGATCGTGCGCCGCCGAGGTCTGCCCAAGTGCACAGATGTCGTCGCGGCCACCTTCCACCGTCAACAGCGCCGTTTTCAGAATCTTACCCGGATCGACCTTGCGACCATGATAGGTGAAGTCGCCGGTCGCAAGATCAGCGCGCTGGAACACCCGATCGATTGTTTCGAGATAGAATTCCTCGGTCAGATCGAGGACGGCAAAGTACTCGTCGTAGAACGTCTTGATCTTCTGCGCTTCCGAGATCTCGCCGTTCGCCAGATGATCGTAGAGCTTCTGATGCTGCGCGCGGTGGCGATCGGCATTCATCGCGACGAAGCTGAAGAGCTGGATGAAGCCCGGGTAAACCCGGCGACCACGGCCAGGGTATCGCGTCGGAACTCGCGCCGTGACGTTCGCTTTGAACCAGGAGAGCGGCTTTTCCGATGCGAGCTTGTTGACGGCGGTCGGGCTTTCGCGCACGTCGATGGGACCCGCCATCAGCGTCATCGAGCGGGGCGTTGCGGGGTTCTTGTCTTCCGCCATCACCGCGGCGGCGACGAGGGTTTGCACGCACGGCTGACAGACCGCAAGAAGATGCGTGTCCGGTCCGATCGCCTCGGTGAAGCGAATGACGTAATCGACGTATTCATCGACGCCGAACTTGCCCGCTTCGAGCGGAACGTCGCGAGCGTTGATCCAGTCGGTGATGTAGACATCGTGATCGCGCAGCAGCGTCTCGCAGGTTTTCGTCAGCAGCGTCGCGAAATGCCCCGATAGCGGCGCAACGACGAGCACCTTCGGCTGCGGCGTATCGATATCCTTGCGAAAGTGCAGAAGCTTGCCGAAGGGCAGGTGAAGCGCCACCTCTTCCGTGACGGGGACGTCGCGATTCCCGACCCGCACGGTCGAGATCCCGAATTCCGGCCTCGAGTGGGTCAGTTGGTACCGCGAGATCATCTCGAAACCGGCTGACAGATGCTGCTTCAGGGCATCGACGGTCGGCAAAAGCTGCTGCTCGATGGCGGCCTTCGAGTTTTTGGCGACCTGGCGAAGCGGAGCGAGCAGATCGTCCTGAAACTGATAGGCCTGGTAAAGCATCGCGCGAGAATTCCCTCGTCAGTCACCGAAAAAAACCATGCGACTGAAAAACGTAGTGCATAATGCACTGCGCTGCGAGAGGATTGTTTAGGCAGGTTATGGCGCAATGGAGCTGGTCGTCGATGGCGAACGCGACACTGACGATATCGTCCAAAAACTACTCTTCGTGGTCCTTGCGCGGCTGGTTGCTGTGCCGGATGGCGGGGCTCGATTTCGATGAGGAGCCCATTGATACGGACGATCAGGAGGCGCGCCAGGAGCTTCTGCTGCTGACGCCTTCGGTGCGCGTGCCGCGCCTGACGCACGGGGACGTGACGGTCTGGGACACGTTGGCGATCGCCGAGTATCTCGCCGAGGTCGCACCAAAAGCAGGCTTACTGCCTACGGATCAGGCAACACGCGCGCACTGCCGATCGGTCTCCGGTGAGATCCATTCCGGCTTCTACAACCTGCGTTCGGCTCTGCCGATGAACCTCAAGGCGCGCCACGAAGCCTTCAAGATATTCTCCGGTGCGCGCCCGGACGTTGAGCGGATCAAAGACATCTGGACCGAGTGCTTGCAGAAGTACGGCGGCCCGTTTCTCTTTGGAGCCGAGCCCACGGTCGCCGATGCGATGTACGCGCCCGTCTGCACCCGTTTCCGCACCTACGCAGTGCCGCTCGATCCTCTGCTGTCGGGATATTGCGAAACCATTTTCCATTGGTCGCTGATGCAGGAGTGGACCCAGGGTGCTCTCGTCGAGCCCGATGAGATTGTCGAGCTGGAAGTTGAGTTCTGAATTGCGGGTTCAATGCGGGTTCAAGGCCGATATGAACACGCATTGAACAGAGCGGCGAACGTTTAAAAAAATACCGATTGAGCCCCCGGACCGAAAACACGATATTCCGGAGCCCGCAGCAGGAGCGGGCACGCACAGGCACGAGAAGTCCCTCCGAGGGGTCGATGAAGCAAAACATAGAGAAGCCAGTCGCGGCCGCTGCCAAGCGAGACGTGCATGCCTAACCAGGCCGTGCGCGCCGGACACGGCTATCGACCGGATCTGGATGGGTTGAGGGGCATCGCCGTCGCAGCGGTCGTTGCCTATCACCTCGACCTGCCGTTCGCTTCGGGCGGGTTCGTCGGTGTCGACATTTTCTTTGTGCTGTCGGGCTTTCTGATCACCCGCCTGATCGCCGCCGAGCTACAAGCCGGTGCCTTCAGCCTCACGCGCTTCTACGAGCGGCGCATACGCCGGATCGTGCCCGCGCTGGTTTTCGTCTGTGCCTGCACGACCGCGGTGGCCGTTGTGTTTCTCCTGCCCGACGAGCTTGAGCGATATGCCTCAAGCCTGATCGCCGCCGCGTTCTCCGTCAGCAATATCTGGTTCTTTCAGCACTCCGGCTACTTTGATCCGGGAAGCGGAACCCGGCCGCTGCTTCACACGTGGAGCCTCGGGATCGAGGAGCAGTTCTATATTGTCTTTCCGCTTCTGCTCATGGCGGTATTCCGCTGGTGGCCGCGCGCACTCGCGACAGTAATCTGGCTATTGTTTGCTGTATCCCTCGCCGCGAGCATCATGTTCCTCTCGAAAGATCCAACCGGAACGTTTTATTTGCTTCACGCGCGCGCCTGGGAATTGCTCGCCGGCTCTATCGTTGCGCTCGGTCTCTTGCCGCGCCCTGCGTCGCGGGTTCAGAGCGAGATCGCGATGGCTCTCGGTCTTGCCGCCATTGCGACGGCCATCTTTGCTTACAATACGAAGACGCCCTTTCCTGGCGTTGCCGCGCTCCTTCCATGCCTCGGAACCGCGCTAGCGATCTGGGCCGGAGCCGATGGACGAACCGTAGGCGGCCGCCTTTTGACCGTCCGGCCACTCACGGTGCTGGGGCTGATTTCTTATAGCCTCTATCTCTGGCATTGGCCGCTCATCGTATTCACGAAGCTCGCGACGTCCGAGCGGCTGACGGCAGCCGAGCAAGCGACGATTGCCGCCGCGGCCATTATTCTCGCAACCCTCACATGGCGTTTCGTCGAGCAGCCTTTTCGCCGTCGTGCTCCAGCCGGGTTCTCGCGTGGCGCCATTTTCCGGGGCGGCGCATTCGGCCTCGGCGCATTGGCGTCTGTGGCAGCGGGTCTGCTCGCGCTCAATGGCATGCCGCAGCGTTTCCCTGAGAGCGTCCTGCAGATCGCCGCCGCGGGCGCCGATGCAAGTCCCTTGCGCGAGAAGTGTCATTTCCACGCCAACAGCGTCGGCTCGTACGACGACACATGCGTCATCGGCGATGACGTGCCTCCCAGCGTCATCGTTTACGGCGATAGCCACGGTGCGGAATTCAGTGCGGCGCTGGGCGAACTCGCGAAGTCGCGACACGCGAGCGTCCGCCAGATCACGGCATCGGGATGCCCCCCGGCGGCAGGTTTTTCGTTCCCCGATCAAACAACTTGCACCGAGTATAACGACGGCATCATTGAGCGGCTGTCGTCGATTGCGCCGGCGACAATCGTGCTTGCCACCTATTCGCTGGCCTGGTCCCGGGAATATCCCGACCAGTTCTGGCCGGCCCTCGAGCGCACGATCGCAATGCTGCGAGCTGCCGGACACCGCGTCATTGTCTTAGGGCCGGTACCGGACTTGCCGCATGCCGCCGGCATCCCTGCGGCGGTCGCGCGATGGACGGCGGCAGGACACGATCCGGGCAATTTTTCATTCAAGTTCGGCGCCAAGGAAGTCGGAGCGGTCGAGGCGCATCTGAATGAAATCGCAACCGCGCACGGCGCGATCTTCGTTCCCGTCTCGCCGGAACTCTGCTCTGAAAAGCGGTGCAAGCCTTACGCCGACGGAACGGTGCTCTATTTCGACAACAATCACCTGTCGATGAGCGGCGCGCAAATGATCGCGAGCCGGCTGCTCGTACCGCTCATTTGGTCGGAACCCGCGGTGTCAGGCTTGAGCGCCAATCATACGGCGAACTGACGAAGCGCGCCTCACGCGTCTTTCGCCATCTCGCGCAGCTTGAACTTCTGGATCTTGCCCGTCGACGTCTTCGGCACTTCTGCAAAGACGACGTGGCGCGGAACCTTGTAGCGCGCCAAGCCCGAACGGCACCATTCGATGATTTCGTCCGCCGTTGCCGACGTGCCGGGCCGAAGCTCGATGAAGGCGCAGGGCGTCTCCCCCCATTTCTCGTCGGGCTTGGCGACGACCGCGCAGAACGCCACCGCCGGATGCTTGTAAAGCACCTCCTCGACCTCGATCGACGAGATATTCTCGCCGCCCGAAATGATGATGTCTTTCGAGCGGTCCTTGAGCTGAATGTAGCCGTCCGGATGCATGACGCCGAGGTCACCCGAATGGAACCATCCGCCCGCGAAGGCTTCCCCGGTCGCCTTCTCGTTCTTGAGATAGCCCTTCATGACGATGTTGCCGCGGAACATGACTTCGCCCAACGTTTCGCCGTCGGACGGCACCTCCTGCATCGTTTCCGGATCGCGCACGCTCAATGCTTCGAGCGCGACGTAACGCACGCCCTGCCGGATACGTTTGGCGCTGCGTTCCGCCGGCGGCAGATCGTTCCAAACCGCGTTCCATTCGTTGATGGTCGCCGGGCCGTAAGTCTCCGTCAGTCCATAAAGGTGCGTCAGATGGAAACCTGCTTCCGTCATCGAGGCAATGACGGCCGCTGGCGGCGGCGCCGCGGCGTGATTGAACGCCACCACATGCTCGATTTTGCGCTTTTCGTCGTCGGGCGCATTGAGAAGCGTCGCCATGACAATCGGCGCACCCGAAAGATGCGTAACTTTATGATCCGCGATGGCGTCGTACATGGCCTTGGCACGGACCCATCTGAGGCAGACGTGCGTGCCCTGGGTCATCGTCACCGCCCACGGGAAGCACCAGCCGTTGCAGTGGAACATCGGCAGCGTCCAAAGATAGACGGGAAAGCGCGTCATGCCGGTCGAGATCGCATTCGCGTAGCACATCAGCGACGCGCCCCGATGATGGTAGACGACGCCCTTCGGGTTACCGGTCGTGCCCGACGTATAATTGAGTGAGATCGCTTCCCACTCGTCCTTGGGCCATCGCCAGTTGAACTCCGGGTCACCCTTGGCGACGAACGCTTCGTAATCGATCGACGAAAGTGCCTCGCCCGTCTGGGGGAATTCGAGATCGTTGTAATCGATGATGATCGGCTTCACCTTCGCCATGTCGAGCGCGGCCCTGACGATGCTCGAGAACTCGCGATCGGTGATCAAGACTTTCGCGTCCGCGTGATCGAGCTGGAAGGCGATGATCGCCGGGTCGAGGCGCGTATTGATGGTGTGAAGCACGGCGCCGACCATCGGCACGGCATAATGCGCTTCGAGCATCGCCGGCGTATTGGCGAGCATCACCGACACGGTATCGCCCGGCCCGATGAACTTCATCGCGAGCGAACATGCGAGCTTCCGGCAGCGCGTATAGAACTCCGAATAGGAGATGTGCGTGTTGCCGTGAATGATTGCTGTGTGATCCGGCGCCGCAATGGCTGAGCGCGACAGGAACGAGAGGGGCGTCAGCGGCTGATAGTTCGCCGGGTTTTTATCGAGGTGATGCTCAAATGGGTTCGACACGATTGCTGGCCCTGATTCCTGCATGCGACCGCTTCGGCTTTCCAAAATGGAAAGCGCCTTTCGGAGTGGGAGACGCTAGCGAATGCGCCAACGGCCGACAATGCCGGAATTCGGCTGCCGGCGTCGCCCGGCGGCGGCTGAGGCCGGCGTGCAATTGATTCAGATCATGTTTAATAGATTTATATTGATGTTTGAGACATCAATAATTAGACGTCAGACATGAGGTAGGAATGCAAGGAGGCTGACGCTTGATTACCGCCACGCAAATGCGCGCCGGTCGCGCGCTTCTTGGAATCGACCAGCAGACATTGGCCGAGCGCGCCGGGGTTTCCTTACCCACGATTCAGCGCATGGAAGCAAGTGACGGTAACGTGCGCGGCGTTGTCGATACGCTCACGAAAGTCGTGGCCGCCTTCGACGCCGCCGGCATCGAACTCATCGGAGAGAACGTGCCGAGCGTCGGTCAAGGCCGCGGCGTGCGCTTCAAGGAGCGTCAGCCCGCGAAAGCGCCCGCGCCGCCTCCAAGCCAGACGCGCGGCAAAAAATCAGCACTCGGACGCTCCTGAGAAGCAGACCTATCGCGACGACGACCGCCGACGCTGGTGCCGACGATCTCGCCGCTCCTTGTTAGAAGGGAGACGGAGATATGGACACATCGGCAGCCGGTGCTTCAAGGCGGCCTCGTCCGAGCCTGGCCGAGCTCTTCACGCCGAAGCTCGTTACGGTTCTGCGCGAAGGTTACCATCTCAAGGAATTCCGCGCCGACACGATCGCCGGATTGACCGTTGCCATCGTCGCTCTTCCCTTGTCGATGGCGATCGCCATCGGATCGGGCCTGTCGCCTGAGCGAGGCTTGTTCACCGCGATCGTCGGCGGATTTTTAATTTCGGCTTTGGGCGGCAGCCGCTACCAGATCGGCGGACCGGCCGGGGCCTTCATCGTGCTCATCGCGACGATCGTCGAGCAGCGGGGCTATGACGGCTTGGTCCTCGCCACCGCGATGGCCGGCGTGATTATGATCGTCGCGGGCTTCCTGCGCCTTGGGACATACATCAAATACATCCCATTTCCGGTGACCGTCGGCTTCACTGCCGGCATCGCCGTCATTATTTTCGCAAGCCAGATCAAGGATCTGCTCGGTCTCGACGTCGCCCATGAACCGGCGGCGTTGCTTCCGAAGCTCGCCGCCCTCGGCGCCAATCTCCCGTCGTTGAAGCTCACGACGGTCGTCATCTCGGTGTTGTCCGTCGCGCTCATCGTCGGGATTCGCAGATGGAAGCCGACCTGGCCGGGCATGCTCATCGCGGTCGGCCTCACATCCCTTCTCGCGTGGGCTTTGGGCTTCGATGTCGCAACGATCGGCTCGCGGTTCGGCGAGGTGCCGCGGACGCTTCCCGCGCCGCACCTGCCGATGTTCGATCTTGCCAAACTGAAGGCGGCTTTACCGGACGCGATTTCGATTGCGCTGCTCGGCTCGATTGAAAGCCTACTGTCCGCGGTCGTCGCCGACGGCATGACCGGCCGCCGCCATCGCTCGAACTGCGAATTGGTCGCTCAAGGCGTGGCCAATGTCACGGCCGTCATGTTTGGAGGTATGTGCGTGACGGGGACGATCGCACGCACCGCAACTAACGTCCGCGCCGGGGCGCGCGGGCCGGTATCGGGAATGCTGCATGCGTTCTTCGTTTTGCTTTTCATGCTCGTGGCGGCACCGCTCGCAGCTTACATCCCGCTTGCGAGCCTCGGCGGTGTGCTTGCCATCGTCTCATGGAACATGGCCGAGAAGGAGGAGTTCGCAGCGCTTGTGCGATCGTCCCGGGGCGACGCCGCCGTCCTGCTCGCGACGTTCCTGCTGACGATCTTCGTCGACCTGACGACGGCCATCGCGGTCGGCGTAACGCTCGGCGCCTTCCTCTTTCTTCACCGGATGGCAGAAGATGTCGCCGTTGAAACCGGCACGACTTTGGTCGGCGAAGACGTGGCGGACGTGCTGGGGAACGACCACGCCGCCCAGCAGATCGGCGCGCTCCCCCCTGACGTCATGGTGTATCGGATTTCAGGAGCGTTCTTTTTCGGCGCGACTGCATCGGTAAGCGCCGTGCTTGACCGGATCGGAGCCCATCCGAAGACGTTCATCCTCGATTTTGCGGACGTGCCGCTCGTCGATAGTACCGCCGCGCGCACCCTCGAAAGCTTCGCTCAAAAGCTCCGACGCGCCGGCACGACGCTCTATTTTACCTCAACCAGCCGAAGCGTGCGCCGCACGCTTCTTGCGGCGGGGCTCAGGACGCCTGAAGTCCATTACGCCCCGCAAATCGAGGATGCCGTCGCGATGAGCCAGGGCGAAAAGCCCGCCCATCGCAGCGGTCCCGACGATCACTCGGGCTCTTGATCCTCGTCCTTGGCCGAAGTCATTCCCTTGAGCTTGGCGAAAACGCGTGCCTGCTCTTGTTCGGGCGTCTCTTCCGCAGCTTCCTCGGAGGCCTTGGGCGCCAGAATCTCGGCACGCGACGGGGCCGTGGTCTCGGCCGCAGGCAACAGCGTACCCGCGCGCTCTAACGGCTCCAGACCCAACTCCTTGCGTTCGCGTTCGACGCGGCGGGCGGCCTTCTGCACTTCGGCATCGAGGTCGATTTGCGAGCAGAGGCCGAGCGTTACCGGGTCCTGCGGCGTCAGCTGCGCCGAGTTCCAGTGCGTGCGATCGCGGATCTGGGCGATCGTCGGCTTGGTCGTGCCGACCAGCCGCATGATCTGGCTGTCCTTGAGCTCGGGATGGTTGCGGAGAATCCAGAGCACCGCGTTCGGACGGTCGTGACGGCGCGATACCGGCGTGTAGCGCGGCCCCTTGCGCGTCTGCGGCATCGGCGGCAGCTCGACTTTGCTGACGGCGAGCTGGAGCTTGTGCGAGGAATCCTTTTCACCCCGCGCGATCTCATCGCGCGTCAGCTGGCCGTTCGTCACAGGGTCCATTCCTTTAATGCCCTGTGCAACTTCGCCATCGGCGATTCCCTTGACCTCGAGCGGATGCAAACCGCAGAATTCCGCGATTTGATCGAAGGCGAGCGCCGTATTCTCGACCAGCCAAACGGCGGTGGCTTTCGGCATCAGGGGGCGGCGGTCGCTCATGGGCATCCTCTTTCGGTCTTTCGCTTGCGTCGCGAAAGCCTGCTGGAACGGTAAATTAAAGGGAATAACGTTATATAAGGCCTTCGATAGCCTTGATGCAAGGCTCAATGCCTTAATCAAATGCAAGAAGGCCGCAGCCATATTGGGTGCACCGCGGTTGCAGGCGGTGTTTATGGCGGGTTAGTGTCAAGAAAAATGTCCAGGTCCAACGGACTGAACCCTATAACCTCCAGGGACGACTGAATGCTCGCAACAGCCGGCCGTACGAAATATTTCGAGGACTTAGAGGTCGGACAGGAAGCCTCGATGTCGAGAATAGTCAGCGAGGCCGACATCGTTGCCTACGCTGCGCTTTCCGGCGATTACAACCCCGTTCACCTCAATTCCGAATACGCCGCCAAGACGATCTTCAAGGAGCGGATTGCGCACGGCATCCTGTCGGCCGGCTACATCTCGGCTATTTTCGGTATGAAGCTGCCGGGTCCGGGCGCCATCTACGTATCTCAATCGTTGTTTTTCAAGGGCCCGGTCAAGATCGACGACCGCGTCGAATCCATTGTCCGGCTCGTCGAACTCGTTGCCGACAAGAAGCGCGCGCGTTTCGACTGCCTGTGCACCGTGGCCGGCAAGCCAGTCTTGACGGGTGAAGCGGTCCTGATGGTTCCCGCGCGTCCGAAGTAAAGGCAAACTCGTCCGTAATCGATTCCTTTAACGCCGTTCTCGAAAGATCGACGAGGCAGCGCCACAATGCACGTCGTCCATGGCCATAAACACGTCCCACCCGAGCTCCGCGGCTCGGCGGTTGCCATTGGCAATTTCGACGGCGTTCATCGTGGCCATCGCGCGCTGATCGCAGAAGCAAAGGCCCGCGCCGCGGAAAAGAAGGTGCGCTCGTCGGTGCTGGTATTCGAGCCCTACCCCCGCGAATTCTTCCAGCCGAACGAGACGCATTTTCGGTTGACGCCGTTCAAGCGCAAACTCGTCATATTCGAGAAGCTTGGCCTGGACCTCGTGTTCGTCGAACCGTTCGACGCCGAGCTTGCGGCGCTTTCCGCCGACGATTTCATCGACCGTGTCATCGTTGCGGGTCTCGGTGCCAGCCACGTGGTCATCGGCTACGACTTCTATTTCGGGCATAAGCGCAGCGGCAACCCGGAGCTGATGCTGCGCGCCGGCGAAGAGCTTGGCTTCGGAGTGACCGTCATGCCGCCGGTCGCGGAAGCTGGCGAACCGTTTTCGTCGTCCGCGGTCAGGCTCTATCTGGCCCAGGGTGACGTGAAGGGCGCGGCACACATGCTCGGAGAGGCGTGGCGCGTTGCGGGCAAGGTCGTGGGCGGCGCCAAGCGCGGCACGGGAATGGGCTACCCGACCGCCAATCTGCCGATGCCGAAGGGCACCACGCTCGGCCACGGCATTTATGCCGTCAGGGCTTATTTCGACGGCGTTCCACATGATGCCGCCGCCTATCTCGGAACGCGTCCGACGTTCGACGACGGCATGCCGGTGCTCGAAGTCTTTCTGTTCGATTTTCACGGCGACCTCTACGGCCGCGACATGGAAGTCGAATTCGTCGACTTTATCCGCGCCGACCGCAAATTCGACGCCGTCGACGAACTCGTCGCCCAAATGGACAGCGACATTGCAGCGGCGCAGGCCGTTCTGGCGAAGAGCTGAAACCTCGGTTGTCATCCCAGGTGAGCCGCCTTTCGGCGAGGCCCGGGACCCAGCGTTTGCGCGATTATTTGCTTTCCCGCCGTCATCCCGGCGGAGGCCGGGATCCCGGCGTACGTCAACATAATAACTTCCAGATCGTTGACTGGGCCCCGACCTGCGTCGGGGTGACGAAGGAACGGGCAACGGCCCGTATTCAGTCGCCTTTGCTAACGCGCGGCGCAGTTGCTAGAACCCGCGCTGATTTCCTTAGAGGATCGAAAGTTCAACTGATGTCGAAAGACGCCAAGGCTGCCGGCCAGGCAGGCGCTGCAACGGAGGCTCCGGCCGCAACCGGCGCCCGCGATTGGAGCAAAACGCTGTTCCTGCCGCAGACCGAATTCCCCATGCGGGCCGGATTGCCGGACCTTGAACCCAAGCTTCTGAAGCGCTGGGACGAGATCGGCCTCTATGAAAAGCTGCGCTCGCAGTCGAAGGGCCGTGTGAAATTCACGCTGCACGACGGCCCGCCCTACGCCAACGGCAACATCCACATCGGCCACGCGCTGAACAAGATCCTGAAGGATCTCGTCGTCAAATCCCACCAGATGCTTGGCAACAACTCGAACTACGTGCCCGGCTGGGATTGCCACGGTCTGCCGATCGAATGGAAGATCGAGGAGCAGTATCGCGCCAAGGGCAAGGAGAAGCCGAACTTCTCCGATCCCGCCGCCATCAACGCCTTTCGCGACGAATGCCGGAACTTCGCCGCCCACTGGCTTGGAATCCAGCGCGAAGAGTTCAAGCGGCTTGGCGTTGTCGGCGATTGGGAACGTCCGTATTCGACGATGGACTATCGCGCCGAAAGCATCATCGCGCGCGAGATGATGAAGTTTGCGGCGACCGGCCAGCTCTATCGCGGCTCGAAGCCGGTCATGTGGTCGGTCGTCGAAAAAACGGCGCTCGCCGAAGCCGAGGTCGAATACCAGGACCACCAGTCGGACATGATCTGGGCGAAGTTTCCGGTGAAGCCGCTCCCGGTCCTTGAAAATGTGTCGGAAGATGATCTCCCACCCGAACTCCATCCCGAGTGGACGCCCGAAAACCTGCTCGGCGCCTCTGTCGTCATCTGGACGACGACGCCCTGGACCATCCCGGGCAACCGCGCCATCAGCTATTCCGCGCGCATCGAATACGGCATCTACGAGGTCACGTCCGCGCCCGAAGGCAACTGGGCGAAGACGGGCGATCGCTACATCCTGGCGGATAAGCTCGCGGCCGATGTGATGAAGGCTGCCAAGGTCGAAGCCTATGAGAAGCGCGGCACCGTCAGCGCCTTCGAGCTTCGTCACCTCGTATGCGAGCATCCGCTGCGCTATCTCGGATACGCTTTCGACGTGCCGTTGCTCGACGGTGACCACGTCACCGACGATACGGGTACGGGCTTCGTCCACACCGCGCCGGGCCACGGCGCCGACGACTACATCATCTGGACCAAGAGCCAGAAAGCACTCCGCGATCGCGACATCGACACGACCGTCCCTTTCACCGTCGACGCCAATGGCATGCTGACGAAAGCCGCGCCGGGCTTTGAAGGCAAGCGCGTGCTGAAAGAAAACGGCGACAAGGGCGACGCCAATGATGCCGTCATCAAGGCGCTGGCAGAAGCGGGCAACATCATCGCGCGCGGCCGCCTGAAGCATCAGTATCCGCACTCGTGGCGCTCGAAGAAGCCCGTCATCTTCCGCAACACCCCGCAGTGGTTCATCTCAATGGACAAACCACTTTCCGGGTCGGGCGGCCGGCTCCCCGAAGGGGAGTCGCCCGACGCAAACAAACGAGGCCATAACGCGCCCACTCTCCGCCAGCTTGCGCTCGAAGAAATCAAGCGCGTCGCCTGGGTCCCTACGGCGGGCGAGAACCGCATCACCGGCATGATCGAGAACCGACCTGATTGGGTCGTCTCGCGCCAGCGCGCCTGGGGCGTGCCGATCACGGTTTTTCGCAACATCGAAACTGACGAAGTCATTCCCGGTCCCGGCTTCGACAAGTCGGCGGACCTCAGCGCGCGCATCGAAAAGGCGTTCGCCGAGAAGGGCGCCGACGTCTGGTTCGAGGAGGGCGCCAAGGAGCGTTTTCTCAAAGGTTTCGTTTCGCCGAAGGACAAGGCCAAGTGGGAGCAGGTCAAGGACGTGCTCGACGTCTGGTTCGATTCAGGCTCGACGCATGCCTTCACGCTTGAAGACCCGACCGCTTTCCCCGGCTTCAAGGGATTGAAGCGCAAACGCGACGGCGGCCAGGATCGCGTCATGTACCTCGAAGGCTCCGACCAGCATCGCGGCTGGTTCCATTCCTCTCTTCTCGAAAGCTGCGGCACACGCGGCGAGGCGCCCTACGACATCGTGCTGACTCACGGCTTCGTGCTGGATGAGAAGGGACAGAAGATGTCGAAATCCTTGGGCAACGTCGTCGCGCCGCAGGACGTGATGGCGAAATCCGGCGCCGACATTCTGCGGCTCTGGGTGGCGGCTTCTGACTATTCCGACGATCTCCGCATCGGCAACGAAATCCTGAAGACGTTTTCGGAAACCTACCGCAAGCTGCGCAATACGCTGCGCTGGATGCTCGGCGCGCTCGCGCACTTCAAGCCCGACGACGCCGTTTCGTGGAAAGCCATGAAGCCCTTCGAACTTGAGCGGCTGATGCTGCATCGGCTTGCCGAACTCGATCACGAAATCCGCAAAGCCTATGAGCATTACGACTATCGCAAGATCGTCGGACTGCTCACGCAGTTCATGAATACCGAGCTGTCGGCCTTCTATTTCGACATCAGGAAAGACACGCTCTATTGCGAAGCGCCGTCGAGCCTGAAGCGGAAAGCGGCGCTGACTGTCATCGATAAGCTCTGCGACGCGCTGATCCGTTGGCTGGCGCCGATCCTGTCGTTCACGGCGGAGGAGGCTTGGCTCCTTTATCGGCCCGACGAAGTGGAAAGCGTACACCTTCTGCCTTTCCCCAAAATTCCCAAGGAGTGGCGCGACGACAACCTCGCCGCCAAGTGGGACCGGGTGAAGGAAGTCAGGAGTGTCGTGACCGGTGCTCTCGAAATCGCGCGTGCCGAGAAGAAGATCGGCTCCTCCCTCGAAGCCGCGCCCGACGTCTACGTCACCGATCCAGATCTCATGGCGGGCATCGATGGGGTGGACATGGCGGAAGTGTGCATCACCTCCGATATCTCACTCTCATCCGAACCGCCGCCGGGCGGCGCCTTTACGCTTCCGAACGAGCCCGGCATCGGTGTCGTCGTCAAACGCGCCGAGGGCAAGAAGTGCGCGCGGTCCTGGCGCATCACGAAGGACGTCGGCTTCGACCCTGATTATCCCGATCTGTCGGCGCGCGACGCCGCCGCGATACGCGAGATCGACGCCGGAGCGCTCGCATGACGGAGCTCGCGCACGCACGCAGCCTGGTCTGGAGCAGGTCGGCGCCGCTCGCGCTCGCAGTGATCGTCGCGACGATGGCGATCGACCAGCTCCATAAGTGGTGGATGCTTTCCATCTTCGATATCGAGGCGAAGGGCCGCGTCGTGGTGGCGCCGTTTCTCGACCTCGTCTACGTGAAGAACACCGGTGTCAGCTATTCGCTTTTCGATCAGGAGAGCACGAGCGGCCAGTATCTGCTGTTCGCCTTCGCGGCCGTCGCGAGCATCGGCCTTTGGCTCTGGTTCAACTGGAGCCGCGGCGGCCGGCTCATGGCGCTAAGCCTCGGCCTGATCATAGGTGGTGCACTGGGCAATGCCGTCGATCGCCTGCACCTGGGCGGCGTCGCCGATTTCTTCTCGTTTCATGCCTATGGCTTCCATTGGTACGTCTTCAACATCGCCGATATCGCCATCGTTGCCGGTGTTATCGGCCTGTTGTATGAGTTCCTTCCGGGGCGAGTCGCATTAGCGCCGTAAAATCGGCTTACGGCACTCCGGGGGCGTGTCGCCAAGGCACGGACAAAAAGCGCATGTCGTTGAAATTGGCTCTGAAAATTAGTCTCTGTGCGGCGGCGGCGCTGCTATTGGGCGGTTGCGGCGGCTTCGACGGTGTGCAGCTCAACGGCAAAGTTTTCGATGCCATGGGCCTGAACGGCGGTTCGACACCGCAAGGCGATCCGAAGATGGCGGTGCGCCAGCCGCTGACCCTCCCGCCGGGCGACGCCCTGCCGCCTCCTGGAAGCGGTAAGGTGGATCAACCGTCGCTAGCCGAAATTCAGGATCCCGACAGAAAGAAGACCGTCGACAAGGCCGAGCTAGAAAGGCAGCAGGCTGCATACTGCCAGAAGAATTATACCGAGCCGATCCAGCGCGGTGACGATTCAGCCGAATCCGCAACCGGTCCGCTGGGACCCTGTCACCCGTCGATCTTCACGGCCGTCCAGAAATGGACGACGGGATCGACAAATCAGGGCGATGGTGACGGCTCGGACGCGCAGTGAGCGATCTGCGCGTTTCGATAACGAAAACTTTCGGTTACCCAAAAAAACGTGATCTGGCCGTATTTTAGCCGGTCTGAGATGAACGCCTTGTCATTTGACTTTGATAGCCCATCTGCCCCTCACTGTCGCGGCTTCCGGCCCATTGGCGTCCGAGCCTTCATGCGAAAGTAATCCCCAGCCAGAGGGTTTGGGGTAGGATGAAAAACGCTGGGGAGCGAACATACTGTATTCGGTTCGAAGGATCGCCATAATGCGTCTTGCGACGTGCTCCCGAATTAGCCTCCTAACCTTATTGGCCACCCTGATGCTCGCTGTAAATCCACAAGCCCACGCTTCCGACGGCACCACCCGCGCCTCCGAGTTCAAACTGGCGAACGGTATGGATGTCGTCGTCATCCCCGACCACCGGTCGCCGGTCGTGACGCATATGGTCTGGTACAAGGTTGGCGCCGCGGACGAGGTGCTCGGCAAATCCGGCATCGCGCATTTTCTTGAGCATCTGATGTTCAAGTCGACCGACAAAATCCCCGTCGGCGAATTCTCGAAAATCGTCGGACGCCTCGGCGGCCAGGACAACGCCTTCACCGGCAACGATGCGACGGCTTATTTCCAGCGTGTCTCGAAAGACCGCCTCGGCAAGATGATGGAGATGGAAGCTGACCGAATGGTCAACCTGCGTCTCGATGAAAAGGAAGTTCTGACCGAGCGCAACGTCATCCTTGAAGAGCGCCGATCGCGCATCGACAACAATCCGACGGCGCTGCTGGATGAGCAGATGAATGCCGCGCTTTATCTCAACCATCCCTACCACAAGCCGGTGATCGGCTGGTACAGCGAGATGGCGAAGCTATCGCGCCAGGATGCGCTTGATTTCTACAAGCATTACTACGCACCGAACAACGCCATCCTCGTCGTCTCGGGCGATGTAACCGACGACGAGGTCAGGAAACTCGCGAACGCCACCTACGGCAAGATCCCCGCTAATCCGCTTGTCCCGTCCGCCCGTCATCGCCCAAGCGAGCCTCCGGCACTCGTCGCCCGCCGCCTGACGCTGAAGGACCCGCGCGCCGGCAATTACTTGATGCAGCGCTACTATCAGACCCCGAGCTACGTCACCGCAGAGCCGGGCGAAGCCGAAGCACTCGATCTCCTGATGAAGATCGCAGGCTCGGGCTCGACCAGCCGCATCTACAAGAAGCTCGTCGTTGAGCAGAAGCTCGCCTCCAGCGCCGGCGGCGATTACTCAGGCTACGGTCTCGATGGCGGAACGATCTCGCTCTACGGCATCGCCGCCGACGGCGTGCCGCTTGAAAAGGTCGAAGCCGCAATCGACAACGTCATGGCCGGCATCGTGAAGAACGGCGTCACCGAAGCCGAATTGACCCGCGCCAAGAACAGCTATCTCGCCGACTACATCTACGACAGCGACAACCAGGCGACGCTTGCGCGCCGCTACGGCTGGAATCTCGCGGTCGGTCGGACGGTCGCCGAAGTCGAGGCGTGGCCAGCGAACATTTCCAAGGTCACGACCGCTGACGTGAAGAAGGTCGCCGCCAAATACCTCGACATCAAAGATTCGGTGACAGGCTATCTCGTTCCCGATCAGTCGGGCGTCGCGCAAGCCGAGGATATTCCGCCCCCATCCGCATCCGGCGTCTTGAGGTGATATTGATGACAGGATTTTCCCGCGCGGCTGCTAAGGTCGTCCACCAAGCAGCCCGCCTCGGCATTGCCTCGGCTCTTCCCGCTCTGGCTTTGTTGTTCACCGCTTCCGTCAGTCACCCAGCAGCCGCAATGAATATTCAAAAAATCAAATCACCCGGTGGGATTGAGGCTTGGCTCGTCGAAGAGCACAGCGTTCCCCTCATTTCGCTCCGTTACGCTTTCGACGGCGGCAACAGCCAGGACCCGCCGGGCAAGGCAGGTTTGGCGAACTTCATCACCGCAATGATGGATGAGGGCGCCGGCGACATCAAATCCGAGGACTACCAGGAGCGCATGGAAGATATCGCCATGCGCATGGGCTACGACGACACCAAGGACTCGATCTACGGCTCGTTCGAGACGCTTTCCAAGAACCGCGACAAGGCCGTCGAGCTGTTGAAGCTTTCGGTGGAGAAGCCGCGCTTCGATACCGATGCCGTCGAGCGTATCAAGCAGCAGCTTCTTGCGAACCTCGCCTACGCCGATAAGGATCCCGGCAAGGTCGCCATGCGCGAATGGTACGCGCAGGCGTTTCCTAATCATCCCTACGGCCGCTCGTCGAACGGCACGCAGGAAACGGTTTCGAAGATCACCCGCGATGACCTCGTCGATTATCACAAGCGCACGTTTGCGCGCGATAACCTGAAGGTCGTCGCCGTCGGCGACATCACCGCTGCCGAACTCGGCAAGGTTCTCGATGACGTCTTCGGCGGCTTGCCTGCGAAGGCCGATCTCATCCCCGTTTCGAAGACCGAGCCGATCAAGGGCGGAAGCCAGAAGATCGTCGAGATGGGCGTGCCGCAGTCGGTCGCCGTCTTTGGCCTCGGCGCCATGGCGCGCAAGGACCCGGATTTCATGACGGCCTTCGTCGTCAATCACATCCTGGGCGGCGGTGGCTTTTCGGCCAAGCTGATGGAAGAGGTGCGCGAGAAGCGCGGACTGGCCTATTCGGTTTACACCTACCTGCAACCCTATCAGCACGCCACCATTCTCGTCGGCAGCGTCGCGACCAAGAACGCGTCGATGGCCGAAAGCCTCGGTATCATTCGCGACGAAATGAAGAAGATGGCCAAGAATGGTCCGACAGCTGACGATCTTCAGGCCGCCAAGGACTATCTGACGGGCTCCTACGCCCTGCGCTTCGATACCAACTCGAAGATCGCATCTCAGCTTCTGGGTCTGATGCAGGAGGGCTTCGGTCCCGAGTACGTCGAGAACCGTAACGCGATGATCAAGGCCGTCACGATTGACGACGCGAAGCGCGTCGCGGCTCGGCTGCTGAAACCGGAAAATCTGGTTGTCACAATCGTCGGCAAGCCGACCGGAATGAACGCGGCGGCGTCCCCGCCCGTCGTTCAGCCCGCTCTTGCGGTTCCCGGCCGCGGTTAACGCTTTCCTTTGCCGGACCCAATCGGGGTGGGCCGAGTAACTCGGCCCCCCTCCGTCATCCCGAGGCACGCCGGGGTCCCGTCAGGTCGAATATCTGCGATGTGTGGAGACTTGGACGGATCCCCGCCTGCGCGGGGATGACGGCGCCGTTTTCTAAACCGTGACCGTTCGGCTTCGTCGGCGGAGCTGTTGAGTGCCCTTGGCCGCACATCGGAAATCGGCTAGGCCGGAACGGATTTGAGCAAGGAGCGTTGAAGCGGCCATGCAGGACGGGCACCGGCACGACGGAAATATGTTTCAGCAAAGTATCGACGGATGCCTGGAAGGCGCAATTGGCGAATACGGCCTTGCCCCGTCTGCCTACGCGTCATGGCTCGATCGCATGGGGCCGCATGTCGAGACGCTGAAAGACGATTACCGCAATGACAAGCTGGCACTTCTGCGCATCCCCGAAGAACAGCAGGATATCGCCGACGCCGAGGCGGCACTGGCGCGACTGAGCGACGGCGCCAAAACGCTCGTCTTCTTCGGAACGGGTGGCTCGGGCCTCGGCGGCGAAACGCTCGCTCAGCTTGCGGGCTGGAACATTTCTGGCGTCGCGCTACCGGGCCAGCGCAATCGACCGCGTACGCGCTTCTATGCCAATCTCGATGGCGGCACACTCCAAAGCGTTCTCGAATCGCTCGATCTCGCGACGACACGCTTCATCGTCACATCGAAATCGGGCGGGACCGCCGAGACGCTGGCGCAGGCGATTGCCGCGCTGACGGCAGTCAAGGCGGCAGGCCTCGAAGCTGAAATCCCGAAAATGTTCCTCGGCATCACCGAGCCCGCGAAACCCGGCAAATCGAATGGCCTCCGGACGCTGTTTTCGAAGTTCGCCATCCCGATGCTCGAACACCACACCGGCATCGGCGGCCGCTTCTCATGCCTAACCAACGTCGGCCTGATGCCGGCCATCGCCCGCGGCCTTGATGCACGCGCCATTCGCGCGGGTGCGAAGAGCGTGATCGACTCATTATTGTCGGCAAAGTCGGCGAAGGATTTCGCCCCGGCCATCGGCGCCGCGACGGCTGTCGCGCTTTCGAAGGAAAAGGGCATCAAGACGCTCGTCATGATGCCTTACGCCGATAAGCTCGGGCGTCTCTCGGCTTGGTTCGTACAGCTCTGGGCCGAAAGCCTCGGCAAAGGCGGTGAGGGAACGACGCCCATCGGGGCTCTGGGGCCTCTCGACCAGCACAGCCAGCTTCAGCTCTACATGGACGGTCCGCACGACCATTATCTCACGATCATTCGCGTCGCGAGCGAGGGCATCGGCCCGCGAATCGATCCCGAACTCGCCCGTCTAGCCGGCGCCGATATGCTCGGCGGCCACACCATCGGCGATATCGTATCCGCCCAGTCGCACGCTGTTCCGGCGGCTCTCGCCCGGGCAGGCCGCCCTGTGCGAACAATCGACATAGCAAAACTCGACGAAAAGACCATCGGCGCGCTGCTGATGCACTTTATGATCGAAACGATTCTCGCGGGCCGTCTCTTGGGCGTCGATCCATTCGATCAGCCGGGCGTCGAGCTTGCGAAAGTCCTGACGAGAGAGCGCCTCGCGAAAGGCGCTTAGGCGCTTTTCGAAGGGGGGACAGTCGGGGTGGCAATTCGGCAGCTTTCGCCGGAGACAGTCAACCGCATCGCTGCGGGCGAGGTGATCGAGCGCCCGGCGAGCGTCGTCAAAGAGCTGGTCGAGAATGCCATCGATGCCGGCGCGACCCACATTGAGGTCGTCGTCTCGGGCGGCGGCCTCTCGCTCATCCGGGTGACGGACGACGGCTCCGGCATGAGCCCCGGCGATCTCGCGCTTTCCGTTGAACGCCACGCCACATCGAAGCTCGACGAGGAAGATCTTTTCGATATTCGCTCTCTCGGCTTTCGCGGCGAGGCGCTGCCATCCATCGGCTCCATTGCCCGGCTGGAAATGCGCTCGCGCGCCGGGGAAGCACCGCAGGGCTCGTCCGTGGTTGTCGTACGCGGTGCGAAAGCGCCGGTCGCCCCCGCCGCCGTCAATCGCGGAACGATTGTCGAAGTCCGCGATCTTTTCTCCGCGACCCCCGCGCGCCTCAAATTCCTGAAATCCGAACGCGCCGAGGCGATGGCCGTCACCGACGTGGTCCGCCGCTTGGCGATGGCCCATCCCGACATCGGCTTCACGCTCCAAACGGGCGAGAAGAAGCCATCCGTCTTCGCACAAGGCGACCGATCATCGGCGGCCTGGCTTGAGCGCATCGGCGCCATCATGGGCCGTGAGTTCATGGATGACGCGCTTGAAGTCTCCGGTGCCGCCAGCGGCGCGTTCGCACCGATGCGCGTCTTCGGCTTCGCGGGGCTGCCGACGCTTCACCGCCAGGACAGCACGCAGCAGTTTCTGTTCGTCAATGGCCGATCGGTGAAGGACAAGCTTCTGATCGGCGCGGTGCGGGCCGCCTACGGCGATCTGATCCCGCGCGGCCGGTCGCCGCTTCTCGCGCTGTTTCTCGACGTGGCGCCATCCGATGTCGACGTCAACGTCCACCCGGCAAAGGCCGAGGTTCGCTTTCGCGATGCGGGCCGCGTGCGCGCGATGATCGTCAGGGCTCTGGCCGATGCGCTTGCGACGGCCGGCCATCGCGCGTCCGCCCAAGGCGGCGTGCTGACGGTCGAGAGCTTCTCAGCCGGAATTCTGCCGAACGGGAGCGGGCCTCCTTCTCCGCCGCCGGGACACACGGATTACGGGTGGATACCGCCGCCTGGGCCGCGGCCTTCTTTCGCGGAAACCACGCCGTCGCCTTTTGCCGTTCTCGATACGCCGAGCGCCAACGCGCCTGTCATGGGCGCACCTGTCGCGGAGCGGACGATCGACCAGCCCCTCGGCGCCGTCCGCGCCCAGGTGCACGAGAACTACATCGTGGCTCAGACGCGCGACGGTCTCGTCATCGTCGATCAGCACGCGGCGCATGAGCGCCTTGTCTACGAAAAGCTCAAGGCGTCGCTCGCGAATGGCGGTGTCGCAACGCAGGGCCTTCTCATTCCCGCCATCGTCGAACTCGACGACGACGACGCCGAGCTTCTGGCCGCGCATTCCGAAGAGCTTAGCGAACTCGGTCTCGTTCTCGAAGGCTTCGGCGAAGGCGCCGTTGCGGTGCGCGAAACGCCTGCGTTGCTCGGCGAGACGGATGTCGAAGGCCTCGTCAAAGATCTCGCGGCAGAACTTCGCGCCGACGGCACGGCGCGCGCCCTGAAGGATCGTCTCGACAGCGTCGCCTCCCGCATGGCCTGTCACGGCAGCGTGCGCTCAGGCCGAAGGCTGACGGTCGAAGAGATGAATGCCTTGCTTCGCCAGATGGAAGCGACGCCCTATTCCGGCCAGTGCAATCACGGCCGCCCGACGTACGTCGCCCTGAAGCTCACCGACATCGAACGGCTTTTCGGACGGCGGTAGCCGTTATCCTCGGCCGAGCGTGCGGGGCGCACGTCGAAGGCTGGGGGTCCAGCGTAAGACGCGCCGAAGGCTCATAAAATCAAGGTGTCCGCGACAATTCTTGCGCTGGATCCCCGAGCGGTCTCGCAGGCTCGCCCGCTCGAGGATGACATAAGAATGATCAGTGATCGTCGGAGTCGTTGGCGCTCTCGGCATTAAGCTGGCCGTAATTCTCGACGCCGATCTTGGCGAGAAGATCGAGCTGCGTTTCGAGGAAGTCGATATGGCCTTCCTCGTCTTTCAGAAGGTCCTCGAAAAGCAGCATCGTCACGTAGTCGCCGACGTCGCGGCAGATCTCGCGCGACTTCTTGTAATGGTCGCGCGCGATATTCTCACCCTTGAGATCGCACTCGAGCACTTCCTTGAGGTTCTCGCCGATCATCAACGGCGCGACGTGCTGCAGGTTGGGATGGCCGTCCAGGAAGATGATGCGGTCGATCAGGCGATCCGCATGCTCCATTTCCTCGATCAATTCCTTGCGCTCTTTCTTGGCGAGCTTCTTGAAACCCCAGTTGTCTAGAAGACGATAATGCAACCAATACTGGTTGATGGCGCCAAGTTCGAGCTTCAATGCCTCATTGAGACGGGTGATGACGTCTTTATTGCCCTTCATGCGCCGCTCCAAGCCGAATGGAATGTTTGTCCGAGTGCCTCTGCCCTGGAATCCAGAAGCATTCTAAACTAGACAACTAGCGGATTGGAAAGCGTTTAACCAGAGCTTCTTGGGAAAACCCAGAAACTTTAAAAGGCCAGATCGTATTCAATAAGTTATGCGATCGCGCGGTTGGTCTTAACTCTGCGCTGGATCTGTTCCGCGTCGATGCGGCGCTGGCGGCGCTCCCGACGCTCTTCGATGCGAATGAGCCGGGCCCGAGCCTCGGCCAACGCGAACGGGCAGACCCGCGTCGTGCGCTCCAACCGGTCCATAGCGGCATAAATGGCGGAAACCGTAACGGGTGCGCACCGGCAGCAGTTCATCTTCTTGTCGAGGTGACGGAAAACGACGCCTGGGGTCGGCAAAAGGCCAGGACCCGTGCTCATGATTTCGGAAACCGCGATATCGATGTCGCGATCAGTTATTACGGCGCACGAGCAAACAATCATTTCCGGCTCCAATCGTACGGGGTTCAAGGCCCCGGCATCGGATACCCAGTCGGGTAATCGGCCAATAGTTGCGCGAAAAAGTATACTTCCGTCAAGTTACTCTTTCTCGCTCACTGGACATAATACGGGCATTGATAAAAATCAAAAGCTTCGATGTCCAAAGGCGTGCAATTCGGACACATTATTGGGTGCGGCGGCGCGTCGCTTGTCTTGGATTTTTTCAGCCAATTCGGGAAAACCTGAGCTACCGCTTGACCTTACCGTCATTTTCACCGCGCGGTGTGGCCGAAGCGGGCATAGCGGAGTGTGATTTGGATAAGCGCACGCCCAAGGCGGACGAAGGGACAGGCATCCTCGCGATCGGCGTCCTGTTCTTCATCTTCGGCTTCGTGACCTGGCTCAACGGCCCTCTGATCACGTTCGTCAAGCTCGCCTTCAACCTCGACGACGTCTACGCCTTCCTCGTGCCGATGGCCTTCTATCTCTCCTATTTCTTCCTGGCGCTGCCGGCATCCGCCATTCTTCGGCGCACCGGCATGAAGCAGGGCATGGCGATCGGCCTCTTCGTGATGGCGATCGGCTCGGTCCTGTTCGGTCAGTTCACCGCGATGCGAGAATACGCAGGCACCCTTGCCGGATTGTTCGTGACCGGCGCCGGTCTGTCGCTGCTGCAAACGGCATCGAATCCGTACGTCTGCATCCTCGGCCCGCACGAAAGCGCCGCCCGGCGCATCGCCGTCATGGGCATCTGCCACAAGTTCGCGGGCGTTCTCGCGCCCTTTGTCTTCGCGGCGTTGGTGCTCAAAGGCGTCGAGACATTCGACGCCGACGTTGCGAACGCGCCGACCAGGGAAGCGCGCGAAGCCTTGCTCGACGCCTTTGCAGCCCGTGTGCACGGGCCCTATCTGCTGATGGCGTTACTGCTCGCGCTGCTTGGCGTTTGGATCGCCCGTTCCAAATTGCCGGACATTCGCCCTCATCAGGCGGACGCTCCCGGCGCGCACGAGACACGAAGCATCTTCGCCTTCCCGCACCTCTGGCTCGGCGTCGCGTGTCTTTTCCTCTATGTCGGGGTTGAGGTGATGGCGGGAGACGCTATCGGACTTTACGGCGCGGGCTTTGGTTTGCCGGTTTCTGCGACGCGGCTTTTTACGTCCTATACGCTCTTCGCAATGCTCGTCGGCTATGGCGCAGGCTTGCTCGTTATCCCGCGCTTTATTTCACAGCAGAGCTATCTCGCGGCTTCCGCCGCGCTCGGCATCGCGCTGACGATGGCTGCCTATCTGACGACCGGGTATGCCTCCGTCGCCTTCATCGCTAGCCTCGGCTTCGCGAATGCGATGATGTGGCCCGCGATCTTTCCGCTCGCGATCCGCGGCCTCGGTGCTCAAACCGAAACGGGCTCGGCACTGTTGATCATGGCGATCTGCGGCGGCGCCTTGATGCCCTACGCCTTCGGGCTCCTGAAGGAGCACGTTGATTTTCAGCTCGCTTATCTGCTCCTCGCCGCGCCGAGCTACCTCTACATCCTGTTCTATGGAGCGGCCGGTTGGAGAGCCCAATCGGGCGTCCAACTCACCCGACCGGCATAATTTTACCCGGGTATATTGACTGGCGAATTTAACCCGGGTAATATTCGGTCAAATTGATGCTGGGAATCCTCAATGACCGACACCTTCAGCGCCTTCGATGACGGCCGCCGTTTCGCGTCGGGCTCGCGAGCGCATGTCGTCCAGGCCATCAGAAAACATCTTGATCGGCAACCGGACGCGTCGCTGCTGATCTTCGATGATTCCAGTGGAAGCCAGATCGATTTCGATTTGCGCGAGACCGCGGACGAAGCCGCAGCACCTGTCTCGGCGTCGATGGACGAAAGAGAAACCACGCGCGGCCCAGGGCGGCCCAAACTCGGTGTCGTACCTCGCGAAGTGACGTTGCTCCCGCGCCATTGGGATTGGCTGGCCAAGCAGCCGGGCGGCGCATCGGTAACGCTCCGCAAGCTGGTCGATGACGCGCGACGCAACACGGCGGGTGCGGAAAGTGCGCGTGTGGCACGGGAGCGAGCCTACCGGTTCATGTCGGCGATGGCCGGAAACCTCTCGGGCTTCGAAGAAGCCAGCCGCGCTCTTTTCGCCGGCGACGCCGACCGCTTCGCGGCGCTCATCGAAGGCTGGCCAGAAGATGTCCGCGAGTATGCGTTCGCTTTGGCCAAGGGCGCATTTGCCTGACGGTTCACGCCGTCGCCGCGAACTTCAAAAATCGCGTGTCCGTATCGCCGTAAGTGCGCGTATCAAGAAGTTCGAACGCCGCCGGAATGTCGACCGCCGTTCCCGCGCGCTCCTCGAACACGCAAATCGCGCCGGGCGTCAGCCATTTTCCGCCCGCAAGCGCCGCAAGCGCTTTCACGCCAAGCCCTTTGCCGTAAGGCGGATCGAGAAATGCGAGTCCGTAAGGCTCTATGTTTCCGGCGGGTCCGAGGTCGGTTGCATCCCGCCGGAAAATGCGCGTTTCCCCCGTGAGCCCCAAGGCTTCGACGTTTCGGCGGATCAGCGCCCGTGCTTCGGGCGCTTCTTCCACGAACAGGCAATATGCGCCACCGCGCGAAACGGCTTCGATGCCGAGCGCGCCGGTTCCGGCGAAAAGATCGATGACGCGCGCGCCCTCGAGCGAGAAATCCGCGATGCCATGCGCGAGAATGTTGAACACGTTTTCGCGCACCCGGTCGGACGTCGGCCGAATGCCCATGTCATCCGGCGCCTGCAGAGGCCGGCCGCGAAATCGTCCGGCGACAACCCTCATCTGTCGTCCGCCTCGCTCGCGGCCTTGCCACGCGCATGCCGGTCTTTGCGCTGCGCTTGGCTTTCCGAAAGCCCGAGCGATTCCGACGCTCTCGGGCCAAGCTGCGCGACGAGCACTTTCCGGCGCACCGCTTCCACCGCGCCCGGCTGCAGGTCCAGAAGCTGGAACGGCCCGAACGACACGCGAATGAGCCGGTTCACCGTCAGCCCCAGATGGGAAAGCACGTTCCGCACTTCGCGGTTCTTGCCTTCGCGGATGGCCATCGTCAGCCACGTGTTGGCGCCTTGCACGCTATCGACGGCCGCTTCGACCGGACCATAGTTCACGCCGTCGATGCTGATGCCGTCCTTGAGTTTCGCGAGATCGTCCGGAGAAACGCGACCCTTGGCGCGGACGCGATACCGCCGCACCCAGCCATTCACCGGAAGCTCCATGTGCCGGGCGAGAGCCCCGTCGTTGGTTAAGAGCAACAGGCCTTCCGTATTGAAATCAAGTCGCCCGATCGAAATCACGCGGGGCATCTCGGGCGGCATCTTGTCGAACACCGTCGGGCGGCCCTCGGGGTCGGAATGCGTCGTGACGATGCCCTTGGGCTTATGGTAACGCCAGAGCTGCGGCGGTTCGGCGGACGGCAGCAGCTTGCCGTCGACGATCACCTTATCGCCGGGCTTCACCTCTATCGCCGGTGTCTTCAGCAGCTTGCCGTTGACGCTGACGCGGCCGTCGGCGATCCAGCGCTCGGCCTCGCGGCGGGAGCAAAGCCCAGCGCGGGCCATCGCTTTGGCGATGCGCATCGGGCCGTCGCGGTTCGCGGAAGCGGGCGTTTCGGCAGGCTTGGATCGTTGTGGCTTTGGCATCTTCGGATTTAAACTTTCAGGAGCGAAGCGCGCTTATGACATCGAAGGACGCCGTAAGCCATATGGCACGCGCGCTTTCCGAAGCGAAAGCAGCAGCTGGCCGCGGCGAAGTGCCGATCGGCGCGGTCCTCGTTTCCGCGGAAGGCCACGTCCTGGCCAGCGCTGGCAATCGCACCCGCGAGCTGAACGACCCGACGGCCCACGCCGAAGTGCTGGCCATTCGCGCCGCCTGCGCCGAGGTCGGAGACGAGCGCCTCGTGGGCTGCAGTCTGTACGTCACGCTCGAACCGTGCCCCATGTGCGCGGCGGCAATCTCGTTCGCCCGGTTGAAACGGCTTTACTATGGCGCCAGCGACCCGAAAGGCGGAGGCATCGAGCAGGGCGCCCGCATTTTCAGCCAGCCGACCTGCCACCACGCCCCTGAAATCTACCCCGGCATCGCCGAAGCGGAAGCAAGCGCGCTGCTAAAGGACTTCTTTTCCAAGCGACGCGATTAAGCCCTTCGCGTCGGCCGCCGGCGCGCGAAACGCGTGTCGCCGACGCCGGAAAAAAACGTCATCCCGGCGCAGGCCGGGATCTGTCCAAGCCGGAAATTCAAAATGAACACGAATTTGGCCGGATCCCCGCCCGCGCGGGGATGACGACTCCTAAAAAGCTATTCATGCTGGCGCTCTTTCCGCGGCCGCGGAAGCAGCCGGCGTTTTTTTTTCTTGGGCGCTGCGATGGCGAGAGTTGGCACAGCAGGCCCTTCGAGCACGGGTAGCGTTTCGACTGACAGCACGCGCGAAAGCTGTTGCTTCAGGCGTTCCTTTGCGGGCTGCGCGGCGGCAAGAATCTCGTCGAACTTCAGGAAGTCCAGCACCTGGTAGTTGCTCGTCCCGGCGCTGATGAGAATGTCTGGCTGCCGCGCTTTCAGCTTTTCCTTGACGATCGTGCGTTCGAACAGGAAGGCACTCGAAAAGAGAGCGGCGAAGGCCGTCGGCGCCACGCGTCTCGGATCCTGCACCGGTGCCCCGGAAACGTCGATCGCAACCACGATGTCGGCTTCCGACAGCAAAAGATCGAACGGCAGAGGGTTCGTCAGACCGCCGTCGATGAGCGCGCGTCCCTCATGGATGACGGGCTGGAAAATCACCGGCAGCGCCATGCTCGCGGCAACCGCGGGCCGCACAAGCCCTTCGGTGAAGACTTTCGGCTCTTGATCGTAGAAGTCCGAGGCGACGATCATCAGCGGAATTTCACAATCCGCGAAAGTCTCTTTCACGTCCTTGGGCAGGATGAGGTCGAGAACGGCAGCGGGATCGAGAAGGGCGTTTCGCGCCCCGAAAAGGCTCATGAGCCGCTGGAACGGTTGCGCCGTCGTAACGAAGAGATCGCGGATGAGGCCGAACCGCTGCGAAAGGATGTATCGCGTGTGCTCGCGAAGATCGCGTCCCGAAATCCCCGACGCATACGCGGCGCCATAAATCGCACCGATCGACGTTCCCGCGATGATGCTCGGCTTCAGACCGAGCTCGTCGAAGGCTTCGAGCATGAGGATGTGGGCAAGACCGCGCGCGCCTCCGCCGCCGAGCGCAAGTCCGATGGTCGGCTTTCGCGCCGGAAGCTTGCCGTTTGTCGGCGTTATTTCGGATGTCTGCCCCGCCATTCGCCGCCGCTATCCGATCGTTTCGGTCATGTCTTCTCGCGCTCCAAAGCCCGCCAGCCGATATCCTTGCGATAGAAGCCGCCAGGCCAGTCGATCTTGGCGACCGCCCCATAGGCGGCATCGCGCGCCTCTTTCACCGTCTTGCCGCGACCCGTGACGTTCAGCACCCGGCCGCCGTCGGCAATGATACGGTCGCCGTCGCGCCGCGTGCCGGCGTGAAAGATCTCGACATTCGGAACCGCTTTTGCAAGTTCCAGCCCTTTGATCTCCGTCCCCTTCTGCGGTGTCCCCGGATAACCTTTTGCCGCCATGACGACCGTCAGGGCCGCGTCGTCGCTCCAGCGCATGTCGAAGTTCGAGAGCACGCCGTCCGTCGTGGCCAAAAGCGCTGCAAGCAAGTCCGACTTGAGGCGCATCATCAAAACCTGCGTCTCGGGATCGCCGAAACGGACGTTGTATTCGATGAGCTTCGGCCCCGTTGCGGTAATCATCAAGCCCGCGAACAACACGCCCTTGAACGGCGTTCCGCGCGCCGCCATCTCTTTAATGGTCGGCCGGATGATCTCGTCCATGACGCGTTCGGTCATCTCTGCCGTCATAATGGGGGCCGGCGAGTAGGCACCCATGCCGCCGGTGTTTGGACCGGTATCGCCCTCGCCGACGCGCTTGTGGTCTTGCGCGGAAACGAGCGGCAAAGAATGGACGCCGTCGCAGAGCGCGAAGAAGCTCGCCTCCTCGCCGACAAGGAATTCTTCGATGACCACTTCGGCGCCCGCCGATCCGAACGCGCCGGACAGACACGCATCGACGGCCGCTTCGGCTTCCGCGCGCGTCTCCGCAATAATGACGCCCTTGCCCGCCGCCAATCCGTCGGCTTTGACGACAATGGGCACGCTTTGAGACGCAAGGTAGGTCTTCGCGGCGGCGAGATCCATGAAACGGCCATAAGCGGCTGTCGGTATTCCGGCGACCCGGCAAAGATCTTTGGTGAAGCCTTTTGAACCTTCGAGCCGTGCCGCACTTTTTGTGGGGCCGAAACTGCGGATACCCGTTTCGGCGAGCGCATCGCCAAGCCCGGCGACGAGCGGCGCCTCCGGTCCGATCACGACGAGTTCGATGCGCTCGTCGCGGCAGAACTGGATGATGCTGTCATGGTCGGCGGAATCGAGAGGAATGCATTGTGCAACCTCGGCAATGCCCGCATTGCCAGGCGCGCAGAAAAGATTGGTCAGGAGGGGGCTCGCGCTCAAGGCCCAGGCGAGCGCATGCTCGCGGCCGCCCGAGCCGAGGAGTAAGACGTTCATCAGGTCGCCTGTTGCAATCCGGTTCTCAGTGTAGCATCCCCGTGTAGCATCGACCGTGAAACAAGCAAGACCGCGAAAGAGAACAGTAAACTCTTGAATTCCATTCCAAACACACGCGAAGCCCGCCCTGGCGCAAATGCACCCGAATTCTCGGTGTCCGAGCTTTCCGGCGCCATCAAGCGAGCGCTCGAAGACGGTTTCGGATATGTGCGGCTCAAGGGCGAGATTTCAGGCTATCGCGGCCCCCACGCCTCCGGCCATTGCTATTTTGCCCTGAAGGACGACAAGGCGAAGATCGAAGCCGTCATCTGGAAAGGCACATTCGGTCGCCTGCGCTTCAAGCCCGAAGAGGGCATGGAGGTGATTGCCCAGGGCCGCATCACGACCTTCCCGAATTCTTCGAAATACCAGATCGTCATCGAAGCGCTTGAGCCCGCGGGTGCCGGAGCGTTGATGGCGCTGCTCGAAGAGAGAAAGCGCAAGTTCGCCGCCGAGGGACTGTTCGACGAAGGCCGCAAGAAGCCGCGTCCGTTCCTGCCGAAAATCGTCGGCATCGTCACGTCGCCCACCGGCGCCGTCATCCGCGATATGCTGCACGGCTTCAACGAGCGCTACCCAACGCGCGTTTTGCTGTGGCCAGTCCGTGTGCAAGGCGACGGCAGCGCCGCCGAAGTCGCGGCCGCGATCCGCGGTTTCAACGCCCTTGAACCCGGCGGAAAAATTCTCCGTCCCGACGTGCTGATCGTTGCACGCGGCGGCGGCAGCCTCGAAGATCTCTGGAGCTTCAACGAGGAAATCGTCGTTCGCGCGGCCGCCGAGAGCCGCATCCCGTTGATCTCGGCCGTCGGTCACGAAACCGACTGGACCCTGATCGATCTCGTTGCCGACGCCCGTGCGCCGACGCCGACGAAAGCCGCCGAATGGGCGGTGCCGAAATATTCCGAGCTGATCGAAAGCGTCGAGAAGTTCATGCTGCGCAAGCGAACCGCTGTGCGCCGCGTTCTCGAAAGCACCCGTACGCATTTGAAAGCGTCGGCGCGCGGACTTCCGAAGTTGCAGGATCTCGTCGCCTTGCCGCGGCAGCGTTTCGATGCCGTCGACCGTCGGCTGTCGCGGGCGCTACTGGCAAACACCCGCGTCCATGCAACCCGGCTGGCCCGCGTCGGCGGCCGCCTGAGTCCCGCCCCGATACTTCAGAAGCATTCCAGATGTGCCGAGCGGGTTCAGGTCTTGGAGCGCCGCGCCGGCCGCGCTTTGCTGAACCGTATTGCAGTCAATCGCCGCGTTCTTGATGGCAAGGCAGAACTGCTCAAGTCATTGGGTTATCAAAGCGTTCTTTCTCGCGGCTTCGCTCTTATAAGGAACGAGGCCGGGCAAACGATCCGCCAGGCCGCGTCCGTCATGGCCGGTGCCGTGATTAACGTCGAGTTTTCGGATGGCCGGATCGGGGCGACGGCAAATGGCCCGGTAGGCCCCGGTACGGAACCCGATGATCCAAAATCGGAACAACGTACGGGCAAAGCGCCGCGACAAAAGACGAGTAGGCGAGGCGGACAAGGCTCACTATTTTGATACGCATGAGATAGATTGTACGTTCGCGCCCGGTGTGATCGTCCGATGACCGACGTTCCGCAAGGCATAAGAAGAGCACGGCTCGGAAGCTGATGAACCGCATCGAGAAATTTTTTGGCCTGCGCAACGAAGCCAAGCTTCGCTACCTTGACGGCGAATTCGAAGTGCTGTCGCCGGGCGATTTCGTCCGTTGCGCGGTCACGGGCCAACCGATCGCTCTGCCTGACCTGCGCTACTGGAGCGTTGACGCGCAGGAAGCCTATGCCTCGGCCGACATATCGGCGCAGCGCTACCTTGAGCTGAAGGCTAACGAAAAGAACGCGGCCGAGAACGGTTGAGGCGTCCGACAGCGATTGCGTAACGGACGTCAACTGCCCAACATGCCCAACACGTGGCGTCATCCCGGCGCAGGCCGGGATCCATTCAGCCTCAAAATTTGCGATGAATGAACACCTGGGCAGAATCCCCGCCTTCGCGGGGATGACGGGTTGGTGAGAAGAAGGCAAGCCTAACGCGCAAGCGCTCGGCGGATCTCGGAGCGCACCACGTCGAGGCCATCGCCTTCGATCGCCGTCTTGATCGCGAGGGCGTCCGAACGCTCTCGGAGCTCGGCGCCAGGCCCTGCCATTCCCGAAAGCCTGACGAGATCTTTTTCGGTCGTAACGAGTGCAGCACCGGAGCGCTCGGCCACCGTCAGGAGATCTCGTGCTTCGACTTCGCTAAAGGGGTGATGATCTGCGAAAGCCCGTCTCTCGACGATGGTCGCGCCGAGCGACTCGAGCGTTGAGAAAAAGCGCTCGGGATTCGCAATACCCGCAAAGGCCAGCACTTTTTGTCCGCGAAATCGCACGGCGTCGGGGTCCGGCCGCGTTTCGCCGATAACCATCGGCGCGTCCGTCAGTCGTCCGATCGTTTGCGCGACGGGACTGTTCGCAGACGACCTTTCGCCCATGAAAACAATCAGATCCACGAGCGCCGCCTGAACGTCGAGCGGCGCGCGCAGCGGCCCGGCCGGAATGACGCGACCGTTGCCGAAGCCACGCCGCGCGTCGACGACCGCTATCGCAAGATCCTTCGCCAGCGACGGATTTTGCAGGCCGTCGTCCATGACGATGACGGCGCGCTTCGATGCCATCGCTTCGATCGCGGCGGCCCCCTTGCGGCGGTCACGCGCGATGACGGTCGGGAAGGCGCGGGCGAGAAGCAGCGGCTCGTCGCCGACATCGTTCGCGCCGTGGCGCGCCGGGTCGACGCGCACCGGCCCTTCGAGCTTGCCGCCGTAGCCGCGTGAGAGAAACCACGGTTCGCGACCCTCGTCGGAGACAAGCTTCGCAAGAAGCAAAGCGAGCGGTGTTTTACCTGACCCGCCCGCCGTGAAGTTCCCGACGCAGATGACCGGAAACGGCGAGCGGTAGGGCTTTGCCTTGGAAATGCGCCGGCGCGCGATCGCTCCGAAAATTGTGCCGACCGGAGCAAGGAGCGCCGTCTGCCAAGCGCCACCCGGTCCATACCACCAGCTTGGCTCGGAGGCGGGCACGCGTCAGGCTCGTTGCTTTTCGAGGAGCGGCTGGATGGCGCCGAGGGTCTTGGCGAGCGAACCGCCCAGCGACTGAAGCGCCACGTCGGCGCCGTGCCGCATGCGTTCGGCAGCCTGCTGATCTTTGAGCAACAGCGTCACCTGCCGGGCAATGTCGTCGGACGAGCGGACTTCAACTGCGCCGCCTTCGCGAAAGAGGGCTGCATAGGCGTCGCGGAAATTATGCACGAACGGGCCAGTCAGAACGCACGAGCCGAGGCGCACGGCTTCGATCGGATTTTGCCCGCCATGCTCGACGAGCGATCCCCCGACAAGCGAGACTGGAGAGATCGAATAAAAGGTGCCGAGTTCGCCGATCGTGTCGGCAATGTAGATTTCGGTATCGGAATCCGGCATCGAAGAACGCGTCCTCAATTGCGTTCTGAGGCCGAGCCCCCCAAGCGTCGCGGCCAGACCGCTTCCGCGCTCGGGGTGCCGTGGTACGATGATCGTCAGCAGCCCTTCGACCTCGCGGCGTATCAGCGAATGTGCCGCCGCTATGAGGGTGTCTTCTCCCGGATGCGTGCTTGCGGCGAGAAACAGCGGCCGTCCGCCAACCGCATTTTTCAGCATCGCCCGGATTTCCGCATCGACCGGCGGCGCCGGTGAATCGATCTTGAGATTGCCAGCGGTGATGACATTCGGCGCGCCGAGCCATTTCATCGCCCGGCCGATTTGAGAATTCTGCGCCAGGACAGCCGCGAAGCGCGAGAACAGCGGTCGGCCGACCCCCGCATATTTTCGCCAGCGCCGGATGCTGCGCGGCGACATGCGCGCGTTGACGAGTACGAGAGGTATTCGCCGCTCCGACGTCCCAAGAATGAGATTGGGCCAGATGTCGGATTCGGTGAAGATCGCGAGCGAAGGCTTCCAGTGATCGAGAAAGCGCTTGACGTACTGCGGAACGTCGAGAGGGACGTACTGATGCACGGCGCGCGGAGGCAATCGCTGAGCTGCGACCTCAGCTGAAGTCTTCGTGCCCGTGGTCAGAAGGATATGAACATTCGTGTTCGCGTCGAGAATATTGTCGATCAGCGGCAGGATAGCATTCGTCTCGCCGACGCTTGCTGCGTGAATCCAGACCAGTTGCCCCTGGGGCCGCGGCCGACCGGCGAAACCGAGCCGTTCCCCGCGTCGGCTCAGATCTTCCTTGCCCTGCCGCCCGCGCATGTTGAGCAGCAACGGCACGGCCGGCCTCAGCGTCGCCGTGCCGAGGCGGTAGATTTTGAGTGCCAGTCCTGGCGCCGGCGGTGTGTCTGCGGCGAGGACGTCGAGGGGCGTCGCGCGTGTGATGTCGGCCCTCGCGAGTTCGTATGCCCGAATGGTTGCTGCGTTAAGCGCGGTCTCAAGTTCGAGACGCTTCGATTCCAACTCTTCCGCGCGCGCTGTGGCCGGAACCTTGATAGGTTCGCCGATGACCGCCGCCAACCGCGAATAAGGTAAGTTAACCGTCAGCCTGCTCCAGGTATCGAACGATGCGAAGTGATTAGTTGCGAGCGCGACGGGTACGATAGGGCGCCCCGATAGACGTGCAATGGCGATGATACCCGGACCCGCCTCGCGCGCCGGGCCCGGCGGAACATCGGCCGTCATGACGAGCGACGCCCCGTCGGCGAGAGCTTGAACCGACGCTCTGAGAGCTGCCGCGCCGCCGCGATCTCGCTTTCGCCATCCCGCGCCGGCCCCGCGAATAGGCTCGACGTCGAGCGCCTCTAATGTTTCGCTTATGATTTCCGCGTCGCCGTGCCTTGCGACAATCGCAGCAATTTTGACATTCTCCGGACGAAGTGCCGCAACCATCATGAACTGGCCGTGCCAGCAGGCGACGATACAGGGATGGATATCGCGAAGCCGATCCTTGAGGTCGGGCGGATCGCTAACGAATTTCGACGAATCAGCCACGTGCCGGATGAGGCGTGCAACGATTAGTCCGCCAAGTCGCAAAAGCTTCTTTTTAGTCTCGGCCATACGGCAAGAGCTGCCTTAATTGTGGGTAATTGTGGGTAAGCGGAAGAATGTGCGTGACGAAGCCCGTTGCTCTTCAAGCCCCTTGCGGCACGTTGCTATAGCGAATAACTAGCAAGTTCAATCGCGACGAGCCGCGGCCTCTTGGGGAAACGAAGAAGAGAGGCTGCAGCCGCCGCTAACGGAAGGGCTGCCCGCTAACCGGGAGCATCGAGACAACTCCTGATGGCGAGTCTCCTGAAGCAGGCAAAACGGGGATTGCGGCGCACAAGCGGTGCCTTTTTGCACAATGCCGTCCACGCGTCTCCCTCATGGATGCGCCCGCGCTTCGCGCCGGCACTTTGCTACGCCGAAATGCTGTTCATCGATTACGGCATTGTGCGCATGCTTTACAACAATCGTCATCGTATCTCCGAAGACGTTTGGCGGTCCGCCCAGCCGGCGCCGCACCACATCGCCCTGGCAGCGCGACGTGGCATAAAGACGGTTATCAACCTGCGCGGCGACGAACAGACCTACGGAACGCGCTGGCTTGAGCAGCAGGCATGTGCCCGCCACGGTATCGCACTCGTCGACCTGAGACTGAGATCGCGCGCTGCCCCGAGCCGCGCCGACTTCAGATCGATCAAGGAATTGTTGGACAAGGTTGAATTTCCGATCCTTGTCCACTGCAAGTCGGGCGCCGATCGCGCCGGTCTGATGAGCGTCATGATCAGCCATCTGCATAACGGGCAGCCGATCCGCAAAGCCATGAAGCAGCTGTCGTTGCGCTATGGCCACGTCCGCAGCGCCGACACCGGCGTGCTCGACGCTGTTTTCGAGCGTTACCTGGAAGCCGAGGCTAAGACCGGCATTGGTTTCTGGGAATGGGTCGAAACCGTCTATGACTCGCGCGAGGTGAACAGTACATTCAAGTCGCGCGGTTGGGCCAACCGTCTCGTCAACGGCATCCTGCGACGGGAATAGTCCGCAGGCGTCTTTTCGCGGTATCAGCTGGCAATCATCGCCTGCGGCCCATGCGCCGACCGGTTGAGGCGCGCATAAGCGCCGTTGCGGGCAATCAGCTCGGAGTGCTTGCCGCGCTCGACGATGCGCCCCTCGTCCATCACGCAAATAAGGTCTGCGTTCTGAACCGTTGAAAGCCGATGCGCGATAACGAGCGTCGTCCGCGTCCGCGTGAATTTCGCCAAGGCCTCTTGGACGAGTTGCTCGCTTTCATTGTCGAGCGCGCTCGTCGCCTCGTCGAGAAGCAGGATCGGCGCATCCTTCAGAATTGCCCGCGCGAGCGCGACCCGCTGGCGCTGCCCGCCTGAAAGCCGCCCGCCGCGATCGCCGATGACGGTCTGATATCCGTCGGGAAAGGCCATGATGAAGTCATGCGCGGCGGCAGCCTTCGACGCCTCGATCATATCGGCTTCGCTCGCGCCCAAACGGCCAAGCATGATATTGGCCGCGATCGTATCGTCGAAGAGCGTGACGTCCTGGCTCACGATCGCGATTTGCTCGCGCAGCGACGTGAGGGCGACGTCCCGGACATCCTGGTCATCGATCAGGATACGCCCCTCTGTAACGTCGAACAGTCTGGGTACGAGATTGATGATCGTCGATTTGCCGGCTCCGGAGCGTCCGACGAGAGCGACAGTCGATCCACCCGGAACGTCGAGCGTGAAATCGTGGACCGCACGGTCTTCCGACGTCGTGTCGTAAGCGAACGACACGTTGCGGAACGAGATGTGTCCATCCGAAATGTCGAGCTTCTTTGCATCCGATTTGTCGGTGATGGTCGGCATTTCGTCGAGCAGGCCGTAGAAGCTCTCAGCCGCGGCAAGGCCCTCTTGCAGGCGGCCGGCTAGGTTTCCAAGCGCCCGGATGGGCTGCGCCGCCATCAAAAGTGCCGTGACGAATCCCATGAAATCGCCGACCGTCGAGATGCCATTGGAAATGCGAAGATAGGCGAACCCGACGACGCCCGCGACGGCAAGTCCGCCCAAGCCTTCGAGGATCGGGTCCATCCTGGCGCGCGTCCTGACCGTCTTCATTCGTAGCGTAAAGATCTTCTCGAAGCTCTTGTCGAGGCGATCGGCAGCGTAATTTTCGAGTTGGAACGATTTGATGAGCCGCGCGCCCGAAAGCTTCTCCGCGAGGAGCGAAGTCATGTCCCCGAGCCCGCTTTGGGTCTGCTTGGCCACCCGGCGCAGGCGTTGGCTGATCGTCGCGACGGGTATTGCGGCGAGGGGGTAGACGCATAAAACGACAAGCGTCATCGCCCAGTCGAGATAGAGCATGGCGATGACGAGCGCGATGACCGAAAATGTATCGCGGAAGATCGACGTGAGAGCCGCCGACAGCGCCGTCTGGACGAAGCCGATGTCGTTCGTCAGCCGCGACATGAGCCGGCCGGGGGTCTCACGCGAAAGCCGCGCGAAGTCGGCGCTGATGAGATGCCGGAATGCGAGCTTCTGCATGTCCGACGTCATGCGCAGAATAAAGCGGCTCGTAGCGACAGCCTGAAAGAAGAGGAGGAAGGCGCGCGCAAGCGTAACCGCGACGATCGCCGTGAGAACGAATGGCAGGGCGCCGGTCTTGCCGCCCATAAGCAGGTCGAACGATTTCTTTATGACGCCGGGATAGCTGCCGGTAACCCCCGCAAGGCAAATCGTCAGAAACAGGGTCCAGGCAAGTTCTCGCCGCCGGGGCCAAACCCAGTCGCGGACAAAGCGGGCGAGCAGCGCACGCGACGCCGCATCAAGCCGAAGCCGCGGCCGCGGTTTCTTTTCTTTCTTTGGAATGTCCGTCACGTGGCAGGCGTTGTCTGCTTGGAGGCGACGAGCATCTGATGAAGCGGCACGAGGAAATAGCGCATCATGGCATTGTCGACGGTACGCTGAGCCGCATTTTTCCAGGCGGCATAGGCCGACGGATAGTCCGGAAAGATGCCGACGACATCGAGGTTGTCGGGCTCACGGAATTCGTGGCTGTCGAGAGTCTTCAGTTCGCCGCCGAACACGAGGTGGAGAAGCTGGGGCGCAGACTCGGAAGAAGATTGGTTCTTGGACATGGACGACGGTCGTCTCCTCAGCGTTGGCCCCGAACGATTTTCTCAAAAATCGCGTCGGACGACGGCCGTCAACGGTGCAAACCGTCCCTGCCGGCCGGCCGAAGGTCACGCGATCGCGATAACGACTTGTTTACGCTATTTCTTAAGCCGATCGGAAGAAAATTCTGTCAGCATGACCGCTAACAACCGCTTTGAGCGGCTCGAAAATGTCAACAGTGAGACCGGATAGCGCGGCGCGAGATGTCCCTCTCGCGCCGTTCTATTTTGGCGTCTCAGCCGAGGCCCGCGAACCACGACAGCGCCATATCGGCGACGAGCCCCGCAAACAGGGCGAGTCCAACATCGCGGTTCGACTTGAAGCGCCGGAGGCAATTTGCGGCGTCTTTGATGTCGAGCGTCGAAACCTGCCACGACATCTGCAAAAAGACCAACACCACCGCCAGAAAATAGACGAGATGGGCGCCGGCAAGCGCCCCGGCGACGAGCCACATGATTCCGGCCATGCCGTACATGCCGCCGACGAAAGACACCGTATCGTCCCCGAACTTCAAAGCCGTCGAGCCGAGACCGAGAAGTGCGTCGTCTTCCTTGTCCTGATGGGCATAGATCGTGTCATATCCGATGGTCCAAAACACGCAGCCCACATAGAGCGCAAGCGCCGGCAAGCCGATCGATCCCTGGATCGCCGCCCATCCGACGAGCGCCCCCCAATTGAACGCTAGTCCCAGCACGATCTGGGGATAAGACGTCACCCGCTTCGCAAACGGATAAGCCGCTACGATCAAAAGCGACGCAATCGCCAGCCAGATCGTGAAGTTGTTGAAATTGAGAAGCACCACAAGTCCGACGAGCGCAGTCGCGACGACGAAGCCGATGGCGGCCTGGGGCGAGACCTGTCCCGAAGGAATCGGCCGGCTGGCTGTGCGCTGAACGCGGGCGTCGATATCGCGGTCGACGTAGTCGTTATAGGCGCAGCCGGAGGCACGCATGGCCATCGCGCCGATGGCGAAAAGCACGAGGTAGAAAGGGTCGGGGTAGTGATCGCCCGAGTTCACTTGCGCGAGCGCCTGCGACCACCAGCACGGAAACAGCAACAGCCATGAGCCGATAGGCCGATCGAAGCGGCCGAGCCTCAGGTAGGGCTGCCAGGACGTCGGCGCCCATCGGTCGACCCAGTTCGACGCCGATGCATCGGCAACACTTGCTAGGGGTCTGGGCGAAATCTCGGCACCCATCGTCAAAATGCGTTTCTCCTTGAGCGTTCGCAAAGACCTATCCGGCCTGCCTTCCGGACGCAATAAGGCGCCGTCCCGGTGGGATCGGTTTGACTGCACGCGAGGCTTCGATAAGACCGCACAATGGCCATTCGTGATTTGACCTCAGAGCGATTGTTTATCGACGGCGACCTCGACTCCGGGCGGCGCGTCGAGCTTACGCCGCCGCAAGCCCATTACCTGACCGCGGTTCTGCGCCTCCGACCCGGCGCTCAACTGCTGGTCTTCAACGGCCGGGACGGAGAATGGGTTGCAACCCTCTCGGAAACAAACAAGCGCGGTGCGACGCTGACGGTCGAAAGCCTGACCCGGCCGCAGGAGACTGGCCCGGATATCGACTATCTCTTTGCACCCCTGAAGCGATCTCGCCTTGACTACATGGTCCAGAAAGCAACGGAGATGGGCGTTGCACGCCTGCGACCGGTGATCACGGACCGGACAATTGCCGAGAGGGTTAACGGCGAGCGCATGCGCGCCAACGTGGTTGAGGCAGCCGAGCAGTGCGGCATTCTCCGCGTCCCAGGTGTCGAGCCGCCCGTGAAGCTCAATGACGTTCTTGACGACTGGGATCCCAGGCGGCTCATCGTCTATTGCGACGAAGAGGCTCAATTGTCGGGCCCCGTTCAGGTGCTGGAGAAGCTATCGCCGGCGCCGCTGGCGGTGCTCGTCGGCCCAGAAGGCGGATTTTCGCCGGCCGAGCGTCAACGCCTCGTCGGGAAAAGCTACGTGGTGCCGCTTTCGCTCGGGCCCCGAATCATGCGGGCCGACACTGCGGCGGTTGCAGTTCTCGCCCTTGTCAACGCAACGCTCGGCGATTGGCGCCGCAACTAACACGGGCGCATGTGGGCCTATTGCCGTTCCCCTTGCGCCTCGCCATAAGGCTGAAGCCGTGGGCGCTGCCCGGCGGCGGGTTAGAGGGGAAGGCTGGACCGCTCGGGCATGTCAACGCGAGAACAGGGTGCTGCAAGCGCGACCGTCGAGACGCGCGAGGATCTCGTGCGTTGGATCGCAGCGGGAGAGAAGCCGAAAGCCGACTGGCGCGTTGGCACCGAGCACGAGAAATTCGTTTTTCGCACCCTCACCCTGGAGCCGGTGCCCTATTGGGGCCCTGACGGCATCCGCGCCTTGATGGAAGAGCTAATCCGCCGCTACGGCTGGGTCGCCATCACGGAGGGCGAGAACGTCATCGCCTTGAAGCGCCCGGAAGGCGAAAAGGGGGGCACCATAAGTCTTGAGCCCGGCGGCCAGTTCGAGCTTTCGGGCCAGCCCCTCGAAACACTCCACGAGACGGCCGAAGAAACGGACGAGCACCTGCGCGAAGTCCTTGATGTCGGAGAGGATCTTGCCATCGGCTTTCTCGGCGTCGGGTTTTCGCCGAAGTGGCGTCTCGACCAGATCCCGCACATGCCGAAGAAGCGCTATCAGGTGATGACGCAGTATATGCCGACCGTCGGCAGCCGCGGCCTCGATATGATGTACCGGACGGCGACGATTCAGGTGAACCTCGACTTCGCCTCCGAAGCCGACATGGTGAAGAAGCTCCGGGTATCCCTGGCGCTTCAGCCGATCGCCACCGCCCTGTTTGCGTCCTCTCCATTCACGGAAGGGCGCCCGAACGGTTTTCAATCGATGCGCAGCGAAGTCTGGCTCGATACCGACAAACGCCGCACCGGAATGCTGCCCTTCGCCTTCGAAAGCGGCATGGGCTACGAGCGGTACGTCGATTATGCGCTCGATGTGCCGATGTACTTCGTCTATCGCGACGGCAATTATATCGACGTCGCCGGATCGTCGTTCCGGGATTTCATGGCCGGTCGGCTCCGGGGCTTAGAAGGCCAGCTTCCGACGATTGATGATTGGGCCGACCACCTCACCACACTCTTTCCGGAAGTCCGCCTCAAGCGCTTTCTAGAGATGCGTGGTGCCGATGGCGGACGTTGGGGAACGATCGCCGCATTACCCGCTTTCTGGGCCGGAATCCTTTATGACGACGATGCGCTCGATCAGGCATGGGACTTGGTCCGTGACTGGACCGAAGAGGAACGGCAAGGCTTGCGTGCGGGCGTGCCGAAGACGGCGCTCGCAACGCCGTTTCGCTCGACGACCGTGAGGACGCTGGCCCGCCGCGTGTTGCGCATTTCTCGACAGGGCCTCAAGAACCGGCGCCGTATCAACGCAATGAATCAGGACGAGACAATCTATCTGGCACCGATCGATAAAATCGCCGGCAACGGGCAAACGGTATCGGACGAGTTGCTTCGCCGCTACGCCGGAGAGTGGCATGGCAACATTGACCATATTTTCGAGGAGTTTGCGTTCTGATGGCTATGTCGGCCTGCAACATGCGCGGCGCTTGGTTCAGGCCGTGTTCATGGCCGCATCAGTAGCCTCCGCCGTTTGCTTAGGGTCAGCCGCCCAGCACCAAGGCCCGGGATGAGGAGGCGGTACGTGTCTCAGGCAGCATTGGCGTCTATCAAGTGGGAAGGGATGGTCGTTCTGACCATCGCATTCCTCTTGGCCTTTGCTGTGCCGTCAGCAAAAGCGGATTCATGTGCCGCGGCCTGCCGTTCGCAGCACAACGCCTGCCGTATGGCCGCGAAGCTCCTGTATTCGGCGCGCTGCGACGCACAATTGCAAGCCTGCATCAGTCAGTGTTTCGCGGCCAACCGGTTCAACCGCGACGCGAGGGAGGGGCGCGATTCACGAGATTTCCGCGACCGGCGCGGCCCCCCAGAATTTCGTGGTCCTCCCGACGAGCGCGGTCCTCCCCGCGATTTCCGGGATCACGGAGGAGGCCCGCGCTGGCTCGGCGGACGCGGGTGGTGGCGCCGCCGCTGACGATGAACGGCCAAGGTCCCGTCCCCTGGGCCATATTGCCGGTCGATGACACACGTGCGAGGATGATTAACGTGAGTGGCTGGTTGCAAATGCGCCCGCCAGTCAAATCGGATTCGGGCAAGATCGTCGTTTCGACAGGCGGCTCCGAAATCGAAATTGCCGACGCCAATACTTGAACGTGGAGACCGAAGACGATGCCGCATATCGAGCTGCCCGAGCCCGATGCCGGCGTCATACGGCGCCTGCCCATCCTGATCGAGGGCCTGAAAAGCCGTGTCGGTGTAGACCTTCTGATCCTCGACGAGGACGGTCGCCGCGCCTACGAGACCGACGCTTTCACCGCCTACCGCCGCATGCCGATGCTCGTCGTGCTCCCGCGCACGACGGAAGAGGTCTCGAAAATCTTGAAGTATTGCCACGAGAACGACGTCAAGGTCGTTCCGCGCGGCGCCGGCACGTCGCTCTGCGGCGGCTCGCTTCCGACCGAGGATGCCGTCGTCCTCTGTCTGTCGAAGATGAATCGCGTCATCGAGATCGATTACACGAACCGCGTCGCGCGCGTGGAAGCCGGCATCACGAACTTGCAGATCACGGCGCAGGTCGCGAAGAACGGCTTCTTCTACGCCCCTGATCCGTCGTCACAGCTTGCTTGTTCGCTCGGCGGCAATATCGCGATGAATTCGGGCGGCGCCCACTGTCTCAAGTACGGCGTGACGACACACAACGTGCTCGGCGTCAAAATGGTGCTGATCGACGGCACCATCGTCGAGATCGGAGGTTCGACGCTCGAACGCAACGGCTACGACCTCCTGAGTTTGGTGATCGGCTCGGAAGGCCAGCTGGGCGTCGTAACGGAAGCGACGGTGAAGCTGGTGCCGTCGCCCGAGGCCGCGCGGCCGATGATGATCGGCTTCCGCACGCCAGAAGCCGCGGGAAGCTGCGTCGCCGCGATCATCGCCGCGGGCATCATTCCGGTGGCGATCGAATACATGGACCACGCCGCGATCGAGGTTTGCGAAGCCTTCGCAGGCGCCGGCTATCCGCTCGACGTCGAGGCGCTGCTCATTGTCGAGGTCGAGGGGTCCGAAGGCGAAATCGGCGTTCTCTTGGGCCGGATCGCCGAGATCGCCGCGCGCTTCGATCCCAAGACGGTGAAAATCAGCTCCGATCCCGACCAGAGCGCACGCATCTGGGCGGGCCGCAAGGCCGCGTTCGGCGCCATCGGGCGTGTGGCCGATTATCTCTGCATGGACGGAACCATTCCGTTGGCCCAACTTCCCCACGCTCTGACGAGAATCAACCAGATCTGTGCCGAGCACGATCTCAAGGTCGCAAACATCTTTCACGCCGGTGACGGCAATCTCCACCCTCTCGTCTTGTACGATGCCAACAACCCCGCGGAAGCCGAGCGCGCCGAGCTTGTGGGTGAGGCGATCCTGAGGCTCTGCGTCGAGCTTGGCGGCTGCCTCACGGGCGAGCACGGCGTCGGTATCGAAAAGCGCGAGCTGATGACAACCCAGTTCTCGCCGACCGATTTGACGGTCCAGATGCGGATCAAGACCGTCTTCGACCCGACGTGGCGCCTCAACCCGGCAAAGGTCTTTCCGCTCGCCATCACGGGCGTCATGCGCGCCGGAGACGCAGCCGGCGCGCCCGAGGCTGCCTAGGAGATATTGAGGCCGTGAGCGAACTTTGGCGTCCCGCCGCCGAGTGGGAGTTGCAGACCATGATCGCTAAGCTCGCGCGCGAGAAGCGCGGCATCGAGATCGTCGGACACGGCGCCCTGCGCAACACCGGGCGTGTCGCCAAATCCGATGTCGTGCTGTCGACGGCGGGTCTTAAAGGGATAACCCTTTACGAGCCGACGGAACTCGTCATGTCGGCGCGTGCGGGAACACCGCTCTACGAGATCGAGTCGGTGCTTGCCGCGCGTGGTCAGATGCTAGCATTCGAGCCGATCGATCTCGGACCGGCAACGGGAGCGCCGGGCGGAGCGCTTTCGATCGGCGGCGTCTTCGCGACGAATTTTTCCGGCTCCCGGCGCATCTCTGCGGGAAGTGCCCGCGACAATCTTCTTGGCGTTCGCGCCGTAAATGGCCGCGCCGAGCTTTTCAAGTCGGGTGGCCGTGTCATGAAGAACGTCACCGGCATCGACGTCGCGCGCGGGTTGACGGGAAGCTGGGGAACGCTGGCCATCATGACCGAGGTGACGTTCAAGGTCACGCCGCTGCCGCAGACGATGCAAACGCTGGCCTTCGCCGGTCTTCCCGACGATCTCGCGATCGAAGCCATGAACGTCGCCATGGCGACGCCGCTGGAAATTTCAGGCGCGGTCCACTTGCCAAGGAATTGCGCCGTCAGGCTGCGCACCCCGAAGCTCAAGGGCCTCAACCGGTCGCTGACGCTTTTGCGGCTTGAAACGTTCGCTGCCGCGATCGAGGAGCGTAAGGAAAAGCTGAAGGCGGCGCTGAAAGTCTACGGAACCCCCATCGAACTCGACTCGGAGGAAACGTTCAGCCTCTGGAGCGAATTCCGTTCGCTCTCCGTCATGCCGTTCTCGACCGAAACCAGCCTCTGGCGGATTTCGGCGCTGCCGACAAAAGCCGCCGAGATCGTTTTCGCCATTCAGAAATTCATGGACGCGGTCGCGTTCTACGACTGGTCCGGCGGATTGATCTGGCTCGAAGTGCCGGCGGCGGCCGATGCCGGAGCGGCCGACGTTCGCCGCGCGGTCGCCGTTCGTGGCGGCCATGCGACCTTGATCAGGGCCGAACCCGAGGTCCGAAGCAGCGTCGACGTCTTCGAACCGTTGAAGCCCGAGATCGAACGATTGACACGCGGTATCAAGTCGGCCTTCGATCCGAGCGGCCTTCTCAATCGCGGGCGCATGTACGCCAATTTCTAGAAACGCGAGGCCGGCAGTCAGGCGCAATGCAAACCAATTTTTCGCAAGAGCAGCTGAACGATCCCGATATCAGGGAAGCCGAACGCATTCTGCGCCGCTGCGTGCACTGCGGATTTTGCACCGCGACGTGCCCGACCTACGTGGTCTTGGGTGACGAGCGCGACAGCCCCCGCGGCCGCATCTACGCCATCAAGGACATGCTCGAAAAAGGCCTCGATGCGAAGCCTGAGGTCTCCACGCACATCGATCGCTGCCTGTCGTGCTTTTCGTGCATGACGACCTGCCCGTCGGGCGTCGACTACATGCATCTTGTCGAGGTTGCGCGCAAACACATCGAGAAGACGGGACATCGCAGTCTCAAGGATCGGCTCATCCGGCGGGCGCTGACGCAGATCGTGCCGTATCCCGGCCGCTTCCGCTGGGCGTTGCGGGCGGCACCGTTAGGGCGACGCCTGGCACCGACGCTGCGCGCCCTGAACTTCCCCGAACTCGCCGCCATGGTCGAACTCGCGCCGCTCCGGAAGCCCCATGCCGGACGCTTCAAAGGCCCCGGAACGGCATCGCCGACAGGCGTGCGCACAGGACGCGTCATCATGCTTGCAGGGTGCGCCCAGCAGGTGCTGCGCCCCGAGATCAACGACGCGACAATCCGGCTCTTTGCGCGCGGGGGCATCGACGTGATCGTATCGGCAGGAGCCGCCTGCTGCGGCGCCTTAAGCCAGCACATTGGCCACGAGGAAGAAGCGATCGCCGCCGCAAAGGTCAACGTTGATGCCTGGAGCAAGGAAATCGCCAAGGGCGGCGTCGATGCCATCATCATCAACACGTCGGGCTGTGGCACGACGGTCAAGGACTACGGCCACCTCTTGAAGCATGAGACCGAATACGCCAAACGCGCCAAAGATATCTCCGCAATGGCGAAAGACGTCACCCAGTTCCTCGACCAATACGATATCGGCGCGCCGAAGCGCTGGTCGAGCCTCAAGGTCGCCTATCATGCCGCCTGCTCGTTGCAGCATGGCCAGCGCGTGACGACCCAGCCGAAATCGCTTCTGAAAAAGGCCGGATTTACCGTGCTCGACGTACCCGAGGCGCATCTCTGTTGCGGCTCGGCGGGTATCTACAATATCGTCCAGCCCGAGATCGCGGGCGCACTCCGGGATCGCAAGGCCGGCCATATCAAGTCGCTGAGACCCGATGTGGTCGCGGCAGGCAATATCGGCTGCATCACGCAGCTCGCATCGGCACTCGAAGTCCCGGTGGTACACACGATCGAACTTCTCGACTGGGCGCATGGTGGACCGGTTCCGCCCGGTCTCGAAACGCTCGAGAAATATTCAACCGACGTCCCGCAGCCCAAGCACAGTGTTGAGGATTATATCGGCGCATGACCATCGCACCCGAAGTCACCAAATCCCGCGCGTTGCTGAGCGACAAGCTTCGTGCCCGCATTCGCGGCAAGGCGAAGCCCATCGGCTCGCTCGGCCGGCTTGAGGAACTTGCAGTTCAGATCGGCTTGATTGCCGGTTCGACCAGTCCGGATCTTGGTCTCGCAAAAATCCTGGTCTTCACCGGAGATCATGGAATCACGGCTGAAGGCGTGACGGCCTATCCGTCGGTCGTGACGCGGGAGATCGCCAAGTTCGTTCTAGCCGGCACCGCAGGCGTCAACGTGCTGGCGCGTGCGGCGGGCGTCGGTGTCGAACTCATCGACGCGGGCCTTCTCGAACCGTTGCCACCGCACGATGCTCTCCTCGATCGCCGTATCGGCAGCGGCACGAGGAATGCGCGCCGCGAACCCGCGATGTCGCCGGAGGAATGCACAGCGGCGCTCGACGCCGGCCGTATCATCGACGCGCGCCTTGGCGCCGAGAACGTCGGCATCGTCGGCTACGGCGAAATCGGCATCGGCAACACCAGTTCTGCCGCTCTCGTCGCGCACGCCCTTACCGGGATCGATCTCAAATCGCTGGTCGGTCCGGGCGCCGGAGCGCCCGCTCTCGGCCTCGATCACAAATACGAGGTTTTGAGGGAAACGCTCGCCCGCGCCGCGATCGCGCCTTCGACGGAAGCCGGCCGCACATTCGAAGTGCTGCGCCAGTTCGGCGGCTTCGAGATTGTCATGATGGCAGGCGCCATGACGGCCGCTGCAGAAGCGGGCCGCGTGATCGTCGTCGACGGCTTCATTTCAACCGCCGGAGCCATCGCCGCCGAAGCCCTGCATCCCGGAACGCTCGACAACTGCATCTTCGCACATTGCTCCGCTGAGCCGGGCCACGCCGCCCTGCTGCATCATCTGCGCGTGAAGCCATTGCTCGAACTTGAGATGCGGCTCGGCGAGGGAACGGGCGCAGCGCTGGCCGTTCCAATTATTCGCGCCGCCGAATTGATGCTGCGCGAAATGGCGGATCTGCCGGGCCAACATCCCGAATGATCTCGCGTGAGGCGCGGCTCTTCCTCATCGCACTGCAGTTTCTGACGCGCGTCCGGGTCAAGCGGATTGATCCCTTTCCCGATGACTGGCTACCGCGCTCGGCGAAATACATGCCGCTCGTCGGTGCTTTGATCGGCGTCGTTGCTGGCGCTGTCCTTCTCATTTCGGCTGCGATCTTTCCGGCGCCGGTGCCGATCGTGATCGGGCTCTCCGCGTCCATCCTGCTGACGGGCGCACTCCACGAGGACGGCTTAGCCGACACCGTCGATGCGTTCGGCGGCGGCACGAGCCGCGAACGCTGTCTCGAAATCATGAAGGACAGCCGCATCGGCACCTATGGCGCGCTGGCGTTGATCATGACGCTGGCGCTCAAGGGAACAGCGCTTGCCGAGGTTGATCCCGTTTCCGCCGCCCGCGTCCTGATAGCCGGGTATGTCGGAGCGCGCCTCGCCGCGGTGTTAGCGCTCGCCATCTTGCCTTACGCGGGCGGCGAAAGCGCGAAAGTCAGCCGTACGACATCGAGCATGACACCAAGCGAGCTTGCCGTTGCCATCGCGTCGGCAGTCGTTGTGGGGTTTTGCGTCTTGGACGCGACGGCTTTCATCCTTGCGACAGTCATCGCTCTCGTTGCGGCTGCCATAATCGCCTGGATTGCACGGCGAAAAATCGGCGGCTACACGGGCGATGTCCTCGGTGCCGTCGAGCAGGTCTACGAGACCGCGTTTCTTGTCGTCGCCGCCGCCGTGATCGCGGGACCTCTCTGAATTGCATCGCAACAAATGCAAGTTCTGCTGAGCAAAATGCGCTTTAGGCGGCACAGATAATCCGATTTAAATTGAATCTCGTTCGGATCGGCGCAATGTCACCGTACAGGGCTAAAGTAAGTTCGCAACGCCAGAGAGTATATTGCGTATGGCGACGGCGGAAACGGGGAACGATGCCCTTCGGGGCGCCGAAGAGTTGGGGAACGCGGGCAGCGATCGTCGCGCGACGACTAGTTTATTACTGAAATTTTTGACGGCGCCGACGAAGCGCTTGCGGCGCTTGAAGTCATCGAACCGGGCCTGGTTTCGACAGGCTTTCAAACTCTCGATTGGCTGACCGTCCTATATGAAGAGCTTGCCGACGCACACCAGGCCCTTCCGCGCCTCGTCGTGGTGACAGAGAGCGAAAGCGGTGATGTCGTTCTGGCTCTGCCTCTTCTTGTCGTCAGGGAGGGAGCGCTCAGGGTCGCCGTTATCGCGGATCTCGGCGTCTCGGATTACGGCGCTCCGATCTTGGGTCCCGCGCCGCTTCCCGACGCACATGCCGTGCGCCGCATGTGGCGTTCCGTTCGTACCACGCTGCGCGACATCGATCTTATCCGCTTCGAACGCATGCCGGCCGAGATCGACGCCCGAGCCAATCCTCTTCTCATGCTCTTTGGAAGCGCACCGTCGCGCGCCTCCGGCAATCTCCTGATCGTCGAGGAAACCTTCGACGACTATCTGCAAAGCCTCGGAAAGAGATACCGCAAGGACATCGAGCGTTGTCATCGGCTTTGGGAAAAGGAGGGCGAGCCCAAGTTCTATCGCGCCACGACGGACGATGAGATCGCCCACGTTTTCGCGACTTTGGAAGAGCAGCAGGCCGTTTGGCACGCGGCGCACAGAAGCAAGGATATCCTAGCGGACCCGGCCAGCCGCGCATTTTACGAGCGCTTGGCGTTCGACGGCTCGGGCACCGGATTGACAGCGCTCTTCGCGCTCGAAGCGAATGGAAAGATCGTTGCAATCCTTTTTGGCCTCGTCCACGACGGCATCTTCACGCCGCTCCGCATCTCGACCGCCGGCGAGGACTGGAGCCATCTGTCGCCCGGGCGGCTTGTCGTCCTCGAAACAGTGAAATATTTCATCTCTCGCGGCGTCCACCGCTTCGACATGGGCACCGGAACCAATCCGTTGGGGCACGGTTTCGGCACGGAGGAAGTGCCGCTCTACGATCTGGTCGTCGCCCAGGACGTGACGGCGCTGCCTGCGGCCGTTATCCACGAAGTCACCGCTCACCTCCGCGCCAGCCGCCGCCTGCGGGCGGTACTCCGGAAGGCGATGCCGCATTTCCACGGCTGATTTTCGGGGTTTTCGCCCGACTTTCCTGATGCCGGTCGATCCGATATAAGGCGGGCTCGCGCGCCGGACGCCCGAAAGGTGTCTCGGCAACTTTTTTATTTGTGGTCTGGTTCTCCGATCCTCCTCATGTCCAAAGCAAACACCAAAAAGCGGCCCGAAGCGCGCCTCGCGAAGGGCTTTCGCGATATCGAGGCGCCCGAGCTGAAGGCGCTGAACGACATGATCGGAGAGATCCGGAAGGTCTACGAGCGCTACGGCTTCGAGGCGCTCGAAACGCCTGCGATCGAATATACCGACGCGCTCGGCAAGTTCCTGCCCGATCAAGACCGGCCCAACGCCGGAGTTTTCTCGTTTCAGGATGAGGACGAGCAATGGATGAGCCTTCGCTATGATTTGACGGCGCCGCTCGCCCGCTACGTCGCGCAGAATTTCCAGAACCTGCCGAAGCCCTTCCGCCGCTATGCGTTCGGAAACGTCTACCGCAACGAGAAGCCGGGCCCCGGTCGCTTCCGCCAGTTCATGCAGTTCGACGCCGATACGGTCGGCGCAGGCAGCGTCGCCGCCGATGCCGAGATGTGCATGCTCGCCGCCGACACGCTCGAAGCGCTGGGCGTCAAGCGCGGCGACTACAGGATTAAGGTCAACAACCGTAAGATTCTCGATGGCATCCTCGAGACGGTCGGCATTGATCTCACCGATGATACACGCCGCTTAGCCGTGCTTCGCTCGCTCGACAAGCTCGACAAGTTTTCCAAGGAAGACGTCGCGCTTCTGCTCGGGCCAGGCCGCAAGGACGAGTTGGGCGACTTTACGAAGGGCGCCGGGCTCGACAGCGAACAAATCGAAGCGTTGATAGCCTTTGTCGCCACGCCGACCTTCGACGACTACGCGAAGAAAAAAGGTCTACAAACGACCGATCGCTACAATGACGGTTCGGCTGAACTTATTGAACTGAACACGCTTGTGACCGAGGCCGGCTATAGCGACCGCATCCGCGTCGATTACTCCGTCGTCCGCGGCCTCGAATACTACACTGGCCCTGTCTTCGAAGCTGAGCTGACGTTCGAGGTCAAAGGCGAGGATGGTAAGCCCGTCCGTTTCGGCTCCGTCGGCGGTGGCGGCCGTTACGACGATCTCGTCGCGCGCTTCACCGGCGAGAAAGTCCCCGCGACCGGCTTCTCGATCGGCGTCTCGCGCCTGCAGGCCGCGCTCTCGCTCATCAACGATAAGAAGAACCAAGCCCTCGGCCCGGTCGTCGTCCTCGTCATGGACAAAGGCCGAGTCGCGACCTACCAGAAAATGACGCAAGCGCTTCGCAACGCCGGTATCCGCGCCGAGATGTACCTCGGGTCGTCCGGCATGAAAGCGCAGATGAAATACGCCGACAAGCGCAACAGCCCCTGCGTCATCATTCAGGGATCGGACGAGCGCGCCAAGGGCGAAGTGACGATCAAGGACCTGATCGAAGGCGCGAAAGCCGCCGCCGCGATCAAGGACAACAAGGAATGGAAGGAAGCGCGCCCCGCGCAGTTTTCCGTTTCCGAGGACCATCTCATTCAAGAAGTTCACAACCTCATCAAGCGGCATCAGGATTAGCCATGGCCGCGGAGACGGCGCAGAACCTGGAAGCGCTTGCGGCGCAGGCGCAGACGTTGATGTCGGTTTTCACCAAAGCCGGCTACGACGCCGTCGCGCCCTCAATCATTCAGCCCGCCGACGTCTTCCTCGACGTCATCGGTGAGAGCCTGCGCGCCCGAACTTACGTCTTCACCGATCAGGACGGCGCCGAACTTTGCCTGCGCCCCGACATCACCGTGCCGACCTGCCGGCTGCACCTCGAACGTCACGCCGATCCGACGACGCTGGCGCGCTATTGCTACACCGGTCCCGCCTTCCGCTTTCAGCCGCAAGGCGCCGACGCTAGGCACCCGCGCGAATTCCGCCAGGTCGGCATCGAGCGCTTCGGCGACAAATCGCGCGAAGTCGCCGAAGCCGAGACGGTCTCGATCATCCTCAAGGCAATAGAAAAGGCCGGCTTCAAGGATTGGACCCTGAGGCTCGGCGACCTCGGCCTCTTTTCGAGCATGCTCGATGCGGTCGGTCTCTCCGCGAATTGGAGAAAGCGCCTTGATGACGCTTTTCTCCGCCCGCAGTCGTTTCGCGAGGCGCTGAAAGGTTTCGCAAAGGGCGCGCGCGGCGCGTCGTCGAGCGTCCCGGAAGAGCTTCTGTCGGCCGTTCGGCGCAACGACAGGGAAGCGAGCGAAGCCGCCGTCGCCGTCTATCTCGAAGAAGAGGCGATCGAGCTAATCGGCACGCGCACGCTCTCCGATATCACCGAGCACCTCATCGATATCGCCGAGGATCGCATGGAGCAGCCGCTCGATGCCCGTGCCATTGAGTTGATCGAACGCTATATCGGCGTCTCGGGTCCCGCGATCACGGCCGGCGAAAGAATTTCGGCGATGATCAAGAGCGCGCCGAACGGGTCGGGCTATGCACTCGAAACCTACGACCGGCGCTTAGCACTTCTCGCCAACGCCGGCATCGACCTCGACCGCGTGACGTTCTCGGCCGAGTTCGGCCGCACGCTCGCCTATTACACCGGCCTGGTATTCGAAGTGAACGCGGCGTCGCTCGATGCCAAAAGCCCGATCGCGGGCGGAGGCCGTTACGACGGTTTGATGCGCGCCGCCGGATCGGAAGTCGATATCCCTGCCGTCGGAGCGGCCATTCACTCTGAGCGCCTTCTTGCCGCGACCGGAGGTAAGACGCGATGAGCAAGCTGACCCTCGCCATTCCGTCGAAGGGCCGTTTGATGGAGCAGACGACCGACATGTTTGCGCGCGCCGGTCTCGTCGTGCGCAAGGTCGGACACGTGCGCGGTTATCGCGGCGAGATTGAGGGCTTTCCGGGTGTCGACGTCGCTTACGTCTCGTCGGGCGAAATCGCCGAAGCCCTGAAGGCCGGGAACGTCCACCTCGGAATCACGGGCGAAGACCTCATCCGCGAAAACATTTCCGACGCTGCCACGCGCATTCGCTTTCTGCAAAAGCTCGGCTTCGGCTTTGCCGATGTCGTCGTCGCCGTGCCGACGTCTTGGATCGATGTCTGGACCGTGGCGGATCTTGAAGAGATCGCCATTCCGTTTCGGCGGACGCACGGCCGCTGGCCGCGCGTCGCGACCAAATACGTCAACCAGACGCGGCGCTTCTTTGGCTCCAAAGGCTTCGGTGATTATCGCATCATCGAAAGCGCCGGCGCGACGGAGGGCGCCCCCGCGTCCGGCATGGCCGAGTTGATCGTCGATATCACGACGACCGGCGAAACACTGCGTGCGAACGGCCTCAAGATTCTCGACGACGGCGTGATCCTGAAATCGCAGGCCAATCTTTTCGGGACGAACGCCGCAGTCTGGACGCCGGAACTTGAAGCATTGTGCGCCGATTTGACCGCGCGAGTGTCGACTTCGGTCCCAGAAAAAGCGACTTTGCGCTAGCGTACGGATGAAGGTGAACTCCCGCACCCAATGTCATGGCCCTACTTTGCGTGGCCATCCGATGTCGGTGCTCGGGAGCTCAACTCCAGTCGTCATCCCGGCGAAGGCCGGGATCTATCCAAGCCTGAAATTTGCGGCGCTCGGCTGTTTGGGCGGATCCCAGCCTACGCCGGGATGACGCCTTTAAACGGCATCGTCCGCTGCGCTCAAACGCTATCGGCGAGCTGGCATTTCAAAACGCCGTAATCGTAACGGCCGTCGAGCGCCGCAAAAGCCGGCCCGAGCTTTCCCGTGTCGCGCGTCTCGCAACGCTCGAACGCCGCTTCGATTTCGTCCCGCGCGGCGGCATCGAGCTTCAAAGCGTCGTCCGCCGTGATCAGGCCCGCCTCGATGGCTTCGGCAAGATGGCCGTAAACGGTTGAGACCTCGATGCTGCGATCGGCGGCGATCGCCTCCGCATCGAGCCCCCGCAAGTGCGACGCGAGCGTCACGTTCACGGTCGCCGACAAGCGGTTGTTGAGCGCCGGATGTTTCTTGAATTGCGAAATGATTTCCAGAAATGCGGCGCCGTACCGCGCGATCTTGCTGGCGCCGAGGCCCATGATGTCGTGCAGCGCGCTCTCTGTCGTTGGCCGCTTCTCCGAAAGCTCGATCAGCGTCTTGTCCTGCGCGACGACGTAAGGCGGAAGCTTTGCGCTCGCGGCGAGCTTCTGGCGCACCGCGCGAAGCGCGTCGAAAAGCGGCTGGTTTTCGCGCGCTACCTTCGAAGCCGTCGACGTCGAACGTTTCGACGACTTCGTAACCTGCCGCGTGACGCGCATCAGGAAGCGCTCTTCGCCGCGCAGCAGCGGCCGCGCCCGTTCCGTCAGGATGAGCGATCCCATGCCTTCATCGTCAATCGACAGATAGCCGAGCGCGGTGAGCTGCCGGAAAAGCCCCTTCCATGTCGTCTGCGGCACGTCCTTGCCGATGCCGTAGACGGAAAGGCGATCATGCCCGTTGCGTATGATCCGCTCGTCGGTGCCGCCGGTCAAAACGTCCGTCAGGTAGGTCACGCCGAAGCGCTGCTCGGTACGGTAGACGGCCGAAAGCGCCTTCTGCGCGAGAACGCTGCCGTCTTCCGTGTGGGGCGGGTTGAGGCAATTATCGCAATTGCCGCACGGCTCGGAGCGCATTTCTCCGAAATACGCGAGCAGCGCCTGACGGCGGCAGCCGGGCATCTCCGCCAGACCGATCAGCGCGTCGAGCTTTTGCCGCTGGACCTTCTTGAACGCCTCCGAGCCCTCGGATTTTGAAATCCATTGCCGAAGCTGCACGATGTCCTGGAAACCATAGGCCATCCAGGCGTTTGCCGGTTCTCCGTCGCGCCCGGCACGCCCCGTCTCCTGATAGTAGGACTCGATCGATTTCGGCAGATTGAGATGCGCGACGAAGCGTACATCGGGCTTGTCGATGCCCATGCCGAACGCAATCGTCGCGACGATGATCAGTCCGTCTTCGCTCAGGAACTTCGACTGAGCGGCCGCGCGGAGCGGCGGTGCGAGGCCCGCATGGTACGCGAGCGCCTTGCGGCCCTTGGACGACAGCCAAGCCGCCGTCTCTTCGACCGATTTACGCGACAGGCAGTAGACGATACCGGCGTCGGTCGGATGCTCGGTCTCGATGAATTGCCAGAGCCGCTCCCGACTGCTCGTGCTGCCGAGTTCTGCGATCGTGTAGCGGATATTCGGACGGTCGAAGCTCGCAATATAGGTCGCGGCGTTTTCGAGCGACAATTCCGAGATGATGTCCTGGCGTGTACGTTCATCCGCCGTTGCGGTCAGTGCAACGCGGGGCACGTTCGGGAAGCGCTGCGCCAGAATTTTGAGCTGCCGGTATTCCGGCCGGAAGTCATGGCCCCATTGCGAAACGCAGTGCGCTTCGTCGATGGCGAAAATCGCAATGTCGCTGCGCTGGAGAAGATTGAGCGTGCGCTCCTGCACAAGGCGTTCGGGCGCGACATAGAGCAGGTCGAGCGCGCCGGCCGCGAATTGCCGTTCGATCTGATCCTGCGTGCTTCGATCCTGCGTGGAATTGAGAAACGCCGCCTTGACGCCAAGATCCAGCAACGCATCGACCTGATCCTGCATCAAGGCGATGAGCGGCGAGACGACGATGCCGGTCCCGGGACGGACGAGGGCGGGGATCTGATAGCAAAGGGATTTGCCACCGCCGGTTGGCATTAGCGCCAGGCAATCGCCGCCCGCAAGAAGAGTCCGAATGATGTCGCTCTGAAGCGAGCGGAAGCCCTTGTATCCGAAGACGTTTTCAAGCGTCGACCGCGCGGCCTCCATGGGACCGTCGACAGTGGGCGCAAGAGAAAGGGAGAGCGGCGCGGCGCGGGCCGGCATTGGCGAACCTATGCACAGGACATCAAAGCCGGAACGCTAATCTGATTCGATGCTGCGGGTCTTAGCTCAGAGCCCGTGCAACTCACAAAAGCCGTTGATTCAATTGGGAGCTTTGAGAGAGGCTCATTGTTGCGGCTATTTAACCTAACGTTCAGAATGAGTTCATCTTGGTCTCGGTAGGTTGGTTCTTAAGCTGGTGATGACACACCCCCCGTGCGCCACCAGATGTCGCTGAGCCCGGCCAGGCCCCAAGACCTCCCCCCGTCTTCCCCGCTTGGCCGGGCCGCGGCCCTCCCTAAGATCCTCCAGAGAAAATTCGGGTTTTTCACTTTTTCACCTTGCCCGCATCGCTGTCGGTTTTCCGTGGAGCGATGTGCCCGCGCCCGTCCTGATCGGCTCCAAGGCAACTCTGATGATCTCGACAGCCGCGTCCGCAGTTTCCTGCAGACGAAGCGGCGGCTTGGAAAGATCCGCGGGAATATGCACGAAGCCGACGCGGCAGCCGCCACGGGCATCCGCCAACGCCAGCGAATGATAGAGCACGGCGTTGCAGAGATAGCCGCCGGCATCGTCGGAGATTGAGTAGGGCCACCCGCCAGCCTTCAACGCATCCGCGATCGCAGCAACGTCGACCGTGACGCGGCGCTCGGCCGTACCATCATCGCAGAGCACGGACGCGGACGGCAGCACACCGGCGTCGTCGAGGGAAGCGCGGCAGAAATTTCGCGCTATCGTCTCCAGTCGAATGGTCCGCGTGTCGGACGCGACTCCGAAATGCAAGGCGAGTACAGGCCGAAAACGCTTATGCAGCACCACGATACGATGAGAACCGCGCCCCCATTCCGTCGGCAAAACTGAGTGCGCGATACGAAATTCGGGAAGCGCGCCGCGGGCAAGGTGGACGACGTTTCTGATGAGCGTCGCCGAAGCATTGTCCGTCACACCCGGGAACGGGCCAAAACCGGTCAGCAATACGGTCGGACGTTCGTCAGCTTTTTCCCGCATCGGGCCAATATAGAGCACCGCAACGGTCGCTTGAATGGTCCCAATCGGACAGGTACGGCGAAGCTCTTGCCGTTTAGCGAGCCGGCTGCGGCGGCTCCTCGAACACGAGGCGACCCTCTTCCGCCTTGTGGAAGTACTGGCTGGCGACGAGCCATCCCTTCAGCGGCCTGAGCGGAGGGATGCAGGTCAGCAGAATGAGCGGCAAGCTCGTCACGAGATGCACCCAGAACGGCGGCGAATACGCAACCTCCAGCCAAACCGCGAAGAAGGCGCTTGGAACGCAGGCGAAGCACATGACGAAAAACGCCGGGCCGTCTGCCGGGTCGGCAAACGAGAGGTCGAGGCCGCACGCCGGGCAATTCTTTTTCAGCGTCAGGAAGCCCTCGAAAATCTTGCCTTTTCCGCAGCGCGGACAAAGACCGAATACCCCTATTTTGAAAGGTGAGAGCTCGGGCCATTGATGTTCCGCGCACATGATGCCTCTCCTTCGCTCGGCTGAGATGTAAGGACATTGTATGGTATTAAAATGGAAATTACCAGCTAATGTATGTGTCCAACGGGATGAGACAATAACTAACTGTTGTAAAATATATAAATCAAGAGTGTGTCATTCAAAATGGCAGATTTGATAGAACGCAGAGCGTCATTTTAAAAAACGTCTTCCAAGCAAAGGCCATACATGATATTAGATGTATGGTATTACGGTCAGGAGATGTTCAGATGTCTTGGGAGCCTTGGCTCGTCGAGGGCAGTCAGCTCAAATATCGCGGCATCGTCGAAGCCATCGAGGCCGACTTGAAGTCGGGCCGACTTCACCCCGGCGATCGGCTGCCGCCCCAAAGGACGATTGCCGAGGTCCTCGGCGTCGACCTCACGACGGTTACGCGCGCCTTCAATGAGGCGCGGCGGCGCGGGTTGGTCGAGGCAAACGCCGGACGCGGCACCTTCATCCGGCGTCGTATCGATAACGGCCGCATGCCCGGCCTTGGTGCGCCGCCGGCCGTCGATCTCAGCATGAACATCCCGCCGCAGCCCGCCAGCGCCAACCTCAAGCGCCTGATCCCGGAGACCATCGCCAACCTCCTGTCGGAGGAGCACGGCATGCTGAACCTGCATTATCAGGAGAGCATCGGAAGCGACGCCGATCGCGCCGCCGCGGCCGCGTGGCTTGACCGGCGCATCGATCAGGTTCGGCCGTCGTCGATCGTCCTCGCCAGTGGTGCCCAGAGCGCGCTTTATGCCATCTGCGCGGCCCTTTTCTCTCCCGGCGATGGGATTGCCGCGGGGCTCGTGACCTATCCCGGGGTGAAGGCCGTCGCCAAGCAACTCCAGTTGAAACTTTGCCCGCTGGCGATGGACGAAAAAGGCATCCTTCCGCAAGCGTTCGAGGCGTGCTGCAGGCAAACACCGCCGAAGGCCCTCTATGTCGTTCCCGCAATCGACAATCCGACAACCGCAACGCTCCCCGAGGGTCGGCGCCGGGAGATTGCAGCTATTGCACAACGCTACGGCGTCGCGATCATCGAGGACGATCCCTATTCCGTCCTGCAGTTCGATGCGTTGAAGCCGATTGCGGCATGGGCGCCCGAATTGACGTGGTATATCGCGACGCTCTCGAAGTGCACGACGCCCGCCTTGCGCATTGCCTATGTTGTTGCACCGAGCGCAGCTCAGGCGATGCGGCTTGCCGGCGTAATCCGCGCCGTCAGTCTGATGGTGCCTCCGATCAACGCCGCGGTCGTATCGCGCTGGATTTCGAGTGGTATCGTCGACGACCTCGCTGTCGCCATTCGGGATGAAAACATCGCACGCCAGAGGCTCGCGAAGACGATCCTGGGGGACGCGAATATCTCGGCTGACCGCTGTGGCCATCACATTTGGCTGCGGATGCCGGCCCATTGGCGCGCCGCCGATTTCGTCGAACACGCCGGTCGCTCGGGGATTTCGGTCGTGCCGGGCTCGGCATTTGCGACAGGCCCCGAAAACCCGGAAGCGTTGAGGCTGTCACTCGGCGTTGCGCCGGATCGCGACGCTCTTATCGACGCTCTGAAGCAGCTTGCGAGCCTTCTTTCTCAGCCGTCCGTGGCTGTAAAAGCGATCGTTTAGCCTTGCCTAAACGCAGGGCGCACGGCGTTCGATTTGAAAGCAAGGTTCGGAGTGTGCCGTATTCTGATGCGCGCTAGGATGCGCGCCATGGCACTTGGAACCGAAATGGCAGGCAAAGGAAGAAGAGCTGGCACGTCGGCGACGGTCGCCGAGGAAGAGCGTTGGGCCGCCGTCATCGCCCGCGACAAGTCTTTCGACGGCAAATTCTTTTTTTCCGTCGCCTCGACCGGCGTCTATTGCAGGCCCTCTTGCCCGTCTCGCCGCGCCAAGCGCGAGAATGTCGCCTTTCACGAAACCTGTGCCGAAGCGGAAGCTGCGGGCTTTCGTCCGTGCCGCCGCTGCCGTCCCAACGAGATTTCTCTCGAAGCCTATCACGCGCACCTCGTCGCCGAGGCGTGCAGACGAATAGAGAGTGCAGAGACCGTTCCCGATCTGGCCGACTTGGCGGCAGCAAGCGGCATCAGCCGTTTTCACTTTCACCGGATATTCAAGAAGGTCGCGGGCGTAACGCCGAAAGCTTACGCGCTGGCGCATCGTCGCAATAACGTCCGTCGTGAATTGCAAAGGAGCGCATCCGTGACGGAAGCCATCTACAGTGCCGGCTTCAATTCGAGTTCGCGCTTCTATGCGTCGGAGCAACTCGGCATGACGCCAACGACATTCAGAGCCGGCGGCAAGAACGAAGTTCTGACGGTCGCCGTCGGCCACTGCTCGCTCGGCAATATCCTTGTCGCCGCGAGCGGGAAGGGGATTGCCGCAATCCTGATCGGCGACGATGTCGAGGGCCTCAAAGCCGATCTTAAAAAAATATTTCCGAAAGCCGAATTCGTCGCTGGCGATCGCCGGTTCGGAAAAACGATAGCCCGCGTCGTCGCGTTTGTTGAGCGCCCCGACAGTCCGGTCGACCTCCCGCTCGATATCCGCGGGACCGCCTTTCAGCAGCGTGTATGGAAGGCCTTGCAGTTGATCCCGCCCGGTGCGACCGCAACGTACACGGAGATTGCCGGTCTAGTGGGGCATCCGAAAGCCGTCAGGGCGGTCGCGCGCGCCTGCGCGACCAACCCCCTCGCGATCGCCATTCCCTGTCACCGGGTCGTCAGAGCCGACGGCGAAATGGCTGGCTATCGCTGGGGCATTGATCGTAAGCGCGCCCTTCTCAAACGCGAGTCCACATCCGGCAAAAAACCGAGCCGCCGCGACTGACGAACGACCGTGCCGCCGCTCCGCCGGGGCATCCGTCGCCAAAGCGTCAACCTCGTCCGGATATTTCTGCTTCCAAACGACCCGTTGCAAACGCTCGCCACCTAGATATCCTTGCGACTATATCGCATTCGAGAAGCAAGGTGGGTCCGGAATGCTCGCAGTAGCGAATCTCTCCCGTTTATCCTTACGCATGGCGTTGGCCGGTTTGATGCTGGTCTCGACGCTTCTGGTCGAGGCCCGTGCGCAAAAGACCGAGGCAACCACGATCACGATCTTTGCCGCGGCAAGTCTCAGGAATGCGCTCGATAACGCCGCCAAGGCCTACGATAAGAGCACCGGCAATAAGGTGGTCATTTCGTATGCCGGGTCGTCGGCACTGGCGAAGCAGATTGCGCAAGGCGCGCCTGCCGACATTTTCATCTCGGCCGACCTCGACTGGATGAATTACGTCCAAAAGGCAAAGATCATCAAGGACGACACGCGCTTCAATCTGCTTGGCAACCGCCTTGTTTTGATCGCTCCGAAGTCGAGCACCGTCTCCGTGAAAATTGCCAAGGACTTTCCGCTCGCGACAATCCTTGGTGACAACCATATCGCGATGGCGAACGTGAAGGCGGTTCCGGCCGGCAAATATGGTTCGGCCGCGTTGAGGAAGCTCGGCGTTTGGAGTGCCGTCGAGCCGAAAGTCGCTCAGGCTGCCAATGTCCGGGCCGCACTCGCCCTCGTGGCGCAAGGCGAAGCCCCACTTGGTATCGTCTACGAAACGGATGCGGCGGCCGAGCCCAAAGTTAAGATTATTGACGTTTTCCCCGAGGACACGCACCCGCCCATCATCTATCCCATCGCCATGATCGCAGCGACGAAGAACGCCGACGCGGCAAAGGCTTTCATCGACTATCTGAAGACGCCGGGCGCACAGGCCTTCTTCACCGAGCAAGGCTTTACGATTCTGAAATAGGCTGCCGTCCGGCCGCGGATCGGCAAACCGAAAGGCGCATCAGTGCTGGGATTTTCTTCCGACGAGTGGACGGCGATTATGCTGAGCCTGCGGGTCGCAATCGTCGGCACGCTCTTTGGCCTACCGGTGGCGTTGTTCCTTGCCTATATTTTGGCGAGGTGGCGCTTTCCCGGGAAAGCCATTCTCGACGGAATTCTGCATCTGCCTCTCGTCATGCCGCCCGTCGTAACGGGATACTTCCTCTTGCTGACGTTCGGTCGACAGGGCGCCATCGGAAAGTTTCTCTACGAAACGCTCGGCATAACCTTCGCTTTCCGCTGGACGGGAGCCGCGCTCGCTTGCGGTATCATGGGATTTCCGCTGATGTTGCGCGCGATACGGCTTTCGTTCGAATCCATCGATCGCCGGCTCGAGACCGCCGCCGGCACGCTTGGTGCCAATCCCTGGTGGACGTTCCTGATCGTCACGCTCCCGCTGGCGCTTCCTGGAATTCTGGCTGGCATCATTCTGTGCTTTGCGAAAGCGCTCGGCGAATTCGGAGCGACGATCACGTTCGTTTCGAACATTCCCGGCGAAACCCAGACGATCCCGTCGGCGATATACACATATACGCAGATTCCAGATGGAGACTATCAGGCGCTCCGGCTCGCGTGCGTCTCGATCGCGATCGCGATGGTCGCTTTGATCCTGTCCGAAGTCTTGAACCGCCGCATCCAGAAGCGGATCGCCGTATTCGAATGACGATCTCGGAACCGGCGCTGAGCGTCACGGCGTTTCAAAAGCGAAATGGTTTCACCCTCGACGTCGCCTTCGAGAGCGACAGCCCGCTGACGGCTCTCTTCGGACCGTCCGGCGCCGGCAAGACATCCGTTCTGAATATGATTGCGGGCGTCCATCGCCCCGAGAAGGGCCGCATCGCGGTCGCCGGCCACGTCTTGACGGACACCGAGTCACGAATTTTCGTGCCGCCTCACCGCCGCCGCATCGGCCTTGTTTTTCAGGACGCCCAGCTTTTTCCGCATCTGACGGTCGAGCAGAACATCAAGTTCGGGCAATGGTTCACGCGGGGCGAAAAAAGCGCCTTGCCGCTCGACGTCATCGTCGGCGTTCTCGGTATCGGCTCTCTGCTGAAGCGCCGCCCCGCAACGCTCTCGGGCGGCGAGAAGCATCGGGTCGCGTTGGCCCGTGCTTTGTTGTCCTCTCCGCGCATTCTGCTGATGGACGAGCCGCTCTCGGGTCTCGACGATGCGCGCCGCGACGAGATCATGACTTTGATCGAACAGGTCCGCGACGAATTCTCCGTTCCGATCGTGTTCATCACGCACAATCTAGAAGAGGTAAGGCGTCTCGCATCCCGGGTCATCCGGATCGTTGCGGGGCGCGTGATCGCGGTCGGCAGCCCCGCCGAAGTGCTGGGGCCGTAGAACCGGCTTAGGCGCGCGCTGGTTGCGACGTTTTTTTCGCCGCTTTCGGATTGGGCTTCTCGGCCGCCACAAGGTGCTTCTCGATCGACGCCAGCGGCTTCGCGAAAGCGTTGAGCGCTTTTGCTTCCATGTATCGATATTGTCGGACGAGATCGGCACCGAAAGGCGTCAGCTTCGCCGCCCCGCCGCCGCGACCGCCATGCTGACGCTCGATCAGCGGATCGGCGAACATTGAGTTGAACTCGTCCATCAAATACCAGGCACGCTTGTATGACATGCCCATGGCTTTTGCTGCTTGAGCGATGGAGCCATGTTGGCCGATGAGTTCGAGCAACTGGACGCGGCCATGACCGATATAACGGTCGCCGTCAAAGTCGATACGGATCTTTATAACTGTCATTTGTCACTGCTCTCAGTTTCGAGGACCGATCGATGCGCCGGAGCCCAAACGGCGCTTTGCGCTTCGTCGGTTCGCATTTAGTTGGCGGGGATTGGTAAATCCTGCGCGACAACCAATCGCGACCACACACCCTTCCCGCAGTTGCATCGCGAAATGGGGAGACAATAAGAAGTCGGCTCCCGTCCCCAATGCCAAAAGTCCGTGCACTTCAGTGTTCAGCCTTCTTCAAAAAAGGGCTTTGCGGACGAGATGCTCTTTGCCTCTCTGGCGTGTCCGAAATTCCTGAACTAACATTGCGGCCGGTATACCCCTTGGCAGGGGTTCAGGTGGTTGATGCGGCGCCCACCGCCTCGTCACGGCGTGGCAATCGGAGGAGTAAGCACACATGACGCCCACTCGGAAGACACTTGTAACCTCGTCAGCGATTCTTTTGATGGGCAGCTTCAGTGCTTGGGGCGAGCCTCTTCAGTCGGTCGGACCGGGAGAAGGCGAGGTCGATATCGTCGCTTGGCCCGGATATATCGAGCGCGGCGAGTCCGACAAGAATTATGACTGGGTGACCGGTTTCGAAAAAGAAACGGGCTGCAAGGTCAACGTCAAGACGGCTGCAACCTCCGACGAGATGGTGACCCTGATGAACCAGGGCGGCTTCGATCTCGTCACCGCCTCGGGCGACGCCTCCTTGCGCCTTGTTGCCGGCAAGAAGGTCCAGCCGATCAATATCAGCTTGATCCCGAGCTGGAAAACGCTCGATCCGCGGCTGCAGGACGCGCCATGGCACACGGTAGACGGCGTCCACTACGGCGTCCCCTACCAGTGGGGCCCGAACGTGCTCGCCTACAACACGGACGTCTTCAAGGAACCGCCGAAGAGCTGGTCGGTCGTGTTCGAGGAGCAGACGCTGCCCGACGGCAAGAGCAACAAGGGTCGCGTTCAGGCCTATGACGGCCCGATCTATATCGCCGACGCGGCGCTCTACCTCAGCAAGAAAAAGCCCGAGCTCGGCATCAAGAACCCCTATGAACTCAATAAAGAGCAGTACGCCGCCGCTATCGCATTGCTGCAAAAGCAGCGGGCCCTGATCGGACGCTACTGGCACGACGCAACCGTTCAGGTCGATGATTTCAAGAACGAGGGCGTCGTCGCGTCGTCATCCTGGCCCTATCAGGTCAACCTGCTGCAGGCCGACAAGAAGCCGATCGCATCGACCATTCCGGAAGAGGGTGCGACAGGCTGGGCCGACACGACGATGATGCATGCGAATGCCAAGCATCCTAACTGCGCCTACAAGTGGATGGAGCACTCGTTGAATCCCAAGCTTCAGGGCGATCTCGCGTCTTGGTTCGGTTCCGTTCCGACAGTGCCTGCCGCCTGCAAGGGCAACGCGCTGTTGGGCGATACGGGCTGCGCAACGAACGGATCTGAGAATTTCGATAAGATCTGGTTCTGGCGCACGCCGACGGCAAAATGCGAGAAGGAAAGCTCTTGCGTGCCGTATTCGCAGTGGGCGAAAGATTACATCGCTATTCTCGGCAAGTAGAAGTTACGCTTCTTGCAGTCGGCCGGCTTCGGCCGACTGCGGAGGCTAAAAGAGTTTCATGTCTCCTGCAGTCCGCTTTCAGAACGTTTCGCGTCGCTTCGGCTCCGTGCGCGCCGTCGACGGCGTTTCGCTCGATATCGAGCCCGGCGAATTCTTCGCGCTCCTTGGTCCTTCCGGCTCCGGCAAGACGACGTGCCTTCGTCTCGTCGCCGGTTTCGAACAGCCCGACGAGGGCCATATCGAAATTTTCGGCGAAACGGTGGAAGGCGTCCCTCCGTACCGGCGCAACGTCAATACCGTCTTCCAGGACTACGCCCTGTTTCCGCACATGACCGTCGGCGAGAACGTCGCCTACGGTTTGATGATCAAGGGCGTCGCTAGGGCGGAGCGCGAGGCAAAAGCCAAAGATGCCCTCGCGATGGTCAAGCTCGCGGGCTACGAAAGCCGCCGCACCCTTCAGCTTTCGGGCGGTCAGCGCCAGCGCGTCGCGCTTGCCCGCGCGCTCGTGAATGGGCCCGAGGTTCTCCTCCTCGACGAGCCGCTCGGCGCGCTCGATCTGAAATTGCGCGAGCAGATGCAGGAGGAATTGAAAGCGCTTCAGACCAACCTCGGTATCACGTTCGTCTTCGTGACGCACGACCAGGGCGAAGCGCTCTCGATGGCGAACCGCGTCGCGATCTTCAACGAAGGCAAAATCGTCCAGGTCGGAACGCCAACGGATGTTTACGAGCGTCCGACATCCCGCTTCGTCGCCGATTTCGTGGGGTCCTCGAACGTGCTTCCGCCGGAATTCGCCGCCGCCCATGGCGGAACGAGCGCGTGGACGAGCCTTCGTCCCGAAAGGATCGAGGTCGCGTCCGAAGTTGCTCCGGTTCCGCCCGACTGCGCCAACGCCAAGGGCATGGTGACGGGCATCAGCTATCAGGGCGCCGTGACGCGCATCACCGTTGCGACGGATAAGCTACCCCTGGTCGCTTCCAGTCCGGTCGGGACATCCTTCAGCAAAGGCGATCGCGTCGCGCTTATTTGGCCGAAATCCGCGATGGTGGCGATGGGAGACGGCGCGTGACGGCGGCGCTTCAGGACACACGGCGCGGGATCACCGGCGCGATCTCGGACGTTTTCTTCGCTCGCCCGCATCTCTTGACGTTCCTGTTGCTGCTGCCGCCGCTCCTTTGGATCGGTATCGTCTACGTCGGCTCGCTGTTCGCGCTGCTGCTGCAAAGCTTCTATTCGCTCGACGATTTCTCCGGCATCGTCATTCACAAATTCACGCTTTCAACCTACCAGGAGCTCTTCGAGGGCTCGAACGTCCAGATCATCATGCGCACGGTCACGATGGCGGCGGCGGTGACGATAACGAGCGCGATCATCGCGTTCCCCATTGCCTACTATGCCGCGCGTTTCGCTAAGGGTTGGAGCAAGGCGCTCTTCTATCTCGCGGTGATGATGCCGCTCTGGTCGAGCTACCTCGTCAAGGTCTACGCCTGGAAGCTGATCCTCGCGAAAGAGGGCGTCATTACATGGTTCGCCAGTGCCCTGCATCTCAACTGGCTGCTGAATGGCATCTTGGCGCTGCCGGTCGTCGGCGGACCTTCGCTATCGTTCAGCTATCTCGGGACGTTCCTTGTGTTCGTCTATATCTGGCTTCCGTATATGATCCTGCCGACCCAAGCGGCCCTCGAACGGGTTCCCGCGAACTTCATCGAAGCGTCCGCCGATCTCGGCGCCGATCCCGGCCAAACCTTTAGAACGGTGATTTTTCCACTGGCATTGCCGGGGATGGTCGCTGGCTCGATTTTCACGTTTTCGCTGACGCTCGGCGATTACATCATTCCGCAGATCGTCGGAAATTCGCGCCTGATGATCGGGCAGGCCGTCTACACGCTGCAGGGCACCGCCGGAAACATTCCTTTGGCGGCGGCCTTCACGGTCGTCCCGATGGTGATCATGGCTGCCTATCTCTGGATGGCGAAACGAATGGGGGCTTTCGATGTCCTCTAACGGAAAAAATCCCTCGCCGCTTGGGCTTCGCATCTCGGCCGTCGCCGGGCTTCTCTTCCTGCATCTGCCGCTGGCCTTCATTTTCCTCTACGCCTTCACGACGGAGGAAAAGAGCTTCGAATTTCCACCGCCCGGGCTCACGACGAAGTGGTTTGGCGTTGCGTGGAACGCGCGCCCCGATATCTGGCCACCGCTGTATCTTTCGCTTGAGGTCGCGGCCATCGCGACGATCCTCGCACTGATATTCGGAACGCTGGCTGCCGCGGCGCTGTCGCGATCGAAGTTCTTTGGGCGCGAGACGATCTCGCTTCTGTTCGTCCTGCCGATTGCGTTGCCCGGCATCATCACGGGTATCGCGCTCCGCTCCGCCTTCGACATCATGAGTATTCCGTTCTCGGTCTGGACGATCATGCTCGGGCATGCGACGTTCTGCATCGTCGTCGTCTACAATAATGCGGTCGCGCGGTTCCGGCGGCTCTCCGGCAATCTCGTCGAGGCGTCGATGGATCTCGGCGCCGATAGCTTCCAGACCTTCCGCCACATACTCCTGCCGCAAATCGGAACGGCGTTGCTGGCCGGCGGCATGCTGTCGTTCGCGCTCTCGTTCGACGAGGTCATCGTCACGACCTTTACGGCCGGACAGCAAACGACGTTGCCGATCTGGATGCTGGGCGAACTCATTCGCCCGCGGCAGCGGCCGGTGACGAACGTCGTCGCCGTCTTCGTTTTTCTCGTAACCCTTTTACCCATTCTCGCGGCCTACTACCTGACGCGGGAAGGCGAACACACTGGCGGTTCCTCGAAGTAGCGAGGGGCCCGAGCGACCATTGGAGGATAAAATGCTCGAGACCAACATGCTGATCGGCTCCGACTTCGTTGCCGGAACGGACGCGCCGGAGCCAATCGTCAATCCGAAGACGGAAGACGTCATCACCAGCCTGCCGGACGCATCCGTCGCGCAGGTCGACGCCGCCGTCACCGCCGCTGAAAAGGCGTTCAAAACGTGGTCGCAGACGACGCCCGCCGAACGCTCGACGCTGCTGCTGAAGCTCGCCGATGCGATCGACAAGGATGCAGAATCCTTCGCGGCGCTTGAAGCGCTCAACACGGGCAAGCCCCGCATCCGCGTCCTCGAGGACGAGATGCCCGCGATTTCTGACTGCTTCCGCTTCTTCGCAGCCGCCGTTCGCACCATGCACGGACCCGTCGCGGGCGAATACCTCGCCGGCCACACTTCGATGATCCGCCGCGATCCCGTGGGCGTCGTCGGCTCGATCGCGCCGTGGAATTATCCGCTGATGATGGCGGCGTGGAAGCTCGGTCCGGCGCTTGCCGGCGGCAACACGATTGTCTTGAAGCCGTCCGAGCAGACGCCGCTGACGCTTTTGAAGCTCGGCAAGATCATCGCCGACATCTTCCCCGAGGGCGTCGTCAACATCGTCGTCGGCAAAGGCGCGACGACCGGCTCGGCTCTCATCAACCATCCGAAGGTCGCGATGGTCTCGCTGACGGGGAGCATCGGCACCGGCCAGAAAGTACTTCAGGCCGCCGTCTCCAACATCAAGCGCACGCACCTTGAACTCGGCGGCAAAGCGCCCGTCATCGTATTCGACGATGCCGATATCGCCTCCGTCGTCGAGGGCGTGAAGATCTTCGGCTTCTACAACGCCGGACAGGATTGCACGGCCGCCTGCCGCATCTATGCCGGCAAGAAGGTCTACGACAATCTCGTCGCCGATCTCGCGAGCGCCGTGAAGAGCCTGAAGTTCAACCAGCCCAACGACGATGAGAACGATCTCGGTCCGCTGATTTCGTCGGCTCAGAAGGGCCGCGTGCAGGGCTTCGTCGATCGCGCGGCGCAATTGAACCATGTCAGCGTCGCTGCCGGCGGTAAGGCCGGTGAGGGCAAGGGCTTCTTCTTCGAGCCGACGCTCATCGCTGGTGCGCAGCAGGAAGACGAGATCGTGCGGAAGGAAGTGTTCGGGCCGGTCGTCTCGGTGACGCCGTTCGACGACGCCGAGGAAGCGATTGCTTGGGCCAATGACAGCGATTACGGGCTCGCGTCGTCCGTTTGGACGTCGGACATCGCCAAGGGCATGAAGGTCGCTTCGCGCTTGCAGTATGGCTGCACATGGGTCAACACCCACTTCATGCTTTGCAGCGAGATGCCCCACGGCGGCCTCAAAATGTCGGGCTACGGCAAGGACCTTTCGATGTATGCGCTCGAAGATTACACCGTTCCGCGCCATGTGATGGTGAAGCTCTAATCTCGGCATATCGCCGGGCCGCGCGATAAGCGGCCCTGTCAACTGGAGCGGCGGCGGGGTCAAGTCCGCTTTGCCGCTCCTTCGTAGTGTGGCTTCAAGAAAAGAGGTGGCCGCAGAGCCGCCTCGCAAGGGAGCGCACACGGGATTTCAAGACCGCGATGACGGGTACGGACGAACTCACGCACGAAGAGCTGTTGCAGAGATTGCAGGTTTTGGCCGAGCGCGCGGTGAAGCGCTTCGGATTTCCCGATGGCGCCGCCGTCAAGCTCATCAACGTGTCTGAAAACGCCACCTACAAAGTCGAGGATGGCTCGGGACGCAAATGGGCGCTTCGCGTTCACCGCGAAGGCTATCACTCGCGTACCGCAATTGCGTCGGAACTTGCGTGGCTCTCCGCCCTTCGCGAAAACGGTGGCGTCGTAACACCGACGCCGGTTCGTGGCGCGGACGGCGAATTTATCCAGGCCGTCGCCGCCGAGGGACTGCCCAATCCTCGCAATGTCGTGCTGTTCGACTGGGAAAACGGCGAAGAGCCCGCGCGAACCGACGTCGCCGGCTTTGAGTTGCTGGGCGAAACTGCCGCGCGCATGCATGCGCATGTCCGCCGGTGGCAGCGGCCAGTGTGGTTCGAGCGGCATTCCTGGGACTTCGAGACCAGCCTCGGCAGCCGTCCGCACTGGGGCTACTGGAAAAACGGAATGGGCATGACGGCGCAAGCCATGCAGGCCTTTTCCGAAACCGTCGCGCTGATCGAACAGCGGCTCGGTCAGTTCGGCAAATCGCCCGACCGCTTCAACCTGGTGCACGGCGATATGCGCCTCGCCAACCTACTGATGGACGGCAGCACGGTCAAAGTCATCGATTTCGACGACTGCGGTTTTTCCTGGCTGCTCTACGATTGCGCAACGACCGTTTCGTTTTTCGAGCATGCGCCGGAAGTGCCTGAGCTTCTGCAGGCCTGGGTCCGCGGCTACCGGCGCATCGGCACGCTAAGCTCCGAGGAAGAAAGCGAAATCGCGACGTTCGTCATGCTGCGCCGGCTCCTCCTGGTCGCCTGGATCGGATCGCACTCGGAGACGGAACTCGCCCAGTCGATGGGCGTCTCCTACACGCAGGGATCGATCCCGCTTTGTGAGACGTACCTCTCGCGATATGGCCAATCCACACGGACCTCGATGCCAGCCGAGCGTCCAAAAAGGGGTATTTTAAGCCGCTTGTTCGGGTGAATGCTGCAGCGCAATTATGCAAATGCACCAGAAGATTGGTGAATAATTCATCGTGCTCGGCGGTTGACCCGCTGAGCGCTTCTGATAGCCTTTTTTTTCCAGATATTGGCACCTGCTCATCAGGAAACGATGGGAGTTGGCATCAGCGAATCCTTGGCGACGGGCGCCGATGGCGCGGTTGGCAGAGACGCCGATCCGTCCGTTCTTGCGTCAGCCGCAACCGGCATCGTCAAATTCATCGAGCGCCAGAAAGGTGATGTCGATCGCATTTTCGGCAACGCCGGCATCTCGCCTGAAATGGCCGGTTCGCCGACGCTTCAGCTAAGCCTGAACTCCTATTGCCGCCTCTTCGAGGAAAGCGCCCACTTCACGCGCAACGACAACTTCGGCCTGTGGTTCGGGAATTCGTTTGATCCCCGGGATCTCGGGCTCTGGGGGTATGCTTCGTTATCCGCGCCGACGCTCGGCGCCGCGCTGGAAACGCTTGTCGGCCTCTTTCCCTTGCACCAGCAGTCGTCGACGATGGCGCTCAAGGCGTCGCCCGAGGGGATGGTGCGATTGGAGTACCGGGTCGACGCGCCACAAATCATCGAGCGTCGCCAGGATGCCGAACTCTCGCTCGGCATGTTCCTGAATTTCATTCGCGATGCGATGGGGCAAAGCTGGGCGCCGGAAGAGGTCCACTTCGAGCATCCCAAGCCCGAGCAATGGCGCGAGCACGAGCGCGCATTCGCCGCCCCTGCATTCTTCGCGCAACCGACGAACGCCATCATCTTCCGTCCGCAGATCCTGAAGCATGTCATGCCGGCTTCCGATCCGCGGCTGATGTCGGCCATGAAGCTCTGTCTCGAACGGCTCTCGGAACGCCGGGATGTCCGCTTCAGCATCACCGATCGTGTGCGCAGTGCGGTGAGGGCAAAACTGCCGGAAGGCTTCCCCCCGATCGAGGGGATCGCCGCCGAACTGCGCCTGCCGCTCCACACCCTGCAGCGTGAGCTTCACTACGATGGGCTGAGCTACAGCACGCTGGTCGAGAACACGCGGCGCGATCTGGCGCTCTCTTACGTGCGCCAGCGCCAGCTATCGTTCTCGGAAATTGCCTTCCTGGTCGGCTATTCTGAACTTTCTGCCTTCAGCCGCGCGGTCCGCCGCTGGACGGGGCTGTCGCCGCGAGCGCTTCGCGCCGAGGTTCTACGTAACCACGGCTAATCTTCAGGGACGAAGCGCTCGCGGCACACGTTCTAGGACTGCGCCAGCCTAAGCTTGGGCGAGCGCGTCCATGCTCTCGGGCAAAATCTGGCCGCCGTCGACGATGATCGTCTGTCCGGTGATGTAGGCTGCTTCCTTCGACGCCAGGAAAAGAGCGGCGTAGCCGATATCCTCCACCGTTCCGAGCTTGTTGAGCGGGATCGATGCGGCCATGGACTTTTCGTACTCGGGACCGAGCGCCGCCAGGCCTTCCGTCGCGATATTCCCCGGCAGAACCGCATTGACGGTGATGCCGTATTTCGCGAATTCGATGCAGGCCGTGCGCATGAAACCGAGTTGCCCCGCCTTTGTCGCCCCGTAGTGCGCCCAGCCCGGGAAGCCGGTGATCGGACCGGTGATCGACGACGTAATGACGATGCGCCCCTGATCCGATTTCTTGAGATACGGCAGGCACGCCTTGATGGGCAGGAAGGTTCCCTTGAGGTTTGTCGCGGAAACGAAATCCCAATCCTCGGGCGACAAGTCCTCGATCTTGGCCTGAGGAAAGATGCCGGCGTTGGCGCACAGAATATCGACACCGCCGTAAGCGCTTGCTGCCGCTTCCGCGAGAACCTGCATGTCGCCTATGCTGGTGATGTCGGCAGCAATGCCCATTGCCGTCCCGCCAGCTTGGCGAAACTCCTCGGCGGTGGCCTCGGCTTCGTCGAGATGCCGGGAGACGACGACGACCTTGCCGCCGTTCTTGGCGAAAACCCGTGCGATTCCCTTGCCGATGCCTTTGCTCGCACCGGTGACGATGACGGACCGGCCTGCGATAGATGTGAGCATTATGCTTGCTCCCTTGTTCGTGCGGAGTTTCTTATGAAAAGGCGGACGCCCGTACAAGCGTCCGCCTCATGAGTTCCTGTTTATGCCGGTCGGCAAACTAGTCGTTCATGACCATCCGGCCGATACGAGCGTGCGCCTTAGGCGAGATCACCCGGAGCGCAATGCCCCAGACAAGACCCACGCCCAGGATAGCGAATGCGATTTGCGGAATGCGGCCGCCGAAGCCACCCGTGCCGCCAAACGTCTCGAGGTTCACGACCAGCAGGTAGACAAGGTAAACCTGCGAAATGAACGCGATGATCGGAGCGATCAAACCGGCGAAGATGTTTACTTCGCCCGGATGATTGACGCGGAAGTAGACGATGATCGCGATCGAAACGACGGCCTGCAGGATGAGCAGGAGCATGGTTCCGAGAACGGCGAGCATCGTGTAGACACCCAGGTAGGCCTGGGCATTAGGGTCGTTCGTGCCGAAGAAGAAGGCGAAAAGACCAACCCAGAGCGCAGCCAGCAGCGTCTGGACGACAGATGCGACGTGCGGGCTTTTGTGCGTCGGATGCGTCTTGCCGAGGAAGCCCGGCAGCACGCCCTCACGGCCCAGCGAATACATGTAGCGCGAAGCCGTATTGTGGAAGGCCATGCCGCACGCGAACGAGCTTGTCAGGATAAGAACCGCCATCGCCTCGGAGGCCCATTGCCCGACGAACTGGCTCAAGGGGGAGAGGAAGAAATTGCCCGAGTCACTGACGGCTTTTGCCAGCATGTCGCCTTCGGTCGGATAGGCAGAGACCGCACACCAGCTCGTGATGATGTAAAACAGCCCCAGGCCAATGACCGAGTAGTACAGCGACCGGGGAATGATGTGCTTGGGGTCGACCGATTCTTCCGCGTAGTTCGGCGCCATTTCAAACCCGACCCACGACCAGAATGCCATAAAGACGCCGACCGCTGCCGCACCGGCCGCGATATCGGTCGATCCAACCTTTTGAGCGGCGACCGGGGTCATCACGGCGAATAAGTTCAGGGACTCGGCATTGAATCCGGCTGGCCCCTTCGCGACAAACACGCCAACGTCGAAGATCGCCAGCATAATGACTTCGAATACCAGGGCTGCTCCCAGAACTTTCACCGAGATCTGCACGTCCTGGTAGGCGAGGACAGAGATGAAGAAGATCATGAAAAAGGAGAGATAGATCCACGGTATGTTGATACCGAAGTGCGACTGGAACCAGGAATTTCCGAAAAAGGCGAAAAGGCCGGTGAGCGATGCTTCAAACACGCTATAGGACGCCAGCGAAGCGATGCCCGCCGCCATGCCGACATCGCGCCCAAGACCCATACTGATGAAGGAATAGAAGCCCCCGACCGACGAGACTTTGCTGGCCATTGCCGCGTAGGCTACGGAGAAGATCGTCAAAACGATCGTGGCCAGCAGGAACGCTGCCGGGACGTACATGCCGTTTCCGAAACCGGCCGCGAACGGCACGTTGCCGAGCATGGCCAATTCAGGCGCCGCCCCGGTGACCGTCAAGAACAGAACGCCGATCAGGCCGATGGCCTTCGCGTGCAGCCTGTCGACCGAAGCGTCCTTGCCTATGTCGAAGCTTTCTTGCGCTTCGAGCGCGCTTGTATTGGGTGATGTCACGTTGGCTACTCCCCCTGGGTTGCAGTCATCCGAACATCCAGGATCTGTTCGGCGCGATTGTAAACGTAGACGTACTATCCGGCGGCGATCTGCGGCTCATCGCCCTGGCACTTGGTCTGCCGGGCGGGTCACACTTGGCTTGAGCGTATATGTGCGGGGCAGGGCGAGGTTTGACATTGCAGTGTCAAAACTTGACCTAGGTCAACCGAGCCCCATGATCTGCTTGAGTTCTGTGCTCGACATGACGTGGCAGTAGATCATGTTCATGATCTCAAGCTCCTTGTGGTGAAGCTCGTCGGAACCGGCCGCGCAGCAGTCCTCGACCACCACGACGGCAAAACTCTCGTCCGCCAGGCTGCGGACTGTCGATGAGACACATTGGTCGGTAAAGATCCCGCAGCAGACGACGGTTTTAATCCCGAGGTTGGTAAGGATGAGCCGCAGGTTCGAACCCGTTAGCGCACTGTCGGTTGTCTTCGTAACGACGATTTCGTCGCCCGCCGGCGCCAGCTCTGGGACGATCTGCGACGGCAACTCGTCTTTCGGCAGGAGCAGGTTGTTCCACCCCGGCATCTTCTGCGATAGCGACCGGTCGCGGCCATCCTTGGTGTGGCAGGCAATGCGGGCGAAGAGGCATTCGATGCCGTTCTTGCGGAAGAGTTCGAGCAGGTCCTTCGTCCGCGGCAGAACCATTTCGTGCATGCGGTCGTGGAAGGGGGTCCAGGCGTCGTACCGGCGCTCGTCTTCCGGTGAAAGCGACGCCCTGTCCGGCCGCTCCATGTAGGTGTTCTGGACGTCGATGATGAGAAGGGCGGTGTGGGCTTTGGAAAGGTCCGGGTCGGCTGGCTCCGGGGCGCCGTCGTAGTAAAAAGATCGATAGGCAGTCTTCCAGCTCATGCGCAGCCTTTCAAAAACGCTTCTTGTAGAGAGAGCGGCGTTCGTAGACGTCGGCCGCTTCCTCGACGAAAGCCGCGACGCCGGCGGCGCCGTAGACGTCGCGAAGCTCCTTGGCCGCCGCCAGCAATTCATCTTTGGACCCGGCTCGGCCAGGCCGCAGCAGCTCGTAGATCCGCATAATCACGTCCTGAGGCACATCGACGAGTTCCGCACCGCGCTCGAAATTCGCAGCCAGCGTCGGACGCCCGGCCGCTTTGGAAATCTCCGCCTGCTGGCGCAGCGCCCGTCCCGTGATCCGAAGATCTTCGAGGCTGACCCGGTCGGAAAGAACCCCGTCGAGCGTGATGTCGTCGAGGGACTTGCCGGCCTTCGTCTCGACGACATCGGGCCGCTTCTCCGCAAGCGGGTAGTCGGCGACCGATAACGGCTTTTCGCTCATGCCGCTGCTCCGCCGATGAACATGATGTCGATCTCTTCCGGTTCCGCGCCCTCGGATGTCATCTCGGTCTCGATGGCGTAGATCATGGAAACCCGTGCGTGATAGCGCGAGCCCATCGCTTCCCCGCGCGTCGGGACGATAACGGGCTCGGGCATCTCGCCGCGTCCGTAGGCGGCGGCGTTGAGACCCATCCGTTTGTAATGGTCGAGCTTCGTGATCGGCGAGTTCGAAAAAAGCTCAAGATTGTTATGCGGCAGCCGGTCTTTCTGATGGATGACGGCCGTGCCTTTCGCCTGGATACCGATCCCGACGCCAGACCCCGCGAGGCGTGCAGCACTGAGCCCGAGGAACGACGTATCTGCCGTATGGCGCATGCGCACGACGCGGGCCGTGCAGCCGCCCTCCGTTATTCCGGCAATGAGCACGCGCAGAATAGCCGATAGCGGATGGCCCGCCACGGTCTGGAAGAGCTTCACTCCGAAGGCCGGGCTGATGCCGATGACGACCTCCCGGGGATTGTGCGTCGCCGATGCAGGCCCCACCGGACGGTAGGCAATCCGCGTGACCTCCCCCGGGCGGAAGGCCGCTTCGCCGCGCAGCACGTCCTGGCGCGTCAGCACGTCCCGGATGGCGACAATCTCTTCCCGCCGTGCGTCGCTGAGCCGGTAGCCTGTGCCCGGCCCCTGATATTCGTTGGGATCGTTGACCGCGCTGACGATCTTTCCGTCGCGGATCACTGCCGAAGTCTGCAGATAGTCGCCCGAGACGCGCAGCCTGACGAGCTTCAAAAGATTCTCGGCTTCCTCGCCGAACCCCCGCGCCGCCAGCGCCTTGATAACGTCGATGACCGTGATCGACCGGGCGAAGATCAATTCACTGATGAGGGCAACGTCGCGCCCCGAGAACGTGCGCGTTTCGTCGGAGCCCGATGCAGCGATAACGCTCTGCTTCATGTCGGCGGTCGGCTTGGCAAGGCCCAACTCTTCGAGCACGGCGCTGAGGGCATCGACGGCCCGAGACCTGAGTTCCATGACCCGGGTTTCACCGACGGGCGTCAATCCGCCGTCGGCTTCGAAATCGCGCTGCAGGACCAGATAATCCTCAAGCTCTTCGCCGTTGAGCAGGGAAGCGTTGAACGAATTGTCGTACTTTAGAATAGAGCCGAAGCCGGAGCAGATGAGGTCCGAACCGGCGATCAGATAGGGCAGGATTTTCGCGCCGACGCGAATTTCCGATTCCGTCGCGCGCGCGTCGTTGCCGGAAGCGCATTCGAGATCGAGCCAGACCGCGATCAGGTTCTCCGCCATTAGCTCCCGCATGCCGCCGGGGACCGTGCACGTTACGGGCGCGCCGTCGATGCCGCCGTTCTGCGTGCCTTGCACACCCATGGCACGCTGAAGGCAGAGACACCGCGCTTCGAGATAAAGCAGCGATTTGCGTTCGTGAAATCCCATCAGCAACTCGGACCCGGCGCCGGACGTGCACCGCATCTTGATGCCGCGCGACGCGTAAGCGGCTGCCAGAAACGCCTTCGACCAGGGCGTATCGTCGCCGTCGATAAAGCTTTTCTCGGTGCCGTAAACGGAAACCGTTTCGGCATAGGACGTAAATCCGGCCATGCCGATCTTCAGCTCTTCGGCTTCCTCGCTTGAACATTGAAACAGCGTGCCCCACCGCCCGACCGATGCGCCGACTGCACAGGCGACGGCGTTCGACCAGGAATTGCGCGCAACCCGCATTGTCGTCTCGATCTCGTCGAAGCCGAAAGCCACGGCGGTCGCGGCATCGGCCGCCATTTGCAGCGGATCGTCCTTGGCGTTCGTCACATGCGCCTGATTGCCAGGCGTCTGCCGCGCGCGCATCTTGCTGTAGGCGAATGCGATCTCGAGCGATGATAGGTGCGCGACAACATCGGCGAGCTTTGCCGGTGTCATGCCGTGCGCGAGGCGGACAAGAGTTCGTCCGTGGCACATTCATGTCGACGAGCATCCGCGCCACGTCGATCGACGGCATCGCCATCGCTTCCGGCGCGATTTCAGGATCGAGGTGGTATCGCGATATGAAGACGTCGATCATATCGAAATCGCGAACGGCAATGCCGTCCATCGACTCGACAGCGCCGTTCCCGATCGAAAATCCTGGTTTCGGATCATAAGGACTTTTGAACGCCGCAAAGCCGCTCGCGGCGTCCTCGGCGGCAAACTTGTCGAGGCGGAGCGGGCGCTCATCCCAATCGGAAAACCGCTTCCAGCGATTCGCGCGTACGTGCGTCTCTTCCGTCATGGCATGTGTTCTCGGTGATTGAGCCCGATAGATTGCGTCGCACGATAACCCGGTGCCCGTGCGGGCGTTTGACCTCAGCCCCCTCGAAGTTGACGGACTTCGCCGGAGGTCGGCGCCTGCGTGGTAGGTCGAACTGAACAGGCACTCCGATCGACGGTCAAGCTGCAAGCGCCAGCGCACCCTATATTGACTCTCAAATTGTGCCGAACGGCACTGTATGATGGGAGCCTGCCCAAGGGGCCATATGGAAGCGACGCGAAAAATCCTCGAGCTCAATGCGTTCGACATGAACGCGGCCGAAGGGCTCACGCCCGAGGTCACAAGCCTCGTCAAGCGCCGGAAAGAGACGTTCGGTCCGACGTCCATGCTCTTCTACGAGCGCCCGCTCAATCTCGTCCGCGGCGAAGGCGTCTGGCTCCATGATGCTGACGGTACACGGTATTTGGATGCTTACAATAATGTGCCCTCGGTCGGGCATTGTCACCCGCGCGTCGTCGAGGCCGTATCGCGCCAGTTCGGGACACTCAATACGCACACCCGCTACCTTTACAGCAATATCTACACCTATGCCGAGCGGCTTTTAGGCACGATGCCGGGGCCCGTCTCGAATATCGTCTTCACCTGCACGGGCAGCGAAAGTGCCGACTTTGCCCTCCGCGTCGCGCGCGCGGTGACCGGCGGCACCGGGTTCATCGTCACGGACAATGCCTATCACGGCAACACGTCCGCCGTGACCGAGATATCGCCGTCCTCCGCCAGCGCCGAGCCGCGTCCGCCCTACGTCTTTCTCATCCCGGCGCCCGATACCTATCGCGAAGATCCCGAAACCGTCGGCAAGCGCCTCGCAGGGGATGTCCGCGGTGCCATAGCGAAGATGGAAGCTACCGGCATTCGCTTCGCCGGATTTATCGCCGACAGCATCTTTTCGAGCGACGGTGTGTTCCCGGGCGAGCCGGGATTTCTCGCCGCAACGTTCGCTGCCGTGCGCGAAGCGGGCGGCGTCTATATCGCCGACGAAGTACAGCCCGGTTTCGGCCGCACCGGCGAAAAAATGTGGGGTTTCGACCGTCACGGACTGGTGCCCGACATGGTCGTGATGGGCAAGCCGATGGGGAACGGCTTTCCGATGGGCGGCGTCGCCATCAAGCCCGATCTGCTCGAAGCCTTCGGCGCGAAGTCCGGTTACTTCAATACATTCGGCGGCAACCCGGTCGCAGCCGCGGCCGGGATCGCGGTTTTGGACGTGCTGAAGGACGAAGGTCTCCAACAGAACAGCTTCGAGACCGGTGCCTACCTCCGCTCCGAGCTGCGCATCGCGGGTTCCGATGGCGGCTGCGTCGGAGATGTGCGCGGCGCCGGTCTTTATATTGGCGTCGACATCGTCAAGGACAGACAGTCGCGTGAACCCGATCGCGAGACGGCAGAAAAGATCGTCAACGAAATGCGCGACCGCAACATCCTTATCGGCATAGCCGGGCGGCATGGGAATGTCTTGAAGGTCCGGCCCCCGCTCTGCTTTACTCGCGAGCACGCCGATATCTTCCTCGACGGATTCAAGGGCGCTTTGTCCGCGGCGTCCTAGAGCCCGCCCGCGTTTCGCTTCAAGCAGGAGACACGATGCAATCGAAGCTTTTCATCGACGGAAAGTGGTGCGACGCTCGTGAAGGCGGCATGCTCGACGTCATCAATCCGGCAAACGAACGCGTCTTCCATCGGTGCGCCGCCGGAACCGCCGCGGATATCGACGCAGCCGTCGCCGCCGCCAAGGCTGCGATGGCCGGGCCCTGGTCGCGCACAACGGGGCACGACCGCGCGGCATACCTGCGCGCCATCGCCAAGAAAATCGAAGAGCAAAAGCAGGCCCTCGCCGAGATCGAGGTTCGCGACAACGGCAAGCCGCTCCCGGAAGCGTTGTGGGATATTGGCGATGCTGCCTACTGCTTCAATCTCTATGCGACCTATGCCGAAGAGCTGGACGCCCGCCAGGGTGAGATCGTCGGCGTCCCGGATGAACGCTTTCAGTCGCGCGTGAAATACATGCCGGCCGGCGTGGCGGGGCTAATCGTTCCCTGGAACTACCCGCTCTTGATGGCGGCCTGGAAAGTGGCGCCTGCAATCGCCGCGGGTTGCGCCGTCGTCCTGAAGCCATCCGAATTTACACCTTTGACGGCGTTGGAATTGGGACGCATCGCAGCCGACGCCGGCCTGCCGAACGGCGTCTTGAATGTCGTGACCGGATTTGGCGCGACCGCGGGCGCCCGCCTCGCGTCGCATCCCGATGTCCGCAAACTCGCGTTCACCGGCTCGGTTCCAACCGGAATTGCCGTCGCATCCGCCGCGGCACATGACGTCAAGAGCGTCAGTCTTGAGCTTGGCGGCAAGTCTCCCATCGTCGTCTTCGACGACGCCGACATCGAGCAGACGGTCGAATGGGTGATGTTCGGCATTTTCTGGAACCAGGGCCAGGTTTGCAGCGCCACGTCCCGCATGATCGTCGAAAAGGGCATCGCCGCGAAACTTATCGACCGGCTCTCCGAGGAAGCCAGGAAGATCACCATCGGCGACGGCATGGCGCCGGACATCCTACTCGGGCCCCTTGTAAGCAAAACCCAGTACGAAAAGGTTCTTCGCTATATCGACGTCGGCAGGAGCGAGGCAACGCTCGTAACAGGCGGCGCGCGGCCGTCTCATCTCAACGAAGGTTATTTCCTTGAGCCGACGATCTTCGCCGACGTACCGGCGACTGCCCGTATCTGGACAGAAGAGATCTTCGGGCCCGTCCTCGCCGTTTCGACGTTCAATACGGAAGACGAAGCTTTGGCGCTCGCCAACGACAGCGACTTCGGACTGGCCGCCGCCGTCATGTCAGGCGACCACAAGCGCGCCGAGCGTGTCGCCGATGCGTTTGAGGCAGGTGTCGTCTGGATCAACTGCTCGCAGCCGAACTTCCTCGAGCCACCCTGGGGTGGCGTCAAGAAGAGCGGAATTGGCCGCGAGCTTGGCACCTGGGGCCTCAACAACTACTTGGAGCCCAAGCAGATCACGAAATACCAGAGTCGCGATCCGTGGGGCTGGTATCTGAAGGGGTGACAGTGCGCGTCACGCCTTCAGGCGGTATCCCGTCTTGAAGATCCACCATGCAACGGCCATGCAGACAGCAAGGAACACGAAGGTCATCAGCAGGCTCACCTCGACATTCACGTCGGAAATTTCGAAGAAGCTCCACCGGAACCCGCTGATCAAATAGACGACAGGGTTGAACAGCGTCACGGTTTGCCAAAACGGCGGCAGCATCTTCACCGAGTAGAACGTGCCACCGAGGAACGTCAGAGGCGTGATGACGAGAAGCGGGATGATCTGAAGCTTCTCGAACCCGTCCGCCCAAATCCCGATGATGAAACCGAGCATGCTGAAGGTGATTGCCGTCAGCAGCAGGAACAACAGCATCCAGAAGGGATGGGCGATATGCAGCGTCACGAAAAGGCTCGCGGTGACCAGCACGAGCAACCCGAGGATGACAGATTTCGTCGCCGCCGCGCCGACGTAGCCGAGAACGATCTCGAACGGCGAGACCGGCGCCGAAAGATGCTCGTAGATCGTTCCGGTGAAGCGTGGGAAGTAGATGCCGAATGATGCGTTCAGCGTGCTCTGCGTCAAGAGCAGCATCATGACGAGGCCCGGAACGATGAACGCTCCGTAGTCGATCCCGTCGACCTGCGAGATGCGCGAGCCGATCGCCGAACCGAAGACAATGAAATAGAGACACGTCGAGAGCACGGGCGAAACGATGCTCTGCATGAGCGTTCGCCCCCACCGCGACATCTCGAACGAATAGATGGCCCGAACGGCTTCGATGTTCATCGCTTTTGCCTCACGAGGTCGACGAAAATATCTTCGAGCGAGCTTTGCGTCGTCGCGAGATCTCGGAACGAGAGCCCCGCGGCGCGCATGTCGTTCAACAGCGCCGTGATTCCCGTCCGCTCGGCGCGCGTGTCGTAGGTGTAAATCAGCTCGTGCTGATCCGCGCCGAACTGAAGATCGTAGCTAGCGAGCGCGTCGGGGATCGCTTCGAGCGGTGCCGTCAATTGCAGTTGAAGCTGCTTCTTGCCGAGCTTGCGCATCAGCTCGCTCTTTTCTTCAACAAGGATGATTTCGCCCTTGGCGATGACGCCAACGCGATCCGCCATCTCCTCCGCTTCTTCGATGTAGTGCGTAGTCAGGATGATGGTGACGCCTTTCGCGCGCATCTCCCGGACGACGTCCCACATCTCGCGGCGAAGCTCGACATCGACGCCGGCCGTCGGCTCATCGAGAAACAGAACGCGCGGCTCGTGCGCCAGGGCTTTCGCGATCAACAGACGCCGCTTCATCCCGCCCGAAAGCGTCATGATGCGGTCGTCCTTCTTGTCCCACAGCGAAAGATCGCGCAGCACTTTCTCGACGAGCGCATGGTCACGGGGCTTCCCGAAGAGACCGCGGCTAAAATTGACCGTGGCCCAAGGCGTCTCGAACATATCGGTCGAAAGCTCTTGCGGGACGAGGCCGATCATTGCACGCACCGCGCGATAATCGGCGACGATATCTTTGCCGTCGACGGTGATCGTCCCCGTCGTTGCATTGGCGATGCCGCAAATGATGCTGATCAGCGTCGTCTTACCGGCGCCGTTCGGGCCGAGCAAGGCGAAGATCTCGCCCTGCTTGATGTCGAGGTTGATATTTTTAAGCGCCGTGAAGCCCGTAGCGTAGGTCTTCGACAGATCGGCGATGCGGATGATGGTGGTCATCTTCGGACTCTTTTGTCGGGCGGCGAAAAGGTCGGGCACGGCATCGCAGCGTCGCTAGGCTCTTGTCAACGCCATCCGCCGCTGGACGCCAAACTATTCTGCAGGTGTGGGCGCGGCGTGACCGGATAATCGATGCGCGGCGGCAACCGGCGCCGAAACGTCGCCCGTGTGCTTCAGCGGCCTGTTCCCGCTGAGCTTGCGCAGGATCACGTAGAAGACCGGCGTCAGGAAGATGCCGAAGATCGTCACACCGATCATGCCCGAGAACACCGCGACACCCATCGCCCGCCGCATCTCGGCGCCTGCACCGATGGACGTTACGAGGGGAACGACACCCATGATGAAGGCCATCGATGTCATCAGGATGGGTCGAAGCCTCAGTCGGCTCGCTTCGATCGCCGCAGCGACGGGGGCTCGCCCCGCAAGCTCCAGCTCACGCGCGAACTCGACGATCAAAATGGCGTTCTTCGCCGACAGACCGACAAGCACGATCAAGCCGATCTGCGTGAAGACGTTGTTGTCGCCATGCGAGAGATAGACGCCCGTAATGGCAGCAAGCAGCCCCATTGGCACAATCAGGATGATCGACAGCGGTAACACGAGGCTCTCGTATTGCGCGGCGAGCACCAGAAAGACCAGGAATACCGACAACGGAAACACCCAGATTCCCGAATTTCCCGCGATAATTTCTTGGTAGGTGAGATCGGTCCATTCGAAGCCGATCCCCTTGGGAAGCACTTGCTCCGCAATCCGCTCGACCGCTGCTTTTGCTTGGCCCGACGAATATCCGGGCGCCGCCCCGCCGTTGACGTCGGCGGTGAGGAACCCATTGTAGCGCATGGCGCGCTCCGGCCCCGAAATCTGTTTGACATTGAGAAGAGCAGAAAGCTGGATCATCACGCCGGTGCTGGAACGAACTTTCAACAGGCCGATGTCCTCGGGCCGCGCCCGATACTTCGCATCCGCCTGCACCCGCACCGAATACGTTCGTCCGAATTTGTTGAAGTCGTTGACGTAGAGCGATCCGAGATAGATCTGCATCGTGTCGAAGACATCCTGGACGGCGACGCCGAGCTGGCGCGCTTTCGTCCGATCGATGGCGGCATACAGCTGCGGCACGTTCACCTGATAGGAAGTGAAAACGCCTGCAAGCTCCGGCGCCTTGCGCAAGGCCGCCGTGAAAGCCGTCATGGCATTGGTCAGCGCGTCGTATCCGAGACCGGCGCGATCCTCGACCTGCAGCTTAAATCCGCCGATCGTGCCGAGCCCCTGCACTGGCGGCGGTGGGAACATGACGATGAACGCATCCTTGATGCTCGCGTACTCCTGATTCAGCGTGCCCGCGATTGCCTGACCACTGAGATCGGGGGACCGCCGTTCGGCGAACGGTTTCAGCGTCGCAAACACGATGCCCGAGTTCGAGCTGTTGGTAAAACCGTTGATCGACAGCCCCGGGAACGCGACGGCGCTCTCGACGCCAGGCGTCTTGAGCGTGATGGCGCTCATCCGCCGGATGACATCTTCGGTGCGATCGAGCGTGGCGCCGTCCGGAAGCTGCGCGAAGCCGACGAGATACTGCTTATCCTGGCCGGGCACGAAGCCGCCGGGAACGGCCTTGAACAGACCGACGGCAGCGCCGATGAGAACGAGGTAGATCAGGAACGCAATGGCCTTGTGTCCAAGGATCCGCTTCACGCCGCCGCTGTAGCCATCCGAACCCCGGATGAAAGCCCTGTTGAACAACCCGAAGAACCAGCCGAATAGGAAGTCCATCGCCCGGGTCAGCCAATCTTTCGGCTCGTCGTGGCTTTTGAGCAGCACGGCCGCAAGGGCAGGAGAAAGCGTCAGCGAATTGACCGCCGAAATCACGGTCGAAATCGCGATCGTCAGGGCGAACTGCTTGTAGAACTCTCCAGTCAAACCAGTAATGAGAGCGAGCGGCACGAACACAGCGACAAGGACCAGCGCGATCGCGATTATCGGCCCGGAAACTTCGCGCATGGCTTGAATGGTCGCCTCGCGAGGCGCCAGTCCGTTCTCGATATTTCGTTCGACGTTCTCGACGACGACAATCGCGTCGTCGACCACGATGCCGATGGCGAGCACGAGCCCGAACAGCGTCAGCGCGTTGATCGAGAAGCCGAAGAGGTGCATGACCGCGAAAGTGCCGATGATCGACACGGGAACCGCGATCAGCGGAATGATCGACGCGCGCCATGTCTGCAGGAAGAGAATGACGACCAGCACGACGAGCGCCACGGCTTCGAGCAGCGTATGGATCACGGCTTCGATGGATGCGCGAACAAACTGCGTCGGATCGTAGACGATCCGGTAATCGACGCCCTCAGGCATATATTGCTTCAGCTCCGCCATCGTCTTGCGGACGTCGTCCGAGATCTGGATGGCGTTGGAGCCGGGTGCCTGGAAAATCGGAATGGCGACCGCTTGCTTGTTATCGAGCAGCGAGCGCAGCGAATAATCGGCGGCGCCAAGCTCGATGCGCGCTACATCGCGCAGTCGCGTGACCTGATTGTTCGAGCCGGCCTTGACGACGATGTTGCCGAATTCCTCTTCAGTCGCAAGGCGGCCCTGAGCGTTGACCGACAGCTGGAAGTCGAGATTGGGGAGAGACGGAGACGAGCCAACGACACCGACGGCCGCCTGCACGTTCTCGGCGCGCACCGCGTTGACGATATCCATCGCCGAAAGGCCGAGTTCCGCGGCCTTTGCGGGATCGACCCAGATCCGCATCGAATAATCGCCGGAACCGAAGAGCTGCACGTCGCCGACGCCGTTGATGCGCGCTAAGCGGTCCTTGACGTTGATCACCGCGTAATTGCGGAGATACGTCATGTCGTAACGGTTGTTCGGCGACAGCAAGTGCACGACCATCGTCAGGTCAGGCGAGCTTTTGACGGTGGTGATGCCGAGAGCACGCACGTCTTCGGGCAGCCGCGGCTCCGCCTGCGTCACGCGGTTCTGAACAAGCTGCTGCGCTTTGTCGGGATCCGTGCCCAAACGGAACGTGACGGTGAGCGTCATCAGGCCGTCCGTCGTCGCCTGGCTGCTCATGTAAAGCATGCCCTCGACGCCGTTGATCTGCTCTTCAATCGGAGTAGCAACGGTCTCGGCGATGACTTTCGGGTTGGCGCCCGGATAGTTGGCGCGAACGACCACCTGCGGCGGCACGACTTCGGGATATTCCGAAATCGGCATCGCCGGCAGCGAGATCAGGCCACCGAGGAAAATGAGCGTCGACAGCACGCCCGCGAAGATCGGGCGGTCGATAAAGAATTTGGAAATATTCATAGTCGGCGTGCCCGATCGGTTGGCGCAATAGTCCTATTGCGGCGGAATGTCTGCTGCGGCGTGCTCCTCGGTGAGGGGCCGGCCGTTCATGGCGACTGGTTCCGGCGCCACCTCGTCGCCGGGCTTCACGTGCTGCAGGCCGGCGATGATCACGCGGTCACCCGCGTTGAGGCCCTTCGTGATGATGCGGAGATCGTCCGTCATCGCGCCGAGCTTGACCTCGCGATAAGCGGTCTTGTTGTCCCGGCCGACGACCATCACGTATTTCTTGTCCTGGTCGGTTCCGATGGCGCGCTCGGTGATCGCGAGCACCGGAGCGCTCTGCGGCTGCGCGAGGCGCACGCGCACGAACTGCCCTGCGATCAGCCGGCCGTCGCTATTATCGAACGTCGCCCGCAGACGGACGGTGCCGCTCGTGACATCGACCTTGTTGTCGACGAACTGCAGCACGCCGTGGCGCCACACGCCTTCGTTCGCCGCCGTCGACATCTCGACCGGGATCTTTTCGACATGGGCCGTGGCGTTGGCTTCGGGTGACAGCGTTGCCAGCGCCCGCGCCACGATATTCTCGTCGGCGTTGAAGCTCGCGTAAATCGGATTGACCGATACGATCGTGGTCAGCAACGGCGCGTTGGGGCCGGCTTCGACAAGATTGCCCACTGTGATCTCGCGCCGCCCGACGCGTCCCGAAACCGGCGCCCGAACGTCGGTCCAATCGAGGTTGAGCTTCGCGGTCCTGAGCGCGGCTTGCGCACTTTTGAGATTTGCGACGGCGGCGTCGTAAGCATTGGCCCGCGTATCGAGTTCGCGCTCCGAGAGGGCGTCGCCGATGATCTTGCGGGCGCGGGCGACGTCGGTCTTGGTGAAGACGACCTGGGCTTGCGCGGCCGCGACCGCGCCGTTCAGCCGGTCCACCTCGGCAGCGTAAGGAGCGGGATCGATCGTCACGAGTGAAGCGCCGGCTTTGACCATGGCGCCCTCGCGGAAGTGAACGGCGACGATCTGACCGGCGACGCGCGGGCGAAGATCAACCCGTTCGATCGCTTCGAGCCGGCCGGAGAATTCGTCCCAAGTGTTCGCCTCACGGGGCGCGACGGTCGCAACCGAGACGGCGACCGGCGACGGTCCCTGGGCGCCTTGCGCCAGCACCGCATCGAGCGGCATGGCAACGAGGGTAGCGAGCGCCGCCGATGCCGTCAGGGCGGACCGAACCTTGAATTTTGCATTGAGACTCATGATCAATCCCTCGAATGTTTTGCCGCGCTTGCGCACGAATGCCGTTGGCCCGGCCGCGAAAGCGCTACGGGTCCTCTCACTGCTGAGGTCAGTTCAAGAAAAGTTGTCGAGGCTCAGTCCGGGGAGCCAACGATCGCGCCGCTGACCGATTTCCTCGTCGGCGTCGATATCCCGGGAGTGATATCCGCAAGCAGATACAACGAACGGAACGTGATCTACGTCAGGCATCGCCGTGTCGACCGGGCCGGAAAACCATCCTGCGAAACCCCGGAGGGCGGCTGCGGTCGTATAAGTGAGAGAGCTTTTCATGACGCGCGCATTCCCCTATATGTGTACTGAGCGGTACGGATATAGGGCAGCGTAAGGTGCTGTCAACTATTATTTGTACTGATGAGTATGGAAATGTATAGTGACTCGATAAAGAAAACGACGTCCGGGAGAGAAGCGGTGCAAAAAGGCCGCCCTAGGGAGTTCGACGCCGAAAAGGCGCTCGATAAGGCGCTCCACGTATTCTGGGAGCGTGGATACGAGGGCACGTCGCTGTCCGACCTGACGGAGGCGATGGGCATCAATCGGCCAAGCCTATACGCGGCCTTCGGAAACAAGGAAGAGTTGTTTCGCCGCGCGCTTGATCGCTACGCCGAAAAAGGTCCCGGCTCCATCCATCGCCAAGCACTGGCTGAGCCGACGGCAAGGCAAGTGGTCGAGCACCTGCTACGGTCCGTCGCGCTGTCGCTGACCGATCCCTGTAATCCGCCGGGCTGTCTCGCCGTCCAAGGCGCGTTGACGTGCAGTGACGCCGCAGACTCGATCAAACAGGAGCTGTGCAAGCGTCGCTCTGAAGGCGAACGGAACCTTAGCGAGCGCTTCGAGCGAGCCAAGGCCGAAGGAGATCTCGGCCCCGACGCTGATCCCGAGGCCCTTGCTCGCTATGTCATCACGGTGACGCAGGGCATGTCCGTGCAGGCCGCAGGCGGAGCGTCGCGCGGCGATCTTATAGCGGTTGTCGAAATGGCCTTGAAGGCATGGCCCGCTTAGGGCGAATGGGCCGCTACTGTCGAGAGGGCCTTGCACGTCCGGTCATCCACGGCCACGTGTCTTCCGGAACGGGAGCATGTCCCGAAGAGAAATTTCGTTTTTGGAGCATACATATGGCCCACTGGTTCAAGACCAGCGTCGCTAAAGCCGCCACTCTGCTTCTCTCCGTCCTCGCAATCTCGCCGCTCGCGACTGCGGGCCGGGCCCACGCCGCCGATGCTGCGGCCGCCTCTTGTCCCGGAGACAACGCCGGACTCACTCTGCCGAAGGGTTTCTGCGCGACGGTCTTCGCCGATGATGTGGGATCGCCCCGGCACATGGTCGTCGCCTCCGATGGCACTCTTTATGTGAACAACCGGCGCCGCGGCCAAGCTTCGTCTCTCCTCGCACTCAAAGATACAAAGGGCGATGGCCACGCTGATGTCATCGAGACGTTCGGCCCGCCGGGCGGCAGCGGGACCGGGATAGGAATTTACAAAGATTGGCTCTACGTCGAAATTGGCGACGAGATCGTCCGCTACGCCTTGAAGCCTGGCGATGTTGCGCCCAAAGGGCAGCCGGAAGCCGTCGTTTCGAAGTTGCCGATCACCGGCGACCACAGGCCCCGTCCTTTCGTAATTGATCCGAAAGGCAACCTCTTCGTTGACTTGGGCTCGGCAACCAATTCCTGCCAGAAGAGCAATCGCGCCAAGGAATCGCCCGGCATAGATCCCTGCGTCGAACTCGAAACGCGCGCTGGGATTTGGCGCTTCGATGCCAATAAGACCGGGCAGGTTTTCTCGGCCGCCGAGCGCTTCGCGACGGGCCTTCGCAATGCCGAGGGCATCGACTTCGATGCCGCCGGGCGCATCTTCGCGACCCAGCACGGTCGCGATCAGCTTCATCAGAACTGGCCGAAACTCTATTCGTCGCAGCAAGGCTCGGATTTGCCGGCGGAAGAACTCGTCGAAGTTCGCGAGGGCGGCGATTACGGCTGGCCGTACTGCTATTATGACCAATTTCAGAAGAAGCTCGTCCTTGCCCCCGAGTATGGTGGCGACGGCGGCAAAACCGTCGGGCGTTGCGCCGATAAGCTCCCGCCTATCGCCGCGTTTCCGGGACATTGGGCGCCCAACGATCTCAAGATCTACGAGGCGGACCAATTTCCGGAAAGCTATCGCGGCGGCGCTTTCATTGCCTTTCACGGGTCCTGGAACCGCTCGGTCGGAGGACAGCAAGGTTACAACGTCGTGTTCCAGCCTCTGAAAGACGGCAAAGCCTCTGGGCCATATAGCGTTTTTGCCGACGGCTTCCGGAATGGAGACGGAACGGGCGTCGAGCATCGACCGACGGGACTTGCGGTCGGGCCCGATGGTGCGCTTTACGTTGACGACGACGCCGCCGGCCGCATCTGGCGGATCGTCTACAAGGGATGACGTTTCACAGATCGGACGCGAGCGGGGCGCGGAGACTTGGCAGCAAAAGACATCGCGTTCCTGACCGGCGCTTCGGGCTTTGTCGGCTCGGCTGTCGCGCGGAAGCTTCTTGACGAGGGCTTTTCCGTCCGTGCCCTCGTTCGCCGAACGAGCAACCGCGCAAATCTTGAAGACATCGATCTCGATGTCGTTGAAGGCGACATCCGCGATGCGACCCTCGTGGAAAATGCGATGCGCGGCGCGCGCTTCGCATTTCACGTCGCTGCCGACTACCGGCTATGGGCGCCGGATCCACAGGAGATCGTCACGACGAATACCGAGGGCACGCGCGCCGTCATGCGCGCGGCGCTGAATGCCGGCGTTGAACGCGTCGTCTATACGTCGAGCGTTGCCACGCTCCGCCTGAACGACGACGGAGCGCCATCGAACGAAACGATGCCGCTCGCCGAAGAGAACGCTATCGGTGCGTACAAGAAGAGTAAGGTTTTGGCCGAGCGTTTGGTCGAGCGCATGATCGCCGACGAAAAGCTCCCGGCCGTCATCGTCAATCCCTCGACGCCCATCGGCCCTCGCGATGTCCGCCCGACACCGACGGGGCGTATCGTGGTCGAGGCGGCCTCCGGCCGAATGCCCGCCTACGTCGAGACGGGATTGAACCTGGTGCATGTCGATGATGTCGCCGAAGGCCACGTTGCCGCCCTGAAGCGCGGGCGAATTGGCGAGCGCTACATCCTGGGTGGCGAGAACATGACGCTCGGACAAATGCTCGCCGAGATTGCACACCTTGCCGGACGGCGGCCGCCGACGATCAAACTGCCACGCGCGCTGATCTACCCGATCGCATATGGGGCAGAAGCTGCTGCGCGCATAACCGGCCGCGAGCCATTCGCGACCGTCGATGGTTTGCGCATGGCCAAATACAAAATGTTTTTTTCATCTGCGAAGGCAGAGAAGGAACTCAGCTACCGTGCCCGCCCCGCGCGCGAAGCATTGGCCGAGGCTTTTCGCTGGTTCCAAAAGGCGGGGTATCTCAAGTGACCGCCCTCGACATGGTCGCAGGGATCGGCCTCACAGCCTGGCTTTATCTCCTTCTCTTCAACGGCCGATTTTGGCTGAGCAGCGAACGCGAGGAATCCGAACGGGACAAATACGAGGCGCCGAAAGTTTGGCCGCGCGTGACGGCCGTCATTCCCGCCCGCAACGAAGCCGATATGCTCCCGGGCTCTCTAACGTCTCTCGTACGGCAAGACTATCCGGGCGAGTTTTCGATTGTGCTTGTCGACGACCAGAGCACGGACGGCACCGCCGACGTCGCCCGCGCCATTGCCGCGGGGGCGAGCCGCCATGTCACGATCGTGAATGGGGCCGAGCTTCCTTCCGGCTGGACGGGAAAGGTCTGGGCCATGCACCAGGGGATCGCAGCCGCTTCCTCAACTGAGCCGCCGCCGGACTACGTGCTGTTAACCGATGCCGACATCGGCTACCGCCCGGATGTCTTGAGGTCACTCGTCATAAGCGCCCGGGCCAACAACCGCGCGATGACGTCCGTTATGGCCAAGCTCAAGTGCGAAAGCCTCGCCGAGCGCTGTCTCGTGCCGGCCTTTATCTTCTTCTTCCAGATGCTTTATCCCTTCCCGAGGGTCAATCACCGCACCAACCGAACGGCGGCAGCGGCTGGCGGATGCATGCTGGTCGAGCGCCTGAGTCTCGAACGGGCTGGAGGCATCGCCGCGATCCGTGGTGCTTTGATTGATGATTGCGCGCTCGGAAATCTGTTGAAAAAGCAGGGTCCCATTTGGCTTGGGCTTTCTGACCGCGTGCTAAGCCTCCGCGCCTATGAGGCATTCGACGACATTCGCCGGATGGTTGCGCGATCCGCATACGCCCAATTGCGATATTCGCCGATTTTGCTGGTTGGAACGATCGTCGCGATGACCGTGATTTATATTCCACCGCCCGCTCTGGCTGTATTTGCGGGGTTTCCCGCAAATGTGTTCGCCGCAGCCGCATACCTGTTGATGTTTATCGCTTATCAGCCGACGTTGCGCTTTTACAACCGTTCGCCACTTTGGGGTTTTGCACTACCACTTATCGCGACAGCCTATGTGTGTTTCACGCTAAATTCGGCGTATCAGCATATGCGTGGTCGGGGCGGTCTTTGGAAAGGCCGGGTTCAGGCCGAAGCAGGACGGCAATGACGGTCGATACCAAGTACAAATCCGGCAAGTCGGAGAGCGACGAAAACTTTCCCGTTGCGTCGCGCATTATCGCATCGCGCCATCGCGCTCCGATCCTGGCGTTCTATCGATTTGCGCGTGCCGCCGATGACGCCGCCGACCATCCGACGCTCGATGCACAATCGAAACTTGCGGTTTTGGACGCCCTCGAAGATACGCTTCTCGGCAAGTCCGACGCGGCGACCGACGCGCTCGCGCTGCGCGAGCAGTTGGCGCTCAGGAATTTGAGCCCGCAACATGCGCTCGATCTTCTGAAGGCCTTCCGTCAGGACGTCACGAAAAACCGCTATGAAACCTGGGACGAGCTTCTCGAATACTGCCGCTATTCGGCGATGCCGGTCGGTCGGTTCGTTCTCGACGTCCACGGTGAGGCCAAGTCGACGTGGCCGCATTCTGACGCATTGTGCACGGCGCTGCAGATCATCAACCATCTGCAGGACTGCGCCAAGGATTATAGCAACATCGACCGCGTCTACATTCCGCTGAGTGATCTTTCGTCGTGGGGCTTGAGCGTGGAGAGCTTGGCAGAAACGAAGGCTTCTCCAGCACTACTGGCGTGCTTGCAATCCCTGGCCGCGAGGACTGAAAAGCTGTTGCCCGACGCCGGCATGTTGCCGCCGAGCGTCGCCGATTTGCGCCTCGCCCTCGAAACGTCGGTCATCGTCGAGCTTGCGCGCCGGCTGATCGGCATCTTGAAGTCGCGGGATCCACTTTCGGAGCGGGTCCATCTGTCAAAATTGCAGGCAGCGATGTTCGCCGCGCGAGCAACGGCTGCTACGCTCGCGAGCCGGACGTTCGCTCGTATCGCGTTTACGAAGTCGACGGGGATGATGCCGCATGAGCGCTGAAGTCGAGACCTTGAGTGCTGAAGAAGCCCCTGCGGCAGCAAGCAGCTCCTTCTACGCAGCGATGCGCGTCCTGCCGCGCGAGCAGCGCGAAGCGATGTATCACGTTTATGCGTTCTGCCGGGCCGTCGACGACATCGCCGACGGTGGCGGATCGCGAGAGGTCCGGCTTGCGGATCTCGTCCGCTATCGAACCGATATCGAGCAGCTGTATTCAGGTGGGCGCGTGACGTCGCGGACGCGCGACCTCGTTGCCCCGATCAGGCAATACGGCCTCCTCGGGTCTGACTTCATCGCCGTGATCGACGGCATGGAGATGGACATCGTCCGTGATCTTCGTGCGCCCGAATGGAAGGTCCTCGATTTATATTGCGACCGCGCGGCGTCGGCCGTCGGACGATTGTCGGTCCGTATTTTCGGCATCGACGAGGCGCAGGGAATCGATCTGTCGCACAACTTGGGCCGCGCGCTCCAACTGACGAACATCCTGCGCGACATCGATGAAGACGCCGCGATGGGCCGTCTTTATCTTCCGAAAGAGGCTCTGCTCGAAGCAGGCATTTCCGACACGTCGATCGACGCCATTCTTGCCAACCCGGCGCTTGATCGCGTCTGCCGGGGTATCGCCGAGACGACGCGGAAATACTACGACCGCTCCGAAGCCGTCATGTCCCGCTGCCCGCGCCGCACCGTGAGATCGCCGCGCATGATGGCGACGGTCTATCGCGGCATCCTCGAAAAGCTGATCGCGCGGGGTTGGCGCGCACCGCGCGTGGATGTGCGCCGGTCCAAGCGCACCGTCCTCTGGGCGGTTCTGCGCGACGGCATTTTTTGAATGACGAACGGCGCCGTTCACATCGTCGGGGCCGGTCTTGCCGGCCTTTCGGCGGCGGTTGCGCTTGTCGGCGAACGGCGCAAGGTCGTCGTCCACGAACTCGCGAGACACGCCGGCGGACGCTGCCGCTCGTATTTCGAGCCCGCTCTCGGATTGACGATCGATAACGGCAATCACCTTCTTCTGTCAGGCAACGGCCGTGCACTCGCTTTTCTCGACAAGATCGGCGGTCGGCATTTGCTCGATGAGCCGCAGCACGCCGAGTTCAACTTTTTCGACCTCCAGTCTGGCGAGCACTGGGTGCTGAGGCCGAATGACAGTCCGCTGCCGTGGTGGATCTTTGCGAAGAACCGTCGCGTACCGCGCACGCGCGCCCTCGATTACGTCCGGCTCGGAAACCTCCTGAGCGCCAGCGCCCGCGAAACCGTAACGGACAAGATCAAACCCGACACAGCGCTTTACAGCCATTTGATGCAACCGGTTCTCCTCGCGGCGCTGAATTGCGATCCGAAAGAAGGCTCGGCCCAGCTTGCTGCGGCCGTCGTTCGAGAGACGTTGGCACGCGGCGGCAAAGCCTGCCGGCCGCTCTTCGCCGCGAACGGCCTAGGTCCCGCGCTGGTCGATCCCGCTCTCGCGTTCATTACAAAGCACGGCGGGGAATTTCGCTTCGACCACGCACTGAAGGCGATCGACTGGGCGGGTGATCGCGCCCGCGCGTTGCAGTTCTCCGACACAACGATTGAACTCGGCGCAAACGATGAAGTCATACTCGCCGTACCGGCATGGGTCGCCCGCACGCTCGTTCCCGAACTGAAAGTACCGACAGAATATCGCTCGATCTTCAATGCGCACTTCGAGTTCGCACCCCCGAAGAGCCTTCCGAAGATCACGGGCGTCATCAATGCGACGACCGAATGGCTGTTCGCGTTCGACAACAGGCTATCGGTTACGGTGAGTTCCGCCGATCGCTTCAACGAGGCCGACCGGGAGCCGCTTGCCCGGAGCATTTGGTCCGAAATTTCAAAAATCGCGGGCATTGAAGCAAACCTGCCGCGCTGGCAGATCGTCAAGGAACGGCGTGCGACATTTGCGGCGACGCCTGATCAAAATGCCCTGCGCCCACGCGCCGAGACACGCTGGAAAAATATGCGGCTCGCCGGCGACTGGACCGCAACCGGTCTTCCCGCCACGATCGAGGGCGCGATAAGATCCGGTGAAACGGCCGCCAAACTAGCGATGGTCGTTTAACTCTGATAGGACGCTCGGACCCCCTGGAGAGAGCCGCCATGAATTTCGAAGCTGCAACGCAATCCGCTCGCCTGGCGTCTGATGCCGCAGCCCGCGAGATCGGACCGTCAGACATCGAAGGCGCCATCGCCGCTGCCCAAAATGCTCTCCTGGCGCTTCAGCGCGACGACGGACACTTCGTCTTCGAACTCGAAGCCGATGCCACGATTCCGGCCGAATACGTACTCATGCGCCATTATCTGGCGGAGCCTGTGGATGCCGCTCTCGAAGCCAAGATCGCGACCTATCTTCGCCGCATCCAATCGGACGATGGTGGTTGGCCGCTGTTCCACGACGGCATCTCGAACATCAGCGCAAGCGTGAAGGCGTACTTCGCACTGAAGATGATCGGCGTCGGCACTGAAGAGCCTTATATGAAGAAGGCGCGCGGCTGGATACTCTCCCAAGGCGGCGCATCGCACAGCAACGTCTTCACGCGCAACCTGCTCGCGCTTTTCGGCGCTTTGCCGTGGACCGGCGTCCCCGTGATACCCGTCGAAATTATGGTGCTGCCGCGCTGGTTTCCCTTTCACATCGACAAGATTTCATACTGGGCACGCACCGTTTTAGTCCCGTTGACGGTTCTCAACGCCCTGAAGCCGAAAGCGCGCAATCCGAAGTGCGTCGGAATCCCTGAGCTTTTCACGATCCCGCCCGACAGGGTCAAGGTCTGGCCGAAAGGACCGCATCAAAAATCGCCGTGGTCGGAAATCTTCGGTGGCATCGATCGGGTACTGCGCGTCAGCGAGCCGTTGTTCCCGAAGTCGGTGCGCAAGCGCTCCATCGACAAGGCTGTCGCGTTCGTCACCGAGCGCCTCAATGGCGAGGATGGCTTGGGCGCCATCTTCCCGGCCATGGTCAACGCGCTGCTCGTCTACGACGCGCTCGGATATTCCAAAGATCACCCCGATTATCAGACCGCACGCGGCTCGATCGAAAAGCTGCTGACGATCAAGGACGATGAAGCTTATTGCCAACCGTGCCTGTCTCCCGTTTGGGATACGGCCCTTTCGGCCCACGCCCTGATCGAAGTGGGAGGCGACCAAGCCGAAGCAAGTTCGGACCGGGCGCTCGAGTGGCTGAAACCCTTGCAGGTGCTCGACACCGTCGGCGACTGGGCTGCGACGCGACCGAATATTCGTCCGGGCGGTTGGGCATTCCAGTACGCAAATCCTCATTATCCCGACACCGACGATACCGCGGTCGTGGTCATGGCGATGGACCGGACCCTCGGCCGTGCGCAGCAGCCCGATAGTACCTATCGCGAGGCCATCGCTCGCGGGCGCGAGTGGATCGTCGGCATGCAGAGCAAAAACGGGGGGTGGGGTGCCTTCGATGCCGACAACACCTACGAATATCTCAACCAGATCCCGTTTTCCGATCACGGCGCGCTTCTCGATCCGCCGACTGCCGACGTCACGGCGCGATGCATCTCCATGCTTGCGCAACTCGGCGACCGGCGCGGCCAAAGTTACGAGCTCGACAGAGCCATCGGTTATCTCGAACGCACCCAGGAGAAGGACGGCAGCTGGTACGGCCGCTGGGGGATGAATTACATTTACGGCACGTGGTCGGTGCTGTGCGCCCTCAACGCAGCTGGCGTCGATCCGTCATCGAGCGTCGTCCGGAAGGCGGTAAACTGGCTTCTGGCGATTCAAAACACGGACGGCGGCTGGGGCGAGGATGGCGAAAGCTACAGTCTCGACTACAAAGGCTACGAGCAGGCGCCGAGCACGGCCTCGCAGACGGCGTGGGCGCTGATGGGCCTTATGGCCGCCGGCGAAATCGAAAATCCGGCAGTGAAGAAGGGCATCGCCTACTTGGCCGAGACGCAAGGCTCGGACGGCTTCTGGAACGAGAAGCGCTTCACCGCAACGGGCTTTCCACGCGTCTTTTATCTTCGCTATCACGGCTACGCGAAGTTCTTCCCAATGTGGGCTTTGGCGCGCTACCGCAATCTCAAAGCCTCGAACACCAAAGCCGTTCTTGTTGGAATGTAAGGTGGCTTCGGGCTTCGTCATCGCCGCGACCGGCCTCAAGTCCGAGGCGCGCATCGCCGAACGATCGAGCGGCGTGAAGGCGGTCATCGGCGGCGGCCGCGAAGAGCGCCTCGCAGCGTTATTGCAGCAATCGCTCGGAGACGGCGTCCGTGGCATTATCAGCTTTGGGATCGCCGGAGGTCTGAGACCCGGACTGAAACCGGGAACCATCGTCGTCGGAACATCCGTCATCCACACCAGCGGCAGGACGTATCAGCCCGACGCACGCTGGAGCGACCGGTTGTTCGAAGCCTTGCCGAATGCCGAAAGTGGACCCATCGCCGGATCGAGCACTATCATCGCCAATCGCGACGAGAAACGTGCGATTTATCTGTCGTCCGGCGCATTCGCGGCCGATATGGAAAGTCACCTCGTCGCTCAGATCGCGACGGACTACGGCTTGCCCTTCGCGGTCCTGCGGGTCATCGCGGATACGGCAAGTCAGGGGATGCCACCCGCCGCCGTCAACGGCCTCAATCCGGACGGAACCCCGAACATCGCCGGGGTGCTGAAATCGCTGGCGGTTGAGCCAAGCCAGCTATGGGACGTCATCCGCATAGCTGGCGCAACGCGTCGCGCGATGAAGGCTTTATTCCGCTGCCACCGGCTTCTGGGCCCGGGCCTCGGCCGCGCTGATCTCGGCTAGCTTGTTCTCGACGTGGCGTGAGAACACGAACTCGGCCGGGCGCTGCTTATCGAGCGCAATTTCGGGAGCCATCGGCCCGTCCGTCTTCACGCCTCTAAGGGCGACAGCAGCAATCTTCCAAGGCTTCTTGACCGCATCCATGACGGCCGTCGCTTCGAAGCCCGAGTGCACCATGCAGTCGGCGCACTTCTCGTAGTTGCCGGTGCCGTACTTGTCCCAGTCCGTATCTTCCATCAGCTCCTTGAAGGTTTTGGCGTAACCTTCGCCGAGCAGATAGCAGGGACGCTGCCAGCCGAACACGGTGCGCGTCGGGTTGCCCCAAGGCGTGCACTGATAGGTCTGATTGCCGGCGAGGAAGTCGAGGAACAGCGCCGACTGGAAGAACGGCCACGCGCGGCCGCCGCGTCCGAGCTTGAAGATGTCGCGGAAGAGCTGCTTCGTCTTGGTGCGATTGAGGAAGTGCTGCTGGTCCGGCGCGCGCTCGTAGGCATAGCCTGGCGAGATGGTGACGCCGCCGATGTCGAGTTTTTTCATCTCGTCGAGGAATTTCGCGACCTGCTCCGCCTTGGCGTCGCTGAAGAGCGTCGTGTTGATGTTAACGCGAAAACCCTTCGCCTTGGCGACTTTGATCGCTTCGATGGCGCGATCGTAGACGCCCTTCTGGCAGACCGACTTGTCGTGCATCTCCTTGTCGCCATCGAGATGGATCGACCAGTTGAAATTGTTATGCGGTTTATAGAGATGGATTTTTTTCTCAAGCAGCAGAGCGTTCGTGCACACCGTCACGAACTTGCCCTTCGCAAGCGCGCCGTCGACGATCTCAGGCAGCTCTTTGTGGAGCAGCGGCTCGCCGCCGGCGAGCACCACCACGGGCGCGCCGCATTCGTCCATCGAATGCAGGGCATCTGCAACCGAGATGCGTTGGTTCAAGATTTTATCGGGGTAATCGATCTTGCCGCAGCCCGCACATGCGAGGTTGCAGCGAAAGAGCGGCTCGAGCATCAGCACGAGCGGATAGCGTTTGTTCCCCCGGAGGTGCTGTCCGATGACGTAGGCACCGACCGACAAAGCTTGGTTTAATGGTATCCCCACCCCGACGGGCTCCTTCTAGTGATGCTCGAACCGGCACCATTCCCAATCATGATGCTTCGAGCAATTCAGGCGGTAGGCGGAAGGTTATCTTCTCTTCGACGCCGTCAAGCGTCTCGACTTCGATTGGCCCCACCTTACCTATCGCAGCTAATACATCGCGGACAAGAACATCGGGTGCCGACGCGCCCGCTGTTACGCCAACTGTCTTTATCCCGGCAAGCCATGACGGATCGACGTCGCGACCGTCGGCGACAAGGTAGCTTGGGATTCCGCATTCCGAGCCGATTTCCCTCAGGCGATTAGAGTTCGAGCTGTTGCTCGCCCCGACGACCAGCAATAGTTCGACAGTGCGGCAAAGGTCCCTGACCGCCGTCTGCCGATTTTGCGTAGCGTAGCAGATGTCACGCGTTTCCGGCCCAATTACGTCCGTGAACCGACTTTTGACGGCCTCGATCGTCGAGCGGGTATCGTCGACGCTGAGGGTCGTCTGGGTGATGTATGCGACGGGCGTATCGTCCGGAATATTGAGGTTGGCGACGTCGTCGCGGTTTTCCACAAGGTAAATGGGCCCCGAAATCCGCCCAAGCGTCCCCTCGATCTCGACGTGCCCGGCATGCCCGATCAGGATAACAGTCCGGCCAAGCGAGGAATATCGCTGGCCTTCCTTATGGACTTTCGAAACCAAAGGGCAGGTCGCATCGACGACGTTTAGGCGACGGCGGCGCGCATCGCTCTCGACGGCCCGCGAGACGCCGTGGGCACTGAAAATGGTGACGGCGCCGTTTGGCACGTCCGCCAAGTCCTCGACAAAGCGAGCGCCCTTGGCTTTGAGGTCGTCGACGACATGGCGATTGTGAACGATCTCGTGGCGCACATAGACAGGTCCGCTGGCCTGCGTGAGCGCCCGCTCGACAATGTCGATCGCGCGAACCACGCCTGCGCAAAAACCCCGGGGCTGCGCCAGAATGATCTTCATGCAGAAACCCCCGTTTTCTGCCAACGTGCCGTCGCTTCGCGAGCCAAGGCCTTAATGATGTATGCTTCGGACGTCTGACTACGTCGCGTGTACCGACCGTCCTACGATCTTGACCTTACGCGCGATTTTTCTGACCGGCAGCAAAGGCGACGTCGCGCCCGCCAAGCTGACGGTATGACGTGTCTCAAAAGCAACACAGTCCTCAAGCTCCTCCGTTCAGCGGCTCGACAGGTTCGTCGGCATAAGTGCACTGGTGGGAAAATCGCCTCTTGTCCGCGGATACCATGAGTCCGGCTGAGAATGTCTAATCACGACCAAGCTTTTCAACGCCATATTACCGGGGTGGTGGCGCTAACATGATCGAGCGCGCCGTCGCCGGAACCGTTGCTGCTGCGGTGCGCCTGCCTTGGCTCACGATTTTGCTTGGCGTGGCGCTGACGGCGGGCGCCATCAATTACGTCATCAATAACTTCGCGATTACGACGGATACGAGCCAGCTGATCTCGCCGGAGCTCGATTGGCGCAAGCGCGAACGCCAGTTCGACGCCGCCTTTTCTCAGCACACCGACACAATCGATATAGTCATAGATGGCAAAACGCCTGAGCTGACGGAGAGCGCCGCTGCCAAGCTTTCGGCCGCCCTCAGCAAATCAAAACCCGATCCCTTCCAGATCGTCCGCCGGCGCGATGGCGGCCCCTTCTTCGATCAAAATGGGCTGCTTTATCTCTCCCTCCCGGAAGTGAAAGATATCACCGAAGGGCTGATCAAAGCGCAGCCGGTTCTCGGCACGCTTTCGGCAGACCCAACCCTCAATGGTTTGGCCAAGGCGCTTTCTCTTGTTCCTATCGGAATCAAGGAAGACCGTGCAAAATGGATCGATTTCGAGAAGCCGCTCGGCGTGCTGGGCCATGCCATCGACAATTTGCTTGCTGGGAAGAACACGTATTTTTCGTGGGGCGAACTTCTGACGGGCGGCAGCCCGAGCCCATCCGATCTGCGTCGTTTCCTCGAAGTAAAGCCGGTTCTCAACTATTCCGATCTTGAGCCCGGCGCCGAGGCGACCGACCTTATTCGGCTGACCGCGAAGCGCTTGGGCCTGACGCCCGATAACGGTGTTCGCGTTCGTCTGACGGGCTCCGTCCCGATGGCCGACGAAGAATTCGGCACCGTCGCGGAGGGAGCGGCCCTCAACGCCAGCATAGCGATCGCCGCCGTGCTTTTCATTCTTTGGCTGGCGCTCAGATCCGGCAAGATCATCTTCGCCGTTCTTGTCAGTCTTTTCGCAGGTCTCACGATGACGGCGGCGCTGGGCCTGTTCCTTGTCGGCGCGTTGAACCTCATCTCGGTCGCCTTCGCTGTTCTTTTCGTCGGCATCGGCGTCGATTTCGGCATCCAATTCGCGGTCCGCTACCGGCACGAGCGCTTCGAGAGACACGGGCTGCGCGAGTCGCTTGTTGCAGCTGGGCAAAATGCCGGGAAGCCTCTGGCGCTCGCCGCCGCGGCAACAACGGCGGGCTTCTATTCGTTCCTGCCGACCGATTACAGCGGCGTATCCGAATTGGGCCTCATTGCCGGCAGCGGCATGGTCATCGCCTTTCTAACCAGCATAACGTTGCTGCCTGCGTTGCTCGAAGTGCTCAATCCGCCCGGCGAACTGCATGATGTCGGCTATCGCTCGCTTCAGCCCGTCGATCGCTTCATGGCGCGGCATCGATGGATCATTCTGGTATTGACGGCGATCGGCGTCGCCTCGGGAATTCCATTGCTCGGCAAGCTCGAGTTTGACTTCAACCCGATCAACCTGCGCTCGAGCAAGGTTGAATCGGTATCGACCTTCAACGATCTCATGCGTGATCCCGCAACGGCCCCGAACACGATCGAGATTCTGACGCCGAACCTGACCGACGCGAAAGCGCTCGCGACAAAGCTCGACAAGCTGCCCGAGGTCGATCGCACCGTCACGCTCGCAAGCTTCGTGCCCGATCAGCAGGATGAAAAGCTCGCGCTCATCCGCGATTGCTACGATCTGATCGGCCCGACGATCGAGCCAGAGCCCGACGATATGGCGCCGACGCCAACCGACGCCGATACCAGGCAAACCTTGCTCGATACGGCAAAGGCATTCGAGGACGTTAGCCGCTTGCCGGACGCTTCGCCCATCGCGGCTCACATGGCGGCCACGCTACGCAAACTGGCTGAGGCGACGCCGGCACTCAGGGCAAAGATCGGCGCAACGCTGCTCGACGGCATGAAGCTGCGGCTGGCACAGATTCGCGCTGCCCTCAAAGCCGAGCCGATCACGCTCAAAGATCTGCCGCCAGAAATCATCTCCGACTGGACGACCGCCGATGGCCGCGCCCGCGTCGAAGTCGGCCCCAAGGGCGACGGCAACGACAACGCCAACCTGAGGCGCTTTGCGGCGGCGGTTTTAGCTGTCGCGCCGGAAGCGACCGGCGTGCCGATCCTTATTCAGGAATCGGCGAAGACAGTTGTGCGGTCGTTCATCGAGGCGGGTGCGCTGGCGCTGGTCTCGATCACGATCATTCTGTTCGTCGCGCTGCGCCGGGTGACAGATGTTCTACTGACGCTTGTGCCGCTGCTTCTCGCCGGCGTCGTGACGCTTGAGCTTTGCGTTTTGATCAAGCTGCCGCTGAACTTCGCGAACATCATCGCGCTGCCGGTCCTTCTCGGCGTCGGCGTGGCCTTCAAAATCTATTATGTGCTCGCTTGGCGCGCGGGCGAGACGAGCTTGCTTGCCTCACCTCTGACGCGCGCCGTGATGTTCAGCGCCATGACGACGGCGGTCGCATTCGGAAGCCTGTTCTTTTCAAGCCATCCCGGAACGTCGAGCATGGGCGAACTGCTCGCGCTCTCGCTGGTGACGACGCTCGCCGCAGCCGTCCTCTTCCAGCCAATACTGATGGGCCCGCCAAGGCACACGGCTAAGCACGAAGTGGAAAAGGTGCCGCAAGCCGCGCCATAGAGACCCCGCTCCCGTCATCCCGGCGGAGGCCGGGATCCATCCAAGCCGAAAGCAGCCTCAAATATCAGGCGGCGCTGCGGCGCTCGCGCAGGAACTGAAAGAACTCGACGCCCTCGCGGAGACGCCGCTTCATCATGTCGGGGCTCATCACCATCTCGCCGACGATCGAGGCGATCTTCGGCACCCGGAAGTAGAACTTGCGATAGAAGTCCTCGACCGACGAGAAGATTTCGGTGTGCGACAAACCTGGATAGTGCAGCGGCGCGATCTGGATGCCGTTGGCGTTGATGAGTTCGGCATTGTCGACGTCGAGCCAGCCGTTCTCGGACGCCTGTTTGTAGAGGAACGTGCCCGGATACGGCGCGGCGAGCGAAACCTGGATCGTGTGCGGGTTGATCCGCGTCGCGAACTTGATGGTCTCCTGGATCGTCTCCTTCGACTCGCCCGGAAGGCCGAGGATGAAGGTGCCGTGGATCTTGATGCCAAGCTCGTGGCAGTCCTTGGTGAACTTCTCCGCGACCTCGACTCGCATGCCCTTTTTTATGTTGTGCAGGATTTGCTGGTTGCCGCTCTCATATCCGACGAGCAGCAGGCGCAGGCCGTTGTCCTTCAGCACCTTCAGCGTCTCGCGCGGCACGTTGGCCTTGGCGTTGCAGGACCAGGTGACGCCGAGCTTGCCAAGTTCCTTCGCGATCGCTTCTGCGCGCGGCAGGTCGTCGGTGAAGGTATCGTCGTCGAACATCAGCTCTTTCATCTGTGGGAACGCCTTGAGGATGTAACGCACCTCCTCGATGACGTGCCCGACGGAGCGCGTCCGATAGCGATGGCCGCCGACGGTCTGCGGCCACAGGCAGAACGTGCAGCGGCTCTTGCAGCCGCGCCCCGTGTAGAACGAGATGTACGGATGCTTCAGGTAGCCGATGAAGTAATTCTCCATCACGAGGTCGCGCTTATAGACCGGCGTAACGAAGGGCAGCGTGTCCATGTCGTGCATCACAGCGCGGTCCTCGTTGTGCACGATGACGCCCTGCGCGTTGCGGTAGGACAGGCCCTTGATGTCGCTCCAGGCCACGCCGTCGGCGACATCTTTGATCGTGAAGTCGAACTCGTTGCGGGCAACGAAGTCGACAATCGGCGCGTCCTTCAAGCTCTCGTTGGACTGCACCGCGACCTTGGCACCGATGAGCCCGACCTTGAGGTTTGGGTTGGTCGCCTTCATCGCCTCGATGACTTTGACGTCTGAGTCGAACGACGGCGTCGAGGTGTGCAGCACCGCGAGGTCGTAATCGCGTACTTGGGCGAGCACATCCTGCAGGCTGGTGCGGTGTGGCGGTGCGTCGATCAGTTTGGAGTTCTCGACCAGAGCGGCGGGCTGTGCCAGCCAAGTCGGGTACCAGAACGACTGGATCTCGCGGCGCGCCTGATAGCGCGAACCGGCGCCACCATCGAATCCATCGAACGAAGGGGCCTGCAGGAAGAGCGTGCGCATTGGGGCGCCTTTCATATCGGCGTAACGGTTCCATCGGAGCCGACGCTATAGCGGCGGCCTCTCCAGTCGACGGCTCCAGGGATATAGCTCGCAACGAACACCGCGAAGCTCAATAAGTCTCGCAGCGGACTGAGCCACAGCGAACTCTTGCCCCCACCCGGCAACCGCTCAACTTGTATCGGAACGGAAAGGCGGCACGCAAGCGTCACCAGAAGGATCATCCACGCTATGGCGCTGAAGCCACTCAAAGCAAGCGCGGCGAGCGCAAATGGTAGTGGATGGGTGATCACTGTGCCTGCGTATCCAAGCGGATCTACAAGACGAATAGTTCTCGCCCACCGCAGTTCGTGGGCAAGAAGTTCGCCGAATGACGCTTCCGAAAAGGTATGCCCGACCGTGAACGGAGCGATGGCGACCTTGAGACCGAGCTTCCGTACGGCTTCCCCCATCGCATAGTCGTCAGCAAGAGTATTAGCGAAGGTCTCGAAGCCGCCAATTCGCGCCAGCGTGCTGCGTCGAAGCGCAATCGTCGATCCGAAACAGGGCTTCGCAAGACCGAGCCAAAGACCAATGAGCACGCCCGGAAGAAAATGCTGGTCCACCGCTCCGGCCGCCATCCGCGACCAAAACCCCGTCAGGGCGCAGCCGCGGTAAAGACAGGTTACGATCCCAACTTCGGGTTGCTGCAACTCGGCGACGGTATCGCGGACGTAACTCGGTTCGACTCTCATATCGCTGTCGCTGAGGATGATGAGATCGTGTTTCGCGCTCGGATACATATTGAGAATGTTTGCAATTTTTGGATTGCCGCCGGCCGTGCGCGCGGAAACGACGAGCTCCACATCGCACGAAGAGTGCTGCCCTTGGAGGTTGCGGACAACCGGAATCGCTTGGTCGGCCGGGTCCTGAACGCCGCAAAGCATCTGTACGTCCGCCGGATAATTCTGGACGCAGAACGACGCGAGGCTGGCGCCAAGGCCGTTTTCGTTGCCGTAGAGCGGCTTTAGCAGCGTCACGGTTTCGGCCGAGCCCAAAAGGGACTTGGGTTGGCGGGCAAATCGTGCCACCAAAAAAGAAGCTAACAAGGCGTACGCGCTGCCAATTACGGCAACGAGGATGCATGGAAGCCACAGACAGGACGTCATTCGGACGTTACTTTCTGGTTTGAGCTGGGGGCAAGCCTGTCGGCAGCGGCAGAGAGGCTAGCGTCTCGCGTAGTGCTACGATAGATCTGAGATTGCTCGGCCGGTGGGGCCAAGCAGGGGGAATATCGAGACGTGAAAGTCAGAGCCATCCAAAATTGGGTCGGCTGTGTATTGGTCGGTGTAAGCCTGTCGGCTTGTGCCAGCGCGTCTCCGCCTGGGCTCTCGCCGCAGCACCTTGCTGCAACCGACGACGATCCGACCCCGAAACCGATCGCTGATCCGAACGAAAAATTCAATCGGTCCGTCTTCGACAACAACCAGCAATTCAATCACGACGTTCTCTACCCGGCTGCGGAAGCCTATAACGAGAACGTTCCTGAAGGCGTCCGCGATCGCATCGACGCGTTCACGACGAACCTCGCTGAGCCGATGACATTCGCGAACGATGTTTTGCAGCTTCGGCCGCAAGCCGCAGCGACGACCCTCGGCCGATTTGCACTCAATTCGACGATTGGCCTCGGCGGTCTGTTCGACGTCGCCGCTGAGCAGGGCATGGCGCACCAGTCCGGCGACTTTGGCCAGACGATGTATGTCTGGGGTTATCGTGACAGCGCCTATCTGGTGCTTCCGGTGCTTGGCCCGACAACCTACCGCGATGCGTTCGGCAGCGGTGTCGAGTTCGCAGCGACGTTGCCGGCAGGCGCGTTGATCCCGACGCGGTTTGCGACGGTCGCGAGCCAGGTCGATCTCGCGGGAACGGTGACGAGCCCGCTTTCGAGCCTCAGCAAAGCCGAGGACTTGAAGACGCTGGAAGACAGCTCCATCGATTTCTACTCGATGCTTCGAAGCGTCAGCCAGCAAAAGCGTCAGGCCGAGCTGCAGGAGGCATTGGACACGAGCGCCCTGACCAGCTCGCCGCCTCCTCGCGATCCCAACGAGATCGTGCCGGTGACGGAACTTGTCTCGTCGCCGACGATGCTTGAGAAGCGCCGGATCACCGACGTACCCAAGATGACGCGCACGGCCGATCGCGGCTCGGTCGTTCTCGTTGGACCGCCCAAGTCGACGGAAATGCAGGCGTCGCCTGCCGAAGAGCAAATGTCTCCGGCAGAAGAGCAGCCCTCTCCCGCGGAAGAACAGAAGTCCCCCGCCGAGGAATAATCCTCGTGCATGGCGCGATTGGGCAGCGGCACGCCCTGGATATCATCCCGTGCTTTGCGATGCGCTGTTTTGGGGCGCTTTCGGCAAAGCAAAAGGGCGCCAACCGCATTCGGCTGGCGCCCGGGTTCTTGAAAAGTCTGGGAGGCTTTATTTAGCTGCCTGACAGAAGCTTGTCGCCTTGCTTCTTGAGCGAGCTAATGAGCGCATCGGGTCCGCCCGATTTTAGAATCGTCGTGAATTCCGCACGGCGACTGGCCAGCTCGCTGATGGTGCCGTCCAGATAAACGTCGACGACCTTCCACTCGGGCCCTTTTTTTCGCATCAGATAGTTGATCGCGACAGGTTTGCCGTTGCTTTGGATGATCTGGGTCTTCACCATTTTGTCGGCCGTTCCGCGGTTGGAGATCTCGACGATCTGAAATGTCTCGCCCGAGAAGCCGTCGAAGCGTTTGGCGTAAGTGGCGATCATCATGCGCCGGAAGGCATCGATCACCTCGGCCTGCTGCTGGGGTTGCAGCGAGGCCCAGCTTTGCCCGACGGCCAGCCGCGCCATAAGGGCGGTGTCGTAGGTCTTGGAAAGGACCGGGTTGAGTGCTTGATAGCGGCCCTGGACGCCCAAGGCGTCGGCCTGCTTCATCGTCTTGAGAAGCGCGGCGTTGAGACTGGTGATTGTGGTTTTTGGGGTATCGGCTTCCTGCGCAAGCGCGAGCGGCGCCGCCGCCGCCGAAACCATCAACAAAGCTGCGACCGACGCGCCAAATGTGTGCAATTTCCTGATCGGGACCATTGCCCCTCCCTGACTGTTCGAAAAGTATCTGCTGCCCCCGCCGATATCAGCGTTTCGGCCAAACGCTCCTAGGCAGGCACAATGGCGGTATTTAGCCGAGGCTGTCTCCCATTTGTGAGGCTTGGCTGCAACACCTCCCCGCAGAGTCCGGTGCGCGCTCTATGTTCCATTTTTTGCGCCGTGTCATAGGTTCATAATTTCCCGACGCGAACGCCGCGAGCGGAAGTTGGGGGATTTCGGTCAATGGATGCAATAGTGACGCGACCATCCAAGACGCCGCTTTTGGATCAAGTCGATACGCCGGACGATCTGCGGCAGTTGGCCGAAAGTGAACTTCCGCAGCTGGCCGCTGAATTGCGCACGGAGCTGATCGACGCCGTATCGCAAACAGGCGGCCATCTTGGCGCCGGCTTAGGTGTCGTCGAGCTGACGGTGGCCTTGCACTATCTTTTCGATACGCCGCGCGATCGGCTCATCTGGGACGTCAGCCATCAGTCGTACCCGCACAAGATTTTGACGGGCCGTCGCGATCGCATCCGAACGTTGCGCCAGCCCGGCGGCCTTTCCGGTTTCACGAAGCGAACCGAAAGCGAATACGATCCCTTCGGCGCCGCGCACTCCTCGACATCGATATCCGCCGGACTCGGCATGGCTGTCGCTCGCGAAATGTCGGGCGGAACGAACAACGTCGTTTGCGTCATCGGAGATGGCGCGATGAGCGCCGGCATGGCCTATGAGGCGATGAACAACGCCGGCGCCCGAAGCGAACGGCTGATTGTCGTTCTGAATGACAACGACATGTCGATCGCGCCACCGACGGGAGCGCTGTCGTCTTATCTCGCGCGGCTGACGTCGAGCGATTCCTATCTCTATGTTCGCGACCTTGCGAAGCAGTTTGCGAAACGGCTGCCGAAGAGCTGGGAGCAGCGTGCCGCGCGGGTCGAGGAATATACGCGCCATCTTTGGCAGGGTGGCGCTTGGTTCGAGGAACTGGGCTTCTATTACATCGGCCCGATCGACGGGCACGATCTGAGCCAGCTTGTTCCTGTCCTGAAAAATGTTCGCGACGCTGAGCAGGGCCCTATTCTCGTTCACGTCGTCACGCAGAAAGGCAAGGGCTACGCACCCGCGGAGGCATCCCCCGACAAGTATCATGGCGTCGCGAAGTTCAACGTCGTGACGGGCGTGCAGGCCAAGGCGCCGGCTTCCGCGCCGTCGTACACGCGCATATTTGCCGACAGCCTCGTTGCCGAAGCCAGGAAGGACGATAAGATCGTTGCCATCACGGCGGCCATGCCGGACGGCACGGGCCTCGATGTCTTCGGCCGTGAATTTCCCGAGCGGACGTTCGATGTCGGCATAGCTGAACAGCATGCCGTGACGTTCGCTGCAGGCCTCGCGACCGAAGGCATGAAGCCGTTCTGCGCGCTTTATTCCACGTTCCTGCAGCGGGGCTACGACCAGGTCGTCCACGACGTCGCGCTGCAAAGCCTGCCCGTGCGGTTCGCGATCGATCGCGCTGGGTTTGTCGGCGCCGACGGCGCAACGCATGCCGGCTCGTTCGATCTCGCCTACCTCGGATGTTTGCCGAACTTCGTCATCATGGCCGCGGCTGACGAAGCCGAGTTGAAGCACATGGTCGCGACCGCGGCAGCGATCGATGACCGCCCGAGCGCATTTCGTTTTCCGCGCGGCGAAGGAACCGGCGTCGTGCTTCCCGAGGTCGGCGTTCCGCTCGAAATCGGCAAAGGTCGCATCTTGCGTGAAGGCTCGACGATCGCGCTCCTCTCGCTCGGTACACGTCTGCAGGAAACAATGAAGGCGGCTGATCAGTTGGCAGCCCTCGGACTGTCGGCGACAGTGGCCGACGCCCGCTTCATGAAGCCACTCGACACAGACCTCATCCGGCAGCTCGCGGAAAATCACGACGTCCTCGTCACCATCGAGGAAGGCTCGGTCGGCGGCTTCGGAAGTCACGTTCTCCATTACCTCGCAGAGAACAGACTTCTTGAACGTGGGTTGAAGGTCCGTTCCAAAGTTATGCCGGACGTCTTCGTGGATCAGGATAAGCCTGAGGTCATGTATCAGCGCGCCGGTCTCTCGGCTCAGGGGATCGCCGACACGGTCTGCGATGCGCTTCAACTCGACACGCCGAGAGCGGCGCGCGGACGGGCCTGCTGATCACATCGGAGCGCACTGCTGCTTTCGTGCGTGGAGCACGTAATTTGCGGCCGCTTATTTCTTTGAGCGCTTGATTTTTTTATCGTCGTCGTCTCCCGCAATCACCTTGCGGCATTCGGGGCTAAGACGATTGATGTTCTTGTTGAGGCACGCGACGATCTTATCCTCGTTCGGGATCTGCCAGAAACAGAGGCTCAGAACGTCGGGCGTGCACGCAGCCTGCTCATCGGCCGTTCCACTGTGAGCGAACGACGCGGAAGTCCCAGAAACCACGACCGCGGCGACAGCAACGCAAAGGGCCATCATCTGCCCGATTCGAAATTTTCGTCTCACGGTTCCGACCTCGCAAGAATGGTCTTTTGAGAAGTTGCAGGTTTAGCGCTTGTGGCGAGCCTTCTTTGGTGAATCCCCTTTCATCACGGCCCGGCAAGCTGGACTGAGCTTTGGAAGATGCCGGTTGAGGCAAGCAACAATGCGGTCCTCGCTTGGAATTTGCGCTGAGCACAAGCGGAAAACATCCGGCGTGCAGGCTTGTTGTTCGTCCGCAGTACCGCTGTGTGCGAGGCAATCGCCAGCGTAGCCAAACAGCAATGCCGCGAAGAGCGCCCCGATGGACGCATTGCGCACATTAGAACTCGTTCCAGTTTTCACGTTCGCTCACTTGGAAATTGATGAAACGCCGGAATTCGGCCCCCGCCGGGATATGACTATATCCAGTGGTGAGACTAAGGCACGGCGCTCACGGTCCGTCGGCGCATCATTATTGCTTGGGGATTCGCGCCGCTGCTTCGTTTTAGTTAACGCACATCGATGCCGGCAGCTCGCCGTCCTCCCGCCTGGGGAGAACAGCGATTCACCAAAATCACGCGGCCCGAGCCGGGATCACGACGGGAAAGTCGATCTCCGTCTTTGCCGTCTCGTTGAGGAAGTTCGTCCACACGTTTAGCGCGACATGCTGGACGATCTCGATGATCTGGCCGTCGTCGTAGCCGGCCGCCTTTACGGCTGCGAAGTCTGCATCGCTGACATGCCCGCGCTCTTGCGCAACCTTAGACGCGAAGCGCACCGCGGCATCGGCCTTTGGATCGTTCGACGCCCCGCTGCGATTGGCGGTGATTTCAGCATCGTCGAGCTTCGCGAGATTCCGCGCGAGATAGGTGTGCGCGGAAAGGCAATAACCGCATCCGTTGACCTCCGCCACCGCCAGCGCGATGCGCTCGCGCGTCTGCGGCGGTAGCTTACCCTTGGCGAGGGCGCCCGAAAGACTGAGGTACCCCTCAAGAGCGGCGGGGCTGTTGGAGATCAGGCGAAACATGTTCGGAACGACGCCGAGCTGCTTCTTAACGGCTTCCAAAAGCGGCTGGGACGCAGCCGGAGCTTCGGCGATGGTAGCGGGTGTCGGAATACGTGACATTGGGCTTCTCCTTTGCGGTTCGGCCCGGATCAGCCGACGCAGTGGAACTAGGCCCTTTCATTTCCGCGAAATAGACGACAATATCGGCAAGCATCCTTCCGAAATTTGGAAGAATTCATGGACCGCTTCGACTCCATGTCGGTACTTCTGGCCGTCACCGATGCCGGCAGCTTGTCTGCCGGCGCGCGCCGCCTCGGCATGCCGCTGGCGACGGTGAGCCGCAAAGTTTCGGAGCTCGAAGCCCATCTCCATACGCGCCTTCTCAATCGCGGCAGTCGCCGATTGGAATTGACCGATGCGGGCCAGTCCTACGTCGCCGCGTGCCGGAAAATTCTCGAGGATGTTGTCGAGGCGGAGCGCACGGCATCGGGGGAATATCGTGCACCAAGAGGCGAACTCGTCGTCACGGCGCCGATTGTATTTGGGCGCCTTCACGTGCTTCCCATCGTCGGAGCTTTTCTGAAGGCCTATCCCGATATCGATGTCCGCATCACGTTCGCAGATCGCGTCGTGAACCTTCTCGAAGAGCATGTTGATATCGCGCTTCGGATTGGCGATCTGCCCGATAGCAGCCTGGTCGCGTCGCGCGTCGGCACGATCCGGCGCGTCGTTTGCGCGAGTCCAGGCTACCTCAAAACGCGCGGGACGCCGGCAAATCCCAATGATCTCGGATCGCACGACTGCATCACATTCGAAGGCCTGATGTCGCCGCGCGCGTGGACATTCTGGAGCAATGGAGCGCCGCAGTCGTTCGCCATTCACTCGCGCCTCGTGGTCAATACCGCCGAGGCCGCAATCGATATGGCGGCCGCAGGCGTCGGAATAACGCGCGTTCTTTCTTACCAGATCGCGGCGCCGCTCGCCGAGCGCAAGCTCGCGATCATGCTAGAGCGGTTCGAACCGGCCCCGGTACCGGTGAGCCTCGTCCACACGGGCCACGGCCTTCTGCCGCTCAAACTCAGGGCATTCCTGGACTTTGCGACGCCGCGTTTGAAAGCGGCGCTCGCCAAGAGCGATCAACTCGTCGTTCGCACGTAATCTTTAAGGGGTGGTACCGGGCGCAGGCGGGTTTGCCGGGGCGTCAGCAGCGGGCGGCGTCTCGGTCGTCGGGGCGGGCTCGGTCGATGACGCCTCGGCGGTCGGCGACGTGCGGACCTCACACAGCGTCGGAGTATTGAGCGACGACTTGTTCATGAACGCCCAATTCGCGAAGGCGATGTAGCAGACAGCTACCGTTTCTTCTTTCTGAAGCGTGACGACGACGTTGTCGGTCCGGACTTTCTCCGTGACTCTCTTCGCAACTTCGAGAGGGATGAGCGTCACCGATTTGACGTCGAAACCCTTACCGATAAGTGCGGTAAACGAGGATTGCAGCCGATCGTCAGCTGAAGCCGGGGCCGAAATTAAAGCCGCGGCGGCCGCAAATACGAGTCCAAGGCTAATGCTGCGCATCCGATCCTCTCTCAATTTATCGAGGTCTGTCGTTAATCAACGAAAACGTCACTACTACGGCACACCGGGCCTCTCAACCCGGCCGACGCAAAAGGGACGCCGAGACCTGGGGACAAGAAGCATTTCACGGCACAGGCGGCCCTTTGGCCTAGTCTTTATTGGGATAAAAGATCGCGATCGGGGCGGCATAGTCCGGCGGCGCGAGACATGCGGCGATCTCTTCGCCCGACTTCAGATATTCCGGAAGAAAGTGTGTATGGGCGCCTCTCGGCGATGATTCTCCGACGCTCGGTATTCTCCCGAACACTTCGATTCGCGCCGCCGCACTTTCGACGACGCGATGCGGGCCGACGTCCATAATATGCGATTGAATGTGCGGCATGACTTCAGGCCATGGCCGTCCGAGCTGGCCGGAGAGCGTCGAAACGAGCCCCTCATCTCCGCTGCGGACGCAGAAGCGGCTGTACTGCCGCCCGAGACCCATATCGAAGAGCAAGTCGCCGCGATGGGTTTCGTCAATGGCACCATTGTCGGGGCCGAGCGATTGCAGCACGGCGCCGGATGGAAGCAGTGCTCGGCCGCGCGGAAGACCGAGTACGATGGGGCCGCCGTCGTTGAAAGCGAAAGCGCGAACCTTCTCGTTGACCGCGATACGAAAAGCAGCGTCGGACCGTCGTGCCGTCACGACGCCCGCTTCGACGTGGACGTCGGTTGGGGCAGCGCCCGTGCTTGGAAATTCCGCGACGGCGCCCGGAGCGCCAACGACCCAGCGGCCTTGCATGGCGACGATGCTGTCGCGAACCCAATCGACAAGCTCAGCGCGAATCCAGGGCAGCAATCGGACACGGACCGAGAGCGCCGCAAGTCGCTCCGGCAGCTTTTCCCAGACGGCGTCGCGCTGGCCTTCGCTCATCGCGATCCAGTCGCCGACTTCGGCGCCAGTGCGGCCACATCCCAGGCAATGTCCGGTGGCCTCATCGAGCTTGCAAATGCCGATGCAGGGCGAATGTCGTGCCACGTCTAGATAAACCTTCCGGCGACGGCCGATACCAGACCACCGTCGGCGGTCTGGCATGGAGGTTCGACGCTAATGCGCGCCTCTCGTGTGCGCTCTCTCAAGAGAGATGCCGAAGATCAGTGCAATTCCCGCCCAAAGAATGCCCTGAATTCCGAACGAAACGACGCGGAAATTCCAAAGCAGATCGGCGGGAAAGCCTTCCGGCACCTCGTTGATCGGCGGCAGCATGTAGCCTGCGATCGTCGCTAAGACGATGTAGATCCCGGCCCCGATCAATGTCGCATTCCAAATGCCGAATCTTGCAACGAACTGCCGCCCCGCGCTGATCGCGATCGCCAAGGCGGCAAGAGAGAACGCGATCATCCCGAAGTAAAGCTGAGTTCGAAGGCCTATCGTTTCCGGCGAACCGACCGCCGGCGGGTTCGCTGGATACTTCAGATCTGGAACGACGTAGACGGCGAGGAAGCCGAGTGCGGCCACGATCAACGCGGCGGTAAGCGGCGGCAGCTGGACGAGCCGGCCGTTTACGAAAGCAAAAGCCAGTGCGAAGAGGCCACCCATTGCCGTTCCGACAACGGCGACGGCCGTCAACAGGCCAATGCTCGCTTGCACCTCGCGGCTGACGATTCCCGGCTCTTCGGGTTCGCCCTTGGCCTTCGCCATTTGCTCTTCGAATCCGATAGCACGGTCGACTTGCGGCTCACCAAATACCTTTGCGAACCCGAAAGCCAAAAACCCAGCGATAAGCCCGGCAAGCATGCCGCGCAGCAATAGATTTCCCATCGATGCAAATCTCCGCTGAGCTTAATGGCAAGGGAAGCCCAGGAGATGGCGGCCATCATGCACGAATTCATGCACATACATGCCGTTGAAGATCGCCACAGCGCCTTCTTCGACGCCGACGAAATACATCGCGAGAAGTAACAGCAACCCGGCAAATACCGCCCAGGGAAGAATTTGTCGAACAGGGATGGGCGAAGCGAGACCGCCTTGGGCGATCGACGAATAAGTCATGAGATGAGCCTCCTTGGGATTACGCGTCCCGTTTCAAAGCGTGCGCTAATCACAGGGAGGGTCTGACTTTCGGTGGACGCCTCAAGCGCCCCACGATTACAGTGGCGCGACCGTTCCGGATTTTCGCCGGCTTCCTACCCATGACGATGCACGGCTCACCATAGGGCCGGCAGGGCATTTGTCAACGCGAGCAATAAACCGAGATGCCGCCTCGCCTTAGATTTATTGCCAACGCTTCGACCTCGGCGATCAGGGCAGCCGCATTTCCCCTCGACGAGGGACTTGATGACCACGGCCGCAGGGATGCCGCGGCAGTGGCGGGCGAGTTCCGGAATGCATCAGTGGTTCTCGCAAGCCCGGCCAGGAGTGCCCTCGAAACGGCAGCAGCCCTCGGCCTCGAACCCGAAATCGACGAGGCCCTTCGCGACCTCGATCTCGGCCGCTGGGCGGGATATACCGTCAGCGATATAGCGACCGCCGAACCGGACGCTCTCGAAAGCTGGTTGTCCGATCCCAGTGCCGCGCCCCACGGAGGCGAAACAATCGAGGGGCTATTCGCAAGAATTTCCATTTGGCTGCGAGCGATATCTGAGCGAGAAGGACGGATCATCGCCGTCACCCACCCTGCGGTCGTTCGTGTGGCCATTCTGGCCGCCATCCATGCCAGCCCGACCTCGTTTTGGAATATCGATATTGCGCCGCTCTCGGTGGTTGAGCTGAGTTCCAATGGCCGGCGCTGGGCGCTAAAATCCATAAGACGCTGAACATGGGTGGCTATCATGTACTTTCGAGCGAAGGCCCCCGAATTTCGGCCGCCAGCGTCGGGTGATGCGGCTGTCCCGGAATGCGCTCGGGAATAACAGACCAGATACCCTGGAATTTCATAACAGCTTGCCGGGAAAATCTGAAAGGTCCACTGTTACGCTTCTTCACGCACGACATGCCTGCACCGGCATCGGCGGCCGGGCGAGTTTCCAATAAGCGAGGATAAAATGGTCGGTATAAAAAGCAGCCACGCGTACGCGGCGGCTCTTACGGCGTTGCTTGCGTTTTCACCCTTCACTGCCGTTGGCGCCCAGGAAGTCGAACACTCGTCGAAGGAATCGACAAAGGGCGCGCCCGCTCCGACGGTCACACAAGAAGAACTGACGAACGCCGGCAAAGACACCAAGCAGTTTCTGCATACCAACGGCAATTACGACCAGACGCGCTATTATCTTGGCAAGCAGATCAACACCGGCAACGTGTCGAAGCTTCGTCCCGCCTGGATCTTCCAGATGGACGTCAAGGAATCACTCGAGACCACGCCCATCATTGTCGGCAATGTCATGTACGTGACGACTTCGTTCGATCACGTCTATGCGCTCAACGCCAAGACGGGCGAGGAATACTGGCACTACAAACACAAGATGGGTCCGATCACGACCTATTGCTGCGGACCGAACAATCGCGGCGTCGCGGTCTACGGAGATAAAGTCTATCTCGCGACGCTGGATGCCAAGCTCGTCGCGCTCGACGCAAAAACCGGAAGCCTCGTCTGGCAGACGGATATCGCCGATCCCGAAGACGGTTACAGCGAAACGATGGCGCCAACGGCCGTCAACGGCAAGATCCTCATCGGCACCAACGGCGGCGAATACGGTATTCGCGGCTTCGTTCGCGCCTACGATGCAAAGACCGGAAAGTTAGTTTGGAACTTCGATACGACGCCTGAGAATTCCGTCGGCGTGTGGGCGACCAAAGATGCCACGGGCAAGGATCTGCACCGCGATATCGCGGCGGAAAAGGCTCAGCTTGCAAAATCCGGCGATCCCTACAAGACGCTTGGTGGTGGCGTTTGGCAAAATCCCGCCGTCGACTTGAAGCTCAATCGTATCTTCTTCGTTGTCGGTAACCCGTCGCCGGATCTCGACGGCAGCCTGCGTCCTGGCGACAACCTCTATACGGATTCACTCGTTTCGGTGGACCTCGATACGGGTAAATATGTCTGCCACTATCAGTACATCCCGCATGACCTTTGGGATCTTGACGCCGTCAGCCCTGCGGTGCTCGTCGATGTCAAGGACAAGAACGGCAAGACGGTCCCGGGTGTCATTCAAGGCGGTAAAACCGGCAACATCTATGTCAACAACCGCAAAGACTGCAGCTTGATCCGCTTCTCCGATCCGATGGTCGCGCAGGAGAACATGTGGACGCTCCCGACACCGGAGGGCGCACGCATGCTGCCCGGCGCCAACGGCGGCGTCGAGTGGTCGCCGATGGCGGTCAACCCGAAACGCACGTTAGCCTATGCCGTGAACCTGCATCAGCCGATGACCTATCAGGTGCAGTCGAGCCCCTATCCCGATGGCAAGCTATGGCTCGGTGGCGCGTTCAAGGTGATCCCGACCGAAGAATCCTTCGGCAACGTCACGGCGGTCAACTACGATACCGGCAAGATCAAGTGGCAGGTGAAGACGCCTGAGCCGATGATGGGCGGACCGCTTGCGACGGCCGGCGATCTTGTCTTCACCGGCGAAGCCAACGGCTGGTTCCGCGCTTATAACGCTGGAAGCGGCAAGATCCTGTGGTCGTTCCAGTGTGGTGCCGGTGTCAACGCGCCACCGGCCGCCTACGCGCTCGACGGCAAGGAATACATCGTCGTCGGTGCCGGCGGAAACACCCAGATCGACTTCAAGCGCGGCAACAACATCATTGCCTTCACGCTCAACTGATCACGTAATCTAACGACGAAAGGAGCGCTCCGGCGCTCCTTTCGCTATCTACAATCGATGAATCGAAACCGGGAGTTTAGGCATGCGGCACGTTGGAATTTTTATGGGATTGTTGATGGCCGCAGTCTCGCTCTCAGGAAATCGGGTGTTCGCCGACAGCATCGATGACAAGGTTCAAATCTGCGCTGGGTGCCATGGAGAAAACGGCATTCCGCAGGAAAAGACGACGCCGATAATCTGGGGCCAAAACCAGGGTTATCTCTATATTGAGCTTCGCGACTTCAAGCACGGCGCGCGCAAGAACGACATTATGTCTGGAATAGCCGCCGATCTCAGCAAAGACGATATGAAAGCATTGGCCGCGCACTTCACCGGTTTGAAGTGGCCGAACATCGAGCAGCCATCGCCTTCAAAAGACGTTACCAAGCATGCTCTGACTGTCATCGGCTCGATCGGCTGCACTTCATGCCATCTCGATCAGTATCAGGGCGATAGCACGACGCCGCGTCTCGCCGGTCAGCAAAGCGCCTATCTTGAGAAAACGATGGCCGATTTTCGCGATCACGCCCGCGCCAACAACCCCGGCATGTCCGACCTCATGAACGCAGCGCAGCCCGCGGACCTCGGTCCGATCGCTCAATATCTCGCCAGCCTGACCGTTATCGGCAGCAACCAATAAAGACCAGCTAATGGGACTTTTCAGCCGACGGCGAGCTTCTTGCGCAGCTCTTCGTTGACCGCAAGATCGGCGGCGGTCTTTCCGGCTTTGTCCCGCAAGCTTCGGTCGGCGCCGTGCGCCAGTAGTACATCGACGGCCTTTTCGTGTCCGAGCGATGCCGCGATCATGAGCGCCGTGCGGCCGCGATTGTCCTGATCGTCAAGCCGGGCACCGCGATCGATCAGGAGCGTTACGACATCCGCGACGTCGCTTGAGCCCGCGCCGTCCTCGTGCCCCGCAGCCCACATCAACGCCGTCAAGTCGTTGCCGTACCGCGCGTTGACGTCGAGCGATTGATCGAGAAGAACGCTGGCGACTTTCGTAAAGCCGCGAGCCACCGCGTAGCAGATCGGCCCCTTACCGGTCGTGTCGATTCGCTTCGCGTCTGCGCCTTTCGCGAGTAGCAACCGCACGATCATTTCGTTGCCCATGTACGCTGCGGCTTCAACGGGCGTCAGACCGCTTCGCCCGGGCAGGTTGACGTCGGCTCCATGGGCGATAAGCGCTTCAGCGGCCGGCTGATTGTCCTGCTCCGACGCTACGAAAAGGGCTGTTGAGCCATCGAGATTGCGCGCGTTGATAACCGCCCCGCGTGCGAGGAATAGCTCGAGAATATCGGTCTTTCCTGCCTTTGCCGCGTGCGTGAGCGGCATCGCGCCCAGGCGATCGCGCGAACCGAGCGACGCCCCGTCGTCGAGGAGACGGCGAGCGAGCTTTAGGCACCCTTTGTCCGCAGCTGCAGAAAGGGCGGCGTTGACCTCCAGAGGGCCGGCGCTCGCTTTGATCTGATCGTAATGCTCCGCCTGCTCCTGGCAGACGCGCACCCCCGCGACGGCGCCGTTGGTCGTCACGATCATGCAAAATGCCGAGCCGAGCATGGCGGCGGCCGGAGAACGAAGAATACCAGTCAAGGGCAGGCTCCTGTGTCGGGGTTTATATCTACCCCGACAACGGGCCGCTTTTCCACACCTATGGGAATCCCTTCCCGGAGATGGCGTCTTCAGAACGGGCGAGTCGGGTGCAACGAGGCGAAGAAAAAGACGGTCCCGAGCACGAAAACTGCTGTGGAACTCACCAGACTGGCGCTGCGTGCGACGACGTTTCCCCATCGGCTTTCTGCGCCGGCCAGCGCGACTGCGAGGCTCCTCGACCCGACCGAAAGGGCCGCGAGGCTCGACACGGTTAAAGCCGTTCCGAATGCCATCGCAAACGTTGCGAGGATGCCGGCCCAAATCAGCCCCTGCGTAGCCGCAAAGATGATGACGAGCAAAGCCCCGGTGCATGGCCTGACGCCGACCGAGAACGAAATCGCGAGCGCTCTTGCCCAGGATAACTCTCCCTTTAACTCGTCCGGCCCCGGCAGATGTGCGTGCCCGCAGTGCTCATCGTGGACGTGATTTGCATCGTGATCATGCGCATGATCGTGCCCGCAGCCGCACGCCTCCTCATGCGCTCCCGACGCCGCTTCCCCATGTCCATGAGGCTCGTGATCGTGTTCGTGAACATGAAAGGCGTGACTGTGGAAATGCTCGCCGTGCGCGTGCTCTCGAACGTGCTCGTGGTCGTGATCATGATGAACATGCGGCCCCGAAGCCGTCCTGCGGCGGAAGAGCATCGGCCGGATTTGTTTGAACATCAGCCACGCGCCGATAACGGCAACGAAGGCCCAGCTGAGCGTTTCGAGCCACGCCTCGACCCACTTTGTCTGCATTCCCGTCGCACGCGCGGCAAGATACAAACCGCCAACAAGCGTGATGGCCGACAGGGCCTGGATGAGCGACGATAGAAACGCGAGAAATATCCCCCGTCGCAGGGTCTCTTTATCCGCAAGCATGTACGATGTGATAACCGCCTTGCCGTGCCCCGGGCCGACGGCATGAAGGATACCGTAGATGAAGCTCGCGACGACTAGGGCGCCGGTCGCGGTAGCGAGATTGGTCGTCGATCGGAGATTGCGTACCGTGCCGATCATATCCTCGGTGAGGCGATGCTGCTCGAAAAGAAGAATGGACCAGGCGCTGTCGATGACGCTCGTGACGTAAGAGGTCTCTTGGCTCGGCTGTGCTCGCATCGCGCCGGTCATTCCGAATGGAGCCTTGGCAGTGGAAGGAGCTTCCGCCGCGCCGACGGGAGATCCAAGCAACATTCCCAAAGCGACAATCCCCGCAACACACGCTGTAATCCAGCGAGGGCGCCGCGCGCGGCGAAGATCAGCCAGCTCGCCCCATTTCGAATGTCCCATAGATCCCCCGTTGCGATGCTGTTCGATGTAATTTTGGCCGCTTGAAACGTATGTTATATTATTGAATAAACACCGTACGATTATGACCGCATGGAGGCAGGAGGTATGCTTCTGGAATGGGGCGCGGTCTCATGCTGCGGAGTTGGGCAATCACCACAATGAAATTATCGAGATTTCTTGCGCGTCTTTGTGTCATCGTTCCAGTCATGGCGCTCGCCGGCGTTTCCGACACGGGTCCGACGGCCGAGGAATACATCGGCTATACGAACGGGTCGGCGTATCTGGTGCCGGTCGGTCAACTGAAGCTCAAGGGCTATAAGATCCAATGCGGCGCCCGTCCGACAGTGATCGACGACAAGCTCGATGACTACGGCGCCGCCTACCCGGGTTTCATCATTCTCAACACGCGGCTTCTCGACAAGCTGCCGCGGCCGGTCGAGCTTTGGATCTACTCGCACGAATGCGGACATCAGTTCCGGGGACCGGATGAGCAAACGGCTGACTGCTTCGGCGTGCAAAGGGGGCGCCGCGAAGGTTGGCTGACAGAAGACGGATTGAATCAAGTGTGCAACTTCATCGACGCGGCCAAGGGCGACAACATGCACTTTGCGGGCCCGCATCGATGTGAAGCTATGCGCGCGTGCTATACCGATCCGAACGTCCATTAAAACTTCGCGGCGAGCCCCGGAAGACTCGCCGCGAAAAGACACAAAATTTCGTGCCGCACAAGCTCAGGTGCCGGCAAACGCTTTCGAGAGCTGGTCGACGTTATAGCGAAACATCTTTGCGTATGTCGGCGCCGGACCATCCGCTTGCGACAGCGATTCCACGTAGAGCTCTCCACCCGGCTGCGCGCCCGTCGCTTTTGCAATCTGAGAGACGAGGCGAGAGTCGTTGGAATTCTCGAAGAAGTACGTCTTGACCTTCTCGGCCTTGATCTGGTCGATCAGCTTCGCGACGTCTGCGGCGGACGCTTCGGTCTCGGTGGAGAGTCCGATCGGCGAAAGGAACTGCACGCCATATTCTCTGCCGAAGTACCCGAATGCGTCATGGCTCGTTAGAATCTTGCGCCGGTCTTTCGGCACCGTCCCGATGACGGACTTCGCGTAGGTGTTGAGAGCATCGAGTTCCTTGGAAAACTTCGCGGCATTCGCCTTGAAGTCTGCAGCGTCCGCGGGATCCGCGGAGGTGAGCGCCTTCTCGATGTTTACAACCCAGACTTTGACGTTCACCGGGCTGTTCCATACGTGCGGATCGATGACGGTCTTGCCGTCCTCCTCCATCGTGCGCGTCTCGATGCCTTGCGATACCATCACTGGCTTGCCTCTGTAGCCTGACGCCGAGACCAGCTTCTCGAACCAGCTTTCGAGGCCCTCGCCACTGATGAAAGTGATGTCGGCTTCCTTAAGCGATTTTGCGTCGGTGGGCGATGGCTCGAACTCATGCGGGTCGCCGTTTGGGCCGACGAGACTCTTAACGTTGACATGGTCTCCGCCCACTTGCTTCACGACATCCGCAAGCACGGTGAAGCTCGCGACCGTATTGAGCGTTTTCGCGGACGCTGCTCCCGAAAAACTCACGCCGACCGCCGCCGACGTCAATAGCCCCAAAATCAGATTGGGAATCCTCATGATAGATCTCCTGTTTAAGCCTTGAAGTGAGGACGTGGATAAAGGCGCCGCAGCAGTCCCGAAGGACTAAGGAGCAGCGAGACGCCGTAGATGCAGCTGGCTGTCAAAATGATTGTCGGCCCCGACGCCACCGCGAAATGGAACGATGCGACCAGCCCTAGATATCCCGATAAAGCCGCAGTCAGCGCGGCGATGGCGAACATCATGGGAAGCGTTTGCGCCCACAGACGCGCGACGGCGGCGGGAAGCATCATAAGGCCGACGGCCATAAGCGTGCCGAGTGCTTCGAAGCTCGCGACCAGATTGAGAACAACGAGCAACAGAAACAGAAAGTGATAGAGCGACCCACGCCCCCCCACCGAGCGCAGGAAGCCTGGGTCGAAGCACTCCGCCACTAGAGGTCGATAGACGATGGCTAGAGTGATGATGGTCAGCGAGGAGATCCCGCCGACGAGATAGAGTGCCGGCGCATCGATGGCGAGAATGGTCCCGAACAGCACATGCAGCAAATCGATGTTCGAGCCGCGCAGAGACACGATCAACACGCCGAGGGCCAGCGACGTCAGATAAAAGCTCGCAAAGCTCGCGTCCTCCCGAAGTGCCGTGGTCCGGCTGATGAGGCCGGAAAGAAGAGCGATGCTGAGGCCGGCGATCAGTCCCCCAAGTCCCATTGCGGGTAGCGAAAGGCCACCGGCAATCAGAAAGCCGACCGCCGCGCCCGGCAGGATGGCATGGCTCATGGCGTCGCCCATGAGGCTCATGCGCCGCAGCATCAAAAGCACGCCGACGGGCGCCGAGCCGAGAGCGAGGGCGAGGCAGGCAATGAGCGCGCGCCGCATGAAGCCATAGTCGACAAAGGGTGCGACGAAAATCGAATCAAGTGTCATGCCGCGGCCGTTTCTTCCACGCAGACACCGGCACTCTCGTCCCAGCTCTCTGCCATGGCCCGGGCCCGGAAAAGGTTATGCGATGTCATCGCCACTTTGGTGGGTCCCCATTCGATCGCTTCGCGGGCCAGCAGAAGTGTCTCGGGGAAGTGCGCCCGGACTTGATCGAAATCGTGCAAGACCGCGATGATCGTGCGTCCGGCGTCGTGCCACCTGCAAACGATATCGAGAAGATCGCGCGTGGTGCGCGCATCGATTGCCGTGAAAGGTTCGTCCAGAATGATGACCTTCGCGTCCTGAAGAAGGAGACGCGCAAAGAGCACGCGCTGGAACTGTCCGGCCGAGAGCGAGCCGATATTACGACCGCCGAACCCTTCCAATCCGACGGCCATGAGCGCTTCTTGCGCCCTTGCCACGGCTTGCGAATCGACGCGCCTGAAGGCACCGCTTCGATGCCACGCGCCGAGCATAACGATATCGGCGACCGACATCGGAAACTGACGATCGATCTCGGCGGCCTGCGGCAGATAGCCGAAATCGCATACCGACAATCCGCTGCGGTCGATGGCGCCTCCGGCCAACGGCAGCTCACCCATGATCGCTTTCAACAGGGTCGACTTACCGGCGCCGTTTGGGCCTGCGATCGCCGTCATGCTGCCTTCGGTGAAGGCTCCCGTCACATGATGCACGGCCGGATGCCGCGCGTAGGCGACGGTGACATCTTCGAGCTTGATCAGGGGATGGATCATGGCAGTGACACCGCCCAGGCAATCGCAATCCAGAGCAGAAGAAGGACCAGCGCCGCCCCCGAGAGCCGCGCATGCGCCGGCTGCGCCATCATCGAATGAAGAAATGGATCGCGGTTCGTCATTGGCACGCACCATTTGTTGAAAGAGAACGTATAATATAACATTTATTGAAGAATGACTATGGCGAAAATGCGCACCATGCGCAGCCGACGGCGGGACTGTTGCAAAACGATCGGCTCGGTCGCGGGAGGACGTTGTCGGCTGGTGCCTCGTGTAAGCATCAGCGCGGAATCGCGCGGCTGGGGCGCAAACCGCAGACGGCAAACATTGCCAAAAATTGATTTGGATCAATTCAGATTGCGACATATGGAAACTTGAATAAAGAAGTCAAGTTTCTTATGTCCGTAGTTATCGCCCTTAGACAAAGTGAGGGGAAGAGGCTGTGCTCGCCCCATTTCTTATCATGCTTCGAGAAGGCATCGAAGCGGCACTCATCACCGGAATTGTCGCCACCTATCTCGCTCAGACAGGTCGTTCCGAATGGATGCCGGCCGTCTGGGTCGGCGTGCTGCTCGCGGTAGCCGTCTCGTTGTTCGCCGGTGCAGGACTTCTCTTCCTGAGCGCCGACTTTCCCCAGAAGGCGCAGGAACTGTTCGAGGCGTTCGTCGGGCTTATCGCCGTCGCCGTGCTCGTCTCCATGGTTTTCTGGATGCGCAAGGCTGCGCGTTCGATCAAGTCAGAGCTTCAACACTCTGTCGATGCGGCTTTGTCTGCCGGGCACAACGGGACGTGGGCCCTGATCGGCCTCGTATTCTTCGCCGTCGCACGCGAGGGCCTTGAGTTGGTATTTTTCCTGCTCGCGATTTTTCAGCAGAGCGATGGCGTCGCGGCGCCTCTCGGTGCGGTCGCCGGCATAGCCGTTGCCGTGATGGTCGGCTTGGCGATCTACGTCGGCGGCGTGCGATTGCATCTGCGTCGTTTCTTTCAGTGGACCGGAATTTTCATCATCTTCGTCGCCGCCGGCATTCTTGCGAGAGCCGTCGGCAATCTCCACGAAGCCGGTCTTTGGAACGGATTGCAGGCTCACGCCTACGATATGAGCGCCGTTCTGCCGACGTCGAGTTTGCTCGGAACCATTCTGTCGGGTGTCTTCAGCTATCAGGAAAATCCCACGGTGGGCGAGGTCATTGTCTATCTAACCTTCCTTGCCGTCGTTCTTTACCTCTACCTCCGTCCGGTCCGTTCTGGCGGCGCTGCCATTGAATCCTATCGGAGGAACACAAATGTCCGCGCCTGACGCCGGCAAAGGAAAGCCCTCGGCCCCTTCTGCTCGCTTAATGTCTTTGGCCGTAACCGGCGCAGCGTGTCTCGTTGTCGTTGGTGGAGCGGCCTTCTACTTCGCCACTACGAAGACCCACCACGGCGGAACCGCTTCCGCAATAAAAGTCGCCGTCACGTCGAAGGCCTGCGAACCGAATTCGCTCTCAGTTCCGGCTGGCGACAGGATGTTCGAGATTGCCAATCGCTCGGATCGTCCCGTCGAGTGGGAAATTCTCGACGGCGTCATGGTCGTCGCCGAGCGGGAAAACATTGCGCCGAGCTTCAAGCAGACGTTGAAAGTGCGCCTCGCACCCGGCGATTACGAGGTCACATGCGGCTTGCTTTCAAATCCGCGTGGAACTTTGCATGTCGTTCCGTCGCAAGAGGCAAGCGCGGCGCCGACGCACGCGACCATGCGAAGTTTCATCGGACCGCTATCGGAATATAAATTCTATCTCGGTCGTCAAAGCGGCGCCGCGGTGCGCACGGCGAAAGACCTCGCCGACGCCATACGCGCCGGCGATCTCGCCAAGGCGCGGACGCTCTACGTGGCGGCGAGGCAGCCGTATAAGCGCATAGAGCCGGTCGTTTATCGTTTTTCCGATTTGCAGAATACGATCGACCCGGTCGCGGACTACTTCGAAAAGCGCGAATCGGATCCCGCTTTTCTCGGCTACCACCGTATTGAGCGCGGCCTCTTCGTTTCCAAAAACCTGGATGGACTGGCGCCGATCGCCGATCGGCTGGTCGCCGACCTGACCAAGCTCGATGAACGTCTGAAGGCGATGAAGATGACGCCGGGCGTTCTCATCGACAGCGCCGGAAATTTCGCGACGCAGCTTTCGCGCGACCGCTTGCCAGCGGAAAAAAACCGCTACGCAGAGGCCGATCTGTCCGATGTCGAGGCCAATCTCGACGGTCTCGGTAAGATCGTCGGCTTGCTGCGGCCAGTCGTAAAGCCGGTCGATCCCGATCTCGCGCAAAAAATCGATGCCACCTTCACCGCGACAGAAGATGAAGTCGCCAAGCACAAGAACAATGCCGGCGCGCTACCCGAGACTTCGGTCGATCCGGGGCAACGCGAGAGGCTTGCAACAGCCTTCACCAATCTTGCGGACGCGCTCGGCCAGTTACCGTCCGCTATCGGGATCAACACCAATGGCACATGACTCGAAAAGCGGCGCGGATAAGCAGAACTCCCTCAGCCCACCACTCAGCCCAGACCGGAGAAAGCTTTTATTAGGATTTGGCGTCGCGGCAGGCGGTGCATTGGCGTCGAGTATCGTCACGGAGAAGGCACTGGCGGCCGACGAAAAGCAGGTGACGGATGCGCCGGCAAGCAATCGCGCCGAAGTCGAGCAAAGGGTGCCGTTCTACGGTGTGCATCAAGCAGGAATCGTCACGCCGCGGCCCGAAAACGGCATGATCGTAGCGTTCGACGTCATCGCCGATACGCCGGCCGATTTCGACCGGATGATGCGGAAGCTGACGGAACGCGTCGTGTTTTTGACGCAAGGCGGCAAACCGCCGAGCCTCGACAAAAAACTTCCGCCCACCGATTCCGGGATACTCGGACCGGAAGTATTTCCCGATAACCTGACGATCACCGTCGGTCTCGGCAACTCGATGTTCGAGACACGTCCTTGGCTCAAGCCGTTGAAGCCGCGGCGTCTCCAGAAAATGACCCAGTTCACGAATGACGCGCTCGACGCCGAACTCTGTCACGGTGATTTGTCTCTGCAGTTTTGCGCTAACTCGGCCGATACGAATATCCACGCCCTGCGCGACATTCTGAAGAACTTACCCGGATATCTCGTGCCGCGCTGGAAGCAGGAAGGCAACGTCCCGACCATTCTGCCCGACGCTGATGGCACGGTGCAGAGCGCACGGAACTTTCTCGGCTTTCGCGACGGTTCGGCCAATCCCCATTCCGGTGACGCCGCGCTGATGAATCAAATCGTTTGGGTCGGCCAGGAGCACGATGAACCTGAATGGGCGGCCGGCGGGTCATACCAGGCTGTTCGCATCATCCGTAACTTCGTCGAACGCTGGGATCGCACGCCGCTCGGCGAGCAGGAACGAATTTTCGGGCGAAAGAAAATGTCCGGCGCCCCGATGGACGGCACGAGGGAGACCGATGTGCCGAACTACGCAAAGGACCCGGCCGGAAAAATCACGCGGTTGGATGCGCACATCAGGCTTGCCAACCCGCGCACGCCTGCGACCCAGCCGAACCTCATTTTGCGGCGGCCTTTCAATTATTCGAATGGCATCACGAAAAACGGGCAGCTCGACCAAGGGCTGTTGTTCATTGTCTACCAATCAGACCTCGAAAGGGGGTTCATTGCCGTGCAGACGCGGCTCAACGGCGAGCCGTTAGAGGAATACATCAAGCCAATCGGTGGAGGTTATTTCTTCGTTCTTCCAGGGGCGCGGGATGCTGGCGACTATCTTGGCCGGAAGCTGGCCGAGGCCGCGGCGGCGGGTCCGCCGACACGATCCTAAAACCCACAATGGAGGGACGACCAATGAAGCGATACTTCTTGGCTGCGACGGTGCTCGCAGCGATGACCGGATATGCCGGTATGGCGTACGCCGAGGAAGATGATTCCAAGCTTGTCGAGCCGCTCGCCGCGTACAAGAGCTACGTGGCGGACAACACCGAAAAGCTTCTCGACAACACGACGAAGTTCACTGACGCCGTCAAGGCGGGTGACGTCACAAAGGCCAAGGCCCTCTTCGCGCCGACGCGCATGAACTATGAAGGCATTGAGCCGATCGCCGAACTCTTCTCCGACCTCGACCACACGATCGATGCCCGAGCCGACGACTTCGAAGGCAAAGAAAAAGATCCGAAGTTTTCAGGTTTCCATCGCATCGAATACGGTTTGTGGACGAACAACAGCACCAAGGGGCTCGAGCCTTATGCCGAACAGCTTCTTGCCGACGTCAAGGATCTCAATCATCGCATCGAGAACCTGACGTTCCCGCCGGAAACCGTCGTCGGTGGCGCCGCTGCGCTGATGGAGGAAGTCGCAGCCACTAAGATTTCAGGCGAAGAAGATCGCTACAGCCACACCGACCTCTGGGACTTCAAGGCGAACTTCGACGGCTCAAAGAAGATCTACGATCTCGTGAAGCCGCTCATCGAGAAGGACAACGCCGATTTCGTGAAGAAGGTCGACGGCAACTTCAAGGTCGTCGACGACACGCTCGCCAAGTATAAGACGGCGGACGGCTACGAACTCTATGACAAGCTCTCCGACGAAGATCGCAAGGTCCTGGCTGCGAAAGTCAACGCGCTGGCAACCGATCTCTCGACGTTGCGCGGCAAGCTCGGCCTGAACTGAGCCTGAACTGAGCCTGAACTGGCCCCTCGAAGATCTAAAAGGAAAACGGATTGTGGCCCTGTGCGTCCGCTCTCGCCTCCGGCGAAGCAGATGCTCGGGCCGCAATCGCATCGGGCGGCAGCGATGGCTTACGACTGTCGCCCCAACGCCACGATTTCACGCCGTCTTATTGTTGACTTATAGTGTAAACTTTCGTAATGCTCCCTAAGCCCGGTGACACATCGGGATCTTCAACGCGAGTACCTCCGGGAGAGGGTCCGCGAAGAGGAGGCAAGCCCGCCATTGTGCGCCTAAGCGCTCAGCCAGCCAGCCCCGTATCAACATGGGAACGATGGGGGACGATGGGATGGCAGTGCGCGGCGCCGGAGATTTTTTCAGTTCAGATGCGATAGGCGAGAACACGCGCCGAAATTCGGTTCGCGGCGGATTGGGCCGAGCGGCCTTGGCGCTCACCGTATCGGCGGCCGCGTTGGCATTGGCAGAAGCGGCCTCGGCGCAAGAAACGCCGCTCCCGGGCATCGACGTCCAGGGCGCGCAAGCGAAAAAGAGCAGCGCTGCGAAGAAGAAGGCGAAGCCTGCACCTATTCAAGCTTCCGCTCAACCGGCTGCTCCGCCGCCCGCCGCGACCTATGGCGGCAATCAAGCCGCAAAGATCGACGCCCCGTACAGCACTCCGGCCAGTGTGAGTGTCGCCGGACAGGGCGAGATCCAGACGTTCGGACAGACGAACCTCCAGGATGTCCTGCGTGCGATGCCCGGCGTCTCGACGGCGGACGATCCCAATAATCCCGGCATCGCCGTCAATATTCGAGGTTTCGAGGGCTCGGGCCGCGTGAATATGACGATCGACGGCGTTAGGCAGAATTTTCGCTTCACCGGCCATGATGCGCAGGGATTTGCCTATGTCGATCCCTTGCTGCTCGCGAGCATCGAAGTGCAGCGCGGCGCCGTCTCGACAGCGGGTGGTGCTGGTGCGCTTGCCGGCACTGCCGATCTGCGCACGATCGACGTCGACGATGTCCTGAAGCCCGGAAAGAACTACGGAGCGCTGGCGCTATCGTCTTGGGGCAGCAACGGCGTCGGATTTTCCGAAATGGGCGCGGGCGCCATTCGGAGTGGTGCGGTCAGCGTCGTCGGCGCGATCAGCAAGCACGATGTCGACGATTATGATAACGGCCTTGGGCAGCGCGTGCCGTTTACCGATCAGGATTTGATTTCCGGATTGGCGAAGGTCCACATCCAGATCGATCCGACGCAGCGGCTGTCGTTCGGCACGGTGCTCTATAACAACGATTTCACCGCGGTGTCGTACAATCAGAACATCGATTCAAAGATCTATACGGCCAATTACACATACGATCCCGTTGCAAATAACTGGGTCCACTTTCGCGCCAATTTCTCCGGTAGCGACCTCACCATGAAGTATCTCAGTCCTGCTGATGGTTTGACACCCAACCCGGATTCCTCTGGACGACGAATTGAAGACCTCGGCTTAGGGTTCGATATTTCCAACACATCCTTGTTCGACCTCGGCGGGATTCACGTCAAATCGAACTACGGCTACGAATATTTCCATGATCAGGTCGATGCCACGAACCGCTTCGATAGTGGGCAGGGAGGCGGCGTCAATCCCTCAGGAAATTCGACGATCCGCGGTGCGTTCTCCGAGACCACGTTTTCCAAGAACATCTTCGATTTCATCGTCGGCCTTCGTTACGACGACTACAATCTGAATGGGCGGGGCGTAGTCGACCCCCACCTTCCACCGTATCTTCCGCCGGGTTTCCCGATCACATTGCCGCCCGGCGTCGCGTTGGGGCCGTATTCGGTCGACAAAAGCGACGGCGGCTTCAGTCCTAAGCTCACTCTCGCGGCGAAGCCCGTCGAGTGGTTTCAGCCCTATGTCACTTGGTCGAACTCGTTCCGCGCTCCGACAATTTCGGAGACGCTACTCGATGGCACGCATCCCGCAAGCTCGTTCGAGCCGAACTTTTTGCCAAATCCGTTTCTGCAGCCTGAATCGCAGCAAGGCTGGGAGTTCGGCTTCAATTCCAAGATCGACAATCTTTTCCAGCGTGGAGATTCGTTCCGCTTCAAGGGCGATTACTACACGATGGATGTCGACAACTACATCACGGCGTCGTGCGATGCGATGGGGCTCATCTGTACGTTCATCAACAATCCCGGCACGTCGAAGGTGGAAGGTGTCGAGCTGCAAGGCACCTACGACGCCGGCTATCTGTTCGCCGGTCTGAGCTATAGCCATAACCATACGACGCTTCCGTCGCAGATGAACGGCTTGGGCTTCGCCAGCTATCTCCCCGGCGATGTCGCGACAATCACCGGGGGGTTGCGGTTCTTCGATGAGCGGCTGACGATCGGTGCCCGGACCTACATCGCGTCGAAGAGTCAGAAGGGCGATCCCAACGTCGGGAGCGACGGTGTTCTGTTTTACGATGGCTACACGACGTACGATCTCTTCTCCAGCTACAAGGTCACGAGCGACATCGACGTCGCTCTGAGCGTCACCAATCTCACCGACGTCGCCTATAGCCCCGCGCTCAGCACCGGGGGCACGGGCGGAGCCATAAACAATGTACCGGAGGACACCGGCCGTGGACGTACGTTCCTGCTGACCACGAAGGCACGGTTTTAGGCTGCATGTTCGTGCCGCTGCACACGACGACCGCGGCGTCGGCGGATCATTCTGCCGATGCCGATTCGATGAAAGTCAGTTGACGGAAACGGAGACGAGCGAACGATGACGCTCATCGAACGCAATAGTCGCCCGGCACGCCATACGCGCGCGGCCCAGCCGGACTTTCGCGCGTTCGAGCCGTCACGCGCCAATGTCGTGGCGTTAGACCTTGGCTGGTCACCCAGCAAGGCCGAAGGCATCGACCATCAGGCGACAGTAAAGCCGGCGTTTTGGATTCCCAATGCTACCGGCACGGAAAAAACCGGCACGCGCAAGCTTCTGATTGCCGCGATTATACTATCGGCGGTACTCCACGGAGGTCTGATCGCGTCGACGTTGATGCGCGATTCCGGCGAAGAATTCGGAACCGTTGCCGACAAGACGAACGCCTTCAGCCTTTCGATGGAGCAATCGGTCGTCCTGGAATCGATCTCGACCGAGGCGACGCAGATGGCTGCAGCGGCCGCCGCCTCGTCGCAGGCCGGCAGCGTACAGTCGGCGGAATCAAAGCCGCAGGAACTCGCCGAGCTCGAAAGCGATCCCGTCTCCGATGAACCGCCGCCTAAGCCGATAAAAGTGGCGGATGTGACGCCCGCCGCACTCGCGCCGACTGAGGATCCTTTGCCGGTCATCCGCGGCGGAAGCGAAGCCGACGCCGTCAGTGAAATCAAAGCCGACCAGATCGCCGAAACGCCGGTCGAAGAGATGCCGGACGCTGTCGAGACGAAAGAAGACGCGTCCGTAAAAACCGAACGCAAAAAGGAGATTGAGAAGGAAAAGAAAACACCGCAGCAAGAATCGCATCGGCAGGTCGCTGGCAGCGCCACGTCGCGGTCGAATGCGTCTCAGGCCGCTCTCAACGGCCGGGTCTCGGCAAGCCGGGGAAATGCTTTGAGCTACGGAGCTAAAGTCCGCGCGCAGCTTGCGCGCAAAAAACCGACCAGTAACGGCCTGCGCGGGATTGCCCGCGTGTCTTTCGGAATTGCGACAGACGGCGGCCTGCGATACCTGCGGCTTTCGGAGTCTTCCGGCAGCGCGACACTTGATAATGTCGCGCTTGCCGTCGTTCGAAATGCCGCGCCTTTCGGCGATCCGCCGTCTGATTTGACGCCCGGTCAGCTGTCTTACGTTATTCCGTTCTACTTCCGTTGAACGCCGGCTTTTGCTTCCCCAACTTGCGCGCGGGCAGCAGCGGCATCCTCCATGAGTTCATACCACATCGCATTGAGCACCGCGAAGGCGGCGGCAAGCGGCAGGCCGAGCAGCCAAGCAAAGTACCACATGATCAACCTCTCCTCTCTGATGCCTCAGTACGCATGGCCGCGATCTTCGCGGATCGCCTTCTCGTCGACCTTGCCCCACATCACATGATAGACCCACGTCGTGTAGGCGATGATGATCGGAACGAAGATAACGGCCATGACCAGCATGATGAAAAGCGTCATGTGGCTCGATGACGAATCCCAGACCGTCAGGCTCGAATTCGGATCGACCGACGAGGGCAGGATGAACGGAAACATCGCGAGGCCGACCGTCGATATGATTGCGGCGATCGAAAGCGATGACGCCAGGAGCGTAGCGATCTCGCGCCGCGCGCCCATGAAAACATACGCCAGCGCGGCGCCGGTAAGTCCCAGCAGCGGAGCAAGGATCGTCAACGGATACGACCCGTAGTTTTCGAACCAGGCGCCCGTCGCTTTGACGGCGGTCTTCGCGAGGGGGTTGGACGGCCCCATCGTATTTACCGTGCTGGTGATGTGATAGCCGTCAACGCCGATCCAAAGCGCGATTCCTCCGAGGAGAAATAGCGCGATGGTCGCCAGAGCCGCGATACTTCCATATGACCGCGCGCGATCCGCGACCGGACCTTCCGTTTTCAAAACGATCCATGCGGCGCCGTGCATGACCAGCATCGCAACCGACACCAACCCACAGAGCAGGCCAAAGGGGTTGAGAAGCTCGAACAGCGTCGTGCCATCGTAGAAGATCCGCAAGTCGCTGTTGAAGTGAAACGGCACGCCGCGAAGGACGTTGCCCACCGCGACGCCGAAAATCAGCGCCGGGACGGCACCGCCGACGAAAAGAGCCCAGTCCCACGCGTTGCGCCACGTCGCGTCTTCGCGCTTCGAGCGGTATTTGAAGCCGACCGGACGCAGGATCAACGCGAACAGGATCGCAAACATCGCGAGATAGAAGCCGGAGAACGAGACGGCGTAGAGCGGCGGCCATGCTGCGAAGATGGCGCCACCGCCGAGGATAAGCCACACTTGGTTGCCTTCCCACGTCGGTCCGATGCTGTTGATCACCACTCGCCGCTCGATGTCGGTCTTTGCGACGAACGGCAATAGGGCCGCGGCGCCAAGATCGAAGCCGTCCATGATGGCAAACCCGATCAGGAGGACGCCGAGCAGCAGCCACCAGATGACGCGGAGCGTTTCGTAATCGATAAGTTGATGCAGGATCATTTTTGCTACTCCGCAGGCGCGAGCGATGGGGAAACGAGAATGGCTTCTGGTTCATCGTCGGGCTGAGGTCCGGCGCGAACGCTCCGGAACATGAGACCCATCTCGATGATGAACAGAACGGTGTAGATCACGATGAAGCCGAGAAGAGTGAGGAGAACCGTCATCGCTCCGAGGCTCGAAACGGCAGCGGCAGTCGGCAGAATGCCTTCGATGATCCAAGGCTGTCGGCCGAATTCCGCCACGACCCATCCGAATTCCGCTGCGATCCACGGAAGCGGAATGGCGAAGACTGCCACGCGAAGCAACCAGGGATAACGGTCGAGCTGCCGCCGGGCGGACAGGTAGAAGAACGTTGCCATCAAGGCGATGAAGAAGAAGCCGAGGCCGACCATGACGCGGAACGACCAGAACAGCGTCGGCACATTCGGCACCGTATCCAATGCCGCTTGTTCGATTTGGGCATCGGTCGCCTTGCGCGGGTCATCGACATAGCGCTTCAGGAGAAGTGCGTATCCCAGATCATTGCCGTGCTTTTCCAACGCATCGCGTGCCGCTTGCGGGACAGCCGCCGGATCGCTCGCAGCGCGGATCTGCTGAACGGCGTCGTAAGCCAGAATACCCTGGCGGATACGATCCTTTGCACGCACCACAAGATCCTCGATGCCGGGAATTTCCGTCGTCAGCGAGCGCGTGCCGATCAGGCCCATGACCCAGGGAACATGCACGGCGAAATGCGTCTCGCGCGACTTCTGATCGGGGAAGCCGAACAGGGTAAAGGCAGCCGGTGCGGGTTCCGTCTTCCACATCGCCTCGATCGCCGCGAGTTTCATTTTCTGATGTTCGGTCGAGAGGTAGCCGCTTTCGTCACCAAGCACGACGACCGAAAGAGAAGCCGCCAGCCCGAAGGATGCGGCAACGGTCATGGATCTCTTGGCGAGAGCGACATGGCGATGATTGTACAAATACCAGGCCGAAACGCCGAGCACGAACACCGATGCCGTGACATATCCGGCCGAAACCGTGTGAACGAATTTGGCTTGTGCGACCGGGTTGAACAAAACATCGAAGAAGTCGGTGACTTCCATGCGCATCGTTTGCGGATTGAACGCGGAACCGACGGGGTTCTGCATCCACCCGTTCGCAATCAAGATCCAGAGCGCTGACAAATTCGATCCGGCCGCCACGCACCACGTCGCTACAAGGTGACCGACCTTCGACATCCGGTCCCAGCCGAAGAAGAAGAGGCCCACAAACGTCGCTTCGAGGAAGAACGCCATCAGCCCCTCGATAGCGAGCGGCGCTCCGAAGATGTCGCCGACATAATGGCTGTAGTAGCTCCAGTTCATTCCGAACTGAAACTCCATGACCAATCCGGTGGCGACGCCGACAACGAAGTTGATGCCGAACAGCGTGCCCCAGAACTTCGTCATCTGCCGCCAGATTTGGCGCCCGGTCATCACGTAGACCGTCTCCATGATGGCCATGATGACCGAAAGGCCGAGCGTCAGCGGCACGAATAAGAAGTGATAAAGCGCCGTGACCGCAAATTGCAGGCGCGATAGCGCAACAATGTCGAGTTCCATTTTGCCTCTCTCCGACTTTCCGTCGGCCTCCTTCCCACGTAGCGGCGCGATGATAACGCCGCCGGATCTTCTGTTTTCAGTCCTGTCTTAGCGTTGCAAGCAGAGCGTTGAAGCCCGGTTCTCCGCGCGAAGCGCTCGCGACGATGCCCCCGCGCTCCATCGAAACCAATCGATCGGCAATTTCAGCTTCACGCCGCATATGGGTCGCGATGATGAGTGTTTTCTTGCTCGCATTCACCGCCAAGCGAGCGATGACATCACGCGCTGTGGCCTCATCCAGTCCCTCGGTCGGCTCGTCTAAAAGCCAAAGCGACGTATCGCGCAGAAAGAGACGCGCCAGCGCCAGGCGCCGCGCCTCGCCGCCGGAAAGCCCAAGACCGCCTTCGCCGAGGCGCGTATGGAGACCGTCTGGAAGGGCGTCCAGGTAAGCGCTCAGTCCTGCGGAAGCGACGGCACCGAGCAGTCGTTCGTCGTCGGCGTCGAGATCAGCAAGTCGAAGGTTGTCGCGCAGCGTATCGGCGAAAAGTTCGGTGCGTTGCGTAAGGAGGGTTCCGGCTAGGCCTTGGACATTTCCACGTTCCGGCGAAAGCTCGCCGGCGATAACGGACATCAACGTCGACTTTCCGGCTCCACTGGCGCCGATCAGTCCCAAGCGTTCGCCTTCTCTAAGCGACAGCGAAAGATCGCTGATCACCGGCTGAGACGCATTCTGATGGCGGACCGTTATATGATCGACGCAAACGGCGAGGTCATCTTGCGCAGGTGTTAACGGCGACGGCTGCATCGGCTGAAGGCGAGGGCCGACACGCCGCGCCGCAATGCAAGTGCGCCCGAGCTCGACGGCGCCGCGCCGCAGGGCCGCGAAGGGCTCGAGCGCCGCAACCGTTATCAGAACGGCAAGCGCCGCAACCGGAGCGCTGATTTCGCCATGCCGGGCGAGCACCGTGGCGACGAGAAGCGTCGAGGCGATGAGAATCGCGCTCGCAATTCCGAACGCCGCGCTGGCGGCGGTTTCGACAAGATTTAACGCGCTGTCGGCATCCGAGAGCTTTCGGTCGGCCGCCCCGATAGCGCGTCGCTGTGATCCGAGCTGACCGGCGACGACCAGTTCGGTCTGACCGGAAACAAGGTCGATAACCCGCGACCGCAGAACTTCGAGAGCATGCGCCCGGCGCATCGCTGGGGTTTCGGCAATGCGAGCGCAGACGAGCGGGATGCCAAGCCCAACGACAAGGAGAAAAAGACCTAAAGCAATTCCCGCGATCGGTTGAATGAGGCCGAACGTGACGCCCATCGCTAATGCAGCAGTCATCGCGGCACCGATCGGCACGATCACGCGCAAATAGAGCGAGTCGAGGGCGTCGATGTCTTGTGTGAGCCGGAACAACAGTGCTGCCGGGCGCATGCGCAACTTCTCAGCTTCGCGCATCGCTGCGGAGCCTCGAAACAACTGTTCACGAAGGTCCGAGAGTATTCGAAGTGTCGCGTCATGCGTAACGAGACGCTCGCCGTAGCGGCCGGCCGTACGGGCAAGCGCAAAGAAGCGAATACCCGCCGACGGCGAAAACACGTCGAACACCAGGGCCGTAGCCGAACTCAGGCCCGCGATCGCCGTTGCAGTAATGAACCAGCCGGAAAGCCCTAGCAACGTGATGCCGCTCAGTACGGTCACGGCGCTGAGCAGCAGCCCGAACAGAAGCTTCCTGCGCGGTCCGCGCCAGAACAGGTCGAGGATGGGCCCGAGATCTTTGACGATTCGGATCATGCCGCCTCCTCCAGGCTCAAGTCTCCGAATCGCACAATCCGATCCATGCGTCGCGCGAGCGTCAGATCGTGCGTCGCGACGATCATCGTCTTGCCGTGCGCGAGCGCGAGAAGATTGTCGGTGATGTTGCTTGCCGTTTCGGCATCGAGGTGAGTGGTAGGCTCGTCCGCAAGGATAAGTCCGGCATGCGGCTTGGCTGCGACGCGCGCGATTGCCAAGCGCAGAGTTTCGCCCCCTGAGAGGCCGATACCGTTTTCGCCGATGGCATCCGGGCCGCGTGTGCGGGCGATGTCATCGAGCTTCGCAAATCGCAAAGCGTCTGCGACGGCGGCGCGATCGATCTTTCGTCCGAGCGCGACATTGCTCGCAAGTGTTCCTGCAAAGATGTGCGGACGCTGCCCGATCCAGGCGATGTCGTTCCGCAGCTCAGCAGCATTTTCGGCGGAAACAACGCGGCCGCCGATTGATAGGGAGCCGGAGGTCGGCACCACGAGCCCGATCAGAAGCGCAAGAAGTGTGGACTTGCCGGAGCCGCTTGGACCTAGGAGCGCTACGCGCTCGCCGGGAGCGACAGAGAGGTTGATGCCATCGAAAACAAGCGCACTGTCCTTACCATATCGAAAACCGAGTCCGTCAGTCACAATTGCAGGCGCCTGATGGAAGACCGCAGGCTCTTGCAGCATATCGCGCTCACTGCCGAGCAGGGAGCGTTCCGCCGCAGCGAGCCGGTTGAGTTCCTCGATCGCAGCGCGCCCCGCGGCGCGGTCGTGCCAGACGGACGAAAGTTCGCGGAGCGGCTCGAAAAAGGCCGGCGCGAGGAGCAGGATGAACAGGCCCTCGCCCAAACTCAGCTGTCCCTGCCAAGTGCCGAAGTTGAGCTGTCCAAGAAGATGGAAACCGACGTAAACCGCGAGCATGGCGACGCCGAGGGCGGAAAAGAGCTCCAGGACTGCCGAGGATAAGAACGCGATCCTGAGAACGGCCATCGTCCGCGCCCGCAGGTTTTCCGCGTTGGCGCGCAGCCTGCGTGCCGTCAGGTCGACGGCGCCGAGCGCCCGGATCGTCCCAATGCCGCGCAGCCTGTCGAGGAGGAAGGCGTTCATATTGCCGGTTTCGGCCAGTTGAGCTTCGCTGGCCGCTTTCGCTCGCCAGCCGATCAGAGCCATGAAAATCGGAATGAGCGGTGCCGTCGCGAAGAGAACGAATGCGGCCGCCCATGAGACGGACAGAACGACAAGCAGGATGACGGCGGGAACGATGACCGCCCGCACTTTCGCGATCTCGAAACGGGCGACGTAGGGAACGATCATCTCTGCCTGTTCGGCGATCACGCTCGCGGCTCGTCCGGATTCCGCACGGTCGGTATCGAGAGGCGAGCGGGCGGCGAGGGCGGCGACAGCCTGCGCTCGCAAATCCGTGGCGGCATTGCGACCTGAGCGAAAGGCAATGCGCTGCCCAATGCTGTCCAGTATCGCCCTCAGAATGCCGATCGATAGGACGCCAAAGGCAATCCATCCGATCGGGGCAGAGGAGGCGCCATTTGCCACGCTACCTACGGCATAAGCGATGAATGCCGCTTGCGGCAGCCATAGCAGCGCTGCCCCAATTTGGAGAGACGCGCTGATCCTGTTGGTCGCACTGGTGACGCGCGCGCTCCCCGCTGAGCGCGATTTTTCGACAGCCGCTATGGCAAGCGACGCCATTTCCCTGGCCTCTCCCGGCAAAAATCCGCCGGATCATTGGTGTCCCGTCACGACACAAACATTGATCGGTATCAACGTGCTGCAGCACGCCACACCTAACTGAGGATTGCAAACCCTTGCCGACGATCCCTCAGCCATTCTGCACCAATTCGCACACGCGCCTCCCCGACCGTGATGGGACAAGACATTGTCATTTCAAATGAGATCAAGTTCGCCCTGAAAATGCGAACTTCTCGATTGCTCGTGCAGGATTCTAGGGACGTTCGCGGCTTCTCGGTCACGCGCGATTTCAGATTAAACGGCGTCGAGCTTTTGAGCACCGCGACGCTCGACCCTAGCGCGTAAGGCCGACGCATCGCTCCGATACAACACAATCACAACACTCTAAATATGCGACTATCGAACGATCCGTCGTCAGGGCAAGACCGACCAGCGATGGAACCAGGCCTTCATTTGCTCCCAAGCGTCTTTGGCTGCGTCCGCGTGATAGCTCGGCCGGTAGTCCGCATGAAAGCCGTGCGACGCACCGGGATAGATCTTGAACTCGGCCGTTTTTCCGGCGGCAGCGAGGGCGGCTTTCATGGTCTCGACCTGGGATGGCGAAATGCCTTGATCAGCGCCGCCGTAGAGCCCGAGCACCGGCGCTTTCATCTCAGGCGCGAGTTCGATCGGACTTTTGGGCCAAAGTTCTTTCTGTGACGCCGGATCGACCAGCGATCCGTAGAAGGCGACGCCCGCTTTCACACTGGGATTGGTGGCACAGTAGACCCAGACGGTCCGGCCGCCACGGCAGAAGCCGACGATGCCAAGGCGCGTCGTGTCTCCGCCTTGGCTCTTCGCCCAACCGACCGTCGCGTCGAGGTCAGTAATGAGTTGAGCATCCGGTTTCGAGTTTACAAGCGGGATCAATTGTTGGATGTCGCTGATCTTCGCGAGATCTCCGAGACGGAAATAATAGTCGGGAGCGACAGCGAAAGCGCCGAGCTTCGCGAGACGCCGGGTGACATCCATGATGTATTCGTGCAGGCCGAACACTTCCATTGCAACCAGGATGACGGGCGGATTGTGCGCGCCGGTCGGCTTGGCGAAGTAGGCCGGCATGGATCGCTCGGCCGTTTCGATCTTGGCGGTTCCGGTATCCAAGCCTTCGGAATCGGTGTGGATCGCAGCGGCATTCACAGGGCCCGCCGCGAGCGTATAGCCCGCCGCGGCGGCCGCAGAGGTGCTCATGAAGCGTCGTCGTGAAAGGAAGGCCCGCCGCAAAAGCCCAATGATGTCCGATGCCATTTGCTCCTGAGCACTCATCGCCACCTCCCTTGAAAGATCGGTATCCGATCTTGGACGCCTGAAGTTCCAGGATACATCGATCTTTGAGGAGGCAGAATGACGGCCGTCGAGTAGGCCGTTATCGCGTTATGCCGGCGTTCGACACGGCTTTCTAATTTGCGTTTGGGGGATCAATGACCACGGTCGACGTCCGTCCGGCGACAAGTCGGACGCCGTCCGGAATATGATCAAGTGCGATACGCACGGGAATGCGCTGCGCCAGACGCACCCAGCTGAATGTCGGATTGATGTCGGCGAGCAGGTTCGCGCCAGCGCTGCGATCGCGATCTTCGATGCCCCCTGCAACGCTCTCGACGTGACCCAGCAGAGGTGTATCTTCTCCCATCAGGTGAACGACGGCCTTATCGCCGACGTGAATGAGCGGCAGTTTCGTCTCCTCGAAATATCCTTCGACCCGCAACAAATCCTGGTCAATCAAGGCGGCAACGCCCTTGCCCGCCGTCACATAATTACCGGGCTGCAAATCGAAGTTGGTAATGGGGCCGGTAACCGACGCACGAACCTCCGATCGCTCGAGATTGAGCTTCGCCAGATCGCGATCGGCTTCCGCGCGATGAAGATCAGCTTCGGCCTGCGCGGCAGTCGCAGTGACCTGCTCGACCTTTTGTTCGCTGACCGCGATCTCGGTCATGTTCTTATAGCGAACGAGATCCTTGCGAGCGGCATCGAGGACCGCTTGGCGTCCTTCGAGATTGGCTTCCGCCTGCCTGAGGGCAAGAACGAAGCGGTCGCGATCGATCCGGAAGAGCGCGTCGCCCTTGTGGACGATCTGGTTGTCGTGGACCAGCACGTCCGTCACGAGACCAGAAACGTCCGGCGCGATCTCGACGATGTCGGCACGCACGCGCCCGTCGCGGGTCCAGGGTTCGAGCTCATAATGAACCCAGAGACGCCATCCGGCAAAAATCGCGACGCCCGCGAGAGCGAACGTCACGGCGTAACGACCGACGATTTTAAGCCTGGGGTTCACGAGGGGACCTTCGAAAAATAAAGGACACATGTGCCGAGGAGGCAGACGAATATCGAAAGATTGAAGAGGGATCGGTGCCAGACATATTGATAGGCACCGATGCTGCGAAGGCCGCGGGCCGTAACGATCATCGCCACGTAGGCGATGACCGAGCACACGAGAATGGAGGGCACGAAGACGCCGAAGACATTGATTTCCTCATTCATTGTGCGGCTTCCAGATATACCGGCGCGTGCGCCAAATACGGGGGCGACCGGTCAGGGAAGAGGCTTCGTCTCAGCCCGACAAGGCCGAGCAGCGCGATCCGCGCTGAAGCGCTTTGCTCGTTGCGCACCACGGCGAGCCCTCGATTGATCGCCGCAAGAAGAAAATCCGATGCGGGCCCCGATGTGCCGGCAAGATAATGGCGTGTCAGCATCATCAGGATCGCATTGATGCGGCGCCGCGAGTAGGTCGTCAGGCCTGAGCGCGCCCACCGAAGATCCAGGATATTGAAACCTTCCCGTAATTCGCCGATGGCATCGGGAATTCTGTGTCCGGCGGCCTTCGCCCTCGGCGCCAGGAGAACCAGGCGATCGAGCATGATGCCCGTCAACCGGGCTTCGTCGCGCGCGTTTTGCGCGCTTGAGATGTCGGCAAGCGTGGTCCTATTCGCCGCGGCCAGACGTCGAATGCTCCATTCGGCGCCGAGCGTACGCAGCAATGCTGCCATGACCGCCGCGAGGATGACACCGAACGTCATGGCCACGCTATTATTGAGAAACGTCGCCGTATCGATCGTGAATGTCTCTTGAAGTCCGATCATCGCTGCCGTGTTGATCGCCATTGAGAGGCCGAGCAGCTGCGTCTCGGACTTCGATACGCACAACCCGAATACGACGAGGGCCGGCGCCAGGACCAGCGTCAACGTTTCGAAATTATGCACGTACGGGAGGATCGCGAAGACATAGAGCGCGGAAAGACCGATCGACACAACCGACCACTTCGCGAACAGGACAATGGAAGGAACGGGGTTGTCCTGTGCCGAAAAGAGGTTGGCTGTAACGGCGGCCATCATGGCCGCGGCGCCGCCTTCCGGCCACGAAAGCAATATCCAGAACGCGCAGCAGAGCGTTATCGTCGCAAAGCTGACGATTGCGGAGAGAAGCGCGAGGCCATGGTCATAATGCCGGGTCAAAGTAGCGCGATCCGTGATCGGATAAGAGAACGGCTTCAAGGCATTCTCGGTCCCGCCCTCGATGCTGCGGATAACGTCAAGGCAATCGGCGCGGATCGCACCGAGATCGCTTAGGCGCGTCAGTAGACTGAGCTCGACAAGGTCGTGCCAGGTGCGATGAGCGTGATCGGATTTGATGGTGGCGTCGATGTCATTGCGCAGACGGTTGAGGTCCTCGAAATCCTGAGATTTTTCAGGCGCCAGCAAACCGTCCATCCGCTCGACGAAATCCTGGACCGGACGGGAAGGACCGCCAAGCAATGAAAGTTCGCGCAGCCTGTCTGCGATGGATGAAAGGATCGGAAGCAGCATCAGCATGCGCGGCTGGATTTCGCGAACGCGGCGCGGAAGTTCCGGATGTCCGGCAGTGTCATAGACGAGATGAGTTGCGAGGTTCTCGATCTCGCCCAGATCTCCGGCGAGTTGCAGACGGTGGGCGTCGGCTTCCAGTCCCGTCGTCATCCCGAGCGCGTCGCGTGCGCTGGTATCGGCGTTGTTGAGCCACGTCTTGAACCTTTGCGTGATGGCCGGAGCGACCGCGCGGGGGAACACGATGCTCGAGACCACGGCGGCACAGAGAATGCCGACGATGATCTCTTCGGTGCGCGACAGAGCCACTTCGAAGATCGTATCCGGCACATTGACCGTCGGAAAACCGATGAGCGCCGCGGTATATCCTGCGAGCATGAAGACGTAACTTCGCGGCGTCCGGTCGAGCAGCGACATGTAGAGACAGACCGACGACCAGAGCGCCATCGCGATGACGAGCAAAGCCGGCGCGTTCGCGAGATTGGGCACCATCAGCACGGCGGCCGACGCGCCGATCAGCGTTCCGATGACACGAAAGATCGCTTTTGACCGCGTCGCGCCGGATAACGGGTTAGACGCGATGTAGACGGTCGCCAGCGCCCAATAAGGATTGGGTAGCGCGATCCAAAGACTGATCAGGAGGGCCAGTACGCCCGCCACGCACGTCTTTAGAGCAAACATCCACTGCTGCGGTGATGGATAGGCCATGGCACGTCCTGCGAAACAAGCGATCGCGTCGAGCGCTGAGCAACAACGATGATTGGAACTTGAACTTACCCTCGGCGGAGTATAAATGACTTTAGGGTCACTTTTGTCAAGAAGGGAGGCCCTGTGCTGAGAGTGCATTGGACGCATGGGTGCCCGTCGAAAATCGAAGGCGTCGGTTGAAAAAGACCCGACTCCATGCTGTGAGGCGACATGCCAAAAAGTACACAATCCGCCGTGAGAAAAGCCGTTCGGAACGAGCAGCCTGTCGTTCGAAGACGTGGCGCGAGTCCCGAAAAAACCGCTCAAACGCGGCAAAGCATCGTCGATGCAGCGTTGGCGGAGTTTCTCGACAAGGGCTTTGCCAACACCACCATTGAAAGTGTGGCAAAGCGCGCGGGCGTCGCTAAAGGACTGATCTATCGTTACGTCGTCGGCAAAGAGGCCCTCTTCTCCGCCGTCGTGCGGCAGGAGATTGTCAACGCCCACATCGACGTCGATGACGCAAAGCGCGGGCCCGGCGAGAGTGTCGAGGATTTCCTGCGCCGAACGCTTGTCGTCTCTATTTATTCCATCGAAAAAAAGAGCCGGGCCGATATCGCGCGGATGGTCATCAGCGAAGGCGCGCGGTTTCCGGCCATTGCCGAGATCTATCGCCGCGACGTGATCGATCCACTTCTACAGAAGGTCAAACGGCTGGCGATCGCCGCGCGCAAATCTGGAGAGCTGAGGGACGATCGCTTGGTCAAGCATCCACATCTGCTTCTGGCGCCGATCTGGGCCGGTATCGTCATAAATAAGTTTTTGGATCGGGCGCATCCCGTCAACATCGGAGAGTTGTTTGAAACACAACTCGATGTTCTTTTTTCCAGCGCGGCGGCGTAACGCGAGACGGGCGTCATCGGACGAAGGTCAGAGAAGTGACCACTGTCCTGCCGCAACTGCCCATAGGAAAATAACGGCGTTGGTCGTCATATGGGCTGCGATGGCGTCTTCGATGCGGCCACGGCGGATCATGATGAGCGCGTAGAGCAACCCTGCGAGCGCAGCGGCGAGCCAACGGTCGTGCATAAGACCGAAAAGCGCCGACGAGACTATCAGGGCGACAAACCCGAACGCTCTGAAATCGACCTTCTCGAATCGAGGGGAAAGCAGAGCACGATAGAGATAGCCTCGAAATGCCAGCTCTTCGGCGATCGGAACCATGATGATCGTGCCGATGGCTCGGAATGCAAGCCAGGCGATGAGGGCGACTGGGGTGAGCTCTGAGAGAGAAACGCCGAGCGGCGTTTGAGTGCCCGCGCCGGGGTCGGTCGCAATCCAAATGACACCCGCTATACCGCCGAGCAGCGCCGAGCCCAACGCAGGCAAGGACCAGAACCGCATATAGATATCCCGCAAGGCGTAGAGAACTGCTCCAACGGCCAAGACTTTCACCGGATAGAGCAGATACGCATCCGGCGCCGCCAGATGCATCATGATCTGGCCAGCCATGAGCGCGACGAACGGCGCCAGATAGATCAAAGCAGGATTGCGTGTCGCGCTTCTGCGAACCGCTTGGCTCCCTGATGAACCAGATGCCGGAGCAGTTGTTACTCCAAAGAATGCGATCCGCTGGGCAAACGTCATAATGACGAGCGCAACGAGCAAAAAGCTGATCCAGCCGAACTGCGAGTGAAATCCGCCGAGCGCGATGTCAGGTGATAGGTGCGCTCCGATCAATACGAGCAATGCAATACGCAAACTATTGAGGAGCCAGATTGCGCCCATCGCCAGGGGGAAGAGAACGAAGACATTCGGAAATCTGAGCGATCGGCGAAAGACCAGAAAGTAACCGGTGAGAAAGAGGGAAATCAGAAGCAGGCCCTCGTAGCCCGAGCACGCTGCATAGATGCGGACGCTGAAATTCCCTGCACCGAGTACGCGCGTGCTCGGATCCATGAAGGCACTGGCATCGAATTGCGCGAGCAGCCAATATGAAAGTTGCAGCGTGACGTCGGAAAGTCTGGCCCAATCGGATTCTGACAGGATGCTTCCGCCTTCGAGACGCAGCATTTCGCCGGCAATCAGACCAAAGACTCCAAAGCAAACTGCCAGAATCAATTCTATGCGGCACGATCTCGATATGGCGCGCCAAAATGAGAATGGCGCTGCAACCAGTATGAGGCTCACCGCAGCGACGACAATTGCCGCCGCGTATGCATAAGCCAGTATTTCGCCGCCAGATGCGGCCTCCGCAAGTTCTGCTCGCACAAGAAGAGCGAGCAGAACTGCGGTCGCACTGACTGCAGCACTCGCAAGCAAGTGCGCGTCATTGCTTTCTTTGAAGAGGTGGTGGCGAATCTCAACGCGTTTCGGCCAGCCGATGACCGCGAAAATTACAATCGAAAGAAAGAGGATCTTTGCGATCGCGTGAGCAATGCCGACGATCGGCCAGACATCCCAGACATCCGGAAGGGTGGGAAAGAGCCGAATTGCAAGTAACTCGACCACGGCGAGGGCGCACCAAGATGCGATCCGGGTTGCCGCGGGAGATGAACTAGACGCCGTGCTCAGCATGTCGAGCAGCCTTGCCGATGGCCGGCGAAGTCGCGCGTCTCACTGCTCCGCTTGCTGCAGCTGCCGATAGAGAATGATGCCGACGCAAAGGAGCAGCGCCATAGCCGCCGCGCCGTTGGCCGCATCGATTTCAGGTGCTGGCTTGGGACCGCCGCCCGGAGAGCCGCCTCCGACGCAATTCCAAACTGCGATGAAACAGTCGATGAAAAATCCCACGGATATCTCCTACGCATACGCTTAAACTTGCTGCTATTCCTTGCGGCCGAATCCATCAAGAACGTCCTAAATCAAGGGTTAATTTCGCGCCGATATTGTCTCGCATTGGGAAACACGAGATATCCGTGAACCATACGGACCCCCGCTTTTCCAATTGACCCTTCCCGAAAGAACTCGATTGAATTGCCGCAGATCGATTTGCAGCCATCGTGCCAGGAGCCGGTCCGACGTATCGTCCGCGGATCACCGCCCGAATTTGCTTTATGAAGTCGAGATTTCCCGGCCACATGGAACGCAATGCGCCCGGAGCCGGAAGCGCGACCGCGCCGAATTTCGCGATGCGGCACCGTTAATTGTGCTGTTGCAGCACGGAACGTACCAAATAGATACGCCTGACCATCGCAGCGTCCGTTTGGAGCGCGACCAATTCCGCTCGTGCCTTTGAAGAATTCGCAACGCGCGATTCGGAATCGAAGAGATGCGCCGCCGACGTCGCGGCAATTCAAGGCGCCACCAACTTTCGCGCTAGGAGGTCCAATTATGGAAAGACGACGCGGGCATTTGAGACCAGTCTGTGCTATGCACCGCCGGCGCAATCTTAATTTGCCTAAAATGACACGAAGAAGGGAAGGAACTTCGCATGATCAAAGTCAGCGTCATGTATCCGAACACGCCCAATGCACGCTTCGATCACGATTACTATCGCGACACACACATGCCCATGGTCAAAGCGAAGATGGGCGATAGCTGCAAATCTTACACGGTCGACAAGGGCATCGCTGGTGGTGCACCGGATACGCCTCCGACCTACGTCGGTATGTGCCATATCTTCTGTGATTCCGTAGAGGCGTTTCAGGCCGGGTTTGGCCCGCATGCCCCGGAAATCTTGGCCGATATCAAAAATTACACGGACCTGACGCCGATTATACAAATCAGCGAAGTTATGGTCGGCTGACGGCAGGCGAACCGATTGTCGCCCGTTTAAATTTGGCCCGCATCAGTACGCGTTCTTGACGCTATCGTAGATGGATGCCGGAAGCCAAGAGTTGTTCTGGGGAGGCGAACTCGGTTTGGAAGCGGGCGCCGTCGAAGGCTGGGGCTGAGGTGCAGCCGAGGGCTGAGCAGGCGGTACGGGCGGTGGCGCCCCGAGGAAAAAGAGAATTGGCGGCGGCGGCAAATTCGGCTGCAGTTGTTGCGTGAAAGCAGGTGCAGGTCCTGCCGACGCCGTGAGTTGTTTTGCCGGCGCCGGGCGTTTGCGTTGCGCAACGGCCCTTTTGCGTTTTTCCGATTTGGGCTTCGCGGGTAATGCAGGCTCATCGGGCGGGACGACATTCTCGGCAACGTCGGCCGCTTCATTCAGAAGCGGTGAAACGGAAATCTCGGCGCGAAACGAGTCTGCCGGGGTCTGCGGCAGCCCCGCTGCCTTATACTCCTGACTATCGAACGGCAGGCTCCATCGCCTATCATCGATGACGACAGCCGGGACGTTTGAGGCAGCAACTTCCAATGGGACTTGCTCGGCAAGCGGCCTGTTCGTTTCCGTAGTCGATGGTTCTACGTTGCGAGCTTCCGCTTCCGGCGGTTTAGATCGATCGTAGTCCGACTTGATTGCACTAAAAACCAAGCGATCGCGCAGGGCCTGGGCGAACCCAAGACGCTCTTCGAGATTGAACTCCGGCGCCGCGATCGGCATTTCGACCTTGGCGGGAGTTTTCTTGTCGACGCGCGCTTGCTTATCGAAGTGAGGTGTTTCGCCGGGCGTTAAGAGAAACAGCAGCGGAACCAAAAGCACAATGAGCGCAATTCTCGCGAGGTGCTCGTTGGGGGGCGATCGTTGCCAGCGAAAGCCCAGATCTTGCGTCGGGCGGGAGAAAGAACTCAGCCACTCGTCGAACGCCAAATAGTATTTTGAGAGCAATTCGGTGAATTGGTCGAATAAAAGTGAAAGCTGATTTCGCCTGTCGCCGTCCGGAATAGACTGCGGCTCCTCGATCTGGTGCGGCCGATCCGGATTAATTAGAAATACCGGTAAATCATCTGATCGGGACTCGAGCGCCCGCGACTGTCGCGATTGCAGGAATCGCGTTTTGCGTATTCGCCGCGTACCGGCAGCCTCGTCACTGTTGTGATTTCCGCCGATCACGATGAACGCGTTCCTATTGATGGAAATGCTCAATTGGCGAGCAAATTATGAGAAAATGCGAGGCTCTCGCTAAGCCATAAACTGACGAAAAAAACTGCGCAGGCGAAAGCCGGCGCAAAGTTGACATATCGTTGCCGATTGTCCAACAAATACGCGTCAAAAATATAATACGATGAAGATTGGCATTCTCGTGATTATCGAGAAGAATTATTTGGGCGCATTAACGTTAATTCCCGCAGCACCAGCTCACGGCGTGAATGGAGCAACGTTCAGATTGTCGGTATTAGAAGCGTTCATTCCCCAAGGCATCATCAGGTGGCGCTGGTCTTCCAGCTCTGGCGTGCAAAATTCGATTGACGACACGCGCGATTATCTGCAACAAGTACAACTGTAGGCTGCAAACGGTTGATGCTGGGGCGTCGTCTGCTCGGCAGCCTCAGCTGCTAGGATGGGTGAAGCGATTCACCCGCAGTTCGGTAGATTTATCTCCTCCAATCCGCAAATTCCTCCGTACTTGACGCCGGCCTCGGCGCGCCCCTTGCGTCGGATCGCGAAGAATCCGAATTCGCCAACTTGCAAAGCCTGTCGAACTCAAAGAGGCGTTCTATTTCTCCGCCCGATCAAGTTCCGCGCGTACTCATCCTGGAAGCGGGGCGGGCAGAGCGTCATTATTGGTCCGACCTTTGGCAATATCGCGAGCTATTCGCTATACTCGCGTGGCGCGATATCGCTGTCCGGTATAAGCAGACGGTGATCGGCGTCGCGTGGGCAGTCGTCCGCCCGTTACTGACAATGATTGTCTTCACCGTCATTTTCGGAAAACTTGCCAAGTTGCCCAGTGACGGCGACGTGCCCTATCCTATCCTGGTATTCGCCGGCTTGCTGCCTTGGTTTTTGTTTTCGAGCATCCTCAACGAGGCATCGAGCAGCCTGATCGGCAATGCCAATCTGATCAGCAAAGTCTATTTTCCGCGCTTGATCGTGCCGACGTCCGTCGGTGTCGTGGCGCTCGTCGATTTCGGCCTGAGCTTGGCAATCCTCTTCGCAATGATGGCATGGTACGAGTATCTGCCGAACTGGCACATTCTGTTTCTACCCATCGCCATCCTCTTCGCGGTCGTTGCAAGCCTCGGGCCCGCCCTTTTCATCACGGCCCTTAACGTCAAATATCGCGACGTTCGCTACATCATCCCTTTCATCATTCAATTTGGGCTGTATGTGTCGCCCGTGGGGTTTTCGAGCGAAATTATCCCAGCCGACATCCGCGTTTGGTACAGCCTCAATCCCGTCGTCGGCGTCATCGATGCGTTTCGCTGGTGCCTGCTTGGCGACGCCAGCCAGCTCTATATGCCGGGTATGGCCGCGAGCGCTGGAATGGCGGCGCTCATGCTGTGGATCGGCGTGAGGTACTTCCGAGGGACGGAGCGCACGTTCGCTGACCTCATATAGCGCTGCGGAAGATTTGTAAGATGAGCGATACCGTCATTCGCGCCGAAGGGCTCTCCAAGAAATACCTCATCGGCCACCAGCGTCGGGAGCGCTATACGACGCTCCGCGATGTTGTCGTGCGGACGGCGAAACATTGGGCGCGAACGACCTTGGATGCCGCGCGTGGCCGCCAACTGGTCTTGGGCGATGAAATCGAGGAATTCTGGGCTCTCAAGAACGTCTCATTTGAGCTTGCGCAGGGTGACGTCGTCGGCATCATCGGACGCAATGGTGCCGGTAAGTCAACGCTCCTCAAAGTCCTGTCTCGGATCACCGAACCGAGCGAAGGAAGGGTCGAGATCAAGGGTCGTGTCGCGAGCCTTCTCGAAGTCGGCACCGGATTTCATCCTGAATTGACAGGTCGCGAGAATATCTACCTCAACGGGGCCATCCTCGGCATGAGGCGCACGGAAATCAGACGCAAGTTCGATGAAATCGTCGATTTCGCGGGAGTCGAGAAATTTCTCGATACGCCCGTCAAACGCTATTCAAGCGGCATGTATGTTCGCCTCGCATTTGCGGTTGCGGCGCACTTGGAGCCGGAGATCCTCGTTGTCGACGAGGTCCTCGCTGTGGGCGACGCAGAATTCCAGCAGAAGTGTCTCGGAAAAATGAAGCGCGTCGCGGGAGAGGGGCGGACCGTTCTCTTTGTGAGTCATAATCTCGCGGCGGTCAGGGCTCTCTGCAACCGGGGGATCCTGCTGGCCGGCGGGCAAATCGTCAGTGATGCTTCAGTGGACGCCGTCATCAGCCAATACGCCAACGCCAGCGCACCAACGCACGCGATGTCGTTCGCCACGAACCCACTGCGCCCGTCCATCTCATCGCTCGCCGTCGATCACCGCGCGCTTGCCGAAAGAGACTTGATTGTCGATGTCGCGTTCGAATCCCCGCGGCCGCTCCATACTGCCGTTGGCGGTATCGTACTTCGCGCGGGCACGGGAGAACCCGTTTGGGGATCGAACAGCCGGTTTCATCCGAGCAGCGAAAGCATGAAGGGCCTCGCTTCCGGTGTTCTAAGATGCGAGGCGCGACGATTGCCGATCCAGCCGGGAACATATCAATTGTCCGCTTGGCTGGGCGACTGGCATGAAGATTTTGACGCCAAACTCGATGTCCTCAGCATTCATATCGGTGAGGAGGTCTTCAACACTTTGCGGCCGCCTTCCTCGGCTGTCGGTCACATGGACTGGCCAGCCGTGTGGCGTTCAAGCCAGATCAAAAGCGCATCTGCGGCGTAGTCGATGAACAATCTTTTCTTTTTGACCGCGACGGCTTGATTGCGCGTCGTGCCGGAACAGCACTGGCATAGGAGTTCATCATTGAATGGCGTCTCCGTCATTGTTTGCGCTCACGATAGCACCAAACGCATTCGGCCGACGATCGCGGCGCTGGCGCGCTGCGAAGCGGAGTTTCCTGTCGAGATCATCGTCGTAGACAATCATTCCAGCGACGGAACCGCAGCTTGTGCCGCCGATGCTTGGACGTCGATGCGCGAACGATCGTGACATATCACACAGGCGGGATCTCATGCCCCCAGACCGGGTTGCTCGAAAATCGAATATCGCCGTGTGATCGCCGCCTCGACGTAACGCGCTGCACGCGGTGCCGGTTCGCCAATCGGGGACTACCGACACCAGTTGCCGACATCCTTGCGCGCCTTCGCGTCACGCGAGACGAGGATGCCGACAGCTCGCTTTGGGCGCGCCTCATATCCTCTCGCACGATGACGCAAGCATTCATCACATCGTTTCGGCCGAAGCCGTACTGCCCGAACTCGCCCGGCATGATGCCTGCCTTGTCCCTTCCGTCTGGCTTGAGACGGGGCCGCTCGCCGTTTACGAAGCGATGGCGGCAGGCCTGCCCGTCATCGGAAGCCGCTTGGGCTGCATCGCCGAGCGCATCGGCGACAATGTTGATGGACTGCTGTTTCGCCCCGGTGATGCGGAAGAACTCGCAGGGATCATTCCGTCGCTCTGGCATCCCCGCGCACGCTGCATCGGCTTCGCCGAAATATTCGACCGCAACGAACCTTCGATGAAATGGCCCGTGACCTCGACCGGATTTACCGGCAGTGTCTTACTGATACTCACCTAGGGGAAGCAGATCCCGGATCATTCCGCTTACCGAGTCCTGTATTCCCCTAAGACTTGAGGGGCCTAGTCAGGAACAGAGAAACGCGTATTCCGCCGTGCGAAACCGGCCCGACTGGGGCCGCAAACGGTAGGCCGGTCGCTGACGCGAGCGACGCCTCATTGGTGATGAGGCCCACGCGCCATCCACCAAATCGAGATTGGAGCGTCTGCCCCAGCGAGCGATAAAGCGCATGCAAATGCTTTTTGTCGCCGATGCGATCTCCGTAGGGCGGGTTGACGATGACGAGCCCGGGCGGTCCGTCAGGCGCTACGAGATCGCTGATTGCGTGCTGCTGGAAGTCCGTGATCTCGGAAACGCCTGCACGCTGGGCGTTGGCCCGGCTCATGTTGATCGCGCCCGCGTCGCGGTCGCTGCCGTAGAAGCGCGCCTCGGGCAATGCGAAGGCGCCGGCGTCGCGCATTCGCAACCAGGCAGCTTCATCGAAGGTGGCTAGGTCTTCGAAGGCGAAGTGTCGCGAGCGGCCGGGCTTGAGTCCGGCCGCCATCTCGGCCGCCTCGATCACGAAGGTCCCTGATCCGCACATCGGATCGACGACGGGTTCGCCGCCCTTATATCCGGACAGGCGCAAGAAAAGCGCAGCGAGCGTCTCGCGCATTGGCGCTTTGTTGACGGCCTGCTTGTGGCCGCGCTTGTGCAGGAGATCGCCCGACGTATCGACGCCGATCGTGCACAGGTCATTCTCGATGCGTGCCTTGACGCAAACCTCTGCATCCGGGGAAGAGTGAGCGCCGAGTTCCTCCCGGATCGCCGTCTCGATGCGCTGCTCAGCGGCACCCGAGTGGTAGATTCGGGAACTCTTGCAGGACGCCTCGACGCGGAAGGGCCGGTCCCGCCGAAGAACATCGCCCCACGCAACCCGCCGCGCGCGTTTGTCGAGCTGCGCGAGATGGAGAACCCTGAACGTCGCGATGCGTGCGACGATGCGGCTAGCGCCCCTGAGTTCCAGGTTTGCGCGCCAGACGTCCGGCCAATTTCCCTTTATCGTTACGCCGCCTTGAATGACGGTCGGCTTTTTGAAGCCGTTGGCCCGCGCCTCGTCGCAAAGCGCCGCCTCCAGGCCTGGAGGCACCACAAGAAAAATTTCGAAATCACCGTCTGGGGTGGTCGTGTCCGGGAGGGTCATGCGGCCTGCATATCGGTTAGACGCCGCCGCATCGACATCTTTTTCCGGGCTCAAAGGGTATCCAGCATTGTGCGCTAAGATCGCCGAACGGCGCCGGGGGTGGCAAAGTGGCGGTTTGCGACATAGATTCCTCCGTAGACCGCGTGAAACTTCGCCTAAGGAGACGCTTGCAATGGGTAACCCTTCGGAACAGAGCTGTCGCCTCGTCCGCGCCGAGGGCACCTACGACGGCAAACAGGGCCTCACCTATTTCTGCGGCATCGCCGCCGAGACGGTCGGGTCGAAAGGCATCTGCATGCACCTCCTGACAATTCCGCCAGGAGGCCGGGCAAAAGCGCATATGCATGAGAGCCACGAGACGGCCATCTATGTCCTCGAAGGCGAAGCGATCGCGCTTTATGGCGACCGGCTCCAACACCATGCCGTTACGAAGGCGGGAGACTTGTTCTACATTCCGGCAGGCGTGCCGCATCTCCCGATCAATCTGAGCGATAAGCCCATATCGGCGATTATTGCGCGGACCGACCCGAACGAGCAGGAGAGTGTTGTTCTCTTGCCGGAGCTTGAGGCTTATGCCGAGGAAGCGATCGCTCGTCTCATGGCCTCGTCATCCTAGGCGGACGGCTTCAGCGGCGCCGGAGGATGACTCGGCTCCCGATGGAAGTATTTGAGCGTGAAGTACGCGCCGATCCACGAGCCCACGATCGCAAATCCGACGTAGATCCAATTGTTCGTGTAGCTGATAACGGCGAACGACGAGAGCATATACCATAAGCCGCTCCAGTTGGCCGCCGAGAGCGGTCGCCTCGCCACGACGGAAGCCGTGAACATGACATAGGCTGCGTCTGTTGCTGCCGTCGCAACCAGAACTCCGGCACCGATCCAGTAGTCGAAACTCATCTGAGACCTCCCGTGAGAAGATGCCGCGCGGCTGGCCGACTATAGCAATGAGCCTAGCGCTACATCTCTGAACGGGCTCTCAAACACGTTCGGAATGGTAAGCCGAAGATTGCCGTTAAGGGTCTTGGGGTGTCGTGCTGCGTCCCACGAGGGACGGGGGCAGGTATCAAAAGCAGTGGCAGGCGCCGAACCGGCGCCTGCCGGTATTCCTCGTCATAATCAACGGCCGTAGGTGTTGCCGCCGAAAACGCCGTGAACGGAAAGCGAGCCGCTGTCGGCCGGAGCGGCGACGGCAACAGTAGCGATGGAAGAGAATGCAACGACAATTGCAATAGCGATCGACTTCATGGTGACTTCTCCTGCTGGTTTGTTTTCAACGTTTCGGATCGGTGAGAGGTCATGCTCTCAATGGTTCCGACACCTATTTCGCGGCGACGCTCACAAACGTTACCCGCGACAAACCGACCGCCAGGATGTCACATGCGAAGCGGAGTCGATGGCTGGCGAAATTAAGCCGAACGAAAAGTTCGGAACTTTACATTGGAAGAAAATTCACCGGCATCTGTAACAATACGGCTCTGCGAGATTCGACGTGCGTTGCAGCTGGGCCTTCGACAACCATCCGGTAAAGCATGAAATTGAAGATAATTGGCGCTGCCGTTTTAATCATTCCCTATGTAGCCGAAGTCTGCCGCGCTGACGATCAGCCGCCCGCCGCGGCGTCGGCGGTATCGCAATCGGCATGGGTCGTGCCGGACATCAGCAAGCTTCCCGACGATGATTGGGGCCGTACCGTGCGCTACGGACGCGACCTCGTCAGTAAGACGGCATCCCTGATCGGCCCGGAAGTCAAAGATCCGACACGCCGGTTTGCCGGAAACAATCTCAATTGCCAAAGCTGCCACATCAACGCGGGCACGCAAAAGTACGGCATGCCCTTCATCGGAGTCTTCGCCGACTTCCCGAATTACCGGGAGCGCGAGGGAACGGTGGGGACAATGCAGGATCGCATTCAGGGCTGCATGGAGCGGAGCATGAACGGCAAGCCGCTCCCGGAGACCGGGCCGGAGATGATCGCGATCGTTTCCTACATGAAATTCCTGTCGACCGGACGTCCAGTCGGGGAGCCGACGCCCGGACGGAAGGCGGGCCAGATGCCGGAACTCGATCGTGCTGCCGATCCCGCGCACGGGCGCACGATCTATGCAAGCAACTGCTCCGCTTGCCACGGCTCCGATGGAAAAGGTCAACGCGTCGGCAAGGTCGGCGACGCCAAGGGGTATGTCTTCCCTCCTGTGTGGGGACCCGATAGCTTCAACGACGGCGCGGGTATGAATACGCTGATCGACGCAGCGAACTTCATCCATAGCAACATGCCACAAGGGACGACGTGGCAAAGTCCGAGCCTGTCGCCCGAGGACGCCTGGGACGTTGCGGCTTATATCGACTCCCAGCCGCGTCCCAAAAAATCCGGCCTCGCTCGTGACTATCCCAATAAACTCGAAAAGCCGGTCGACACGCCCTATGGGCCCTATTCGGATGGGTTCTCGCAGGAGCAGCACAAGCTCGGACCATTTGCGCCGATCCGCGAGGCGATCACAAAGCTGCAAGAGAAGCGCCGAGGCAACTAGTCCTGCTCGGCTATCTTTGGCGGGTCGGCGGTCCAGGCGGATCTGTCGGCTTCATGCCGGGTGTAGCGAAATGCGCCGGCGAAATCAGGCATCGCGATTCCGGCCGCCAACCGTGGGTCAGCCGTTGGCGCTTTCTGTGAAAGCTCCAGCGCGACCATTCCGGCCCACCGATCGGAGGCCAGATCTGGCTCCTCGTCGCCCGGGAGAGCGTCGTTCACCTTCGCTGCAACTTCATCCAGCTTGAGTTTGATAACTTTCGTGGCCTTCCATTCCTGTTCGCTCGGCGGCCTGCCATAGTTCCACAGTCCGGGCGCCAGCTTGTCGGTGAAGACCGAGAGAACGTGCCGCTTCTCCTCCTCGCTGGTCAGCGACGCGTCGCCGAAGGCCATGACCGACCTATAGAGGACGTTGTGGTTCATCGCCGCCCGCGCGAAGACAATGCCGTCGATGTGGGTGACGCTGAAGCAAACGGGAATGCCTTTTTCCTGAGCTTTGAGCATCTGGCTCGCGGACGAGCCGTGCCAATAGACATGGTCGTCGATGCGCCAGTGACTGGTCGGCGTGACGTACGGCACTCCGTCGAAGACGTAGCCGACCTGACAGATGATGCCCGCATCGATAATTTGGTTGATACTTTCGCGGTCGTATTTGGCGAGCCAATGATATCGCCGCAGTCTCGTGCGTTCCGATGGAGGAAGATGGCTCGGGGTATCCATTCTGAGGTGTCCGCAAATTTCGCTTTGAGAAGCGAAATTCATACCGCCAAAGTGGAATGGTGCATTCATCCACTCTGGGGACCCGCAGCAGACCACATGGGCAAAAAATCTGCGCCGCAGCTATCAAACTAGGCACGTGAGGTTCAGCGAGGCCGAACGCTTTTCATGACACGGGCAAGCCGTCTGACACCTGCATCGCATTCCTGTGGCGTCAGCGCCGCAAACCCGAGAACGAAGCCCCGGGTGCCGCTCCGGCGGATGAAGAGTTCGCCGAGAGACGGGAGAATGATGCCGTTCCGCTCGCCCTTCCGTCTGACCTCATCCTCCATGTAGCCGTCGTGGAGGGACCATGTGGCCTGAAATCCGCCGGCGGGGATGCGAAGGGTGCCGAAAGGTGAGAGATGATCCTCGACGCATTCGACGAACGCGTCTCGCCTCGCCTTGAAGAGCTGGCGCATGCGCCGAATGTGCGCCGTGAATTCTCCGCTCGCCATGAACTCGGCCAATATGGCCTGATTCAAGATGGCAGAGTGTCCATCGACGAGCGTCCGCATTCCGACCAGGGCAGGTACGAGGTGAGTTGGCGCGACGAGGTAGGCCAGTCGAATGCCGGGGAAAAGCGTCTTCGTAAACGTGCCGACGTAAAGAACGTTGCCGGAGGTATCCAATCCTTGGATGCAGGATATTGGGGCGCCGTCGTAGCGATACTCGCTGTCGTAGTCGTCTTCGATGATGAAACTGCGATGCGCCTTTGCCCACGCGATGAGAGCCATGCGACGCTCAAGGCTGAGCGTTGCGGTCGTCGGGTATTGATGGGAAGGCGTGACGTAGACGCCGCGAGGCGCAGGGGTGCGTCGGATGAGATTTTCAACCATCATGCCATTGTGGTCGACATCGATGGCCAACGGGCTTGCGCCGGAAACGGCGAGCGCCGAACGGATACCGGGGTAGCACGGATCCTCAACCGCGACCGCATCTCCGGCATCCAGCATCATTGTCGTTATCAGGAGCAGCGCCTCCTGGGAGCTCGTGAGCACGATGATATTCTCTGCATCGCAGTTGACGCCACGGTGCGCACCTAAATATCTGCTGATTTCCTCACGCAGCTGTTCGAGACCTTGCGGATCGCAGTAGTCGAGTGTGTTCGTCCCCAGCCGTCGCGACACCCGGGATGCGGTCCGTTTCCAAAGTTCGAACGGAAACGATCGGACATCCGGAAAGGCCGCCGCGAACGGCAATTGCACCGGATCATGCACACTGCCAGAGCGCTGTATTTTCTTGCCTCTCTCGGAGAGGTGCAGACTGCGCATCTTCCTTGCGGGCGAGGCACGGAATGTCGCGAGCTGTGCACCCATTTCGGAGATGAATGTACCGCTTCCGTGTTGCCGTAAGAGATACCCTTCGGCCTCGAGGTGCTGGTAAGCGAGTTCTACCGTTTCACGCGCTACGCCTATGTCTTTCGCCAAAAGACGCGTCGATGGTAGGCGATCGAAAGCCTTGAGGCTTCCGTTTCCGAGCTGACGTCGAATGGCATTCTGAATGCGTGTGCCGATCGACAGATCGCCTGGCGGCTGCGCTTCCAGCAAAGCGATCAGAGTTCCGGTGAACTGACTTCGCATTATAAAAGTGGTCTGCGTATATCGGGATGAACAGAAGGCCGGGTTGGTCCACTTCGAAGCTACACTTTTTCGATCGCGGACGGTATGGGGACCGCTTTGTTCCAGTCGGCGCGGCCGGCCGCTTCAATCGTGGGCCTCACCACATCGTCCTTGTTTGAACCTTGCACGACGAAGCGGCATTGCCAATTCCCGGGGTGGCTGGTGCGCTCAACGATAGGCGGCCGCAGTCCGCGGTTTCCGCGAATGGCCCGCAAGTCCCTGTGAACATTTGCTCTTTTTCCGAGGCGATTTCCCAACCGGGCAGAGGCGGCGGTCGTCTTCGTCCCCGTGCATGCCGAGCCGAGGAATACCCGGAAAAGTTGCTTGCGCAGGCGCCACAGCAACCGCCGACAACCTTCACGGTCGGGCGACAAGGCGATAACTTGGGCTTATAAGGGGTTCGCTTAGGCTCAAAAAAAGGGGTTGACGACGCAATGAGGGGTAACGCCATTCCTGGGACAGCATCCACACATGGTCATAAATATCCGCTAACTCTTCGCGATAATTGGCCGGGTTCTTCACTTTCTAACGTATCGAAATTAGCCCTGGCCGCATTGGTGATGGCGGGCCTGTTCGTCTTCGGCCCGCGCCCGGCATTGGCGGATTCGGTGGAAGATCTCACACAGGTTTGTTCCGGCTGTCACGGTGAAAAAGGCGTCCCCATCGACAAGTCGATACCGGTCATCTGGGGACAACGCCGCGAATACCTTCTCAAAGAGCTTCTCGATTTCAAAATCGGCCATCGTAAGAACGAAACGATGGCTGGAATCGTCGAGTCATTGAGCAAAACGGATATGGAGGCTTTGGCCACATATTTTGCCGAACAGAAGTGGCCCAAACTCGATCAGCCGATGCCGCCCGCCGACGTGCAAAGCAAGGCGCAAGCGGTTTTCAGCGCAATGAACTGCCGTGGCTGCCACCAGAACCATTTTCAGGGTGACTACGTCAGGCCGAGCCTGCGCGGCCAGCAGGAAGATTATCTCCTGAAAACCATGACAGACTTCCATACCGGCGAACGCAACAATTATACCGGAATGGTGGCTCTGATGAAGGCGGTGAATGAAGACGATTTGAAACCCGTCGCCGCCTACCTCGCGGGTCTGCCGCCCGAAGTGCCGGTCGCGGGAGAGTGATATCGGCCGGCATCGGTCGTTAAAGCTACTCAGCCTTATGCACGCCGTCGCGCGCGGAGGCCAAGTGTCGAAAATCCGATGGGAGGGGCATGCGAGTGCTGCTTCTCCTATCGCACTTGTTACGCCGCGCCGTGGGAGATCGCCCTTCAGTATCGGATGCCGGGTGCCTCGGCGCCGATGCGGGCTTGAGCGAGGTTCTGCTGAAACCAAGCATACGTCTGTTCGAGTCCTTCTCGAAGCCCGTACTTCGGACACCACCCTGTCGCCAGCAGCCGCGAAACATCCATCAGTTTACGCGGTGTTCCGTCCGGCTTCGTCAGATCTTGGATGATCTCGCCTTCGAAGCCCACGACGTCGCAGATAAGCTGGGTAAGTTCCAGAATTGTGAGGTCCTTCCCGGAGCCAACATTGATGTGAGACGCTTCAGAATAGGTTTTCAGCAAGTGAACGATCGCATCGGCAGCATCATCGACGTGCAAAAATTCCCGTCGCGGCGATCCGGTTCCCCAGACTGTAAGCTGAGGCGCGCCTGACGTCTTCGCCTCGTGCGCCTTTCGCATGATCGCCGGTATGACATGACTGCTAGACAGATCGAAATTATCGCCGGGGCCATAGAGGTTTGTCGGCATGGCCGAAATAAAATCGGCGCCATGCTGACGTCGGAACGCTTCGCACATTTTGAGCCCGGCAATCTTCGCGATCGCATACCATTCGTTCGTCGGCTCTAGTGGTCCCGTCAAAAGCGCATCTTCCCTGATGGGCTGAGGTGCGAATTTTGGGTAGATGCAAGACGACCCGAGAAAAAGCAGCTTCTCGACGCCTTCGCGAAAAGCGGCCTCGATCAAATTCGCTTCGATGATGAGATTGTCGTAGATGAAGTCGGCGGGATACCGGTCGTTGGCGAGAATTCCGCCGACCTTGGCGGCCGCGACGATGACGGCTTGCGGGCCGTTCCTCTTCACCCACTCTCGAACCGCGGCCTGATCGCGAAGATCGACCTCGCTTCGATCAGCGATCAAGACCTCGCATGGCTCGTCTGCAAGCCGCCGCATGATTGCGGCTCCCACCATGCCGCGGTGACCTGCAACAAAAATGCGTTTCGCGTTTAAGTCGTATGACATGTGATTCGCATGCTCGTGAAAGGGCTATCGACAGCGGATTGGAGCGCCAAATCGAACTCTAACGAAAACAGCCCGTATGCTGACCTGTCAGTTCGCCAGCGTTCCGTGCCTATGAGTTCCATATCGGAGGCGACCATTTCGGCGACGAAATCACGGAAGGAAATTTCCGCTTGTCACCCGAGTTTTTCTCTTGCCTTTGTGGCGTCGCCAAGAAGTAAGTCGACATCCGTGGGTCAAAAATAACGCGGATCAATTTGTACGAGTATCTGGCCGCTCTTGGCATCTCGGCTGACCTCGTCTCTGCCGCTTCCCTCCCATATCATCGTATCGCCGGCCTCGGCGAATGCAATCTCGACAAATCCTTGTACGGAGTGTGCGTCTTCCGTCGCAAGAACGTAGTCGTCGGGGGTATCTTGCTGCAAGATGCGCCACATGCCCTCGACGTAATCCTTTCCGTGTTCCCAATCGCGTTTGGCATCCGGATTTATAGAGATAAAGGGTTTTCCTGCATGGATTTCCGGATGGCGGCCAAGGCGCGCGTGAAGCAGGGAGACAATGTATGCGAGCTTGGCACGCGTTCTTATCGGTTATTTTCCTGGCCATGGCCTCGACGGGTCCGGCCCTCGCGATTTGCTCGTCGCGGCTCGCCGTCCAAGTGCTGGGCTCGGGTGGCCCCGACGCCAACGATGCCCGCGCCAGCTCCGGATACGCTTTATGGATCGACGGCAAGGCACGGCTGCTCGTAGACGCCGGTGGCGGCGTGTTCTTGCGCTTCGGCGAGGCGAAGGCGAAATTCGAGACCCTGGATGCGATCGCGATCACCCACCTCCACGCCGATCACGTGTCGGATCTCGTCGCCCTGCTGATGAGTGGCTTCTTCAGCGATCGAACGCGGCAGTTGCCGATTATCGGCCCGTCGGGTGGCGGCGCTTTCCCCGGCATCTCGGAGTACATGCGTAGCCTGTTTGGCCCCGATCACGGGGCTTACCGCTATTTGTCAGGTTATCTGGACGGAAGCGGCGGGCTGGTGAAAGCGGCCATAACTGAAGTCGATGCTGCGCCGTCTGAGAGCGAGGTCGTTTTCAAGAATGAGCGTTTCCAGCTGACGTCCGTCGGCGTTAGGCATGGACCTGTCCCCGCCCTGGGCTTTCTCGTCGAGACCGAGGGGCGCCGCATTGCGTTTTCCGGTGATCAGAATGGCCACAATCCTCAGTTCGCCACGCTCATCAAGGGTGCGGATATTTTGATTATGGACCACGCGGTACCTGAGCACACCGACGAGGTAGCTGGCGCGCTTCACGCCAGGCCGAGTGAGATTGGCAAACTCGCATCCGACGCCGGCGTCGGCACGCTCATCCTGTCGCATAATATGACGCGCAGCCTGGCCCACCTCGATGACGATCTGTCGATCATTCGGCAACACTTCAAGGGACCGGTCACGGTCGCCGACGACCTGACGTGCCTCGCTCTCTAAACATTTTGGGGACGTGGCGGGCTTACTTTGCCAGCTGCTCGCGGATCGACAGCAATTCCTTTCGGCGCTCATCACTCGTCTTGGGGTAGGCCATCTTCAGGCCGACGAGCGTATCGAGAACAATCTGGGACACGATCAACCGGGCATTCTCCTTATCGTCGGCCGGGACGACATACCAAGGGCAGTCGCTCGTGCTCGTCGCGCTGAGGCATTGCTCATAGGCCTTCATGTACTGCTTCCAAAATTTCCTTTCCTCAACATCCGCAAGGCTGAATTTCCAGTTCTTGTCCGGATCGTCGATACGCGCCAGAAAGCGCTTTCGCTGCTCCTCTTTCGACAGATGCAGAAAAAACTTGACGCTGCGGGTTCCGTTGGCGTGGAGGTGCTTTTCCAAATCGACGATCGAACGATATCGATCGTGCCAGACCTTATCATCGTCGTCCGGCTTGTCCGGGATGCCTTCTGTGCGAAGTATTTCCGGATGGACGCGGACGATCAGCACTTCCTCGTAATAGGATCGGTTGAAGATGCCGATCCGGCCACGTTCGGGCAGATCGCGCGTGGTGCGCCAGAGAAAATCATGCTGGAGCTCCGTCGCGCTTGGATGTTTGAAACTAAAGACTTGGCAGCCCTGCGGATTGACCCCCGACATGACGTGCCGGATGGCGCCGTCCTTACCTGCCGCGTCCATCGCCTGAAAGATCAGCAAAATCGCATGGCGGTTGGATGCGTAGAGAAGCTTCTGCTGTGAGCTGAGTTGCGACACGTGGGCTTTGAGCTGGCTTTCGTAATCGTCCTTCGACTTGTAAACCGGGCCGACGCGCGTCGGCCACTTGCCGAGATCGACCTTGTCACCATCCCGGACACGAAAATCTTTCGAGCGTATCGTCATTGTTGCCTCACTTGGCGCTGTGCTTCGTCAATCCGGACGGCGCCGCCGCCCTTGGCTTGGTGACGGGAGCTGCGCGCCGGTCGGCTTGGCACCTGTCATGGCCGTTCTTTCCGCCTTTTGCTACGCTCCCGGTGTCTAAAAGTTCACCTATCTGCCAATGAGCGCCAGCGTGTGCTGCGCAATCATCAGCTCTTCATTTGTCGGAATGACCCAGACGGAGACTTCGCTGCCTGTGGTCGAGATGCGTGGTCCATGGGAAGCGTTGGCGTCGTCGTCCAGTTCGACGCCGAGCCAGGCGAGCTTTGCGCACAGCGCCGCGCGCACCACCGTTGAGTTCTCGCCAATGCCGGCGGTGAAGACAAAGGCATCCAAGCCGCCGAGCACGGACGTGTAGGCGCCGGTGTATTTCGCCATCGCGTAGACAAAGTGGGCGACCGCCGCGATCGCCGCCGGCTCCTTGCTCTCCTGCAAAACGCCCATGTCGTCGCTGATGCCGCCCGAGAGGCCGAGCAATCCGGAGCGCTCATACAGCGCTTTCTCCAGAGATTTGTCGTCGAAGAGCTTGCGACGCAGCAGATAAAACAGCGCGCCGGGCGGCACATCGCCGGAGCGCGTCGCCATCGGCAGACCGGACACGCCGGCAAATCCCATCGTCGTCTCGACGCTCTTTCCATCGAGCATCGCGCACATGCTGGCGCCACCGCCGAGATGCGCAACGATGACGCGTCGTGCGCCAGGCGCAAACTTCGGAATCTGCTGGCTGATGTAATCGTAGGAGATGCCGTGATAGCCCCAGTGACGCACTCCGGCGTCGCGCACGTCCTTGGGTAGCGCATAAGTCTGCGCCACTTCTGGCATCGTGCGGTGGAAGGAGCTGTCAAAGCACGCGACTTGCTTGAGGCCTGGAAACGCCTCGGCGACCGCCCGTGCGCCGAGCACATTGTAGGGCTGATGCGATGGCTCCATGACGACGAGCGAGTCGAGATAGGTGAGCACCTCGTCGCTGATCAACACCGGCGCCGCGAAACGCGTGCCGCCGAGGACGACGCGGTGGCCGGCCGCCACCACCTTCATGTCGGCGATATTCGCTTCCAGCCAGGTGATGACGAAATGAAGCGCCGTCTTGTGATCGATCGCGTTGCCCCATGCGTGTGCGTCCAAATGCTTGCCGGCCGGATCCTTCGCGACGAAGCGCGGATCGTCCTCCATGGCATCGATCTCGCCACGGCACAGGAGCGACAGGGCGGAGCCCATCGCGTACGCGCCGAACTTCAGACTGGTGGAACCAGCGTTGACCACGATGATCGCGTCGGTCATGGCGCCTACTCCGAGGGCTCGGGCAGAATGCCGGTGGGATCGCGCGCGAGCGCCTCGGTGTAAAGGACGGCAGCGGCCGCCGAGAAGCGCCTGGCATCGGGTGTGTCCGCACGGCTCGTCAGCACCACCGGCACGCGCGCGCCAACCACCAGTCCCGCCATTTGCGCATCCGCCATGAAGGTGAGGTTCTTGTAGATCATGTTTCCAGCTTCGATATTCGGCACCAACAGAACATCGGCGGCGCCGGCAACAGGCGACGTGATATGCTTGACGCGCGCCGCCTCGGCATCGACGGCGGCATCGAGATCGAGCGGGCCGTCGACGATGCCGCCGACAATCTGGCCACGATCGGCCATCTTCGCGAGGATCGCGCCGTCGAGGGAAGCTGGCATCTTCGTGTTCACCATCTCGATTGCGGCGAGCACCGCGACCTTCGGTCGATCGATGCCGAGCGCCCGGGCAAAGCCGATCGCATTCTGGCAGATGTCGCGCTTCTGATTTGTGTCGGGCGCGATGTTGAGGGCGACGTCCGTGACAACGATCCGGCGGGCATAGGTCGGAACCGACATCATCGCGCAGTGGCTCAGCAGACGACCGGTGCGCAGCTTCGCTTCCTTCTGCATGATCGCGTGCAACAGCACGTCGGTGTGCAGGCTGCCCTTCATCAGCGCCTGCACATCCCCGGCGCCGGCGGCCATCGCGGCCTTCAAAGCCGAGTCCTCGGGGCCGTCCACCGCAACGATGCGGAAGCTCGAGATATCGAGTTTTGCGGCGGCGGCGATCTTGTTCAGCTCCTGCTCTGGCCCGAACAGCACCGGGACAATCAGTCCGGCCTCGGCCGCCTCCACTGCGCCGGCGAGCGCCTCGGCGCTACACGGGTGAACAACGCCGGTTAGCATAGGCTTGAGACCGTGGCAGCGCTCCAGCAGACCCTCCAGCCGGTGTTCCGGCACTTCGCGTCGAATTTGCGTCGCAGGCGCCGCGACCTCGATCGTCGCGGTCGCAATCTGTTGGCCCGCCGGTCCGGTACACCGCCCATCGAGAACGACCACTTTCTCGCCGGATCGTTTCTCCCGCACCACGATCTTTGCCGTCAGCAAGGCGTCGATCGGCAGCGCAGCCTCGACACGGACTGTGATTGTGCAGACCGCCGAACCTGGGCCGGGCAGCGCCGATCCGACGAGAGAGGTGAGGATCGCCGTTATAATTCCGGCGGTGCCATGGATGTCGGCAGGTTCGGCCGACGGCGCCGCATCACCAAAAGCGGTGCCCCAGGCGCGGACATCGCGAGCCTGTAGGGTGCGTTGAACCGTCACGGCATCGCCAACCCTGATCTCGTCGAACGTCTTGTTCTGGACGAACGCCATCGCGACGGATTCCTTTCTTACGGCTCAGTCGTAGGCATCGAGCGGGGCCGCGATTTGTCGCTCCAAAACCAGCGCCCGCAACATAAGGAACAGCGCATCGACCTTCATCGAAACGCCGTCGCGACGGATCACATCCTGGCTCGGGATGACTTGGTTCATTTTCGCCGAGGATTTCCATCCGGGCTTTGAGAAAAATCAATGCCGCGATGACGCGAAAACGGAGCGACATTCAGATAGTGGAATTCACTCTCTTACCTTGGCATCATTTCAGGGGGACAGTTCTCCTATCCCGATCTTGCATATTGACCCACGCCGGTGCACCCGCGCATGGACCGAACCAGCGTCCGGATCATCAGGAGAGGATAAGAAGTGAGAGACAAGCCGAGCATCTCTTTCGTTTTGCGCTCTATCAGAGTGTCGGAAACGAAACACGGCCCCAACCGAGAAGATGCAATTCAAAAAGGCAGATTGCTCAGAAAGCGCAAGGATGCTGACTGAAACTTGGGCGCGACAACAACGATTTTTGCGCGTAGCTTTTTCATTAGAAAATAGGTGTGGAGTTTCTGACCGCCGCAATGAGGCGGCGAAATGGTGCCTATGAAACATACTGAACATATTGTCGATCGGTCTGCACTCGAACGTCTCGATGAGAAGGCGCGACGTTGCGTGATCATGAAAATCATTCGAGAGATAGGCGATCCGAAGCTTGTCGCGGGTGGCCAGGGCGAATTGGAAGTCAAGCTTGTCTCGCTCGGGAAGGCTGGCCGCAATGCGATCTCGCGTCCAGAGCTCGGAGCAAGCGCGCTGCTCCTGAGCGCTGACGCCCGGGGCGGACAGGAACAGGAAAGGCGGAAGCAGGCCTGCTTGATCTCGCTCTAATAAGGCGCGCATGGGCGACGCGGATGAATTGAAATCGTCCCATTCGCACATTTCACGACGGCGGCCCAAGGATCTCGTCACTGTTATCCTCGAAGCCTTTTCCGGGGGATTGATATCCGGCCCTCCCACCAAAAATTGCGGGCTTTATGTCTCACAAGCGACACACAACTCATCGGCGGTAAGACGGCGCCACAATTGGCGGTCCGCTAGGGACGTCGAAGCAATTCCCGCGCCACGAGTTTCACGACGCGCTTGTCTTGGCACCGTGGGCAACGAAACTGGCGTCGGCTAACCCCCTTATCGAAACGTTCAGATCGGGGCTTGGCGCGCAGAAGCCTATATAATAGCTGGACGGCCAGCCGGGCCGATACGTAAACAGAATATGTTCCGTGGCAAACGGTCCGATGTTAGCGTCGTGTCTCGAGGCACGCGCAAGGGAAAACAATGCTTCCGAAGACAGCTTTCGTTACGGGCGGCACCGGCTTCCTCGGGCTAAATCTGATCGAACATCTCACCGCGTCGGGTTGGGAGGTCACCGCTCTTCACCGGCCTAGCTCCAATTTAGTTCACCTTCAACAGTACCCCGTCCGCTTGGTGGAAGGATTGATTGAGGATCCTCTCTCACTTGATCGCGCAATGCCCGAAAACATCGCAGTAATATTCCACGTCGCCGCAGACACCAGTATGTGGCCCGGCCACCGCCAACGACAATGGCGCACGAACGTCGATGGCACGCGCAATATGCTAAAGGCCGCGCGGGCAAAGGGATGCAAACGCTTCATCCATACGTCGACGTCCGGTGTTTTCGGCCTCCCTAACGAAGCCTTCGATGAAACCGCCGCAAAGCTCGGGAAAGGAAATTTCAACTATCAACATTCAAAGGCGATGGCGGAGGAAGAAGTCGCGCGCGCCGTCGAAGACGGCTTAGATGCGGTCATCCTCAACCCCGCGAACATAATTGGACGCTATGACAGATCCTCTTGGTCAACGTTCATCCGCAAGGCGGCGAACGGCGAGCTCTTGCTCATTCCTGCGGGGCGCGCATGCTTTTGCGATGTCGGCTCGGTCGTTCGCGCGCACGTCGCCGCAGTAGACAGGGGACGCACCGGAAATAATTACCTGCTAGGCGGCGATCAGGCGACGTACCTTGACGTCGTCAGGTTGGTGGGCAAATTGCTGCAGAAGGCCACCAATAGCCGTGTAGGCAACCCCTGGGTTTTCAGCGTCGCCGGGCGCGCACTCGATCGGCTGTCAGAGTTCACGAAGAAAGAGCCAGTGATCACGGCTGAGTCGGCCGCTTTCTTGAATGCGAACATCATCTGTCGAAGTGACAAAGCAACGATCGAACTCGGCTATAGGCCGACGTCGCTCGAGGCCATGTTTAGGGAGTGTATCGACTGGATGATCGAGGAGAAGCTTCTCACCTAGGATTTCGTCGGCTCAGAAGCGGGAACTGCAACCGCAACTGGAACTCGGGCGATCGGCAGACGGCTAAACGTGCGTCTCATCACCCAATCATAGACCACTGGCGGCAAAAATTGACTTAAACGAACGCCGGTAGCGAGCGCCCACGGAAAATAAACGCGCGCGCTGCGGTTATCGATGGCTTTCACGATGCGTGCAGCCGCAATAGCTGTCGTACAAGCCTTGCCGTTCGACATGTCGGCTCCCGTCAAACCATTGACCTTCTCCAGCAACGGAGTGAGGACGTAGCCAGGGAAGATCGTCGTTACGGACACGCCGCGCGGCCGGAGTTCGGAGCGAACACTTTCGAGATAAGCCGCTACCGCCGCTTTGCTTGCGGAATATCCGGCTTCGTAGGGAATTCCACGTATCCCCGCTAAGCTGGAAATTCCGACTAAATGTCCTCGCCGTCGCTGTAACATGGATGGAAGGACAGCCTCAAACAAGTGAACCGTACCCATGAGGTTGGTTGAGACAACCTCTTCCATTTCGTGCCCCTTGGGGTCATCGACGCTTGAGGCACGGCAAATTCCTGCGCATGCGACTACGATGTCGATGAGTCCCAGAGATTCGCTGATCGTTCGAACCGCCTCGCGGACGGAGCCCGATTGTCGAACATCTGCCACTACCGCTGAGCAGCGCACACCGGCAAGACGAAGCTCGCTTGCCAAGGCGTTGAGTTCGGCTAGATCTCTATCGATAAGTCCAAGTTTCGCCCCGCGCTGGGAAAACACTCGGCATAATTCTTTTCCAATGCCGCTGGCGGCGCCTGAAACGACAATCACTTGGCCATCCATCAGCATGCGTACCACTTTCTCATGATCTGTCACAAAACAAAATTTTGGAAGATATCGTTAGACGCCGATCTAGGCGAAAAGACGCGGCACGCTAGGAGCGCCCCTCCCACTGTAAACGCCCGGAACACAAACTGTTTCCAGCCAGTCCGTTGTCTTTGGTCGTCTTTAGATCAGCAATCCGCGAAATTGATTGATTTGGTTCGCGAAGTCTTTGGCGAGATCATTATCGGGCGCGCCCGGCCCCGCTAATATGCAACCAAATCCGGCCGGAACCAATTTATTCGCATCTCCGTTGCTCGGAAACGCTCATGATGGAGGCGGCAATGTCCGTGGCCAAAATGATCTCACTGATGTTTCGGCTAAGTTCCCGTGCGCGACCCGATGAACGCCACCGGCCAAAGCGGACAATCGGGTGGAAGCGTTCCATCTGCTCCAGGCGATCTTGGCGGGGTAATAAGCCTTCCTTGCCCGGCGATCAGCCGCCAAAGCAGGGAACTGATCCGAGCATTATCGCGGCGGGGCAAAGCGCTTGTGCGCACGCTGATCGACAGCAACAGCATCAAACCCGGCCGCTTACTCGGCGAACGGTGGCCTATGCTCTCGGTTCCTTGAAATCTTCAACTGCGACGGCGTCGGCATCTTGGCTGTTTGAAAGCGCAGCTGCGCCGGCCGTGTCGTCGTAAAATTCCTTCACGAATACGTATCCCGCTGCCGCGAATGGCACGGCGAAGGCTACGCCGATGATGCCGAAGAGCGCCCCCATGACCAATTGCAACCCAATCGCCAAACCGGGAGGTATGGCCATGGCTTCCTGCTGAACCAGCGGCGTTATGAAATTGGACTCGAGAAATTGAATGGCGACGTAGACTAGCAGTCCGTACGCAGCCAAATGGAGGCTTGCCGACATGCCCGTCAGCACGATGACCACTCCGGCGATGAAGGGGCCAGCGGTTGGGATGAACGTCAAAAGACCGGCCAGGAACGCTAGAGCAAAGCCATAGGGCATGCCGATCACCATTAACGCTATTAGCGTAAAAGCGAAGATTACGGCCATGCTGACAGCTTGCGCGAGAAGCCAATGCCGAAGAGCCTGCGCGGACTTCGCCAACGCACGATGAGCGTATTTTCTCTGTTCACGGGGAACGACCGAAATAAATAGCTCTGTATAGGAATCAGGGTCCCATGCAAAAAAGCCACCAAGAAACAAAACCGCGACAGCAGTAACGGCTATGCCAAAAGTGGTCGTGACAACGTCGGCGGCGCCTCCCAAAATGGTGGGAATATTTTTTGTAAATTCGGCGGCCATGCCATTCGGGAGATGGTCACCGGTCGAATTCGAGAAAGACTTATCGATCGAGGCCAACGGACCCGAGATGACGGTAGACAGTCCTTCGAGCTGAGTAGAGAGGGTGCTTCCGCTCCACCAAAATGTGGCTGCCAGGCACGCAGCGGCAGCGAGTAAAACGAGCGAAATCGCCGCTCGTCGGCCGATAGGAAGGACGCGCATAACGCCGCGGGCGCCGCCGTCGAAAACAACAGCGGCCAGGATCCCGACAAGCACGATGAGCACGGCTTGCGCTGCCTTCCACAGTAGAAAGAGCGCAGAGGCTAACCCCAACGTCAGCCCACCGACGATGATTGTCTTATGGGCAAGTCTGCGCGTTTCCGCTGCGACGGCCACGAGAGAACTCCTTTAATTATGGACTATTCGCGGGTGGATGTTGTTCCCGATCCGCACTCGAAATCGGATGCATTTGGCGCAATCACTGCCGGCACGGCTGTGTCCGCCCTAACCGGGGAACTTAACCCGGTTCGACGCTTTGGCTCTTAGACCAATACGCAATGATCAGCACCGAGACGAACAATATGACCGGCACAGCCGGGTTGACAGCACCTGGAACGGCTTCTTGTGCGACCTTCAGTGGCTTCGTAATGGCGCGTACGTCTTTGGCGACTTCCTCCCGTACCAAACTGAAGTTCCGGCTGGCCTCTCGCGACTTGCTATCGATCACGAGCTTTATAATTCCCGCCAAGAGCAGGAGCAGGCAGGCAAACAATATACATGCCCACACCGAGCCGATAAAATTCGAGGTCCAGATCATAAGACCGACGAGCGCGCAAATACTCGCTGCCGCAAGACAAACGCCAAATGCGATCCAAGCTTCATAAAATTGTTTTGTCGCCTCGAAGGACGTCTTTAACTTGAATATTATTCCCACTTCGGAACTTCACTTTCGTAACCTGAGTTTTTTCGCAAAACGATATCGCCGCCGCCGGGTTCCCAAAAATAGGACGGAACCGGCCCCCATCTCGCTAAAAAAGAGAAACGGCGCAACTATTCATGATCTGTGCTGTTCCTCACTGAGATGGCATCCTTGTGTAGACCGCTGGCGAATTCGCACTCGCACGTAGATGATCGTCGCGCGTTAAGACATCTTTTGCCTTGGATCGCGGCGACGCTGCTTGCTGTGGCGGCGGGAGAACTTTACCTGAAAACCGGCAAGCGCTCACCGCTTCAGCTGAAGTCAGAAAAAGAGTCCGGCGATGTTTCAACAGGCTTCCATTTGAAGCCTGTTGGTGCGACCCGCATAGCCGCACCATGGAAGGTTCTGCGCGACCGGTGGCGAAATATTTGCGTCGCAGTTTTCAAGGAATTCAATGATGACCGGCTCATGGCCGTAGCGGGCGGTGTCGTCTTTTATGGAATTCTAGCGCTATTTCCCGCGATCACAGCATTCGTGTCTCTCTATGGGCTCTTCACCGATCCTCATATTGTCAATCAGCATCTCTCGGCATTGCAACCAATCGTCCCCGCGAGCGCCTATCAAGTCATCCAACAACAGGTCGAGCGTGCGATCGAGGGCGGCAGAACGCAGCTTGGGGTCACATCGTTAGTCTCGCTCGCGATCGCTTTGTGGAGTGCCAACACCGGCACCAAGGCAGGCATGGACGCTTTGAATGTCGTCTACGATCAACAAGAACAACGCAGCTTTCTACGCCTCAATGCGCGCTCACTCGCGCTGACCACCGGCGCGATGGCCGTGCTTATGGCGGCCGTCGCAATTGTGGTGGTCGTGCCGTTTTTGTTTGCATTCGGTAATCTTGGTCAATACTCCGAAACATTCATTGCTTTTGCGCGATGGCCGTTGCTCCTTTTGCTCGTTTTCCTCGGCTTAATCGCCTTCTACCGATTTGGGCCCGCCGGACCGTTTCCGGGCTGGCGCTGGCTCAGCGTGGGCGCAATTTTTTCGCTCGTCGGATGGATGGCGGCTTCAATTCTTCTATCTTGGTATCTATCGAATTTCGGAAATTATAACGCGATCTACGGTTCGCTTGGAGCCGTTATGGGCCTGATGGTGTGGATGTGGATCTCCACCGTTATTGTCCTGGCGGGCGCCGAGATCAACGCGGTGCTCCAAAGAACAGCAAACCCAACACGCCTAGCGGAATAACGCGAAAAGCCGTGACCGGTCATGGGTGTTCCAAGCTCTGCCTCCGGGAGTTCGAAAAGTTGCTCGGCTTCGCTGAGATTGAATACGCATAGAACGGCGCGCCGCCCCAAGGTTCGCTTGAGGGCCAAGAGACCCTGCCCGAGATCGACGAACTCCTGCTGACCGGCGCGTATGGGTTCGATGTCTTTGTGAGCAACTCGGCTTGACACACCGGAAACTGGAATACGACGACCTGCGCGACCCGTGGGGAAAGAACCTGATGTTCTACACCGAGGTTATTCGGTCGAGAGCGGGCCCGTCTCGAAGCCCGCTCGCTATCGGACAGCGGACATCTCCGAGCTCTCACGCGGTGCGCTCAAGGCGAAGTACCGTTGACGCTGACGTCAACCGTCGATGATTTTCTGGAGAAGATAAGTAAAGGCCATCCGTTCTGCCGGATTGAGGTTTGCTACGGTCAGTTCGCTGATGCGGAATGCCCTCGGGTACATATCGTTCAAGACTGCCTCGCCCGAAGGCTGCAGTGACATAATAACCTTGCGCCCGTCCTGAGCGTCTTTCGTCACTCTTATGAGGCCGCGAGCTTTCAGTCGCTCGATGATGCCACGGATCGTCGCCTGATCGATCGCGGTGGCCTTTACGAGCTCCGCTTGAGAGCTCGGTCCATTGTCCCGAAGCGCACAGAGCGTCGTGAACTGCACGGCCGTCAAATCGGGATCGCAAGCGTTCTCCTGGAAAATCGCGAGATGGCGCTGATACGCCTTGCGCATCAGGTGCCCAACCTGCTCGGTGACTTTATATGTTCCGGACGCCCGCCGTTGCGTGCCAGGTTTCTCTTTGGTCACTCACCCGCCTCCAGCTTACTTTCCGCCTCGCGATATTGCTCTTCGCAGATCGTCGCAACCAAAGCGACGAAAAAAACGCGAGGCTGAGAGCGCATCCGGCGTAGCGCCAAGGCGGACGAAGCGGGATGCGCGCGGCACTGACTAGCTAAAGACGTGTTGCATCTCTTTCACAGCGATCTGACCATCGAGGACCATCGGCTCATCGTCGAGGAACAAGCTGCAATTCCGCATCGGAATGTCGAGATGACATGCGGTGTTATTCGGGCCACCCAACTCATTGTTCGGGCCGGTCGAGAACATAACATTCCCGTAAAAGGAGCGTAGCTCCATGCCCATTCCGCCAGGGAATTGCGTGAGGCCATGCCAATTGGCGCGATGATCGAGGCCCCAACCGACATGCGACATGCCGAACCCGCGCGGGTCGTTGAATGTCGCCATGTAGGACTTGATAAGCTCGGCGTCGAGGCCGCCCCGGATAGAGCGAATGAAGCCCTTTTCGATCGCATAGGTGACGGGTTCACGGACATACGTGTTGAACGGCAAAAGCACGTCGCCGGGGGCCAATACGATCGTTCCATCGACGCCATCATCGGCACCCCCAGTGAAGACGAAGGCCGCCGGCCAGTGATCCCATCGGCCAGGTTGATCCGTATAGCCGTATTCGCTCATCGTCGGGTAAGCGCCGATCTTGTAGACGACGTCGGTGCCATGTTTGCTGGTGATCCGCATCGTTTTGGCTTTCGCCAAAAGTTCTGCACCAACTTCGACACGCTCACGCAATTGCTTCGTCGGCATGAGGCGTGCGAGCAGCGGCGCAGGCTCAACCGCCGTCAAAACACGCGTGCCGGAAGCCTGGATTGCCATTTGTTCGTCGCTGAACAAAAGGAAAATCAGATCGACAACCATATCGGCCTGCTTCAGTGCTTCGACGGCGTCGGGATTGGCGGCAAGGCCCGTCTTTCCGACCGCCCATGCGCCAGTCTCTGGCATCGGTGCAGGCAGTCGCATGTGATACATGCGGCAGCCCAGACGTGAACCCGCTGCAAGAAAGGCGTCGGCGTAGTCCAAGCGCTCTTCACCCTGGGACAGCACGATCACTTTCTCTCCTTCATGCACGCCGCTGAGCGTAAGTTGCTCCAGGCACATTTCGGTCAAGACATTTCGGTCCATCGACTTATCTCCGTTCGGCACGTGGCTGTTGCGTTGCAGGTGGTTTCGACCAGTCGTCCCGCGAGGCTTCGATTGCGGCTATCGCTTCGAATTTACTGACGACGTCACCGTATTTGCTATCGATATCGAAGAGATTGGCCGCGTGCGGCTCGGGATGGCGATCGCCGACGCAGTCGCGCACGACGATTGTTCGGAAGCCGTATTGAACCGCATCGACGGCCGTCGCCCGAACGCATCCGCTTGTCGAACATCCCGCAATGATAACGGTGTCGACCCTTTGTGCATGAAGAAGGGAAGCGAGGCTCGTTGCGAAGAATGAGCTGGGATATTGCTTGACAATGACCGGCTCATTGTCCGCCGGCTCTACGCCCTCACAGAACTCTGCGAGTACGTTGCCCTCGACCATCGCTTTCATCACGGGTGCCTTCTTCACCCACATGCCGCCGTCGGCGCAATCTTGCGCGAGATAGAGGATGCGTGTGTGAAAGATCGGAATTTCCGCGCCGCGCGCGGCGGCCAGAAGCTCCGGCGTATTCGCGACGGCATCGACGACGCCTGGCGCGAATAGCGGTGATTCAGGCCGCGTGTAGGCTTTGAGAAAATCGACGACGAGAAGCGCAGGACGATCACCGAAGCCGATGCGCTCTCCCCAAACGCCTTGATAGTTTGTCGCCGCGCTTTGGGGAGCCTCGGCCATCAGTATGCCCCCGACAGCAGCGCACCGGCGCCGGGAACGACTGGCTCCAGCCTCAGCGATTTCAGCATGCAGTACGTTGTGGCGACAGCCGCCGTGATGACGGGCTTGCCGGTGAGCGCTTCCACCTTAGCGATGGCGGAAAGCGACGGCATCTGCACGCACGCTGACAGCACGATAGCGTCCACGCCGCTGAGATCGAGCGTACGAACGATATCGGGCAATTTATCTGGGTTGTGACGGCCGACGGCGAGATTGTCCGGAATTTCCAAAGCTCGCCAATCGCGGACATCGAAGCCCTCCTCGCAAATATATTTTACGACGAGTTCCGTGAGCGGCTTCATGTAGGGTGCGACAACAGCTATGCGCGTCACCTTCAGGGCTTTGAGGCCATCGATGAGCGCACCGGCACTCGTCACCACGGGAATGTCGGCACCGTTTTCCGCTGCACGGCTCCGGAGGCGCAATTCCGAGATGCGATGGTAGCCGCTGCCTTGCGCCATGATCGCAACCAGACAGGCATAGCCCAAGATGTCGACGCGAGCGTCGGAGAGTTCGATGGCGCAACGATCGGACTCCGAATCCATTGCCGCGAGCTCTTCTTTCTGCACCGTGCGCATCCGCATACGGCTAGAATGGAACGTAAAGCGCTCAGGGCGAATGGCCTGCCGTGCCAGGAGCATCGCCGGGATTTCCGTCTCCATGGTCGTGTTCGAGCTCGGTACGATCTGACCGATGCGGTAATTCAACTTTCTGCTCCTCAAATCCAAATGTCTTTCGATGCTCTCGTTCGATGGTAGGCGACCTATCAGACGAGAAAATCTCCAAGCGCATCGAAGAATCCGTCGAAGTCGTCCCAGGGAATCATGTGACCGGCTGTTTCCACGCGAACGATTTCCAAATTCGGCTTGAGCGATTTGAATTCGATTTCGTCCTGCTCCAGGATCACACCACCTCGACCGGCGATCATGAGCATCGCCGGGGACGAGATTTTGGGCACGTCCGGAAAAATGTCGTCCTTATGGAAGTCTTCAAAAGCCCTCAAGATAGCGGGCTCGAAACAGGTGTGCAGCCACTCGGCGCGGAGCGCCAGTTGCGCGTCCGTCCACGTCGGACAGAAGGAGCGCATGCCGTCGACGTCCATCCCTTTCGAAGCGAGACGAATAGAGCCGACATACCATTCAAGCTTGCTGGGATACGGTCTTCGGCCCGGGCCGGATACCGGCGGATCGACAAGGACAAGGCGGGAGAATTGAAATTCGCCGGACGTGGCCGCGCGAATTGCCACCCGCGCGCCCATGGAATGGCCGAGCAATGCGGGTGCTTCAAGACCTAATGCTTTCGCGAACCCGATGATGTCGGCGGCCATGGCGTCTAGGCCGTAATCGAGGTCCGGCCCGGTTGACGACAGGCCGCGCCCTCGCGCATCTATCACGTAGACGTCAAGATCTCGCGCCAAACGCTCGGCGACGAATCCCCACGTAATAGCCGGGCTCGTTATGCCCGGAATAAGGATGACCGGATGGCCGATTCCGCCGTAGTGCAAGTAATGCTGACGAATGCCGTTGGCAAAAGCATTCGCGCCGTAGAGCGGATTGGCCATCAGGCAAGAGCCTCGCTCTTCAGGGGCTCCGCATAGATGTCGTAGCCATAGACCCATGCGGGATCTTCCTGCGTCAGCAAGAAGGTATTGGCGTTGGAAACGGCTTGAACGCGCGTCGCGCGCTCTCTCCTGTTCGCTTCATACAACTTGAATGCGGTTTGATAGCTCTCGATGCCTGTCTCTACCAGGCAGCGCGCCAACATCGCACCGTCTTCGATGGCCATAGCCGCGCCCTGCGCCATATGCGGCTTCATCGGGTGACACGCGTCACCGAGCAGAACCAAACGCCCTTTGCTCCAGAGCGGCAGCGGATTGCGATTGAAGAGTGGCCACTTCGTGACTTCCTCGGTCGCATCGATCAAGGCTTCAATAACGGGGTGATAGCCATTGAAGGCTTCGGCCATCTCCGCCTTGCTGCTCTCGACGAACGCGTCGCCGAAATCCCACGCTTCATGGGGAACGCCCGTGACGTAATAATACTCACTGCGATCGCCAGTCGTAAAATATACCATCATATGGCGGTCGGGCCCCCACCACTTCACGCACTCTTCGAAATCCAGACCGTACTGCTTAAGTTTACTCGCCGAAATCATGGCGCGATGACCAACCCAGCCGCTGTAGTTAGGCTTCTCGACGCCAAGGAGTATTTCGCGAACGCGCGAGTTGATGCCGTCGGCGCCAATGACGATGTCGACCCGGGCCGAGCTGCCATCTTCGAATTCCAGGCTTACGTCGCTGCCGCCGTCATCCATGTGTTTGAGGCGCTTATTGAAATGCAGCGTTCCCGGTTGCAGCGCAGAGATCTGCAGCTTGTGCAGGTCGCCGCGATGGACGGTGCAGTAGGTAGCGCCATATCCTTCGAGTGGAATGCGAGACAGGTACTCACCCGTTATTCCGTCGCGACTAAACCAGAACTTCGGCTTGCTGCTGATTTCGACCAGCTTTTGGTCGATTCCGATGCGCTGGAAGATCTTGATGACGTTGGGCCCCATGTGGATGCCCGCGCCGAGACGACCAAAGCTCGGTGCCTGCTCATAAAGCTGGACGTCAAATCCGGCATGCTGAAGCAGTGCGCCGGCTGCGGCACCCCCGAGTCCGGCGCCAATAATCGCGATCGTCTTTTGAAGCTTTGGCATGTCAATCGTTGGGAAATGAAGAAGTTTCGGGACGCCACCACGGCGTTTCATTCCACGTCGTTTAAGCGTGTACACTATTATTGACAAGCGCTTTTTATGTTCAAACGATTGGCATATGTGCACGAAAATATAGCAACTAGCCGCTTTTTGCGGCCTTGCGCTGGAGAGCGCATCCACCTGAGCCGGAAGTAGTTATTAGCGTAGACACTGGTTATTGCGTCGCTTGGATATTCGGTGCTATCCGGGGCATTAAGAGGATTGGCCCCACGCGCCGAGGCGGGTGCCTCAAGGCGCAACGGAGAATGCACGAGTTTGTGCGCGACCAGAGCAGACGACGTCGAGCTTCTCGTCAACGATCGGCGAGTTTCCGTCCATGCAGATCCGCATACGCCGCTGCTATACATTTTAAGAAACGATCTCAAGCTCAACGGGCCGAAGTATGGGTGCGGTCTCGGTGAGTGCGGCGCATGCAGTGTGCTGATCGACGGGCGCGCCGTAAGGTCGTGCACGATTAAACTAGGGTCCGTCAGGGCGCGACGAATAGTTACTTTAGAGGGGCTCGGCGAGGGAGATGCACTTCATCCCGTGCAACAGGCCTTCATCGAGCTTTCGGCCGCGCAATGCGGATACTGCCTCAATGGGATGATCATCACATCCGTTGCGCTCCTAGGCCGGAATCCTCATCCGAGCGAGAAGGACATACGCGAGGCGCTGAAACACAATCTATGCCGCTGCGGCACGCACGTCGAAATTCTCGCGGCGGTCCGGCGAGCGATCGCATTGAGCAAACAGTTTCCACAATCTCGGGGCGTCTCTGACATCAATCCCGCGGCACCGACGAGCGATATCGACCAAACCGAGGGTGGTAATGACGGCCAACGGTGAATACGCAACTTCGATCTATCGCGATCGCCCCGACATGTTGACCGTTGTCGCCCCTGGACAAACGGGGGGGCTGCCTGAGCTATTTCTAGCCATCGATGAGACAGGCCACGTGACCGGCTTCAACGGCCATGTCGATCTCGGAACCGGTATCAGAACCTCACTGGCGCAGATTGTCGCCGAAGAACTGGATGTGCCGTTCGGGCGCGTGAGCATGGTCCTTGGCGCGACGTCGGTCGCGCCGAACCAAGGCGCGACGATAGCGAGCGAGACAATTCAGATATCCGCCGATCCCCTTCGTCGCGCGGCCGCGACAGCCAGGCACCATTTACTTCGGGCTGCGGCAGAGCGACTTGGTGTGAAATTAGACGAGCTTTCTGTGGAAGACGGAGTCATCCGGGCGACGACAGGGAGCAACGTAAGTGTGTCGTTCGCAGACCTCATCGCAGGCGAACGCATTCAGCTGACGATCGATCCGAACGCGCCGCTGAAGCCCGTCGCGCAGTATCGAATTGTCGGCGCGTCGCAGCCACGCGTCGACATACCGGCCAAAGCGACCGGAAAATGGACTTATGTCCATGATGTGCGAATTCCCGAAATGCTCCACGGACGCGTCGTGCGTCCGCCTTATGCCGGGTTCGACCACGGCGAACACGTCGGGAGCAGCTTGATTTCCGTCGATGAGAAGTCCGTCGCACATATTTACGGCATCGTCTCGGTCGTCGTCATTGGTGATTTCGTCGGCGTCGTAGCGACCCGCGAGGAGAACGCAGCGCTGGCCGCCGCTCAACTCAAGACCGTCTGGAAATCTCCGCCCGACCAGCCGGACCTGAACTTTCCGGAAAACGCTCTCCGCAAAAATCCCGCGACCCGGCGCACGCTGGCGGATCGCGGCAATGTCGACACCGCACTGGGCAACGCCGCAAAGCAGATGGAGCGGACGTATGTCTGGCCTTACCAGATGCACGGTTCCATCGGACCTTCCTGTGCCGTAGCTGACTATCGCGACGGTGCGTTAACGGTCTGGTCGGGGACGCAAAATCCGTTTCCTATGCGGAAGGACTTGGCCCTTCTGCTCGATATGCCGGAAGACAGCATCACCGTCGAACGCCTCGAAGCGGCGGGGTGTTATGGACGCAATTGCGCGGACGACGTCACCGCCGATGCGGCGCTGCTGTCGCGCGCAGTTGGTAAGCCCGTTCGTGTCCAACTCACCCGCGAACAGGAACATGCGTGGGAGCCGAAAGGTGCAGCCCAGTTGATCGACGTCAGAGGCGGCATCGATCTCGAAGGCGGCCCCTCGGCCTACGACTTCGAAACGCGGTATCCGTCGAATTTCGCGACGACACTGCCTCTCTTGCTGACCGGCAAGGTCGCACCGGCAGCCGATGTTGTGCAAATGGGTGATCGTACCGCCATCCCCCCCTATGCATACGGTAATCTGCGCGTCACCGTCCATGACATGCCGCCCATTGCGCGGGCGTCATGGTTTCGCGGGGTTTCGGCGCTGCCCAATTCCTTTGCGCATGAATCCTTCATCGATGAACTCGCATCGGCCGCGAGTGTCGATCCGATCGAATATCGCCTGCGTTATCTCACCGATCCGCGCGCGATCGATCTTGTTCGTGCAGTTGCCGAACGCGCGAAATGGATTCCGCACACAAGACCGCAAACGCTGGGCGGCGAGGGCGACCTCCTTTACGGGCGCGGTTTTGCATATGCGGTCTACGTGCATGGCAAGTTTCCTGGAACAGCGGCCGCTTGGGCCTCGTGGGTCGCCGATGTAGCGGTCAATCGCAGGACCGGAGAGATCGCGATAACCCGCGTTATATGCGGGCAGGACTCGGGTCTGATGATCAATCCGGCCGGCGTCCGGCATCAGATTCACGGCAATATCATTCAGTCGACGAGTCGGGTGCTGAAAGAGCATGTTGAATTTTCGTCAACCGCCGTCAAAAGCAAGGAATGGGGTGGCTATCCGCTCATTACGTTTCCGGAAATCCCCGACATCGATGTTCTGATGATACCGAGGCCGGATGAACCTCCGCTTGGCGTTGGTGAATCCGCGTCCGTCCCGAGTGCCGCAGCGATCTGCAATGCCGTCTTCGACGCAACGGGTGTTCGCTTCCGTGAGCTACCCCTCACGCCAGAGCGTGTCTTGGCGGCGCTCGGCGGGGCAAATCAAAAAAGCGAGCATACGCCGAGCAAGAAGAGCAAGTGGTTGAGGCGTGGACTGGGAATTTCAAGTGTTGTCGCGGCGGCAGCCGGCTTGCTTGCCGTCGGCTCGCCGTGGCGTCCGGCGATCGATCCAATTCCCCGCCCAGATCCGGCGACCTACAGTGCTGCAACAATCGAGCGCGGGCGGATCGCCGCCGCAGCAGGCGCTTGCAATGTTTGTCACGTCGGTCCGAACGGCGAGGCTTTCGGGGGCGGACGTCGGCTCGACACACCGTTCGGCGCGATCTTCGCGACCAACATCACACCCGATGAAACGCATGGAATCGGAAGCTGGTCCTATCCGGCATTCGAGCGAGCGATGCGCGAAGGTCTCAGTCGCGACGGCCACCACCTCTATCCGGCGCACCCTTACACATCGTTCGCCGGCGTGAGCGAAGCCGATTTGCAGTCGCTCTACGCATATTTGATGACGCAGACGCCGGCGGCACAGCAATCTCCACCGACACGGCTTCGGTTTCCGTTCAATGTGCGCGCACTCATGGCGGTATGGAACGCGCTATTCCTCAATGCAAAGCCGCTTCCTTACGATACGACCCAGACCGCGGAATGGAACCGCGGCTCGTATCTCGTCGAAACGCTCGGTCACTGCTCCGCCTGCCATTCGCCGAGGAATATTCTGGGCGCGGAGATGAACGGGAAGATGCATTTGTCCGGCGGATTTACCGACGGCTGGGAAGCACCGGCTCTCAATGGCCATACCCATGCGCCGGCGCGTTGGACCGAAACCGCCTTCTACGACTATCTGCGCACCGGCCACGCTCACGCGCACGGCAGTGCTTCCGGCCCGATGGCGCAAGTTGTCTCGGCGCTCGCGCCGCTTCCAGATTCGGATATCCGCGCGATGGCTCGCTATCTCGCGAGCATGCGAAATGGTAACGAAAGCGATGCCGACGTCGCGGTGGAGATCGAGGCAGCGGCGAACGCCAGTTCACGAGCCGAGGCTCGGGCAGCCTTGGTCGCCCCGCGCGGAGAGCGTCTTTTCAATGGCGCCTGCGCCTCCTGTCACCTGCAGGAAAAGACGCTCACCTCGCTGTTTCTCAATAGCAATCTGCACAGCAGCAGGCCGGATAACGTTCTGCACTCGATCCTGAATGGTGTCGACGCACCCGAGATCCTCGCTCAAAAAGTGGGAAGCGACGGCGCCGAGATTATGTCGATGCCGTCGTTCAGGCATGCCCTCGACGACCAGCAAATCGCCAACCTGCTAGCCTATATGCGCGCTCGCTTCGCGCCCTCGAAGCCGTCGTGGGACAACCTGGAAAATGCGGTCCGGGCAGTCAGGGCCCTTCCTTCGCATTAGGCCAGACCGGCCTCATAATCTCACGCATGAGCCGAGTTCATCTCATCATCCGAGAATGAATAGCGCCTACACTTTATCTCGATGCGGAAATTAATTCTTGCGGGCTCCTTACGGATCGGTCACGCACCGCCATTTTGCTAGAAATACTTGCACGAATGCATCTTATTTGAGCAACGCCGCATATTGCAGTAAGTTTTAGCGTCAGATATAGATCAAGAAGAAATAGCGTACACTCTCGAAATTGTTCAACCTGAAAAAGAGAGACGGAAGCTTGTCTGACAGCGAAAATTGGCTGCTTACCGGGCATGTCGTTGGAAATCTCCGGAGATATCCAACCGTCCACGCAACACCCCTGTCCATGCTATTCGGTCGACGCCATCCGCAGATGAACATCATGGTGCTGGCAGGCAGCGCCGCAACTTCCGACCTTTGAACTCACTAAACGGGAGCTCCTATTATGACATCCTCACCCCTCTCAGTCCTCTCTCCCGACAGAGAGATCATGAGCGAGACGATCAAGCCATCATACGATTTTATCGTCTGCGGTGGCGGTTCGGCAGGGTGCGTGTTGGCTCGGCGTCTCGCTGAAAATCCCAGCGTCAATGTTCTTTTGATCGAAGCCGGCGGGAGCGACCGCGTTCCTTCCGTGATCGATTCGACGCAATGGATGTGGAATATCGGTACGGAACGTGAGTGGGGATTCAAGGCCCAGCCTTCTCCCACGGTCAACGGACGTACGCCCCTCCTTCCGATGGGCAAGGTTCTGGGCGGCGGTTCGTCGATCAACGGATCGGTCTGGGCGCGCGGACATAAGAACGATTTCGAATTTTGGGCCGATGAGGCAGGCGATCAGGCTTGGAACTATGAATCGGTTCTTGCGATTTATCGCCGGATCGAAAAATGGAACGGTCCTGCCGACACAAAGCGCCGCGGAACGGATGGCCTCCTCAACATCCTTCGACCGGAAGATCCCATTCCGTTGGTTGCGGGTCTCATCAAAGGCGCCGAAGCGATCGGCATCCCGTTTGTCGAAGATATCAACGGCGCAGCGATGGAGGGCGACGGCGGGTGCAGTGTGCCGAACGTGCTCGTGCAGAACGGCAATCAGCGCGTCTCGATGTCGGCGACGTACCTCCATCCATATATGGACCGTCCGAACCTGCACGTCCTGCTCTGCGCAGAAATTACCGGGCTGGCGTTTTCCGGAAAACGGGTGACGGGCGTCAATTTCGTCCGTCGCGGAGAAAGCTTCACGGTTGCGGCGGATAAAGAAGTCATTCTGTCCTTGGGTGCCATCAACACGCCGAAGATCCTCATGCTGTCGGGAATTGGCGACGAGGCCGAACTGAAGCGGCACCATATCGACGTCCGGCAGCACCTTCCGGGCGTCGGCAAAAACTTCCAGGATCACATTTTGCTCGCCGGCTGCTGCTGGGAATACATTGTGCCCGAGCCGCCCCGGAACAACGCCGCGGAATTCGTCTTCTATGCAAAGTCGCACTCGGGTCTCAAGACGCCGGACCTCATGCCGGTCCTGGAAGAGACGCCGTTCGGCAGCGAAGTGACTGCAGCAGAGTTCGACCTTCCGGTGGGGCCGGCATCGGCGTGGACGCTTGCACCGGGTCTGGCCCGTCCCGACAGCCGCGGCGAGGTGCGCCTTGCGAGTTCCAATCCGTTCGACGCGCCACTTATCTTCGCGAACTTCCTCAGCGCCGACACGGATATGAAGGCGATGGTTCGCTGCGTCGAGATGTGCCGCGATATAGGCAACTCCGAATACTGCGCACCCTACCGCAAGCGCGAATGCATGCCGGGCGATCTCAAGGGCGCCGAAATGGAGAACTTCATCCGCAATGCGGCCGGCACCTACTTCCACGAAAGCTGCACGGCAAAGATGGGACGGGATCCGATGTCCGTCGTTGACGGCAATCTCAAAGTCTACGGCATCGAGGGGCTGCGGATCGCAGACGCATCGATCATGCCCGCGATCTCGACAGGTAACACCATGGCGCCGACGGTCATCATCGGCGAGCGCGCCGCGGAGATCATCGCTACCGCATACAAATTTTCCCGCTCAGCATCCGCGGCAGCGGCCTGAGGCGCTTTCATAGGAACGCCGCCATGAATATCAACGTTACGATACCTACCCCGACGCCCAAGACCCAAGAGTTTTTTGCACGCAAGCATAAGCTCTATATCGACGGCGCGTGGACCGAGGGTGTCTCGGGTGAGATGATCGATGTCGTCGATCCCGGAACCGGAACCGTCATCAGCCATGCCACCGCCGCAGTCGAGGCGGACGTTGATAAAGCCGTGGCGGCCGCTCGTAAGGCTTTCGAAACCGGCCCATGGGCAAAGATGCCCGGTCTTGAGCGCGGCAAGCTCATCAGCAAGCTCGCACGCAGGCTTGAAGAGCTTGGCGATGAATTGGCGGAAATCGAAGCGATCGACTGCGGTAAGCCGCTCGCATACGCGAAATACGTCGACGTCGGCCTCACCGCCAATATTTATCATTACATGGCCGGTTGGGCGGGCAAAGCCTCGGGTGAGACGGTATCGCTCTCGGTCCCCGGCGAATATCACGCATTCACACAGCGAGAGCCTGTCGGTGTCGTCGCGGCGATCACGCCGTGGAATTTTCCGCTGGTGCTCACCGCCTATAAGCTCGCGCCTCTTCTTGCCGTCGGCTGCACCTGCGTGGTCAAGCCGTCTGAGTTGACGCCTCTGAGCACTTTGCGGTTCGCCGAGATTGCCGAAGAGGTCGGTTTCCCGCCGGGAGTTATCAACGTCGTGACCGGCTACGGATCGCCCACCGGCTCCGCACTCGTCGCACATGACGGCGTGGACAAGGTCGCCTTTACTGGATCCGTCACAACTGGCAGAAAAATCGCCCAGGCGGCGACGGGTAATCTGAAGCGCGTCACGCTTGAGCTTGGCGGCAAGTCGCCAATGGTGGTCTTCCCAGACGCCGATCTCGATAAGGCCATTCCGGGTCTGGCTAGCGCGATTTTCTTCCATCAAGGACAGGTTTGCACTGCAGGCACCCAACTCTATGTGCACAAATCAATCCACGATCGCGTGCTCGAAGGCATAGCTGCGGAAAGCAAGAAGCTGAAGATCGGCCACGGGCTCGAAGCCGATACAACGATGGGGCCGCTGATTTCATCGGCGCAGCTTCAAAAAGTTATGGGCTATCTTGATCAGGGTAAGCAGGAAGGCGCCGAGGTTGTGACCGGCGGCGAGCGTATCGGAAGCGCAGGCTTCTTCATGCAGCCGACCATCCTCGCCAATACAACGGACGCAATGTCGGTGGTGAGCGAAGAGATCTTCGGTCCGGTTCTCTGCGCCCAGTCGTTCGAGGGCGACGAACTCGATGCGATTGCCGCCAAAGCGAACAATACGATCTACGGCTTGGCCGCCAGTATTTGGACGCGAGACCTCTCAGTCGCGCATAAGATGGCGAAGCGGATCAAGGCCGGCAGTGTCTGGATCAACGCGCACAATTTCTACGACCCGGCGCTTCCTTTCGGCGGCTTCAAGCAATCGGGCTGGGGACGTGAAGAAGGCGCCGAAGCCATTCGGACATTCACTGAAGTGAAGTCGGTCTGCGCCGTGCTCTGACGCAGGCACAGTCGAAACATAAACCACCCGCTCAGGAACACGACCTGAGCGGGAACGCTGGGGCACGCCTAGGATCTTTGCAACTCAACAGGAGACACAAGCAAAATGTCGCTTTCAGATGTCGTTCGCCGCATACGCGGGGGCGTTGTCGCCATCGCCCTGATGACCGGCTGCGTTGCCGGAAGTGAAATCGCCAATGCCGGCCCGGAATCCACCGACCCGATCGTTATCGGCCAACAAGATTGGACGGGCAGTACGGTAACGAGCAACATCGTGAAGAAGCTGCTCGAAAAAATGGGTTATAATGTCAAGGTCCTTCCCGTCGATGCAACCGCGGTTTTCACCGGCCTTCAAACCGGCGACGTGACGTTCGTCACCGAAATCTGGATGTCTTCGGAAGCTCAGATGGCGGAGGCTTCGCTTAAGACCGGAAAGACGGTCGAGATCGGGCCGACGGGACTCGTTGGATGGGATCGCTATTGGTATCCTGAATACGTCAAGGCAAAGTGCCCAGGCTTGCCGGATTGGAAAGCCTTGAATGGCTGTGCGAAACTCTTCGCCACGGCGGAGACGGGCGATAAAGGCCGGCTGCTTCTTAATCCGGAGGATTGGGGCGGCGACGACGATGCCCGTATCAAAACGCTCGGTCTGAACTATCAAATCGTGCGCGCCGGTTCGGAAGCGGCGCTGCTCGCTCAGGTCAAAGCCGCTTACCAGCGCAAACAACCCATCCTCGCTTGGCTTTATACCCCGCACTGGGCTCCGCTTGCTTACAAGGGCGAGTTCGTAGACCTGCCGCCTTACACTGACGACTGCCCGAAGAAGGGCTTCGGCTGCGAAAAGAAATCGGCACCGATCGTCAAGTTCGCGTGGAGCGGTGCCGAGAAGAAGTGGCCAAAAGCGTATGCCCTGATGAAGGCATTCACGATGACGAACGACGAATACGGTCATCTCACGGGCGAGATCGCCAACGAGGGCAAACCTCTCGATTCCGTCGTCGATGGCTGGATGGCTGCCAATAAGGACCGGTGGTCGAAGTGGATGCAGTGACCATTCTTTCGGGGGTAGGAGTGGGCACGGATACGCGCGCAAGATTGCGCGCGTATCTCCCATTTCCGTCCAGAATTATTCTTGCAATTGCCTTTGCCGCCATTCCGATATCTTTGGCTTTTCCGTCGCTCGCAACATGGCCTGCTCCATGGATCATTCCTTTCGACCGGTTGATCAATACGTTCTTCGATGCACTGTCGACTCCGATCCTGTTCGGGATTTCGATGCAAACCGTCTTCAGATGGACGGTTCCGCTTCTCAACGCGCCAATCTTATTGCTTCAGGCCGTTCTGCAGACGGGCGTCAGCCGCGGATACGGTGATCAGGCGGTTCAGATTCTGCCGCCGCTCTCCTGGCTCGGTCTATCGCTCGCCGCGACGGCCGTATCCTATCATGCGCGCGGACTTGGACTCGCTTCGCTCTCCGCCCTGACCTGCGCCTTCCTTCTTCTTTTCGGTCTCTGGGACAGCATGATGGTTACGCTGAGCCAGATGATCGTCGCCGTTCCACTTGGTGTCGCGCTTGGCTTTCTCGGCGGACTTTATCTTTACCGGCATCCGTCGCGCCGTCCGACGATCCTGTTCTTGCTCGATCAAGCGCAGACCATTCCAATTTTCTCCTACCTCGTGCCCCTCATCATATTCTTCGGTCTCGGCGGCGCACCGGCGATCATCGCCATCGTCATCTTCGGAGCGCCTCCGATGGTGCGCAGTACCGCGCTCGGCCTCTCCGAAGCGGAAGCACGCGTCGGCGAACTCGGCCGTGCGCTCGGCTGCAGCCGTTCGCAATTCCTATGGAAAGTCCTCGTTCCGACCGCGTGGCCCAGACTTCGGCTCGGCGTCAACCAGGTGGTCATGCTGTCGTTCTCAACCGTTATCCTTGCAGCTTTGATCGGCGCGGGCGGCATCGGAAATGACGTTCTCCTCGCGCTTCAACGCCTCGCGATCGGCGCAGGCCTCATTGCCGGAGCGGCCATCACCCTTATGGCTATTCTGATCGATCGCTATCTCCAGGCGATCAGCAATCGCAAGCATCGTGAAGAGATGGCATCGCAGCGAGCCTTTTGGAGCATCGTCGTTGCATGCCTTATTGTTCCGACTTTGATCTCGTTCTTCTATCCGCAACTTGCCCACTTCCCCGACGCGTGGACCATCTCCACAGCGCGCTACGTCGATAATGTCGTCGATAACGTCGTCGCGGTGATCTATGGCCCGCTTGATGCGCTCAAGACGTTCGTTCTTCTTGATATGCTGCTCCCCGTTCGAGCCTCGCTGCTGTCGCTACCATGGAGCTTCGTCGCGCTTCTCGTCATTGCGGGCGCCTGGCATATCGGCGGCTGGCGGCAGGCGGCCTTTCTGGGGTCGTTGATCGTCTTTATTGCGGTCGCCGGCCTTTGGGACCGCGCCATCCAGACCTTCTATCTCTGCACCGCGGGGGTTTGTGTGTCGATCCTGATCGGAGCGCCGTTGGGTATCATTGCCGGACGTTCCCCGCGTGCGGCGAAGACTATTCTGCCGATCGTCGACACGATGCAGACGATGCCGCCTTTCATCTATCTGATCCCGGCGGTCATGCTGTTCGGATCCGGGGACGTGCCGTCGATATTCGCGATTGTCTGCTTCTCGATCTGTCCGATCATTCGGTATACCGAGGCGGCCTTCCGCAGCGTGCCCTTGGAATTGCGCGAAGTCGGCAGTCAAATAGGCTGCGATCCTTGGCAGCTGCTTTGGTCTATCGAATTGCCGAGCGCCGCTCCGCAGTTTCTTCTCGGGGTCAGCCAATCGATGCTGATGGCGCTTGCGACGGTGGTCGTTACCGCTCTCATTGGCACGACGGACCTCGGCCATGAAACGATCCTGGCCATTTCGCACGCCAATCCTGGACAAGCTTTGACGGCCGGCTTCGCGATCGCCGCAATTGGCGTCGTTGCGGATCGCCTTATTGGCGGATTTGCGCGCGGGAGCCGGGCTGAAAGAGGTATTTGACGATGGGTATAATGGAACCGGGGCAATCAAAGGCCCTCAAAGAGGCAATGGGAAAATCTAAAAGACAAAAAAAGCGAGCGGCCCAAAAGATCCAGCGAGTGCCAGCGCTTTCCCTTCGCAATGTCTGGAAGATTTTCGGACCGGATCTGCCGAAATTTCTGAGCAAGCATCCGTCTCCGCCTCCTGCCGAGGCGATCACGAAGACGGGGCTTTTTCCGGCTGTTCGCGATGTCAGCTTCGACATCGAGATCGGCGAGACGTTCGTGATCATGGGATTATCCGGATCTGGAAAATCCACCTTGCTGCGCGCGATTTGCCAGCTTGCGCCGCCGACCTACGGTTCGGTCGAATTCAGGGGAGAAAATCTCGTCACGGCAAGCGAGGATCGCTTGAGCCAGATGCGGCGCCATCAGATGGGCATGGTGTTCCAAAACTATGCGCTGCTGCCGCACAAGACGGTTTCGGAAAATATCGCCTTTCCTCTCGAAATCCAGGGCGCCACGCACCTTTTCACGACAAAGCGTGTCCAAGAGCTTGTCAGGCTCGTCGGGCTCGGAGGGAAGGAGAAAGCCTATCCTGACGAACTGTCCGGAGGCCAGCAACAGCGCGTCGGCATTGCCCGCAGTCTCGCGGTCGATCCCGAACTTTGGCTTCTCGACGAGCCATTCTCGGCGCTCGATCCGCTTATCCGGCATGAGCTTCAGGATGAAGTCTTGAGACTTCAAAAGATCATGAAGAAGACTGTCGTCTTCATCACACACGACTTCGATGAGGCCATACGGCTTGCCACGCGCGTCGCGATCATGCGCGACGGGCAAGTTATGCAAATCGGAACACCCGAGGAGATCGTTCTCAGTCCAAGTAACGACTACGTCGCGCAATTTACGCGTAACGTGAACCGAGGACGGGTGATTACTGTTCGATCGATCATGTCATCGCTGACTTCACTTCCGGCAGGGTCTCCAAGAATTCCTGGGACCATGGTCGCGGCAGACGCGGTGAATGTTGTTCTCGAAGCGAACCGGGATGCCGTCGTAGTTGACGATACCAGCCGGCCAATCGGCTCGGTCAGCATGAGGGATATCGCAAAAGTATTGGCCTCCTCTGCGGCCGGACGGGCCACCGCTAAGCCTGCAATTGAAGCTGGAAGACGTTGAGGCATGAAGCATGCAGTTCATCGCGACGCCGATGGCGATGTGGCTCTTTCCTGTGCCTGTGCCGCCGAGCAGGTGGGGCATCTGATGCGCAAGCCGTACTTTCATTGCACGTCGCCCTTCGTACCGGAGTCGTCGGGTGCATCGCCCCAATTAAGGCTTTGCATTTTTGCATTGAGTACCAGCAAGGAAAATACTCACCGATCGGGCGATGCGCGCACGAAGGCGGTTCGGCGATAAGTCCGGGCCGACCCCTAACAGCAGCAGTTTTGCATGCATTTGGCCCACGGTCATACCAAAGAGCGCATCGGCTGCCTCATCTGGGTCGCCCACTTTCATGCGTCCAGCTTTCACCTGTTTGGCGATCCACCGCGAAAGCATGCCTTGGGCGTTCTTTGCATGCTGAAGGAAGAGATTTTGTGAGTGCTGAGGGCTGCGCATGTATTCGGCAAAAATGACGCGCTGTATAGCTATTTGCCTGGGCGACATAATGAATATGGCTAGGCTAGTGAGATTGTCGACCAGCTCTTTCTCGGGCGCGTCGGCATCTTCATTGATATCAGGAACGCCACCGCGGTGATGGTCGACTAGCTCGGAAAACAGCCTATCTTTGCTGTCGAAGAACTCATAGACGGTTCTCTTCGACATGCCCCCTCGTTGGGCGATTTCGTCCATGGTGGCCGCACCGAATCCGACGGCCAGAAAAACGCCTTCCGCCGCCTGAAGGATCTTCTGGCGTCGCTCTTCAGACGGAACGCTGAGCGGCCGGCCCGGTCCTCGTCGTTGGCTGAGCTTTCGTTGGCCCTTGTTGCTTTCCGCGCGCCGCTCCATGGTCCTCCGCTATTCGGCTTGAGATGCCATCTCCGTCGCTAGCGGTGACGTTGCTCCCCAGCCGCCGCCGAGCACCTTATACAAAGTCGCAGTATTCGTCATGCGAGAGGCTCGCAACGTAATCAAGTTCTGCTGTGCAGAATAGAGGGATTGTTGCGATTGCAATACAGACAAATAGCTATCGATGCCCTCACGGAAACGGCTCAAAGAAAGGTCGTAACTCCGCTGGTACGCCGCAACCAGTGCCGTCTGTGCCTTCACCCTCAATGCGATCGTGCCGTGGGTAGCCAGCGCATCAGACACTTCCCTAAAGCCTGACTGGATGGCTTTTTCATACTGTGCAACGTCGATATCCCGATCCGCCTCGGAGCCGCGCAGATTGGCAAGATTCTGACCGCCGTCGAAGATCGGCAGATTGATATTGGGAGAAAATATCCATGCGCCGCTGCCCGCCTTAAACAGGCGGCTTAAGGCCTGGCTGGTTCCTACATTGCTTGTCAGTGTGATGCTGGGGAAGAAGGCGGCACGGGCTGCGCCGATATTGGCATTCGCTCCCTTGAGCGTACGCTCCGCCTCAAGGATGTCCGGACGACGCAGCAACACATCCGACGGCAGGCCGACAGGAATTTTGCGTGGCGCTCTAACGCTCGACAGAGAGTTCGGAAGAAGTTCGGGCGGTGCGGTGGTGCCCAGATAAAGGTTGAGAGCGTTGATATCCTGAGCTACCTGCGCGGTATAGGACGCGATGTCTCCCCGTGCTGTTTCGACACTTGTCCTGGCTTGGGCAACGGCAAGGTCGGTCGAGGTCCCAGCATTGAGGCTGCGTTGAGTTAGCTCGAGCGAGCTTTGCTGGCTTCTGAGCGTGCTTTCGGCGAGGTGCAGATGGTCCCTGTCGGAGGCGAGCGTCGTGTACGCGTTTGCAACGTCGGAGACGAGCGTGAGGTAGGTCGTGCGGTGCGCTTCCTCGGTAGCAAGATAATTTTCAAGCTCCTGATGTGACAGGCTTTGCAATCTGCCGAAGAAGTCGACTTCGAAAGAGCTTGTGCCGATGCCAAAGGTTCCCGTGCGACTGAACACATTCTCAGGTCCGGCGATCCCCGGCTGACGCTCGATAGTTGCGGAGCTGGTCAGGTCGATCATCGGCAGGAGCTGCGCGTTCTGGGCCTGATAGACCGCTCTGGCCTTGGCGATGTTGAGAGCCGCGACTCGAAGATCGCGGTTGTTCTCGGCGGCAATGGCGATCAGCTTTTTGAGTCGGGCATCGGCGAAAAAGTCCTCCCAGCCGATTTCTGCGGCTGTGATCGGCGGCCGCGTCCGTGCATTCCGTCCGTATGCCGCTCCGGTGGGCCAACTCAAAGGCGATGCCATGGCGGGGCGAAGATAGTCCGGCGCGAGAGTCTGACAGCCCGCGAGTGGAACGGCAGCGAGCATCGTGACTAACGATACCCGTGCGAGAGGTGTCAACAGCATATCAGTGAGCCCCAGTGGAAGCCGACGTCGGGGATGCGGGTTCGGCTTTCCCACCCTGAGTTTTTGTTTTGAATACGCGCCGCACGAGCACGAAGAACAAGGGTACGAAAAAGATGCCTAGGGCGGTCGCCGAGATCATTCCGCCCATCACGCCGATGCCGATATCGTTCTGAGCGCCGGAGCCCGCGCCGTTGCTGATTGCCAGCGGCAACACACCGAGGATGAAGGCAAACGATGTCATCAAGATTGGTCGAAGGCGCTGCTTGACGGCGACGAGCGTTGCCTCGACCAGCTCCATGCCCTTCTCGTGAAGATCCTTGGCGAACTCGACGATCAGGATCGCATTCTTGGCGGCAAGCCCGACGGTTGTCAGAAGACCAACCTGAAAATAGACGTCATTGGAGAGACTCGACCAGGTCGCCGCCACCAGTGCACCGACGATGCCAAGCGGCACGACAAGAATTACGGAGAACGGGATCGACCAGCTCTCGTAGAGAGCTGCAAGGCAAAGGAAAATGGCGAGCAGAGAGAGGCCGTAGAGTGCGAACGTCTGCGACCCGGCTTGGCGTTCCTGATATGACAGGCCAGTCCATTCATAGCCGATACCGGGAGGTAACTTCGCGGCTATCTGCTCAACGGCTTCCATTGCAGTGCCGGAAGAAACGTCGGGCCTCGGTTGGCCCAGGATTTCGGCCGAGGCGATGCCGTTGAATCTTTCGAGGCGCGGCGAACCGTAGGTCCAGTGAGCCAAGGAGAAGGAGGAGAACGGCACCATCTCCCCGGCGGAGTTGCGCACATACCAGCGGTAGAGGTCTTCCGGCTGCATCCGCGAGGCCGCCTCCGATTGCATGTAGACTTTCTTCACGCGGCCGCGGTCGATGAAGTCGTCCACATAGCTTGAGCCCCACGCCGCTGACAGCGTGCTGTTGATGTCGGCGACGCTCAACCCGAGGGCGCCGGCACGCCCGCGATCCACGTCGATCTGGAACTGCGGTGCATCTTCCTGGCCATTCGGCCGGACACCGACAAGCCTGCTATCCTGCGACGCCATGCCGAGAAACTGATTGCGCGCCGCCATGAGCTTATCGTGGCCAAGGCCGCCACGATCTTGGATTTCCAGGTCGAAGCCGGTGGCGTTCCCTAGTTCGATTACCGCCGGTGGAGGGAAGGCGAAGGCCATTGCGTCCCGGAGGTGCGAGAACGCCGCCATCGCTCGGCCGGCGACCGCGCCGACCTTGAGATCGGGTCTTTTGCGCTCGTTCCAATCCTTCAGCTTCACAAACGCGAGGCCCATGTTCTGCCCGGAGCCGGCGAAGCTGAACCCGGCGACCGTGAATACAAACTCTACGGCGTCTTTCTCATCCTTGAGGAAGTGGTCTTCGACTTTCTTGATAACGCGTAGCGTCCTCTCCTGCGTGGCGCCTGTCGGCGCAACAATCTGCGCGAACAGCACGCCCTGATCCTCGTCAGGGAGAAACCCGCCCGGGAGCCGAATAAAAAGAAAAACCATGCCGCCGACGATAAGCAAATATACCAAACTGAAGCGCAGGCCTCGCTTCAGGATGCCTCCCACAGCCGACTGATAGCCATGGCTCGCCCAGTCGAAGCCTCGGTTGAACAAGCCGAACAGACCACGCTTCTCGTGGTGGTCTTGGCTCGCGGGCTTTAACAGAGTGGCGCAAAGTGCTGGCGTCAGGATAAGCGCCACCAGCACTGATAGGATCATCGCGGAGACGATCGTGACGGAAAACTGCCGGTAAATGATGCCAGTCGAACCGCCAAAAAAGGACATCGGCAAGAACACGGCCGACAGAACGAGGGCGATGCCGATGAGCGCCCCGGTTATTTGATCCATCGACTTGCGCGTGGCTTCCACCGGCCCGAGCTTTTCCTCGGTCATTAGGCGTTCGACGTTTTCGACAACCACAATCGCGTCGTCCACAAGTAGACCGATTGCCAACACCATGGCGAACAGCGTCAGCGTGTTGATGGAGTAACCGAAAACTGCGAGCACTCCGAAAGTGCCGAGCAGAACAACCGGCACCGCGATGGTTGGGATCATCGTGGCGCGAAAGCTCTGGAGAAAGACAAACATCACTACGAAGACGAGAGCGATGGCCTCGATCAGCGTCCTGACGACCTCTTCGATGGAGATGCTTATGAATGGCGTGGTGTCGTAGGGATAAACGGTTTTCAAGCCGCGCGGATAGAATTTCTCAAGTTCTGCCACGCGTGCGCGTACCGCATTGGCCGTGGCAAGCGCATTTGCGCCGGTGGCGAGCTTCACGGCAAAGCCGGCTGCCGGCCTCCCATTGTAGCGGGCGACAACCGAAAAGTTTTCACCGTTAAGTTCAACTCGGGCGACGTCACGAAGATGGACCATCGAGCCGTCACTGTTGGTCCTCAGGATGATTTCGTCGAACTCCTCGGGCGTCTTCAGCCGGCTTTGCCCCAGGACGGTGGCATTCAGCTCCTGGCCTTTTGCCGAGGGAGTTCCGCCAAGCTGCCCGGCGGAGACTTGAGCATTTTGTGCGGTGATCGCTGCCGCGACGTCAGCCGGCGTCATGGCGTAGTTGTTCAGCTTGCTGGGATCGAGCCAGATTCGCATGGCGTATTGCGCGCCGAACAACTGAGTATCACCAACACCTTGGACGCGACTGAGCGGATCCTGAATGTTGCTGGCTACGTAGTCGGCGATGTCATTAAAGCTCATGCTGCCGTCTTCGGAGACGAAGCCGAGTACGAGAAGAAAGCTCGATGAAGATTTAGCGACGCTGATGCCCTGCTGCTGAACGACCTGGGGTAATAGCGGTGTCGCTAGCTGCAACTTGTTCTGGACCTGCACCTGGGCGATGTCCGGGTCGGTTCCGTTTGCGAACGTCAGCGTAAGGGTGAGGCTGCCGGTCGAGTCGCTCGTCGAGGACATGTAGAGCAGGTTGTCGATGCCCTGCATCTTCTGCTCGATGACTTGAGTTACGGTATCCTGCAATGTCTGAGCGGAAGCGCCTGGGTAGTTCGCTGTTACGGCAACGGCGGGCGGGGCGATGCTCGGATATTGGGCGATCGGCAAGCTGCGGATGGCGAGCCCACCTGCAACCATGATAATGATGGCGATAACCCAAGCAAAGATAGGCCTATCAATGAAGAACCGAGCCATGCCTATCTCACTTTATGTCGCTCTGTGCGGCTGCCTGTTTGTCCGCGCTATCGAGTGAAACAGTTTGAACCGCGACCCCCGGGTGGATTTTCTGGACACCTTCGAGTATCAGCCTGTCGCCTGGATCGAGACCCTTTGAAACCCACCACCTATTGCCGACCGAGCGATAGATGCCGAGCGTTCGCAACTCGACCTTGCCGTCGCCATTGACGATGAGCGCTGTGGCCTTGCCTTGCTGGTCGCGACTCACACCCTGCTGCGGCACGACGATGGCATTCTCATCAACGCCTTCTTCCACCAAGGTGCGAACGTACATGCCCGGAAGAAGCACCTCGTGAGGATTGGGGAACACCGCCCGAAGTGTGACGGCACCGGTCGTTGTGGAAACCGTCACGTCGGAAAACTCTAGTCGCCCCTCGATCGGATAGAGCGTACCGTCAGGCAGGAAAAGCTTGACCTTCGCGCCGGTGGCACCGGGATCTTTGAGCGTTCCGTCGGCGAACTGACGTTTGAGACGCAGGAGTTCCGTGCTCGACTGCGTGACGTCAACATAGATCGGATCAAGCTGCTGCACGGTTGCGAGAGTCGTCGCTTGACTTGCCGTCACCAACGCGCCGGCGGTGACAGAAGATTTGCCGATACGGCCGGAGATCGGCGACGTCACTTTGGTGTATGCGAGATTGATGTCCGCACTCTCTAACGCCGCTTTGGCAGACGCAACATCGGCCATATTCTGCTTCAGCGTTGCGGCGGCATCGTCCGCGTCCTGCTGGCTGACGGCCTTGTCCTTGGCGAGATCGGCATAACGCCGGGCCTTCAGTTGCGAACTCACGACGTTGGCTTGAGCCTTTTCGAGTGCCGCCTCGGCGCTATCATACGAAGCTTGGTAGCTCGCCGGATCGATTTGATACAAAAGATCGCCAGCTTTTACTTCCGATCCCTCGGTAAAAACCCGGCTTTGAATAATGCCTCCGACCTGAGGCCTTACTTCCGCGATTAGGTAGGGACTGGTTCGGCCCGGGAGTTCGTCCGTGACTGCGAGGCGTTCGCGTTTGACTGTAATGACGCCCACTTGCGGGGGGCCTTGCGGTGGTTGGGCCGCACCCATGCGACTCTGGTCATTACAACCGGCGAGCACAACGGTCGCAGCAAAAGTCATCACGAGACAAATGGGAAGATCAAGGCGCGCATAGCGCATCGTGACAGCCTTTTGGATCGACTATTGGTGGAAGATGAATTGGCCCCTCGTCACAATATAAAACTACATAGTTTCTTAATTGTCAATCGCCTTGCTTCGGTCCGATGGCGCTGGTGGACAACGCACCCCTCCTTGCAGATTGCCGCAACAGGCAAGACTCTGTCGGTGGTGCAGATGATCCACGCCCATTGAATTGGTCCGACTCGAAGTAAGGATTTTTCTCCGAGGAGGACGGATATGGCGAAGAGAAATTACAAGCCTGAAGAGTGTCCGTCGTCGAATGCTTTGAGACAGTTTTCGGCGTGATTGAGCATAGGCTCTCAGCAATTCGGCCCCTGACGAAGTTGACATCGGCGGGCGTGAGGTTCTTCAAACTCTCGTGGTATCGGCGGTGATTGTAAGTGCTCGACGAAGTTACCGACGTGAGCTTCGAGATCGCCGGGCGGGTAGTAGTTTTCCAGCAGGATGCAGTTCTTCAAGGTCTGGCGCTGCGTCGGACATGACAGACACTCCCTAAGCGCGTTGCGCCAAGCAGCACAGTCATCGCCATAATCAGACGGATGGAGTTCGACGTTCCGCTTTGGATCAAAATCGCCGGCACCTGACCATCGGAGATCCGAGTCATTGCAAACTCGGATTCGCGAACTGAGTAATCAAGCTGCAGCAGGTACATTGGGCACGCCCGAATCTCTCGTTTGGCGTTCCAGGAATGGAATTGGACTTCGGCGGTATCGCGAAAGAGTACGCAGCCGACCGGGCAGCCAGCGTCTGCAGCCGCGGGGGCCTATCCCGCGGCCTCATTAATCTCGGAGGCGATATAGCCGTTATCGGAAATCATCCTGACGAGTCGCCGTGGCGGATCGGCCTTCAGGATCCTTTCGGCTCGCGTGATGCGCTAGCAACTTTGTTCGTAAACCACGGAGGCATCGCTACCAGCGGAACTTACGAACGCTATCGCGAATTGGATGGGCGTCGCTACAGCCACATCATCAATCCCAAAACGGGATGGCCAGTCGAGGGAATACCCTCAATCACGGTGGCTTCGGAGGCCTGCTTGGTCGCCGGCATGTATTCCACGATAGCTGTCCTCATGGGCGAAGACGGACCAGCTTGGCTGCGAACGTTAGGTGTCGATCATGCCTACGTCAGCACCGATGGAGGGGCCCGCGGATCAATGTTTTCGCCGTTGGCTTCTATAAGATAAGAGGGCTTGCAAGTAAGATATTTGACAAAAATGGCAGATATTGTTGTGAAAGTGAGCGGGGCAAGGAACGCATACGTATTTGCTCAGCTACCTATGCCCCGCGGTGCAGTCGCCTTAACAATCGAAATCAGTTGTCGGACTGCAATTGCAGCAACGCGGCTTGCGATGGACCTGAAAGCCGTGACTTGGCTGTCAGCGTGGCATCATCTCGGTCGCCGTCGTTTTTTGCGGGAGCGGGACCGGATGTGGTGCCGGTCGCAGCTGTCTTCTTGTCATCAGCATCGCCATCATTCGCAGAACCCACCTTTACGGTTTGCTGATTAAGTCTGGCCTGTGAGGCTGATCCAATTAAATCAATCGACATAGATTGTCTCCAGAGAGTTGCGGTTTGCTTCCGCGCTGGAAACTTGACTGCTTCGATTACGGGTCGCTTACGGGCGGAGGATTAGCCCAGCTGAGATATGCTTATGACTCCGCGACCTGCCTCGGCGCGAAACTTCCATGATCCGCTCGATCCAGGCGTCTCGGTTGGCGGCCAGGCCGTAAACGCCCGCGGCTATCATCGCGACATCCGTCATCGACCAGTCGACAAAATATTCGAACAGAAGGAGCGCAGCTACTACCTGCGCAAGCGCTTGCCACCCTCGCCTATTCAAGGCCGAACCTGTGCCAAAGAGTTCCGTCAGGTCAATTGGTCGGCCAGAAATGATCGGACTCGATCATCAGCCATTTGCCCCGCAATCGAGCGATCGACGAGGTGCGGCAAGAGGCGTTGTACGAGGACGAAAAAGCGCTCAGGACCCTTCGCATAGACACTGTCGCAATCGCGAGCGACCGCGGACCAGATCTCGGCGGCCACCTTCTTAGGGTCGTCTACCCGCATCTGCATGGGATCTACGAGACGCCCGAACGCGCTTGCCGCGTCCGTATTTGTCGCTCGTGGAGCCGCATAAGTAATCCCGACACCGTATTCCTTTAACTCCCGCCTTAGCGCAATCGACAAGCCTCTCAACGCGTGTTTCGAAGCCGAATACGCGGCGAACAAGGGATAAGGAATATCACCGAACATCGAACCAATATTGACGATTCGCGAGGGCGCCGCTCCGCACAAAAGCGGGAGCAGTTCCCGAATGAGAGCGGCAGGAGCTATGACGTTCGTCGACATCACATTCTCTAGGTCTTCGTCACTCAATGTCGAGAGCGGCCCGACCGGAACAACGCCTGCATTGTTGACGAGCACATCGAGCCGGCCCCAACTTTGACTAAGGTAGTGAGCGAGCGCCCGAGGGACCTTCCGATCTGTAATATCGGCCGGCAAAATCAGGTGAGCCCGTCGCGGGCGCATCATTGAATGCGTTTCGCGAAGCGCAGCAACCCGACGGCCGGTGAGCGCGACAATCATGCCGCGCCGCGATGCCAATATTGCAAGCTCCCGCCCGATTCCGGAGCCCGCGCCAGTGATCAATACGTGCTTGTTCTTAAGCTGCATTGCGCCGTCCCGGATGACGCACGGCGAGTTCACGGAAAATGTCGCCGTACAAGCGATATATGATCCGCGACGTGTCCACGATCAGATTTTGGACGGCCGGGTCCGTGATCTTGTTCACGAGTTCCTTAAAGAAGGCGACATGTTCAATGTCGAGAGCGCCATGCGATCGCAGGTAGCTGAACCCGTCCTTTTTGGTATCGCCGATCGTCTTTTGAATTGCGTCGGCAGCCTTGTCCGCCAGCATCGTCGACATACCTTCGAGGACGTGGACGCTTCCCAACAGCGCATACGGACTGATCCATTGTATTGCGTAGTACGTGTAGCCGACTAAGATTTGGCAGGCTTCGCTGGGCATTCCGGCAGCCACCGCCTCAGCGTTCCCGCCAAACGCGACAATGTCGTTCAAGATCCATTTTTCGTGGCCACGCTCCTCCTCCATGTATTCGACGAGCGCATCTTGAAATGCCTCGTCCTTCGTAAGCGATGCAGCGAGAGCCAGTTCAGGGAACGTGTGTTTCACGTGATGATATGCTTGGGTGAGAAAGTCGATATAGAGTTCACGCGATGCTCCATTCACGATGGCATCGCGAATCAGGGGGATTGAAAGAAAGGCGCTTCGCTCTGTGGAGGTTTTTTCTTGAAGCTCGTCGTAGAAGTTCATGCGGTCAACTCCTGCCTTTTCGTGAGAGGGAAACTTCATTGCGGTGACTTCAGCCTTCAACGTCCGAAACACGGAAGGGAGGGAAGCGCGCTTGATGCGGCCATTTGGAGTGAAAAGTCCGAGCCGTACTGCGTCTTCCTTTGAGATCACCGCGAAATCCTTGGGTACTGCAAAGTCAGGCGCTTCTCGACAAAGGTGGGCGATCTCATGCAGCACTTGGGCTTGCGAAGAGGCCGACAGCCACTTCGCGCCGCTGGGCGTCGGAATGATCACTGCGGAGAGATGGCTCTCACCGTGGCCGACAAGTCCGCACGCAGCGAAACGCGAATCGGCCAACAACATCAACTCAATCCATTCCGGACTTACGTTGCGGCCGTAGGAAGTCACCAGGAGATTGTCCTTGCGGCCATAGATTGTGAGGAAGCCATCCTGGTCGAAAGCGCCGAGATCTCCCGTTTGCCATTCGCGGGATATGTCCGTGCCATTGAGATAACCCCGCATAATGGTCGGCCCGCGAACAACGATCTCTCCTTCGTCTACGCGGACGTCCAAGCCCGCCAGAGGCTTACCGACAGTTCCTGGCTTGCGATCTCCTGGCCTATTCAGCGAAACTACGGAGCAGCATTCCGAAAGTCCGTAGCCTTCGTGGACAGGAATACCCGCACTCCAAGCTTTGTTCGCGATCGTCGGCGATATTGGAGCGCCGCCTACCGCCACAAATCGGAGGCTCAAAGGCGCGGCTTCCCGCCGACGCGCGAGATCACCGACCCACGCGGACAGCAACTCCGGAACCAGCACCGATGTCGTCGGTCGATGCCGTGCAAAAGTTTCATAGATCGATTCCGAATGGCCTTTCGCGACGTTTGCCGCCGCCAAAGAGTCGAAGCGTGTGCGCGCTCCCGCGATAATGGGCACGCAGATCGCCGAAATCGTTTCGAGAAGGAGCGGCAACGGCAAGATCGATAAATAGAGATCATCGCTGCTGGCATTCGTCGCCGCAGCGAGCAGCCGCGCCAACTCGTTGAGTTGTCCAAGCGTCAGCCTAACCCCCTTGGGCCGTCCGGTGCTGCCTGAGGTGTAGATTATCTGTCCGCCATTCGCTGAAGGCTCTGGAAATATTTCCGACCGAGCCGTCGAGATACTTATGGGGGCAATGCCTAACTTTATCGCTAGGCCATCCGTTGCGGTTGTGGTGAGAGCGTGCGTAAGACCGGCATCTCGTATGATATGGCTTAGCTGCTCGGAGCTGAAAAACAGCGGTAGTGGCACCACCGTCTTTCCGGCGACCCAAGCCGCAAGCTGACCGACCGCATACTCGACTCCGTTCCCCGCCAGTAGTCCTATTCGTTGGGGAACCGACTCAAGGGCTCGGGCTGATGCCGCAACGCGCGCGGACACTCCTTCGCGTGTTAGCGACTGTTCATCGTCGCTGAACATCTTTACGCCGTCATGCATGGCGGCATTGCGCCGTAAGTTCGATAAGATCTCAAGCATGGACGGCGCCCCTCGATGGTTGAATCAGAAACCGGTGGGCAGCATCGCGCCCAACCGCACAGACGTGAGGACCACACATATAGTAGGATCCCCACGTTTCTGAATTTTGGAGGCGAGCCGGATCGGCTGCGCTGAGCGTCAGAAAGGGGAGTTCCAATCGCCGTAGCAGCGCACGCAGGCGATCGGTAGCTGTAAAGAATGCCCAGTCAAAACCGGCATAACCACCATATGCCACGATCTGGCGCAGGAAGCGCGTTGCTGCGCGAGGAGCGTTACTTGCGAATGTCGTTACCTCGAAAATATCGACTTCTGATAGACGCTGGCCGGTAGCCTCAGTCAGAGCCTTCTCGACCGGGATATCCAGATAGACCTCAGAGAAGAACCCATCCGTCGCGAAGCGAAGTCCGGAAGCACAGAGCAGCCCGCCCTCGGCGTTCGTCATTGCGATCAGCATCGGCGGGAAAGATGGGATCACAGCTCCGTAGTGCGTCGCATAAATTCTCGATATAAACTGCTCGGTAGCGGCTCTAAGCTCGTGGCCTTCGGAGACGACGATGAGTGTCATTCTTCCTCGCTTCGACTGCGATTTTGCCTAGCTGATGATGATCGTTCAGCGCGCTTACAATCGGCTTACTGCCTCCAACACGTCACATTCGACGCGCAAGCACGACGATGGAAGCGTGTCGCATGACTCAGCGAAGTTGGCAGACGATGTTTGAGCCGTCCTTGGCGGCAAACTGAATCCAGACAAAGGTGGCGTTGTCATTGAACCAAAGCGCGCGTTCAAGACCGCCCCTGATTCGATAAAGGTGATCTTCTAAATTCGCTCCAGCCGAAATCAGCGTTTCCTCGCCAAAGTTGCGCATCATGACTCGCATTACTGATCCGTGGAGAGTTCTGGTCTGCAGCGACATCCAAATTTTTGTTCTCGAAAGCAACCGCGTCGTCATAAGTGCCAATTTCACCGTAACGTTCGTGGTGATCTTGACGCGCGTTTTGTTACCTCATGATTGAAATCAATCACGCGACTGGCTACGGGTTTTTCAAAAGAGATTTCATCTCTGGATTCTGGAGTGTCGCGCAACTTTCCAAGTGTTGAATGCTTGAGCGCGCGGTGGAAATTTCAACTTGAAAACTGCGCCGCCGCCAAGTGCATCGTCCACTGTTATCGTCCCACCAAGCGCCGCAACCGTTCGCGCAACGATATCAAGACCAAGGCCTGCGCCGCCACCGGTATCGCGACTGCCTTGCCAGAAGCGGGTGAAGATCTGCTCACGCTCTTCCATTTTGATTCCGGGACCATGATCTCTCACCTGTAACATTGGTGGCTGGGAGATTTTGACCGTGACTGTTGTGCCAATGGCGGTAAATCGTATCGCGTTCTCCACCAGATTGCGCACCGCACACGACAACATGTCATTTGATCCGTTGATGATGACGTCTCCATCCGACGGCACAACTTCAATTGACTTGCCGTGGTTGATTGCCAATGGCCCTAACTGTGATGCGACCGCTTGCGCAAGGGAGTTGAGTTCTGTCGAATCCTGCGGATCAACAAGAACAACATCAAGTCGTGCCGAGTCGAGTAGCTGATTTACGAGGCGCTCGACGGCACTGATCTCTTCCTTCAGAGATTCTATCTCCACAGATTTCGGCAATATGCCGGCGTGGGCTTTAATTACGGCAAGGGGCGTCCGAAGTTCGTGGGCTGCATCCGCGATGAATCTCCGCTGCGAGTGAAAGGCGACCTCGAGCCGATCAAGCGCACGGTTTACAGAGCTTACAAGCGAGTAAACCTCGCGCGGCAATCCATCCTTGGCCAATCGTGTCGAGACCGCACTTGGTCCGATAGACTCTGCCTGCTGCGCCGCAAGCTGTAGTGGCCGTAGTCCGATCCTAGCCACGATGAGGTTGGTGAGGAGCAATCCGATTACAAACGGAACCCAGATCCAGCCGATATCCTTGACAAATTCCTCTAAAACGGAATCGAACACCACTTCGCCCTGAGGCAATGCTACCTAAATCCATACGGGCTTTGATCCGAACGTCCCTCTCAGCGTGAAGCCATAGAGCTCTTGTCTCGTGCTTCCTTGTTCGGAAAGAAAGAAATCTCTCTTGCTCGTGTCATCAATTGGAGCGAGAGGCTCCTTAACGCCGGGTGAGCCAACCAGAAGAACTCCATTATCGCTGACGACCGCGAATTTGCCGCTTCCGTTCTGAAAGCCGTCGGTCAAAAAGTCGGGAAGCTGTAAGGGCCGGCCTTCCGCTGCTCGACGCAGGAGATTGTCGATAACCTGCGCATCATTTTGCAACGTCCGGTCCCGGAACGCAGAATTTGTCGCGACAAATCTTTGGTAGATGAGCCAGCTGGTGGCGGCAGCCGCGAGGAGCGATACGCTGACGAGGCCAATAATCAGTCGTATCCATATTGAAGAAGCAGAATTTGGATTGGACATGATTAGTTCGCGGCATCTGACAAGACGTATCCAACACCGCGAAGGGTGTGAATGTAGACATCTGCGCATGCATCGCTCATCCGCTTACGCAAGCGGTGGATCAAAACCTCGATTGCGTTCGACGACAGTTCCTCACCGAAACTATAGAGGGCCTCCTCGATCGCGCTCTTGGAGACTACCCTGCCCGAACGACGCAATAAGAGTTCCAGTGCGCTGCACTCACGTTTCCCAAGATCCACAGCGCACCCATCGATGAACACCTCTCGCGTGTTCGCGTTAAGAGTGACGTTTCCTTGCGAGAGGTGGACACCGAGCGCCTGGTTGGGGCGCCGCAGCAGTGCTCTTATTCGCGCCACGACTTCGTCCACCTCGAACGGCTTACGCATATAATCGTCGGCCCCGGAGTTTAGGCCTTGAACAAGGTCTTTTAGGCCGTCCCGAGCGGATAGAATGAGTATTGGTGTCTGGTCGAGCCGCTTGCGCGCCGCGGCGAGCCAAGTGAGGCCGTCAATATCGGGCAAGCCAAGGTCGAGGATAACCGCATCGTAAGACGTCGTCGTAATCGCCACCTCGCCGTCGGCGCCGGTTTCGACCGTATCCACCGCGAAGCCCTGGCCGCGCAGTGCGGCACCCAGGTATTCGGCAATCCGACGATTGTCCTCGACAACCAATAAGCGCACGAGCACTTCCCCCGAACCCGGCAAAGACATTGACGCTTCAACCGACTGCCCATGGCGGCAGGTTCCCGTGCGCGGCATATGGGTTGAATTCTGGGACGATTTGGGGCGCTTGGCTTACAGAACCGTTACAAGATCTGCCATCAGACTTTGTACTTCTGATCCATCTCACAATGGCATTTTGCGGAAGCGTGCCCCTGTATTCACCGATGATATTTCAGATCAAGGCAGCCGAAAATTCCACATTCATTCGTGAGTTGTCCGTTGCCGGCGGTGTTTGCCTCAAAGAAATCGATCGTTTCAACACGAAGAGTTTCTGAGCAACTGCGTCGGCAGAAGACCCAACGTCCCCCCGGAAGCTCGACTTCCGAACCGCGTGCGTCCGACCTGATGGGAGCCGAGATCGTGCCATTTCCGTATCGGCTCACAGCCGTTACATAGTCGGCGTTAGGTTCGCTGCGCACGAGTTTTGACAGAAAGATTGGAGACAGGCTTATCGCAACGAAGCAAAAGTACTTTCGCAAAACATCCATCGTTGCACGTGTGAATTCGATATAGACGCAGCAATGGGCGCGTCTGCCTCATCAACTGCTTACCATAGTTTCATGCGATGCTCTGTAGCTCGGTCGCCACAGAGCATCGCATGCATTATGGACCGCAGCTCCTGACGCGATTACAACGAAGCAAGGGAAACCAAATTTTAGATACGTCGTGGGAACTACCCTTTGCGGTCTGCGCCCAAACGGCTTCCGCAAGACTTAACAAGACGGCATCACAATCAAACCCGTCAGACATATATTTGAACGACGCTTGCAAGCCTACGGGGCTTGGGCTGGCCCAACACACCGGGCGCGCTCACGGCGGCGTGGCCTGGCTGCTGCCGATGTCGGCTGGCGGCAGGTCGTGATTCTGGATCGTCGAGCAGGCGGCGAGCGCAAGCGGCACCACCAAGATCAGAAGAAGTGAAATTCGTGTCATTTGTGCGCGCCCTTTACATTTCCTATGTGGCAGCCGTTGATAACCCTGCCGCAGTCGTGTCGGCCTTCAGTTCTTGGCTGCGGCTGCCACGAGACCACGTACGCCGAAGGGCAGCCTCACCTTTTCGATGAAGATGTCGCGGTAACCGAAGCCGCCCTGGCGCAGCAGTCTGTTCAGCTCCTCAACGTCATAGAGCCTGTGCGTGTCGGGGCCTGAGAATTTCCAATCGCGCATTGTCGCGCGGTCGGTGACGTAGACCACCGCAAGCCCACCCGGCTTCAACACCCGGTGGATCTCCGCGACCTCTTTGCCCTCGGGACCGAAGAAATAGGCGACATTGATCGCGAGTACTTTATTGATGCTGGCGTCGGCATAAGGCAGGGCGTCGAAGCGGCCGAGACGAAGCTGCACCCGGCCGTCCGCAATCGCATGAAGGTTGGCGCGCGTGGCGAGGTCGAGCATTTCCGGCGACTGATCGATGCCGAGCACCCGGCCCCGCATGGCCCGCCGTGCTAGGCCGGCGATTCCGCAGCCGGGGCCAAACCCCACCTCCAGCACTCTATCGCCCGGCCGAACGTCGACCGCCGCGATTGCGAGCCGGTTCGGTTCGCCATTGAAGATTGCCATCAGCTGGCCGACCAGCCGGCCGTAGCGCCCACTCGGCGATCGTAGTTGTTCGCCGATGCCAGTCCAGATCGAGGGTATGATGCGCATGGCCAATCGTTCTTCCGCAATATGCAAACGGCTGTTCGCTACGAGCGTTCCTTCTCCTGTACTTTCGCGAGGAGGCCCTGCATCACCTTTGGAAAATACTTATCCCAGATCGGCCGCTCGGGATGCGCCGGCGATGACAGCCCTTGCTTCAGCTCTTGCTCGGCCTTCTTGTACTCGCCCTGCTCGTAAAGAAAGTCAGCGTAGAAATAGTGTGCGTCGCGACCCTTGGGGGCGTTCTTCACCGCCTCCTCGAGGTAGGCGCGGGCCTTGTCCTTGTCGCCCCAGCCGAGAGGGAATCCGGGCACCCGGTAGTAGAGCACGCCGAGGCTGGTTGGTGCGCCGGCGTCGGCGGCCTTGGGGTTCATGCTTTCGGCTTTCAGCAGCACGTCGCGCGCCCTTGCGGCCAGGTTGAGGGCAGTAAAGCCCCAGGTGAGTGAAGCGCGTTCGCTGGTGACAATGCCGTCCCAAATCAGGGCCTCCGGCTGATCGGGATACCTCTGCGCGAGCTCGTCGGCCTTAGCTCCGACCCATTCCATGTTCCCCTTGCGCTCATCGTCCGACCTGCTCAGGTATTTGACGCGTGCCCAATCGTTCGCAACAGTTAGCACGTCCTTTTCGAATTGGCCCTCAGCGGCGGGACCGGCCATGGCAAGCGATCCGACGCCACTGGCGAGCAGCAACGCTAAGGCTGCGGTTCTAACGTGATTGATAGTCATTTTCATGCATTTCCCCTGGCATTGGATGTTTCTAACATTGCGGGTTTTTTTTGCTGCCTTTCGACGGGAGGGTCCGCCCCCCGCAAGCTGCTTGGCAATGGAGCGGTTGACAAAGTTGCGCGCGAATTTCACGTGGTGCGGTCGCGCCCCAATCCGGCTCCCGGCGCCGTAGGCCACATGCGTTGGCTCACCAGGTAGGGATGCCGACGCGGAATTTCTTGAACTCGCAACTCGGATCGGCGGGCGTGGCTTTTCGTCAGGACAAGGACATGCACCGAATCGCTCCGCTGATTGCTTCGATCGGATATGACCGTCGAAGCAGGCGATTACATTCTGCTTACTGCCTTCAAGAAATCACAATGGGAAGGCGGTCGCTTAAGTCGATGTTACGAAGCTGCATCTTCAGGAAGGCCAATTCGGCTGCGAAAGCGAATGAAGATCGACGTGCGTAATAGTGCAGTAAGCTTGTCGTTGTCTGTGTAGCCGTGCCTGGTCAGACCGCATTCCGCGCTCAACTATCGGCCGCCGGCCCCAGAAGCGATCTTGCCGCCAACATCAGGACTGCCCTACGCTCCGCTTCGGCCAGCCCAGACGCTGGCCGATACCGGCCGGGGTCTAACTTAGTCCCTGGTATCGTGACGTGGGGCACGCCACATAGCACACGCTAGTCCTTATTCGGATGATTGAGTTCACTCGGTTCACGGCGGGTTTCCTCGTCATCACCGTCCAGGCGCACCGCTTTGCGAAGATCATCAATGGCAGCTTCTCGCTTGCCGAGCGCTGCTAATGTTTCGCCTCGCTCCCGGTAGGCATCTGCCGCTTCAGGCGCAATCCGGATCGCGTTCGTGAAGTCGGAAATCGCCAATTCAACTTTTCCGACCTGACGATAAAGCATTCCGCGGTTGGACGTAGCCGTCGCCACTGCTTGGCGCGAGCCGGACGGCCTCGTTGAAATCGGATAGCGCGTCTTCTACCGCTCCTCTTTGAGCGAGAGCGATGCCGCGATTCATATAAACCGCGGCAGCTACAGCATTGAGGCGGATCGCCTCCGTATAGTCGGTTATCGTGTCATCGAGGCGACCGGCGCGCAGGAGATCATTGGCGCAATTGTACCAGTAGGCCTAATTGTTCGGGACGATACGAATAGCTTCGGACGTATCTGCAATAGCCTCTTTAATGCGGCCAAGGATGGCGTAGGCGCGTCCGCGCTCGCTGTAAGCGTCGGCAAACCTTGCATTCAGGGCGATGGCCTTGGTCAAATCGCTAATCGCGTCGGCGGGCCTTCCTTCCACGCTCAACGCGCGCCCGCGCGCGAAGTAAGCGAAGGCAATCTCTTCACGGTTCCCGTCGCCATTGATGATCAGGGAGCACGCGCGGACGACGTCATGCGACCGTTCATTGGAACACGCCTTGATAATTGAGTTATCGCCACCGTAATTCGTTGCGCTAACCAGAACGAGCAGCGTGGTTTGCAAGAGCGAGAACACGACGGCGCCCTGAGGCAATTGGTTTGCTCCCTTTGTCAGCCCAGATTTAGGACGGGTCAAGAAAACTTCCCGAATGTTCTAGAAAACATTCCCGGGTACAGGTGTTTGGTTGCACGGACACCACAGCTTTCGACCCAATACAGAATTCGAATCAGTGATAATTGACCGACGTCGCCAAAGAATTTTTCCTGTCCGGATGGGATGAGTCGGCAGGAAAAGAAGCCGACCTTGCAAAGTGCCGTTACGGCCGGGGATACGAAGATGTTGTGCTTCTATCGAGCAGCTGCGCTTGCCGCTGGATTCGCGGTTCTGAGCGCAGCAGACGGCGCCAGTGCGCAGCAGCCCGGCGCCGCGGATACACCGCCGTCTGCGGCTGTACAACCATCAGTTCCCGTTCCTCCGCCGGCGCCTCCGGCGAACAACACGCCGGCCAATCCTTCTCCCCCGGTTCAGCAGCTTCCAGACGTTGAAGTCATCCAGCAGCAGCCCAAAGCCGCGCCGCCTAAGAAGGTTCAGCAAGCGGCGAAGCCGAAGAAAGCACCCGCCGTCGCGCAATCCCCGACGACACCGCCCATCGAGAAGGCGTCCACTGTTCCTGAACCCACCACAGTCAAGATGTCGCCCGTCGGCGGCAGCGAGATTCCGATTACCAAAGTTCCGGGCTCCGTCGGCACGGTTTCATCTTCGGATGTTGTGCGAAGCGGTGCACCCGAAGTGCAGAATGTACTCGCCTCCCGCATTCCCGGCATCATCGTCAACGACCTGCAGGGCAATGACTTCCAAACGGACGTGCAATTCCATGGCTTCGAAGCGTCGCCGCTCGATGGCGTCCCACAAGGCTTGGCGGTTTACGAGAATGGCGTCCGCATCAACGAAGCGTTTGGTGACGTCGTCAACTGGGACTTCCTGCCGACGGTCGCGATCGCCGACATTGCCGTGATGACCAACAACCCTGCATTCGGCCTTAATGCGCTCGGCGGCTCCATCAGCATATCGATGAAGGATGGCTTTAATTTTCAAGGCGTCGAAACCGATTTCCGCATGGGATCGTTCGGGCGCATCCAAGGCTCGGTGCAGGCTGGACAACAGGTCGGCAACTATGCCGCCTACGTCGCCGTCGAGGACATTCACGATGAGGGGTGGAGGCAATTTTCGCCATCCGATATCCGCCGGATGTTCGCCGACATCGGCTTTAAAAACCGCGATGCCGAATTCCACGCCAATTTTACCGGTGCAGACAATTTCGTGGGAGCTGTTAGCGCGTCGCCGACCCAGCTGCTGGACCAGAGTTACAGCGCCGTCTACACAAATCCGCAGACGACCCAGAACGACATGGCGATGGGATCGATCAACGGGTCTGTCAACGTAACGGACACGCTGAAGGTATCTGGCCTCAGCTATTATCGCAGGTTCAATCAAAGTCACGTCGATGCGAATGGTTCGGACGCGGCTCCCTGTGCCGGCGATCCAACCGTTCTCTGCTTTGATAACATTGACGGTACGACGACCGACCCGCTCATCGATCAACACGGCAACCCGGTTCTCACCCCGGCAGGGGGCGATAATTACGTCGGCGAAATCGATCGCACCTCCCAGCAGGCCGAAAGTTTCGGGGGTTCGCTACAGGGCGTCGAAAAGGCCAAAATCTTCGGCCACGGAAACCAATTTCTGTTGGGTGGCAGCATCGATCATGGTCGCGTCGGATATCAGACGACCGCAGAAATCGGCAGTATCGGCCCGCAATTCGTGATCACGGGCGACGGTCAAATCGTGCAAAATTCCGACATCGCACCCGTCGACATCACAACGACCAACACCTACTACGGCCTTTTCTTCTCGGACACCTTTGACGTCACCGATCGGTTGTCGCTGACCGCCGGAGGTCGTTTCAACTACGCGGACATCCGCCTTCGAGACAACACGGGGCTATCGCCCGAGCTTAACGGCAATAATAAATACCAGCGCTTCAATCCGATGGCGGGGGGCACCTATCAAATCGTTCCCGGCCTCACGCTCTACAGTGGATATTCCGAAGCAAACCGCGCCCCCGTCGCCGCTGAGTTGGCCTGCGCCGACCCACTTAACCCTTGCCTCATTTCGAGCTTCCTGACAGGAGATCCACCTCTCAAACAGGTGGTGTCGCGCACGGCTGAAGTCGGTCTGCGAGGCGAGATCACTTCGTTCGGCAATAATCAGAAGATCAACTGGACCCTTGGCTACTTCCACGCCGTCAACAGCGACGACATCATCAATGTGGCGTCCTCCATCAGCGGCAGAAGCTATTTCCAGAATGCCGGAGACACCCTTCGCGAAGGGCTCGACGCCAGCATCGACTATCGTAACGACCGCCTGTATCTCTTTGCCAGTTACAATTTCACCGATGCCCGGTTTGAGAGCACATTCGACGTCAACTCACCGAACAACCCTCAAAACCCGTCTCCCGGCGATGACTTCGTAACGACCGTCCGTCCGGGCGATCGCATGCCGGGCATTCCTCAACACAGGTTCAAGGCGGGCTTCGATTATTGGCTGACGCACGAATGGAAGTTCGGCGGCGACGTGACTGCAGCCTCAGATCAAATCTTCTTTGGCGACGAAGCCAATCGGAACACACCGCTTCCGGGCTACGCAGTCGTCAATTTGCACACTTCTTATGACGTCACCAAGAACATCCAAATCTATGCCCTGGCAAATAACATCTTCGACCACAAGTACGCGACCTACGGTAACTACTTCAACACCGACGACGCGAGTGCGGCGTCACTCGGAACCATCGATTTCACCGATCCCCGCACCATCGTGCCGGCGACGCCCGTCGCAGCGTATGGCGGCGTGAAAGTGAGATTCTAAGTGGTCATTTGCATTACCTGCTGCTGGCGGTGAACGCAGGCGTGCCTCCCACGAGGCATGAACACTCCAATCCGAAGCCGATGTCAGCTTTCGACGCGTACGAAGGCAACATATTCTCGTGATGGGCAGCGAAGTCTCCTGCTGCTCAATTGTCAGGAGGTCCGTTGTTTGAATAACTCCGGACATGGCCCGAGCCAAAAAAATCCCCAGCGAAGATCCTGATCCTTCCCAGTCAATCGAGCGTTTCGGAGTGGCACTCCGGGATATGAGCAGAGTGCAAAGCGTGCTCCCTGCAAAGACGCAGTTCACATACCGGGCGACGGTGAAATCAAAGTCGCGTTCTGGGTTAGAATCTAGGTTAGAAAGGCATTATGAAAATAACTAACAGCTTGATATTGAACAATTATTAATTGGCTGGGGGACTAGGATTCGAACCTAGACAGGCAGAGTCAGAGTCTGCAGTCCTACCATTAGACGATCCCCCAAAGCCGGGATCAGGCGGACCATCGGCCGCCGGAAGCGCGCGTCATAGCAGCCGCATCCAATGTCCGCAAGGTCGGCATCGGGGGCCCTCATCTGCGCTCAAAAGCCCCGCATCCGAAATTGAAACTGAAGAGCGTCCCGCTCGGCCCGACAGCAGCTGATCGCAGCATCCGACAAAAGCCGGCCTACTTATTTCCCGCCGAGAAGCTCGGGCCGATATTCAAAGTGCATCGTATCGTAGTGATACCAGCGCCCGCCCCAGATGAAGCCATGCTTCTCGAAAATGCTGACAATCTCTGGCGGAATATCGTTGTGATAGACAGGACTTCGGCTTGGGCCTCCCTTGGCCCATCGCCAATAATGGGAACGCTTTGTCGCAATATCGATCGCGATCCCGTAGCCGTGGCCCGACCGCTGAGCCGTTCCTGTAATCGTCCGGCACATGTATCCTCCGGCCGACGGCGTCAGATAGATGTCGTCCTTTGCAGGCAACGCATCGAGTTCCTTGCTCACTGCCCGCAAGTGTTCGGCGACGCCGTTTCTCCCCGAGATGGTGATTTTCTGGGGGGCCTTCTTCGCAAGCCAAGTGATCGTCGTCAGCGACGCGGCAAAGCCGGGCTTTCGACAGTCGCCGTAAATCTCGTTGAAAAAAGCTTCGTTGCGCGCCCGGCCAGGGTCAAAATTCGGTGCGGGCGGATGGGCTTTTTCGCCGTGCGGATAATCGTAGCGAAACATATCCTTGATGTCTGGCTCCGCGAGCCATGCGTTGAACGACTTCTTCCCGCGGTCGTCGTCGATCCTTAGCTCGTTTCCGCTTTTGAATTTCAGTTTGCCGCCTTCGGCGCCGACGACATAGCCGGAATAGGCGGCCTTGAGCCGCGCCGCGATTTGTCCGTTATCGAGGCCATCTGCGAGAGTAGGTGAGGCAACTCGTATCTGCGCGACCAACGCAAGCGCCCAGAATGCCAGTCGATTTCGGCTCAGCATGGGCACGTCGTCACTCGACGTTGGGGCGCTATCCGCAGTCCGCGTATTAAGTAAGACCAGCCGGAGCTTTACGGCAGAGCCTGACCTGATACACTTCCCCCCAACTGAGGTCCAGATCGATAGCCTGAGGAGCACGGCGGCGTAGCGGCAAGCCAGTGTTATACCAGGTCCTGGAGAAATGATTTTGACGCCCGAAAAATCAGGGCCTGATGCATCCGATGCAGCAGGGTCCCCGGATGATAGATCCGACGACGAAACTGCCGGTGCCTCTGGCTTGGGGGCGCTATCGCCGCCCGAAGTCGACGAAAGCATCTGTACATTCCGCGCACCTAATAGCGCTGGGCCGATAAGGTCCGTGAACCAGGAAGTGCCATCGTCCCGTGGCCGCAACTCGAATTCAGTGGAGGAGCGGAGCACGCGACGACCCGCCGTTTTCGTCCGGGGCAAGGCAACAACCGGGGGGAGAGCCGATCTACGGTGCCCTTGATCTCGGCACCAACAATTGCCGCCTGCTGCTGGCGAGGCCTTCGCGTCGCGGCTTCCGTGTCGTCGATGCTTTTTCGCGCATCATCCGCTTGGGTGAAGGCGTCAGCCAGACGGGCTGCCTTTCCGAACTCGCGATGACGCGCACGATGGACGCGCTGAAAGTCTGCGCCGGCAAATTGCAGCGCCACAACGTCACGAGAGCGCGCCTTGTGGCAACCCAGGCTTGCCGGGTTGCCGCCAATGGCCCTTCGTTCATTGCCGATGTGAAGAACAGCTTCGATCTCGATATCGAGATCCTGACGCCCGAGATGGAAGCGCATCTCGCGGTGGCAGGGTGCGCGACGCTCATCGATCCGAGTGCTGATTACGTTCTGGTGTTCGACATCGGCGGCGGCTCGTCGGAAATCATATGGCTCGACATGACGCGTCTTGGTGCGCGCCACGACGTGCTGACCGGAAGGTCAGACGTCAATGATGCGATCGTTGCGTGGGAATCTCTTCCCGTCGGTGTCGTGACGTTGGCCGAGCACTTCGGCGGCCGCGATGTCACGTCCGAAAGCTTTGCCGCCATGTCGGATGCCGTGTCCCAGCTCCTTCTGCCCTTCGAAGCGAAGCATCGGTTCCGGGAGCTTATGGCCGGAAAGCCGGTGCACTTCCTTGGGACCTCGGGCACCGTCACGACGATTGCCGGCGTGATGCTCGGGCTCGACCGGTATGATCGAAAGCGCGTTGATGGCATCTGGTTGGGCGCCGATGACATCAAGGGCGTGACGTCCGAGCTTCTCGCCCGGACGTATGAAGAGCGCGTGCTACAGCCGTGCATCGGGCGGGAGAGAGCCGACCTCGTGCTGGCCGGCTGCGCCATTCTCGACGCTATTTTGCAGCAGTGGCCGTCGGATCGGCTGCGCGTCGCTGACCGTGGTCTCCGGGAAGGCATCCTGATGCGATTGATGATGGAAGATGGCGTTTGGCGCTCGGGCCGTCGCCGCCGTGGACGGCCAAGGCGAGCGAAGGGCGCGCTGAGGACGTGACGAGCAAGGGAAACGGCGGCTCCGGCGGCAAAGGAAAAGGCGGCGGCCGCTCCAGCCTGAGCGGCGGCCAGCGTCAGCTCCGTACAAACGTCAAGACCGCGCGCAAGCGCTCGGTGTCGTCGGCACGCTGGCTCGAACGTCAGTTGAACGATCCCTATGTCGCGGCCTCGAAGCGAGAGGGGCTGCGCTCGCGCGCGGCGTTCAAACTTCGCGAGATGGACGCGCGCTATCATTTCCTGAAGCCGGGCCAGCGGATTATCGACCTCGGCGCCGCGCCGGGCGGCTGGTCGCAGGAAGCGGCCGAGCGGGTCAAGGCGACGGATGGCAAAGGCCAGGTCGTCGCCATTGACTATCTGGCTTTCGAGCCGATTCCGGGCGTCGAAATCATCGAAATGGATTTCACCGATCCTGGCGCCGAAGATCTCCTGAAGTCGCGTCTTCGCGGCGGCCGCGCCGACGTCGTGTTGTCGGACATGGCCGCGCCGACCGTCGGCCACGCCAAGACCGACCACTTGCGCATTATGGGGCTCGCGGAGACTGCGGCGGCCTTTGCGGCTGACGTCTTGGAGCCGGGCGGCGTCTTTCTCTGCAAAGTCCTTCAGGGCGGCACCGAGCGCGATTTGCTCGACATGCTGAAGCGGGATTTCAAGACCGTGCGCCACGTGAAGCCGCCGGCGAGCCGCGCCGAAAGCTCGGAACTTTATGTTTTGGCGACGGGATTTCGCGGTGAAGGAGAAATGGAACGAGGCTCCTGATGCCTCGTGCCGGCTTGCTTCCCTTTACGCCGAGGGCAGGGAAAACGCTGAACGCGCCTGCCGACGGCTTCAACTCAGAAGCAAATCCAATGGGGGCTGTGAACCCCGTGCCGCCTGTTTGCCAGCGTTCCGCGACACCGATATGACGAATCTCCCCCGTTTTACGGGCCGATTTAACTTGATTACCGTCATCCCCATTTGACGCGGCACGGGGCGCTTCCAAGGAGGAAACCTTGGTGCTATAGACCCCGCGACAATGTTCCGCCCCAGGGGGCCTGAACGTGTCGCCCCCCAAAATCTGGAGAAGTCGGCATGACTTCGAGCCTATCGGCGCTCGATTCGGTGATCGCGCTTACCTTCGACGACGTTTTGCTGGTGCCTGGCCCATCGGACGTCATGCCGGGGCAAACCGACGTCTCGGCTCAGCTCACCAAGAGCATCCGGCTGAACATCCCGCTTCTGTCGTCGGCAATGGACACCGTGACCGAGGCCCGGCTCGCGATCGCGATGGCTCAGGAGGGCGGCATCGGTGTTCTCCACCGCAACCTCACCATTGACGAGCAGGCCCGCCACGTCGCCCAGGTCAAGCGTTACGAGAGCGGCATCGTCCTCAATCCCGTGACGATCGCTCCCGAGAAGAGCCTCGGCGACGCCTTGAAGCTGATGGCCGAAAAGGGCGTGACCGGCGTTCCCGTCGTTGAGGGCGGTATCGATGCGCCGGACGGAAGTGCCGGGAAGGGGAAGCTTGTCGGCATTCTGACCAACCGTGACGTCCGCTTCTCAACCCGGCTCGATCATCCCGTTTCCGAGTTGATGACCAAGGAAAATCTGGTGACCGTGAAGCGCAGCGTCTCGCAGGACGATGCCAAGAGGCTTCTGCACCAGAACCGCATCGAGAAGCTGATCGTCGTCGACGATGATGGCAACTGCATCGGCCTCATCACCGTCAAGGATATCGAGAAGGCCGCCAAGCACCCCAACGCATCAAAGGACGCGCAAGGCCGCCTCCGGGTCGCCGCCGCGACGACCGTCGGCGAGGATGGCTTCGAGCGCACCGAACGGCTCATTGGTGCGGGCTGCGATGTCATCGTCGTCGATACCGCCCACGGCCATTCCGCAAAGGTGATCGATGCGGTCGCCCGCATCAAACGGCAGTCGAACAGCGTGCAGGTCATCGCCGGCAACGTCGCGACCGCCGACGCCACGAAAGCCTTGATCGATGCCGGTGCGGACGCCGTGAAAGTCGGCATCGGCCCCGGTTCGATCTGCACGACACGGATCGTCGCCGGCGTCGGCGTCCCGCAGCTGACCGCCGTCATGGAATGTGCGAAAGAGGCCGCGCGCTACGGCGTGCCCATCATCGCCGACGGCGGCATCCGGTTTTCAGGCGATATCGCCAAGGCCGTCGCCGCGGGAGCGTCCTGCGTCATGATCGGTTCGCTGCTCGCGGGCACCGACGAAGCGCCGGGGGAGACGTATCTTTATCAGGGGCGGACCTACAAGTCGTACCGAGGCATGGGTTCGGTCGGCGCTATGGCGCGCGGATCGGCAGACCGCTACTTCCAGGCCGAGGTCCGCGATACGCTGAAGCTCGTCCCGGAAGGCATTGAGGGACAGGTCCCCTATAAGGGGCCAATGGAGGCCGTCGTCCACCAACTCGTCGGCGGCCTTCGCGCGGGCATGGGATATCTCGGTGCAAAGACGATCCCCGAGCTTCAGAAACGTGCCAAGTTCGTCCGCGTTTCCCCGGCCGGTATCCAGGAAAGCCACGCCCACGGCGTCATGATCACGCGCGAAAGTCCGAACTATCCGGGCGTTGGCCGGTAGTCTATTGAGACTTCAGAATGCGCGCCAACCCGCGAGGACCCTATCATGACGGTCACGGACTTTCTGTTGCCGGTTTTCGTCGAGGTATTTCTGATCTTCCTTCTTATGGGGTTGATGGGACTGGAGCGCGGGCGCAGCCTGACGAGCGGCGAAGTCAGGCGCGAAGACATTGCGCTCGACGGCAAGAACTATACCTCGCGCGCCAGGCAGTTCGGCAATTGCTTCAGCAATCAGTTCGAGCTGCCCATGCTGTTCTTCGTGCTGATTGCTTTCATATTGATCACGCGAGTCGGCGACCTTTTGCTTCTGGTCCTGGCCTGGGTGTTTGTCGTCTCGCGTCTCGTCCATGCCTACGTCCACACCACGAGCAATGATGTCGATTGGCGCTTCCGCGCCTACGCGCTGGGCGTCGCTGCGCTCCTCGTCATGTGGGTGCTGTTCGCCATCAAAATTTTAACGGGCGCCTGAGATGTCTTCCGAATGAAAGCTGGCGCCCGCATCGCCGCGGCGATCGAGGTATTGGAAGCGATCATCACTCGCTATCAGCCCGTCGCCATCGCATTGTCCGACTGGGGTAAGGCGCACCGCTTTGCCGGTTCCGGTGACCGCAACGCCATCGGCGGCCTCGTCTACGACGCCATGCGCCGGAGAGCGTCGATTGCGTGGGCGCTCGGCGCGGATACGCCCCGGACGCTGGCCATCGGTGCCGCTGCGTCGGCGCTGGGTCTGACGCCGGAGGGCATCATCGTCGCCTGCGACGGCGCCGAGCACGCACCGCCGCCTCTGTCGGACGCCGAGCAGGCTGGCCTGACGCGGACGCTCGACGAAGCACCTGGCAACGTCCAGGCCGATATCCCGGAATGGCTTTGGCCGTCATTTTCAAGCCAGTTCGGTGATGAGGCTGTCGCCGAAGGCAACGCCATGGCGCGGCGTGCGCCGGCCGATCTTCGCGTCAACACGCTGAAGTCGACGCAGGAAAAGGTACTGAAAGCGCTCGCGGGCTTCGGTGCCGAGCCGTGCCCGCTTTCCCCGATCGGCGTTCGCGTTCCGCCGCCCGTCGGCGCGCAGCGCACGCCCAACCTTCAGGCCGAAGCCGCCTTTCAAGCCGGGTGGTTCGAAATCCAGGACGAGGGCTCGCAGCTCGCCGCGCTTCTCTCCGGCGCCGGGCCGAGGAAGCAGGTACTCGATCTCTGCGCCGGGGCGGGCGGCAAGACGCTGGCCCTTGCGGCGCTGATGCAGAACACCGGCCAGATCTACGCCTACGACGCCGACCGCCATCAGCTCAAACCGATCTTCGAACGCATCAAGCGCGCGGGCGTCCGCAACGTCCAGGTGCTGCGCGCCGGAGACAAGGCGGCCGTCGATGCACTCGGTCCGCGCTTCGATGTTGTTCTGGCTGACGCGCCCTGTACCGGAACCGGAACTTGGCGACGGCGACCCGATGCCAAGTGGCGCTTGAAGCCCGACGCTCTGAAGGCTAGGATGGCGGAGCAGCAGACCGTCCTGAAGCACGCCGCGAGCATGGTGAAGCCCGGCGGCCAGCTGCTTTACGTGACATGCTCTATTCTACCCGAAGAGAATACCGCGCAGATCGCGCGTTTTCTTGAGGAAAACGCCGACTTCACCGTCGTGCCGACCGTCGAGATCTGGAAGGCGGCTTTCGCCGGTGAGCCTCCGCCGTCCGCCGACGGCCGATCCGACACTCTGCTGCTGACGCCGCACCGTCACGGTACTGACGGATTTTTCATCGCCGCCCTAGGCCGAAAGGCATAGCCGGACTTTCTGTGGATTGAATTTTCGGGACACACACCCGCGCGTTCGCAGTGGGTGACGGTCTGACATCGTCGGCACGCGAACGTTTCAGCGCCAACGTTGCACTCCGACATAAAATGTGAGCGAAGCATCTCACGCAAATGCCTACTTTTCGCCGTTGACATCGCTCGCCGTAAAACTATCTCATCTGGCGTTTGCCGCTGGCTCGCGGCAAATCGAGGGACAGGTGCCAGTTCGCGTTTTGCGTTCGCGCCATGCCCGCGCTCGTGAGGCCAATCGAGGTCAATGAATGAGCGGCAGGCCCCACTCCTTCCTCTCTCCGAAATGCGAAGTTCATCCGACACCCGACCGCGGCGGCCACACCGTCGTCGCGCGAGAAGCGATCGCCAAGGGCGAGCTGATCGTGGTCTGGAGCGGAACGCTCGTGACGGGCGAGGAATTGAATGAGATGCCTCCGACCGTGAAGCGCTATTCGCTTCAGGTCGAGGAAAACCAGTATCTGGTCTCACTGTCCGACTGCGAGCCGCCGGATTACGTCAACCATTGCTGCGACCCGAATTCCGGCCTTGCAGGCCAGATCACGCTCGTCGCCATGCGTGGCATCCACCCCGGAGAAGAAATCACTTACGACTACGCGATGAGCGATGGCTCGCCGTATGACGAGTTCGCATGCTCATGCGGATCGCCGCACTGTCGCCGACAGGTTTCCGGCCAGGACTGGATGCGCACGGATCTTTGGCGGCGCTATTCCGGGTACTTTTCGCCCTATCTCCAGCGCCGTATCCTGGCGACGCAGGCGCTCAGCTCTCTGGCCGCCAAGCGCCGGAGGGCATTCCGAAGGTCCGCCGCCGAGCCGATCGTCGTGCCCAGTTAGTAACGCACATCGCGTTACGTCGTGCTGCCGAGTTTGATGTCGACGTGGGCATCGAACGTGCGGTAGTCGCACGTCATCTCTTCTCCGGCGCGAATATCGCGGGTCGCAATATCGTAACCCTCGACCGCCCCCGGTTCGTGCACACCCGCCGTGTTGGGATCGTCCGCATGGTTCATGAACCGGGCGTTGTCGGCGCAGAGCACGAACCGCCCGCTCGCGGCGTTCAGATAGACGTGGTCGAGAATGTTCGACCGGGCGGGCTCGGGCAGCCCGTCGATCTCGTCACGCGTCAGCAGCCGGTCGAAATTTGCCATATAGCGCCAGGTCACGGTGCCTTTTGCAATATCCTCATCCGCGAAGAGCCCGATCCCCGCGATATCGCTCAGTCCAAGCCGGGTCTTGACCGTGAGCATGAAAGTAATGTCCTACCGATGAAGCGGAGCCGCCGGTCTCTCTCTAGTCGGTCGGGGCAAAATTGGGAGACCTCCCGTTGAAGAATATTGGATCACTGATCGTTTTCGCCACGTTGGTCATTCTCGCGGCGTCGTCGGGCGCCTCGTTCATGCCGGGAGAATGGTACGCCGCTCTCAATAAGCCTGCGTGGACACCGCCGAATGCGGTTTTCCCCGTCGCCTGGACGATCCTTTACGTGATGATAGCAATCGCGGGTTGGCTGGTTTGGAGAGCGGCGGGCTGGACGTCGGCGATTACGATTTGGGGCGTCGGTCTCATCCTCAACGCGCTCTGGTCGTATCTTATGTTCGGACGCCACGACATCACGCTTGCGCTGGTAGACATCGCCGCGGTCTGGCTTGCCACTGCGGCCTTTATAACTGCCGCATGGCCACTCGATCGAAGAGCGAGCTATCTCTTCCTGCCTTACCTGGCGTGGGTAACCTTCGCGGCGGCTCTGAATTTTGCCGTCTGGCAATTGAACTGAAACGCTTTTTGGCGGTTCCAGCACGCTTTTCTTATGCGGGATTTGCTGTCGCAGGGCAGCGTCGAGGCGAGACGTTGCGACATCCCTCGACTTCGCGTAGGGGAAGGCCCTGAAGCAAAGGGTCTCCCGAACTTTGACCGACGCCGTTCTCATCATCGATTTTGGAAGCCAGGTGACGCAGCTCATCGCACGACGCGTGCGGGAGGCGGGCGTCTATTCGGAAATCCACCCCTTTCAGAACGCCGCCGAGGCGTTCGCCAAGCTGAAACCCAAGGCCGTGATCCTGTCGGGCGGCCCGGCTTCCGTCACTGAGGACGCGTCGCCCCGCGCGCCGGACGCGGTATTCTCCTCAGGCGTACCGGTCTTCGGCATCTGCTACGGCCAGCAGACGATGGCCGAGCAGCTTGGCGGCAAGGTCGAGAGCGGCCACGACCGCGAATTCGGCCGCGCCTTCCTTTCGATCGCGACTCCGAGCCCGCTGTTCGAAGGTGTCTGGGCGCCGGGCGAGCGCTATCAGGTCTGGATGAGCCACGGCGACCGCGTTACGCGCCTGCCCGAAGGCTTCGAAATCATCGGCACCAGCGACAACGCACCGTTCGCCGCCGTCGCGGACGAGAAACGCCGCTTCTACGCCGTGCAGTTCCACCCCGAGGTCGTGCACACACCGGACGGCGCCCGGCTCATCGCCAATTTTGTGCACAACATCGCCGGGCTGAAATCCGACTGGACGATGTCGGCCTACCGCCGCGAGATGGTCGCGAAGATCCGGAAGCAGGTCGGCAAGGGCCGTGTCATCTGCGGTTTGTCGGGAGGTGTCGACAGCGCGGTCGCTGCCGTGCTGATCCACGAGGCGATCGGCGAGCAACTCACCTGCGTGTTCGTCGATCACGGCCTGATGCGGCTTGGCGAGGCGGACGAGGTCGTCGGCCTCTTTCGCGATCACTATAACATTCCGCTCGTGCACGTGGACGCGTCCGAGCAATTCTTGAACGCGCTTGAAGGCGTCTCCGATCCTGAAACCAAGCGCAAGACCATCGGCAAGCACTTCATCGACGTCTTCGAAGCCGAAGCCAAGAAGATCGGCGGCGCTGAGTTTTTGGCGCAGGGCACGCTTTACCCGGACGTCATCGAAAGTGTGTCGTTCACCGGCGGTCCGTCGGTGACGATCAAGTCGCATCACAATGTCGGCGGCCTGCCCGAGCGCATGAACATGAAACTCGTCGAGCCGCTGCGCGAACTCTTCAAGGATGAAGTCCGGGCGCTGGGCCGCGAGCTGGGCTTGCCTGAGGCCTTCGTCGGCCGTCATCCGTTTCCGGGGCCAGGGCTCGCCATCCGCATCCCGGGTGAGATCACCCACGAGAAGCTCGACATTCTGCGCAAAGCCGACGCCGTTTATCTCGATGAGATCCGCCGCGCCGGTCTCTACGATGCGATTTGGCAGGCCTTCGCCGTTCTGCTTCCTGTCCGCACCGTCGGCGTCATGGGTGACGGGCGCACCTACGACCATGTGCTGGGACTTCGCGCCGTCACATCGGTCGACGGCATGACGGCCGACTTCTTCCACTTCGACATGGCCTTCCTCGGCCGCGTCGCAACTCGCATCATCAACGAGGTCCGCGGCGTCAACCGGGTCGTCTACGACGTCACCTCGAAGCCCCCCGGCACCATAGAGTGGGAGTGATTTCGGGGCGGCGTATAAGCCACCGTTACCCAACGATACCCAGTAAAAGGCGTGAAGAATTTCCGCTTGACAACTTACCTATCAGAAGGTAGGTGCGGCACATGTCGAACCAAACTTCTACCTCTGATGAAATCTTATCCTGCGCGCGCACCCTGATCGTTTCAGGGGGCTACAACGGCTTTAGCTACGCTGATATCGCCAATGTCGTCGGCATTCGGAAGCCGAGCATTCATCACCATTTCCCAAGCAAGGTCGATCTCGTTCGCACGCTCGTCGCACGGTATCGCGAAGAGGTGGAAACGGGCATCGCGTCCCTCGAACGCCAAGTCTCCGATCCGCTCGATCTAATTCGGAAATATACGGGTTTCTGGGAGGCGTGTATCATGGATTCGAGCATGCCCTTTTGCGTCTGCGCCCTCTTGGCCAGCGAGCTTCCTGCGCTTCCGGAGCAGGTTGCGCTAGAGGTGCGGGCACATTTCCGCTCTTTGTCGACTTGGCTGACGTCGGTATTCGAGCGAGGAGCTCAACAGGGTTCTATCCAGTTTGCCAATTCCCCGCGCGTCGAGGCCGAAGCGCTCATGGCGACCGTTCATGGCGCGATGCTTTCAGCACGGGCTTACGGCGATCCTAACGTCTTCGGCTTGGTCGTCACGCCGCATCTGGACCGGCTAACTCCTCGACATTAACGCCCTCTCGAGCCAGCTAAATCATCCGGCTGTAAAGCCTACCAACTAATAGGTCAAACGCCGAGAATAAGTTTTTTCGCGACATTGCCAGCCCTAACCCTACCTATCAGTAGAAAGGATACCGCTATGACTATAGTTGAGACGGAAACCGCTCGCATGACCGAAGAGCGATGGTTGAAGCGCTACTATTTCGTTCGAGCCGCGTTTTCGGCGACATGGGTCGCGCTGGCTTTGACGGTCGGCCGCGGTGAGGCCGCCGTTGCATCTGTTTTGCTCATCGCCTATCCGGCCTGGGACGCACTCGCCAATTACATTGATGCGTCGCAGAGCGGCGGCCTGAGACGGAACCGCCCCCAGGCAATGAACGTCGCCGTCAGTCTGATCGCGACGGCCGCCGTCATCATCGCGCTGCAATCCGGCATGAACGGCGTGCTCGGCGTCTTCGGCGGCTGGGCCATATTTTCGGGATTGCTTCAGCTGGCGACCGCGGTTCAAAGGTGGAAGGACTACGGTGCGCAATGGGCAATGATCCTGAGCGGCGGCCAATCGGCATTAGCGGGAGCATTCTTCATTGCCCAGGCGCGCATGTCCGAGCCCCCGTCGATCAGCCACATCATCGGCTATGCAGGCGTCGGCGCGCTGTATTTCCTGATTTCGGCGGTATGGCTGTCCGTCCGCGAGGCGCGCAGCAAGCCTGCATGAACGCGAATGCCTGAATGCTTCGACCCCATGAACTAGGGTGTGGATGTCCCCCCGTCTCACCAGATCGCCATCGATCCGATCGCCGGTAATTCAGCGACTCTATCTTCGACGGCATAGAGCCGCGCGGCTTTAGAGAGTCGCACGGCTTGTCGGAACAGCCGACTCCGCCGCTCGACCTCGACGGCGCGGCACAGAAGTTTGCCGCGACGTTCCACTCTATGCCAATCTCTCCAGGACAAGGGCTGCATGATGTGCGGGCGCCGCGGGGAAGATTGATTTCTAATGACGCAGCCGAACATTCAAGCCGACGCCGAAGCTAAAAACGGCTCGGAACGCACCCGGCACATGCGCACGCTCGCCGTGACGCTCCTGGTGCTCGCGGGCACCGTGAACTATTTCGATCGCGCCGCCGTGGCGGTTGGCAATCCGGAGATCCGCCAGGAACTGGGCCTCTCCTACAGCGAGATGGGTTTGCTGCTTTCGGCTTTCGCCTGGAGCTATGGCCTCGCACAAATTCCGGCGGGCATTCTTGTCGATCGCTTCGGTCCACGCCGGACGCTCGGCGCCGGCATGATCCTCTGGTCGATTGCCCAGCTCGCAGCCGGCCTGGTCGGCTCGCTTAATCAGTTTTTGAGCGCCCGCGTCGCATTGGGCTTCGGCGAATCGCCGATGTACATCGGCGGCACGAGCGTCTGTGCGGCTTGGTTCCCGCTGAGACGGCGCGCTCTGCCGATCGCGATCTTTAACTCGTCGTCCGCTTTGGCCCCCGCGCTTGCCCCACCGATCCTGACGATGCTGATGCTCGCGCACGGCTGGCGTGTGATGTTCATGATCGCCGGCCTTGCCGGGTTCGTTGTGGCGGCGCTTTGGATGATTTTCTATCGGGCCCCGCGCGACGCCGGGATCCCCCTCGCCGACATTGAAGAGATTCACCGCAACGACGGCGCCCCGATCGCGCATGTTGGATGGAAACAGCTCCTTTGGCTGCTTCGCTTCCCGACGACGTGGGGAATGTTCCTCGGCTTCTTCGGCGTCGTCTACATCTCCTGGCTCTATGCGACTTGGCTGCCGGGCTACCTGGAGATCGCGCGTCACCAGTCGATCGCAAACGCCGGAATCTGGTCGGCGATCCCGCTTGCGGCAGGCTTTGTCGGCGCTGTCGCAGGCGGCGTGATCTCCGATCGGCTGGGGCGCTTCGGCGGAATGGATGCTGCAGCGACTTGCAGGCGCCCGATCATCGTCGGGCTTTTGGTCGCCGGAATTTGTACCGCTGCCGCCGTTTTCGTCGCCGATCTGGGCGCGGCCATCGCACTGATGTCCCTCGGGCTCTTCGCGGCGAATGTCTCGTCAAGCTGCGGCTGGGCGCTCGCGGCCGTGATTGCCCCCGTCAACACCGTCGCCACACTGGAAGCCATTCAGAATGTCGGAGGCTCCGTCGGCGGCGCGCTCGCACCCCTTCTGAGCGGCGTGCTCCTGCAGCGAAGCGGTTCTTTCGTGCCGGCGTTTGTCCTCGCGGGCCTCATCGCCTTTGCTTGTGCTGCGATCTATTGGTTGATGACGCAGCGGAGAATTACGGCACCCATCGCGCTGGAATAGGCGTTATGGAAGCGTCGCAACAGAACGGTCGGCGATAACGGACTCGTTTGAAAGATTATGGGATGCACGACGTCGCGATCTTCTTTGCAGGCGCTTTTCTCTGCAATTCTGTTCCGCACCTCGTCGCTGGGTTGCAGGGTTCGCCGTTTCAATCGCCTTTTGCGAAGCCCAGAGGCGTCGGCCTGTCACCACCATGGGTGAATTTTTTGTGGGGCGCCTTCAATCTCGTCGTCGGCGGCTTGTTGCTCTCGGCCAATCCGGTGGAGATAGGGCTAAATCCTCACTTCGCCGTTTTCGTCGCCGGCGCCCTGGCGCTCGGGACCTTTTTGTCTCTGCATTTCGGAAGAGTACGTGGCGGTTGATCGCCGCTTGCACTTGAAGAAATCGCCCCGCAGCCGCTGAGCTACGAGGCGATTGATCGGGTAGCGCTGTTGCGCAATCACCAGCCGCTTCGGCAGAGATAAAATTTGCGCTTCCAGAAGTAATCGCCGGTGGCGAGCCAGCGGTCATAGAGATAGCCGCAGCCGACCCCGGTATTGGCGATAATGATCCCGAGCCTCCGGTGATGCTGGAAGAAATTATTGTGCGTGAAGTTGTTATGCATGTGCATTTGCATATGCTTTCCGCCCGCGTTCGCGACCGAAATTCCGCCGGTCAACGTGGCGACTGCAACAACCGCAGCGAGTGCAAAAGACGTCTTTGACATATGTGTCGTTCTCCATGAACTGAAGTTCGCATTTGCCAAGCACGGGGGTGCATCTGGCATTCCGAAGCGCGATGCGCTCAGGACTGGAAAACTGACAGGTGTGAGAGCGGGCGACTGTTCCTACCGGAACACGATCTCAAATCGAAGATCGATGCCTCAGGGATGCTCGGCAAAAATTTCCGCGACTTCGAGCCCCGTGGCGTCGCGCGAGAGCGCATAGAAATCCGCATCCTTCTCCAACGCGATCTCAAGCTCTCGCTGGAATGTCATGCGGTCGAGTTCGATGGTGCCGAATTGGCGGAGGTGGTCGGTGACGAACTGCGTGTCGAGCAGAGTGAACCCGCCGCGGATCAGCCGAGCCGCAAGATGCACGAGCGCGATCTTCGAGGCGTCGCGCTCCGTCGAGAACATGCTCTCGCCGAAGAAAGCGCTCTTGAGCGCGACACCGTAAAGACCGCCGACCATTTTGTTGCCGTCCCAAACCTCGACGGTATGACAGGCGCCAAGGTCGAACAGCTCCCGGTAAAGAGAGCGGATACGCGTGTTGATCCAGGTCGACATCCGGCCGGCGCGGGGCGCCGCGCATCCGTCGATGACGCCGTCGTAGTCGCTATCGACCCTGACCTCGAAGGGCGTCGTCCGGACGGTGCGCAGAAGCCGTCTCGGAATATGCAGCCCATCGAGCGGCAGGACCCCACGCTGCTGCGGCTCGATCCAGTAGAGGGCTGGGTCGTCGGCGCTTTCGGCCATAGGGAAAATGCCGCAGCTATAGGCCTTCAGAAGGACCTGCGGCGTAATCTCGAACATCGGGTCGTCGCGCGACGCCATGCTGCCACTTGCCAAGCGAATTCTCGGACGCGCGCGGAACATGTCGCGCAGAGGCAAAGCTTACTTCATCCCCAAATATTTTTCGAGCCAGTGAATATCGTAGACACCATCAACGATATCCGGCTCTCGCACGAGATCCTGGAACAACGGGATCGTCGTTTCAATCCCATCGATCACGAACTCTGCGAGAGCGCGGCGCAAACGCATCAATGCATCGTTGCGCGTTTTCCCCGTCACGATCAACTTACCGATGAGGCTGTCGTAGTACGGCGGGATCCGATAACCCTGATAGACACCGCTGTCGACCCGTACGCCGAGGCCGCCGGGCGGATGCCAATAGGTGATCTGGCCCGGAGAAGGGCGAAAATCCTTCGGGCTTTCCGCATTGATCCGGCACTCGATGGCGTGACCCTTAAGCTCGATATCGTCCTGCGTGAAGCTTAACGGCAGGCCGGCCGCGATGCGGATCTGCTCCAGCACGAGATCCGTGCCCGTGACCATCTCGGTCACGGGATGTTCGACCTGCAACCGGGTATTCATCTCGATGAAGTAGAATTCGCCGTCCTCGAACAGGAACTCGACCGTCCCGGCGCCGCGATATTTGAGCTTGCGCATGGCGTCCGCGACGGTCTTGCCGATCTTCTGGCGCTGAGCCGCGTTGAGCGCTGGCGAAGGGCTTTCCTCAAGCACCTTCTGGTGGCGGCGCTGCAGCGAGCAGTCTCTCTCGCCGAGATGGACGGCATTGCCCTTACCGTCGCCGAACACCTGGATCTCGATGTGGCGCGGCTTCTGGAGATATTTTTCGATATAGACGGAATCGTCGTTGAAGGCCGCCTTCGCTTCCGAGCGTGCCGTCGATAGAGCAACGCCGAGATCGGCAGCCGACTTGGCGACTTTCATGCCGCGGCCGCCGCCGCCCGCCGCGGCCTTGATGAGCACCGGAAAGCCCATGTCCTTGGCGATCTTCATCGCTTCGGTCTCGCTCGTTACCGCTCCGGCTGAGCCGGGCACGACCGGAATGCCGAGCTTCTTGGCGGTCTCCTTCGCGGCGATCTTGTCGCCCATGATCCGGATATGCTCCGACGTCGGACCGATGAACGTGATCTTGTGCTCTTCGAGGATTTCCGCGAACCGGGCGTTCTCCGAGAGGAAGCCGTAACCGGGGTGTACGGCGTCGGCGCCGGTGATTTCGCAAGCTGTGACGAGTGCCGGGATGTTGAGATAGCTGTCGCGCGCGGGCGGCGGCCCGATGCACACGCTTTCGTCCGCGAGCCGGACGTGCATGGCGTCGGCATCGGCAGTCGAGTGGACGGCGACCGTCGCGATTCCGAGTTCGCGGCAGGCGCGCTGGACACGCAGCGCGATTTCCCCTCGGTTGGCAATCAGGATTTTGTCGAACATTTGAACTCCAGGCGCGTTCGCCGACATCCGCCGGGCGCGCTCTATTCTATGATGATCAGCGGCTCGCCGTATTCGACCGGTTGCGCGTTCTCGACGAGGACCGCTTTGACGGTGCCGGCCCGCGGAGCCGGGATCTGATTCATCGTCTTCATCGCCTCGATGATGAGAAGCGTATCGCCCTGTTTGACTTTGCTGCCGACTTCGCAGAACGACGCTGCGCCGGGTTCCGGCGAGCGGTAGGCCGTGCCGACCATCGGCGACTTGACCGCGCCGGGATGTTTCGAAAGATCGCTGGCTGCCGACGCCGTGGACTTGCCATCGCTCGGCGTCGACCCCGCGGCGGCGGGAGCTGAAAGAAAGGCCTGCGGCGCGGCGGCGGTGATCGAGATTTTCTTGGCGACCCGGATCTTGAGGCCGCTCTTCTCGATTTCGATCTCTGTCAGACCCGTATCGTTCAATAGCTCGGCGAGCTCGCGGATCATCTGACCTTCGGCGCTTCCCATTTTCGGCCCTTGGTCTTTTGCGGTCATCAGTACCGTGTCCTCGATTTTTTGTTTGTGTGCGTCTTATAGCCTAAGCTTTGCGGGTGACGTCACGCTTTGCTTGTGGATTTGTTCAGGATGTTGGCCATCGCCTCGATGGCGAGTTCGTAGCCCTTGGCACCGAGGCCGCAAATCACGCCGGTTGCCGCGAGCGAAATGTAGGAGTGCTGCCGAAACTCGTCCCGCCGGAAGATGTTCGACAGATGAACCTCGACGAGGGGAAGGTCGACAGCCTGCAGGGCGTCGAGAATGGCAACCGACGTATGCGTATAGGCCCCGGCATTCATGATGATGCCCTTGGCCTTGCCGCGCGCCTCCTGCACCCAGTTAACGATTTCGCCCTCGATATTCGATTGCCGGAAATCGACGGATAAGCCGTGCCGTGCGGCTGCCGTTTCCGTCCGCGCCCGAAGATCGGCAAGGGTCTCCGTGCCGTAGATTTCAGGCTCCCGGATGCCGAGCATATTGAGATTAGGGCCGTTGAGGACGTAGACGAGGGAGGTCATGTTTGGAGGCCGTTAAGGCGCCGGGCCGATACCCGTGCCGATTGCGGAGGCACTGGGTCTATCAGCTTTCCTGAAATGCGCAAAGTGCGCGGCGGCTGCCGCGCACTTGGGTGTGTCATTGCGGTTAAGCAATTGTATCAATTGGCCATTTTTAAAAGGCAGCCTAGCACATCGAGCAGCCGGTCTTGCGGTAGCCGGTGACCAGAGCCTCGAGCTGGTCGTGAAGGTCGTCCGGCGCGCCGGGAATGGATTTGTCGCCGACGAGGAAGTGCGGCGTTCCGTTGACGCCGAGCTGCTTGGCAAGCAGCAGGTCGCCGTGAAGCTCTTTCTTCACGGCATCGCTCGCCATGTCGGCTTTGATCTTATCCATGTCGAGACCGAGCGACTCCGCGATCTTCAGTGCGGACGCTTCATTGGCCTGCCCCTTGGAGCCGAGCATAGCCTGATGGAACTCCCAGTATTTGCCCTGGCGCTTCGCCGCGAGCGCAACCCGCGCCGCCTCTTCTGAGCCCTTCGCGAGAATAGGAAGTTCCTTGAAGACGAAGCGAACTTTCTTGTCGTCGTGAATGAGCTTTTGGACCTCGGGCAAGCCGCGCTTGCAGTATCCACAGTTGAAATCGAAGAACTCGACAACCGTGACATCGCCATTGGGATCGCCTGCGACGGAGCTTTCAGGCGAGCGATAGATCGTCTTCGCGTTGGCCGCCATGAAGGTCTTGAGCTTGGCGTCCTGCTCCTTCTGCGATTTCTCGTCGAGCGCGTTTTGCACTTCGAACATGATTTCCGGATTTTTGATGAGGTAATCTTTGATGATGTCGCCGAGGGCCTTTTTCTGGTCGGCCGTAAAGACGCTGCCGCCGGCGGTCGGCGCCACCGTATCGGCACGCGCTGATCCATCGATGAAGTGCGCCGAAGCGAACGCTACGAAAGCGAGCAACGCCGACCCGAGCAGAAAAAGCGAGAACTTCTTGCCGGCGGACGCCGCGCGAACGCTATGATTGTCAGGGGACTTAAGGGTCATGGATATGATCTCATTTTGCAGAGGGAAGCTTGGGCCGCTCACGTCTGCGGCTTGTAGTTGATGATGTCGTCGTTCTTAAGCGCCTCGGGCGAACCCGCGCGCAACTTCAGTTGGGCTCTTTTGGCGAAGATCTGCGCTTGTTGTATGTTACCTTCATAAAAGTAGGCCTGCGCCGTCATGGCGTCGGCCTCAGGAGCCTGCCCCTTCTTGTAATAGATGTTTGCGAGAAGCCGGTAGGCATGTCCGTTTTCCGGATCTTCGACGAGGGACTTTCTCAACAGCTCGACGGCTTCCTTTCGGGCGTCGGCGGTATTGCTGTCTTGGACGGCTGTAGCAAGTTCGATGCGTATCAGCGGGCTGTCGGGCGCAAGTTTAAGCGCCTGGCGTAAGCTCGGGACCGCAGCCGCCATTTTCCCGGACCGCATCAGAAAGTCGGCCCTGAGCTCGTAGAAATACGGGTAGGACGGATTCTCGCGGATCATCCCGTCGGTATCGTGCACAGCAGCCTCGAGAGCGCCCGCGCCACCCTTGAAGAACGTAGCAATCGCGCGCGCGTATCGCGCGGGAAGCGTCTTATCTGAGGGCGGATAGCGGTTGAACACCGTCGCCGGCGCTTCGAGATAGCCCGAAAGCTTCGCCCGCATGAGATCATGGCGAAGCTGCAGCGATGGCGGATCCTTGCGATTGAAATAGGGGCTCGACTTCGCGAGCTCGCTTAGCCGCGCCAGACGCTCGACCGACAAAGGGTGGGAGCGAATGAAGGGATCCTGGAACTGAGCCGACAGGTATTCCTGCTCTTTGAACCGCTCGAACGTGTCGAGCATGCCTTTGCCGGACTGCTTCGTTGCGGTCAGGTATTTCATGCCGGCTTGGTCGGCGGCAAACTCTTGCGACCTCCGCTCTGCGAGCAGGCCTTTCATAATGACGCTGCCGCCGCCCTGTAGGAGGGCCGCCCCGCCTTGCATGGTGTCACGCCCGGAGTCGCCGCCGGAAACACCTCCCGCCACCATCGCGCCGATGCCGAGCACTTGGGTCAACAGGGCGCGGGTTTGATCCTTGGCGATCCGTGCGCGCAAGGCTGCCATGTGGCCGCCGGCGATGTGGCCGCTCTCGTGAGCAAGAACCCCAATAACTTCGTTTGGCGTTTGGGCCTGCATGAGTGTTCCGGTATTCACGAACACGTTGGCGCCATCGAGCACGAACGCGTTGAAGGCATCGTTGTTGATGATCCGGACTGTGACGCGGCCGCCGCCGAATCCCGCCGCCTGAAAAATCGGCTTTGAATAATCCTGTAGCAACGCCTCGATCTCGGAATCGCGAATGAGCGGCAGCCCCTGCGCGCGAGCGCCGGCGGCCGACGTGAGCTGCGAGGCGATGAGCGCAACTGCCAAAAGCGTCAAGCCTCTGGCGGCCCAAAGAGCCGGAAAAACCTTCCGAATTATTGGCATTCGCTGTGCCCTGATCTCGATATGCGTTTCGAGACGCTACGCACGGTCAAAGTAAGCGCCAACCCTACCGGGGTCAAATGCGTCGCAACGACTTGTTACGAACATTCATGAATTTGGGGCGCGAGCATGGCGATGCGATGCGCTGAAGTGCGGGTTCCACGGTCAGCCAATGCATTTTGCATCGTCGCCCGCACAGAACGGTGCTTGAAAAGTCGAAAAAGGCCGAAGCTTTTCAGCCTCGGCCCATGTTTGTGTCATTCGCCGCCGAATTTGCGTTGCCACCAGCCCTTGCGCTGCGGGACGGCCTGCGCTTCGGCGACGGGGGCGGCGCTCTCTTCGCCGGGCCGGACGACGACGCGCTCGATACGCGGTTCGCTGGAACCAACCTCGTGTCGGCGTCGCGGCGAAGGAGCCGATGCCGGGACGCTTGCCTCGGAAGGCGTTGCGATTGCGATGGCTGGCGGATGCGCATGCACGGCTTCACGCGACGCTGAAGGCCTGGTCGCTGCGACCTCGCTGGCATCCTGAGCCTTCGAGGCAACATCCCAAATGCGTTGCCGCACGACTTTGCCGTCCGATTTCTCGGCCGGGCGCGCAACATCGTCTGCTTCCTGCGCCTCTACGGCGCGGGTCCCGTTCTTCCGCTTGGGCGGTTCGGCATCGTCGAAGCCGGACTCTCCGTCGCCGGTGTCGGCTTCGGACTGTGCGTCGTCATCGCTTTCGCTGTCGTTGCCCTCGGCCTGCACGTCGCCGCTCTCGCGACCGCGATCCCTGCCCCGGCGTCCGCCGCGGCGACCGCGTCGCCGCCGCCGTGCCGGTTTGTCGTCGTTGCCGCCGTTGTCTTCATGTTCTTCGTAACCGGCTTCGTCGCCGACCGGCTGCGCTTCGAGTTCGTCCTCGTCCACCGCCGGGCCGGTTTCCCCGTCCTCGTCGCCATGAGAGTGTGGTGCCGTCGACGATGCGGGCTCCTGTTCGCCACGTGAATCGAACGCGAAGCGTTCTCGGCCCTCGCCGCGCTCCCGACCACCGCGTCCGCGCCGCCGCCGCCGGCGGCCTCTCCGACCGCCGCTTTCGTCGCTGTCTCCGCGCCCGTTCTCGCGGGCGACTGCAGCCTCTTCGGCGTCGTCGGCAGAGGGCGCCATTTCGATCTCGCCACCCTCGAACAGCGGAGCTTCCTCTTCGCCGTCAAAACCCCAGTCCATATTGACCGCTGCGCGCTCGACCCGGCGCACGGGCGCGACCATACCGCCCCGCTCGACCGTGAAGTTGGCACCCTGCACGCGATCGCTGCCAAGCACCGTTACGGAATAACCATGCCGGAGTTCCATGTCGGTGATGTAGGCGCGCTTGCTGTTGAGAATGTAGAGCGCCACGGGAGGCGTCGTCGTGGCGGTGAGTGGGCCTGTGGCTCCTGCCGTGATCGCGTCTTCGAGGCCGCGCAGCACCGCAAGTGCAACGCTCTCGGTCGAGCGAATGATGCCCGTCCCCTGGCAATGCGGGCACTGCGACGTCGAGCCTTCGAGCACGCCCGTTCTGAGGCGCTGCCGCGACATTTCCATCAGCCCGAAATGCGAAACGCGGCCAAGCTGGATGCGCGCGCGGTCAAAGCGCAGCGCGTCTTTCAGACGACGCTCGACGGCACGATTGTTCCGCTTTTCCTCCATGTCGATGAAATCGATCACGATGAGGCCGGCGAGGTCGCGCAGCTTCAGCTGTCGGGCGATTTCGTCGGCCGCCTCGAGGTTCGTTGCGAGCGCCGTCTCCTCGATGGAAAATTCGCGCGTCGATTTCCCCGAGTTGACGTCGATGGCGACGAGGGCCTCGGTCTGGTTGATGACGATGTAGCCGCCCGAGCGCAGCGTCACCTGCGGCTGGAACATGGCGTTGAGCTGGCGCTCGACTCCGTAACGCGTGAAGAGCGGTGTCGGATCGCGATAAGGCACCACGTTTTTGGCGTGGCTCGGCATCAGCATCTTCATGAAGTCGGCCGCTTCCTGATGCCCGGCATCGCCCGCCACCACGATCTCTTCCACGTCCTTGTTATAAAGGTCGCGGATCGACCGTTTGACGAGGTCGCCTTCCTCGTACACCAGGCTCGGAGCCGTCGATTGCAGAGTGAGGTCGCGCACGCTCTCCCAAAGCCGCAGCAGATATTCGAAGTCGCGCTTGATTTCCTGCTTCGTCCGCGCCGCCCCGGCGGTACGGATGATCAGGCCCATGCCTTCCGGAACTTCCAGGTCCTGCGCGATGGCCTTGAGCCGCCGCCGGTCCTGCGGATTGGTGATTTTGCGGGAAATGCCGCCGCCGCGCGCCGTGTTCGGCATCAAGACAGTGTAACGGCCCGCGAGTGAGAGATACGTGGTGAGCGCCGCACCCTTGTTGCCGCGCTCTTCTTTGACGACTTGCACCAGAATGATCTGGCGCCGCTTGATAACTTCCTGGATCTTGTAGCTGCGGGGGCGGCGGCGCTGCCGTTGCGGCGCTTCTTCCCGAAACTCGCGGCTCGAAGACCCGTCGTGATCGCCGTCGCGCTCGTCGTGCGAATGCTCGTGCTCTGAATGTTCACCGTGAGAATGCGCCTCGTCGGCGGACTCGTCGTCATGGTGATGCTCGGAGTGATGCTCGGAATGCTCGCCGTCGTACTCGGCTTCGGCGTCCTGGTCTTCGCTTCCGTTGTCCGGCGACTCGTCGTCGTCTTCCGCATCCAATTCGTTAGGCTCGGACGCTTCCGCCTGATCGTCGGCGGGTTCGGAGCGAACATCGTCATCGGCAGTTTGAACGGAGGCGGCAACGACCTTGTTGGACGACTCGCTCTCTTCCTCGTCTCCGCCGATTTCCTCGATGTGTTCGTCTTCTTCGACGTCGACGATGTGCGCCGTTTCGGCGCCTGCTTCCTCCGGCGCCTGATCTCCGTCGCCGAAGTCGTCATCGCTCGCAGCTTCGCCTTCGTCGCTTGGAGCCCCGGCGGTGCCGGTATAGGCAGATTTTCGGCGCGCGAGGGCCTCGGCGCGTCGGTCGGCGGCAGCCTCTAGCTCGGCCTCGGCGGCGGCTTCTTCGTCGAGAAGCGCCTGTCTGTCGGCGACAGGAATCTGATAGTAGTCAGGATGGATTTCGTTGAAGGCGAGAAATCCGTGACGATTGCCGCCGTAGTCGACGAATGCAGCCTGGAGCGACGGTTCAACGCGGGTTACTTTCGCGAGATAGATATTACCGCGAAGCAGTTTCCGGGCGGCACTTTCGAAATCGAATTCCTCTACCCGGCCGTTGCGTTGGACCACGACCCGAGTCTCCTCGGGATGCGTGGCATCAATGAGCATCTTCGTATTCGACATTGTCTATTTTCCTTGGCGCGCCGGTGCGGCGGCTCGCATCTCGGACCGGAATTGGCGGTGCGGATTGCGAGCTTCGCGCGGTGGCGCGTTCTTTTGGTTGATTGCGCTGATGGAATTGAGGGCCGCGTCGCTTTCTGCGCCATCCTGGCCCCTGCAGTGCGCGAGCGGCACGCGGGAACGCATGGAGGCACCTGGCGGGCCGAGGCCCCTGTGGCGCCGAGTTGGATGATGCAAGCTATCGTCATGGCCTGTCGTTCATTGCCCAGTCGCGTGTCCAGAATAGGGGACGTCGACTGGGGAAAAAATTCGACGCCGTCCGGCGCCGCGGTGGATCAAATTTTGGTCGCCCAGCAATTAGCGCTTTCACCCGACTGACAAACCGGGGCGACCGGCACAAAGTCATAACGCCTCGACAAAGAGCCGCCGGGGGCCCAGAAGCCAAAGCTGCAGCCGAAGCTGCGAAACCTGCTGAGCGACGTGATACTCCCCGTGCGCTTGCCTCGAGCAGGTGCCATCCGTGCTGACCCAATTACCTGTGAAAGCAGAGCTTTGCCCCCGCAGCAGGCCGATCAGGTCCCGTAAACACCCATTCCACAAACGCTACCTGAGCGTGTGTCTCGGGCGCCACCGAATACATTTCAAACTGTACGAGGTCGACCCTTCGCTGGCAAGTGCTATAAAACCAGCGAGGGCGCGACTTCGGGAGGCCACAATAGGGATTTTATATGGCGTGTGAAAACAAAGGTTTAACGAGGTAGGAAGGCTCGGGCGCTCAAAGTGACGAAGGGGGAGATTTCGGTGGTGCGCCGACCCGGAGAACCTTTGCTGAACATTTTTTTGGCAGTGGTCGCCGCGCTATGCGTGTTGCTCCCGAGGCCAGGCTGGGCGGCCGACGCGCTCGAAACGCATCTGACCGTCACCGGACGGTCCACAATTTTCGAGCTGACGATGAGCGAAGGCGTGATCGCCCAGGTCTTTACCCTCGCGAACCCCTATCGCGTCGTCGTCGATCTTCCGGATTTAACTTTCCGCCTCGATCCGGCCGCCGGACAAAAGGGGGCAGGTCTGATATCGGCGTTCCGCTACGGCCTTTTCGCCGCGCACAAGTCCCGGATCGTCATCGACACCAAGGGGCCCGTAAAAATACATTCCGCCAACATGTTGCGGCTCAAGGGCAGCTCCGCCGTGAAGCTCGCCATCCAGCTGATGCGGACGGATGCCGCGTCGTTTGGGGCGGGGACCGGCGCCGGTACGCGTGCCGCAGCCTTTGAGCCCGATGCCGAAAGTGACGTTTCCGAAAATACTGATACCGAGCCCAAAGCACACGACAAGCCCGTCGTTGTCATCGATCCGGGCCACGGCGGCATCGACCCGGGAGCCATCGGCGCCAACAGCGTGACCGAAAAGACGATCGTTCTTGCTGTGGCGCTGCAACTCAGGGACGCGCTCAAGAAAACGGGGCTTTACGAAGTGAAGATGACCCGGACGGACGATGTTTTTGTCTCTCTCGATAATCGCCTCAAGTTTTCCAGGAAGAATGGCGCCGACCTTTTCATTTCACTGCACGCCGATTCCATTGAGGAGAAGGCCGCCAGTAGCGTTCGCGGCGCGACCATCTATACGCTGTCCGGCAAGGCCTCGGACAAAGTGGCCCGGATCATGGCGGAGAAGGAGAATGCGTCCGATCTGCTCGCAGGCATCGAAAACTTCGACGAGGGAAGTGACGATCAGGTCAAGAACATTCTGATAGATCTCATGAAACGCGAGACTTCGAACTTTTCCTCCGATTTTTCGCGCCTCCTCGCAAAGCGCCTGGGCAAAAGCATCGCGATGTCGCGGGTGCCGCGGCGGTCCGCGGCATTCAAAGTCCTGAAGCAGACCGACGCACCTTCGGTGCTCGTGGAATTAGGCTACATCAGCAATCGCACCGATGAGGAGCAGATGCTCACGCCCGCGTGGCAATCGAAGGTAGCCTCCGCAATCTGCGGCGCGGTGCAAATTTACTTCAATAAGAGGACGGCAGCCCGGCCGTGACGGAGCAGGCATTGGGCGGCCGACGTGCTGCCACATTCCGCGCTAATGTGCGAACGTTCCGAGGGGGTTGTTATTGCTGCAGCGCGGCAATAGACGTAAGCCGCCTCGATTGGAAAAATTAAGCCATCGACAGACTGACGGAATTTCGAATTTGATGCGCGCGCCAACGCTGCCGCCGCCCAAGGCACCCAGGAGAAGGAAAAAGCGGCGCAGAAGCCTGCTGCTCAATTTTCTTGGGTTCGCTTTCGGAACCTTCGTGCTGGCCTTTGTCGCCGGTTCGGCGGTCGCCGGATTCCTGGTCTGGCAGGCCTCGCGCGATCTGCCGGATTACGAGAGCTTGTCGAAGTACGAGCCGCCGGTCATGACGCGCATCCACGCGCACGACGGCTCGCTGATTTCGGAATTTGCCCGCGAGCGGCGAATTTTCGTGCCGATCAACAATGTCCCGAAGCTCGTGATCGGCGCCTTTCTTTCGGCCGAGGATCGCCGTTTTTATGAGCACGGCGGCGTGGATATTCAGGGTGTTATTCGCGCCGTCGTCGCGGCCGTCGAAGCAAAGCTTCACGGATCAAACCGGCGCACGCAGGGTGCTTCGACCATCACGCAGCAGGTCGCCAAAAACTTCCTGTTGACGAACGAGCGCTCGCTCCAACGCAAGATCAAGGAAGCCATCCTCGCAATTCGCATCGAGGGCGCCTACTCGAAGGATCGAATCCTTGAACTCTATCTGAACGAGATCTTTCTTGGCATGAACTCCTACGGTGTAGGCGCGGCGGCGCTTACCTACTTCAATAAGGAGCTGAAGGATCTCACCATCGAGGAAGCGGCCTATCTCGCAGCCCTTCCGAAGGGACCGAACAATTACCATCCCTTCCGTCAGAAGGCGCGGGCAACGGAGCGGCGCAATTGGATCATCGGCCAGATGGCCGAGAACGGGTACATCACGAAAGAACAGGCGGAAGCCGCTAAAAAGAAGCCTCTGGTCGTCAACTTGCGTCCCAATACCGTCCACATCGAAACGTCGGAATTCTTCGCCGAGGAAGTGCGCCGCACGCTCCTTGCGAAGTACGGCGAGGATAAATTGTACGGTGGCGGTCTTTCCGTGCGCACGACGCTCGATCCCCGTTTTCAGCAATTGGCGAGAAAGGCCCTGACGGACGGCCTCGTAAAATTCGATCGCAGGAAGGGTTGGCGCGGTCCCGTTGCGCATATCGACATCTCAGGCGATTGGGGCGTGGCGCTCGGCAAGATTTCGAGCCCGTCCGACATTCAGCCGTGGCGTCTCGGTGTTGTCCTGGACACGAAGAAAACGAAAGCCATCATCGGTTTCAAACCCGCGCGCGAGCAGGATTCGACGCTGGAAAAGGATCGCGAGGCCGTCGAAGTCTCTCTGGAAGACATGAAATGGGCGGCGAAGACAGCTAACGGCAAGCGGACCAATGCCAAGTCGACGGCCGACATCCTGAAGCCGGGTGATGTCGTTTACGTCTCACCGAAGGATCCGAGCAACGTCCAAGGCGCCTGGTCGCTGATGCAGATCCCTAAGATCGGCGGCGGTCTCGTGGCGATGGATCCTTATACGGGCCGCGTCCTGGCGATCGTCGGAGGCTTTTCCTACGACCTCAGCCAGTTCGACCGCGTCGTCCAGGCGAAACGCCAGCCGGGTTCGTCGTTCAAACCGTTTGTTTACGCTGCTGCGATCGATAACGGTTACAAGCCGACGTCGATCATCCTCGATGCGCCGATTGAAATCGACCAGGGCCCGGGGCAGGACGTCTGGCGGCCGAAAAACTATGAAACAGACGACACGGCCGGCCCGGAAACGCTACGCTTCGGTATCGAGCACTCGCGCAACCAGATGACGGCTCGCTTGGCGCAGGATCTCGGCATGCCTGTAATCACCGAATACGCGAAGCGCTTCGGGATTTACGACGATCTTCTGCCTGTTCTTTCGATGTCGCTCGGCGCCGGCGAGACCACGCTCCTGCGTTTGGCGACCGGCTATTGCATGTTGGCGAATGGCGGCAAGGAAGTCACGTCGACGCTCATAGACCGCATCCAGGATCGCTATGGCCACACGATCTGGCGTCACGACGAGCGCCAGTGCATGGGCTGCACCGCCGACCACTGGGCGAACCAGACCGAGCCTCAATTGATCGACAGCCGTCGTCAGGTCATCGATCCGCTCACCGCGTATCAGATCACCCATATTCTCGAAGGCGTCGTCCAGCGCGGCACCGGCAAAGTTCTCAGGTCGCTCAACCGTCCGATCGCCGGCAAGACCGGCACGACCAACGAAGAAAAGGACGTTTGGTTCATGGGCTATACGCCGACGATGGTGGTCGGCGTTTACGTCGGCTACGACACGCCGAAGCCGCTCGGCAAAGGCAACACCGGCGGCGCCATCGCCGCACCGATTTTCGGCGAATTTGTCCAGGATGCACTCGGCGACACGCCGCCGGCGCCATTTCGTGTCCCGCCCGGGATCAAGTTCGTGCGCGTCGATCTGAAGACGGGCCTCAGAGCTTCGGCCGACGATAAGAATTCGATCATGGAAGCATTCAAGCCGGACGAAGAGCCTGACGATGCCTACGCCATGATCGGCATTAACGGCGCGACCGCCGATGCGTCATCGCCGCCTCCGGCCACCGAGCGCGTCGCACGCCCGGCACCGCCGAGCAGCCGTCCCGACAGCGGCTCACTCACACCCAACGGATTGTGGTAGCCGAGCGCGCGCCGATTGCCGCGCTGCCGACGCGCGCGTTTACATGGCGGCCCGGCGTCAGTATACGTCCGCTCCTACTTTTCTAACTGACCAACTTTGCTGGCGACACAGCCGGCGTCGGAGGTAAACCATGCGCGCAGAAGCGCAAAAGCTTTCAAACGGAATCGAGGAGGCATTCGCCCTCCTGAGGAGGTCTCTTTGACTGGGAGACGGCCGAAGACCGTCTCGCCTCGCTGAACGCGAAAGCCGAAGACCCCAGCCTGTGGACCGATGCGAAGAACGCGCAGAAAGTTATGCGCCAGCGCAACTCGCTCGATCGCTCGGTTTCTGAGTTCAAGCGCTTGCAGCGCGACTATGACGATGCGCGGACTTTGATCGAGCTCGGTGAGGCCGAGGACGATGAGGCGAGCGTGCGCGAAGGCGAAACGGCGCTCGAACGTATCGACCACGAGGCACAACGCCGGTCGATCGAGGCCATGCTGTCCGGCGAAGCCGATGCCATGAATACCTACATCGAAGTGCACGCCGGAGCCGGCGGCACCGAAAGCCAGGACTGGGCATCGATGTTGTCTCGCATGTATGTCCGCTGGGCCGAGCGCCGCGGATACAAGGTGAAGTTGATTGATGAAAGCCCCGGTGAAGAAGCCGGAATAAAATCGGCGACCTTCGAGATCGAGGGTGAAAACGCTTACGGCTGGCTGAAGACCGAAGCCGGTGTTCACCGTCTCGTGCGCATATCGCCGTTCGATTCCAACGCGCGCCGGCACACGAGCTTCGCGTCCGTCACCGTCTATCCGGTCATCGACGATACGATCGACATCGATGTCAATCCGGCCGACGTCGACATTTCGTTCGCACGCTCATCGGGCGCCGGCGGTCAGCACGTGAACAGGACGGAATCGGCCGTTCGCCTGGTCCACAAACCGTCGGGCATCATCATCTTCGCCCAGGAGCAGCGCTCGCAGCATCAGAACAAGGATATCGCGTTCAGGCGCCTCAAGGCCCGACTCTACGAGATGGAACTCAAGAAGCGCGAAGCGAAGGCCAACGCCGACCAGGCTGCGAAGACGGACATTGGCTGGGGCCACCAGATCCGTTCTTACGTTCTCCAGCCCTACCAGCTCGTGAAGGATTTGCGCACCGGCGCCCAGTCGACGAATCCGGACGAAGTCCTGGATGGCGATATTGATGCTTTCATCGAAGCCGCGCTGTCGCAGCGGATCAAGGGAGGCGGCGAAGAGGTGACCGTCGAAGATCTAGAATAGCGGCTTCCGACAAGGCCGCCCGTTCCGTTCACCGCTAACGGTCAGTTGCGCTCGCGCAGAATGGGCGTGTTGAACGGCGAGGCAGGCTCGGCCGACGTGCTCTGTGATCCTGAGAAGCCGAAGCCCGGCGAACCCGGCCCGTTCAGCCAGTTCGTCGTGGCGCTGTCGGAGCTGGCGTCCGCGGTGCCGCCCACCTGAAAATTGAAGTTGCCGAACGGCGACGAGCCAGACGGCGCCGGTAGTCCGCCGGTCTCGTCCGGATCCTGATATTTCGCCGATCCATCGGCGTTGGTGCCGCCGATGGAAGTCGTTTCAAAAGCGTTGGCCCCGGCCGATACCAAGAGCGCCGAGAAAAAAGCGGCCGCTGCTATGGCACGAAGAAACTGCATCAGAACCCTCCGGTAACGTCTGACAACGCGCACCATCTCATTGTGGGCTAACGGCAATTTGCGGAAGGATCTAGGCGGCAACACATTTTTCCAGACTGTGTTGCAATCACGCATCCCGCACGATGCGGTGCCGGATCTGAGGTGTTCCCTAGGGAACAGCTGTTTCGTCCACAGCGTAACGAACGAAACGTCATCCTCGAAACCCTCCACGAGCGGTTCAAAACCGCGCCCTTCTGGAGTTTTTTTAGAATGTCCCGCTTAATCCTTCCCGCCGTCTTCACCGCCCTTCTATCCTCACCTGCGCTGGCGATCACCTGTCACGGCGATTTTCAGGTCGTAAACGGGCAGGAGATTTCCACGCCCTACTGCCGCGACGGCTCTTTGGCTGCCGCGGCCCGCAAATCCGGCTTTCGCGTTTCCGACGCGAGCGTTCGCAACGATCCCGCGAAAAAAACCGAATTGTGCAGGTATCTGAACAACAACATCGAGGCTCAGCCGGCCTGCGACGATGTTCTTCCGAATGGCGATTCCGACTGATCGCCGATCCCATTCACGAGTGCACCCGGAGCCGCAGGCGGCTCCGGCGTTCGTCACGCGCTTCGCCAAATGGCGGGCAGTCGCCTCTTTAATGCACCCTTAGCCGCGCTGCTCTTCGATGTCCCGCTCGCCTGGGCGTCGAATTTGGAACGCGACCGTTCGACCGTTTGCCGGTTTTCGACGGCCCATCGGCCAAGCGGCGCGAGAATGGAAATCAGGGTCTGCCCGAGGTCGGTCAGTTCGTAATCGACGCGCGGCGGAATGGTCGGATAGACGGTTCGCGTAACCAGGCCGTCGCGTTCCAGCCCACGAAGCGTCAGTGTCAGCATCCGCTGTGAAATGCTGCCGACCGCACGCCGGAGCTCATTGAAACGCATGGGGCCATTCGAGAGTAGCCCAACGACGTAGACCGTCCATTTGTCGCCGATCCGCGCCAGCACGTCCGATACCGCGCGGCAGTTCTCGGTTTCATGTTTGATACCGACTTCCAAAAATGTGCCTCCTTGCGCGGGTTTCGCCAGTGAACAATTTAGCGCTGGTCACAAAATGTGACTGGCTGAAGCTCACCTGTCAAATGGCTTGCTCCAGTCTCCGCCAAACCATCTTGGATGGAGATCCACCTATGAACCTTCTGCATGTCGATTCGAGCATCTTGGGTGCCGGTTCCGTGAGCCGGCAGCTCACGGCTGAAATCGTCGCCGCCGAGCGGCGGCTTCATCCGGGGCTCGAAGTCCTTTACCGCGATCTGGCCACTGAGCCGGTCGGGCATCTGTCCGGCGCCCATCTGGCGGCCGCCCAGGGTGCCGCGCCCGAAGCGGCGGACGTTCGCCTCGATATCGCGGCTGGGCAGGCGGCCCTTGAGGAGTTCCTGGCAGCTGATATCGTGGTTGTTGGGGCTCCGATGTACAACTTTGGCGTTCCAACCCAGCTCAAGGCCTGGATCGACCGGCTCGCGGTCGCCGGCAAGACCTTCCGCTACACCGAAAAAGGCACCGAAGGCCTCGCAGGCGGCAAGAAGGTGATCGTCGCCTCTTCGCGCGGCGGCTTCTACGGCCCGCAGACTCCCATCGCCTTCCTCGACCACCAGGAGACCTATCTCCGCAACATTTTCGGCTTTTTCGGCATAACGGACGTGACGTTCATCCGTGCCGAGGGCATTGCACTCGGGCCCGACCAGCGCGCCAAATCGATTGAGGCGGCTCAGACGAGCATCGCCGGCCTCGCCGCCTGATTTAGCCCAAAGGCGGAGGCTGACGCAGTCTCCGCCAACGCCCGCCGGACGTTTGAATTCTCGACATAAGCGACAGTCGTGTTAAAGCGCGGACCGAATTTTCTTTGAAGTGTCCGCCCCTGATGTCCGCCCACGATCATCTCCACCTTGTCACGTCCGAAGGCTTTCCGGATTACGCCCTCCTTGACTGCGGCGCCGGGCGCAAGCTTGAGCGTTTTGGGAAGATTGTCGTCGATCGTCCGGAACCCCAGGCTCTCTGGCGGCCGAAGCTCGCGAAGTCCGAATGGGCGAAAGCGAACGCCGTCTTCTCGGCGTCGGGAGAGGACGACGAGAAGGGCAAATGGCGCATCGATAAGCCCGTGCCCGACGCTTGGCCGGTGAGGATCGCGCTGCCGCAAGCTTCGCATTCGGGCGCCAAGACGTCGGCGCCTTATCCGGTGACCATCCCGCATCCGAGTCCGCTCGCGACGAAAGCCGAGCGCAGCGACAGCGTCACGATGCTCTGCAAGCTCGCCGGACTTTGGCATCTCGGTCTTTTCCCCGAGCAGGAACCGCATTGGCAGTGGATGCTCGATCGATTGGCGAACGTGAAGGGCGAAGCGCCGCGCGTCCTCAATCTCTTCGGCTACACGGGCGCCGCGTCGCTCCTTGCCGCCAAGGCCGGCGCCGAGGTGACGCACGTGGACGCTTCCAAGAAGGCGATCCAATGGGGCAAGGAGAACCAGGAGGCTTCGAAGCTCGGCGCCGCGAAAATCCGCTGGCTGCTCGACGATGCCGCGAAGTTTGCTGCCCGTGACGTTCGCCGCGGCAAGACCTACCACATGATCATCGTCGATCCGCCGAAGTTCGGCCGCGGACCGGAAGGTGAGATCTGGGACCTTTTCCAGAACCTCCCCACGCTTCTTGCCGACCTCGCGAAATTGCTCGCGCCCGACAACGCCGCGATGGTCCTGACAATCTACGCCATTCGCGCGTCTTCGCTCGCGTTCGATCAGCTCATGCGCGAAGCGTTGGCGAAGCGCGGCGGATCCTTCGACAGCGGCGAGCTGGCAATTCGCTCTCAAGCCGGACTCCTCGTGCCGACATCGCTCTTCGTGCGCTGGGCCGATAAGCCATGAAGCCCGCTATGAACACCCCCAAAATCATAACGAGCCTCACGAACGACCGGATCAAAGCCATCCGTGCTTTGGAGATGCGCAAGGTGCGTAAGGAGACGGGGCTTTTCGTTGCCGAAGGCACGTCGCTCCTCGTCACCGCTCGCGACCATGGCTTCGCGCCCGAGACGCTCGTCTATCAGTCTGGCGCCGCGGCGGGCGGTGTCGCGCGCGGTCTGGTGAAGCACGCGATCGAAGCGGGTTCTGAAGTTCTCGAAGTTTCAGAACCGGTGCTTGCCAAGCTCGCCTCGAAGGATAATCCGCAATCGCTTCTCGGCGTCTTCCGACAACGGTTCTCGGCCCCGCCCGATCCGGTCAAGCTCAAGAGTGCCGACACCTGGCTTGCGCTCGAAGAGATCCGCGATCCCGGTAACCTCGGGACCATCATCCGGACCGCCGATGCTGTCGGCTTGGCGGGCGTCATTCTGGTCGGAACGACATGCGACCCTTATGCGCTGGAATCGATCCGCGCGACGATGGGCTCGATCTTCGCCGTTCCGATCGTGAAGCTCGATCGCGAGAGTTTTTTCGATCTCGCGAAAGCGTGGCCCGGAGAGGTGATCGGCACGCACCTCGATGCGCGCGAAGATTTCCGCGAACCCCAATACAAAGGCCGGGAGCTGATCGTGATGGGCAGCGAAGGACCGGGTCTATCGGGCGGCGCAGCCGCGGTGTGCTCGTCGCTCGTCAAGATTCCGATGGCAGGCGCGCTGGATTCGCTCAATCTCGCGATAGCAACCGCCCTGATGCTCTATCAGGTTCGCGGCTCCTATCTGAAGCTCTGATCATGCGCATCGAATATCACCGCACGCTGATCGCCGATCAGGTCCGCAACGAAGCCTTCTTCGCGTCGCTCAAAGCCGTGATCGTACCGGGCAAGTCGGTCGTGGCCGACATCGGCGCGGGGACAGGCCTTCTCGGATTGATGGCGTCGAAGCTCGGCGCCAAAGAAGTCTTTCTTTTCGAGACGGCCGAGGTGGCGGGTGTCGCGGCAGCAGTGCTGAAGGCGAACAAGGCCAAGCGCTGTCATATCATCCCGTGTCACTCGACCGAGTTCCAGGACAAGCTCGCCGTCGACATCATCGTGTCGGAAACGCTCGGCAACTACGCGCTTGAAGAGAACATCATCGCGACCCTCGCCGACGCACGTCAACGCTTTTTGAAGCCGGGCGGAAAAGTCATTCCCGATGCCATCATTCAGTACGTCGCGCCCGTGGTCACGCCGCGCATAGATACGGAGCTTCGCGCTTGGGAGCGAGTCGGTCACGGGCTCGACCTCTCGGTGGCGCAGACGATGTCGTTGAATAACGCCTACGTTCGCGCATTGCTGCCCGCCGATATTCTTGACGGCTGCCGCAGCGCCATGGTTTGGGACGAGATAGATTTAACGTCCGAAACGCGATCGAAGCGGCGCGGCGACGCCGAGTGGCGCCTGCCGCGCCCTGCGAAGATCTACGGCTTCGCGACCTGGTGGAAGGTCGAGCTGGTTCCCGGCATCGGATTTTCGACGGGGCCGTTGTCGCCGCGGACGCACTGGGAGCAGCTCTATTTTCCGTTGCTCGAGCCGATCGAGGCGGCGGCCAGCGATCTCATCTCGATCGATCTGCGTTCGAACTCGTCGGAAGAGGCCGGAACCCACCTCGCCTGGACCGCCGTTCATAAAAATGCGGAGGGCAAGGTGCTGGCGCGTCAGGCGCTCGATCTCGACAAGGGCTATCTGCCTTAGATCTCCCGCCGCCTTGAGCCCGGCTGGCCCCAGCCCATTTATGATGCTATCGGGGCGAGCGAATTCCAGGGGAGGCAAATGCCATGATGGTGCTGATTGTCGGATTGATCTTGTTTCTCGGCGTCCATCTGCTTCCGACATCCCCCGAATTGCGCGACGGCCTGAAAGAGCGGATCGGCGCGACGCCATATAAGATCCTGTTCTCGGTTTTGTCGTTGGCAGGTTTGGTGATCATCATTCTTGGCTACCACAAACTTCAGCTTCATCCGGGCAAGAACCCGATTTTGTGGGAGCCGCCGGTCTGGACGCGCCATATCGCAGTCGGCCTTATGTTACCGGCGATGATCCTGCTCGTTGCGTCGCTCGTTCCGTCGCGCATCCGCACCGCGACGCGCCATCCGATGCTGATCGCGATCAAGATCTGGGCGCTTGCGCATCTTCTCGCCAACGGCGATCTCGGCGCGCTGTTGATGTTCGGGTCATTCCTCGCCTTCGCGGTTTACGACCGCATCTCGGTGAAGAAGCGCGGCGCGACCGGACCTCTCGGCGATGCCAAGCCGACGAGCGCCTTGAACGACATACTTGTCGTGGTCATCGGCGTCGGACTTTACGCGGCGTTGTTATTCGGTGGGCATCAGTGGCTGATCGGCGTCTCGCCGATGCCCGAGCTCGGCTGAGCCGGCGTCAGCGCCTTCGCCGGATTGAAACGCGCAATGAGAAAGCCGATGGCGATCGCGATCCAGGTCCCGCAGCCGATGATCCAGGCCACCGGATCAATGATGTAGTCCCAAAAGTTGTGGCTCTCGCCGATGCCGAGCAGGAACGCCGCAATCGCAACGTTCAGGACAACCGCGGTGAGAAGATATCCGCGAAAAATCGCATACGCGATGATGAGGGCAACCGCTGCAGGCAGAAAATACCCGCTGTATCCAACAGTGTAGGTGTCGTAATCGCGAAAGCCGGTCGCTCCCGGATAAAGGACGAGCCCCGCGACAACCAGCAGCATCGTCACAAAGCGGTATTCCGCCGAAGTCGCGATGCGCCGTCCGGTTGTCGCCGAGATGGCTAACGCGACGAGCAGCACAAATCCCGGCAACGACGGCCGCTCGACGGCCGAGACGGTCCACCCGAAAAGCGAGCGCGCTGTGATCGTAACGCACAGCGTCGCCAGCAAAGCGGCAATTCCGGTGGCGGCGCGCGTCATCGACGATTTGGTGAAACCGCCCGCAGCCGCTGCCGATACGCTGAAAATAATCAGCGCCGCATTCGTACTGTTCACCAAACCATAAAAGACAGAGGTCATTGCCGTGCCGTTCGCGGTTGCGCGCCATGTTCGACCCAGGCGCTCGAAACACGAACGTGATTGATCGTCCCCATCGGGCGCGAATAGACGATATCGAACTGTCCGGGCGCCGACGACATCAGAAAGGGATACGCGACGGTATGTTTCTTCAAGCCGCTATCCTGCCGCGCGATGACTCCGACCCGCTGGAAAGTCTTTGCTTCGAGGTCGGTAAGCGCCAGCGTGATATTGCCCTCGGTTTTGGGATCGTCGTTGAAAGCCATCAGAATATGATCCGCATCGTACCGGACCGCGGAGATCGGTCCACCGGGATTTGGCAGATCAATTGGCGTTGGAGGCCTCCAGGTCTTGCCCCCGTCTTCCGTGCGCGACAAAAGTATTTTCGTGTTTTTCCGGCTCCTGAGCGGCCGCACGAACGCGATAGCAGTCGATGGCCCGGTCGGAACGATCATAGGCTGAAGCCCGATCTTTCCTCCGTGTCCCATGCGTCGCCGGTCGATGACTCGCCCCTCCTGGTTGAGGATTAGGAGAACGGGAAATTTCTGACTTATCTCCTGATAAACAGGAAAGCCGATGCGTCCGTCTGAAAAAAGGAACGGCGTCGACTTCGTCAGATGAGACATGTTGAAGAAAGGTGACGCGTAGATCCGCTCCGCCGGTCCCCACGTCACACCGTTATCGAAGCTGCGCATCAGCTCGATTTCGCAGGTCGCCCAGCCACTGAGGCGCGAGGCGGCGAAGAAAAGCCAGATCTCATTGTCCGAGCGGCGAAATGGGACGGGATTGGCCAGCGATTTGATTGTTATCCCGATGTCGCGGCTGACGCGGGCACTGTTTGTCACGACGCGTCCCGCTGACCACCGAGAGCCGTCGAAACGCGACGAAACGAGCTCGGCGTCGGCCGCGCCCTCGTAGGTCGCGCGATACCAGAAAGCCATCACACCGCCCGGAGTGGCGATGGCCGATGCTGCGTGAACGAATTCGGTTTCACCGCTTGGAGTTATGACTTCGCGGCTCGGTTCGAGCGATCCCCGCACGGGTGTGTCGGGAATGGTGATGGCGAATGTCCAGGGCGCGCTCTGCGGAGCCATTTTGTGGAAAAGCAGAACGACGAGAACCGCCGAGCAGAGAACCATTGCCCAGGCCGCCAAGGCTTTGGTGCTGCGATCTGTCAGCAAATTTGTTCACCGCCTGCTATCGTGCCTGGGGGAATAGAGAATTAAGGTGTGCTGTCAATAATGGGAGAACGTCACAAGCCGGCGATCCCGGCGCAATCGGGAAAACAGACGTGTTGGTGTGTCTATCGGGTCAGCACCACAAATTCGGTGCCGCTTCCGTTTTCGTTGAGTGGCAGCTCCCGGTCCGAGACGATAAGCGAAGACCCCGGGCGCGCGAGCTCGGTGATGGTTTGCAGGATTTCATCGGGAATCGTGAACGCATCCAGTGCTTCGTTCGCCATCTGAATGTCCAGCGTCCGTCCCTGAGCGGAAATGGTTCTGCGTTTTTTCTTTCCCTGATCGAAAGGCTGGCCGGGCTTTGGCGTTTGCGCGCTCACGAGGCGCCAGTCGAACGTATTGGGATCGCTGCCGTAGCGCATTGCCGTGAAGACGTGCGTTCCAACCTTGTGCACCAGAGGATCAACCGCGATAGGCGCCTCGAGAAGCGGCTCGAACCCCTGCCGAACATAAATCCGCTGGGCGCGAAGGCTCACGAGAACGGCGATCGGCTTGGAGCGGCGCCGCATTTCCTTGTTGGCGTCGGTCAGCGACGCCTTTGCCGACGAGAGATCCGTCTGCGCGTCGCGGAAGGCATCGGCAGCGGAATCGCGAAGGGTCTGCGCCGCCGAGTAGGTCGCCTGCACTTCTGCAAAGCTCATCTCGTTCTGGGCGGCCTCGTTCCGCGCATTGTCGGCAGCAATCGTCAGATCGAGGAGCGCGTCCTCAAGGTCTCTTTCACGGTCGTCCCCGGCATCGTCCGCCTTTGCATCGGTTCGCGATCCCGCGCTCGAAGTTTTGCCGCCGCTCGACATGTAGGTCTCGAAAGCTTTCATCGCGTCTTTTTGTTGAGCCTCGGCGGTTTTAACGGCGGCCCTGAACGGCTCGATGGTACGGCGCGCGGCTTCGAATTTCTGACTCGCGTCGTCGAAATCCTTCACAGTCGATTTTACCTTGTCGGCGGCCGCCTCTAACGCAGTCTGCGCCGTCTTCACGCCTGCCCGCGCATGATCGAGCTTCTCCTGCATGATCTGATCGGCTTCGTTGCGCGTTGTCGGCCGTCGCTGAGGGTCCTTCGGCATCTCCGCGACCGCCCTGAGAAGCGCGGGCGAAACGCCGATGAGACGTGGCCATCCCTGCGGTGCATCCGACGTCGAATTATCATCGCCTTGATCATTGACCGCAATGAGCTGCGGCCTGGAGGTCTCTGATGTCATCGCCGTCGCGTCGTCGAGAGGCAGCGGTTCAAAGAGTTTTGGGCTCTCGAACGCGATGGGCTCGGGATCGTCGTAAGATACGATGACACGATTGCCGATCTTGGTCAGGCCGTAGAGCTTCCTAGCGAAGCTGTAGGGAAGCCGGATGCAACCGTGCGAAGCGCGGTAGCCCGGCACGATGCCGGCATGAAGCGCGATCCCCGACCACGTGATGCGCTCCTGATAGGGCATCGACGCGCCGGAGTAGATGTTGCTGACGTGATAAACGTTCTTTTCGAGAATTGAGAACACGCCCATCGGCGTATCGTGGCCCGGTTTACCCGTAGAGATGCGTGACGACGTGATCTCGCCGTTGATGTCGAACACGCGAACGCGCTGCTTTTTGATCGAGACGACGATCAGCAGCGGCGCCTTCGATTGCGCGGCGATGGTCGATTGCGCCTGAGATTTAAGTCTGAGAAGGCCGGTCTTGGATTTTGCGTCGGCGGCGAGAGGGCTCAACAGGACTGCCAAAACGACCGCACCAGCCGCGATCGAACGCAACGCCGGATAAACTCTGCCTCTGACTTTCTCTGAACGACGCACGCAACCCACCCCGACGTCGAAATAAACGAGACCCGTCGCCGCAACATGACCGAGCCCAAAATTTGGCCCGAGAAGTATGCGCTGAGAATTGGCTAACAACCCCCATCGAGCCGCGCAACCAAGGTACGCTCGGCTGGAGTATTCGAGGTTCGTGATGTTGCGCCAATTCAACGCTTTCGTCCCCGCTGCCACAATTACTGTGGACAGCGTGTGGAAAAATTTACCATGCGGACCGTCTTTCGTCGCCCTCAAAGCTGGCGGGCTCGCCCGCAATTTCGTAAACTCTGTTTAGCTGTTGGGGATGACGTGATGGTCCACACGCACCACATCATTCTTGCCGGAAATTGCTCAACCTGAGGACGCCGGGGCCGCCCGCGGCGATTGGAGCAGAATGTCTATTCACGTCAAGCGCCGCCGGCTGATGGCGCCCGACATCGCCGCTCGCAAAGGTGGCGATCCTATCGTTGCGCTCACCTCCTATCACGCGCACACCGCCGCCATTGCAGACAACCACTGCGATTTTCTTTTGGTTGGCGACAGCCTCGGAATGGTGATGCACGGCTATGAGACGACCGTCCCCGTGCCCCTCGAACTGATGATCATGCACGGCCAGGCCGTCGTGCGCGGCTCAAAGAAAGCCCTTGTCGTCGTCGATATGCCGTTCGCGACCTACGAGGAAAGCCCGCCGGTCGCATTTCGCAATGCCGCTCGCGTGATGAAGGAAACCGACTGTGGCGCCATCAAATTGGAGGGCGGACGGCGGATGGCGGAAACGATCCGCTACCTTGTCGATCGCGGCATCCCGGTGATGGCGCACATCGGCCTCACCCCGCAATCGGTCAACGTCCTTGGTGGCTTCAAGACCCAGGGGCGCACGGTCGACCAATGGGCCGCGATCGAAGAGGATGCCCGTATCGTGGCAGAAGCCGGGGCCTTCGCCGTCGTCCTGGAGGCCATGACCGCTCCCCTCGCCGAGCGGATCACCAAGGCCATACCGATCCCGACCATCGGCATCGGCGCCTCTCCCGGGTGCGACGGCCAAATTCTCGTCATGGAAGATATGCTCGGCCTGTCTCCCAACGTGCCGAAATTCGTCAAGAAATTCGGCGCCATCGGGACGGCGATCGACCGGGCCATCGCGTCCTACGCCGACGAGGTCCGGGCCCGGACCTTCCCGGCGCCGGAGCATACCTATGCCCTGAAAACGCCGGACGTGGAGGTGTCCGTGTCACCAGCGCGGGCCACGAAAAAGCCGAAGACTCCGAGCACTTAGCTCATTTGAGGCGGGATCGAGCCGCGATACGCAACGGAAACTTCCTGCGAGGGCTTGCCCGGAGCGCTCGCTCAGTTATCTATGCCCGGCAACCGGGCTGGCCGTGGGAAATCCCTCGTTCCGAGTTCCGGCGACTGAATGAGGTTAAAGTAGGTAAATGGCCGACGACAACGATAGCCTGCTGCGCGAGGTTGAGGAAGAAATCCGCCGCGAGCAGATGCAGAAAATCTGGCAGCGGTACAATGGTTTGATCCTCGGCGCCGCGGCCCTCATCGTTCTGGGTGTGGCGGGCTACAAGTATCTTGAGACGCACCGCCTTGCCTCCGCACAGGCTGCCGGCGCCAAGTTCGCGGCCGCCGAAACGCTGAGCGACGATAAGAAAAAAGCCGACGCCGAGAAGGCCTTCAAGGCAATCGCGGACGATGGTCCGGCCGGTTATGCGGCGCTCGCGAAGCTGCGCTTGGCTGGCGCCGAGGCGAAGGCCAGCAAAACGGCGGATGCTATTGCAACCTTTAATTCCCTCGCCAAGCAGCCGGGCGCAGATGATCTGTTGAAAAGCTTTGCAGAACTGCAGGCAGCCTCGCTCCAGATGGGGACCGCAGACTATGCGGAGATCCAGAATCGTCTGACACCTCTTATCGGAGACGATGCGCCTTTTGCCAAAAGCGCCCGCGAGCTCCTTGGAATTGCCGCTTACAAGGCCAAGAAATACGCTGAGGCACGTAAATATCTCGAACCTCTCCTGATCGATCCGGACGCCTCCGGAGACCTCCAGGAACGTGTTAAGATCATCATGGGAGAGATTGCCGCCGCTCAAGTCGCAGCGAACACGCCGCCGGCACCGGCGTCAGCCGCTCCGGCTCCAGCGCCCGATAAACCGGCCGAGCCTGCCAAGACGGAACCGCAGCCTGGAACGGATGGGGCTGCGAGCGCCGACAAAAAATAGAGCCGCGACGCGGTGAGGGAGAATGGGTTTGGGTAAAGGGGGACGGCAGATACGTTTCGGCGCGGCATCGCTTCTGGCGATCGCGGCGTCGCTTTGGATTGGTGGCTGCGCCAGCGACGCGCCCTCTCTCCCGAAAATAAGCGACCTCAATCCGTTCAAGGAAAAACAGACGCCGCTGCCGGGTCGGCGTATCCCGATCGTCGAGACGACGGAAAGCATTTCCTCCAATCTGGCGGACGCCAATACGCCGATCGTGATGCCGGCTCCGCGAATGAATGACGCTTGGACGCAGCCGGGCGGCGATGCGAACAATGCCCCGGGTAACCTCGCGCTCAACGGTCCGCTGCATCAGCTTTGGAGCGCCAGCGCCGGCGAAGGATCGTCGAAAACAGGCCGCGTCACGGCGAGCCCGATCGTCTTCGACGGTCGCATTTATACGCTCGATGCAGCCGCCAACGTTGCAGCCTTCACCCCTCAGGGCAGCAGCATCTTCACGATTTCGACCAAGCCTGAAACGACAGTCGGCCTTGGGGGCTATGGCGGCGGCCTTGCCGCAGATAATGGCCGTCTCTACGTGGCCAACGGCTACGGCGTCGTCGCCGCACTCGATCCGGCGACCGGCAAATCGATCTGGTCAAAAAATCTCGACGTGCCGGTGCGCGCCGCGCCGACCGCCGCCGGTGATCGCCTTTACGTCATCACCATCGACGGGCGGTTCTACTGCCTCAGTGGCATTGACGGGTCCGAGCTCTGGTCGGCGCGAGGCTTGCCGCAGAGCGCGAGCCTGATGACGTCGACAAGCCCGGCCGTCAACGAGGACGTCGTGGTGGTGCCCTATCCCTCGGGGGATATCATGGCGTTCAAGCTGTCCGACGGCTCGACCGTCTGGACGGAGAACCTCGCGCGGACCCGCCAGACATCGCAGATTGCATCGATGAGCGATGTCGCGCGTCCCGCGATCGATAAGGGTGTCGTCTTCGCGATCGGCCATGCCGGGCGGATGGTCGCCACCGAGGCAAAAACCGGCGATCGGCTGTGGTCGTTGAGCATTCCGGGCTCCGAGCCGCCATGCGTTGCCGGAGACACGGTTTACGTCGTCGACACCGGCGGCCGCCTGATGGCGCTCTCGCGGACCGACGGCAAGACCCGCTGGCTGACGCAACTCCCAGAAGCGAAGAACTATGCCGGGCCCATCCTGGCCGCCAATACGCTCTGGCTGGTGTCGAGCAAAGGCGATGTCGTCAGCGTCGACGCGGTGACCGGGAAGGTCGGCGGTTCAATGAATATCGGCGATACGGTCTTCATTCCCCCCATCGTGGCTCAAGGCCACATGTACGTTTTGACCGATTCCGCAAAACTCATCGCTCTCAACTGAGAATTGGGCTAGGAGGGCGTGATCGGCGCGCTGCTTTGCACGGCGGGTCGTCCATCCCCCACATTCCTAAGTCCTGGTTCTCCTTTTGACGTCGTCCCCTGAAATTCCTGTCGTTGCCATCGTCGGCCGTCCGAACGTCGGTAAATCGACCCTATTCAACCGCCTCACGGGAACGCGCGCGGCGCTCGTTTCCGATTTGCCCGGCCTGACGCGCGATCGCCGCGAGGGCGTCGCCGATCTTTTCGGAACCGACATACGCCTGGTCGACACCGCCGGCCTCGAGGAAGCGCAGCGCGGCTCCATCGCCGACCGCATGCGCAAGCAGTCGGAACAGGCCATCGCCGACGCCGACCTCATCCTGTTCGTGATCAACTCGCGGGCGGGCGTGACGGGCGCCGATACCGGATTCGCCCGCATCGCCCGACAATCCGGCAAGCCGGTCGTCCTCGTGGCGAACAAGGCCGAAGGCAGCAAAGGCACCGACGGCGTCCTCGACGCTTTTTCTCTCGGCCTCGGCGCTCCAATCGCGATTTCTGCCGAGCACGGCGAAGGGATCGGCGATCTCGCCGAGGATATGCTGGCGGCCCTCGGACTGAAGGCAGCGCCCGTCATCAAGAAGCGCCGGTCCGGCGACGCCAGTGCGGAAGATGAAAAACCGCAAGAGGCCCCCAAGCCCGCAAAGCCGATCCGCGTCGCGATTGTCGGACGTCCCAACGCCGGCAAGTCGACGCTCGTCAACGCTCTGCTCGGCGAAGACCGCATGATCACCGGCCCCGAGCCCGGGCTGACGCGCGACAGTGTTTCAAGCGACTTCGAATACAAGGGCCAGCAGATCCGGCTGTTCGATACCGCCGGACTGCGGAAGAAAGCGAAGATCACCGAGACGGCGGAAAAACTGTCCGCGAGCGACGCCGTCCGCGCCATCCGGTTCGCGGAGGTCGTGGTGTTGCTGATCGACGCCGAGCGCCCCTTCGAGCACCAGGATCTGACAATCGGTCATCGCGTGACGGAAGAGGGCCGCGCGCTTGTCGTTGCGGTCAACAAATGGGATCTCGTCGCGGAAAAGCAGAAGACCCTGCGCGAATTGAAGACGACCGTCGCCCAGAGTCTCGCCCAGGTTCCCGACGTTCCTTTCGTCGCCATCTCGGCGCGTTCGGAAAGCGGGCTCAATCAGCTCATGGCGGCGATCGCCAAGACCCACGAGATATGGAACAGGCGTGTTTCGACGCCCCGGCTCAATCGCTGGTTGGCAGAAGCGTTGAGCCGCCATTCGCCACCTGCGGTCCACGGCAGGCGCATCAAGATCCGCTATGTCACGCAGCTCTCGACGCGGCCGCCGACGTTCGTCGCCTTCTCGCAACGTGCCGAGGCGCTGCCCCAGTCCTATGTGAAATATCTGACGAACTCTCTGCGCGATGCGTTCGATCTCCCCGGCGTTCCGATCCGCTTCCATCTGAGGGCGGGCGAAAACCCGTTCGACAAGAAGTCCTGAAGCGGGCTTCGTCGTGCTTTAACAGAGAAGTCCGAGAGGAAAATCGCAGCGGGCGGGAGCAAACAGCAGCGAGATAAACTCAAAGCCGCTACGCTCACCGCCCGCACGGGGCGTCAGCCGATGAAAACTGGCGCCGCTCCGGACGGAGTTAGATGGGGTCGCCTGAACGCGCTTCAAGAGGTGATGCGATTGTCTTGCGTTTCGCCGTTCGCTGGGCCATCGGAAGATCCATGGATGTCTATTTCTACCACCTCGAACATCAGCCTCTTGAGCGGGTTTTGCCGACCCTCCTTGAGAAGACCTTGGCACGCGGCTGGCGTGCCGTCGTTCAAGTTGGCAACGAGGAGCGGCTCGAAGCGATCGATCAGGCGCTGTGGACGTACGCCGAGGATAGCTTCCTGCCGCACGGCACCGCACGTATCGGCCACGCGAGCGAGCAGCCAATCTACCTGACGCTCACCGACGAGACGCCCAACGGGGCGGGTGTGCGGTTTCTCGTCGACGGCGCCGAGGCGCGCGAATTCAAAGGCGCCGAGCGGTTCGTATACGTTTTCGACGGACATGATCCCGATGCCGTCGCCTCCGCCCGGAGCCAATGGAAGGCGGCGAAAGCGGCGGGCTGCTCCGTCGCCTATTGGCAGCAGTCGCAAAGCGGGCGATGGGAGCAGAAAGCCTAGAGCAGGCGGCCTGCGAACGTGCTTGGCTCGCTTTCCGGGAAATTGATCGCCGAAATATGAATTATCACCACGACTATCATGCCGGGAACTTCGCAGACGTCCTGAAGCACGTCGTCTTGGCGCGCGTCCTGACATACATGAAGCAGAAGCCGAAGCCGTTTCGGGTCATCGATACCCACGCCGGCGCCGGTTTATACGACCTCGAGGGATCGGAGGCGGCCAAGACCGCCGAGTGGAAGGACGGCATCGCCCGCATCCTTGACGCCGATCTCCCGGAAGCCGCCGCCGACCTGCTGCAGCCTTATCTCGATGCCGTCCGATCCGTAAATAGTGCTGGTGGCCTGAAATATTACCCGGGAAGCCCGTTGATCGCCCGCCATCTCATGCGCGACGACGACATCCTGATCGCCAATGAATTAGGCGACGCCGAATTCCAGCGCCTGAAACAGGAATTGCACCGTACGAAATCGACGACGGTGCTGAACATCGACGCCCGGCACGCCGTCAAGTCGCTATTGCCGCCAAAGGAGCGGCGCGGCCTTGTCCTGATCGACCCGCCCTTCGAAGAAAAGAGCGAGTTTGCCGACCTCGCAACCGCGGTCCAGGAAGCCACGACGCGCTTCGCAACGGGTACGTATCTCATTTGGTATCCGCTGAAGGATGAGACGGCGGCGGATCATTTTGTCGCCGTGGCGACCGCCGGTGGAAGCATCGAATTTCTCGACGTGCGGCTCGCCGTCTCCAAGCCTTTTGCGGGGCTCGGACTGACGGCGTCGGGAGTTCTGGTTCTCAATCCGCCATTCGTCCTGGAAAATGAGCTCAAGACCGTGATGCCGTGCCTCGAAGAACGCTTGGCCGAAAGTTCCAGCAGCCGCTTCGATTTGCGAACGAACGTTCAATAACTGTCATCATCGTTGCTGTGCAGCATTTCACCTTGCAAGGTTCCCGCATTTACAGGATAAATTGCCGCACGCTAAGGCGGGCAACGGCACGGGAGCTCCCGACGCGTTCTGCGAGACCGGCGCGTGTAATTGCGATCCGGCAGGAGGCGCTTGGATCGTTCCGGCTCCGAGGCCCGCCGCGGCTGTCGATGCGAAGCTTGAAATGGGCTTCGTTCGCAGCCGGGCTGCCAGGAGACGATGCATGCGCCAGACAGGTACTGTAAAATTTTATAATTCCCAGAAAGGCTATGGCTTCATCAAGCCGGACGCCGGCGGTAATGACGTGTTCGTGCACGTCACAGCCGTTGAGCGGTCGGGTATCGGTGAACTCAACGAAGGGATGCGGATCTCGTTCGAGACCGAACCCGACAAACGCGGCAAGGGACCAAAAGCCGTCGATCTGCAAAGAGCCGGCTGACGTTTCACGAGAGGGCGCTTGCTCACGCCGTGGCTTTGTCGCGGCGAGGGAAGGGTGTTGCCATCATACAAGCTGGCGGTCCGCACCGCGTCGTTTTGGCCGTTCCATGCGCGAAGCTTCGAATTCGAGGCTTCGAATTTGGGGTGTGTACTGAGCGGATTTCCGGGGGGCCGGCTCGCGGCCCGACGTGGCCTTCCCAAAAGCGCGTCATTCGCGAGATCTCGGATGCTGGCGTCAGCGCGCACAGGTCCAGGGGAGACTAAAGACATCAAGGCACTTGTTGGTACAGGGCTCATCGCATTCGCGGCGGCGCTCGGAATGGCATCGAGTGCAGCGAACGCCGGTTGCGGGCTCGCTGGCGGCGAAGCCGTGATGGTAACGGAAGATCTCGCGAAGTTCATGGCCGGCGCCGCGCTCAAGCACTCGATGGAAAACCACGACTGGGCGCTGCGCGGTCACGTCCACATGAAATGCAACACCTCGTCGATTGGTCTGCCGCACTGCATGGCGCGCCAGAAGGCTTGCGGCTGAACCGCCTGCCTTTTCGTCAGAGATCATCGTTTGCAAAAAAAAGCTCGCCGATTTTGCCCGGCGAGCTTTGTTATTTGAAATCTCCCCAGGGCCGCCGGGGATTACTTCGCGACGGCGTTGCGAATGGCCCCGACGATGGCCATCAGAATTCCGCCGCCGACGCCGCCGCCCAGAATCTGCGTGATGATCGCGACCGGGTCCAGGGCGCCGCCTGAGACGGCCGTATTGAAAACTTGTTCGAGGATTTGCCCGCCGATGCCCCCTCCGACGATCCCGGCAATAGAGTTGCCGAGGGTACCGAGGCTCATATTCTTGAGAAGACTGCCAGCAATGTTGCCGCCGAGAGCGCCGCTAATGAGTTGGATGAGCAGGGGAACATATTCCATGTGCCGTCCTCCACGAGCTATGTGGGACAATGGCGAGCCGTGCGGTTTTCCGCATCGAGAAGCTGCGCACCCAATTGGGCCCCCACAGCTGGAATCATATCATATGTCGCAGGGGCGCGGCTTCCGGGGACCTGCGTTCCGTCAGTGGTGAGAGGGGAGGCGTTGTCGAGAAGTGACATACGCGCCTCAAATATGGCCCGTAACCATTTCTTGAGGCAGCGCAATGATAATTTCGGAAACTTTAAGCTATATATATCCGGTTACATGAACGGCGGCGGAGAGGCCAAACCTATGATGTCGAAATTGATTTCAGCCTTCGTCGCCGGCATTTTCCTCGCCGGCGCGGCTGCACCTGCCCTCGCTGACCAGGACGATTCGGGCTATTCAATCCATCGCAAGAAGGGTGGATATTCCTACGACAAGAGCGAATCGGTGAACACCTACGGCTCGCCGTCTCGCAAGAGGAAGGGCCCCCCAGGGCCTCCGGATTTCCGGGACCAGACGCCTTCCGGTCCGTTCGATAACAGCTTCTTCTTCGATTCCGGCGTCGGCAGCCTCTACGGCGGCAACTCGCCCTATATGCACTGAACCGCCGCAATCGAACGTCGAATATCGGGCCGCGCTTGTCGCGGCCGTCTGATATCTGTGGCTTTTCCCCGCTAAAGCGAGAAACCTGTCAACTGTAGCCCTTGCGCCACTCGCCCTCGTCCCGCCATTGTGCTGACAATATAAGGACAGCCTGATCTCTGGGTGGGGCTTTGAGGGAGATTTTTTGTTATGCGCTTCTCGGTCAATTTTGTTGCCGCATTGGCCTTGGCCGCGACCTTCGCTGTCGCCACGACTGTCTCCGCGAATGCGGAGTGCAAACGCTACGGATTCTCGGTCAATGACTACGGCAAGGATGGTCCAACGAAGGACTCGAAGGATCTTCTCGACAAGCTGATCGCGACGAAAATGTCCGAGCGCGGCGTCAAGGATTACCACACCGGCAAGAAGAGCGTTTCTTGCGAGATGTTCCTCAACTTCATCGTCTTCGACGAACACACCTGCACCGCCGAAGCAACGGTATGCTGGGGCGGATCGAAGCTTCCGGGTGCCGAGCAGGCCGCCGCCGAGAGTGAGGAGCCGGCGAAAGCTCCGCGGACCGCGTCCGAGGAGAAACACGCCAAGAAGAAAGACACTAAGGAAGCAGCCGTGCACACCGAGGCCGCTCCGAAGACGCATAAGGCTGCGGCTCAGCTCATTCCCGATCCCAAGACGCTCCTATACCGGAAGAAGAATACCGTTGAGAAGAAGGAAGCTGCAGCAGCTGCACCCGTAGAGACAGGCTCGCTCAGCGACTCTGCAACGAAGCATAAATCGCACAAGTCGGCCGAAGTGGCGCCCATTAAGCAGACCAGCAGCGGCGCCGGCTACCCGACACCCATGCCGCCGGCGGATGGCGACGCGGCGCAATAATCGCGCAAGCACACTCCCGCGCATCGTTCGCGTCGTGGCGAAATCAGGCCGCGGCGCGAATTTCGTCGAGCTTCAGGCCGATGATTTGACGGTTGAAGGGCTTCAAGAGATAGCTGTCGGCGCCGCGCGAGAGAGCCCGCTGAATCTCAAGCGGGTCATATTCCGTGACGACATAAATGATGTAGGGCCGCGTGTGGTGTGGCAACGCACGGATTTTGTCGATCAGCTCAATGCTGTTTGAAGCCGGCATGCGCCAATCGAGGAGAATATAGTCCGGCGCCTCCGACCTTAGCCGCTCGATTGCAGCGACGGGGCCGTCCGCCTCGCTGACCCGAAAACCCAGGCTTTCAAAAATGAGACGCGTGTATTTTCTGACGATCTCGGAATCGTCGATCACAAAGCAATGAAGCATTTTAAGAGCTTCTCGAAGGCTGAGCGCTGCACTAACCGTCAGCAAGGCAACAGGAAACCCGAACGAATATTCGAAAGGTGCCCGCAAAATATTAAGGCGCGCTTAAGATGTATGGCAAGAAATCGTCATCGCGCTGAACGTCCCCGCGACCCTTTCAGCCGGCGGGTTTGGCCACCAGCAGAATATCCGCGCCGTCCTTCAGAATTTCGAGCCGCATGCCGGCGGACGGAGCGATGCGCCACGTGTAATAGGCCTGGATCGTGATCGCATCGAGCGCCAACGGGTTGCCCGCGACGAAGTCGGTCAGATACTGCGGCGGTCGCGCGCCGGTGCCCTTGCAACGGATGAGGAACGTCGGCTGTTCGAACGAGCCGCCAATCGAAACGTCGATTTCTCCACCGCGTGGCAGCGCTGTGACGGCAGACGCGATGAGATTGAGAAGAAGCTTGACCTTATCCTTGCCGACCAGTCCCGGCGCTCCGCGCCATATGAGCTTGTGTTTGCCTTGTGTGATGCTCACGAACCCGCGGGAGATCTTCTCGGCGGTGGCGAGGTCGATCATGCTGCCTGCCGATCCGGCGGCTCCGAACGCGAAGCGGGCGAATTCAAGCCGCGCCGACGCCTGCTCCGTCACGTTTCGAATGACGGTCATAGCGTAGCTTTTGGCCTGCTCGTCGTCGTCCTCATCGAGGATTTCCAGGCCGTTGAAGATCGCGCCCACGGGGTTGATGATGTCGTGGCAGATTCTGCTCGAAATCAGGGCTGCAAGTTCGAGATCGGTCGGCGGAACGCGCTGGCTCATCAGTATCCCTTTTTCGAGATCGTTTGTGTCGCATGATTGCGGCGGCTCTTGCGCGACAGCGCGACGCGAATACAGCGAGGCCGCTTGCGATAACACCCCATGCTCTGATACATGCGCCGTACAACGGTTGCCAAGTCTTGTAGCCGATGGGCTCTCTGGGCCCCGTTTTTCACGGAAGACATGAGTTTTGCGAGCCACGGTCCGAACCGCGGCCTGGTAAGCGCATTGGCGGCGCGACCCTACCTCGCGCATAGTGATTCGAATTGGAGTATTGAATCTCGCGATGTTGCCGATCGACGTCAACGACCACGACGCTCTTATTGCTGCGTTGCTCCCAGCGGTTCGCGACGCGGGGCGCTTGGAGATGGCGCATTTCTCGAGCAGTGTGAAATTCGAGCAGAAGGCCGATCGGTCTCCTGTCACCGTGGCCGATCGCGAGGCCGAGGCGGTGATACTGTCGGCGCTGGGCCGTATTGCGCCCGACGTGGCGGTCGTCGCCGAAGAGGACATCGCCAACGGCGCCGCTTGCCAGTACGCCAAGCGCTTTTTCCTCGTCGATGCGCTCGATGGAACGCGCCTATTCATCCGGGGACGGCCGGAATTTTCCATCAATATCGGTTTCGTCGAGGACGGTAAGACCAAGTTCGGCTTGATCTATTTGCCGCCGTCCGAGCGCCTGTTCGTGACGCGGGCCGACGGCGCTTATGAAGCGCAGCTGTCGTGTCAAAACGATCTTCCGTTCTCGGAAATCCACTTCAGGCGTTTGGCGACGCGAGATCCCGATCCAAGTGCCCTCGTGGCCTTCAACAGCCGAGGCGCGGGCGCCGCCAGCACCAATCTTTTGGCCTTCCTGAAGGTCCACGAGGCAAAGCCGCTCGGCTCATCGATGAAATTCTGCCTCATCGCGGCCGGAGAGGGCGATCTTTACGCGCGATTTGGCGAAACATGCGAATGGGATACGGCGGCGGGCCAAGCAATTCTTGAGGCGGCCGGCGGGTCGGTCACGAATCTGGATGGCACCCCGCTGACATACGGCCACTACGAGCGCAATTTTCGTAATCCATTCTTCGTTGCGTGGGGGCGTCAGCCGTTGTGGCGTGGCGCCGTGGCCGAATTGTCTGCGCCGGGCGCATAGGCAACGTGAATCGGCCATACTTTAGCAATGAATACTCGCGAATCTGTATCTTGGAGTCGGGTAGAGTCCGGTCATGAGGTGGCCGCGCGGAACGCGCGCGGGTGGCAGGGCTCGGTTCGAACGATAAGAATGAGGGATCTCGCAGATGCGCCGCGGCTTCTTCGGAATTTCGCGAAAGGGCACGTCCGCTTTTCGGAACGCAGGTTGCGTTGCCGTTTTAAGCCTGCTCACGTGCCTTGTGGTGGGGGGCTCGACGGCCAATGCCGTGGACAACTCCTACCGGCCGCCGGGAGACACCTATTCCGGCCAGAGTGGCGTCGACACCTACAGCGCGCCGCCGCCGTCCGGCAACGCCTACCAGCCTCCGCCGCCAAGCTCTTCGGGCAATAACGCCTACGCGCCGTATAACGGAGGCCGTGCCCGAGACAGCGATCCGGATGGCTACGGCGCCCCGTATTCTCCCCCGCCGCAGAGCGCCAGCCGCGACGGTGGTTATTACCCGCCGCCCGGCGAGCCGCCGCCTCCGCATGGCACTTACTCGGAAAATGAGATTATCCGCGCCGGCAACGACTTCTTCGGCGAGGTGAGCGGTGGCTTGGCCAAGGCTGTCGAGTGGGCATTCCAGAAGGCGGGTCGCCCGAACGGCTATATCCTCGGTCAGGGTGCGGGCGGTGCTTTTGTCGCCGGTCTGTCGTACGGGGAGGGCACGCTCTACACCAAGGACGCCGGATCCTACAAAGTCTACTGGCAGGGGCCGTCCGTCGGCTATGACTTCGGCGGCGACGGTTCCAAGGTCATGACGCTCGTCTACAACCTGCGTGACCCGTCCGATATCTACGATCGTTTCGGCGGCGTTGAGGGCGCGGCTTATCTGGTGGGCGGCATAAGTGTGCAACTTCAGAAAGCCGGACATGTCACACTCGCCCCAATTCGAGCCGGTGTAGGGCTTCGAATCGGTGCCAACATCGGCTATTTGAAGTATACGAGAAATCCGACCTGGAATCCGTTCTGATGCCGATCATTGCGCCCGGCATGAGTTGGTCTTGCGGGAAGGCCCAAAACGAGGTTTCTCTTCTGGGTAATGGAATTTGCCGGCGGGGGCCGAGAAGCTTTTCATTTCAGGGCGAGTAGCATTGATCACTCTTTATGCCGCGATGCTCGTCAGCCTGGGCTTTCTCATCGCGGCCCTGATCGTTGTCGTCCTTTTGCCGGCCTACAAGCGCCGCGTAGAGCGTTTCACGTCCGAAGCCCTGAAGCGGACGCTGCCTCTCACGGAAGAGGAAATCCGCGCCGACAAGGATCGCCTGCGTGCCGATTTTGCGATGGAATTGCATCGGCTTGAGGCGAGGCTCGAAGATGCCGCGCTATTGGCGGCGCGCCAGCGCGTCGAGGTCAATCGTCGCGACGCCAAGGTCCAGGAATTGTCGGAGGCCATCGCCGATCAGAAAATGAGCGTCGAGGAGCACGAGAACGCCCGGCGCGTTTTGGAACAGGCCATCCTCGACCGTCTTCCGAAGGTTGAGCAGCGTCTGTTGGAAACACGCAAGCTTCTGGCGACGCGCGACCGCGAGATCAAAGCCCTGGCGGCCACCGGCGCCAAGCAGGCTGCCGCGCTCGAAGAGGCATCCCAGCTCAACAAGCAGCGCGAGAAGGAAGTCGCACAGCTGCGCACGGCCCTCGATACGCGCGCTGTCCGCAATCGCGACGGCGTCAAGGGTCCGGCGGCTGATACCAACGTGGCTCTCCGCACCGAGCTCGAAGCCCTGCGTGAGAAGAGCCGCGAACAAGCGTCGATGATCGAGCGCCTGCAGGCTTCCGCCCAGATGGCGTCATCCAGCGACGACCAGAATGCCGAAATCAAGCGGCTGATGCTGGCGCTGGCGAAAACGGAAGCCGAGCTGAGTGGTGTGAAATCCAGCATCGGCGGCGAGGACGCGGAAAGAATGGCGCTCGAGGATCGCATTCTGGATCTCCAGGTCGCCAGCGACGCCAAGTCCACCGAGCTCGCAAAACTCAGGGCCGCGCTCCAGACCTACGAAGAGAGAGACCGCCCGGCGGACGACTTGGCGGAAAAGGCGGATCGCGGTGCGCAGCAGGCCGAAATCGAGCATCAGCGCCACGTCATCGCAGAGCTTCGCGCCGAGATTGCAGTAGGGCAGGAACGCCTGTCGCGACAGGCGCTCCGCTTTCATGAGGAGCTTCGCCGGGTAAATCCCGGCCCAGCGGACGAGTCTTCAGAAAATTCACCTCAGGTAAAGCCGTCGCTCGCCGAGCGGATCTCGGCGCCTCGAAATTTGCGACCGGCCGCGAATGACGCCGAGAATTCTGGCGAGGACGCCCGCGAAGCGCGCCCCGGATCATACCTGCGTGCTCTGAATGGAAAAGCGACGAACGGATCGGCGGATGTATCCGAGGCCGGCGCCGCCCATCCGCCGCCAATTCCGACTGCGGAAGCCGACAAAAATCCGAAAGCCAACTCTGCGGCGCGCCGGCCGCGCCTTCTTGAGCGTATAAGCGGCATCGACAAGGGTTGATGGGCCTCCGCCACGGCTTGCGGCTCATCCCATAATTCCCATTTTAGTGAACAGGCAGAATGCTTACGTTGCGGCCTGAAGCACGAGCGAATGGCGGATCATGACCCATTCCCACACGACACATGATGGAGAGCAGCACGGCGGCCATGCTCGCGCTGGGCACGACCACAGCGGGCACGGACACGGCCACAGCCATGTGCCGAAAGATTTCGGCCCCGCGTTCGCGCTGGGCGCCGCCCTCAACATCGGTTTCGTCATCGTCGAAGCGGTGGCGGGCTTTCTCGCCAACTCGATGGCTCTCGTCGCCGACGCTGGCCATAACCTCAGCGACGTCCTCGGGCTCTTGATGGCTTGGGGCGCGAGCGTTCTCGTCAAGCGCCACGCGACATTCAATTTCACCTATGGCTTCGGTTCGTCGACGATTTTGGCAGCTCTTGCCAATGCCGTCCTGCTGCTCGTGGCCGTCGGCGCCATCGCGCTCGAAGCGGTGCAGCGCCTCATCGAACCGGCCCCCGTCGTCGGCAGCACAATGATCGTCGTCGCGACGATCGGTATTCTGATCAATGGCTTCACTGCATGGCTGTTCATGTCGGGCAGGGAGCGGGACGTCAACATTCGCGGCGCCTATCTTCATATGGTCGCCGATGCCGCCGTCTCGTTCGGGGTTGTCCTCGTCGGCATCGCCGTGCTCCTCACCGGATGGAATTGGCTTGATCCTCTGGTCAGCCTGTTCGTCGCCGCGATCATTGTCTGGGGAACGTGGGGATTGTTCCGCGATTCAATTCGCCTCGCGATGCATGGCGTGCCCGTCAATATCGACGCTGCGAAGGTCCAGACCCGCCTGTCCGCGCTTCCCGGCGTCGCAAGTATCCACGACCTTCACATCTGGCCGATGAGCACGACGGAAACGGCGCTCACCTGTCATCTCGTCATTCCTGGTGGGTACCCCGGCAACGCCTTCATCGAGACGACCACGAAAATGCTGCACGACGAATTCGAGATTCGTCACACGACGTTGCAGTTCGAAGTCGGCACGGGAGCGCCCTGCGGTCTGCGCGACGGCTGTCCGGCGGCGGGGCAGACGCCCGCTCTCCAACAGAACGGCTAGATACAACTAAAAATTGCGTTATTGGAGTTTTCTGCGGCGGCTATGCGCGCTGAGCGTGCATTGCGGTGCGGATCGATAAATAAAATCGATTGAAACGAGAGGGGTTTTGCGTTGGAATGAGGCTAAGGAGGACGACATGCTGCGGCGGACCTTAACTGGAGAATTCCATGCCGCCAGCCATGCAAGCCACGCCCGACGCTCCGACGGAGCAGCGTTCGGTCGGGTCGCACCATCGTCACCGCAAGCCCGCCTTCCATGCGGCCTACACCCAGGGCATTTGGCCAGGACTGTTTCTTACCGGCGCCATCGCCACCCTGGCATTCGGGCTTCGAGAGATTCCGGGTGTCGGAACGCTCAGCCCCATGATCCTCGCGATCATCATCGGCATCGCGTTTCACAACATCGTCGGCACCCCCCGGCGCGCCAAGGAGGGCGTTGCGTTTTCTCTCCGTCGGATCCTGCGTTTCGCCATCATCCTGCTCGGGTTCCAGCTGACGGCGCAGCAGATCGTCGAAGTGGGCCCCGTCGGATTTGCCATCATCGCCGCATCCTTGGTCGCGACGTTCGCATTTACGACTTGGCTGGGCCACGTCATGGGTGTTGACCGCAAGCTGACGCAGCTGATCGCTGCCGGTACCTCGATCTGCGGGGCTTCAGCGGTCATTGCGACCAACACCGTCACCAAAGGCCACGACGAGGACGTCGCGTATGCGGTCGCCTGCGTGACGATCTTTGGTTCGATCGCCATGTTCACCTATCCACTGTTGCCGGCAGTCTTGCATCTCGATCCGCATGCCTTCGGACTTTGGTCGGGAGCCTCTATTCATGAGATCGCCCAGGTGGTTGCTGCCTCGTTCCAGGACGGCCAAGCGTCCGGCGAGTTCGGCACGATCGCGAAGCTGAGCCGCGTGATGCTGCTCGCTCCGGTGGTGATCACCCTTGGACTGATGGCCGCTCGGCATAAGTCGCATCATCATCACGGAGCGGCGAGCGTTTCCGGAAAGGCGCCGATGCCCTGGTTCCTCGTCGGCTTCATCGCGCTCGTTGGATTGAACAGCCTGGTCGTCCTACCGCCAGACCTCAAGTCTGTCATCGTACCGGTGACGACGTTCCTGCTGTCCGTATCGCTCGCGGCAATGGGTCTAGAGACCGATATCTTGAAGCTCAGGGCCAAGGGCTTGAAGCCGCTCATGCTTGGCGCAGCTTCGGCGCTGTTTATCGCGGGCTTCAGTTTGGCCCTGATCAAAGTCGTGGCTTGAGGATCGAGAGGATAAGATGACGCTCGAACAACTGCGCATCTTCGTGGCGGTCGCCGAGCGTCAGCACGTGACGCAAGCCGCGCACGAGATCAACATCACGCAATCCGCCGCGAGTTCGGCGATTGCCGCGCTCGAAGAACGGTACGCGGTGAAGCTGTTCGATCGCATCGGCAGGCGCATCGAGCTGACGGACGCCGGCCGCACGTTTCTCATCGAAGCGCGCGGCGTTCTCGCCCGGGCGGCGACGGCCGAGAAAGCTCTGGCTGATCTTGCGGGACTGAAACGCGGCTCGATTTCGGTTTATGCCAGCCAGACGATCGTGAATTATTGGCTGCCGCCGTTCCTTGCCATCTTTCACAAGCGCTACCCGGACATTCACTTGAAGCTCAAGGCCGGCAATACGCAGCAGGTGGCGGCCGCGACCCACGAAGGAACCGCAGACATCGGCTTCATCGAGGGAGCCATCGACGATCCTCACCTTTCTGTGCGGACCATTGAGGGTGATCAGCCGATCGTCGTGGTCGCGCCGACCCACCCATTGGCAGCAAAAGGCAAGCTTGAGCCGGACGACCTCTTGCAGACGAAATGGGTTCTCCGCGAGCCGGGCTCCGGAACGCGCGGCGAGTTCGAAACGGCGCTCAAATCGCTTTCTATGACGCTCTCCGACCTCGACGTTGCGTTGGAACTGCCATCGAACGAAGCCGTGTGCGCCGCAGTCGAGGCTGGCGTCGGAGCGACGGCAATTTCAAATCTTGTCGCTGAAGCCGGACTTCTATCGGGCAAGCTCGTCTCGCCTGAATTCCGGCTTCCCGGCCGCTCCTTCTATGTTCTGCACCACAAGGAGCGCTACGCCAGCCAGGCCGAATTGGCACTTCTCGAACTCGTCGGCGCGGCCGTGAAAGCGCCTGCCCGCCGCCGGGAGAGGGCGGTCTAGGAAAGGGAGCTTTCTCCTCAAGCCACGCGCAAGCCGAAGCAGAAAAACATCAAGTGTTGTGCGCGTGGTTGGGATGAGCCATGAAAATTCTTCTCGTCGGACATGGCTATGTGGGCTCCTATCTGCTGCCCGTTCTGACGCGCGCCGGCCTAGAAGTTTCTGTCTGTGATCAGAGCGTTGATCGTCTCGCCGGCGTCCACAATGCCATGCGCTGCCGCTATCAGGAGCTGACGATCTCCGATCTTGCGGATTTTAAAGTCATTCTCTGGTTCGCCGGCCATTCGAGCGTTCCGATGTCGCTTCGCGATCCCGACGGCGCCCTGGCCAACAACTGCCTTGATCTCCTCCATTTTGCCCGCCGCAAGCCGCTCAATGCCCGGTTGATCTACGCCAGCACCGCCAGCGTCTATTCCGTCATGGTGTCTGAAGATGGCGCCGCGCCGCCACCGCTCGATGAGACCGAGACGAGGCTCGATCCGCTCAATCCCTACGACTGCTCGAAAATCTCGATCGACGCTCTCGCGCGCTGCTTTGCGAACGCGATGACGGGGCTTCGGCTCGGGACGGTCTGCGGCACTAGTCCCTTCCTGCGCAGTGAGCTGATCTTCAACGCCATGAACATCGCCGCGATGCGCGACGGTTTTGTCCAGTTGCGCAACCGCAATTCCTATCGCAACGTCCTCTTTCTCGATGATCTCGCCCACTACGTCCTCCGGCTCATCGAGCTGTCCGAGGATCTGCCACCGATATTGAATACCGGCTCGCTCAACACCAGCATCGGCGCGCTCGCTGACGCCATCGCGGCGTTCCACGGCGTTCCCGTCGTCGATCACGGCAATGCGCGGACGTATTCGTTCCAGATGAATTGCGCGCGCATACAGTCGCTGTGCGGCGCGCCGCCTCAGGTGAGCATCGCTGAACGCTGCGCCGGCTTCCGCGAAAGCTTCCGCCCCGAGCTGCAAGCAGCATCATGAGCGCGACCTGTGAAGCCCAACGCTCCTGCATCGTTTGCGGATGCGATGTCACGCCGCTGCTCGATCTCGATGTTCAGCCGCCGGCCAACCTGCTGCTCGCCGATCCTGCCGACACATACGAAGCGTTTCCGCTTGGCTTCGCGAATTGTCCCTCCTGCACACACGGTCAGCTCACCCATTTCGTCGATCCCGCCAAGCTCTTTCAGCATTATCTCTATGCGAGCGGCACCAGCGGAACGTTGAAGGCCTATTTCGAGTGGTTCGCGGAGACGTTACGCGACGCCAGCCGGCCCGGTGCACGGGTACTTGAAATCGCTTCAAACGATGGCAGTCTGCTCGGGTGCCTCGAAGCCTGCGGCTTCGACGCCGTCGGCGTCGATCCGGCAGAAAATCTCACCCAAATCGCGACGGCCGCCGGACGAAAAGTCGTGACGGGATTCTTCCCGTCGGCCCGGCCGGAAGGGCTGTTCGATATCATCGTCGCGATGAACGTCGCGGCTCACACGCCGGATCCGTCGTCGTTCATGAAGGGGGTGCGCGAATGCCTGGCGCCCGGAGGCGTCGCGATCATCCAGACCAGCCAGGCTTTGATGATCGCAAACGGCGAATTCGATACCGTCTATCACGAGCACTACTCGTTCTATACCGTCGCCTCGATGGCGCGCTTGGCGAAGAACAGCGGCTTGCGCGTCGAAGCGTCGAGGCTTACCTCCGTGCACGGCACCAGTCTGTTGTCTTTCTTGCGGCGCGCAGAGGACGACACCACGCCGTTCGCATTCGAAGAAAGTGCGCCATTCAGCATCGCATGGCCGACGCCTGTCCCGGCTTCGCTGTCGCCTGATCTCTCAGGCTCTGACGCAGCCGACGCCTATAAGAAATTCGCGGTTGGCGCCAAGATCGCGATGAAATCTGCGGCCGAGGTCGTCGCGCGGCATCAGGCAGCGGGCCGGAAGGTGGCGCTCGTCGGCGTCGCGGCAAAAGCGCTGACGTTCATTCGCGCCGCCGGCATTACGCCCGACATCTACCTCGACGAAGCAGCGCTCAAGGTCGGTTTGACGATTCCCGGCACGGAGCAGCCCATCGAGCCGCTGCAAAAGGCGGCGGATATAGCCGGCGATACCACCTTCCTCATCGGCGCCTGGAATTTCGCCGACGAGCTGATGCAAAAGATCAGGAAGTTGAGCGGCGACGCCGCTCCGAAATTCGTCGTCTATTTTCCGAAACTGATTGAGATCGGGTAGGGTCGCGATGCCACAACGAGTTGTGATTTCGCATTTCTTCAACGAGGCCTACCTGCTGCCCTGGTGGTTGCGCCATCATCGTGAGATCTTCGATCATGGCGTTCTGATCGACTATCACTCGACGGACGCTTCCGTTGAAATCTGCCGCGAGCTCGTCCCTCACTGGGAGGTCGTCCCCTCCGAGAACGCCACCTTCGCCGCCCTGCTGTGCGATTTCGAAGTCATGAAGCACGAGCAGCGCTTCCCGGACGCCTGGAAGCTGGCGCTGAACACGACGGAATTCTTTGTGGCGCCCGGTTTGGACAAGATGGAGCGCGTGATGCTTCAGCATGATCTCGTCGGCGCGCGCCTGCCCGGCGCCGTGATGGTCGATACCGATCCGGCCAATCCGCCGGATCGCGACAAGCCACTGGTAACGCAAAAGGCCGCGGGCATCTGGGAGGATGAAATTAATTTTCAGGCGCTCGCGATCCCAGGCCTGACGTTTCCGACGCGCAGCAGGGTCTATCACCGCTACATGATCGGCGCCTATACGCCGGGGCGCCACGGTTCGCATCTGCCCCGCCAGTGCAATGGCAGCCGGGATATGGGATCGATCAGATGGTATGGCTTCAGTCCATGGTCGAATGCGTTCAAGGCACGAAAGCTTCAGATTGCGACGAAGCGCGACAGCTTTGACGTGAAGAACGGCTTCGGTGCCCAGCACCAAGCGGACATCGCCGAGCTTGACGGCCGCTGGTCAAAGCTCGCACCGCTGAGCGGATTGTTGCGCGACGCCGCTTGAGGCGAAACGCGCGCTATCCGAACGTCGGCATCACCGTCGCTGCGATGGTATCGCGCAGGATTTTTGCCTGGTCGCGCTTCGCAAAAAGCTCAAAAGCCCGGCGCTCCAACGCGTGGCGGCGTGGCTGATCGCGAACGAGGGCAATGCAGCTTCCGACGAGATCCGTATAAGGCACCGCAATCATGGCCTGCCTTATATCCTCATCGATCTCCGTACGCGATCCGCACTCCGATACGACGGCTTTGCCGTTGGCGAGAAGATACGAAGTGCGAATGATCTCGTGGATGCTGTCCTCGTAGAAATGCATATTTAGGACGACTTTAGCTTCTGCGATGGCCTGATCGCGCGCGGCGCCATAGACGCTGAAGAGGCGGTTCACGTTGAGGCCGGCTGCCGCCAGCGCCTTGAGAACGGCTTCCCGGCGCGCATTGATGCTGCCGTAGAAAAGCACGTCGACGGGCTGCTCGGATGTTCTGAGATTGCGCGTCATCTCTGGCGTATACCCGACGCTAAAGTGGCGAACGTGGGGGTTCTGCGTAATGCGCCGGAGTTCGTCGATGTTGCGAACGCTATAATCCCAAACCGCAAGCCGGCTCAAAAGGCTGAGATAGACCGGACGTGCGCGCACGTCGAAACCGCTGAGCTGCTCAAGGTTGATGATGACAGTATTCCAAGGAATCCTGTCCGCAAGCTCTTGGGAATCGATGAGGTTCGCGCCGAGCAGAAGATTGATGCCGGAGCTCTCAAACGCATTGCTGCGGCGGTCCACCTGAATCCCGAGCGCCCGCAACGCGCTTTCGAAGCTCGCGGCGAGATCTTCAAACGCTGCGGAATGCGGGTTGCCGTCGGGATTGATTGTCACGACGCTGACTCGGCGCCAAGTCGGAGGAACCGTTTCGGCGCTCAGAAATTCCGGGCCGAAGAGGTCGGCGTCCGACCGTGCGCGCGAAGCGCTTTCGGCAGGATGTGTGGGCGATTTTGCCTTCGCGCTTCGCGACAGTGCGGTTTGGAGCTTGCTCTGAACGTCATGCGCGGCCGGATCGAGATCGAGCGACGCCTGGAAAGCTTCGGCCGCATCATCGAACTTCCCGAGCCCGACCAGCATATCGCCGAGCATGTCCCATGACGCCGCCGAATTGTACCCGAGGATGATGGCCTTTGCCTTCGCTCTGCTCGCGAATTCAAGCTTGCCCAATGGAACAAGGACCGTCGCCAATGCTTCATAAGCTTCGGGCGAATCGGGGTCCTTGAGTATGGCTTTCGCGAAGATCTCCGCCGCTTCGTTGAGACCACCGGCGCGGGCGATCCGCAACCCGGAAAACAGCAATTCGGTGGCCGTAGCCGTCTCGGGATCCAACGGGGCAGCTGCCTCCGGCGGCACATCGGCGCTATCGGGGAGATCTGCGAGCGAAGGCCACTGTTGGTTCATTGCCATCGATGTCTCCGAATGGGCACGCTTCGTCCATCTGGGCGACGGCGAGAACGCGCGCCGACCCCATCTTCTCAGCTAGACGAATAACCATGCGCGAGACTGGCGATGGCGAACGCGCTCGGCGCGGTATCCGCTGCCGGCGAGCATCCGGTCCAAAAAATCAGCTTCTCGCCCGGTCCTTGGCGAGTGCAATGAGGGCCAGCGTCCTCGCGCGCTCGATCGCCTCCGCTCGCGCTACGAGGAAGAGATATGCCGGATCATCCTCAGGCAAAGGCTCCCGGAGCTTGACGCCTGCCTTGTGCCAGACCGCCCAGGCAATCTCACCCTCAAGCCTAAGTTCTGGCGTAAGGGTGATTTGAACGGGGTCTCCCGTGGCGAGGTCTTTGATGCCGTCGATGCGTACCCCGCAAGTGGAAAAATCCACAACCTTGACTGTTTGCGTGGCGCCGCGGCATTCGATAATCGCCCCAAACATCACGCGCCAGCGCGCGTCGCGCCTCCGCAAAAAATTTCGTGAGAAAGCCATTGCTGTCATTCCGCCTCAGTGACCAATGTTTTTTACGCGTGGTGACCGCCGCGAAAAGGCGAAGCGTCGAACAGGGTGTCCGTTAGGCTAACCGCGCCCATGGTGGTCAATAAGTACTAGATTAAAATTTTCAGAACCGGCCGCCAGAACAGCGACTTCCGGCAATACGCGTTGTCCCAGGTCTTGCCACGACATCGACAACAAGGAGCGTTGCATTTTGCAGCAAGGACTAGTTAATTAGCGTTAATACCTTTGATTCGAGGAGATTGCTATGCGACCTGAGCTTGAGGCTGTTCTTGAGGCATACCGTCAGGATGCCGCCCTTGAAGAACAGTTGATCCAAGAAGTCCTGACTGTCCTCGCCGTCACCGGAGCGGCCCGCAAGCGCACCGTCCAAGAGTTGTCGCAGGTCATCGGCCGTCACACGGTGAAAGCAGCGGAAGAGCGGGACTATCGGCAGGGTGCGGAAGAATTGGCGCGCTACGATTTTCATCAACCCCTCAGGCAAATGTAACGCCAGTGCCGCGGAGGGCGGCGCCCGTCCGAAAATAGGGGCCATGCAGAGGCGTGTCCCTTTCCTGCCTGTCATCTGCTTCGGCGGAATTCGAGTTATTGGGTTCCGGCATATTCCAATGTCGTGGCCGAGCATCGGCGAGAAACAAACGCATGATGGATGTCCTTGCTCGAATGGCCCGCCTGCGGGTGGCTATCATCACGAAGGCAGCGATCGCCTTGAGGGCCAAGCTTGAGGATCGAGCGACAAAGACATCGGCGCAGAGAGAGAGGTCCGAGAAAGGCGCCAGGAAAAACATCAGGAAAAACGTCAGCAAAAACGCAATTATCGGCAATAAATCGCACCATACGCGTCGGTCGCCGAGTTTGCGAAAGACATCGGCCCGCAAGCCAGGCGAGATTCCTGACGTCCGGAGCGCCGGCTCATGCGTCTTTCCCGGATCGGACATCGCTAGTTTCTGCACTGAACTCGAAGCTATGCGCACATCCATGGTCCAGGATCTAGCGGGTCCGAGCCGTCGGCCTGCGTGCATGAATGACCCCAAGCTGGACGCGTCCGCCGCAAGCGACATGAGGTGCCGAGACGCAGTGTCGGCTCTTGAGCGCGATGTTGCTCAAGCGGTTCGCGGGCTCGAGGGCCGCTCCACACGCGAGCGGCGGTTGCGGCAAGTCGAAACCGGCAAGGTCGGCGTCGCGGACAATCGCTGACGGCTCGATTGGCCGGGCCGATCTGCTGCAACCTCACACACACCACACCTGAAGACCCACGGGCTTCGTGCTCGGCATGACCTCCGTCGCCGCGGACGCTGGGGTGATGAAATTGCGCCACAGATCCGAGGAATGTCCTCGGAAAACGCAAAACAACCTGTGCGCGCACGGCGTGCGCCCACTCAACCCCTACCAATAGTACTACATATATAGTACCTAATAACCACAACTCGCGAATCGCGATGCCACGCCATCGCGCAGGCATTGGAACGGAAAAGCATGCCGCTTTTCCGAACGCGAAGTTGCGCGTGCTGCGTCTGAACATTGGGGGAAACTTCGCATGAGCCGCAGGCACGCTCCTACGCTCGATCTTGTCCGCAACGCTGGCAAACTTAAGCGCCACCTATCTCTCAAACCGTCGAGGCGGCGTCCTTTTGGATTGGCGGCCCCGCCCTGTTTCATCTCCGCGCTGGCATTGAGTTTGATCATCGGCAGTGGCGCCGCCGCCGGTCAGGGTGGATGCGATGCGACCGGCTCCAACCTCACGTGCACCGGGACCGTCTCGAATCCGAGCGCCTTCACCCCAAGTTCCGACTTTACCGTCGACGTGGGCACGACGACGCCGACGGATGTAACTGCTGACATCACGCAGGATAGCGGCTTTGCCGGTATCAAGATCAACGCCGGCAACTTTGGCGGCACCGTCTCGATGACCACCGGGTCGACGATCTCGGTCGAAGCGGGGTCAGGTAGCAGCCGAAACGGCATGGTCCTCGCAAGCCAGGCGAGCGGCACGAGCAAGACCTACACGCTCGATATCGATGGATCGATCACGTCGGCCGCAGCGGAGGGTGACGCGCTCCGGTTGGAGGGGACGAGTTCCGCGATCTTCAACGCCACCATCGGTAGAAACGCCCACCTCGGCGGCGGGACGGGCGATGATTCCGTGATGGTGACTGGCGCGCAAAGCTTGCTCCTCAAGAACTACGGAATTTTGGAAGGCGGCAGCGGCCAACCGACGACGGGCGGCGAAGGCATCAACGTCGGCAACGGAACACGAATCGCGGCCGACGGTGTCACGATCAACAACCACGGAACGATTACGGGAACCGGCAATGCCGGAATCAACGGAGGCCAGGGCGTCTCCGTCTTCGGCGATGGCGATGTGACGATCACAAATTCCAGACATGGCGACATCACCGGCACGTCGCAGGGCATTCGCGTCGAAGCCGATGGGATGGTGAGCATCACGAACGACGGACACATTCAAGGCAATTCCAAGTCCGGCGTCGAGATCGCCGACGCGACGATTGCGAACGTAACGAACAGAAGCAGTCATACTATTTCAGGCGCCACCGACGGTCTCTACGTCCACGACGTAGACGCAGCAGACGTCGATAACGATCACGGACATATCGTCGGCCACGATGGCGACGGCGTGCATCTCGACAATATCGATGGCAACGTGACGGTGAAGAATTGTTTCGGTTTCGGCTGGAATGCTGCGACAATCGAGGGCTCGGACAACGGCCTCGCGATGACGGACGTCGATGGAAATATCGCCGTCGACAATCGCTTTGGCGGTAAAATCATCGGCCACGACGATAACGGCATTCTCGCCCATGACACGAACGGCCGCGTAACGATTGACAATTCCCAATCGGGCGCGATCTCCGGGCACGACGACGGGGTTCATGTCAACGACACGCGCCATGACGTGACGATCGATAACAGTTCGGGTGGTCGCATCACCGGCTGGCGCGATGACGGCGTCGATGTCGGCGACGCCCGCGACGATGTGACGATATCGAATAACTTCGGTGGCAGGATTTCAGGTCACGACAACGGCGTGCAGGTCCGCGACGTCCGCGATGACGTTACGATATCGAACAATTTCGGCGGCGAGATAACCGGCCGCGACGGCGCAGGGGTCGATATCGATCACGTTCGCGATGACGTCTCGATCTCCAACATTGCCGGTGAGATAACGGGCGGCGAGCAGGGCATCGATGTTTCGAATGTCGGAGACGATCTGCGGATCGACAACGCCTTCGGCGGCAGAATAAGCGGTTACGGCGGCGACGGCATCCGCGCCGACAATATTGACGGCCAGGTCGACATCGATAACGCGCTGTTCGGCAGGGTTTCAGGCCACGATGACGGGATTCACGTGAGCGATGTCAACGATCACGTGGCAATCAATAACAGCTACGGCGGCAGCGTCACGGGATGGCGCGACGACGGCATAGACGTCAGCGATGTCGACGATGATGTCCGCGTCGATAACCGCTTCGGTGGCAGCATCGCCGGTCGCGATAATGGCGTCCAAATCCGTGATGTCCACGATGATGTTACGATATCGAACGGCTACGGCGGCCAGATCACCGGTCGAGACGGCAACGGCGTCGACGTCAGCAACGTCCGTGACGATGTCACGCTCGACAATCGCAACGGTGGCAGCGTCGCGGGCGACGACGCGGGCGCCAAGATCGAGAATATCCGCGGCGACGTAACAATCGCCAATGACCGCGGCGGCATATCGGGACGGCACGACAGCGGCATCGATGTTTCAAATGTGCGCGGCGACGTCAGGGTCGGAAACGCCAACGGCGCGATTTCCGGCGGCGACGATGGTGCACGAATTGAAGATGTCCACGGCGACGTCGCGCTCTACAATTGGAGCGGCACAATCGAAGGTCATGACGACGGGGTGCATGTCCGCGACGTGCACGACGACGTCACGATCAGCAACAGTTTCGGCGGTACGATCACAGGCCGTCATGAAGACGGTATCGACATCCGCGACGTTGACGACGATGTCGAAATATCGAACAGCTTCGGAGGCAGCGTAACTGGCCACGATAGCGGAATAAAAGTTACCGATATCGGCGACGATGTTCGTATCGACAATCGCTTCGGCGGCGACATCACCGGCCGCGACGACGGCGTCAAGATAGAAGACGCCGGCGACGATGTCAGTATCAAAAACAGCTTCGGTGGCAGCATAGCGGCGAGCAGGGGCGACGGCGTGGACGTTCGCGACGTCAGCGACGATGTCCAGATTGACAACCGTTTTGGCGGCAGGATTGCGGGCCGAGACAATGGCGTAAAAGTTCGTGGTGTCGGTGATGACGTCTCGATTGCGAACAGCTTCGGCGGGAAAATTCGCGCCTATGTCGGCGATGGCGTCAATATCAAGGGCGTCGGCGGGGATGTAAGGATCGGCAATGAGATAGGCGGTTCGATCGAAGGCCGGGATGACGGCATCAAGGTCGATCATGTCGACGGTGGTGTCACGGTCGACAATAATTACGGCGTTATCCGGGGCCGGAACGATGCCGGTGTCGACATCAGCGCCGATGGAGCGGTCACGGTCAACAACGGGGCCGGCTCAATCAGAGGCAGGACCAACGCAATAGCCATCGATGCAGATACGGCCGAGATCAATTCCTCAGGCTTGATCCGAGGATCCGGCATTTTTAATCCGACGATCCTGCTGTCGACCGAGAACGGCGCCACGCTCAACAACAATAAGGGCGGCCTCATTCGCGGGTTCCGTAGCGATCCCGAGGATTTCGCGGTCGAAATGCATGGCGGCGCCGTGACAATCAACAACGCCGGAACCATTATCGGGCGCGTCGATTTGTCGGACGCTGGAAATACCGACACGCCAAACACGTTCAACAACAGCAGCAACAACAGTTGGCATGTTCTCGGCACCAGCCAGCTCGGCAACGGCTTGGCGGATACGTTCAACAATACCGGCACCATCTACACGACCGATCCCGATCATCCCGCCGACAACAATCTGACGGAGCTCGCGGGCGTCGAGTATTTCAACAACGGCGGGCTCGGCGGCGCCGGCACGATCGAATTACAGGACGGCTACACGGGTGACGTCTTTGCGCTAAGCCCGACGAGCGGCGGCACGCTGCTGTTCAACGGAGCTGCAGGCCAAAGCGCTTTGAAAGTCGATAGCTTCCTTAGCACGACGTCGAATTCGGCGTCCGACTCCCTCGTGATCGACGGCAACGTCACGGGTTCAACCGCGATCTATGTCAATAACGTCAATTCGGGCTTTGGCGGCTTCAATCCGACGGGAATAGGCGTCGTCAATGCCACGGGATCGCTGCCGGCAGGCAGCTTCTATCTGGCGAACGGTCCGATCAATACCGGAATGTTTACCTACGACCTCTATCTCAACGGCCCCAACGACGTGGTGCTTGCGAGCGCGCCAAACCATATTTTCTTCGAACTGCCGACCTTGACGTCCGCCGCCCAGTCGATCTGGCATAGTGCTGCTGGCGCCTGGCTCGATAGGACGGCGGATCTCCGCGCCGCGCTTGAAGGCACATGCGATGTCGGTAGCCTGAAGGACCCGAGCGTGGGATGCACAAAGCCCACATCCGGCATTTGGGCAAAGGTCCTGGGTTCGTCCGAATCGCGGTCCACGGACCACGCCTTCGCAGTATTGAATACCGTGCAACGCCACACGGTCGACACGCAGCTAGATGGCGGCGGCGTGATCGGCGGCTACGACGTGATCCGCAGCACGGATGACGGAACCGGAATTTGGATGGCCGGCGTCATGGGCGGCTATTTGCGGTCGACGCTCAATTTCGATAGCTCGGTAACGGATGCCAAGTTTGAAGGAGGCGCGGTCGGCGGCTACGTGACGTATCTCCGCGGCGGTTGGTTCCTTGACGGCCAGGTCTTGGCCAACCTTGGCAACGTGAAATACTCGGGAAGCCTCTCCGAGAAAGATCATGCCAATGTTACGTCCATCGGCGGCGTGCTCGATACCGGCTACCGTATGGCGTATGGGCCGACATTCATCGAGCCGGGCGCCACGCTCTCCTACGTGAACGCCAATATCGACAACCTCGCGCTCTATGGAACGTCCGTCAACTTCACAAACGGCGATAGCTTGCGTGGTCGTCTCGGCATGCGCCTCGGAACGACGGTCGTTCGCGAGCAAGCAAAGTATGAACCGTTCATCGGAGTCAGCGCTCTCTACGAGTTCCTGGGTGACAACACCGCCGATGTCACGAGCGGGAATTACGTGCTCAAGGCTACCGACAACCTGACGGGTGCTCTTGGCGAAGTTTCTGGCGGCGTCAACGTCTTCAGCCTCGCAGGTGACGGACTTACGGCCTTCGCTAAGGGCGACGTTCAGTTCGGAAAAGACGAATTCGTGGGATATGGCGGAACCCTTGGCGTCAGAGTCGACTGGTGAACGACAAGGTGCAGCAGGAGGGCGAGCTTCTCCCTTCGTCCTCCTGCTTCGATGCAAAGCTCGTAGAAATTCGAAAATCCCGTTTGATCGGAGAACTCAAGATGAAGAACCATATTGTGCTCGCGGCCGTCGGTGCCGTCTTACTCTTCTGCACCACGATCGCTATTGCGGCGGGATCTTCTTTGCGCCCTAATTCTGCCGGCGCACAGCCGACAAGACAGGTCATCGGCGATTGGATCGTCGCCTGTACGCCGCCCAATAAGGGTCATCGGTCATGCATGATGTCTCAGACCCTATCGAGCGCGAGGCTCAGGAAGACGGTCAGCGTTTTCACGATCGGGAAAAACAGGGCCGGAAAACTTAAGGGCTCAATCCGCTTGCCTGTAGGCGTCGCCCTTCCCGCTGGCGTCGTCGTCGGCATCGAAAAACAAAAGCAGTTCACCGTTCCGTACTCGGCATGTCATCGGATCGGCTGTTTCGCGCCGTTCGATCTCACCGAGCCGATGCTCGGCCAAATGCAAAAGGCTTCGGAAGTGTCCGCCGTCGCGCAAAGCGTGTCGAAGCAAGCCCTCAACTTGAATTTCTCGACGCGTGGGTTTCCTGCTGCCTACGCGATGTATCTCAAGGAGAGCAGATAAGCGCGGCGGCCCGCGCCCGCTCGTTTCGACTTCCGAAGAGCGATATTGGATACAAGTCCTCCTGCCCATGAGGACGACGGGGAAAGGTCACGATATGGCACACAAACTCAAAGGCAAGGTCGTCGCCATTCCTTCAGCGCAGACATTTTACGGTGGGAAAATCGCCGATATTTTGATGCGAAACAAAAGTCGTCTGGCCCTCGGAGTGCCGCCGTCGCAATATCAAATGCTTGAGGATCGTCTCGACGGCCGCGAGGGCAGTTACGGTCAGCCGGTGGATTTGGATGATCCGGAATCCACAAACACATTTTTTCAGATCGCCTACGCGCAGCTTGGCCAGCTCGATATCGTCGTGCTGGAGGCCCTTTCATCGAAAGGGCGACGCATGACGGCGGAAAAAGCAATTGAGGTTGGGACACGTCGCTTATTGCACTGCCTGGACGCCGCGCTTCCCTACGTCGGCACGGATCTGCATTTTATCTGCATCACGCCGCCATATGGTCCCGCCGTTATTCCGATAGCGACGGCTTTCCTCGCGGCGAAACTCGCGTCGACCGGTTCGGCGGTGGTGCCGCATGTGCGCATGTCCGTTGTTTCGCCACCGACGGCATGTCCGTCGAACGATGTTTCCTTCGCAAGAACGATCGTTCACTTCATGCGGGAGCCACAAAGCCCTGATGTCACGGAAACGATGTTGTCGCCCCGGAGGAAACTACGCCGTCGGGATGCAATACGGCTGGCCGAAGCAGAGGAAAATTGCGATTCACGTGCGCAGTGACGTGGCCGCTAGTCCTGGGTGTAATTGAGCCGGTTCGCGAGCATCGCGGCTCGCGTTCTGTTCGGCAGGCGCAACTTCTGCAGAACGGCCGTCACGTGCCTCTTCACGGTATTCAGGGAGCAGGACAGCTCCTCGGCGATTTCGGCATTGCTCTTGCCGGCGCCGAGTAACATCAAGACTTCGCGCTGCCTCGGACTGAGCGTCTCGACATCGGGATGAAGGGGCGGCTGCGCCGGCGCTTCGCCGAACCCCGGTCCGAACTGCTGAAAGAGCGCTTTGGCGATCGTATCCTGTATGAGGCCCGGATTGAGAGTAACGGGAGACTTCACGGGCTTAAGAACTTCGTCAACGTCTTTTCCCGCAGGAATCCATGCCGCGATATCGACATGCATCAGAACCGCACCGGTTCCGATGTCGGAGCTGACCGGAACGCCGATGACGACGAACCACTGCTTCTGTTTGGGAGGACGCGAAGGGAGGACGAAGGAGATGAGGCTGCGCTTCCGCTTGAGAAGCATCTGCACATCTGCAACCTGGTTATCATCCTCACAATGATCGAAATAGGAATCGCCGACAGGATAGAGGCTGACCGCCGCCTTGCTATTGCCGTCCGATCGGCCGGCTTTCATGCTCACGTCGACGATGATCCCGCGGTTGTCGACGAGGACAACGTGGACCGGAGGTTCGCGGAGAGCTGGAGTTTTCATAGCTGTCCTGGCGCATGAGCCGCAGAGGCCGGGCCGAAGAACGAGCGCATAAGACTAGCGCATAAGACTCATCCTTGCCGGCAAGAAGCGTGGTCAATTACCCAACCTGTGGGATGCACGCCAGCCCGTGCACCCACGAAACGCGCCAATATCGCTCCTTATGCGGCTGATTTAATGTTTTTCGGCAATCGGAGATTTGTGAATATTCCGATGTGCTTCCTGTGGTTGTCTTTTATGGACCCTTGCGGGCCACGTCGGCATCGCTGGCGAGAGATTGAAAATACGCCAGAACGTCCTCGGCGGTCTTGGCCGCACTGAAGAAGAATCCCTGGATCTCGCCGCATCCTTCCTCTTTGACGATTTCATATTGCTCTGCCGTCTCGACGCCCTCGGCCGTCGTCCCCATGCCGAGCGTTGAGGCAAGATGGACAACCATTCTGAGAATCGCGCGCGCTTCGAGACTCGTCGTCAGATCTCGGATGAAGGCGCGGTCGATTTTCAGCCTGTCGAACGGACAGTTTCGCAAACAACTCAGTGAGGAATATCCGGTCCCGAAATCGTCCATGGCGATCTCGACGCCAACCTCGCGAAATTCGTCGAGCAGCATGTTGGCTCTGTCGATGTCGGCCATGACGGTCGTTTCCGTGATCTCGAGCTGTAGCCGCTTCGCGGGAAGTCCGGCGTCCGACAGGGCCGCCGCAAGGCGGAGCTTTGCATCGGTCGATTCGAACTGCGCTCGCGAGAAGTTCACCGAGACCTTGACGTGCTCCGGCCATTGCACGGCGTCACGGCAAGCGCGCCGAAGGACCCAATCTCCGATCGAAGCGATGAGACCCACGTCTTCCGCAATCGGAATGAACTCGGCAGGAGATACGGGCCCCCGAGTTCCGTGCTGCCAGCGCGCGAGGGCCTCGAAGCCGACCACTTCGTTCGTCGCGATGTGCACGATCGGTTGATAATAAACGTCGAAGTCTTGCTCGGCAAAGGCCTGGCGGAGATCTTGCTCGAGTTCCTGGCGTTCGCGCAAAGGCTTGTCCATATCGGGCTCGAAGAAATTGAAGCTCCCGCGGTTCGTCGATTTCGTCCTGTGAAGAGCGATTTCCGCGCATCTCAGAAGATCGTCTGCGGCGATGGAGCCGGGCTGCCATGAGGCGACGCCGATGCTTGCACCCACGCGGATTTTCTCCGTGCCGATTGCGATCGGTGCGTCCATCTGCACGGCAATTCGGCGCGCGATGGCCTCGGCCGCCGCCGGCTGTAGCCCGTCGATCAAAAGGATCGCGAATTCGTCGCCGCCGATACGTGCAACGACGTCTTGCGCCCTTACGCTGCCACGCAAGCGTTCCGCAATGGTCTTCAACAGCAGATCTCCGGCGCGATGGCCGAGAGTGGCGTTCACGTATTTGAAATTGTCCAGATCTACGAAAAGAAGCGCGATGCCGTCGTATCGTAATCGCACCGCCGTCTCGACGAGCTCGTGCAGGCGTGCGCGGCTTACGAGGCCGGTGAGATCATCGAACTCGGCGACGAATTCGCGCCTTTGCTCGCCTTGTCGCGGATCGTCGGTGCCGCGCAGGAGATAGAATCGGCGGATCAGGTGACATGCGATCAGCATCTCGGCTGCATTGGCGAATGCAAAAGCCGCGGCGGCCACGAGGGGCTGTTGATGCCCGGCTTCGACGACGGCGAAGGTGAGGGCACACAAAAGAAGGACGACAACGCGCCATCCGGCGCTCGACAAGAAGATCATCGCCGCAATCAAGAGGACGTTTGCAGGCAACAACGCCACGACGTTGCTGGCCGACGTCGCGATGGCCATCAGCACGGCGATCCCCAACGCGAAACAAAGCGCGGCGGCGAACAACGCGTTTGTCAGCGGGGAAAATGGCTGCATCGGTGTCTTCCGCAAGCCCCCGCAGCGTAGCAAGCCCGCCGCGAACGGCCCTTAATGGGCAATTTCGCGCCCACGAATAACACGAAAGTGTTAGTTATGACTTAATTGCTCAACAACGAGTGCGTGATGCAACTCGTCAGGGGCCGGATTTCGGGCGATCAGATCGAGCCGGGACAGTCCGTTTGGTCGCCCGACATGCGTCGTCGCGGCGGCGTCGTCATCAGCAAACCCACCGCCATCGCGGCGACCGCCATCATCGCTGTCGTCCGAAGTGGATAGTCGACGAGGGAATGCGCGAGCAGCAAAAGCACGGCCACGGCTGCCGCGCGCCGAAGCGAGAGATCGATGCCACCGGTCCCCGGGTTCTCACTTCTCCATAGGAGCACCATACGGCGCACCAGCCACGCGCCGAAGACGGCGATCAGCGCGACGCCCGGAACACCCGTCTCCAGCCAGACCTCGAGGAGATCGTTGTGCGCATGGTTTGCGTACGAAAGACTAATATCGGAACCTTTCTCGAACAGCTGATAGACGGGAACGAAAGAGCCGAGGCCGGACCCGAAAGGCATATAAACCATCGCCGCAGAAATCGTATTTCTGGCGAAGGGGATGCGGACATCGGCACTCGGATCCGACCCGAGCCGATCGAGAATCCGATAAAGAGCAAGCGGCAAAAACGAGATCAGGGCGGCCACCGTCGTCGCGAAGATGGCCTTGCCGAAGCCGGAGCGTAGACTTTTTATGCGGGGGTCGTCGATGCTGAAGCCAATCGTCGCGAGCGATGCCACCAAAGTCAGGGAAAGCCCCGCCCGCGACCGAGCCATCATTTCTCCGGCAAGCAGGATCGCGAGAGCCGTGACCCACATGATAACGGGCACCATCGCATTGACATCGATGAGCCTTCGCTGTGTCTTTTGCCCCGCAACCATAACGGCTTCGACGAAATACGCGGTCACGAAGAGCATGGAGACATACAAAAGTGACCCGAAGTGATTCCGGTTCGCAAAGAACCCGACGGCCTCGGTTCTATTGGTGATGTCGTAGAAGCGAAGCGCGCTCTTCGGTCCCTCCGCGAGCTGCAACAAGCCCAGAAAAACGCCCGCGATCGCCATCGTAATGACGACGAGGGCAACCGTCCGTCGTGCGGTCCTGTTGAGCGTCAAAACGCCAAGAAAAATCGCGATCGGCGGCAACAATGAGAGAGCACTCAACCAGGTCGCCCCCGGCGTCATGGTCATGGGCAACAGCGGAGGCGGTTCTCCAATCAAAGCGTATGTTTCTAAGATGAGACCGCGCCCCGGAAGCAGCAGCCAAATGTTGAAGGGCAGCGGCAGAAGCTGCATAGCGGGAACCAGAACGACCGCTCCCGCAAAAATGAGTGGCCATTTAAGACGGCGCGCCGCTCCGGAAGCGATGATCGAACGAACTGCCACAATGAGGAGGGGTACGGAGATCAATTGAAGGATGACATCGCCGAGCGATCCGCTGCGGGTCGCACCGCCGAGCAGGATGCAAGCCGCGAGAACGAAGCCGGTGAGAATACCTATCCCGCTTTTCGCAATCTCTGCCCGAGAAGGTAATCGGTATTGGTTGCCCCTCCCAAGCCGAGATGTGGCGCTTGCGGACTTCAGACTCCGCCTCGTCGAATGCAATCGCGAATCCCTGACGTTCCGATCGGGCGCGGTCGTCGCGTGTAGGCGCACTGATTTGCGGGACTTCGCACCCAACCGCAAAACTAGGGACTCGCCGGAGGGCCACCACCCCCGCCCCCGCTGAAGGCGAGCGCCCCGGCGGCGATGCCGCCGATCGCTGCGGCCCCGAGGAGATAGGGCATCACATTGGTTTGCATGCCCTCGCTCGCCGCTGTCGTTTGCGTCGCGGCGGACCAGTCCTGCGCGGCAGGCGCGCCCGTGTCCTGAAGAGCGTTGGTCGTTGTTCCCGAGCCTCCTCCTGCGCCCCCGCACGGCGGTTCGGACGGCACGCTGAACACCATGCCCATCCCGAGAAACACCATACATCCATTTGCGAAGGTCACTTTTGCCGAGCTTCCCGCTTTTGCAAGGACGGTATCGCCGGGAGCAAGGTCTGCAACGCCCTTGATGCTCTCGTATCCGTCGCCGCGGCGGACGAGAGCTTCGCCCTGAATGACCGTGACGGTTGCGCCGAAGGCTGCCGGGGCGAAAAGCAAAGCAGCGGAGATAAGGGTAAGCGCGCGAACCATCCTGTGCTCCGACAGAAAAATAACACGAAAGAACCATATCATTTTGCGCTCGTGATGGGAAGGCCCGACTTAGCCGAAGACCCAGAAATGTGAGCAGAGGAGAGCGAAAAACGCCGATTAAATCCCGAAAAAGTTGTTTTCAAGCCACAGCGGCGGTTCTTCGCGACAAAGCAACTTGACTCCTCAAGGGCCGCCGGATGATATCAGAAAAGACTAGTCCGTTTTGTTTATTTTTCGGACGAGGGGGATTTATTGCGGATGATCGATATTCATTGCCACCTCTTGCCGGGCATCGACGACGGCGCCGCCGATATTGAGATGTCCCTGCGCATGGCGCGCGCACTTCTTGAAGACGGTGTCGAAGCGGTCGTTTGCACGCCCCACATCCTTCCTGGACTTTATCATAATACCGGACCACAAATTCGATCGGCGGTTGCGGCGCTGCGCACGTGTCTCACGCGCAATGGCCTCCGGCTGGACGTCTACAGCGGCGCTGACGCGCATATCGCCGTCGACTTCGCGGCAAAGCTGAAAAGCAGAGAAATACCGACACTCGCCGATAGCCGCTACGTTCTGATCGAACTGCCTCAGCATGTGGGGCCGGTGCTTCTCAAGCAGTTCTTCTTTCAGCTTCTCGTGGCCCGCTATGTACCCGTTCTCTCTCATCCCGAACGTCTGCCGTGGATTGAAGAACAATACGGGGTGATCGAAAGCCTGGCCAAGTCTGGAGTATGGCTCCAGGTCACCGCAGGCTCTCTTCTCGGTGATTTCGGCCGAACACCGAAATATTGGAGCGAGCGCATGCTCGATGACGGTATCGTGCATCTGCTCGCGACCGATGCTCACGATATGGAAAGTCGTGCCCCAAAGCTGGGTAAAGGCCGCGACGCTGCAGCGAAACGCATCGGCGACCGGGCTGCCGAAAATCTCGTGAGCGATCGCCCGCGCGCCGTCCTTTGCAACGAAGCGCCGGCGAACGTTCCTTCTCCTTCAGCACGGACAACGCATGCGCTATTCAAAAGTGCCTGACAACGCGGACATGAAACCGACAACGGGTGCGGTCTTCTGGGCCGTTGTCCCTGCGCTGGCAGTCGGCTTGGTTGTCGGCGGCTGCGGAACGTCGTTGAATCAAGGATCTCATCTCACCACCTCTTCCTCCGGATTAAGCGATGCCGATCATTCGCGGGGAGAGCCGTCACGCTCTGTCGCTCTTGCCGGTGAGCAAGCTCAGGACGCCGCAAAATTGGCCGCGGCCTCGAACCCAAGTAGCGCGGGTTACAAAATCGGCCCGATGGATGTCATCGATGTTTCCGTTTTCCAGGTGCCGGAACTCTCGAAAACGGTCCAGGTCGCCGCCGACGGCACAATCAATTTACCGCTTGCCGGAACGATTCCCGCAGCCGGCAGAACGTCTCTTGATATCGAGCGCGATCTGACGGCGCGGCTCGGTCGGAAATATCTCCAGTCACCCCAAGTGAATGTCTACATCAAGGAATACAACAGCCAGCGAGTCACGATCGATGGCTCGGTTAAGCGACCGGGCGTGTATCCGCTTCGCGGACCGACGACGCTTCTGCAGGCCATCGCGACCGCCGAGGGCTTTACCGATACCGCCAATTCGACGGTCGTGATCTTCCGAACGGAAAACGGGGTCCGAACCGCGGCGCAATTCAACGTCGATGATATCCGCTCGGGAACGACCAAGGATCCCGAGATCGATCAGGGGGATGTCGTCGTGGTCACCAACTCGGCAATGAAGGAGAGCTATCAGGCCTTGCTCAGGATCCTCCCCGTCACGAGCGTCTTCGTTTCGCTCTTGTAGGCGGCACCATCAGCTCTTTCCATCGATAGACGGCGGCCATGACCCTTCCCAGTGATTCAAGCGCGGACGCCCACCCTTCTGCCGACGCCCAGGCGCTAGAGCCTGCCGAGGCGCAGAGGCTGTATGGCGGCCGTTACGCCGAGCAGCAACACCCCATCGATGGCTCCGACTTCGCCACAAAAGTGATGGCGATCCTGAGATTGCTGAACAAGAGAAAGGCTTTGATTTTCGCCGTGAGCGCGGCGGTCTTCTCGCTGGGGACAGTGCGAACGCTCATGACCGCGCCTCTCTACACGTCGACGATCCGGCTCCAGATCGATCGTAATGTCGCCAAAATCATCGAAGGCGGCAATGTCACGCCGGTCGAAGGGACGGATTCCGAATTCCTGCGGACTCAATACGAGCTTCTTCTCAGCCGAAGTTTGGCGGAAAGAGTCGTGCGGATGGCGCGCCTTGCTGACGATCCCAACTTTTTCAAACCGCGATCATTTTCGTTGCTTGCAACCATCAACGGCTTCTTTCACGCGAAACCCCACGCCCCATCGGCGAACAAGCGCGAAATGACGGGGGTCGCAGCCGCCATCATCCAACAGAACGTTTCAGTGAAGCCGATACCGGGGTCACGCCTCGTCGACATCTCGTATTCCGATCCAAGTCCCGCGCGCAGCCAGAAAATCGCTTCGGCTTACGCGGATGCTTTCATCGCCTCCAATCTCGATAAGCGCTTCGAGGCGAATGCCTATGCCAAGACGTTTCTCGAGGATCAGATCAAGCAGCTCAAATTCCGACTCGAGCAGTCCGAGAAGACGATGATCGGCTTCGCCGAGAAGGAACAGATCGTTGCGATCGGCGAGTCGTCGTCGATTGCTGAAGCAGACCTAACGAATTCAAGCGCCGCGCTCGGCAAGATCGCATCGGAGCGAATCAAGAATGAACAACTTTGGAAGCAGGTCGAAAAGTCCAACGCGATCAATTTCCCGCAATTCCTCAGCAACACGGCAATCGATGCCCTACGGGCCAAGCGCAACGATCTGGTGACCGAGTACCAGGAGAAGCTGCAAACCTTCAAGCCGAGCTACCCTCTCATGAAGCAGATCAAAAACAAGATCGCGGAGATTGATCGGCAACTTGCGGCCGAGGTCAAAGCCATACGCGCATCGCTTAAGAGTGCTTACCAGTCGTCTCTCAACCAGGAGAACGAAATTACGGCCCGCGTCGGAAAGCTGCGCGGCGATGTCCTCGACTTTCAGAAGCGATCGATCGAATACAATATCCTGAAAAGGGAGGTTGATACCAACCGCCAGCTCTATAACGGCCTCCTTCAGAGATACAAGGAGGTCGACGTTGCCGGCGGAGCCGGGAGTAACAACATCTTCGTCGTCGATCACGCAAACATGCCGGGCGCCCCTTCATCGCCGCGGCTCATGAGGTCCATGTTGCTGTCTCTGCTGCTCGGCTTCGGCGGCAGCGTGGCGCTTGCTTACGTTCTTGAGAACTTCGATGATGTCATCGATACCGTCGAAGAGGCCGAGCGGGTCGGAGGCTTGGCAACCCTCGGCATCATACCGCTCGTAAATTCCGAAGTTGACGTGGTTGCGTCTCTGCTCGATGCGCGCTCGCCGCTGGCCGAAGCGTACCGCTCACTCTGCACCTCCCTTCAATTTACGACCGCGCGCGGACTACCGAAATCGCTTTTCGTCACCAGTGCGGGGGCGCAGGAAGGCAAATCGGTCAGCTCCATCGCCATCACGCAGCACTTTGCGAGGCTCGGCCTCAACGTTTTGCTGGTCGACGCTGATATGCGAAATCCATCGCTCCACAAATATCTCCTGGCCGATAATTCAATAGGATTGAGTTCCTATTTGTCAGGAGCTTGCGATTTGGCCAGCGCCATTCAGAAGACCGCGACCCCCGGTTTGGCCTTCATGCCGTCGGGTCACCTGCCGCCGAACGCCGCCGACCTCCTGGGAAGCCCTCATCTTATGTCTCTCCTCTCCGGCAGCCTCGACGTTTTTGATTTGGTCATTATCGACGGCCCGCCGGTGCTCGGTATTGCGGACGCGCTCCTGCTCTCCAATGCAGCGGAGGCGACCGTGTTCGTGATCGGCAGTGGTGTCGCTCGCGGCGGCGCGATTCGAAGTGCGCTGAGGCGCCTGGAAATATCGAAATGCCCGTTGCTCGGGAGCGTTATAACAAAGCTTGACGCGCGAAACGCCGGCTATGGTTACGGATATAGCTACGGCTATGGCAGCGATCCCTTCTCCTATGGGCGATCCGTCTCGAAGGCGGACCGCACTTCTCCTTCACTTTCGGGGCCGACATGAGCGGGCGCCAGTCTCAGGCATTGACGGCAGCCGTTGACCTGCTGCGTATCCCCTCGAAAGTCCGCGCGATGAGATCGTCGCCGCTTCCACCGGGGATGCTGCTCCTGCTGCGCCTCGCAGCCGAAGACGGCGCGGCTCAGTCGGATGCCGAGGCGATCAATAAGCGCGCGCCGAATGACCTTCGCGACGCGGCGATTTTCTTTATCGAGCAGATTTTGTTGGCATCGGATTCCGATGCTTACCGGATCCTTGGCCTCGACAAGACAGCAACGAATGCCGAACTTCGCCGACACATGGTTTACCTGCTCAAGTGGCTGCATCCTGACCGTCACGGCGATCCACATAAGGCACGCCTGGCGCGGCGTGTGCTCCTCGCGTGGAATGAGCTGAAATCTGCGAAGCGATCGAATGGCGGCAGCGTCAGCCCCGAAGCGGACCGTCGAGAGCGCCGCATCGATGGGCAAACACGCGGACGCCCCATCGTCGGCACGACACAGCAACACGAGCCAAAAGAACGCCCATCTCGGTACAGGAAACGACTGCGTCAGCGACTCTGGCCTCTTTAGCTTGAGACGCAAGTGTTATTGAGCCGAGTGGAGACGCCGCGGGGAAGGATTGCTGGCATTGCCTCGCCTCTTCAAGACTGTGTTCTCATTTGTTGCGGCGATCATCCTGATCAGTCTCATTGCGAGGCACAGCCTCGTCGCATATCTCGAACCGGCCAATCCGGAATGGGCGCTGAGCATCTGCGGCGCCGATGCCGGTGCCGAACTCAATATCACTCAAACGCTCATGGCGAGACACACAGACGAGACGGCGAAGAGCACTCCAAGCGACGAGGCCAATTCGCCAAGAGGCGAAAACGTTAAAAAAATCTCCGAGCGAATCCGACGTGCGCTCTATTCCGAGCCATTGAATGCCCGGGGATTTGAGTTTCTTGGCGTTCTCTCGACCGAGGCCGGAGATACGAAGGCGGCGGACACGTTCATGCAAGCCGCCTTAAGGCGGTCGATGAGAAGCCCAGCGGCTCTTTATTGGTCGATGCGCCGCAAGCTGTCCGAAGGCGATATCGCAGCAAGCACGACATCCGGCGACGTGCTTCTGCGTATCCGACCGTCGGCGCTCCGGGTCGTCGCCCCGACGCTCGCTCGAATAGCAGCGGTTAAGGATGGCACGGAGGCCATAGTCGCCGCGCTCGCGAAGGCGCCGCCTTGGAGGGAAAATTTCCTCCGCTTTCTGAACGCAGATGTGAAGAATGTAGACGTCTCACTTCTCCTGCTGCTCGGTCTCCGTAGCTCGGTGCAGCCTCCCACCGACCGGGAGATCGATGCCTACCTATGGACGTTGGCCATCAATAAGAAATTTCAGCTGGCGTACTATACGTGGCTGCAGTTTCTGCCGCCGGAAGAAGTGAGAGAGGCAAAATTCCTTTTCAACGGCAACTTCCGATTTCCGCCCTCGGCCGCTCCCTTCGACTGGAAAATTCAAGGCGGCAGCGGAGTCATCGCAGAGATCGACGATGACGCGCGCGGAAAGAATAGTCTCTCGATAGAATTCGGCGGCGGCCGCGTGAACTTTCACCCCGTTTCGCAGTTGCTCGTCCTGCCGCCGGGGCGATACAAATTTTCCGGCCTCTCGAAGGGAGAACTTGCTGGCCCGCGAGGTCTCAGATGGCAAGTCTCGTGCCTCGCACCCTCTTCGGGAGTTTTCACAGAGACGCCGATGATGCGCCACGTTGCGGTTTGGACGGAATTCTCGACGCGTTTCGAAGTCCCCGCGGGATGCGCCGCACAGACCGTGCGACTGATCCTCGACGCGCGCTCGACCTCCGAGACATTGGTATCGGGATCGATGGCATTCGCGGACCTCCAAATTACGAGGGACTAGACCGTAGGCAGCCTAGCTTATGAACACAAAAGTTGCGGCGTCGCTGCGAAAGCATTGAAGCTTTTGCATTCAGGTGATAGTCCTAAATAACTATATATGTTGCACGCTAGGCCTGCGTCGGGCGGATTCACCCGGCATGCGGAAGCCGTGGGGCCCACTGACAGCCCACGAAAACCAGACGACCCACTCATCCTGCGAACGCAAAATCATGTTGAGGGAAAGCCTTCGATGAAGACGTCCTCCGCGATCCGATCTGCACTGCGAACCATGGTCCCCTTTCCGGTGTGGCAGACCGCAGGCTTTGTAAAGCGTGTTCCGAGCTATTGGCGGCTCGATCGAAGCGAAGCGCTGAGAATTCGCCATCGCCTTCCGGGCTTGCCAATGCACGTCACCAAAGCCATTCACGTCTTCGCACCCGAAAGCATCACGGCTTTTCGCTGCTGGCAATATCATGGCGTCGAACTCAACGATTCATCCGCCGAGGTCGCGGATTTTCTTGAACTCTCCAAAGGCCGTCGCGCGCTCATCGACATCGGTGCGCAAACAGGTTTCATCTCCGCCCTATTCGCCCGTTCGCGCCCCGAGCCCTGCCACATCATGTCCGTCGAACCGGATCCGCGCGTTGTTTCGATGCTGGAGCGTGCCGTCGCCCTCAATGGATCGGCCGGATGCGACTGGACGGTCAGAGCAGCAGCGATCTCCAATAGCTCCGGCCGTATGTCGCTGCCGAACTTCAACCGCGTCTACGAAGACGGCGGCGATACCGACCCCGACGTACCCTCGAGCTTCGAGGTGCCAACGCTGACGTTGGCCGAACTGCTCGGCGGCCTGGATTGGAAACCGGACATCATCAAAATCGACGTTGAGTCCTTCGAGTATGAAATTCTTTGTTCCTCGCTGGATGTGATCGAGAGTCTGCGCCCGGCGCTTCAGCTTGAGGTTCATTGGAAAATGTTGGCCAATCGCGGCCGCGACGCCCGCGATTTTCTGGCGCCGCTCGCTACCTTAGGGTATCGCGGCATTCGCAAACGTTATGCCACCCTCGACAAATGGCTCGGAGCCGGAAACTCGGAGCCGGTCTCACGCATGGCGCTCAAACCCGTATGAAGCGCGAGCGCGCCACCGTCCTCATCGCTCTTACGTCGCTGGCCGCCGAAGGTACGCCGCGAATGACGCTTGCGCTTTGCCGCGAGTGGTTGTCTCAGGGTATCCGCCCCATCGTCGTGGTGCTCCAAGCGAAGCCGGCGGATCTTGCGCCGGAGTTCGTCACGCTTGGAATTGAATGTTTCGTCCTCGGAATTTCGCAGAGGGGCTATCGACGATATCTTGTGCTCGCGGCGAAGGTCTTCGCCATCGCCCGCCGAAGGAAGGCGACGGCATTGCTATCGATGCCGCTCGGCCGGCATGCCGTCATGGCGTTCGGAGCGCGTATGGCCGGCGTCCGCCGCGTCGTCGCGCACGTCGGAAATTATCCAGACTCGTCCACGGGCCGCGCATTTGCCAAGTTTCGCTTTCTCATTCAGCTCGGAAGGCCACTCACCGACCGGCTCATATGCTGCTCGCGTTATGTCCAAGGCGGCGCCATCGAGCGCTTCCATGTCCCGGCACGCGAAACGGCGATCGTCTATAACGGCGTGTCTGGCGAGGATTTTATCCCACGTGCGTCAACCGCAAACGACATAGGTCCCCGGACAACGCCGTTCGTGATCGGCATGATTGCACGCCTGGAAAAACACAAAGACCACGTAACGCTCATCCGAGCTGCCAAAATACTGAAGGATCGCGGCCGAAGCATCGCTGTCAAGTTCGTCGGTGAGGGCAGTCAGCGTCATGCGCTTCAGCAAATCGTCGATGCCGACGGACTGGCCGACACGGTCACGCTGCTGGGGATGCGCCGTGACATAGCGGCTATCCTCGCCAAGCTGGACGTCTTCGCATTCTCCACCACGCCCGACGAAGGATTTGGAATCGCGCTTGTCGAAGCGATGCTCGCGGGCGTCCCGATCGTGGCAAGCGACGTCGGAGCATGCCGGGAAGTCCTGGACGGCGGAGGCCTCGGACTGCTCGTGCCCGCGAGGGATGCGCTCGCCTTTGCCAACGCAGTGGACGCTGTGCTCGGCGCTCCGGTCGAAGCAAAAACGCGCGCTGCAAGAGCCCGCGAAAAAGCGCTTCGCGATTATTCCGTGCGCGCCATGGCACGAGGATATGGCGAAGCCCTGGGGCTGCCGCTCATCCAGGAGTTGCAATGTGATGCGGAACTGGCGATGGGACTGCCCACCTGAGACCCCGCCGGCGCCTCATGCATATCGTCCGTGGCTTTGGGACGGGCGGTACGGAAGTGACGTGTCTTCGCCTCGCACAACACTGGCAGCACCGCTTCGATCAGTGTGTCGTCGCGTGGGACCGGGAACGACGAACATTGGAGCGTGAATTTCTCGGTGTATCGGGTTGCACGCTGAAGGTACTCTCGGACGGCCAGGCTGGTATCCGTCATTGGAGGCCGTTTAGGACGATGATCCGAGACTATGCGCCGGACGCCGTGATTATCCATGTGTTCGGCCTCCCCCATTTGATTGCGGCGTCCGCGGCGCGAGCGGCCGGCGTCCGTGCCCTGGGCGTCAAGGCGGGAAATCCACCGCCGCAAAATGCGCAAGCACGCCGCCGCTGGCGCGCCATCATGATCGCTTCCCGCCTGCTGCGGTGTCCCGTCATGTCCTGTTCACACGCCGTCGATCGCGAGCTCCGCAACCTGGGCATCGGCATGCCGAGCGGTTCATTTCCGATCCCGAACGGACTGGACGCAAATCAAATCGCCAGGAAAGCCCAGAAAGCGCGGCAGGCACGAGTGAGGCGCGCGCCGGCAATCGGAATGGTTGCGCGGCTCAATTCCATCAAGGACCACGACACGCTGCTCCGCGCGTTCTCGATTATAAGGGACGAGATGGCCGACGCCGAGCTTTGGCTGGTTGGGGACGGGGCACTGCGTGCCACGCTTGAAGACCAGGCCCTTAGACTTGGAATAGCGAGTTCGACGCGGTTTCTCGGCGATCGCACCGACATTCCCACCTTGCTGGGCCAGATGGATGTTTATGCTTTTAGCACCACACGCGACGAGGGCTTCGGCATCGCCCTGATCGAAGCTATGGCGGCGGGTATTCCCATCGTGGCCAGTAATGTCGCGGCATGTCGGGAAGTGCTCGCCGATGGCATAGCCGGCATCGTCGTGCCGCCGGACAACCCACGAGCGCTCGCGCGTGCCGTGATCGATTTGCTTCGAAGCGAGGAGTTGCGCGCCCTCCTTGTCGAAACGGCACTCCGGCGCGTGCAGCGCGAATACAGCATCGAGGCGTGTGCGAAGCGGTGGGAGGCTCTGCTCTTTCCAAAAGCGCAGACCGATATGGCAGCGGATTTCAAATGCGCGTCGTGACGTGTATCGGCGACGCGACGTCTATTCGCGCCCATGGCGGACTGCCTTATCACTTGCTCGATGCCGGCCGCCGCGCCGGGTTCTTTGATGGCGGATGGCGGCTGGAGCCGGAAGCGCTGCGATATTCCCGGATGCTTTGGAACGCCCGCCGACTGCTCACGCGGGGCGAATTCGGAGGCTATCAATATTCCGAGAGCTTTCTGCGCGCTCTTGTTGGCCAGGTTCCACCTGCGTGGTCGAGTCCCGATGAGATCGTCAGTATTTTCCCGCTGTTTCCGCCGCATCGGTCGGACAGCCCTCAGGTGTCGATTTATATCGACGCGACGCTAAAGGAAAACTTTGACGACTACGGTATCGACAAGAAAGTCGGCCGGTCGATGATCGCCAATGCCCTCCAAAGGGAAGGTCAGGCCTATCGCGATGCAGTGCGGATTATTTGCAGGTCAAAGCAGGCTGCCAGAGTTGTCGTCGAGAGCTATCAGATAGATCCGCGCAAGGTCCACATCGTGCCAGGCGGCGCAAACATTCTCGGTGAGCCGGAGCCTTCGCCTTACGGGCGAGCCAATCTTCCTCTCGCAGCCGTTCGGCTCGGCTTTATCGGCAAGGACTGGCGCCGCAAGAATCTCAAGTTCGTGCTTGAGGTCGCCGATGCGTTGCACGAGCGCGGAATTGCGGCCGAGGTTCTCGCTGCAGGATTTGATCCGGAAAATGCGCCGCGACACCGACGCCTTAAGGCCGTCGGCTTTTTAGACAAGCGATCGCAGATGAAGGTCTTCGTCGACGTCATTCGCTCTTGCCATTTTAGCTGTCTGTTCTCTCGCGCCGAGGCGTTCGGACTGTCGAACCGGGAAAGCCTTCGGCTCGGTGTCCCGGTGCTCGCAAGCAACGTCGGCGGGATCCCCGACACCGTCCCTGACGGTTGTGGACATCTCTTCCCGCCGAACGCCGAAGCGGTCGACGTCGCCGATGTAATCGAGATCTACGTCCGCGATCCTGATTTGTATTGGGCACTTCGCGCCAATGTTGAGCGGCGTTGCGAGGAATTCACCTGGGCGGCCGCCGTCGGGAAAATGCAAGCCATCTGGTCCGGTTCGACCGCCCATTGTTATGATCGGTCCGCTGGGTCTCGTGCCTGATTGTTCGGATCTTCGTATCGCGGTGCTCCAGCCCGGAGCACGCTTGCACTACGCGGTGCCGACGCTCTTACAGCGGGCTGGCATGTTGCAACGTTTCTACACTGATTGTGCGAATGTCGGGCTTCTTCGTCATGTCGAAGGTCTTTGGCCGCCCAGTCTGCAACCCGCGCCCGTCCGCCGATTGCTCGGACGGAAACTACCGCCGGAGCTTCCACGGTCGAAGGTGCGGCAAGTGCCTTTTGCCGTCGCGCATGATCTGTTGATGCAATCGGTCACGAAATGCGCGCGAGGGTCGAGGTCATCCCGGGCATTAACGAATCTCGCGCTCAAAGAGCAGTTCGGCGGCGCCAACGCCGTCTATACGGTCCTTGTCAATGAAGATATCGACGTTTGCCGCGAGGCCAAGGAGCAAGGCCGCCGCATCATCCACGAAGTTATGCTGACGCCCGATGTCGGTCTGCTCACGCACGACGAATATCGCCGATGGACGGAGTCCGGAAGCGGACCAAGCCTCGAAGAAATCGAGTCCGGCCGCGAACGCGATCGTCAGAAATATGCACTGGCGGATCTCATCCTGGTGCCGTCGCATTTCGTACGCGAGGCTGTCCTCGCGCTTGGAGCTCAAGCGTCCAAAGTGGCTGTCGTTCCATACGGGATTGACCGCCGTTGGCTCGCCCTACCCTCGAAACCCGTTCGTGGGCGCGTTTTGTTTGTTGGCTCTGTCGGCATTCGCAAAGGCAATCATTATCTCGCCGAGGCGACGCGGCGGCTCGCCCGGCGCGGCGTGGATTGCGACGTACGAGTGATCGGCCCGTTGAATAAGCACGTCGCCGCGCAGGCGATTTTTTCTGGGCCAACCTATCTTGGACAAGTTCCGCGCTCTGAAATCCATCGTGAATATTCGCAAGCCGATTTCTTCGTTTTGCCGAGTCTCTCTGAGGGCATGGCGGTTGTGACGCTGGAGGCCATGGCAGCGGGTCTGCCGGTCATCACGACACCGAATGCCGGTTCGTGTGTGAGGGACGGGGTAGACGGTTTCATCATACCCGCAGGTGACGCGAACGCCTTAACTTCCGCGATGGAACATCTTCTGACCGACCGTAGCTTGCGTCAAACCATGTCGCGCAGCGCCAGAGAACGCGCGGCGGAATTTACCTGGGAAAAATATGAGGGCCGGCTGATCGGCGCCCTCTCGAAAATCTCGCCCACGTGATGTGCTGCATAAAGATCCAAATAAAAGTTTTTGTAAGCATGGGGCGGAGATAGTTCATGTTCTATGCCCTCGTCGCCATGCTCGCAATCTTTGGCGCCTTCGCGATCTTCCGCGACTGGACCCGCTGGCGAGACGTCTTTCACCCGACGATCTTCTGCGTCCCTCAGCTTTTGTTCCTCTATGTGGCATTTCCCATTCACGGCATGGCGACCGACGAATACGAATTTCTGTCGCGCGCCGGCTACTGGGACGAGCTGACGAACTTCCAGCTGATTGCCGATGGCATGAGCGTTGCCGTGGTCTTGGGCATCTGGTGGGGCTCCCGTCACACACGCGAAACCGGCAAGCCGATCGCCGAACAGAACACCGCGATGATCTTTCGCCTCGCAATGCTGTTTGGCGTAACCGGTTTAACAGCATGGCTCGTCGGTATTGCCAACGTCGGAGGTTTCGTTGCGGCCTACGGACGGGCGTACGGCGGCGGCTGGGATGATAGCGGCTATGTCCGTGAAGCCGCTCAATTCGGCTTTGTTGCCGTGCCGCTGCTTATTTTATCCCGTCGCAAGCTCGGAATGCGTTGGCATCATTGGGTGATGGCGCTCGCATTTCTTTTGCCGCTGCTGGTTCAAGGCTTCTTGGGTGCCCGCAGGGGGCCGACGTTTCTGGCGATCACCGGCGTGGCTGCCAGCTATATCCTGGCCTTTCGGCCGCGCATCCCGTTCGTCGTTGTCGTGGCCGCTGGGGCGGCGGTTGGCACGTTGCTTCTATGGTTGGTCGCCAATCGCGATGCCATCTACCTCGGTTCTCAAAAGGAGCTTCAGGGATCGGTCTCGAGAATGCTCGAGAATTGGGGCGGCAACGAATATCTTTTTTCGACCGCTATCGTCCGGTACGTCCATGAGACGGGCGAGCCGTTTTATGGCCTGCGAATTCTAGCTCATATGCTGGGCCGGATCGTTCCGGCTGCCTTCTGGCCGACGAAATACACTGACGTCTGCGCCGCATTCGGCCTCAATATCGACCTGACGCAAGACGCGGGTATCCCGATTGACAGGATCGAAGCGGTAACGGGATGGCGAGTTGCCGTCGGCGCAGCTCCCGGCATCGTCGGCGACTTCTGGATGGAATTCGGGATCTTCGCGCCGCTCGTCGCATTCGCGCTCGGAGGTCTTTACGGCAAGCTCTGGCGCAAAAGCCGAAGCGATCCGCGCATTCAACCCGCTTACGCGATGCTAGCCGCGCTTTCGATCTACATCTTCACCCAAACCATCGAGGCGTGGCTGTTCAGGTCTTTGCTCTTCGGGATACCGGCGCTTGTCCTGCTCACGATTTTAGCGAAGCGGCGCACGCGGGCACAGCTGAACCCGCCCGCGCAGACCTGGCATATGCATCCGCTAAGGCCGACGCGCACCGTTCCATCTTGAACCGGATTCCATCATGAAAATCGCACTGCTGTTCCGCAGTTTTGGGCCCTACCACCTCGCGCGCCTGCGTGCGGCGAGAGAGCATCACTCCGTGCTGGCGCTGGAAGTTTCTGACGTCGATGAAGACTACGGTTGGAGCGCTGGAGTCGCAAAGCGCGCTGCCGGCGTCATCACGCTCCCCAGCACGGCGCCGAAGAGCGCGCGCTCCGAACTCGCTAATACGCTCTCTCGCGAAATAGCCGAGTTCGCGCCGGACGCCGTCGCCATCCCCGGATATTCGGAGGCCTTCGCATTGACCGTACTGCGCACGTGCCGGGCTCTGGGCATCCCCGCGATCCTGATGAGCGACACACACGCAGGCAGCGCGCGGCAAAAGACATTCCATGAGATCGTTAAGAAAAGGCTGGTCTCCCTCTATCATGCGGCCCTCGTCGCCGGATCTCCCCACGCCGAATATCTGGTCGGCCTCGGATTTCCTCGCGAGAAGATCGCGTTGGGTTATGACGTGATCGACAACGGTCACTTCTCACCCGACGATGACCTAAGTCCCGCAAAGATCGACGTCGGTCACCCGCTTAACCCGACGCGCCATTTCTTCTGCTGCGCGAGGTTCGTCCAAAAGAAGAACCTCTCTCTCCTCATCGAGGCATTCGTTCGGTACCGCTACGCCGCACATGACGGCGGCTGGGAGCTCGTCATAGCGGGTGAGGGTCCGCTGCGCGACGCACTCGAACAGCAGACGGCGGCAACGCCGTTCGCCGCGCATATTCATTTGATAGGGCATAAGACCTACGAGGAGTTACCGGCGCTCTATCGCGCCGCTGGCGCTTTCATCCTGCCGAGCGTCGTCGAGGAATGGGGTCTCGTCGTCAACGAAGCGATGGCCGCCGGCCTGCCCGTCCTCGTCTCGAAGCATGCGGGATGTCGTCGAGACCTCGTTGAGGACGGCATCAACGGCTTCACGTTCGATCCGGCCAACCCCGACGAACTCGCTGCACAGATGCGCCTGATGACGACATCCGCAAGGCGTGACGACATGGCCCGGGCGAGCCGTCGCATCATAGCCCGTTGGGACGTGAACCGCTTTGCGTCTGGTCTCGCGCAGGCTGCTGAAGCGGCACGGCAAAGGCAGCCGCAACGGTATTTTCCTGTCGGCGCCGCGTTCGCCGCCGCTCTCTCTCACCGTGTCTGAAGGACGTGCCAAATGAAAGTATCGCTCGTTACCGGCAGTCTCTCGCGCTTCGGCGGAGGTGTGGCGGCAGCCGTCCAAGCCCTCTCGCGAAGCTTGGTGGCAGCCGATCTCAACGTCCGCGTTCTCGGACTGCGGGACGATGCCTGGATGACCGACGCCGCCGAATGGTCGGATATCCCAACGACATGTTTGCGTGTCATCGGCCCGTCTACTATCGGGTTCGCTCCGAATGCCTCTGACCAATTGCGAGCTTCGGGCGCCGACATTGCGCATTCCCACGGAATTTGGCAGCACACGTCACGGGTCGTCGCCCAGTGGGCGATGTCGACGAACCGTCCCTACGTGGTGTCGCCTCACGGCATGCTCGACACCTGGGCGCTGAAGCGGTCAATCTGGAAAAAGAAAATCGCCGCGCAACTTTACGAGAATGATCATCTGCGTCGCGCAGGCTGCCTGCATGCGCTCTGCGACGCGGAAGCCCGGACGATCCGCGACCTCGGGTTCGATAATCCGATTTGCGTCATCCCGAACGGCATTGTGGTCCCGCCACGAGACGACAGTGTCTTGGCGCCATGGCGAAATGTCGTTCCGCACGATCGCCGCGTGATGCTCTTTCTCGGTCGCTTGCACCCGAAGAAGAACTTGGAGGCCCTGATCGAGGCTTGGCCGTCGGACGCCGAAAGCCCGGTCTGGCAACTCGCTGTCGGCGGCTGGGATCAGGGCGGCTACGAAGGTCGGCTTCGCGCACTGGTCAAGAAGCGCGGTCTCGAAGGCTCGGTCCATTTTCTGGGGCCCCTCTTCGGCCGAGAGAAAGATGCAGCCCTTCGCCGTGCTGACGCTTTCATCCTGCCGTCATTGAGCGAGGGGCTGCCGATGGCCGTTCTCGAAGCCTGGTCGTACGGCCTTCCCGTCTTGCAGACGGACGCCTGCAATCTGCCTCAGGGCTTTCGGAATAGCGCGTCGGTTCGCATATCGAACCGAGCGGAGGAAATGGCGAAAGACATCCGGGCGTTCATGCGCCTTGGAGCCGATGTGCAGGCCGAGATCGGGCGCAATGGCCGCCGGCTCGCCGAGCAGAACTTTTGCTGGAATGGCGTCGCTGCGCAGATGCGCGAGGTTTACGCCTGGCTCATCGAGGGTGGCAAACAACCCGAATGCGTTCGTCTCATTGGCGAGAGGTCGTCGCATGCGGCTTGATCTCTACGACAGGCGAAGCTTATCGCGCGCACGGCCGGCCTGGGTCGAAGCGCTGTGGATCGTCGCGCAGGCACTTTTCGTTCGATCGCAAATCCCAGGTTCTGCGCATCGTAGGCTCCTGCTTCGGCTCTTCGGCGCCAAGATCGGCAACGGGGTCACGATCAAACCGGGCGTGCGCATCAAGTTTCCCTGGCGGCTGACGATTGGCGACCATTCCTGGCTTGGCGAGGATGCATGGATCGACAACTTGGCCGACGTCAGCATCGGCGCGCATTGCTGCATATCGCAGGCGGTCTATCTCTGCACGGGCAACCATGATTGGAGCGCGCCGGAATTTAATCTGCGCACCTCTCCCATTCGGATCTGCGACGGCGCCTGGATCGCCGCGCGCTCGGTTGTTGCGCCGGGTGTAACGGTCGGAGAGGGCAGCGTCCTGGCGTTGGGCAGCGTGGCGGCGCGCAATTTGGACGCCTGGAGCATCAACGCCGGGAGCCCCGCAAAGCAAATCGGCCCGCGGATCGAGCAGCCATGCGTCGTCGCGGCGCTTCGATCGTAATCATCGATCACCAGCCGGGCTACGCATCATGCGGCTGATCTTCGTCAATCGCTTTTTCTATCCTGATTATTCGGCAACAAGCCAGATGCTAACGGATTTGGCATTCGGACTCGTTGAGAAAGGCGTCGATGTCACTGTCATTACGAGCCGCCTTCGCTACGACGAACCGAAGGCGCATTTGACGCCCCGCGAGACGACGAACGGCGTCCGGGTCGAGCGCATATGGACGTCGAGATTTGGCCGGAGCGGACTACTCTTTCGCACTATCGACTATTTAACGTTCTATCTTTCAGCCGCCTGGATCTTGGCCCGGACCTCGCGCCGCGGGGATATCGTTATCGCAATGACGGACCCACCGGCTTTCTCTATCGTTGCTGCTCTGGTCGCGCGGGGTCGCGGCGCTCGCGTCGTCAACTGGCTCCAGGATATGTTTCCCGAGGTCGCCGAAGCGCTCGACGTCGGAAAAGGTTCATCGTCCATCTTGTTCGCGATTCTACGCGCGCTCCGTAACGTCTCGCTCCGTAGCGCGACTATGAATGTCGCGATCGGCGTGCTGATGGCCGAGCGCTTGCTGAAGCTCGGAGTGTCGCGCGATCGAATCGTCGTAGTCCCCAACTGGGCGGACATCGACGCCGTTCGGCCCGTTCCCGCCGAGGAAAATGGTCTTCGCATCGACTGGAATCTGACCGGGAAATTTGTGATCGCATACTCTGGCAACCTCGGTCGTGCGCACGATACTGAGACCTTGCTAGGTGCGATAGAAGCGACGGCGCGGCCGTCACCGGAAAACAGTGAGATACGCTGGCTGTTTATCGGCGGTGGTGCCCGTTATGCGCACCTCAAGCGCGAGACAAAACGCCGTGGATGCAACAACGTCGGTTTCTATCCCTACCAGCCGCGCGAACGCCTTGCCGAAAGCTTGTCCGTCGCCGACGTCCACGTTGTTTCGCTCAGGCCGGCGTTGGAAGGACTGATCGTACCGAGCAAGTTCTACGGTATCGCAGCGGCGGGCCGGCCGGCGCTCTTTATCGGTTGCCCAGACGGCGAAATTGCGCGCTTGATTGCGCAATACGGCTGCGGCGAGGCAATTGCGCTTGGTGATTCAGGCGCCCTTGCGGAGGCCGTCCGTGTAATGGCCCGAGACTGGAAGCAGTGCCGAGACATGGGCGAACGCGCCCGGGTGATGTGCGAAGAAAATTTCGACAAGGCGAAAGCCATCACCGCTTGGTACCAACTGATCGAATCCGTTGCGCTATCGGCTTTCGCCACTCCGGGTGCCGACGCCAGCGCTACGCGACCGATAGAAGGTCCCCGGAAATCTTCACACGAACCGGCCGGTTGAGAAAATCCATCAGAACGATCAAGCGGTCGTTCTCGGATAGTCCGACAATTTGGCCGACAAGGCCATCGAAAGCTCCCTGCGCGATGCGAACCGTCTCCCCGATCTGGCGGGACGACGCCGACCGCACGATCACGCCTTCCTCTTCGCGAAGCTTAAGGTCATGGATGAATTGATCGGGAACGACGCACGGCACGTCTCCCGTGCAAACGACTGATCTTACGCCAACCGTTGATAAAATTGGTCGCCACCGCCTCTTCTCCGGTTCGAGACGAACAAAGAGATAACCTGGGAACAGAGGACGCAGCCCATCGCGCACCGTTCGCGCGTGCCGGATTTGCTTCCTGATGACGGGCACATACGGCTCGTACCCCTGATTGAGAAGATTATGCTCTGCCGAACGCTCGCGGTTCGGATGCGCGTTCACGGCAATCCAAATAGTGTGCACATTCCCCATCCGCCCCGACAAATCCATGCTGCCTCCTCTAGAAAATGATCCGAAAGGACTAGCATGCAAGGAAGGCGATGACATCGGTGAGCGCAGCGATCCACACGTTTTTTGATGCAAATCAGCAGTGTTCGCGCATATGTGGATGAATTGAATTGCGGGATCGTCACAATGATCATAAAGGACTATATCCACTGTGTTTGGCGACTCGTCATCTGAATTTCGGCATCGCGCCGGTCGCGGGACGTTTGCCATGGCGGTCTTAGGGTGCCCCAATGCATTGCTTTGTTCTGCTTTTTGTTGATGTCGTTCTCGTCGCCGTATCGACCATTGCGGCGATCGTCCTGTGCAGCCCTGAAGCGCCGCTTTCAGCATTGGCGCGCATCGGTCCATACGCCATCATCACCCTCGCGACGGCGGTTCCCGTGCTGCTGGTCTTCAGGCTCAATCGCACCGTTTGGCGCTTCACGTCGCTGAGCGACAGCCTCTCGGTCGTTGGAGCGACCGTGGCGATTGTGGCCGTCACGATCGCCGTTGGGTTTTCGTTTGATCGGTTGGCGAACGTCCCCCGCTCGGTGCCGGTGATGCAGGGGCTGCTAATCCTGTATGCGCTTGGAGGCATCCGCATCGCGATGCGAATTCGTCACGTTCTGAGGCGACGTGCCCAGAAATCCAAATCAGCCGCCGGCCGGCGGGAAAACGTGCTGTTGGTCGGACTCAATCCGATAGCCGACCTTTTTATCTATTGCGCATCCGAGAATGGCCACGGCAGCACCGAGGTTGTCGGTATTCTATCCGAGGCTGAGCGGCATCGCGGGCGAATGCTGCGGTCGCGAAAAATCCTCGGTCCTCCGGAGTCGATTGACGAGATCCTGCACGACCTGTCCATTCATGGGGTCTTCGTCGACCGGATCGTTTTGGCTTCTCCCGCAAGCGAACTGTCGGAGAAAGCGCAAAAATCCCTTCTCGATATCGGCAACGGCGGAAACGTCCGGGTCGATTGTCTTTCGACGCGCTTCGGCCTGGGCGACGGGGAAAGGCATTCGGAGGCCGAAGGCTGTCGTCTCAGGGAGGCTTCGGCTGTTGATCCGCACTTCGACAGCGCGGACTTTCCGCCCGCCACTTATCTGCGTTGGAAGCGACTTGTCGATGCCGCGGTGGCACTATTTTGCATCGTATGCTTCCTGCCGCTGATGCTTTTTGTATTCTTGGTCGTACGGCTCGATGTCGGCTCTCCGGCGATATTCTGGCAGCAACGGCCCGGCGCCGGCGGACGGCCGATAAGAGTACTGAAATTCCGCACGATGGGTCCGGGACGCGGACGAGACGGCCGCGCGCTCTCGGACGCCCAACGCCTATCGAAGATCGGGCGGCTCCTTCGCCGGCTCCGGCTCGATGAACTGCCCCAGGTTTACAACGTTCTGTTCGGCCATATGTCCCTTGTCGGGCCGCGACCGCTTCTACCGGTCGATCAGCCCACGGCCTCAGCGGCCCGCTTGCGGCTCCGCCCTGGCTTGACAGGATGGGCGCAGATCAAAGGCGGACGTCGCCTTTCGATCGAGGACAAGGCCGCTCTCGACCTTTGGTACATAAAGAACGCCTCGTTCACACTCGATATGGTCATTCTCGCCCACACTGCCCGGACGATTCTATTCGGAGAGCGCGTCGACCGTCGCGCCATTCATGAGGCGCGGCAAGACCTTCGGAGCGATCGACCAGCCCTGCTTTCGGTCGAAGGACCGGAACATACTCTTGTATGATCGCAATTCGCCGCTCGAAAGCGGTATACCGCCCACGTAACGAACGTGCTCGCATGTTCGAATAGACGAGCAATATAGGGCGAGTTGGCTGCTGACGCGTCTCGACGCCTATTTTTCGAAACGCGGAACTTCAACGGCATCCAAAGGTTTACGAAGGTCACGAATGGAAGGATGCGGGGGCTTACCGAGGCTAAAAAGAGCAGCCGTTCAATTATGGACAATACCGGATTTTTATGCGCGCCGATGGACTCCGTCCAAGAAAGCGGCAAAAATAATACCGGAGGTTATTGCCTAATGCTCACAATGTCGGTATTTCCACGACAGTAATTCCATTCTTTCTACGAAAGTTTCTTCAGCGTGCCGCACATACGAAGTCGGCGGCTGGTCGTTTGTTTGCAGTGTGGAGTATTGAGTATGCTGCGGATGGAGTGTGCCGATAACGGCAGAGAGGCGCGCGCAATTGATGTCGCTGCGCTGAACTATGACGCGGCGGATTCCGCAATTCTCCGCCTCGCGCGCAATGGTATTTTGTTCGAGGCGGGTGATCCCAAGACGCAGGTCTTTCGTGTCGAAACCGGCGCATTGTGCATTTATCGCACGCGCCCGGACCTCACGCTTGAAGTCATTGAGCACGCGCTTGCCGGCGATCTCGTCGGTATGGGCTTCCTCCAAAGGCACGCCGCGAACGCGCGCGCCACCCTCGAGACGACAGTCCGCTGCTTTGACCTCGACGCTGTCGATCAACTCATCGAGAACGACGCGCACAACAAGACACGATATGATGACGCCGTGGCGCGTGAATTCGCATTCCGCCGCGAGCACCTCGTGAGTTCAGCTCGCGACAGACCGATTGTCCGCCTCGCTGCTTTCCTGGTGGCCGTTTCACATCGCAGCCGCGAGGAAGGCGGGGATTACACGCTCATCGATGACTCGGTCGATTGCGGCGGCATCGCCGGCTTTCTCGGGCTGAGCGTCGATCTTTTGATGCTCGCGCTGATGCAACTCGAAATGCGCGGATTGGTCGAGACGGCGCCGTTTCACGGCTTGCGTCTCAAAGACATTCCAGCGCTCGAAGCAATTGCAGACGAGCAGGAGAACGTTCCGACCTCCTGGGCCGCATCGTTGGCATCTACTGAGGATGAGCTGCTCTCTGCCATTCAGTGACGAACCACTACTGCGCTTTGCATGAGCGCGGCAGCGAAGTGCGCGCGGCATGATCCCGAGCAATTGTACTCCAAGATGGAAGAGGTCGTGATGGGCGCGCGTGAGCGAAGCGCGCAATCGCATTTCTCTTCTGTGCTTTTCCACTCTTGACGCAGCGAGGCGAATGCAAGCTCTTCGTCCCCCGCAACCGAAGGGGAGCGAACATGACCCAATCGCCACTTTCCACGATCCAGAAGCAAATCGCTATGTCGCGGCAATTCTTTCTCGGAAGCTCGCTTGCCGCCGCGGCGTTGCCTGCAACGCTAAAGGCGGAAGAAGCGGCGCCTTCAACAGGAACGAATCTGGCGCCGCGTCTGCTTCCCGCGCGTGATCTCCCCGTTCCCACGACGGTCAGCCCAGAACTGCAGGCGATCATCGGCGCTCCCTATCCGCGCGGCTGGAATTCAGTCCCTCAGAATAGCACCGAATGGAAGCAGCTCGCGTTTCAGAGCGCCGCGCAAGTCGCCAATGACGTTGCCGCCGTTCGCGAGCATTTCGGGCTTAAGGTCGAAAAGACGACGATGGCCGGCGTCCCCGTATTCGTGATTACGCCCAGCGAGATCGCGCCGAACAATCACGACAGGCTGCTCATTCACATCCACGGCGGCGGCTTCGTTCTGTATCCCGGAGAGGCCGGCGCCGGCGAAGGCATGATGATGGCGGGCTACGGCAAATTTAGAGTCGTCTCGATCGATTACCGGATGCCACCGGATTTCCCGTTCCCCGCCGCGCTCGACGACGTGACGGCCGTTTGGCGCGTGCTATTGGCTTCCTACGAGCCGGCCAAGATGGGAATCTTCGGAACCTCCGCCGGCGGCGCACTGACGCTCTCGACCATTTTGCGCGCGAAGTCGGAAGGGCTCCCGCTTCCCGGCGCCATTGCGCCGGCGAGCCCGTGTGCCGATCTCACGTGGTCTGGCGATACGGTCATGGCCAACGCCTACGTCGACAATGCTTTGGTCTCGCGTTCGGGTTGGGTCGGCGGCGCGGCCGCGCTTTATGCTGGTACGCACGATGTCCGCAATCCGGAGCTGTCCCCCATCTTCGGGGATTTCACCGGCTTCCCGCCAGCAATTCTGACATCGGGGACGCGCGACCTGATCTTGAGCGATACGGTGCGCACACATCGAAAGCTCCGGCAGGCGCATGTTAACGCAATCTTGCAGGTCTTCGAGGGTGAGAGCCACGCGCAGTTTCTGACGCCCTTCGTTCCCGAGACCGAAGAAGCCTTCGGGGAAATTGCGCATTACTTCGATGCGCATCTCGGGTCGTAAATTCGGCGATACGAAATAAATCCGTCGCACTCGATAATCGTTTGTTACCGCCGCAGAGGCTCACTTTGTGCATAAATATCGAGCATTTTTGTTGTGCGAGATGCACGCAATTTTAAACAAAATAGCTGCAAATTGGAACTCGCCGACGCTGAGCTAGGCCCAGCATTTTTCAAGCGAGGATCATCTCCAATGTCATACATGCGCATCGCCCTTGCAATTGTCCTGACAGGACTTGCATTCCCCGCAGCGGGGAAATCAGCATTCGCCGCCGAATCCAAATCGCCGGTTTCCGACGTTGAATTCGCGCACGAGCGTAACGCGGAAATCGACGCCTCTCTGGCTCGCGTCGAAGTCGCCCGGACCGCCGAATTCGAGCGGACCATGAACGTAGAAATCGACGCGGCGAGTGCCGCATCGAGCCAAGAGAAATTCAACCGTGAGCGTAACGCTGAGATCAACGCGTCCCTGATCGCGGTCGCCAATGCCCGCGCCGAAGAAGCACGTGTCGCAGCGGAAGCTGAATTCGAGCGCCAGCAGAATGCCTTGGCCGACGCCTCGATGGCGCGCGTCGCGGCAATTCAATTGGTCGAATTCGAACAGGCACGCAACCGGGAAATCGAAGCCGCCATGGCAGCCTACGAGGACGCCAGGTTTGCCGAACAGCGGAATGCTGAAATAGAAGCGTCGTTGGCAGCGGTCCAAGCCGCCCGCCAAGACGCAAGATTCGCCGCCGCCAGAAACGCCGAAATCGAAATCACGCTCTCCACTGTCAACGCACGGCGGAACCCGATCGAGACGGCCAGCATCTCGCGATAAGCCGATCTGACTGACGCTTCACTCTATCGTGCGCCTTAGGGCTTGAGCCCTAGGGCGCCTGCTTTCATCCGGCGAACATTCCATCGCGTTCGGTGATCTGATCAGCCGGGCCAACCGGCATTCGCAAAAGTTTTGACGTCTCAGAGACCCATCATCGCGATGACCTTGTCGACGGCGAGCGTCGGCAGAAGCGTGCCGTTACGAACGGCGGCTTCGATCTTCGGAAGCTCGGCCGCAACCGACGGGTTGGCTCTGAGCGCTCCCATCAGACGGTCTTCCAGCATGTCGCGCATCCACGACACCGCTTGAGCCTGTCGTCGCGCTCCAAATTCCCCTGTCGCTGTCATCTTTTCGCGATGCTCCAGAACCTTCGCCCAAAGCTCTTTGAGCCCGCGGTTATCCCGCCCCGATACCGTCACGACCGGCGGAAACCACGTCGCTCCATGCGGCGTGAATATTTGCAGCGCATTTTTGTAGTCTGCCACCGCGCTTTCCGCCCGCTTGATGTTGTCACCGTCCGCTTTGTTGATGGCGATCATGTCGGCAAGCTCGATGATACCTTTTTTGATGCCCTGTAGATCGTCGCCGCCGCCGGCGAGAAGCAGAACCAAAAAAAAGTCGACCATATCCGCGACGGCAACTTCGGACTGTCCGACACCGACAGTCTCGACAATGACGACGTCGAACCCTGCGGCTTCCACCAGCGCCATTGTCTCGCGCGTGCGCCGCGTCACGCCGCCGAGTGTTCCCGACGAAGGTGATGGCCGGATAAAGGCATTCTTCTCCTGCGCCAGCGAACTCATGCGCGTCTTGTCGCCGAGGATCGAGCCGCCGGAGCGCTTCGAGGTCGGATCGATCGCCAGCACGGCAACGAGATGCCCCTCGGCAATGAGGTTCATGCCGAGTTGATCGATCGTTGTCGATTTGCCGACACCCGGCACGCCCGTAATGCCGAGCCGGACGGCGTTTCCTGTTTTCGGCAGCAATTCCTGCAGCACCTGCTGCGCGAGGCGGCGGTGCTCGGGGTTCGAGCTTTCCACAAGCGTGATCGCGCGTGCGAGGAGCGCCCGGTCTCCCTCGGCAATGCCCGAGACATAGTCGGCAACCGGAATTTTGTGTGCTGGGAGCGCTGTAACGGCCATGGCTGCGATGTTGAATCCTGTTCGTTCGAAAGGACGACGTTGGACAGGAAAGGTACCTCCCCTGCAAGCCGGGATTTCGCCGCTCTCCTCGTCACATTCCCATGCCATAGAGCGGCTTGCTTGCTGAGCTCAAGCTCCGTAGCCTTGGGAAGGGCCGCGCTAGGGGAGGGAAATGTGATTTCGGTAGCCAAAGGCTGGTATCGGCCAGCGTTGCTCTTGAGGGCGGGCCTCACCGCGCTCGTCGCGTGCGGTCTGCTCACTGGCTGCTCCGAAACGCCCAAGATCGGCAAGAACGCCGAAAACCAATCCCGGTCCATCGCGGAAGCACCGGCGACCGCGCCAGCGCCGTCTCCCACTTCAAGTCCGGAGGCCAGCGCCCCCGAAGCCCCGGCTGCGCCATCGCCGCAAGTTGCGCCTTCCGATGCCGAACGACAAAGCCAGGCGAAAGAAGACGAGGCTGAGCAACAACATCCGACCTCCCCCTCCCATAAGAGGTACTATAAGAAAGCGGCGCCTCGTGCTGCACCGGAGCCGAGCAAGACCGCACAGTCGGAGCGCCCCGAGGGCGGTTCTGGTGGCGCTGCGACCGAATCCCGCGAGGAACAGCCGCGAACCCTTGGCGAGGTCGCGGCTCCCTCGAAGCCCGCACCTGTGGAAGCGGCTCCGCCTTCCGAGGAGGCAGCCGCGCCGCCGCCGCCACCTCCCGCCGCCGCGCCTTCGATACCGACCACCCAGCCTGATCTGGCTGCGGAGAGCGCGTCACCGCTCCCATCCGGGCCGCCGGATGCAGCGGCACGATCCGCCGCGGCTGCCGGCGCGGCGCGAAGCGCTGAAGAAGCTGCGCGAGCTGCTGTAGAGCGCGACGCTGCAAAGTCCGCCGCGACGGCGGCGCCGGTCCCTGATCCCGCGAAAACCTATGACGTGGTGCCGGTGTTTTACGGCACCGATCGCGCAGTCCAGCCCGATCCCAACCGTCTGCAATTCAGTTCGGAGCGCGGACACAAGCTGCAACTCGGCCGCGCCATGATCACAGTGCCTCTCATTCACAAGGTTCCCCATATCGAGCGGCCGTGGGTGATCGAGATTCCGTATTTCAAGCTCAAGGTCTACGAGGAGAAGGAAGACCCGGCGAAGCACTTCACCGTCCAGGAAATCTCAAGCCTGACGGAAGATCAGATGCTGGCGTTAGTGAGAGCGCAACTCGCAAAATCTCAGACGTTCAAAGACCATGCGCTCGTCTTCGTGCATGGCTTCAACACGACATTCGACAACGCACTCTATCGGACGGCGCAGATTGCCTATGACCTGAAGTTCGATGGCGTTCCGTTCGTTTACAGCTGGCCGTCGGGCGGTGGGGTCGCGAGCTACACCTACGATCACGGCAGCGTCGAGCAGGCCGAGCCGACCCTGACCGAGTTCCTGAATCTGGTCATCCAGAAGAGCGGCGCCAAATCGATCAGCCTCATTGCGCACTCGATGGGCAACGAACTTCTGCTTCGGGTCCTGCAACAGATCAAGACGAAGATTCCACCCGGCGTCGTCATCAGCCAGGTCATTCTCGCGGCGCCCGATGTCGATCGCGATAAGTTCAACATCATCGCGCGCGAGATCACGAACTTCGCCAAGGGCGTGACGCTCTACGCCGCATCGAACGATCGGGCACTCGGCTATTCGGAGCGTTTCTGGGGCGGCGTACCGCGCGCGGGAGACATACCGGCGAGCGGGCCGCTGATCATTCCCGGCGTCGACACGATTGACGTCACTGCCGTCTCGACGGATGCGCTCGGCCTCAACCATTCTGGCTATGCCGAAAACCCCGCATTGCTCAATGACGTGAAGGCTCTCGTCGAATACGGCATCCGCCCGCCGAACAAACGGCTGAGCACAATCGTGCCGGTAGAATCGGCCGCGGGCATGTTCTGGCGCTTTGAGGCGTCGAATTGAGTGGCGAAACCTCAGCCGCTCATCCCGGTTCTCTGCTTGGCGAGGTCCAGCGGACGGCCGGCTGATCGCTCGACGGGCTTATCCTTGTCGCCCGGCTCGCGTTGGGCCGGTGCCTTTTCGGGTGTCTTATCGGTCTGCGGCTTGTCCCCGCTGCCGTGATGGCGACGCTCCGAAATAGTCATGCCATAGTACAGTAGTGTGCCGAGGATGATCGGCGCTCCGATCAACGACAAGATCAATAGGATGTCGGTCAGATATTCGCCCACGAGACAAACTCCACAAATCTCGAAACAAAACTTGATATCTGTCCCGAAAGTTCCCGGTTAGGTCGTTCGCGGCGGCGACCGGCCGAGCGAGGGCTTTCGCACTGTCCGTGAAGCAATTCTTTTATGACGATGCGATGATTTGATCGCGGTCAACGCGCAGACTGTGAAACATAGAGAATTGGCTGACTTCACAAATTGAGATGCGGCGGTATCCTGATGATTATTAAGAAAAAGTCGGTCGCGGTCGTTGCCAGACCCTTAACCATCGCCCTCGCGGCGGTCCTGTTTCATTGCCAGAATGTGTCTGCCGAAACGTTTGCCCAGATCCGGGTGCCGTCCGGTCCAGAGCTCTTTCGCGAGCACTGCGCGCAATGTCATGGCGCCGACGGCATGGGGAACGGCCCCATGGCCAAAATACTGACCGTCCATCCTGCCGACCTGACCGCGATCAGCAGGGGCAACGGCGGGACGTTCCCTGCCGAGCGCATTGCTGAAATCATTCGATACGGCGGCAACATCCAGGGTCACGGCGATCAGGTCATGCCGATCTGGGGTAAGACTTTCAGCTTGGAAGGCGGTGGTGGCAAAGGCGGGAATGCCTATTCGCGGCGGGCCGTTATTGAATTGAAGAATTATCTCGAGACGATCCAACAGAAATAGCGGTTAGCCAGCGCCGCCGTTTCAAGTCGATCGGCTCAACCAACGGTCGAAGGTTCGCGCGAAGCGCGGCGTTCTTTAGCTGGCAAATTTCGTTGACCACTTGTTCGATGGGCAATGCGGGCCGCCGAGCCCGTTCCATTTTCGAGGCGTGCATTCCGGCGGATGACTTGGGGCGGTTGGCCGAAGGCTCTCATAAACGCACGCCGCATCCGGCTTCGATCCGCGAATCCCGTCTGGCGGGCAATTGCGTCAATGGGATGCCGGCCTTGCTCCATCAGCAAGCGAGCCGCTTCGACGCGCAGAGCCTCGACGGCCTTTGCAGGTGATTGCCCGGTCTCGCTCTGAAACGCCCGCGAAAACTGCCTGGGGCTGAGATGCGCTGCGTCAGCCAGCCTGGCGACGGTGAGCGGCCGGTGTAGATTTCGCTTCGCATAGTCGAGAGCCGTCTGAATCCGATCGGACTTCGGCTCAAGCTCAAGCAATTCGGAAAACTGCGATTGGCCGCCCGCGCGGCGGTGATAGAGCACGAGCTTCTTCGCGACCGACCGCGCAGTTTCACCGCCGAAATCGGCTTCGACCAAGGCCAGGGCGAGATCTATCCCCGCGCTCATGCCGGCCGAGGTCCAGATGTTGCCATCGTTGATGAAGATGCGATCTTCGTCGATGCGCGCGCTCGGGCATCGCTCTTGAAGCATCCGCGCAAAAAACCAGTGCGTCGTCGCGCGTTTGCCGTCGAGCAAGCCGGCATCGCCCAGAACGAAGGCACCGGTGCACGTCGCCGCTACACGACGGCATCGGCGTGCCGCGGCTTTCAGATATTTGATGATCCCTGGTGTCGAAGGCTTCGGTTGATTGGCACCATCGACAATCAGCGTGTCGAGAGTTGATCCGCCGATGCGTTTCGTCTCCAACACCAGCCCGGCCGAGCTTTTGATCGGACCGCCCTTCTCGGAGAGGAATTGCAATTCGTAGGCGTTTTCTCCGCGCACCAGGTTTGCGATTTCAAACACCGAAGAGACCGCGAGCCCCATGACGGAACAACCGGGGTAGATGAGGAATCCGATGCGCACGATGGCCGTCCTTTTAAGGGCATGTCCTGAAACGCACCACATATGACATTTGAGACATCGCCTTGCAAGTCTACTTAGACCTCAGTGAAGCAAGCGAATACGGAGAGAATGTCATGAGCGCATCGAAGGGCACCGCCCTCGTCACGGGGGCATCAAGCGGAATCGGAGCCGTCTACGCCGACCGCCTAGCGAAGAGGGGCTACGATCTAATCCTCGTAGCCCGCAACGAACAGCGATTGAAGGACGTCGCCGCGCGCCTTGTGAGCGCAACGGGACGCTCGGTCACGATACTGTCCGCCGATCTGAACGACAAAACCGCGCTGGGCAAAGTCGAGGCGGTGCTGAAGGGAAATCCCGCGATCACGATGCTCGTCAACAACGCCGGCTTTGGATCGGCAGTGCCGCTCCTCCAGGCCGACGTCGATAAGATGGAGGAGATGATCGACGTCAACGTCACCGCTCTGACGCGCCTGACATATGCCGTCGCACCACCGTTCGTGTCGCGCGGCAAGGGTACGATTATCAACATTTCATCGATCGTTGGAATAGCACCCGAAATGCTCAACGGCGTCTACGGCGGCGCGAAGGCCTACGTGCTTGCATTTTCGCAGTCGCTTCAGCACGAACTCGCCGACAAGGGTGTCCGCGTCCAGGCCGTGCTACCCGGTGCGACGGCAACCGAATTCTGGGACATCGCGGGCTTGGCGCATGACAATTTGCCGGCGTCCTGGGTGATGTCCGCCGAGGATATGGTGGACGCGTCTCTTGCTGGTCTCGACAATGGCGAGGTCGTGACGATACCGGCCCTGCAGAACGCCGAAGACTGGACAAAGTACGAGGCGGATCGAAAAGCGATGTCTGGAAAGCTCAGCAACGTGGCGCCGGCTCCGAGATACGCGACCAAGACTGTGCAAATGGCTTAGAAGCCGATAGCGACCGACTGTGACGATAAAAGCCGCGTGCCGTTTGGCGCGCGGTGCTTCATGGCGCCGCGAGGCCCGGGAAACGTAGCGCTTGAACTTGTGCGATTTGGCGGCTGCCCGCTAGAAGGTGGGGTCCGCAATTGCATGATAGGCAGCGCCGTGGCCAAGCTCGACGTCGTAGTCAAAGAGATCGTCGATGACATGCGGCAAATGCAGGATCGCGGCACCGTCGCGACGTACATTCCCGAACTCGCTTGCGTCGACCCGAAGAACTTCGGCATCGCCGTGATCGACGCGGAAGGCAACGCGGCCGTCGGCGGCGACGCTGACGTTCCGTTCTCGATCCAGAGCATTTCGAAGGTCTACACCTTGACCCTCGCCCTTGGGAAAGTTGGCAATCGGCTTTGGACACGTGTCGGCCGCGAACCCTCGGGAAGTCCGTTCAATTCCATCGTCCAGCTCGAACGCGAGCGCGGCATCCCGCGCAATCCGTTCATCAATGCCGGCGCCATCGCCGTGACCGATTTGATTCTATCAGGCCACCGCCCCCGCGAAGCTTTGGGTGAAATCCTGAGGTTCATGCAGTTTCTGGCCGACGATCCGAGCATCACCATCGACCACGAAGTGGCGGCGTCGGAGCATCGGACGGGGTTCCGCAACGCCGCTCTCGCCAATTATATGAAATCTTTCGGCGTCCTCGATAATCCCGTCGATTTCACTCTGGGTGTCTATTTCCACCACTGCGCCATTGCCATGTCGTGCCGGCAATTGGCCATGGCGGGACGCTTTCTTGCACAATTTGGCAGCAATCCGTCGACCGGATACGTCGTCGTGCAACCCGAGCGAGCGCGTCGGATCAACGCGCTGATGCTGACTTGCGGACACTACGACGGCTCGGGCGAGTTCGCCTATCGGGTCGGTCTACCCGGCAAGAGTGGCGTCGGCGGCGGCATCATTGCGGTCGCGCCGGGAAAGGCATCGATCGCCGTCTGGTCGCCCGGGCTCGATGTGGCGGGCAATTCCCATTTGGGTCAGATTGCTCTTGAGCGGTTGGCAAAGGCAATGGGGTGGTCGATTTTCGGTGCGTGAGGCGCATTGCCCGAACGGGGACGTATCGACGGCATGAAAGGGAAACGAGGTGATCGAAGGGGCCATGCCTTCCGAACCGAATTTTATCGGCACTCGGCTCAATGCCTTCGAACGCGAAAAGTGACCAATTTCAATAATTTTAAAACGTGAGGCACACCACAACGTCGCGCGCAAAAGGGATTAACCTCTCGCGCGACGTCTATCGGACCGTGTCGTGGATAAAGCGAACGAACGCGCGCTCGCGATATGGCTGATCAATTCCAACGCACCATCTCGGCATCATCTATAATGGCGGTTTCGTGATACCAGCAGTCGCCAAAATCGATATGACCGACGCGCCGTGCTGGCACGATCGAATCCGCCGATTTAACCAAGCGTTGCCCGTGCAGAGCCGCTCGCCCACCCTTGGGGAACTGATATATTTTTGCAGTTTGTCGCATCTGCCTTTCTGTCATCATTGCCTCTCGTTTCGTTTCAGCTTCCGCCTGACACAGCGGTTTGTCGGTTATAGTCACCTGATTTTCCTGATGCCTCAATTAAAATCAGCAATTGCCTACATTATGGGCATGCTTGGTTTTGCATCTTTCGGTAGCATCCGGGTGGTGGTGAACGCTTATTGCTAACGTCGTGTTCCACCCCATTGCCTTTGGCGCTGATGGGTTTGCACCACACGAGGAGGATGGATGCTAATTGACGGTTTCCAGGTCGAAGGCTTGAGCCTCCGTGCCGGGAAAGTGTCTCTGAGCACTTTTCAAGCCGCTATGAACGTTGCCCGACGGCGTGACGGTGGCATCCTGGTGGAAGCAGCTTCCCATCAACGCTGGAGCGCGTTTGCGCCCCCCACGCCTTCGGGCCTCAGCGGCCAGTGGTGCCATTGGCGGCCGCGCACTCATTAGGAATTTCACAGACGTCAACTTAGGGAGCTGTCTAGAATGACGAAGTATAAGCTTGAGTATATTTGGCTCGATGGCTACACGCCGGTGCCGAACTTGCGCGGCAAGACGCTGATCAAGGACTTCAGCGCATTTCCCGATCTCGCGGACCTTCCGAACTGGGGTTTTGACGGCAGTTCCACCCAGCAGGCGGAAGGCAGCAACTCTGATTGCGTTCTGAAGCCGGTTGCCCATTATCCCGATCCCGCCCGCACGGATGGCGTCCTCGTGATGTGCGAAGTCATGTTGCCCGACGGCAAGACGCCCCATACCTCGAACAAGCGCGCGACCATCCTTGACGACGCAGGCGCGTGGTTCGGCTTCGAGCAGGAGTACTTCTTTTACAAGGACGGCCGTCCGCTCGGCTTCCCGGCTGCTGGTTATCCGGCACCGCAGGGGACCTACTATACGGGCGTCGGCTACAAGAACGTCGGTGACGTCGCACGCAAGATCGTCGAAGAGCATCTCGACCTCTGCCTTGCCGCTGGCATCAACCACGAGGGCATCAATGCCGAAGTGGCAAAGGGCCAGTGGGAATTTCAGATTTTCGGCAAGGGTTCGAAGAAGGCTGCCGACGAGATGTGGATGGCTCGCTACCTGTTGGAGCGCCTCACCGAAAAATACGGCATCGACATCGAATACCATTGCAAGCCGCTCGGCGACACCGACTGGAACGGCTCGGGCATGCACGCGAACTTCTCGACGACCTACCTCCGCGAAACCGGTGGCAAGGAATACTTCGAGGCCCTGATGAAGGAGTTCGACAAGAACCTGATGGACCATATGGCTGTCTACGGTCCGGACAACCACATGCGCCTTACGGGCAAGCACGAGACGGCACCGTGGAACAAGTTCAGCTATGGTCTTGCTGATCGTGGTGCTTCGATCCGCGTACCCCACTCCTTCATGAACAACGGCTACAAGGGCTACCTTGAGGATCGCCGTCCGAACTCGCAGGGCGACCCATACGCGATCGCTTCGCAGATCCTGAAGACGATCTCCGCCGTGCCGGTCGGAGCCGTCGCAAAGGCTGCCTAACCTCTTAATCAGGGCGCCGGCTCTCACCCAGTCGGCGCCCTGAATCTATCTGCGCTCAGGCTTGACTCGCTCAGGCATGTCCCGCCGCCACCGCTGCCGGATTTGACCGTTGCCGCCATCGCGGATTGCACGTGATCGCCCCGCCGCCGCGAAACAGTGTAACGCTCCAACTCGAACCTGCGTACTGATGTGTGCCTGCCCTTCCGCCCCCTTGCGGTCGCCGGCACATGACAGTTCGTCCACGTTAGAGATCGGAAATGATTCTCCTCCTCCTCGCATACCTTGGCGGCGTCCTGACAATCGTCAGCCCCTGCATTTTGCCCGTGCTGCCTTTCGTCTTTGCGCGCGCCGACAAGCCATTCCTGCAAAGCGGATTGCCGACCCTTATCGGCATGGCTGCGGCATTCGCCGTGGTCGCCACGCTGGCGGCCGTCGGAGGCGGCTGGGCCGTTACCGCAAACGAATACGGCCGCGACGCTGCGTTGATCCTCGTCGCGCTGTTCGGCCTCACGCTCGTGTTTCCGAAACTCGCCGAGCGCCTGACGCAGCCGCTCGTCGCATTGGGCGACAGACTCTCGCAGAAAGCCAATTCTGCGGCGGCGGGCCACGCTTCGATATGGCCATCGCTTTTGCTCGGCGTCGCGATCGGCCTTCTTTGGGCGCCGTGCGCCGGTCCCGTGCTCGGGCTTATTCTGACGGGCGCGGCGCTCAACGGCGCGAGCGCGATGACGACGTTGCTCCTGTTGGCGTACGCGGCCGGCGCCGCAACGTCCCTGGCCCTCGCTCTGTTGGCCGGCGGACGGGTGTTCGCCGCGATGAAGCGGTCGCTTGGGGTAGGGGAGTGGATCAGGCGCGGCGTCGGCATACTGGTTCTCGTCGCCGCCGGCGCTATTGCCGCCGGCGCCGATACGGGTGTCCTGACGCGCCTCTCGCTCGCCAGCACCAACTCGTTCGAGCAAAGCCTTGTGAACGCGTTTGGCGGCCACGCCACCATGTCAAAAGCGATGAAAACCGCCGATACGGCCGAAACCGATGATTTGCCGGTCGAAGGAAAAATGCCCTCGCTCGACGGTGCCGTCGAGTGGCTGAACTCTCCGCCGCTGACGCGAGAAGCCCTCAAGGGCAAAGTCGTCCTGGTCGATTTCTGGACCTACTCCTGCATCAATTGCCTTCGTGCGCTTCCCTACGTCGAAGCGTGGGCCAAGAAGTATAAAGATCAGGGCCTCGTCGTCATCGGCGTGCACGCGCCCGAGTTCGCATTTGAGAAGAACATTGCGAACGTCAAGCGCGCGGTCTCCGACCTCGGCATCACGTATCCGGTCGCCATCGACAACAACTACGCGATCTGGCGCGCCTTCAAAAACGAGTATTGGCCGGCCCACTACTTCATCGATGCCAACGGCAACATTCGTCATCACCACTTCGGTGAAGGCGATTACGACGGCTCTGAGCGCGTCATTCAAAAGCTACTGGCAGAGGCGGGGCATAAGAACGTCGCGACCGGCGTCGTTTCAGTCAAGGCGTCCGGCGTCGAAGAAGCCGCACTCTCGTCCCAAGTCGAGTCGCCCGAAACCTATGTCGGCTATCGTCGCGCCGAAAATTTCATCTCGCCGGGCGGCGCGGTTCGGGACGCATCGCACGACTACACCGGCACGCCATCCGCCCTCAACGATTGGGCTTTGAACGGCAATTGGACGATAACGACCGAGCACGCCTCGCTGAACGCGCCAGCCGGCAGCATCATCTATAAATTTCACGCCCGCGACCTGCATCTCGTTTTGGGCCCCGGGCCGGACGGCAAGCCCGTGCGTTTCCGGGTGACGATCGACGGGAAGGCTCCGGGCGACAGCCATGGTATGGATACGAATGCCAACGGCGAAGGCACAGTGACGACGCAGAAGCTGTATCAACTCGTTCGGCAGGCAGGACCGATCATGGACCGCACTTTCGAAATCCAATTTCTGGACCCCGGCGTCCAGGCGTTCGCGTTCACGTTCGGATAGCGGCCTAAGCCATTTCGGCGCAAACGATGTCCATCAAGCCGAGATGGGCTTATGATGTTCGAGCGGGTCCTCGACCAGCCTCCAGAACGCCGCCAACTTCGCGGCATCGTGGAAGTCTTCCTGCTCGGCAATCCGGAATCCCCGGAAGCGGAGGATCTGCCGGAGAGAACACGTCAAAATATGACCCGTTGCCCGGTGCCGAAGGACGGCGGTCAGCCGCGTTCGCACAATTCCGTTTTGGTATCGAACAGATTCAAGCCGCGACGCGCTATCGAGAACCTCCATCGTCGTCCGGTAGAGTTTGCGTAGCTCGTCTTTTCCCCGAAAGGTTAAAGATTGGCCGTTGGGACCACCGGTATTCGTAGTGTAGACGAGATCATCGACGTATTTATCCAGCACGCCTTCAACGCTCCCGGCGTTCCACGCCTCCTGAGCCGATTCCAAGATTGCTCTGACGGTCTCGATGTTGATGGACGGATGATCTCTTGCTGAGGTGGAGTTCACTCAAACGGACGCGGTCTGAGCATACCCGAGGCCTAGGCTGAATAGCCAGAGCGACAATTCGGGACTCACGCGCAATGGGCGAACTGATGGGGAATAGAGCGCCCTACATGCAACATACATGCGCAAGCAGAAGGAACGCGATGTCCGTCTGCCGAACGTCTCGGCTTTATTGAAAAGCCGGTGACTTCCGATAGAGGAGCGCCGACTTGCGGGCGTGCGAGAATGATCGCCGATGCCTGCGCTTCCGCGAAAAGGCTTTGGGCGTCGGCTTGGTAACTGGCGGACTGACTTCGGCAATCAGCTGAACGGGCGCCTTCGGCTTTAATTGCACGACTTTGTATCCGCCCGCCTTCAGTTTCGCGAGAAGCTTCGGGACAGCGTCCGCTGTCCATTTGTGGATGTCGTGCATCAGAATGATGCCGCGTCCCCGCGCTTTGAGGCCGGCCATGACTCGCGCGATAACGGGCGCGGAACGGCGCACGCGCCAGTCATTTGAATCGATATCGACCGCGAACTGTCCGATGTTGCGGCTCTTGAAATAGTCTTCCGAGAGTTTGCTGCTGCTCAAGTACGGATAGCGGAAGAAGGGTGCGACCGGAGTGGGGCTGTTCTTCTGAACGAGATCGAAAGTCGCCTCGACTTCGTGCTTCAACTCCGGCAGCGTCAAGTGTGCCACGTTGGGATGAGACCACGTGTGCGTGCCGATGGTATGCCCCTGCTCGGCGACTTCTTTGACGATCTCGGGGTGCACGGCGACCATTTCTCCAACCATGAAGAATGTCGCTTTCGTGCATTCCTTGGCGAGAGCCGCGAGAATTTCGCGTGTATCCTTCGGCGACGGACCGTCATCGAAGGTCAAGACGACTTCGCCAGGCGCTAGAAAATTCGGATCGCCGTGAGGGGAACCGAACCAGGGCCCGCCCGTCGTATCGACCTCGATCGTTCGCGATACGCCAAGAGCGCCGGCCGGGCACGTTTCATCGGCGCGTGCCTGTAGAGACATGGCAAGACCCGCCGCGACAACGCCCGCTAGACCCAAGCTCAGTTTCCATATCGGGTTCATGCTGCTGCCCACCCCCGGAAGGCATAAGGACTAAGTGATCCGGAACGACAGAAATCTCACCGGACCATAGGCGGACTTGTGCTCGGCCAAGGCTCGTTCGTCAATACAACTCGCTGTTGCACGGGCACGAGCGTCAGTGCCTCGGCCAACGTCGTTGCCCATGCCGTAGCCGCTCGACGAAATCCGCCCAGTCTCGCGACGTAAGGCAGGAAAACCGCATTGGGCATTTGGTCTTAAAGGGACGCTCATTTACCTGACGGCAATCGAATCTCTGCCACACTTCCCTAGCAAAGTCCTTAACGAGGCCCCACCAGGAGTTGATGTGCGCAAGTTCGTTCTGTTGTTCGGTTGTTTTGCCGCAAGTCCCCTGGCAGCCGGGGAGACGACGCTTAGCGGCGAAGCGATCAAAACGACCTTCAGTGGCTCGCTTTTGGCGCTCGACACGCCGGTTGGTACGACCGTCTCCGTTCGTATCCACCGCGACGGCTTGATGTCGGGTGAGGCCGGGGCGATGGGTGCCGTGCTCGGCGCCATGACGGACCGTGGCCGCTGGTGGGTCGCGAACAATCAGGTCTGCTTCAAGTGGTTTCGCTGGTTCGACGCGGAATCCCGCTGCGCGACGATAACCCTGGAAGGCAAGCGATTCGGCTGGCGGCGCGATGACGGCGACACCGGAACCGGGACCATAATCGAGCCGGGCAAGCCGATGGAGAAGCCCGCCGTGGTCGTCGCGCAAGCGCCGAAGCCGGTCGCGCCGCAAAAACCGGCAGCGACGAAAGTCGAGGTCTCCGTTGCGTTGAACCTGCCAACGGCGGAGCCGCACGCGCAGAAGACGCAGATGAAGCCGGCTGTTTCGCGTAAGAAGCCGTCGGTTGCTGCCGCGGCGCCGCCAGCCGCGCCACAGCGCAGCCAAGCTTCGACGGCCGTTGCCCTCCATGTGCCGGAGCCGCGTCCCGCCGTTCGTCGGAAGCGTCCCGCTAAGATTGCCGTGGCATCCGTGAAGCCTGAATTCTTCACGTCTGCGAAAGTCACGACCACGAAAGTCACGATCGCAACAGTGGACAATGTCGAGCGAAAGCCATTCCGGGTCGCGGGCGTTGATCCGTCCGACGTGTTAAACATCCGGAACGGACCCTCGCCCGATTATGAAACGGTCGGCGGCATCCCGCCCGATAGCCACGGCATCACAATCACCGGGCCATGTTTGAACGACTGGTGCCCGGTGAAGCACCGCACCTTGGTCGGTTGGGTCAACCGGCGCTACCTCGCTGAGGAGACGGCTGAGGACGCGAGCGCTGCTGACATTCCGAATTATTGGGCCGCCGCTCCCTGATCCTAGTTATCGCCTGAAGGCTAATATTGACCGCCCAAGCGAACCTTGGCCGCGGATGAATTTCGCGTGCTTCTTTTGTGCGCTCCGACGCGTCCACCGCGTTCCTGCTTCCCATTGTGCCCTCGCGACCCGTGCGCTTCATTGGGGTCTAGGGGGAAATGCGCGCGAAAATGTTCGCCACGCATAATGTCCGCACGTGGACGGGCGCCTCTGAGTCCGCGAGCACACAATGGCTGCCGCTGTGGCGCTGCAGGACAAGCAATGTCGACAAAGCCAGCGTGTCCACGCGCGCATCAGCACAAAACGTCACACGCACTTCGCACCGTGGCGAGCGCGTGCGAAGCCCACGAGCGAACGATACGCCATCACATATGATTGCGAATTACAATTGTGCGTTACCCCGGAATTGCTTGCGATTACCGGAAATAGGCAATTCGGAATTCGGCCATCGGAACTACGCTGTGAAGCGTATTTCTCTTTATTTCATGTCTTGAGTTTCTTCTCCGGAACAAACAATGCAGAGAGATAAATAGAGGAATAGGCCGAATATATCTTAAAATATTTGTCACGTAAAAATTCTTGTATTTCAGTTAGATAAGACGATTGGAAATATTCAAAACGGCATGCGATCTGCAATTTGTGCGGAATTTTCTAATATCGCAATTGTGGCGCTTCGTGGAATTATTCCATTTAATTCCAACCCACCGAGCATATTGAATGCAGATTAGAATGGGATTCAAAAATAATCTAAATTGGCCTCTGGAATTGAGCTGATATGTTGCCACCTATCAATCGCCGTTGAGTTGGCGGCGCGTGTCGCGAGACACGTTCAAAGCAGCCCCACCTATCGTGGTGCGGCTCCCTTCATCGATGGTCATGCATCGCGCGAGGAGTAACTGACTATGATTCACAACGACAACTTTCAGAATGCCTTCCAGCAAATCCCGAACAGCCTGTATGGCGGAGGCTGGAGCGGGAACCCCGGCCAGGTTTGGGGCTTGGGTGCGCAGGCGTTCGCCCAGCCGCAATACGGTCAATCGCAGTACGGCCAGCCACAGTACGGCTTGGCTGGATTGGGTCAGTCGGCGTTCGGCTATGGCCCGAATTTCGGAAACGCCCAGGGATGGGGCCAGAACTTCGGCGGTCAATGGCAGCAGCACCGCCAGCTTTCACACCAGGACGTCGGCGAAGTCGTTCGGCAGTTGCTGCCGATCCTTCCGCAGGTGATCGCCCAGGCTCAGCAGCCGCAAGCCGCTTTCGGACAAGGCGCTTACGGTGCCGGCTTCGGAGCCGCTTACGGGCCGGGCGCTCGCAATCTCTCCCAGCAGGACGTCAATGAGGTTGTCCGGCAGATCATGCCCGTCATTCCTCAGATCGTCGGGCTGTTGCAGGGCCAGCAGCAAGCGTCTTATGCCAATGCAGCTTACGGCGGCGGCCAGGGCCAGGGCTGGAATAACAATCAGGGCTGGAACAATCCCGGACAGCAAAATCAAGGTGCGTACGGCTACGGTAACCAGAACCCGTTCCAGCTCTCCCTCTTTGGGCAGAACCAGCAGAACCCATTCGGAGCCTACGGCCAGGCTGCGTTCGGCGGTAATCAGGGCCAGGGACTGGGTCAGGGTCAGCAGCGTCAGCTCAACCAGATCGAGGTCGGCGAGATCGTCCGTCACTTGACGGCCGCGCTGCCGCAGGTCATCGCGAATTTGCAGGCGATGAATCAGCAGCCGAACATGCAACGCGCTGCCTAGCGCGAACCCGCTCTCCCCAAGCCAAAAATGGAAGCGCTGCCCCAGGGTGGCGCTTCCTTCTCCCAACTCAGGAATGGAGCTTAGGAATGTCGAACGATCCACAGCGCGCCGATCAGACCGGCAGATCGCGGGACGCGAAGGAGGATACGCAGGCTCTCATCGGCTTGCTTGAAAACCTCGTGCCTCTGTTGCTGCGCTTTCAGACCGATGCTTTCGGCCATCAAGGTCCCCTGCATTCGGCCAACGGGACCGCTGCCCAACTCGAGCAGCAGGCAGCCGTCGCCTTCACGGAAGACGTCATTCTCGACTCCCTGCGCAACGTGTCGACCTATCTTCAGAAGAACGCCGGCCGCTATCCCGGCCTCGACACCTACAATGGCGTGGTTGAGCAGGCGCGGCGGGCGTACGACGCGCGTGACTACCAGTCGGCGCTCGCAATGATCCTGCAGGCTTATCGCGCCATCACCGTCGTGCGGTCCATCCGTCCCGAGCTGCCGCCGATCTGTGAAAGAACCCAAAGCGAGCAAAACGCTTCGGGCAGGGCGGTGCACTAAGCGCCGCGCGCTTAGGCTTCGGATCAAAAATGCGCGCGGCGTGATTCGATCGGCGCGTTGAGGCCCGGCGCGCGCCCGCCTTTGTGCGCGGGGCGCGCTTTCGGCCGAAATAACCGTGGCGCACAAACCTCATTTGAGCGCCGACCGGGTTGTTTTCGTCAGTTTTTTGACGCTTTGGGGCATAACTGGCGCGAAATTCGCAAAACTCCTGATAAGCTTTGCAGCACTTATCGGGGGACAGCGAATATCGTGGCCTTCTTGGGAGATTTCGGCGCTAATCTTCACGAATACGGGTGGCCTTCGTTCCACGGTGATGGAATTCTAGGCACCACCGCCGCCTGTGCTGTATTCGATGTTCCGCGCGCCTTTGTTCCCTTCGATCATCATGCAGGCCCCGCTCGGCGCCACGCGGCCCGCGCCGAAAACGAACGTCTTTCCCGTCAGGTTCGAGCCGGCTTGCTGCTTCTGCTGGCGTCGTGCGGCTGGATCGCGGGAGGCGAAGAGGGCGCTAAGCACGCTGTTGCCCGCGGCGCGCCTTTGCGAAATCGCGTTCCAGTCAATCAAAACACCCCGCACGAGCACATCGACGTTCGAAGACTGTTACCTTCGGATGCGCCGGACCTGTTTGCCGAGATCGAGCTGATTTGCTGGCGTGCCAAATTACGCTATCGGCCCCAGATTTACGTGCTCGTTGGGCAAAGCGCGATGAATGCTTATGCGTTAGGCGGGCCCGACGATGCTGTCGTCACCTTTACGGAAGGCCTGCTTCGCGGGATGACGACGAAGGAAGCCGCCGCCATCTTCGCCCACGAGATTGCTCACATTTGCAATGGCGACGGTTCGACCATGGCGTGGGCCGCCAATCTGCAGCAGGCCATCAACGATGTCTCGACCGCGGGCTTGGCCTCGACTTGCTGTGCTGCAAAGCCGCTGTCTTCCCTTCATTGGCTCCTGGAGCGCGCCCCGGCCATCGCCGAGCTGCTGACGTTGGCGTTGTCGCGGTTCCGGGAAATCGAGGCAGACGCGCTCGCGCTTGAGCTCACCCGCGACGCCAAAACGCTTGAGCGCGCTCTCGCCAAGCTCGAACATCACCATCGCGCGCTGCACGGTATTCCCGCAACGTACGTCGAAGACCGGCTCGCGTCATATTTGCGAAGCCACCCGGTGACCAGCGATCGCATCGGGCACCTTCGGGCCTCTCCGCTTTATGGGGCAGCTTAAGGCGTCCGCGCGACTATGAGGCAGTCAAGTTTCGCTTGGCGCGCGAAGGAAGCTCGACGATGACCCGCAGTCCCTGCGCTGGCGAGTCGCTGAGAGTGATGGATCCGCCGTGAAGCTCAACGATCTGCTTCGCGATGGCGAGCCCAAGGCCGCTGCCGCCGGTTTCGCGACTGCGCGAAGGCTCGCGGCGATAAAACGGCTCGAAGACAAGCGCGCGCTCGGCCGGGGGAATCCCGGGACCATCGTCATCGATTAACACGCGCACGCGCCCGCCGATTGCTCCCGCCGTCACCTTTGGGGCTTTGGCACCGTAGCGCAGGGCGTTGTCAAGTAAGTTCGTAAAGAGGCGCCGAAGTGCCACCGGGCTTCCCGTGAGTGTCAGAGGCTCGTCGGGAAGTTCGAGCCCGACATTCGGATGATCGGCCGAGATGATTTCGAGAAGCTCACCGAGATCGACAACCCCCGTCCTGTCCTGTCCCGCGCTTCCCCGCGCAACCGCGAGAGCGTCCTCGATCAAAACCGTCATGTCGTCGAGATCCCGCTCGGTGCGGGTTTGCTGCTCGGGATCGGTAATCATTTCGGCCCTGAGCTTCAGTCGTGTAATGTACGTCTTGAGATCGTGCGAAACGGCTCCGAGAAGCACGGTCCTCCCTTTTAGAAGGGTCGCGATACGCTCCTGCATGCGATTGACTTCATCGATGAGCCGCTTGAGTTCCGGCGCGCCGCGCGGCGCGATCAGCATCGGTTGCCCGTCGCCTGAGAAACGCGAGACCGCGCGCGATAATTCTTTAAGCGGCCGCGCCTCGCGCCAGACCGCAAACAAAGCGGCGATCCCGACCAAAGCTCCCAGGGCGCCGAGCCAGTAGCCAGGCGGAAGGCCGAACAGCCTCCGCGCGAGCTCGCCTTTTGTTTCGAAGACTGCATATCCCCCACCTTTGAGGGCGACGGCCACGCGCAACGGCCGACGAGCGAGACGCCACAGCTGGCCTCCCTTGATGTCGCCTTCGTCGCTGATGTCGGAAGAATCGCCTATGGTAGCGATCACCTCGCGCGGACCCAGCACGCTCACATATTGCCCGACAAGCCATTCGAGCGCTTTGAGACGGCGCCTGCCCTCAGGCACGCCGAGAGCATTATCCGCGAGCGTCACCTGAAGCGTGTCGGAGTCGGCCGCGTTCAGAATTATTTTTCGTCGCTCGGCGTCGCTCGTCTCGAGCAGCTCGACAATCGCCGCCATTTGATGGGGCAGCGGCAGCGCACCAGGCATTGGGACCACGGGCGAATGCGTGACGTAGCTGACGCCCGCGCCCAGGGCCCACAGTGCCAGAAGCGCGAGCATGAGAATGGCAGACAGACGTCCGGCGAAACCGAGGCGCGTAAGCACGCTTATGCCTCCTCGACGCGCGCTGTCAGAATATATCCGACATTGCGCATCGTCTTGAACATAGGCGTTGCGCTGCGGTCGATCTTTTTGCGCAGACGGCTGAGCTGAACATCGATCGTGCGGTCGAGAGGGTCTGTGCGGCGGCCACGGGTCCAATCCATCAGCTGCTCGCGCGAGAGGACGCGCCCCGGCCGCGTGACGAAACATTCGAGCAGATCGAATTCGGCGCTCGTCAACTCAATGGCAACGTCCCTACCTTCAATGACCGACCGGGCTTCGAGATCGACGACAAGATCGCCGATCTTCAAACGCTTTCGCGTCTCCGGCGGCGGCTCGTTCCGGCGTAGAATGGCGCGAATGCGGGCAGAAAGCTCGCGCGGGTTGAATGGCTTTGGAAGATAATCGTCGGCGCCGATCTCGAGCCCGACGATGCGGTCGATGTCTTCCCCGCGTGCAGTCAACATAAGGATGGAAACGCGCGATTGGGCTCGAAGCCGGCGGCAGATCGAAAGACCATCTTCTCCGGGAAGCATGATATCGAGCACGATGAGGTCGGGCTCTCCGAACATCGACAAATACCGGTCGAGGGCCGCGCCGCCATCGCCAACCTCGGCACGGAAGCCCTGCTTCTGGAGATAGCCCTGAACGAGGGACCTGATTTCGGGGTCGTCCTCGATGATGAGTATAGTCGGTCGTTGGTCCATGATCCGATGTGACGGCAGTGGCGACGCTAGCGCAAGTGTTCCGATGGCCTGTTACAAAACGTAAAACTAAGGGCTTGTTCTTGAAACACGCCGGATACCCCGGCGGGCCAATCTCCTCCCATCACGCCAATGCGGCGTGATGATAACAAGGAGATGATCCGATGATCCTGAAAAAATCCGCGCTCGCCCCGTTTTGCATTGCAGCCGCACTTATCGCCGGCGGCGCCTCCGTCGCCGACGCTGGCTGGCAACGCTCTGGTAGCGGCACTGGCCCCCGCGGCAACAGCTGGCACTCGAGCGGCTCCGGCTCTTGCGCAAACGGTTCATGCGCTTCGTCGCAGAGCTTCACCGGTCCCCGTGGTACGTCCAGCCGCACAGGCAGCACAAGCTGCTACGGCGGCACCTGCAACCACTCCGCAACGGTAACCGGCCCCTACGGTAATAGCGTAACGCGTAACAGTTCGATCTCGCGCTACTGAGGCCGTCACCGATCCGATCAACGGCCGGGCGCGCGGGGCGCCCGCCCGCGACTCCCTTGTCTCTCAAGCTTTTGAAAAAAGGAAATTGTCATGCGCTCGATGATCCTTGCCACCGTTCTGGCCGCGCCCTTGGCCGCCGCGACAACGAACGTCGTCTTCGCACAATCGGTCCCGCCGCCGAAGCTCACACAGGCGGAAATTCAAGCACTTGCTCACAGCCCCGCCGTCCAAGCAGCCATGGCGGCTTGCAGCGACGATCGTTGGAGATTGTGCGGCGGCGTCCTGCCTGGTGGTGGACGCATTCTGCGCTGTCTGGCAGCCAACTCTGCACAAGTGAGCCCAGCTTGCCGCTCGGCAATCGATAACGCTGCGGCCACGGTCGCGGCCGCTCGCAATGCTCGTTAGGTGCTCAGAGTCATCTCTCCGCGCCGAAGGCGGCTTCGGCGCAAATATTTCCTTTGGCAGTTTGAGGCAACCGTCATGCCCGACATTCCAGCATTTCTGACCAGCGTACCGAAACCGATCTTCGGCTTCTTCCCTGTTGCGCTCGTCTTCATCGCGGTCGAGCTTCTCTATATGAAGCTTGCCCATCACCAGCACGATCACGATACGCAGGAGACCGCTGCATCGGTCGGGGTCGCGATCGGCGATATCACATCCCGGCTCCTGACGGGAAGCTTAGCCGCGATCCCGCTATTCATCTGTTACCAGCATCGCCTCTTCAATATTCCACTCGGCACCGCGTGGAGCTGGCTTGCGCTCTTCATCGGGGTCGAGTTCTTCTACTACTGGTTCCATCGCGCCTCGCATCGCATTCGCTGGTTTTGGGCGACTCATGCCGTGCATCACTCCGCAACCCACTTCAACTTGTCGGCCGCCATACGGCTTGGCTGGACCGGAACGATCAGCGGCGCGTTTTTATTCTTCATGCCGCTGGCGGCGATCGGATTTCATCCGGCTGCCATCGGCCTCATGCTCGGCCTCGGCCTCATCTACCAGTTCTTTCTGCACACGGCATTGCCGATCCGCCTCGGACTGCTCGAATGGATCTTGAACACCCCGGCGCACCACCGTGTGCACCACGCCTCAAACGAGATCTGCCTCGACAAGAACTACGGCTCAGTCCTTATCGTCTTTGACAGGCTGTTCGGAACGTTCGCGTCCGCGCCCGAGCACGAGCCTCTCGCATTCGGACTGAAGGGCCGCGAGCCGAGCAACAACCCCATCCACATTGCCTTGTCGGAATGGGCCTATCTCTGGCGGGATTTCAAAAACGCGTCGTCGCTCTGGCACAAAGCCAAGGTTCTGTTCGGCGCGCCGTGAATGCTCTGCTCGTACCCCATCGCGTAAGCGAAAGATCGCCGATATTTTCTCTCATGGCGTCCGGTTCGCGGGGATTCGGAAAAATAAAAGGTTTTGCCCACCGGCGAATGACTGTATGCCTGCCCCTGCGTTTGCTTGGCACGACCCGCGTCGCCGCAGCATTTCGCTGAATTCTGGGGGGTTTCCCGGCCGCGCACGGCCGCGATTTTGATGATGCATCTTGCTGCTCCGACACTTGCGCCGATCGATTTGCTTGTCATCGGCGCTTATCTTGTGATCGTCACGGCCATCGGAATTTGGGTCGCGCGCGAGACACATACGGGTGAGGATCTGTTTCTCGCCGGACGAACTTTGACGTGGGGTCCGATCGGGCTTTCGCTATTTGCCTCCAACATCTCGACGACGACACTCATAGGCCTCGCCGGTGCCGCGTATGTCAACGGCATTGCTGTTTCGGCCTACGAATGGCTTGCCGGGATTCCGCTGATCGTTTTGGCGTTCGTGTTCGTGCCGATGTTCCTGCGCGCCCGCATCACCACGGTCCCCGAGTATCTTGAAGTCCGCTACGATCGCCGGGTCAGGCTCTACTTCTCCTTCGTGACCATTCTGCTCACGGTTTTCGTTGACACGGCCGGTGGGCTCTATGCCGGCGCAATCGTTCTGCAGACATTTTTTCCGGGCACGGATCTTTGGGTCTTCTGCGCTGCGGTCGGGCTCTTTGCCGGTCTCTACACGGCAGCGGGCGGCCTCAGAGCCGTGGTCTACACGGACGTGCTGCAGGCCATCGTGCTGATCGTCGGCTGCAGTTTATTGACCCTTGTCCTGTTCGATCGCTTCGACTTTTCGGTGGCCGCCGTCCGCGCGTCGGCGCCGGCTGATCATTTCTCGATTGTCCGCCCGCTAAGCGATACGCAGTTGCCTTGGCCGGGCTTGGCGACGGGCGTTGTTCTGCTCGGATTTTGGTACTGGGTCACCAACCAGTACATCGTGCAGCGCGTTCTCGGCGCGAAGGACCTGAGAAACGCGCAGCAGGGCGCGATGCTGGCGGCCGTGCTGAAGCTCTTGCCGCTGTTCATCATGGTTTTGCCAGGCGCCATGGCCATTTCGCTTTATCCCGGTATCCCCAATGCTGACATGGTGTTGCCGACGTTGATCACGCGAGCGCTTCCTGCCGGTTTGACCGGGCTGGTGCTTGCGGGCCTGATCGCAGCGATCATGTCGAGCATCGACTCGACGTTGAACTCGTCGTCGACGTTGATCGTTCACGACTTCATCGCGACACGGAAAAAGCCGCTGTCACCGGAGAAGTCACGTCGCTACGGACAGTTGGTGACTCTGATTCTAATGGGCATTTCCATTGCCTGGGCGCCAATGATCCAATCGTTCAGCGGATTGTGGAGCTATCTTCAGCAGGCCTTCGCCATCGTCGTGCCGCCTGTCGCCGCGATTTTCCTCGTCGGCGCTTTCTCGACTCGCGTGAATGGGCGCGGAGCCTTGCTGACTTTGTTGACCGGCCACACGCTGGGCGTGCTGCTGTTCATCGCAAACCAGACGGGCTGGTGGCCGGTTCACTTCACAATCACTGTATCTCTCATGACGATTGTGTCGGCGGGCCTGCTGTTCGTCTTCTCCCGGTTTGGAGAAAAATCGTCACCGGAAGCAATCGAAAAGGGAATGTGGCGGCCAGAAATCGCCTTGCAGCCCGATGATCGGCCGAAATCTTTTGTTGTTTTGCTTGCCGACCCGCGCCTGCAGGCGGCATTCGCCGTCGCCGGGATGACCGCCATTCTCATTGCGTTCTGGTAGCGCTCGTATCCGCCACAAAATGTCAGCGCATATGCCACATCAGACTGCGGGTTGATCGCTACTCTGTTCGGCCGCGGCAGGCGGCACGATGAGATCTTCGATCGGGGCGAAGATCTGAGCCGCGACGAGGGAGTCCCTGAACTCGCCCTTCTCATCCGCGGCCACCGATGCCCGTCGCGTCGTTCGCCACGCCACGAACGCCGCAAGCAGCATATGAACCGCGCATGTATACAGGAACATCTCGTTCTGCTTGGTCAGGGTATCGATCACCGAAGACAGTGTTGGGCCAATGCTTGAACCAACGCCCAGGAGCAGCAGCAGGCTGCTCGATGTTTCGACATAGTCGTTCGGAGCCGACAAATCGTTGGCATGCGCAACGGTGATCGCATAGAGCGGCAGCGCAAACGCGCCGAACAGAAATCCGAGCCCGCAGATGAGAAGAAGTCCGTCGGAGGGGACCATGGCCAATGCCAAGCCCGCGATGCCCGCGGAGAAGCACGCAGCAAAAATCACCCATCGGCGATCCACGACGTCGGACAGTCTTCCGAGCGGCCATTGTCCGATAGCGCCGCCGAGCACGACAGCGCTCATGAAGAACGCGATGCCCTCCGCCTTGAGACCGCGATCCATGGCGAAAATCGGCCCGATCGACCAGAATGCGCCGTTGGCAAGTCCGATCGCAAAACATCCCACGGCTCCGACGGGAGACTGCCGCAACAGCCGCAGGAGCCGAGGGCGAACCGTCGGGATCGGATTGGGCGATTGGGCGCGGGTCATCGCAATGGGCAGAGCCGCAAGCGAAAACAGAATTGCAGCCAACGAAAACAGCGCGAACGAACGCGGGTCCGCAAGCGTCAGCATCAATTGGCCAAGCATAAGCACGGTGAGATTGATCACCATATAGATCGACAACACCGTGCCCCGCGTTGTGTTGTCAGACCGCTCGTTCAGCCAGCTCTCGATGACGATGAAGAGCACGGAAAAACACAAACCCGTCGTCGCGCGCATCAGCCACCAAAGCCAGATATCGGTTGCGAGCGCATGAACGAGCGCCGCGATGGAGGCGACGGCGACGAAGGCCAGATAAGTGCGAATATGGCCGACGCGAGAAATGAGCATCGGTGCCGTCAAGCAGCCAAGAGTGAAACCGATGAAGTAACATGAGCCGAGAATGCCAATGTCGATCCCGCTAAAGGATTCCAGATTGGCGCGCACCGGCACCAGCGTGCCGAGGAGGCCATTTCCCATCAACAGCACCGCTACGCTGATCATCAGCGCCGATACTGACAACATCGACTGCTTTAGTGACGACATCTGAACTCCTGATCGCAATCGATGATGAGATGCTGACGAAAATTCGGTGGGGAATCGCGCAATGCACAAAGCCGAAGCATCGTGCGGGCGATGGTAAACAAAGCGCAAGAATTTGGCCTCGTTCGCAACTTGAAGGGAAAAATGCACACATCGCCAACGCTATAAAATCCCTGAATTTTTAGGGGTTTCTCGCAAATGGGTGGAGATTGTCACGTGATTTTTCAACTGGGCGGATTTGCGCTGTTTCGAAAACCCGCGATTCGGGTTATCGTTGCATCGCACTCATAGAGAAGTGCAATCACACTCGGAGCGAATATCTGCCATGACGAAAACTCTTGGCGACTTCGCCTGCGCGCGCACGCGTGTGGTGATGGCGCGACCATTCGATTCAATCGCCGTGTTGGGAGCCGGGAGCTGGGGAACAGCGCTCGCATTGACGGCAGTATATGCCGGACGCGACGTCAAGCTGTGGGGACGGCGCCAGGACCTCGTCGACGAAATCAACGTCGATCATCGCAACACGCAATATCTGGGCGACATCGACTTGCCCGAAACGCTGAACGCCACGACCGATCTTGTGGAAGCTGTCGAAGGCGTGGGCTGCGTCCTCATGGTGACGCCATCGACGACGATCCGGGAAATGGCGCGCCGCTTGAATAGTGTGCTCGCGCCGGGCGTGCCGGTTATCGTCTGCGCTAAAGGCGTCGAACTCGAGACGGGCAAGCTTATGACGGAAGTGGCCGGCGAAGAGCTTCCCGGTCATGAGGTCGGTGCTTTATCCGGGCCGACTTTTGCCGACGAAACGGCAAGGCGACTGCCGACTGCCGTTACGGTTGCCTCGAAATTCGAGCTCAATCGCGATACGCGTGACAACGATATTCTCGCAGCCCGCGTCGCCGTTTCGATCGGCACCGAAACATTCCGGCCATTCATTTCCGACGACGTCACCGGCGTCGAAATCGGCGGCGCCGTAAAAAATATTCTCGCGATACTCTGCGGCATGGTCATTGGCGCCGGGTTCGCGGCCAACACGCGCGCTGCCCTGATCACCCGCGGACTCGATGAGATGAAGGCTCTCGCCGAGGCTATGGGCGGGCGTCGCGAGACGGTCACGGGCCTCTCCGGTATCGGAGATCTCATTCTGACGTGCTCGAGCACGCAGTCGCGCAACCTGCGCTACGGCACGCAGTTGGGCCAGGGCATTCCGCGCGACAAGTTTTTCGACGGTAAACCGACCGTCGTCGAAGGTGTTGCCAACGCGGCGTCCATCATGAAGCTTGCCGCGGCGAAGCGCGTGTCGATGCCGATCGTCGCCGCCGTCTACGACGTGGTGCACGAAGGAAAGGATCTCGCGGAGACATTCAGCAAGCTTTGGACCCGTCCATTCGAGGCTGAGCCGCGTGCGATCTCGATCGAGCTTCCGCATCCCCATGGCACCGATGGTACCAAGCGCCTCGAGGCGTTGATGAGTTAGTCGGCATGGTCTCTATCGTAAGCGACTTGAGCAAGTAGCAACAAAGAGGTTGGCAGGCGTCCCAAGCAAGGACGCCCGAAGGTTTGGATGAATAACAAGCAATTCATTTTGGCGACGGATCTCGACGGGACCTTTCTCGGCGGATCATACGCAGATCGTAGCGAACTCTACCGCTGGATCGAGGCGCATCGCGACGACGTTGGTCTCGTATTCGTAACGGGCCGCGATCCTCAGTTCATCGAGAGCTTGTGCGGCAACTTTGTTCCCTGGCCGGACTATGTCGTCGGGGACGTTGGCACGACAATCGCAGAAGTCATCTCAGATTCGCGCCGGCGCATCGTGCGCCCCATCGAAACGCTCGAATCCGAGATCGCCGCTCAATGGGGCGATGGCTCTCACCGCGTTCGTAACCTGCTCGATCAGTCGCCCGGTCTCAAGCTTCAGGATACCGACTTCCGCTATAGGGTCAGTTATCATTACGATCCCGTGCGTTACGATCCGTCCGCGGAAAGCGTCGTTCGTGATCTCGGCTTCGATGTCCTGATCTCCGACAACCGCTTTTTTGATGTGCTGCCGAAGGGTGTCTCGAAAGGCCCCTCGCTGCGCCGGCTGCTCGCGCATCTGTCGATCCCGGACGAGAAAGTTCTCGTCGCCGGCGACACGCTCAACGATCTCTCACTGTTCGAAACCGGCCTTCGTGGCGTCGCCGTATCCAATAGCGAACCGGCGCTGGTCCGCCGCCTCGCGGACGATACCTCAACTTTTCGCGCGTCAAGGCCGGGCGCAGCTGGCATCGCTCAGGCGATCCAGCATTTTTCCTTTCACAATTTCAATGGAGCGAAAGCCTGATGTCTAAGCTCGTCATTGTCTATCACCGGCAGCCGTACGAAGAATCCATCGTCGACGGAAAAATAGTCCAACGGGAAAACAAGAGTCCGAACGGCATCGTGCCGACGCTCAAGAGTTTTTTCGGAAACAACGATGGAGCGTGGGTCGCGTGGAAGCTGACAGAAGATGTCTCGGATGATTTCGAGCGCGTCGTGACTATAAACGACAGCTTCGGAACGTACCGCGTCAATCGCTTGCCGCTGTCACGGGAGGAAGTGCAGAGCTTCTATCATGTGACCTCGAAAGAAGCGATGTGGCCGATCCTGCATTCATTCAAGGAACGCTACAATTACGATCCGGTCGACTGGCCGACGTTCCGCGAGGTGAATTGGAAGTTTGCGCAGGCGGCTGCTGCGGAGGCCGATGACGACGGCATCGTCTGGGTGCACGACTACAATCTGTGGCTGGTTCCGGGCTATCTGCGCCAGCTGCGGCCCAATCTCAAGATCGCGTTTTTCCACCATACGCCATTTCCTGCAGCCGACATGTTCAACGTGCTGCCCTGGCGTCAGGAGATCATCGAGAGCCTCTTGAGCTGTGACATGATCGGATTCCACGTTCCCCGCTATACGGCCAACTTCGTAGCCACGGCAAAGAGCCTGCTCGATGTCCAGGAACTTGAGGATATCCCGGTTCGCAATGAGTTCTCCGCGGTCGGCATGGCGCTGTCGGAGCGGCGCGCGCCAACCAAAATCGCCTACAACGGCCACGTTATCCATTTGTCGTCTCATCCTGTCGGCGTCGACGTCGGCTATATCGAGAAGGTCGCGCAAAGCGACGAGGCCAGCGCCAAGATGGAAGAGATCAAACGCGATCTCGGCGAATGCCGGTTGATACTTTCGGTCTCGCGCACCGACTATACGAAGGGGGGCATCGAACAATTGCAGGCGTTCGAGCGTCTTTTGGAAAGCCGCCCAGATCTCAAGGGCAACGTCCGCCTGATGCACGTGTCGGTGCAGGCGTCGAGCGTCGCGGCCTATGACGAGGTACAGAAAGAGATCGAAGCGCTGAGCGGCCGCATCAACGGACGCTTCGGCAGTTTCGAATGGCAACCGGTCGCGCTGCTGTCGACACCGGTGCCGTTCCGCGAACTCGTTTCCTACTACCGCGCCGCGGAGGTCTGCTGGGTGACACCGCTGTGCGACGGCCTCAATCTCGTCGCCAGCGAATTCGTTGCGGCTCAAAAGGAAGGCGGCACCGGGACTGCCGGTGCGCTGGTTCTTTCGGAGTTTGCCGGCGCCGCTGTCGAATTGAGCGAAGCTATCCTCGTCAATCCGTTCTCGCATCGCGCCATGGATGCGGCGATCAATCAGGCGCTGAACATGGATCCCGAGGAGCGCCGGGCGCGCATGACATCGCTCAAGCGTAAGGTCAAGGAACTCGATATCCGCTCCTGGGCAAAGGAGCAGAAGCGCGTGTTTTCGCTGATCCAAGGATCATCGGGAGAACCCGTCGTGCCGTTCGAACGGCCGTCGCCGGCAAAGCGCCAAGCGAGCGGCGATACAGGTTATCGTAGCCGTTCCTGAAGCAGGCTTCGATCATCAATGGCTCCGCGTCCGTTAGGCTCTTCGCTGAACGCGGCGCTCACGCAAGGCCTGCAGGCACATTCGAAACCCGGCCAGCGAGGTCAATTCTGCGCCGGGCGGGACGCTCGTTTGCTGGACTTCGAAACCGGCGCAGTCCACGGCTCCGACCATCATCAGGTTGTCCGACATGTCGAAGCGCTCGACTGATGTGCCGGCGCTGTAGGTTTCGAGCACATCAGGATGCTCGTGCTCGTAGTAGCGAGTCGAACGGTCGTCGAACTGCGATGTCACGTGCGTATAGCCGAGCACCAGCTTGCCGGCTGCCGCCATGTAGCCCATCTCGAACGCCGTTCCGGCATCCATGCTGACACCGCGGAAGGGCGTCATGTTGGCAATGACGGCATCGCTGCGATGCATGTGTGCGAGGTTGCCCTTGTAGATCGCGATGCCATGCGCGAACGAGGGCGGTCCTTCGAAGCTCTGTTCACCATCCATCGGCGACACGCCTTCGAAGCCAAATTCGGCGCACATCGCTTTTTTCGCTTCGAACACCGGCCTGCCGAACGCTGGCAAGAAGACCTCGGGCCCCGCCAGATAGACCTTGAAGCTCGGCATTATTGTCTCCTCTGGAGGCGTCGCGACTTCAGAACGATAAATCATGCCGTGCCGCGAAGGCGAACGCAAAGGCCTCAGCCGACGTGATCACCCGGTACTTGGCGGGCGGGACCTCACGGAGCTAAATAGAGACGCGCAAGTCGTATCAAACTGCGATGCGTGTGGGCAGTCCACTGGTGGGACGGAGGAAGATGGCATGCGGCGGTCTTGGCACGTGGCGACCCTGGGATTGCTCTTCCTCTTTCATCACGGACCGGCCGAGGCTGTGGCCGACGAAAGCGGGAAGGCTTTGCTTGAAAAGAACTGTGGCCGTTGCCATGCCCTGGCTGCGGATAAATTAAGTCCCCTCAAGCAAGCGCCAAACCTCTGGACCGTCCTGAGATCCTATTCGTCGGAGCGGCTGGAGTTCGAACTATCCGAGGGGATCGGCTCGAGACACAAAGACATGCCGCAAATTCAGTTCACGTCGGAAGAGATCGACAGGATTGAAAGTTATCTCGCGGGACAATGATGCGATGCACACGTCTCTTTTTAGGAGCCGGGCACCATTGCTCGCCGAAATGTTCAGCATCGCGGTAAGGAAAAAATCCTGAGCTTTGTCAATCACGAAAACTCGCGCGCGCGTGAAAATTCGCGTTGACTCCGTGATCGCGAGGTATAGTTTGCCGCATAGGGAATGGAATCTCCCGTATAACCGCCCCGATGGCTGATGATTCCTACTGCGTTGATGTCCTCATTCTTCGAGTGAGGCCGCGGTAGGGATATATTCATGTTCCTATCTCGGGAGAGGCGTGTCTCTTTCATCAACTCGGAAGTCGGGGGGATGAAGGAGACAGTTGAGCGGTTGAGCTTTCCACGCTTGCAACCCCTCTCTTCTGGCTTCCTTTCATCCTCCCGGCGACGGCCGAGTGGGCTCAGCTGCGTCGCGTAAAAGCGACGCTAGCATATGGAGGAAGTAATGAGGAAGTGGGCAAACTCCACGGCCGCCATTGCTCTGCTGGCGTGTTCATCGCCGGCCTGGGCCAATGAGGACGTGATCAAACTTTCAAGCGATCCGAATAACTGGGCAATTCAGTCCGGTGACTATAGTGGTCACCGCTACTCGAAGCTCGACCAGATCAACACCGAGAACGTCGGCCAGCTCAAAGTGGCATGGACATTCTCGACGGGCGTTCTTCGTGGTCACGAAGGCGGTCCGCTCGTCATCGGCGACATGATGTACATCACGACGCCTTTCCCGAATGAGGTTCTCGCGCTCAATCTTGCCGACGAACAGAAGATCGTTTGGAAGTACGTTCCGAAGCAGGATCCGTCGGTTATTCCCGTCATGTGCTGCGACACGGTCAACCGTGGCGTGCAGTATGCCGAGGGTAAGCTCTTCCTCCATCAGGCCGATACGTCACTCGTCGCTCTCGACGCGAAGACGGGTAAGGAACTGTGGAAGGTCGTCGACGGCGATCCCAAGAAGGGCGAGACGGGTACAGGTGCTCCGCTTGTCACGAAGGACAAGGTGATCATCGGTATCTCGGGCGCTGAATTCGGCGTTCGTTGCCACCTGACCGCCTATGACATCAACACAGGCAAGAAGGTTTGGCGCGCCTACTCGATGGGTCCCGATTCCGACCTTCTCGTCGATCCGGAGAAGACCATGTCGCTCGGCAAGCCGATCGGCAAGAACTCGTCGCTCAAGACGTGGAACGGCGATGAATGGAAGATCGGCGGCGGTTCGACGTGGGGCTACATGGCCTACGACCCAGCACTCAACCTGATCTACTACGGAACCGGCAACCCATCGACCTGGAACCCCGCTCAGCGTGCGGGACCGAATGGTAAGCCGATCGACCAGAAGTGGTCGATGACCATGTTCGCTCGTGACGTCGACACCGGTATCGCCAAGTGGGCCTACCAGATGACGCCGTTCGACGAATGGGACTATGACGGCATCAACGAGCCGATCCTGGCTGAACTCGACGTCAACGGCACGAAGCACAAGACGGCGACGCAGTTCAACCGTAACGGCTTTGGCTACACCTGGGATCGCGTAACGGGCGAGCTTCTGGTTGCCAACAAGTTCGACCCGGCCGTCAACTGGGCTACCGGTATCGATCTCGACAAGTCGAGCCCGAACTACGGTCGTCCGATCCGCGTGAAGAAGTACTCGACGTTCGCCAACGGCGCGGACTTCAACACGAAGGGCATCTGCCCTGCGGCTCTCGGTTCGAAGGACCAGCAGCCGGCTTCATATTCGGAGCTGACTCACCTGTTCTACGTTCCGACGAACCACGTGTGCATGGACTACGAACCCTTCAAGGTTTCGTACACGGCTGGTCAGCCTTACGTCGGCGCCACGCTGTCCATGTTCCCGGCTCCGGACAAGCCCGAACGTATGGGTAACTTCATTGCCTGGGACGGTGCGAAGGGCAAGATCGTTTGGTCGGATCCCGAGCAGTTCTCGGTCTGGTCGGGCGCTCTGACGACGGCTGGCGGCGTTGCCTTCTACGGCACGCTCGAAGGCTACTTCAAAGCCGTCGACCAGAAGACGGGCAAGGAACTGTTCAAGTTCAAGACGCCGTCGGGCATCATCGGCAACGCTATGACTTACTCGCAAGGCGGTAAGCAGTACGTTGCTGTGTACTCGGGCGTTGGTGGTTGGGCCGGCATCGGTCTTGCTGCTGGCTTGACGAACCCGACCGATGGTCTCGGTGCTGTGGGCGGCTACGCTGGCCTCTCGGAGTACACGAACCTCGGTGGCTCGCTCACTGTGTTCTCGCTGCCATAGCGCTTCCTCCGTAAAGAAAGAAGCTAGGCTGCGAGCAACTTGGCCGGCGCATGACGATGCGCCGGTCCTTTGGTGAAAGAAAACGGCCGAGCCGGTTTAACGGCTTGGCCGTCTCAGTAAAGTCGACGCGCTCCCGCGCTCAAATACGCATGCGACGACGTTTATGCCGCCGACTGCCATTTCGCCTTCCCCTGCGCCTCGAGCTGCTGCTCGAAATCGCCGATCCGAAGCATCGCGACGGGTTGCATTTTTTCGTCGAGAAACTCGTAGACTTCGTCTTCGACGTTTCGATTGCTGAAAAAGACGATCGCGTCCTGATCGCCGCCACCTTCGGTATGGGGCTCCCCGTTGGCGACCCCGTTCACGTAGCTGCCCGCTGGCCGGATTTCTTTTAGCTCCCCCGTCGGACGATAGAACCTCAGTTCGCCCTGCAGGACGAGCGTAACGTAGGGTGTCTTGTGCTGATGGAGCATCGCCTTGGAGTTCGCGGCGAACTTGAAAATGACGTCCACGATTCCGTTCTTTCTGTCGACGTCGTAAACGTAAAACCAGACATCCTTTAACCAGTCGATCTGGTACCAAGTCAGGTTGCTGTCATCGAAGGTTTTTGCAGACACGGCCGTTTCCTCGGTTTTGTTGATCCAACGCGTGATTCAGGTGCGCGCGTGCCCGAACAGTCGGGCGAAGCCGCTCGGACGGCTACCGAGATTTCCCTGACGATCTTTGGGCAAATTTCCCGAGAAAGCCCCGCGGGCCTTCCAAGGCGGGAGCCGACCCGATAGCATCGAATGCAAAGCCCGACGTGGGAGTTTGTCATGGACCTGAAATGGCTCCTCGTGCGGAGGATCACGCTGGTGGCGATCCTGTGCTTCTTCGCCGGATCCGCCCTTACCGTCTATCGAACCCTAGAGCAGGCAAAGCAGGCGAACGAAGACCTTGCCAGTTCTGTGCAGCGGCAGCTCGATCTGCAACTTTGGCGTATTGCGACCAACCTGGACCTTCCGGAGCGTTTCCCCGATTGGGAACTCGTAACCACCTACGCCTTGCAGCCCGGCCAATGCGTTCAGCTTCTCGCGCGTGACGCTCTCGTTGAGCGATCGAGCTGCGCGGGCGTCGACACCGTATCGCAAAGGGCGCCGCAATGGTTCGTGGATGCTTATCGTCTCATTCTCGACGGCAGGGCGACCGCCGCGCGTCCCGTTGCTTATCGCAATGCATCTCGCGGCACCGTGGTCGCGAGTTTTGATCCTGTTGCAACCGCCCTCCAAGCCTGGGCGACGATTTCGCCGCTCTTTGTGCTGTCCGCTTTTCTTATGGCCACTCTCTGTGTGGTCGCTTACATCGTGATTGAGAGGGCACTCAGGCCGACCAGTCGAATCCTGTTGGGTCTCGATCGCCTCGCCAAAGGCGATCTCACGCATCGACTGCCTTCGCTCGATTTAACCGAATTCAATAAGATCAGCGTCGGGTTCAATGCGCTTGCCCAAGACTTGAGCAAGGCTTCGTCCGAGCGTGCCGAACTTGCGCGGCGTCTAGTCGATGCCCAGGAACAGGAGCGGCGGCATATTGCGCGAGAACTCCACGACGAGATCGCGCAAAAATTAAGCGCGCTCGGCGCGCTGACCGCGTGTGTCAGGCTGAGCGCAGAAGGCAATCCCGAGCTTCGAAACGAAGCAAAGCAGCTTGAAAACATGGCCGCCGACCTGATGATCAACGTGCGCAAGACACTGGTTCACCTCAGGCCGCAGGAAATCGACGACCTCGGATTGCTTCAAAGTCTCGAGGGTCTTGTCGCTGGCCACAACGAGATCTCGCGCGGACAAACGCATTACTCGATTGAAGCCGGTGACGAGCTGGACCATCTCAAGGCGGAGACGAGCGCTCATATCTACAGGATCATCCAGGAGGCTCTGAACAACGCTTCGAAACATGCCAACGCCCGCCATGTTAGGGTGACGCTCGGCCAACACGCTGATGCCGCAGAAACCAAGATCAAGCTCGCGGTTACCGATGACGGCGCGGGTTCACTGTCCCGGAGCACATATGCGCCATATGTCCGATCCGGTATAATCGGCATGCGCGAGCGCGTCCTTGCATTGAACGGGACGTTCCATGCGGGGCCGCTGCCGCAGGGCGGTTTCGGGCTTCGTGTCGAGTTTCCGGCCCAGCAAATAGGCGTGCAATGACGGGAAATATCCGCGTCCTTCTTGTTGATGACCATGCCGTGGTGCGCGAGGGCTATCGTCGCCTGGTCGAAAAGCACGGCGGTATCGACGTCGTCTCCGAAGCCGAAGACGCCGCTTCGGCGTATAAGGCGTTCAAGGCATCGATGCCCGACGTCGTCGTCATCGATATTTCGATGCCGGGCCGCGGCGGGATCGACCTCGTCCGCCAAATCAGGCAACTCAATTCATCTGCGCGAATTCTCATGTTCACGATGCACGCCAACGCCACCTACGCGCAGCAGGCGTTCCGTGCCGGCGCACGCGGCTATGTCACGAAGAGCAGCCCGCCCGATATTCTCGTAAGTGCAATCCGCAACGTCTATTCAGGCCGCCCCGCGCTTTGCGCGGAGATCAGCGAAGCCATCGCGACCAGTCGGCTGTGTGACGACTTGCCGGCCACCGACGCGCTGTCTCCACGAGAGTTCGAGATCCTGAGGATGCTCCTCGACGCGAGATCGACGGAAGAAATAGCCAACGAGTTCAATCTCAGCCAGAAGACGATCGCGAATTATCACTACGCCATCAAATCGAAGCTTGGCATCCACTCCGATATCGAGCTGGCTTATTTCGGAATGCGCCATGGCTTAGTAGCGCCGTTGATGGGTCCGACGACCTAAGCCTGCGACGGTCACGTCGGGTGAAATCAACAACCTCACCCGACCCAACCTGATCGCTGGCCGAAATTGTCAATAATTCGTGGTGAGATACTCGATGATTGCCGCCCGGTCCCCCTCCTGCACCGGCGCGCCGTAGACACCGATCATCTTTTTCACTTCCGCGGTCCAGAAGTCTTTGCCTTTGCCCGGCGGCTGTGTGGAGATGTAATCGACCGAATGGCAGATCGAACACGTGTCCGCCGCCTTTTGATAACCCGGGTCCGATGATTTCTTCAGCGTCGCCGTCTCGTCCGGCAGCGTATACGTCTCCGCAACCGCAAAGCTCGACGTTCCCGCAACCGCCAACAGACCCAAAAAAGCGGAGAGCGTGACGAGTGAGAATTTTCCTAGTGTCATCGCACCCTCCTCATGCCGCATTGATATGAACGCTTTCAATGTTATTGCGCATGTAACCGGACGGGTTCCAACGCTCCTTCATGGGTTGCGTTTCCCCGCTTACGCTGGTCGCTTTGACCATGAGAGTATTGGGGCCGGAGGGCAACTTCATCTGCGTCTGCCAGGTGCGGAATGAATACTTTCCGAGGTCCTTGCCGAGCGACGTAGCGTTCCAGGTCTTGCCGCCGTCGCTGGAGATCGAAACGTCTTTGATGCCATTCCCGCCGTCGAAGGCGATGCCGCGTACCAGCGTATCCGTGTTGGCCGTCACGGCAGCGCCATCCTCGAGATTGGTGATGAAAGACCGCACGTCAAATCGTCCGATTGGCACCGTCTTGTCGGGTTTCGTGCCGGGCGCGACGCAGGCGCACGAATTGTCCGGGATGCGATAAGCCGGCTTCATCCAGAAATGTTCGAACACGCTGTCGATGACAGTGATCTTATTGACGTGCTTGACCCAATACGTGCCGTAGTAACCAGGCACGATCAGACGAAGAGGATAGCCATTGAGCCACGGCAAGTCCGTGCCGTTCATTGACCAGGCGAGCATCACTTCGCCGTCGCGCGCATGATCGATATCGAGGGATTTGGCGAAATCCGGCGTTTTAGGCAACACGGGTCCGTCGAGTCCGTCGAAGACCACTTGCTTTGCGCCGGCCTGAACCCCCGCTTTTTCAAGCACGGATTTCAGCGATACACCGGTCCAACGTGCGTTCCCCATCGCACCGTTCGCGAGCTGTCCGCCGCCAACTCGGGGATCGAAAAATCCTCGGCTGTTTCCGGAACACTGATTGACGGCTATTTGCTCCAGGGGAGGCATGGCCTTGAGGTCCTGGAGCGAGAGAGAAATCGGGGTGTTCACCTTGCCGACGACATCAAGTCGAAACTTGTCGGCATCGATGTCGAGCGGAATCCCGGCAAGATGATAGCGCACGAAGAACGCATCGTTCGGTGTAATGGGGCCTTCATCGAAAACAGAGAACGGAGTCTCAAGTTGGGGCGGCCGTTGGGTAAGCTTTATGAGCGGCCGCTTTTGCGGAAACGCCTCGAGTATGCGTCCGCCGTTCGCGAAAGGCAGCGTCACCGATTGTGCGAAAGCCCGGCGCGCGCCAAGCTGGGAACTCGCCAAAGCAAGCGTCAGTCCCCCGGTCACCTTGAAGAAATCGCGTCTGTCGAACATGGGGGCCTCGGCGTTTTTCTCGTTTCTGAATATGATTGCCCAAACAGGCGAAAAGGCGCGAGGAGATTGCCCCGCACTCGCCACCGCCATCCAACAAAAAATTCTGATCGTTTCAATCGGCTGACGTTTTCACAGACGCGAAGTTCGTTTGATCCGTCTGTCATAAGCGACATTGTCCCATGACGGACATACGCTGCGAACGCGAGAAGCCTCCGCTCAAGTATATCGAACAAGCGTATAGTATAGAGACGTGCAGCGCTTCAGGCCGATACACAAACCCGGAAAGGTAGCGCCATCGTGACGAGGCATCGCGTGCAAGCGCGCTTCACGGGCTCCAAACGATCTTCGCCTTCTCTCTCGCGGTCGGCGAGCAGCCGCGATCAGATCATCGATGACGCGCGCGTCGACCGGTTCTGCCGTGAATTCGCCAATGGCGCGCCGGGTCCGTAATGCGTCCATCAAGTCCATGGGCGATCTCCTATGCTTGAAAATTGGCCTAAGAACCAAGGGGATGGGCGCAAGATCGCCCGCCGGCGCAACTCCGACATTCCGAGCGTCTCCATTCGCGGATCTCATCTGCAACCCACCAAATCCCCGCGTCTGCGCATCTGAAATATGCCGGGGATAGTGGCGACAGAGGCCTTGACGATATGGAAAGCACACTTATTATAAGCTAGCTTACTAAATGAGAAGGCGGGGTCCCCGCATGGGCAAAAATTTCGGCGACGAGAACTCACCCACCCTGGGTTTCATGCTGCACACCTGTGCCCGCCTCCTCGCGAAGAGGTTCGAGCAGAATTCGCAAGGGTCGGGGCTGACGCTCTCGCAGTGGAAGGTGCTCGTAAATCTCTCGAAGAACGAGGGGATCAATCAGGCTGGGCTGGCCGACGTTCTCGATGTTGAGCCGATCACGCTTGGCCGCAGTGTCGACAAGCTGCAGGCCCTGAAGTTAATCGAGCGCCGTCCGCATCCAACCGACAGACGCTCATGGCTTCTTCATCTGACGCCGGCGGCGGCCGAAAAAATTCAGTTGGCGAAAACAATCGGCGACGCGACGCGCGCAGAGGCGCTCGTAGGAATTAGTGCGGCCGACCGCGACCATCTCCTGAAGACATTGCAACGAGTGGAAGCGAATCTGGCGAAGGCGTGTGAAGCGCCGGCCGCCGAGCAGAATCGAGAACGTCATGGCTAATGCAAGCGAGATCGATGCGAATACGTTAGGCGCCGAAGCGGATTCGGGCCGGACAAATGACGACAACGTTCATCGTCTGGCACGTCGCGCACCGGTGGCCGAGGTCGCGGATTCCGAGCCGTCCGCCCGGCTGCGCGACAATGCACCAAGCGGCGACGATCGCTCGTCCTCCGATTTGGGGCTGCCGCGAAAAAGGCGATCTTTAAAGCGGCCGCTGTTGTTCGCGATGCTGCCCATCGCTCTTCTGTTGGGCGCATACTTCTACGTGACCGGCGGCGCGATCATGTCGACGGACAACGCCTATGTCCAGGCCGATATCGTCGGCGTTTCGAACGACATTTCGGGCATCGTCAAAGAGGTTGTCGTTCGCGACAACCAGCCGGTCAAAAAGGGCGACGTCCTTTTCAAGCTCAATGATGAGCCTTTCCGCATCGCGCTCGCTAAAGCCGACGCCCAGCTCGGTATGGTGAAGAACGATCTCCTCGCGATGCGCACGAGCTACAAAGACATGCAGGCGCAAATCGAGCAGGCGAAAGCCGACATCGCGCTCAACAGCCTCACCGTGGAGCGCCAGCAAAAGTTGATTGCCAACAGTTACACCGCGCAAGCGACGCTCGACGCGGCGCGGAATACGCTCATCGCTTCGCAGCAGAAGCTGGCGTCGCTCAACGAGCAGCTCGCAGGGATCGCCGTGAACCTCAACGGCGATCCCGACGCGCCGGTTGAAAATCATCCGCGTTACAAGGATGCCTTGGCCGCGCGCGATGAAGCCGCTCGTCAGCTTTCGCATGCGACCGTCAAGGCGCCGTTCGACGGTATCGTGACGAATGTGCCGACGCTGCAGCCGGGTCAGTATCTTGCCTCCGGTGCGACGGCCTTCAACATCGTCTCGACGGATCATGTCTGGGTCGAAGCGAGCCCGAAGGAGACGGAATTGACATCCGTCGAGCCCGGCCAGAAAGCGACGGTAACCGTTGATACCTATCCCGGCCAGCAGTGGTCCGGCACGGTCGAGAGCATCAGCCCGGCCTCGGCATCGAGCTTCTCGTTGCTCCCCGCTGAGAACTCCAGCGGCAACTGGGTGAAGGTCGTGCAGCGTATCCCGATGCGCATCCGCGTCGAAAACGAGCCGGATAAGCCGCAGCTGCGCGTCGGCATGAGCGTGGAAGTGAACGTCGATACCGGCCATCCGCGCGGCTTTCCGATATTTCTGACAGATCTCTTCGGGTCTTCCGGAGCCAATCGTGGCTAACTCCGCTCAGGCGGCGTCCCGGCCTCAGAACCGCGGCGCCATCACGGCGTGCATCATTCTCGCCGTCATCATGCAAGCCCTCGACACGACGATCGCCAACGTGGCGCTGCCGTATATGCAAGGCAGCGTCTCGGCGAGCGCCGACCAGATCAACTGGGTGTTGACGTCCTACATCGTCGCCGCCGCGATCATGACACCGCCGTCGGGCTTTCTCGCGAACCGCTTCGGGCGCCAACGCGTCCTGATGGCGGCGATCGCCGGTTTCGTGGCTGCCTCTATTCTTTGCGGCATGGCCCAATCGCTGACGGAGATCGTCGCATTTCGTTTGATGCAGGGATTTTTCGGTGCCGCTCTGGTGCCGATCGCGCAATCGATTTTGCTCGATATGTACACCACCGAGGAGCGTGGCTCGGCAATGGCACTTTTCGGCGTCTCGGTGATGGTCGGTCCGGTGCTCGGACCGGTGATCGGCGGCTGGCTGACCGACAACTTCAGTTGGCGCTGGGTTTTCTATATCAACGTCCCAATCGGCATGGCGGCGTTCGCCGGCATCTCATTGTTCCTGAAAGAAGGCCAGCCGAGCGCGGACGCGAAGCTCGATTGGCTCGGCTTCGGTAGCCTCAGCGTCGCCATTGCCGCGACGCAGCTGTTTCTCGATCGCGGTGCCCAGCTCGATTGGTTCTCGTCCGTCGAAATCCTGATCGAAGCGACAATAGCAGCTTCGGCCTTCTACGTGTTTCTGGTCCACACCTTTACGGCCGAGAAGTCGTTCGTGAACCCGAGGCTGTTTCTCGATCGCAATTTCTCCGTCGGCATGCTCTTCATCTTCATCATCGGCATCACGTATCTCGCGTCGCTGGCGCTGTTGACGCCATATCTCCAGACGCTGATGGGCTATCCCGTCGTGACGGCCGGTCTCGTCATGGGGCCGCGCGGCATGGGAACGATGCTCTCGATGTTCGTCGTCGGGCGAATGATGGGCAAGATCGATACGCGTATGCTGCTGATGGTTGGCCTCGTGCTGACGGCATGGGCCATGTACGAGATGACCGGCTGGACGCCCGACGTTTCCGAATGGACCATCGCGTGGGTCGGCTTCGTGCAGGGGGCGGGGCTCGGTTTCCTCTTCGTGCCATTGACGACTGTAACCTTCGCGACGCTTCCGGCCGCAACGCGCGCCGAAGCAGCGGGGCTTTACAATCTCTCGCGCAACGTTGGATCGAGCGTCGGGATCTCGGTGGTCTCTTATCTTCTGACGCGAAACGGCCAGATCAATCACGAGTTGATCGGCGCACACGTGACGGCGACGAACCGCGCGTTCGACAACAGCGCAGTGCAACAGATGCTGAGCCCCGTGACGGCGAGCGGACGCGCGGCGCTCGACCAGCTCATTCAGTTCCAGGCTGCCATCATTAGCTACATCGACGATTTCAAGCTGATGATGGTCTTGTCGCTCGCGGCGATCCCGCTTGTGTTCTTGCTTCGCAAGGCATCGGCTCCGACGGGAAGCGACCACGCAGCGGTCATGGAGTGATTAGGGCACCCGTCCAGTTTGCGAACCGGGCATTCGGCGTCACGCTCATGTGATCGCGCCGGTTTCCGGGGTGGACACGCTGCTGATTGCGAGCCCGTGTTCTGAGAGCTATTGCTAAGTTGGCTCGCATATTGGAAATGTAATTTCATGGACAGGGATTACAGCATCCTGATCGTCGCGCGCGCAGAAAGCGCGTGGGCCGAGCTTGCGGAAGTGATGTCGGACCGCAACGGCTACCGCGTCCTGGTGGCGACGACGGGCAATGAGGCCCAGCAGCTGACGCGAGACGTCCACATCGATCTCGTCGTCGCCGACGACGGCGACAAAGACTTCAACGCCTGCGCTTTTCTCGCGGATTTGCGTGTTTCGCATCCGGATGTCGTTCGCGTGCTGGTTCTGGCGAAGGGGCTCGATCGGGAGTCCAAAGCCCTCAAGGAAGCATCCGTTTACCAGTACGTGAGGAAACCAATCGACGTCGAGCAGATCGGGCTGATCGTCAAGCGCGGCCTTGAAAGCCGAGAGCTTGCGCGCCGCCATCGTTTGATCTCTCGCGAGTTCAAGATGAGCGACGAGAGCATCGCCTATCATCCTCCTCATGATCTGCGATTGATCAGGGAAGGCCAGCAATTCGAAAAACTCGTTTACGTCAGCGAGAAAATGGCCGGCATCTGCGAACTGGCCAAGACGGCGGCGAAGACGGATTTGCCCATTCTCATTCAAGGAGAAACCGGCACCGGCAAAGAGCTTCTCGCCCGTGCGATCCACTACAATTCTTCGCGCAAGTCGAGCCCGCTCCTGATGCAGAATTGCGGCGGGATGAACGACGAACTCCTGCAATCGGAACTCTTCGGCCATAAGCGCGGCGCTTTCACGGGCGCCATTTCCGACCGCCTTGGCCTTTTCCGCGCGGCTGACGGCGGCACGGTCTTTCTTGACGAGATCTCAGAGGTTTCTCCGTCGTTCCAGGTTTCTCTTCTACGCTTTCTCCAGGAAGGCGAAGTGAAGCCGCTCGGTTCCGATCGGACGACCCATTCAAGCGTGCGCATTATCGCGGCGTCAAACCGGTCGCTGTCTCAGCTCGTGGCCACGCGCGAATTCCGTCGCGATCTTTACTATCGCCTCAAAGGCATCGAGTTCGAGATTCCCCCGCTGCGTGACCGCATTGACGACATTTCTCCGCTCGCCGAATTTTTTGCTGCCAAGCACAGCGAGAGCATGGGACGCAAAATCCTCGGCCTCTCGGCAAACCTCCTCGAAAAGCTTTCGCATTACGATTTTCCGGGCAATGTCAGGGAGTTGGAGAACGAAATCCGCCGCTTGGTGGCGCTGACGGGCGATGGCGAGTATCTCACGACGCTGCATCTCTCGGCGAATATCCAGGATGCGCCGCGCCGCGGATCTTCGATCCGCGATCGCGGTTTCACGCCGGAAGGCAAGACGCTGAAGGACCAAGTGGAGAGCCTGGAGCGGCACCTCGTCGAGACGACGCTCAAGCGCTATCGTTGGAACCAAAGCAAGGCGGCAGAGGTGCTCGGTCTTTCGCGCGTCGGGCTCTCGAACAAGATCCGTCGCTATCGCCTCAACGAGGAGAACGCTTCATGACGGATGCCTCGTCGGACGACGACGACAAGAAAGATGATCCCGGCGAGGTCGTCCGATTTCCGTTTTCGCGCGTCAAGCCGAGCCGCAGCGTCGAAGCCGATGACGTAACCTACGGTCCGCTCGCGCGAAAGATCGGCGTACCTGCCGAGCAAACGACGGGACACTGGTGCAGCAACTGCCAGAAAATCTGGTTCGGCTACCTGCTCGAAGTCGCGTGCCCGACCTGCGGCGGCCGTCACGGCTGAGCCCTCGCACTTTTGTAAAGCAAGTATTCTACTGCTTAGATACTTTGCAGCTACGTTCACGCTTTCGATCAGCGCGCGCTTTTCACTGCGGTGCGGGAACAGTTTGAAAGAGCGTAGCTTTCGTAAAAAGTTTTGAGCTGGCCTGCTTCTTGCTCCCCTCAACAATCATAAGGCGATGCGAAGTCGCCGTGAAAGGGGAGAAAACGAATGGCCAATCTGCTGTGGCTCCAGGGCGGAGCATGTTCCGGCAACACGATGTCGTTCCTCAATGCCGAGGAACCGAGCGCCTGCGATCTCGTCACAGACTTTGGCATCAACGTTCTTTGGCATCCCTCGCTCGGGTTGGAACTCGGAGAAAATCTTCAGAAGCTGGTGCGCGCGCTCGCCAGCGGAGAGATGCCGCTCGATATTTTCGTATTTGAAGGCACGGTCGTCAGAGCGCCGAACGGAACGGGCGAATGGAACCGCTTCGCCGGCCGCCCGATGATGGAATGGGTGCGCGAGCTTGCGGGCGTCGCAGCATATACCGTCGCCGTCGGTGATTGCGCAACGTGGGGCGGCATACCGGCGACAGCGCCCAACCCGTCCGACAGCGTCGGCTTGCAGTTTCTGAAGCGTGGACACGGCGGCTTCCTCGGCAAGGACTACAAATCGAAAGCCGGTCTTCCCGTCATCAACATCCCCGGCTGCCCTGCACATCCCGATTGGATCACGCAGATCGTCGTCGCAGTCGCTACGGGCCGCGGCGGCGATCTCTCTCTCGATGAATTCCAGCGGCCGAAGACCTTCTTCCAAAGCTTCACGCAGACGGGCTGCACGCGCAACATGCACTTCGCCTACAAGGTTTCGGCGACCGAGTTCGGCCAGCGCAAGGGATGCCTGTTCTACGATCTCGGCTGCCGTGGGCCGATGACGCATTCGCCGTGCAATCGCATTCTCTGGAACCGCCAATCTTCCAAGACGCGCGCGGGGATGCCCTGCATGGGCTGCACCGAACCCGAATTCCCATTCTACGATCTGGCTCCCGGAACGGTCTTCAAGACGCAAACCGTCATGGGCGTGCCGAAAGACATGCCGCTCGGTGTCGATAAGACAGGGTACGTGAAGCTGACCGCCGCCGCGAAGGCAGCCTCTCCGAAGTGGGCGGAAGAAGACATCTTCGTCGTCTGAGCCAAGCAAAAAAGCATTCGAATAGGAATTCGATTTAGGGAGCGAGTTTATCGATGTCAGCAGCGGTTCAAACACTGGACATTTCGCCGGTCGGACGTGTCGAAGGAGACCTTGACGTCCGCGTCGAAATCCAGAACGGCGTCGTCGTCAATGCGTGGACGAACGCCGAGCTTTTTCGTGGCTTCGAAGTGATTTTACGCGACAAGGACCCGCAAGCCGGTCTCGTTGTTACGCCGCGCGCTTGCGGTATTTGCGGTGCGTCCCATCTAACGTGCGCCGCTTGGGCCCTCGATACGGCCTGGAAGACGGAAGTGCCGCGCAACGCCATTCTCGCGCGCAATCTCGGCCAGATCGTCGAGTCCCTTCAGAGCCTGCCGCGGCATCACTACGGCCTCTTCATGATCGACTACACGAATAAGAACTATTCGAAGTCGCCATACTATGAGGAGGCGGTCAAACGGTGGGCGCCGTTCACGGGGAAGAACTACGAAGCCGGCGTGACGATCTCCGGTCGCCCGGTTGAGATCTACGCGCTTCTCGGCGGACAGTGGCCGCATTCGAGCTATATGGTTCCGGGCGGTGTGATGTGCGCACCGACGCTGACCGATGTAACGCGGGCGTGGTCGATCCTCGAACATTTCCGGCGCAACTGGATGGAGCCGATGTGGCTCGGCTGCTCGTTCGAGCGCTACGAGCAGATCAGATCCTATGCCGATTTCCTGGCGTGGCTCGACGAGCGGCCGGAACATGCCAATTCCGACCTCGGCATGTTCTGGCGCATGAGCAACGATATCGGCTTGGACAAGTACGGGCGGGGTCACAAGAAATACATCTCGTGGGGATATCTTCCGCACGAAGATCGCTACAACAAACCGACGATCGAAGGCCGCAACGCCGCTGTCATCATGAAGAGCGGCGTCTTTGACGGAGCCGCCGGCACGCACAAGCTGATGGACCAGTCGTTCACGCGCGAAGACCTTCGCCACGCCTGGTACGACGAGCCGCAAGCGCTCCATCCCTTCGACCGCACGACGAAGCCGATGCAGAAGAACACCATCGACCACGAGGGCAAGTATTCCTGGGCTTCGGCCGTGCTGCACACCGAGGATGGGCGTCTCGAAGCCGGGCCGCTGTCACGTCAGCTTATCGCCGGGGGGAAGCACGGCGAATCCTGGCAGCACTACGATCCGCTGGTGCTCGACATGTACAACAATCTTGGTGGCGCCAGCGTCATGCTTCGCCACTTCGCGCGCATGCATGAGGGAGTTAAGCTCTACCGTGAAGCAGAGCGAATTCTGCGTGAGTTCCGGTTGAAGGATGCCTGGTACATCAAACCGACCGAGAAGGACGGCCGCGGATGGGGCGCGACCGAAGCCATCCGTGGCGCGCTATGCCACTGGATTGAGATCCAGGGCGGTAAAATCAAGAACTACCAGATCATCGCGCCGACCACGTGGAACGTCGGGCCGCGAACCACCGACGGGGCTCGCGGCCCGATCGAAGAAGCATTGATCGGCACGCCGATTGCCGATCCGCATGATCCCGTCGAGGTCGGGCACGTCTGCCGCTCCTACGATAGCTGTCTCGTTTGCACCGTGCATGCATATGATGCGAAAACCGGTGAGCAGCTCGCTCGCTTCCGTACCGCCTAAGGTCTGGCGTTCTTTCGTCGTGCCATTGAGAGAAGATAATCTTCCGTCTGGCACGTCGGAGGCGGCGCGCGTCCGAAATCAAGGTGGTAGAATGAGCGCGAACGGCAAAGACGAGGCCCTGCTGAAGACGATCGCCGACATGCTGGCGGGGGGACTTGAGACGCAGACGGAGCCGTTTCCGGAAACCGAGAAAGAGTTCGGCGCCATTCTCGCCGAGCTCCGGCATCTCGACCCCGATGATCTCAAGTCGAAACTCGTGATTAGCGGATTCGTCGATCATCCGTATGGACCGGACCAGCAGCGATGCCTTGAGTGCATGTACTATCTCGTGCATCGCAAATGGTGCGATTTGCCCGAGCTTTCCGTGCCGGTGGAACCGCACTGGTGGTGCCGGTTGTGGAGAATTTGAAAAGTCCGGAAACGTTCTGCCGAGGTGGCGCTATGGCTCTTACCGTAGAAACGTCAAGCGACGATAAGCGGCGCGAAGACATTCGCTCCCTGCTTTCGTCAGACCTTGAAACGGAGGCATTTCCCCGTGGCGACACTCAGGAGGAAGTGCAGGCGATCATCGCGCGGTTGAAGCAGGCAGGCGGCGACCTCAAGGCCAAACTCGTCGTCGCAGGCTTTACTGATCATCCGATCGAGCACGGGGGCATCGAGCAGCCGTGCGAGACGTGCATGTATTTTCTCGTGCACCGCAGATATTGCGAATTGCCCGAGCTTGATTGTCCAGTCGAACCAGAATGGTCCTGCCGGCTTTGGCGGATTTGACATGATTACCGTGATCGGTTGCGGAAACGCCAACAGGAAGGATGACGCCGCGGGCATCGAGGTCATCCGCCTGCTCAGGCGCCGTCAAGATCTGCGCGGCCGCGACGACGTACAATTGCTCGACGCAGGGACGGATGGCATGCACATCATGTTTTCGGCGCGTGGTTCGGACGCGCTCATCGTCGTCGACGGTGCGCAAACAGGCTCCGAACTTGGCGCTCTGTTCGAGGTGCCTGGTCATGAACTCGAAGTGCCGCATGTTCCCACCCTCAATCTGCACGATTTTCGTTGGGACCACGCCCTTTATGCGGGGCGGCAGATCTTCCGCGACGAGTTTCCCGCCGACGTGACGGTGTTTTTGATCGAAGTGCTCGATACGCAACTCGGGATAGGATTGTCTCCGGAAATCGTTGTTGCAGTCAATAAAGCGGCAGATTGCATCGCCGCACATATCGCGTCTCGCCTCGTCGCCGTTCGAGCGGGCGTATCGTCGTGAGTAAGCCCGCGCTCCTGTCCGTCCGCCGGGGAGCGCTGCATTTCACGCGTGAGACCTACGAGCGCTTTTTCAATTCTCTCGATAACGTCGTGCTGCTCCGCGATGGCGCCGACCTGATCGTTCTTCCGGTTCGCAATCGGGCGGCCGGCGGCTACGTCATAAAGATGCGGACCGGCGCGGGAGATCGCGCGGTCATGGCCGCGGATTTCTTTCGCGACAATGGCATCGATGATTCCGTCGAAATGACATTGCCCGCAACCTGGAACGACGATCGCGCCGCGCTCGTTGCGAGTCACGTCTTCGGCTGACAACTAAGTTTGCAAACTGAAATGTGAATAGACCGTCTTGAGCCTGAGCAGTCTACTGCCCTCTAGGCGGCATCGTTCGCCGACAAGAGTTCAAAAGAGCCGAACACTGGGGAGGATTGCGCGTGGCTATCGGTGCGCAGGAGCAAGTGCGGGCTGCGTTGGCTGCGGCCGACGCCGATGCCGCGGCGCCTGAAGAGCGCTCCGAGATGTTGATGGAGATTGCGCTCGGCCTTCAGCTGAAGCCCAAGTCGGTTGACGATCTCTCCGCCGCAATCGAGCTCTACGACAAAGCGCTAAGCATCTGTCCCTCGTCGCATGCCCTGTTGAAGGCCCGCATAGCGGCGCGCAAGGCCACAGCCCTGCAAGCAAAACCGGAGGAAGGGACGGCTTCGCTGGAACTGGCGCGCGAAGACCTTCAGGCGGCGATCCCGGACATTCGCAACTTCGGCAGCGCCGAAGAGCTTGCCGAGGCTGAGATGAATTTTGGGCTTGTTTTACAGGGCCTCGCAGCCGCGGGGAAGGCCCGGATCACCGACGCAATTTCCGCCTACCAGCGCGCTCTGAGAACATTCGATCGCGACGCGTTTCCCAAGGAATACGCGATCCTGCAGAATAATCTTGCAACGGCATTTCTCTCTATTCCCTTCACCGACGAACGCGCCAAAATGCGGGAAGCGCTCGCCGTGCAGGCCTTCGAGGAAGGGCTGAGAATAGTCAGCCTCATCGATCATCCGGCCGAGTATGCGATGCTTCAGAACAATCTGGGCAATGCGCTCCAATATGCGTCATCGAGCCATGCGTTGGAAAATAATCGCAGGGCCATTGAAGCCTACGACGAGGCGCTGAAAGTCCGCGATCGGAAATCGGCGCCGCTCGAATACGCCAACACGATCTCCAACAAGGCAAACTGCCTCTGGAACCTGCCGGACGATATCGCAAACCCGACCTCGGGCAATCGCAACAACATCATGGCGGCACGCAGGCTCTACGCCGAGGCGAGAGAAATCTTCGTCGGCGCCGGCGAACTCGGCAAAGCCCGCATCGTCGGTGAGGCGCTCGACCAGATCGATCGTGAAATGCTTGCGACGGCAACGTCCGGTGCTTCCAACGGGCATTTGATCGAAGCGGATTGATCGCGGACTCGTAAAGAGGAGAGGGGATTGATGATTGGAAACCTGCCGATTGGAACCGCAGTGATCGCGCTTCTGGTGGGCTTCATCGCGTCGCTGATCGGTGGCGCATTTGGCGGCATCTTAACCGGCGGCAAGGCGCTCGGTACGCAACTCGCCGCCTTCATGGGCTCCTTTTACGGCGTCGTCGCCGGCACCGTCGGCGTGCTCATCGGCATCGTCGCTTCTGCATTCCTCGGGTGAGGTCGGTATGTTTGAAATGGTTCGCAGCTCCATATTCCTCTTCTTTCGCGGCAAGCTCTTTGCGGAGCCGGCACAAGCCTACACGCAACTTATCATCGGAATTGTTCTTACCGCGCTCTGCTTCGTGCTCGCGGCACGGGTGGCTGGACTGCCGTACTGGGCGTCGGCCGCAATAGCGGGATTTCTTGGAGGCGCTCTGCAACCTCGTCTCTTTCGCGATCTCAGATATCGGTGACGCATCGTGACAGCAGTCGAAACCCTCACAAGCGACCGTAACGGCATTGCCGATTTTATCGGCGATATCGAGCGCTTCGAGATGATCTTCGAAGGCTGGGATGAAACGCCTCGCGGCGCGGCAAAGGCTTATGGCCGCGCCATCGAAGCATTGAACGGCGAAGCGCTGCGCCGTCTCGTCAGCGCGCTGAAAGACGATCCGGCTGCACTCAAAGCCATGAAATCCGCTGTCACCGACGAAGTCGTCTACGGCGTTCTGCGCCGCCACGGTATCATCAAGCCGAGCCTCACGGAGCGTGTCGAAATGGCATTGGACGGCATCCGTCCGATGCTTGCGTCCCATGGCGGCAACGTCGAATTGATAGGCGTGTCGCCGCCGTCGATCGAGGTACGCTTCATTGGCTCTTGCGATGGCTGCCCCGCCTCGGCGTTGACGTTTCATGCCGGTGTCAAGAAGGCCATCGAGGACGTCTGTCCAGAAATCACTGAAATTCTGCAGGTCAAAAATTCGGCGTGCTCCCACTCGAACGGTGAACCCGTGCGGTTCATCAGCCCGTTTGCAAACGGGGCGAGCGGGCAATGGCACTATGCGGCCAGGCTTCCGGAGATTCCGGACGGTGGCGTCAAAGCGCAGATCCTTGAAGGGGAGAAGATCATTCTCTCGCGCCGCGGCTCGATCGTGACGTGCTTCCAGAATGCCTGCGCCCACCTCGGTCTCGCTCTCGACGACGGCGAGATCGAGGACGGCGTCATCACGTGCCCGTTCCATCAATTTCAGTACGACCTCATGACCGGCGAATGCCTGACGGCCCCGGCGGTTCAACTGCAGCCGCACGCCGTGCGGGTGATCGGTTCGCGCGTTGAAGTGAGGTTGGAGAAATGACCATGCGCGTTTCTCTTGCGCCGCCTCGGAGACCGGTCGTGAGCGATGGCGACGCATTGGCTTTGCTTGCACGCGGCGGTGCGCGCGTCGTCCTCGGAAGCGTTGCAGCCGGTGACGGCCTTGTACGTCCGATCGCGCCGGCGGCCGACACGCTTTTCGGTCCTCGCGGCGCGGCGATGAGCGCTGAAGAAGGTCCACTCTTTGTTTGTGATACAGGCCATCACCGGCTCCTAATCTGGAGCAGGACCCCGGCGAATGATGGCGAAGCGGCCGACATGCTGATCGGTCAGCCCGACTTTTTTAGCGAAGGTCGCAACGCCAAGGGCGATCCGGGGCCGGCGACGCTGAATGTTCCGACCGGTGTGGCGGTCGGCGGCGGCGTGTTAGCCGTAGCCGACGCGTGGAACCACCGCGTCTTGATCTGGCACGGGCTGCCCACACGTTCCAACCAACCCGCAGACATCGTGCTTGGTCAGTGCGATTTTGAAAGCAACCAGGCGAACCGTGGGGCGGCATCGGCGGCGGCCGATACGCTCAACTGGTGCTACGGCGTGACGATCGCCGATGGCGCGCTTTGGGTCGCGGATACCGGCAATCGCCGCGTGCTCAAATGGAACCGCATCCCAGTGAGGAATGGAGAGTCCGCAGATATTGTGCTCGGCGAAGCCGATTTCGTCACACGCGACGGCAACGCCGGCCGTTCGGCGGCCGACGTGGGCATGAGCTGGCCGCACGCCGTCACGGTGGTCGAAGACCGCCTGCTCGTCGCAGACGCCGGCAACAATCGTGTGATGGTTTGGAACGGTTTGCCGACAATGAACGGCGCCCCGTGCGCGTTCGTGTTGGGGCAGAAAGATTTCTCAGGCGTCGATCACAACAGGGGCGCCTACTACCCGACAGCAGCGGCGTTCAATATGCCCTACGGCATCGCGCGACTCGGTGATCAAATAGCCGTTGCCGATACCGCCAATTCACGGATCGTTGGTTATGGCCTCAAAGGCCTCGGGCCGTCGGCCGAAGCCGATCGGCTCACGGGGCAGCCGACGTTTCACGATAAGGGCGACAATCGCTGGCTGGGCGCACAACGCGATAGCCTCTGCTGGCCTTATGGAATGACCGCCTGCGGCTCGACGCTGGTTGTTTCCGATAGCGGCAACAACCGGGTTCTCCTTTGGGATGCCGCGCCATGAATATCGCCGCGAGCATGACAAAGGGCTTGATGGCGGAAGGTGTTGAAATCCGCGTGCGCGGCCGCGTCCAAGGCGTCGGGTTTAGGCCGTTTGTCTGGCGAAATGCCCAGCAACTCGGGCTTGGTGGCTACGTCCTGAACGACGCCGACGGCGTTCTCGCCCGCGTTCATGGCGGCGAGCGCGCGATTGAGACCCTCATCGCTCTGATCCGAACAGACGCGCCACCGCTGGCATCGATTGAGGCGGTCGAGGTCATCGGTTTCAAAGGCGATTTGCCTCAGCATTTCGAAATCGGCGAGAGCCTTGCCGGTCATAGTAATACCGAGATCGCGCCCGATGCCGCTCTCTGCGCCGATTGCGCCAACGACATCTTCGATCCATTTTCGCGCCGCTTCCGATATCCGTTCACGACCTGCACGAACTGCGGACCGCGGCTCTCGATCGTCGCGCGCGTGCCGTACGACCGCCTGACGACGAGCATGGCAGCCTTCGACCTGTGCCCAGCTTGCGCAGCGGAATATGCCGATCCTCGCGATCGCCGCTTCCACGCTGAAACGATGGCCTGCCACGCGTGCGGACCGAAGGCGCGGCTCGTCCGATTTGATGGAAGGTCCTTCAGCTTCGATCAGACGTCGATGCTTGATGATGTCGATGCAGCCTTGGGTCTCATCCAAAAGGGCGAGATCGTCGCCATCAAAGGCCTCGGCGGCTATCAGCTCGCCTGCGACGCGACGCGCGAAGATGCTGTCCAACGCCTCCGCGATCGCAAGCATCGCGATCGCAAACCCTTTGCGCTCATGGCCCGCGATCTCGATGTCATCCGGCGTTACGCAGCGGTGCGGCCGGAACACGTAGCAATTTTAACCGGTGCCGCCGCGCCGATCGTGCTCCTTGACGCTAACGGACCCGAACGGCTTTCGGAGGCGATCGCCCCCGGGTTGCGGACCCTTGGCTTCATGCTGCCAACCACGCCGCTGCATGCGCTTCTCCTCCGGCGCATGGGCCGTCCGGTCGTCATGACATCGGGAAACCGATCCGATGCGCCGCAAGTGATCTCCGACGACGACGCAAAGGCGGAACTTTCCGATATCGCCGCGTTTGCACTTATCCATGATCGTGACGTTCTCAATCGCGTCGATGACTCGGTTGTGGGCATCGCGGCAGGGAGCGTCCGCGTCATGAGGCGTTCGCGTGGTTACGCGCCGGCCCCAATCAGATTGCCGCGCGGCTTCGAAGAAGCACCGCAAATCCTCGCCGTCGGCGGCGATTTGAAAAACACCGTCTGTCTGCTGAAGTCGGGTAGCGCAGTCCTTTCGCAGCACATCGGCGATCTCGACGACGCGCGGACGAACGAGGACTTTGCCAGGACGGTCGGCCTTTATCGCGAGATGCTCGAAGCACAGCCCGATATCGTCGTATGCGACCGGCATCCGGGCTATCGGAGCCGGGCATATGCCGAAGGCCTGAGCCGCACCGAAGGGATCCCCCTGATCGAGGTACAGCACCATCATGCCCATATCGCGAGCTGCCTCGCTGAAAACGGTCGGGCGCGCGACGGCGGACCGGTCCTTGGCATTGCGCTCGATGGTCTGGGATACGGGATCGACGGCGAAATCTGGGGCGGCGAATTTCTGCTCGCCGGCTACATGCAATTCGAAAGGCTTGGGACCTTCAAGCCCGTTGCGATGCTTGGCGGTGATACGGCGTCGCGCGAACCCTGGCGCAATCTCTATGCGCACATTGTCGCCGAGATGGGTTGGCCGACCTTCGCGATGAACTTCGCCAATCTCGATATCTTCCGCCAGCTTGACGGCAAACCGCGAAAGATCCTCGACGTGATGTTGCGCGATGGAGTCAATTCACCCAAAGCCGCGTCCTGCGGGCGCTTGTTCGACGCCGCCGCCGCGGCCATGGGGATGTGCTTCGAACGGCAAGGTTACGAAGGCGAGGCCGCTGCTCAGCTCGAAGCCGCAGTCGATCGCGATGCGCTCGAGAGTGAGGATGAAGCACTCGCTTATCCCTTCACCATTCCGAATCTCAAAGGCGCGCATCTCCCTTACATCGAACCGCTCGGTGCTTGGAACGCCATCCTCGGCGATCTGGTCCTCGATACGCCGAAGGGCGTCATGGCGGCGCGCTTCCACCGTGGTCTCGCGCGCGCCATCGCGGCCATGGCGGTGAAGCTCGCAAAGCGCGACAGTGAGACGGGAGCGCGTTTCGACACGATCGCACTTTCAGGCGGCTGCTTTCACAATCGTATTCTGCTCGAGCAGGTTTTATCGCGCCTCGAATCAGCGGAATTCAACGTGCTGACGCACGCCAAAGTGCCTGCGGGCGACGGCGGACTATCGCTCGGCCAAGCCGCAATTGCCGCCGCTCAGCTCATCAATGCCGTTAAAAAGAAGATGACCGGAGGAAACACGTCATGTGCCTCGGAATTCCAGGACGCATCATAAGAATTGACGATGCGGAGAAGAAGCTCGCGACGGTCGATGTCAGTGGCGTCAAGCGTCAGGTGAACGTTGCCTGCATCGTCGATGGAGCGAACCCGCTCGAATCCTGCGTCGGTGACTGGGTGCTCATTCATGTCGGCTTCGCGATGAGCCGCATCAACGAAGCCGAAGCCGCAGAAACGCTGAAGATTTTGCATGAGCTTGGCGAAGCCCAGGCCGAGATGGAAGCCATGCGCGCGTCGGGCTTGCGATAGGCCGCCAATTCAAACGCTGCCGGGAGATGTACGATGAAATACGTCGATGAATTCCGCGATCGGGAAAAAGCCAAGAGCCTCGTGAAAGAGATCGAGAGCCTCGTGGCGGAAATCGAAATCGCCAAGGAGCGCCCGATTGCCATCATGGAGGTCTGCGGCGGCCACACGCACTCCATTTTTCGCTACGGCCTTGAAGGCATGCTGCCAAAAGAGATCGAACTCGTGCATGGCCCCGGTTGCCCAGTGTGCGTCCTGCCGATGGGACGTATCGACGATTGCGTCGCGGTCGCCGAACGACCGGAGGTGATCTGCACGACCTTTGGCGACGCCATGCGCGTACCCGGATCGCGAAAAAGCCTGCTGCAAGCCAAGGCCGATGGTGCCGATGTTCGCATGGTCTATTCGCCGACGGATTCGCTGGCGCTTGCCCGCAAGAATCCCGATCGAGAAGTTGTCTTCTTCGGCATCGGTTTCGAGACGACGATGCCGTCGACGGCGTTGACGATCCTGCAGGCCGAGGCCGAGGGCATCAAAAATTTCTCGGTATTCTGCAATCACATCACGATTGTCCCGACGATCAAGGCGATCCTCGATAGCCCCGACATGCAACTCGACGGGTTCCTCGGGCCGGGACACGTCTCGATGGTGATCGGGACCGATCCCTATGAATTCGTCGCGCACTATTACAAACGGCCCATGGTCGTTGCGGGGTTCGAGCCGCTCGACGTGCTTCAATCCATTTGGATGGTGCTGAAGCAGATCAAGGAGGGTCGTGCAGAGATCGAGAACCAGTACGCCCGCATTGTTCCCGAGCACGGCAATGGCCGCGCGCTCGATGCCGTCTTCAAAGTCTATGAGCTGCGCGAATTCTTCGAGTGGCGCGGCCTCGGATCGATCGATCATTCCGGTGTGCGTATCCGGGAGGCTTACGCGCAGTACGATGCCGAGCGCAGGTTTGCGATGCCAAATCTCAAGATCGCCGATCCACAGGCGTGTCAATGTGGCGACGTCCTGAAGGGCATCATCAAACCGTGGCAATGCCGCGTCTTCGGAACCGCCTGTACGCCGGAAACGCCGCTCGGCGCTCTAATGGTGTCCTCGGAAGGTTCGTGTGCCGCCTACTACCAATATGGCGGCATCAAAAAACAGGCGGTGGCGTCATGAACGTCATCCCCATCATTCGACCGTCTCGCAAGTTGGGCACCGTCTCCGTTCGCACCGTGACGCTCGCGCACGGCGGCGGCGGCAAGGCGATGAAAGATCTCATAGATGATGTCTTCATCTCGGTTTTCGGCGGCGCCGGGCGCGAGACGCTGGAGGATCAGGCCCGCATCGATCTCGCTGGCTTGGCTAAGCTCGGAGATCGCGTGGCCTTCACAACCGACAGCTTCGTCGTCGATCCTTTGTTCTTCCCCGGCGGCGACATCGGCAAGCTCGCGATCTGCGGCACCATTAACGATCTCGCCGTCGGCGGTGCCAAGCCGCTTTATATCTCCTGTGCGGCGATCATCGAGGAAGGCGTCGAGATTGCTCTTCTCCGCAGGATTGCTAACTCGATGGCCGAGACGGCACACGCGGCCGGCGTCCGGATCGTCACGGGCGATACCAAGGTCGTGCACAAAGGTGCGTGCGATAAGGTCTTCCTGACGACGACGGGCATCGGCGTGATCCCCGACGGAATTTCTCTCGGGGCGGACACGGCGCGGCCGGGGGACGTCGTCCTTGTGAACGGTCTGCTCGGCGATCATGGCGCTGCGATCCTCGGCGCGCGCGGTGACATGGCGCTTGATAGCCCGATCGAGAGCGACTGCGCCCCCCTCGACGGATTGATCGGCGAACTTCTCAAAGCGGCGCCCGGTACGCGCGCGATCCGGGACGCGACGCGCGGCGGTCTCGCCACCGTTTTGAACGAGATCGCAGATGCTTCCCGTGTCGCAATTGTCGTCGACGAGGAGCGCACGCCGTTGCGGCCGGAGGTAAAGGGCTTCTGTGAAATTTTGGGCCTCGATCCGCTCTATCTCGCCAACGAGGGCAAACTCGTCGCCGTCGTCCCGGCGGACGAAGCCGACGCCGCTCTCGAAGCGCTTCGCGCCCATGCTTTGGGGCGAGACGCCGAAATCATCGGTGAGGTCACCACGGGAGAACCGGGCCGCGTCACGATGCGGACGGTCTTCGGCGGCATACGCATCGTCGACATGCTCGTCGGCGAGCAGCTTCCTAGAATTTGTTGACGTCTCAAGAAACACCTAGCTACCGGGAGAAAATAGCATGTTCAGAAAACTACCAATACTTGCGGTCGCCGCCCTCGTCCTCACGGCAGGGCCGGCCTTCGCGCACGTCGGCGTCGGTCCCGTGGATACGTTCAGTCGCGGCTTCTTGCATCCGCTGTGCGGCATCGATCATATCCTGGCGATGGTCGCCGTCGGTTTATTCGCAGCCAATCTCGGCGGCGCCGCGCTTTGGCTCGTGCCGTCGGCCTTCGTCGGCACGATGATTTTCGGCGGCGCGCTCGGATACTACGGCTGGCCGCTGCCGATGGTCGAGGAAGGCATCGGCTTTTCGGTTGTGGCCATGGGCATGGCGATCGCTCTCGGCGTTCGCTTGCCGACAATCGCGGCGATGGCGCTCGTCGGTCTCTTCGCGGTCTTTCACGGCCACGCGCACGGCACCGAGGGCATGGGGCTCGGGATCGCGTTTCTACCCTATGCCGCTGGCTTCGTTTGCGCGACGGCCGCTCTCCATGTTTCGGGTATCGGCCTGGGGCTTAGCCTGGATCGGCTCGGTTCAACGCCTTCGAACATCCTGAAAAAGTGTGCGGGCACCGCGGGCGCGCTTGCCGGTGTATCGCTTCTGGCGGGTTGGCTCGTCGCATAGCTTCTTGTCGCCGCGCGGCTCGGTTAGAAACATCCGAGCCGCGTCGAATAAGAGGAGCGTGCAGCAATGCACGAACTCAGCATCACGCGAAACATCTTAGCGATTGTCTCCGACGCAGCGAAGGGCCGCCGCGTGACGTGCATCATACTGGAAGTCGGAAAACTTTCAGGTGTGATGCCCGACGCAATTGCTTTCTGTTTCGATGCCGTCGCCGCCGGGACGGCGATCGAAGGCGCACGTCTCGAAATTCGCGAAATCGAGGGGCGCGGACGCTGCCGATCCTGCGGTTCGGAGTTCTCGACGCCCGCGCTCTATACGCCTTGCGGGTGCGGAAATCGCAATGTCGATCGGATCAGCGGAGAAGAACTCAACATTAAGTCGATGCAATTGGAGGAGGCCGCCTGATGTGTACGACATGCGGATGCAGCAGTGGCGCCAAGCCGACGCTAACGAATCTCGACACGGGTCGGCAGAGTTCCCTTGGCAACGATGCGCACGCTCATGATCATAAGCATGAGCATGTTCACGCCGACGGCACGCGACACAGCCACAGCCATGATCACGGCGACGATGGCCATCATCACCACGATCATGAAAGCGGCGAACATCATCATGAGCACGCCCATGATCACGGGGACGGCGCATCGATACACGAACTCGAAACGCAAGTCTTGGCCAAGAACGATGCGCTTGCCGAACTGAATCGCGCATGGTTTGCGGGCAGGGAAATATTGGCGCTCAATCTTGTGAGTTCGCCGGGCTCCGGCAAGACAACCGTGTTGGAACGGACAATCCGCGACCTAAAGCCGGAAATCGATCTATTCGTCGTCGAAGGCGATCAGGAGACGGCTTCGGATGGAGAGCGAATCCACGCGGCGGGAGCGCCGTGCGTTCAGGTCAATACAGGGACCGGCTGTCATCTCGAAGCGGATATGGTCGCACGCGGTATAGAAGAGCTGAAGCCGTCTTTCGGCTCAATAGTCATGATCGAAAATGTCGGTAATCTCGTTTGTCCGGCGCTGTTCGACCTCGGTGAGCGGTTTAAGGTGGCCATTCTGTCCGTGACCGAAGGCGAAGATAAGCCGCTCAAATATCCTCACATGTTCCGCGCCGCGAAGCTCATTCTATTGAATAAGGTTGATCTTCTGCCCCACCTCGATTTCGATATCGGGAAAGCGATTGCAAACATCGAGGCTGTCAATCCGGACGCGATCGTACTTCGCGTCTCGGCACGCTCAGGCGAGGGCCTCGATCGGTGGTACGATTGGATTCGTGGTGAAATGTCCGGACGCTCGAATTTCTCAAGAGCAATCGCCCGCAGCTAGAGGCCGGCCGGAAGCTTGGAGGCCATCATCTTCCTGCGGTCGAGCCGGCGCCCGTCAACGACGAAGGTGCCGTCCCCGACTGCGTGAAGCGTGCGCTTCTCTTTTCGGCCGGAATCAAAATAGGCCGCAACAGCCTCGAGTACGACGATGTTGTGCTTGGAGACCATGTCGACGACCTTGCACTCGATGTTCGCCAGGCACTCCGCGATCAACGGCGCTTTGACGGCCTTGCCCTCAACGGCCGTGAGCTTGAACTTGGCGAACTTATCGGTATCGGCGCCGGAGCAGGTCCCAATCCCGACGACCCGGTCAAGAAGGTCGACGGTGGGTATCGCGATCACGCATTCCCTCGTCTTTTGCAGCGCCGCAAAAGAGTAGTTCCACTCGCCCGTGGTGATGGCGAACACGGGGGTAAAGTCCATCACCATCGTCCACGAGATGGTCATGATGTTGCTTTTGCTCCCGTCACGGGTCGTCACAAGAACGACAGGCCCCGGCTCGATCAGCGTGAAGGCCCTGCTCAACTTCATCTGGCGCATGCAAGCATTTCCTGAGAGCCCATGTGGTCGAATAGACGTCTTAAAAGCCCGATCTGGACGATCCAAGGAAGGGAAAATTGCATTTCCGTTACCGTCACGGATGCCGCCGACATCAAGCCGAAAGGCGTGAGAAGCTTCGCAAGTTCATCGGTTGCTAGGAACATACGGCGCCCCGTAGGGGACGGAGTATAGGGCGCAGATCCATTTTGAAAGCCTCGGCACCCGAGGAAACGGACGGCGGGTCGTATCGCTCCCAAACGATTAAGGTCGGTGGGCGGGGTTCGCGCAGCCAAGCTGGCCAATTGGTGTAAGCGGCGGCGTTCGTTTTGTAATCGTAAAGCAGTTGCGCTTGGATCGATCGGCAACGTCGCGAGTTAGAATCTACAGCGACAAGCGCGTGAACGACCGGCGCAAGGCAACACTATCACAAGAGTCGAAACCCGCGATGAAGGCACCCTGAACATTGCACTGCACGCGTTCGCCTTGTGGCGCCAGATGGTCAGTGCACTGCAGTAATGAACCGCTAGGAGCATCCGTCGTTGATGCGTATCCTGCCGTGTGTCACATTTCTTACGGCGGGTTTCGTTCAGGAGGAGATACTGAATTTCATAGCAAGGGAAATGATGTGACCTCATCGCGACTTCAAATGAACTCGAATGGACGTCGCATTCCGTTCTTCGCCGGTTCGGCTTTCAGCAGCGCCGACCACCCCTGGGCCGGCTACTACTTTGAGGAATCGAACGGCCCTGCCGAACCCATTCCAAAACATTCGTGGTCCAAGACGACGCTCCTATTTGTCACGAGCGGCGGCGGATCGTTGAATTGGAAGCATAGAGGGATTTGGCGCACGGACGCGGTTCGTTATGGAACCGTCTCTATCATTCGGCGCGATGTGGAGATTCAAACCTGTGTGCCAAGCAATCCGATGCCGACGATGGTGCTCCAACTGGATAATTCCAAATTGCAGCACATGGCGCCCGAGAATGTTCTAGTCATTGATAGATCTTTAGACACGGCGCAGGTTACAAACGACGGCGTGCTCGCCGCACTAATGGCTGCGATGCGCGAGGAAGTGAGTGAAGGATGTCCATCGGGCAGGTTATTCGCAGAAACGATCTCACTCGCTATGCTGGCATATCTGGCGGGCCGGTATGCAATTACCCAGAGGTCGGACGAGCGTGAGACCTGCCTGTCGCTAGCTCAAAAGCGCGTTCTCGTCGACTACGTCCGAGCAAACCTGACCAGCGACATCGCCGTAACCGAACTCGCCAGACTGGTGCAGATGAGTCCTTCACATTTCACTAGGATGTTTCATTCTGCGTTTGGCGTGACGCCCTATAGATTTGTCATGCGTGAACGAATTGAAGGGGCGAAGGGCATGCTCAGGGGCACAGAGCTGACCGCGAGCCAAATTGCGTTCGCCTACGGATTTTCAAGTCAGAGCCATTTCGCGAAGGTATTTCGTCAATTCACGGGCGCATCGCCGAAACAATTTAAGAAGAGCCTCTAACGCATCTGTCCAGAGAGCTGCTCGCGCCGCCTATTTTCTCTTACCTCGAAAATTATACATCGTTCGGAGCAGGATCGTGCTGGAAATGAGCAGGATCATTGTAGTCCCGTCCGGCGACGTTCCGTTAGATCTGTTCAGACGAGCGCACATGAGTTTCGACGAAGATCGAAAGTGCTCGTCATTAACATCAAGGGACGAAACAAAAAAGGGTGAGTCAATGATAAGCAATAACAATAGACTTGCGAAATCTAGTCCTTGGGGAGTGGGCTCGTTAGCGGCGCTTCTCCTCGTCGCGGGATCGACCGGCGCGGCTTTTGCGCACGACAACGGCAATCATGGGAAGAAACCGCCGATCGTGCTCGACAGTTCGGGCGGGTTCATCATTGGCGGATATCACAAGACGGGCCTGAGTCCTTCGTTCCCCGATCGGACGCTGTCGTGCGATCACGGGTACGTCGAGTATTTCCTGCCCGCAAAACCGCGCAAGACAAGCCTCGTCCTGTGGCACAGCTCCAGCGCGCAGGTCTGGCAGAATCGTTGGGACGGTGGCGAAGGCTATAAGGACAAGATGTTGCGCGCCGACTATCCCACGTACATTTGGGACGGCCCGCGGGTGGGTCGCGCCAACTGGAGCTGCGATACTGTCACCTACACGCCGTCAGCCCGCGATCAGGGCAATTTCACCGCATGGGTTTTTGGCCCCGCAGTCCCCGCCGGGCAGGTCCCGACGCCGGCGGAGTTTTACCCTGGCTCCCAGTTCCCTTACCAAAGTCCGAATCTTGAGCAGTATTGGTGGAACGCGACCGGCGCTCGCTACGACGAGTTCGATATTGAGAAGAATATCGAAATTGAGACGGATGCGGCAGCTATAGCGGCAAACTCCGGTAGACTGGGCAAAAGCATCGTCTATCTGACCAACTCCGCGGGTGGACTTCGCGCAATGAAGACGACAGCGAAGACCACAGGCCACAACATCGCGGGCATCTACACGTATGAAAGTATCGGATACGTGTTCCCTATCGGCGATCCCGAAGTCGCGGCTGCGGGCATTACGCTCTGCACGGATCCTGGCCCGGCCTGCGCGTTCGGTCCGCTGGGTGTTACACCGGAAGACTTCAAGAAGCTCGCGAAACTCCAGATCACGTTCGCCTGGGGCGACCACCGGCCTGAAACCTACTCTTTCGTTATACAGTCCCGCCTGTGCGCCAAGCTCATCAACGAGTACGCCGCGAAGTACCATTTGGGTGGGCACGCGGAGGTCCTCAAGCTGGCGGAAGATGCGGGCCTCACGGGAAGCACGCATATTGCCTTCGCTGACATGGACAACGACAAGGTCGCGGCGCTGCTCTTCAAGTTCCTGAAGAAGACCAAGCTCGACGGCTATGCAAAGAACGATGACCACGACCACGGCCACGGCTGGTGATCGTCCATAGCGAACGTATCGGTTCGCGATGCCTCTACCCGCTCCGCGCGGGTAGAGGCACTATGCATCGTGACACCTGGTTCGCATCATCGGCTCAACCAAGTTGGGCGCTTGAATGCCTCGACATCGCAACCTGAAGTGCGGTTTGGAAACTGTTCCTGCACGGAAATCCGAGGAGCGCAACGGTGAAGCGGTGCGGGCGCGAGAGCAGGGCTTCGCGCTGCTCGTCGTTCTTTGGGTCCTATCTTCCGCCGTCATGCTGGTTGCTTCATTCAACAGTACGGTCCGCAGTGGCACTGCTTCAGCCGTATCGGAAGTTGGTTTGACCAAATTGGAAGCATTGCTTGACGCGGGTTTCGAAGTCGCGGCGGCGCATTTGATTGATCAGAACAAGAAACGACGGTGGTTGGGCGACGGACGAAAGCATTCGATTGAATTTGCCGGCGCGGAGCTGTCGATTGCGGTGACGGACGCGAATGGCTTGATCGATTTGAACAAGAGCGAACCGGCACTTCTGCGCGCATTCTTTCTGAAATTTACGAATTCCAAGATTGAAGCATCACGATATACGGACGTCATTATGCGGGCCCGGGACGCCGCCGCGAAAGATAGAATTGTGGGAGTGAGCAATTCAGCAGACGTCGGGGCTCAGGATACTCCTCCCTCAGAGCCGGCCTTCATCGATGTGTCGCAGCTCGGGCGGATGCAGGGGATTCCGCACGACGTCTTCAATGAGGTTGCTCCGTTTCTTACGGTTTTCAGTGATGATGGCACCATTTACCCTGTGACCGCGCCGGTTCAGATTCTCGAAGCAATCCCGGCGCTCAACCAAGCTGACATCGAGAAAGTTCGGCATGCGGACAAATCCGCTCTTGTCGGCCTGATGGGAACGGCGCCGGATTTTCTGACCTACAAAAGCGGGGCAGCACATCTGGTCACCGTTCGAGCCCACCGTACGGACGATGATTATAGCGTCGCCAGAACCTTTGTAATTGCCACCGGGATCGATCCGGATGCTCCCTACAGGCTGCTGGCCAAGTGGCCGACAATAACTACGGCTGCCGAAAAATCGAGATGACGCGAGAGAGGACAAACAAAAAGGACCCGATTTCGCTTGCTCAGTCGTCGTTCTTTTCGGGAGATCGCTAATGCCATCGCCACGCGTTCCGGGAAAATTAGTTGACCCTCGCCGATTTCCGGAGGCGACCGGAGTCGGTCGCCGCCAACTATTAGAACGAAAAAGGCGCCAGACGACGGCCCGCATCGAACACCTAGATGAATTTCCTTTTATCGGCATGCTCCACGCTGAAAGTAATCTGACGGGAGATGTGGAACTGCTCCAAGACATGTTTTGCAAGTGGACGTTGGATACCGCGCCCGCTTGCTTGTCGACGTCCGCCTATGCGTTCTATTTGATTTCTGGCGAAATTTCTTATGGTAGTTCGCCTTGTCCTGCGACCGCAGGCGATCTGCTGGTATTTTCGGGAGATTTGCGATCAGCCAGCGTCGCAGCGGTGAAGCTCAGAGCGTTAGTTTTGATAATACACGACGTCGAACGACCCGATCCCATCGCCAACCAGTTCGCCGCGACAGTTCATATATCTCGTAACCAGCTACTTGCGCCATTAGCGAGCTGTTTGGCGTTCATCGCGTCTAGCTTTTCATCGGCCTCTCAATTTGAATACGAAATGCTATATGCTGCAGCTCGGGACTTGTTACCTATTGCGATAGCTCGATCGGGTCGGCATGCTGAACCTGTCGCGCGATCGCTAGCTCCTAAATTGCTCCAATATGTTGATCGAGAATTGCGAGATCCAGATTTAGATCCCTCGAAAGTTGCCGGCCATTTTGGGATAAGCGTTCGATACGTGCATAAGCTGTTCGCTCAGCAAGGACTCACGTTGGGGGCCTACATCAAGACAAAGCGGCTTGAGAAAGTGTATTTTGAACTCGCCGCGCCAGCGAGCCGAGAGCAGAAGATTGCAAACGTTGCGAAGCACTGGGGCTTCAACGATCTTTCGACATTCGCGAGAGCTTTCCGAGAGAAATACGGATGTAAACCCAGCGAAGCGCGGTTCGCGTAAACTCTGGCATGCCGGAACCTCACACGACGCGCAGGCTCCCTACGTTTTTCAGCAAAAGCTTCAATTCGCATGTTTGCCGGCGTCCCGACGGGGCAGGCACATTTAAATTTTCCATAAAATTGAGTTCTCTGTCTGCCTGATTTTGTTCGCCGTGATCCGAGACCCCATCCCGAATGCCACTACACTGTTCGGTGTCAAAACTCCAAAAATTCAACCCCGGGAAAGCAGGAGGACGACACCATGAAGGAACGCCATCAGCGATCGCATTTTACGGCGCGAGCCGTAACAGCCGGCATTTTTTGCATCGTTTCAACAGCGTCCTGCGCATGGGCGCACGGCAACGACAAGAAGAGCAATAACAATGATCTTGGCCCCTTTATCGTGGGCGAACAGGGTGTTCTCTACATGGGCGGGGTCTATGACGTCGCGCCATCATCGGGAACGCCGACGACGATGTCAGGGCAAGCACATGTGTTCTATCAGCTTCCCCTTTCGCCCAACAATCATTCGTGGAATTGGAGACGTACGAGTCGGCTGCCCATCATCATGATTCACGGTAGTCAGCAGACGGGTGCTAACTTTCTTGGAACGCCCGATGGGCGTCCGGGATGGGCAGCTTATTTCGTGGCGCACGGCTGGCCGGTTTACGTGATTGACCAACCTGGCCGCGGCAAATCCGGTTATTTCCCGAATGCCTACGGACCGCAGGGGCCAAATCCGAACCCGATGACTGTCAAGCAGATGTTTACAGCCCCTGAACTTACCAGTCCCCTCGGCTGGCCGCAGGCAGCGCTCCATACGCAGTGGCCGGGCGGGCCGGGCAGTGGCGTGCCGGGCGAGTACGCCTTCGATCAGTTTTTTGCGTCGCAAGTCGCGAACATGCCAAACGGCGATCAGGCTCTCGCGCTCACGACAGCGGCAGTGGCGGCCTTGATCAAAAAAATAGGTCCGGCGATCATCATGACCCATTCGATGACCGGCCCGGAAAGCTGGTTTATTCCCCAGGCCGTCCCGGGCATGGTCAAAGCAATCATCGCCGTCGAGCCCACCGGTAACTCGAATCTAAACGGTGATACCGCGCCTGGAACGTCATGCGGTCTCAGCAATGTCTGTTTGAATTTCAGCCCGCCTATTGCGAGCGCTGCGGACCTTGGTCTGACCAAGACGCCTCCACCGCCAGGCGGTGTTCAAGGACAGCCGGCTGCAAACCTGAAGAGCTGCTGGCTACAATCCGGCCCCGTTATCCATCAGCCGACCAACCTCAAAGGCACTCCCATTTTGATTCAGACAGGCCAGGCGTCTTATCACGCAGGGTATGATTACTGTACGTCGGTCTTCCTCAATCAGGCGGCGATTCCCAACACTTACGTCTATCTGCCGAGCGCGAAGATTTACGGTAACGGCCACATGCAGATGCTTGAGATGAATAATCTGCAAATTGCGGCATTCGACGAGAAGTGGCTCTCCAAGGCCCTGCACGTCCACGACAACGATCTGGCGTGGGGCCACTGAGTTTAAGCGTGGCGAGGGAAGCGGACACCTCTGTTCGCTTCCCTCGAAATGCATCGTTCGGTTAACGGGCAAGGGTGCTTTGGGCGCGTAGTCGGCGCTCGGGGAGCCTTACGACGGGGAAGACCGTTGCCAGCAAGTGACGACCGGGATTTCAATCAGCTTGCCGAGAATTTCCCCGACGCGTCTCCGCCGAAAGTTGTTTTATAGTCGCGCACTTTCGAGTCTCTTCTCGTGGCTGATGCGCGTTAATCGGATGGGGGCAACTTTGCGGAAATCGAGATACCAGCTTCCCTTGATGAAGTTGTTCTGTTGCGGGTTACTGGCCGTGCTCGTGTTGAGCGATCCCGTGGCCGCATTGGTGCCCCCAAAACATAACGGTTTCGCCCATAAGGAACCCTTGGTTCAGCTGGCGCATGGCTTCCATTGCCGACGTATGTTCGGTTGGGATCCTCGTTTGGGGGTCTATGACTGGCATCAGCATGAAGGAATATGCAGAGATCACCAGCGGTGCATGAAAGTCATGTACCGTTGCGATCTGCTGATGGGGAAGGGATGGGAACCCTGGTCCTACGAGCGGTGGGGATTCGACAATTGGCGCTTCGACAAATGCATGCTTGATGCAGGATGCTATTAGTTCAAGAATGGATCGGTCCCTTTGAGCTTTGGACTCCGGCGATGAGCCGCAATGCGGCATTTGGCAAAAAGTTCGTGGCGCGGGCCCTGTTGTTCGCGCTCGCGCTCGTTCTGGGGCAATCGGAACTTCGTGCCGAGGGTGTGACCATCGAGAGCGATAACCCGTCGCGAAGCATCAAATTGGAAGTCGACAAAGCGACGGTTGGAGACGTGCTCCAAGCATTGCACGACAAATACGGTGTCGAGATAGCTGGCAACACCGAGGTCGGATCGGATGATCCAATCTCGGTGACATTTGAAGGCAGTCTGCCGAACATACTTGAGCGATTGCTGCGCAATCAAAATTATATGATTCTGCGATCGAAAAAGAACGTCACGGGCGTAGAGAAGATTTTGATCGCGGTCTCTGACCACTCTAAGATTACTAAAAGTGCTCCGCCACCGACCGGGACGCCGGCGATGCCCTGAGCTTTCCTTCGTTCCTAAAGCGGTGAAAGGCTACGGACACGACGTGCTGTCGGAGTTTTCGCATGCCTTCTTGAAGCGGATGACCTGAGACGTCTCATCATCGCGTTTAAGCGTCACCGCATCACGCTCCACCGACGCGACAAGCCACCCCTTGATCATGTCGCCGACCTGAACGTGAAAGTCGGTTCCGGTATCTTCGCTGCGCAGCAATGCAATCGTTGTTCTTGGATTCAGCAAGACGCCGAGCAGTTGGTAGTCGGGCGGCGGTAGCGGCGGCGCAATTTTCGACTTTGCGTCTTGCGGCGGTGGCCGTCTGCGACTTGGCGCAAAGAGCGGCCTCTGCACCCAGTTTTTAAGCGACGCCTTTTCGAAAGAGCCTAAGGGGTTTCCCGTGAGAAGAGATACCGCGGTCGTCGGCTTTTGTTCGGGCGCTGCATTTCCATCTAACGTTACGTTGTCGAGTGGGTTGATTTGCGTTGTCGCTTGTGAAGCGCTTGGCGCAGCGGAATTCCACAGGGATAATATGGCATCGCGGTTATCGAACCATACGAGCGCGCCCAAGGCTACGCATACGACAACGAGCAGAAGGGGACGATACTTCGCCATATCAGGATGATCCGCTTTGTGCAGCAAAGCCGCTAACCTGCAAGGTTACATCAAGTGGCCCTATATAGTGGGGCTCGGGAGGCCGAAAGTCGTCATGAATCGCTCTGACCGTGATGTCGTCTATGAAGATGAGGGGCGTTCCCGTTTCGAGGCTATGAATAATGTCACGTAGGCCGTCGATCCCGACGTTGATCGATATGCTGACCGAGATTTGCATGAGATTACCGTCTTCTTTTGGCGGCAAGATCTGAATGCTTGAGGCCGTTCCACCATTCGCGGTCACGAGAGAATTGACGAGGCTCTGCAGGTTTGCACCAGCCACGCCTGTTTTGTCGCCTTCGAGCAAGAGGCTCCTGTCTTGGCCAAGGGCCGCAAGATCCGCATGCTCTTTTCGGAGTTTGTCCTCATGGGCGACCTTCGCACGCAGTTGCGGGAGTAACGCCTGTTTATCCGCAATCGTGCTTTCGAGTGTTGCAACCTGCATAAAGGGCGCCGCTGCAACCCCCCCCAGCGTCAGGAGCACTGCAAGAAATATTGCGACGGATACGTAGGCTCCATAGGATTTCACTGGTTCTTCTCCGGAGTTCCTTCGCGTTGGACCTTTCCGACGATCGAAAACGTTCCGAGCTTATCGCCGTCTTCTCGCGTCGTGGGGGCGGAAAATCGCACATCTTCGAATTCTGGAGTGCTTTCAAGTATTCCGATTAGCCCGGTAGGGTCCGGTGATTTCCCGACGATGCGTGCCTCATTGTCGTGTATTTCGAATTCGTCGAGATAAGCGGTATCAGGAAGCGCGCGACTAAGCGCCTCGATCAGTTCCATAACCGGTCGATGATCAATTTTACGCTTGGCGAGGCGCTCGCGCTGGCCTTTGATTTTTGTGTTTTCTTCATTGAGCCGCTTGACTTCGTCGACGCGCGTCATGACGGCTGCAATCTGGCTATCGAGTTCGCTGTATTGTGCTTCGCGATTCCAAAGCTGATAGACGCCGAATGCGCAGACCGCCAAGCTGGAGACGGCGAAGACACCAAGCGCTAGATTCAATCGGCCGGCTGTTCTGCTGATTGGGTCAGGTTCGAGCCCTAGCAGTTCGATGATCGATGCAGACTCCGGCGACGGCGCAAAGTCGACTGCACGTGGAGAAAGACCGATCTCGCGCGCGCGGTCCAGCGCACGGTCGACGATCTGCCGCGTTGTCGCGACGATTTCCGTATCGATTTGGTCGGAGGAAAGCGCGTTCGGACCCACGACGCGATAGCCGTAGTACGTATTCTCCTGCGGCCAGGCGACTATTGTTTCAATCTTGTTTTCCACGATGGAATCCATCAAATCCGCCGCCGCTTCGGGAACGCGTATGGTTCTCTGGACAACCTCCGTTGGCGATAATCGCAGTAAGATCTGCTTTGAGTCATGCGAAGACTTGCCAATTAAAATGCGCCGCACATTGGCAATTTCGTCTGGTCCCGCATCCTTCGCGAGCGTCGCGAGGCACACCATGGGACCTTCACCTTTAGTGAAGATCTGCAGACCTTCAGAACTATGGAAAAGCATCGTACGCCATGGACGCTCACCCGTCGGTCTACGCGTGATGACGCTACTCAATTCACGAAGCCACCAGGAATAAAGGCGGCGAACACGGCCTTGATTGTTCGGATCGCGCGTCATTGCATTTTCTCCGCTGGCGCGCTGACCATGGGCAATTTAGCGAGTAGCCTATAGGGTGCCGACGGATCTACGCCCGTCGCGATCACAAAGGTTCGGTTGACGCTATAGCCGTCATCGGGGCGGTGCGCGCTGACTGTTACGAGATAAGCCGGGCCACTCTGATCCGTCAGATACGCCTGAGCATTTTGCGCGATGTCGCCGACGGCCGATTTGTCGGCGTACTTCAGTTTTTCGATATCGGCGCGATTCATATCCGGTATCGCTTCCAACACGGCGTGCGGCGCCGCAATCGGGTCAATGGTTCCGTCTCTACTGTAGACGGTGAGATAGGGCGCTACGCGATTGAATAGGTCGGCCGGTATTCCTTTCGTTCGTCCAAACTCCCAGACGTCGATGAACGCCGCCCGAGTAGAAAACGTATCCTGCGGAGCATTCGAAGCAACGTCGGTTTGGCTTTGTTTGCCGGTGCCGGTGGCCGCATCACGGGCTTTCATTACGATGTCAGTCATTTGCTGAGCTTTGACCACGGAGCGCGTAAATTTCTGGAAGAAGGACAGAAGGAGCTTTTCATCACTCTTATTGAGATCGATGTACCCATTCGCATCTGTGGCTGAGATCGTTAATTCGGCCCCGGCAAATTTTATTATGTGTTTTGTGCCATCTCCTGGCCAGCGCCGAGTCTCATTCTGGTCAATGAGGTGAGCCGCCGCGACTTCGACGCCCGCGTCAATGAGAGCTTCCGACTTTGTCCAACCGACTTCCGAGACGGCAGAAGCCGTGCTGCCGCGAACGGCGCCGTTGAAGGATGAAACAAGGATGACTGCCGAAGTCAGAACCCACAACACCACAAGCATGACGAAGCCATGTTCGCCGGGGCGTCGGGTAACGTCCGCACCGAGAGCGGGCGCCTTGGAGATCTCCCTTTCCACCGTCTATCTCCTGCTCTGATCCTGAGAAGCGAAGGTGTTTTGGCTGAACTGTCCGTTGGTCCGTGCGCTGCATGCATCAGAGCCTTCGTTAAGACAGTCGAGTTCTGCGTCTGTCCGCAGAGCGACGACAAATGGCTGAGCGATGTCGGCGCCTGTCCTCGCATCGATGATTTCAAGCCGGATCAGGTCCGGCAGCCGGTTGGGCTTCCGCCATGACGCGAGCCATTGACCGCTGTGCGCTCCCTTCTGGGCATACGAGAATTGGTATTTAAATGGCCCTTGTAATAGCGGCACTTGGTTTGCCGGTGTCGCCCCTGGAAAGTCGAACATCTTGCTTAGGTAGGGCGCACGGGCCCTGATCATTTCTGTTTGCGAACCATTGCGCATGATCGAATAGTCGACGAAGTAAGGACCGGGCGAGGTTGGGTAGGGAGGCTCCTCGGTTACAAACGACAGCCGGCTTTCGGTGCCGGTGAAGATAAACCTCCGGCTTTCATTCACTGTACGGCTAAGCCGCCGGATGCCGGAGACATCGCGCTCGAAAATATCGAATGCGCGCGACACCATTTCGATCCTCTCGAGGCCGTTCGCGTTGGCATTCCAATTCTGTGAAAGCGTGCGAAGAGCCGCGCTCAACAGACCGAGTATCATCGTCAGGATCGTGAGGCTCACGAGCAATTCGATCAGCGTGAAGCCACTCTCTCCACGTGCCGGCGTTCCATGTCTCGCGACGCTAGCCATTGTTGCGTCCCAACTTCAACGAATTGAGTTCTAGTTGCCGGCCGCCGGGCCAACTGATGGTCACGCGGACGCGCTGAAGCTTCCAGTTATCGCGCGCCTGAATCTTGGCCCAAGGGGCCGTTTCCGGCTGGACGTTGACCGACCACTTAAAGCCATTGTCTTCGCCGTTCTTCGAACTAAGCTTTACCGACCAGCCGGAGACGGCATCGGCAAGCAATCCCTGCGCAAGAATCCGCGCTCTGGCATAGTTGGCTGCGGTCCCTGCCGTTCTAAGCGCACGCGAATGGGCTTCGAACAAGCTGACGAGCCCGATCGACAAGACCAGCATCGCGATCAGCGTCTCGAACAGTGTGAAGCCGGATCGTGTGTCGCCGCACGCAGGCCGTTTATTTGAGCGATTCGGCGGATACCCGGCCGGTAAGCCAGTTGACGCGAATTTCATAGGCTTTGCCTTGTGATTTGAGCTCGATGGTGCCGCCCGTAGAACTGCCGTTTGGGAAGAAGCGGATTCCCGCGCTCGAAGGAGAGAGCCTCTCGCTATCCGCGGCGGTGACGTCCAAATTGATGGATCTTGAAAGCGCCAGGGGTGGGATGCCGTTACCGAACTCGATCGCGTGACGATTGACGTCGATCACCGCGACGCGATCCGTCCCGGAGATCATCGCGCCGGATCTAATGTCGCGCAGACGCGATGCCGCCAGGAGCGAAGCTGTCTTCAATTGGGCGGCACTAGATGGGCTGCGATAAAGCGTCGAGATCGCGCCCGCCGTTAGTGCAATAATAACGAGCACCACCAACACCTCAAAGAGGGTGAAACCCGCCTCCCCGCGTGCAGCCGCTTTATTATTGCCAGCTCGCGACATCTTGGTCCTCGCCTTGGCCGCCTTCCTTCTTGTCGGCGCCGAGCGTCAAAATATCGAATGCCCCATGCTGTCCGGGATAACGGTAGATATACGGCTGACCCCAGGGGTCGAGCGGCACCTTATCCTTCTTCAAGTAGGGTCCATTCCAACTCGGCATATTGCCGGGCCGCTGAACAAGCGCTGTTAAGCCCTCTCGTCCATCGGGATATCGGCCGTTGTCGAGCTTGAAGAGTTCAAGTGATGTACCCAGGCTTTCAATCTGCACTTTCGCGGTCTTTGTTCGCGAACTTCCGAGGTAACCGATCACACGCGGCGCGACGAGGCTCGCAAGAAGAACGAGAATGACCATCACGACGAGCAATTCGATGAGCGTGAAGCCCATTTCGCCGGCGCGCTTGCGCTTCTTCCGCCAACTCGAAGGTAAGCGAGTTATTTTTTTGACCTTCATTTCCACTACCCTCTTCATATGGCGAGATCGTTGATGCTGATGACCGCGCTTAGGATCGACACGATGATGAACGCGATGATCCCGCTGACGAGGAGAATGATCACTGGTTCGAATATCGTGAACGTGCGCTCTACTGTTCTCTCTAATTTCTCTTCGAAGACTTCCGCCATATGCTGCAGGGACGATGAAAGGCTTCCCGTCTCTTCCCCAACGCGAAGCATGTTGATGAGAACCGGAGGGAAAATCGCCGACTGGGAAAGCGGGTCTAGGAAGCTGCGACCCTTTCTGAGCGCATCGTACGAGCGGGCCAGGGCAACCGACGCCGATTTGTTGCCGATGACATCGCCGACGAGCTTCATGGCTTGGGGTAGATCGATGCCGTTCTCGATCAGCATGCCGAGAGTGCGGCAGAACCGGACTGTTAAGTTGAGCTTGAGGATGCTTCCGACCAAAGGGAGACGCAACAACACGGTCTCGACGTGGCCGCGAAGCTTGGGCCAACCCAACACGACGACGATCACTGTCGTTGCAAGACCGGCGAGCAGATATTCCCAATTAGCGAGCAGCCAGTCCGACGCACCGATAACAAAGCGCGCTTGATCGGGGATCTTCGTACCGGCATTGCTGATCATATCTTTGAAGCGCGGTACGACGACCGTCAGCATGACCGTGACGGCGGCGATCGCCATAACGATCAGCAGGCAGGGGTAAAGCACCTCCGAGAGCGCCATGCTCTTCAGCTTTTGGGACTTTTCCCGGCCTGCAGCTATTCGCTCGAGGACGGTCTCGAGGGTTCCGCTCGCTTCGGCAACGCGAACCATTCTGGAATAAATCGGCGGGAAGGCGCTGCCTTGGAGCTCTAATGCCTCGCAAAAGCTCTTTCCGCTGCTGATTTCCCCACCGATGCGGCCGACTAATCGCCCAAGAGCTTTCGAGCCCGCGTCTCTTTCGAGAAAGGCGAGCGCTTGATCGAGCGGCAAGCCGGCCTTGATGAGCATGCCGAGCTCGCGCGTGAAGAGTGTGATCTGGCGGCCTGACGGTAGGCCGGAGAAGAGAGTCGAGCCCGTGCGATTTGACCCGGACGCCGACGCTTTGATCTCCATCACCTCGATCGGAAAATGCCCGAGCTGATGCAGGTCCTGCAGAACAGTCGTACGGTCCAGCGCCTCCATCTCGCCGGAGAGACTGGCGCCGGCGCGCGTGAGCGCCTTGTATCGGTAGAGCATGACTAGTCGGCCCGGCGTGGATCGCCGAATCGATGCTCGTCAGTTGTTGATGTCATAGTGCGTCCTCCCAATTTTTATTTTTTTGAGACGCTGTCTTTGAGCGTCTTCAAACGTCGAGTGCTACGCGGCGGACCTCCTCTTGCGTGGTGACGCCGGAGCGGCATTTGGCGAGACCGTCCATAATCATCGTGGTCATGCCGCTTTTTCTGGCCGCAGCCTCGATCATCGCAGTCTGAGCGTTCGGCTGAATGAGCTGGCGAATTTCGTCATTGACGCTCAGAACTTCAGCGATGACGAGCCGTCCGCTGTAGCCCGTCCCGAAGCACCGTTCGCAGCCGACCGCGCTCCAATGACGATTTTCGTCGGGCGTGAGATCGGCGGCTTGCCCTCGACCCAGCGAGAGGCTTTCATCTGAAGGCCTCTTGCAATGATCACATAGGACTCTGACCAGGCGCTGGCCCACGACGCATCTGAGTGAGGAGGCCAGCAAGAACGCGTCGATGCCCATGTCGAGAAGGCGGGGAATCGCACCGGCCGCCGTGTTCGTGTGAAGCGTTGACAACACGAGATGTCCGGTGAGCGCTGCGTGGATCGCGATGCTCGCAGTCTCTCCGTCCCGCATTTCGCCGACCATCAGAACATCAGGATCGTGACGAAGGAAAGAGCGGAGCGCATCCGCAAACGTGAGGCCGATCGAGGGCTTGGCTTGCGTTTGGTTGACGCCGTCGAGCTCGTATTCGATCGGGTCCTCGATCGTCAAAATTTTGCGGTGGGCTTTGTTGAGTAGCGAAAGCGCCGTCGCAAGCGTTGTCGTCTTGCCGGACCCGGTTGGGCCAGTGACCAACATCAAGCCGTACGGCGCCGACAGGTGCTTGCGTATTTCAGCCTCGTCGCGCTGGCAAAAGCCGAGAGGAGCGAAATCCAGCATTCGCCTGACGTTATCGAGAAGTCGTATCGCCACGGCCTCGCCATGCACAGTCGGGATCGTGGCGATGCGCAGGTCGAGGCGATGTTCGTTGATGCGGATGCGCGCGCGTCCGTCCTGGGGGAGCCTACGCTCGGCAATGTTCAATTCGGACAGAATCTTTACGCGAGAGACGACGGCTTTAGCCATCTGCGCTGGGGGCGGAGCCACCTCCCGCAACATCCCATCCACCCTTATCCGAATGGCGACGCGTCCATCGAAGGGTTCAATGTGAATGTCCGTAGCTCGCGCGTGGATGGCATTCTGAATCATCTGGTTGACAAATCGGACGACGGGAGCGCCGAGCGCCATGTCGCGCAGATGTTCGACGTCGTCGCCGCCCTCGGCTTTATTGCCATCTTGCCAAACGGCGGCTGTTCCGCGTTCGCGCGCGCTCCGCTCAATGGCGGCCAAGATGTCCTCGGCCGCAGCAACTCGAGGAATTATTTCGCGCTGAAGCGCTATGCGAACAGCGTTGATGGATTGGACGTCCGACGGGTCTTCCATGGCCAGAAGGATGCCGTCGTCGATTTCTCCTAGTGGAAATATTTTGTTTTCCCGCAAGAACGTCAGGGAAATATCCGTTTGTGGCGGCTGGAATCTCGTCCAGTCGCCCTCTTCGACCTTTGGGACCTTATGAAAATCCGCAACCGCTCGAACCAACGCCTGCGACTGTAAGCCGGATGCCTTTCGTAGCGCGGAAAAAATTGATGCGCCGGTTTCCTGACGGAACTTGCCTACACTGTCCAGGTCGGTCGGTGTTATAAGCCGCTCGCTGAGTAGGTACTCTTCGAAGCTTCCACTCATACGTTTCCTCCAACACCGAGCACCAAAGACGCTGGCGTCGACTGGCAGTGAGCTTAGCAAAGTGAGTGGGCTTCAAAAATCCTTTTATTTCTATTTGTTGCTCGTCGATTGATCCGAGAACAATTGCCATTCTTTTACTGAGATCCGGCATTACGGACATGGAGTGCACTGAAATCCAATTCAGTGCACTCCATGCAAGTTTCTCGCAATTATGCTTTCGAAATTAAGTTACGCAGGCGCCACAGAGCGCTATTCAAAGTTTGCTCGATCGACGAAAAGAACGCACCGTTTTTTTAACGCGAGCTATTGTTGTCTCCTGTTCGATTCGGGAGGTCGGCCGTCCGGGGAAGCGGCTGACGGCTTCGCGAACTGCTTCGGAGCACCGGGTCGACGAATCAAATAACAAAAAATGAGTTAGCGTCCGAGTGGTGACGGGGGAAGGCGTTGATGATTGGGTGGAAGTCTCTGGCCCTGGCCGGATGTGTTTCTATTAGCGTTTCGGGCTGTTCGGCTTTGCTCCAGAAGCCGCTTATAGAGCCACCCGATGAGATCGCTAAGCTTTCCAACGCAGATCTTTCCCCTGCCGCTCCAGCGAAATATCGGCCGCAAGCGAGCCGCGGGCTGAGCACCGGCTCGATCGAACGGAAATATCCGGGCGATAACCGCATCGCACGAATGCCTCAGTCTTCAAGTCCGGGCGTAAGGCAGACGGACGGGGGATATGAACTCAATTTCAGCGACACCGAGCTTTCCGAACTTGCAAAGGTGATCCTCAAAGACACGTTGGGCATTACGTATGTCTTTGACTCCCACGTCGAGGGCCGCGTGACGATCTCGACGGGCGGTCCTGTTACGCGGGCAGAGCTCATCTCTATCCTTGAAAGCGTCTTAGCGACGAACCACGCGGCGCTGCTTATCGAGAACAATGTCTACCGCATTGTTCCGGAAGCGGATGCTCATCAACAGGGAATTTCTGCATTCGACTATGTACGTGAAAGCCATGAAGTCGGCGCCGGCTACGGGGTGTCGATTTTCGCTCTCCGGTATGTCTCCACCGAGGCGATGATGCGGATGCTCGATGGCTTGATGGTGAAGCAGGACGATCTTCGCGCCAGCGTCTTCGACAACCTTCTATTCATTCGCGGATCGAGCCAGGTCCGCCAGTCGGTTGTCGATATCATTGCAATGTTCGACGTCGACTGGATGAAAGGGCAGTCTGCTGGAATATTCAAACTCACCAATGCCTCGCCTGACGATGTGATACGCGAGTTGCAGCAGGTGTTTCAGAGCAGCAGGCAAGGTCGCGGAATGGTGAGGTTCCAACCTATCGGGCGCCTCAACGCGATTTTGGCCTTAGCTCCCCGGTCTCAGACCATCGATAAGGTCGGAGACTGGATCTCGCGTCTCGATCATAGCGGCGCTGACGACGACAACTACTATGTCTATAGAGTCGAGAACGGTAGGGCCCAGGACCTGGCAAAGCTATTGATGGCTGCGTTCTCAGGTTCAGGCGGATCGGTTCGCGGCGCCGAGGAAAAAGAGGTTGCGCCAACGCTCGGAGCGTCCAGCCTGAGTTCGACAAGCAGCTTTGGAAGCTCTTCAACGAATTCCGGTGGAAGCGGCTTTGGCTCTAGCGGCGGCGGATCTGGGCTCGGGAGCAATAGTAGTTTCGGCGGTGGCGACACGCCTGGAACGTCAAGCAGCAGCAGCCCGTTGAAGAGCGCTCCTACGTTGGCATCGTCGGACGATGATTCGTCGTCGGATATTTCGACGTCTTCCACGTCCTCATCATCGTCGTCATCCGACGGTGTGCGCATCACGCCGGACGAGCACAACAACAAGCTTCTGATCAGAGCATCTGAGCGGAACTACAAGAAGATCCTGGAAATACTGCGGCGAATTGATCAGCCTCCTTTGCAGGTCTTGATCAATGCAACTCTCGCCGAAGTGACTCTCAATAAGAACTTGCAGTATGGGGTGCAGTTCTTCTTTCAGAAGAACCACGGGAAAGCGGGTGCCATCGGATTCAGCACTGCGGATGCGCTGGCGATCGCCCCCGTCACGCCCGGTCTTAATTTGATTGCGGGGAGCCTAGGCTCGGATCCCAGGGTTATCCTCGACGCGCTGGCGCAAGAAACCGCCGTTCGTGTCGTGTCGTCTCCGTCGGTGGTGGTCCTCCACAATCAACAGGCAACGTTGGAAGTCGGCGACCAGGTTCCGATTATTACGCGCCAGGCTCAGAGCGTGATCAACCCGGACTCCCCGACCGTTAACGAGATCGACTACAAGAACACCGGTGTTATCCTACACGTAACGCCGCGCATCAACAGCAACGGTTTGGTGACGATGGAGATTCAGCAAGAGGTAAGTGCCCTCCAGAATCCGACGGGCCAATCGAATACGACGACTTCGCTCACACCAACAATCTCTCAGCGTCGTGTGACCAGCACGGTTGCCGTGCAGAGTGGTCAGATGGTCGTTCTTGGCGGTCTCATCCGTGAAGAGGCGAACCGTTCGAAATCCAGCATTCCAGTGCTCAACAAAATCCCTTATCTGGGTGACGTACTCGGGGGAGAGACGGACAATACGAAGACGCGCACGGAACTGATCATCTTCATCAGGCCGACTGTTATCCGCGATCCGGAGGATGCGGCCAACGCTGCGGAAGCGCTGCGCGCGGGCATGGCATCGTTGGCACCGCGGCCCACAGCCTGGGATGCACGGGTAGAGGGTTACGGCGGAGGGGACGTGCCAAGAGGAGGCCCAATTAAATGATTGCGCCGCCGCTGTCGTTATAACCGTCTAGCCGGCAACCGCTAAGGCATTTGCACACCAGACGATCCAAATCGCCGGGGCCAGGAAGACACCGAACGGCATTGCGGTCGCGCCGGAGAGCACCCGCCTTTGCCACAACATCATCGCGACGATGTAGGTGATCGCGAGGATGCATCCCAATAACAGGACGTTCGTCATTCCCTGAAATCCCGTCCAAGCGCCGGCAACCGCGCCGAGTTTTACGTCTCCGAGACCGAGACCTTCTCGGTCGCGCCAGTAAAAGTAGGCTTCCCTGACGCCGTATAGGAGTGCCGCACCGAATATCGCTGCTGCGGTATGCTCGAGTGTCAACGACGGGTCACCTTGGACGCCGCTTAGAAAATATGTTGCCAGCAATCCGACGGGGATTGATGGCAACGACAGGGCATCGGGGATTATGTAGCGTGCGGCGTCGGATGCGGCTATCGCCAGCATTGTCCAGCCGAGCAAGCAAGAAACTGCGGCATAGGGCAATTCGAAGACGTAAAGAGAGACGGCCGCAATCGCTATTGCTGCGAATGCTATCACCGGCGCTGCAGCGCGAGCGCAATTCATCGGTGCGGTCCCTCGTTCCGCGCAAATTTACACGTCGCAGCGACAGAGACCGAGTTTCGATGAGATGCGCTATTTAGCGCGTCGGAAACATCGGCCAAGCGCAATCCGCCAAAGCCGAAGAGGCCCCGCCGAACGCCGTCGTGGTCGGTGAAATTAATCACTATCGGGTTACGATCGGCAGAGGTACGGGCCCGATAATTGTAACGGCCAACGGCGCGGATGCGTCGACGATGTTCACGGGAAACGGCGCGCCTCCATTAGTGACCGGTAGCGGTGTGTTGACGTCAAATGCGACGACGCGCACGTTGGCAATCGATTGCGCGTCGGCTGGCGGCGTCGTGAAGACAGGTCGTATTGCGATCCAAACCAAAGCAATCGCGATGATTGTCTGAATGAATTTGCTGTATGCATCCATTTGTTGTGGCTCGCTGGAAGGATTGAAAACGGGGCAGCACGAAGCGTCCCTCGAAGCTAACCTGTCCCGAGAGAAAGTTCTCTCGTAAATATCAAGGCGTGTTCAAACCGACGGCGATTCCTGACGCCGTTGCTCTTACGAGCCAATGACAATGCGATCAGAAGGTGGATGGCATTCGCTTCTCATCCGCTCTGACGTAGCTCCGAATGCGAGGCAGATCTTGGTTCGAGGCCGGATTCGGTGCTTCTGACAAGTTCCTGATAGTGAGCATTGCTCGGCGTACAGCCGAATTGCTTTTTAAAGGCCCTATGAAAAGTCGAGAGATCATTGAAGCCCCAGCGATAGGCTAGCGCCGAAATGGACGGCCGGCGCCCCGCGCTAACCTCGATATCCCACTTTATCCGCTTCAGGCGTTCGGATGTGACGTGCGCACTAAAGGTGGTTCCAAGATGGACAAACAACTTATGCAAATAGCGGACGGATATTCCGAACTGTTCTGCCACACGAGGCGGGGAAAGGTCCGGATCGGAGAGGTTGTGATCGATGTAGTCCAGAAGTCTGGTTAGCAGGTAATTTTTCGGAAAGTTGGGTCGCCGACTACTTTGGATGAGGCCGGCGGACAGTGGAAGCAATGCAATGCACGCCTGGAAAAGCCCCGCAAGTTCATCAACCGGCGCGGTGCACAGTGTCTGTGCGAGCATCGTGAGGCAGCCGGCTAACGGTCCAGCGAGCTTTTCTGACGGTATCAGGATGTTTGAGAACTTGTGATCGATTTCCTGGGCCTTCGGGAAGGACGAGATTGGAATGATGAATGCAAGATTATCGCATGCAGCGTCAGGCCTTTCCGTCAGCGTGACGGGGGAGAAGCTTTCATACAAGACGAGGTCGCCACGTTTCGCGATGTTCGTGGCACCGCCTTGGTCGACTTTCAGTTCGCCGGAGATGATCAGGTTGCCGTGAATGCAGTCGATCGGCGATTGGGAAATATTGGATTTCGTTTTGGTGGCTACGATCGGACTCATCCGCACACGGCCAATCGCGCCGGTTCCGAGCGCAACGCTTTCGACTCTCCCAGCGAAGTCCCTGCCGTAGAATTCGGGTGTCCACGGCATAAATGCGGTGCAGATTGTTTCTCGAAAAAGGCTGAATGCTTCGGCTCTGGATCCGTATTGACTATCCCAAACATGTAGATGCGCACTGTGCTGCGAATAGACCCCATCGAGGTTGCTCGCCATTGAAATCCTCCTTGCGCGGTTCTTATGCCGCCGCTTCTCAATGCTAGCGCCGCCTAAATAACCTGTCTGCGCGTTAACAGCCATGGCGTGCAGTGAACTAAAGCGAAATTGATGCGCGACGCAGGATGACAATTATCCTCGGGTCCAATCCCACTTACGAAGCTAATCAAAGAATTTGCATCAAATGAGAAGAAGGGCCTTGGCGCGCGTCTGCACCATTATGCTGCGCCGCGGTGCGATTTGTCCGCGGGCGCTCGAGCCGCACAACAACAACTTCTTTCCGAATCTCGCCCTAAGCCTCCCGTCGCCAGGCACCTCGCGTGCGTCGTCGGGCGAGCGGCGAGCCTAGGACGTCTTCGTGCATTCATTGCAACAACCTGGGCGCCCTCGCCGTCGCCGAGCTGATCAAATTCGTGGACAACCGCTTCACGCAGAGGAGCCGGGTTCAGCCGGCTGAAGGTCCCATTGTGGCGACGCCAAACACGCCTCTGCTCTGAAGCGTTCGCCCGCGTCTCAGGGAGTGAAACATGCAAATCAATATTCCGTCGATTGGACCAAAGCATGCCGCGCGATGGCGGAGCTTGAAGTCGCTTGGGTCGATCACGATGATGGCTGTCGCTGCTGCCGGTCTGACATCCAGTGTCGCCGCCGCGGACAGCGGTCCCGTTGTCTCTACAGTCGACGGACCGGTGCGGGGATATTCCGACAAGGGCGTGAATATCTTCCTTGGAATTCCTTACGCGGCGCCGCCCGTGGGAAAACTCCGCTGGCAACCGCCAGCGGCTGTGAAGAGATGGAAGGGCCGGCTTGATGCGACGCGCTTCGGAAATACCTGTCCGCAAGTGACCGAACTTGGCGCGTTTGCCGGGCCTTCGAGCACAAGCGAGGATTGTCTTTATCTCAACGTCTTCACGACGGGCGCGAGCAAGAACGGCAAAAAGAAGCCGGTCATCGTCTGGATCCACGGTGGCGGAAATATCGACGGTGAAACAAACGACTACGATGCGAGCAAGCTCGCGACCGGCGGACCGGCAGGCGTCCCAACCGTCGTGGTTACGCTCAATTACCGTCTCGGCCTCTTCGGCTTTTTTTCTCACCCGGCCATCAATGGGGAGGGGCATCTCTGGGGTAACTACGGCATCCTCGATCAACAGGCGGCACTTCGCTGGGTTCAGCGCAACATCGCGGCCTTCGGCGGCGATCCGAATAAAGTAGCGCTCGGCGGTCAATCCGCAGGTGCGCAGGACACCGGCGCGAACCAAGTGTCTCCGTTCGCCAATGGACTGTTCAACAGAGCCATTTACCAAAGCTCGCCCGGCTTCTTCTCGACGCTTCCATCCGCCGCCGACGCCCTCGCGAAGGGGAACAAGTTCGCAACCGATGTGGGTTGCTCGGGATCGAACGCTGCCGCCGCAAACTGCCTGAGAAATCTTCCGGTCGCTCGCGTGCTTCAGCTTCAGGGAACACCTAATGCGGATGGCTCCTACACGGCGGGCGCCTTCGTGGATGGAACGGTCGTCCCCATGACGCCCGAACAGGCTTTTACGAGTGGCAAGTTCAATAAGATGCCGATCATGGGCGGCGCCGTGAAGGACGAATTCACTTTTATAACCGGCATCACCGAGTACTTCTCCGGCCCACCTCAGGCACCCATGACAACGGATCAGTACGCGGCTGCGGTCACCGGGCCGGCGGCGGCGCAATATCCTTTATCGAGCTTCGGCGGAGATACGATGCTCGCCTACGAGCGATATTTAACCGACCCAAACAAATGCCGGGAGCTTCATGTGTTGCAGCTCTGGGCTCCTCAGGTTGCGACGTACGCGTATGATTTCACCTATCAAAGTGCGCCCTATTACTTTCCTAAAATGCCGGGCTTCTCGCCGTTGGCCGCCCACACGATCGATATCCAGTTCCTATTCTCGAACTGGCACGGTGGAAACCTCGGCGTCAACATCGACCAGGCGTCCGGCCAACCCCGCGAGCTCAATGGCCAGGAGACGAAGCTGTCGGATCAACTCGTTGCGGCATGGACCAACTTTGCCAACAACGGCAATCCCAACGGCTCCGGCAATTCGCCTTGGCCGAAATTCGGCAAAGGAAACGGAGCGAAATACTTTGTGCAGAATATTCCGCTTTCAACGACATCGATCGAGAATTTCAGAGACGCATATAAATGCGATTTCTGGGACACTCAGCTTACATACTAATGCCGGCTGACAAGAATAAAGCGCGGGGCAATTTTTCCTCGCCCCGCGTTTCGAGTTCATACAAACATAATCAATTTGCTTCGAAGTCACCTCGTGCCGCTCATTGAACGGCCGGAAGCGCGATACGAAGTATGCCGCATCGAGCGGCCTTTTCATTTGAGCTTAATTCAGCGGCTCGTCATCGTCGTCAGAGTGAGTGAGCGCCTCTTCGATTTGCCCTTTGAGCGTCATCAACGCGCGGTGGATCGCGACGAGGCTCTCGCGGTCAAGCATGCCAAAGCCATTTGCCGCCGATTTCTCAATGGCATGACAAAAAGCGATTAGGAGGCGAGGATCTTCGGACATGGCGAAAAGTATGGTTTTGAGCAAAATTAATAGTGAAAACGCCGACAACTGTAAAACCCGTCGCGACTTCAGGCTAATTTTTTCGCATCAGTTCGGCTGATTTTGAAGCCCGCACGTGTCGTCGGTGGACCGCGCGATCCGGTCGCTTTCGGGTGCTGAAGGCTGAAAAAGCGGTAATGCCGGCAGGGCTTTTTCTGCATTGCGCACATTGAAAAGCATTCTTAGCGCCAGATTTGAGATGACATTCCGCCGAACTGTTCGGTACAAATGACGCCAACAAAGAACGTTCACGCCTAAAGCAAAAAACTCACGACGGGCCGAAGAAGCCTGCGTGCGGGACAAAATGAGCCCGAACGGGAGGCGAAAATGAATGCGGGAGACGACTCAGTCGACAGCCTTCATCTCAACATTTGCGACACGGAATTCTATCCTACTCGCGACGGATTTTCTGCGTTCCGCGAGGCGGTGGGGGCAGCGTTTATGCCGTGGCTGCTGGAGCGAAAATCAGAGGCAGAGTTTAGTGCGCGAATAGCGAGTTTATCTACAGAGTTCGGATCTTTCGCTCGTACTCGGATGACGCCTCTGCCGGGCTTTCGAAACAAGTCTGAGATTTCGAAATCTCCGGAACTTTGCCTCTATGCCAACTATGTCATATCGGGCCAGCTCATCATCGATCAGGGTGGTCGATTGACGACCGCCAACAAAGGCGATCTAATCATTTATGATAGCACGCTGCCTGTGAAGCACATAAAGCTTGGCGATGATCCGTTCGAAGACCTGTCTTTCAGCGTTCCTAAGACGCACATAGGAAGCCAAGGGCAGGTTTTTGAAAACGTCGCGATTCCGAATGCCAAGATTATCCAGCCACTTGCCAGTTGCTTCGCGTTTCTCTCGCAAAATATCTCGTCGGCTCAAGCGGACGAGTTAGGAGCGGTCGGCGCGGCTTGTGCCGCATTGCTTCCAGTCGCTGTCGGCCACTTGACGGACACGCGGCGCAGTAAAGCCTTTGAGCTTACATCGAGCTACTACGCACGGGAGCTTATGAAGTTTGTCGATGCCAACATCGGCGATATCGATCTATCGCCAAGTACGGCAGCCGCGAATCTGGGGATATCGGTTCGTTATGTCCACAAGCAATTCGCTATGATTGGGACAACATTCAGCAGTTACGTGATGTCGAAACGGCTCGAACTCGTCAGCCGTGACCTCGTTTCGGACACCGGACGAAAGCAGCCGATTTTTGTCTTGGCTTACCGCTGGGGTTTCAACGATCTTTCAACCTTCATAAGAGCATTCAAGAAGAAATTCGGGTGCTCTCCGAGAGAATACCGCTCGAAGTTCTAACGATCGGCGCCTGCGCCGGGAGCTTCCGGCCCGATGGGCCTTCAAGACTAAAGATCCGATAGCCCCCAACACAATCGCGCATCAGCGGAATTGCGCGAGGCTCTGGCCCCGAGCAGCGGATTTTTTTCCGCTTCGTTCGCCCGCATCCAATTTGATTCCCTCGACGCAAAGTTAGATGTGCCGCGATGCGCTTTATCTAGGGCGCAAAAAAAGAGACGGCGTTGTCAGCGCACGTCAAGCACAACAATAAGTTCGGAGAGGAAATCCCATGCGTGGTTTATTTGGCGACCCCGGCCGGGCACGGTCGTGGGGAAGGCGGATTTTTGCCAGTTTGGCAGTCGTGGCCGGCCTTGCGACGGTGCCAGCATTCGCCCACAGCAACGCGAACTTCGCTTTCGGCCCCTTCTTCTTTCCCTTCTGGGGCCACAACTCCAACTACTCCGGTCATCACCACGGCAGTGGCGGCAACGGCCCCGTTGTAAAAACCGCAGAGGGGCCGGTAAGTGGCTACACGGAGAACGGCGTCAACATCTTTCTTGGCATTCCCTATGCGGCGCCACCCGTAGGCAATTTGCGCTGGCGGCCGCCGCAGCCGGTGCAGAAGTGGCGATCGACGCTCGATGCAACTGAGTTTGGACCCACGTGTCCGCAGGTTACCGAGCTTGGCGCCTTCGCCGGTCCAACGAGCATCAATGAAGATTGTCTCTACTTGAACGTCTTCACCACCGGCAAAGCGCGTACGAAGAAGCCGGTGATTGTATGGATCTACGGCGGCGCCAACGAAGATGGCGAATCCAACGACTACGACGGCAGCAAACTCGCAACCGGCGGCCCGCTTGGCCAGGACACCGTCGTCGTGTCGATGAACTACCGCATCGGCATCCTGGGCTTCTTCTCGAATCCTGCGATCAACTCCGAAGGTCACCTTGCCGTCAACTACGGCATTCTTGATCAGCAGGCGGTGCTGAAATGGGTCCAGCGTAACATCGCGTCGTTCGGCGGCGATCCCAACAACGTTACGCTCGGCGGCCAGTCTGCCGGGTCTTACGATACCCAGGCGAACTTGATCTCGCCCTACGCGAAGGGCCTGTTCCATCGGGCTATTCTTCAAAGCTATCCGGGGACCACGTGGCTGACGGCAGCTACGACCCTGACGCGTGGAACGAATTTTGGCGTCGCGGCGGGATGTCCGGGGTCGGATGCCGCCGCCGCAAAGTGCCTACGCTCCCTCTCTGCGGCGCGCGTTCTCCAGCTCCAAGGCACGCCGAATACCACGACGCCTTATCTCGCGCAGGTGACCGTGGATGGCAACGTCATTCCTCGGCAGCCGGATGACGCTTGGAAGTCCGGAAACTTCAACAAGATGCCGATTATGACCGGCAACGTACACGACGAAGGAAACTTCTCCGTCGGCATCAACGAGTACTTCTCCTCGCCGCAAGCACCGATGTCGGAAGCGCAGTACACGGCTGCCGTTACTGGCGCCGCTCTCGATCAGTATCCGCTATCGAGCTATGGGAGCCCGGCACTCGCTTACAGTGCATACGGCTCGGACTCCACCGCATGCCTGACACTTCACGTCGTCAAAGAGCTGGCGTCGCTGGTGCCGGTATATGCCTATGAGTTCAACTATCAGAAGGCGCCCTATCACTTCCCGCAGATGCCGGGATACACGCCGCTCGCAACCCACACGATCGATATTCAGTTCCTCTTCCCCGGCTATCACGGCGGGATCTTGGGTGTGAATCTCGATCAGGCAACGGGGCAACCGCGCGAGATCGGCGGTGATGAGGTCACGCTCTCCGACCAGCTCGTCGCAGCGTGGACCAACTTCGCCAAGACGGGCAATCCGAATGGGTCCAGTAACTCACCCTGGCCCCTGTTCACGGCCGGCGCCCCGAATTTCTTTTCACAGAACGTGCCGTCTTCAACCGTCCTTTCGGCGGACGCCTACGCGGCCGATCATAAGTGCGCCTATTGGAATCCGGTACGCGGCTACTGACCGTACGTCATAGAAAGCTGAGAGGCGCGCCGACAGCGCGTCTCTCCCTCCTCGTTTGCGTCACGCCAAGCTCGGCCACACGATGACAAGCGCCGACGGCAGGCATGAAGAAATCCAAGCTCGTTCTAGGGAGAAAAAAAAGATGAGAAATCACTTGAAAACGCTGTGGGCTTATGGGGGAACAGCTCTCCTATCCGCAGTCCTACCGCAATTCGCAGCGGCACAACAATTATCCGATCTCAGGTCCTCGCCGCCACTGACGCTGAAAGGAGAAGGAAGCTTCTTCGTCGGCGGCAGCACCCACATTATTGATCCAAAGTACATCTCGCCGTCGGCCTTTTCTTCAGACTCCGGGAATTCGATGATCAACCAGATGTACGTCGAGTTCCAAATTCCGAAAGATACGATTGACCAATACCCGATTGTCTTCGTGCACGGCTGCTGCCTGACATCGAAGACATGGGAGACCACGCCGGATGGGCGTATGGGCTGGTACGAATACTTCACGCGCAAGGGCTTCAAGACCTATATGGGTGAACAGGTCGGCCGCGGACGTTCCGGTTTCGATGCATTGCAATACCAGAAAGTTTTAACCGGCGACGCGCCGGCCAACACCAACCCGGCTATTCTCATTGCGACCGATAAATTCGCCTGGAATGTTTTCCGCTGGGGCGATTACGATACGAAGACTCCCTACAAGGATGAACGATTTCCGATGCAGACAGTGGGCGTCGGCAAGGACGCCACGCTGGATTTCTACAAGCAGGTTATCCCGGATCTAAACTCGACATTGAGTGAGGCGTCGTCGCCGACCTGCGCGGACGGCAATTGCACGCCATCCGATCCCAACACACCTTTCAATACTCCGGAGAACATGGCGTCGCTCGCAAATCAATTGGACGGCGCCATTCTCGTCGGTCATTCCCAATCGAGCGGCTTTCCAACGATGGCTGCCCTCAGGCCCGGTTCAAACGGCGTCAAGGGAATAATTCAGCTAGAGACGGGTTGTTTCGCGAATCTCACGCCTGCAAACATTCAGGTTCTAAAAAACATCCCCATACTGATTATGGTTGGCGATCACTTCTCGACGCCCCAACCGACAGCGGCCTGCGTCACGATGCAAAAGCAGATCAAGGAAGCGGGCGGCGATATGACGTTCGTCGCTCTGCCGGATCTCGGGATCCACGGCAACAGTCATATGTTCATGCAGGACAACAACAACCTGCAAGTCGCCGATATCATCATTAGCTGGATTAAAAAACACGTGAGATACAAAAATCATGGCCATGACGATCATGGCCATGACAAGCCTGCGCACGGGCATTGGTAACGTCGACATCGACTATCGTCTGTCGCCTGGATTGCCCTGAGCTGACGGTTCATCGGAAAAATCCGATGGGCCGTCAGGCGCTTTTCAAAGGAGACTTTGCCCGGCGCGGGCGATGATCATGGCGCGATTTTCAGGAGGAGTTTGCTTTTCGGATCGCGGAAGGGAAGCCAGCGGCTAGATCCAGTAGGAAGGAAGCTGGCTAATTCTTGAGCACGCTGGCTCTTTTTTGCCGTTGGCTGAGGTCCATTCGGCACCTACGCTGGGACTTATGAGAGTCAGGAATCGCATGATCTTCATGCCCTGGAGCGATCGTTTGTCCATCACCGAGTTGCCGCCGAAATGGCAAGCCTAGTACATCCAAGCGTCCGCGAGCGGCGAACGACATCCGGTTCGATTCCATTAGTTTTCGAACAGGTCGACTTTCCGGCGGGAGAGAGCGCGGACGCTCCGAGCGAAGCCTACGTATTGTGCTTCGTCCTTCAAGGTTGCGGAGAAATCCGCTCGGCGTTTGATGGACGCAATGCGATGCAACAGCGTTTTAGATCGGGCATGTTCGTTCCGTTGACCCCGCCAAGGGTGCGCGCCGAATTCTCGATGAGCGAGACCATGCAACATCTCGTGGTCACGCTGCCGCCGGCTATTTTCGACAAATGGGCGCACGGTTCCGGAAATCGCCTCAGTGAACGTCTGCTAGCGCTCCAGCAGCGAGGATTCGAGGATCGGCTTCTCGCCGAAATCGTTCGTTCCGCTTGGCTCGAAGCCAAAGCGTGCAATCCGAACGGTTCAATTTTCGCCGATGCATTGCGGATGGCCTTGGCTGGCGCCATCGTGCGTCGAGTGAATGGGACAGCCCCTTCCGATAATTCGGCACGCAAACTGTCGAGAGCTCAAATCGCTTCTGTCCGAGCCTACCTGATAAATCGGATCGGAGACGGAATCACGCTGGCCGACGTCGCCGGGTACCTCGGCATGGGCGAGCGGACATTTTCGAACGCATTCAAGTTGGCGACGGGGCGAACGCCGCACCAATATCTACTCGGAATGCGAGTTGACCTTGCAAAAGATTACCTCGCACACAGCCGAATGACCGTGCTCGAGATTGCAGCGGCCACGGGATTTGTAGACCAAGCGCACTTGACCTCGGTATTCCGCCGACACGTGGGTATTCCGCCTGCGCGGTATCGCCAGAGCCTCAGTTCTTGATTTGCAAAGAAATCTGCCATTTTTTGCAAATTTTCGATTTTCTATAAGACGACGCCCAACGCCGTATCGCAGTCTTCCCGTCGCGCAGTTTCGCCGTCTGTTCTGTCGCGGGCGTTGGAGGATTCGTTGGATAGATGGGTTATGTCTCATCAGAGCAGTGCGATCCCACGGGCACTACTGCTGTCGCGCCAACCTCTATCTTGCCCACGTTGCACGCCCGGAAACGTTCGAAAGTGATGCACCGAAACGGCTCCGAAGCGGCGCCGGGAGCTCTGATGCGCAAGCGTGACGATCGTGTTGGAGCGGCGCCGAAAAGGAAACCCTGGCTCAAGATCCGTGACCCCATTCCTCGGGGCCTCTACTGGACGCTCGCCGTAGCGGGATTGCTAACGCCGCTTCTAATTTGGTGGCTTGGGGCGGCATTCGGGATTGTCGAACCGCGGTTTCTTCCGTCTCCGCTGACGGTGCTGGATCGCGGATACCATTGGCTCGTCGACGACGGCCTTGCCGCAGACACCCTCGTAAGCGTCGAGCGGGTCTTTGGCGGCTTCCTGCTCGCTGCAATCATCGGCATGCCGATCGGCATTCTGATTGGCACTTTTCGGGTGTTCGAAGCGTACTTCGAGCCGGTCAATGACTTCTTCCGATACATGCCGACGCCAGCCTTCATTCCCCTTGTCATGATTTGGATCGGTATCGGTGAGGGCGCCAAGATCAGTATCATTTTCCTAGGGACGTTCTTCCAGCTGGTTCTCATGGTTGCAGACAATGTGCGTCAAGTCCCCCTCCAGCAGATCGAAGCCGCGCAAACAATGGGAGGCAGCCGCCGCGAAGTGATCCGTTATGTCATCTTGCCTTCGGCGCTGCCGGGCATCGCCGACACACTCCGCATCACGCTCGGCTGGGCATGGACATACTTGGTCGTCGCCGAACTGGTGGCCTCAAGCAGCGGTCTCGGGTTTCAGATCATGCGCGCGCAGCGCTTTCTGCAGACCGATAAGATCTTCATGGGCATCTTGGTCATTGGTCTTCTCGGCTTAGCGCTCGATCAAATAGCAAGGTTGATGCATCGCCGGCTCTTTCCATGGACACGCGGCCGATGATCAGCAGTGCGCTAAAAATTCGCAACGTCAGCAAAATTTTCGATGCAGGCCGATCTCGGATCGAGGCCATCCGCGGTATCCATCTCGATTTTCCCGCCGGCAGCTTCACAACCTTGGTCGGAGCTTCAGGCTGTGGCAAGTCGACTCTGTTGCGCTTGATCGCAGGCCTTGAAGAGGTGACGTCGGGCACGATCTTCGCCGGCGGCAGAGAAATCCAAGGGCCGGGTCCGGATCGCGGGGTGGTATTTCAGAGTTACAATCTGTTTCCGTGGCTCACGGTTTCTCAGAACATCGCTTTTTCTTCCCGCCTTGCTGCAGTCCAGTCCCGTATTGGTCGTCCGCACGAGAGGGCATTCTCCGAACGCAGTCGGGAACTCATGCGGCTCGTTGGCCTTGAGCCTTTCGCCCATGCATATCCAGGACAACTATCCGGCGGCATGCAGCAGCGAGTGGCCATCGCTCGCGCGCTCCTGCAGAAGCCACCGATCCTCTTGATGGATGAACCGTTTGCGGCACTCGACGCGCAAACCAGGGAAAGAATGCAGGATCTTTTGTTGCACGTGTACGAAGTCGAACGGATGACCGTTGTCTTTGTCACGCACGATGTCGAGGAGGCGATCTATCTCGGCGATCAAGTCGTGGTTCTCGCACCTCGTCCTGGCCGAATAGACAGCGTCCACGAGGTGATCATCGACGCAAAGAGAACTCAGGAAACCAAGCTCGAACCGGCGTTCCTGCGCCTTATCCGCGAGATCCGACTGCGGATAAAAGAGACATCGACTTTCAACGATTCCATCGGAAACGCGGCATGAATGTGAAGCAAGCGACGAAGCGAGCTTCTCTGAATTTGAAACGCCACACTCAGGGATAGGAGTATCTATGACGGGCAGTAAGATATCACGCCGCGCAACGCTCGGCCTCATTGCGGGAGGCGCGGCATCGCTGGCATTCCGCCCCAGCTATTCATGGGCCGCTGCGCCGTTGCGGGTCGGCATACCCATCTGGGTCGGTTGGATGCCGTTCTGGATCATGGACGAGAAAAAAATCGGCGACAAACACAAGCTCAACGCCGTCCTGACGCAGTTCAATGTTCAAACGGACGCTCGGCAGGCACTTGCGACCGGCAGCTTGGATGTCTGTGCTCTCAACACGTCGGACGTTCTCGCGATCAACGCAAACTCACCTGTTGCCAAAGTCTTGGCGCTCACGAACGCGTCGAACGGAGCCGATATCATTATAGCGCGCGGCGTAGATTCCGTCGCCGATCTCAAAGGCAAGAAGGTCGCCCTGGAGCTTGGCTCGGTCAGCCACTTTTTCTTCAGTAAGGTCCTTGAGAAAGCCGGCCTTTCCGAAAAGGACGTCGATATCGTCAACATGTCTGCGCAGGATGCAGGAACCGCGTTTGTCGCTAAGGCGATCGACGTTTCGGTGACGTGGGAGCCTTTCGCGTCTCAGGGCATTGCAGCCGGCGGCAAAGCGCTCGTCACCAGCAAGGACACGCCGAACCTGATCATAGATATTATTTCGGCTCGCAACGATGTGCTCGATACGCGCAAGGATGATGTGAAGCGTTTACTCAATTCCTGGTTCGAAGCGCTCGCGTTCGTTGATACGAACAAGGATGAGGCTTTCGCGATCATGGCAAAACATTCCGACGTCAAGGTCGATGAGTTTGCCGGAATGTGGGCGGGCGTGAAGATGTATTCGGAACCCGAAAATGTCACGCTGATCGGGACAGCCGAGAAGCTCGGCGCTTATGCCGATGCCGTGAAGTCTATGTCGAGCTTTATGGTGAAGGCCAAGCTTATCCCAAAAGACGTCGATCCCGCGACGATGATCGACGGCTCCTTACTTTCATAGTTGGCAGGCGGCCGACCCGGCCGCCGCCGCATCCACTTTTGGGAGCACGTCGGAGCGCTGCGCTGTTTCCGCATCCCACGAGACCGATTGGAATATCCCGATATGACGAGCACGACCAAGTGCCACTGCGTCCCCGAAAGCTGTCTGCATAAGACGTGGAACAGGAATGAAAAGCCGGTCGTCTTCATCAAGCCCGGCGACGAGATAACGCTTGCCGCGCCTGACGCTTCGAACGGGGAAATCACGCGAAAATCGACGACGGCCGATGTGGCTCAAATCGACTATCGCCGTCTCGATCCCCTTGTGGGTCCCATCTATGTCGAAGGAGCGAAGCCGGGCGATGCTCTCGAAATCGAGGTTCTCGATCTCAAGATCTTGAGCTGGGGCTGGAATGCAGTGCTTCCCGACTTTGGACTGCTGTGTGATGAAATCGAAGGCTACTTCCTCAAGATTTGGGAGCTCGACCGCGATCATATCGAGATGCCGAATGGCGCAAAATTCAAGCTTCGACCAATGGTGGGTTGCATTGGTGTGGCGCCGGGAGAAGACGGCGACTACGCCACGATAACGCCGACGAATGCGGCCGGAAATATTGATGTCCGCTACCTCGGCGTCGGTTCCAAGCTTTACGTCCCTATCTTCAACGACGGCGCACTTTTATCGGCCGCAGACGGTCACGCCATCCAAGGGGACGGCGAAATTAATGGCACTGCAATCGAATGCCCGATGGAGATGACGTTTCGAGTGAACCTTATTAAGGGTGCGGAACTCGATGCTCCCGAACTTCTCGTCAGAGATACCTTTGCTGCCGAGGAAGGCTACAGGATCTTTACCGGCGTCGGCCCGGATTTGATGATTGGCGCGCGCGAGGCGGTGAAGCGCGCGATCCCGGCGCTTGCACGCGCGCAAAACGTCAGCGAGATCGAGGCCTACGCCATGATGGGACTGGTTGGCGAACTTCGCATTCACGAGATCGTCGATAAGCCGAATTGGGTCGTCGGCTGCATGTTGCCGCGCCGGCTATTCTAATTTCGGACGTTCCCGACGTGCCTCGTTGTTTGCCGACACGGCCTGGAGATGCGAGCGGCTTGCGACCTGGGCGCTTTGCCGGCTCGGCTGCTGCACGACGGGCCATCCAGCGGCACCTGCTCAAGCTAGGTTGTCCGTCGTCCAATGCTTTGAGACAGTTCTCGGCGTGATTGAGCGTGGGCTCTCGGCTGATCTGGTTTGAAGTTTAAGCGGCTTTCATTTGGCGCTGCAATCGTCGTTTTCGAATGGCGTCGCATCGCGAGCAGTCTCTCGGAACGGCCTCTTCGAAACAGAAAAGAGACATGGATCCTCAGAAGAGGAGTCGTTCTGATCAACACCGATGCGTTGGCTCTCATTTCCGTCCCGCCTGAAGAACGTCAGGTCTGCTAGGTCGGATCTACCCAAAGTGTTTCGAAGCCATTCATGCTCGGGCTGGGCTTTCGAACGGGGTCGATGTCAGGCACAAGTCGCAAGGTTGGGAAACGTTGGACCAGCATCGATATGGCGATCTGGGTTTCGAGCCGGGCCAACGGAGCACCCAGGCAAAAATGAGCGCCGCCCCCGAAACTGAAATGCCGTTGATTGGTGCGCCTGATGTCGAACGTATGCGGATTTTTGTGAAGCTCTGGATCGTGGTTCGCGGCCGCGAGTAGAACGGTCATCGATTGTCCGTGCTCAACGGGGAAGCCGCCAATCTCGCGCGCAGCTACGGTCTGCCTGCTCGTTTGCATAACGGACGAGTCATATCGAAGTATCTGCTCGACGGCGACCGCGTAGAGACTGGGGTTCGCCCTGAGTTCCGCGAGCTGATCGGGGTGCTTGAGCAGCGCATAAATACCATTGCCGATCAAATCGGTCGTTGTAACATTACCGGCGGCGAGAGGAGCGCCGCAATGATCTGCTGACGCAACTCATCATTGCCGAGGAAGATGGTGAGAAGCTCACCGAGGCGGAAATCGTCAGCACCTGCCAACTGCCTGACGCCGACGCGTGATCTCGCTCAAAAAATATTCACTTATCTCGGTTGCGGCCCAATGCAGGCGCATCTCCTCATCCTCCGAACGCGCGGGGTTGAACATCAGTGTCTGCGCTTCCGACCAAGTCTTGAAGTCGCCGTGCAGAGACGGATCAACGCCAGCGGTCAGGCTCTTCTTCTTCCCGTGATCATGGCTCTGACCAGCTTTTCTCCGCGCGCGACGCTGGTGAACACAACGCCGAGAACGTGCAAACCGGCAGAGCCGAGAGCAAAGTAAGCGAGCCCCTCACGCACCTCCTCCATCGGCTTCGAGCCCCGATAGGCCGCTTACGAAGGAAAAGCCGTCGTCGCAGTTATGTGGCGCACGAGCGTTCGGCGCTAAGCGGACGTCCTGAAAAGGCATCTCACATCAGGCAGACTCTACATTTCTTTGAGGTAAATGAGCTTCGGTGTTCGCGAATACCGATCCAATTCCAAGTATTAAGGGTTCGGCGCGGTCGAAGGTCGCGACAGTACGTTCAAGCTCTCTGAGCCTACAGCGGGCAATCTTCTGGTTTTCGCGGGAGAGCGATGAAGCGAGCCCGACCGGTGTGTCTCCCGGCATTCCGAGCGCGATGAGGCGCGCAGCAATCGCACCCGCGAACGGCGCTCCCATATAGAAAACCGTTGTGGTCGATGGATCGGCGATCGCCTGCCAGTCGAGATTCTCGGGAAGACCACCCCTCTTGGAATGGCCCGTGACAAAGCGCACGGACTTTGCGCAATCACGATGCGTGAGAGAAATTCCAAACGTCGCGGCCATCGCGGAGGCCGCTGTGATACCAGGTACGATCTGTGCTTCGATACCGGCGGACTCCAGGCAGAACATTTCCTCCCCAGCTCTGCCGAAGATCGCGGGATCTCCGGATTTCAGACGGACGATGTGTTTTCCCGCAAGCGCGCATCTCACCATGAGAGCGTTGATGTCGTCCTGACGGCAGCTCGGTCGCCCGCCTCTCTTGCCGACACAAATGAGCTCGGCATGAGGAGCCGCTAGTTTGAGAATGGCATCCGACACGAGTGAATCGAACAGAATGGTGTCGGCGCTTTCGATTGCGCGCACAGCCTTGATCGTCAAGAGCTCCGGATCGCCGGGCCCGGCGCCAACGAGCGTGACCCGACCGTACCGCGGGTTGCAATCGCCTTCGCTTACGCGCCGCGAACTCGCCGCCGACATGATTCTGCTCAACCGGACGAAAGGCACAGACGCCCCTCTCAAGACGTATTCGAATATCCGGGGCAGGACACGACCTGTACTCGGAGCGCGTTGTGGCGCAGGGGTGACGTCCGCGTGCATGCGAGTTTCCTCAGCGATCGCCGGTTTCAAAAGTTGCCTTAGAAGTTAATCAATCCACCGACGCTCACCAAGTCGAGCCCTTCGAGGTCAGTCAAAGTCGGAGTACCGGAGACATCCGCATCGTAATGCTGGACTTTCAGGTAGACCGTCATCGTCGCGGCGTCGATCTCCTGAGCTATGCCGCCACCGTATCGCGAAAACGTGCTCCCCGTCGCGCCCAACGCTAACGCCGTCGGACCGAGTTGATCGTCGTATTCGGCATAATCGCCGTAGACGACCGTCGCTCCCAGTGGCAGCCATCGCCGCCGAATACCGGACTTGACGTACCACTGATGGCTGTCTGGTGCGACGTGGCCGTTCGTCAAAAGGGCGTCGTTGTTGTCCTCGCGACCGTAGGCTGCATGCACAAAGAGGCCCGTCGGCTGGTGCTCGATGTAGCCGCCAGCCTGGAAGAATTGGGAGTCCTTTGCGACCATGACGGAGGTGCCGCTGATACGTTCGTCGGTGTTCTCCGAGTAGCCTACGCCAAGTTGAATTTTGAAATCGTTCCACTGTCCTGCGTAACGGGCGGCGATCTCCCAATCATCGTCTTCTCCCCAGCTAGCGGCGACGGAGAAGCCGCCGAAAACGGGGGAGTCGTAGCGCACGGAGTTCATAACCAGGCCGTCACAGTCGCCACCAAGCGGTACGTTCTGCGAGTAGCAATAGCCAAGTTGACCCCATGTGAGGCCCGGTACGAGCAACCCATTGCGCCGGATTCCGAACTGCGGAAAGCCTGCGAGAAAGGTGTAGTTATCGATGATCTGCGTGCCAGACAGATCGGTAAGCATCGCAACGCTCTTCGAGGCATCCACCTGTCGCCCGACGCTCACCTTGCCGAGTTCCTTACTCTGCAGATACCAATACGACATCTGAACATTGAGGCCTTGGTTGAAGTCCGCCGACGATTGATTCATCGCAGCGCCGGTTTTGGCATTGCGCCCGAACGGATTGTCCGCCAAGTTCTGAATGCGCAACGTGTACCCCGCCTTCCACCCGGGGCTGAACTGCGCTTCGCCAGTGAACTTCACGTGCGTTGCTTGCGTCGGTCCGAGGCCGTGCAGGTAAGCATTGCTTTCGCCGCCGTCGTCCCACCACGTCAATTCCTGGGCTACGTAGCCGGAAATCGTCAGGGAAACTTTGCGGTTTCCCTTGCGCGCCGTCGTCGCCTCAAGCTCGGCAACGCGTTCCTCGAGGTCGCTGCAGCAGTCGCCCCCGAGATCGGCGGCTTTCGCCGCTCCGGTTAATCCCACGAAAACAAAAAACGTCAGCATCAGGAGAAGAAGTTCGGGCTCTCGTCTCAAGGGTTCACTCCGCTGCTTGAAGATTCTGCGTTTCGATAATGCTTCGGATTTCGGCGCGACACGATCCGCAGTTCGTCCCGGCCTGGAGGGCCTCACCAATCGCCATGACCGTGCCGCAACCACGCCGGACGGCGGCCGCAATTTCATTGGCGCCAACGCCGAAGCAGGAGCAGACCGTCGCGCCTTTGTCGGCGACATCGGCACCCGGGCGTCCGGCAATGATCTTGAAGCGCGAGGCGGCTTTCGAATGAGATGTCGTCAGTTGCGCTACGGCCCAATCTCGTGAAACCGCGACCGGCTCGGGAGCGAGAAACAGCGCTCCGAGCAAACGTTCTCCACTGTAGAAGGCAAAGCGGTAGAAAGAACCTTGTCGATCGTGGAAAGCAATGATTTCGCTGTCGGTTGGTGCGGCAAACAAGCGAGCGGCGAACGTCGGCCAATCTTCGCTACCGCAGGCAAAGCCTAGTTCTATGCGCCATCCGCCGGCGCATTTCGCAAGCGCCCAGTATGCCGCGTCGATGTCCCTGGGCTTCTGGGCAAGGACCGCGAATCCATAGGTCGAGGCTGCGAAGCGTTCGATGCGGGCCGCAACATTTTTGGAAGCCGGCTGACCGGAGATGGCGTCTACGATCGGCGGCACCAGCGTGTCGACGCGTGCCTTCGACGCATATTGATCCGTCCAGTGCATCGGAACAAAAATCGATCCGGGCCGTTGACGCGTCGATATCAACGCCCGAACCAGGATTGCACAGGCTCCGGTTGACACGCGGACGATGTCGGCATCCTTGATATTATAATGAGCGGCATCGTCGGGGTGCATTTCCGCGAAAGGCTCGGCGTAATGTTGCGAGAGACGCTGACTTTTTGCGGTTCGCGTCATCGTGTGCCAGTGATCGCGAACGCGGCCAGTATTGAGAGCCATCGGAAAGCCGACCGGCTCTTTTGGCACGTCCCGCTCTTTGAAGGGGATGAAACAGGCTTTCCTATCGGGCGTGAAGAAATTCCCGTTGGCGAAAAAACGTGCGCTCTGAACGCCGCCAACCCGTTGCGGCCATTGAAATGGCTCAAGCCGATCGAACTCCGCCTCGGAGATATCTGCGTACCGTCCGATATCGAAGTCGCGCGCGCCGTCGTTTTCAAATGCAGAGAGAGCGGCGTGCTCCGCGAATATCTCCGACGGCGCCTTGAAATCGAAGGCGGTGTTGAAGCCCATACGCTTCGCAACTTCGGAGACGATCCACCAATCGGGTTGAGCGTCGCCCGGAAGGGGTAGGAAGGCTGTTTGCCGGGAGACGCGCCTCTCGGAGTTGGTGACGGTGCCGCTCTTTTCTCCCCACGCCGCCGCGGGAAGTCGGACGTGCGCGTGACGGACCGTATCGGTTTTAGAGATCACATCGGATACAACGACGAATGGGCAATTTTGAATGGCCTCCTCGACCTCCGCGGCATCCGGCATCGAGGCGGCGGGGTTGGTCGCCATGATCCAGAGTGCCTCGATGCGGCCGTCCGCGACGGCGCGAAACATATCGACCGCTTTGAGCCCGGGCTTGGCCGCGATGATCGGGGTTTGCCAGAAGCGCTGAACGCGGTCGCGGTCCTCCGCGTTATCGATTTCCATGTGCGCCGCCAGCGTATTCGCGAGGCCGCCTACCTCGCGGCCGCCCATCGCGTTTGGCTGGCCGGTGATAGAGAACGGTGAAGCGCCTGGCTTTCCAATGCGGCCCGTAGCCAGATGGCAATTGATGATGGCGTTGACCTTGTCGCTCCCGCACGCGGACTGGTTTACGCCCTGACTAAAGACCGTAACCGTTCGTTCGGTGCGCGCAAAAAGATCGAAAAAGATTTTCAACCGTCCGCGATCGAGACCGGTTTGCTCGATGATCCCCAGGGTGTCGAGCATATCCGTCGCGCGAAGTGCATCTGCGAACCCGGTCGTGTGGGCCGCAATGAAATCTCGATCTATCGCGCCCGTTTCGAATAAATGCTTGAGCAGCCCGGTAAAGAGCGCGAGGTCGCCGTCGGGCTTGATCGGAAGATGCACGTCGGCGATGTCGGAGGTCATCGTCCGTCGGGGATCGATCAGCACCACTTTCATCCCCGGTCGCTTTTCTTTCGCGGCCGCAATGCGTTGGTAGATGACCGGGTGGCACCAGGCGAGATTCGAGCCGACAAGCACGATGAGATCGGCGAGTTCGAGATCTTCGTAGCAGCCCGGCACAGTATCGGAGCCGAACGCGCGCTTATGGCCGGCAACGGACGATGCCATGCAGAGCCGTGAGTTGGTATCGATATTCGCGGAGCCGATGAAGCCCTTCATCAGCTTGTTGGCAACGTAATAGTCTTCCGTCAGAAGTTGACCGGAGACATAGAACGCGACCGAATCCGGCCCGTGTTTGGCGATCGTCTCGGAGAACCGCGATGCGATGAGTTCAAGGGCGGCATCCCAGCTCGTCCTTTGGCTGTAGACTTCCGGATAGAGAAGACGATCGTCGAGATCGACCGTTTCGCCAAGCGCCGAACCTTTCGAGCACAGACGACCGAAATTAGCAGGGTGATCAGGGTCGCCGCGGACCACGACCTTCCCGTCGGGCGACGCTTCCGCGAGAATACCGCAGCCGACACCGCAATATGGGCACGTTGTCTTGGTAGAATGCGGCACAGTCATCGCCCCGACCTCACGCAGCTCGCTCGGCTTCGACATCGAGTGCGATGAAAATCTGCTGGCCGTCGACCTTGACCGGGATCGTGCGCACGGCGCCTTCGTCGGCTCCCAGGGCTTTCCCGGTCTCCAGCGATATGACCCAGTTGTGCAGCGGGCAGGTCACGGCGGCGCCGGCAACGATTCCCTGGCTCAACGGTCCGCCTCGGTGGGGACAGTGGTCCTCTATCGCAAAGATGCGATCCTCCATCGTTCGAAAGACGCCGATTTTGCCTTGTGGGGTTTCGACGCATCGCGCGCCGCGCCGCGGAATATCGGTGATGCCGCCGATCAAGAACCAGCTCATGTCGTCACTCCGCCGCTTGCGCTATGCCGATCGTCGCCATCGGCCTGAACTCATGTTTGTGAAGGCCCGATACGCGCTCTGACCATGGATCGACTTGTGCGAACTTCTGTGAAAAGACGAAACGATCGAAATAGCTTTTGCGCTTTTCGAAATCGTCCAGGATTTGGCGGCGGACCTCGTCGACCGTCACACGCTTCGCCCATTTGTAGATGCGTTCGAGATAGCGTGCCTGCTCACGATACATCTGCACGAGCGCTACGATTGCTTCGAGCGCTTCGTCCTCGGTCTTGACGAGTCCAACGATCTCCGTGCCCTTAATGTCGAGGCCGGCGGCGCCTGCAAAATGAATCTCGTAACCCGAATCGACGCAGATGACCCCTACGTCCTTGCATGTCGCTTCGGCGCAGTTTCGCGGACACCCCGAGACGGCCATCTTGACCTTCGCAGGCGTCCAAGACCCCCACATGAATTTCTCGATCCGGATGCCGAGGCCGGTCGAATCCTGAGTGCCGAAGCGGCACCAGTCGGTACCGACACACGTCTTTACGGTGCGCAATCCCTTGGCGTAGGCATGGCCGGAGACGAACCCGGCGTTGCCGAGATCGGCCCAGACGGCGGGCAGGTCCTCCTTCCTGACACCCAGCATGTCGATGCGCTGGCCGCCCGTGACCTTCACCGTCGGAATGTTGAATTTGTCGACAACGTCCGCGATGGCGCGCAACTCTTTGGCGCTCGTCACGCCACCCCACATGCGGGGTACGACCGAGTAGGTACCGTTCTTCTGAATGTTGGCGTGGACCCGCTCATTGATGAAGCGAGACTGATAATCGTCGGCATATTCGCCCGGCCAATCGCATACGAGATAGTAATTGAGCGCAGGCCGGCACTTGGCGCAGCCGCAGGATGTTGTCCACTCGAGCTCTTGCATGACGGCATAGATATTCTTGAGGCTTTTGGCCTTGATCAGCCGACGGACATCATCGTGTCCGAGCGTCGTGCATCCGCACATCGGTTGCACAGCGGCGGGATTGTAGGACGCGCCAAGCGTGAGAGACATCAATTGCTCGACGAGGCCGGTGCATGAGCCGCACGATGCCGAAGCTTTGGTGTGGGCCCGAACGTCGTCAAGCGACGTCAAGCCCTTTTCCTGAATTGCGCCGACGATCTTGCCCTTGCACACGCCGTTGCAGCCGCAGATCTCTGCGTCATCGGGCAAGGCTGCAACGGCCGCCATAGGGTCGAGGGGGGTCCCTCCCTGATAGGCTTGGCCGAAGATCAGCGTGTCGCGCATTTCGGAGATGTCGACCTGCTTCTTCTTCAGGTCGTTGAACCACGCGCCGTCGGCCGTCTCGCCATAAAGAACGGTCCCGATGATACGATTGTCCTTCAGAACGAGGCGCTTGTAGATGCCGGCAGACGCGTCGCGGAGCACGATCTCGTGGCGGTCTTCGCCGTCTGCGAAATCTCCGAGCGAGAAAAGCTCGATGCCTGTCACCTTGAGCTTTGTCGCCGTATCGTTGTGGACGAAGGCTTCAATGCTCTGTCCGTCCGCGAGATGCGCGGCCGCAACGCGCGCCATTTCGTAAAGCGGCGCGACGAGGCCATAAACGTGGCCGCCTACTTCGGCGCACTCACCGAGGGCAAAAATGTTTGGGTCGGAGGTTCGCATTGCTACATCGACGACGATGCCGCGGTTGGTCACGAGCCCGACCTCTTTCGCGAGTCCTACGTTCGGCTTGATGCCCGCCGCCATGACGACGAGCGTCGCCGGAATGACGCGGCCATCAGTCAGTTCGACGCCTTCGACTTTCTTATCGCCGAGGATCGCCTTCGTATCGGCCTTGCAAATGACCTTGATGCCTCGCTCTTCAATCGCGCGCTGCAGGAGAAAGCCGGCGGCAGGATCGAGCTGGCGTTCCATTAGCGTCGGCATGAGATGCAGCACGGTGACGTCCATGCCTTGGGCTTCGAGACCCGCTGCGGCCTCTAGTCCCAGCAGGCCGCCACCGATGACGACGGCTTTCGACCGAGAATGTGCCGCGAGCAGCATGGCGTTGACATCGTCGAGATCGCGGTAAGACAGCACCCCGGCGAGATTGTTTCCACGTACGGGCAGAATGAACGGCACGGAGCCTGTGGCGATGACGAGCTTGTCGTAGGGCTCGACGACGCCGTGGTCGGAGGTCACAGTTTTGGCATCGCGATCGATCGCGATGATCTTGTGTCCTTTGTAGAGCGTGATCCCGTTCTTGATATACCACCCGTCACCGTGAATGATGATTTGCTCGTAATTCTTCTCCCCCGAGAGCACCGGCGAGAGCATGATGCGATCGTAATTGACGCGGGGTTCGGCGTTGAAGATCGTAACGGCGTAGCGCTCCTGCGCGGCTTCGAGCAAATGCTCGAGCATGCGCCCCGGTGCCATTCCATTGCCGATAATGACAAGTTTTTCGGTCATGGCTGCAAAGTTCCCGGTCTCAGGGCGCGATCATGCGAGGTCTGGACCAACTCGATCTGATATGGCGTCATGCCCGGCCTCCCGCGTGTACGAGGCGGTCGTCGGTTACGCTGGACTTCCCCATTGCCGTGCTTGTGCCGCGTTCCATGAGGCGTACGGAAACATGCATCCAGATCAGCAGGGCTACGATGAGGACGAAGAGAAGCATGAAGCAGCTCGTCCAAAGTCCCGTTACCTGAGCGAGGAGCCCAAAAGCGATCGGCAGGACGAAGCCGCCGAGTCCGCCGATCATACCGACGAGACCACCGACAGAACCGACGTTCTCGGGGTAATACGTCGCGATATGCTTGTAGACCGCCGCTTTGCCGATGCTCATGAAGAAGCCCAGTACAAATGCGATCCCGACGAACAGGATGGGGCTGATTTCGAAGTGCGCGGGGATCGCCCCGTGCGTTCCGTGCATGACGTAGTCGGTTGCGGGCAGCGACAGTGCGAGCGTCGCAATGGCGGAAACGCCGAAGCACCAATACATCACGGCGCGGGCGCCAATGCGGTCCGACAGCACGCCGCCGTAAGCCCGAAAGATGCTTGCGGGGATGGAATAGGCGGCGGCGACCATGCCCGCAGTTTCGATATCGAAGCCGTAAACGCCGATGAGATAGCGGGGTAGCCACAGCGCGAGCGCGACGAAGGCGCCGAAAGTGAAGAAATAGTAGAACGAGAAGCGCCAGACCCGCATGTCCTTCAGCGGCGCGAGTTCCATGGTGTAGGCTTTTGGCGCACCGCCCGTTCTGCGGCGCTCGGCGATTACCGGATCGTCACTCGTCGTGAACCAAAATACGACCGCCGTCACCGCCAGCACGCCAGCCCAGATCAGCGCGACCGCGTGCCAGCCCCAGGCAACGAGTGCGAAGGGAGCAAGAAACTTCGTGACGGCGGCACCGACGTTGCCGGCACCAAAGATGCCGAGCACCGTGCCTTGCTGCCCCTGGTGAAAGAACCGCGAGACGTAGGCAATGCCGACTGCGAAGGAGCCGCCTGCAAGGCCGATGCCGAGAGCCGCAACGAGCATCTGAGCGTAGGTTTGGGCAAAGACGAGAAGGGCTGTCGCGACGCTCGCCGCGAGCATGTTGAGGGTGAAAACCAGCCTTCCGCCGTAGCGATCGGTCCAGATCCCGAGAAAAATGCGGGCAAGCGAGCCCGTCAAAATCGGAGTGCCCGCAAGCAATCCGAACTCGGCTTCGCTGAGGCCAAGCTGAGCTTTGATGCGGATCCCGATGATCGCGAAGATCGTCCAGACTGCAAAGCAGGCTGTGAAGGAAATGGTCGAGATCCACAGGGCGCGCCCTTCGGGCGTAGACATCGTGAAAACGGAACTCTCTTGTGTGCGCATGAATTGCTCCCGGTAATCGCGCAAAAAACAAAAAAGCTGCCGGCCAAGCACTCACACCCCGCAACAGAGGGAATGAAGGCTTGATCGGCAGCTTTGCCTATGGAGCGCCCGCCATTGGACGCAAATGAAAACCCTAAGCGCGGAAATCGGGTAGCTTAGGCGAGCTGGGTACAAGACCTTCAACTCGATTCATGATCGTACGTTGCGGCACCTGCGAACGCTTCGCAAGCCCAAACATTCAGCAACTTAATGCTTCATTGGCGCAAAATTTGTGCAGCGCGAGTTCAGCGTTTCTGATGGGCGATGTAGGAATCGAGTTTGTCGGGATCGAACAAGCTACCGTCAAAGAAGCCGTCCGGTCCGAGCACCAAGCTCGCGCCCGAGGAGCCAACCGGAGTCGCCGTCGTGAGCGCACCCTCGACCTTCGCGTTCGCGACCGGAAGCGCGACTCCCAGCGGCTTCAGCGCCGTCCGATAGATGTCGGGCCGATAGGTCTCGCGGGCAACATGCGCATTCTTTGCGTTGTGTTGGACCTGCTCCCAGCGAACCATCTGCGAATAGAACCAGAGAGCATGGCTCTTCCACGGGAACGTGGCAGCCTTTGCAAACGGCACGAAGAAGTCAGCAATGGTTTCTACGCTGCCATCGCTGTCCGGCAGCTTGCCTTGGAGCGCCGGTAACATCCACTCGGATGGACGGCCGACATATGCCTTTCGCGCTAATATTCTTGCGAGGTCTTCGCGATTTTCGCTGTTACCGCACCATTCCGCCGCTCGACAAAGAGCACGTAGAAGGGCGTAAAGCGCATCGCCATTTTCCTCAGCCCAACGCGCGCTGACGCTGAGGACCTTTTCGGGGCTCGACCGCCATATGGCGGCCTTAACCGTCGCGATATGTCCGGTCCTCGCGAGTACGGCGGCAGTATTCCAAGGCTCACCGACGCAATATCCGTCAATGGTGCCGTTCGCCAACGCGTCCACCATCAAGGGAGGTGGCACGATCACGATCTCGATGTCGCGCGCCGGGTCTATTCCACAAGCCGCCAGCCAATAGCGAAGCTCGTAGTTGTGCCCGGAGTGCGGATGGACAACGGCGAAGCGCAATGTTGGCCGCGACTTCGAAGCGCGTTTTGTGACGACCTCTCTTAGCGCGCGACCTGCCGTAGCCGGATTAAAATCGGGCTTCGCTCCGCTTGCTGCCATTTCGGCCCATAACGCATTGGAAACCGTTACTGCGTTCCCGCCGAGCCCGAGGGCCATCGGCACGACGGTTGGGACCACGAGAGGCGTCAGGCCGAGATTGCAGGCAATAGGCATGGGCGCAAGGACATGAGCGACCTGAAAATGCCCGACGGCCAGTCGGTCGCGGATATTCGCCCACGACGTTTCTCGTACCAAACCAAGATCGATGCCTTCGGCTTCGGCAAAACCCAGCTCTTTTGCCGTGACGAGAACCGCGCTATCGAGCAGGGGCATGAAGCCTGCGGTTATCTGGTGTTCGCTGGCCATTTTCACGACTCCTTCTCAGGCGGCGCGAGCAGACCGGCTGCCGTGATCAATCCTTCGGCGATCTCCGCGATCTTGCGGTTCTGGTTCATCGCCGTTTTGCGCAAGAGCGAATAGGCTTGCGGCTCCGAAAGACCGCGCGTCGCCATGAGGATGCCTTTTGCCCGATCGACCAGTTTTCGGTTCTCGAGTTCGGAACGCGCTTCGTCGAGCTCGCGTGCCATTCGCGAAAAAGCGTTGAAGCGGGAGATTGCCATGTCCAGGAGCGGCTTGACGCGCTCCTGCTTCAAACCATCGACGACATAGGCGGAGACGCCAGCCTCGACTGCCGCCTCGATCGATGCGCTGTCCGAGTGATCGACGAACATCGCGATGGGCCGCTTCACCGCCCGCGATAGCTGGAACATATTTTCGAGCATATCGCGATTGGGATTCTCGAGATCGATGACGATGACGTCAGGCTCGACCTCGGCGATTCGTCGCGCAATCCCGACGACGTCATGGACGATCGTCAGGTTGTTATATCCCCCTTCTCGCAGCCCCGACTCGATAATAGAGGCACGCAAGCGATTTTCATCGATAACCAGGATTGAAAGAGGTTTCGGCGACGTCTGCATGCTAGCGTCCATGAGGAAGACTGTCTCGCGTACACGATCTGTGCGGCCGGTCAACTAGCCAAAAAGCGCCGCGAGTGGGAACGGTGGTCGCTATCGAACCCGTAATGATAGCAGGTCGATATAACGAAGATCGCGCATGCTCGCATGTGCCCGTCTCTTAATGCGTCGTTCTCTCGTTGATGTGTCGGCGCGATGAGGAATTAGATCACCCCCCAACCAGCATGGATCTGCTTTGCCTTAGCGTGTCCGTTCCTGGCCGTTAGAAGAAGAATTCATGGGGTCTGTTCTCGGCTGAGGAGCAGACGTGGACCAGCGAACTCTGGCGCCAGATGCAGTACAGAAAAATCTCATCGAAAACAGGTTCCTCCATGAGGTGGGCGGAATAGCTGTGGGATCGACCGTAGTGTTGTTGCCGGTCGTTCGTCGGATGCTTGATTATCTCTCCGCGCCAGAATGCATCCTCGTCCTCGCGGGTTGTGCGCCAGAGATCGCCGCGCCAAGCAAAGTCATTCTCATAGGTCATGAGATGGGGCTCGATGTTCCTCCATGATGAAGCACGCGTTGGCGCGGAGATTGCGATCGGTCGCCCGCGCAACAACTTCCGACTCAACGAAGATGCCGCTGATACGCTTCTTCTTGCTGGCGGCATCGGTATCACGCCGATCTACTCGATGTTCGGCAGCCTCTTGCAACTCGGCCGGCCGGTGCGCTTGCACTATTGGTGCAGATCGAGCGCGCACGCACTGTTTCGCGACGAACTGTTGCGAAGCGCAGACGCCGCAGCGATCCACGTCGCCGACTTTGGTCGACCTTCGATCGCGGACATCATACAAACGGCGGGTTCAGAGACCGAGATTTACTGCTGCGGTCCGACACGAATGCTCGACGCATGTGCCGCAAACGTCGCGGACCCCTGTCGGCTACACGTCGAACGCTTCCGTGGAGAAGCCGCCAAATCGGAGGTCGATGCTACTGGCGCGTTCACTGTCCATCTGGCGCGCAAGGGGATAGATGTCGAAGTTGCGTCGGGACAAACTATTCTCGAGGCGCTCCTCGCATTGGACATCGACGTCTCCTATTCGTGCGAAGAAGGCGTGTGCGGAGCGTGCGAAACAAAATTCATTAGCGGTTCGCCGCTGCATTGCGACCGGGTGCGGGGCGCAGAAGAAAACGACCGTCGCGGGACGATGATGATTTGCTGCTCGCGCTCCCGAGAGAGCCGCCTCGTGCTGAATATCTAGAAACTTCGACTACGGCGGCTGTAAGCAATCAAGACATTGCCCGTAGGCGACGGGATGCCGTGCTTGCTTTTACGACTGAAGAACTTGCTTTGCGCTATCCGACGACGCGAGAACCCGCAGAATGGAGAGAGGACTGATTTCGCCGACGAGCGTACCGTCGTCGTTGACGACAACGGCGGATTGATTGTTTTGAAGTACGATTTGCGCGGCCGCTGACGCCGGAGTTGATTGTGAAATCCTCGGCGCATTCTCGCGATAATTCGAGATTGGGCTCATGAAAGACCGAACGGTGATAACGTTGCCTCGATTTACATTGCGTGTAAAGTTCGCGACGTAATCCGTTTTGGGATTAAGAACGATTTCTTCCGGAGTTCCGATCTGCACGACCTGGCCGTCCCGCATGATCGCGACGCGCGATGCGAGCCGAATAGCTTCATCGAAATCGTGCGTTATGAAGACGACGGTCTTTTTCATGATTTTTTGCAATCGTAGAACTTCGTCCTGGAGTTCACGACGAATAAGCGGATCGAGCGCGGAGAAAGGTTCGTCGAGGAGCCAAAGCTCAGGATCAACGGCTAAACTGCGCGCAATCCTGACCCGCTGCTGCTGTCCGCCCGAGTAGGATTTTTCTTTTCCCTTCAAGCCGACGAGCGCGATCAGTTCGTTCGCGCGCTCGACGGCTAATGAGCGCGGCGCTCCCTGAATAACGAGCGGGAATGCGATATTCTCGATGACGGTCTTGTGCGGCAATAGCGCGTAATTTTGTAAGACCATGCCCATTTGATAACGTCGCATTACCTCGCAGAGTAGCAGCGAAAGGTAGCAGTCGAGTAAAGAAAGCCCTTGTTTCTCAAGGGCTTCCATAAAATCAATGGCTTAGCTTAAATTGGCGCCCCGTAGGGAACTCGAACCCCTGTTGCCCACGTGAGAGGCGGGTGTCCTGGGCCACTAGACGAACGGGGCAGGCGCACTGGACGTGTAGTCGAGTGTTGACGGCCGATCAAGCCCCGAAGGCGTGGCAAACAACCCCCGATGCATCGCCGGCCTGAGGCAAGGGCGACAACAACCTGAACGGTAGGAGCAACAACTTACACGCCTCGAACGAGCCAGGGTTCAATTTCGTGGCAGCGTCTCGACCGGCTTCATATCCAGGACGCGCCGGCCGGTTTCGGCATCGAAAATCGTGATGCCCGGCCCTCCCGGACCGTCATGATGGACGGCAAGCCGATTGCCCGAGAGCGATATCGAGACGATCTTGGCGCCCTTCGGGATGTCGAATGACACGGTCGTGCCGGCCGCCGCCGCGACCGAACGCGAAGACGGGCCGTTCCCTGCGGTTCCCGCCAGACCAACCACACGGACCGCCACAGCCCCGAGCCCAACGAGAATAAGGGCGCCAAGGCCCCCGACGACGATCTTCAGATTGCGCTGAACTCGCCGTTCGCGCATCAAGTCGTCCGAGGGCTGCTCTGGATGGGTCATTTCTCAGGATTTCTTTCTGGTATTGATGTGCCGATCGACAAAAAAATAACGAGCCACATCGAAGTTGTCGCGGCGCCCGAAGACGCCGGCCAGCGTGTTGATCGATGGCTTGCAGCGAAGATCGACGGCATCAGCCGCGCCCGCGTCCAAGCGCTCATTCGCGATGGTCACGTCAGCGCGGATGGAACGATACGAGAGCTGCGCGCGCCGGTCAAACCGGGCACCACGTATAAGGTTAGCCTGCCGCCCGCCGAAGAGCCTGACGTTAAAGGCGAGAACATCGCGCTCGATATCGTCTACGAGGACGACGACGTCATCGTGATCGACAAGCCGGCAGGACTTGTCGTGCACCCTGCCGCCGGCCATCAGACGGGCACGCTCGTCAATGCGCTTATTGCGCATTGCCGCGACACTCTATCGGGCATCGGAGGTATCAAACGGCCTGGCATCGTGCACCGCCTCGACAAGGATACATCGGGCCTTCTCGTCGTCGCCAAGTCGGACGCGGCGCATCATGGCCTTGCAGAGCAATTCAAGAGCCACGGCCGGGACGGGCGGCTGTACCGCAGCTACTTGGCATTCGTGTGGGGCAGACTTCCCCGGCCGGCCGGCGCCATAGACGCGCGCCTTGGTCGAAGCCGCACGAACCGCCTTAAGATCGCCGTGACGCGCGGCGAGGCAGGACGCGAAGCGAAGACCCACTATGAAGTCCTTGACGTCTTCCCGGGCGAAACTCCGACTGGCGATATCTCGCTTCTGCGCCTCGTCCTCGAAACCGGACGGACGCACCAGATCCGCGTGCATCTCGCGCATATCGGCCATCCCGTTGTGGGAGATCCCACGTATGGTGCGGGCTTCAAGACCAGGCTCGCGTCCATTCGTGCGAATGCGAAAGACCCTGCAAGTACTTTGATGAGACAAGCGCTGCACGCTGAGCAGCTTCAGTTCGAGCATCCGATTACTGGCAAAAAGCTCAATTTTTACAGCAAATTGCCAATCGAACTCGAACGGCTTGGAGAGGCATTGAAGCCTACGCCGGACAAACCGACGGAAAATCGGCGGCGCCGACGTTTATTAGAATAGGCCAAGCTTTTAAACCTGGGGTTCGGTTTCGGAGCATTCAAGTGGAAGTGACGGGAACCCCGGATGAAATTCTAGATTTTACTACTATGTAACACCCGACGTTGGGGGAGCGTATCGCGACTCCAGCAATATGAAGGGAGCGCGAGGCCGAACCGGCAACGGGCGAAGGTTTCGGGCAGAGGGTATGGCATCAAAAGGACTTCCGTCACTGGCCGGCGGCTCGCTTGGCCTGACGCGGTATCTGGAAGAAATCCGCAAGTTCCCGATGCTGGCACCTGACGAGGAATTTATGCTCGCCAAGCGCTGGCAGGAACGCGAAGACGCCGACGCGGCCGAAAAGCTCGTGACGTCACACTTACGCCTCGTGGCGCGCATCGCCATGGGCTATCGCGGCTACGGTCTACCGATCGGCGAAGTCATCTCCGAAGGCAACGTCGGCCTTATGCAGGCCGTCAAGCGCTTCGACCCGGACAAGGGCTTCCGCCTCGCTACGTATGCGATGTGGTGGATTCGTGCGTCGATTCAAGAGTACATCCTGCGCTCGTGGAGCCTTGTGAAGATGGGCACCACGGCCGCCCAGAAGAAACTCTTCTTCAATCTGCGCCGGGCCAAGAGCCAGCTTCAGGCGCTCGATGACGGTGATCTGAAGCCCGAGCACGTCAAGACCATCGCGACGAAGCTGGGCGTTCCGGAAGAAGACGTCGTCAACATGAACCGGCGTCTCGGCGGCGACGCTTCCCTCAATGCGCCGATCCGTGCCGAAGCGGAATCGGGCGAGTGGCAGGATTGGCTGGTCGACGATACGCCGACGCAGGAGGATCGTCTTGTCGAGGACGAGGAACTCCGACGGCGCAAGTCGTACCTGTCGTCCGCGATGTCGGTCCTGAACGACCGTGAGCGGCGTGTATTTGAGGCCCGTCGGCTTGCGGAAGACCCAGCGACCCTCGAACAGCTGTCGGAAGAGTTCGGCGTCAGCCGCGAGCGCATCCGGCAGATCGAGGTCAGGGCCTTCGAGAAAGTCCAGAAGGCCGTAACATCGACGGCCCGGCAGGCCGAGTTGCCTGCGGCGGCCCTTGAGGCCGCGCACCGCTAAAGCGCGCGTGCGGCCTTGACGCCGCGCTCTGTGGCGCATACGCGGTTTCCCATCAGCCATTCTGGCGGCGCTTTTTCGGCGCCGCCATTGTCTTATGGGTTTCCAGAGCCGCGATGCGCCGCCGGTTTGCACTCGTCTTCAACGCGACAGCAGGCGTTGCCCTCCCGAGACTTCTCGATGGGGTCATCGCCGCCTTGCGCGCTGAAAAGACTGAGGTCTTCCAGCTTCCTGCGCGCAGCGCCGACGAAGCGGCAGAGCGCGTTGCGGAACTGGCCGAGCGGGCCGCTTGCGACGCCGTGATCGCCGCGGGCGGTGATGGCACATTCCGCGCCGTCGCCACCGGCGCCGCGGGCACGGCACTCCCCGTCGGCGTCATTCCGCTCGGAACGGGTAACGTGCTCGCAAACGAGATCGGCTTGCGCAAGCGAGCGGGGGAAATCGCGGACGTATTGCGTCTCGGTGAGGAAGTGGAAGTGCGCGGCGGCCTCGTCAATGGCGCACCATTTTTCTTGATGGTCGGCGCCGGCTTCGACGCCCGGGTCATCGCAAGGCTCAGCTATCAGACGAAACGCGCTTTCGGGCGCGGCGCCTATGTCTATCCCGTTCTCAAAATCCTGGCCGAGGGCCCCCGGCGCTTCGATGTCGAACTCGACGGCAGAAGGTTTGATGCGAGCTGGGCGATCCTGTCGTTCGCGACCCGCTACGCCAGTGTCTTCGAATTGGCGCCGGACGCCGGTGTCGGACGCGACCGGCTGATGGCTGTCGTCATGGAGGCGGGAACGCGGATTCAAACGGCTTCCAACCTGCTCTCGCTGGCATTCGGGTGGCTGGCTCGGCCCGAAACGCGGCCTGCGGGTGTGCACGTTCTGCCGGTCAACGTTGCCCATATCGGCAGGACGACGACGGCGCCGGTCGAAGTCGATGGCGACCATGCCGGCCTGTCGCCGGTCGAGGTTCGCGCCGAAGGCAAGCGCGTCCGGCTCATCGTTCCGGCCCGATATGTTGCTGATCTCACGAAACGTCATGCGAATCGCTTAGCTTATGAATTGTGAAGCGTTGTTTGGCATACCGCTTGTGTGTGTCCTTACAACATTGTGCGAGCGTCAGAGCGAGAACTAAGGGTCAATGCCCTTCTCTTCTCTGAACCGGTTCCGGACGGATCGGCAGATAGCTTCGAGCGGCGCGTGGCAGCAATGGACAGGGCTGCCCGAGGGAGCGTTGCTTTTGCTCAGGCTCTACGGCTTCACGTCTCTGTCCAACCCCAACCGCTCCTTCGATATCGAACCCGGAACGTTAGCGCGCCGCCCAGTGAGCCCGTGTACTGGGAGACCGCGTGCGTTGTCTCGATATCGCGGAACTCGTTCTACGGAACGAGTTTGCGGATACCTGGAAGATGGAGTGCCTCATGCAGAAGCGCTGTCACCGGCCATCCGATTTTCTCCGATCCAGCGAAGCGTTCCGTTCGCGCGATATGTCGAGAAAACGTTGGTTGATTCTGCTCTGGCGGCAACACCGCAAGCATCCTCCATGTAGGAGATAACTGATGCAATGCGGGAGATCGGTGCGACGGTCTCCTGCCACATCGCGATATCAAGGCCGGCTTTGATGAGCCGGCCTTTTTCGTTTGGCGCTTCCGACTCCGCTTCGCGGAGCCGGCCGGAAGCGCCTAATCACATGGGCATTTTTGCGATGTCGCGAGAGAAATAGTTTTCGATGGCCGCGACGATCGACTGCGCGACCTTCTCGCGCCAATCGTCCGATTTCAGGTTATGCGCGTCCTTCGGGTTCGTGACGTAGGCAAGTTCGATCAGCACCGACGGGAATTGCGCCGTCTTTAGAACACGAAAGGCGGCCTGCTGCTCCGGCTCGTTTCTGAGCGGTGTGCTCTCGCCCATGTTCTCGATGACGGATTTCGCGAACATGCCCGTGCGTTCGTGGGTAAGCTCGAGGTCGCGATCGGCCAGATCGGCCAGAATATTTCTGACGGCGCTGACGTCGCCGTGCGCGCTCTTGACCGTATCGATCTCGTCCGCCGTCAGGACGTTTCGCGAGATGCTGCCCTTGGCGGAACGTTCGAGCGATTTCGCAACACCGTCGCGCAGCGAGTAGATGGTCGCGCCACGCGCCCGCGTACCCGCATCGGAATAATCGGCATGGATCGCGATGAACAGGTTCGCCTTGTTCCGCTCCGCAAAGCGCGTCCGCTCGTCGAGGGGTATGAACGTGTCGTCGCTACGCGTCATCAGCACTTTGTAGCGGCCTGTCTTTTCAAGGAGATCGCGTAGGACAAGACCGAAGGCGAGTACCACGTTCTTTTCTACCGTGCCGTGCTTCTCCGCGCCCGAGTCCATGCCGCCGTGCCCGGGATCGAGCACGATCACCGGCTTAAAAGTCCGTGCCGCTCGCTCCTTCGGGCTTTCCGCAAGTCGCGGAAGTGGCGGTTGCAATCCGAACGGCTTTAGTCCCGTCCGCGACGCGATGCTCTTGTGCTGCTCCGCGAAAGCCAGACTGGCGGGAAGGATCGCGAGGGAAAGCCGGTAGCGGCTGCCTTTATCTTTGACGATTTTCGCGTTTTCGACGATCACCGGCTGCGTGACATCGATCACGACGCGCATCTTGCCCGCTGCGGCAAGTCCCGCTCGAACACTTTTGACGAGACCGACAGGCGCATTCCCGTCAAGCGTCGGAAGACGGACGTTGACCTCGGGCAGCTCGACGATGACCCTGTTCGGGTTCGAAAGCGCAAAGATTTGATAGTCGACCTTGCTGTCGAGGCCGATCACGAAGCGGGTGCCGGTGAGGCGATGTGCCGGGACAGGCGCGGGTACGGCAATCGCGGCCGTCGCTGTGACCTGCAACTCGTCGGCGTAGGCGGGGTACATGCCGGCAGCGGCAATCATTGCCGCTAAGACGCCGCAAAGTGTGCGTCGAGCCAGACTACGCATGCATTCCTTCCCCCAAGGCGCGCCCGCCCAACCCCGTGCGCCACAGATGTTTCTGTGTGCCTACGGAAGATGGCGTTTTGGCGGTCAGAGTGGCATAGGGATTAAGGTTATCGGCTCAGGCGGTTAAGCCCTCGTTAAGCACCGCACAATCAAGGCAAGAGATGCCGCCGCCTACGGGTTCGTCGAAAGCCAAGCGGAAGCGGCTTCCTCGTCACTCTCTCGCGCGTCGATCCAGCGTGAGCTGCCATCGGCAAGCATCTCTTTTTTCCAGAACGGCGCGCGTGTCTTGAGGTAGTCCATCAGGAATTCGGCCCCGCCGAACGCATCCTGCCGATGCGGTGCGCACGCAATGACAAGCACAATATTGTCACCCGGCTTGAGTTCGCCGACCCGATGGACGATGAGCGAAGCCGAAAGCTTGAAGCGCTGCCGTGCTTCCGATTCCATGCGTTCGAGTTCGGCCTCTGTCATTCCGGGATAGTGCTCGAGCGTCAACGAGACGAGCGGCTCACCCGAGACATCGCCGCGAACTTTACCGACGAAGAGCGCCACGCCGCCGATGCCCGTATCGCTATCGGAGAGTTTCGCCATCTCCGCGGAAATATCGAAATCGGCAGTCGAAACCCTGACGGTCACGGCGTTAGCCTCCGGTAACCGGCGGAAAGAATGCGATCTCGCGCGCGGCTCCGATCGCCGCCGTCGGCTTGGCGTGGGCATGATCGATCGCAACGCGGATCACTTCGGGCTTCGCGAAGGCCTGATCAAAGGGATGTCCGCGACGCGATTGCCACAGAAGCAAGTCGCCGACCGTCAGAACGTCGGACGGCAACGTCAACCGCTCCTCGCCGACGCCGGCCCGTTCGCGCAGCCAAGCGAAATAGCGCAGGGTGACTTCGGCGTTGGTCGCTTTATTGGTCATTTCGCTCTCAGCGATAGATCGCGTGGCGGATCCCGGCTTTTAGATAGTCATAGCCCGTGACGAGTGTAAGGAGTGCCGCAATCCATAAAAGGACGACACCGATTTCCATCGTCGCGGGGATCAGGCCCTCCGCCGCGGGGCCCGCGAGGAGCATCGCCAATGCGATGAACTGGACTGCCGTCTTCCACTTCGCGAGCTGCGTAACGTGAACCTTGACGTTCAGTTCCGCGAGAAATTCGCGAAGCCCGGACACTAGCATTTCACGGGACAGGATGGTGAGCGCCGCCCAGATCGACCATCCACCGATCGATCCGTTATAGACGAGCATCAGCAGCGTCGCCCCAACAAGGAGCTTGTCGGCGATAGGATCGAGCATTCGCCCGAGGTTCGACTGCTGCTCCCAAATGCGCGCGAGGTATCCGTCGAGCCAGTCGGTCACGCACGCCGCGACGAAGATCCCGAACGCAATCCAGCGCGAAACCTCGCCCGTACCGAAGAACAGCACGCCTGCCAGGACAGGCACGGCCACAATCCTTCCGTAAGTCAGGATATTTGGCAGGGTCATTGACGGCGAGCGGTGCGCGACGTGATCCATAATTTTGGGTAGCCGCAGCATGGAGGGGCCGTCAATCCCCAGTCGGCGGTATGAGGGCCAATGGTGAACGCTTCAGGGCAGAAAGCCGCAGCCCGCCCTCAGGAGGCCGCCACCGGCGTCGCGAAAATAGGGGTAGGCTGGCTGCTTGAACCGACGATGCCGGAGCGCCGCAAGGCCTCATAGATGGCGACCCGGAGGTCCGACTGCACCTTGAGACCCTTCGAGATGTCGGGGAGCAGAATACGAAGCGTGTATTCGGTCGCGATCGGGGAGTAACCATCGAAGACCGCGAGCGGTGCCGGTTCCCGAAGAATGTCGGGATGACGGTTCGCGCATTCCGTCAGGATCGCCAGCACCCGTCTGGGATCGATATCGGTCCCAGCTGTGAATTTCAGCGCCAGTTGGCCGAGAGCGCCGCGATGGGTCTTGTTCAGGACACGCCCCGTGATGAGCTCCGAATTCGGTACGATGAGGCTGGCGCGGTCGAACGTCTCGATCTCGGTCGACCTCACGGAGATATTCTTGACGGTCCCTTGCTCGCTCCCGATGACGATCCAGTCGCCGACCTTGATCGGCCTCTCGATTAAAAGAATGAGGCCTGAGACGAAGTTGTTCACGATTGATTGCAGGCCGAAACCGATACCGACGGAAAGTGCGCCGGCGACGATGGCAAGGTTCGTTATGTTGAAGCCGGCGTAGGAGATGGCGACGACCGCGGCAAGTCCGGTGCCCGCATAGCCGACGGCCGTGTCGACGGAATTCGCTATGCCCGGGTCCATCCGCGGCGCGATCAGAACGTTTGCCCTGAGCCGGCGCTGGAGCAATCGCGTGACCAGAACCACCGCGACAAAGATCGCGACACCGATCAAAATCCGGACGATCGAGATGCGGATCGAGCCGATCTCGAATCCGAAGAACAGCCGCTGCAGCCAATCGCGAATGTCCGGCGCGGCAAATCCCCATTGCAGCAGCAGGATCGGCAAGGTGAGGAAGGCGACGCCGAATGTCAGCACGACTTCCGTCAGCCATCCGAGTTGCCTGCGGCGCACCTCGTCGAAGCCCATGCGCTCTTCGAGAAGTACGCTGATTTGACCGCGGGACGTCGTATTTCCGCGCGTGTACGCTCGGATCGCCAGACAAAGGAGCAGCGCGACGAGACCGACGACGCCGGTCATCACCAACTGCTGGGCGAGGAAGCGGCCGAGCGCGATGTATCCGGTCACGCAAAGGCCGATGATGCCCAATGCAGCGACCCAGAGCGGCGCCTTGAGCCAGATGGGCTGGCTCCGGCCGACGACCGGCCGCGTGAACGAATGTGCGCCGGAATCGAACGGAGTAAGCAGTAGACCGATCAAAACCAGTGCGAACGCGATGCTCGTGAACAACGACTGCGCGACGCTCATCGCGAGCGGGAAGTAGAGGATCTGCGCAAATTTCGAGAGGAAGAGATCGATGGAATAGATCAGCGTCAGAATGACAAGGAGCCGGCTGATCCGTCGCGCGCTTCGCGTGGAAAGCTGCATCAGCCGCCGTTCCGGCTGCCGCGCCGCGAAGACGGTGGTGACGAGCGCCGAGACGGCGGTAAAGACGAGTGAAGCTTCGAGCAGCGCTTTGCCCACCGGACCCGCTGTCGGATAATAGAGCAGGCCGAGGTATTGGAGGCCCCCGTAAGCCAGGAAGGCCGCGGCAACGCCGGGGATCGCCCGGGCCGGCGCGATCCAGGAGGCAGACGCAGCACGCTCGAAGAAGCTCGGCGGAGTCGCATTCGGTCCCGGCCGATAGCGTGTCAGGGCCAGTACGATCGCTTTTAGCAGGAGATAGAGGCCGACGACCGCCGCGAGCAGGATGAGCGCACGGGCTTTTTGCTGGGTGACGGCCGACCACCAGTCTTTGGCATTATACTCAAGCCGCCACGCGACGTTCGCCCTCCGGTGCTCGAGGTCGTCCCAGAAATCCGGCAAGAGCGGGCTCGTCATCTGTTCGGTCAGGCTGCGGACGAACAGCTTGAGGCGTAGATCCGTGATTTTGTCGATCGCCTGGCGCGCCCGCCACCACGTCACTTCCAGCGTCTTGATAGCACCCGAAACTTCGGATTCCTGGCCGTCAAGTCGTTTTCGCTCCCCGGCAACGGCGGGAGTTTCGGGCGGCGCATCCTTCGCGGGCGGCGCGCCGAGCTTTTTGATTTGTGCCTGAATGGCAGAAAGGCGGGGACGCAGACCATCGGCAGTCTGAGTCGCGTTCGAAATAACCTCGTCGATATTATCGCGCAGGCGTCCGAGATCGGTATTGACGCCTGAGATCGTCGAGAGGTTTTTTTCAGCCGCGTCCATCTGGCCGACAATGCTGGTGATTGTCGAGTTGACCTCCGGCGAAAGCACCGGCGCGGGTGGCGGAGCAGGCGGCGCAGCGGGTGCCGTGCAGCGGGTGCAGCTGGCGCGGCGGCGGCTGGAGCTGCTGCGCCCTCCGCAGCCGGAACGGCCGTGGCTGGAGCCGGCGCCGCGGGAGCCGCCGTGCCTGCTGCCGGAGCCGCCACCGTACCTGTCGCCGGAGCCGGTGTCGCTTGCACTGGCTGTTGGGCAGGCTGTTGGACCGGCACGTGCTGGGCCGGCGGCTGTTGCGCGGGCGCTGCAGCCTGTGCCGGAGCTGCCGGCTGCGCTGGGGCTGCGGGCTGAGCGGGTGCCTGGCTCTGCGCTTGCGTTGCTCTCGGTGCGGCAGCAGGCGCCGCTTTTGCAGGAGCTGGCGTCACGGGCGCCCAGCCGCTCGCAGGCGCATCGTCCGCCCCCGCACGCGGAACCGCGAAAAGGACGGCTATGGCAGCAATTGCGAGTGCGCGTCTCAGCATCGGCAGGACAGGAACCTTTGAATGACAACAGGGAGATGACAAAAAGGAGGTAGCCCTTGGCCCCCAAGTGCCGCGAAAATAGGGCGGGGCCTTCCGGCTGGCTAGCCACTAAAAAGTGTCCGCGACTATCCTGCCTTCTCGTGGAAAAAGTCGTATATTTTCCTTGCCATATCCGCGGATATGCCATCGACGGCCTTCAAATCCTCCACGCCCGCCCGCGAAACCGCTTTGGCCGAACCGAAGTGCTTCAAAAGTGCCCGCTTCCTTGTCGGGCCGATGCCTTCGATCTCGTCGAGCGGATTGGCGCCGAGCGATTTCGCCCGTTTGGCCCGATGCGTACCGATCGCGAAACGATGCGCCTCGTCGCGAAGCCGCTGTATGAAATAAAGAACCGGATCTTTGGCTTCGAGCATGATCGGCCGCTCGCGGCCTGGAGTATGAAAGTGTTCGCGGCCCGCATCGCGATCGGGTCCCTTGGCAACGCCGATCAGGGCGATGTCGTGGAGGCCGAACCCTGCGAGCACGTCCCGTGCGACGGAAAGCTGACCGAGACCACCGTCGATCAGGACGAGATCGGGCCGGTCGGGGAACGCGCGTTCTTCCACAGTGGTGTCTTCGTCGACAATCGGCGAGAGCGGTCCGCCGCTCACGTCCGCTGTAATCTCCGCGACTTCCGTCTCGATTTCTTCCAGCACTTCCGCTTCTGCGATACGTTTGAATCGTCGCGTCAGAACTTCACGCATCATCGCGTAATCGTCACCCGGCGTCGTATCGGGGGACTTGATGTTGAACTTGCGGTATTGGCCTTTGACGAAACCTTCCGGTCCAGCAACGATCATCCCGCCGACGGCGTTGGTGCCGGAGATGTGGCTGTTGTCGAACACTTCGATCCGCCGCGGCGCCGACGCAAGTCCGAAGCGCTCCGCAACCCCTTCGAGAAGGCGCGCCTGCGACGAGCTTTCCGCAAGCTTTCGTCCCAGGGCCTCGCGGGCATTGGAAAGCGCATGTTCGACGAGCGTCGACTTCGTCCCGCGCGACGGAACCCGAATTTCGACCCTGCGCTCAGCTTTCGTTGACAACGCCTCCGCCAGAAGTTCCCGGTTCGGAACGTCGTGCGAAATCAGGATCAGCCGCGGCACCGGCTTATCATCGTAGAATTGCGCGATAAAACTATCGAGAACGTCTTCGACATTCAGCGAGCGGTCGGCTTTCGGATAATAGGCGCGGTTGCCCCAGTTCTGGCCCGTCCGGAAAAAGAACACCTGAACGCACGTCTGCCCGCCGTCCTGATAGGCGGCGAAGACATCGGCTTCTTCCACACCTTCGGGATTGATCGATTGATCGGCCGTGACATGTGCCAGCGCCCAGAGGCGGTTGCGATACGTCGCGGCCGTCTCGAACTCGAGCTTCTCGGCGGAGTCCGCCATTAGCCGCTGATACATTTCGCGGACCGTCTGGCTTTCGCCGCTCAGAAAGCGCTCGGCCTCGTCGACGAGCTTGCCGTAATCGTCGAGATTGATCTCGCCGGTGCATGGCGCCGAGCATCGTTTGATTTGATACAGCAGGCATGGCCGCGTGCGGCTGTCGTACACGCTGTCGGAGCACGAGCGCAGAAGAAAAGCCCGCTGTAGCATGTTGACGGTGCGGTTGACGGCACCGGCCGACGCGAACGGACCGAAGTACTCGCCCTTTCTGTTCCGCGCGCCGCGATGCTTCATCACGGCAGGCGCCGCATGGTCGCGACAGATAAGAATGTACGGGAATGACTTGTCGTCGCGCATCAGAACGTTGAAGCGCGGCCGGAATCGCTTGATGAGGTTCGCTTCCAACAGAAGCGCCTCGGCTTCCGTGCGAACCGTGACGAACTCCATCGACGCCGTCGCCAGGATCATCCGCGCGATCCGGTTCGTATGGCCGTTGAGACGCGCATAATTCGAGACGCGCGCTTTCAGCGATCGCGCCTTGCCGACATAGATCACCTCGCCCGCGGTATCGAGCATCCGATAGACGCCGGGGCTTTGCGGCAGCATTTTGAGATAGGCGGCAATCACCTCCGGCCCCGTCTTCGCGGGTGTTTCGGGAGGGGATGTCAACGTCGTGGGTTCTTCAGTCATGGCGCACCTAAAATTGGGCTGCCGCCGAGGTCAAGCAAGGCGTTGAGCCGTGCGCCACAAAATCACCACGCCGAGGGGGTGGTGTCTAATTTCATTGAAAGATCAGGGAATATGGGTGCGCCGAGGGGGGTGTCATGCGTCGCGTCATCGCCGTTCTTGGCCTTGCATTGCTCTTTGTCTTGCCGGCAATCGCGCTCGCGAAGCCTGCGAAGGGAAGGCCATCGAAGCCATTCCAGAATACGGAAGAGCTTCTCAAATGGATCAACAATTACCGCAAACATCCTGATCCGAAGCGGTTGCCTGAGGCCGTGAAGGCAATGGCGGCCTTGGGCGTGACTAGGGACATCGACCAGGCCGGCGTCTATATCGGCTTTGTCGCCGGTGTGCTGGGGGCCAATCCCCGCAAAGCCGAGACCCTGATCGCGAAAATGTTTCCGCTGCCGCCGGAAAACCAAGTCATCGTCATCAAGGCGATCGCGTACTCTGGCCTTCCGCGCTGGCGCGACACGATGACGAAATTCGTCGAGCGCATGCCGTCACGAAGGGTCCTGATCGACAAATACGTTTTCGGCAATAAACCGATCCTCACGGAGTTGTCGATCAAGGACGATTCCAGCGTCATTGATCTCAACTGGGGCTACTACTTCGCGACCGGCTGGGAAGCACCCGTCAGACGCATCGTCGCGGCGCTCGAACTGTCCCTCGACAAAGACAAGGTCGAGTATTTGACTATCGGCGCCCAGGCGAAGTGGACATTGGCGCAAAACGCCTCGCGCAACGACGATCTGCTGACGATGCTCAAAAAGATCTCGAATGATGCCGAGCCCAAGATCAGAAAACCTCTTGGCGAAGTCATCGACGCGGCCGAAACGCTTGAACTCGCCAAGCTCCGCAAGGACGCGCTTGCGTCGATCGACGAGTTGAAAGCCAAGGGGTCCGAGAGGCTGCGCAACTACAACTGGTGGGGCCAGGCAGGCCAGACTGTATTCGCACTCGGCTGTGTTGCGGCAGGCGTGATGGGGCAGGTTGAGGCCGGCATTCCCTGCGTCGTCGGTGGCGCGGCGTCCACTGCCGCCCTCAAATATCTGGCGCCCACCGATTAGACGTCGCGGGCTTCAGCCGTCCGGGCAGTTGAATTTTGCGTCGTCCAATGCCGAGTCCGGTGTCGGATACTCCCCGACGATCTCGGCGCCGACCGCTTCTGTCCGCGCATAGGCTTCGAACATCGACTTCTCGAAGCCGTTGATGATGGTCAACGCCGTGTATTGCACCTCATCTCCCGATCGCGAGCGAATGAGCAGCGTCTTGCTGCCGCCGTAGCTGGCGGCGAGAACCTTGCACGGCGCCGGCGCGGCTTCCGCGGCCTTTGCAGCCGCGCCGAGTTCGGCCGGCAGCGGACCTCCAAGGTGCGACGGTTGCGGTGTTGCTGGAGTAATTCTGAACGTCGGCAGCCAGGGAAGAAAACTGCTGCTTTCGGTTTTCGCCACGACTTGGTCTGCGGATCGAGCAGCCTGCGCGCTGGCTGTCGCCGCATCCACTGCAGCGGGCACCGCGCCGCCTTCGCGCTGTACACCCGTGGACGCCGCCCACGAAGCACCGACCGACTGTCCGGCAGCTAAGGTGTGCGATGGCTTTTTCGTCTTCTGGGCCGACTTGCGCGCCTTGGCCGCCTTCGACACGTGTTTATGCATCTTGAGAGAAGGCTTCTTCGGCGCGACCGCGACAGGACGATCGCGGTCGGCGGGAGAGGAGGGCGTCTTCGGCTTTGCCAGCCAGGGAAGGACTTCGCCGCTCTCGGGTTGGGACTCGGGCATCGGTCCCGCAAGATCCATCGGCTTCGGTCCGCCAAGACCCGAAGGCGGTTTGAACGGATACCGCCACTCGCGGCGGATTTGTAATGGAGCTGGCGGCACGTCGCTTTCGGCGGCGCGCGAAGGTTGATCGCAGTATTCCCTACGGTAGAGGTTCGCGATAAAATCGATCGACTTGCCGTAGGCTCGGTCAGCCGCCCACCGCCGCGCCAAGTCTCCGAACGTCACCGGGCGTCCAAGCCGGTCCGACTGGGCGACGATGTCGTCCTGGTTCTCGCGCGTCCGCTTTGCAATCGGGGCAGCCAGATGCTCGCCCGAATACGCGACGAGATGTTGGATCTGCGCATGCACGCCGGTCTTTATGTTAGGAAAGCGCTCACCGCGCACCCCGCCGCCGGTTGCGCCGATGCCCGCAAAATTGTTTTGCGTCTCCCAAACGTCGCCGCGGCGCCCGTTTGCGCGCCGGTAGCTCAGATAATTCGTCTCGATGGCCATCTGAAAGAACGCGTAGTCCCACCGAACGTGCCATCCCTCGCCGTAGTATTTGTACCAGCGCGCAATTTCGCGGAAACGCGGATCGAGGCGCGGATTGTGCTCGCCGAGAAACGCCATGAGCCGTTCCGGGGTGACGCAGGCCGGCACCTGATTCCGGTCATTCGTTCTGATCGGCGGCGCCGCCTTAGCGCTGTTTACACCGACCGCAAAGAGCGCCGACGCCAGGGCGGCAGTTAGATTCCGGGATGCAATCGGCTTTGACGCCATTTGAACGACCCTCTGCGACGGCTTCTTTCGATCAACCGTCTGGGCAGAGTTCGAACGCCTTATCGAGCGCTTTGGACGGGTTGGCAAATTCTCCGACTTTCACCCCGCCCTTGGCATACGCGGCGATGTACGCGTCGGCTTCACGCTTCTCCGAACCTTCGTTGACGTCGAGCACGGTGTAATTGTCCTGAGCGTCGGCCCTTGCCCGGATGATCACCGAGTGGCCACCGCCGTAGCTCGCCGTCCAGACCTTGCACTTCGGCTTGACGCCCCTTGGGGGCAGCGTCATCGCGGTCTTCGTTCCAGCCCCGAGTGCTGCCGTCTGGATCTTTTTGCTCGAAGTCTTTTTCGCCGACGGCTCGACGGGCGCCGAGTCCGCAGGGCCGCTCGCATCCGCAGCCGAAGCATCGTCGTCGGACGTGGTCGCGGCGTTGATGATCTTGAATGAGGTTGGTGCCTGGTCGGCAACCGGTGGCTCGCCGACCGCCGGCGCAGTGTCGGAAGCCGGAATGAGCGATTCAGCGCCGAGACTGGAGCGACCGAAGGAGCCGGATTTCCGCGCTTCTTCGACGGCCCGCTTTGCGAGGGCGGCACCTGAAATATACGGAGTCGTGTCGTCGGATGCAGTATCGGCCGAGGCAACGGCCTTGGAAGCGCCCCCGCCGGGCTGTGCCAGCGCCATAAGCTCCGGCTCCGGATCGGGACCCTTGCAGGGGCTGCCGTAGAATGCTTCGGCGAGACCCGCGATTTCACGTGCGTACCGCCGCGACGTCGGAGCCCACTGCCTGGCAAGTTGATCGTAGCTGACCGGACCGTGGAGCGATTTCTGCCAGTTGGTCAGAATGCCCCACTCCTGAACTTTGCGCGTGCGCTCCGCCACGGGATCGTCGATGTGTTCGCCCGCGTACATCAGGAGATGCTGGAGGTGGGCTTTGACGCCGGTCGCAACGTCAGGGAAGCTTTCGCCTGGGACGTGTTTGCCCGTGGCACCCATGCCGGCGAAGTTGTTCTGATTTGCGGAGACATCGCCCCGGAACGTCAGGTTGCCCGTCTCGAGCATCATCTGAAAGAAGGCGATATCCCAGCGGATCTTGAGTTCATTGCCGATCCGCATGTAATCGGCGGCGATCGTCTGGAAGCGCGGGTCGATGTCGTGGTTTCGACTTTCCAGAAAGCCCATCAGACGGCCTGGCGTCGTACACGCCGGGACCGTATTCTTTGCGCTGAGTTCGACCTGAGGAAGACGCCCAGCCTGTGCAGGCAGCGATGTGGCAGCCATAGGCACGACTGCGGCGAAGACGAACGCCAATGGCGTCCGAACGCGGCGAAGCATGGTTACACCCATAAAACGCGGCACCCCCAGTGAAGGCGCCCAACAGAACCATTAAGGTTGGTAGGCGCTTAACGTTAAAAAAGTATTGATGAGCCCCCCGTTTGGACCCGATTCAAAGGTCGCCGAGCAATTGGGCGGTATTGAGAGCGGGGCGGGGTGAGATTACGGCGATTAGCGGTCGCCGGGACTTTTGAAGGCGCTGGATCAGGTCAGGTGCTGTCCGCCGTCGAGCGCAATCATCTGACCGGTGAGCGACGGTGTCGCGAGAATGAATCTCACGGCAGCTGCAATTTCGTCGGTCGAAGCGCCGCGGCCGAGAAGCGTCGATCGACTCTCGCGCTCGAAATCATCATCCGTCTGGTGGATGCTGCGCAGGACCGGACCCGGACCGATCGCATTGACGCGTATGCGGGGCGCGAGCGCTTGGGCGAGCGTGCGCGTCGCCGTCCAGAGGCCCGCCTTCGAGATCGTGTAGGAAAAAAACTCAGGCGTCAGGTCCCAGACACGCTGATCGATGATGTTGATGATATTGCCCTCGCACCCGGACGGCAGGCTCTTGGCCATCGCCTGCGCGAGGAACACTGGCGCCTTGAGATTGATGCCGAGATGCAGGTCCCATGTCTTGTCATCGAGGGTCTGGACGGTATCGGGCAGAAATTCCGACGCGTTGTTGATGAGGACAGTCGGCGGGCCAAGCTCGCGAACGACATCCGCGACAAGGGCCTCGGGCGCATCGGGGGCGGCGAGATCCGCTTGAAACGATTGCGCACGGCCCCCGCGCAACTCGATTTCTCCGGCGAGACGCTCCGCGTCCCCGGCGGATTTCCGGTAATGAACGGCAATCGTCCAGCCAGCGTCGGCGAGATTCAACGCCAGGGCTCGTCCAATTCGGCGCGCGGCGCCGGTGATTAACGCCGTGGGAGGGCCGTCTTCGGATCGAGTCATGACTTTGAGCTTCGAAATGCGTTGGATTGAATTGTGTTGTAGCTCCGACGAGCAGTGTGGCCTGTGGACAATACCAAGGGCGTGCCCAAAGCCGAGTCGAAATCGGCGTTCAAAAATGCCGCCACTTTTTGCAAACTGCCTTATCCTTGGCATTCCGAGCGGCAGTGTCGTGCTTAAATTCAAGGCACATACACAAAGTCCAGGCTTCTTATCTTAGCACCGTTGCTAAGAGGTAACATTGGTAGGGCAAGTCACACAGTGTGACGCCTAATTGCTTGTGCGACCCCCGCAAAAAAGATTTTCTAGCCCCAGAGCGGTTGAGAGTCGCGTTGTCCGCATACAGCGGGTGTTGCGAGCCGCAGATCTGGGACGGGGGTTGTCTTATGACGAATATCAGAAGTTTCTTGGGCGCGGCTAGTGTGGCGGCAGTCGCTGCGCTGGGCATGTCGACGGCTGCGCGCGCAGACGAAAATACATTCGGTTACTCAATCACGATTTCGGGTACCTCGGACTACATGTTCCGCGGTCTCTCGTTCACCAACGGCGATCCGGCTTTCCAGCCGTTCATCGAATTCACCTACGGAAAGCCTGACCTGACCTGGTACTTGGATTTCTGGGGTTCGAACATCGCCGATCCGTACGGTCCGTTCGAGTTGGATATGTATGCCGGTGTCCGTCCGGTCACAGGGCCGATCAGCTGGGACTTCGCCCTCTGGTATTACACCTATCCGAACAACTCGATCCCGGGCAACAGTCAGGGCGATTACATCGAACTCAAAGCCGCTGCCCAGATCAGCCCAACGACGAATACCTCCACAGGCGTGACGTTCTTCTATACGCCTGATCAGGGTGGTAACTACGGCGAGACTTGGACAGTCGAGGGCAATGCGTCTTATACGCTTCCCGATTTCCATTCCTTCACGCCCGTCATCGGTGGTGCCGTCGGTTACACCTCGGGTCTCGGTGGCAATGATGATCCCTTCTTCTTCGGCACAAAAGATTACGTGTACTGGAATGCCGGTTTGAAGCTGTCCATCGACAAGTACTTCATGGACTTCCGCTACTGGGATACCAACATCAGCTCGCAGGGTGGAGCCATCGATACCACCAACTCCGACGCTCGCTTCGTCTTCACGGCTGGTGTGAACCTCCCGTAATCACGTAAGTACAGACAGACCCATGATCCCGTCGCAGATGGCCGGGGCCCTTTAGGCCCCGGTTTCTTTTGCGGCGGGATTTCTCATTATACGGACGATAGTTTTCACCAAGCGATTTGCTAGAGTTGCTTGAGAATTGCCGCAACTCAGGTCAGACATGGGCTCTGAGGTTCCTGGCATCTTGCGGCTTACTCCGTGCTTCCATCGGTCGTCGCTCTCGTTGTTCTGACCATTGCCGTCGCCGCGACGATCGTCGTGCCGCGCCTCGTTCCACATCATATCCGTCTTTCTGACATGCCGGACCGGCCGTGCGCATTCGGTCCCGACATGGCTTGGCTGGCCATCAAGTCCGAAGACACCGTCGCCATTGCCGCCGCTCTCGGGCTTTCCAGGCTTCGGCCCGCCAATTGGATTTCCGGCATTGGCGCGATCTACGACCCCGAAATCTCGGGCACGCTGGTCTTCATCACGCCTCCTATGAAAGGCTGGACCATCATTGCCGGGGAATCGCTGCCGATTCCCACGAGCGAGTTGTTTGTCGACAAGATGACGCCTCTGCTGCGACGACTAGGCAACCAATTCCCGAACGTGCAGTACTTCGCGTCCTTCCCGATCATCGATTTCTACGCCTGGGTCCGATTCGAGAGGAAACGGCGCGTCCGAGCGTTTGCCGTCGGAGAGGCCGGCGTCATCTGGGACTACGGCAAGCCCTCCAGCGAAGAGCGGCAGTTCGGTCTGTCATTCATCGAGATCAGAGGCATCCGCGAACGCCACGGCGATGTCGGCGGGCAGCTGCAACTCCACCCGACGGAAGAGCACGTCTTTGCAATTGCGGGCGGGTGGAGCATCAACCCCACGGCGATCGAGAGGCTGGCCGCGCCCGCAGGCGTCGGCTGGATCGCGGACGCTCCGCGCTCCTGGCGGCCCGAGCGAATTCGGAAAGTCGCCTGAGGGACGATGCTAGGCGGCCGCGCGGCATTCTCCGTGCGAAGCGTGTCTACGCCTCGCAGCGCCCCTCAAGGCTCACCGTTTCCAATCGATAATCGGAGTTCATCTGGGCCCGGGGAGGTGATCCACGCTTCGCGAATTGGTGTTCGGCAAAGTCGGGAGCGTCACCGGCTGCTGATTCCCCCAATTCCGCGCCGTTGAACGGGCCGGAGGAATGAAAACCTGATTGGCGCGACAGAGATTGCGGCGCGTTTCGTTCTGGCCGCAACTGCGAGGACTGCCGTCCTTCGATAGGCAAAGCCGCACTTCCTTCAGCATGCCGCCTGCCCCACCGCAGACGACGGTGATCATATCCGGGCGAAGTTCGGGGTTAGCCTCCAGAAAGGCTCGTCTGACATCGGCGGCCGACACGATTTGCGACTCGAATGGGTTGCGAAAGCGTTTCGGAATGTTGATCCCGTCGAACAGCCGATGCGCCATTGCGAAATACCGCACGGGATCCAGCCCCGAGCATGTCCCGTGAGCGCGATATTCATGAATGACGAGGCCGCGACTCGGCATGATGTCGAGCATGCTGTTGATCACCGGGTCAGGCACGAAGGGCCGTCGCGGCAGTCTGCAATTCGATGGATAACCGCTGTTGTATTGCGGCCATAAGCCATGCAACACGAACGAATAGCGCCGCCCGTCGCGACGATTGCATTGTGTATCGTCGTCCCGACCTTCGTCTGAGCAATAGCTCGGGCTCCATGACAGAACCAACGCGTAATAATCGAATTGACCGGGAACGTTCCGCCGATCGCTTCCATCATCCCACCTGTCGTTCGAACTGTATTCGTCGTTGTCCGCCTGTTGGTTGGCGTAGGGATTGCCATTCGCGCGGCCGGAAGTTGTCTTGGAAGATACCTTGCCGCTCGTGCCGGAACTGGATCCTGTGGTTCCGCTGCCACCGCCGACGGTGCTGTTCGGCAACGGATGCAGCGCCCGCTGCGCGCTCATAAAGTGGGCGAAGTAAGCCCCAAGAGCGGCGAACACCAAGATCGTCAGAAGGAGATGGGGCCTCAGCATTTCGTCGTCTCGGCGGCTGATCTTCGAAGGGCGATTGCGCAATCAGAACGTCGGCTAAGCCTGTCGTCCGGCAAGCGCGGCGAGAATGCGCGCCCAGCTACGGGCCCCCTTCTCGAAGCTTCGGACGTTGTACTTCTCGTTCGGCGAGTGAATGCGATCGTCGTCCAGTCCGAAGCCGATCATCAGGCTGTCCATCCCAAGGGCATCGCGGAACGACGACACGATCGGGATCGATGCGCCGCTCCCCATAAGCACCGCCGGCTTGCCCCATTCTTGTTCGAGTGCGTCGGCGGCCGCCCGCATCGACGGATCGTTCGTGTCGAACATGATGGCCCCGGACCCGTGATAGCCGAGCCAAGCCGCCTTGCAATCGGCCGGAATGAGCGTCGCAACGTAGTCGCGTATGGACTTCATCACATGGTCGGGATCCTGACCCGAAACCAGCCGGCAGGTAATTTTCACCGAGGCTTTTGCAGGGATCACTGTCTTTGACCCGACGCCCTGATAACCGCCCGTAACACCGTTGAATTCGACCGTCGGCCGGGACCACAGCTGCTCGATGACGGAACGGCCCTTCTCGCCCGCCGGTGCCGTAAGACCGACAGACCCGAGGAAAGACCCGGCCCGAACGCCGAGCGATTGCCATTGTGCGAGCTGTTCGGCCGTCGGCTCTTGAACGCCGTCATAGAAGCCGGGGACAGCCACTTTGCCGGTATCGTCGTGCAGCGCCGCCATGACTTTCGCCAGGACGCGAATAGGGTTCGCGACCGGCCCGCCGTAAATTCCGGAATGGAGGTCGCGCGTCGGCCCGGTAATCACAAGCTCATCACCCACCAGACCGCGCAGCATCGTCGTGATTGCCGGCGTATCCTTGTCCCATTGCCCGGTATCGCAGACGAGGACGAGGTCCGCCTTCAGCTCATCGCCGTGCGTCTTCAGAAATTCGGGAAGCGAAGGAGAGCCGCATTCCTCCTCACCCTCGATCAAGACCGAGACCCCGACCGGCAAATCGCCGGCAACCTTTTTCCATGCCCGCGCCGCTTCGAAAAAGGTCATCAACTGGCCTTTGTTGTCTTCGGCACCCCGCGCGACGATCACTTCGCCGTTGACTGGGTCGCTCTCGACGCGCGGCTCGAACGGCGGTGTCTTCCAGAGATCGAGCGGATCCGGCGGTTGCACGTCGTAATGCCCGTAGAACAAGACGTGCGGCATGTTGGGATCACGATCGAGGCGGTCGTGCGCGACCACCATCGGGTGGCCGCTTGTCGACACAACTTTCGCTTCGGCAAATCCGATGTCTTTGAGCGTCGCCGCGCACCATTCGGCAGCCTTGCGGCAACTCGCCTTGAAATTGGGGTCGGTCGATACGCTGTCGATACGCAGAAGCTCGAATAAACGGCCGAGCCCGGCCGACTTCGATTGGCCTAACGTATCGAGAACGGATTCGAGCTTGCTCATCGCGGTAGACTTTCCGATTTGTTGCCAACATCGGCAATGATCAGGCGGCGCTAGGAATGCCGGGCCTCATTTGCTATGGCACCACTCCCTGATGCTCTTCACTCCTGGCGGGAATGATGGGCAGCAAGAAGACCGCATCGGAGGTCTGATGGCACAGCCGAACGCAGACGGCAAAAGGAAATGGGTTTACGCTTTCGTGCCGGGCAAGGCCGAAGGCAGCGCCCAAATGTCTGAACTTCTGGGCGGCAAGGGTGCCAATCTTGCCGAGATGGCGGCGCTTGCACTCCCCGTACCTCCGGGTTTCACGATCACGACCGAGGTTTGCGAGGCTTTCTTTGCCGCAGGGCACAAATTGCCCGAGGAGCTGAAGAGCGAAGTGATGCAGGCGCTCGACGTCGTCGGCAATACGGTGTCCGCCAAGTTTGGCGATGAAGCCCGGCCCCTTCTCGTTTCCGTCAGGTCCGGGTCGCGGGCCTCCATGCCCGGCATGATGGACACGATTCTTAATCTCGGCCTCAATGACAAGACGGTCGAGGGGCTTGCTGCGCTAACCGGGGATTCGCGGTTTGCTTTCGACAGCTATCGCCGTTTCATCCAGATGTATGGAGACGTCGTCCTCGGCGTCGACCACGGCACGTTCGAAGACATTCTCGAAAATTTTAAGAACCTCAACGGCTTTGCCGCCGATACCGACCTCGACGTCGAGGCATGGCACGAGATCATCGCGGATTATAAGGCCGCAATCGAACGCGAGCACGGCGCGCCGTTTCCGCAAGATACGAGCGAGCAACTGTGGGGCGCGATCGCGGCGGTTTTTGACTCCTGGCACAATCCGCGCGCCGAAACCTATCGCCGGCTCCACGACATTCCGGAGGACTGGGGCACCGCCGTCACGGTTCAGGCCATGGTCTTCGGCAACCTCGGCGACAACTCCGCCACCGGCGTCGCGTTCACGCGCAATCCCTCGACGGGCGAGAAGGAAATCTTCGGCGAATATCTTCCCAACGCGCAGGGCGAGGACGTCGTCGCCGGCATCCGGACGCCGCACGCATTGACGAAGAAAAGCGCCTCCGGGACGCCCGAGACGTCTCTCGAAGTCGCGATGCCGGGCGTCTTCGCCGACCTCCAAAAGATTTTCGATCGTCTCGAGAGCCACTACCACGACATGCAGGACGTCGAATTTACCGTCCAGCTCGGACGGCTTTGGATTCTGCAGACGCGTTCCGGAAAGCGAACGACGGAAGCGGCCTTGCGGATCGCGGTCGATCTCGCGGCGGAAGGACGGATTTCCCAGGACGAGGCTATTCTGAGGATCGAACCGGCCCAGCTCGATCAGCTTTTGCACCCGGCGATCGACGCTTCGGCCGAGCACGATCTCATCGCAAAGGGGCTGCCGGCTTCACCCGGCGCCGCTTCCGGCGAGATTGTCTTCCACTCGGAAATGGCCGAAGCGCTGAAAGCCAAGGGCAGGGACGTCATTCTCGTGCGTTCCGAAACAAGCCCGGAAGATGTCCATGGCATGCACGCCGCCGTCGGCATCCTGACGGCACGCGGCGGCATGACGAGCCACGCGGCCGTTGTCGCACGCGGCATGGGAAGGCCGTGTGTTTCGGGCGCCGGTACGCTTCGTATCGACGCCAATGCCGGTACGATGCGCGCGGGTACACGCACCTTCAAATCCGGAGACATCATCTCGATCGACGGCAGCTCCGGCCGCGTCTACGCGGGCAAGACCAAGATGCTGCCTCCGCAGCTATCGGGCACTTTCGCCACGATCATGGAGTGGGCGGACAAAACGCGACGCATGAACGTGCGCACCAACGCCGACACGCCACGCGACGCGCGCCAGGCGCGGTCGTTCGGCGCTGAAGGCATCGGGCTTTGCCGCACTGAGCATATGTTCTTCGAGGAAAAGCGCATTCTCGCCGTTCGCGAGATGATCTGCGCGGAAGATGAAGAAGGCCGCCAGCAGGCGCTCGATAAGCTGCTGCCGGTCCAGCGCGCCGATTTCGAGGAACTGTTCGAGATCATGGCCGGTTTGCCGGTGACGATCCGTCTGCTCGATCCGCCGCTTCACGAGTTCCTTCCGCACGAGGATCGCGAGGCGGCTCAGGTCGCAGCCGCACTCGGCATGGACTTGGTGCGCCTCAAAAACCGCGTCGCCGAGCTTGAGGAATTCAATCCGATGCTCGGTTTCCGCGGTTGCCGCCTCGGTATCAAGTTCCCCGAGATCACGCGCATGCAGACGCGCGCCATCTTCGAAGCCGCCGTCAACGCCCAGAAGAAAACAGGCGAAGCCGTGCGCCCCGAAGTGATGATCCCGTTCATCGCCTATCGTCGCGAATTCGACATTCTCCGCGATGTTATCACGGCGACGGCGAAGGCCGTCGAAGACGAGACCGGTGTTACGATTCCCTATGATGTCGGAACGATGATCGAGTTGCCGCGGGCGGCGCTGCGGGCCGCCGACATCGCCTCCGGTGCGAAGGGCGCCGACTTCTTCTCGTTCGGCACCAACGACCTCACCCAAACCGTTCTCGGGCTATCGCGCGACGACGCCGCGCCGATCCTGTCGAATTATCTTGAGCATCACGTCATCACGACCGATCCATTCGTATCGATCGACCTGGCGGGCGTCGGCGAACTGGTGAAGATCGGCGCTGAGCGCGGCCGTTCGGCAAAGCCCAATCTCAAAACCGGTATCTGCGGCGAGCACGGCGGCGATCCGAGATCGATCTTCTTCTTCGAAACGGTCGATCTCGATTATGTGTCGTGCTCGCCCTACCGCGTGCCGATTGCCCGCTTGTCGGCGGCGCAAGCCGTCATCCGCCGGAAGCGGCGCGAGCCGAAGCCCGCTTAGAGCGGTCCATTTTCGTGGCGGTCGATCTCGTCGAGCGTCGGCCGGCGCGGACGCGGACCCTTGTTGCGCGGCAGCAGCAGCAGCCACAAAAGGAACGGCGGCACGAGGAAGCTCCAGGCGATCCAGTAGGACGTATCGCGATTTTTGATGCCGGCCAGGAAGCCGGCGACAACCGATGCCGTGATGGCGACGGCGCCCCAAAGCACGATCCACTGCATTGCTATGGACATTCCCGATCCTCCCCAACGCACGTTAGAGATTCCCACTTCTAACACAAACAGCCAGATGCGAGCCGACTATGGCTATTTCAAGCAGTGCTGAACGAAGTCTTTTTCGGCGGTGTGACGAAATCAAGCCCGAGGTCGAGAACGGGCGCCGAATGTGTCAGCGCGCCGACCGAGATCAAATCGACCCCCGTCGAGGCGATTTCCCTGACGGTATCGAGGTTAACGCCGCCGGACGCTTCGGTCAGGCATCGGCCACCGACGGTTTTCACTGCAGTGCGTAATTCGGCAGGACGCATGTTGTCGAGCAACACGCAGTCGACCTTTTCCCGCATCACGACGTCGAGTTGATCGAGGGTGTCGACCTCCACCTCGATCTTCGTCATGTGACCGGCAACCGCCCGCGCCGCCTTGATCGCCTCGGCAACGCCGCCCGCGGCAACGATGTGGTTGTCCTTGATGAGGATGGCGTCGAACAGTCCGAACCGATGGTTGTGGCCGCCGCCGCACCGCACCGCATATTTCTCGAACACCCGAAGTCCCGGCGTCGTCTTGCGCGTATCGACGATCTTCGCAGCCGTGCCCTCGACGGCATCGACATAGCGCCGTGTCAGTGTCGCGATCCCGCACATCCGGCCCATGAAATTGAGCGCGACGCGCTCGGCGGAAAGAATAGCCCGCGCGTTCCCGGAGATGCGCGCAATGGTGTCGTCCGCGACGACGCTCCGGCCGTCGTCGATATCGACTTCGAACCCGCATGCGGGATCGAGTTCCCGGAACGCGGCCTCGGCGAGCGCCAGCCCGGAGACGACGCCGGGCCTTCGCGCAACGAGCAGCGCGTCCGATCGTACGTCGGCCGCGACCGTCGCGTTGGTCGTGATATCGCCGCCGAGCCCGAGATCCTCATCGAGGGCATTGCGAACGGCGGCAAGAACAAGGCTGTGAGAAAGCATCATGTGCGAATCTGGCTTCGCTCTCATGAGCACGCGGCGAGGGGTGGCACTTCGGACCGAGGTTTGGATGGTTCATCCATTGTGTCGAGATCCGCAAGCGTCATGAATGTCCGGTGCGCAAGCGCCGGGTTGGTGCGCGGATAGTCGGTTCGATAATGGCCGCCACGGCTCTCTTTACGTAACAGTGCAGCGGCGGCAATCAGCCGGGCGGTAAGAAGCATGTTCGAAAAGACGCGATCGCTTACTGTCGCGTCGCTCAAAGCCTTGAGTTTCTCGATGGCCGTCTTCAAGCCTCTCCCCGAGCGTTGAACGCCGACGTATTTCGTCATGATCGAACGCAGCGTCTTCAGCGCTTCCTGCCGCGACGCGGTATCCACGGCACGGCCGCTGCCGGGAATGCGATGCGGAACGACGAAGTGCCCGATGCGATCGAGCGGAAGAAGATCGCGAAGATCGTTGGCGACGCGCGCGCCAAACACCACGGCTTCGAGCAGGGAATTCGATGCAAGGCGGTTCGCGCCGTGAAGACCGGTCGATGCAACTTCGCCGACGGCCCAGAGACCCGTGAGGCTGGTACGGCCATTCTTGTCGGCGGCAATTCCGCCCATGTGATAGTGCTCGGCGGGAGCGACGGGGATCAGATCCTTCGACGGATCGATGCACGCGCGCTGGCAATGGCCCCATACGGTTGGATATTCTTTTTCGAAATGCTCGCCGATCGCCGCGCGGCAGTCGAGATAAACGCGGCGTCCGGCGTTGAGTTCATTGTAGACGCCGCGCGCGACGACGTCGCGCGGCGCAAGCTCACCCCTGGGATCGATCGCGAGCATGAAGCGCTCGCCTTCGGAGTTGACGAGAATGGCGCCTTCGCCGCGAAGCGCTTCCGTCGCCAGCGGCGCCGGATCGATGCCGGCGTCGATGGCCGTCGGATGAAATTGCACGAACTCCGGATCGGCGATCACCGCGCCGGCCCGCGCCGCCATCGCGAGGGCTTCGCCTTTTGCGTAGGATGGATTAGTCGTCAGCGCGAACAAGGCTCCGACGCCGCCCGTCGCGAGCACGACGGCCGATGCCGGAACGAACGCATACCGGCCGTTTCCGAGAGCCGTCGGCCGGATCAGACGGACGCCTTTCATCCGGTTGTCGGAGACGATGAGATCGTCGGCTTCATAACCTTCGAGCACGCGGATTGACGGCGTCGCGCGAACCGCGGCGATGAGCGCCTGCATGATCGCGGCGCCCGCTTTGTCGCCCGACACGCGAACGACGCGTTTCTCCGAATGTGCCGCTTCCTTCGAAAGCACGTAGTGGCCTTCAAGATCGCGATCGAACGGGACGCCGTATCCGAGAAGATCGCGGATCCGATCGGGCCCCTCTTCGGCGACGAGACAGGCCACGTCCGGATCGACGATGCCTGCGCCCGCTTCGATGGTGTCCGCCGCGTGCTTCGCCGTGCTGTCGCCTTCGCCGACAGCCGCAGCGATGCCACCCTGCGCCCACATGCTCGAAGCGCCTTCGCCGAGCGGCGCCGCCGCAATCACCGTAACCGGCAACGGCGCAAGTTTCAGGGCGGTGAAGAGCCCGGCAAGGCCGGCGCCGATGATCACGACATCGCCCGGCCCGGGTTCACCGGTGAAGCCCTTGAATTCGGCGGCTGCGGGAGCCTTCTTCGATGCGGCCATGAGATTGCCCTCCGGGGCAGAACTGGACCCAAGCGTTAGTTCGTCAAATTGACCATGCGCTCGACGGCGCGACGCGCGCGTTCCGCAACATCGGGGTCCACAGTCACCTCGTGGCGCATGTGAACGAGGCTGTCGTAGATATTTTCAAGGCTGATGCGCTTCATGTGCGGGCAGAGATTGCACGGCCGGATGAACTCGACGTCAGGAGCTTCGACGGCGACGTTGGACGCCATCGAACATTCCGTGACGAGCATCACCTTCGCCGGTCTCTTGTCCTTCACCCACTTGATCATTCCAGACGTCGATCCCGTGAAGTCGGCCACCGCGAGGACGTCGGGCGGGCACTCTGGATGTGCGATGATCTTGAGACCCGGCTCGTCGGCGCGCATGCGTTCGAGTTCTTCGCCCGTGAAGCGCTCGTGAACCTCGCACGCGCCTTTCCAGGTAATCACTTCGACTTTCGTTTGAGACTGCACCCACTTCGCAAGATACTGGTCTGGTATGCACAAAACGCGCGGCGCGCCGAGGCTCTCCACAACCTTTACGGCGTTGGCCGATGTGCACGTGATATCGCATTCGGCCTTCACCGCCGCCGACGTGTTCACGTAGGTCACGATCGGCACGCCCGGATAAGCTTCGCGAAGCATGCGAACGTCTTCCGGTGTGATCGATGATGCGAGCGAACATCCCGCGCGCATATCAGGTATGAGAACTGTTTTTTCCGGGGAAAGCAGCTTCGAGGTCTCCGCCATGAAGTGCACGCCCGCCTGGACGATCACCTTGGCGTCGGTCCGCGCCGCTTCCTTCGCGAGCTGCAGCGAGTCGCCGCGGAAATCCGACACGCAGTGGAAGATCTCCGGTGTCATGTAGTTGTGCGCCAGGATAACGGCGTTCCGCTGCACCTTGAGTTCATTGATCGACTTGATGAGCGGCGCGTAATACGGCCATTCCATCGGCGTGATGACGTGCTTCACGCGGGCATAAAGGGGGGCCATCTCCGCTTCGAGGGCGGGGGACCACGAATAGGCACTGGGTTTCCTGGCGTCGGATCGCGACCCAGAAGCAGGAGCCAAAGTGGAAACCGCAGAAACCATCGTTCTCGCCCTCCATATATGCTCTAAGAGAGCATATTTAGATCATGAAACACGCCGGCCAACGCGCCGCATGTACCCCGCAGAGGAGTGCTCAATCCGAGCATTCCTGAACAAGTTTAAAATAATAGAGTTGAGAACGAATTTCCAGGGCGGTTGTTCCGCCCCGGATATGAAATCGAAGGCCGGATCAGTTCCGGCTCGGTGGTGCCGAGACCCTGACGCCGGGAGCGGGACGCTCCAGAAGCACTTCTCTGCGGAACCGGAAGAGCTTCGCCGGACGGCCGCCGGTACGCGTCTTGACGTCTCCCGTCGGCTCCACGAGGCCCGCGCCTTCGACGAGCCGCCGGAAGTTCTGCTTGTGCAGATGCGGGCCAAGAATGGCTTCCACGGTCTTCTGCAGCTCGTAGAGCGTGAATTCGTCCGGCATCAGCTCGAACACGACCGGGCGATACTTGATCTTGGCGCGCGTGCGGGTGATTGCAGTGGCCAGGATGCGCCGATGGTCCGACTGCATCGGAAGGCCGAATTTCGGCCGTTCCGTCCATTCGCGGGCGGCCTGCCGGCCGTCTCGTGCAGCTTCGTCCACGAGCCCGGCTTCGTAGAGCAACTCAAACCGCTCTAGGACTTTTTCTTCGTCCCATGCTGTGCCGTCGAGGCCGAAACAAATGCGAGCGCGGTCTGCGCGCGCAATCGAAGGCTGCGACGCTGCTGCGGCGGCAGGCTTTTCCGCCCACGCCTTAAGGCGCGGTTCGAGATCCCGAGCAATGATTTCGGGCCGGCCGCGGCGCCAGTCTTCCCACGGGAAATACTGGTACCAGCTGCGCCAGAGACCGTTCGTCAGGCCGTGGTGGCCCACCGCTTGGGTCAAGGCCAGATAACCGATCGAAACGAAATGCGGGCGGGAATCGCCGTTGTCTGTGTGGCGCCCCCGGTCGGCAAATGTGTAGAGCTGTTCAGCATAGCCGAGTTCAAGGCCCGTCTGGTCCTGGACCCACGATCTAAGGCCGCTTTCAAGCGTGCGGTGCTCGCGCGGATTGAATGGTCCGTACGGCAACATGTCTGTAGCGCCAATGCTGTCCGGCTCTCCGCGGACGACAAGCGCTACAGGTTCGTTCTCTGACACGGCGACAATCGCCGCGTTGAGGCCGATGCCAACCGCTGGCTCATAGTCCTGCTCATCGTCAGGAGCTCGTTGAGACTTGTCGGGCGTCGGCTTTCTCCGGCCAGAAAGTTCCATGTTCATGTGTCTATTCCCCGTGCTCCCCATGAGGCGAGCTAGTCGCCGATCATGGCGATTTTCAGATAAGCCTCGGAATGAAAACCGCGAAACGGCCGCAAAAACGCCAGATTGTCAGTGCGGGGACAAATCCGCGAACCTGGCAAGGAAGAGTGTTTGGGCATCACCGGCCGGTACGGGTTGCAATACGGCCAAGGCGCGATCTAGTTCCGTCGGCAATTCCGGAGTTCCAAAAAAAAGTTCCGCCTCAGACCTCTCGAAACCCGCAAGACCAGTTGCCTCGTAGTAAGCCGCGATCGTATCCGCCTCCTTGATAGCCGCCGCCGCGACAACGGTTAGTTCGCGAATTTCGAACCGGCAATAGATCGCTTGGAGGAGCTTGAATTCGAAGGATTTGTAGTCCAGCCCGATCGCCGTCTTGAATGGGCTGATGAGATCGCCGATGACGTATTCCGGTGCATCGTGCAACAAAGCCGCAAGAAGCTCGTTCGTTGTGAAGTCTGGCCAGAGCGCGTTAACGATATCTGTGACGATGAGGCAGTGCTGCGCGACGGAGAACGCATAGGTGCCCCGCGTTTGCCCGTTCCATCGCGCGACGCGCGCCAATCCGTGCGCGATGTCTTCGATCTCGATGTCTTTCGGATCCGGCGAAAGAAGATCGAGGCGTCGCCCCGACAGCATCCTCTGCCAAGCCCTCGGCGTTGTGTTGCGCGAAGAAGTCATAGTCCGGCGATCTTCAACTTTTTCTGAAGCTTTGCACATGCCGCGTGCCGGAAGCACGTGACGACGTGATCGTTCACCATGCCGGTCGATTGCATGAAAGCATAAAGCGTCGTCGAACCGACGAAACGGAAACCGTCGGACTTCAAGGTTTTGCTCATCGTCTTGGCGAGATCGGTTTCCGCGCGAATGTCTTTTGTTGATGTTATCGCATTGATGATTGGGCGACCATCGAGAAAGCCCCAGATATATTGCGAAAATGGCATGCGCTCCGAAAGCGCGAGATATGTTTTCGCGTTCGAGATCGTGGCTTCGATCTTTGCCCGGTTGCGGATGATGTCTTCGTTTTTCATCAAGCGTTCGACGTCGCGCGCCGTATAGCGCGCAATCCGCTCGGCGTCGAAGTTGTGGAACGCGGCGCGAAAATTTTCGCGCTTGCGCAGAATGGTGATCCACGAAAGACCGGCCTGAAATCCCTCGAGCACGAGCTTTTCGAACAAGGCGCGGTTGTCTGTCATCGGCACGCCCCACTCTTCATCGTGATAGCGGATATAGTCGGCGTCGGCGCCGGCCCACGGGCAGCGTTCGATATCTTTCGATGTGATCATGACGAGGGGAGCGCCTTCGAGGCGCGCACAGCAGCTGAAACCCGATAGCGATCGAGCGCATCGGCATCCGCCGTAATGATGACGCCGCCTGCAGTGAGTGTTTGATTTTTCTCGCCAGCTTCAATCGCGCGATCGAGACGAAGCATGGCGATCGCGGCGTTTCCGTCGGCCGTTCCGACGTGCCCGATCGGAATGTCGCCGAGTAGAACGTCGACATTCGACGTGAGCGGAGCCGTCCCCGAGACCTTCACCGCGCGCTTGCGAATGATCGACTTGTTCTGCGTGCGCGCGACGATCTCCTGCCCGATATAGCAGCCTTTGGTGAATGAGACGCCGCCGAGCAGATCGAAGTCGGCTTCGTGCGGATAAGCATCGCCGAATGCGTAATCCTTCCCGCCTTCCGGAACGCCGAGTTGAACGCGCAGCGCATCGTAATCGCCGTGCGAATCACGCGCTCCATCGTTACCCGCGACCAGGCCGGCCGATGTGTCGGCATTGGCCAAAAGTCTTACCCCGATCATCGGGTGGCGCGGGTCGTGGTACACGACGCCGCGCCCTTCGACGAGCTTCCCCGACTCGTCTCCCCACGCGGCGTAGACGTCGTAAGATTCCGACACATCCGTGATCGCGACGTCGGCGCGGAGCTTGTACATCGTCAGTCGCTTGACGAGATCACCGGCCTTGGAGCGGGCGACGTCGAGCAGATAATCCGTCCCGTGACGAACGACAAAGAAATCGAACAGAATCTTGCCCTGCGGAGAGAGCAATCCGGCGTGCCGCGCCTCTCCATCGGCCAGCCCATCGAGATCGTTGGTCACGAGGCCCTGCAACAGCTTTTCGCTGTCGGGTCCAGCCACGCTGACAACCCCGCGGTCGGGAAGACGCGCTATCTTTGCGGCAGACATGGGCTCACGCCTCGGTTGCAAACGGGAAGAGAGTTACGTATGCGGGGTTCTCCGTGATGGCAAGCCCGAGGAGCCCCGCGCAATGGCTGAGACGTTCGACCTCGTGATACGCGGAGCGACCGTCGTCAATCACGATGGCGAAGGCATCCGCGATGTAGCCATTTCCGGGGGACGGATTGCCGCGATCGGAGACCTTCGGAACGCGTCCGCGCCCGAGATCATCGAGGCGCAAGGCCTTCACGTTTTGCCGGGCGTCATCGACACGCAGGTGCATTTTCGCGAACCCGGCCTCGAACACAAGGAAGACTTAGAGACCGGAAGCCGCGCCGCGGTCGCGGGCGGCGTCACTGCCGTCTTCGAGATGCCGAACACCAAGCCGCTGACGACGAGCGTCGAGACGCTGGCCGATAAGGTCCGCCGCGCGCGTCACCGCATGTTCTGTGATTTCGCATTCTTCGTGGGCGGCACGCGCGACAACGTCGCCGATATTCCGCGCTTGGAAAAGCTCGAAGGATCGGCGGGGATGAAAGTGTTCATGGGCTCCTCCACCGGCGATCTCCTCGTCGATGACGGCGTCACGCTCGACAAAATCATCGCGACGATCTCACGGCGCGCGTCGTTTCACGCCGAAGACGAGGCGCGCCTGAAGTCGAGGATGCACCTCCGCCGCAAAGGCGATCCGTCCTCGCATCCCGAATGGCGCGATCCTGAAGCTGCACTGATTGCGACGACAAAGCTGATCGGACTCGCCGAGAAGCATGGGCGACGCGTCCACGTGCTGCACGTCTCGACCGCCGAGGAAATGCAATTCCTCAAGGACCATAAGAATTATGCAACGGTCGAAGTCACGCCGCACCACCTGACGCTTGAGGGGTCGGAATGCTACGAGCGCCTCGGCGCCTACGTTCAGATGAACCCTCCCGTTCGCGACGCGCGTCATCGCGCCGCGATTTGGGCAGCGCTGGACTCAGGCGTGGTCGATGTTTTGGGCTCCGACCACGCTCCGCACACGCGCGAAGAGAAGGACCATGTCTATCCCGATACGCATTCCGGAATGACCGGCGTGCAGACGCTCGTGCCGATCATGCTCGACCACGTCAACGCCGGGCGCCTCTCGTTGCAGCGCTTCGTTGACCTCACCAGCCACGGGCCGCAACGCCTGTTTGGCATCCGCGGAAAAGGCCGTATCGCTGTCGGCTACGATGCTGATCTGACGGTGATCGATCTTGCGCGTACTGAGACGATTACCAACGGCTGGATCGAGAGCCGCGCCGCCTGGACGCCCTACGATGGCGTCAAGGTGAAGGGATGGCCGGTCGGGACGTTCGTCCGCGGCCGCAAGGCGATGTGGGAAGGCGAGATCCTCGGACGCGCACACGGCGAGCCCGTCGGCTTTCTCGAAGGCTACGCCCGCTGACGTTACTCAGCCGTCGCGATCGGCGACGCGCGACAGGTTCGGCGGCAAACGCTTCAACACGTAGACGGTCGTGCCGACGTCGGCGAGACTTGCAAGATGCATCACGTTGCCGTTCGTCATGCGAATGCAGCCGGACGAGGACGCCGTGCCGATCGACGAAGCGTCGTTCGTGCCGTGGATGCGATAGAGCGTGTTTCCGAGGTAGAGCGCCATGGCGCCGAGCGGATTGCGAACGCCCCCGGACATCCGGACCGGAAGCCCGGGCTTGCGCGCGCGCATCTCAGCCGGTGGGATCCAGTCGGGCCACGCGACCTTCTTGGCGATTTTTTCGGTGCCGGTCCAAGAGAAGCCCTGCTTGCCGACGGCGATCGGATATCGGTAGGCGGCCGAAGACGAGAGCACGTAGTAGAGGTGGCGGCCCGCGGTATCGATGATGATGGAGCCGGCCGCATAGCCGCTGCGGAACGAAACCTTGGGCGGAGCGACGGCCGCGATGCGTGGCTGTCCGCCGCCCGTCAGCGATTGTTTGCTGTCCGGCTGATTGTCCTCATCGTCGGCGCTCTTTTTTTGCGGCCGGTCCCAATCCCAGCCCATGCCGAAAAGCGGTTGACTGCCGGATTGCGTGTTCGCCTGCTGCTTGCGTGCGAATTTTTTCGGCGGAACGTAGCCGTATGTTTCGTCAGCGGGATGAAAGGCATAAGCCGGGGCTGCGATCGAGCAACTCAACAATAACGCGGCCAAAAGCGCTAAACTCTTCATCGAACTAAACCCTCGCTCCTCACGTGAAGTGTGACGAGCGCAATACAGTCAAGCTTGCGTGCTGACCATCCCTCTGCGGCAATTGGCGGATATGCAATCGGGCTCGGACGAAGGGCCGGGGTTTCAGTTCGCCTTCTTGAACATCGTCCATGTGCCATCGGCGGCGATCACGAGGCGCCACCACAACCAGCGCTTTTTTTTCCGCATTTCCGCGGCCTTCGCCGGCGTGACGAGGCGATAGAGATCGACCTGCTCGGCCGGTGTGAGTGTGTCGAGCGAACGCTCGGCGAGATAGGGCCAGACGTAAATCAGATTATTCTCGATGTCGTCGCCGAGCGGCAGCGCCACCGGCGGCATGTCCAACATTTCAACAATCGCCGCCAGCGTGTCGCGTCCCTGCGGATCGTCCGATCGGTCCTTCAGAACTTTGATCGGGTCCGAACGCGGCGAGATGCCCATGTCGGGAACGGAGCGGCCGGCATCGAACGCCAATTCCAGCTCCTCGACGTCGCCGGATCGTGCCGCCGTCAGCAGAACATCGCGGAGATCCGCGACATGGGAGGGAAGCTTGGGCCCAAGACCCACTTCTCCTGCATGCGGCCGTGAGACATGGACAAGTGCGGCGCACGCCACTACGAGTAGAATACGAAGTGCCGCTTTTTTCAGGGACGCCGGCCAGACCACTTGCTGATGCCTATTCCACGTTGCCCGGGGGAGTGCCCGCCGTTGCTGTTGCACCTTCCGCCGACATTTGTAGCCGTGGAGGATGCGCGCGTGCCCTCTGGCACCGGCCGCTTTCAATTCCGACATCGAGCCTTGCCCCCTTGCTGAGTTACATTCCCAATCCGCTCATCATCCCGGTCGGTTTGATCGTCGGAATGCTCATCGCGGCCCCGGTCGGGCCTGTCAACGTTCTGTGCATCCAGCGCGCCATCGAGCGCGGGTTTTGGGGCGGCATAGCAGCCGGCATTGGATCGGTGGCGGGCGACGCTCTCATCGCCCTTTGCGCGGGCCTTGGCGTCGGCTCTATCTCGGGTGTCGTCGAGACGCACCGCGCCGTCATTCAGGTTATCGGCGGAGTGGCGCTGGTCGCCTTCGGTCTGCGCCTCTGTCTCAGCGCGCCGCGGCTTAAGATGGCTTCGGAGGACGAGCCGCCGGCCCGCCTCAAGGATTTTGTCTGGGACATTCCTCAGACGTTCTTCCTGACGATCACCAATCCCGGCGCGGTCCTCGGCCTCTTTGCCGTCTTCGGAGGCGTGAGCACCTTCGTCGAGGTACATTCGACGATCGATGTCCTGCTATTGGTCGCGGCGATCGCCAGCGGCAGCATGCTGTGGTGGATGACGCTTTCGAATCTGATCGGCCGCTACCGGCATCACATCGACCTTCGGATACTCAATATCGTCAACCGGATCGCGGGCCTGTTGCTCGCGATCTTTGGTGCGATTCTGATTGCCGAAGTGATCTGGAAGGCCGGACACTTCTAGGTCGCGTTTCCGCGTTATTGGTCGCGGCGCGCCAGAGTGAATTCCCCCTCGACGACGCGCTTCTCCAGTCCGCGCGTCAGATGAATGACGGCATCCTCGCCGTAGATCGCGACGAGATCGGTGAGCGCCGTGAAAAGCGCCGCATATGCCATTTGCTGTGGCTCGACCCCGGTATCGACTCCCTCATCCCAGGCAGCGAGGATAAGATCGAGCGCCTTCAGCGTTGGATTTTTCGTATCGAGGTCCTCGAAACACTCCATACTCTTCACATTCCTTCCCTCAACTCTGACCGCCGGGCGCCAGCGACCCCCTCTCCACTGTCACCTAGCATGACCTTTCGCGATAGGTCGTAGCCGCCACTATTCACAGTAAATCTGGGGGAAACAGGTATACGGCTATTAAGCGAATTTTGGTTGGCGCCGTCAGTTCGGGAACGACTTCAGCATCCCGTCCGAGAGATCGGAACCTTCGGAAAGAAAGCGCGTGATCGCCGTTTGCGCGGACGGACTGCAGGTATTGTAAGTGCGGCTATAGCTGCGATACCCCTGGTTGAAGGCGCGCGTCAGTTTCGCGCGGCGTAGGGCGCTTGAGCCCTCGGCGTCCATCAGGTCGCGCATGCGATCACGCCAGTATTGTCCTTCGTTGGCACCGCAGAGTTCGCGAAGATAGTGAATGGCGCCAAGGACTTCGGAAAGGCGAAGCAGCCGGTCGTCGTAGGGCTTGCTGTCGGATGCCGCATTCGCAGAACTGCACGCTGTCCCGACGACGAGGGCGAGCACAAGAAGCGTTTGGCAAATAGAGCGGCAGTGACGTTTCACGTATCTATCCAGTACGTTGATGGGCGCTCGGCGAAACCGCATCGTGGCGGCGAATCCACCAGAGCTTATATTCGAGATTCATTGGCCGCAAAAAGGACGGACCGGACGTGTGCGCGAGATATAGTCTGACATCTCCACCGGAAGCGGTGCGCGCCTTCTTCCATGCACCGGGCGTTGATGATTTCCCGCCCCGCTACAACATCGCGCCGTCGCAACCCGTTCTGATTGCACGAAACGACATCAAGGGCAGCCCGGAACTTCAGTTAGTGCGCTGGGGCCTCATCCCGTCCTGGGTCAAGGACCCGGCTACACTGCGCTCTCTCCTGATCAATGCCCGCGCCGAGACGGCCGCCGAGAAACCGGCATTTCGCGGCGCGCTGAGACATCGGCGCTGTCTTGTGCCGACGACCGGCTTCTACGAATGGAGCGGCAAGCGGGGAGCCCGGCAGCCCCATCTAATCCGATTGAAGGATCAACAGCTTTTCGCGCTCGCCGGGCTCTGGGAATCGTGGCTCGGTGCTGACGGCAGCGAGATCGAGACGATGGCGATCCTGACTACGGCGCCAAATGCCGAAATGGCGCGCCTCCACGACAGGATGCCGGTCGTCATCGAGCCTGAGAATTTCGATCGCTGGCTCGATTGCCGCCCGGGAACGGCGGAGGGTATTCTTGATTTGCTGAAGCCTATCGCCGACGGCCGCCTGACCGTAATCGCCGTCAATCCGCTGCTGAACGATCCACGTGCCGAAGGGCCTGAACTCCAGGAGCCGGCATTTTCGGGTCTCCTGCTTTAAAACCGTGCGGCTTCGAACGCGGTTCGCGAGCTATCTGACTCGCAGCCGGGACGAAACGGCGCTAACCTAAATGGCGACTTAAAAGTCAAGACCTTGTCGATCTCGAAGCGTAGATGATCGGCGGCGGTCTGGGCATTTGGGCTTGCGCGGCGCCCGTCGGCGGATGGGGTGCCGCAGGGACACATGGGGAGACGGTTTCATGGCGTATCACGGCGAGGATCTCGATTTGAGGACGCCGCAGACTTGGCCTGCCTCACCTGCTGACGTAATCCCCCCTGGCGAGTCCTCGGCAAACGGCAAGCGCGGCCCGTTCCATGCCGGGCCGGTGCTCGTCGATGAAATTGTGCTCACCTGTTTCAACCAGGCTTACGATATCGCTTCCGCCCATCGCGCCGGAGAAGTCAGGCTTGAGCATCTGCTCAATGCCATGACGCGGCTTGATGGGGCGGCCGCGGCGCTTGAGGCACACGGCATCCGCGTTGTCGCTCTGAAACGCGAGACCGCCACGATCATTGCGGGCGATATTCCGGCGGTTTCCGGTAGCGCTGCCGTTTCTCCGCGTCGCTCGGACGATCTCGCGGACGTGCTGAAGTTGGCGGCTGCATTCGCGTCGCGCCGCAACGCCGCCGTGACCGTCGACGACGTCCTGCAAGTGCTGTTCGATCACCGGTCTGAGTTCGGCGCATCGGAATTGCTGCTTCGGTTTGCCTCGCGCGTTGCCGAGCCGTTGCCGCCGTTGACCCGCGCCGAGCCGCGCTATCCCTCAGGTGCGCTGCGTTATCCGCCAGAGTACGCGCGGCCGGCGTATCGCAACGATTACCTCGGAACCTCCACCGATGCGCTGCAGAACTCGCGGATCGAAGCGCTCGAACAGACGATACGCGCTTTGAGCCATGATCTTTCGAGCGAGCGCCACGCCATATCAGGTCTCGTCCGCGATCTGACCCGCGATACGTTGGTTCATCAGGACGATCAGGGGCGCACGCATGCGATTTTGATCGACCGCATCGGAGCACTTGAAACGGCGCTGCGCGAAGGCGGCGGCGCGACGTCGGGCGAACCCTCGGCACTCATTTCAAAGCTCGGGGACATCGAGGCCGGGCTCGAACTCCGCTTGCAGGAAATGTCCCAGTCCTGGGCTGTGCTCTCGACGCGATTGCAGGAACTCGAAGCCTCGATACGAGATCGCCCCGTTCATGGAGCCGACGGTTCGGGGCTCGGCGATATGGGGCAGGTGGTCGATTTGAAACCGATCGCCGATAAACTCGATCTGATCGAAGAGGCGGTGCTCGGCGGCGATCAGCGCGGCTTCGCCGACCTCAACGACCGGCTCGCGAGAGTGGAAGATGGCATTGGCCAGGTGCTCATAACGTCGTCGTCTGGAGACGGTTCAACCGACGCGCTCCTCGGCGGCTATGACAAGATCGATGGCCTATCCGGCAAGCTCGACACGCATTACGGCTCGCTGACGGAACTCGTCCTCAATCTCGCAGACCGCGTGAGCGGGGCAGAGCGTGCCATCGCCGCCGAGATCGAGACTGCGACCGCCAAGCATCAGGCCTACACCCATGACCTTACCGAGGTTCACGAGGCGCTTCTCAAGGTCAATCAGAACCAGCACACGCTTGCAGGTTCCATGGACCAGTGGCGCACGGAAGCGGCAAGCGACGTCGCAACGATCATGAATCGCCTCGCGAGCATCGATCGCGACACCGCTCTTCCGGCCGAGACGCTGAACGCGCTCAACACCCACATGGATGCGATGAACCGCTTTATCATCGAGCGCTATCATCGCCGCCATCGTTTCATGTATTGGCTGTTCGGCACCGACGACTGGATCAGCGCCAGCTGGCCATCGACGAAGGCGAACAGCGAAACGGATCAGCATCGCCTTAAGGTCGTAGGAGAAACGGAAACCTGAGGGCTTTTGGATTCACCAATTCCTGACGAAGCCCCTTGAGCCGCGCGCACAGTCCGTGCTTTGCTTAACAAAGCATTAAAGGATGTTGCGAGGGCGGGTATGTTGCGTCGGTATCTGATCGTCAATGGAACGACGACGGCATTGCTTTACGGCGGCATCTACGCCGCGCTTCCGTCTTCGATGCACCTCTTGCAATCGGTGCGGGATATGTTCGACGGATATGTCATGCAAAGTCCCATCCTCGGACCGCTCGTCAACAAGGTCGTTCTGGTCACGAGCTACTTCTAGGCAAAAGCCTATTCGCGCGGCGTCGCGGCGCGCCTCAATCTATCGTTGATCGCTTCGCCGAGGCCCGTTGGCGGGATAGGTGTTGCTGCAATCGACTTTGCGCCTGAAGCGTCCAGCGTGCGCAGGGCCGCAAAGAGATGGGCGGCCGCTTCGATCAAATCGCCTGAAGCACTCAAGTTGATGAAGGCATGCGCCGGGTGTTCCGTGATAGCTCCGAACGCGAGCACCGCTTCGTCGGGTTTCCAATCATAAGCGTTGAGCCGCAAGCTCGCGCGCGGCGCATAGTGGCTCGCGAGCTGCCCGGGCGACGTGAGCTGGCTGCCCGTTTCTTCGCGTCGCGTCAGCCGCGCGTTGATCACCTCTTCGATGGCCTCGGCGGTCACCGCGCCGGGACGCAGCAGAATGGGCATTTCACCGACGAGGCTGACCACCGTCGATTCAAGACCGAGCGTTGTCGGGCCACCGTCGAGAATGAGCGCTGCCTTGTTGCCGATATCGGCCCCAACATGCTCGGCGCTCGTTGCGCTCACGTGGCCGGACCTGTTGGCCGAAGGTGCCGCGAGAGGGCGATGCGCTTCAGAGAGAAGTGCCCGCGCGACAGGATGATGAGGCGAGCGAAGTGCAACCGTCGGCAGGCCTGCCGAAACGAGATCGCTGACATCGGACGTCGGCGATCGCGGAACGACGAGCGTCAGCGGACCCGGCCAAAACGCTTCCGTCAGCTTCCGCGCCATCGGCGAGAATGTGCCGATGATGAGCGCATGCTCCAAGCCCAGCACATGCACGATAAGCGGATTGAAAGTCGGGCGTCCCTTGGCTTCGAATATGCGCGCGACGGCTTCGCCGTTCGTCGCGTCGGCGCCGAGCCCGTAGACTGTCTCGGTCGGAAATGCGACGAGGGCGCCGGACCGGATCATCTGACCGGCTTCGGCAATCCACTCTTTGTTGGCTGGAACAATTCGACCCTGCATTTAATGCTTCACTTGGTTTGCTTATGCTTGCGTTCAGCTTAGTGTCCGGATGCAAAACCGGCCGATACCGAGAGACGATCCATGACCTATCAGGCTCCAATAGACGACATCGTCTTTGCCCTCGAGACAGTTGCGGGCCTCAACGAAATGGGCGCTCGCGGGCTTTATCCGGAGCTCGATCCCGAAACCATCGTCGCCGTAATCCAGGAAGCGGGTAAGTTCGGCGCCGAGGTCCTAGCACCTTTGAACGCAATAGGCGACCGCATCGGCTCGAAGCTTGTTGACGGAAAAGTGACAACCCCGCCGGGCTTCAGCGACGCCTATCGGGCGTTCGTCGAGGGCGGCTGGAGCACGCTGCCGTGCTCCGAGACGTTCGGCGGCCAGGGACTGCCCGAAATCGCGGCGACGCCGGTCGGCGAGATCTGGAATGCCTCGAACGTGTCGTTCGGACTCTGCCCGTTGCTGACGCAAGGCGCCATTCACGCCATCGAGGCGGGCGGAGGCGATGCGCTCAAGGCCAAATATCTCCCAAAGATGGTGGCTGGCGAGTGGACCGGTACGATGAACTTGACGGAACCGCACGCGGGTTCCGACCTCAGCACGCTATCGACACGCGCCGTGCCGCAAGGTGACGGAACCTATCGCATCACGGGAACGAAAATCTTCATCACCTGGGGCGAGCATGAGATGGTGGAGAACATCATTCACCTCGTCCTTGCCCGTTTGCCGGACGCGCCGCCCGGAACGCGCGGCATCTCCCTGTTTCTCGTCCCCAAGTTTCTCGTCGAAGACGATGGCTCCCTCGGCGCTCGGAACGACGTTGTCTGCGCCGGTGTCGAGCACAAGCTCGGCATCATGGCGAGCCCGACCTGCGTGATGAAGTTCGGTGAGAACGGCGGCGCCATCGGCTATCTGGTCGGTGAGGAAAATCGCGGCCTCGCGACCATGTTCGTGATGATGAACGCGGCACGGCTCGGCGTCGGTGCGCAAGGCGTCGGCGTCGCGGAACGAGCGACGCAACACGCCGTCGCCTATGCCAAGGAACGCCGGCAGGGAAAGAGTTTCGCGAGCAACGGCAGTTCCGGCATGAGCCCGATCATCGAGCATGCCGACGTTCGCCGCATGCTGCTGACGATGAAGGCGCTGACACAGGCCGCGCGCATGATTTGCTACGCGACCGCCAAAGAGCTCGACGTCGCGCATCGGGCGCCAGACGCAAAAGAGCGCAATGTAGCGCGCAATCGCGCAGCACTTCTCACCCCGCTTGCCAAGGCATTCTCGACCGATATCGCCAACGAGGTCGCATCGCTCGGTGTTCAGGTCCATGGCGGCATGGGCTTCGTCGAAGAGACGGGCGCGGCGCAATACCTGCGCGATGCGCGCATTCTGCCGATCTACGAGGGAACCAACGGCATTCAGGCCATCGACTTGGTCACGCGCAAGTTGACCCTCGATGGTGGAACGACCGTCACGGCGCTATTTGCCGAACTCGGCGCCATGATCGGCGACGTGCGGACTTCGAGACGCAGTGAATTCGGACACATGGCCGAGCGCCTCACCGAAGCACTAAGTTCGCTGCAAACCGCGACGTTGTGGATGGCGCAAACGCTTCCGGGTAGCCCAGAGAAAGCGCTCGCATCCGCCACGCCTTATCTGCGGCTGATGAGCCTCGCAACCGGCGGCACCTATCTGGCGAAGGGTGCGATGACTCGAGATGCGTCTTCTCCGCAGGTCGCCATCGCGAGGTTCTTCGCAGAGAATGTGCTGACGGAAACGCGAAGCCTGGCTGACGCCGTGCAATACGGCGCGGATTCGGTGCTTGTCGATGCGCATGGGGCGGTGTTTGCATGATTTCGGAAATAGCGATCTGGCGCGACGGCGGCGTTCAAGTTCTCCGCATCACGCGGCCGGAAAAGAAGAATGCGCTCACCGGAGCGATGTACGGCGCCCTGGCGGACGCCATCGAAGCCGGTGACGCCGACGATACGATCGCTGCGCATGTTATCACCGGCTCGGACGGTGTATTCACCGCCGGCAACGACATCGGCGATTTTCTAGCGACCGCGCGCGGCACCGGCAATCTCGGCACGGACGTTCTGAGATTCATCCGGCTCTTGCCCGTAATCAAGAAGCCGCTGATCGCGGCGGTCGACGGCAACGCAATTGGCATCGGCACGACGATGCTCTTTCATTGCGATCTCGTCTATGCGGCGCCCGACGCGACGTTCGCCACACCGTTTCTCGATCTCGGCGTTGTTCCCGAGGCCGCGTCGAGCTTACTGATGCCGCGTCGCATGGGTTACGTACGCGCGTTCTCGATGCTGGCGCTAGGCGATCCCATTTCGGCCGATGATGCGGTTGCGGCCGGTTTCGTCAACCAGGTCGTGCCCGCCGGAGATCTTGAGGGGGCAGCGCTCGACGCCGCCAAGCGGTTGGCAAAGAAGCCCCCTGAAGCGCTGGCCATCGCGCGACGGCTGATGCGCGGCGATCCGGGTGAAATTCTCTCACGCATGGATGAGGAAGTGGCGGCTTTCCGCGAACGCCTCCGCTCCCCGGAGGCCGTCGAAGCTTTCACCGCATTTTTCGAGAAGCGCCCGCCGAATTTCCGCAAATCCGTCTAGCTCGTGTGCTCGGTCGGAGCCCGAACGCACAAGTGGAGGACGGACGGTGCATCGAACGTCGTCGGTGAAGCGGGTATTCGCAGCGGTCTTGGTGATGGCTGCCTGTTTTGCGGGTCAGAGCCCAGCCAGTGCGGGCTGGCTGTCGTCTCTCCTGCGCGAGACGTCGGAGGGTGCCGTCGGCACCGCCGGCCGCGCCGGTCGGGCGGTTGAACTCCCACAGCTGAAATCCGCCGCCGCATATCTCGATAAGCTTCAAGCGGCGCCCAAGGGCGCGCTTGCCGCCCACGCGACGCTTGAAGGCCATTGGCAGTTCGTCAATCGCGATGGCCAGACGTTCACGGTCGGCACGCCCGGCGAAATGAAGCGCGTGCTCCCGACGTTCGCCCCCGATGCGACCGGGGTGAGCGAAAAGAAGATGACGCTCTACCTTTCCGAAGACAGCGTCTTCGCCAACAAGGCGGCGATCGACGAGCTTCCTCAAGATGCGAGCCTCAACGTCGTGGTTGAGGGCGCGGCTTATCGCGTCGCGCGCTTTGGAAAAGGGCCCGACTTAGTTCTGAAGGCTTATCTCGCGCCCAATCTCGCAATGGTGCTTCGCGATCAGGCCGCGTTTGAAGAAACCGTCTATCTGCTTGGCCGACAGCTCAACAGATCCAACATCAGGACAATTGCATTCGAGCCCGGCGTGAGCGCGCCGCTGTCCTCGGCGCCGAAGATTGACCCCGGCACCAAGATGGCCCTGGTCGATCGACTTGACCCCGCAAAGCTTGGCACGGGGCTTCGCCCGATACGCGGGCAGACCGCGCTCGTCACCGGCCGCGTGGAGGATGGCAAGTTGATCGTCGCGCCAGCAAGCGGCAGCGAGATCGGCTTGCCGATTGATCGTCTGGTTGCTGCCGCGCGAGACAATGACGTCAATCTCGTCGTCCTCCAGTCGGATTCGGGGCGGCAAGCCGGAGGCCGAAACTGGCTTTGGCAGAAAATCAGGATCGGCGGCCTCGACGAGGCAAGCGACAAGACGACATTCGGGGATTTTCTCGACGCGCTCGCGGCCCGGCGCGGCGGCTTTCTATTGGATGCGTCCCGTGACGGCGCGAACCGTGTGCATATCGCTGCGGTTCCGAATTCCGCCGGCGCCGGCTTGGCGAGCGATGCGTCGAACGTTGTCCATGACTTAGTCAGCCACGTCACGGGAGAGGTCGTCACAAACGCCGTCAGCATCGATGCCCGCGACCGCGACACCCAGACCGAGAGTGACGCCCGTCTCATTCCCTGGTTGCCGACGAGCATCCAATACCCGTATCTCGCGGGGATTGTCGCCGGTCTTGCAGGTTGGGCAACGGTCCGGAAGTGGTGGTCGGTATCGCTGCGAGCCATCGGTCGTCGCGCTCAAGTGCAGAACCTCCGGTCTTGGCGGCGCGTGGCCTCCGAGCTGCTCTTTGTGACCGTCTTTCTACCGATCGCGGGATTTCCCGCCTTTGTCATCCAGGGGCTGCATCAACTCATCCTGATGGTTCTTGCCCCTTTCCGGTGGATCAGGCGCCGGTTCCTGCTCAAGCATGTCTAGTCACCCCTTACCTAATGGCCGGCAAGGGATTAGGCTGCGCTTCGACGTCGAGTTGGAATGAGAGCAGTGGAATGGCGGCACTCAAGGGCAAGACCCTCTTCATAACGGGCGCCAGCCGCGGAATTGGATTGGCCATAGCCAAGCGGGCCGCCAAAGACGGCGCCAACATCGTGATCGCCGCCAAAACCGTCGACCCCAATCCCAAGCTCGAAGGCACGATCCATTCTGCCGCGAAAGAAATCGAGGCTGCCGGCGGGACGGCTCTCGCCGTTGAATGCGACGTCCGCAGCGAAGAGGAAGTCGAGCGGGCCGTCGCGCAGACCGTCGAGCGGTTCGGCGGCATAGACATTTGCGTCAACAATGCGAGCGCGCTTTCGCTGACGCCGATCGACAAGACAGAGATCAAGCGCTTCGATCTGATGTTCGCGGTCAACACGCGCGGCACGTTCCTGACATCGAAGGCATGCCTGCCGCATCTGAAGCGTGCCGGAAATCCGCACATTTTGATGCTGTCGCCGCCGCTTGATATGCACGCCAAATGGTTCTCCGGTCACGTCGCGTATTCAATCGCGAAGTACGGCATGAGCCTCTGCGTCTTGGGGCTTGCCGATGAGCTGAAGAAAGACGGTATCGCCGTCAACGCGCTATGGCCGCGGACGACCATCGCGACGGCGGCGGTGAAAAATATCCTCGGTGGCGACAAACTCATGCGCATGAGCCGCACGCCCGACATCGTGGGCGATGCGGCCCATCTCGTTTTTAACCAGCCTGCTAAATCGTTCACCGGGCACTTCCTGATCGACGATACATTTTTGTATCAAACTGGCGGCGTTCGCGAATTCGAGAGCTATCGCGTGGATAAGTCGATGCCGCTGGCGCCGGACTTCTTCGTTCCGGCAGACAGCAAGCCGCCGCCCGGAATTAAAATCGCGCGTCTGTCGGAATTGACCTGACGAACTTCGGAGTCGCGATCGCCAGATATGACGACAGCCCTGATCTCGCATCCGGCTTTTCTCGATCACGATGCCGGCACGTATCACCCAGAGCGGCCGGACCGGATGCGCGCTATAGACAAGGTGCTGGCAGCAGAGATTTTTTCTTCGCTCGACCGCCGCGAAGCGTCCCTTCGCGACGACGACAAGACATTTATCGATTTGGCGCACGGGCCCGAGCATCTCGCTGATATGACCGCCGCGATCGAGCATATCGCAAGTGGTCATAAGAGCATTGATGCCGATACGGTCGCGTCTCCCGGAACATGGGAGGCGGCACGCCGTGCCGTCGGCGCCGGTCTCGACGCCGTCGACTTGGTGATGACCGGCAAAGCCGCGAACGCTTTCTGCCAAGTTCGCCCGCCGGGACATCATGCCGAGAGCCACCGGGCGATGGGCTTCTGCTTTTTTAACAATGTCGCGATCGCTGCCCACTACGCCCGTGCGAAATACGGCGCCGAGCGCGTGGCCGTCGTCGATTTCGACGTTCACCACGGCAACGGCACGCAGGAGATATTTTGGTCCGACAAAGACCTTTTCTACGGCTCGACCCACCAAATGCCGCTCTTTCCGGGCACCGGCGCATTGCAGGAAACAGGCGTCGGCAATATATTTAATGCGCCACTACGCTCCGGTGATGGGGGCGAGCAGTTCGAAGAAGCGATGCGCAGCCGTATCCTCGGGCCTCTCGATAGCTTCAGCCCGGACCTGCTGCTGATTTCCGCGGGGTTTGACGCCCACCACAGAGATCCGCTAGCCGGGCTCGAACTCAACGAGCAGGATTTTCACTGGGCGACCGAAGCCTTGGCGGAAATCGTGCGTCGCCACGCAAACGGTCGAATCGTGTCGATGCTTGAAGGCGGGTATGATTTGAGGGGGCTTGCCCAGTCGGCGGCTGCCCACGTAAAGGCATTGCTCGACGCAGGCACTTGAGCGGGTAGATCTAGCCGCCATTGCGGCCCGCCCCACGAAAGCAGGACGATATGAGCACCACCAACGCAGCCCCGGCAAAAAGCATTGCCGACATCAAGGAGATGACCTTCGAGCGGGCCTTGAAGGAGCTTGAGGTCATCGTCGGCAAACTCGAGCGTGGCGACGTCGAACTTGAGGAAAGCATTGAAATTTATGAGCGTGGCGAAGCGCTGCGCGATCATTGCGACCGGCTGCTGAAGGCGGCCGAGGCAAAGGTCGAGAAATTGACACTTGGCGCCGATGGCGCACCGACCGGCACCACGCCGCTGGACAAGGACGGCGATGCGCCGTTTTGAGACCCCACCCGCCAAGCTTCAAGCTTACGCCTCAAATGAGGTTTTAACGTCTCTCTGCGGCACGCGGGCGCATCACATCTCGGCCGCGGCACGGCCCTTTTGGGGGGATCGAAGATCGGTGCTATGCATGCTAGCCTAGATCCGATGACCACTTTTACCCGCGTCTTTTTGTAATCGGCATATCGCCGTATCAGGGTTTACTGTGAGCAAAACACCGCTACTCGATCGTATTGAGACGCCTCTCGATCTGCGTCGATTGCCGGAAGATCAGTTGCCGCAGCTTGCGGCCGAGCTCCGCACGGAGACGATCGATGCCGTCTCAGTCACCGGCGGACATTTGGGCGCGGGCCTGGGCGTCATAGAGCTGACGGTGGCGCTCCATTGGGTTTTCCACACCCCGGACGACCGTCTGATTTGGGACGTCGGCCACCAAGCCTATCCGCATAAGATTCTGACCGGGCGCCGCGATCGCATTCGCACGCTTCGTCAGCCGGGCGGACTGTCGGGGTTCACCAAGCGCGACGAAAGCCCCTACGACCCTTTTGGCGCGGCGCATTCGTCCACGTCGATCTCGTCGGCTCTTGGCATGGCGGTCGCACGCGACCTGAGCGGCAAGTCGAACAACGTCATCGCCGTGATCGGCGACGGCGCGATGAGCGCCGGCATGGCCTACGAAGCGATCAACAACGCAGGCGCCCGCAACGAGCGCCTGATCGTCGTTCTCAATGATAACGACATGTCGATCGCGCCACCAACTGGGGCGCTCTCGGCTTATCTGGCGCGGGTGACGTCGAGCGGAACGTATGTCCACCTGCGCGACTACGCCAAGCAGCTCGCCAGGCTTCTGCCGAAGGCATGGGAGCGGCGCGCAGCCCGCGTCGAGGAGTACACACGCCACCTGTGGCAGGGCGGTGCCTGGTTCGAGGAACTCGGCTTCTATTACGTCGGTCCGATCGACGGACACAGCTTCGAGCAACTTCTGCCGGTGTTGAAAAATGTCCGCGATCTCGATCAGGGCCCCATCCTCGTCCACGTCGTGACCCAGAAGGGTAAGGGCTACGGCCCCGCAGAGGCCGCAGCGGACAAGTATCACGGCGTCAACAAGTTCAACGTCGTGACCGGCGCGCAGGTAAAGCCGAAACCCAATGCGCCGAGTTACACCAAGGTGTTCGCCGATAGCCTCATAGCCGAGGCGCGCAAGGACAAACGCATCGTCGCGATCACGGCTGCGATGCCGTCAGGGACGGGGCTTGATGATTTCGGCAAGGAATTCCCGGATCGCACGTTCGATGTCGGTATCGCCGAGCAGCACGCCGTGACGTTCGCGGCCGGTCTTGCGACGGAAGGTTACAAGCCCTTCGCGGCGATCTACTCGACGTTCCTGCAACGCGGCTACGATCAAGTCGTCCACGACGTCGCCATCCAGAAGTTGCCTGTTCGCTTTGCAATCGACAGGGCGGGCCTCGTCGGCGCCGATGGCGCCACGCACGCCGGATCGTTCGATCTCGCCTACCTCGGTTGCCTGCCTTACTTTGTCATCATGGCGGCGGCCGACGAATCCGAACTCGTCCATATGGTCGCGACACAAGCCCAGATCGACGATCGGCCGAGCGCGCTGCGTTACCCGCGCGGCGAGGGCGTCGGCGTCGAACTGCCGGAAGAGGGCATTCCCCTCGAAATCGGCAAGGGCCGGGTCGTCCGCGAGGGTTCGAAAGTCGCGCTCCTTTCGCTCGGAACGCGCTTGGCTGAATGCCTGAAGGCCGCCGATCAGCTCGCAGGCTTCGGCCTCTCGACCACCGTCGCCGACGCGCGCTTTGCAAAGCCGCTCGATACCGCGCTCATTCGCGAGCTTGCCGCCAATCACGAAGTTCTGGTGACGGTCGAGGAAGGTTCGATCGGCGGCTTCGGGAGTTTTGTCCTGAAATTCCTGTCCGACGAGGGCTTGCTCGACCGTGGACTGCGTGTGCGGACGAAAGTACTGCCCGACGTTTTCATCGACCATGGCAAGCCCGAAGCGATGTATGAAGCCGCCGGGCTTAATGCGTCCGGGATCGTCCAGACAGTCTTTGCTGCCCTTGGTCGCGCCGACGTGCTAAGCGAGCGAGCATAGCGCGCTCCAAGCCGGAGCGCTAACGAGATGCATCGTTCGGGAGGAAGACAATGCACGCGCTCGTCGGCTTGGTCGCCCGCATACTTCTATCTGCGATTTTCGTCACCGCAGGGATTAATAAGGTCTCTGGGTATAGCGGGACACAAGCCTACATGGAGGCGCACGGCCTGCCCGGAACGCTCCTTCCACTGGTGATCGCGCTCGAAGTCGTTGGAGGTCTTGCAGTGCTTCTCGGCGTCTTCTCGCGCTACGCCGGGCTCGCACTCGCGGCCTTCTGCCTGGCCGCCGCCGCGGTCTTCCACAGCGACTTCGCCGATCAGAACCAGATGACGAACTTCATGAAGAACGTCTGCATGGCCGGCGGCTTTCTGTTGCTGTTCGCGAACGGCTCCGGCCGCTATGCGATAAGGCCCGACTGAACGCCGGGCCTCTCCGCGGAAGTCCTCACTCCACGGTGATTGTCACGACCTTCGACATCACCGGCGGATCGTGTGGGATGTGGTTGCCGTCACCAAGCAGAAGCTGCAGCGTGTGTTTCCCGGGCTTAAGCTCGACGGATGCTTCCGTCTGGCCTTTGCCGAAGTGAATATGGTTCGCGTCCTTTGGGATCGCCTCGCTGAAGTCCGTCATCGTCGTATCGATCAGGAGATGATGGTGACCGGTGTTCGGTTTCTCGGTCCCGGCTGGCGCAACCGCCATGCCATCGATGCCGAATTTGACGGTGACGGGGCTCGTGACTGTGGCGCCGTCATTAGGCTCGATGATAAAGACCTTGGCGCCGGGCGGCGACGGCGTGCGCCCACTGTCGGCCAAGGCTGCGATCGGCAACGCCAGCGCCACAAGCGCTGCTAAGATTGCAGTTTTCATTTGAAATCTCCATCCTGATCCCGCCGACACCGGAGACATGGGGCGGATGCGGGGCAAGGTCAATATTGGGATCGAAGGATCATGCGTTTGGATCAGATGCTCGTAGCGCGGAAATTGGCGCCGTCACGCGCCCGCGCCCAGGAACTGATCAAGCGCGGCTTCGTCTCGGTCGGCGGCGCCGTTTGTGACAAGCCCGCTCAGGATGTGAAAGAAAATTTTCTGATCGAGATTTCTTCCGAAGCCCCGAGCTATGTTTCGCGAGGTGCCGAGAAGCTTCTCGCAGCGCTCGACCACTTCGGCTTCGATCCGGCGGATAGAATCGCGCTTGATGTCGGTGCCTCGACCGGCGGTTTCACCGAAGTCATGCTCGAAAGGCAAGCGCGACGCGTCTACGCCGTCGATGTCGGCACCGCCCAACTTAACGCGCGTCTGAAAGATGATCCCCGCGTCATCTCGCTGGAGAACTTTGACGCGCGGCGGTTATCGCGCACAGACGTGCCTGACCCGATCGACGCGATTGCGGTCGATGTCAGTTTTATATCCGTTACGAAATTGCTCGCGCCGGCCCTGCAACTCGCGGCTATCGGTGCCTGGATGGTCGTCCTGGTCAAACCGCAATTCGAAGTCGGACGGGACAACGTTGGCAGCGGCGGCATCGTGCGCGATGAAGCCGCTCGTCAGGGCGCCCTCGATACAGTTAGAGATTGGCTCGCCGCGTCGCCGGGCTGGACCATCGTCGGCGAAATGCCGTCGCCCATTGTCGGCGGCTCGGGCAATTCAGAATTCCTTATCGGAGCGCGCTACGATGGCTGACGAGTGTGACCTCCTGATCAATCGCCTCGGCGCCCAGGGCGATGGCGTCGCCGACCCCGACGGCCGAAACATTTTCGTTCCCTTTGCGCTGCCGGGCGAACGGATCACCGCGGAGGTCGAGGGGCAACGAGGCCATCTGTTGCGCGTGCTCGAACCGAGTTCCGAGCGCATTGCACCGGTCTGCAAGCACTTCGGCAAATGCGGCGGCTGCAGTGTCCAACACCTCGCGCCCGGGGCCTACGCGTCCTGGAAGCAAGCCATGGTCATCGATGCGTTCCGCGCGCGCGGTCTCGCGCCGCAAGTCGATGCCTTGCAAAGACCCGGCGGGAAACGCCGCCGCGCCGCGCTCAAGGCCCTGCGGTCGGAATCTGGTGTAGAGATAGGCTTCCACGAGGCCGCCTCGCACGAGCTTGTCGCGATTGCGGAATGCCCCGTTCTCGAACCCAAAATCGTCGCGGCATTGCCCGCAGTCGCGAAGCTGATCGCTCCGCTTCTACCGAAACGCAGCGAGGTGCGGGTCACTATTACACTCACGAGATCCGGGCTCGATGTCGACGTCGAGGGCACGGAACGAAAGCTGACGCCGGAGATCCGCAGCGCGCTAGCGTCGGGAGCAAGCACGCTGGGCCTCGCCCGTCTCGTCGTCGGCGGCGACGTCGTCGTCGAAATTCTGCAACCGTTCCTGACTTTCGCCACCGCCGATGTGATCCTGCCGCCCGGCGTGTTCGTGCAGGCGGTCGAGGCTGCCGAAACCGAGATCGCGAACCGCGTCGTTGCGGCGATCGGCAAGTCCAACCGCGTGGCCGATCTCTTTTGCGGTCTGGGCGCTTTCACCTTTCCGCTCGCCGCGCGCGCCCGCGTCTCAGCCTACGACGGCAGCAGATCCGCAATAACGGCACTCGCGAATGCTGCAAAAAAGACGTCCGCCTTGAAGCCCATCGACGCCGTCGTGCGCGATCTCTTTCGCGACCCGCTGTCGCCGCTCGAACTCAACGAGCACGACGTCGTCGTTTTCGATCCGCCGCGCGTCGGGGCCGAAGCCCAATCGCAGCGATTGGCGAGATCGAAGGTGAAGACGGTTGTCGCCGTGTCGTGCAATCCGGCGACGCTGGCGCGGGACGCTCGCCACCTCGTCGACGGCGGCTACAAAATCGAGAGCGTAACTCCGGTCGATCAGTTCGTGTATTCGGCACACGTCGAAGTCGTCGCCGTCTTCCGCCGTTAGCGGCCGGAAAGAATGCGCTCGATGAACGCCGGCACGATTTCCGTCGCGCGGCCGTAAATAGCGTCATCGAACTCGCTCGCCCCTTCGGAAGGTTCGAGGTTGAGTTCGACGGTTTGCGCGCCGTGTCCGCGTGCGTCGGTAACGAAGCCCGCCGCGGGATAGACGTGCCCGCTCGTGCCGATCGACACGAACAGATCCGCGTCGCTGAGAAGCGCGTTGATCCGGCCCATCTGATACGGCATCTCGGTGAACCAGACGACGTCGGGGCGCATGCCGCCCGGAAGCCCGCAAAAGGGACAGGCGGCATCGACGGAGAGATCGTCGTGCCAGGGAAAACGATGCTTGCAGAAGGTGCACAGCGCCTTGAACAGTTCGCCATGCATGTGGATAAGCGATTTCGATCCGGCGGCTTCATGCAGCGCATCGATGTTCTGCGTGACGATCGTCACGCCGCTATGCTCGGCTTCGAGCCGTGCGAGCGCGACGTGCGCCTCGTTGGGCTTGATGCTGCGATGCGCACGGCGCCGCGAATTGTAGAACGCATGAACGCGCTCCGGATCCTGCAGGAATCCTTCCGGCGTCGCGACCTCGCGCCAGTCGTATTTGGCCCACATGCCGTCCGGGTCGCGGAAAGTCGGAACACCGCTTTCGGCCGACAGGCCCGCCCCCGTCAGGACAACGATCTTCTCGAACGGCGGGCCGAACTGCGTGCCAAACTTCGTGATTTCCCGACCTCCGGAATTTAAGCGCCGATCTGGCCCCGGTGGCGTAGAAAGTGATCGGCAAGCACGATGGCCATCATGGCTTCGCCGACGGGTACGGCGCGGATGCCGACGCACGGATCATGACGGCCTTTCGTGACGATTTCGGTCTCATGGCCTTGGCGGTCGATCGTCCGGCGTGGCGCCAAAATTGACGATGTGGGCTTCACCGCGAAACGGCAGACGACGGGTTGGCCCGTCGAGATGCCGCCGAGAATACCGCCCGCGTGGTTCGACAGGAAATCCGGTGCGCCGTCGTTGCCGATGCGGATTTCGTCGGCGTTCTGCTCACCAGTCAACTCGGCAGATGCCATGCCCGCGCCGATCTCGACGCCCTTCACGGCGTTGATCGACATCATCGCGCTGGCGAGATCCTGATCGAGCTTCCCGTAGAGCGGCGCCCCCCAGCCCGCCGGGACGCCCTCCGCGACGACCTCGATGATCGCCCCAACGGAAGAGCCCGCCTTGCGAACTTTATCGAGATAGTCGGCCCAGTGCTCGGCCGCCTGCTTGTCGGGAGAAAAGAACGGATTGTTCCCGACCTCGGCCCAGTCCCAGTTGCCGCGATCGATCCTAATCTGCCCGATCTGGACGAGGGCACCGCGGATCTTGACCCCGGGGATGACTTTTCTCGCCACGGCACCGGCCGCGACACGAGACGCCGTCTCGCGCGCCGACGATCGTCCGCCACCGCGATAATCGCGAATGCCGTACTTCGCGTCGTAAGTGAAATCGGCGTGGCCGGGACGAAACTTGTCCTTGATCTCGCTGTAGTCCTTCGAGCGCTGATCGGTATTCTCAATTTCGAGCGCGATCGGCGTGCCGGTCGTCACCTGCTTGCCGGACGCATCGGCAAACACGCCCGACAGGATTTTGACCGCGTCGGCCTCCTGGCGCTGCGTCGTGAATCGCGACTGCCCCGGTTTCCTTTTATCGAGATACGCCTGGATCTCGTGGTCATCGAGCGCGATTCCCGGTGGACAGCCGTCTACAATGGCCCCGATGGCCGGGCCATGGCTCTCGCCCCAGGTCGTTACGCGGAAAAGATGGCCGAAGGTATTGTGAGACATGCCTGAATACGTGGAGTGGGCCCCGATGAGCGAACCCGATGGCTCTGCAACGATTGTTGCCGGACTGCGTCACCGCCCTTCTTAGGTGTCTGGGGGGAAGGCGGCAAGAGCGCATCGAAAGCAAAGCCGCGTGACAACTTCCGGCGACGCAGATTAACTCGCTCTCAGTACCGCGTCCGTCGGCAGGTCCGTCGCTCTGACGATGGGACGAGGCAGGCACATGTCCGTATTCGACCGACAACTCGGCCGAGCCCGCAACCGCTGCCCGAAAGCAGCCCGCGGTGCATCGAAGGATCGCATGTTGCGGAGGCGATGTGGATGGTCCGTCCGATCGGGCGGGCGTGCATCGAGCCAAGTCTCAATAGTCTGGGCGAGCCTATCTGCCGGCCCATAAAAGACCGTTCTTCCCGGTTTGAGCCCCGGGTCGAGGGGTCTTTCAGTATGCACTCCCTTTCGAGTGCCGAAGAGCCGGAGAGCCGCATCTCCGGCTCTTTTGTTGTCGCCCCGACGAACGCCTCAGATCCACTGCATCTTGCCGTCGGCAAGCTTCAGGATCTTGTCCTGCGGAACTTCAAGGAACGGCACGATGTGCCGGTCAATTCCGAGAAGGGCACCGCGAGCGACGCGGCTGACGCCACCATGGCTCACGGCAACGGTGCTCATCGATAAGCCCTCAAGCCAGACCGACGCACGAATTTCGAGATCGCGATAGCTTTCGCCGTCGCGCGGGCGCCACCCGTAGGGATCGGAGGCTTTGCCGGCGACGCCTGTCGGGTCTTTTGCGGGGAGCTCAGCTGCAAGCTCGCCTTCCCAATAGCCGTAGCTGAGTTCGGCAATGTCGGGCGCAATGCGAAAATCGTCGGGATCGAGCCCGAGCGTCGAGCGGACGATGCGCATCGTCTCGATCGCCCGTTGCAGTTGGCTCGATACGAAATCGAAGCCCGCAATCGATGGCATAAGGGATTTCAGAACGTCGCCGTGGCGTCGCGCCTGCGCTCGTCCTGTTTCATTCAAGGGAATGTCGCGCTGCCCCTGATAGCGCGCTTCCCGATTCCAATCCGTCTCGCCGTGGCGAATGAGATAGAGCGTGAGCCCGGTTTTCAGGGAGACAGTCGCTGTCGCCCCGCCGGTCAAGCGTCTTCGCTGCTCTTGACGACGGAGATGTCCGGCGCGTCCTCGTTCTTCATGCCCTGGATGTGATAGCCGCTATCGACATGATGAATTTCGCCGGTCACGCCACGCGACAGGTCGGACAGGAGATAGAGCCCGGCGTTGCCGACATCGTCGATCGTTACGTTGCGCCGGAGAGCCGAATTGTACTCGTTCCACTTGAGGATGTAGCGGAAATCGGCGATGCCCGCCGCAGCGAGCGTCTTGATGGGACCGGCGGAAATCGCGTTGACGCGAATGCCGGTGCGGCCGAGATCGGCCGCGAGATAGCGCACGCTTGCTTCGAGGGCCGCTTTGGCCACGCCCATCACATTGTAGTGCGGCATCACCTTCTCGGCGCCGTAATAGCTCAACGTTATCAGCGAGCCGCCGTTGGGCATGAGCTTCTCGGCGCGCTGGGCGAGCGCCGTGAACGAATAGCAGGAGATCAGCAGGCTCTGAGTGAAGTTCTTTTCCGTCGTATCGACGTAGCGGCCGTCGAGCTCGTTCTTGTCCGAAAAGGCAATAGCGTGAACCAGGAAGTCGAGGCTGCCCCAGGTTTGGGCGAGCGACGCGAACACACTGTCGACCGACGCGGAATCGGTCACGTCGCAATGCAGCACGGATTTCGCGCCGAGTTCGGCGGCGAGCGGCTCGACCCGCTTTTTGAGTGCATCCCCTTGATAGGTGAGAGCAATCTCCGCTCCTTGCGCCGCGCAGGCCTTCGCGATGCCCCAGGCGATCGATCGGTTGTTCGCGACGCCCATGATCAAGCCACGCTTGCCGGCCATCAAAGACCCTGAGGATGCGGACGTGTTCGCTGGAGGCCCCGCCATGGGCGCAATTTCCTTAATTATTCCAATTTGGGATTGGTGAGTTTGGGCGCATCCTACACAAATGCCCCTCCCGGTCCAGATACCCGGTGGGGCAGAGTGCGCGGCCATTGGCCCGAGGGCGGGCCATTAAGGACGAGCCCACCCTCAGTACCCAGTGTCTCCAGGGAGTTAGTGCGCGGCGGCTTGGACCGGATTTCCTGAAACCTTGGGCCGATCCGACCCGGCGATCCTGCCGTCATCGATGGTGATGATACGGTCGGCGTACTGAAGGGTGCGGTGGTCATGGGTGACCGCGAGAACGGCCCGGTGGGTGTCTTGCGCAACCTTCGCAAGCAGTTCCATGACCGCCATGCCGTTCTTGGCATCGAGGGCCGCCGTCGGTTCGTCCGCCAGGATGACCGAAGGTGAGCCTGCGAGGGCACGCGCGATCGAAACACGCTGCTTTTCGCCGCCCGACATCTTGGAGGGCATGGCTTTGATGCGGTGCCCGAGACCGACCGCTTCGAGCGCCTCAGCAGCATGGTCGTAGGCACCGGGGCCGTTGAGGTCCCTGAGATCGAGCGCCAGCATCACGTTCTCGACCGCCGACAAAGTCGGAACGAGGTTATAAGACTGGAACACGAACCCGACGTGCTTGCGCCGAAGATTGGCAAGCTGCTCCTTACTCATATTCTGCGTTTTCATTCCTGAAATCGACAACTTCCCCTGGGTCGGCGAAAGGATGCAGCCGAGGACCGAGAGAAGCGTCGTTTTTCCGGAGCCCGAGGGCCCCATCATCAGTGTCAGCTCGCCGGTATGGAGCTGAAGGTCGATACCCTTCAGAACTTTGATCTCGTTCGGCGCCGAGCCGAGCATCTTCACGATGCCTTCGGCTTCGACGATGACTTTGCTGTTGCTCGGCTCGGTCATGTTAGGTCTCCCTGGAATTCGGTTAGCGGCTGAACACGACGGCCGGGTCGATGCGAACGACCTTGATGATAGCGCTGATGGCGGCGAAGATGCACATGCCGATCGTTATGGCGAAGAGCTGCGCAGCGAGCGGTGCCGTCATGATGATCGTGAGCTTCGTATCCTGAGCAAAATGAATGGCGACCAGCGCGAGGGCCATGCCCAGTACATAGCCGATGAGCCCCGAAAGCACGGCTTGAATGAGAATCACCTTGACGATGTAGCCCGCTCCGGCGCCGAGAGCGCGCAGGGTTGCGAACTCGTTGATGTGATCTTTGGTGCTCGAATAGAGAGTTTGCGCAACGATGACAATGCCGACAATCAGCCCCAGGAGCTTGCCCGCATCGAGTGCGGCGCCGGCACCCGTCTGCTTCAGCCAGTAATCCTGGCTGCGGGTGCGAAATTCAGCCTGAGTCAGGACTTCGGTATCCGGCAGCCGCGTCTCGATCTCTTTGCGCACGGTCTCAAGATTGGCACCCGGCAGTAGCGTGACGCGCTGATAGGTCGCCTGGTCCTGGTTGGCGCCTGCCAGTTGGCGCGCTTCGTCGAGCGACGTGAAGACGAAGGGCAGCGTCGTGAACGAGCGCACGCGCTTGGTGATCGCGACGAGCCTGATCGCGGTGCCGTTGAGTTCGGCGTGATCGTTGAGCTTGCCGACGCCAAGATCTTTGAAATAGCTGCGGTCGATCGCGACGGTGTTCGGCGCTTCGAGCGCCCCGCGGCTTCCTTCGATGATATTCGAGGGGAGCGCCTTTGGACTGTCGCCGGCCGTGCCGATCAGCAGAACGGTCGTCTCTCCACCGAGGGGCTTCCGCCACCGGGCAAACGAAACGATCATATCTTCCGAATTCGCGACGCCCGGCGCCGACAACGCCATATAGCGCTCGCGGCCCGAGAGGAACGACGGGTCATCGTAGCTTTTCGTTCCCAGCGGCACGACCCAAAGATCGGCAGGCGCCGCATCGATGATGGTGGCGATTTTGTTCGCCGAACCGAGATAGATGCCCGACTGAACGGCGACCAGAACTACCGAGAACAGAATGCCGACGACGGTGACGAAGAAGCTCAGCCGGTCATGGAAAAGATTGCGATAGGCGAGTTTGGCCACCATGGGCAGACGACGTCCGCCAGAGCGCGGACGCCTCGAAGGTGTGGTCCGCTGGTTAGCGAGTGCAGGCGCTGTTGCTGCGAGTTCCATGACCTGGTCCCCTCCTTGAGGCATTGGTCGAGCGTTTGACGATAGCGTTCGTTTTGAAGGTTTCCCAGGGCAGAGAGCATCCTCGGCCCTGGGCATTCGCGTTAGGCTTTATTCGTCGCAAGGCACATCGACGAGCGCCGCGATCGCGGGTGAGTAGCGGCGGCAGACGTGTTTGGTATCCGCAGCGGCCGTCGTCGTTTCGGCATCTGTCTTCACCGCTGCGGGCTTTGCGTCGCTCGCATCCTTATCGGCGTTCACCGTCGCCTTCGCTTCGGTGGTCGAGATCGAGCCGGTGGTAACGGTCGGTGCCGCATCGCTCTTTGCAACAGGCGTTTTTTCGATCACCGTCGTCGTCGCCGGATCGGAGGTCAGCTTGTCTTCGAGCTTGGCCGTTTTCACGACGGGCGTCTCGACCGCCGTTTCGGCGACGTCGGCTTTCGGAGCCTGCTTGATTTTGACGATTTTACGAGCCGGAGCATCGTCCCGGTAATCGCGGCGCACGGTGTGGCGACGCTCGGCGCGGCGATAATCCCGGCCGCTATAATTCTCGTTCGAATGCGCGACGAAGGATCCGAGCGGGAACCCGAAGCCCAGGCGGACGCCACCAGCGTTTGCAGCACTCGTCATCGTCGTGCCGGCGATCAGAGCAGCGGCGAGAGCGAAGGTTGTCTTGGTCATGGTAGCCTCCAGCGGGCGGTGTTTGTTTTGTTTCACAGCGCCGGTTCTCACCGGCTATGAGAGGAGAATGCCTCGCGGCCGTCTCCGCGGCTGTTCCTGCTGGAACACGAGTGCACGTCCTTCGATTTTCTATATATTTTAGTTATTTCAATGACTTAAAATGCGCGGCGCCTTACGCGGCGATCGCCATAGGCTCTGTCGCATAGACTGCCGCCCGCGGGCTGGCCGTCGCGGCGTCGAGCGCCAACAGCAACCGCTGCGGGTTGAACCCGAAACGAATGTTCAATGGGCGGGTCGCGGCTTCGCGTGTCACGGCCGCCAGGAGCCTGAAGCCCCGCTCCAGAAACAGCGCCTTCAGTCGTCGACTCGTGAAGACATCGAGCAAGGCCCGGAAGCGGAGCGCCACGGCCAAGCGCGCTTGGCTCGATCCGTCGAATTCAGTCCAGATCCGGTTCTCGATTGCGCGGACCTCATCCTCGGTTAGACCCCGGAGCAGCGCCAAGCCCTGACCGCCGGCGATCAGCAGTTCAATGACGAAGTCGAGTTCCGAAGCTTCGACGGTTGGGACGTCGGCCAAATTAAGATTGGTGGTCATCGCGCTGTCTCTCCCTGAACGCCGATCAGATGCCGATGCTGCCGAAGGCCGCCCACGGCGAGCCCGCCAGCACGATGATGTCGCGAGCCGTGAGGCCTCCGAGTTCGAAATGAACCTCATGTCCTTCGAGGTCTTCGAAGCGGTTGCGGATCTCTTCACCTTGGAAGCGGTAGCTGCGGCCGTCCTCGGCGCGAATGACGCCGACGCCGAGATCGCGCCGAAATTTTTTGATTTCTCCGTACATCGTGGTCTCCTGCGTAAGCCTCGTTTGCGATGACGGGCAGCATGCAGAAAGCTCGGGCTGATTGCTGTTCCGCGAGAAACAGGGTGCGTGCGGATCGTTTCCGGGGGGCGCCTCTAACGGAAAAAGGACGCATTAAGCGTCCGTCGCAGCACCGCAATGTTTGAGAGATAGCTCTGAAAATGCCGGCGGGGAGGAGCGCTGACCGGGACCGCATTCCCGGTCCACACGTTCCTCTCCCGCCTTCGGGACCGGCGGCGGCTTCACTAAGGAGGAAGCGAGCCGCCACTGGTCTTCCCTGGCTCCCTCAGAAGCGCTCGGCGAGCATCACGCGCCGGGCCTTGCCGGAGGGAGCGCTGTCCTTCCCCCTCACTTGAAAAAAGCGTCGGCCCTCATGCCGGGGAGCAGCGGAGGATTGCCCTGGAGATCGACAGTGACCTCAAGGACTTCGACGTCGGTCGGCCGGCGTGCACCGCGCAGCGAGAACTGCGGCGATGTGAGAGTGGGCGCAAGCTGTGCGACTGTGCCGCTGAATTCCTTGCCCGGATAAGCGTTGCTCTTGACGGTAACTTTGCCGCCGACCTTGATCTTCGACACGTCGATTTCGTCGACCTCGGCCTTGAGACGCATGACCGACATATCGCCGAGAACGACAAGCGACTGCTGCGGTGACGGGGAAACCATCTCGCCTTCTTTCGCGGGGAGCTGCAGAATGGTTCCGGCAACGGGCGCACGAATGCGCGTTTTCTCCAGCAAAGCCTCGGCAACGGCAACATCCGAGCGCGCAGCCTGGAGCGCCGATTCCAACCGGTTGGGAGCAGGAACGTTCGGCTTTGCCTGCGCAACCGCATAGGCGGATCGCTCCTTTTGAAGCTTCGCCTTCGCCCTATCCAGGCTCGCGCGCGCATCCGCGACCCGGGCGGCGCTTCCGCTACCCTCGCGCCTTGCCTGCAACTCATATTCGAGCCCGAAGCGGGCATTGGTCACGGCGCGCTCGGCTGAAAAGACGTTGTCTTCCGCAGTCCGCAGGTCATCGCGGGCCTTGTCGAGCGGCTGAGCGTCACGCTCGCGCTTGCGAGATGCTGCTTCCGTTTCGGCCGCCTGAAGACGGGCGCGGGCTTCATCGTCATCGAGGCGGATGAGAAGCTCACCTTCCTCGACCTTGTCGTTCAGCTTCACGGTCACTTCGGCGATGCGCCCGAGAAGCTGGGCGCCGACGCGGACGAAACCGGTCTTCGGTTCGATACGACCGGGCGCTGCGGCCGCCCAATCGATCGGCGGTGCCACATCCTCGGTCTTGATGATGTCATCGTTGCCGGACTTCGAGTCCAGCAGGTCGCTGCGTGAAATCGCGATCGCGCCGAACGCGCCGACCCCGACGGCAACGAGTAGAAAAAACGCCTTCGCTAGAAAGCTTCCCCTTTGCGGGCGATAATTCTCGTCAGTGCTCATGTCGCTATCCTCCTTAAAGATGCAGTCGTTGGCCGTGGCTTGCGCCCGAACCAACATCACGAGCGACGTTATGGATCTTAGCCTGACTTCGCTGTTTCGGTCGGAACAGGTTCGAAATGTGATGAAGAATGATGATCGCAATACTGACGGATGCGAAGGTCGAAAAACTACACAAAAAGAAAAAGCTTCGGAGTGGTCTCCGAAGCTCTGAAAGTTCGAGGCCGGAAGCCTCACTGAACGTTGTGTTCGTCGATGTTACTGGCACATCTCGCGGAGCGTCCAACCCACGATCCGGCAGCTTTCCGTGCCGTTGGCGTTGGTCACGCATTTGCGGTTCGGAAGCCTCTGATAATCGCAATAGTAATTGCCCGAATGACCGGAATAGCCGTGCATCGGCTTCGCGAACTGATAGTCCTGAATAAAAACTTCCTTGGCTCCGCCGCCTGCGTTTGCTGCGGAGGCGCCAAAGGCAACCGCGCCTGCGACGAGGGCAAAAACTGTGGCTGTCGAGAATGTGCTGCTGAGCTTCGTCATGTTGAATTCCTCCTTGAGATGAGCTTCGCGCTCGCGTCGTGTGATGGAGGTAAACTAGCGGCTCTGGATGCCGGGGCCTGTTCCGGGTGGAACAAAGCGAACCGGGAGACGGCCTTGAAGGCGCCAATCCTGATATTACAATAACACGATCCGACGCGCCGAAGTGCCAATGACGCGCCGGGAAAGCCATGAGGGGTAGAAGTTGCGCAATCTCTGGAATACAGGCGTCAATCTTTTCTCGATGCTGACGGCGACTTCGAGCGTGGCCCCGAGCAACGCTGTCGGCGGCTCAGCTTACGATTTCGAATTTGCGGGCATCGACGGTGCGCCGTTAAAGCTGTCCGCATGGCACGGTCGCCCGCTTCTGATCGTGAATTCAGCTTCGCTTTGCGGCTTTACCAAACAATATTCTGCGCTTCAGGAGCTTTGGCGGCGCTACGAGGAATCTGGCCTCGTCGTCGTCGCCGTGCCGTCCAACGACTTTGGTGAACAGGAACCTTCGCCCGACGGCGAGATCAGGACGTTCTGCCAGGGCGTTTTCGGGGTTACCTTCCCGATTGCGTCGAAGCATCCGGTGATCGGGCCGGAGGCGCATCCGTTTTACAAGTGGGCGGCGGAGGCCATGGGTCCCGGCGGCGCACCGACCTGGAATTTTCACAAATATCTCGTCGGACGGGACGGGCAACTGCTGAGATCATTCTCGACGAAATTGTCGCCAACGTCGTCTGAAGTGATTTCGTGGATCGAAAAGGCGCTGAAGCAGCCCACCCCGGCAGCCGCCTGAGGATGGTACGTTGTGGCGACCGAGAGGGCGCGCAAACAAAACGCACGCCCCCGGTGATCCAATGAGCGTGTAGGCCGCTAGCGCGCCGGTCCCATCTCGACAGGAAGCCCGTTATCCTGGCCCCACTCGGCCCAGCTTCCGTCATAGACGGCGGCGTTCGTCTGCCCCGCGGCCGCGAGCGCAAGCGCAAGCATCGATGCCGTTACACCGGACCCGCAGGTCGTCACGACCGGCTTTGCGACATTGATGCCGATGCCGGCAAAGAGTTTTCTGATCTCGTCGGGCGACTTATACGTCCCGTCCGCGTTGAGAAGCTGCTGCGAAGGCAGGTTCTTCGAACCGGGAATGTGTCCCGTCCTGAGGCCCGGACGGGGTTCCGGCTCCGAACCTTCGAAGCGCGCTGCGGGCCGGGCGTCGACGATCTGGACGCCGTTCTTGTTGAGAAGCGCTTTCATGTCTTCGAGATCACGAATGATCTCGGTGTTCTGCTGGGGCGTATAATGCCGTTCCGAGCGTTTCGGCGGCGGACCGTCTTCCAGCGGACGCCCTTCCGCCTTCCACTTGCGCAAGCCGCCGTTCAGGACCGCGACATCCCCATGCCCCATGGCGCGAAACGTCCACCAGACGCGCGCGGCCGAGAAAATGCCGGTCGTATCGTAAACGACGATACGCGCTCCGTCGCCGATGCCCATCTTCTTCATCCGCGACGCGAATTTCACTGTCGACGGCAGCATGTGCGGCAGCGACGACTTTTCATCCGTTAAATCGTCGATGTCGAAGAAGAGCGCGCCGGGGATGTGCTCGGCGAGATACTCCTTCTTTGCATCGCGATTGGCTGTCGGAAGGTGCCAGCTGCCATCGAGGATGATCAAATCCGGCGAGGAAAGGTGATCGGCGAGCCAATCGGTCTCGACGATCCAGTTCTTGGCGGTATCAGGCAAGGAATGACCTACAGGTTATCAAACATGGCTTTCATCGGGGTTGAGAGCACATAGGCAAAACTTGCGCGCCTCGCAAGTTGAAGTGGGAAAATCGCAGCGATATTCCAATTGCGAAACCTCGCCGGGCTGGCGGCAGGAGACGCCGCCGTTTACGCGTTGTTTTCGGCGGAAGTTTTCAGTATGACACGCGCTTCTTGGTCGGCCGCCGCATCGCAGCGATGTATGGCGTCCGGTCAATCTACCGATGCGGGCGTGGCGGAACTGGTAGACGCACTGGATTTAGGTTCCAGCGGCGCAAGTCGTGGGGGTTCAAATCCCTCCGCCCGCACCAGCGATGAGATAACATCCTGAAAGCATGAGTTTTATTCCATGCGGGCTCGGCAGCGGGGCTGCGGCGCTTGCGGATTTGTCCGCCCGCATCTAAAGGAAGCCGGTTCGGTCGGCCCGCCGCGCAACGCGAAGCATTTCCTTGCTTTCCGGCGAACCGTCGCGGCCCCCGATCTCAGCCCAATAAGCTTGGAAATTGACGGTAATGTCTCGAAAATGGCTCGTCGCCGGGGGCGGAATATCGGGATTGGCGGCCGCCCAGTGCTTGCAGGCAAATAATCGCGATTACCTGTTGCTCGAACGCTGTCCGGCCGTGGGTGGCCTCACCCGCACGACACAGGTCGAGGACTTCTGCTTCGACTACACCGGCCATTTTTTGCACCTTCGTCGATACCCGTCGCCCGCGCAGGTGCCCTTCGCCCATTTGAACGACGAAGACTGGGAGACGGTCGAGCGGAAGTCTTATTTCTTTGCCGGCGGCCGCCTCATCACGGCGCCGATCCAGTATCATTTGGGCGAACTGCCCGCCGACCTCCGCGACGAATGCGAGAAATCCTATAACGCGCGTCCGAAGGCGGAGGGCGACATTACCGGCTTCCGCGACTTTATCGTCTCAGGCTTCGGCCAGGCCGTAGCGGATCGCTTTTTGATCCCGCAGAATGAAAAGACGATGGCGACATCGCTCGGCCGCCTTTCGATCGGCGCCGTCAAACGCTTCTTTCCGCCGCCCGACGAAGCCCGCATCCGCGCCGGCTTCGCCAACACGGGCGAGCGCTTCGCCGAATACAACACCACGTTCTGGTATCCGAAACGCGGAGGCATCGACGTCCTGACGCGCGGCCTCGCGCATGGTCTGAATAGCGTTGCGACGACGGAAGAAATCGCCGGCATCGACCTCGATCGTCGCGTTGTGACGACGAGCGCCGGACTGAACGTCGAATGGGAAAAGATGTTCCCGAGCATCCCCCTCAAAACGCTCTGCACGCTGACGAGGGACGCGGAGCTAACGAAAGCAGCCGCGAAACTCAGCCATAGCTCGACGATCAGCTTCAATTTCGGCGTGCGCGGAAAATTGCCGAGCGCCCTCAAGGACGCGCACTGGGTTTACGTCCCGGATCGCGAAATCCCGTTTTATCGCTTCGGCTGCTATTCCAACATCAGCCCCGCGATGTCCTCGCATGGCATGAGCGCCGTCTATGTCGAAGTGGGCGTTCCGGGCGAGAATATCGATAGCATCGATATCGTCGGAAAAACGCAGAAAGACGTCATTACCGCGCTCGAAGCGCTGGGATGGGTGAAGAGCGAAGACATCATTTGCGCCGTCACGCACGTCATTCGCTGCGCCTACGTTCACCACACGCCCGAGCGCGATCAGCTTGTGGCAGACATTCTTTCGCGGCTGAAGACATTCGGAATTCATCCCATTGGCCGCTATGGGCTATGGGATTACGTCGGGATGGAGGATTCGATCAACTCGGCGTTGACGACGGTCGAGGCTCAGCTCTGAAGGAGGTCAGCGTTTGAAATCTCTGATCGTGACCGCCGATGATTTCGGGATGTCCTTGCCCGTCAACGAGGGCATCGAAGCCTCGCACAAAAACGGCATCCTTTCGGCGACGAGCTTGATGACGGGCGGTGAAGCCTTTGCCGATGCCGTCGAGCGCGCGCGGCGCTTGCCCGATCTCGGCGTCGGACTTCACATTCATTTGGTCGATAGCCGCCCTGTTCTGCCGCCCGAGCAGGTGCCAGATCTCGTCGGCCCCGACGGTAACTTCTCCAATAACCCGGAGAAGTTCGGCTTCAACCTCTATTTCTCGCGCGAGATGCGGCGCCAGGCCGAAGCCGAAATCGCGGCGCAGTTCGAGCGCTTTCAATCGACCGGCCTCGTGATGGATCACGTCAATGGCCATCATCATTTCCACATGCACCCGGTGGTGACGGATGCGATCGCGAAACTGGCGCCGCGATTCGGCTCGCCGCCGGTCCGCTTCCCCGTCGAGCCATTTGGACCCTCCTGGCGAGCCGGTGCGGACAAACCCCTCCGGCGCTTTTTCAACTGGGCCTTCTATGCCGGTCTGACGCACCGCATGCGCAAAAAGCTCGAATCGGCGGGATTGGCGCTCAACGATCACGTCTTCGGCGTCAACGATACCGGCGGCATGACCGAGTCGCGCATTCTGGCTTATCTTGAGAATTTACCGGACGGGATAACGGAGCTTTACGCCCATCCGGCCATGGGCGACGACCGGTCTCAGACTTATCCTTCGGTTGAGGAATACCGCGGGCTTATCAGTCCGGTTGTCCGGGCCAAAGTTGCGGCACTTGGGCTGCACCCCCTGACATTCAAAGCGGCCTTTGCCACGTGAGATGTCGAAAAGCGCCGCATTTATGTTACGCCGTCGAGCGTGATAGCGGCTCGACAGTAGCCGCCCCGACTTTCGCTCAGGAGACGCCTGCCGAATGCACGTGCCGATGATGGTTCTCAATCCCTTCGTAATCGCCGGCATCCTTCTGGGTCTTGCGGCATTGGCCTATCTGGTGCTCGCGCTCTACTTCACGTGGCGGTTTCGCGAAGGGCCGGTTTCGGCCCCCGAAAGCCACCGGCCACCTGTATCGGTATTGAAGCCCGTGCACGGCGCCCAGCCTTTCCTTTACGAATGCCTCCGCACCTTCTGCGATCAGGACTGGCCCGAATACGAAGTCATCTTTGGCGCGCATTCCGAAAGCGACCCGGCCGTCGCGGTCGTCAAACGTCTGATCGCCGAGTTTCCCGATCGCGATCTGAGGCTCGTCGTCGATGCAAGCCTGGTAGGCCCCAATCCGAGGGCATCGAACCTCGCCAATATCTACAAGGCCGCACGCTATGACATCCTGATCGTCGCCGACGCCGATCTTAAAGTCGATCGCAATTGCATAGCTTCGCTCGCGGCGCCGTTTGTCGATCCCGAGGTCGGCGCGGTCGCTTCGATTTACAAAGGCCTGCCCTACGGCGGCGCTGCGGCGGCCGACTTCGGGACGATGAACATCAGCGATTGGTTCGCGCCCTCGGTTCTGGTTGATGTCGGACTGCGCGGGATCGATTTCGTCTTCGCGATGGCGAGCGTGCGCCGGCAGGCGCTCGAGTCCTTCGGCGGCTTCGATCACCTCTCGAACTTCTTTCCTGATGATTTCGCGCTGGGCAATCTCACCGCACAGCGCGGCTACAAGGTGGTGCTTTCGTCCTATTGCTGCGACACGATCGTCGCCGAGACGAGTTTCACGGAACTCTTCCGCCATGAGATCCTGTGGCAAAGGATGGAAAGGTTCTGCCGCCCGAGCGACCACTTCATGTCCGCGATCACTTGGCCACTGCCTCTTCTGCTGGTCCTTCTGCTTCCCTGGCCGACCGTCATCGGTCTATCGATCGTCGGCGCCGAGATCGCGCTGAGGATCGCCCTTCATTATCAGGTTCGACGAAGCTTCAAGATGAATACGCCTGCGCAGCCTTGGCTGGTTCCGATACGCGAATGCGTTTGCTTCTTTGCTTGGGCCTTCGGCCTCTTCGGCAACAAAGTGAAGTGGGGCAAGAACATCTTCACCTACGAGGCTTTCCGCAAACTCATCGCCGATGGCCGCAATATCGGATCGGCAGGCCATCAGCGTGTCGCCGCGACGCTCGGAGAAAAGTAATGAGCGTCGACGAGGTAACCAAGTCACTGGGTTCGCGGACGGCCTTCTTTGCCGCCGCAACAGCCGGATTTCTGTTTGCCATTTGCCTTGTCGTCTACTTCGGAATCTCCGAGGTGTGGGACGCCCTTGCAACGGCAGGTTGGCGCGGCATGGCCGCGATTATATGCGCCTATCTCGCCTCCCTCGTATTCTGTGCCTGGAGCTGGCGCGTTCTGCTGATCGAGAAATATCCCCAGAACCGCAGCGGACTGTTTCTGTGGGCACGCTGGATCCGCGATAGCGTCGGAAATCTGCTCGCCATCGTTCCCGGAGCAGGCGAAGCCGCGGGCGCGCGCGAATTGACCAAGCATGGATTGAAGGTCAACGTCGCGGCTGCCACGACAATCGTCGACATGACGACCGAGATGTTGAGCCAGCTCATCTATACGTTCATGGGGCTCGCTTTTCTCTTTGTGTACCATCCGGACGAGCCGGCCGCATGGTGGGCAGCCGCCGGTCTCGCCGTCGCGACGGTCGCCGTCGTCGGCTTTCTTATCGCCCAGAAGAACGGTCTGATCCTCTTTCTCGAAACACTGCCAGCGAAACTCGGTTTCACGCGCGCGTGGGAAGGGCTATCGGATAGCGGCAGCATTCATACCGCAATCCAATCTATCTATCGCGAGAAGCGCGAGGTCGTAGCGTCCGTCGCCCTGCATCTCGTGGGTTGGCTCGCGGGCGCCGCCGAAACATGGCTGGCGCTATGGTTCATGAACCACACGCTTTCCGCGGGCGATGTTCTCTCACTTGAAAGTCTCGTCTTTGCTTTGCGTACGGCAGCTTTTGTCGTTCCTTGGGCGGCGGGCGTACAAGAGGGCGGCTATATCGTCGTCGGCGCCCTGTTTGGCCTCGGCCCCGAGGTCGCACTGGCGCTGTCGTTGCTGAAGCGGGCCAAAGAAGTCCTGGTCGGCGTTCCGGGCCTCGTTGCGTGGCACATCGCGGAAGGAAAGCGCTTCTGGGACGGGCGTCTCGCAGACTCGCAAGAATAGCGTCTGAGGCCGGGAGCACGCCGAGGCGCGTCATCATCAAACCTTCATACGAACGCCATATCCGGTTAACCTACTCGCCAAATCGTCGCCCGGGACGTCGCCATGATTCGCCTCGCCTCTGCGTTAATCGTTGCTCTCATCGCTGCCGCCCCCTCGGCGGAAGCGAGGCGCACGCCGCGCTGCGACGGCAATTTCCAGTTTGTCAGAGGTGGCTGGGTGTCGACGCCCTACTGCCGTGCCGATCAGATCGCGCGCGTCGGGCGTGAAGTTGGCTTCCACGCGACGGCGGAGGCGCTGCTTGCCCATCCGGAAAAGGCCGATGAATTGTGCCGGTTCCTCAAATCCGACTTTCGCGTTCACCCGGCCTGCGAGGAACTTTATTCCATTTTCCAGATCGACATCGGTACCGGCGGCGTGACGCTGGATTTCTAAGCATCCGTCAGCTGATCGTTAAGATCGTCCGCGATTTTTCAACGGCTGAGCCCTTTCGGCGGTCGTGAAAGCCGCTAGCATGGCCGGAAGCTGTGGTTAGCGAGCTAGAGGTCCGATTGGAACTGTCAAAGGCCGCTCTTCTTCGTGATCTGCCATCGGTCGACGCTATTCTGAACAGCGGTATGGCCTCGGCCCTTATGGAACGCTTCGGCCGCGCCGCGTCGACCGATGCGATCCGAGGCGTGCTTGCGGAAACGCGCGCTGCCGTCAAATCTGGAGCGGCGACCGTCCCGACGACGGACCAGCTTGCGGCCATGGCGCTTGCGCGCCTCACCGCGGGAGATCGCTCCACCCTCAGACCGCTGTTCAATCTGACGGGCACGGTCCTTCACACGAACCTCGGCCGCGCACTTATCGCCGAAGCCGCGATCGAAGCCGCGGTCGAAGCGATGCGCAACCCCGTGAGCCTGGAGTTCGATGTTCTGAGCGGCAAACGCGGCGAACGCGATGATCACATTCGAGATCTTCTCTGCGAGTTGACCGGCGCTGACGACGCAACCGTCGTCAACAACAACGCCGCGGCTGTCCTTCTAGCACTCAACACGCTCGCGGGCGGCCGAGAGGCAATCGTCTCGCGCGGCGAGTTGATAGAGATCGGCGGGGCTTTCCGCATGCCCGATATCATGGCCCGGGCCGGCGCCAAGCTGGTTGAGGTCGGCACGACAAATCGCACGCACGCGAAAGACTATAAGGCGGCCCTCTCCGACGCGACGGGCGTCATCTTGAAAGTCCATACGTCGAACTATCGCATTCTGGGCTTCACCAAGGAGGTCGCCGCTCCCGAACTCGCAGAGATCGCCGCCACCGCCAAAGTCCCTTTGATGAACGACCTTGGTTCTGGTTCGCTGATCGACCTCGCGCCGTTCGGAATGCAACGCGAGCCGACGGTCCGCGAGGCCGTGGTCGAAGGCGCAGGCATCGTGACCTTTTCAGGCGATAAGCTTCTCGGCGGCCCGCAAGCAGGCTTCATCGTCGGCAATCATGAGCTGATCGAAGCCATCAACCGCAATCCGATGAAGCGCGCGCTGCGTGTCGACAAGATCCGCCTCGCCGCCATCGAGGCGACGCTGAAGCTTTATCGCGATCCCGAACGCCTCGCCGAACGCCTGCCGACGCTGCGGCTGCTCGCGCGCTCCCGTGCCGATATCGGAGCCCAGGCCCTGCGCATTTTGCCTCACGTCCAATCCGCCGTTGGGCCGGGCTTCACGGTTGTGCTTTGCGAATGCCAAAGCCAGATCGGCTCGGGCGCTTTGCCGCTCGATACGATTCCGAGCGCCGGTCTCGCCATCCGCTCGAATTCGAGCGGAGCCGCCCTCGAACGCCTCGCCGCAGGCCTGCGCGGCCTTTCGCAGCCCGTAATCGGGCGATTGGAAAACGGCGCCATAATTCTTGATCTCAGATGCTTGACCGATGACGCCGCATTTCTATCTGTCCTTGCGACCCTCGATTTCGATCCCTCGGCTTAATGTAAGCCGGACAAACCCAGCCGACAGAATGCGATGATCATCGGGACGGCCGGCCACATCGACCACGGCAAGACGGCACTGGTCAAAGCTTTGACCGGCGTCGACGGCGATCGTTTGAAGGAAGAAAAGGCGCGCGGGATCACCATCGATCTCGGCTTCGCCTATATGCCGGCGCCCGACGGTCGCATCATCGGCTTCATCGACGTTCCGGGTCACGAGCGCTTCGTGCATACGATGTTCGCGGGCGCCAGCGGCATTGATTTCGCTCTTCTGGTGGTCGCCGCCGACGACGGGGTCAAGCCGCAGACCGTCGAGCATCTCGCGATCCTAGATCTCTTAGACGTTCGCAACGGCCTTATCGTCATTACGAAGGCCGACCTCGCGAGCCCAGATCGCTTGGCCGAAGTAACCACCGGGATCAAAGTCGCAATCGCCGGAACGGCGCTTGAGGGCGCAGACATAATGCCCGTCTCGGCCGTGACAGGGGAGGGCATCGACGAACTGCGCAGCCGTCTGATCGCTGTCGCCGGCGCATTGTCGCCCCGTTCGTCCGAAGGCCGGTTTCGCCTCGCCGTCGACCGCGTTTTCACGCTGTCGGGTGTCGGCGTCGTTGTCACCGGAACCGTCCTCTCGGGTTTCGTCGGGATCGGAGCGCAGGTGGTTATCAGTCCCTCGGGATTGCCGGCACGCGTGCGCTCGATCCACGCCCAGAACAGGCCGGCTGAAATCGCCTGGGCCGGCGACAGATGCGCGCTCAATCTCGCCGGACCCGGCGTTTCGAAAGAAGCGATCAGCCGCGGCGACGTCGTGCTGAGCCCCGCGCTGCACGCGCCGACGGATCGCATCGACGCGGTCTTGCACGTGTTGAAGTCGGAAGAAAAGCAAATCGGACAGTGGTTTCCCGTGCGCCTTCACCATGCGGCAGCGGAGGTCGGCGCGCGCGTCGTTCTCCTCGACGACAAAGCCCTTCAGCCTGGCGCGACAGCGGAGGTGCAGCTTGTTCTCGATGCGCCGATCGCGGCCGCTGCACCGGATCGCTTCGTAATTCGCGACGTGTCGGCGCAACGCACGATCGGCGGCGGCAAGTTCATTGATCTCCGGGCGCCGGCGCGCAAGCGGCGAACGCCGGAAAGGCGCGCACAACGGGCAGCGTTGGCGATTGAAGAACCGGCAGCCGCATTCGCCGCACTGCTCGATGCACCGCCCTTCGCCGCCGATCTCGCTGCCTTTGCTCGCGACCGGGCGCTGTCTTCCGCACAGGCAGATCGCATTGTTTCCGATTTGGGTCTCGTCGTCCTTGAAGCCGGAGGTGCCGCGGCAGCCGTCGCACCGCACCGCTGGCAATCCTTCGCCGCGAGCCTTATCGAACGCGTCACCCAATACCACGCCGACAATCCCGATATCCAGGGCATCGGACGCGAGCAACTTCGCCTCCTGCTTGAACCCCGGCTCGGCAAGCCAGTATTTACCGCAGCGCTCCAGAAAATCGCGGAGCAGGGCGAGATTGCGCTCGACGGCGCGTTCGTGCGCCTCGCGTCACATCAGGTGCGATTGTCGCCGAGCGATGAGGAAGCCTGGAAAATCGTCGCCGCTCAGCTTGGCGGCGCCGAGCGTTTTCGGCCACCGCGCGTGCGCGACATCGCCGCTTCGACAAAGCGCCCCGAGCGCGACGTGCGCAAGTTGATGAAGCTCACATGCCGTCTCGGCCGGACGGACGAGGTGGCTCACGATCACTTCTTCCTGCGACAGACGGTACGCGAGATGGTCGCCATCGCAGCCGACGTCGCGGTGAAAGCAGATGCCGGTTGGTTCAACGCCGCCGACTTCCGCGACCGCCTCGCCAACGGCCGCAAGGTCGCAATTCAAATTCTCGAATTTTTCGATCGCAACGGCGTGACGCTCCGCAAGGGTGATCTGCGCCGTATGAACGAACATCGGCTGGACTTGTTCGGAAGCCTCGTGCATTCGTCCGCGTCGGCCGATGGAGGAGAATCGTCCCCGGTGGGGCGTTCGGACTTCAAATCCGAGTGGGGCAGCGAGCCTGCCCTTGGTGGGTTCGACTCCCATTCTCCTCCGCCATCTTTTGCGAAGAAGCGCTCTTCCTAATCGCCGCCGATCTCAGCTGATGCGGATCTGCGGCGTGCCCGAAGCAACGGAGCCAATGATGCGCGCCTTCGGATATCCGGCGCTTTCAATCTCGCTGCGAATGCTCTCGGCCCGATCTGCCGCGCAGGCGACGAGAAGACCGCCCGATGTTTGCGGGTCGGTCAGCAGCGCTTTCCGCCATTGCAGAAAATCGTCCGGCAGAACGACGTCTTGGCCGTAACTCGCCCAGTTGCGTCCCGACGCACCGGTCACGTAGCCTGCCTCCGCGAGAGCCTCGGCGCGCGAAAGAAACGGGATCTGGCCATAGCTGATTTCGATGCTGACGCCGCTGCCCCTCGCCACTTCGAGTGCGTGCCCAAGAACGCCGAACCCGGTCACGTCCGTGATGGCGCGCACGTCGCTGCTTTCCCCGAGCGTCTGCCCGATGCGATTCAGGAGCGTCGTCGAGGCGATCATTTCAGCGTAAGCGTCGTCCGAAAGCTCCTGCTTCTTGAAGGCCGCCGAATAAACCCCGACGCCGATGCCCTTGGTCAGGATGAGGGCATCGCCCGGCGTGGCGCCCGCATTCCTCCGAACGTTCTGAGGCTTCACCAGCCCGATGACGGCAAGACCGTAAATCGGCTCGGGCGCGTCGATCGAATGGCCGCCCGCGACGGGAATACCCGCCTCTGCACAGATGGAGGCGCCACCTTCGAGAATGGAACGGACGGAGTTGACCGGCAGCTTGCCGAGCGGGATACCGAGGACCGCCAGCGCCATCACCGGCTTGCCGCCCATGGCGTACACATCCGAAATCGCATTTGCCGCGGCGATCCGGCCGAAATCGCGCGGGTCATCGACCATCGGCATGAAAAAATCCGTGGTGGCGACGATGCATTGGTTGTCGTCGATCTGCCATACGGCGGCGTCGTCGCCGGTCTCGGTGCCAACGATAAGCTGCGAAAACGGAGCAGCGCCGGGTTGCTTCGAGAGAAGTTCCTGCAGCACCGACGGCGCAAGCTTGCAACCGCAGCCGCCGCCATGCGCCAGATCGGTCAAGCGGAGTGTAGGGCCCGACATGTTTCACGCCTTGTTTTGAAGCGGAGGTTCATAAAGAGGAGACGCCAGCGGGATGTTGCGCCAATAATGCCCGGCTCTCATACGAGGATATAGGTGGACATCACGTCGGGTGCCACGGCAGTATTTTCAGAACGCATAGCTTTCGGAGAGACCGATGCACGCCAGCCGCCAAGCCGATATGACGCTGAGGTGGGTCGCATTCCTGGCCGTCGTTATCATCGGCCTCTTCTACGTGAAATGGTTCCCCTACTACAACAAGGCATTCCTCGCCGCGGCCCATCATTCGATCGGTAATTCCATTCTGATGGGAACGGCGGCGGCGCCGCCCGCTGCATCCTGGAATGCCGCGCTGGATTACGCTTGGGCCTACGGCAAGGCCATCTGGCAGGCGATGGTGCTGGGTCTCTTGGTCGGGTCCGCCATCCAGGCGCTTCTTCCCGCCGATTGGATTGCGCGACTGTTGGGCAGGACTGGCTTCGGCAGTGTCGCGACGGCTGGCATTCTTTCGGTTCCCGGCATGATGTGCACCTGCTGCGCAGCGCCGGTCATTGTCGGCCTGCGCGCGCGCCAAGCGTCTCCAGGCGCCGCGATCGCATTTTGGCTCGGCAACACGGTGCTTAATCCCGCAACGCTGGTCTTCATAGGCTTCGTCCTCGGGTGGAACTGGGTCGGGCTTCGCATCATTCTCGGCATTCTGATGGTGTTCGGCCTCGGCTATCTCGTGAACGTGATGGTGACGCCGAAGGAAGCCGAGGCAGCAGAAGCCCAAATCGCTGAACTGACGGCAAAGCAGGAAGCGGAGGGATTGAGCGCATCGAATGCGTTCGTCCGCTGGATCGAGATCTTCACGCGCATGGCGGTGCGCCTCATCCCAGAATACATCGTGTTGGTGCTGCTGCTCGGTGCGGCGCGGGCCTGGCTGTTCCCGGAAATCGGCCCGGCGGTCGGGAATGAGATCTGGTGGATTATTGCGTTCGCCATTGCCGGGATGCTGTTCGTTATTCCGACGGCCGGCGAGGTGCCGATCATCCAGGCTATGCTGGCGCTGGGCATGGGCGTCGGCCCAGCAGGTGCTTTGCTGATGACGCTGCCGCCGGTCAGTCTACCGTCGCTCGCGATGGTCGGTGGATCGTTCCGCCTGCAGACGCTCTTCTTCGTGGCAGCGGGCGTCGTCGCCTTCGGAATGGCCGGCGGTCTTCTGGCGGTCGGGCTGAAGTTCTGATCTTATCCGGCAAGCAAGAGCGGATTGGGTGCATGCCGCGCCCATCCGGCCTCGGAAACCAAAATGTCGAGACCGAGCGACGTGAGATCGTCCGCGAAAGGATCGACCTTCATGTCTTTGGCTTGATAGAGCATCTTGGCGTAAGTCTGGCAGTCGTCGCAGGTCTCTGCCTTGACGGCGCCGGAGTCGCCCTCGATACCTTTGAGGGAAAGCGTGCGCGAGCTTTCGCATGTGATGCAAACGGCCCGCACGTGGTTCCAGGCCGTCGAGCAAAGCGAGCAATAGAGATATCGCGTGCCGGGTGTCGGCCCGGAGGCCGTGATCAATCCGGAAACGGGCGTTGAGCCGCAGCACGGACAAAGTCCGCGCTGAGGAAGCAAACGCAGCGCGGAGGCATCAAGGCTGCCTGCAAGCCGCGTGAAATAGACCTGCAGCGCCGCCGCAACATAAAGCGCCGGACCGACATCGTCGGCGCTCAGCGAGCCGCGCAGAAATCCATCGGCAAAATCTTCGATGTCGTCGACCGATCGTTTCTGCACGTTCGTGGTGACCGACCGTGCCGGAACCGGAAGATCGGTCCCGGCAAGCGCGTCGAGCACGATCGTCAGGCCATCGCGCCAGCTCGAATGACGATGATGCCCGTCCGCCGCGAGGGGCGGCATGCGCGCCGCGATCGAATGATCGACAAGCGGCCGCTCGATGGCCGGCATCGGCGGCAGCGTCGTCGCGGCTTCATGCTGCGCTTCAGAGAGCAGGGACATGAAACCGAGCCACTCGGCCATCGTATGCCCTCCGGCCAGCGCCCTCAGGCGGCTCGCCGTCGCGGAAAATCGTTTGGAGGGATCGGGCAGAATAAGGGGGTCGGGGGCCGTCACGCCGCCGAGCGGATTACCGATCCATTTGCCGGTTGGTGGCGCGCCACCTTGCCTCACGAGCTCATCCTCATTTACGCGAAGTTACATTTGGCCGCGGGCCGGTTGAGCCCGTCGACGCCAGCGACCGGAACCACTTCCGGTGATGCCGCCAAGCCCAGCCGGGCGTCACCCAGCCTTGGGTCATCGCGCGCATCGATCCGCGAACCCAGATCGCGGCATAGACATGGATGATCCAGATGATGATCGCAGCGATCGCCGCCAGCGAGTGAATGAGCAGTGCGGCTCGCTGCATCGGGATCGATGTGTAGCTGCCGAAATAGTATTCCCAGATCACGAGACCCGTAAAGAACAGCACCGGAACGAGCAGCGCCATCGACCAGTAGACGAACTTCTGACCGGCATTGAACCGCGCGACTTCGGGAACACCTTCCTCTTTGTTCTCAAGAACCTTGTCGATCGCCTTCATCCAGGCGACATCGTCCTTGTTCCAGAGATTGTCGCGCCAGAACTGGATAATCAGCCCGCTGTAGCTGATCAGCAGGACGACGCCGATCCACGGATGCACCGCCCGAGTCCATTGTCCGCCGCCGAACAGGTTCGACAGCCAGAACAGCAGCGGATCGAACATCGAAAGACCCGACAGCATCAAGAGGATGAAGCAGGCAGCCGTGATCCAATGATTGATCCGGGTCACCGTGCTGTTGCGCGTCAAAGTTCCGTACGGGCGCGTCATGATGGATGCTCCGTTCGATGGGCGCGGTCATTGGCTTCGGGGAAGCCGTTGGCCTGAAGAACGTGCTTGGCTTCTTCCTCGTCTTCGGGCTGCACGACATTGGGACCGGCGACGACCCAATGGAGGAAACCCGAAATCGCAGCCGCCGCGATGCCGGCTAGCGCCACCGGCTTGATGAGACCCTTCCAGAATTCGACCGTGGCGCTGATCTTCGGGTTCTCCGGCAGTCCGGCATAGATCGACGGCGTGTCGGCGTGGTGCAGGACATACATCACGTGCGTGCCGTCGACTCCCGGCGGGTCGTAAAGGCCGGCGTTCTCGAAGCCGCGCGACTTGAGATCGACGATGCGCTCGCCCGCCCAGTCGGTCATGTCCTGCTTCGAGCCAAACATGATCGCCCCCGTCGGGCAGGCCTTTACGCAAGCGGGCTCGAGTCCGACGGCGACCCGGTCGGAGCAGAGCGTGCACTTGTAGGACTTGTGATCGACCTCGCTGATCCGCGGAATATCGAACGGGCAGCCTTTCACGCAATAGCCGCAGCCGATGCAGTTCTCGCTGATGAAATCGACGATACCGTTGGCGTACTGCACGATCGCGCCGGGGGCCGGGCAGGCCTTGAGGCAACCGGGGTCCTCGCAATGCATGCAGCCGTCCTTGCGGATCAGCCACTCGAGATCGCCTTCCTTGTTCTCGTGCTCCGTGAAGCGCATGAGCGTCCACGTGTGCGGGTCCAGATCCAAAGGATTTTCGTACGTCCCTTCGAAGAAACCGACCTCATTCCTGAGATTGTTCCACTCCATGCACGCCGCCTGGCAGGCCTTGCAGCCGATGCAGCGAGTCACGTCGATAAGCTTGGCGACCTGGTCTTCCCAGTTGCGCGCCGAAGGCGGAGTGACGGTTGTCGCCGAGATCCGTATGTAGTCCTGTGACTGAAGGTTCGACATCGACTGCTCCGTCAGACCAACGGTCCGTTGACACTTTCGATATTGACCAGGAACGCCTTGTATTCCGGCGTCTGCGTGTTGGCGTCGCCCACGGAGGGCGTCAGCGTGTTGGCGCCGTAGCCTTTCCTCGCCTGGCCCGTGAAGCCCCAGTGAAGCGGCACACCGATGACGTGCGTCGGCTTGCCGTCGACCATCATAGGCTTGATCCGCTTCGTCACGTAAGCCTTGCAAACGACGAAGCCGCGCTTCGACGCGACGCGGACCCAGCTTCCCTGAGCGATGCCTTTTTCGCCCGCCAAGGCTTCACCGATTTCAATGAATTCCTGCGGCTGCAGGATCGAATTGATACGGGCATGCTTGGTCCAAAAGTGGAAGTGCTCCGTCAATCGGTAGGTCGTCGCGACATACGGGAATGCCGATGGCGATCCGAAATCGGCACGGTCATCAGCGAACACGCGCGCCGCAGGATTATTCTGCACTTTCGGATGCAACACATTGGGCGATGGCGATTCGAATGGTTCGTAGTGTTCCGGGAACGGCCCTTCGACCATCATATCAAGGGCAAACAATCGTCCGACGCCCTCGGCGTTCATGATGAAGGGCCCGACCCCTTCGGAGGGCTTGACGGTCGGCCCGTAGTCCGGGACGTCGATGCCCACCCACTTCGTACCGTTCCATTGAATGAGCGGCTTTTCCGGATTCCACGGGTTGCCGGCGACGTCGGCGCTGGCACGATTGTAAAGAATGCGCCGGTTCGCGGGCCACGCCCATGCCCAGTTCGGGGCGATGCCCTGTTCACGCGGGTCCGATGCGTCGCGCCGCGCCATCTGGTTGCCCTTCTCCGTGTAGCACCCGGAGAAGATCCAGCAACCCGACTCCGTTGTCCCGTCGTCGCGAAGCTGCGAGAAGCCGTCGAGGAGCGTGCCTGCTTTAGTAATGACGGCGCCGGAAGCATCCTTGATGTCCGTACGCGCCCGGCCGTTCATATCCTTCGCCAGCTCTTCGGGGTTGGGATCGGTCGGGTTGGTATAGTTCCATGTGAGGTTCAGGATCGGATCGGGGAAAGCGCCGCCTTCCTTGCGATAGAGTTCGCGTATCCGGTGGAAGATGCCTGACATGATCCAGATGTCGGACTTCGCGATACCGGGCGGCTCCGCGGCTTTCCAATGCCATTGCAGCCAGCGCGCCGAATTGACGAGCGAGCCGTTTTCTTCCGCGAAGCACGTCGTCGGCAGCTGGAAGACTTCCGTCTGAATATTGGCTGAATCCGCCGGATTTTGCGGCCCGAAGTTTTCCCAGAAGCGCGACGTCTCGGTGTCGAGCGGATCCATCGTGACAAGGAACTTGAGCTTGGAAAGCCCACGGCGGATCTTGCCGCGATCCGGGAACGCCTGCTGCGGGTTGAAGCCTTGGCAGATGTAGCCGTTCATCTCGCCTTTGTTCATCATCTCGAAGGCCTTGATGATGTCGTAAAGCGGGACGTCGAGCTTCGGTAGCCAATCGTAGGCCCAGTTGTTCTCCGCCGTCGCGGCGTCGCCGTAGATCGCCTTCTGGAAGCTCACGAAGAACTTCCGGTAGTTCGACCAGTAGCTCGTCTGGTTCGGACGCAGCGGCTTGTACTGCCGCGTCTTCATGTAGTCGTCCAAGGTCACCTCGTGATCGGAAGGCAACGTCATGTAACCGGGCATGAGGTTCGAAAGCAGCCCGACGTCAGTCAGCCCCTGAATGTTGGAATGACCGCGCAACGCGTTCATACCGCCGCCCGCGACGCCGATGTTGCCGAGCAGGAGCTGCACCATGGCCATCGTGCGGATGTTCTGGGAGCCGACCGAGTGCTGCGTCCAGCCGAGGGCGAAGAGACTTGTCATCGCCTTATCGGGCGCAGACGTTTCGCCGATCATCTCGCAGATGTGCAGGTATTTGTCTTGCGGCGTGCCGCAGATGCGCGAAACCAACTCTGGCGTGTAACGCGCCACGTGCGTCTTCAGCAGGTTCATCACGCAACGCGGATGCTGCCACGTATCGTCGACTTTCGCGAAGCCTTGCTCGTCGAGTTCGTAGCTCCAACTCGATTTGTCGTACTGGCCCTTCTCGGCATCGTATCCGCTGAAGAGGCCGTCCTCGAAGCCGTAGCCCTCTTGGACGATCAGGCCGGCGTTCGAATACGCGCGCACGTACTCGTGCTGGATCTGGTCTTTTTCGAGCAGATACCTGATGAGACCGAGCAGGAACGCGATATCGGTTCCCGGCCGGATCGGCGCGTAATAGTCGGCGACCGACGCCGTGCGCGTGAAGCGCGGATCGACGACGATGAGCTTTGCGCCGTTCTCGATCTTGGCCTCGACGACCCACTTGAAGCCGCACGGATGCGCTTCGGCGGCGTTACCGCCCATGACCACGACCACATTGGCATTCTTGATATCCTGCCAAGTGTTGGTCATTGCACCGCGACCGAATGTTGGAGCCAGACTGGCTACCGTCGGTCCGTGTCAGACACGCGCTTGGTTGTCGAAGACCAGCATCCCGAATGAACGGGCGACCTTCCATGTGAGATACGCGGTTTCGCTTGACGAGGCGGACGCAGCGAGCATGCCGGTGGAGATCCACCGGTTGACGGTCGCGCCTTCAGCGTTTTTCGCGATGAAATTCTTGTCCCGGTCGTCTTTCATCAAGCGCGCGATGCGGTCGAGCGCCCAATCCCAACTGACTTCCTCGAATTCCGTGCCGCCCGGCTTGCGATACTTCGGAGCCGTGAGGCGCGTCGGGGCATGGACGATGTCCAGGAGCGCCGATCCTTTGGGGCAGAGCGTGCCGCGGTTCACCGGATGATCCGGATCCCCTTCGATATGAATGATGTCCGACGTGGCATTCAGCGCGCCGTCGCCCAGGGTATAGATCAGAATTCCGCAGGCGACCGAGCAGTACGTGCAGGTATTGCGCGTTTCCTTCGCGTGCGTGAGCTTGAACGGTCTGACAAATTCTGCGAGCGCTTCGCCGAAGCCTCCAAATCCCAAGGCACCTAAGCTCGATGTCGCGAGGCTCGCGCCGGTGAGCTTGATGAAACCTCTGCGTGTCAGGTTCATTCTGAACGCTCCTTCAACCGCATCCAGAACTTTTAGCAGTTCCAAATGAACCTAGTATAGCCTCTGAAACTAATCTCAGGAAATTGGCCGCAGTCTTTCAAGAACTTACGCAAAATTCAGCGCGAAAAAATCGTGCAAATTCGAAAGACACAAGAACGGGCGCCGCGCGTGCCGGGTGCCGGGTGCCGGATCCGCCGCCGAATTCATTTTTGAAGGTGCTGCGACAGCATATTGCCAATCTCCCGGAAAGGCTGTTTAAGCCTCGCTATAGGCTTCCATGCGCGAGATGCCGGCATCCCCTCCCGGGGGTGGTTAAGGGTCCGCGACACGCGACAGTTTAAAAACGTAGCAAATTCAATGCAATAATTGTGGGGGCTAAGATTCGTCCGCATGAGTATTGCGGCGGCGGGTAGCGTCAGCGCTTTGTCGACCTGCCAGCGGCTCCCTAAATAGTTGGGTCGGCGAAGTTTGAGGACGCGCTTCGACCCCCAATCAGGACACGGATGATGCAAGTCACGGAAACGGCACGAGAAGGATTGAAGCGGACGCTGCAGGTGGTGGTCGGGCAGGCGGAGCTCAGCGAGCGCTTCACGTCCCGCCTCGACGAACTGAAGGACCGCGTGGAGATCAAAGGGTTTCGGCGCGGCAAAGTTCCGCTGACGCACCTGAAGAAAATCTACGGCAAGTCGGTGATGCAGGAAGTGATGGAGCAAACGCTCAATGATACGAGCGCTCAGGCCATCAAGGATCGCAACGAACGACCGGCGCAGCAGCCCAAGGTCGAACTCGTCGATTTCAACGAAGAGACGTTCGAGAAGATCGCGAGCGGGCAGGGCGACCTTGCCTACAACATGTCGTTCGAGGTTCTGCCGCCGATCCCTCTCGCCGATATGACATCGCTGAAGCTTGAGAAGCTTGTTGCCGATGTTGACGACGCTGCCATTGATAAGGCGCTGGCGAATCTCGCCGAGCGCAATACCGCTTACGACGTCGAAGAAGGCCGCGCGGCGGGCGAAGGTGACCTCGTGACGCTTGATTTCCTGGGCAAGATCGACGGCGAAGCCTTTGAGGGTGGCGCCGCCGAAGGCCAGAGCCTGACGATCGGCAAGAAGCAGTTCATTCCGGGCTTTGAGGAAGGCGTGACGGGCATGAAGGCCGGCGATGAGAAAGTCGTTACCGCGACCTTCCCGGACGAATATCCAGTCGCTGCATTAGCCGGTAAAAAGGCTGACTTCGACGTGAAGGTTAAAGGCGTTTCAAAGCCCCGTACGCCGGTTGTCGATGAAGACTTCGCCAAGGGCATCGGCGCCGAAAGCCTCGAACAGCTGCGCGGCTTCATCTCCGAGCAGATCAAGCGCGAATACGATCAGGCGTCGCGGACGAAGCTGAAGCGCGAGCTGCTCGATGCGCTCGACGCGGCCCACAAGTTCGAGTTGCCGGCCTCTCTTGTCGATTTCGAATTCGACAATATATGGACTCAGCTCGAGAACAATCTCAAAGCCACGAACAAGACATTCGCCGACGAAGGCAAGACCGAGGACGAGGCGCGCGCCGAGTACCGGGGAATTGCTGAGCGCCGCGTGCGGCTTGGTCTGGTGATCGGCGAAATTGGCGAGAAGAATAATCTGCAGGTCTCTCAGGACGAGCTGCGCCGTGCCCTGGTGGAACAGGCGCGCCGTTACCAGGGCAGGGAAAAGCAGGTCTACGAGTACTACGAGAAGACGCCCGGCGCGCTGGCCGAGCTTCGCGCCCCGATCTTCGAGGACAAGGTCATCGATTACGTGATCGAGGAAGCTAAGCCGACTGAAAAGAAGGTGACGCGGGACGAACTCTTGAAGGCCGTTGAAGAGGCGACCGAGCAGTAGGCCTCTTTGGTGGTTTACGGTCTCGTGACAGACTTAAAGCGTGCGAGTCGGGTGGGTGCGGTAAGCGTGCCGGCCTGCCGAAATGAGGAAAGACGAAGGCGATGCGCGACCCGATCAACACTGTGACGAATACCTTCTGGCCGATGGTCGTCGAACAGACGACGCGCGGCGAGCGTGGCTACGACCTGCCCTCGCGCCTTCTGAAGGAACGCATCATCTTCGTGACCGGACCGGTCGAAGATCACATGGCTGCATCCATTTGCATGCAGCTTTTGTTCCTCGAGTCGGAAAATCCGAAAAAAGAGATTTCGATGTACATCAACTCTCCGGGCGGTGTCGTCACGGCGGGCATGGCAATCTACGATACGATGCAGTTCGTGAAACCGGCCGTCGCGACACTATGCATCGGTCAGGCGGCTTCGATGGGATCGCTGCTGCTTTGTGCCGGTGCCAAGGGCCTGCGCTATGCACTGCCGAACGCGCGCGTGATGGTGCATCAGCCGTCGGGCGGCTTCTCGGGCCAGGCTTCCGACATCGAGCGGCACGCCGAGGACATCATCAAGATGAAGCGCCGGCTCAACGAGACCTATGTGAAACACACAGGTCAGACGTACGAGATGGTCGATAAAACGCTGGACCGCGATTACTTCATGACTGCCGATCAGGCCCGCGATTTCGGCATCATCGACAAGGTTCTCGAGAGCCGCGACGAAGTCGACAGCGGTGTCTTCGAAACCGGCACTCCTATTGGCTGATGCGGTGCTGGTGCAACGTGAAGGCTCGTTGCATGATGGTAGAGTGGGTGGGCGTTTGGTCGCCCATTCAGAAGAACAAACGCTGCACAACAGCGGATGAGTTTAGGTAAATACTCGCATTGAATCGCCGGTGTTGCCTGCTCGTTTATCAACTGTGGCAATAGCGCCGCTTGCGACCTGTGGCCGGGTAGGCTCCATTAATCCAATCTTGATCTGCAGAACGTTAGCGTGCTCAGATTGGTTATGGAGTTCACGTCGCCGCAGAATCGGCTCCGCGCCGGGCGTGAACAGCGGGCCAAAGCAAGAACATCGTGTTGATGCTCTTGTACGGAAGGTGAGAACACATGGCTCAAGAGAAGAACACTCTTTACTGCTCATTCTGCGGCAAGAGTCAGCATGAGGTTCGCAAACTGATTGCTGGCCCGACGGTATTCATCTGCGATGAATGCGTCGAGCTCTGCATGGACATAATCCGTGAAGAGAACAAAAACACCCTCGTGAAATCCCGCGACGGAGTTCCGACGCCGCAGGAGATTTGCACTGTTCTCGATAGCTACGTGATCGGGCAGTTCCACGCGAAGCGCGTTCTCTCGGTCGCTGTCCACAATCACTACAAGCGGCTCAACCACGCCACGAAGAACAACGACGTCGAACTGGCGAAGTCGAACATCCTGCTCGTCGGTCCGACGGGCTCGGGCAAGACGCTGCTTGCCCAGACCTTGGCGCGCATTCTCGATGTTCCCTTCACAATGGCGGACGCTACGACGCTCACTGAAGCCGGATACGTCGGTGAAGATGTCGAGAACATTATACTGAAGCTCCTGCAGTCGGCCGACTACAACGTCGAGCGCGCGCAGCGGGGCATCGTCTACATCGACGAAGTCGACAAGATCAGCCGCAAGTCCGACAATCCTTCGATCACGCGGGATGTATCGGGCGAGGGCGTGCAGCAGGCCCTGTTGAAGATCATGGAAGGCACGGTCGCTTCCGTTCCGCCGCAGGGCGGCCGCAAGCATCCGCAGCAGGAATTCCTTCAGGTCGACACCACGAACATCCTTTTCATTTGTGGCGGTGCATTCGCCGGCCTTGAGAAGATCATCTCTCGGCGTGGCAAAGGATCGTCGATCGGCTTCTCGGCTAAGGTCTCCGGACCCGATGAGCGGCGCACTGGCGAAATCCTGCGCAACGTCGAACCGGAAGATTTGCTGAAGTTCGGCCTGATCCCCGAGTTCATCGGCCGCTTGCCGGTCATCGCCACGCTCGAGGATCTCGATGAAACGGCTCTGGTTCAGATCCTGACCGAGCCGAAGAACGCCATCGTCAAGCAATACCAGCGTCTCTTCGAAATGGAGGACGTGAAGTTGACGATCACGCTCGATGCGCTGAGAGCGATTTCGCGCAGAGCCATCGAGCGCAAGACGGGTGCCCGTGGTCTCAGGTCGATCATGGAAGGCATTCTGCTCGACACGATGTACGACCTGCCGACGCTCAAGGGTGTCGAGGAGGTTGTGATCGGGCCGGAAGTCGTGGAAGGCTCGGCAAAACCGCTCCGGATCTATTCGGAACGGGCAGAGGAAAAAGGCTCTACTGCTTAGCCCATCGCGACAATTAAGGCTTTCCGGGAGCTTGGTCCCGGGACTTGTTTGCGGGACGCCGGTCCCTATTTGTTCGGAGGGAATGGCATCAAGCAGCCAGCCGAGATTGTCTCCGAAAACCGGTGTCCAGGGCTTGGGTCTCACCCCGTGCTCGCGCTCACGAGCATGCTGTCCGCTGCCACAAAAGGGGCGGGAAGCGTGGCTCCTAAGTGGAACGAGTGTGGAATGTGCCGATAGATTGTAAAGGATTTGCGGCGCACGGCGGATAGGTAGTGAAATGAGCGAAGATAAAAAGACCAAGGAAAAAGCCGGCGCAAAAGAGCTGTTCCCGGTTCTCCCCCTCCGGGACATCGTCGTTTTTCCCTACATGGTCGTCCCGCTTTTCGTTGGGCGCGAGAAATCTATCGCGGCACTTGAAGAAGTGATGCGCGCCGACAAGCAGATTCTCCTCGCCGCACAAAAGAATGCCAGCGACGACGATCCGGCGCCCGACGCCATCTACGAAATCGGAACGCTCGCGTCCGTTCTGCAGCTTCTGAAGCTTCCCGACGGGACGGTGAAAGTCCTCGTCGAAGGCAACGCGCGTGCAAAGATCACGCGCTATACTTCGAACGCGAATTACTTCGAAGCCGAGGTCGAGCGGGTCGTCGAAGTCCCCGGCGCCAAGGATGAACTCGAAGCGCTCGCGCGCTCGGTCGTGACTCAGTTCGAGAGCTACGTGAAGCTCAACAAGAAGGTTTCGCCCGAAGTCCTGAGCAACGTCGGCCAGATCGAGGATTACGCGAAGCTCGCCGACACGATCGCCTCTCATCTCGCCGTAAAGATTTCCGACAAGCAGGATGTGCTCGAAACCGCGAGCATCTCCGAGCGGCTGGAGCGAGTCTATACGCTCATGGAAAGCGAGATCTCAGTCCTGCAGGTCGAGCGTAAGATCCGTTCGCGCGTTAAGCGCCAGATGGAGAAGACGCAGCGCGAGTACTATCTGAATGAACAGATGAAGGCCATTCAGAAGGAACTCGGTGATTCCGACGAACGCGACGACATCTCGGAATTCGAGGAAAAGATCGAGAACACAAAGCTGTCGAAGGAGGCCAAGGACAAGGCGCTGGCTGAGCTGAAGAAGCTCAAGCAGATGTCGCCGATGTCGGCAGAAGCGACGGTCGTCCGCAACTATCTCGATTGGCTCTTGTCGATCCCGTGGGGAATCAAGGGCAAGGTCAAGAAGGACATCGCCGAAGCCCAGACGATCCTCGATCTGGAGCACTATGGCCTCGAGAAGGTCAAGGAGCGCATCCTTGAGTATCTCGCGGTGCAGGCGCGGACCAACAAGCTGAAGGGGCCGATCCTGTGCCTCGTCGGTCCTCCGGGCGTCGGCAAGACGTCCCTTGGCAAGTCGATCGCCAACGCGACCGGCCGCGAGTTTGTGCGCATGTCGCTCGGCGGCGTTCGCGACGAAGCGGAAATCCGCGGTCACCGTCGGACCTACATCGGCTCCATGCCGGGCAAGGTCATCCAGTCCATGAAGAAGGCGAAGCGGACGAACCCGCTCTTCCTCTTGGATGAGATCGACAAGATGGGCCAGGACTTCCGCGGCGACCCGGCGGCGGCGCTCCTTGAGGTTCTCGATCCGGAGCAGAACCAGTCGTTTAACGACCATTATCTGGAGGTCGACTACGACCTCTCGAACGTGATGTTCGTGACGACGGCGAATACGCTGAACATCCCGCCGGCCCTGATGGACCGCATGGAGATCATTCGTCTCGCGGGCTACACGGAAGACGAGAAGCTGGAAATCGCCAAGCGCCACCTCATTCCGGAGCAGTACTCTGCCCACGGGCTCGAGCAGAGTGAGTGGACGGTCGAAGACAGTGCCGTGAAGGAAGTCATTCGCCGCTACACGCGGGAAGCAGGCGTACGTTCGCTCGAACGCGAAATGGCCAAGCTTGCCCGGAAAGCGGTGAAGGAGATCCTGACGTCGTCGAAGACCTCGATTGTCGTGACGGGCGAGAACGTTCACGACTTCCTGGGCGTCCCGAAGTACCGCTACGGCGAGGCCGAGCTCGAGGATCAGGTCGGTATCGTCACCGGTTTGGCCTGGACGGAAGTCGGCGGCGAATTGCTGACGATCGAAGGCGTCATGATGCCGGGCAAAGGCAGGATGAGCGTCACGGGTAACCTCCGCGACGTGATGAAGGAATTGATCCAGGCAGCAAACGCCTACGTGCGCTCGCACTCGATTGATTTCGGCATCCATCCGACGCTCTTCGAAAAGCGCGACATCCACGTGCACGTTCCGGAAGGTGCAACGCCGAAGGATGGTCCGTCTGCGGGTATCGCGATGACGACGGCGATCATCTCGGTTTTGACCGGCATCCCTGTCCGCAAGGATGTGGCGATGACGGGCGAGATCACGCTGCGCGGTCGTGTGCTGCCAATCGGTGGCCTTAAGGAGAAACTCCTTGCGGCACTGCGCGGCGGCATCAAGACCGTCATCATTCCGGAAGAGAACGCCAAGGATTTGGCGGAGATTCCGAGTGAGGTGTTGACCAAGATGGATGTCATCCCTGTCGCGCGCCTCGACGAGGTCCTGAAGGTCGCTCTCGTGCGTGTGCCCGAGCCCATCACCTGGGACGAGGCAGCGGAGGCCGAAGCCCTTGAGGCCAAAGACTCCGCTAAAGGCAGTGCGCGGATTACCGCACACTGACCCTTTCGCGGAAGATTAAATTTACGCTGAGGAATGCCTCTGTCCGGTAACCGTACAGGGGCATTTTCTTTTGCAAAATTTGAGCATTTTGATGCGCTTTTGTCCGTAAATACGGGCGTTTTCTGCTTGACGGGCGGAGCGATTGAGCGCTTCTACCCCTTCATGCGCGGCCGGCTACTCCCCGGATATGGCCGCCTCGGGCTTCGAGCCCTGAACCGAAGCCCCACCTCCCACACTAGAGGAAAGACGAGATGAGCAAGAAAGATTTGATTGATGCCGTTGCGAAAGAGTGCGAGCTGACGAAGGAGAAGGCGAGCGGCGTGGTGGATGCCGTGCTTGCCCACATTCGTGCCGCGATGAAGGACGGCCACGAAGTGCGCATCCCGGATTTCGGCACCTTCAAAGTCGCGGCCCGCAAGGCGCGCGAAGGCCGCAATCCCGCAACCGGCAAGACCATTCAGATCCCGGCGTCACGCGTACCGAAGTTCACGCCCGCCAAGGGTCTGAAGGATGCGCTGAACCTGAACTAAACTTTGCGTCCATGTTCCCACGCGCGCCGCGAAAGCGGCGCGTGTTTGTTTTGACAGCCTTTTGCCGACGGATTAGCAAAGGGCGCGTCGGGCGGTTAGCTCAGTGGTAGAGCGCCTCGTTTACACCGAGGATGTCGGGAGTTCGACCCTCTCACCGCCCACCATATTTATGGTCCTTGCGACTCCGCTGCGTAGAGCCGGACGTAAGGACGGGCCTGTTGAAGCGCCTATCCCAGCACCCTACGTGAGTGTCGTCCGTCCTCAGCAAACGAAGAAAGCACAACCATGCCTCTCTCGATGTACGACGTCGCGGTCCCAACCTTCCAGAAGCAGCTCGCTGCGCTCGAAGCGGTTCTCGATAAGGCTGCCGAGCAAGCCGCCGCAAAGAAAATCGACTTCGCCGTTTTCCTTGGGTCGCGGCTCTATCCCGACATGTTCAATCTGACGCGTCAGGTTCAACTCGCGACCGACTTTGCGAAGGCCGCACCCGCACGTTTGGCGGGGGTTGACGTTCCAAGCTTCCCGGACACCGAAACGACGTTGCCGGAGCTGAAGGCACGGATCGCGAAAATTCAGGCCCTGCTTGCCGCTTACAAGCCCGAGCAGTTCGAAGGGGCCGAGACGCGGGAAGTGACACTCAAGGTCGGCGGCCAGGAGGTGACCATGAGCGGTCGCGAATACCTGCTCCACGTCGCCGTGCCGAACTTCTATTTCCACTGTGCGACCGCCTACGACATCCTGCGGCACAACGGCATCGAGATCGGCAAACGCGATTTCGTTCCGCGGCGATAAGGCCTACGGCCCGCTTTGGGGGGATCGGGCGCCAAAGGGCTGAACTCTGGCTTGACGGCGGGACGGCCATCACGTATCTCGACCGTGTGACGGCGGGCGCTTCGGCGCCCGTCACTTTCTGGATTGCGGGAGTAGCTCAGTTGGTTAGAGCGCCGCCCTGTCACGGCGGAGGCCGCGGGTTCAAGTCCCGTCTCTCGCGCCATTTTATCAAAAGTCAGATAGTTATATTTTCGCTTATAAGGCGCTGATTTTGGCAGGCGACTCTAGGGGACCTAATTACGCCTAGGCGGCCGTCATTTCAGTGAATTAGATCTCCGCGAATATTGACAAAGAACACTGCAATCAGCTGATCGCCCGAAATATCAGCTAACGAGCCGATCGATGCTCCAATCGATGCCCGCACCAATCACGATTGAGCATACCAGCCCAAGCATGATCCCCACGTGAAGCCCTAGGCCGTTACAAAAACCGAGTTCTGCGCTCGCGGTGTCGGCCTTCGGGCATTGCTCTCTCGCAATTGTGATGATCAAGGCATCCCACGCAAAGGCTCTCCGAGGATCGACATACCCGCGCCAAATCAAGCAGAGCTTCGCCAACCGCGACAGGAGCGCCGCGAGGCCGGCCATCGCCAGATAGATGTGGCTGCAAGTCTTGGGGTCACCCGGCGAGCAAAACGCTGAATTGACGACGCCGCGCGACACCTTGGATGCCCTTCCGAGCCATGCGATGTTTCATGCGATGAACGATTCGCAAGAATACCCCGATCTTTTGATCCGCTTCCCGAAATTAGCCATTGATTTCAGTGGGCCATAGCGACTTCATCCCGGCAGCAGGAATCATTGTTTGAGGGTCAGAATGCCGATACGCGCGTCTCGCCTAGATCAAATGCCCGATAGTGAACTATTGCGCATGCGTTTCTGCGATTTGCCTCTTCTTCTCAAAGGGTCGGTGATCGAGCAGCGCGCCAAATCGGTGTTCGATATTCTCACTGCACGCGGAATTCGTTGCCGGCCGTCCATTTGGGCCGCGGAAGAATGGTATAATCCAGATGGCGTCGTTGGCTTTGCCATTCCATTTTATTTGCTGCATCCGCGGCTGATCCGCCTCGAGCGCAAGATGATGTTTGAAGTCGAAGGCATGTCCTTAAGGGAAGCACAGAGCATTTTGCGCCATGAAACCGGACACGCCGTCGATGAGGCGTTTCAACTGCGCGAAACGCGCGAGTACCGTCAGCTGTTCGGTTCGCCGCAGCGCAAGTACCCGACGGAATACGTCGCGGATACGGATAGCCGCGATTATGTTCAGCATCTCAATGCCTGGTACGCGCAGTCCCACCCGGTCGAAGATTTTGCCGAAACGTTTGCTGTTTGGCTGAGGTCGGAAAGAAGTTGGCGTTGGATGTATCGCGATTGGCCTGCCTTCGAGAAATTGAAGGCCGTCGACACGTGGATGCATGATCGGCGGAACGTCGACCCGGAGATAAAACCGAGACGGATCGGCAGCGAACTCAAAGAATCCACGCGAACGCTTGGCCAGCACTATGATGAGAAACGCGAATTCTATGCGGTCGACGCCGAAGATGAATTCGACAGCGCGTTGCGGCGAATATTTCACGAAAATAGCAAGGGGCGCCGGGGGCGCGAATATATGTCGGCGGCCAGTCTGCTGACGTCAAATCGCACGCGCTTGCGACGGCGCACCGCGAAACCCCTCGGTGTTCCAGCCTACGTTGTCGATCAGGTTTTGCGGCAGTTCGTGCATCGCGCCAAGATTTTAAAACTAAAACAAACGCGGCCGGAGGCGGAAACGATGAGAAAGATTTCGCGGCTGGTATCTCGCGCAACCGTCGCCATCATTCACGATAGACCGAGGATGCCGCTGTGACCGAGGTCCACAAGTCCAATAAAAAGTTGAACGTCGTACTTCTTGCCGACGAAAGATTGCTGCCGATCGGCGACCTCGCGGACTACGATAGCAAACAACAGTTGCTGCGAAAGACCGAGTACCACGTCAAACAAGCGATCGAGTCTCTCGGTCATCAGGTGATCGTGGTCGGTGTCTCGAATGATCTATCGGCAATCCTCAACGCGATTGAAGGCAACAAGCCCGACATCGTCTTCAATCTGGCCGAGGAGTTCAATGGCATTGGACACTTCGATCAGCACGTCGTCAGTTTTCTGGAGCTTTTGCGTCAGGCGTACACGGGCTGCAATCCGCGCGGCCTCACCATCGCTCGCGACAAAGCTCTAACCAAAAAAATTCTCGCCTACGACGGTCTAAAAGTTCCCGAGTTCGCTGTTTTCCCGATGCGGCGTGCCACAAAACGGCCGAGCACGCTGAGTTTCCCCCTGATCGTAAAATCGCTGACAGAAGAAGGCTCCATCGGCATATCGGCTGCCTCGATCGTTCGGGACGACGTCAAATTGATGGAGCGTGTCGAGTTCATTCATCGCACCGCCGATACGGCGGCTGTCGCGGAACAATACATCGAGGGTCGTGAAATTTACGTCGGCGTCATGGGCAACGAGCGCGTCACGGTTCTGCCGCCATGGGAGTTTTTTCTCGAAAATCGCCCTGACGGCGCGCCATTGATCGCAACAAGTCGCGGCAAATGGGATCCGGCATATCAGGATCAGGTAGGCGCGCTTATCGGCCCGGCGGAGATCAGCAACAAGCTCGCAGCCAAATTGAAGAAGTTATCACGGGAGATCTACAGACGGCTTGGCCTTAGCGGCTATGCGCGGTTGGATTTTCGCGTCACCCCTTCAGAGGATGCTTATCTGCTGGAGGCCAATCCTAATCCCCAAATCGCATCCGATGAGGAATTTGCGAGTTCCGCAGAATATGCCGGGATCGAATACCCTCAGTTGCTCGAACAGATCGTCCGGTTTGGCATGAACTACAATGCTGAGCAGTTGCTCATATAGGACGACTGAATTTCGCGTCTGAACTCACCTCCATTCGAGTTTTGGAAACTGCGCCGATGACGAGCCTGCCACGCAAGGCAGATCTCGACGCGCGTCGCTCGAGTAAAATTACCGAGAGGCCATTCGGAAAAATTGCCCCGTGAGCTGGCATCTGGGTTCACCCACCATATATTTTTCGCAGGCTTTCATGCGAAATGGATACGTCGGGTATTATGAAATTAGTTCTATTCCTTTCCGTGCTTTTCGGAACCTACGCCCTCGCGGCGCACAGCGTGCGAGCTGATACATCACCGCCGACTTGGGAAATTCATGATCTCTGCCCCGTGGCCGATAATGACGAGTGCTTGAGGATCGAGAACGGAGCTCGATTGAGCGTTCTTGCCCGTTGGGTCACCGTGCCTGAAGCCGACAGAGTCGTCTGCATGAAGAAGATCGATCAAGACGATCGCCGGAGCTATCGGCGGTTGGATGATTGTTTCGATGATCGCGCGATGAAAGCCCTTGAATCGGCTCCCGGTCCGAAGAAGTGAGCGGCAATGAGGAGGGCTAATTTTCCGGGGCTTATCGGGAAAAAATCCTAGTAAAATCAGCATTGCTAATTGGTTGTCACGCGTTAGAACGGCATTGATCAGTGGGCGCAGGGGTGAGCGCGGCCAGCCGTGAAGCTTCTCATCGTCGAGGACCATCCGATTGTCATATCCGGTTGCCGGGCGCTCTTTTCTCTAAATGATGATGTGACGATCATGGAGGCGCGGACGGCCGCCGAAGCGCGCAGCGCGATTCTGCGCGAGCCTCCGGATGTGATGATCGTCGACATAAATCTCCCCGATGGTTCGGGGCTGGAGCTTACGCGAGAGCTCGTCGCGCGAGAGCCTGAGGCTCGCATCGTCGTTTTCTCGATGAACGACACGCCGATCCTCGCTATTCAGGCCATCCAGGCTGGCGCCAAAGGTTACGTCAGCAAAAATGGTGGCCCGGCCGATCTTCGGCAAGCCGTGCTAGCGGTCGCGCGCGGAGAAACGTGGATTTCCGATGATCTCATTCAGGAGATGGCGCTGCTTCGGGCCCGGAATGAGGAGACGGCGGAACTCTTGAACGAGCGCGAGCAGCTTGTGCTTCGCTTATTGGCGAGAGGCCGAAGCATGGCCGAGATCGCCAACGATATATCGGTCTCGTATAAGACCGTCGCATCGGACTGTACGATATTGCGCAAGAAGCTTGGCGCGCGGACATCGACAGAGATGGTTCGGATCGCCGTCGAAATGAAGTTGATCTGACGCCGATCCCGTTTTTAAAACGCAAATATATGTGCGGGAATTCTTCCCGAAATTTCTTCCTATTTATCACCTTAATCCGGGAATTTGTCCTCTGATAGCGTGCATCACGTAATGCGTTCGGGGAGTCATCCCCGATCATTGAGGCACGATTGCGATAAGGGGGGCCGTCGCGCGCCGCCCCACAGAGGAGTTTTCGGAAATGAAAGTCAGACTATTGAGCGCAGTTGCGGTGCTGGCCGTCGCCGGCTTTGCGTTCGTTCACCAGGCTAAACCCGTTCTAGCCGCTTCAGCTTCGTTGACCGCGCTTGATCCGGACAACGATGGCACCGTTGATATGCCTGAGGCGAAGACGGCAGCGGCGAAGGTCTTCACCAAGCTCGATCCGGACAAGGATGGGACGCTGGACGCCAAGGAACTCTCAGGCCGCCTCGATGAGGCGGGGCTCAAGGCAGCAGATCCCGATAGCGACGGCACATTGGATCAAAAGGAATACGATATTCTCGTCGAGGCCCGCTTCAAAGCGGCTGACCCGGATAACGACGGTACGCTCGACGACGCAGAACTCACGACGGATGCCGGGAAATCATTCCTGCTTCTCGTGGAATAAACACTTCGGCTGCCCGGCATGTAAGCAAGTCGCATTCGGGCAGCCCTTTTTTCTGTGCCAAATCTCAGCACGCGGGGGCCAGCGCCCGGGGTTCGCCAAATAGCGACCCTTCAACCAACGTCTATTGCTTTTCCGTCGAAATCCCCGCGATGAGAATGTCGACGAGGCGCTTGGCGGCCTTGGTCCCTGCGTGCCCCGTGACGAGAGTCGCAACGCCGGCGAGCGCGCGCAAGAGATCGAGCGGGTCAATAGCGAGACGGACCTCGCCGCTGGCGACGGCGTTATCGACCAGCATCGCGATCGCTTTCTTGGCTTGCGCACCGGAGGCCGCATAAAGGTTGGACGTTCCGCCGACGAGCGAGTTGAGCGCTTCGGACATCCCGTGCTTGGCCGCCACATAGTCCACGAACAAGAGCATCCACTCGCGCAAAGCTTTCACCGGGGGATATTTGTCGGCGAAGTGCGTAGCGGCGGCCATAAGTTGTTCGGTCTCGTTACGGTAGACGGCCTCAATGAGGGCATCGCGCGTAGGGAAATGGCGATAGAGCGTGCCAATTCCGACATCGGCGGCGCGCGCGATCTCCTCAAGGCTGGCGCCTGAGCCTTTTTCGGCAAAGGCCGCCTTTGCCGTTTCGAGGAGACGGATGCGATTGCGCTCCGCATCGGCGCGGGCCTTACGGACAGGGGTGGGTTTGCCTCTATCGGCCACGTATAAATTGTCCCTTGATAAACGGAGGGCTCCTCCGTATATAAGAGGAGGCACCCTCCTTTTATGCCAAATGAGGACGGCGGGCAATCGTCCGCCGCCTGCGGGAGCGTGCGCCAATTGCAAAAGGAAATAGTCATGGCCAACACTTTCGGGGCGACGTCCACGACCGACGATGTACTTCAGGGCGTCAATCTTAGCGGAAAACGTGTACTCGTTACTGGCGTATCGGCCGGGTTGGGCGTGGAAACAGCCCGGGCACTCGCCGCTCATGGGGCTCAGGTGGTTGGAGCCGCGCGGGACCTGGCAAAGGCAGAGCAGGCGACCGCGGAGGTCCGTGCTCAAGCCACGAACGGCGGCAGCCTTGAATTGGTGGAACTTGATCTTGCTTCGCTCAAGAGCGTGCGCGCCTGCGCCGACGCCCTGGTTGCTGACGGCCGGCCGTTCGATGTCGTGATCGCCAATGCAGGCGTGATGAGAACGCCGTTCTGGCACACCGCGGACGGCTTTGAAATGCAGTTCGGTACCAACCACCTTGGACATTTTGTTCTGGTGAACCGTATCGCCTCGCTGATCGCGCCGAGCGGACGGCTGGTGAACGTCTCGTCTTCCGGCCACCGCTATTCCGATATCGACCTCGATGATCCGAATTTCGAGCGCACGCTTTACGACCCGATGGTCGCTTATGGCCGATCGAAAACCGCCAACATCCTCTTCGCCGTGGAGTTCGACCGGCGACACAAGGCGCGCGGTGTGCGGGCAACGGCGTTGCATCCCGGAGGCATCAAGACCGAACTTGGACGCCACATGGCGCCCGGCGAACTTGAAGGTCTCATTGCGCAGATCAACGCTCAGTTGGCAGCCGATGGCCAGCCGCCTTTCCAGTTCAAAACAATTCCGCAGGGCGCCGCGACTTCCGTTTGGGCAGCCGTCATCGCCCCGGCCGATGAGGTGGGCGGCCGCTATTGCGAGAACTGCCATGTGTCCAAGGTGTCGGACGGTCTGATCAACCCCATCAGCGAAGGCGTCCGCCCTTACGCGCTCGATCCCGAGCACGCCAAGGCGCTTTGGGCCAAGAGCGAGGCGTTGGTCGGCGAGCATTTCTGAAGGCGAGCGCCAGAGCCGGCCAGGTCCGGTCAGAGCGCGACGTGCGGAATCTGCCGGGAGGAGGAGGCCGCGTCTGTCGGCCGGCCGATCGTTCAATCAGAGCGCGAACGATTTCTAAACATCGATGAATTAGGCTTTGCAACGCAGCGGGCGAGGCGACCATCGCCTCGCCGCCCGGCGCTGGCTACGCAGCGGGGAGCAGTCAACCAGCACCGTACCGAGGCCGGCACATGTGTCGGTCTCGGGTTCCTTTGATGATGCGTAGATGAGCCGTTATCCCGCCCGGATCAGCCTAGGCGAGAGGATGCCTTAAGAATGGTTTCCAAGTCTTAAACTTAAGGAACATTTGCGGTCATTCGCCCAATTGTTCCAAGCCTGCGGACCGCATCCGCCGGGTTGTTGAGCTTGCGCCATTTCAAAGTCCAAGTTTCGATAATTGCGTTGCGATGGCTGATACGAACTGATCCGCATCCGCCCGCGTCGTCCGGTGATTGACGATCGCACATCGCGCGACGAGTTCGCCGTTCAGCATTGTCCACGAAGGAGCGGCTGTTCCGCTTTCTTGCAGGTCCAATATCAGGCCTCGCACCGTTTCCGGAGAGGCGCCGCGGATCCCGAAGCAAACGATATTCAGGGCGACCGGGGCCTTCAGTTCAAAGATCGGGTAACTCTCGAGCCGTTCGGCAAGATAACGCGCGAGCGAGCAGGTATGCGCGATCGACCTCCCGATACGGTCCGTTCCGAGCGCCTCGATCGTCATCCAAGTTTTCAAGGCCCGGCAGCCTCGCGATAAATCCGGTCCCAGATCGCAAGGCCAGGTGTCTCCGGCCGCAAGCCCTCGGTCTGCGCGTTGCAAATAGGCGGTCGACTGTGCAAATGCCCGTTTGTGGGCAGCACCATCGCGCACGAGCAAAAATCCAGCATCGTAGGGAACATGTCCCCATTTATGGAAGTCGAGCGCCACAGAATCGGACTGCTCTAGTCCCGCAAACAACTCCCGCAAATCCTGTGAGAACATGGCAAGAGCGCCGATCGCGCCGTCGACGTGGAACCAAAGTTTTTCCTCGGCCGCGATTTCGCCGATGTCTGCCAGAGGATCGATAGCGCCCGTGTTCACCGTTCCTGCGGTCCCGACAACAAGGAAGGGCAGAAATCCCAGGGCGCGATCTCTTTCGATCATCGCGCGCAAGGCGTCCGGCCGCATGCGCCCGCAGGAGTCGACGGCTATCGTTCTCAAATTGGCGGAACCGATGCCTGACAATTGCATTGCCTGCGCAATGCATCCGTGCGCTTCGGAAGATGTGTAGGCCACAAGCTCGGCACCCGCCTTCCGCAAGCCGGTCTCTCGGCTCCCAGACCCCAACACTTCGGTCTTGGCAATGATGACAGCAAGGAAGTTTGCCATCGAAGAACCGGTGAGAAACAAACCGCTGGCTTCATCCGGGTAGCCGAGAGCTTCCCTCATCCAGCGAACAATTTGCTGTTCGACTTCGATGCCGACGTGATCGCGTCCGCCGCAGTTGAGGTTGAGACCAGCTGCAACGACCTCAGCGACCATGCCGACCGGGGTTCCGGCACCGTGAACCCAACCCATGAACAGCGGATGCAAATTGCCGGTCGCGAACGGCATGACATGCGTGCGCACGTCATCGAAGACGTCGCTCAATTCACTCGGATCGTGCGGCAACGGACGAGCAAATCTTGCGCGCGTCTCATCGGGCGGCCTTTGCCAGACAGGTCTCTGCCGGATCGTTTCAACGTGCGTAATAATATCGTCTAGCAAGCCGTGAGCGAGCTTGCGAAATTCTGCCCAGTCGGACGGATCGAGACTCGAAAGGCCGTCGGACAAATTGGCATCCGCCCGAGGAGTGTTCTCGTCGGCCTTCGACATCAGATATCTTGCAGACGTCGCTGGCTCGAAGTCCATTTCCCGAAGAAAATATCGAGATCGGATTCGAGCGGTCGGCACGCCTGCTGCAGAGATTGGCCCGCGGCCATTCGTTCCGAGGCGGCCGCAATGTCCAGGGCCGAAGCCGAAACGCGCAGCGCCGCCCGACCTCCGATCCGGACGGGCTGGCCGACGTGACAGATGGGACCGCCGTCGAGGCCTCGCATTGACGACTGAATGCGGTTGGCTTGTTCAAGAGTCGCGAACGCACCATTGGCGTCGATAACGGTCAACGGCACGATGGATCGCGAGGCGAGATGGTCGCCGTCATCGTCGGAATGAAGCGCGACGCCTTTCATATCCCCGATACGTGCGCGAACAAGGCGAACGAAGTACTGTTTGATGAGGCTTTGCTGCGCGTCGTTGACGGAAGCATATCGCGCGAGGTTTGCTAAGCCGGCGACCCACCGCAATCCCAGTCCGAGATTCATCTCCGATTTGAACGTGAGGCGCATGCGCTCGCGGAGGGCCATGGGCCAATCTTGGGCTGCGGTGTAGTCGGCGAGGCCCACTGGACTATCGGCGACCGTCGTCATTGCCTCGAGGATCGCCGAAGGGACCATGACGGCGCCGGCAAAAGGTGGCGCCGCGACGAACTTCGATCCGGTGACCGCGACCAGAAAGCCGTCGGCGAGATCCCGCTGCAGTTGCGAAACGGGGCAGCGCAGTTGGCAGGCATCGATGATGACGCGAACGCGACCCGGCGCCAATGATGCTACATAGCGGGCCGCTTGCCGTGTCACGCCGGTCAAGCCGGTCTTCGAGGTATCGAGGACATGCACCACGACATCGCGGTCTCGCTTGATTTCCTGCTCGACCATCGCGACGAGATCGGCATCGATCTCATGATCAAGTCGCGGTTGGCCGGTGTCGCTGCGCAGAGCTATGGTGCGCACGTCGATGCGGTGAGGCGATAGGCCCGCGACGGGCGTGCCTGCCTCTACCGGAAAGCCAAGCGCAGTGATATCCGAAAAGTGGAGACCGGCGGCCGCACGCGGGACACCGTTTCCCGTCTCGTCGGGCGCAACGAAGATGTTGGTCAAAGGTCGCTTCGACAGGCCGGCCAGAATGCCAAGCGCGATGAGCTCTGCGTCGGTCCCAGAGGCGGCGAGAATGACGTCCGCATCGTCGCGGCCAAGCTCACGGAGAATATGTCCGCGAATATCGTCGAACCATCGGTCGACGCAAACCGAGGACTGAAATCCGGGATCGATGAGGCGTTTCCACTCACGATCCGCCGCGGCGTAGCCATCGGCCGAAATGTTGCTCGCCGTGGACGAAGAGAAGGCAATCTCATCGTCCGCCGGTGTGGTTCGTGTCCCGTACCGATTGCGGCCCGTGATGGCATCCGGCCAAATGCGTCTGTCGCCGCCCGTCGCAAGAAGGAGCGAAACGGAGGCGAGAGGCTCGGAGAAAGCGTCGATCTCTTCGGTTTCGGAAAAGGACCTTTCCAGTGCCCGCTGAATCCCCGTATGCATCGTGGGCATGGCACTATCCCTGTAGAAGCCGCGCGCGCAGGTTTGCCATCACGTCCGCCCGGCAACGGAGACTGTGCCCGCGGCATAAGAGATTAGGGGTTCGTTGCGTGAGAGCGGATCGAGAGCACGTGCCTGCTGCGCAAATTTCAGCGTGCGTCGCCACAGCGCGGCCTCGAATGCTGCGAAAAGCTTCTGCATCGCCGGCTTTTTGTAAGGAAACGTAACGTCGGAATCCATCGCGTGGACGATCATCGCGACGTCGGCTTCAAACAGAAGGAGCCGGCCATCAGGAAGCTCGGCGCAATCGATCGCGAAATAGTCCAACCCGAGACGACGAGAAAGCGCATCAAATGCCCGTGCGTGACGCACGGCAAAATCGTCATCGAAATCGGCCATCCACTTCGCCTCTTCGACGCGGCGATCTTCATATTGCGTCATGCCGGCGCTCAAATAATGCACCATCCAATGATCGGAGACCGCGAGATGGCTCGCGTAGGCCTTGCCGTCGATGAATGCGATTCTTTGTTTTCGAAACTTTCCGTCGCCTCCGCTGTAGTCGACGAATGGCGCAACATAGAACTCGGGTCCGCCATGAGACGTCAGATAAGCGGAAAGCTCCGAAGGCGTCGAAATCTTCTCCATTCCTTTTCCGGCGTGCGTGCCGAGAGGCCGTAGAATGACGGGATATGATATTGTTCCGGTGAGCGACCCGACTTCGATTTGGCCGGAAGCCGCTTTCTCAAGCGCTTCGCGCGATACGCGCTTGGTCGCGGGTGCAAGGATCGAGGGTTCGTCCGCGAATGCCTCGGCAACGTCATCACGGGAGAGACCGATGATCCGGCGCGGCGCATTATTCACAATAGGCCCCGGCCATTCGCGCAGCAGTCGATCGAGATTTTGCAATACCGAAAGATTGGCAGCAGACTCTCCGACCGCGACGAACGCAACATCATGCTCGGGAACGTCGGCAAGATCCTTAGTGCCGGAATCGACATAGTAGAGCAGAATATTCGCGTCGGATTTTTCGAGAAGAAACTCGATCGGCGTATTCGCCATGAAATCGCCGGCGGTAACGAAAACGAGGACGTTAGGGCCGACGCCGCGCCCGTTCTTTATGCGGTATTTCCGGCTGAGATCGAGCGCCGCTTTTTGCGCGAGAGCCGCCTTCTCCGGCTGACCGGCAGTTTGCAGGATGATGGAAAGATCGAAGAAGGCGGCGGCGTCTTCGAGATTGCTCGAAACACGCTTGAATAAGCTGTCCCACGTCGGCCCAATGTCTCGACCTTCGTAGAGAGCCCGGACGAGCACGGCCTTTCCGAGAATGAAATTCGGCTCTTCAAAACTCTCGACCGGAGCTGTGGCGCTTTTCAACTCTCACCCCCTTCTCGCCGAGCGCCCCCGTTTGCGGAACGGGAATTGGCGTGCAGGCAAGCATTGTGGGGTCCACTTTCACTCTTGGTGCCTTGCGCGGGTCTGACTCATTAGGCGCTCCCGAAATGCGGGAATGGCGCGCATGAACCAGAAATGGCTCGGATTTCGAGAGAGATTGTCTCGATGGAGCCAAAATCTCATCGCCGGCGCCACACCCCGTTAACAGACGCCCCAAGAACGGGCCAAGCCGCGCAATTTTTGCCGTTGGCTCTGACACAAACCCCCTAGCGTGGGCCGGACCTTTGGCGCATTGTCCACAAAAAAGTCGGGAATTATTCTCGATATAAGTGCCTGATTTTCCTGGCACGGTGGAGGTAAAGGCGTGAACGCAGCCGCACTTACGAGAGCTGCTCTGCTTGTCGGCAGTGCTTTTCTGGCCGGCTGCAATGCCCCGCACTCCGAAGAGATCGAGGGCGGCGCCAAAACCTCGGAGGTCGCCCCTCTGCCTCCGGTCCGTACGATTACCCTCACCACCTCGAATGAGGCCGTGAAGCTCGAGGGTATCGCGACCGTCCTCAATCCCGATGTTCTTCTACAACTCGATGCCGATATCCGATCCGCGGCGATCGCTGCCAATTTCAGCCGCGGTCAACTCGAGCGTTTCAAAGCCGCGACCATGCTTTCGAGGCAGACGCTTGAGAGCGCCGTACGCCAGGCCGGCATTGATGCGTCGCAGTCGAAGTTGTTGTCGACGCGCCTCCGGCAGTCGTGGGGAGATCAGGCGCCGTTCCTGAATGTCGACGCCCGGCAGGCGTTGATGGCGGAAATCGCCAGCGGGACACGCGCAATTCTTCGCATCGACTTTCCGGATACGACGGCCAACGGCCCGCGAAATGTCCGAGTCGTGCCCTTGCGCGGTGGCCCCGAGACCAAGGTCGACACCTTTTGGCCTGCGCCGTCTGGAAATCTTGCGATGCCCGGAGTGTCGTACTTCGGTTTGATCGACGCGGGCCCCGGACTGCGTACCGGTGATCGGGCGCGGGTGATCGCCGACAGCACGGCGAAGCCGACAGGCGTCGTCATTCCGAGCGCTGCGCTGGTCGTCTATGGCAGCAAGTCGTGGTGCTATGTCGAAACGTCACCCGGCAAGTATGAACGCAAGCCGGTATCGCTCGAGGCGCCGGTCGATGACGGATATCTCGTAAAAAGCGGCTTTGAACCCGGCACCCGTGTCGTCGTGAAGGGCGCGTCGATTCTTTTGGCGCGTGAAGCGATGCCGGGCGGCTATGACGACGATGACGACGACGGACCGCCAGCGCCAAGCGCAAAACCGTCCGCAACGCCGGTCGCACAAAATCATACCGGGACGACGGCCGGCGATCCGGATTAGATCGCATGAACGCGCTTATTCGCTGGTCGATCCGTTATCGTGGGTTCGTTGCGTTGCTGTCGGTGGTGTGGCTCGTTGCGGGCAGCTTTCTCGCGATGCGCGCGCCCCTTGATGTTTTCCCCGAATTTGTCCCGCCGCAAGTTACGATTCAAACCGAAGCTCCGGGCCTTGCGCCGGAACAGGTCGAGCAGATCATCACCCGCCCCATCGAGGCGGCCATCGTCGGCGGTCCGGGGATTGATTCGGTCCGCTCCGAATCGATCTATGGGCTCTCCGTCGTGCTCATCACATTCGATGAGAGCGCCGACCCGAACGTGACGAGGCAAGGCATCGCCGAACGCCTGAGCACGCTCAATGGAAAATTTCCGGCAGGATTTGGCCCCCCGAAGCTGACACCGCTGACGTCCAGCACGATGGACGTTCTGAAGCTCGGCATCGTGTCCGATCAAGTCGATCCCTATACGCTTCGCGATATTGCCGACTGGACAATCAAGCCGCGCCTGCTCGCGGTTCCGGGTATCGCACGTGTCACGGTTTACGGCGGCGCGATCCGCCAGGTCCAAATCCAGCCCGACCTCGATCGCCTTACTGCGCTGGGCCTTACCATAACCGATGTGATGAATGCGGCGAGAGGAGCGATCGCGCTGCGCGGCGGCGGCGTCGTCGAAACGGCGGCACAGCGGATCACGATTGAAACACCGCCCCCATCGCCCGATCCGCAGACCATCGCCGAAGCCGTCGTTACGATGCAGAACAACCGCCCGGTTCGCCTTGCCGACGTCGCGACGGTCACCATCGGGCCTGCGGCCAAGATCGGTGACGCGACGATCATGGGGCAGCCCGGGGTCCTCATAACGGTTTCGGGCCAGTTCGGCGCCAATACGCTCGACGCCACGAAAGCGACGGAGGCGGCACTTGCCGAGATCGAGCCCGCGCTCGAGCACCAGGGCATAAAAATGTACCCGGCCCTGCATCGGCCGGCGACGTTCGTCGTTCGCGCCCTCAAGAACCTCGAGACGGCCTTGACGCTCGGATCGGCGCTGATTTTGATCGTGCTCTATGCATTTCTCAGAAGCATTCGCGCGTCGCTCATTTCATTTCTCGCCATCCCGCTGTCGTTGTTGGCAGCCGTGGTTGTTCTCACGGAATGCGGCCAGTCGCTCAACACCATGACGCTCGGTGGCTTCGCGCTGGCGCTCGGTGTGCTCGTCGACGACGCAATCATCGATATCGAGAATATTTCGCGGCGCTTGCGGCTTGCCGGGCCCAACGCCGACCGGCTGAAGGTCATTGAGGAAGCATCCGTCGAGATTCGCGGTTCGATGCTTTACGGCACGCTCGCGGTGATCTTTGCGTTCTTCCCCGTCTTGTTCGCCGGCGGCGTTCAAGGACGGTTCATCGGCCCGATGGCGCTGACCTTTATCATTGCCGTGCTTGCTTCGATGGTCGTCGCGTTGACGGTCACACCCGCTTTATGTGCACTGCTTTTGACGAATACCGAAGACACGAAGGAATCACCGCTCCTCAAAGGTTTGAAGACCGCTCAGGGCTGGACTCTCGCCGTTGTGCGGCGCGCGTGGGGCGCGACCGTCCTTATCCTCACCATCGGCGCCGTCGCGGCAATCGGAGTCGTGCCCTTCCTCTACAGCGAGCTCATTCCGCAATTCCGCGAAGGTCATTTCGTCTTGCAAATGGCGATGGCCTCTCCCGGCACCTCGACAGACGACGTCGTTGCGGTCGGAGAGCGTATCACGGCGGCCCTGCTCAAGCTGCCGTTCGTCGAGACGGTCGCCCATCAGATCGGCCGTGCCGAAGCCGGCGAAGACACCTGGAGCGTCGATAAAAGCGAATTCCATATCGAATTGAAACCCGCGCATTCGGAAAGCGAGGAGGAGGCTCAAAGCATCATTCGCGACACTCTGAAGGATTTTCCGGAGGTCAGAAGCGAGACGCTGACCTTCCTCGGTGATCGCATCAGCGAAACGCTGAGCGGCGAGACGGCACAGGTCGTCATCAATGCGATCGGACCGGACCTCGACTCCATCGAAACTGCCGCCGCCGCTATCCAGAAAGCCGTTGCCGATATCCCTGGCGTCACCGACCTCAGGATGCCGAGGAGCGCCACCGTTCCGACGCTTTCCGTCAAGCTCAACCCCGTCGCGCTGTCCAATTACGGCCTTTCCGAGCGCGACGCCCTTGAGACAATTCAGACGGCGTTTGCTGGAACGACGGTTGGCCAAACCTACGATGGCGCGCGCACCGTCGACGTCGTCGTTGTCCTCTCGCCCGACGATCGCAACCGCATCGGTGCACTCGACAAGCTCATGATCGGCAACGCGACGACGAAAACCCTCTTGAAAAACGTTGCGACGATCACGCTCAGCGAAGGCCGGTCCAATATTCAACATGCCGGCGCACAGCGCCGAGTGGCGGTCACGTTCAATGGTTCTGAAGGCTATTCGCTACGCAAGATTGTCGACGCAGCGCGGGAGCGCGTCAGCGCCCTGGATTTGCCGAAGGATGTCTTTGTGTCGTTCGCAGGCCAAGCCGAGGCGGAGCGCGAGGGACAAATCAGGCTGGCCGGCTTAACGGCGCTGAGCACGGCACTGATCATCGCTTCGCTGACGATGGCATTCCGCAGGCGCGGTCTTGCCGTATTGGTCCTGATCAATTTGCCGTTCTGCCTCATCGGCAGCATCGCGGCGATTGTGGCAAGCGGGATCGGAATGACGCTTGGAAGTCTCGTCGGATTGATCACCGTATTCGGAATAGGTGCGCGCAACTCGGTCATGATGCTGGCGCACGTCGAGCATGTTGCGGACGACGAAGGCAACGGTTGGAGCGCTGACACCATTCGCCTCGCTGCGTCCGAGCGTTTGGCTCCGGTATTCATGACGGCGCTTATGGCGGCGCTCGGGCTTGTTCCGCTGGCTTTGGGTCTCGGACGCCCTGGACACGAAATCGAAGCGCCGATGGCGATCACGATCCTCGGCGGGTTGACGACGGCGACCTTCCTTAATCTCGGGATTTTGCCGGAAGCACTGATCCGGATGGGCAGATTGCTCCGCATCTCGCGCAAGGCAACGACATCGACAGAGGAAAAAAAAGCCCCCGCAGGCGATACCGCTGCCGCGGAATAGCGAGCTGGCGCGGTGCGTCCGATCAATCAGCTCCTCGAAATTTTTGTAACAGGCGAGCGTAAGGCGCAGGCCGCTCCTTCAGCGATACGCGACTGTTCCTGCGTGTGGCTGCTGTGGTCGTTGCTCCCGCATCGCGCTGACATTCAGAACGATCCCGCCTGGCGATCGACGGAATGAACCCGAGGTTCACTCAGCGACCAACCGCCCTGGGGAAGTGCCGGGCGTTATCTCTTTAATGTGCCACAAAAAAAGAACAGCGTGCGATGCAGTAGGAGTTTGCGGCACGTCAAAGCTCAAGCAAACTCACTGAACAATGCTGTTCGTCTAATTCACGGCTCTTCGCTGGCGGCGATCAGGCGATGTCACGCAGCGGCGGAAGGGCGAGTTGAGTCTCGAACAAATTAAAAGGCCGAAGGAATGAACCAGAGCGCCGACGTCCGCGAGCAAGCCGTTCCGCAGGCCGATGAGGCCGTGCACGAGCCGTCGCCGTCGGCCGTGAAAACGAAGGACGAGCAGGTGCCGGCGACGATCACCGGCAGCGAAATAAAAAAATCGATCAGTTGGAGGCGGGTCGGCCTCGCGCTCCTGGTCATCGTCGGCGCCGCGGGCGGCGGCTTTTACTGGTGGATACATCAAGCGCCTGCACTTCCCGCCGGCATTTTTTCGGGGAACGGCCGCATCGAGGCCGATCCGATCGACATCGCGACAAAGTTCGCAGGCCGCATCCTCGAACTCAAAGTCGATGAAGGCGATAGAGTTGTCGCAGGGCAGACACTTGCAGTCATGGATACCCGAGACCTTCAGACGTCCCTGAAGAAGGCAGAGTCCCAAGCGGAGTCTGCGAAAAGAGCGGTTGCCGAGGCGCAAGCCAACGTCGCACAGATGCACTCGCAGGTCGTTCTGGCGCAGCAGCAAATGGACCGCGCCAAGGCATTGCTCAAAGATGGCTGGGTGACGAAGGAAGTCTTCGATCAGCGGCAACAGGTACTCCAGGGTGCAAAGTCGGGCGAACTTGCGGCGCAAGAGCGCGTGACGGAGGCCGAGCACGCGCTCGACGCCGCCAACCATGACGCCGACTTCTATCGCGTGAATATCGCAGACAACACGCTCGTCGCGCCGCGTGATGGCCGCATTGCGTACCGGATCGCCAACACCGGAGAGGTGCTCGCCGCGGGCGGCAAGGTCTTCACGATGCTCGACTTCGGCTATGTCTACATGGACCTCTATCTGCCGACCCTTGCAGCGGGGCGCGTGAAGATCGGAAACGATGCCCGGATCGTGCTCGACGCCTACCCCGACCATCCGATCCCTTCGAAAGTTACGTTCATCGCCGATCAGGCGCAGTTCACGCCCAAAATGGTCGAAACGCAGACCGAGCGCGACAAGCTGATGTTTCGCGTTCGCGTCCGCATTGATCCGGAGCGGCTCAAAGCCCATGCCGATGCGATCCGAAGCGGCTTGCCTGGAATGGCCTATGTGCGCACGGATTCTTCCGTCGATTGGCCCGCGCGTTTGCAGGTCATGCAGTGAACGACGTCGTCATCGACAGCGCGGTTCGGCTTGAACGGGTCACCCAGAAGTACGGCCACGTCCTAGCGCTCGATCACGTCAGCCTGAGTATTCCGAGATCCTGCGTCGTCGGCCTGATCGGTCCCGACGGCGTCGGAAAATCATCGCTGCTTTCGTTGGTTTCGGGCGCCCGACAGATTCAGACCGGCTCCGTGACGGTGCTCGGGGCCGACATGACGCGCGCGTCAGACCGCGAAGCGATCTGTCCGCGCGTCGCCTACATGCCGCAAGGATTGGGAAAGAACCTCTATCCCGACCTCAGCGTGCAAGAGAACATCGAATTCTTCGCGCGGCTATTCGGCCAAGCGCGAGCCGAGCGCGAAGCACGCATCGCCGATCTTTTGCAAAGCACCGGGCTCACGCCCTTCGCCAACCGGCCCGCACAAAAGCTCTCGGGTGGCATGCGCCAGAAGCTTGGGCTCTGCTGCTCACTGATCCACGATCCCGATCTTCTGATCCTCGACGAGCCGACAACCGGCGTCGATCCCTTGTCGAGACGGCAGTTCTGGCAGTTGATCGGACGCATGCGCGCGCGCCAGGCCGGAATGAGCGTCATCGTCGCGACGGCCTATATGGAAGAGGCCGAACAGTTCGACTGGCTCGTCGCAATGGATGCCGGAAAGATTCTTGCCGTCGGCTCACCGGACGATCTGATGCGGAAAACGTCCGCCAAGACGATCGAAGAGGCATTCATCGCACTGCTTCCCGCGTCGCAAAAGGTCGGCCATCGCGCGCTCGAAATCCCGCCCCGCAAAGACGACGGTCAGGAACCGGTGATCGTCGCGCGCGGATTGACACGTCGTTTTGGCGACTTCACTGCAGTCGATCACGTCAGCTTCAATATCGGGAAAGGGGAGATATTCGGCTTTCTGGGCTCGAACGGCTGCGGAAAAACCACCACGATGAAAATGCTGACTGGCTTGCTTCCTTCGAGCGAGGGAAGCGCAACGCTGCTCGGCCGCCCGATCGATGCCAACGACATGAATGCGCGCAAGCGCGTCGGCTATATGTCGCAAGCGTTTTCCCTCTACACGGAACTCACGGTACGCCAGAACCTCGAACTGCACGCGCGCCTTTTCCATTTGCCTGCCGGGGAGAGGGAGACGCGCATCAGATATCTTCTCTGGCGCTTCGGCCTCACGCACTACGTCGATAAGCTTGCGGAGGATCTGCCGCTCGGCATACGCCAGCGACTATCGCTCGCCGTCGCGGTGGTTCACCAACCCGAAGTCCTGATCCTCGATGAGCCGACATCGGGTGTCGATCCCATCGCGCGCGACAACTTTTGGGAATTGCTGATCGATCTCTCCCGCAAAAGCGGGGTCACGATTTTCGTTTCCACCCACTTCATGAATGAAGCGGCGCGCTGCGATCGCGTGGCGCTGATGAACGCCGGGCGGGTCCTCGCGCTGGATACGCCCGCCAATCTCGTTAGCGCCAGAGGCGCGGCCTCGTTGGAGGAGGCCTTCATTGGTTATCTTGAAGAAGCCGAGACTACGGCGAAGCGCCACGAACCCGCAGAGGCTACGCCGACGGTTCCGGCACAAATCACGCACGACACGTCCCCGGCCTCCGAGCGGAAATTCTTCTCGCCCCGTCGCATGATGGCCTACACGATCCGTGAATCGCTTGAACTTATCCGCGATCCGATCCGATTGGGCTTCGCGCTCGCCGGGACCGCATTTCTAATGCTCGTCATAGGCTTCGGAATCACCACCGACGTCAACTCGCTGTCGTTTGCCGCGCTCGATCGCGACAATAGTTTCGAAAGTCGCTCGTATCTCGGCGAGCTGCGCGGATCGCGGTATTTCATCGAAGAGGCACCTTTAAAAAGTGTCTCCGAGATGCAGGAGCGTCTGAAGAGCGGTCGCGTCAATGCAACTATAGAAATTCCTCCGGGCTTCGGCCGCGATATCCGCCGCGGACGTCCGACGGAGGTTGGCGTCTGGATCGACGGCGCGATGCCTTTCCGGGCCGAGACCATCCGCGGATATATACAGAGCGCACATCAGCAATTTCTGAGCGATCCCGCGATCCGCGGCCACGCTGCGCTCGCGAAGGCGACGGTGCACGCCGATATCGAAACGCGCTTTCGCTATAACCAGGATTTTGACAGCATCTACGCAATGGTTCCCTCAACGACCGCGATGCTTCTGGCGTTAATCCCGGCCATCCTCATGGCGCTCGCCATCGTCCGGGAAAAAGAGCTCGGCTCGATCACCAATCTCTACGTGACCCCCGTTACACGTCTCGAATTTTTGCTTGGGAAGCAAATTCCCTACATCGCGGTCGCCATGCTGAACTTCTTGATACTGTTCCTGATGGCGATATTGGTCTTCCAGGTGCCGCTCAAGGGAAGTTTCTTCACTCTCGCGCTCGGCGCTCTGATCTACGTGACCGCGACGACCGGATACGGCATGCTCATCTCATCGTTCACCAGGACGCAGATCGCTGCACTTTTCGGAACGGCGATCCTGACGGTTCTTCCCGCAACGATGTTCTCCGGAATGTTGACGCCGGTCTCATCCATCACGGGCTTTGGCGCAGTGCTGGGCCGGCTTTTCCCAATGACGTATTTTGTCCCGATTAGCGTTGGAACCTTCACCAAGGGCCTCTGGTTCCTGGACCTCGCCCATCATTTGCTGATGCTCGCGCTGTTTGTGCCGGCGCTCACAGTCTTGAGCCTTCTTCTGCTGCGAAAACAGGAGGCATGACGGCGTGCGCAAGCTCGAAAACATCTTTTGGCTCGGCACCAAAGAGCTGCGCAGCTTCTTCCGAGACTGGGTCCTGCTCGGCTTCGTGGTCTATTCGTTTTCGCTGGCGATCATCGCCCAAGCCCAGAGCAACTCCCAGGAATTGCACAACGCGGCGATCGCGATTGTCGACGAGGATCATTCTGAGCTGTCACGTCGGATCGCCGCCGCGTTCTTGCCTCCCTATTTCAAACAGCCGCAATTCATCGCGGAGGGGGACGTCGATCGCGTGATGAACACGGGGAAATACACGTTCGTCGTCGATATTCCTCCGCATTTCGAACGCGACGTGATTGGAAATCGAAAACCCGCGTTGCAGGTTGCCGTCGACGCGACGGCGATGGTGCAAGCCGGAATTGGGTCTGGCTACGCGCAACAGATCATTTCGACCGAAATCACCGATTTCGTCTCCCGATCGACGGCCGTGCCGGTTCCCGCAGTTACGCTTTCGACGCGCATCGCCTTCAATCCCAACGTGATGACGGGATGGTTCACTTCGGTGATGGGCATCATAAATTCGGTCACCATGCTGGCGATCATACTCGCGGGGGCAGCGGTCGTGCGCGAACGCGAGCACGGCACCATGGATCATCTTCTTGTGATGCCGTTGACGCCGTTCGATATCGCGATGTCCAAAATCTGGGCGAACACCGTCGTGATCACGGTAGCGGTCGGCCTGTCGCTCATTTTCGTCGTCGAGAAGCTGCTCCACGTTCCGATCGCCGGCTCGATACCGCTCTTCATGTTCGGCGTGTTGCTCTACCTGTTTTTTGCGACCGCCGTCGGGATATTCTTGGCGACGATCGCCCGGACGATGCCGCAACTCGGCTTGCTCTTCATTCTTGTCGCGGTGCCGCTCAACATGCTGTCGGGCGCCAACACGCCGCTTGAGAGTATGCCGCCGTTCTTGCGGGCAATTATGCAGGCGTCTCCCTCGACGCACTTTGTCGCCTATGCTCAGGCTATTCTCTATCGTGGCGCAGGACTCGATATCGTCTGGCCCCGGTTTGTTGCCGTTGCCGTCATGGGCATTATATTTCTTGCCCTCGCGATCCGGAGATTCCGCAGCGCTTCGGCTTATTCAAATTGAAAAACGCGCGATCTTCCTCGTTCAATCCGCGAGGAGAGCCTCAGTGCAAGGACTAGTTTGTCCGGCCCGGCGTGGCATTCCAAGACCGAACAATTGCCAGCAATTCGATCGCTTGACGGGAGGCACTCCCGCAAAAATGTCAATAACAATTGCGAATAGATGCGAGCTCTGCCGTTCGCGGAACGCTCTATGCCGAAGCGCTTTCGTAAATGTCATCTTCCTGCGCGCTGTGCATCCGGACCAGGGCTTCGATCGACTCGATAATGCGCTGCGCATCGCGAATGAGATATCGATCGGCGCATTCAACGGTCAGGTCATCGGTCAAGCGCGAAAGCAGCCGAGCCAAATGCAAAATCTCTCGATGCGCCCGGCTCATGGCGGCAAGAACCGGGTCACCTCTAAGACCGCGATCGAGACGCGGATACACAACCATTTCATCGTCGCGCTCATGGACCACGACGCGCTTCGATACGATCGTGCGCGCTTCGCCAATGAGGTCTACTGCGTCTTCGTTGGTGGCATCGTCGAGTTTGTCCGCGATTTCCCGGAGCCTGTTGAGCGCTTCATTGAGAACCTGATGATCGTGTTCCAACGCGCGCACCGCCGACGGTGCGAGCGAGCCTGTTCCCGGGGGCCTGCCGGAAGAAAGCGCTCTAAGGGCATTCAAGATGACGGCGACATCGATCAACTCTTGCGAGACGGCACCGGCGATCGGCGAGAGGAAGCCAAAAGCCGCAGCAACCATAGCGACGCCGGAGAGCGTCAGGCCGACAACGATACTTTGAAGCGCGATGCCCCGCGCCCTCCGCGCAATGATGACGGCATCCGCAACGCGATCGAGCCGATCGACCAGAATGACCACATCCGCGGCTTCCGATGACGCGCTCGCTCCCCGCGCCCCCATCGCCACGCCGACGTCAGCGGCTGCAAGCGCCGGCGCGTCGTTAATCCCATCGCCGACCATGACGGTCGGATGCAGCCGCTGTTCGGCGGCCACCGCCTCAACCTTGTCGGCGGGTACCCGATCGGCAAGAACTTCATCAAGATCCAACGCGGCGCCGATCGTCTCGGCGGCGTCGGCCCGATCTCCCGTAACCATCACGATCCGGGCGACGCCGGATGCCCTGAGCGACTGTATGGCGCGCGGTGCTTCGCGGCGAAGTTCGTCGGCAAGAAGCAGCGCTCCGATTGGCCGGTCTCCAACCGATACGAAGACGCTCAATGCCGAGCGCCAGGAGGCCCTGCGTAATGCTCGGAGCGCCCAGGACTCTAGTCTCGCGTGCCCGAAGACGAGTTTGTCCGAGCCCGCCTTGACCCGCGTCCCGTCGACACGCCCTTCGATACCGGATCCCATCGTCTCATGCGCGTCGGCCGGCCCCGTCAGCGAAAGACCACGCGCGCGTGCGGCCGTGACGATCGCGCTGGCGACGACGTTGTGCGACGCCTGCTCCAGCGATGCAGCGAACCGCAGCACATCATCCGACGACGCCTGAGGCGCAGTCTCGATGGCCGCAAGCCGCGCGCCGCCGACCGTCAAAGTTCCGGTTTTGTCGAACATGACAGTATGCGTGCGCGCCAGCGCTTCGAGCGCGGCACCGCCCTTGATAAGGATTCCCTCCCGCGCTGCGCGCGAGACACCAGCGACGAATGCGACGGGCGCCGCAAGGATGAGCGGGCAGGGCGTCGAGGCGACCAGAACAGCCAGCGCCCGAACCGCGTCTCCCGAAAAGAGCCAGGCGGCCCCCGCCAGCAGGAGCGTGGCGGGCAACAGGGCCAACGCGAAGCGATCGGCAAGACGAATGAAGGGAGCTTTGGCCGTCTGCGCGGCCGTGACCATTCGAACGATCCCCGCGTACGTGCTTTCGCCGGCAAGCGCCGTGGCCGTCATGTCGAACGTTTCGCCGGCATTGACGGAGCCGCTTCGAACAGGATCGCCGCGCCGGCGAATGACCGGCAGCGGTTCGCCGGTTACGGCGGACTCGTCGATCGCGCCAGCTTCGGACGCGAGCAAGCCGTCGACGGGAATGATCTCGCCCGCGCGGACCAACAGCTGATCGCCGATCGCGACGTCGTCCACCGGGACGTCCTCGACTTGCCCCACCATGTACCGATGCGCGGTGCGGGGCGCGCGATCGATGAGTGCCTTCAAATCTCGCTCCGCCCGTCCGACCGCATAGTCCTCGAGTAGGTTGCCGCCGGCATACATGATGGCGACCACCACGCCAGCAAGCGTTTCTCCGAGAATGAGCGCGCCGCTCATGGAAAGAAGAGCGACGGCATCGACCCCGAGACGGCCGGCCGTAAGATCCCGAACGATCGAAATCGCGAGACCAAGAATGACCGGGAGTGTCGCGATGCCCCAGAGATAGTGCGCCCAGACAGGGAGGCCCCCGACCCACAGCAGTCCGCCAGCCACGAGACCGGAAAGCGCGACCGCGAATAAGAATTGTCGAATAAAACGATCGGATGGCCAGTTCGGCATTAGATGCTCGCGGTTCGCTTTCCATACGGAACAAGTTCACAAAGCCGATCGTGCCGGCAGCCTGACTTCAAGCATGTCGGGTGAGGTCGGCCAACTGCATTCCCCCAATTCTTTTTCCACAGCGCGCGTGCGTCATTTCACCTGCAGCTTCAAGCTCTCGAGTGCACTGTTTGACCTGACGCAATGGTTCCAAGAGCCGCCTCCTGCAAAAACAAATCTTTCAACGCTCGGGGAAGCATTGCCATGCGGGTTCAAGCGGGATTGGTGTTCTTGTTGGCCGTGACGGCGAGCGGTGGTGCATTCGCCGATACCATCAGCGATTGCCGCCGAAGCTGGGATGTGGTGGTGAGCACGCGCGCCTGTACCGAGATTATCGGCGGCGGGTCTTATAGCCCCGAGCAGAAGGCAGAAGCGTTCAGACGTCGAGGCAACGCCAGGGCCGCGGCGGGCGCCTTGGACGACGCCGTCGACGATTTCGATAGCGCGGTCAGATTGCGCCCCGACGACGCTGCGGCCTATGCCGCTCGCGGAGAGGTGCGGCTGTCCCGCCACGATAGCTCTGGCGCCATCGCGGACTTCACCGCCGCGATCCGACTTAATCCGCGTTCGGCGGACGTTTTGGTTGCACGCGGACACGCCCAGATGGTTGCGTCGCGCCCAGATGACGCGATTTCCGATTTCGACGCAGCCCTTGTACTCGATCCAAAAAATGCCAGTGCTCTGAACAATCGCGGTCTCGCACATCGCAAGAAGGGCGAACTCGACCGAGCGATTGCGGACTATAGCGCGGCCATCACAATCAATCCGCTTTACGCGCTCGCCTTCAACAATCGGGGCTATGCTTACGAAGCAAAGGGCATGAAAGTCGAGGCGATCGCCGATTTTCGCCAGGCGCTGCTGTTCGACCCGACACTCTCCGGTGCCAAAGAAGGCTTGCGGCGTCTCGGGGTTGCAGGCAACCTGACTGCGGCAAGCGAAGCGTTCGCACAAAAAGGCAAGGCGCTCGCACAGAAGAATTGCAGCTGGTGTCACGCCGTCGGAGGCAAGGGAGATAGTCCCAATGCAAAGGCTCCGCCGTTCCGCACGATGCAAAGCAGGCATCCGCTCCTCGCATTACGCGTTCCTCTCTCCCGGGGGATCGCGGCGCTGCACGATCAGATGCCGCGATTCAAGCTATCGGACCGCGAGATCGATGAGGTCGTCGCGTATATAAATTCTCTCAAATCGTCGAAGTGAGATGCAACTAAGCGATTTTCGAACGCGCATGCGGAAGCCTTCTTGGCTCGCGACCGTTGTTGCGGTTTGCCTCGCATCAATATGTTGGGCTGCGGGCCACGCAATCGCAGACGCAGCGCCCACAAAAGCGGACGTTCAAGCGCAACTGAAAAGAGGTCATGGGATCGCGGTTGCCAGATGCAGCGTCTGCCACGCCATCGGCCTCGACGATCCGAGTCCGACGAGGATCAACGCCAACACGGCCTTTCGTCAGCTATCTGATCGCTTTCCCATCTCGATGTTGCGGGAAGCGGCGCGGACGGGTTACGTATCCGGACACGATGAAATGCCGGGCTTCCAATTCTCGCTGGCCGACATAAGGGCCCTGTTGACGTATATCGACAGCATGGCGCCTGCGAGCGCACGCTACATCGGTCGATGATGGCCATGCCAATGGTCCGCAAGCGCCGCATGCAGCTAAGAACTGTCAGCAGCGAGAGAATATTGACGCGCATCAAGGCCGAAGAGCAGATGAATGCTCGAAATGGCGTGAGAGAAGTTGGGTCTTTTCTCGGGATGGACGTCAAATGCTGCTCATCGCTTTTGCTTCGACCGAAGGACAAACGCACAAGATCGCCGAGCGAGCGGCATCGGTAGCTCAGGAGCAAGGCCAGCAAGTCGAGCTTTATGATACCTCCGCGCTTGAGGGCATCCCAAGCATCGGCGCGGTCGACGCCGTTATCGTGGCGGCTTCGGTGCACGAAGATCGGCACCAGGAAAGCGCTTCCAATTTTGTGATGGCCCATCGCGATCAGCTTAGCCAGAAAAAATCCGCTCTCATATCCGTCAGTCTGTCGGCAGCAACAGCTGAGGGGCGCACGGAAGCGCAGCATTATGTGGACGGCTTCGTGGAGGCGACAGGTTGGTCGCCGCGCAAGACCTTATTGCTGGCGGGCGCCTTGGATTGGGCCGACTGCGATTATTTTCAACGTCAGGTCTTGGCGCATATTCTGGCGGATCAAGGTTTGACGCCGGACCAGAAAGGCATCCACGAATTTACCGATTGGTCGGCGCTTGAGAAATTCGTTGTAGGCTTTTTGTCCGAAAGCTGAACGTCTCATGCGTCCGAAATGTTGAACGGCCGAACTAGCTCGGCTGTTCTTGTGAAATTATCAGCGGCCGCTGAGGATCGCTGCCGTACCGGCCAAGCCCGAGGAGCGCCAAAAAGGTGATCAACGAGGCGCCGCTTAAATAATAGCCGACCGCCTGAATTCCGAATTTTGTCGCGAGTGTCGTCGCGATATAGGGAGCGAGCGAAGCACCGAATATTCCGGCGAGATTGAAAGCCAGGGACACGCCAGTGTAGCGCACGCCGACCGGAAAGGGTTCTGAAAGCGCCGTGCCGAGCGGGCCGTAGGTCAACCCCATCAGCGCCAGACCGAGCACGATGAAGACGATCACGCTCGACGCCTGTCCCGAGCCAAACAACGGCGCGAACATCAATCCGAAGATGCCGATGAGCGCCGTGGCCCAGAGCAGAACGCGCCGCTGGCCGAAACGATCCGCGAGCCAGGCCGAGAGCGGAATCGTCACAGCGAAGAAGATCACACCGATCATCTGGATGGGCAGGAACTGCTGCCGCGTAAAGCCGAGAGCACTGATGCCCCAGCTCAGAGCAAAAACCGTCATCAGATAGAAGAGCACGAACGTTGCGAGCGCACCGAATGTGCCGAGGATGAGCAACCAGAAATGGCGCCCAAACACGGTAAGTAGCGGGATGCGCACGCGTTCATCGTTCTCGAGAACCTGCTTGAATGCCGGCGTCTCGGAAATCCGAAGGCGCACGTAGAGGCCGACAAAGACCAGCACGGCGCTCGCAATGAACGGAATACGCCAGCCGAAAGCTTGAAACTGCTGGTCCGTCAGCGTTTCGGTGATCAAAAGAAAAATGCCGGTCGAGCAGATGAAGCCGATCGGCGCACCGAGTTGCGGGAACATGCCAAACCACGCCTTTTTCGATGGCGGCGCATTCTCCGTCGCCAGCAGGACCGCTCCGCCCCATTCGCCGCCAAGCCCGAGTCCTTGCAGGAAGCGGCACGCGGCGAGCAGGAATGGCGCCCAAACGCCGGCTGTGGCGTAGGTGGGTAACAGACCGATGGCGACCGTCGACAGGCCCATCGTTAGAAGCGCGGCGACGAGCGTCGCTTTTCGGCCGATCCGGTCTCCGAAGTGTCCGAAAAGCATCGCGCCGATCGGACGGGCAAAGAAAGCGATCGAAAATGTAGCAAAGGATTGCAGCGTGGCCGTCGTGGCGTCCGCGTTCGGAAAAAACAGCTGCGGGAAAACCAGAACCGCGGCCGTGGCGTAGATGTAGAAGTCGAAGAACTCAATCGACGTTCCGGCTAGACTTGCAAGGAGGACGCGGCGGGTCGAAGCGTTCTTGGATCCGGTCAAAGCTCACCTTGCAACGTTGGGATGGGAATCGTCTGCGCGCGGAGATATCAGCCGATGCGCGGCACTGCAAGCCGAAGTCGCCTTCCAGCCTCGCTAAACGTACGGCGCTTGCGAGACACTCGAAGCCGCGACGCTCGCGGTGAACGAATAAACGGGAAGCATTGAAGAGCCGGAATCGTCGTGAGCCACGAAGGTCGATCTGATTAGTCGCGACAGCGAAGCGTGACTGCCTGCGATATGCGTGTCGGCCGGTGAAGCTCCGCTGAAATCGCCTCGTAGCCAATTGAAACAAACGGTATCGGCGCACGCTCGTTCCATGATTTTTTTTTAAGGTCGTTCGTTCCAAAAGTAATTGGGAAGTTCTTCCCGAAGAGCGTACGCCACGGCCATCGACAGGCGGGCGGCACGCTTTCGGAGAAAACGCAATGCGAAAGAGCGCAATGACCTATGGCCTAGGCGTATTGATCTCCACTGTGAGTCCCGCCTTGGCTAACGATAGCGTGATGGAGGCGACGAAAAACCCTCAAAACTGGGCCATGCAGCAAGGCGATTACAGCAATCACCGCTATTCGAAACTCGATCAGATCACCACGGAAAACGTCCACTCGTTGCGGCCGGCATGGAGTTTCTCGACCGGCGTCTTGAGGGGGCACGAAGGCTCACCACTCGTTGTCGGCGACACCATGTTTGTGCATACGCCGTTTCCAAATACGGTGTATGCGCTCGATCTCAACAACAACGCACGGATTATCTGGAAATATACGCCGAAGCAGGATCCGTCCGTCGTGCCCGTAATGTGCTGCGATACCGTCAATCGCGGCGTGCAATATGCGGATGGTAAAATATTCCTCTACCAAGCCGATACGACACTCGTCGCTCTCGACGCCAAGACAGGCAAGGAAATTTGGAAAGTCACCAACGGCGATCCAAAACGCGGCGAGACCGGAACGAGCGCGCCGCTTGTCGTCAAGGATAAGGTGATTGTTGGCATCTCCGGCGCCGAGTTCGGCATCCGCGGACGGCTCACCGCATACAACGTTTCCGATGGCAAGCTCGCTTGGAAGGCATATTCGACTGGACCTGACAAGGAAATGCTGGTCGATCCGGAAAAGACGATGTCCCTCGGCAAGCCTATCGGGAAAGACAGCTCGCTCAAGACCTGGAATGGCGATCAGTGGAAAATCGGCGGCGGCTCGACGTGGGGCTGGTACTCTTATGACCCGAATTTGAACCTGATCTATTACGGCACGGCAAATCCTGGAACATGGAACCCCGTCCAGCGCGCAGGACCGGACGGCAAACCCATCGATCAGAAATGGACCATGACGATCTTTGCCCGCAATCCCGATACCGGCGTTGCGGCATGGGCGTACCAGATGACGCCGTTCGATGAATGGGACTACGACGGCATCAACGAGATGATCCTTGTCAACGGAATGGACGTCAAAGGTCAAAAGCACAACGTGCTCGTTCATTTCGATCGCAACGGTTTTGCTTATACCTTGGACCGCAAGACCGGCATGCCGCTCGTTGCCGACAAATACGACCCGGCGGTGAACTGGGCGACGAGCATAAACCTTGATCGCAACAGCGCGGATTTCGGCAGGCCCGTGCGTGTTGCGAGCAAGTCGACGTTCCATAATGGCGAGGACTTCAACACGAAGGATGTCTGCCCCGCCGCTCTTGGAACCAAGGACGAGCAACCCGCGTCCTATTCGCCGAAGACCGGTCTTTTCTATGTGCCGACCAATCACGTCTGCATGGACTACGAACCCTTCAAGGTGTCTTACACGGCGGGCCAGCCGTTCGTCGGCGCAACCCTCTCGATGTTCCCGCCGAAAGGACAGAATGGGCATATGGGGAATTTCATCGCCTGGGACGCGAGCAAGGGTAAGATCGTCTGGTCGAAGCCCGAGGAATTCTCGGTGTGGTCCGGAGCGTTGACGACGGCCGGCGGCATAGCCTGCTACGGCACGCTCGAAGGCTATTTCAAATGCGTGGACCAGAAGAACGGCAAGGAGCTCTATAAATATAAAACAGGCTCCGGCATTATCGGCAACGTGTTCACCTACGAACACAAGGGCAAGCAGTATATCGGCGTCTACTCCGGCGTTGGCGGATGGGCCGGTATCGGACTGGCCGCCGGTCTGACCAATCCGACAGACGGACTGGGCGCTGTTGGTGGCTATTCGTCCCTCAGCGATTACACCGCGCTCGGCGGCTTGCTGACCGTGTGGTCACTGCCCGGTTGATGCTTGGCTAACCTGCTAACGATTGATGGCGCGGAGTATCGGATCCGCGCCATCGGCTTTCCGATTCCAGAGCCCGAATAGGCATTGGCTGGTCGCTCGATCAGGCGAGCTTGATTTGCGCAAGGCAACGGCGCGCAAGACGTTGGATGCATCTCTGCGCGCCGACATTATGGTCAAAGGTTATAGCGACAAATTTAATGCACCGCAGCGATCACAATTTCGGTAAACAGTAACGAGAAAAGCAGTGTAGCCGCGAAGGTGCCAAAGGGATTTGGTCTCGACATTGTGCGCACTCCAGATCGTTGAGCCGTCTCCTTCGACATGGGGGTCAGCCGCAGCGGGGCAATGGCGAAATCACGGACTTGTGCGCGCTAAGTCCTTACAGTTCGGCAATATACTGTAGACTCATCTATCCCACTGCCGTCAGTCAGCACGCCGCTGCTGGTCTGCTCGGCCGGCCGATGGCCCGCTCGTCGCTGATTTCGTGCGCGAGCACGTGGACAACACGATCGTGCAGCGGCAGGAGAGACGAGCGATGCCCGATCGAAACGATTGCTGCATCGGGCAACTCGGCTCTCAGCACGCGGTAAGCCCGAGCTTCCGCCGCTTCGTCGAGGGCCGATGTCGCTTCGTCGAGAAGCAGAATATCGGGGCGGAGGAGGATCGCCCGCGCCAGTGCGATGCGCTGTTGTTCGCCGGGCGAGAGCACCTCGCTCCAACGGCGTGAATCGTCGAGTGATGGTTCGAGACGCGCGAGGCCCATAAGATCAAGGGCCCTGGCGGCCTCTTCCGGCGGCGAGGGCTCTGTCGAGGGATATGTCAGCGCCGAATAGAGAGACCCGAGCGGGAGATAGGGCCTTTGCGGCAGAGCAACGAGACGCGCGCCTGTCTGTGTGCGCACTTCGCCCGCCGCGTGAGGCCAGTAACCCAGAATGGCTCGCAGTAACGTCGTCTTTCCGGCGCCTGACGGAGCTGTCAGCAGCACCAACTCCCCGGGTTTTAAATCGAACGTCACGGAGTTCAGGAGTTTCTTGCCGTCGGGCGTCGAAAGAGAAACGCCGTTGAGACTGAGCAGCCCGCCGCCGTTGGTTTCGAGCGACGACACACCCGCATGTGGGGCATGAGCGTCGGCAGATCCCGCGAGTTTCATCTGGTCGGAAAATCCCGATAGTCGATCGGTAACGGCAATCCATTCTGCCAAGTCGGTATAGGAATTGACGATGAACGAGAACGCCGATTGGACTTGGCCGAATGCTCCCGCGGTTTGCGTCATGATGCCGAGCATGATGGCGCCGGCGAAATAATGGGGCGCCATGATCAGAAACGGCAGGACAACGGCAATCTGATTGTATCCTGTCGTAAAGAACGTCAGGAACTTCTGCCGGCGCATGATGTCGTGCCAGTTCGTGACAATGTCGGAAAAGCGGCCGCGCAGGACGTTGAGTTCCGCGTCTTCGCCGCGCAGCAGCGCGACCTGCTCGGAGTTTTCGCGCAAATGTACCAGCGCGAAGCGGAGGTCGGCCTCGCGGCGTTGGCGGCTGAAGTCGAGACCCGCCAACGTGCGGCCAATGAAATGCGCTCCGAGACTTGCGATAAGGGCGAACGCGGCGGCAATCCACACGAGATAGCCGTGCGCGCCTATGTGAAATCCGGCAATTTGAAGCGGGACTTTGGCCGATATGCCCCAGAGGATAATGCTGAACGACACGAGGCTGGTGAGAGACGACAGAATGCCGACGCCAAGCGCCAGCGTGCTGTTGATGAAGCGCGCCACGTCTTCGGCAATGCGCTGATCGGGGTTGTCGGCTGCGTTTCCGCGAAGGCGCATCCGATAATGCGTCCCATCATTGAGCCAACGTTGGATAAAGCGGTCTGTGAGCCAGCGCCGCCATCTGATCTGCAGCCACTGATTGAGATAGAGCTGATAAACAGACGAGATGACGAATGCCGCGGCAATCACCGAAAAGACCGCGAGCTGATGCCAGAATGCGGTCACGTCCTTCGTCTGAAGGGCATTATAAAATTGGGCATTCCAGCTGTTGAGGAGCAGGGAAAGCCCGACTTCTCCCAGTTCGATCGCGATGATAGCGAAGAGAAGGCCACCGCCGATCCAGCGCTCAGTCGCGGTCCATTTCAACGGGCCGACATGCACGACACTTCGATCGCGGGAGAAGAAGTAAGGCGCTGCAAGCTGCCAGATCGCGCTCAGTCGTGGGCGCGTGAAACTTCGCATCGAAACTGCCCTGCACCAGTGATCGGTCCGTTCGCATCCTCCGATCCGCGACGGTGCCGATCGGCTCCTATATCGCTCGAGATTTGAACGGCTCTCACCTTTCATGGGTGTGGCCGGCAACTTACATATTTGCAAACGTGGCGCGACATTCCGCCCGGTGCGATGCGCATTGCAGCGAGGCAACAGCACGAAGCGCAGCATACTGTCGTTCAGACAACCGAGCTGGTTCTCCGGTCCAGACTAGGCCTTTTCCCAAGAGTCGATAGGGCCGTGGGCTTTGACTTAGATCACCGTTGCGCGGGGAACCCGTGCTAATGATTGCCCAAGCGGGGAAAATAGGGATTCTACTCGCGGTTTTTGTCGGGAACAGTGCGCAAGTGGAACGGAAACAGTGTGAATAGCGATCTTTCCGCCGATCCTCTCCTGACAACAACGACCGAGCAATCCTCAACGACGATCGTTGCGTCTGAGAGTTGGACTGCGCCCAATTCCGCGCGTCTCGATCGGCTCGTCAGCTCGTTTTTGGCTGTCGCCGAGAAGCCCGTACGCGCGACGATCGATATGACACGCATTCAGTCGTTCGATACCTTCGGCGCTTGGCAGCTGGCGCGCCTCGAAAGAGCTTTGAAAGCGCCTGGGCGCGATGTGACGATCGTCGGCCTGCCCCAGCGTTACGCCGATCTATTTCACGCGGTGCAGGAGGCCAGCGAACGGGCCGCCAGAACTGAGCCGAAGCCGCGCATGGAATTTACGGGACCTGCCGCTTTAGGCGAGGCCGTTGCCAAATCCGCGAATGGGTTCCTTCTGCTCTTGAATATGGTCGGCGCCGTCTGTGCCGCCGCGCTGCGCTCGCTGCGGAGACCATCGACGTTTCGCCTCACGTCGATGGTCCACCAATTGGACCGCGTGGCGTGGCAAGCCATCCCAATCATTCTTTTGATCACCTTTCTGATCGGCAGCATCATCGCCCAGCAGGGCTTCTTCCATTTCAGGAAGTTCGGGGCGGACGACTATGTCGTCGACATGGTCGGAATTCTCGTCCTTCGCGAAATCGGCGTTCTGATCGTCGCCATCATGGTGGCAGGCCGCTCGGGAAGTTCCTACACCGCCGAACTCGGATCGATGAAAATGCGCGAGGAGATCGACGCGCTGAGGACGATGGGCTTCGATCCGGTCGACGTGCTCATCCTCCCGCGCATCCTGGCGCTCGTCATTGGCCTTCCCATCCTGACGTTCATCGGGTCGATGTCGGCCCTTTATGGCGGCGAGCTGGTCGCGTGGCTTTATGGCGGCATGAGCCCCGAGATCTACGTGGCTCGGCTCAAGGAAGCGATCTCGCTGACGCACTTCAAGGTGGGCATGATAAAAGCCCCGTTCATGGCTTTCGTTATTGGCATCGTCGCGTGCACCGAGGGCCTGAAAGTCGGAGGTAGCGCGGAATCGCTTGGCCTCCGGACGACGTCGTCCGTTGTCACATCGATCTTCCTCGTCATTGTGCTCGACGGTCTCTTTGCGGTCTTTTTCGCTTCGATCGGGATGTGACGGGATGCAAAAAGCCACCGAACAGCCGGTCATAAGCGTCCGCGACCTCGTCGTCGGATTCCGCGACCGCAATGTGCTCGACCATCTTTCGCTCGACGTCCGCCCCGGACAAATTCTCGGACTTGTCGGCGGATCTGGAAGTGGCAAATCGGTGCTTCTGCGCACCATCATCGGACTATTGCCGAAGCGCGCAGGCACGATCGAAGTCTTCGGGAAAGATCTCGATAGCGTCGACGATAAGACTCGCCGAGCGCTTCAACGGCGATGGGGCGTGCTGTTTCAGAACGGCGCCTTGTACTCGTCGTTGACGGTGATGCAGAACGTGCAGTTCCCGATGCGTGAATTCCTGCACTTGCCCGAACATCTGCTCGACGAGATCGCCGCGACAAAGCTGGAAATGGTGGGATTATCGCGGCTGGATGGGAATAAGCTGCCGTCTGAGCTATCCGGCGGCATGACGAAGCGCGTTGCGATGGCCCGCGCTCTCGCGCTCGATCCCGAGGTTGTGTTCCTCGACGAGCCGACATCCGGCCTCGATCCCATTTCCGCCGGTGACTTCGATTCCCTCATCGCCACGCTGCAAAAGACGCTCGGCCTGACCGTTTTCATGATCACCCACGACTTAAATAGCTTGCACGCCGTTTGCGACCGCATCGCAGTTCTGGCTGAAGGCAAGATCGTCGCCGATGGCCCAATCTCTGCGATGCTCGCGAGCGAACACCCGTGGGTCAAATCCTACTTCCGCGGTCAGCGCGGACGACTTCTCGAACATTCACGCCAACAAACACCGGCTTGAGGCTCTGCAATGGAAATCCGTGCGCGCTATACTTTGATCGGGCTCTTCACGCTCGCAACCGTTGCGGCGGCATTTGCCTTCGTCTACTGGCTCAACCACGCTGGCGGTCTTACGCAGCAGTCTCTTTATCGCGCCCGGTTCGACAACACGGTATCGGGACTTCTGAAGGGTTCGGCCGTGCTCTTCAATGGCATAAGAGTCGGCGAAGTAACGGCGCTCGAATTGAACCCCGAAAATCCAAAGCAGGTTACGGCTGTCATGTCCGTCGACCGCACAACGCCCATCCGTTCCGATACGAAGGCGGGAATCGAATTTCAGGGCCTTACCAGTTCGCCCGTTCTGTCGCTGCGCGGTGGCGCCCCGAATGCCGCCCCGGCTGCCTCGACCGATAATCAGCCGCCTCTGCTCGCCGTCGACCGGGACGCTACCCAAAGCATTACCGAATCCGCTCGCGGGCTTCTCCACCGTATCGACGGGGTGATCGACGAAAACAGGGAACCACTGAAGACGCTGATCGCCAATATCAATACGTTCTCAGGCGCACTCGCAAAGAACTCGGACAAAGTCGATGGCATCCTTTCCGGACTGGAGCGCATGACCGGCGGCGGAAAGCAAGCAACGGCGCCGATCGTCGATCTCAAGCCCGTCGAAAAGTTCGCCGACATCCCAAAAATTCCGGAAGGCCAACTCGTCGTGCCGGAGCCGGATGTCGTCGGAAGCGTATTCAACGACCAGGTCGCCGTCGTAACGCCGACAGGGGAACGCTCGACGGCGATTGTCGCCAAATGGCCGGATACGCTGAGCCGGGTCGTGCAGTCGCGCGTCGTCCAAAGCTTCGAAAACGCCGGTTATCTGAAAGTCCTCGGACACCAGCCCGATATGTTCAAGGTCGACTATCAGCTTATGATTGACTTGCGCAGCTTCAAGATCGTGGCCTCTCAATCGCCGACGGCCGAGATCGCATTTTCGGCAAAGATCATCGCAGAAAATGGTCAGATTCTCGGCGCGAAATTGTTTAGCGCCAGCGTGCCCGCAACGATTACCGACGAAGCGAGCGCCGCGGAAGCCCTTAATCGGGCATTCGACAAAGTGGTCGGCGATCTCGTCGTCTGGACTTGCAAGACGGCGTAGGGACTTACCTCCGTCGGCCGCGTCCCCGCTTCCCGCCGCGATGATGGCCTCCCGACTTCCGGACGCTATGCCCTGACCGCACGGCATGGCCACCGCCCTTCTTCTCGAACGTCTTCGCTTTCCCACCACCGCGCCGGTTGTGGTGAGGGCGCGCGCCTCCCGATCGCGCTTTCGATGACTTCCGGTTCTGGTGTCTCAGTTGTTGGCCGTGATTGGGCTTCTTGTCGTTGAGCGCCGGGTGACGGTCGGTGTTCTTCAAACGGCGCTCGACATTCGAGCGGTTGAAGTTCTTGTTATGGCGAGGCACGTTTCCGCGATGGCGCGCGTCGTGTTTCCAAACGTTATTGACCCGCCGGTGATGGCCGCCATTGATTGAATTCCAACGATTGACGTTGATGTCGATGCGGCGGTGATGCCAATCCCAATGGTTCCAGCCCCAGATACCGCCGGCGATCGCGATGCCCGTGCCCCAGAAATAGCCATCGGAATACACGACGCCCGGATAGCCCCACACATAAGGCGGGTAGTCGGGGTACCACCACGGGCCATAGACGACGGACGGCTCATAGTCCGGCACGTACACGATGTCCGGATCCGCCGGTTCGATTGTGTAGATCTCGCCCGGCGACGTACCGCTGCCGGCCTCCTTCACAACTTTCTGACGGTCGTTGCTTTCCAGATGCCCAGCTTCGTCCGCTTTCGAACGAAGCAACTGGATTTCATCCATCACGTCGTTCTCTTGAGCAATGAACGCGTCGCCCAGGCTCTGCATCCAGTCGAGCTTGTCGCTCATGTTGGCGAGCACGTCGGGGAACTGCACGAGCGCTTTGACGCTAGGATCCCAGGACTTCGATTTGAGCGCGGCCGTGAGCGCGCCACCGCCGAGCTTGGCGTTAGCCGGATCCTTGCGCCACCGAGCCGCATCAACAACGTCGAGCGGATAGGTCGACGCCATGAGAACGTTGCTTAGGAGATCGTCTGGATAAAGCGCAATGGGTGCCAGAAGCTGGTCGAGTTGAGCCTTGCTGAGTTTTGCACCATCGTCAGCGGCCGCAGGTACCGCTAAAAGAAGAAGAGCGACGACGATCGATACGACTTTCGCGCACATGCAAATGCCCCAAAATTACTTGGTTTTTCTTTGTTCAATGAGTTGTTTGCCGAAAGTCATAGTTGTCCGGCTCTCGGTATGGCCGGGCGGGCGACAGACTAATCGATCGGCGGTGGCGTTCGATCATGCGCTTTGACCTTGGAAACCAAGGCGCGCGGACGTTGCTGTTGGCGGCAGGCGAAAGCCGTCAGGAGGCTCGCAGCCAAAGGGATCGAAAGAAGTAAACCATAACTATGCATGACCAGTCCGCCCGGTAAGCGCAGTGCATACCCCGTCTCCCAAATCAACTCTCTCGCGTCATATTAAGATAGTCAAACGAATACGTTGCTGCGACGCGTTAATGACAGAGGTCGTGGTGAACGACGTCTGGGAATTCAGAAACGGATTTTAGCGAAATGGATTTGCAGTCGGGCCGCGGAGGCCTGCGCCAATTTCAATGCCCACCCAAAATCGGATTGCCGAGTTCGACCGGAGAGCGCTACCAGCCACCAGTGGCAAAATGAGTCGAGGTAGACGGCGTCATCCGAGGAGAATGATCTTTGATCGTCAGACCGAAAGCTTCCTTGTGGGATATTCTGTTCGCAGTCCGGGGGTCGATCGCAGGACGCGTTGCCTGGCGCTGCTTGTTCATCACGGCGCTCGCATGCGTCGTCGTTTACACCGGCGACTTCCACATCGAGACGATGGCGCGCCTCGGCACCGCCCCCTTTGGTTTGATCGGAATCGCGATTTCGATCTTCATGAGTTTCCGGAACAGCGCCGCATATGATCGCTGGTGGGAGGGGCGCAAGCAGTGGGGGGAGCTTCTCGTTCAGGCCCGCTCGTTGAACCGCGAATTATCGGATCTGGATGCAGAAGCGAAGAAGCGCATTTTCATTCCGCTCATCGCTTACGCGCACGCGCTTTGCGCGCGCCTTCGCGGCGAAGATGAAATTGCAGCTGCGCGACCGTGGGACGCGGCGGTATCTCCCGGACCCAACGTTTGTGACGCAATTCTGCGAAGCATCGGATCTGAACTGCTCGCGCTCAACAAAGCGGGCACTTTGTCGGATTGGCGCTATTCCTCAGTCGCTATCCGCATGAATGGAATTTCGAATGTTCAGGCCGCTTGCGAGCGCATCAAAGCGACGCCTCTGCCATTCGCCTATACGCTTCTCATTCATCGAACGGTTTATCTCTTTTGCCTCCTGCTGCCGTTCGCGCTCGCCCCGCAGCTTGGCTGGGGAACGCCCGTCATTGTGGCGTTCATCAGCTACACGTTTTTCGGTCTCGACGCCGTCGGCGACGATCTGGCCGACCCATTCGCGAGGGCGGACAATAGTCTTCCGCTCAGCGCCCTCGTCAGGGTTCTGGAGCGGGAGACAATGGATTTCCTTGGGATGAAACCTCTGCCCGACGAATTGCAGCCCGTCGGGTATGTGCTGTCATGAGGTCGGCGGCCTGGCCGCGCAGGTGCTCAGGCTATTTGAACAGCGATGTCAACGAGAACGACGATGCGACGACGATCGGAGGGTTTTCCGCGACCTGCGGGTAGGGCTCGTCGAGATAGGCATTCACGCCCGTAGCGCGCCCGCTTTTGATGAGTGAGGCAACATAGGCCCAGCCTTTCGGTTCCAGGCCGAGGCAGGCTTCCGACATTTCGCCCTTGAGGCGTTCGTGAATGGCAATATTTCCGCGCGCCAGGATGGCAGCTGTCTGCCGGGGAGTGAATCGGTCTCGATCCCAGAGCTTCGTCAGGTAGATGCCGACGACATTCCGTTTTGTCTTTGGCCCCCAGGTGATGCGCTCGCCCGACCCAAACGAATATTCGCCGGGCGGCAGCGGCCCGACGGCGCGCGTCGCGAGACAGTTGGGATCAGGATTGTTCCGGCAGATGTCGCGCCCAGAGATCGCCCAGGCGATCGTCTGGCCGCCGATGTGCGGATCGTCGGAAATGACAAAAAGGCGGCCTGTCCGGATCGTGTAGCCCAGACGGAAGCTTCGGGCAGTGAACGGCACGTCGTGAACCACGTCCTCGAACGGATTGCAGATTTCGCCCCCGGTGAGCTTCCGCGGATATCCATTGAGCTGAATGGTGACATAATCGACGCCTGGGGCGCAGTCCCACTGAGGCAGGCTCTTCTTGCCGGCGAGACTGATGACGGGCCCGAGGTTCTTGGGCGGTTCCTTCGGGAGGGCGGCGATCGTCGGCTTTTCGACAACCGGCGGGCCGACGTTTTCGATCGGAGCCGTCTGCCTCGGCAGGTGCCGGATCCGCTCGCACTTGGCTGAAAGTTTCGGAGGTTGAATCTGCTTCACGGCAAGTCGTCGCGCCGCCGCGCTGCTGGCGCCGGCTTTGATGTAAGCCACGATCAGCGCTTGCTGAACTTCGATCTGCTCCTGCGACAGCTCGAAGATGCAGTCGTCGTAGATTTGATCGCCAACCTGACTGAAGAAATCAGCGATCTGGCCGGCCGCCGCGGCTGCCCCGGGAGAAGGAGGTGCGTTGGCGGGCGCTTGCTGCGCTTGGCTCGGTGCAGCCGCGAAGAGGGGAAGACCGGCTGCCAGCGCCGTCAGCACCGCACTGAATGTGTTCCCGCGCGGTGCCGGACCTGCGGACCGCCGCGTTTTCTGCCGATCGATATGGACACCCCATGCCATGCGCCATCCCTAGCGCAAGAGTCGGGGCAACAGCGAGGCTAACCCGGAATTTTGCACCCATTCGCCCACTGGTTGTGGCACGGCCGAGACTTCAAGCAAGCTCCGCGCCTGCCGGATCTGGGGCATCACGTTTTTGAAGGCATAAACCCCTGCCAGCGTTGCGCATGGCGAAGTCCCCGGCGTCGGTGATCCGATCGAACCCACCGAACCGAGCCTATAAAACGAAATTTCGTGAAGCGCGGCGAAGCGTGCGCGCCGGGCGACCGCTGAAACGCGCGCTGCATGCCGGCCCGCGACCGGCATGCAGAAGCGCCCGCATATTCGGGGCCTCATGCGACTGACGTGTTCGGTTCACCGCCAGCCGCGACGGCCCCAATGGCCACGATGACCCCAATAGGCACGTCCTCCACCCCAATGACGGCGCCCATACCCATAGCGATAGGGATACCAGCCAGCGTAATAGGGGTATGGACGATAATAAGGGCGATAATAGCGAGGCGCCCGATAGACGACGACCGGGCCATCGTAATAATCGTAATCGCGGCGGACGACCGGAGGCCCCTCGACCGCGGGGCCGCGATCCACATAACCCTCGTCGTATCCGCCGAGGTCGGCAGCTTGTGCCGAAAGCGGAGTTAAGCCGACAACGGCAAGCGTCGAAAGCGCGTAAATGAGAGGTTTCATGAGGATTGCTCCCTGAAGCACGATGAGCAGCTAACACCTTCACCCGTGAATGGTTGCTGAACGCGACGCCATCATTTTAGGCGTTTATCGGCCGGTCAAATAATGCTCATCAAATGCGTATTGCTGTTGGAGATTTAGAATTCTCTTTATTAAAAATGCGACGCGCAATTGTCGGGCGGCCTTTTGATTGCCGTACCCGGATTTACGCAAATATATTCACCGCCATTCGATGCATTTCTTCCCGGCGTCAGTCGCGAACAAATATCGGCGAAGCAAAAAAATCGAGGCTGCGACGGCCGCGGGTCGCGCGCGCTGTTTCGCTGAAAGGCCGATGCAACTTTTATCCGCAGAGCTTCGCTGAAACGTTCGAGCGTCTGCCGTCGGGCAGGGCACGCCCTAGCCCCAACGCGGGCACGATGTGACAGATTGCCGTCAATTTGGAATGCAAACGCCCCCCGTGTAGCGTGCGGGGGAATGCGAAGGCGCCTCGGAGAGGGGAGTTGCGCCGCAACACAGCCTAGGTTAACACCGCAAAGCGACAAAAGCGCTCGGACTCTTTCGTGCTAGCGGATGCACTGCAATGATCGATCTGACTTCGCAATACCTGCCAATCGCGATTTTTATCGGCGTGGCGCTTCTGATTGGAGGCGCCCTGATGATCGCGCCGTTCCTCGTTGCCGTCCGTAATCCCGATCCTGAGAAGGTGTCCGCCTACGAGTGCGGCTTCAACGCCTTCGATGACGCGCGCATGAAGTTCGACGTGCGGTTCTACCTCGTCTCGATTCTGTTCATCATCTTCGATCTCGAGATCGCTTTTCTCTTTCCGTGGGCCGTGGCCTTCAAGGACATCGGCGTCTTCGGCTTCTGGTCCATGATGGTATTCCTCGGCGTCTTGACCATCGGCTTCATCTACGAGTGGAAGAAAGGCGCACTGGAATGGGATTGATCGTCAAAGGTGAGGGGCCGAGCGGCCTTATCTTTGATCGCACCTTCGATCGTGCGCGCGAAGGTGGCTCCGCAACGGTTGCGCCGGCGGCCGATCCGTTTTTCACCGACGTTTCGAACGAGCTTGCCGATAAGGGCTTTCTCGTCACCACCGTCGACGATCTGATCAACTGGGCCCGGACCGGCTCGCTCATGTGGATGACATTCGGCCTCGCCTGCTGCGCCGTCGAGATGATGCAGGCCTCAATGCCGCGCTACGACGTTGAGCGCTTCGGCTTTGCGCCGCGCGCCTCGCCGCGGCAATCGGACGTGATGATCGTCGCGGGCACATTGACGAACAAGATGGCGCCCGCGCTCCGCAAGGTCTACGACCAGATGCCGGAGCCGCGGTATGTCATTTCGATGGGAAGCTGCGCCAACGGCGGCGGCTATTATCATTATTCCTACGCGGTCGTCCGTGGCTGCGACCGCGTCGTGCCGGTCGATGTCTACGTGCCGGGCTGCCCCCCGACCGCGGAGGCGCTTCTTTACGGAATTCTCTTGCTGCAACGGAAGATTCGCCGTACCGGCACGATCGAACGTTAGGCAGAATTGAAAGTCGTTATGGCCGGCGTCCCCGTCGGCCGCCTCGGGAGATCGCCGCCCCATGACGGAATTGACCGCGTTGCAGAATGCCGCGAAAACTGTTGCGGGCGACGCACTCCAGCGCTCGGCCATTGACCGCGATGAACTCACGATCGTCGTTGCTCGCGACAACATCGCCGATGTCCTGACGAAGCTGCGCGACGATCCCAAATGCCTTTTCGAAGTTTTGATCGATATCTGTGGCGTCGATTATCCGGAGCGCGCGGAGCGGTTTGACGTCGTCTATCACTTGCTTTCGCCACGTCTCAATCAGCGGCTGCGAGTCAAGATCTCGACGGACGAGGCGACGCCGGTCGCAAGCGTCAACGACGTGTTCCCGGCTGCCAATTGGTACGAGCGCGAAGCCTACGATCTCTATGGCATCCGTTTCACAGGCCATCCGGACCTTCGCCGCATCCTGACCGACTACGGCTTTCAGGGCTACCCCCTAAGGAAGGATTTCCCGCTGACCGGCTACGTCGAAGTGCGCTACGATGACGAGAAGAAGCGCGTTGTCTATGAGCCGGTAAAGCTCACGCAGGAATTCCGTGATTTCGATTTCGAAAGCCCTTGGGAAGGCCCGAGCCATGTCCTTCCGGGCGACGAGAAAGCCAATCTGAAGTCCTAACGCCCCGCAAGAGGGTTCCGGTTCCTGATGTCCTTGGTCTAGTCTTGTCATATACTCTGTCAGCGGCGTCCCTCGCAGCATGCGGGCCGGGAGCGGATCTTGAGCTTTCGGACATTCGGCGCGACTTTCGCTATCCGCCTGCTGTTGCCCTTCATCGGTCCGCCGGAGGCGCAATATGGCAGTGATGCACAGGGCCAGGATCGCAATGCAGTTCGAGTTCAGTGTCGCCATCTCGGCTGCATTCATGGCGGCGGCATTCATCGTTGATTGGCCGAGGGCGCTCGCGGGTCTGGCGCTCGGCGTGATCTGCCGGTACCTGCCCTACGGAACGATCGTCGTCCCTGCGGGCGTTGTCCTCGTCTCGGCCGTCGCCGAATTGCTCTATCCTTGGTTCGGCCGCACGACGGAACCCCATTTCTGGAACTTTCTTATCGGCCTTTTTGCCGTCGCGGGTACGGCCTCAAGCATCTATGTCACGATGCGCAACCTGAAAGACCGGCTGTGAGGCGGCACAGATGAAAGATACGCTCCACGTCGGCGCCAAGACGCAATTCTCCTACCGCGTTCCCGCGACGAAGACGGTTCCGCATCTCTATCCCGAGGCCCACGAATTCATGCTCATGCCGACGGTGTTTGCGACCGGTTTCATGGTCGGCCTGATGGAGTGGACCTGCCTCCATATCATCGCCCCCCACCTCGATGAGGGGGAGGGGTCGCTCGGGATCCACATCAATGTTTCGCACGTCGCTGCAACAGTCCCCGGCCAAACGGTGACGGTTTACGCCGAGTGTACGAAAGTTGCTGGCCGCCGGCTGCATTTTCATGTCAAAGCCCATGACGGCATTGATTTAATCGGTGAAGGCGAGCATCAGCGTATGGTCGTCGACTGGAAGAAGTTCGAGCAGCGAGTTAACAAAAAGGCGAAGATCGCCAGACTTGCACCGATTACACGCGGGACCGTTTGAGCATGGCCGAGACTGAGATCCGCAATTTCAATATCAACTTCGGGCCGCAGCATCCGGCGGCGCACGGCGTGCTCCGTCTCGTGCTTGAGCTCGACGGCGAGGTCGTGGAACGCGTCGATCCGCACATCGGCCTTCTCCATCGTGGCACCGAGAAGCTCATCGAGCACAAGACCTACATGCAGGCGATCGGTTACTTCGACCGCCTCGATTACGTCGCCCCGATGAACCAGGAGCATTCGTTCTGCCTGGCGGCCGAAAAGCTTTTGGACCTCGACGTTCCGCGCCGCGCCCAGCTCATTCGCGTGCTTTACTCCGAGATCGGCCGCCTGCTGTCGCATCTCTTGAACGTCACCACGCAGGCGATGGACGTCGGTGCGCTGACGCCGCCGCTCTGGGGTTTCGAAGAGCGCGAAAAGCTCATGGTTTTCTACGAGCGCGCCTCGGGCTCGCGCATGCACGCAAAGTATTTCCGCATCGGCGGCGTGCACCAAGACCTCCCCGAAAAGCTGATCGACGACATCTACGCCTTTTGCGATCCCTTCCTGAAGGTCTTGGACGACATCGATGGCCTCCTGACCGAGAACCGCATCTTCAAGCAGCGCAACGTCGATATCGGCGTCGTTTCGCTCGATGAAGCCTTCGCGTGGGGCTTTTCCGGTGTGATGGTGCGTGGTTCCGGCGCCGCCTGGGACCTGCGCAAGGCCCAGCCCTACGAGTGCTACGCCGAACTAGATTTCGATATTCCGATCGGCAAGAACGGCGACTGCTACGATCGCTATCTCATCCGCATGCAGGAAATGCGGGAAGCGACGAAAATCATGAAGCAATGCTGCGAGCTGTTGAAGTCCGCGAGTGGCCAGGGCCCGCACGTCGCGCAGAATAAAAAGGTCGTGCCGCCGACGCGCGGTGAGATGAAGCGTTCGATGGAAGCATTGATCCATCACTTCAAGCTCTACACCGAGGGTATCCACGTCCCGCCAGGCGAAGTTTACACCGCCGTCGAAGCTCCGAAGGGCGAATTCGGCGTCTATCTCGTCGCCGACGGATCGAACAAGCCGTACCGCTGCAAGATCCGCGCTCCGGGCTTCCCGCACCTCGCGGCGATGGATTTCATCAATCGCGGCCACATGCTGGCCGACGTCTCGGCCATCCTTGGATCCCTCGACATCGTCTTCGGCGAAATCGATCGCTGAGGTCTCTCGTGGCTCGTATCATCCAGACATCGGCACTCATCGCGGCATCTCCGTCGCGCGTGTGGTCCGTGTTGATGGATTTCGCTGCCTATTCGTCATGGAATCCCTTCATTCGCAGTCTCTCAGGCGAAAAGCGGATCGGGAGCCGATTGGAGGCGATTATCGCGCCGCCCGGCCACAAGCCTCAGACGTTCAGGCCCGTCGTGGTGGAACTCGTGCCCGAGCGCATCTTCTGCTGGCGCGGCACGCTCCCGATCCCCGGGCTCTTCACGGGCGAACATCGTTTTGCGTTGGCGGAAGAGGTCTCCGGCACGCGCTTCACGCAATCGGAACAGTTTTCCGGACTTTTGGTGCCGCTTGTCGGCGGCGTTCTTGCGGCGACGGAACTCGGATTTCGCGCCATGAACGAGGCGTTGAAGTCGCGATCTGAAAATCATTGATTTCTAAGGCTGCAAACGAACGTCTGGCGCCCGCCACAAAGCCCTGGCAGATTGCTTCTGGCTTTAAAGCGAAGAATAAGGAGCCGAGAATGCTTCCCGGTGCAGCCCCGATGGTCGACAATCTCTTCCTGCTGGCGGTCGCCGCGCTGGGTTGGGGCTTGAGCCTCGCGACCTACAGGCTTTTCGCGCGCTCTCGTAGGTGGCCGATGGGTGCCCTGCAATCGGATGTCCCGTTCATCCCGGTGCTGATCGGTCTTGCGGGGCTCTTCGCAGGCCTCCTCTTTGCGACCGCACGCGGCGCCGACGATGGCGGCTGGGTGATCATCGTGATCGGACTTCTCTTCGCCGCTCTATGGACAGGCTTCCTTCGCGTCGGCTCGCAAATTTCGCTCTTCCTCGCGCCAATCGCGACGTTCCTCTTGTTGCTCGGCTGGCTCGCCGTGCCACTCGGCTTCTCAGAACGCAGGTGGGCCACCGAGCGTCCCTCCGAGACGTTGCAGAGGCGCGGTCTCCTGCCGTCGGAGTCGACCCCGACGCCTCCTTCCGCGACACCATAGTGGGTCGCGCTTATCGTCGCACCTGAACGCTGACCGCTATCAAGACTTGCCGGTTACGACAGATCTGCAAATGCTTGCTTTGCGCTCGCATTCCTCGTACTGGACCGCGTCAGTGACTGAGGGTTAATGTCGCTGCCTGAATCGACGTGGAGCATAACGGGCAACTCGTCTCATTTGACGTCGCTCCGTTATATTCTGGCGCCATAGGATGGACGTTCCAGGGAGCCTTGAATGGCCGTTCGCAGACTGAGTCCTGAGCAACCTGCACAGTTTGCTTTCACGGCGGAAAATCTGGCCTGGGCGCGAGAAACCATCTCCAAGTATCCCGAAGGCAAGCAGGCTTCTGCGATCCTTCCGCTGCTTTGGCGCGCGCAGGAGCAAGCCGGTGGCTGGCTGCCGGAGCCTGCGATCAGGCTCGTTTGCGATATGCTGGAGATGGCCCACATCCGAGGGATGGAAATCGCGACCTTCTACACGATGTTTCAGCTGTCGCCGATCGGCAGCAAGGCTCACGTTCAAGTATGTGGCACGACCCCCTGCATGCTGCGCGGCTCGCGTGACCTCATCGCCGTCTGCAGGAGTCGGATCAACGAGCACGCCCACGAGACGAACGCCGATGGCACGCTGTCTTGGGAGGAAGTCGAGTGCATCGGGGTCTGCGCAAATGCTCCTGTCGTCCAGGTCGGCAAAGACACGTTCGAAGATCTGACGCCCGAGCAGCTGGATAAGATTCTTCGACGGCTTCTTGGCGGGCCGTGAACCGAAGCCCGGCTCTCAAATCGGCCGCGTCGCATCCTGTCCGGCAACTGGCCCGACCTCGCTGACCGATACAACACTCTATGATGGTTCCACGATCGGAGCCTGGAAGAAGCGCTTCGAAGAGACGACGGGCGGCCCGGCCGACAAGGCCAGCGAGACGACGCCGCCATCCGCTCTCGCGTCTCCGGCTCACAAGGAAGAGGTTGCGACAGGCACGTCGCCATCCACGCCTGCCGGCGCGCCGGCAGGCGCGCCACCTATCCATCCCGCCGCTCTGACGGCGATGGCGAATGCAGGTCTCGTCAAGGAACTCGATGCGCGCGGCGACGGCAAGCCGCTCTCCGCCGGTGAACTCGACAAGATCAAGTCGGACATGATCCGCGACAACGCAATCGCTGCTGCTGCTGCTGCCGGCCCGGCATCCGAACCTGAATTGTTGCAAGAACCGCGCGGCGGCACCGCCGATGATCTCTCCCTTATCTGGGGCGTCGCCGACAAGATGGCCGACAAGCTCCATGAAATGGGGATCTTTCACTTCGACCAGATTGGCAAATGGACGCCTGAGAACGTCGTCTGGTTCGAAAGTCAGCTTGACGGATTCAAAGGCCGCGTTACGCGTGACAAATGGATCGAGCAGGCGCAGAAGCTTGCTTCGGGGTGGCGTCCGGACAACAAAGCCGGCGAAAGGCCGAAGGGGTAGCGCGCATGTTGCATGATCGCGACCGGATTTTCCGCAATATTTACGGCTTTCACGACGTCAGCCTGAAAGGCGCCCGGAGTCGCGGCGTGTGGGATGGCACGAAGTTTTTCATCGATAAGGGTCACGACTACATCATCGACGAGATGAAGAAATCTGGTCTCCGCGGTCGCGGCGGCGCCGGATTCCCGACGGGCCTCAAGTGGTCGTTCATGCCGAAGGCCGATGCGCGGCCGAGCTACCTCGTCATCAATGCCGACGAGTCGGAGCCGGGCTCCTGCAAGGATCGCGAAATCCTTCGCCACGACGCGCATCTTCTCGTCGAAGGCGCGCTGCTGGCTTCGTTCGCGATGCGCGCCCATACGAGCTTCATATACGTGCGCGGCGAATACATTCGCGAGCGCGAAGCGCTCCAGCGCGCCATCGATGAGGCCTATGGCGCCAAGCTCATCGGCAAAAACAACATCCACGGCTGGGACTTCGATATTGTCGTGCATCACGGCGCCGGCGCCTACATCTGCGGCGAAGAGACGGCGATGCTCGAAAGCCTCGAAGGCAAAAAGGGCCAGCCGCGACTGAAGCCGCCGTTTCCGGCGAACGTCGGGCTATACGGCGCGCCGACGACGGTCAACAACGTCGAAAGCATCGCCGTCGCCGGCGAAATCCTGCGTCGCGGGTCGGCATGGTTCGCAGCACTCGGGAAGCCTAACAATACCGGCACCAAGCTCTTCCAGATCTCGGGCCACGTCGAGCGGCCGTGCGTCGTCGAGGAAGAGATGGGTATTCCGCTCAAGGAACTCATCGACACGCACTGCGGCGGCATTCGCGGCGGCTGGGATAACCTGCTGGCTGTCATTCCTGGCGGTTCGTCGGTCCGCTGCATTACGGCAGAGCAGGCCGAAGCCGTAACGATGGATTTCGACGCCCTCGGCAAACTCGGATCGGGCCTCGGGACGGCAGCCGTGATCGTCATGGACAAATCGACGGATATCATCGGAGCTATCCGGCGCCTTGCGTTTTTCTATAAGCACGAGAGCTGCGGCCAGTGCACGCCGTGCCGGGAAGGCACCGGCTGGATGTGGCGCGTCCTTGAACGCATGGAGAAGGGCGAAGCCGAAAAGCGCGAAATCGATCTTCTGTTCGACGTCACCAAGCAGGTCGAGGGCCATACGATCTGCGCGCTCGGTGATGCGGCGGCATGGCCCATTCAGGGCCTGATCAAGAACTTCCGCCCCGTGATCGAGCAGCGCATCGACGACTACCAGGCAAAGCACGCGCGCGTGGCGGCGGAATAGGCGGCGGATAACGACATGCCAAAGCAATTGATTGTCGACGGCAAACACATTGAGGTCGAAGACGGCACGACCTTGATGCACGCTTGCGAGATGGCAGGCGCGGTCATTCCGCGCTTCTGCTACCACGAGCGGCTGTCGATCGCCGGCAACTGCCGAATGTGCCTCGTCGAGGTCCAAGGCTCGCCGAAGCCGGTGGCCTCGTGTGCAATGCTCGTCAACGATCTGCCGCCGAACAAGGACGGCACACCGAAGGTCGTCAACACGTCGACGCCGATGGTGAAGAAGGCGCGCGAAGGGGTGATGGAGTTCCTGCTCATCAATCACCCGCTCGATTGCCCGATCTGCGACCAGGGCGGCGAGTGCGACCTGCAGGATCAGGCGATGGCGTTCGGCATGGGCGGCTCGCGCTATCAAGAGAACAAACGCGCCGTCGAAGAGAAGCACATCGGCCCGCTGATCAAGACGATGATGACGCGCTGCATCCATTGTACGCGCTGCGTCCGCTACATGACGGAAGTCGCCGGTGTCGAAGAGCTCGGCCTCATCGGCCGCGGCGAGGACGCGGAGATCACGACGTATCTCGAGCACGGGATCATGTCAGAGATGAGCGCCAACGCCGTCGATCTCTGCCCGGTCGGTGCGTTGACCCATCGGCCGTGGGCCTTCAGTGCGCGGCCGTGGGAAATGGAAGCGGTCGAGACGATCGACGTGATGGATGCGGTTGGCTCCGCCATCGCCGCCGACGTCCGCGGCGCCGCCGTCATGCGTATCCTCCCGCGCAACAATGACGCCGTGAACGAGGAATGGATCTCCGACAAGACGCGGCACGTCTCCGACGGACTGAAAACGCAGCGTCTCGATCAGCCCTACATAAAAAAGAACGGGCGCTTCGAGCCGGTAAGTTGGGATGACGCGCTGAATCTCGTCGCCGAGAAATTGAAAGCCACGCCGGCCGACAAGATGGGCGCCATCGCCGGAGACCTCGCCGGCGCCGAGGAAATGTTCGCGTTGAAGGATCTTCTGGCTCGGTTCGGCGCCGCTTCGCTCGACTGCCGTCAGGCGGGGGACAAGCTCGATCCGAAACTCGGCCGCGCCAGCTATCTCTTCAATTCGAGCATCGAAGGCATCGAGCAGGCGGACGCAATCCTGCTTGTCGGCGCCAATCCGCGGATCGAGGCGACGGTTCTCAATGCCCGCATTCGCAAGCGCTGGAGATCGGCGCCGACGAAGATCGCGCTCGTCGGCGCTAAAGTCGATCTCGCCTACCCCTACGAATATCTCGGCGCCGGCCCGGATACCTTGGCGGATATCGCCAACGGCAAGCATCCCTTCGCCGACGTACTGAAGGCGGCAACGAAGCCGATGGTCATCGTCGGGCAGGGCGCGTTTGCCCGTCCGGACGGTCTGGCCATGCTCTCGCTTGCCGCACGCATCCTGCTTGCAGCGTCCGCCGGAAAGGACGCGAGCTGGAATGGGTTCGACGTACTCCACACCGCCGCCGCGCGCGTCGCAGGTCTCGATCTCGGGTTCGTCCCTGGTAAGGGCGGCAAGGACGTTGCCGGTATTCTCGGACCGGATACCGAATTCCTCTATCTTCTCGGCGCCGACGAGTGCGACCTGTCACGACTGAAGCCGTCCGCTTTCGTCGTCTACCAGGGAACCCACGGCGACAAGGGCGCAGACCGCGCCGACGTCATCCTCCCGGGCGCCGCCTACACGGAAAAGAGCGCCACCTACGTCAACACCGAAGGGCGCGCGCAGCAGACGGCGAAAGCCGTGTTCCCGCCCGGAGATGCGAAGGAGGATTGGACGATCCTCCGCGCCCTGTCGCAACGCGCCGGCGCGACGCTGCCCTACGACAATCTGAAGGAGCTGCGCGCCGCGATGTACCGCGCCAGCCCGCAACTCGCCGCGCTCGATACGGTTGAGACGCGCGTCGTGTCGGGTCTCGAGACGTTGGCCAAGCTCTCTGGTCAAGTCTCGTCTGAGCCCTTTGCTCCGGCAATCGCGGACTTCTATCTGACGAACGCCGTCGCGCGTGCATCCGCCGTGATGGCCGGCATGAGTGCGCTCAAAGCATCCGACAACCAGAAACTCAACGCAGCGGAATAGGGAAACATGCTCGAAACGCTGCAGACATTCATGAACGACTACGGCTGGAATTTGCTGGCGCTCATCGGCTTTTCCTTGCTGGTCCTCGTCGTACTGCTGGTCATCATTGCGTTCCTGCTGCTGATGGATCGCAAGGTTTGGGCCGCCGTGCAGATGCGGCGCGGTCCGAACGTCGTCGGCCCCTTCGGGCTTTTGCAATCGTTCGCCGACCTTTTGAAATTCGTCCTAAAGGAACCGATCATTCCGGCAGGCTCCGATAAGGCCGTGTTTCTGCTTGCGCCGCTCGCGACGGCAGTGTGCGCTCTGGCGTCCTGGGCCGTCATTCCGGTGAACGAGAACAGCTGGGGCAAGTGGGTCATTTCCGACATGAACGTCGGAATCCTCTACCTGCTCGCGATTTCGTCCCTCGGCGTCTACGGCATCATCATGGGCGGCTGGGCGTCGAACTCGAAATACCCGTTCATGGGCGCGCTGCGTTCGGCGGCGCAGATGGTGTCATACGAAGTCTCGATCGGGTTCGTGATCATTTGCGTGATCCTCTGCGTCGGTTCCCTGAACGTCACCGATATCGTCAATGCCCAGAAGACCGGTATCGGTACCCATCTCGGCCTGACGAACTCGTTCCTCGATTGGCACTGGCTGGCGCTTTTCCCGATGTTCGTCGTCTTTTTCGTCTCGGCGCTCGCTGAAACGAACCGGCCGCCGTTTGATCTAGTCGAAGCGGAATCGGAACTCGTCGCCGGCTTCATGGTCGAATATTCCTCGACGCCCTATCTTCTCTACATGCTCGGCGAGTACGTTGCGATCACCACCATGTGCGCGATGACGACGATTCTGTTTCTCGGCGGCTGGCTGCCGCCGCTCGACATCTGGCCGCTGAACGCCATCCCCGGGATATTCTGGTTCCTGATCAAAGTCGTGATGGTCTTCTTCATGTTCGCCATGGTGAAGGCGATGGTGCCGCGATATCGCTACGACCAACTGATGCGGCTTGGCTGGAAGGTCTTCCTGCCGCTGTCGCTCGTCATGGTCATCATCACGGCTGCCGTGCTGCAATTCGGAGGCTTCCTCTCATGAGCGTAGCGCAAGGCGCAAAGTCGCTATTCCTGACCGAGTTCGTCTCGGCGTTTTTCCTGACGATGCGTTACTTCTTCTCGCCGAAGAAAACGCTGAACTACCCCTATGAGAAGGGTCCGCTGTCGCCCCGCTTCCGCGGCGAGCATGCGCTGCGCCGTTATCCCAACGGCGAAGAACGCTGCATTGCCTGCAAGCTCTGTGAAGCGATCTGCCCGGCCCAGGCGATCACGATCGAAGCCGGACCGCGCCGCAACGACGGAACGCGCCGCACGACCCGCTACGACATCGACATGACGAAGTGCATCTATTGCGGGCTGTGCCAGGAAGCTTGCCCCGTCGATGCCATCGTCGAAGGCCCGAATTTCGAGTTCGCGACCGAAACACGCGAAGAGCTTTTCTACGATAAAGACAAGCTGCTCGCGAACGGCGACCGCTGGGAACGCGAAATCGCAAAGAACATCGCGCTCGACGCGAAATACCGGTAGAGGGCAACGCGATGGTATCGGCTCTCTTCTTTTATGTTTTCGCGGTGCTCGCGGTGGCATCGGGTGCGGCTGTCATCCTGGCCCGGAACCCCGTTCATGCGGTGCTGTTCCTGATCCTGGCGTTCTTCAACGCTGCCGGCCTCTTCGTACTCTTGAGCGCCGAATTCCTCGCGATGCTTCTCGTCATCGTTTATGTCGGCGCCGTTGCGGTGCTCTTCCTATTCGTCGTGATGATGCTCGACGTCGACTTTGCCGAACTGAAGGCCGGTTTCATCAAGAACGCGAAGGTCGGCGCGCTGATTGGTGGCATCGTATTGGCTGAGATCTTGGCGCTCGTAGGCTATCGCGGCTTGACCGCGGCATCGGCCATGAACGCCGCCTCTCCAGTCCCGGCCGTTGGCTCCGGCATCACGAACACTGAGGCGCTGGGCCAGATCCTCTATACGAAATACGTCTACTTCTTCCAGGGCGCCGGCCTGATCCTGCTTGTCGCGATGATCGGCGCCATCGTCCTCACCTTGAAGCATCGCACCGCCGTCAAGCGCCAGTCGATTAGTGCGCAGGTTGCTCGCGGGCCGAAAACGGGACTGGAAGTGATCAAGGTTCCAAGCGGCGGCTCGGTCATCCCGCCCGCCGTCAAGCATCCGGAGGCTGCCGAATGAGGGGAGGTCCATCCATTCTCCCGTCATCCCGGCGAAGGCCGGGATCCATCCAAGCGTCCGTAGCCTGGCGAACCGCAATTTGGGCGGATCCCCGCCTGAGCGGGGATGACAAGAGACGCGACCGCATTCAATACCTCGGAGGAAGCGAAGCCAGATGACGATCGGTCTTGGACATTATCTGGTTGTCGGGGCGTGCCTCTTCACGCTCGGCATCTTCGGCATCTTCCTGAACCGCAAGAACGTCATCGTCATCCTTTTGTCGATCGAGTTGATGCTGCTCGCGGTCAACATCAACTTCGTCGCATTCTCTCATTTCAACGGCGACCTCGTCGGTCAGGTCTTCGCGCTCTTTGTGTTGACGGTCGCCGCCGCCGAATCCGCCATCGGTCTCGCGATCATGGTCGTCTACTTCCGCAATCGCGGCTCGATCGCAGTCGAAGACATCAACATGATGAAGGGGTGAGGCGGGCATGATCTACGCCGCCATCGTTTTCCTGCCGCTCGCGGGCGCACTTATTGCGGGGTTGTTCGGTCGCGTTATCGGCGCACGGCCGAGCGAGGTCATCACGACGTCGTTCCTGATGCTTGCCGCGGTTCTCTCGTGGATTGTCTTCTTCCAGGTCGCGCTCGGCCACGAGACGTACGAAGTCACGCTCTTTCGCTGGATCACCTCCGGTGAACTTGACGTATCCTGGGCGCTGAAGATCGACACCCTGACAGCCGTCATGCTCGTCGTCGTGACGACGGTGTCATCGGTCGTGCACCTCTATTCCATCGGCTATATGCACGAGGACGACTCACGGCCGCGCTTCTTCGCATATCTCTCGCTCTTCACCTTTGCGATGTTGACGCTCGTGACGAGCAACAATCTCGTGCAGATGTTTTTCGGCTGGGAAGGCGTCGGCCTCGCATCTTATCTCCTCATCGGCTTCTGGTACACGAAGCCGTCGGCTTGCGCGGCGGCCATCAAGGCTTTCGTCGTCAATCGCGTCGGTGACTTCGGCTTCGCCCTCGGTATCTTCGGCCTGTTCTTCGTATTCCACACGGTCAACCTCGACACCCTGTTCACGGCGGTTCCGAGCGCTGTCGGCAAGACATTCAATTTTGCTGGCTACGATGTCGATATCCTGACGACGCTGTCGCTGCTCCTGTTCATGGGCGCGATGGGTAAATCGGCGCAGTTCCTCCTGCACACCTGGTTGCCGGACGCCATGGAAGGTCCGACGCCGGTCTCCGCTTTGATCCACGCCGCGACGATGGTGACGGCCGGTGTCTTCATGGTCGCCCGCCTGTCGCCGATCTTTGAACAGGCCCCCGACGCCCTGGCCTTCGTGACGCTGATCGGATCGATCACCGCATTCTTTGCTGCATCGGTCGGCCTCGTACAGAACGACATCAAGCGCGTCATCGCTTACTCGACGTGCTCGCAGCTCGGCTACATGTTCGTCGCTTGCGGCGTCGGCGCCTACGGTGCCGGCATCTTCCACCTCTTCACGCACGCCTTTTTCAAAGCGCTGCTGTTCCTCGGTGCGGGCTCGGTCATCCACGCGATGCACCACGAGCAGGACATGCGCGTCATGGGCGGCCTCCGCACGAAAATTCCGTGGACATTCGCCGCCATGCTGGTCGGCACGTTTGCGCTGACGGGCGTTGGCATTCCACATCTGACGGGCTTCGCCGGCTTCTATTCGAAGGACGCCATCATCGAAGCCTCCTATGCGGCGGGCACGCCGAACAATTATGCCTTCTGGGCCCTCGTTATCGCTGCGGCGATGACGTCATTCTATTCCTGGCGGCTCGTCTTCCTGACGTTTTACGGCAACACGCGCGCCGATCATCACACCTTCGATCACGCGCACGAGAGCCCGCCGACGATGATGATCCCTCTGGCGGTGCTTTCGCTCGGCGCCGCGCTCGCCGGTGCCGTCTTCGCCGTATATTTCATTGGCCACGACGAGAAGGAATTCTGGGGCGCCGCGCTCTTCACCAGTCAGCACAATCACATTCTGCATGAGATGCACGACGTGCCTGAATGGGTGAGCTACTCGTCGTTCGTCGCAATGGTCTTGGGCTTCGCCATCGCCTGGGTCTATTACATCGGCGCGCCATGGTTGCCGGCCGCATCCGCGCGTGTGTTTAAGCCGCTCTACCTGTTCCTTCTGAACAAGTGGTACTTCGACGAACTGTACGATTTCCTGTTTGTCCGTCCCGCATTCGCCATCGGCCGCCTGCTTTGGAAAGGCGGTGACGGCACCATCATCGACGGGGCAATCGACGGCACCGCGGAGGGCGTCGTCCGCGTGACCGATCGCGTCGTCAAGCTGCAGACCGGCTACATGTACCACTACGCCTTCGCGATGCTGATCGGTGTTGCCGCCATCCTGACGTGGCTGACCTACAACGGGCTCTTTGGCGGGGTGCTCAAATGAGCAACATTCTCTCGGTCACGATCTTTCTGCCGCTCGTCGGTGCGCTGCTGATCGCGACGCTCAATCCGGAAGCGAAGGGCAACGCCCGCTGGATCGCGCTTTGGACGACAATCGTGACGTTCGCGGTCTCGCTGCTCATCTGGATCAATTTCGATCCGACGACGGCGGGCTTTCAGTTCGTCGAGGAACATGCCTGGCTCGGCTCATTGAAATATAAGATGGGCGTCGACGGCATCTCGATGCTGTTCGTCATCCTGACGACCTTCTTGATGCCGCTCTGCATCCTCGCCAGCTGGAAATCGATCGAGATCCGCGTCAAGGAATACATGATCGCGTTTCTCATTCTCGAGACGATGATGCTCGGGGTATTTTGCGCGCTCGATATCGTCCTCTTCTATCTGTTCTTCGAGGGCGGTCTCATTCCGATGTTCATTATCATCGGCGTTTGGGGCGGCAAGCGGCGCGTCTACGCGAGCTTCAAGTTCTTCCTCTATACGCTGCTCGGTTCCGTCCTGATGCTGCTCGCCATGATGGCGATGTACTGGCAAGCCGGAACGACCGACATACCGACGCTCCTGCAAACGAAGTTCCCGCCCGAAATGCAGTGGTGGTTATGGGTCGCCTTTTTCGCGTCCTTCGCCGTCAAGATGCCGATGTGGCCCGTCCACACATGGCTGCCGGACGCGCACGTCGAGGCGCCGACGGCGGGCTCGGTCATTCTGGCCGGCATTCTCTTGAAGATGGGAGGTTATGGCTTCCTGCGCTTTTCGCTGCCGATGTTCCCGAATGCTTCAGCCGACCTCGCCCCGTTCGTGTTCACGCTGTCGATCATCGCGATCATCTACACCTCGCTCGTCGCGCTCGTTCAGGAGGACATCAAGAAGCTCATCGCCTATTCGTCCGTCGCGCACATGGGCTACGTGACGATGGGCATCTTCACGGCGTCCCAGCAGGGTGTTGATGGTGCGATCTTCCAGATGCTGTCGCACGGCATCGTTTCGTCTGCGCTCTTCCTGTGCGTTGGCGTCATCTACGATCGCACCCACACACGCGAGATATCGGCTTACGGCGGCCTCGTTGAGCGAATGCCGAAATATGCCGTCGCCTTCATGGTCTTCACGATGGCCAACGTCGGTTTACCGGGAACCAGCGGCTTCATCGGCGAATTCCTGACGTTGCTCTCCGCCTTCAAAGCCAACACCTGGGTCGCGATCCTGGCAACGAGCGGCGTCATCCTGTCGGCCGCCTACGCCCTGTATCTCTATCGCCGCGTCATCTTCGGGGCGCTCGAAAAAGCAAATCTCAAGAGCCTTCTCGACCTTTCGCCGCGCGAGATCGCGATCCTGGCACCGCTTGTTCTGCTCACGCTTTTCTATGGCGTTTACCCAGCTCCCGTCCTCGACGTGACGGCGACGTCGGTGAAAAACCTCGTGCAGAATTATCAGTCCGCTCAAGGGACGACAGCCGCATCTCTGACGACACGAGGATACCAATGATCGACAGTTCGGTCCTATTCGTCGTCTTGCCGGAACTCATCCTCGCGATCGGAGCCATTGCACTCCTGATGGTCGGCGCCTTCTCCTCCAACGGCGAAGCCGCGGGCCGCACCGTCACCTGGCTCGCGATGGCCGTGCTCATCGCGGCTGGCATCGCGGTGTCCGCTCAAAGCGGCACGGCGACCGTATTCGGCGGCGCGTTCGTCTCAGATGGTTTCACGCGCTTCCTGAAGGACGTCATTTTCGTCGGCGCCACCCTGACGCTCCTGATCACGTTCGATAATTTCAGCCGCGCCAAGCTCCTGCTATTCGAATACCCGGTGCTGGTGCTGCTCGCGACGCTCGGCATGCTGATGATGGTATCAGCGAACGACCTGATTGCGCTCTATCTGGGTCTCGAATTGCAATCTCTGGCGCTTTACGTCATCGCCGCTTTCAAACGCGACGACGTCCGTTCGAGCGAAGCCGGCCTCAAATACTTTGTGCTCGGAGCGTTGTCGTCCGGCATGCTGCTCTACGGTGCGTCGATGCTCTACGGCGTTACCGGCTCGACAAGCTATGCGACGATTGCCGCCTCGGCACAGATGCCGGAAATGGCGACGAACATCGGCCTTACGTTCGGTCTCGTCTTTGTGCTCGTCGGTATCGCGTTTAAGGTCGCCGCCGTTCCATTCCACATGTGGACGCCGGACGTTTATCAGGGCGCCCCGACGCCGGTGACGGCTTTCTTCGCCGGCGCGCCCAAGATCGCGGCAATGGCGCTTCTGCTGCGCTTCACGCAAGCGGCACTTCCGAGCGTCGCGCCGCAATGGCAGCAGATCGTGATTTTCCTTTCGATTGCATCGATGGCGCTTGGCGCCTTTGCAGCCATCGGGCAGAATAATATCAAGCGCCTGCTCGCCTATTCTTCCATCGGCCACGTCGGCTTTGCGCTTGTAGGGTTGGCCGCGAACAGCCCCGAGGGCACGTCGGGCGTCCTCATCTACCTTGCGATCTATGTGGCGATGACGGTCGGCGCGTTCGCCTGCGTCCTATCGATGCGACGCGGTGATCATTATGTCGAAAACATTTCCGATCTTGCCGGCCTCGCGAAATCCGATCTGACCTTCGCGACGATCCTCGCGATCCTCATGTTCTCGTTCGCCGGCATCCCGCCGCTCGCGGGCTTCTGGGCGAAATGGTACGTCTTCCTGCCGGCCATCAAGGCGGGGCTCTATCCGCTCTCGGTGATCGGCATGATTTCGAGCGTGATCGGCGCTTTCTACTATTTGCGGATTGTGAAAGTCATGTTCTTCGACGAGCCTGCCGAGGCCTTCGCACCGCGCGAAGGCCGGACGTCCGTCGTTATGGCTCTTTCTGCCGTCTTCACCGTCGCGTTCGTTCTGCCTCTGGTTGGCGGCGCGCTGGTCGATGCGGCGACTGCGGCTGCTTCCGCCCTTGTGCATTAGCTAAAGCCATCGATGGACGGAAATTCGCTTCCGAGAATCTTGCATTTCGCCGAAACCGGATCGACGAATGCCGACGCCATGCGTCTTGCCCTCGACGGTGAGGCGCTTCCCTTCTGGGTGATTGCCGACATCCAGACAGCGGGGAAGGGCCGCTCTGGACGAATGTGGGTATCCCAGCAGGGAAATCTTCACGCCAGCTTGGCCTTTCGCTGCACTGCGCCGATGGAAAAGGCGGGCCAATTGTCACTTCTCGCCGGAATTTCCGTCATAGACGCCGTCCAGACCACAATGGATCTTGCGCAGACAGCGGAACTTCGCCTCAAATGGCCGAACGATATTTTGATTGGTGTTGCCAAGGCAGGTGGAATTTTGGTCGAGAGCACGTCGTTACGCGAAGGCTCCGGCTTTTTAGCGATTTTGGGTTTTGGATTGAATCTCCTGGCTTTTCCCGACGTGATTGGACGCGAAGTGACCGCGCTTGGCCGTTACGGCAGGCCGCCGGAGCCGCACGCGCTGTTGTCGGCCCTGTCCGAGCGGCTCTTCTTTTGGCTGGAACGCTGGAAGGCCGGGTCGGACTTCGGCGCCGTACGGCAGGCATGGCTCGAACGCGCTGGCGTTCTCGGCGAGCCGATCGTGATCAACACGGCCGCGGGCCGCGTATCGGCAACCTATCAAGGATTGACGGATACCGGAGCGCTGCTCGCCGACGTCGGCGGTGTTTTCAGAGAGTTTAACTACGGCGATGTCGCCCTGGTCGGCGAAGTCGCACGCGATGGGGATTCATGAGCGAACGCCCGACGTCTTCCCCTTCCTCCGGAAAGTCCAAGTCAGACGAACTGGTCTTCATGGCGCTCGGCGGCCTCGGCGAGATTGGCATGAATGTCTATCTCTACGGCTTCGGGCCGCCGAAAGCACGGTCATGGCTGATGGTCGACCTCGGCGTGACCTTCCCCCACGAAATGGAGCCGGGCGCCGACGTCGTGCTCCCTGATCTTCGCTTCATCATCGCGGAGCGGAAAAACCTCGTCGGCTTGGTCTTGACTCACGCCCACGAAGATCACGTCGGCGCCGTGATTGATCTCTGGCCGTCGCTCGAATGTCCGATCTACGCAACCCCCTTCACGTCGGGGATGCTAAAGACGAAGCTCGGCGAATTCGGCGGTTCTCTTACGTTGCCCATCACCGAGATACCGCTCAGCGGTCGCTTTAATGCCGGGCCATTCGACGTGGAATTCGTCAGCCTCACGCATTCGATTCCCGAGCCCAATGGGCTCGCGATCCGTTCGCCCGCGGGCATCGTTTTTCATACCGGCGACTGGAAGCTCGACCCGACCCCTGTCGTCGGCCGTCCCCACGACGCCGAGAAACTGCAGTCACTCGGGGATGAAGGTATTTTGGCCCTCATCGGAGATTCGACGAACGCCATGCGGGAAGGGCGCTCGGCCTCGGAAGCCGATGTCGCTCAGGCGCTCAAAAAAATCATCGCCGACGCGCCGCGTTGCGTTGCCGTCACGCTTTTCGCCTCCAACGTGGCACGCGTGGCCTCGATTGCAGCCGCGACCCACGCCGCGGGGCGGTCGCTCGTCGTCGCCGGTCGCGCACTGCACCGGATCATCGAGGTCGCGATCGAGACGGGATACCTCCCCAAAGGCTTCACCTATCTCGACCAGCAGCGCTTTTCCGAGCTGTCGCGCAATAAGGTCGTCGTTCTTTGCACGGGCAGCCAGGGAGAGTCGCGCGCGGCAACTGCACGCATCGCGCAAGATGAGCATCCCGACATTTCGCTCGATAAAGGCGATCTCATTATTTTCTCCTCGCGCACGATCCCCGGAAACGAAAAGGCCGTATCGCGAATCCAGAACGCGCTCGCGCGGCTCGGTGTCGACATCATCACCGATGCGGAAGCGCTTGTGCACGTCACCGGCCATCCGCGGCGCGACGAACTCAAGGATATGTACGCCTGGCTTCGGCCGAAGATCGCAGTCCCGATGCACGGCGAGGCGCGACATCTGAAAGAGCACGCCAAGCTTGCGCGCGCCTGCGGCGCCAGTGAGACCTTCGAGATCGTCGATGGCGAGATGCTGAAACTCTGGCCCGGGCCGGCGTCCGTTATCGATGAAGTACCGGTTGGCCGCCTTTATCGCGACGGTAATCTCATCGTTCCCGACATCGAAGGGCCGGTGAAGGCGCGGAGAAAGCTGTCCTTTGTCGGTATCGCCGTGATCGCGATGGCACTCACGCGGCGCGGCGAGATCCTGGGCGAGCCCGGTGTCGTGCTCGAAGGCATCCCGGCGGCCAATAGGGATGGCGATTCGATACGCGAGATCGTGCTCGATGCGATCGATGGAACGATACGCTCGATACCGCCTAAGCGCCGCAGCGACGCGAATATGCTGCAGGAGGCCGTCCAGCGGACTGTTCGATCGGCCATTAACGAAGCCTGGGGCAAGAAGCCGGTTGTCAAAGTGCTCCTCTCCGTGGTGGATGGCAGAAACTAACGCCTTGGCACTCTGCCAGAAATCCACCCCGCGCCGGAGAACGGAGTATGATCGGACGCCTGAATCACGTCGCCATCGCGGTCAAGGATCTCGATAAAGCCTCATCGGTCTATAAAAACGCGCTGGGCGCCAAGGTCGGCGCACCGCTCGCTCAACCCGAGCACGGCGTAACGGTCGTGTTCATTGAGCTACCCAATACGAAAATCGAGCTTCTCGAACCGCTCGGGGAGGCGTCGCCGATCGCGAAATTCCTTGAAAAATCTCCCGACGGCGGAATCCATCATGTGTGCTATGAAGTTGACGACATCATAGCGGCGCGCGACCAATTGAAAGCCCAGGGAGCGCGTGTGCTCGGCGACGGTACCCCAAAGATCGGAGCGCACGGCAAGCCCGTGCTGTTCCTGCATCCGAAGGACTTTTGTGGGACCCTCGTCGAGCTCGAGCAGGTCTGAAATCGAGCCTCCGGGCTCAAGTTCGAAGGGTCTAGTCATGCGAACGTCCATAGCGGTCGCCACGTTCTTTTGCCTATGGTTCATTACGCTTTTCACTGTCTTGCCTTTCTTCGCAAAAACGCAGGGCGAGGCGGGCGATATTGTCCCCGGCACACCCGAAAGCGCGCCGCACCGGCTCAATCCCATCCGCCTTTTTCTGGTGAATACCGTAGTGACAGCCGTTCTGTTCGCCATCATCTATGCTGTCATCGCAAACGTCGATCTCATGGGAATGTACCTATCGTTCTCCGGCAGCGGTAACTAGCTTGACCTCCCGACGGGCAGCGCGGCCCAATTGCTTGCGAAAGCGCAAATTCCCCACATAACGCCATCAATCTAGGTCCGGTTCTTGCTGGGCATGTTGCAAGCGTCAGCTTAAGCGGCTATGCGCGCTAATCTCGTCCCGACGGCGAATTCCCTCGGACGCCGTCCCACCACAAGAACAAAGTCAACACCATGCCGAGTACCTTATCTCCTGCGACCCGCACTAAGCGCCTTCCACGCTTGGACGAACTATGCTCACGTTTGTGGAGGTCTTTCTGATGAGCAAGCGCGCGCTCTCCGTCACCCGCGACGAGAATTTCCCCGAGTGGTACCAGGCGGTCGTCCGCGATGCCGACATGGCCGAGACGAGCCCCGTCCGCGGCTGCATGATCATCAAGCCGTGGGGCTGGGGCGTCTGGGAGCGCATCCAGGCGGATCTCGATGCCCGCATCAAGGAGACCGGGCACGATAACTGCTATTTCCCGCTCTTTATTCCGATGAGCTTCATCGCCAAGGAAGCCGAGCACGTCGAGGGCTTTGCCAAGGAAATGGCGGTCGTTACGCATCACCGCCTGAAGAACGAAGGCGGCAAGCTGGTGGTCGATCCCGAGGCCAAGCTCGAAGAGCCGCTGATCGTCCGCCCGACCTCCGAAACGATCATCGGGGATGCCTTTCAACGCTGGATCAAGAGCTATCGCGATCTGCCGCTGCTCATCAATCAGTGGGCCAACGTCGTGCGCTGGGAAATGCGCACGCGCCTGTTTTTGCGCACGGCCGAATTCCTCTGGCAGGAGGGCCATACCGCACATGCCGACCGCGACGATGCGGTCGCCGAAACACTGAAGATGCTTGAGGTCTATCGCACGTTCGCCGAAGACGTTCTGGCGATGCCGGTTGTCGCCGGCGAGAAACCGGCCAACGAGCGCTTTCCCGGCGCCGACAACACATATTCGATCGAAGCGATGATGCAGGACGGCAAGGCGCTACAGGCTGGCACCTCGCATTATCTCGGAACGCACTTCGCCGAAGCGCAGAACATTCAATTCCAGAACCCGCAGGGCCATCTCACCTACTGTCACACCACGAGTTGGGGCGTCTCGACGCGGCTGATCGGCGGCGTGATCATGACGCATGGAGATGACGACGGCCTGCGCCTGCCACCCATGCTCGCTCCGCGCCAGATTGTCATCGTGCCGATGTTGCGCGAGAAGCCCGAGGACGCCGCGCTGATCGACTACTGCGTTTCGCTCGAGAAGGAGCTGAAGGCCGCCGGTATTCGCACGCTCGTCGATTTGAAACCGGTAAAGTCGGCAGAGAAGCGTTGGAACTGGGTGCGCCGGGGCGCGCCCGTCATTATCGAAATCGGCGGCCGCGACGCGAGCGGCGGTAATGTCACGTTTATGCGCCGCGATCGCTTGCGTGATGGCGACAAGGTCATCTCGAATACGCTACCGCGCCCCGCGTTTGTCGCCGAGGCGCCGGCACTTTTGAAGGAAATCCAGGGCGCTTTGTACGCCGAGGCCAAGGCAAGGCTCGACGGCAACATCGTAACGACCCTCAAGTCATTCGACGAGCTTGCCGAATATTTCGGGCCCGCGGAAGCCGACGACGAAGGCGGCGCTTTCAAAGGCTGGGCCCGTGTCCCGTGGTCGCGGCCGGAGGGTGCAAGCCTTGAAGGCATCGCGGATCGGCTAAAGGCTTTGAAGCTAACGATTCGCAATGCGCCGCTTGTGCAGGAAGCAGTGGCCGGCAAGTGCCTTTTCACCGGCGAAACAGCGAAAGAATACGTGCTTATCGCGCGCGCATACTAAAACGGCCGCAATGCGGTGAAATGGCCTTATCCGCGACACAGGGAGCTGCGATGCGGCGCGCGATTGGAATAACGTCAATGAGGCCACGATGACTGTTTCAGCGCACGGCGGGACGGCTTCCGGAAGATCAGCGGATCAAGCCGCCGTGAGCGGAACGGCGCCGTTCTCACCGTTCGAGTGGATGATTGCAGGGCGCTACCTTCGTGCCCGCCGCAAGGAAGGCTTTATCTCGGTCATCGCCGGTTTTTCGTTTCTCGGCATCATGCTCGGCGTCGCGACATTGATCATTGTCATGGCCGTGATGAACGGCTTCCGCCACGACCTCTTCGCCAAGATCATGGGCCTTAACGGCCACGTCATCGTCCAGAAAGTCGGCGATCGCTTTACCGACTACGATGCCGTCGCGGAGAGAATTCGGAAAGTGCCCGGCGTGAAATCGGCGATGCCGGTGATCGAAGGCCAGGTTATGGTTTCGTCCGCCACGCAGGCGCTCGGCGGCCTCGTGCGCGGCGTGCGTGAGAGCGACCTCAAATCATTAAAGCTCGTATCCGGAAATATGCGGGCGGGCACGCTCGACGGCTTCGATAGTCAGCACGGTATTGCAATGGGTGTTCGGCTTGCGAACCAGTTGAGGGTGGGTCTCGGCGATACCGTGACACTCGTATCGCCGCACGGCGCCGCGACGCCCTTCGGAACGGCGCCGAGATCGAAAGCCTACCAGATCACCTCGATATTCGAGCTCGGCATGTCCGAATACGATCGCATGATGATCTTCATGCCGCTTTCCGAAGCGCAGAAGTATTTTTCAAAGAACGGTGAGACGGACGTCATCGAGGTGACCGTCGATAACCCCGAGGACGTCGATCACTACGACGATCTCATCAAGAAGGCAGGCGGCCCGACGATCGCCGTCAACGATTGGCGTCAGCGCAACGAGACATTCTTCAACGTGCTCGCCGTCGAGAGGAACGTCATGTTCATCATCCTGTCGCTGATTGTCCTTGTGGCGGCATTGAACATCATCTCCGGCCTCATGATGCTGGTAAAGGACAAGGGCCGCGATATCGCAATCCTGAGAACCATGGGCGCGACGAAGGGGGCGGTGATGCGGATATTCCTGATTACCGGCGCCTCGATCGGTATCGTCGGGACGCTCGCCGGTCTCGCCATCGGCGTGCTCTTCTGCTGGAATATAGAGAACATCAAAAATTTCGTCTCGTGGGTATCCGGGACGACGGTGTTCGACCCAAGCGTCTACTATCTGACCAAGCTGCCCGCCGACATTGATTTCCACGAGACCGGCGGCATTGTCGTGATGGCGCTTGTGCTGTCTGTCATTGCGACGATCTATCCATCATGGAAAGCCTCGAAGCTCGATCCCGTCGAAGCGTTGCGGTACGAGTAAGCCTCATGGACACCACACCGCTCGCTCCGATTTTGCAACTGCAGGGCGTCACCCGCTCCTTCCGCCAGGGCGAGAAGGAAATCGTCGTTCTCAAGGGCGTCGACGCCATGCTCTGGCCCGGCCAAGCGGTGGCGCTCGTCGGCCCCTCGGGCGCCGGCAAGTCGACGCTTCTTCACATCACAGGGCTTCTGGAATCTCCGACCGGCGGCCGCGTCATCGTCAACGGCCGCGACTGTGCAACCCTCTCTGAAGCCGACCGCACGCGCCTCCGCCGCAGAGAGATCGGCTTCGTCTACCAGTTCCACCAATTACTCCCCGAGTTCAGTGCGCTTGAGAACGTGGTCATTCCGCAGCTCATCCTCGGCAAGAGCCGCAGAGCCGCCGAGGCACATGCGCGCGAACTACTCGCGGGCGTCGGCCTTGCGGAGCGCGCCGAGCATCGCCCTGCCGAACTGTCGGGCGGTGAGCAGCAGCGCACCGCCATTTGCCGAGGCCTCGCGAATAGCCCGAGGCTCCTGCTCGCGGACGAGCCGACCGGCAACCTCGATCCGCACACCGCCGACCACGTTTTCCTTCAGTTGATCGATGTCATCCGCCACCAGGGCGTCGCGGCGCTGATCGCGACTCACAATATGGAGCTTGCCTCCCGCATGGACCGCGTGCTGCAAGTTCATGAGGGACAGCTTATCGAGATATCGCTGGCTCGGACGCGCTGACAGGCAATCTCGTTGGGCGTCCGGCGGAAGTAGCCTGTTTATCCAGCTTTTTCGCGCCGAGACAGGCGCCGGCAAAACGCGCAAAATGGCGCTATGAACACTCCGATTCGCATGGCCGCGCGCGCGCCGAAATTCGTCCACCTGAAGGTTCATTCCGCTTATTCGCTGCTGGAGGGCGCGCTTCCGATCGCGAAGCTCGCCAAGCTCGCGACCGCGATGAACCTTCCCGCGCTCGGATTGACCGATACGAACAATCTCTTCGGCGCTCTTGAATTCTCGGACAAGCTTTGGGCCGCCGGTGTGCAGCCCATCGCCGGCACGACGCTCGACATTGATTTCGGCGATAATCGCGACAGCGGCCCACTAGCGCTCAAATCCATGAGCAACGAACCGCGCGTCAGGCCGGCCGGCAAGATCGCGCTTCTTGCAATGAACGCCGATGGCTTCGCTAATCTCATGCGGTTGTCGAAAGTCCTCAACTTCGAGGCGGCGCCCGACGAACCGGCACATGTGAAAATCGGCAGGCTCGAGGAAATGTCGGCCGGGCTGATCGCGCTTTCAGGCGGTCCACAGGGGCCGGTCGACGCCGCACTGCGCAACGGCCAACGCGACCACGCGGAAGAGCGTCTCAAGACACTCGAAAAGATTTTTGCTGATCGGCTCTACGTCGAAATCCAGCGGCACGGGCTTCCCGAAGAAGCCGAGGTCGAGCCGCAACTTCTCGAACTCGCATATGCGCGGCGTATGCCGATCGTCGCGACGAACGAATGCTACTTCGCTGCACGCACCGATTACGAGGCCCACGACGCGCTTCTTTGCATCGCGGACGGCCGCTATGTGGTCGAGGATGATCGCCGCCGCGCCAGCCCCGAGCACTATCTCAAGACCGAAGAGGAAATGGCGGCGTTGTTCGCCGACCTTCCCGAGGCTTTGGCGAGCACCGTTGAAATCGCGATCCGCTGTGCATTCCGCCCCGAGGGAAAGAAACCCATCCTGCCGCGCTTCGTCGCCAGCGACGACAGCCTGAGCGAGATCGAGAATTTCCGCCTCGAAGCTGCCGAACTCAAAAAACAGGCGATCGAAGGCCTGAAGCGGCGCCTCGACGCGCATGGTCCGGCGTCGGGGTTCACGGTCGAGGATTACGAAAAGCGTCTTGTCTACGAACTCGACGTCATCACGCAGATGAAGTTCCCCGGCTACTTTCTTATCGTGGCCGACTTCATCAAGTGGTCGAAAGCGAATGGCGTTCCGGTCGGGCCGGGGCGCGGCTCGGGCGCGGGGTCGCTCGTTGCTTACGCGTTGACGATCACCGATCTCGATCCTCTCCGCTTCGGTCTCCTCTTTGAGCGTTTCCTTAATCCCGAACGTATTTCGATGCCGGACTTCGACATCGACTTCTGCCAGGAGAAGCGCGATCGCGTCATCGATTACGTGCAGAAGAAATATGGCGCCGACCGCGTCGCCCAGATCATCACGCATGGAAAGCTGCAGGCACGCGCCGTTCTCCGCGACGTCGGCCGCGTTCTGCAAATGCCGTACGGCCAGGTCGATCGTCTCTGCAAGCTGGTGCCGAACAACCCCGCCAATCCCGTCACGCTTCGCGAAGCCATCGACGGCGAGCCCAAGCTGCAAGAAGAACGCGACCAAGAGCCCATCGTCGCGCGTCTGCTGGAAATCGCCCAGAAGCTCGAAGGCCTCTATCGTCACGCCTCGACCCATGCCGCCGGTATGGTGATCGGCGACCGCCCGCTCGAAGAGCTTGTTCCGCTCTATCGCGACCCGAAATCGAATTTCCCGATTACGCAGTACAATTGGAAAATGGTCGAGGCGGCAGGCCTCGTCAAATTCGACTTTTTGGGTCTCAAGACGCTGACCGTTCTCGAAAAGGCCGTGCAACTCATAAAACGCGGGCGCGGCATTACGGTCGATCTTCCAAGCTTGCCGCTCGACGACAGGCCGACCTATGAGATGCTGGCAAAGGCCGATACGGCGGGCGTGTTCCAGCTTGAAAGTACGGGCATGCGCGAAAGCTTGAAGCGGCTGAAGCCCGACCGCTTCGAGGACATCATCGCCATGGTGGCGCTCTATCGCCCCGGCCCCATGGACAACATCCCGACCTACATCAATCGCAAGCACGGCGAGGAGCCCGTCGACTATCTGCATCCGATGCTCGAAGGTATCCTGAAGGAAACCTACGGCGTCATCATCTATCAGGAGCAGGTCATTCAGATCGCCCAGGTGATGGGCGGATATACGCTCGGCCAAGCCGACATGCTGCGCCGCGCGATGGGTAAGAAAGACAAGGCCGAAATGGCGAAGCAGCAGGCGCGCTTCGTCGAAGGCGCCCTCGGCAAAGGCGTGAAGAAAGAAGAAGCGATCTATATCTTCGAGCTCGTCGATAAGTTCGCGGGCTACGGCTTCAACAAATCGCACGCGGCCGCCTACGCGCTCGTCAGCTATCACACCGCTTATTTGAAGGCGAATTTCCGCGAGGAATTCTTTGCAGCGTCGATGACGCTCGATATGGGCAATACCGACAAGCTCGCAATGTTTGCCTCCGAAGCGCGCAAATCCGGAATCGGCATGCTGCCGCCGTGCGTCAATCAATCGGGCGTCGACTTCGGCGTTGAGCCGCCGTCGGGCGATGCCAAGCTTGGCGCCATCCGCTATTCGCTCGCGGCATTGAAGAACATCGGTGCGGGCGCCGTCGAGACGATCGTCAACGAGAGAAATGCCGGCGGCCTCTATTCATCGCTCGGCGATATCGCGATGCGCGTCGACGCGAAGGCGCTCAACAAGCGCGCGATCGAAACGTTGGCGAAGGGCGGAGCTTTCGACGCCTTAAATTCCAATCGCGCTCTGGTTGCCGCCAACGCCGATACGATCCTTGCGTCCGCGCAGCGGCGGACGGCAGACGAAGCTCAGGGCACGACCGACCTTTTCGGCACCGCTGGAAAGCCCGCCGACCTTGTCTTGCGCGCGACACCCGCTTGGACCGCGATGGAGAAGCTTTCTGAGGAATTCCAGGCCATTGGCTTCTATCTCTCCGGCCATCCGCTCGATCAATATGACCGCGTGCTGGCGAAGCTCGGGATCAAGCGCTTCGGCGAGTTCGAGGCTCTGGTGCAGCGCGGTGCGACGGCCGGACGTCTCGCCGGTATCGTCATCGCCGCTCGCGAACGCCGCTCTCAGAAAGGCAACAAGTTCGCGTTCGCAACATTCTCGGACGCGACCGGACAATTCGAGGCCGTTATCTTTTCCGACACGCTTGCGACCAGTCGCGATCTTCTGGAGCCCGGCAAGCCGGTGATCGTCTCGGTTGAAGCCGAGCGCGACGGCGAGACGATGAAAATGCGCGTGCAATCAATTGAGGAACTCGACAAAGCCGCCGCTGCGGTGCCGCGCAACTTGAAACTTGTTCTCGATCGAAAGTTGATAGTCACGAACGCGGCGCCGGTGTCCGATGTCGGAAAATATTTGAAGCCGAGTGCGAGGGGCGGCGAAATCCGCATCGTGTTGCCGCTCGAAGATCGGGGTCGCGAAATGGAATTTATCCTGCCGGGACGATACGATGTGTCCCCGCGCGAAGCTATTCGCATCGAGGCGCTGCCGATTGTGGCGGAAATTATCGAAATCTGAAACCGCCGGTTGCGGGCAGGAATGTTACACCCCAGCCACCGAATATTTGTCGTCATAAACGACGGCTTTTTATTCGTCTAAGCGTTAGGGGTTCAAGACGTGAGAGACCGCGTCTTTTTTCGAGATAGGAGCCTCTAATGAAAAAGAGCTTGATCGCAGCAGCAGTGGCCGCTGCCATCACCCTCGGCGCTGCTGGTAGCGCTGCGAATGCCGGCGTCGCTGGCGTAGGCCTCAATGGCATTGGCGCGCACGCGGACAAAACCGCTGTTGAGCACGTCTATTACAAGAAGCGCTATTACAAGCACCGCCGCCACTACAAGCATCGCAAGTGGGTCTGCAGCTGGCGGCACGGACATCGTCGTTGCTACTGGCGCTACTGGCGCTAAGGCTGAATTTTGAGGAGGGTAGCGCCGCGGCGCTGCCTTCTTCTGACACACTTTCAGTACATAGCTCCCGACCCCCGAGCTAGCCAAAAACGAGGCAAAACATGTCAAAACTTTACGCCGCTTTGGTCGCTGCTTTGCTGCTCGCTCCCCTTGCTCCCGTCGCGCATGCCGCCGACGACGATCAGGAGCCGCCAAAAATGAGCGCCGCGGACATCAAGACGAATCTCGAGGCCGCAACCTCCGATCCGGCGAAGGTGAAAGCCTATTGCGCCATGTCGAAGAAGATGGACGAGGTGGGCGACGACGAGAAGAAAGCGGAAGCCGCGGGCGACGAAATCGACGGGTATTTCAAGACGCTCGGCGAAGATTTCGAAAATGCCTGGGATTCCGGTCAGGACGCCGCCGACGGTTCTCCGGAAGCCAAGGCCATGGACGACGCCGTCTCTGCGCTCGACGCGAAGTGCAAATAGCCGATCGGCAAGTTACCGGCACGCCCCGCCGCGTTCGTGCGATGGGGCGGATCGGCCAAGTCGTTTAGATTTCCCGGAACAGATGAACGCATCGCGCCGCTCCTTCGAGGGAGGGGCGTGGTGCGTTCGACTTCCAAATGGACGGCGCCGTCGACGCCGATACAAGTAGCTCAAAATCGGCCGTGCCTTGCACAATCGGGCGTTCCCCCGTATATAGCCGCCATCTCACACGCGAGACATTTGCGCCATGCGGATTAAAAGCCCCGCGTCGCGCTCCGGTGGGGAAATGCTAAGCCCATAAAAAGGCTGGCAAATCTCTTCTCAAGTCTCGCGGAGGTCTAACCGGAAAAGGATACGTTTCGATGGCACTTCCTGCCTTCAACATGCGTCAGCTATTGGAAGCTGGCGTTCACTTCGGCCACCAATCCCACCGCTGGAACCCCAAGATGGCGCCGTTCATCTATGGGTCGCGCAACAAAATCCACATTCTTGACCTGACGCAGACGGTGCCGCTGATGCACCAGGCTCTGCTCAAAGTTTCCGATACGGTCGCCGGCGGCGGTCGCGTGCTGTTCGTCGCGACGAAGCGCCAGGCGTCTGACGGTATCGCCGACGCGGCGAAGCGCAGCGCCCAATACTTCATCAATCATCGTTGGCTCGGCGGCACGCTGACCAATTGGAAGACGGTCTCGCAGTCGATCCGCCGCCTCCGTCAGCTTGACGATATCCTGGCCGATCCGCAGGGCCGCACGAAAAAGGAAATTCTGAACCTGACGCGCGAGCGCGACAAGCTCAATCAGTCGCTCGGCGGCATCAAGGACATGGGCGGCACGCCGGATCTCCTCGTCGTCATCGATACGAACAAGGAATCGATCGCCATCCAGGAGGCGCGCAAGCTCAACATCCCGATCGTCGCGATCGTCGATACGAACTGCGATCCGGACGGCATCGATTACCCCGTTCCCGGCAACGACGACGCTGGTCGCGCTATCACGCTCTACTGCGATCTGATGGCTCGTGCCGCGCTCGACGGGCTTGAGCGTTCTCAGGGTTCGGCGGGCGTTGACGTCGGCGCGTCCGAGGCGCCGCCGGCAGAAGAACTGCCGAAGGTCGTTTTCAAGGGTATCGAAGCACCGCGCGGCGAAGCCGACGATCTGAAGCGCATCACCGGCATCACACCCAAACTCGAGCAGCGCTTGAACGATGCTGGCGTCTATCACTTCTGGCAGCTCGCCGATCTCGACGCCGATTACACCGAGGCGCTCGACCGCCAGCTGAAGCTGAAAGGCCAGATCGCCAAGGAAGAGTGGGTGCCTCAGGCCAAGAAGCTCACCGAGGCCGCCGCAGTCTAAGCTGGCGTTGGCATTTCGACATAAAACTGACGTGCCTTTGAAGCGCGAACGTGAATGAACATTGATGAGGCGCTCGGCTGGGCGCCTCGAACCTCATAGGTGACAGGAATGACGACGATCACCGCCGCTGACGTGAAAAAGCTGCGCGACATGACCGGCGCCGGCATGATGGACTGCAAGACCGCACTGACCGAAACCAACGGTGACATCGAGGCGGCCGTCGATTGGCTGCGCAAGAAGGGTCTGTCCAAGGCAGCAAAGAAGTCGGGCCGCATTGCCGCCGATGGTCTCATCGGCATCGTGGCCCGAGGTCGCGAAGGCGCCGTGGTTGAGGTCAATTCGGAAACCGATTTCGTTGCCCGCAACGAGCAGTTCCAGACGCTCGTCCGTGACATCGCAGGCCTCGCGCCCGCCGCCAAGGGCGATCTCAATGCTCTCCTTGCCGCGAACTATCCGGGCACGAAAAATACCGTCGAAGCGCAGCTTCAGGAAGCGGTCGCGACCATCGGCGAGAACATGACGCTGCGCCGCACGTCGGCTGTCGCAGTAAAGGAAGGCGTCGTCGCCGACTACGTCCATAACCGCGTGGCTGACGGTCTTGGTAAGATCGGTGTTCTCGTCGCGCTCGAAAGCGCAGGTGATGAGCCGACGCTGTTCGAGGTCGCGCGCATGGTTGCGATGCACGTCGCGGCCGCGAGCCCCGTCGCTCTCGATATCTCCGCTGTTCCCGCTGACGTCATCGAGCGCGAAAAGGCGATCCTTGCGGAAAAGAACCAAGGCAAGAAGCCGGAAGTTCTTGAGAAGATCATCACCGGCGGCATCAAGGCTTTTGCCAAGGAAAACTGCCTTCTTGAGCAGCAGTACATCCACGACACCTCCAAGACGGTCGCCCAGGCCGTCAAGGAAGCTGAGAGCCGCGCCGGCGCTCCGATCAAGGTCGCGGGGTTCATCCGCTACGCGCTCGGCGAAGGCATCGACAAGAAGGAAGAAGATTTCGGCGAGGAAGTCCGCAAGCTCGCAAGCGGCGGCCGCTAAGCGTTTCGGGGAATCCGCCCGCCGGGTGTCCCGCTGGCCGGAATCGTCTGGGCGGGTTAGGTATCGACCGGCCGGGCTCGTGACCGGCCGGTTTTTCGTTTCAATTGCGGTTGTCGTGCCGATGGGGAGTGAACGGGATGGCTGAAGCGCAGGGTCTCAAATACAAGCGGCTGCTGCTGAAGCTTTCCGGCGAAGCCCTCATGGGGAAGCAGCCCTACGGCATCGACATGACGGTCGCCGACCGTCTGTCAGGTGACATTGCCGACGCTGTTGCGGCCGGAGCGGAAATTGCCGTTGTCGTCGGCGGCGGCAATATTTTCCGTGGCCTTTCCGGCGCGGCCAAGGGCATGGATCGCGCGACCGCCGACTATATGGGCATGCTCGCGACCGTCATGAACGCGCTGGCATTCCAGAATTCTCTCGATCGCCGAGGCGTTGCCGCACGCGTGCTCTCGGCCATTCCCATGCAGACCATCTGCGAAAGTTATGTGCGTCCGAAGGCTTTGGCTTACCTTGCCCGCCGCCAGGTCGTGATATTCGCAGCAGGCACCGGAAATCCGTTCTTCACGACCGATACCGCGGCTGTTCTTCGCGGCATCGAAATGAATTGCGATGCGGTGCTGAAAGCCACCCAAGTGGACGGCGTTTATTCCGCCGACCCCAAGAAGCACAAAGATGCGGTGCGCCACGACCGGCTGAGCTATTCAGAGGTTTTAGCGAAGGATCTCAAAGTGATGGATGGGGCGGCCATTGCCCTTGCCCGCGATAACGGACTTCCGCTAATTGTGGTTTCCATCGAAGAACCGGGAAATCTCTTGAAGGCGCTGCGCGGTGAAGCTCGCCAGACCCTCATTGAAGGAACCGGCTGAAGGCCGCCAAGCCCCTCGCTGTGCCATGTTTTCCATGAGCGCGGCAGGTCTGGTTTCTGCGTGCCGGGAAGGATTAGGAAATGTCTTTGGCAGTTCACGATATCAACGAAGTCGAGAAGCGCATGCGCGCTTCGATCGATGCCCTGAAACGCGAATTTTCGGGTCTTCGGACCGGCCGCGCCAGCGCCAACCTGCTCGATCCGGTCCAGGTGATGGTCTATGGCTCGCGGATGCCCCTCAATCAGGTGGCGACCGTGTCGGTGCCCGAGCCGCGGATGATCACGGTGCAGGTCTGGGATCGCAGCAACGTGATCGCCGTCGATAAGGCGATCCGCGAAGCCAATCTCGGCCTCAATCCGATTACGGACGGCCAAATTCTTCGGTTGCCCATCCCCGCGCTGACGGCGGATCGTCGGCAGGAGCTTGCAAAGCTAGCCCATAAATATGCGGAACAGGCGAAGGTCGCGATCCGCAACGCGCGCCGCGATGCAATGGATCTTCTCAAGAAGCTTGAGAAAGACGGCAAAATGAGCCAGGACGAACACCGGGGACATTCCGACAAGGTTCAAGAGCTTACGGATCGTCTGACCAAGGAAGTTGACGCGACGCTGGTCACGAAAGAGGCTGAAATCCAGAAAGTTTAATGATTGCGGCCGTTTTTTTGCTGGCTTGAAGTCGTGTAACCGTTTTTGAAATCCATCCCAGAGGGCCATTCTGCAGTGGCGCCAGCAGCAAAGCCTACCGACGAGCGGCCCGGTTCCCTGCTACCGCCGAATCACGTCGCCATCATCATGGATGGGAACGGCCGGTGGGCCCGGGAGCGTGGACTGCCGAGAACCCTGGGGCATCGTCAGGGCGTGGAGGCCGTTCGCCGCGCCGTCCGCGCCGCGATTGAACTCAAAATCACATATCTGACGATCTTCAGCTTCTCATCGGAGAACTGGAAACGTCCGATCGACGAAATCGACGATCTGATGGGCCTGATGAAGCGCTTCATCCGCCGTGATCTCGCCGAGTTGCACGAGGCAGGCGTCTGCATCAGGGTCATAGGCCAGCGTCAGCACGTCGATAGCGAACTCATGACGCTGATCGACGAGGCCGTCGAGTTGACGCGCAACAATGATAAGCTGACGCTCGTCATCGCCTTCAATTACGGTTCACGCAGCGAAATAGCCGGCGCCGCGCGGAAACTTGCCGAGCGAGTCGCCGCCGGCAGCCTCACTCCGTCCGAAATAACGGTCGAGTGCATGGCGAATGCAATGGATACGTCAGGTATCCCAGATCCCGACCTCTTGATCCGCACATCCGGCGAGATGCGCCTGTCGAACTTTCTTCTTTGGCAGACGGCTTATTCCGAATTTGTTTTCCTCGACTGTTATTGGCCCGATTTCGATAAGTCGGCCTTTGAGCAGGCGATTGTCGAATTTCGCTCGCGCGAGCGCCGTTTCGGCGGTCTGAACAAACGTTCGATGGCCTGAGGATTGGCCATGCCGCTAGAGAGCCCAGATAATCAACGGCGTTTTTTGGGCGGCCTGTTCGATTTTCTTCCGCGAGAATTGAGGCTGCGCGTCGTCTCCGGGACCGCCATTGGCATCATCGCTTTCGTCATGCTTTACTGGAGCCCAGGAGCATTCGCCGTTCTGACATTCTTTGTCGCTGCGGCGATGAGCTGGGAATGGAGCCGCATTGTAAGGGGCGCGATGCCGGACAGCGGGCTTGTCGTTCATATCCTTGCGGTTTTGGCGGCCGCAGTTCTGACAGCACGGGACATGGCTGGAATGGGGATCGTCGCGGCGATCGTTGGGGCAGTCGCGGTGGCCGCTTTGGCGACCGGATCGGACCGCGCACGGCTCTCCGGCGCCGGCGTGCTCTATACTGCGTTTCCGGTCATTGCGCTCGGATGGCTGAGGGGCGATGAACCGCTCGGATTTCTCGCGACCCTTTTCGTTGTCGTTGCGGTCGCCGCAACAGACGTTGCAGCCTTTATCGCCGGACGGACCATTGGAGGCTCAAAGCTCTGGCCCGAGATTTCACCGAATAAGACTTGGTCTGGGTTGCTCGGTGGCATTGCGGCCGCGGCCGTTTCGGGCGCGCTTTTCTCGCTCATTTCTGGTACCGGAGGCGCTATCTGGCTCGCAAGCCTTGGCCTTGCGATCGGTTTGGTCTCGCAATGGGGAGATTTGGCCGAATCCGCCTTTAAGCGCCATTTCGGCTTGAAAGATTCCGGTGACTTGATCCCGGGGCACGGTGGCTTCATGGATCGCATGGACGGCATCGTAACGGCGAGCGTGATGGCGGCGTTGATCGGGTTCTCCATTGATGCCTTTGCGCCTGCGCGCGCTCTCTTATACGGATCTTAGCTGCATGGCAGTGACCGCAAGCGTCCCGCACCGTTTGCCCGAGGCCCCGTCCTCGGCGCGCCGCCGTGCGGGCGAAGCATCACGCCCTATGCGTCTCAGCGTGCTCGGCGCAACAGGCTCGATAGGGACAAGCACGCTCGATCTCGTCTCACGGACGCCCGAACGCTTCGAAATCGTTGCCCTCACGGCACAATCGAACGCCAAGGATCTTGCGGCCCTCGCGCGCCGTCACCGTGCCAGGCTCGCGGTCATCGGCGATGAAGCTCGGTTTGAAGAGCTTCGCGATGCGCTTGCCGGGACCGGCATAAGGGCGGCTGCGGGAGCCTCAGCACTTGTCGAAGCGGCGCTCGAGCCTGCGGATTGCATCATGGCGGCGATCGTCGGCGCAGCCGGCTTGCAGCCGACATTCGCGGCGGCTTCCCAAGGCGCTCGCGTCGCCCTCGCAAACAAAGAATGCCTTGTTTCCGCTGGTCATGTATTCACCGCCGCAATCGCGAGTTCCGGCGCCGAGCTGTTGCCGGTCGACAGTGAACATTCCGCAGCATTCCAAGCCTTGAACGGCGCCGACCCGGCGTCGATCGATAAGATCATTCTGACCGCGTCCGGCGGACCGTTCCGCTCCTGGACCCGCGATGCCATCGCGGCCGCGACACCGGAGCAGGCGCTCAAGCACCCGAACTGGTCGATGGGCTCGAAAATCACGATCGATAGCGCCACCCTGATGAACAAGGGGCTCGAACTGATCGAGGCCTTCCATCTGTTCCCCGTTTCTGTGGACAAGCTCGATTGCATCGTCCATCCGCAATCGATCGTTCACTGCCTGGTGAGCTATGTCGACGGCTCCGTGCTGGCCCAGATGGCGCCGCCCGACATGCGTACCCCGATCGCGGTCGCCCTGGCGTGGCCGGACCGTATGAGCGCCCCGACGGAAAAGCTTGATCTCGCCCGCCTCGCGACTTTGACGTTCGAGGCCCCTGACGAAGAACGCTTTCCGGCGCTCCGGGTCGCCCGGGCCGCCATGCGCCGCGGCGATACCGCGCCCGCGGTCCTCAACGCCGCCAATGAGATCGCCGTAAAGGCCTTCCTCGACCGCCGAATCAAATTTCTCGATATCGCCGCGCTCGTCGAAGAGACGCTCGAAGCGGCCGAGCGGCAGGGCGCGATTTGCGCCGCGGGAAGCCTGGACGATATACTGGCTGTTGATGCGCTCGCACGCGCCTTATCTAACGAGAAACTTAGTGGCTATTAAGGCCTCTCGCGCCTAAGCTCTGCCACTTACCACAAGCCCGAATCAGCCCGGAGATCGCGAACCTATGGACTTTCTGGCGTCACTCGCAGGTGGGATCTGGCAGTACGGGATCATGTTCCTGCTGGTGCTGACCCTCGTCGTCTTCGTCCACGAGCTCGGCCATTTTCTCGTCGCCCGCTGGTGTGGCGTCACGGTCAAGGCCTTCTCGATCGGCTTCGGCCCTGAAATATATGGGTTTTACGATAAGCACGGAACGCGGTGGCGCTTCGCCTGGATACCGCTCGGCGGGTACGTAAAGTTCATCGACGATGAAAACCCCTCTTCGTTTGGCGGAAACAAGCGCTTGTCGGAGCGCGCCGGAGCGTTTCAGTCGAAATCCGTCGGCGCCCGCGCCGCCGTTGTCGCTGCCGGTCCGATCGCCAACTTCATTCTCGCAACCGTCATCTACATTGGGCTTAACGCCACCGTCGGCTTGCATATTTTGCCGCCGCTGGTGGATGCGGTCGTGCCGAATTCGCCAGCCGCGAAAGGCGGGTTTAAGGCCGGTGACATGATTGTCGCGATCAACGGCAACAAGATTGATCGCTTCGAAGACCTTCAGCGCATTGTCGGATCGAGCGCCGGCGAGCAGCTGTCGTTCACGGTCGAGCGCGATGGCCAAAATATTGTGCTTAAGGCGACGCCCAATGTCGACGAGCAGCGCGACGCCATGGGCCGGACGTTTCGGCGCGGCCTGATCGGTATTCAGCGCGCGATTGCGCCTGACAAGGTCCGGTCGGTGCACGTCAGCCTGCCGGAGGCAGTTGTGCTCGGTGTTGGTGAAACCTACGGCAATATCACGCAGACGCTGGCCGGCATTCGCGACATCGTCACGCGCAGGCAATCGGCGGAGCAAATGGGCGGCCCGATCATGATGGCCGAGGTCACCGCTAAGGTCGCCGAGCTGGGACTGGAGCCGATGCTGCGGTGGATCGCTTTTATTTCGGCGAACATAGGTTTCCTGAACCTGCTGCCGATCCCGGTCCTCGATGGCGGCCACCTAATGTTCTACGCGTTCGAAGCCGTGCGCCGGAAACCGGCGAGCGAACGTCTTCAGCAGATGGGCTTTCAGGTCGGCTTGGCGCTGCTGATGATGTTGATGGTTTTCGTGAATTTCAACGACATTATGAACGTTTGGCGGCGTTTGACGGGGGCCGGCTGAGAGCATGCAGAATCATGAGAGAGTGGCGTAAACTTGCCACTTTGCGGCGGCTTTCTGAATCGTTAAAAGCGGTATGCTGCGCAGCACGTTATGATTTCGACTCGGGGGGCCGAAGAGAGATCAGAGAATTGGATGCCGTGAGCCAGGGACGTCACGACCAATAAGAAACGGGTAGTCAAAAACCACAAGAACACGACGCAAAAACAAGACGCATGAGTGTGTCGCTGCCGCCGACAGCGCGCATGTGAAATTGGGGGTCGGCGGCACACGGGGGCAATTCCGCGTATGCAGAAATTCAAGATCATCGTGGCGGGGCTGCGCCTTCTCTTAGCGCTGCTTGTGCTCTCGCCGATGGTCGCGATGGGCGATGCAACCTGGACGTCGGGTGCAGCGTTCGCTCAGAGCGTGATCAAGAACATCGAGGTTGTCGGTAACCGGCGCGTCGAGCCGGAGACCGTGCGCTCGTACCTGAAATTCGACGCCGGCGATCCATATAGCGCATCGAAGGTTGACGCCTCGATCAAGGCGCTGTTTGCGACTGGGCTCTTTGCCGACGTCTCGATCGACTACAAGGGTTCCACGATCCTCGTGAAGGTCAAGGAAAACCCCGTCATCAACCAGGTTGCCTTCGAGGGCAACAGCGAGGTCGATACCGCGACTTTGGTCGGCGAAGTCCAGCTGAAGCCACGATCGGTCTTTACCCGCGCCAAAGCTCAGGCCGACGTCCAGCGCATTCTCGACGTCTACCGCCGTCAGGGCCTTTTTGCGGCCAGCGTCGAGCCGAAAATCATCGAGCTCGAGCAAGACCGCGTGAACCTCGTTTTCGAAATCAACGAGGGCGTCGCGACGAAGGTCAAAGGCATCAACTTCGTCGGTAACCACGCATTCACCGACAGCCAGTTGCGCGACGTCATCTCGACGACACAGGTCGGCTGGTTCGACTTCCTCAAGGGGACGTCGGTTTATGACCCCGATCGTATGAACCTCGACCGTGAGCTCATTCGCCAATATTACCTCAAGAACGGCTATCCGGACGCGTCCGTGACTGCGGCCAACGCCGAGATCGATCCTAACGGGACGGGCTTCATCATTACGTTCGCGATCGACGAGGGCCAGCCCTACACATTTGGGGCGATCAACATCGAGAGTTCGCTTCCTGGTATCGACACCAGCACGCTCAACGGTGATCTCCTGACGCAAAGCGGCGCGGTCTACGACGCATCGCAAATCGACAAGACGTCGGAGCAGCTAACACTCGACATTGCCGACCAGGGCTATGCTTTCGCGCGAGTCCGCCCCCGCCCGATCCCCGATGTCGCGAATCACACGATCGCGATCACCTACGTCGTCGACGAGGGGCCGAGGATCTACATCGAGCGCATCAACGTCATCGGCAACACGCGCACAAAAGATTACGTCATTCGCCGCGAGTTCCGGCTCGCAGAGGGCGACGCATTCAACGCCTTGATGGTGGATCGAGCAAAGAAGCGGATTCAGGCGCTTGGGATTTTCAAAAGCGTCGATATCAAACGGCGTCCAGGTTCCGCGCCTGATCGCGTCATTCTTGATGTCGTCGTTCAGGAACAGTCGACGGGCGAACTCTCCTTCGGTGCCGGCTACTCGACGAGTGAAGGCGTCATCGGCGACGTTTCGATCAGCGAGCGCAACCTGTTCGGTAACGGCCAGTACGTGCGCCTGAAACTCGCGGGCTCTTTCTCCCGCGCGCAGGTTGACTTCTCCTTCACCGAACCGCGCTTCCTCGATCGCAACTTGGCGGCCGGTTTCGACCTGTTCTACAAACAGCTCGACTACACCGATCAGTCGGGCTTCGAGCAGCGCAAGGCTGGCGGCGACGTCCGTCTCGGCTTCCCGTTGGCCGAGCATCTTTGGATGCAGACGTTGTACTCGCTCTCGCAAGACCAGATCTTCAACGTGCAATCCGGCGCCTCTTTAGCGATCCAGCAGGCGGCTCAAGATGGCAATTACTGGACATCCCTTGTCGGCACCACGATCAGCTACGACAAGCGCAACAACCCGAAGAACCCGAACCGCGGCTACTACATCGAGGTTGCCAACGAATTCGCGGGCCTCGGCGGCGATGCTCAGTACTGGCGTGTCAATGCTGAAGGCCGTTTCTACTACCCGATCACCGACAAGATCACCTTCGTCGGCCGTGCGGTCGGCGGCGTGATCCAGGGCTGGGGCGGTCAGGATGTCCGTCTTCTGGACTCCTTCTTCAAAGGCGGCGAAACCGTCCGCGGTTTCGATATCTCCGGCATCGGTCCGCGCGATCTGTCAGGAAACCAAGATGCCTTGGGAGGCCAAAAGTACTGGTCGGCAACCGCTGAAATTCGCTTCCCGCTTCCGTTCATCCCCGAGGATCTCGGCCTCAGCGGCGCCGTCTTCGCCGATGCCGGCTCGCTGTGGGATGCAACGGGAGGAGCGCAGTCTGCTCTCGCTGGCTGTACCACCGGCAGCGGCAAAGCTTGCCTCGCCGACGACAACATCATCCGTTCGTCCGTCGGCGGCAGCTTGATGTGGAACTCGCCCGTCGGTCCGCTCCGGATGGACTTCGCGGAAGTGCTGTCGAAAGCAAGCTACGACCAGACGCAGTTCTTCCGCTTCGGTGCCCAGTCCAAATTCTAACGCTTGGGCACCGGCGCTTACCAATTGTAACCATTTGAAGAGCGGCGCCAGCCTCGGCGCCGCTTTTTTCGTTGGCAAGGGCTGGAACCCATGGGGCAATTCCGGCCGGGGACTTGCCAATATCCTCCGGGTCGTTCATTCAACGTCCCCACACCAACCATTTGAAACAACGAACGTGCCGGAGGCGGCGCCATGGAGCATCCCGGTTTTTTCGAGCGCACCGGGCCACATACGCTGTCCGAAGTCGCGGCAGCGACGGGCGCGCAAATCTCAGCCGGCTCAGATCCGAATGCTGTGATCGACGATGTGCGCCCATTGATCGAAGCCGGCCGGACGCACGTATCGTTCATCGACAACTTGAAATATCTTTCGCAGCTCGACGCGACGCACGCCGGCGCCTGCCTTGTCAGCCCGGTGTTCGCGAGCCGGGTTCCGACCGGCGTCGCCGGGCTGGTCACGCCGCAGCCCTACCACGGCTTTGCCCGAGCCCTGGCGCTCTTCTATCCGGCCGCCATGCACCCGATGGTCTCCACGCCCGGTGCCCCGCCGATCGACCCGACCGCCAAGCTGGAAAACGGCGTTCTCGTCGAGCCGGGGGCCGTGATCGGCCGCGAGGCTCAGATCGGCAGCGGCACCCGCATCGCGGCCGGCGCCGTCGTCGGCGCGCGCGTAACGATCGGACGGGACTGCTTCGTCGGGCCGCTCGCGACCGTCACCCATGCCCTTGTCGGCGACCGCGTCATCATCCACTCGGGTACCAGGATCGGCCAGGACGGCTTCGGCTTCGCCATGGGACCCTCCGGTCACCTCAAAGTGCCGCAGATCGGCCGCGTCATAATCCAGGACGACGTGGAAATAGGGGCTAATACAGCCATAGACCGCGGCGCCCTTAAGGATACGATCATCGGCGAGGGCTCGAAAATTGATAATCTCGTGCAGATCGGGCACAACGTCATCATCGGTCGGCATTGCGTGATCGTTTCGATGTGCGGCATTTCTGGCTCGACCGAGCTTGGCGATTTTGTCGTCATGGGCGGCCAATCCGGAACTGTCGGCCACATCAAAATCGGTAGCGGCGCTCAGGTCGGCGGGGCTTCACATCCCACGCACAACGTGCCGCCGGGCGCCCGCTACTTCGGCACCCCGGCAAAGCCGCTGCGCGAATCCGCGCGTGAACAAGCCATGATCAAACGGCTCGTCGCGCGCGACAAAGACAGCTATGACGACCTGCCGCCGGAGCCGGACGTAAGCTGACGGCCGAAAATCGGTGAGTGTGCCGATCGATTGCAATTTTTTGGAGCAGACGACTATGGAAGGCAAGGCAACGGCGGGCAAAATTCTCGGCACCGCGGACATCAATCGCGTGATGAAGCTTCTGCCGCATCGCTATCCTTTTCTGCTCGTCGATCGCATGTACGACATGGATGCCGATGAGAGCTGCGTCGGGGTCAAGAACGTCACGATCAATGAGCCATTCTTTCAGGGGCACTTCCCGCAATTTCCTGTCATGCCCGGCGTCCTCATTATCGAGGGTCTCGCGCAGACCGCTGGCGCGCTGTGCGTTTCGAATGTCGGCCAGGACTACAAGGCCGAGCTCGTCTATTTCATGGGCATCGACAACGCCAAGTTCCGCAAGCCCGTCGTTCCCGGCGATCAGCTCCATTACCACGTGAAGAAGGTCCGCAACCGCGGCCGCGTCTGGCGCTTCAAGGGCGAAGCAAAGGTCAACGGCAAGGTGGTCGCCGAAGCCGAAATCAGTGCCATGCTCGCCGACACCGCCGATGCGCGCGCCTTTGCGAGCCAAAATGGCTGAGGTCGAAGTCCATCCGACTGCCATCGTAGAGGACGGCGCCGAACTCGCTTCGGGTGTGAAGATCGGGCCCTTCTGTGTCGTCGGACGCCAAGTGAAACTCGGCGAGCGCGTCGAACTCGTCAGTCATGTCGCTGTCGCGGGTACGACGGATATCGGCTCTGGAACGCGCATCTTTCCCTTTGCCTCGATCGGTCATCAGCCGCAGGATCTGAAGTATCAAGGTGAGCCCTGCTCGCTGTCGGTGGGCTCCGATTGCATCATCCGCGAAGGCGTGACGATGAACCCCGGCACGGCCGGCGGCGGCTCGGTGACGACGGTCGGCAACGGTTGCGCGTTTCTCGCCAATAGCCACGTCGGCCACGACTGCTGCGTCGGCAACGGCGTCATCTTCTCGAACAATGTGATGCTTGCTGGGCATTGCAACGTCGGAGATTTCGCGATCATCGGCGGCGGCGCGGCGGTGATCCAGTATGCCCGCGTCGGTCACCATGCGTTCGTCGGCGGCATGTCGGGCCTTGAGAACGATCTCATCCCCTACGGCATGGCACTCGGCAATCGCGCTTATCTGTCGGGGCTGAATATCGTCGGCCTCCAGCGCCGCGGCTTCTCTCGTAGTGATATCCACGATCTTCGCCGCGCCTACCGGCTTCTTTTCGCTGCCGAAGGCACGCTGACCGAGCGCATGGACGATGTTGCCGAGGAGTTCGCCGGACACGCGTCAGTGCAGGAAATCCTGGCTTTCATCCGCCAGGGTGGCAAGCGCTCGCTGTGCACGCCGAAGAACGGCGCCGAAGACTGATGAACCCGGCGATGCGCGACGCGATCAAGCGCATCGGTATCTTCGCTGGCGCCGGCTCGCTTCCTATTGAGGTTGCACAAAGCGTCGTCAGTCACGGTGGCGCCGTTCACGTCATCATGCTCGACGGCGCCGACGCGGCACTCGAAGCATTTCCGCATACGGTCGTGAATTGGGCGCAACTCGGACGCGCGACAACCGCGCTCAGGCGCGCCGGAATTCATGATGTCCTCGTGCTCGGCGGCGGCGCCCGGCCGAGCTTTCGCAACGCCCGCCCCGACTTCGCATTTTTCCGCGAGCTGCCTCACGTATTGCGCCTCTTGAAGGCGGGAGGCGACGACGCCGTTCTACGCGGCTTCATAGGAGTGCTCGGAAGACAGGGCTTTACCGTCGTCGGCGTCGGCGACGTCGCGCCCGAGTTGCTTGTCTCCGAAGGCAGTCTGACGAAGCTCGGTCCGGAGTCGCGGGATGTGGCCGACATCGCCCGCGGCTTTTCCCTCATCGCCGCACTCGGGCGCTTCGACATCGGGCAAGCGGCGATTGTGACCGATGGCCGGATCGAAGCCGTCGAGGGCGCAGAGGGCACAGACCGGATGCTGAAGCGCGTCGCCGAGGCTCGCCGGAAGGCCGGAGCGCAAGACCGCCGCGGCGTCCTCATCAAGCGGCCCAAGCCCGGACAGGATCTTCGCGTCGATTTGCCCGCCATCGGGCCGAATACCGTCCGGAACGCACGGGACGCGGGGCTCGCCGGTATCGCGGTGATGGCTGATCACGTTCTCGCCGCCGAGCGCGTTGAAATGGTCAACTTGGCGGACGAGCATCGCGTCTTCCTCGTCGGAGTTCGCAACGAGGTGCAGGGAACCGAGAGGCAGGCGCCGCTCACGACAACCGACAAATTCGCGAGCCTCGGCTCGGTGCGCGTTGCGACGGGTGCCTCAGACGATATGGCGCGCGCAACCGGCATCCTGTCCGCCCTGTCGGAGTTCGACGTCGGTTCCGCTGTTGTGATCGACGGCGGACGCGTGATCGCGGTCGGAGCCGGAGAATCGGCAGCCGACGTCATTGGCCGGGTGTCGAGCCTGCGCGGACGCAACCGGAAGCGGAAGGGAATTGTCGCAATCGGAAAGGATCAGCACGTCGACGAAGCGCTGGTGCGGACCGTGAGCGAAACGAATCTGGTTGGCCTCGTCATCATCGATCGCGTTTTGGCGGATAAAGAGACCGTCGTGCGCGCTGCCGACAAGCTGAATGTCTTCGTCGCCCAGGACAAGGCCCAAACAATGACCACCGAACCGGCATCGCGGCCGCTCAAGATCTTTCTCGTCGCCGGTGAACATTCGGGCGATGCACTTGGCGGCAAACTGATCGATGCGATCAAGCAACGGCATAGCGGCCCGATTTCGTTTGCTGGCGTCGGCGGGCAAGACATGGCGCGCGAAGGCTTCACCTCGCTCTTTCCGATCGAGGACGTGGCCGTTATGGGTCCGATGTCAATTTTGCCGCGTCTCCCGCGCATCATGCGCCGCGTCTATCAGACAGTCGATGCCGCAGTCGCGTTCGAACCCGACGTGCTGGTCATCATCGATAGCCCGGAGTTCACGCATCCCATCGCTAAGCGCGTACGTAAGCGCGCGCCGCATATTCCAATCGTCGATTACGTGAGCCCGAGCGTTTGGGCTTGGCGGCCGGGCCGCGCCAAGAAGATGCGCCCCTACGTCGATCACGTTATGGCGCTACTCCCCTTCGAGCCGGACGCGCATGCGCGCCTCGGCGGACCGCCGTGCACCTACGTCGGCCATCCGCTCATCGAGAAGCTCGACGAAATCCAGAACGCCGACGCGACCGGCCTTGCTTCAAGCCTGGGCCTCGATCCGGCACGCCCCGTTTTGCTCGTCCTTCCGGGAAGCCGCACGTCAGAGGTCGAACGCCTCATCGACGTCTTCGGCGAAACTGGCGCCCGCGTCTCATCCTCTGTCGGTCCGATCGAAGTCGTGATCCCCGCCGTGCGTCACGTCCGCGACCGCATCGTCGCAAAAACGGCCGACTGGACGCCGCGCCCTCACATTATCGAAAGCGATGACAAATACGCGGCGATGCGATTGGCGCGCGCCGCCCTCGCGGCGTCCGGCACCGTGACGCTGGAACTGGCGCTCGCCGGAACGCCGGCGGTCGTTGCCTACAAAGTCGATAAAGTAATGGCGAACCTGCGGTTCCTGCTGAAGGTGCCAAGCGTCGTGCTGGCGAACCTTGTCGTCGGCAAGAACGTTTATCCGGAATTTCTGCAGGAGGCGTGCAGCGCCGAAAATCTTGCGCAGGCGCTCGAACCGCTTTTCGGAGAAACCCCCGCCCGCGCCGCACAACGCGAAGACCTTGCGTTGGCGCCCGAGAAATTACGGCTCGCCGCCTCGAGTCCCAGCGAGGCGGCGGCCGACGTCGTTCTGTCAATGGTGGCCGATCAGGCGGCGGGGAAATCCCGGCGCGACGGTCCGATGTAGAGCTGGCGCGGACGGCCGATGCGCTGCTCCGGATCCTCGATCATTTCCTTCCACTGCGCGATCCAGCCGACGGTGCGCGCCACGGCAAACAGCACCGTAAACATATCGACCGGGAAGCCCATCGCTCTGAGCGTGATGCCGGAATAGAAGTCGATATTCGGATAGAGCTTTTTCTCGATGAAGTACTCGTCCTGAAGCGCGATGCGCTCAAGCTCGATCGCGACCTTGAGCAGCGGATCGTCCTTGTGGCCGAGCGCATCGAGCACCTCGTGGCAGGTCTTCTGCATCACCTTGGCGCGCGGATCGTAGTTCTTGTAGACGCGATGGCCGAAGCCCATGAGACGGAACCCCGACGACTTATCCTTCGCCTTCTTCACGAACTCCGGGACGCGATCGACGGTGCCGATCTCCTTCAGCATATTGAGCGCGGCTTCGTTGGCGCCGCCATGCGCCGGGCCCCAAAGGCAGGCGATGCCGGCCGAGATGCACGCGAACGGATTGGCGCCCGACGAGCCGGCGAGCCGCACGGTCGAGGTCGAGGCGTTCTGCTCATGATCGGCGTGCAGGATGAAGATACGATCGAGGGCGCGCGAGATGATCGGGTTGACGATGTAGGGCTCGCACGGAACCGCAAAGCACATCTGCAGGAAATTCGACGTGTAATCGAGATCGTTGCGCGGATAGATGAACGGCTGCCCCATCGAATACTTGTAGGCCATCGCCGCGATCGTCGGCATCTTCGCGATCATGCGGTGGCTCGCGACCTCGCGCTGCTCCTGGTCGTTGATGTCCGTCGAGTCGTGATAGAACGACGACAGCGCGCCGACCGTGCCGACCATGACGGCCATCGGATGCGCGTCGCGCCGGTAGCCGGTGAAAAACCGCGTCATCTGCTCATGAACCATCGTGTGGTTCGTGATCGTTTTGCGGAAATTGATGAAGTCGGCGTTCGTCGGCAGCTCGCCGTAAAGCAGAAGATAGCAGACGGCGAGGAAGTTCGTGTTCTCGGCAAGCTGATCGATCGGATAGCCGCGATAGAGCAGTTCACCTTTGTCGCCGTCGATATAGGTAATTGAGCTTTTGCAGTTGGCGGTCGAGGTGAAGCCCGGATCGTATGTGAAGCAGCCCGTCTCCTTGTAGAGATTGCCGACGTCGATCACGTCGGGACCGATGACGCCGGAGCGCACCGAAAGCTGCACCTGCTTGTTGTCGACCGTCAATGTTGCGGCAGGCTTCGCCGTGCCCTTTGCCGCTTTGTCGTGGATGTTCATGATCGCCACCTCGCCCCGGGAAAGACACTGCCGACGCCTGAAGTAACTATCGCATTCTCCCGACGGTGGCTCGTATGCCTTAAGGACCCTGGAGAACGTTCGGTGGCCTTCACAAAAGCAATCGGCAATTGCAGGATTTAACGGATTTTTTGCGGTGCGGCAAGGGATCGTTAAATAGGCAGAAGCGCTGTTTATGCTGCAGCGTCCGCGATCCGCTTTAGGCTTTCGTCGCGGCCAATCACCTCAAGCACGTCGAAAACCGGCGGAGAGACCGATCGTCCTGTCAGCGCCGCGCGAAGCGGCTGCGCGACGTTGCCGAGCTTCAGTGCCTTTTCCTCGACGTAGGACTTGACCTTGGCTTCGAGCAGCGGCGCGGCCCAATCGTCCGCGGAAACAAGCGAAAGAAGCTTGAGCACGTCGGCGTTCGACGCCCGTCCTTCGGGGCCGAGGAGCTTTGCGGCTTTGTCCTCGAGCTTCAGCGGTAGTTGGGCAACGATGAAGAGCGCGCCGCCAACGAGTTCGGTCAGCGTCTTCGAGCGTTCCTTCAGCGATGGAATAGCCCGCGTGAACGTATCCCAGCCTTTGGCTTCGAAGAGATCGGCAAGCTCTTTCCCCGAGCGCACGCCCGGAAGCTGGCGCTGGACTTCGCGCGCAAGCGCAATGTCGGCCCGAGGTGCAGCCTTCGGGTCGACCGGGAGTTCGATAAGAGCTTCGAAGTTGAGATGCGGCAGCATTCCGCGCACGTGGGCCTGTAGCTCGTCATTCGTCGCGGCGCGGATGTAGTGGCCATTCAAGTCGTCGAGCTTCTTGAAGTCGAGCCGGGCGGCGCTCTTGTTGATGTCGTCGATATCGAACCAGCGGACAAGGTCTTCCGTCGAAATGATCTCATCGTCCCCGTGGCTCCAGCCGAGACGAACGAGATAGTTCCGCAGCGCAACCGGCAGATAGCCCATGTCGCGATATTCTTCGACGCCCTGGGCGCCGTGACGCTTCGAAAGCTTCGCGCCGTCAGCCCCGTGAATGAGCGGCACATGCGCGAATTCCGGAACGTTCCAGCCCATGCCCTGGTAGATTTGAGTCTGCCGCGCCGAGTTGGTCAGATGGTCGGCGCCGCGAATGACGTGCGTGATCTCCATGTCGTGATCGTCAACGACAACAGCGAGATTGTACGTCGGGTTACCGTCGGATCTGAGGATGATGAGGTCGTCGAGATCCTTGTTCGGAAACGCGACGCGGCCCTGCACGTGATCGTTGACGATCGTCTCGCCCTCGCGCGGCGCTTTGAGGCGCACGGCGGGCTTCACATCCTTCGGTGCGTCGTTCGGATCGCGGTCGCGCCAGGGCGACAGGAAAATCTGCGGGCGGCCCTCGGCTTTGGCTTTTTCGCGGGCGGCCTCGATCTCCGCCGGCGACGAATAGCAATAATAGGCAGCGCCGCGGGCGAGAAGCTCGTTCGCAACGTCCCGATGCCGGTCTGCGCGCGAAAACTGCGAGACGACATTCCCGTCCCAGTCGAGGCCCAGCCATTTGACGCCGTCGAGGATCGCGGCGACGGCAGCTTCGTTGTTGCGCTCCCGGTCGGTATCTTCGATGCGCAGCAGGAATTTTCCGCCGCGGCCGCGGGCGTAAAGCCAGTTGAACAACGCGGTGCGCGCCCCCCCGATATGCAGAAATCCGGTGGGTGAAGGCGCAAATCGTACGATCGGCGCGCTGGGTGTCACGGTCTCGGCCATTGGACCTTATGCTCGACTGCCATTGAGGGATTGAGGCTCCGCTCGTAGCATGTGAGATGGGACAAGTTAAGGGGGCGGGAAATCCTGCTCCCGGCGCGTGGTGGGCAGGGGCATGTCGGTCGAAGCGAGGGGGCCCGACGTCATATTTCCGGCGCTGCCGGAGCATGGCTTGAGCCGTGCCACCCTTCTTTTTGAATCGGAGCGACAAAGCTTTTTCCTGTGGGCGCCGGTTTGCCTCGGATTCGGCATCGCCGCGTATTTCGCGCTGCCGGTCGAGCCCGCGATGATCGTCGCGTTCGCGCCGCTTGCCGTGGCGGTCATTTTGCGCATGACGGTCGGGTCGGGCACGTTGGCCGCAACCCTGATGACGGCGCTCATCTTGGCGGGAGCCGGATTTGCGATCGCCAAGCTGCGCGTCGAAACCGTGCGCGCTCCGGTTCTGGCGAAGGCGCTTCACAGCGTCGAAGTCGCCGGGACGGTGACGATGGTGGAAGCCAAGCTTCCGCGCGGCCAGCGGCTGACCATAGCAGGCCCGACTATCGCGGGCCTCGCACACGATCGAACCCCGGCCGTCGTCCGCATCCGCACGATGTCGTCGCGCCTACACGCCGCACCCGGCGACCGCATCCGCATCAAGGCAAATCTTTCGCCGCCCGCAAAGCCCGCGCTTCCCGGCGGCTTCGATTACGCGCGGACGGCGTGGTTCGAGTCCGTCGGCGGTGTAGGATACTCATTTTCAGCGCCCACGATCGAAGGCCACGCCGATACCGGTACGCTCGTGCAATGGTATCGCCGCACGATCGAAGATATTCGCCAAGCGATCGCCGTTCGCATTCGCCGCGCGCTTCCCGGCGAAACCGGCGAGATTGCGCTGGCTCTGATCACGGGCGAACGCGGCGGCATCACAGTCGCGACCAATAACGCCTTCAAAAATTCCGGCCTATTTCACATCCTGTCGATCTCGGGTCTGCACATGGTGATCGCGGCCGGCGCCGTGTTTTATTCCGTACGCCTGCTCCTTGCAGCCATGCCCCGCATTGCCCTGACCTTCCCGATCAAGAAGATTGCCGCGGCGCTCGGCATCTTGAGCGCGATCGCTTACCTCGCGATCTCGGGTGGCCAGTTCGCGACTGTTCGCTCCGCGCTGATGATTCTCATCATCTTCGGTGCCGTGCTTCTTGACCGGCCGGCGCTTGCGTTGCGTAACGTCGCGCTCGCGGCATTCCTCATTCTTGCGGCCTATCCGGAGAGCTTGCTCGACGCCGGCTTCCAGATGTCGTTCGCCGCCGTCACGGCGTTGATCGCCTCGCATGAATGGTTGAGCCGCCTGCTCGGACGCGATTCAAAACCGCACCCGGTTCTGCATGTTCTGAAATTCTTCGGTGAAATTATAGCGTCCACCCTGGTCGCGAGTGTCGCCGTCGCACCGTTTGCCGCCTACAACTTTCACCAGAGCCAGCAGTACGCCGTTCTGGCGAACATGATCGCCATCCCGATCTGCAATATCGTCGTGATGCCGGCAGCTCTGTTTGCGATGGTCTTGATGCCGTTCGGCCTCGAATGGGTCGGCCTGAAGCCGATGGGCTGGGGCATAGAGGGCATGACGTGGTGCGCGAACGAGGTTGGCGGGCTGCCGGGCGCCGTCGGCCACATCCCCGCAATTCCCGAAGCCGCTTTCGTGCTGATGCTGGTCGGAGGCGTCTGGTTTTTGCTGTGGCAGACGCGGATCCGCCTGTTGGGCGCCGCCGTCGTCGTCCTCGGACTGCTCGTCGCGCCATGGATGCCGAAGCCGGACATCCTTATCGGACAGAAGGGCCTGCTCGTCGCCGTGCGCGACGCCTCCGGAAAACTTTCGGCAATGCCGGGAAAGAGCACGAAGTATGACCTCGACCGCTGGCTCGAATACGACGGCGACAGCCGGACGGCCCGCGATGCAAAGACCGGCGACGCGTTCGCGTGTGATGCCGTCGGCTGCATCGCGCACGTCAAAGGCGCAACGATCGCCGTCGCCCGCCATCCCGCCGCCATCACCGACGATTGCTTGAACGCCGACGTGCTCGTGCTCGACATGCCGAAGCCCAAGGATTGCGCGGTGCCGCGCACCGTCGTCGACGTCTTCGACCGTTGGAGGAACGGCGCCTACGCCCTCTATGTCGATCGCGATGACGACAGTCCCGAGCCGCGTATCCGCCTCGAAACCGTCGCTGCCCACCGCGGTGAGCGGCCGTGGAGCACGATGCCGGAGAGGAAAGCGCCTAAGCTGCCGAAGCCGCGCATTCTTGAAACCCCCGGCAGCCCGGTGGCGGCTACCGAGCCGACGCGATCTGCGGCGGCCGATAGCGAGCCGCGCACATCGGGTGACGACGACCCGGGAGAGGGGGCGGAACTCGAAATGCAAGACACCGCCACTTCCGACGACGCTGAATAAATAGCCCCAATGAAGCCCGAGAACGCGCCGCGCCCGCTCAGTAGCGCCGCATCAGCCCCACAAGACGTCCTTGGATGTCGATCTGGTCCGGCCCGAAGATCCGCGTCTTGAACTCGGGGTTCGCGGCTTCGAGCGCAATCGTCGAGCCTTTCTTGCGCAGCCGCTTCAGCGTCGCTTCCTCGCCCTCGACGAGGGCCACGATGATATCGCCGTTCTCGGCCGTATTGCAGCGGCGGATGATAACGGTATCGCCGTCATGGATACCTGCCTCGATCATCGAATCGCCTTTGACCTCCAAGGCGAAATGCTCGCCGTTGGTCAGGATGTCGGGCGGGACGGCAATGTCGTGGGTGTGGTTCTGGATGGCGCTGATCGGCGTACCGGCAGCAATCCGGCCCATGACCGGGATCGACACTGTCCGCGCGTCGATGACGTGCGATGGCGGCGGCTGCGCCATGTTTGATTTTGGCGGCCCCGAGCCCTCGATCACGCTTGGCTGGAACCCGCCGCGCTGCGGCGACGCCGAAGCGGCCGTGACCGGAGGGCTCTGATTGTCCGGCAGCTTGATGACCTCGATGGCGCGCGCCCGGTGCGGCAGCCGGCGAATGAACCCGCGCTCCACCAGAGCCGTGATCAGCCGGTGGATACCGGACTTCGATCTCAGATCCAGCGCGTCCTTCATCTCGTCGAAGGAGGGCGGAACGCCGCGTTCCTGCATGCGTCCATGGATGAAGAGCAGAAGGTCTCTTTGTTTTTCGGTGAGCATCGCGTTTCGTCTCAAGCCTTTCCTGGCTGCGCAAGCGCGGCGGGCGGAAACGCTGACCACCGACAATCGCCCGCTCGATCACGGTACAAATCGTGTATGTACCCTACGCGTTCTCGTCTCGTTCCGCAAGGTGTTTGATTGCGTCGCGGCTTCCCTCTGGAGAGCCGGCCGCAAGGCGCGGGCCTGGAGCATCGTTCTTTGCATACTCAAAGAAAGAAGACCCGAGCATGTGCTGGCGGCCGGCTCTGCGGAGCAGAGTCGCCAGCACAAACAAAAAAGGCCGGCTCCCCGCAGGGGAGTTGCAAGGCGCAATCAAAAATCGACGGAAACGGCGGACTTCTCGGTTCAGCGAACAGGCCGTTCATATTTTCGCCGTTGGGGTGAGGCATCGTTTGACCATGCGGGGTTTGCTTTCTCAGATCATTATCGGCGTCATCGTCACTGTCATCGGGACGCTCGTCGCGGACGCCTTTACCGGCAGCCACGTGAGCCGCCATTTCGTGCCCGGTTATCATAGCTCTTCGCGCTGGCATTGATTGTTTGCCGCGTGCGACTCTCCTTTTGTTTGCGCCTTCCGACATGCCTGCGGCGCGCCGGCCGGAAGGCGCGGGGATGCTGCTTCTTTCGTGCCCGAATGAAGTGCGAAGGACGAAGACACAAGCATGCGCCAACGGCCGGCTCCGCGAAGCGGAGTCGTTCGGCGCCAACCAAAAAGCACGAAGCGGACGGGTTCCGCGACTGGGTCGTGGCTATTGAAGTCTCGGAACCGATCCGCTCCGTGACAGCCTGAGAACAGGGTCGCGAGCACGGTCACTTAATGAAGCGGGATGCTCCGCACACAGGTTTCTCACCCCGTGCGGACCGGCCGCTCGCCTTGTCCGGAAGCGCGCGTGACGCCCCGGGTCGGGCTGCCCCACCCGAGCCCGACGCAACGCCTTGCGCGCGAGCCCTTCGCCGGATGGGCGAGGCGATTATGCGAGAGATCGGAGCCCCGAGGATAAGTTTTTTATAGTGTCCCGCGCCCGGCGGCCGGCTCCCGGAACGGGACTCGCCAGGCGCAAAAGGAAGAGCGCGCGCTGCGCTGCGCGATCAAATTGCAGAGATGAGGGCTATACATCCAATCTGCTCTGCGCATAGTTAACGCATTTGGGGTGCGGGTAAGTAATGTTGCGTGGGGGCGTTTAAATGGATTGCGGGGGCGACGACCTTATTTGTCAGGCGATGACTTGGCTCGAACACAATGAGTTCGTGGCATCGACGATGGCCGAACTGGTCAGCCACCTCGGAACGCAAGTCTCCGGTATAATTGGGCTCGTGGCCGCCTTCATCGAACACAATGCGCAAGCGATCTTCGGTGCGGCAGGTTTGGCGTTTGGCATATGGCGCTGGTGGCGGTACCGCGAGCAGATACTTCACAAGAGGCTCGCGGAATATCTTCACGAAAGCGACTCGAGGTTGAAGGACGGTCAACGGTACGTTCTTGACGCCCTTCAACGGCCAGGGCCTGGGCAAACATTTCGTCTGCCGCTTTTCGCTAGCGAGCAATTACGATCGGTCCTGCGAGAGAGAAACTGGGATAAATCTGCTACGGCGCTGCAGGTTGCCAGCAGCGCGGAATGGCAGCTGTCTCAAGCGCTGGAAACGATTCAGCGACAAATGATCTCCGCAGAGGACGCAATCACTTCATTGCGCCAGCAATACGCGACGGCTCATGTATTGCGCGGGGCGATAGCGTCCTCAATGGCCAAAAGAAATCCGTCGGAAGCCGGTCAAAAAAATAGTTTTGCTCTAACCGAATTCAGAACTGTTCTACAGACGCCAGGCCATGAAGCTGATCTGATAGCAAAAGAGCTTGAGGCGCATCAGTTGCGCAAGCTTGGACAACTCCAACATTCGCTTGAGACTTACGAACAACTTGAAGTGCTTTCATCCAGGATAGAAGACGAACGAGCGCAAACCATTTTGATCGCCCGAGCGAAGCGCTATCAGGGAGAAATTCTGCAAGCCCGAAGTACTCAGCTTGGCTTGGATGGAACGACCAAGCTTCGGCGTTGTGACACGGCCTTCAATCTTGTGAGCAGCAGCATCCGCGACAGTGCCCTCGATATCCGAAAACGCTTCGCGCCCTTTCAGGGATGGGACCTCCTAGAGGAAGGCGATATGAATTATCTCGCGGCGCTCATCAGTAACGTCGCAGATTTTCGAAATAAGGAAGCAAGCCACTTGTCTGACGCAAAAACGGCGTATCAACGCGTGGTCGTTGAACTGCCTCGCCGCCGTGCATGGCGCGGCGATCGGACATCTAAACTTCGAAGGGCGGCAGAGGCTGGGCTTGAACGTGTCAGTAGCGCAGAGAAAAAAAATTATGATTTTGCTTGGCTGACGAGTTCCTAAAAGTGGCCTAGCAGCGCGCCACCTAGGTAGGCGGCACCACTCGCCATCAGCGCGTTGCCGAGACTTTTCATCGCCACCGAAAATCCGAGCGAGTCCAAACCTAGCTCGGCCGTCCGGCGATAGAGCCCACTGTATTCGGCTTGCGATAGCGCCGCGAGAGCGAGAGCTGCAATTGCAATTGCCCATGCCCCTACAGAAGCGTAGCCGCAGATAACGGCACCCAAGATAGCGATATAACCGACCACGTTGCGTGTCCGTTCGAGCGCGACGCGCACAGGTATCTCGGCTCTCACTGAGTGATTGGCAGATTCGACTATTTCCGATAACCGGCGCATGTGAGTGAACTGGGGACAAGACCTGGCGTTTCAAGAAGCAGCCACCTTAGGGCGTTGACGCATCAAGGCGTTTTTGTTGCGGCGTCGGCCCAAAAATTTGAGGGAAATACAACTTTATGTGGACTTCTCTCCGCCCCATCACCGCTATCCTCGTCGCCATCGAGACGCTGGTCGCGATCTATTACCTCGTCGTCTTCCACCAGCCGGGGCGAAGCAACGCCATCGCCAACATCGCCGTTGATAGCGTCACGCTGATCGTCGCTGCGATCTGGCTGGTCTTCGTGCTGCCCGCGCTCATCTTGGTCATCCGCAACACCCGGCTCGAACTCGCGCTGGGCCTGTCGCTCGCCGCCATCGTCGCCTTCGCCGCCAACGCAATGATTTTTTGAAGCCTTGGTGGGGCGCGCCGCCGTCTTGCGCACCGTCTCGGCACCCAGACGCCACTTGGCAATCCTCGGGTCCCTGGCATGCATGGATCCCGGCCTTCGCCGGGATGACGTCAAAGGCTGGCTATGAACGAAGCCCCAGGCCCGCGCGTGCGGCCGGCTCCCCGCAGGGGAGTCGCACGCGCCCACGAAAAAGAATGAATCCCCAACTCCGCTCCGGCGGCCGGCTCTGTAAAGCGGAGCGAAGAACGACGCTACAGTCATGTGCCGGCGGCCGGCTCCCGGAACGGGAGTCGCCGGCACCAACAAAAAGCCGTCGCCGGCACCACACCAAAACCAGACCGATGAAAAAGGCGACCCCTGGGGCCGCCTTTTTCATTGGTCTGGGGGATCGGTCGTTTGGGGTAATTAGGATTCGAGCTGCCAGATGCCCGTCGGCAAACGGCAGGCGACAATCTCGGTGCGTTTCGTTGCTTCGACGCCGCTCAGCACGACGACTGCGTGACGGCAGACGCTGCCGTGCGTGTCCTTGAACGAGGAGAGCGGCTTCACGACGCCGGAGAGGCGCCCGTGCGCGCGATGCCAAACGTAGCTTGAGCCGTCCGCGACTTCCGTCAGCGCGAATTGCACGCTCTCGAGCGCTGCGTATTCGTCGGTCTGATCGAGGATAACCTTGACCTCGGGCAATTTCGTCTTGATGTCGAACGCGCTAGGTTTCGGGCACGCGATCGCGCCGAGGGACCGCTCAGCGGCCCAGGAATAGTCGTATGGGACGAAAATGGCCGCAACCAGCGCGAACGCCGTTGCGCCGGCCGCGGCTAAGGGGAAAAGAAATGTATTGGTTGACATGACGCAACTGACCTTACGCGACATAAACTTGACTCCGCCCAACAAGGCGACAAAGACCAGTCTGCCGCGGTATGGTTAAAAAGGACTAAACAATCGCCCCCGAATGTCGTCTCGCGACGTCGGGACGACGGTTAAAATCAAGCGTTGAGCACACAACATGAGCAGTAAAGAAAGCGCGCCCGTCGAGGTGCCGGAGGCCGCGTCCGATTTCACCGGCGCAACGGACCCGTTCCAGCTTTTCGATTCCTGGATGGCGGAGGCGACGCGCACGGAGCCGAACGACCCGAACGCCATGTCTCTCGCGACCGTCGATGCGAGCGGCATGCCGAACGTCCGGATCGTGCTTCTGAAAAGTGTCGATGCGCCGGAAAGCGCCGATCGCGGCTTCGTTTTCTATACGAACTTCGAAAGTGCAAAGGGGAGCGAGCTTCTCGCCAATCCGAAGGCGGCGCTGCTGTTTTATTGGAAAAGCCTGGAGCGGCAGGTGCGTGTGCGCGGGCAGGTCTCTCTTGTTGGCCACGGCGAGGCCGATTCCTACTACGCGTCGCGGCCGCGCTTGAGCCGCATCGGCGCCTGGGCCTCGCATCAGTCGCGGCCGCTGTCGTCGCGCGACGTGCTCGAAGCCAAGGTGCTGCATTTCGAGGCCAAGTTTCCGGACGAGGCTATACCGCGGCCGGCCTATTGGTCCGGCTTCCGCATTCTCCCCGTCGAGATCGAATTCTGGATGAGCCGGCCCTATCGCCTCCATGATCGTATCGTTTTCCGCCGCGACGCGCCGCGCGACTCCTGGCACAAAACCCGCCTCTACCCATGAGAGACCACAAAAAGGCACGACTTGGGGTAGAGTAGGCGTGGACGACGGGGAACGCTCGAGGCTCGAATGGTAACGGATCGCATCGACGAACGCCGCCCGAGACGGCGGATACGCGATCGCCGTCGCTCGACGCGGATCTATTATGCCGGCGATCACCCGCCGTCGTTTCTCGCAATGTGGACCAGCCGCATCGCGATCTTCGCCGCCGCAGCAGCGGTCGTGACCGCAGGGCTTCACCGGCTGTCGCTGCTGCAGACGCCCGTCGCGCTGACGATCGCCTATATCCTCATCGCGGCTGCGGCACTCGCGCTTCTCATGGCGCTCATCGCCGCGCTCGACATTTGGGTGACAGGCCGGCAGGGCGCCGCCCGCGTCGTCTGTGGCGCCGTCGTGGCGCTCGGGATTTTGGCGGTCCCGGCGGGTGTCTGGGCGATGAGTTTCAAATGGCCCGAGATCAACGACGTCTCGACCGATCTCGCCGAGCCGCCGGAATTCACGATCGCGAAGGAGGAGCGCGGCCCCGAGGCCAATCCGGTCGACTATCCCGGAGACCGCTTCGCGGCTCTGCAGCGCGAAGATTACCCTGATCTCAAAAGCCTCGTTATCCCGAGAACGACCGAGGAAGCCTACGAACTCGTCATGCAGGCGATCGGCAAGCTCAAGCTGAAGTCGACGCTTGAAGCCCCGCCTGAGGACGAAGAAGACGCCCCGGGCTTCGTCGAACTCTCCGATCACACGCTCGTGCTCGGCCTCGTCGATGACATCGTCATTCGCGTTCTCGGCGAGGGCAAGAACGCCCGCATCGACGTGCGCTCGTCGTCGCGCTATGGCAGCAACGATTTCGGCCGCAACGCCGAGCACGTGCGCACGATTCTGAAAGAAATCGCCGGGCGCTTCGAAGCCTCCGTTCCCGATCCGGACAAGGAAGCGGCGGCGGCGAAAAAGGCCAAGCTCAAAGCGGAGAAAGGGCGCAGTCGGGCGTCAAAGGCAGATCGGAAGCGACCAAACCTTTCTCGATCAAATATTCGACGTGCGCCTGAACGGAGAGGGTCGCGGCAGGGATCAGCTGGGGCGCGAGGTCGCGATAGATCTGGGGTACAATTCGACGAATAGTCGTGGCGCCCGCCGCCAGCGCATCGAGCACCGATCTCTCGCGCCAATTCCGGTGCAAGAGGTAGGCTCGAACCGTCCGCTGCGGATCGTTGAGGCGGTCGCCGTGGCCCGGCAGGAAAATGTCGTCGCTGCGATCCAATAGAATTTCGAGCGAGGCCTCGTAATCCGCCATGCGGCCCTCGGGCGGCGCGATGACGGTCGTGTTCCATGCCATCACGTGATCGCCGGAAAAGACGACGCGGCGCCCTTCGAGCGCGAAGCAAAGATGATCGGGTGCGTGCCCGGGCGTGTGAATCGCCGTCAGCGCCCATTCGCTCCCCGTAATCGTATCGCCGCCCTTGATCGCGATGTCGGGAGCAAAATCGTAATCGACGAAATAGCGCCCCGACGGGCTGTTCTCGAGCGCAACTCTTCCGGCTTCCGGGTCGCGCACATAAGCCGCAACGGGCGCGCCGGTCTCGGCCTTGAGCTTTGCAACGCCGTCGACGTGATCGCGGTGTGCGTGTGTCGAGATGATATGCGTGATCGGCCTTCCGCCCGCCGCTTTGAGGATGGCCGCGCGATGCTCGTCGCTGTCCGGGCCGGCGTCGATCACGGCGAGCGACGTCGATCCGACGAGATAGGTGTTGGTCCCCTTGAACGTGAGCGGGCTCGGGTTCGGAGCGACGAGGCGAACGATCCCCGGCCCCATCGGTGACGGCTCACCGTAGGCGAATGCCATTTCGGTTTTAAAATTCAGAGAGTCCAAAGCCCCAGAAACCTCAGTGAAACCCTCGAGAAGCCCTCGTTGACGTTCCCCGGTTATAGGGACTACCGGCGAACAACGAATACCTGGAAATTCGACGCAGGTTAACGGCGTCCATGAACGCGCACATGCTCCGGCCGGAAGCCGAGCCCGATCAACCGCCCGGAGACGTGGGCGAGTATGGGCCATCGCGCAATGCCGCGGATAAATCCCGGTGGGCCGGAACGCGTTGCCTCGCTGGCTTCGCGCTTGCGCTTGTCACGGCGCATCATGAGTTGGATTTTCTGCGTCGCCTTCGTCGGAAACGTGCGGCGCTTTTCGACGGCCGCGAGGTGCCGCTCGGACAAGCCCCCATCTTTGAGCGGGCCAGCGAGAATATTCGCCGCTGCAACGGCATCCTGGATGGCGAGGTTCACGCCGACGCCGCCGATTGGCGACATCGCATGCGCGGCGTCGCCGATGCACAAGAGCCCAGGCCGCCACCAGCGCTTCAGCCGCTCGATGCGAATGCTCAACAGATGCACGTAGTCGAACGAGCGGATCTCCTGAACGCGATCGGCCGAAAGCGGCGAGACGGCAGCGACCGTCGCGCGAAAGGCTTCGATGCCACCTTCTTTGATATCGGCGTATGTGCCCTTGCGAACGATATACCCGCACTGCCAATAATCGCCGCGGTCGATCATGACGAAGCCTTGCCGCGGACCGGCGTGGCCCATCGTGTAGGGAGGGTCGCTTTCGAGCCGCGAGAACTTCATCCAAAGGACCTCGCTCGGGATGCCGAAGCTTTCGACTTCGAGGCCCGCGAGAGATCGCGTGATCGAGTTGCGCCCGTCCGCCCCAACGACGAGGGACGCGCGGATCGTAACGGGCCCATCAGAAGATATCGCGCGAAGGCCTGCGACGCGGCCGTTCTCAATTATGAGATCCGTCACGTCCGTCTGCATCAGCAGCCGGAAATACGGATAGCGCTTCGCCTCGCGCGCCAGAAAATCGAGAAAATCCCACTGCGGCATGAAGGCGATGAAGCGGTTCTTCGTCGGCAGCCATGAAAAGTCGGCAATGGTGACGTCCTTTCCGCCGACCTCGGCATGCAGCGAGCGCGCTTGCGTGTGCGGCAGCTTCAGGAGATCGTCCGCCAGACTAAGCTCGTGCATCACCTGCAGCGTCGATGGGTGAATGGTATCGCCTCGAAAGTCGCGCAGGAAGTCCTCATGCTTCTCGATGACGGTGACATCGACACCGGCGCGCGCCAGAATGAGGCCGAGCATCAATCCCGCAGGCCCCGCGCCGACGATCGCGCACGACGTCGTGATCTCGCGCGGTGGATTTGACGTCGCGTCCCTCTCCACTGCTTCTACGACCTCGCCGCCACCGGCTTCAGCCATCATAGCGCCCGCTCAAGTGGCGTCGTTCTGAACGCGAGCGCGTCCCGCTTCGGCGGTGTCCCGAACATGCGGGAATATTCGCGGGTGAACTGAGACGCGCTTTCGTAGCCAACCTGATACGCCGCGTCCGAGACGTTGATGTTATCGTCGGCCATGAGATGGCGCGCCCGGAGCAGCCGCAATTGTTTCTGGTATTGCAGCGGTGTCATCGACGTCAGCGTCTTGAAATGCTGGTGGAACGACGACGGGCTCATATGCGCGACAGCCGCGAGGTCCTCGATGCGAATGGGCTGCGTGAAGTTGCTGCGCAAGGCTTGGATGGCTTCCGCCAGCCGGCGCGTGCGGCTGTCGGGAAGAACGAGCTTGGACACTTCATCGCCATGCGGACCCGTGAGCAGCCAGAATGAGATCTCGCGCATGATCGCCGGTTGCAGAACGGCGATCGCTTTGGGAGTCGCGAGCAGCCGGACGAGACGCACGACGCAATCGGCGAGCGGACCTTCGAAATCGGCGACGAACGCTCCAAGCCCGACGTCGTCGTTGGGTACCGGCGGCGCATCGAGGTCTTCCATCACCTCGCGCATGATGGCGGTGTCGAGTTCCAGGACCATCCCGATGAGCGGCTTATCCCGGCTGGCTTTCGTCACGCGTCCGATCGCCGGGATCTCGACGTTGACGATCAGCGCCTGGTTTTCGCGATAGGTCATCAGCGCATCGCCGAACATGACCTGCTTCTCGCCCTGCGCGACGATGCAAAGCGACGGCTTGTAGACGATGTGCTGCGGGATGATTTCGCGGCTCGTGCGCATGAACCCGAAGCCCCGGATCGGTGTCTGGAAGACGCCTTCTCCGCCGCCGTTGGCATCGGCGAAGGCATTGAGCGCGCCGATCAAAGCCGCTTGCATCGTGCATCTCCGTAATCCGTGGTCTGAGCGCACTGATAATAGGGCGCCGTGTGGGCGTATCCAATCCGTTTTGGAGGATTAGGCAAGAAATTCGAGAGTTGCGGCATTCAACGAAAAGCCCCGAGCGCTTAGATCCGACGCAGCGCAACTCATTCTAAGGAGCCACATCATGGCACAGGAAAACAACGCAAAATCAGAGACTAAGATCGCGATCGTTACCGGTGGCAGCCGCGGCCTCGGCCGTAACACCGCCGTCAGCCTAGCGAAGCACGGCGTCAACTCGATCGTCACCTATCATTCAAATCGGGCAGAGGCCGATGCCGCCGTCTCCGAGATCGAAGAGCTGGGCCGAAAGGCCGTGGCGCTGCAACTCGACGCCGGCAAGACGGAAACGTTCGACGCGTTCGCCGCCGAGGTGAAGCGCGCGCTCAAGGAGACCTGGGGCCGCGATACCTTCGACTACCTCGTCAACAATGCCGGGACCTCGGCCCCGGGCTCGATCGCCGACATGAAGGAAGCCGACTTCGACAGCCTCTACAATATCCATTTCAAGGGCGTGTTCTTCCTGACGCAAAAGCTTCTGCCGTCGATCAAGGACGGTGGCCGCATCGTCAACGTCTCGTCGGGTCTCGCGCGTTTCGCAATGCCCGGTTATGCGGTCTATGGTTCGTTGAAGGGCGCGATCGAGGTGTTGACGCGTTACATGGCGAAGGAACTCGGCCCGCGCGGCATCGCCGTCAACGTCGTCGCCCCTGGTGCCATCGAAACCGACTTCGGCGGCGGCCACGTTCGCGACAATCCCGAGCTCAACAAGCTGGTGGCGTCGGCGACCGCAATGGGCCGCGTCGGCGTACCCGACGATATCGGGCCGATGATCGCCGTGCTGCTTTCGGATGAAAATCGCTGGATGACCGCTCAGCGCCTCGAAGTCTCCGGTGGCATGAATTTGTAGTCCGAGATTTCGTCCAATTCCGTCATCCGGCGCAGGCCGGGATCCAGCCAAGTATCCGTAAAGTTGAAACTTGCCTGGGTGCCGGCCTCCGCCGGCATGACGGTGGATGCTGATCCGCCGCGTCGGTTAAACGCCGTAGTGCGATCGGTACCAGGCGACGAAACGGGAAATTCCCTCTTCGAGAGGCGTCGACGGCCGGAAACCTACATCTCGGGTAAGATCGCCGATGTCGGCGAAGGTCTTCGCAACGTCGCCGGGCTGCATCGGCAGGAACGTTTTCTTCGCTTCGCGTCCCGTGGCTTTTTCGATCATTGCGATGAAGTCCATCAGCGCGACGGGATTGTTGTTGCCGATGTTGTAGACCCGATAAGGTGCCGACGAGGTAGCGGGATCAGGCGCTTCGCTGTTCCAGTTCGGATCGGGCGCGGCGATCTTATCCGCCGTCCGCACCACCCCCTCGACGATGTCGTCGATGTAAGTGAAATCGCGCGCGTGATCGCCGCCGTTGAAGACCTCGATCGGTTCGCCCGCAAGAATTTTCTTCGTGAAACTGAAGTACGCCATATCGGGGCGGCCCCACGGCCCATAGACCGTGAAAAAGCGCAGCGCCGTAATGGGCAACCGGAAAAGATGCGCGTAGGTATGCGCCGCAAGTTCGTTGGCTTTCTTGGTCGCCGCGTAGAGGCTCACCGGATGATCGACGTTGTCGTGCGCGCTGAACGGCATTTTCGTGTTGGCACCGTAGACGGAACTCGACGAAGCAAGAACAAGGTGCGTCACGCCGTTATGGCGGCAACCCTCCAGCACGTTCTGCGTTCCGACGATGTTTGAATCGATATAGGCGTGCGGATTGTGCAAGCCGTAGCGGACACCGGCCTGCGCCGCCAGATGAATGACCTTGTCGAAGCGCTGAGCGCGGAACAGTTCGGCCATCGCGCCGCGTTCCGCGATGTCGAGATGCAGAAAGGAAAAGCCGGGCCGGCCGCCGAGATGGGCGAGACGCGCCTTTTTGAGTTCCGGGTCGTAATAGCCGTTGAGGTTATCGACACCGACCACCTCGTCGCCGCGATCAAGAAGGCGCATGGCGGTGTAGAAGCCGATGAAGCCGGCAGCGCCAGTCACCAGAAATTTCATTGCGGCAGTCCTCGTCCCGTTTTTCTGGCCTGACTCAAATGCGATTGCCGGGTTTAGTCGCTCCGCCATCCCTGTCAATCAAGTCGGTCGCTTCCTGATTGTCATCCCGGTCAAGCCTGGCGTTAAGCCGCGGAAGAGCCCGGATCCAGAGCCGAACGCGAATTGGTGCCCTGGGTCCCGGGCATCGCAAGATGGCTGGCCCGGGATGACAATTTTTTATATGCCGGCGGGCGCTGCCGGAATGGGAGTCGCCTGTCGAAGGACGTCCTCGCTGCTTCCCCAAGGCCGCGCCGGCGGCCGGCTCCCGGAACGGGAGCGCCTGTCGAAGGACATCCCCGCTGCTTCACCAAGGCCGCGCCGGCGGCCGGCTCCCGGAACGGGAGTCGCCGGCGCAAAACAAAGACTCTTCAAAAAACTTATCCCCGCCCTTTGGCGCGCCCGTATCTTCATGTCCGGGAGCCTCGATGCGGACATTGCGTGGATATGAACGATACGCCGAACCTAGCACTGCCTTATATCCTGGCCTCTCAGGCCCAGAAGCACGTCACGCATAACGAGGCGATCCGGGCGCTCGATTGTCTCGTGCAAATCTCGGTCGAGAGCCGTTCGCTGACCGCGCCTCCCGCGAGCCCGACGGACGGCAGCCGCTATATCGCCGCCGCGGCGGCGACTGGAGATTGGGTGGGGCAGAGCGATAAGATCGCAGCATTCCAAGATGGCGCCTGGGCGTTCTACGAGCCGAAGGAAGGATGGATCGCATGGGTTGCGGACGACCATGAACTCGTCATCTATTCGGCCGGCACGTGGGCAGCCTTCAGCGGTGGCGGTGGCGGCGGCGGTGATCCCGGCGACATCACCGAACTCGATGACCTCGATCATCTCGGCGTCAACGCCACGGCCGACACGACCAATCGTCTCGCGCTCAAAAGTCCTGCGAGCCTCTTCGACAACGAAGGCAACGGCCATCAGCAGAAAATCAACAAGCACGCGCCCGGCGATACCGCGAGCGTTTTGTACCAGACGAACTACTCCGGCCGCGCCGAGATGGGCCTCGCGGGCGATGACGATTTTCACTTTAAGGTCAGCCCGGACGGCTCGGCGTGGCACGAGGCCATCACGATCGACCGCTCGACGGGGCGGGTGAATTTTCCCAATACCGGCATCGCCGCCACACGAAACCGCGTTATCAATCCGCTCGGGCAATCCATGCAAGCGGGCCTCGCTTCGACATCGGACGGTGGTTATACCGGCTTCGATCAATGGTACGCGCTGACGCAATCGGCCGCCGTCACGCCATCACAACTCGTCGATGTCGACAACGGCGTGCCGTTCATGATGCGTTTAACTCAGGCGCAGGCGACAGCGCAGCGTTTCGGTCTCGCGCAGCCGTTCGAAAAGGATGCAGTCAGCGATATGCGTGGCAAGGCGGTTTCCGTCCGCTTTCGTGCGCGCATGTCGGCGGCGACGATGCTCCGGTGGGCCGTCGTCGAGTGGACCGGGACGCCGGACAGTATCACAAAAGACATCGTCAATAACTGGACGAGCGACACGTTCACGACGGGAAATTTCTTCAAATCCTCCGGCTTTACAGTTGTGGGAGCCGGCTCTCTGGCCCTGACGGCCAATACGCTGACCGATGTTATTTCGAACGCGATCGGAACGGTCAGCGGGTCAATGAACAATCTCTACCTTTTCATCTGGACCGACACCGCGCAGGCGCAGGATGTGACGCTCGACGTCGGCAATGTGTTTTTCGGTAAGGGAGCGAGTGCACCGGCAAGTTTTGATGCTCCTCCTCCGAGCGACGATCTGCAGGCCTGCCGCAGATATTTCTACAAATATACCGCTCCGTCGGCGCCTGCTCGTATTGCCAACGGATTCGCCGTCAATACCGTGCTGGGTGAATTTATCATTTACTTCCAAGCAGCCATGCGGATCGCGCCGTCGTTTTCCGTTTCATCAAATGCCGACTGGACTGTCTACGACACGGCCGCTCACTCGGTGACCGCCACAACTGTTCCCGTATCGACAGAGGATCAGTTGGTGGCCGGGTTTGGGACGACAGGGATTTCGACGGGCTCCGCTCTAGCGCTCAGGGCGGCAAACTCGGGAGCATCCTATTCTCTCGATGCGAGGCTATAATGATCATCACAGACGCCCGATGGGCGAATGCAGATATGACTTCTCTTGGCGCCAACATTGACGGAGCGCCAGTGTGCGTACCCGCCATAGTTGGCAATCAGCATTTCGATGCGATAGTGGCGCAAGGCATTACGGTTTTGGATTACTCGCCGCCGCCTCCGTCAATTGACGACGTTACGGCCGAGCGATCCCGCCGTATGGCGCTCGGCTTCGACTATGACTTCGCAGACGCACGCGGCATCCACCACATCGGCACGACGGATGCCGACATGAAGGGTTGGGACGAGGTGACAACGGCGGCGCAAGCGGCAATTGCGCTCGGGCAAGCGACGATGACGCTCAACATTGTCACGAACACGGGCCCGGTTGTCGTCACCGCTCTCGAATGGCAACAAGCCCTGCTTGCCGCCTCGGCGGCGCGACAGCCCCTATGGGCGGCGAGCTTCGCGCTTGAAGCAACAATCCCCATTCCATCAGACTTCAAGGACGACAGGTATTGGGGCGCTGCATAATGCGGCCGCGAGAGTGGATAGGGGTTGAACAATCCGGCGTGTTGGCCTCGGCGCGCCAGTAAGCGCGGCCTCTGGCCACATAGGGTTCACGGAGCTTTCTCGGAAAACGTTGGTCCGGAAACTTGATAAGCCATTGAAAAGATTGGTCGGAGCGAGAGGATTCGAACCTCCGACCCCTTGCTCCCGAAGCAAGTGCGCTACCAGGCTGCGCTACGCTCCGCCCGACCGTCAGCCTGAATTTAGGCTTTCCCGGCGCCAAGTCGAGCGCCGAGAGAGGCCGCGTTATAGCGAGCCCGGTCCCGTACCGCAAGCGTCTCCGAGGCGCGAATTTTTGTGGTTCTTCATGCAACAATGACCCGTCTTTGAGGGCGAGACCCGCCCGGGCGCGCAAGCTGTTGAAAGGTGGTGGCGCGCTTTGCCGCGTGCCATTGCCCGGCTGCGAGCGACTGACTATGGTGCCGCTCCGCCGGTCGCCCGGGCGCCGGTTTCCCTGACGCGCTGGTGGGATGTAGCCAAGTGGTAAGGCAGGGGATTTTGATTCCCCCATTCCCAGGTTCGAATCCTGGCATCCCAGCCACTCCAACGGCTATCGGAAAAAGCGCGACTTCGAAAACCCGGCAATCCGTGATGAGCCATCATCGTTGAAGCGCTCAGAGCACCGCTCTTTCTTTCCCGCGAAAATTCGACCGGGGACGGCTGTTAGCTTACCCCATCTTCGATGCCGCCCCGGCGCGCGGAATACAGCACGAAACACCCACTATCCGAGGTCTTTGATGGAGGTCAAGGCGACCCACGGATAATTGAATGATCAGCTGACTCCGTGAAAATGACGTCTGAATGACGCTTTCTGGGAGGGACGCTGTGAAGGATACGTCCGAGGAATGGTCCGGCATGGGCGACATGCTAGCCATCGGAAGTGCGCTGCTTTTCGCGATTATCGGACTGATTTTGGCGGTCGCGGGCGCCGACGGTGGAATGAAGCTTCACGGCCTGTTTCTGCTTCTAGCGAGCGGCGCAGCCGGCTTCTACGTTCTTTCCCATCCGACAAACCCTCAGGCAGACCGCGCGACCGGATATTTCGACGGCCCCATCCGTGTTGCGACGATTTCTTGCGTCATCTGGGGCGTCGTTGGCTTTCTCGTCGGGGACGTTCTGGCGTGGCAGCTTGCGTTCCCTTGGGTCAATTTCGATCTGCCCTGGACCAATTTCGGCCGGCTGCGGCCGGTGCACACCTCTGCGGTTATTTTCGCATTCGGTGGCAATGCCCTGATCGCGACGTCGCTCTATGTCGTTCAGCGGACGTGCCGTGCCCGCCTTCCCGGCAAGTGGGCGCCTTGGTTCGTCGTCTGGGGCTACCAGCTTTTCATCCTCATTGCGGCCTCCGGCTACGTGCTCGGAATTACCCAAAGCAAGGAATACGCCGAGCCGGAATGGTACGCCGACATCTGGCTGACGATCGTCTGGGTAACCTACCTCCTGGTTTTCATGGGAACGCTCGCCAGACGCCAGGAACCGCACATCTACGTCGCGAACTGGTTCTACCTCGCCTTCATCGTAACGATCGCGATGCTGCATATCGTCAACAACCTGTCGCTGCCGATATCGGTTCTGGGTTCGGAGAGCTACCCGCTGTTTCCCGGCGTTCAGGGTGCGATGACGCAATGGTGGTACGGCCATAACGCCGTCGGCTTCCTGCTGACCGCCGGCTTCCTCGGCATCATGTACTACTTCATTCCGAAGCGCGCCGAGCGGCCGATCTATTCCTACCGGCTCTCGATCGTGCACTTCTGGTCACTGATCTTTCTCTATATCTGGGCGGGCCCGCACCATCTGCACTATACCGCGTTGCCCGAATGGGCCCAGACGCTCGGCATGACGTTCTCAATCATGCTTTGGATGCCGTCGTGGGGCGGCATGATCAATGGCCTGATGACGCTCTCGGGCGCCTGGGATCGACTCAGAACGGACCCGGTCATCCGGCTGCTCGTCGTCTCCGTTGCCTTCTACGGCATGTCGACGTTCGAAGGTCCGCTGATGTCGATCAAGGCCGTGAACTCGCTGTCCCATTATACTGACTGGACGATCGGCCACGTTCATTCCGGCGCCCTCGGCTGGGTCGGCATGGTTTCGTTCGGTGCCATCTACTGCATGGTGCCGTGGCTTTGGAAGCGCAAAGGCCTTTACTCGATGCGCTTGGTCGAGTGGCACTTCTGGCTCGCGACCATCGGTATCGTTCTCTACATCACCTCGATGTGGGTCGCCGGCATCACGCAGGGTCTGATGTGGCGCGCCTACGATCACCTCGGCTTCCTCAAATATTCCTTCATCGAGACTGTGGAGGCGCTTCACTGGCCTTACGTGATCCGTGCGACGGGCGGCGTACTCTTTCTGCTTGGAGGCGTGATCATGGCCTACAACGTCTGGCGCACGATCCGGGGAGACCAGCCGGTCGATCTGAAGGATCAGCCGCCCGTCGCCGCGGCACCCGAATTCCGTCCCGGCGCTCTCGCCGCTCCGGCCGAATAAGGGGTGTGCCATGATAAAACATGAAGTCTTCGAGAAGAACTCGCTCCTGCTTTTGATCGGCGCCCTGATCGTCGTCTCGATCGGCGGCATCGTCGAAATCGCCCCGCTGTTCATGCTGAAGTCGACAATCGAGAAAGTCGAAGGCATGCGGCCCTATTCGCCGTTGGAACTCGCCGGCCGCGACATCTACGTGCGGGAAGGTTGCTACAATTGCCATAGCCAGATGATCCGCTCACTGCGCGACGAGATCGAGCGGTACGGCCATTACTCGCTGGCCGCCGAGAGCATGTACGACCATCCGTTCCAGTGGGGTTCGAAGCGGACAGGGCCCGATCTCGCACGCGTCGGCGGCAAGTATTCGGACGCTTGGCATATCGAGCATATGCGCGATCCCCGATCCGTCGTGCCGACATCGATCATGCCGGGTTACCCGTTCCTCGAAAAAACGCCTCTGAACTACGACAACATCGCCGCCAAGATGAAGACGATGCAGGAAATCGGCGTCCCCTATACGGATGAAATGATCTCTGACGCGAAGGCGGACGTTCTCGCGCAAATGAAGCCGGACACGAGCGAGGCAAAGGCGCTCCTGAAACGCTATCCGAAGGCGCAGGTCCGCCGGTTCGACGGCGAAACGGGCGACGATCTCCCCCCGACCGAGTTGGATGCGGTGATCGCCTACCTCCAGATGCTCGGCACGCTGGTTGATTTTACCAAGTTCGACGCCAGCGGTCCCAATCTCCGGTGAGGAACCACGATGACCTATGATCAAGCAGAAGTCGTCTCGCAGCTCGTTTCGTTGGCAATCTTCATGGCTTTGATGATCGCCGCGTTTGTCTATGCGTATCGTTCCTCGAACAAGAAGAAATTCGATCACGTGGCGCGGGCGGCGATCGACCTGAGCGATAAAATCGAGAAGCGGTGAGAGCTCATGGCTGAGAAGCACATCGACGAAGCGACTGGAGCCGAAACAACGGGTCACGTCTGGGACGGCGACCTGATGGAGCTCAACAAGCCGCTGCCGAAGTGGTGGCTCTATACGTTTTATGCCTGCATCTTATGGGCGTTCGGATATTGGCTTGTCTATCCTGCTTGGCCGACACTGCACGGCTATACCAAGGGATTGCTGGGCTATAGCCAGCGTGCCGAAGCGGCGAAAGATGTAGCCGATGCGAAGGCGGCGCAGCAAAAATACCGCACCGCGATCGCGGCTACGTCAATCGACGACATTAAAAAGAACCCCGAGCTGTTCGAATTCGCCCGCGACGGCGGAGCGGCCGTATTCGGTGACAATTGTGCGCCGTGTCACGGTCGCGGGGCCCAGGGCGCGATTGGCTATCCGAACCTGAACGACGACGATTGGCTGTGGGGCGGCGATCTCGATCACATCCAACAGACGATCACGTTTGGCTCCCGCGCGGGAAATCCTGACACGCACGACACCGAGATGCCCCGCTTCGGCCTCGACAAGATCCTCGAGCCGGCGCAGATTAATGACGTCGCGAACTACGTCCGTTCACTGTCGCATCTCGACGTCGATGCGGCGGCGGCTTCGCGTGGCAAGCAGATTTTCGCCGACAATTGCGCCGCGTGCCACGGCGACGATGCCAAGGGCAATATCGATATTGGTGCCCCGAACCTGACGGACGCGATCTGGCTCTATGGCAGCAGCCAGAAAGCGGTGATGCGCAGCGTCGAGACAGGCCGCGGCGGCGTCATGCCGGCCTGGACCGGGCGCCTCGATCCCGTTTCGATAAAGATGGTGGCGATCTACGTCCATTCGCTCGGCGGCGGTAAGCCGGAGCCGAGCAAAGCCGAAGATGGCAAGACCGAAGATAAAGACGAAAAGTCCGAGGCGCCTAAATGACCATGCTGGATGGGCATAATAAGTTCATCGCCGATGCGGGACCCCCTCAATCGCAAGGAGGCAAGGAGCCGCCGGCCTACGTGTCGCGTGAGAAAATTTACCCGAAGGAAGCCCACGGGACGTTCCGCAACATCAAGTGGGCCGTTCTCGTCCTCACGCTCGGCGTCTATTACATCTTGCCTTGGTTGCGGTGGGATCGCGGACCGGGTCTTCCCGATCAAGCCTTTCTGCTGGACTTCGCCAATCAGCGCCTGCTGTTTGGGCCGCTCGAGATCTGGGCGCAGGAATTCTACTACGTCACGGGTGCATTGGTCGTCTCGGCATTCGTGTTGTTTCTTGTGACGGCGGTCGCCGGCCGTATGTGGTGCGGCTATGCCTGCCCGCAGACGGTCTGGACTGATTTGATGATCGCGGTCGAGCGTTTCTGGCAAGGTGACCGCAACGCGCGCTTGCGGCTCGACCAGCATCGCTGGTCGTTCGAGAAGATCTGGAAAAAGACGGCGACGCATGTCTCTTGGGTGCTGATCTCGGTGTTGACCGGCGGCGCGTTGATTTTCTATTTTCGCGATGCGCCGACACTCGCCGGTGAGCTCGCAACGGGGACAGCACCCTATGTTGCCTACGCGTTCCTCGGCATCTTCACGCTGACGACGTATTTGCTCGGTGGCCTCGCGCGTGAGCAGGTCTGCATCTACATGTGCCCCTGGCCGCGCATTCAGGGTGCGATGCTCGATAACGATTCCCTCTTTATTTCATACCGCGGCGTTCGCGGCGAACCGCGCGGCGCCCATAAGCGCGATCAAAGCTGGGAAGGCCGGGGCGACTGCATCGATTGCAAAGCCTGCGTTTCCGTCTGTCCCACGGGCATCGATATTCGCGACGGCGCCCAGCTCGCGTGCATCCAGTGCGCACTGTGCATCGACGCCTGTAACGACATCATGGATCGCGTCGGTCGCCCGCGCGAACTCATCGCCTATACGACAATCGGCAATCTCGATAGCGCCACGAAAGGCCCACGCGAGGGATGGCGCATCGTTCGTCCCCGCACGATTCTTTATACCGTGCTCATTACTGCCGTCGGCAGCCTCATGACGTGGTCGCTGCTGAACCGCGCCAATCTCCAGATGAGCGTCTTGCCCGACCGCAATCCGTTGTTCGTCGTGTTGAGCGACGGTGGCCTGCGTAACGGCTACACCATCAAGATCACGAACAAGCTTCAGACGGCGCGGCAGGTCAAGGTCGCCATTTCGGGCGTTCCCGATGCGAAACTCCAGTTTGTCGAGTTCGACGGAGAGAACCCGGCCATCAGCGTTGCGCCCGCCGAAGTTCGTCCCGTGAAGCTCTTTGTCTCGGTCGATCCATCGGCCCGAAAAGAACTGAAGAGCGATGCGACTCCGCTGACGATCTCGGTGACGGATGTGAAGACAGGGGAAACCGCGTCGCGCAAGACGACGTTCAGTGGGCCGATGCCATGAAACAAGCGACCGACGTTGACGGCGGGCTCAACGGCCGGCACGTGCTTTTCGGCCTGATCGCCTTCTTTCTGGTAGTCGCAGCGGTCAATGGCTTGATGGCCTACAAGGCCCTGTCGACATTCTCGGGCGAGACGCCGGACGCTTACAGGTCGGGCCTCGATTACAATCAGCGCATTGTCGAGGCACGCGCTCAGCAGAAGCTCGGCTGGACCGAGGCGACGAAATTCGACAGTTCGACCGGGACGCTCAGCGTCACGTTGAAGGACCATGAGGGGCTCGGCGTCGATGGACTGCAGGTCACGGGCGCGGTCGGTCGCCTCGCGACGGATATCGCCGACCATGATTTGGCGTTTACCGCTATGGGCAACGGGTCGTATTCGGTGGTCGTTCCGAACCTCGCGGAGGGCGCCTGGGAAGTCTCCTGGGCCGCCAGCCGGGGCAAAGGTCGCGATCGTGATATCGTCTATCGATCGAAGGTGAGCGTATGGAAGCAGCCCTGAACGCTTCCACGAAGCTGCAGAAGGGGGCATCTGAAAGCAATCCGGCGAGCGTGGAAACGGTGACGCTGTCAGTACCGGATATCGTTTGCGGAAACTGCATTCGCACGGTGGAAACGGCGCTGAGAAGTGTCAAGGGCGTCGCCGCCGCGCGCGCCAATCTGTCCTCGCACAGGGTCATGGTCACCTTCGATCATCGGACCGGTAGCGACGGCGCCGACGCAATGAAACTCGTCGCCGCCCTGAAGGATGTGGGCTACACCGCCGCCGAACTCGTCGAGGGCGCGGAGACGGCCGCTTCCCGCGGCCGCACGAGCGACCTCATCCCGCGCCTCGGTGTCGCGGGCTTCGCCGCGGCCAACATCATGTTGCTGTCGGTGTCTGTGTGGTCGGGTGAAGTGTCCGACATGGACCCCTCCGTCCGCGATCTCTTTCATTGGCTGTCTGCCCTCATCGCGTTACCTGCAATCGCCTATGCGGGGCAGCCCTTCTTCCGTTCGGCGCTTTCGGCGCTACGTGCGCGTCGCCTCAACATGGATGTCCCGATCTCGCTCGGCATCCTTCTCGCGACGGCCATGAGCCTGTTCCAGACGATCCAGGGCTCGGAGCAGGTCTATTTCGATGCAGCGGTGACGCTCGTTTTCTTCCTTTTGATCGGCAGGGTTCTCGATGAGGGTGTGCGCGTCCGTGCGCGAGGTGCCGCCGAAAACCTGCTGAGCCTCCGCGCCATGAGCGCGACCGTCATCGAGCCTGACGGAACGGTGCGCACGATCTCGGCGCGAAGTCTCCTGCCCGGAATGCGCGTCGCCGTCGCCGCCGGAGAGCGCATTCCCGGCGACGGCACCATTGTTTCGGGCGCCAGCGAAATCGACGAAAGCCTGATCACGGGCGAAACGGTGCCGCGCGCCGTCGCGATCGCCGATCGCGTCCATGCCGGAACCGTCAACGGCGGCGGCGTGCTGCATATTGATGTCGCCTCTGCCGATGACAACACGCTCCTCGCCGAGATCGGCCGCCTGATGTTGACCGCCGAGCAAAGCCGGAGCGGCTACGTTCGCTTGGCCGACAGGGCGGCGCAGGTCTACGCGCCTGCGGTGCATATCGCCGGATTGCTGACGTTCGTCGGCTGGATGATCGCGGGCAGCGGCTGGGAACTCTCGCTGACGCATGCGATTTCAGTTCTGATTATCACCTGTCCATGTGCGCTGGCTCTCGCCGTGCCGGCTGTCCAGGTCGCCGCCATGAGCCGCCTGTTCGATCGCGGCATCGTCGTGAAGACCGCCGACGCCCTCGAACGGATGGGAGAGATCGACGGCGTCGTCTTCGATAAGACCGGCACGCTCACGCTGGACCGTATCGAACTCGTCGACGATCCGTCGGTCGATGCCGGGCTCTTGGCGCACGTCGCGTCGCTGGCGGCCGCGAGCCGCCATCCGTACGCGCAAGCGGTCGTCAGGGCCGCGCGGAATAGGGGACTCCCTATCGATGCGCGCGAAGGCGTCCGGGAGATCCCGGGTTCGGGTCTTTCCTACGTCGGCAACGGCAGGGAAGAGCGGCTCGGCTCGGCGCAATGGGTCGGCGTCGGCGCGGACCGGCACACGGAAGCGTCGCTCTGGCATAAGTCCGCCTATGGCACGCTGACGGGCTTCCGTTTCAGCGATCGCATTCGCCCCGATGCACGCGAGACCGTCGAGGCGCTGACGCGCGCAGGCTTTGCCGTCGAGGTGTTATCGGGTGATCGGCCGGAACCCGTCGCGCGCACGGCGGCGGCGGCGGGGATCGCGCACTGGCAGGCCGCGCTGCGCCCGGCCGAAAAACTTCGGCGCATCGGCGAACTCCGGGCGCGCGGTTCGAAGACCTTGATGGTCGGCGACGGGCTGAACGACGCCCCCGCACTCGCCGCTGGACATGCTTCCGTATCGCCCGCATCCGCTGCCGACATCAGCCAGGCCGCCGCCGACGTGGTCTTTCAGGGCGATCGCCTCGGCGCGGTCGTCGAGGCCCTGAAGGTGGCGCAGGCGGCACACCGCATGGCATTGCAGAATTTTGCGATTGCGATTGCCTACAATGCGGTGTTCGTTCCCCTTGCGATGCTCGGGCATGTGACGCCGCTGGTTGCGGCGGTGGCGATGTCCACCTCATCCATTGTCGTGACGGCAAATGCGATCCGTCTCAGAACGAAACGGCTTCGCTTGAGACCGATAAGGAGGCGCGCATGACCTCTCTCGCATGGCTCATTCCTGCGGCGCTGGTGCTCGGCCTTATGGGCCTTGGCGGCTTCTTGTGGGCGCTGAGAAACGGTCAGTTCGAAGATCTGGAAGGCGCGAGCTGGCGCGCGATCGACGACAGCGAGGCGCCGGACGAGCCCAGCCACACGCCTAAACAAGACAGGCGCTGAAACAACCATGACGCTGTCGGTCGTCATATCGGGAATGGCATTCGGGCTCGCGAGCGCCCTGCATTGCGCCGCCATGTGCGGCGGCATCGCCTGCGGTGCGCTGATGCTGCTCGGCGCGCCGAATGCTGCCGAGCGCAACAGGCAACTGGCGCTGATGCAAGTCGGACGCATCGCGACGTACGCAAGCCTGGGCGCGGTCGCTGGCGCCATCGGTGGTGGCTTTGCTGCGGCAAGGGGAGGGCTGAGCTTCGCGGTGATGCAATGGGCCGCCGCCGTCACGCTGATGTGGATGGGGCTCGTGATCGCGGGCGCGATGCCGCGCACGTCCCTTCTAGATCGCGGATGGTCTTACATTGCCAGCACGGTCGAGACGCTCGCGATGCCGCTCCGCAGGAAAAGGACCGCCGGACCGATCGCGTTAGGCGTCGCCTGGGGCCTCAACGCCTGCCCGATGCTCTATGGCGCCGTCTTCTTTTCTTCACTCACCGGATCGGCGATGAGCGGATTCCTATTCATGGCGGGCTTTGGACTCGGCACCGTGCCCGCGGTCGTCGCTGCCGCCAACGGATTGAGCTTCTTGCGGACGATCAACGGCAGGCCGGCCGTGCGCTGGGTGGCGGGTTCGGTGATCGCCCTCGCGGGCTTCGCCAGCGTCTACATGACCGGATATGTCATCCCGGGGCTTTGCCTGACGCAGTAACGTCACTTTTGATCGCCGGGACTTGGATCTCGGCAACAGCGATCTCGCCGTCGGCGATGTAATGGTTGACGTGCGCGGTCGCCAATTGATCGCCGGGATTATACAACGTCGCGCCTCGGATCGCGCCGCATCCTGTCAACTCGCTGATGATGAAGTTCCGCTCGGCGTTGGTATCGGCATCGGTGGCATGCGTGATCTGGAACGTGAGGCGAGTGAGCGAGAACCCCGTGTCCCGAGTGCCCGCTCCGACCCATAGCACGCGTTCGCGATCGTCCGGACGGTCCGTATTGAGCCAAAAGTCGAGCGTGCTCGCATCGGCGGTTTGCGCGTGAGCGAGGCTTTGGGCCCAGAAGCGGACGTGATGGCGCTTGCGCGGACTGTCATCGATGGCCTTCTGGAATCCGATGTCCTGGCCACGGCCGAAGAGAAAAAGCGTGCTGAACGGCGCGGTCGGGTAGGGCGTGTTGAGGACAAAGCTCCTCGCCATGTGCCACGAGCTCCTGAGGTTCAAACGGTCCGCCTCGACCCAGCCCGCCGCGGCGAAGGCGGCGCGAAGCTGACCGAATGTCCCGGCCAACGCGAGGTTGACGGGATCGCCCGGAAGCCCGTCGCCCGTGATCGTGAAACTCGGCACATGCTGCTGCTGAAGGATCTTGAGGCCCATCAGAACGGCGCGCGGGAGAATGATATAGGCGCCGATCGCGTAAGCCGCGGCCATGGCGAAGATGAAATCCAGCCTGCGATCGACGAGCCTGAAGACGTCGACGATGAGCCAAATGCTCAATATGCCGAGCCCAAAAATGGCGGCGCGTTGCAGCATGCGGATGATAAATCGGAGCATTCGACTGCCATTCACCTTATCGGCCGGATCGGCGCGATAACCTCGACATATGTCATTACGGTGCGTTGCTTTCGCTGACCAGTGCCGAAGGGCGTTACGGCTTTGGATTCGCCCGTTCACAACCGCCGAAGATGCGTTTCCGCCGCAAAGGCTAAAGCGCCATCGCGAAGCGCTCTCACGCTGGTTGCGAAAGCGGTTTGTTTTCCGTAGCAAAACGCTCCACGATTGGTCCGGAAATGGCAGAGCGGAGCGTTACTTCACGACATGGCGGTTGATATAGAAACGGTTGTCATCGGCGCCGGGGTCGTCGGGCTCGCCATCGCGGCCGAACTCGCCAGAGACGGCCAGGAGGTCCTTGTCGTCGAGCGCCACCGCACGTTCGGCACCGAAACCTCGTCGCGGAATTCCGAAGTCATCCACGCCGGAATTTATTATCCGCAAGGATCGCTTCGCGCCAAGCTCTGCGTCTCGGGCCGCAAGCAGCTCTACGACTTCGCGGCGACATTCAACGTGCCGGTCAACCGTTGCGGCAAGCTTCTCGTCGCCGCCAACGAAGCTGAAATCGCGCAACTCGCGGCCATCGAGGCAAAGGCGGCGCGGAACGGCGTCAACGATCTGAGGCGCCTTACCCGCGAGGAAGCACGGCAGCTCGAACCGGATGTTCAGTGCGTCGCTGCAACTCTGTCGCCCTCGACCGGCATCATCGATGGCCATGCGTTCATGGCCGCGCTTGAAGCGAACCTGCTCGAGTCCGGCGGAGAGATCGTATTCAATTCCGAGGTCGTCGACATATCGGTGCTTCCCGAAGCGGGATTTCGCCTCTCCGTCGCGTCGGGCGGCGACGTCTCCGGCCTTTCCTGCAAACGCCTCGTCAACGCCGCAGGCCTCGGTGCCTCGGGCATCGGGGACATGGTCGACGTCGGCAAGCCCGATTATGTCGTGCCGTCGCTTTATCCCGCGAAAGGTCACTATTTTTCGCTGTCGGCGAAAGCGCCGTTCAAGCATCTGATCTATCCGATGCCGTCGCCGGATGCGCTGGGCGTCCACCTGACGCTCGACATGTCGGGCGTGGCGCGGTTCGGTCCGGACGTTCTTTGGCAGAACGATCTCGATTATGCGTTCGTCGATGCCGACGAGCGCCGCAAGGCCTTTTCAAAAGAGATAAAGCGCTATTGGCCTGCCCTTCCCGAAGAAGCGCTGACGCCTGCCTACACGGGAATTCGGCCGAAGATCTATGCGGAGGGAACGCCCCCCGCGGACTTTGCCATTCACGGCGAAGAGCAGCACGGAATTCCAGGCTTCGTCGCGCTCTACGGCATCGAAAGCCCGGGCCTGACATCCGCGCTCGCCATCGCCGCTTACGTGGCTGAAAGTCTTGGCGCGCGGGTAACGTCCGCAACCTCGTAAATGCGAGAACGCGAAGCTTCGCAGAGCGAGCCTCGCGTCTCATCGTCTGTTCGGCTTCTAGTGGCTGGCCACTTCCTGCGGTTCGGGCATGTACAGGCCGACGGAGTTGCCGTCCGGATCCTGGATGATGGCGAGCCTGCCGACGTTGTCGACATCGGCCGGTGCCTTCAGAACCTTGCCACCCATCTTCAAGGCTTGGACGACGGCATCGTCGACGTTCGCCACTTGAATGTAGGTCACCCAACCCGGCTTCGGATCGGTCGGCTGCTTGCCCTCATATTTCGAGAGCCCGGCCTGTTCGGAGCCGTTCGCCATGAAAAGCGTGTACGCGGACTCGCCCGGTGCCGGCGGACGCGAGTTGTCGTCGGCCGCCACGATCTTCGGCGTCCAGCCGACGACGCTGGCGTAGAAATCTCGGGCTTTGTCGGGGTTGGCGCTAACCAGCTCGCTCCACCAGACGCTGCCGTTATCGCTGTTGGATGGTTGCGGAGAAGGGCTCTCGGCCATGGCCGGCATCGCAACACATGCTGCGAGGGCGATGGAAAAAACCGCGGCTAGGCCGTGGTGGGACCGCGAGACAGTTCGGGACATTGCTTCACTCCTGGATCGGACGAATTCCTATCGTCCTAAGCAAGTGAAGTGCCAAGTCGCGCGGATGAGCTATTTTGGAACGCACGGCAGAATATACGTGAAGCCGCGAAAGCGCGAATAGTCGGTGCCTTTGACGAACGGCGTGATCTTGACGTCCTTTCCGTCTGCGGGCGGATCGTTGAGGCCAAGCATATATAGAGGATCGATAAGGGCTGCGCTCCCGTTCCACCAATCGGCCGCGCCGTAGCGGTTGGTCCGCCAGGAGAGATCGTCGTTATCGGCCTCCCAGACTTCCCAATGAACTTCCGGCAGGTAGGAGACGTTATCGCCGGGTCGCGTCACGCGGGCGAGCCGCTCTCCGCGTTCCACATGCTGGCCCACTTTGAAACGCTCGATCTCTTCGAAGCCCACATGATCGAATTCCGAGTAATAGAACTTCGGGCCATCGGATAAATTTACGTCGCGCCGGTCGTGCTTGATCAGGATCGCGCCCTCGCGCCCCCACTTCCAGTCGGCTTTCCAGACGGCACGCACCGTTCCGGATGCCGGCGCCAAGATCCATTCGCCGAGCCGTCCGGCGTCGACGCCCGTATGAATTTCGTCGCGCCGCGACCCGTCGACGTCGATCCAGGTCGCGTAAGGCGACGTGATCGGTGAGCATTTGTACCCCGCGGGATAGATCGGGCTAAGTCCTGTTGGCGTAACTCCGTAGCCCTTCTTCATGGACACCGGCACATCCTCCGACGGGGCTTCTGACTTCGCAAAGACCGACAGTGCCAGGCATGCGCCGGCGATGTTCAAGATCGCGCGTGAAAGCAAAGGCACGGGTTAGATCGCGCTCCGATAGCCGGGCAAGACAACGTCGGCTGCCTCTTCCTTGGCGAAGATTGCGACGCCGGTATAAAGGCGGGGCCTGTTTACCTTTATAGAAACAATTTGATCGGTCATTTCTTATGCGTCCGTTAATGGGCTGATCTTTGCAGAACAATCGCTGCGTTTGCGCCAGTAGAGGCCGGCCCAGTGATTGGTTTCGATTTTATTGCAAGTGTTGCTCCAATTTTAGCGTCCCCCAAAAATAGGGAACGTCGCAATTCTGCACGCCTTGCCGAAATCCCGCGTTCCGATTGCTCCATTCTGGCTTCCGGTCCCGAAATCTCGCCGAATGTCAGGATTTGGTACGTGCCGCACGGGCCCCGGAACGGCCGGGCAGCCCATCATGCGGCGCTCACGGAAGAGGACATCAAGGAATTTTCAACGACGCGCGCCGCGGCCAAGCGCGATCGATCGTTAACGACGAGAGCCGCGCTGCGAATGGCGCTGTCCGCGATTGTCGACGGTCGGATCGCCCCGCGGGAATGGCGGTTCGGCCGGACGGAGATGGACAAGCCTGTTATCAAGAACGGCCCGAAAAACCTGAGTTTCAGCTGCTCCCACACCGAAAGCGCTTCGATCATCGCGGTATCGGCGAGCTGCGACGTCGGCATCGATATCGAAGCCTCCGCATTGCCATCGACCGAGCAGTGGCTGGCCGATACGTTCACCATATCCGAGCGGCGAGCCGTTAACGCTTTGCCGGCCCGAGAGCGTAACGCCGCCATCTCCCGCCTTTGGACGCTGAAAGAAGCCTACCTGAAGATGCTTGGCACCGGAATTGCTGACGCATTGGTAGTTGCATTCGATCCCAGCAACAATCGCCTCGTGTCGGGACAACAGGACCGCCGCGCGGCGACGACATTCAAAACGTGGATCGCAAACTGCCAAGGGCAGCCTCTCTCAGTGGCCATCGCAATTCGCGGTGCCGAGACGGAAGGCGCCTCATGGCGCCAGTCGATCGAGGAATGCCTTGTCCGTCTACGAGCCAAATTTAACTCCCCTCGCAAGCGAGCGGACGAGGGAACCGCGGTTGCTGCACCACTATTTCGAGGCGCAGGTTCGGCGGCGGCCCGATCACCCTGCAATTGAATTCGCGGGCGAAACGCTCACCTATGAAGAACTCGATCAAACCGCGAACCGGATGGCCAACTTTCTGGTCTCCAAAGGCGTCGGTCCCAACTCGCTGGTCGGCATCTTCCTGAAGAAATCGCCGCGGCTCTACGCTGCCATTCTGGGAATTCTCAAAGCCGGCGGCGGATACGTCCCGATCGACCCGAGATCGCCGCTGGAACGCATCCAGGCGATCGCGGAAGACGCGAAGCTGCGTTTCATCATCACCGAGGACACGCTCGCCGAACAGATCGAAGGCAAGCTCGAGACACCCCTTCTGCGCCTCGATCGCGAACATCACGTCCTGGCGGCGCAGACTTCCGAGCGAGTCCTGCGCATCGATGCCGAGATCGCCAACAAGGCGCTGAGCTACGTGATTTTCACGTCGGGTTCGACGGGGCGCCCCAAGGGCGTGATGATCGAACATCGCAACGTCGTCGCCTTCGTCAAATCGCTGCAGACCGTCTATCGCGTCGGCCCCAACGACCGCGTCTATCAGGGCTTCTCGACAGCGTTCGACGCGTCGGTCGAAGAGATTTGGGCTGCCTTCTCTCGCGGCGGCACGCTCGTCGTCCCGACCGAGGATATCGAACGCTCGCCGGTCGACGTCGCCCAGTTCATCGACGACATGGCGATCACCTATTATTCCACCGTTCCGACGATGCTCGCGATGATCGACCGGGATCTCCCCTCGGTCACGACGCTCATCCTCGGCGGTGAAGCTTGCTCCAACGAACTCGTCGCGCGCTGGGCGAAACCCGGCCGCCGCATGCTCAACACCTATGGCCCGACGGAAGCGACCGTTGTCGCAACTTGGTCGGAATGCATCAGCGGCGAGCCAGTTTCCATCGGCAAGGCCTTGCCTGGCTATTCCAGCTACGTTCTCGACGAAAACTTGCAGCCGGTCAGGCCCGGTCAGAGCGGCGAGTTGTTCATCGGCGGCGCCGGCGTTGGCCGCGGCTACATGAACCTCGAGGCGCTGACCGATCAGCGCTTCATCGCCAATACGATCGAGCCGGAAAAGAACGACCGTCTTTACCGGACGTATGATCATGTCCGCCTCGGCCTTGAGGGCGAACTCTTCTTCCTCGGCCGCCTCGACGATCAGGTGAAAATTCGCGGCTTCCGCATCGAGCTGTCCGAAATCGAGGCGGTCTTGATGGAGCATCCGCAAATCAAGGCCGCGACCGTCGCTGTTGTCGATAGAGATGAAACGAAAGATCTTGCGGCATTTGTCGTCTGTCATCGCGCCACCGATGAGCTAGATCGCGCGGAGATCGACGCGTTGCTGAGGCGGCGGATGCCCGCTTACATGGTGCCGCAATATCTCGACGTCATCGACGAGCTTCCGATGATGCCGAGCGGCAAGGTCGATCGCAAAAATCTCCCGGCGCCTCAGACGCTACTGAAGGGTCAGAAGGATATCGTCGCGCCGGAGTCCGACATGGAGCGGCAGGTCGCTGCGGCTTGGGCCGAAGCCTTCCGCTCGGCCGCGGTCTCGGTGACGGACGACTTCTTTCTCGATCTTGGCGGCCATTCTCTTTTGGCTTCCCGGTGTGCAAGCTGCCTCCGCGCGGCGATGCCGGAGGTTCAGATATCGGTCCGCGATTTCTATGAGCATCGGAGCATCCGGCGTCTCGCTGCCATTCTGGAAGAGCGTCTCGAAGCTTCGGACGGAAAGGATCAGTCGCACGACGATGTGAGCCTTGAAGCGTTCAGGAGCGTTCATCCTCTGATGCGCTGGACGACGGTCGCGCTGCAGGCCGTCAGCGTTGCAATCTACTACACCATCCTCACGGCGCCGATCGCCTACACGATTCTCATGATCACGGCCGTCATCGACGGCAAGATCGATTGGGTTCGGGCTTCGCAAATCTCGACAATCGTCGGCTTCGCGATCTGGCCCACGATGCTGTTCTTGAGCATTGCCGTGAAGTGGCTGGTCATCGGACGTTTCAAGCCAGGACGGTATCCGGTCTGGAGCTTCTATTATTATCGCTGGTGGCTCGTCACGCGCTTCCAATCTTTGAGCTGGGCGGAGATGTTTGCCGGTACGCCGCTGATGAGCCTTTATTGGCGTGCAATGGGCGCCAAGATCGGCCGCGACGTCACGTTGTGCACGCCGCTCTGTGGCGCCTTCGACATGATTTCCGTCGGCAGCGGCACGAGCGTCGGACTGGAAAGCCAGATCCTCGGACATCGCGTCGAGGATGGATATCTGGTGATCGCCCCGGTCGAGATCGGCGCCGATTGCTTTATCGGAATGCATTGCAGCCTCGGGCTCGACACCCGCATGGGCGACGGAGCGCGCCTCGACGACATGTCGTTGCTTCCCGACGGAACGGTCATGGGAAGTTATGAATGCCGCCGCGGATCGCCCGCGCAGCTGACCGAGGTCGTCGTGCCGGAAGGCAAGCCGGTGCGCGCACGCGGACTGAAGCGCTTTGCCTTCGGCGTGCTGCATCTCGCGCTCATTTACGTGATGGGTTACTTCCTCATCGCGACGATGATCCCGTCGATCGTCCTGATCGCGGCCGGTCTCTGGTATGCAGGCCCCCTTGGCGGCATCGTCGCGGCATTCGTCGCGGTGCCGGTGGGCATCCTCAGCTACGCCTTCGGCGCCATCGACATGATGCGCATCATCCGGCCCGTCGCGGCCGGGCGCATGTCGATCTATAGCGTCAAGTATCTTCGGCATTGGTTCGAGGGATTTCTCCTCGAAAACACCAAGTCGATCCTGCAGCCGGTCTATGCCACGATTTACTGTCCGTCGTTGCTCCGCGCGCTTGGAGCCAAGATTGGCGCCGGATCGGAAGTCTCGACTGTCACGCACGTCAACCCGCACCTTCTCGACGTCGGCGAGGGCAGCTTTCTGGCCGACGCCTGTCTCGTCGGAGGACAGCGTGTGAACGGCGACGTCGTCGAGATCGGAGCCGTCCACATCGGCTCGCGTAGCTTCGTCGGCAACAGCGCCCTCGTTTCGGGCGGCCACACCGTCGGGAATGACACCCTTATCGGTGTCTGCTCGACGCCGCCGTCCGACATGGCGGAGGTTGCAGACAACACGCGTTGGCTCGGCTCGCCGGGTTTCGAGCTGCCTCACACACAGCGCAACTGCTGCTTCAACACCACGGAGATTTTCACGCCGACGCGGAAAGCGGTCATCGCGCGGACGTTGACCGACACGATGCGCATCATGCTGCCGGGCTTCATCATGGCAGCCGAAGGCGTGGCGTTGGCGTCCTATCTCGTAGCCGGCTATCGCTCGCTGCCGCTTTGGATCGTGATCGCCGGTCTCCCGTTGGTGGCGACAGCGCTGGCCGCTGCCTCGGTCCTGGTGACGGCATTGGTCAAGAAGGTGTTCGTCGGCCGCATTACGCCGACCGTGAAACCCTTGTGGAGCCGGTTCATCTGGAACAACGAACTCGTGAACGGTGTTTTCGAGATGAATGCGGCAACGGCGATGACGCCCCTTCTTGGAACGCCGTTCATCTCGACCTGCTTGCGTCTCATGGGCTGCAAGATCGGTAAGTGGTGCTATCTCGAAACGACGCTGTTCTCAGAGTTCGACCTCGTGGAAATCGGAGATCGCGCCTGCTTGAACATCGGTTCGACCGTTCAAAACCACCTCTTCGAAGACCGCGTCTTCAAAGCCGACCGCATCAAGATCGGAAACGGCTGCACGATCGGCAATATGGGCGTGGTTCTCTACGGAACGGAAATGCACGATGGCGCCAACCTCGGGTCCCTGTCGGTCCTAATGAAGGGCGAGGTCCTCCCGGCGCGCACCCGTTGGCATGGAACGCCGTGCGAACCTCTGATGACGAAAGCGCAGGACTTCGACGCGTCCATCATCCGGTTATCCACTGTCTTAAGAACATGTGGACGGAAATCGGCCCCTGCTCGACGAGCGAAGAAAAGCATCGAATTATTGCCCATGTCCGCATGAGGGGGACGCGGCTGTGGCTTCGAAGCCAACAGAGTGGACGATAGACGATTGCCTATTGACGCAGCGCTCGACGCAGGAAGGCGAATCACGTTCCCTCAATCCCAAAACGCGACGCCCCCAAACGAGGCATCAACCTTTTGGGGGCCAAAACGGAGCCGCGCCGGCGGTGAAGGGCTCGAGGATTGGCTATGAAAAAATATTTAGCGTTGGTTGCATGTGGCGCGGCTCTCTCCGCAATGAGCGCGCCAGCAGCTGCTGACGGCCCCTTTTCGCTGAAAGACACGCCGGCACAAGTCGCGCCCTCGACATGGACGGGGGTTTATTTCGGTGTCGGCGCCGGATACGGGCACGACGACTCGAAGAACAAGTACCACGATGATTCGGGAACTCCCGACGCCACGTCCTCGGTCAGTGAAACCTCGGACGGCGGCTTGATCTCGATGATCTACGGTTTTGACCGTCAGATAGGCGACCGATGGGTCATCGGCGCCTTTGCTGATTTCTCAGTGTCGGCGCTGACGCGAGGCGACGAGGACATTCATAACGGTCTCGTCGTCGATCGGTCGTGGGCCATCGGCGGTCGCCTCGGCTATCTCGTCAACCAGCGAACCCTCATCTACGCCAACGCCGGCTATACGCAGGCGCACTTCTCGAACGATGGCTGGTGGGACATCGACCCGACGGGCGGCGGGGCACCGCTGCCCGGCAAGGGCAGCAATTGGTTCAGCGGCTATTTCGTCGGCGGCGGTATCGAACGCAAGCTCAACGACAACTTCTACCTGCGCGGTGAAGCCCGCTATTCCGATTTCGGCAGCCAGGTTACCAACGCCGGCTTTGCTGACGGCGCCAACTACGTCGACCGTGAGGTGCCTTCGATCGTCACGGGTGAACTGGCGCTCGTCTATAAGCTCGACCGCGACAAGGTTTTGCATCCGGATCCCGTTGATGATGACCACGGACCTCGGATGATCACCTACAACGGCATCGATGCCGCGTCGAACTCCGTCTACTGGTACGGCGGCACCGTCTTCGGGTTGACGAACGACCTCTACAGCAACGGCCTCGTGCTTCGCACCGAGGGCGTCATCGCCTCTTACAACTACGACAAGTCGCAGGCGCCCCATTCCAACGTCGATGCCGACGACAGGTCGTTGGACATCATGCTCGGATATCAGTGGGTCAATGCCAATTGGAGCGCGATTGGCTACATTGGCTATGAGGCCCGCAGCGTCCACCTGTCGCCGTTTGACCCCAATAACAACGTCACCGGCGGCGCAAACGGCTTCAAGGTCGCGGCCGAATTCGAGACCGACGACTCGCTGCCGTATTATGCGAGCCTTGAGGGCAGCTACTCGACCGCATTCGATTCCTACTACGGTCAGGCACGCATCGGCTGGAACAAGAAGACGATCGTCTTCGGGCCGGAGGCCGCGGTTTACGGCGACGGAGCTGATTACGCGCCGCGTGTCGGCGCCTTCGCCACGATCCCCTTCCGGATGTGGTGGGTGAACCTTCCTGCCCAGCTCACGTTTGATGTCGGTCAGCAGTTCGTGGGCGGCAGCGGCGACGGCTCGACCCGGGCCGGCGGCGAGGGCGCCTACGGCGGCTCGATGCTCCGCATCGATTTCTGATCACGGCGAGGGGGACACCTTTCCCCCTCACTTTTTCTGCCTTCGAGGAACCGGTTTGGCGCGGGCTTTGCTCGTAGCTTGCTGACAACAATCAGCGAGTGTCCGACAATGAAACTCAGCAAGCACCCCGTCGCCAGAGAGACGAGCATTTGCCATCAAAAACAAGTAGATGATCGCTTCGTCCTGATCCGGGACGTCGCCGACATGCTCGGCATAGAAGCGATCAAAATCGAGCCGTCGAATCTGCTTAAAGACACGTTTCGTGTTCAGTTCGACGATTGCACCGGGCGAAAGCAGACGCTTTTCATTCCGCTTGCCGCGAGCCCGGCGAGGGTCGCCCAAACGCTGAGATTTGTTTCTGGACCGCGTTCGAGGCTTAACTGAAGAGCGCACCTGATCGCAGACATAGGCCGGGGATGGACGACGCAATTCGAACGATTGGACGATCTTAGATGCAGATCTCCAATCTCGCGATCCCCGGGCTCATTCTCATCGTCCCGCACCGCTTCCCCGATGCGCGAGGCTTCTTTAGTGAGTTCTACAACTATAGGGCTCTCGAAGGCGCCGGGATCGGCGACGTCTTTGTCCAAGAAAATCTCTCGCTCTCGTCGAAAGTCGGGACGGTGAGGGGGCTCCATTTTCAAAAGCCGCCCTTTGCGCAATCGAAGCTCGTGCGTGTCGGCCGGGGCCGCATTTTCGACGTCGCGCTGGATCTGAGGCCGTCGTCCGCAACCTACGGCCAGCATGCGTCCGTCGAATTATCCGCCGAGAGCGGCCGCCAGCTCTATATCCCTCAGGGCTTCGCGCACGGCTTCTGCACGCTGGAACCGGATACCGAGGTCGTCTACAAAGTCTCGAGCTACTACGCGCCGCAGGCCGAAGGGGGCGTCCTGTGGTCCGACCCGGAATTGAAAATTGATTGGCCGGTGAACGTCCAAGATGCGACCGTCTCGGAGAAGGACGCGAGTCTTCCTTTGCTGAGAGATACTCCCCCCGTCTTTTGATTTGGCTTCGATATTTCGAGGGAACGGATGAGGGTCATCGTTACCGGCGGAGCAGGCTTCATCGGCTCCGCTCTCGTTCGACATCTCGTGCTGGATCGCGGCTGGGATGTCCTGAACGTCGACAAGCTGACGTACGCCGCCAACCTGCAATCCCTTTCCCCCGTCTCCGATAAGCCCAATTATCGCTTGGCGCGCGCCGACATTTGCGACGCCGAAGCAATCCATCGGCTCTTTGCGGAGTTCCGGCCCGGCGCCGTCATGCATCTCGCCGCGGAGAGCCACGTCGATCGATCGATTTATTCATCGGCCGAATTCATCAAGACCAACATTCTCGGAACCCACGTCCTTCTCGAAGCCGCGCGTCACTACTGGACCGGGCTTGCGAGGGAACGGAGGGACGCGTTCCGGTTTCTGCACGTTTCGACCGACGAGGTTTACGGAACTCTTGGCGACGGCGGCTTTTTCACCGAGAGCACGGCTTACGATCCAAGGTCACCCTATTCGGCAAGCAAAGCCTCGTCCGATCATCTCGTCAGCGCCTGGCGGGAAACCTATGGGTTGCCGACGCTTATAACGAACTGCTCGAACAACTACGGACCTTATCACTTCCCCGAAAAGCTCATTCCTCTCATCCTGCTCAACGCGCTCGAAAGAAAGCCGCTGCCGGTTTACGGCGACGGCCGGCAGGTCCGCGACTGGCTCTTCGTCGACGACCACGTGAAAGCGCTTACCGCCGTTCTGGAGCGTGGCCGGGTCGGCGAAACCTATAATGTCGGCGGCCGGGCGCCGCTGGAAAACATCGCTGTCGTCGAGCGCATCTGCGACCTCCTCGATGCGTCTGCGCCGTGCGAAGGATCACGCCGAAGCCTGATAACATTCGTCGCTGACCGTCCCGGTCACGACCGGCGCTACGCCATCGATCCGACCAAGATCGAGACCGAACTCGGCTGGTGCGCCGGGAAGACGTTCGACACCGGGATCGCCGCAACCGTCGAATGGTACCTGAACAACGAATGGTGGTGGCGTCCCTTGCGCGAGAACGTCTATTCCGGCACTCGGCTCGGCCTGCTCGCGAACTCCTCGCCGGAACAAGCAGACCACGATCGCCTTGCGGAGACATCCGCGTGACTGCCGTCGGCGGCGGCATCCTGATCATCGGCAAAACCGGTCAGCTCAGCCTTTCTCTCGACGAAGCGCTGACGGCATCGGGGCATCCGGTCACGCGGATCGGCCGCCCGCAAATCGATCTTTGCGATCCGAGATCCATGACAGACGCTGTTCTCGCCGCCCGTCCGGGGATCGTCGTCAATGCGGCGGCCCATACCGCCGTCGATCGCGCCGAGGATGAGCCCGAAATGGCTTACGCCGTGAACGCAGCAGGCGCTCAAGCCGTCGCTCAAGCCGCCGCTGAAGTTGGAGCGCCGATCGTTCACGTCTCAACCGATTACGTTTTCGATGGACAGAAGCACCCGCCCTACGTCGAGACGGACCCGACCGCCCCGATGGGAGTTTATGGGCAAAGCAAACTGGCCGGCGAACAGCTCGTCGCCGCCGCCAATTCCAAGCACGTCATTTTGCGCACCGCCTGGGTCTTCAGTCCTTTTGGCAGCAATTTCGTGAAGACGATGCTGCGATTGAACCAGGAAAAGCCCGAACTCAATGTCGTCGACGATCAACACGGGAACCCGACGTACGCCCCGGACCTCGCCGATTTGATCCGCAGGCTGATCGAAAGACTGAACAGCCCCTCGCCAGACCCCAAATATTTCGGCACATTTCATGCTGTCAATTCGGGCGAGACGACATGGTTCGGCTTTGCGGAGGCGATCATAGAGGGTGCGGCGCGACGCGGAGCCCCCCGCGCCGCAGTGCATCCGATCGCCACAAAGGACTACCCGACCAAGGCACGGCGCCCCGCCTGCTCCGTGCTCTCAACCGATAAGCTTGCCGACGTCTACGGCATCCGGCTTCGGCCCTGGTCCGACGCTCTCCCTGATTGCCTGGATCGCTTGGTCGGCCCCGTGCAGAGGCAAGCGTCGCAAAACGAGCAGGGGGCTTTTGATAAATCGGCATGAGCGCATTGAAAGGCATCATCCTCGCGGGCGGAAGCGGCACCCGCCTTTATCCGCTGACCCTCGCGATCTCGAAGCAGTTGCTTCCTGTCTACGACAAGCCGATGATCTATTACCCGCTTTCGACCCTGATGCTGGCGGGCATTCAAGATATTCTGATCATCACGACGCCGCACGACCAGTCGCTGTTCAAAAATCTTCTGGGTTCCGGCGCGCAATTCGGACTGCGCTTGAGCTATGCGATCCAGCCGGCGCCCGAGGGCCTCGCACAGGCATTCGTCATCGGCCGAGACTTCATCGGCGACGATCGCTGCGCCCTCGTTCTGGGCGACAACATCTTCTATGGCCACGGTCTCTGGGAGATGCTGCGAAGCGCGGCGGGTCGCCAGGACGGCGCGACGATCTTCGCCTATGAGGTCGCCGACCCGGAGCGCTACGGGGTCGTGACATTCGACGAGTCCGGTAAAGCTCAATCCATCGTCGAGAAACCCCAAACCCCGAAGTCGCGATGGGCCGTCACCGGTCTCTATTTCTACGACCGCCGCGTGATTGATCTTGCATCGAAAGTGACGCCCTCGGCGCGTGGCGAACTCGAAATCACGACTCTCAATGAAATGTATCTCTCGCTTGATGCGCTCCACGTCGAAAAAATGGGCCGCGGGTTTGCCTGGCTCGACACGGGAACGTTCGATAGCCTGAAAGACGCCGGCGATTACATCGCGACGATCGAGCGCCGCCAGGGGCTTAAAATCGCATGCCCGGAAGAGATCGCTCTTCGCATGGGCTTTCTAGCCCCCGGGGAAATGGAGCCTTGGCTGCAGCGCTTGGGAAAAGGTCCCTACGCCGATTATGTCCGGCGGGTGACAAGCGACATGTTTTGATGGACCATTGCTCGCTCGCCGCCGCTGGTAACGATCTCAAGCCATCGTTTGCAATGGTCTTTTGCAATCCTCCGACGCCAAAGTGTACTCTTGGCTTGCCCATCAGCCGTCGACGAGAAGCCAAATGATCCAAGTCCGCGAGCCTGTCGTGTGCGTCGCCGAGGATCGCGCTTCGATGGAGCCTGGGCTGCGATTGCTCGTGCATAGCCTCTCAATCCACTCGCCTACATTCCCGACGCTTATTTTCTACCCGCCCGCGAGCGATGATTTCAAAGCTTGGTTGGCCCAATATCCGAATTGCACACTCCGCACGGATCCGATTGAGGGCAGCTACAGCAAGTATGGCGTCAAGCCGAATGCCCTGCTGCAGCTCCTCGATGAAGGGTATTCGGAAGTGATCTGGCTCGATTCCGATCTCGTCCTCGCCAAGGATATTTCGTCCTTCTTCTCCGATCTTTCGCCCTCCGAGATCGTCATAACGGAGGAGGCGCTCGTTGAAACTCGCAACGACGAGGACGGGTTGAGAGCGCGGCTTTGGGGAATGGAGGTGGGCCGCTCATTTCCATTCGTTCTCAATACAGCCGTATTGCGCGTGACATCGGAGCATCGTGCCCTTCTCGATCGATGGAAGGAACTGCTCGCTTCGACGGAGTATCGGAATGCTCAGCTCAAAGTCGCTGATCTGCATGCGGATGATCCACGGCCAATTCATCTGTTCGGCGATCAAGACGTTCTCTCGGCATTGCTGACGAGCAAGGAATTCGCGCATGTTCCACTGCGGATCTTGCGGCGCGGTCGGGACATCGTGCAGTTCTTCGGCCCCTACGGTTATACTGTCGCGGACAGGCTGTATCATTTGGCCAACGGCTTCGCACCGCTCGTTCATGCCATGGGGCAAAAGCCATGGTGGCCCCACGACAGCGGCTCAGGGCTATGGACCAAGTTCTCAGCCGTCTACGCAAAATCATCACCTTATACCGCCGTGGCTTCGGGTTATGAGCGGGCATTGACGTCAACGGATTGGCTGAAGCCGAAGGGAACCGCGTCGCGGGCCATGAATTCGCTCGGGTTTCTCAGCCCCGCGCTGGTGGGCTTTCCGATCGCGGCGTTTGCGGACGTCGTTCGCTTCGTCAAATTCACGAAATCGCGGCTTGGGCGGGCTGTGCCTTCACGAGGCGCAAGCGTTATCGAGAAGGCGCGTATCCGCGGGGAAAGTTGAAGGTGCTTCGTCCCGTTCGTTACCGCAATGGGACACCCGGAACCAAACTTTAATAACAAAATGAAAGCCGGTAGGCGCGACCGCACTTTTGGCTCGTCCGGCGCTCTTTGCCGCCATCCTCAGGGCGAACATTTAACCCGATAGAGGTAGAGGGAGAGGCGTGGCGCTGTTAAAGCCGCCGTCCTTGACGCTGAATTGTACAAATTGCGATCTGACGTCGGCGCCTTGGCCGTCCTAATCACTTTCTGATGTTACGAAACCTAGGGTTCACCTTGTGCCGGCGTTTTCCCTTCCATTCGTTAGTATCGTGATGCCGGCGCTCAACGAGGAGCGCTACATCTCGGCGGCCATAGCGTCGATTATCCCGTCAGATGGAACGCTCGATTACGAGCTTCTCGTGATGGACGGCGGAAGCACCGATCGGACCCAGCAGATCGTCGATGAGATCTCCGCGTCCAATCCCCGTGTCAAATTGGTACGAAATCCGCGGCGCACGCAATCTGCAGCGATGAATATCGCGGCTGAGGTCTGCGATCCGAGGGCGAATGTCCTCATCCGCGCCGATTGTCACGCCCTCTATCCCCCGCAATTCGTCGAGAATTGTGTTGCTTCGCTTTTGGCGGCGAACTGCGCATCCGTCGTCGTGTCAATGCGTGCAGTCGGACTATCTCCCCTTCAACGCGCTATCGCCGCCGCTCAAAACAGCCGGCTGGGAAATGGCGGCTCGCGTCATCGCGGCGCCTCTCTATCGGGCTATGTCGACCACGGTCATCACGCAGCCTTCGACATGTCGATGTTTCGGTCGCTCGGCGGCTATGACGAGACGGCGCCCTACAACGAGGATGCGGAATTCGACGCCCGGCTCGCTCGGGCGGGCGGACGCATCTATTTGGATGGGCGTCTGACCATAGATTACTATCCGCGAACAAGCCTCTCGTCTCTCGCCATGCAGTACTATCGCCACGGCTGGGGCCGCGCGAACACGCTCCTGAAGCACGCGATGCGCCCCAAAATTCGGCAAATCCTGCCGGTTCTCGTGCTTCTCGCATGCGCGGCCTCAATTCTTATGTGGCCGATCGCCGGCGCGGCGGCACTTTTGCTTCCGGCAGCGTATGTTGCCGCATGTCTTCTATCGGGATTGGCTCTTGCCATCGGTGAACGCCGGGCGGACCTGGCACTGTCCGGCGCCGCCGCAATGACAATGCACATGAGCTGGGCTCTCGGCTTTCTGCGCCGCATCGCCGAAGGAAAATTATCGACGATGTTCGGCGTTCGACCTGGATTGCCGGACGGACAATCGCCACGGCGAGGTAGCTAATAGACGTGTGAACTTACGAGGTAAGCAATGCTACGTCTTTCGGCTAGAGACCCTGCGAATTGCTATCGGTACCGACATTTTGGCTTGCTTGGTGCCATGAGCCACTGTGGTACGGTAAGTTGTTAAAGTTGTTAGTTGTAACTCTGAACTCCAGCCTTGAGGCGCACTTCAATCTGCGGATACAACATGGATGTGGATCCAAATCCGCCCGTTAAAAGTGAAAAGGCCGATCGGCCGGAGATCGTCTGGAATCCGGCAAGATATTTGCAAAGCGGCTGTTCTAATCAGAGCGACGTATCAAAGAGAGAAAAGTGTAGAGGGTCATGACCTATCTATTTCGTTATGGATCGTCCCATACATTCCGCCGCGGAGAAATGCCGCGAGGTAACTTTCTCGCGAATTTCTGGCGCAGAAAAATGAACCCAAACGGCGGCCACCGGTCGGGCCTTGGCTACTTCAGGATTTCTCGACTGACGACGGCATTCGTCGCATTCGCGACGATCGGCTTGCTGTTCCCGGAGGGGACAACGGTCTACGCTGATGCAAGACCGGATCGGGCCGCGAAGGCTACATCCCCGACAGTCCCTGAATATCGGCTCAATGTACGCGATAAACTGCGTATTCAGGTGTTCGAATGGCGGCCGTCACGGGACGAAGTTTATACTTGGACGGCTCTTAACCAGATTTACACCATCGATCCTGCAGGCAGGATTTCTGTTCCATTGGTTGGCTCCGTTTCCGCCGCAGGTTACACCACATCGGAACTCGAATTGATCATTTCGCGTCAGTTGGCGAAGCGTTTGGACTTGGCCACGCTTCCCGATACCTCGATCGAGGTCACCGAGTTTCGTCCAATCTACGTGACGGGCGCCGTCGAACGGACCGGTGAATACCGGTACACCGCAGGTATGAGCGTCTTGCAGGGCATCAGCCTTGCTGGTGGTTTGTTCAAGAATACAGCTGCAAGCGGGCTGCGCCTCGAGCGCGAATGGGTCACGACTGTCGGCAGTTATCAAAGTCTGGGCCGCGAGCGTCAAAGGCTTCTCGCTCATAAAGCTCGGCTTGATGCGGAACTTGCCTCCTCTGACCGCATCGCATTTCCCGCCGCACTCCAATCGGTGAGCGCTCCGGAAGCAATCGAGTTCACGACTTCAATAATGAGCAAAGAGCAGAGCGTCTTCGAACTGCGCAAAAAGGCCAACGCGACGCAGATCGTTGCCCTCGACCAATTGCAGGGTACGCTCGAAGCTGAGGTCGATTCTCTCACTAAACGGGTCGCTACGGCTCAGACGCAGATTGATCTTCTCAACTCGGAGCTGAAGGGCATTAAATCGCTTTCCGATAAAGGTCTCGCAACTCAACCTCGGCTTCTTGGGCTCAGACGCAACTTGGCCGAGCTCGAGGGCCAGAAGCTCATGATCGAGAGCGATCGTACGCGCGCGCTTCAAGAGGTTAGCCGGACCAAGCTTTCGAAGATCGAGTACGAGAACAAGCGTGAGAATGACCTAACGGTCGAACTGCAAACGACGGAAGCGCGGTTGCAACAGATCGACCAGGAAGCGGCGGTCGATCGGCGGTTGTTGGCGGATACAAAATCTCAGGTCGACGCGTCTCCGTTGCGGCTGACAGCTGCGATGAGCGGCGATAAATCTTCTGAAAACGGCCAACCCCAGATTCATTATACGATCGCGCGGCAAATCGGCGGCGGAACGGTAGAAATCGAAGCGACCGAAAAGACCCTCATCATGCCGGGTGATACGATAAAGGTCGAGTTGACGCTTCCGCCGTCCACGTCGGTAAGCGATTACAACGACATGGACGCCTTCTTCCGAAATGGCTCCGGGCCTTCGGCTCCGTCAAGCACGCAGACCCGCGATGACGACAAGCTGCCGAACCCGATCCCCGCTCCGACAAAGGCGTCGCTCGACGAAGGCACGCTATTGAGAACGTTACAGCCGTGATCTAACGACGTCTCGCAAAACAAATTGCGATTTGAAAGCGCAAACCCCACGGGTCTGCGCTTTCTTTATTGTCAAAATTTTAGACCACCATGTAAGCGCTGCATCGATGGCGGGATCGCGAGAAACCCAACCGAATATCGCGGGCGAAATTTCCGATGAGTTGACGCTCAGAGGCTTGAACACCTCAATGGGAACGGTAGTCCCGGCGCTCGACTGTCATGTCGTCTCATCAGGCGTCCTCGGACGTTACGATGAGCCAAATTCGCGTTCTTCTGGAAGCCGCTTGATCTGTTCAACAAGTTCCGACGGGGAACTGGTGGAATGCTGGCGTTATCGAGATGCCTCAATCAGATCCGAGAGCGAATCAACAGTGGCGGCTGCATGGAAGTCTTCTTCGCGGACGCGGATACCGTAGGTTTCCTCCACCGCAAGCAAAAGCCGAAGCGCTCCGAGCGAGTCCCACTCGGGAATCTCATTAGGACCTTCGCTCATTGAAGGTCGCTTCGAGAGGCCGAGCACCGCCCGCACGAGTTCTGATACTTCGACCTCGTGACCGGTTCTTCCCTCGAATACTCCACGCGCAGGAACCCCACGCACCGTTGCTCCCGCCGCTACGTCACCGGAAACCATACTGCCACTTAGAACGGTGGCGTCATTTCCGATCGTGGTCCCTCGCAAAATGGAAACGCGCGCGCCGATCGTGACGCCGCTTCCGATACGGACAGGTCCAATCCCGCCGGGAGCATCACGATCACCGGGCCGATGAAAGTCGCTGTCCATAATCACGACGAACGGCCCTATTCGCGTGTCGGCGCCGATTTGGATTTCGATGCGCGCCGCAATGGCCGCGCCGTAGGAGATATGGACGCGATCGCCTATACGAACAGTCCCGCCGTCTGTGGCGGTGATGTGAGACGGTACGGGGTCCGAGGAGAGAAAAAAGTCGTCGCCAAAAGTAATCCTACCCTGATTTACGATCGTCGGCTTTCCTTTAAACGATAACCGCTCGCCGACGTGATCGACTGCCAGGGCCCAGCGTCTGTTCCGACGGGACCGCAGCGCCTTTCTATATAACGGGCCCAGTCGCGAAAGCACGTCGGTCATTTCTGGTGCTCGAGATTGATCGCATCCGGCAATGGGTACGGATGCGCGTTGTCCCAGGTGAATTCTCTGTCACTATCGTTCTCGAAGCCGGAGTTCTGCCAAAAGGTCAAGCATGGCTTATTCTTTGCCGTCGGAATGAATTCGGCCGACACGCACGAGCTCCCTCTTTCAATCGCCGCCGTGACGGCTGCGTGGACGATCGTCTCCTCCACCCGTCGCCCCATCACCCGACAACTCAGAACGAAATCGACGATCTGTGCGGTGCCACCATTGAACTTCATTCCTAACAATCCCGTGAGACCTGCATCACCCATGCGGTCCGACACACTCACAACCCAAAAGGCGTGATCGCTCGCCGCGGCCCATGCGAGCAGCTCCGCTTCCGTCAGCCGGCGTGTCGCCAAATTCAGTTGATTGGTCTTGTTCAAGAGTTGGACAGCTCGGGTCGACGTCGTCGAGCTGAGGGGTGCAATGGTTACTTTGATATCGAGTGTTTTGAGCCACTCATCAATTGAACCCAATTGTTGACGCAACACTTCGCGCTTGTTCTCTTCGCCGTACATGCGCGTTCGTTCAACGTCCTCGCGGCTGAGTGCTGGCGCGTCGAAACATCTTAGATTGCGCAGAGTGCTCGCGTAGAGAAACTCTTCCTTTGGCCATTCTGGAACGTAAACTTCCGGCAGAGCCTCGCGCACGCGCGCGCGCTCGACCGGATTGTCATCAATAAAAACGACCGACTGCAGTCCCAAGTTCAGCGATTGCGTCAGCTCGACGATATTTCGTGCTTTGTCGCCCCAATTGATTTTCCAGCCGACGAAATCTTCCTCTCTGAGGATCATAGACGGGTGGTTGCGAATGGCCTCCAGCGCCACAGACTCCTCGTTCTTGCTGACAAGTCCGAGAACGATGCCGCGTTGCTTCAGATTCTTGACCGCATTTTGAAAGTCGACGAACAACTCGCCACTGGCGTCTGGCCCACCCAACTTCAGACCCTCCCAGCCAACATCGCCGACGATGCCGCCCCACATCGTGTCGTCGAGATCAAGTATGAGGAACTTCCGTTGACCGCCTGAAAGCGTTGCAAGAGCCGCACGAATATCGCGAGCCGCCTCTGCAAGTACGGGACGCGCGAAGGCCATCTTTCCGAGATACCAGGCCTTGGGATTGTAAGCTGTAGGGCCGACAGCGGATAACCATCGCGATGCGTCCAGAACATACACATTTGTGGTGCTCGATAAGCGCTGCATCAAGCGAGAGTTCATGCTCATCAGCGCCGAGGATACGCCGCCCTGTCGCGTATCGAGCATGCCGAGGCCACGCTGCCAGCTTGGCAGTGTCCAAGTCGGCACAAAAACACACCGGTATAGTGGTGCAGCCTTTTCAATCCTCGTACAATACTCGTCCACTTCGACTTGCAATGCATTCTCATCAATCGGCCCGAACGCAAGCAGCTTGGCGAATGATGGAATAGCCGTCTGTGGCAGCGTCCACACAACGGCAAAGTCTGACGCATCCCCGGGCGGCGGCGTCAGCAGGGATTGTGTTACTTGCCCGAACGGCGCGACGCGCCCCTGCACACCAGAATGCAGATCCGTGAGGCGAAGCTCATCGCTCAAATCATCAATGGTAAAATCTGATATGAGATACCCGGAAACTTCTGGTTCGGCAGTAGGCGGCATAATCCTCGCGGCGGGGGGCTCGGTATGGGGCTGAGGGATTGCCCCCAGCTCTACAGTCATAGGTTCGCCAATTCGCGATATGGATCTGGCCGGAATTCCTCCTGCGATGACACCAGGTGGAATGTCATTTTCGACAATGCTTCCGGCCATGATGACCGCACCCTTGCCAATCTTGACCCCAGGCCGCACCGTCACCCGGCCCGCCAACCACGCATCGTCACCTATTTCTATGGGCGCTGCGCGATTCCTGGTATCGGCTGCGGGCATATCTGGAAATTCGCTGTCGGCAATGATGCAGTGCTGCCCGATCATGGCGCGATTGCCGATAGTTACTTTGTCGTGGGCGGATAATAAGACGCCGAAATTGATCCAGACATCGTCGCCTATTGTAATTTGACCGTCCTTCTCGGTTAGGAACTCGGTCGGAATCCACCGTGAAATGATCGATATCTGACGGCCAATTCGAATTGATCCGCGGTTTTTGACGCGCATGTGGCCTTGGACACGCGCCCCCGCGCCTACGATGCAGTCGCGCAAAAGCCAACCCGCCAGCGCTTGCTCGGCAATGCCGTCAAAGCGCCTGCGAAGCCGCTGTCGAATTTTCCAATTTCCAACTGTCCGTCGTACCCGATTGCCCAAATCGGCGGCAATAGGTGGGTTTGTCATGTGCGAGCCTCATTGCCGATATGGCTTTCCACCATGCGGCTTTCCGTATCTGGACGCCCATGATCCAAGCGAACGCCACATGTGGCGGCTGCGACGACGGCGAGTATCAACTGAAACTCGCTGTTCCAGAAGACAGGAAATTCCGAGAGACTGTCGACTGTAATGAAGCAAACATACACAAATGGCCAAGCGGCGATGGCGGTTCGCGTGGAAAGAAAGTATCGCGCCGTCCTCCAGAGAAGGACGACCAATATGGCGACGAATATCGCGCAGCCGACCGCACCCACGTCAACGAGCCTGTCCAAATAGATGTTGTGAAAAGACATCAGCCTCTGACCCACCACCAACCAAATCGATGAGGCCGCGGTGTCAGTCGAATACCAGAAACTATTATATCCGATGCCGAGCCAGGGATAATCGGAAAAGGATTTGAGGGCCTGATCCCACAGGATCGTGCGGCCGGTGAGCGTCGCGTCCTTTCCGAGCAGGTGAAGGACCGCGCCTTCGACATTGTAGTCGCTCAACAAGAGAAATGCCGCCGCTGAGGATGCGACGACGAGAAAAAAACCTCCGAAGAATAGCGACGATCGATGACCTGGAGCTGCGATCGCGCAGGCGATCAACACCGAAGTCCCGAACGCTCCGAGGAGCAGGCCTGTTCCAGATCCGGAGAGGTAAATACCGGCTAATCCCACCGCAATGCCGATTGCTGAGAGAAAGCGTCGCCATCCGGCAGAGAAAAGCACCAACGCGGTGAGGTAGAGGCTATTCGCATTGAGCGCCATGGCGTTCTTGTGCAAGTACAGGCCCTTTGCATTCCCCATCTCGTCGAAGGCCCAGTACACGTTGAGTTTTAAGAGGATGACCGAGATGACCTGCATGACGAAGAAGTAGCTGAACAGGATGGTTATGGTTCGAGCCATCCCTATCCGTTCGGCGATCGCGAAGCCGACCAGCGTGTTGAGAAGAAGTAGAACGCCGGAGTAAGCAGTGAGAGAGGGAAGATACGACCAAAGTCCGGAGCAGATGCAGAACAATGACGCAAAGATGAAAATCAGGTTCCGCCGCACCAGAGCCAGATAGATATTTGGCCGCTGAAGAATTGCGAGCGCCGTGACAACGTAGGCCCCGAGCCAGGCGACTTGGGTATACTCCGGCACGACGGCCAGCCCGATTCGGGAAATGCCGCTCAGGAAAACGATCCAGACCGCGACGATCGCGAGTTCGTCGAACTTCTTGATGAGCACCGAAGTCATGCTTCGGCCCGCGCCGAAGCTATGCATTGGCGGTGAGGATATCGGGGCTACCCGCGCACCTGAGTTCATCATGGTCTCACATCAGTCCGCGGTAGGCCTGGAGATATGTTTCAGCCGATCGCTTCAGAGAAAGTTGCTCGGAAATATATTCGCTCGGCCTGTACGAAGTAAGCCGTGCCTCGAAAACGTCGAGAACGGTTTTGAATTCCGAGATTTTGAAAGTCTCGCCGCATCGCTCGTCGAAATAGGGAACAGAGCTGACGATCCGTCCATCGGGCAAAAACGGTCGCTGAAGCGGATCGACGAGTACGCCTTCGTCCCATGCAAGCACGGGAATGTTCGACGCGAGCGCCTCTTGATAGGCCAAACCTTGAGTCTCGTGCTCGCAAAGGAAAAGCAGCGCCCGCGACCGGCGCAAACTTTCGGAATATTGTCCGAAATGGTGCTCCCCGTACCGCAAGATTTTGAATCGCTTTCCTTCGGCGCTCAGGTGTTGCGTGATCGGCTCGAGAATACGCGGGATTTCCCGGTCCCGGTCCCACCGGATTTTGTCATAAATGAGAAAGTCGATATCTTTGCGTTCAGCTGACACGTCGGGATAGGCAGCCATATCGATGCCGACGGGCCATACCATCATTTTTCCGGCGCACGACGTTCGGTACAAAGAGGCAGCCCATTCGCTCGGCTGGATATAGCGGCGAATGTTGCAATTTGCGCTGAACTTTGAAACCTCGTCCGGATAGCCGTAGTCTCCCGGACCGAAGATCGCAGGATTGGCAAGTTTGACTTTTTGCAGCACCGACGGATAGCCGGAGATGCCAATGGGGTAGTCTGGGTATTTTTCCGCGAGCCTGAAATTGTTTACGTGAACGTCGCAGCCTGCCTCTCGGAGCGCTCGGACGAGGAGGAGAAACGCGACATAGAATCCCGTATAGACTTGCTTGCCCTTTGCCCACCGATAGACGAACCGGGCTTTGCCGCGGGCTGCGGAATACAACTTGCCTCGAAAGCCGGGCAGCGCCTGCACCTCGTATCCATCGTAAAACAGCAACACAACGGGGCCGCGTCCGAAATTCAAAAAAGGCGGCGAGTTTCCCGGCGCGGCGGAAGCCGTCATCTCAGGCGCCGCATGCGAATTGCCCGCGGAATTGCCACTCACGCCAGCGCTCGATAGATCGCTTCCCATTCCGCACGTACCCAAAGTTAACGCTTCCTGACGACAAAACTAAGAGCTGCCTGCAACAGTTGGCGGCGCATGACGCACGAGCCGAAGCGGGAATCCACACCGGCGAGTATCGTAATTGATCATTCCGATCGCGTTAAGTCGCTCCAAGTTTCGAAAGCGATGCCCGGTGCCCCTTCGCCGACGACAATTGCCCAAAAACCGCTAGGGTCTTGGAAGCCTCAGCGTGGCGGCGCAAATTCCTTCCTCAAGCGGGGTGAGGACGGCCGCGCGGCCAATTTCTTCATGATCGGAACATTGGCACAGAGCAGCTCCCAAAAGATGTACATCAGGCTGGCCGGTGTTTGGGCGCAGGAATACGCGAAGGCAGGCCATCCTCCGGCCCGCTTCGCGTCAAGAACTTGACGCAGAGCGAAGTTGTTGCGCGTTGACCTGATAACATCCGAGACGTTTCCGATGGATCGCGCATGAGAGGCCGCGGTCGCCTGGAATTCGATGAGTGCTTGATAAAGGGCTCCGATATCGGACGTCCGATGTGCGCCGCTCAGCGAATGCGGGCGCTCGATCGCATAGTAGCCGCAACCTTCCACCACGCGAAACACCGCGCCCCCGGCTAAGCAGCTGGCGTAAAGCAAAAAGTCCTCGCCGAGTCGCAGCCGTTCGTCGTATCGAAAGCCATGTTTATCGAGGAAAGCGCGGCGAATGAGCGGTTTCAAAAATCCAAGCTCGCGCCTGTATCGGTTTTGGCCCGGTAGATTGCCGCGTGCGAAGCGTGAAAGCGTAAGATCGCAAGGAACGTTGAAGTCGCTCGCGAGCAATTTATCGAATACCGGCTCGTCCGGGGCCGATACGAAAAACATGTCGTCGGCCAATAGATCCCAGTCGTCGCCGCCGATGTCGAACAACTTGTCGAGCCGGTCCGGCCCCATGTAGTCATCAGCGTCAAGAATGCAGAGGAAGGGCGACGATGATGCCGCGATCGCGAGGTTGCGTCCGTGGGCTGGGCCGCGGTTCTCGTCCAGCCGAATAATCTTGAGGCGACCGGAACCATCGTCGGCGGACCTCGCCGCTCCCGACGTATCGTCGGTCGAGCCGTCATCGACGAAAATCACCTCGCGAACGGGACTTTGAGCGAGCGCGGAAGACACGGCCCGGGCTGCAAATGCAGCTGCATCCTTTGCGGTGACGATAACCGCGGTAGCTCGGTCTGTAGGCGTCAAATGCATGCGGAAACCGTATACGGTCTGGTCTTACTGAAGATCCAATTCTGATATCACCAATCGCGACTATTTTTGCCTATTCACACGATTGGATTAAAAATCCGGTACATTTTGGATAATATCAAGTAGCAAAATCAACGTCAGCCTGCATATCGCATTCATATGAACTCCGATCATTCAAACCAATAATAGTCGGGCAGCAGTCGCCGACTATCGGCTCGGAACGGGATTGAGCGTCACTTTCTCATCCACGCCGTGCATAGTTCGCCAGATCAAACCGCCAAGGATCGCCCAGACGGCGAGCAGCGGCAGGAAATTGAAGAGGCCCGGCACTTGCGTGAGCTTGAACGCCACGGTCCTGGTGAGCTGACCCTCTATCAGGTTCGGCCAGATCCATTGTGTTACGGGATCGGAAATGGCTTCAGGCGCCGTCATACTGACTGCGGTCGCGGCCAAATTGACCAGCACGCTGCAAGCGAGAATAGCGAGCGTGATGCGCCGTTCCCAGATGCCGAAGTAAGGCCAAGCCAAACCTAAAGGCAGCGTCATGATGCCGAGCGCGGGAGTAAGATAGCGTGGGCCCGTCGACGCGCCTCCGAGCCAATAGCTGAAACCCGAATTCAACAGAATGTACCAGACGAAAACGAGTGAGCACGCGATTGCTAGCGCCCGCGTTTCGCGCCGCTGTACGCAAATGATTGTGGCCCAGACCGCCGGTATCATGACGGGAGCCGTCCAAAAAAGTCCTCGCCGAGTTCCGAATAGGAGCTCGCCGACGATGTCCAAGCTCGGAGGTCCAATGCCGAAAAATGCCGTCCGGGTCTCCTGAAAAACGACGGCGTTCTGATACCCTGTGCCAAACGGCGACCCGAATGCCGCGGCGTGATACGCGAAAACCGGAATGAGCGGCAGTAAGGCCCCAAGGCCTGCCGCCGCGAACAGCAAAAAAAACTCGGTGGGCTTGCCCCGCCAGTCCGCTCCCAGTCCGATGCATCCGCCGATGATCAGGGCGGAGATGAGGGAGGTATACTCGACTGCTGTCGCGGCTCCGAATACGACGCCGCTGAGTGCCGCAAGCCAAAGGGCACGACGCCGGTCAGTTAGCTGCCGCGCAGCGAGATCAAAAGCCATGAGGCCCATGATCAAAAGCGCCCCCGCCGCAGCGTGGCTGAAGAACGATGTTGCCCATCCAAACATCGGTGTGCCGAACCCGAACGCGATGCTCCCGATGATTGCCGCGGCAACACTTTTCGTCCGCCCAAAGAGGTATCGAAAAAGCAGCACCGCAGCCAAAGCAACGAGCAGCGCCGAGGTCGCGTGTGCGCATAAGTAGATAAACGCGTACCAGACGCGCTCATTCGCAGCCACGATCGCCGGAGAGAGCGGGTAAAAAAACGTGAACGCATAGGCCACGGGCAGAGCCAGAAAGCTCATGCCGGGGGCCTTGTCACAATAAAAATTTCCACCATGAGACGCTAAATCGATCATCCCGTGGTCATATCCATTGATGTCGACCCGGCCATCTTGGACAAGATTTACCGCGAGAGCGGCTCTGCAAAAAACATTCGCATTTCCCCCCTCTTGCACGAAATACGCGTAGGTGAGACCGAAAAGCAGGAAGAGCAGCCAGGACAATTTTCCGAGCGATGTCGGTGACGACAGTCTGCCGATCGAAAGAAAAGACAGGTTTCGGCTAGGCAAGCTCACTGCTCCCGCTAGGTGACATCAAATAAAATATGCACGGGCCCGGGCAACCTCCCGACGACTTAATTCGCATGGCCGCGCAATTGATCTGCAGCTTCGCCGTCCTGATCGAGCCAAGCACTTTCATCGCCGCGCTGCGTTCCCAGAAACCAGAGGAGCCACATGCAAGCTAAGAAAAGATGAGCTTGCAGCAGATTGAAATGTGTTTTCCCGAGTGACGCAATGAGGTCGCTGTAATTCGCCGCCAGCGACCACGATAAAATCAACCCGATCGCAATCGGAATCGTAACCTCGCCGTGGCGATAGGCAGAGAAAAACGCGAGTACGAAGAGCGGCATTGCAATACCGTAGTGATGCTCCCACGCAATCGGTGAGCCCATGATCGCACAAAGTGTGACGACGCCAAAATCAATAGCGCCCGGTCTCATGCCTCGGCCGTGAAGAAGCGCGTTCTTCAGGCCGAAGACCACGAATCCAACAAATGCGAAACGCGTCGTCCAAAGAACGATATCGTTAGGCGGGGCAAACTCCCCGGAGAACCAGTCTGCACTCCCATTGAAAAGCAATCGGTTCGCGATCCCATTGACGGAGTTGTTGGGATAGTACGCCTCGCCATGCTCGGAAATGAAACTCAGGACTTGGAGGTATTCAAGGTTGTTGTGAACACCGAATTCGGCCAGCGATACAACGCCGATCGGAATGGCGATGATGAGATAGCCCACGATGAAGCGCCAGTCTCGCCACAGCAGTCCCCAAATCAGCAGCAGACCAAACTGGGGCTTTATGGTGCTCGCGAAACCAAGGATCGCTCCGGCACAGCCTCGCCGGCCCGAGATCCAGGATAACAACGCGAGTGCAAAGGCAAGGTCGAGCCAAGTCTGAATCTGGCCAATGTCAACGGCCTTTACGGCCGGATAAAAGATCATGGTCGCGAGGAAAGAAACGACGATAATTTCAAGCCGGGAGATCTTCGGATGCGTTTCCGAGAATCGTGAGCGGCGCGCGGCGATGTCGGCAATGGCGGCAACGGCAACCGCAAAGACGAGTTGCAGGACGAAATTCAGCTTATTCAAAAACGACATTGCGTCGTCGATCGGCCAATCCCGCAAAGGCATCAGGTAGAAGAGGCTGGACAGTGGATATTGAAATTTAAGAGAACGCTCGAAAAAGAGTGTCTCATACAAGTGTGAGCCGTCCGGGCCGCTGGCTGTCTTGAGTGCAGTCAGCATGGGACGCCAGGAATCGTCCTTCGGAACGTGCGGGTAGGTGAGCGCGATCCGAAGCGAGCTTTGATGCAAAAGATCGATGCCGGAAAAACCCACCAAAGCGTCGAGGCCGCATAAGAATATACTGACCCCGAAAATGCCGACCAAGAATCGTGTGAGACGGGACGATGCCAAATAGCTAGCGGTAGTGGCGAACATTTTGCGATCCTGGTCGTGGCAAGTTTTAATGCGTTTTTAGGCGGCGACGGATCCAGCGCGATCCAACGCCAGCAATCACGTCACATGTCCTCGCTCGCCTGAGATTGCCGATTGCATCGATTGCTTTGAGCATTTCACAAGGAGGACCGCGTACCAAAGCAGACCTCCGAACAAGAGCGACGACACTAGGATTTTATCGTAGATCGCCGCCAACAACGGATCCGCTAACGGTATAAATACGATCGCTTGCGAAACGAGAAATGTCGAAGCCCACGCGATTTTCCGGAAATGGACAGACGACGCTATGGGAGACTTCTCGCTCAAGAAGAAAGCGATCGGAAGCAGCAGCCAAACGTAATAGTGCGACCATGAAAGCGGACTTGCGATCACCGCCAACGTCACGAAGAGACAATATTCGAGCGTCTCGCGATCGCGGAATGAGCGTTGCTCTCCTGGTTTGAATTGCGGCCTCAAGCAGACCCAAGCCGCAGCCAGAATAATGAAAGCATTTGAAAGCGATCCCGCAAGCCGTTGACCAAAGGGAACAGGCGATGCGCTCCAGTTTTCGAGAATTTCTGGTCCAGAAAACAAGCGCGCCAGAAACGCGGGAATCGATTGCACGTTGAAAGCGCCGAGAGGTTGGCTGCCGAATTTGAGAACACAAAGCTCGAACCACTGAAGGTTCAATGCCCATCCAAAAACGATGATCGACAGAGCACAGCAAAATGCGATCGTGAAAGTGAAGCCGAGAGCGCTGCGCCACATCCCCCTAAGCAAAAAATAAAGTCCAAAAAGGAGAAGGGGCAACTTGATGATCGCACAAATGCCCATGATGACGCCCGCGCCGATACGGTAGTCGTTTCGCAAGCATGCATAGGCAAGGACGAGGCCGAGCAGCATGAAGTGGCTCGTGTTGCCCTCCCTAAGCGAATTTGCCAGGGGCCCATTGGCAGAAAATAACACAAGAAGCTGCCATTTCTCGATTTCATTGAGTTCGGCCTCTCGCACGAGCAGCCACCAAGCGAGAAAAGCCGCGGCCACCCCGAGGCAGAAATACAGCACCGCGGCCGAATTGAACGGTAGCAGTGCGAATGGCGTGAAAACATAAGCGACGATGGGGAGATTGACGAAGCCGTCGACGCCTTTCGCGATTAGAGGAGCCAAGCCTTCAGTTGCGCCGAGGACTGCCGCCCCCGCAGGGTAATAAGCGCGACGAAAATCGCTGAACTTCCAGCTCGGTTCGGATATCAAAAAGACGTAGGTGGATAATACGCCGCAAAGGGCGAACATGATAAGGCTCATGGTGCGCGGGCTCAGCGACCGTCTTCTAAGGCTGTGCAACCCTCCTAAGAACGCGGTCAACGCTGAAAACTGCATGACGAGCGTCAGAGCCGTATTTCTCATTCCTGCGGTTCGCCCCAAAAGCCGGCCTCGCGGCTTAAATGTCAAAAAATTGTTGCTTTTTGTAAAGGCGCTGAGCTTCGGCGGATGAAGTTGGGTCGCCGATAACGCTAATGGTGAAAGAAAGATCCTGGATATCGACAAACCCTAACTTATTCGTCTAAATATCAAAATAGGCTTGTCTGGTGTTAGTTAGCTTAGATGCCTTTCCGAGTAGTGTAACCATGATGGAAGCCGGTGAAGGGTCCATCGTTTGGGACAATCAGTATTGCTATGCTTCCGAATAGCCTCCACTGGTTGCCGGAGAGGTCCGATTGGTCGAACGCTTTGGGGGCGGTCGAGACAGCAACTCCAAAATCCTGGGAGCAGCTCCGCGTATTAGCGAATACGCGCATGGATTTTCTTCAAACCAATAAGCTCGACCGTGTCCTGCAGCGAGTTTTCCCAAAGCCTCCGGTCCATCTCGGCAGCAAGCCTCTTCGGCTTGCCATCCTCGGATCGTCCACGCTCGACCATTTGGTTTCCGGTCTGCGTATGGGCGCTTTGCGTCGTGGACTGCATTTAACGACTTACGTCGGCGACTTTGGTCAGAGCCTGCAAGAGCTAAGCGACACGGGTTCCGCCTATTATTCCTTCGGGCCCAACGCGACGCTGTTCGTCTTCGACGCCCATAGCCTGCTTGGCGCACCGGATGCGAGTGCCCCTGCCGCGGCAATTGACGATAGACTTGATGGGGTCATCGAACAGCTTCGCCATCTGTGGCGCCTCGCCGCCAACGCGTGCGGCGGCAACGTCATGCAGCAAACCATCTTGGCCGTTGCTCCAAACCTGATGGGTTCCAATGAACACCGTCTTGCAGGCTCGCAGAATTGGCTCGTCGACCGCCTCAATCGCCGCATCCGAGAGGCAGCGGACCAGGAAGGCGTAGATATCGTTGCACTCGACGCGAGGGTAGCGATGGACGGCGTAAGCGCCTGGCATGATCCCGTGCTTTGGCTTCGAGCCAAGCAAGAAGTGTCGCCAAAGGCCGCGCCCCTTTATGGCGATTTGGTCGGCCGTCTGCTGGCGGCTCAGCAAGGTCGTTCGAGCAAATGCCTGGTGCTCGACCTCGACAACACGCTCTGGGGCGGCGTGATTGGCGACGATGGTCTCGAAGGAATTGTGTTAGGTCAGGGAAGCGCGCTCGGGGAGGCCTACGTCGCCTTCCAGACCTACGCCAAGGAACTATCCCGGCGTGGCATCATCCTCGCGGTCTGCTCCAAGAACGATGAGGCCAATGCGCTCGCGCCGTTCGAGAAGCATCCGGACATGGTGTTGCGCCGTTCCGACATTGCCTGCTTCGTCGCCAATTGGCAGGACAAGCCGAGCAATCTCCGCATGATCGCGGAACAGCTGAATATCGGCATCAACTCGCTCGTCTTCGCTGACGACAATCCATTTGAACGGACGATCGTTCGCCGCGAGCTGCCGATGGTGGCCGTGCCGGAGCTGCCGGAGGACCCTGCGCTTTACGCTCACTGCATCGCCGAGGCCGGATATTTTGAATCGCTTCGCGTCACTTCGGAAGATTTGGCACGTTCGAGCCAGTACCAGGAAAATAAACAGCGTGAAATTCTTCGCACCTCCTCGACGGACCTGCCGAGTTATCTGAAAAGTTTGGGCATGACCTTGGAATGGCGAAAGTTCGATCGAACCGGCCTTCAGCGCATCGTGCAGCTCATCAACAAGACCAATCAATTCAATCTTACGACGCGCCGCTACTCGTCTGCCGATGTCGCAACCATCATGGAAAATCCGGAAGCCATTACGCTACAACTTCAACTCACGGACGTCTTTGGCGACAACGGCGTGATCGGGATCGTTGTCGTCCAGCCAGGGAAATCTAGTGGCTCGGACTTCTCAATCGATACGTGGCTTATGAGCTGCCGTGTTCTCGGCAGGCAGGTGGAGGAAGCAACGCTCAACATCATCGCGTCGCTGGCAGCCCGCCATGGCGCCGCCAGCCTCATAGGAACCTACGTCCCCACCGCAAAGAATGGTATGGTGCGCGACCACTACGCGAAGCTAGGGTTTTCGCAGTTGAAGAGCGAAGCGGATGGCACGACGCAGTGGCAGCGTCCACTCGCGGAATTCAATCCCTACGACACCTTCATCGAAATAAGGGCGGGTCAAACGTGACGGATGACGAGATCTTAGCGGCGCTGACCGAAATCTTTCACGAGATTCTTGATGACGACAGCCTCAAGCTGACGATGAACACGACGGCCGACGATGTCGAAGGCTGGGACTCGTTTAACCACATCAACATCCTGGTCGCCGCCGAAAGTCGGTTCTCTGTAAAATTTCGGACCGCGGAGATCGAGGAACTTAAAAATGTCGGCGATTTCGTGCGTCTGATTGGAAAGAAGATGTCCGGCGCTCACGCGCGGTAATTGCGAGAGTGGCGGGATATGCTTTTTAACTCGTTCGCGTTTATCTTTGCATTCCTCCCGATCTCTGTCGCGGGCTACTATCTGAGTAGCTGGTATAACGGTCGAGCCGCGATCGCTTGGCTCGTATTGGCGTCCATCGTCTTTTACGCATGGTGGAATGTAGCTTTTGTCGTTCTATTGCTCGCTTCCATCGCCGGCAATTACATCGCCGGGCTCCTGCTTCAGCGTTACGAAGAGAAACCGCGCCTGCAGACGGCGATTCTCGCCGCCGCGATCTGCGCCAACATTTCTCTGTTGTTTTACTACAAGTACGTGAATTTCATCATCAAGGCTCTTGAGAAGATCGGCATCCATCAGGAGATCGTCGCTGGTGGGATTCTTCTGCCGCTTGGTATCTCGTTTTTCACATTCACGCAGATCGGCTACCTCGTCGATTGCAAGACCGGCATCGCCAAGGGGAAAAAGCTTCTCGATTACGCCCTGTTCGTCACCTTCTTCCCGCATCTGATTTCCGGTCCGATCCTCCATCACCGCGAAATGATGCCGCAATTCGAGAGCAGCGAAACCTACAGGTTTCAAATCGAAAATCTGACGCTCGGCTTGGCGATTTTTATTGCCGGCCTGGCAAAGAAGGTCCTGATCGCCGATCAGTTGGCGCCGATCGCTAACATGGGCTTCCAACACACTCACGAGTTAGGCTTCGTTCCGGCGTGGATCGCTGCGCTGACTTACACGATGCAACTCTACTTCGATTTCTCAGGCTATTCCGAGATGGCTATCGGCCAGGCGAGAATGTTCGGAATTAAGTTTCCGACGAATTTTAACTCGCCATACAAGGCGAGGAGCATCATCGATTTCTGGCAGCGTTGGCACATGACGTTGACCCGCTATCTGACGCTTTATCTCTACAATCCAATCGCCTTGTCGGTTACGAGGCGGCGTCAGGCGGCCGGCAAGCCTATCGCTATCAAAGGAGCTTCCACGGCCAGCGGCTTTCTCTTTTTGGTGGCGTTTCCCACCATGTTCACGATGACGATTGCCGGCGTCTGGCATGGAGCGGGTCTGAACTACCTCGTATTCGGCGCCTTGCACGGGATGTATTTAACCGTGAACCACGCTTGGCGCATTTTCGGCCCGACGAAGAAAAAGAAAACTCAAGGCGAGGATCACCCGGTCCTCGTCGCCGCGACCTGGCTCGTGACTTTCCTCGCAGTCGTGGTCGCTCTTGTTTTCTTCCGCGCCCAAGGCACCTTCGACGGGTTCAAAATGGTCGGTGGAATGCTCGGACTGCGAGGCGGCTGGTTCGGCACGTTGCCGATGGCTGATGCCTGGACGGTCGGGCAGATCGAGTCTCTCATCCTGCATCCCTTGACAGGGCTGATGCTCCTCGGCTGCTTCCTCATCGTCTTATTAAGTCCCAACGTCCTTGAGATCTTCGCATCTTACGACCCGATCATCGGCCGGGTAAAAACCAAGCTGGCACCAGCCTACCAATGGAAGCCTAATCTGGCGTGGGGAACCGTGGGCGGAGTCATCGCCGGATTGTGTGTGCTCTATCTTTCCGGAGCGACCGAATTTCTCTACTTCCAGTTTTAGGCAGGCGAACGCCGATGGTGCCCGAAGATCCGATCGCCAAGCGGGTGTTCTCGATCGCTGACCAGGAGGCATTCGCCCGGCTCTCCGGCGACTGCAATCCGATGCATCTTGATGAGACCCTGTCGCGCAGAACGATGGCCGGAGCAAGAGTTGTGCATGGGATGCACGGCGCACTTTGGGCGCTGGAAGAACTTGTTGGAACGGGCGTTCAGCTTGCCAATCTTGCGACGCTGAAAGTCCAGTTCGCCAAGTTCGTGTATCTCGAGCAAAACGTCTACCTGCGCATTGTGCGCCGGTCGGATCTTGCTCTCAAGGCAGAGTTGGCAACCGAAACCGGAGTGGCGACAACAATCAACCTGAGGTTTGGCCCGCCCCGTTCGAACGCGTCATCCAAGTTCGAGCGGACAATGCCGGACTCGTATTTCGAAAGGCCGAGAAGGCTAGCACTGGAAGATATGGAAGGTCTGATGGGCTCGTTGAGCACGCCGCCGTCCGATGAATTCTGTCGGCGATTTCGCGCGCTGTGTTTCTCGCTCGGAGAAAACCGTGTGATGTCGCTCGCCCTCCTATCGACGCTCGTAGGAATGGTTTGCCCCGGGCTCCACTCGATCTTCGCAGGCTTCGATATTGAATTCCTCGCTGATGACGCCGACCTACCCCGGCTCTCGTGGCAGACGATGCGGGCGGACGAGCGTTTCCGCCGCATCGTTATGCAGGTTCGCGGCACAGGTTTTGAAGGCGAAGTCCAGGCGTTTGCCCGGCCGGAGCCCGTCGAGCCGCCGCCAATGGCAGAACTCAAGAACAAGGTGCTATCGGAGGAATTTTCGGGCAGAACCGCTCTAGTCGTCGGGGGGGCACGCGGATTGGGTGCTGTGACGGCCAAGCTTCTGGCGGCAGGAGGCGCGCGTGTGATCGCGACATACGCCAGCGGCCGCGAAGAAGCGGACGCGTTGGTCGCCGATGTTCGCGCCGCAGGAGGGTGCGCATCGGCATTGCATTGTGACATTACCGGAAACGTCGAAGACGATCTTGTCGGTCTTCGAGGTGAAGTAACCGACATTTATTATTTTGCCACACCCCGGATCGGTCAGGAAAAAGCGCAGATCTACACGCGCGACCGCTTTGAAGCCTTCGTTCGCTTCTACGTCGACGGCTTTTTGAAGGTGATCGGCTGTCTGGCGTCACAAGAGGGCAGCGCTCTCCGCAGCGCACTTTATCCGTCGACAATCTTTTTGGATGATCGCCCGAAAGGCATGACCGAATATGCCATGGCAAAGGCGGCTGGCGAAATTCTTGCGCGAGATTTGGGGGAGGCGCTCGGAATTCGCATCGACATTCCGAGGATTCCGAAGCTTTTGACGGATCAGACCTCTGGGCTGACGCCAATCGATGTCGCGAATTCCGTCGAGGTCATGCTTTCATTGCTCCGAGCGGAAAATTAATTGCCGATGGCGGTGTCTAAATTGACGGTATCGGCCCTGGGAGCAACGATAATACCACTTTTGTCGAACTTCGGCAGCATTTTCCCCTATGTATCATTCATCAATACCCTACGGCGTCCCGCTTTTCCTTGAGGATACTTCCTTGATCTCGTTAGTGGCCAGAAATAGTGGCGGACAGTCTCAAGGACACTCCGTGCTTTGGCGGCCAGATCTAGCCTCGGAGAGGGTATTCATCATTTCAGTGATATCGGTTGTCGCGATCATGGTTGCGGCCACCTGGGGCTGGGCCGTAAAGGGCAAGATGTGGTTTCTCGACCCCGAATATCCGATGTGGGTCGCGAGCATGCAGATGCTGGATGCCTGCGATGTCGGCGAAACCGCGATCATAGGAGATTCCCGGGCGAAGGCTGGATTAATACCAAGTATGATCTCAGACAAAACAGTCAATTTATCGGTCGGAGGCGCCAGCCCGATCGAGACCAGCCGCGCCGTGGAAAGCATTCTGAAATGCCCGACGGTGCCCAAAAGGGTTCTTCTGAGCTTCTCGCCCGCATATCTGACCGACGTGCAAGTCTATTGGGAACGAACGGCTCCCTTCAATTATCTGAATTTCGATCAGTTGGAGGAAGTGCGCAAGGCCTCCATACAGTTGAATGATCCGATGCTGTACTCGACAAGCTCAATCCACAAGGTTTTTGATAAAATCCAGAACTACAGCTATTGGATCAACTTTCCATCGCATTATTTTCCTGCAATGGTGAATGCGGGTTTTATCACGAGAAAAGCCAGAAACAGTTTTGAGCTCGATAAGACGGTCCTTGACCGCGGGCACCATTTTTTCGGCACCGAAGCGGAATCCAATTGGTATTCGGAGGAGGCTCTGGCCAGCGACTTTAAACCGCCTCGTCTGGTCGATTTTTATTTTGAGAAATTTATTTCTGCCTTGGATAATAGGGGCATCAAAATCTATTTCGTCGGGGCGCCGATGAACGAGACGACATTCCAGAAAATGGACCCAAATTTCGAAAAAGAATTTATAATGTATATTGATAATATTCGTGCGCGACATTCGAATTTTGAAATTCTGGGAAATCCCCTCCCACATTTGCCCAATAACAATTTTGGGGATTCCGAGCACCTCAATTCGAGGGGTGCGGTTACATTCTCTGCTTCAGTTGCCAAGCTGCTGGCCAACGCTAGTGTCCGGGAGCGCGATGTGTCGCGGCTGCAGTAACTCATTCGAATTGCGCGTGTGAGATAAATTTCGATAGCCGGAGAAGTCGTAGATTTCACACAGCCCGCGCGGGGATTTTAGGGCCATGTGAAGACGTTTCGCGTTCCGAACGTCGATGACTCGGTTGGGGCGGTCTCTTTGGGGTTCGGAATGAGGACAAATTATCTAGGAATGCTCTCCGATCGAATTGGGAACGGCTTAGGCCACCGCTGGATCCCGTTTGCGATCTCCTTTGCGCTTCTGTGTGTGTTGATCGGGTCGCAGATCGTCGCTGGCAATGTCGCGTATGAATTTTACTCGCAGGATGTGTTCGTCGTCCTCGACGGCATCCTTCACCTTCAAGCCGGCCATCGGATGCACGAGGATTTCACCTCGACCGTCGGTCTGTTCTATTTGCTCCCCTATTACCTTACGACTTTTGTCATGGGCCTTGATGGCATGACGATCATCTACGGCAATGCCCTTGCAGGGTTGTTTACATTTGCGCTGGCAGTCATGGCGTCGAGAGGCCGCATTTCGGCGATGTGGGGCGCCATTTTTAGCTTCTACGTGGGATTCCAGGATATATCGCCACGATTGCTGTCCTTAAACGTTTCGTTAATAAATTACGGAAATCAAGCCTTTTACAATCGGTTTGCCTGGGGCTTATTTTCAATTCTCTGTCTACTTGTGGCGATCCCGCGCCGGGAAAATAGGGACGATTTTCGGCGAGATCTTGATTCCGTTTTTTGCGGGCTGCTTCTTTTTATCCTTTTCTATTTGAAGATAACATATTTCGTAGCTGGGATCGGGTTGTTGGGCGTAACGCTTATTGGAGGCTTTCCACTCAATCTCCGCCGGCTAGGAATTGCGCTTACGGCGTTGGTCGGCGCGGCTCTCCTATTTGAGTTGGGGACGGGAATTACCGGCCCTTATCTGGTGGACTTGATGCATGCTTTTCAGGTCGCGCATCCCGACCGCATGCAGGACTTGATCGATATTGCGATTCACAATTACAATTCCACGCTGTTGGTTATTGTAATTGCGTGCGCATCGGCCATTCTGGCCGGAGCATCCATAAATATTTTGCCGAAGTTATTTTACGTCGTTGCGGCGCTCGGCGCGGGAATAGTATTAGCGACTTATAATAATAAGGCATATGAAATTCCGTTGGTGCCGACCGTCGCTCTGGTCGCCATGCTGTCGTTCTCGCCCTGGAAAGAGGATTTACATCGCCTCCAATGCTGGCGGTTGTTACTGACGGCTGTCGTCGCGCTCACCTTCGCAAGGCCGATCGCGCTGGACTTCATCTCGCTGATCCGCGCGGAGCACAGGTCTTTCGTGCCTGGCAGCAAAGTGAGTTTGCTGCAGGGAACGCCACTATCCGATTTGGTCGTAACGGAAAAGCCTAACCGGCTGCTCTCTAAAACGTCGAAAGAGAGGCCCGTATGCTGCGTGGTAAACGACAGTGAATACTTCTATCTGCTATCAGATGGAATGGCGCTTCTGAAGCGTCACATTCATGGTAACGAGACCGTTCTCGCCTTCGCTTGGTCCAACCCATTTCCCATCTTGCTCGGTCTGCCGCCGGTGAAGCACAATCTTCTCTGGTGGGATGAATATCGCACGTTCTCAGCGGCGAGCAGTCCAAAACCGTCCGAGTTGCTTGGGGGGGTTGATTATATAATGGTACCGAAAACGGATATGCCGTGGGGACCGGCACCGTTGATGAGTAAAATATACGGAGATGAGCTCCGAGCAAAATTTCAGCGAGCTGACGAATCTGCGTACTGGATTTTATTGGCGCGGCGCTGAAAAATCACATCGTGCCGCTTCGGTCGTTATTTCGCTGGAAAACTCGACGTCGCGCGAAGGAAGAGCAGGGGACTGCGCTTGTAATCATGTCAAACGTCACGCAGGCATCAGCAACACGTCTGCTCCGATTTGCACTCGTTTCGGGCACCGGATTGGTACTCGATACCGCGGTGTTTCTGGCACTGGTCCGTCTTGGCCTTCTCGCCGGTTACGCCAATCTCATATCTGCGTCGATGGCCGTTACGTTCGTCTATTTCGTTTCGACAAAGCGTGTATTCGAGTACGCTGGACGCTTCTTGCTTGGGCTCTTCCTTATCTACTGCGTTTATCAGGTTCTAGCGGTATCGGCAGCGTCGTGGACCGTCGGTGCCCTCGTAGCAGCCGGTTTCGTCCCGTTGCTGGCCAAGGTGTTAATCCTGCCGGTGACGTTCTTAGCCAATTATCTTTTCATGGCTTTCTTGACGGGGGCGAAAGTTTAGAATCATGCGCGCCGATTGAAACTGGAAAAAGGGCATGAATTCAGTGACGCGAGCCGCGGATAAAATTTTGCTCTTCATTCCGATGTACAACTGTGAGCGCCAGATTCCCCGCGTCATCGCCCAGATTTCTCCGGAAGTCGCGCAGTTCGTCGACGAAGTTATTGTCGTCAACAACCGGAGTACTGATGCCGGCCAGGCCGCCGCGATCGAGGCGCTTGCGAAACGACCCGACATATCGGCGAAGGTTTTGCTGAACGATGCAAATTATGGGCTTGGAGGGTCGCACAAGGTCGCCTTCAATTACTCCATCGAGAACGGCTTTGACTATTGCATCGTGCTACATGGCGACGACCAAGGTTCGATTTCTGATCTTCTCCCCCTTTTGCGCGCTGGAGCATTCCGGGATTCTGACTTCCTCCTGGGTGCGCGCTTCATGAAGGGGGCACGTCTCGAGGGCTATTCGGTGCTGCGCACGTTCGGCAATCATGTTTTCAACGGGCTCTATTCCCTGGTATCCGGGGTGCGGATCTACGATCTCGGCTCCGGCCTCAACCTCTACTCCGTGCCGGCGCTGGCCGATCGGTCCTACCTTCGATGTCCCGACGACCTGACGTTCAATTATCAGATGATTTTGAACGCGATTGCCGCGAAGAAGCGCATTCAATTCTTTCCGATCACATGGCGCGAGGCCGATCAGGTCTCGAACGTGAAGCTCGTCCGGCAATCCGTTCGTGTTCTGGGCATCGCACTTGATTATGCGTTGGGAAGAAGCGGCTCCTCGTCTAAAAATGAAAAAGTCGGCCCCCCGGCCCGGAGTTATAGTGCAACGATTGTTTTTAGCCGCGATGGCGTCGCGCTGCAGACGAGATGATAACCTCCGGGCTCAGAGCGCATTGGCACGCCCGCAACAGTTGGGCGATGGTCACCAATTTGCTTCTCGTGGCGGCATTGACAGCGGTGATCTATCTCGCGCTGCGGATCGTCTGGGACGTGGCTGCGGGTGAACTTGATCCTCTCGAAACGTCCGAGACGCGTTGGCGCCTGTTGCCGACGGCAATGATTTACCTGACCGGTCATGGATTGCGTATCCTGCGGCTCGCGCTGCTGATCGGGGGATGGCGAGTAGGATTTCGCGTCATAGGCGGCTTTCATCTGATGACTGCCGCCGTCAGCCTAGCCGTGCCACTCAAGCTCGGAGAGGCGTACCGCGTCTTTGAACTGTCCAATCTCACTGGAAGCTTCACCAGGGCGGTCGCAATAGCTTGGTGGGAACGAGCATTCGACGTCTTTTTCATCCTTATCATCTTGCTGCTGGCGATTATGCACTTATCGGGCGCCATCCCATCGGAGTTCACGGCCGTAATCTTCCTGGCAATCGGATTCATCATCCTGACCGTGCTGGCATTCTTTGTTCTCCCGGACAACCTGCGGCGTCTTTCGGTGCTGATTATCCGGCGCTATGGCGATCCCGGTACCGTGCCGGTTTTGCGTCGCATCGATGCGGTCCGACGAGGAATTCTTGAGGCTCCGCGCTTGGTGCAAGGGAAGGTCGCGACGGTCGCGACACTATCCGCGCTGATCTGGTTGTGCGAGGTGGCGTGCTTCATCGATCTATTCCCGAATGTCTCCCTCGGGAAGGCACTGGATTCGCTTCTGAGTTTCCTCTCGGCGGTCACACGCGGCGCGACCTTACTGGACGTGCTCGACACCGGCAGCGTCGAGACTTTCGGCACAAATATACTTGCCTATCTGGCGGCGACACAGATACCCCTGGCTTTCCTCGGTTTAATCGCCTCCGTCAGTTATGCGTCATATCGATTTCGCTTAACCAAGAGTGCCAGCCGCACACCTGATCTATGATGCCCCTACCGATCGTACGAACCTTCGATGCGACACGATTGGCGCATTACCATGAAAGCCATAATGCCTTGCATTCCATTCTTTTCCTGCGATCAATCGCTCGGTTGCCCGTGGTGAGGCGAACGTGGGTCCGCAATTTTTCTGCGCTTTGGCTTCGGTAAATTTGGATGCTTCAGTTCGTATTTGATGACACGCTCGAGGTTCCAGACGCCATCCATTCCGTGGTTGGCGTCAGAAATTTCGGGAATTTGGTCTTCAACAGGTGTTCTCGCATCGAAGCGATGCGACAACTGACATACGAGTTGGGTTGGCCCCCAATTATCCACTTATGTAATGCGGACGACGTTTCTGATCTCATCGAACGCGTGCGCCAGGATCGCGATGACACCCCGTATCTCGTCTGCCCCTCTCATCTCTTTCCCGCGTGCGGTCCAGAGAAACTTGCGACATTTCTGAAACAGGTCGAATACGCACCAAGCCCGCTTCACATGCCGTTGCATGGCGCGCGAGACCATCGCGGCTGGTCGCTCATGAGCGGTTCCCTACTTGAGAAATTTCTGGTGAAGCAACGCGACGGTGATCTCGCGGCCTTTTTCAAGCAGCATGGAAATATGCTTGTCGACGTACCCGACCGGCTGCAACTGATTGATCTAAGCGACGAGCGAACACTCCAGGATTTTCTCTCGGGCCAGTTCGATGCCCGACACTTCAATTCGGTCGAACGTGACGAATACACGGTCGTTAAGCGTTCAAAGGATCGAGAGAAGCTTAAGCGGGAATTTGATTTCTACAGTATCGTGCCGTCGCGACTGCGTATGTTTTTTATCGAACCCTTCGATTTCAGTGACGATGGTACGACGGCGAGCTATCGAATGGAGCGCGTTGGCGTGCCGGATATGGCGCTTCAATGGCTGCACGACGGTTTCCAGCCTGATGAGTTTGAACACTTCCTCAGCCATATATTCTATTTCATCTCGGCTCGCCCTCAGCGCCGCGTCGAGAAGGCGAGAGCCGAGTCGGCTTGGGAGGCGCTTTACGTCAAGAAGGTCGAAATCCGCACCGCAGCGCTAACGCGACTTCCGGAATACAAGAAACTCGTGCCCCTCTTCGAGAGTGGATTTGGGGGGCTTGACGCACTTGTGCAGCGCTACTTCGATATTCTGCGCGTCCATCAAAAGCGCTTTTCCCTCGACCGGCTAGTCGTCGGGCACGGGGACCCTTGCTTCTCCAATATCCTTTATTCCAAGACGAGCCAGTTTCTTAAGCTGATCGACCCGCAGGGCGCCTCTCGTGAAGAGGACCTTTATACCGATCCCTACTATGATGTTGCGAAACTCTCCCATTCGATATTGGGTGGCTACGACTTCATCAATCACGACATGTGCGACATCAGCCTCGATCCCAATTTGCGTCTGCGGCTCGCAATTCGTGCGCCAACGCGCAACTGGGCGGCGGGAATGTTTGTGACGCAGCTCGAGCGGGCGGCATTCGATCCGGTGCTGACAAGAATCTGCGAGGCGTCCCTTTTCATCAGCATGCTTCCGCTCCATATCGATCGCCCGCGTAAGGTCCTGGCCTTTGCGCTTCGGGCCTCTTCGATTCTTGATGAAATTTCCGGAGTGAGGGAGTTATCGACGTGATCCGCCGTGAACGTTGCATAGTTATGGATGTCGATGGGACCCTATGCGAAAAAAAAACGCCCGACCAATCGTACGAGGACGTCGAACCTAAGCTCGAGGTCATCGAGCTGCTTCGCCAATATCGCAGTCAGGGCTTCTACGTGATAATCTCGACGTCGCGCAACATGAATACCTACGACGGCAACATCGGATTGATCACAGCCAACACGGCGAAGATCTTGATGTCGTGGCTGGATCGTCACGAGGTGCCCTACGACGAGCTTTATGTGGGCAAGCCCTGGGGCGGCGCGGGCGGCTTCTGCGTCGACGACAAAACAATTCGCCCCGATGAATTTCTGAATCTGAGCTACGAAGAGATCATGGCCCGCGTCGGCGTCGACTGAGCTTGGGATTGCGTTCATGACAACAGCAATCATTACGATGGCCGGATTTGGCCGCCGCTTTCTGGATGCGGGATACAGCGTCCCCAAGTACCGCATCGAGGTGCACGGGCGCTCGCTTCTATCCTGGTCGATGTTAAGCTTGCAAAGCTTTATCCAAGCTGGGTCGCACTTCGTCTTTGTGGCGCGCGCGGACGACAATGCAGGAAATTTCATTCGCAGCGAAGCCAAGGGATTGGGCATCGAGGCAGTCGATATAGTGGAACTTCCCCGTCCGACCGACGGTCAGGCTTCAACCGCACTGGCCGCACTTCCGGCGATAGCGGATCGCTCGCAACCCATGTTCATCTACAACATCGATACCTTCGTCGATCCCATGGCGTTGCCTACCAGCGCCGTGCGGGGGGATGGTTGGATGCCGTGCTTTCCCGCAACGGGAGACGCGTGGAGCTTTGCGGCCGCAGATCAGAATGGCCGTGTCTCCGAGGTGCGCGAGAAGACCAGAATTTCTCGGCACGCGACGGTCGGCTTGTACTGGTTTTCTTCCTTCGATCTCTTCGCCGGAGCCCACGAGCGCTATTACGCCGATACAAGAAATCTTGAAAAAGGAGAACGCTACGTAGCGCCCCTGTACAATGCTCTGATCAGTGATGATCGCGAAGTCTATATCCACGAAATTCCCTTGAGCGCGGTGATCCCGCTCGGCGTTCCGGCCGACGTGGATCGCTTTCGTCGCGGCCCGGCTCCTTCACTCAAGGCTTGCGACAGCGAAGACGTTCGATGACGAGAATGGCACGCGTTAAAAGGATGCATTCCGATGAGTGTGCGGAGTTTGAGCAGCGGCGATAACGGTTCGATGATGAACGGTGAGTTTTTCACCGACGGCAACACGTTTGTGTTTCGATTGTCCGGAACGCCTCTTTCTGGGATGGGAAGCGATCCGGCGGCAGCCTTCCGCGATCTGATGCGGGTGGATTCTGAGGCCAAGGACTTTGCCGAACGCTTCAAGGAACTCGCGCGGGACCAGCAAAGTGAAACGGTCCGTGCCGCTATCATTCGCTACGTGATGATCGCGCTGATTATTTTCAGTGTCGTGGGCGGCTCGTTGGCAGCTGGGGTGGCAATGTTACCGAAGGTAACGGCCGACGTTTCGGCAGCAGTCTACTCTAAGCTATCCACAAAAGTCGCTGAGATGCAGCCGGAAAAGGAAGATAAAATCATTCGCTTCCTCCAACGCATCCAGACATCGTTGCGCGCCAATACCGATAATTGCCAGCAGCCAGCCGATCATCCGGGACCCGCTTCTCCATGAAGGCAATAGCGGCCAATTATGAAAAATGGCTCGCGATCATTGTGCTCGCCGCAACGGCGATTTGGGTGCTCGTTGCATTCTCGACTTGGAGGGATTTCGCAGACGGGCTGAGGTTTACGACCCCTTGGCGTCCCACTTTTGATGCTGGACCGCGGCTGTTCGATAGCGCCGTCGGCCTTTTGCCATTGATCGCAGTATTGGCGCTGAACGCCGGCGCGATGATCATCGGATATTCTCTTATCGTACGCCCCCTCTGGGGCCACCGCAGGCTCGCGGCCCCGATCTGGCTGCTGTTCAGCGGAGCAATACCCGGCACTTTAATTATCATCGCCATCTCACGAATATCCACTTTATTTTTGCCCAATGCGCTGGCACCGGGCGTCATTGGCATCCTCATCCTGGCAGCCGTTGGGGTGTCCTTCTGGAAATGCAGTTCGCAGACATCCGATGACTTGGCGCATTGGAAAGACGGCGTCTGGCTCGCCATGGCCGCATTCCTGACGATGCTCGTGATTGGAGTTGCGGTCGACCAAAACCATGTCGTCGGCGAGGGTAGTCTTTGGTTTATCAAATCCATCTTCTTGTCGCACCAATATGGAATAGGCACGGACGGAAGATGGCCAATCATTTCGCAGCATTATGACGAGGCGGCGTTCCTCTATCCGATCGTCTACGGCATCCAGGGAGGCAACGCCGGAACCGCCGGCACGATGATATTTTATTATTGGGTGACGCTTGCGGTCGGGCGTATCGGGATCGCGACCCTAACCTACGTCGCTGTTCGTGGACTGGGATTGGATCGCCTCAGCACCTTGGCGTTGGTCACGTTCTTCTGGGCCGCATCCCTCTCGATAAATCCTGCGTCGTCAGCGCTTCTCTTCGATTCTCTAAGTCCTCTGGGATCAGCGCTGCATATGGCGCGCTTGCTGATCCCGGTCGCGCCTTTGATCATCGTTTCGGCGGCACAAAATATCCCGTGGCGTATTGGTTGGCCCACGCTCGTCATCGCAGTCCTTTTGGGTATCGGAGTTTCGAGCTTACCGATACACGCTGTGATCGTCCTGATGTGGGCGGTCGGCGTGATGCTTTTGTCGGGGTTAGCGCCGGAAGCAGGACAGTCGCCGCGTATTTGGCAAGCCGCATGCGGCGTTGCCCTCATCACATTGCTCGCGTTCACCGCAGCCTATGGTCTGCAAGGCTTTTCCGCGCCGGTTCGCGCTGGCGTTCTGATAGGGGCATCGGTCCTAGGTGTATTGATCCTGGCCTGGGTGGTGCTTCGCGACAAGTTGATTTCGCCGGACTGGAATTGGTTGGCGAAAATATCGGCCATAATAATTATGGCATGCGGTGGATATGCGATCGGAGTGCTTCTGCTCGGGAATATTTTTATCGGAAAGACATTTTCGCATTTGTCGAACTTTTGGCCGTGGGCTGACATTCCGTTACTGGAACGCGCCCAAAGCACCCTTGCCAAATCGACTTGGAGTTTTACGCAATCGCCGTATTGCGACGGCTACTATTGGAACTACAGGCTGCTTGCGGCTCACTGCGCGGATCTGCCGAGATTTATTCGAACGTACGGGCTTCCGTTCGTGGTGATTCCGCTGGTCATTGCTTGGTGGGCCCTGTCGATCAAATCCCACAAATTGATCAGCGTCCGCTGTCTTACGATGCTCTTTTGGGGGATCAACCTGTCGCTTCTGGCGTTGCCTCTGTCCTTCGTTGTCTATGATTTTATATCGCCCGCCGAAACGGATATGAACGGCGGGAAAGAACTCTCCATATGGCTAAGGTCGCGTTTGTCCGAGCCTTGGTTTTATGGCGGAACAATGCTTGCGCTCGTACTTCTCTTACGTGAGAGCTCAAAATCTCAGCGACGCGCCGCGCAGTCATTGATGTTCGCGGCAGTAGCAATTTTCGGAATGAATATCGCCGAGTTTCCCACCCAGTACATAGCCAATCTGGCATACGTTCTCTCGCGTCAACCCTCAGACTAGTGGCGATAGACGTTGTCGCTCACGCCTTCCGCCAAGTGAATATCGAGGTAGCCGCGAAGTTCCAGACCACGCCAAGGGCGATGCCGGCGATGCCCGACAGCCACCAGGCATAATTGCGCTCGAATAGAACGTTGGCGACACCGACGTTGGCGACTGCGCCGAGCGAGCAAACCGCGTAGAAGCTCAAAAGCCCTTTCACAACCGGCCACGCGCCTTTGATACGCCGATCGCGATAAGTCAGAAGATTGTTCATGAAAAAGTTGAAGGTCATGGCGACGATGGTCGCCGCGCTTTGGCCGTAGACGAACGGTTCATCGACAATGTGAGAGAGCGTCAAAACTGCCAAGTGCACTACGACGCCGAGAGAGCCGATAGCCGCGAAGATGATAAACCGTGACGGCACCCAACGGCCGAACAGTTTGTCGAGTACGAGATTGACGTATTCTAGCGTCACCAGAGCGTCGAGCTTGCTGTCTCCATGTTGGCGCACCCCGAAGACGTAGGGAAGCTCTCTAACCCGCGGCGCCGTGGGCGACGACGCGATGATGTCGAGCAAAACCTTGAAGCCTTGGCCGGACAAATTTCGAACCGTAATATCGAATGCCGAACGCCGCATCATGAAGAAGCCGCTCATCGGGTCGGTGCATTGGACACTGGTGATGAACTTCGAAATGTAGGTCGCTACGCGGCTGATGCGAATCCGGCCCTGGTCCCAGTCACCCGTGCTGCCGCCTTGAAGATAGCGCGAACCGATGACGAGGTCGGCCTCGTTCCGGCGCAGGCTAAAGAGCATGTCAGGCAACAGCCGCTCGTCATGCTGAAGATCGGCATCCATGACGGCGACGTAGGGAGACGAGGTACTGAGAATTCCTTCGATAACGGCCGACGAAAGCCCGCGTCGTCCTATTCGGCTTATCATTCGGATGTTGGGATGAGACCGGCAGAGTTCGCGAAGTTGGGCTTCCGTGCCGTCGTTCGAGTCGTCATCGACGAAGATAATTTCCCAATCCTCGCCCGCCAGGACACTTTGGATTTTCTCGACCAGCAAAGCGACATTCTCGACCTCGTTGAAGGTCGGAACAACGACGGAAATGTTCGCGACCCCAGGGCGTGCGGGGTCGGTCAAGTTCTCCCTCGAGTGAGATACAATCTCGTTCATCACCCTACGGCGCCCTCTTTGTCTGTTCAATTCATTGCGGCACCCGCCAGACCATCACGTCGTCGCCTTCAAAGATTTTCTTAAAATTATTAGGAATAGAAACTGATTTGTGCCCTGGATTAAAAATCCAAACAAAATCGTAATTCGCCCGGGTCAGTTGCTCGTCGACGATGATTTCGTTCCCATTCAAACGTGCGTAAATCTTGTCATCCCGTTTCAAGACAAGCGGCTGCTGATCGCGGTAAGCGTAAAGTCCGGGAACGAATGCGCCGCGCAGTGGGACGAGCCAAGCAGCAAATACATTCTCGGGTCGCTCTTTTTCCAGTTCAACATCTGCTGCCTGTCCGGAGATTGTCATGACGCGGCTTCCGGCCGGAATTTTCTGGAACGCAGTATCGAGTTGCGTAAGCCGGACGTCTAAATTCGACCAGGCCCAATAGACGGATCCATAGCGGATCAGAAGCGCAACAAGCAAAATACACGCACCCTGTCCAAATCGATAAAGCTCGCATCGTCCGGCGGCAGCCAAAATGCAGACCATCAGAGGGGGCAGCAGCCGAGCGTCGGCATTGAATGTCGAACCCCAGCCGACGGGAACTGCCAACGTAAGGAAAGCAAACGCGGCGATCGCGATCCAAAGCCACAGCTTTTGTTGCCCTCGCCATAGCAAACCGAAGAATGCCACGCACGCTAGCAGCCAGAGCAAGCCGACGACGACATCAGCAGTGGCGCTATAGGTGCGAAACAAGACGAATGGGAGCGTAAACTTATGCAACCATGTGCCCCAGTAATTGGCGTCAGTGGATTTGGTTGCTGCGTAAATTCCATAGAGAAAAAGGGAGGGTACTATGGGGAGCGACAAGACGAACGCGCGCATCAGGCCGCTCTTGAAAGTCCGGCTGCGCCAACTGTCCCACAAAATCTCGGCATTATATGCGGCCATCACCACGCCATAGATCAGGACCGCGGCAAGGTGCCAGAAGAATAGCAGCGTCACCAAAGCAGCGTGGAGCAACAGGGCGAGAACAGCCGGGCGTGTGCGGCGGGCGGTGGCGATGAAATGAACGAGGACAAGGAACGCAAGCCCAACGCCGGTGTAGTAATTCAAGAAGCCCCAGAAGAAGGCGCTACTCATATTTAATGGCAGCAAGAGCAATGACGCCGCCATGCTTCCGGCACTGTAGTTGCCATACTGCCAGATGAAGAGCGCCGGCCCGACCCAATAGAGCGTCACGGCAAGAGACAAAAACACTTTGAACGCGACGACCGGAGAGAAGACCGCGAGCAGCGGCGGAATGACCAGGTCGCCGCCTAGGTTCGGGAGTATTTTGTAATCGATCGTGTAAAACGGCGAAGTATTTCCTTTGAACAAGTATTCCGACTCTAAGAAGTGCCGCGCCATGTGGTTCGGAGCGTCGTGCAGTGGTGGAAAATTTACCGACCAGACCAGGACGATCTGAACACCGATCGCGAAGAACGCGATGGCGAAGGCCCACCTGCGGACGTCGTTCTCGCTGAACTTGGATTGGCCGAAGCCAGACGGAATTAAGGCGTGCGTGTCCAACATGACCCTGATTCAAACGAAGGCGAATAATCCTATCAACGACGCATTCAAATATGATGCCGGTTCCGTGTTTCCATAAAGACGAAAATTTTCAAGATTACCGACACCGGCGTTACTGAAAAAGGCGTACCCAGATGAAAAGCGTCATTGCGATCAATTGGAGTGGGGCGCTGTGCCACTCTTAACCGCCGCAGCCTGTTGTCCTTACAATTCTTCGTCCAACTCGGGCCCTAGCACGTAGCGGCTCAAGCGCTTTCCGCGATCTTTCCTTCGGGGTAACCCCATTGTTCTAAACTCATTGTCGCGGAATGAGCGTGCCATTACGAACTAGCGTAAAAAACACGCATCGAGCCATGGAGTTAGGCAGCAGCCGATGAAGCTACGGACCAAGTTGGCCGCCGGGACGTTAATGGCCATGGTGCTAAACGCCGCGCCGGCGATCGCGGGTTGGCAGTTGACGTTTAGCGACGGGTTTGACGGCAAAGCGCTCGATCTCACTAAATGGAAGCGCTCCGATCTCTGGAACAATGGCACGTTGAGCGGCAACCGGGAGCGCCAGTGCTATGTGCCTCAGGGAGTGAAACAGTCGAACGGCTTGCTTTTGCTGGAAGCCACGAAATTTAAGATAGCTGCCGCCGATTGCAAAGGCGCGACTGAAGACCTTAGCTATGCTTCAGGAATGGCGACCACAGCCGGATGCAATCAATGGGAGACGTCCGAAATTTGCGGTCGGCTTCGCGCGTTCAGCCAAGCTTACGGATATTTTGAAATTCGTGCCAAGTTGCCAAACGGCAAAGGTCTCTGGCCCGCTTTCTGGCTGGTGCCGATGGACGGCAGCTGGCCGCCGGAGATCGATGTGATGGAGTCGCTTGGGCGCGATCCATCCACGATCTATGAGACCTACCATTACGACGATGCTTCCGGAGCCCGCCAGAAAGCTGGCGGCGTATACACATCGAAGAACTTCTCCTCCGGGTTCTCCACCTTTGCGCTCGATTGGCGTCCCGGATTGCTGATCTGGTATGTCGACGGCAAAGAAACATTTCGTTTTGCCAGTCCCCTCGTGACGTCGAAAAAAATGTATCTCCTGTTGAATTTGGCGGTGGGCGGCTACTGGCCGGGGGATCCGGATTCCTCGACCGTCTTTCCGGCGAGCATGGACGTCGATTATGTCCGTGTTTACAAGCGCATCGACGACGGGACCCCGGACGACGCACCCCCCGTTTTTTCGCCCGTGAAAGGCAAATAGCTCGCTGTCATGTATCAAACTCGCGTATTCGCGCCGGCGTCCAAGTCATTAGAACTGTCTGATATGCAAAGCATACCCCGGCGTTACGACACCCTCATCGTTCTGGCATTCGCTGCGACGCTCCACCTCTTCATGTTTGCATTTGATGTCGCGATGCAGTTTCCCGCGTTCCTGCGGGGCGATCGCTCTCCGGTCCGGTGGTTTGGGGTGGAGGCGCTGCGCGCCGCCGATGCATCGCATCTCGTGTCGACGCTGACGTCGGCGCCGACGGCGCCGGGCGAATACCTTTTCGGATATGTCTTTGGATTATTCGGCGGAATAGCGGCGATCGTCGCATTTCAGACCGTTTTGTTTTTGCTGTCGTTGCTGTGTCTTTGCAAAATTGCCGAGAGGCTTCCCTGGAGGCATTCGGTTCTCGTTTTCGGAACGATCTACACGCTCCTACCGCACAATCTCGTATTTACGCATCAGTTCGTGACGGAAGCGATCGCAACGCCGTTCATCGTATTCTTTATATATTTCTACTGTCGCGCTGCCCGTTCTGGGCGAACGAGCGATGCGCTGTTATGCGGATTGATGCTCGGAGTAGCCATCTTCGTTCGCCCGCCGCTGATGCCGATCGTGCCGCTTCTCGTCCTCGTTCGGGTGCTTTACAGGCGCTATTTTTCCGCAGTCAACTGGCGGAGCGTCGCGATGATATGCGGCGTCGCCATCCTGCCCATGGTCGCCTGGAGCGCGGTTTATACGGCGGAGACTGGCCGCGTCGGCTACACCTCCGGGGTCGCCAATCTCGGATGGAACCTCAGAAGCAAGGTATTTCTCGTTTACTCCCGAAACGGTCTCGAGCAACCGGCGCCGCTGCGCGGCTACGCCGACTACCCGAGCCTCTATAACGATAGTAAGGGAATTTCTGTTGCTGATTTTGCCGGATACGTTGCTCGCCATCCATTGCTGTTCGCTCAATCCGCGACCTCCGACGCTCTCATTTTCCTCGGTCGTGCAGATATCTCAAAAGTATTCGTCGACTATCTTGGGGATCCCAATACGGCGAGATACAAGGATTGGCGTTCATGGGTGTCGAAAGCCGGGATCGCCGAGGTTCTGGAGCTTTTGGCGCACAAATCCGATGCGCTTTTGCTGATCGTCGCCGAGTTGCTTCTCAGCGTCGTGACCCTGGCGTTCTCGGGCGCAGCCCTGTTCTTCGCCTGTTATGCCTTCCTTCGACCGTCCCGGATCTCTGCTTTGCTCGGCGAAAGCCACGCCGCGCTAGTTCTGGTACTTTCCAGCGTCTTGATTGCTGTTTTTATGAGCGCCCAGCTGGTCGATCAGGCTCAGGGTCGGCTGCGTCACCCGGCAGAGGCCTGCATCATGCTGCTCTTGGGTTACGCAATCTGGTATTCTTCTACTCGCAAAGGCCAAGCCAAATCACAGGAAGAGGCTGCGCCACCGGCCTGAACGCATCGCGCGTAATGTACCAAACTGGTACTGCGTCGAGAGGACGGCTCTTCGTTTAATAACCGGCGCGTGTCTTTGGTATCTGCAATTGAAAAAAAGCCCAGCCGGAAACGCATTCTAGTATCTGGTCTGATATTTGTATGGCATCCCCCAAGGGGAATTAATTGGCCGTGTCACGATTGCGAAACGTTACTCGGGGACGATTGATGAATGGCATTCAGACGTGAGCAAAGACATGTTTCAAACGATACCGCATGAGAATGGCGAGTCGGCTGATTTGACGCCGCTCTGCGTCGATCTCGACGGTACGCTCATTCGGTCCGATGTATTGGCTGATGGCCTTCTTGCCACCCTGCGCAAACCACGTGCGCTTCTGGCTCTCCCTCGCTGGTTTGCATCCGGACGGGCAGCGCTAAAAAGACGCGTCGAAGAACTGGCGGAGACGGATCCGGAGTTCCTTCCATACAACGTTCAATTGCTCGACTATCTCCGCAAGCAGAAGGCCTCCGGACGCAAGCTGGTTCTCGCGACGGCTGCAACGGCCGATGTGGCCCGAAGGGTCGCAGATCACCTCGGCATCTTCGATGAGGTGATGTCGTCGGACGAAGTCACAAATCTGAAAGGGCAAACCAAAGCCCATGCGCTGACGGCAAAGTTCGGAGAAAAGGGTTTTGCATACGTCGGAAATGATGATGCCGATCTGCCGGCCTTGATCGCTGCCAAGTCTATCGTGCTCGTGAATGCTCCGGATCGTGTGCGTAGTGCTGCAGTTAGACACGCGCCCATCGAGGCGGAGTTTCGGGACAGCAAGCCTGTGCTTTACTCGATACTCAAAGCGATGCGGCCCTATCAATGGGTGAAGAATTTCTTGGTTTTCGTTCCCATGCTGACGGCACACGCGCTCACGGACGTGCACAGCTGGGTGGCGGCATTTTTTACGCTCTGTGCTTTTTGCGCGACGGCGTCTTCGATTTACATCGTCAATGATCTCACGGACCTGGCCGAGGATCGTCGCCACCACCGAAAGAAATCGCGCCCCTTCGCCAGCGGCGCGCTTTCGGTCAAGTTCGGCGTGGTATTGTCTGCCGCGCTCCTCGCGTTGGGATTGGCCCTAGGCGCACTTTCGGGAGCTTTGCTGATCGTCATCGCCTACGCCGTTGCATCGATTTCATATTCTTTCTTTTTCAAGGTATTTCCGCTGGTCGATGTTTTTATGCTCGCGGGTCTCTACACCCTCCGCATTCTTGCAGGCGGCGTCGCGACGGGACACCTAGCGTCGCCTTGGCTTCTCGGATTTTCCGGATTTCTCTTCCTCAGCCTCGCGCTCGTGAAGCGGACGGAAGAATTGGAGGCCGCCGCACGCGCGGGCCGCGATAAAGTGTCAGCGCGCCGTGGCTACTATGCGAGCGATCTACATGTGCTCCAGCTCTTCGGCTGCGCGTCGGCGTTTTCGGCCAGCGTGGTGCTGGCTCTTTTCGTGGGCAGCACCGCCGCTTCATCGCAGTATACTCGGCCGGAGGCGCTTTGGACGATCGTTCCCTTGATCCTGTTTTGGCAATGCCGGATTTGGCTAGCCGCTTCGCGGGGCTATATGCACGACGACCCGATCGTATACGCGGCGCGCGATTGGGTCTCTTGGATTGTCGCGATCTCGGTCTTCATCCTCGCTGCGATCGCAATTTGACGATGCCGCTGTCTCCTTCTCTAATTGGACAATCAACTCATGACCGGGCGAACGCTAGCGCTTATCTTGGTGGCAGTCTCGATGTCGGCCGGAGCACAGATCCTTTTTAAGCTTGGGCTGAATGGAACGGGACCGTTGGGATCCAAGCCGGTGGGGGCGCCCGATCCGCTCGCAACGCTTTTGACGCCAGGCGTTTTCCTCGGACTGGCGGTCTACGCCGTCGGAACGCTTGTCTGGCTGTCAGCGCTCAATCGCGTCGAGGTCTCGCAAGCCTATCCCTTCGTCGGCCTTGGATTTGTGCTGACCGCCATCTTCGGACATCTACTGTTTGGTGACCACGTATCGTTCCAACGCGTCATCGGCATTTTTCTTGTCATCGCTGGCATCGTTGTCGTCGCTCGCTCTTGAGCCGAACAGTTTCGCGATAACGCCCTTCGCCCGATTGAGAGCACCTGTGTCCATTCCGAGGCTAGCGGCATAGCCAGGAAGCTTAATTGCAACGCCTACGTCACTCTGTTAGCCGTTTGGCGTATTCGGGTGTAAGCCCGATCGGGCGTGTTGAGAGGGTTCGCCGGGGCGCCTAGATTTGGCTGGGCCCACGCCTGCCGCGGATTTTGGTAAAGCAATGTTCATTTACCTAAAGTCGTGAGCGCAGCAAAAGAAGACGTGTCTCGCTATATCTTGGACCTTGCCTTGCAGGGCATCGTCTCATTGAAAATGTAACGTCCCACTCGATCACAACTGAGTTGGTTGCCATATGGCTGAGCTCATCAACGAAACGAAAGTCCAACCTCCATTGAACGTGGGCGATTGGGTCGAGGTCCGGTCGCCCGAGGAGATTCTCGCGACCCTCGACGGCGATCAATGCGTCGAAGGGTTGCCATTCATGCCGGAGATGCTGCAGTTCTGCGGCAAGCGCTTCACTGTATTTAAGTCTGCGCATAAGACTGCCGATACGAAGGAAGTCTTCACGATCCGGACGATGGCGGATGCCGTCCATCTCGGTGATCTTCGTTGCGACGGATCAGGTCATGGCGGCTGTCAGGCCGGATGCCTGCTCTTTTGGAAAGAGCGATGGCTCAAGCGCGTCTCCGGGGATGAGCCCGGCGAGAAATCCCAGGCTGTGGTCACCACGGAGCTGAGCCAGGAGGCGGGGAGAGCCCAGGAGCGTCTCGCGGCAGCTGCAAAGCGGTTCGACGGCATGCGCGACGTCTATAGCTGCCAAGCTACGGAAATGCTCAAGGCGACGGGCAATGTCAGACGTCGAGGGCGCTGGAACCCCCTGTTTTATGTCCGCGATCTGACGTCAGGCAACGTCAGCCTTTTTAACTTCATCCGCTTTGGCTCGCTGGCGACGCTCAATGCATTTCTGTTGCAGTGGTTTCATTTTAGATTTCCCATTGTACACGGGCGCGCGACGGGCGAGACCCCGTCGAAGGACTTGAACCTTCATGCTGGGGAGTGGGTCCGCGTTCTGCCCCAAAAAGACATCGAACAAACCTTGGACAAGGGGCTTCGAAACCACGGCATGTGGTTCGATGCTGAAATGGTCCCCTATTGTGGAAAGGGCCCCTTCCGTGTGCGCAATCGCGTGGAGCGGATTTTAGACGAAAAAACGGGGCGAATGTTGAAGCTCCGCAACGCGAGTATCATCCTGGATGGCGTGACCTGCAGCGGAAACTATCTCCATCGGCGAATGTTTTCTCCGCGGCACGAATTCCCGTTCTGGAAGGAAATCTGGCTCGAGCGGGTCGCGCCACCGGAAAAGACTCTCAGGCGAGACACGGAAGGAACTCTCGCCGCGCCATGTCGCAAAGCGGATTAGGTCAGGCGGAGCTTTGCAGGACGGCCGAGCCTGAACTCCGCTCTTGGCCTTCGATGGCCCTTTCATAACGATCGATCTGTAGTCTCGTAATTGCGCGAAGATCTGCGTTCCCATCGAATGCGCGATACCATTCCGCGATCCAATCGAGGGCCTTCGGAAGCGGCAGTGCTGGCTGCCAATCGAGTTCCGTCCGGGCCTTGGACGTATCGAGTTTCAAGAAGTTGGCTTCTCGAGGATGCGGCGCAGAATCGCGAGTCCATGAAGCGCCTTGCCCCCAAGCTTTGACCAGCTCATCGGCGATCCACGATACCGGCTTCGCATCGGCTTCGGCCGGACCGAAATTCCAGCCCGTCGCATAGCGCGCACCATCATTGGAAAGGCGTTCCGCCAGAACAAGGTATCCATGCAGCGGTTCGAGCACGAATTGCCACGGTCGGATCGCATGCGGGCTGCGGATAAGGCAAGATTCGCCCTTAAGAAACGATCTCATGAGGTCCGGAATGAGCTGATTGCTGGTCCAGTCGCCGCCGCCGATGGCGTTTCCGGCACGCGCGCTGGCGAGCGCTATTCCGTGGCTCGCAAGTGTCGCAGGAGGAAAGAAGGACTCGCGGTAAGCCGTCGTTACAAGTTCGGCACAGCCTTTGGAATTGGAATAAGGGTCGCGACCTCCCATGGGCTCGCACTCGCGATAGCCCCAAACCCACTCTTGATTTGAATAGCACTTGTCGCTGGTCACGTTGACGACAACGCAGCTTCTTCCGAGCTGTCGCAGGGCTTCAAAGATGTGGACGGTTCCCATGACGTTGGTGGAATAGGTTCCCACGGGATCGTCATACCCCGCGCGCACGACGGACTGCGCCGCCATGTGAAGGACGACGTCGGGACGGAAATCGGATATCGCGGCTTTCAGGCGTTCGAAGTCGCGGATATCGCCAAATATCGTACGGGTCGATTTGATAATATCGGCTTGTTCGAAGAGGCTCGGCGCGGTCGGCGGCTCAAGCGCGTAGCCCAGAACGTCGGCGCCGAGTTTCTCCAGCCACAAGGAGAGCCAGCTCCCCTTGAAGCCCGTATGTCCACTGACGAAGACCTTGCGACCACTCCAGAACGAACGATTAAGCATTTTTATTCCGGGATTCCCGTAGGTCGTTCATACGTTGAAAAATGCAGCGTGTGACGTGCCATGCTCAACTGACTTCTCCCAAGGCGGAGGTGCGAAGCGGTAACGCCGGAGCAACGCGCGGAGACGTCGGCCATTTCTCGAATTGCTCGCGCCAAAGCGCGTCGATCCGGCGGCCGACAGGCAGCTCGACGTCGTCGAAGGAAATAACGGTATCCTTCGCTACGTTGCGGCGCAAAACGCAGTCATCGGAGAGAGCGATTGGCAGCGCCCGCATCGCGCGCGCGGAAGGGGAGTTCTCGATCAGCCCGTACGAGCAGTAGCCGCCGATGCCGTCGAGCCGTTCGCCGGTCTTTAGGTCGCGCTTCGCGACGGCGACGACTTCGCAGACGGGACCCGAAATCGGCGCGACGGTCGCATCGTGAAGAACCAACGCCCGGCCGATCGTCGAAGCGATCTGGAGGTGGGGCAAGTGGAACGGCGTATAGAATACGTAGAAGGGGCCATTGCCGAGCTTGTAGTAACCGAGCTGTGTTTGCTTCAGCGGATTGTCTTCGTGGATGACGACAAAAGCCCCGGTATGCGGCGCGGCGCCGAGCGCGTAGTCAACGATGCCCGATCCCAAAAGATGCTCAGGAGGCAGGAGGTTTGCGATCTCGGCAACATTTTCGCACTTCGGACCGAACATGCCACGGCGGCCGACGCGGAAGCCCGTTGCGTTGGCAAGGACCGTCGTCTCCATCGACAATTTGGTAGCGTCCGCGAAAGAGGTGACCTTCTTCACGTCCTGACCGTTCTTTTCCGCGAAGGCCTTTTGCGTATCGGGATTGCGATAATAATCGACCATCCCCTTGATATTTCCTGCGGCCACCGGTCGAAGACCAAGCGTCTTGAGATAGCGCAAGAGCGTCATGGCGACCCCGGGCTCATCGCCATCGGTGTGCGTGACGATAACGCCGGCTTCGTCGGCTTTCGTCTTCAGAATGGGGCCAAGGAGGGAGTTGAGTTCGGCGTTGACCAGAACCACGTGCTTGCCATGCTCAAACGCTTTGAGGACGACGTCGACCGCCGGGCCAACCGAACCCGTCACTTCAATCAGAATATCGACGTCGGAGCAGGTTGCCAGTACGAACGGGTCCTCCGTTAATACGGGCACACCGTCGGAGATTGCGGTTTCGGCTTCGCGCGCCGTATCTACGCACCGCCACGTGTTTATACCAGCTTCGCGGAAGGCCCTTTCACCGTTCGCGACGGTGCGGTTGGCAATCGCGACAAGCCGAATACCGGGGACGGGCGTCCCAAGTTGGAGCGCAATCGCGCGACCCGTTGCGCCCGCTCCGACCATTCCGACGCGGATGGGACGATTGGTGGCCTCAAGGTGCCGAAGCGCGGTGTCAACGTTCATGACGCCTCCCGTAATCTGAGTTGCTTTCTTGGTACAACGACCGATGTCATACCGGCGGTGCTCGCAATATTCATTCCTATTCCGAGTACTTGGTCATGTTGAACGCTGGCCAATTGCGGTCCTGATCAGAAACGGCAGTGGGGGTCAGGGGCCACTTGATGCCGAATGCGGGATCGTCGAATTTCGCGCCACGGACGGCGGTCGGAGTAAAATATTCCGAGGCCATGTAATAGACTTCCGAATTGTCCAACAGCGTCTGATAGCCATGTGCACAATGCTCTGGAACATACAGCATCCGGCCATTTTCCGCACTAAGTTCGATCCCGAACCAAGCGCCGTATGTGCTCGACCCCTCCCTGAGATCGACGAAAGCATCGAACACCGCGCCCGTCGTACAGCGAACGAGCTTTGCTTCGAGCGCGGGCTCCGTTTGATAGTGCATGCCGCGGAGCGTACCGGCGGCCTTGCTTAATCCGAGATTGGCTTGGACGGGAATGAAATGAATGCCGTTTGCCTCGAACTCGCGAGCGCACCAGGCTCTCATGAACCGGCCGCGATCGTCTTGATGCGGACTTGGCTCGATGACCCAAGCGCCGGAGATTTCAGTCTCCATGAACCGCATACCGTGAAGCTTCCCCAATGCCGAAATATGTCTGGCGGTCCCGCCCCGACCCCCGCTTTGCGTGGCAGCAGTAATGTGGGCCGAAGCTCCGTGCACTACCGCCTAAAGTTTAAGTTTGAGTTTGAGATTTTGAAGCAGCCCGAAGAAACGCAATCAAGCAGTCAGACGATCCGCGACGACGCTTTCTTAACCTACCTCCAATTGCGGAATTATTCCTGCCCACGAGGAATGATAAGGTAACTTCCTCTCGATATATTTCATCGAGAGCTCGGCGGCGACGTCGTCAAACGGCTCAGAGTTGGCGCCGCGACGGCAAAAAGTGCACCGATTTTGCATAGTTCTTACCGTTGATACCCTTTGCTCCATTTTGAGACGCCAGCCGGTCTTCAAACAGCCGGTCAAAAAAGACTTCAAGGGTAGCGAAACTCGTAAGCCCTTCCGGGAGGAGTTATACGGACATGAAGGTCGTGTTGTTTTGTGGCGGATTGGGAACGCGTATCCGCGAATATTCCGAGAATATTCCCAAGCCTATGATCCCCGTGGGAAATCATCCCATCCTCTGGCACGTCATGCAGTACTACAGCCAGCACGGCCATGCGGACTTTGTTTTGTGCCTCGGATACAAAGCCAACATCGTCAAGGACTTCTTTCTCAACTATAAGCCGCAGACGTTCTCGGACTGCGTCGTCTCAGGCTACGGATCGAACGTCGAGCTTCTTGGCAATTTCAAGGAAGATTGGCGCGTCACCCTGATCGATACCGGAATCTGGCGGAACATCGGCCAGCGGCTCTGCGCCGTCAAGGATCAGGTTGAGGGCGAGGAGATGTTTCTCGCGAATTATAGTGATGGATTGACCGACGTCGATCTCGACGACATGGTCGACAAGTTCAAGAAGAGCGGAAAAATCGGCTGTTTTCTCGCTGTCCGGCCGCCGCTGACGTATCACCTCGCCGATATCGACGACGAAGGCGAAGTTCGCGCCTTCCGCTCGTCGGAGCGCTCGGAGATCTGGATAAACGGCGGCTATTTCATCTTTCGCAAGGAGATCTTCGACTATATCCATGATGGGGAAGAATTGGTCTTGGAGCCGTTCGAGCGCCTCATCGCCGAGAATCAATTGATGGCTTACAAGCACACGAGCTTCTGGCGCTCGATGGATACGCTGAAAGATCGTCAGATTCTTGAAGATATGGTCGAAGGTGGCGAGATGCCTTGGCGTAAACTCGACAGCCGCGCCAAGAAGCGTGAAGTGGCCATTATTTGACAATGCTGAAATTGAAACTTGCGCGTAGGGGCGAAAACCTGCGCGTACTCTGCCTCGGGGCGCATTCGGACGATATCGAAATTGGCTGTGGCGGCACCATATTGAACTGGATCCAAGAGGGTATCCAAGTTCACGCCGACTGGTGCGTTCTAGGTGCCGCAGGAGACCGAGGGATCGAGGCGCGCGCCTCAGCCCAAGAATTCCTGGAAGGCGCGGCGAGCGCAAAGATATCGATCGGAACATTTCGAGATGGATATTTCCCGGTACAGGGATGTGAGCTCAAGGATTGGTTCGAGACGCTGAAAAAGGAAGTCGATCCGGATGTGATCTTCACACACCGACGCGATGACGCTCATCAAGATCATCGCGAACTTTCGAAGCTGACTTGGAATACGTTTCGCAATCACCTGATCTTGGAATACGAGATCCCGAAGTGGGATGGCGATCTTGGTCGGCCGAACCTTTATCAGCCGATCACGGCCGCGGCTCTCCAAAGGAAAACCGAACTCCTGCTCAAGCATTTCGGTACACAGCGCTCGAAGGATTGGTTCGACGCGGAGGTCTTCAATGGGTTGGCGCGGCTCAGAGGGATGGAATGCCGTGCGCCTGAGAAGGTCTCCGAGGCCTTTTTCCTGCACAAGGCAACCCTTGGGTGAGAGCAGGCCGGAATTTTCAAGGTCTGCCGAGGTCGTGTCTTCTCGGATGAAAGACTTGGCACGCGGCGAGCGGCGGATATCGTCGCGTCTCTCGATGATCTTCAATGTCAATTCTTGTGTCTGGTCGGCCCTCTTAGGCCTGGTCGCTCTCGCCGCATCCACGGCCGATGCGAGGACGTTTCGCACCGCTTTTCCTACAGAAGAAAATCCCATTTCAGAGAATGGAGCTTGGTTAAGCGGCAAAAAGGCCGGGTTAGATTGGACCGATGTCCGCACCGTTCCGGGTTTTGCCTTCGGAACCCAGACAGGGCAGCCGTCGCCGCCTTACGATGATTCCGTCGCAGTGCTCACTGGAGCCTGGAAGGCATCGCAGTTTGCTCAAGCGACTGTTCGGGCGACCGATTGCACAGACGACAGCAATCAAGAGTTAGAGCTTTACCTCCACGGCGCCATCGCGGCTCACAGCATCACGGGATACGAGTTTAATTTCCGCTGTTCACAAGGCAGACGAGCCTATGCTGAAATCGTGCGCTGGAATGGCAAGCTCAATGATTTCACCTACTTGGCCCATTCGGAAGGCGCGTCTTCCGGGGTAAAAAGCGGTGACGTCATAACGGCGATCGTGGTCGGCGACGTGCTGGAATCTTACATTAACGGCACACTCATGACCCATGCGGTCGACGCCACCTTCCGAAACGGCAGCCCGGGTATAGGTTTCTTTTTCTACAAAGGCGCGCCCGGCAGTAGCAGTTCTTTCGGCTTTAGCAGTTTTGAGGCAACGGACGCCGTGCCGCCTCACTTCCCGGCCAATTTTTTAATGATCTATCGCTTGTATATTTTTCAAGGCCTGACACAGCATCCGAAATTGCAATGGGTTGGAGGTTCGCTGCTCATCGGCTTAGTGGCGTGCACCTATTTTGCAATCCGTCGGCGAAGAGAAAGGCGAGCGGCAGAAAATGGGAAATGAGAGATACGCAAAAGCGAACGTCCCGTTAAGGCGCGGAAGACCGTGACGTCGAGCTTCGCACATTGAACGCTGGTTGCGTAAAATCAGCGCGGAAGGTGCTGGACGGCAACCATATAGGCGAAGCATCAGCCGATAATCGCTGATATTGCCTTCGGCCTATGTCGATGATCAGAATTAGATTAACGAACTCGTGTTTATTCTAGCGAGCAATTTGGGAGGGAGGCAGGCCAATGCCGAATATCGCGATCCTAGGAACTGGAATGGCTGGCTTTGGAGCTGCTTATCGCCTCCACGCTGAAGGCATCACGCCGACGATGTACGATAAGAATAGCTATTATGGTGGGCATACGACATCGTTTCGGTACGACAGCAAATTCATCTTCGATTTGGGGCCGCACATTTCATTCACGAAGGATCAGCGGATACAGGAGATATTCGCCGATAACGTCGATAACGAATATGAAACCATACAGATCAATTTGAACAACTATTGGCGCGGATACTGGCCGCAGCATCCCGTCCAACTGCATCTGAATGGCTTACCGGAAGACGTCGTCATCAAGGTCATTGCCGACTTCGTGGAGGAGCGCCAGGCGCCCGATCGACCGATCAAGAACTACGCCGACTGGCTGTTGGCGAGCTTCGGCAAGACGTTTTCCGAACTCTTCCCGATGCAATACACCAGGAAATACCATCTGACGACGGCCGAGAACATGAGCACCGATTGGCTCGGCCCGCGGATATACAGGCCAAGCCTCGAAGAGGTGCTGCGTGGCGCGATATCGCCGTCTCCGCCGAATATCCATTACATCACGCATTTCCGGTATCCGCGCCAGGGCGGTTTCATGTCCTATTTGAAGAAGTGGGTGCCGCTTGGAAATTTGAAACTCGACCACGAGCTGATCTCTGTCGACCCGCGAAATAAGAAGCTTGGCTTCTCGAATGGTGTTACGGCGGCATATGATTCACTCATCTCCTCCGTGCCCCTTCCCGAACTCATTCGCATGATCGATAGTGCGCCGGCCGATGTGGTTGAGGCTTCGAAGCGTCTTGCATGCTCGACGTGCGTTCTCGTTAACATCGGTGTGAACCGCGAAGATCTATCCAACGCACATATGAGCTACTTCTATGACGAGGACATCTGCTTCACGCGCTTGAGTTTCCCGCACATGCTGTCGCCAAACAATGTGCCGGCCGGTACGGGCAGCATTCAAGCGGAAGTTTATTTCTCTAACAAATATAAGCCGTTTACGGGATCTGCGCGCGATTTGATCGAGCCGGTGATTGCCGATCTTCGCCGCTGCGGTATCCTCCGCGACAATGACGAGATTTTGTGTCGGGAAGCGGAGCTTCTGGCCTACGCCAACATTATCTTCGATCTCGATAGAGCCGAGGCGCTGAAGACAGTCCACGCATATCTCGATGACGTCGGCATCGCCTATTGCGGCCGCTACGGCGATTGGGGCTATCTCTGGACTGATGAAAGCTTCAAGAGCGGCGAGGGCGCGGCCGGGAAGGTACTCTCCCGCATGCCCGCTATGGCGCGCTAGCACGCAATAGATAGCGGCATAGGTGGACGGGCGCGTTTGTTCATCCGTGCGCTATCCGAAACGAATTGAAGTGTTGGACAAAGAGAGAAAAGATGGCCCAGACAAGCGAGCCATTGGTAAGCATTGTTACACCGGTTTATAACGGCGATGGTTATTTGGCGGAGTGCATCGAGAGCGTGCTTGCGCAAACGTATTCGAACTGGGAGTACGTGGTCGTCAACAATGCCAGCACGGACCGGACGCTCGAAATCGCGGAGATGTACGCCAGCAAAGATAAGCGTATTCGTGTCTACTCGAACGAAACGCTGCTCCCGATAATCGCCAACCATAATCACGCGTTCAGTCTGATCTCGCAGGAAAGCAAGTATTGCAAAGTCGTCTCCGCTGACGATTGGCTGTTTCCCGAATGTCTGGCCAGGATGGTCGATCTCGCGGAGGCTCATCCATCAATCGGGCTCGTAGGATCCTATCAGCTAAGCGGCGGCGGCGACGACATGCGAAATTGGCATGTTCGCTTTGATGAGCTGCCATACCCAAGCGCGCTCGTGCCGGGCGCGAAGATCTGCCGATCGCATCTTTTGGGTGGCCCGCACGTTTTTGGGGCGCCGACATCCGTATTATACCGCGCAGACTTGGTGAGGCGCTCGTCGAATTTTTATCCGAATGTGACAGCCGAGGCGGATGTGAGCGCCTGCTACGAGTGCTTGAAAACGGCCGATTTCGGATTCGTGCATCAAGTTTTGTCGTATGAGAGGGTTCACAATGATAGGCAGACGGCCGAATCCGCTTGGCTAAACGCCTACGTTACGTCTCGCTTGGCCGACTTGCTTGAATATGGTCCCTATTATCTGTCTAGTGATGAAGTTACGGCACGGCGTGAGCAACTCCTCCACCAATATTATCGATTTCTCACAGTGAGCGCGATTCAACTCAAGGACCGCAAGTTTTGGGAATTTCATAAGCGACGACTTGAGCAATTGGGACACCCATTGAGCTACGTCGAATGGGCTAATGCCATTGTAGATAAATTGACCAGTTTTCTGCCGAAAAAGGGCGTCGCAAAAACCTCTCATAGATGAACGCGCAGGAATAGATCGCTGGGCGTTGGCGAACAGTTTGACTGTGAGGCCCCCGCTCGACTTTCTGCTTCACGCCAGGGCTCGGCTTGAGGGCATAGAGTGTTGGATAGCCACATGTCTTCGTTAGCCGTCATCATTCCATTCTATCAAAAGCAGACCGGTATTCTCCGTGGCGCTCTTGAAAGCGTCTTTGCGCAACGCTTGACGCCCGAGATGCAGGTCGATGTCGTCATTATCGACGACGCATCGCCCGTGAACGCACGTACTGAAATCGCGGACTTGGAGACGCCGCTAGGCTTTTCACTGCGGGTGATCGAGAGAGCAAACGGTGGACCCGGAGCGGCGCGCAATACTGGTTTGGACAGCCTGCCGGAAACGACGGATTTCGTTGCTTTTCTCGACTCGGACGATCGCTGGAGCGAGGATCATCTGGCCTCGGCGATTGCGATTCTTGGCAACGATGGGGATTTCTATTTTTGCGATCATACGCGCTGGTATGAGAATGACACGTGGTTCCAATCATCCGACCCTATCCGGGAATGGATGTCTGGCGATAGCCGATTGACGCCAAACCGCGATGATCCAACTACGTTCACGTTCGCGTTTGGCGAGGCGGTCCGTTCTTTCATCGAAGACTACCTGGCTCACACATCCTCCGTTGTTTATCGCTTTTCAACTCATCCCAATATCCGCTTCGACCCGCGACTCCGCTTTGCTGGTGAAGACAGGATGTTTTGGCTGGATTTGGCGAATGCTTCACGCATCGTCCGCTTTTCGACCGTTCCGCGTATCCACTGCGGCCGCGGTGACAACATGTACTTGTCCTCGATCGACTGGGATCATCCCGACGCGGCGCGTCGGCTTGGGAATAATTTAATTTTGGTCGCCGCGATCAAACAAAAATTCAAATTGTCCGGGCCGGGACGCGAGGCGACAGAGGTGCAACTGAAAGCAGCGAGGAGCACGTTTGCTCATGTTTGGATCCGGAAATTACTAAAGTTTGGCGTCGCAGATTGGCCCGCGCTTCGCGCCGTGGTGCGTCAAGATCCCTGGATATTTTTGAATTTGGCCGTTGCGGGCAGCGGCCTTGCGTGGCGGCGCATTGTTCGCGGATCCCAATCACGACATGGCGCTTGAAAAGTCGCGATTGAAGTTTTCAGAAATAGTAAGTGTCGTCGGCTGCCAACCGAGCCTCCAAAAACTACCGGGTAGCCCCGGTTCCTTTCGGCTTGCGCAACTGGGTGAGCAGCACCAGCCACGAAAAGCCGCCTCGGAATCCTGATTACGAAACAGCGACAGGTTAATTGGCGGCGTAATTAATTTTGGGGTGGGAATTTTAACGGTATAGTCCGTCCAATGGACACAAGGCGGATCTTCGCCAAGGCCCGTGCAGCAGCGCCATGCCTCTCAGAGGGAGAGTGTTTTTTCGACATGTTGGAACGTTTGCGAACAGAGCAGCAAGCCAATGCCGAGGCTCTCGGCCACGCATCGCATTACGAGATTTCCGTCGCCGATGTCTTCACATTTATGCGCTCGTACTGGCCCTTCGTCGCGCTGTTCGCTTTGGCTGGTCTGATACTCGCCGTCGCATATGTCGTGACGACCAAGCGTACCTACGTGGCGACATCTCAGTTGCTCATCGAAACGAACCAGCAACCCACGCCCACGATGAGCAACACTGAAACACTGATGACAATGGACACGCCACAGATCGAAAGCCAGATCGCGTTGCTGATGTCCGATCAAATCGCTGGCAAGGTCGCTACGATCCTCGAGAAGCGTCAGGAGACGAAAGAAAAAAAGCCGGACATAGAAAATTCGACAACTGAAAAGAGCCAAGTTCACCAACCCGTGGCCGTTCAGCCTGATGACGCTGGCGCAGCCTCACCGCCGGGTGAAGGCATTTTCGCGCGCTTCTACCAACTTCTCTTCGGCGGCCCGAAACCGGAAACCGCAGACGAGAAGGAAGTGCGCTTGCACAATCTTATGCTCAACATCCAGACTAATATGGATGTCCGAAGGGTCGGACTGTCATACGTGCTCAATCTCTCATTCCGAGCAGACGATCCAAAGACCGCGGCGTTCGTGGCAAATGCAATTGGCGATGCCTACGTTCAGGACAGGCTGGATCTACGGGCTCAGAGTGCGCGTCAGGGTGGCGCATGGCTCGAATCTCGTATCGGCGAACTTCGCCAGGCGATGAACGATGCCGCTCTCGACGTGCAACTCTTTAAAGCCAAGCGCGACTACCGTCTCGTCGAAAGGCCGCCCAACGAACCAATTGCGAGTTCGGAGGACGACGACCTCAAGCGGCTCGGCATGCAAATGCAAGCTGATACTAATAAAGCGGATACGCCGTCGCGCTCCACGGCGAAGACGGAATTGGCGATCGGCAAATCCTCGGACGTTGGCCCGAAGCAAACAACGCTCGATGAGCTGGAATCGCGCGCGGAGACCTACAAGAAGATCTATGAGAGCTATCTCCAAGCCTATATGGAGACGGTTCAGCGGCAATCATATCCCGGGACGAGCGCACGCGTCATCACTCGCGCCGATCCTCCCGTTCGCAAGAGCACACCGCGGACGACGCTCTCGCTGGCGGCAGGTCTTGTTCTCGGCGCGATTATGGGAGTTGGCTTGTCGCTGGCTCATGCAAGTTTCGACCACACCGTCCGCTCGGCAAACCAAGTTTCTCGTAGGCTCTACATCCCGCTTCTAGGACAGGTTGTCAGATCGTATTTCTTGCATGGCGTGCCGTACGCCCATCTTGTCCCGAACCCATTTCGAGCTGGCAACCGAGGGCAGCCCTATTGGAGCTTTTTCGTTGTCGAGAACAAGCGGTTCCCAAAAATAGCTCGAGAACTGAGCGCTACCGCGGTCGCACTGAAGCGTGCGATGGACACGCACGGGGCCCGCATCGTTGGCGTCCTCGGAACCACGACCGATCTGAATTCCGCCGCGATAGCCTGCAATTTGGGGCTGCTAAACGCTCATGCCGGTCGGCGCACGCTTTTGGTCGAGACCGATACCGCAAAGCCCAATCTCAAATCGGGGCTTGCTGCCGACAGCCGATATGGGCTCCAGGATTTTCTCGAAGGCCATGTGTCCATCGCAGACGCGGTGGTGTTAGCCCCGCAGCATCCTGGACTTTCGCTTCTTCTGGCCAAAGGCGAAGGAAATATCTGGACGGCAGACCAAATCTCCGCCCTCAAATCGTTCCTCGACCAGGCCTCCGAGCAATTCGATCTCGTCCTGGTCCACCTTCCATCCGTACGGAGTGCAAATCGGGCCGTTGCGAGTGTAGATAACGTTGTCATCGTCGCCCAATCTGGCAGGACGGTGATGACCGAGCTGGAAGATATAATTGCGGATCTGAGGCTTGCGGGCAAGCAGCCCCTCGGCGTCATACAATCTGATCTCGCGTGACCGCGGCACGGTTGGAGCGGTTAGCCGTCTTCTAACGCTCGAACGTGGGCAGCCGATCGATTAAGCGCCATTGCGTTCCAAATATTTCAGCGGTAGCTCGATGGATCCAACGCCCCACGACTGGGGAAGTGCGCGCATCGCACCGGGTCTGGCGCTCCGCTCCAGATGGAAGCTCAGACAATCGTCGAGTTCTTCAATCTCGGTGACATGAGGAATTGATAGCTGAATGGTGACCGTGTAGTCGCCGAGCGCAAGAAAATTGAGCGGCATATCTAGGGTGATCAGATTATCGCCGGTCTTGAGCGCGATCATTTCATCGGGGCCGAGGTGACCGCATGATGCGAAGGCGATCGGAAACGACATCGTATCCTTGATCCGAAACGCAACCGCGACATTCATTTTTCGTGGCGACGCAATCGTCATTGCGATCCTGAGCCGCCAATTCGAATCATCGCCGTTCGGAGGAATGGTTGCTAGATCGGCTTTTTGTATGGTCGGGTTGTCGCGCGGAGTAACATCCCGGACGAACGATTGCTGTGCGGTGACCTGCGACGCGTATTTTGAAATGATGTCGGCCGTCGCTCCGACTTCGACCGAGCGCCCGTGATCGAGAAGCAGACAGCGATCGCATAACGCCTGAATGGCGCTCATGCTGTGGCTCACGAATACGATTGTCGCGCTGCCGCCGGCTAGGCTTTTCATGCGGCCGATGCACTTCTTCTGAAATTCCATGTCGCCGACTGCGAGCACTTCGTCGACAAGAAGAATCTCAGGCTCGAGATGCGCCGCGACCGCGAATGCGAGGCGCACGTACATGCCGCTCGAATATCGCTTGACCGGCGTATCGAGGAACTTTTCGACGCCCGCGAAATCCACGATCTCGTCGAATTTCTTATCGATCTCGACGCGCCTCATGCCGAGGATCGAGCCGTTGAGGTAGATGTTTTCTCTCCCCGATAGCTCAGGATGAAATCCAGTGCCGACTTCGAGAAGGCTGGCGGCCCGACCGCGCATGAGAATGCGGCCCTCGGTCGGCGCCGTAATACGAGATAGTATTTTGAGAAGGGTGCTTTTACCCGCGCCGTTGCGACCGACGAGGCCGAACACTTCACCCTCTTTGACCTCGAAATCGACGCCTTTTAAAGCCCAAAATTCGTTTTCATGTTTTATGCCGCCGCTGAGCTCTCGGAAACGTCGGGCAGGTGCTGTAATTGCACCCACCAACGCTTCGCGAAAATTCTGGTTGCCACCACTCTTTTCGCCGAGCGCATAACGCTTCTTGATGTTTTCGCACTGAATCGCCCAGTCGCTCATGAATCATCCACACATTAGGCCGGAGGCGACGAAGGCCTTCGCCTTGTCGTCTCAACGATTTTCATAAGAAGTTTTGGTGCCAATGCCCATCAAATGATATCGGCGAACCGCTGCTCAACGCTCTTGAAATAAGCAACCCCGGCGACAAACAAGATCACCGACGACACGAAGGCTATAACGATAGCGCTCCAATCGATAGGCAATCCCAAAAAGCACGACCGAAACCCGCCGACGATCCCCGTCATGGGATTGAGAAAAAGAAGCCACTGCCATTGCTCTGGAACGATACTGAGCGGGAAGGCGATTGGCGTCGCAAACATCCAGAATTGCACAAGGAAGGGTACGACGAAGCGAAAGTCTCGGTAGGTTACGGTAAGGCTGGCAAGGAAGGTGCCGACGCCTAACGCCGTCAATAAAACACAGAGCGTAAGAAACGGTGCGAGCAACAGCTGCCAGCCCCAACCGACGCCGAAATAGGCCATCATGAGGAACATAAAGGCGCCGGCGATGAGAAAATCGACGAGGCCTGCGCCGACGACCGCAAAAGGAACAATGAGCCGAGGGAAATAGACCTTGCTGACAAGATGCGATGAATTGACAAGCGACTGGGAGGCATTCGTCACCGCAGTCGAGAAGAAAGTCCACGGCAAAAGCCCAGCGTAAGCAAAGATCGGATAGGGAAGCCCATCGGAGGGCATTTTTGCGAAGCGGCCGAAAAAGATCGAGAATACGACCATCAGCATGAACGGCTGCAAGATCGCCCATGCGAAGCCGAGCACAGTTTGTTTATAGCGGACCTTGATGTCTCGCTCTGTCAGGACCTTGAGCAGCTCGCGATTGGTCCAAAGTTCGCGCAGGACAAGACGCCACCATTGGGTCGTCGGCTCAATCACGATAAGGGGACGAGCGGCATGCGTACCCGCCTTGCTCGTGGAATCCACCCGGGCCGATCGCGATATTGCATGTGACATCGAAGCTAATACCGATCGGGATTGCTTGAATACGGCCGTGCGTGGGTCATTCATAAGATTCATCGATAGCTTCTAGGCTTCCCGACAATTTTTCCAGGAGGAAACACGAGCGCGTACACCTCTCTATGCCCCGACGGTTACGATCTCGCGAACGACCGATAAAAGCTACGTTCCCACCGTGGAGCTGGTTAACGACTAATTCTTCCGGAGTAGGCGGCACGATCGAACCTCCAAATTGAACCAGTGGCTCTGACGGCCACAAATGGGGAAAAGCAACCAAACCCTGTTGCAGTGCAAAAAGCAAGCTGGCTTGCAGTGCAGCAACGTTGGGCTAGACGCGTAATCCCTTTGACGGATTTATCGACAGGCGTCCCATCCTGGTACCTCCTTTTACCTCTATTGAATTTTTTCCAAGTCCCGAGAAAAACTCATAAATAGATCGAAGTGCTTCTATTTATTTTGTACGGGATTTATGACTTGACCGAATCCGTCATTTCTTCGCCGGCAGGCTTCCGTGGAGCGGGAGTTGCGGTCGATATCCGCAGTGATACACGCGATAGATTTGGCAATCTTCCGTCCGGTCTTCTCGGGGGAGAGAGGGCGGTAGAAGGCGAAGCCAAGCCGTCAATTGGAGTGTTTCCCGTTAGGATTGAGCAGAACGTGGCTTGCATCCCGATGGTTGTTGGCGCCCCAGGTTCGCCGATCGGCGGCAGACCCAAGCGGATACTCGACATAGTCGCTTCGTCGATGGCGCTCGTTCTGCTCGCGCCGTTTTTGGCCCTCATCGCGGTCGCCGTTAAGTTGAGCATGGGCGGGCCCGTGCTTTATCGGCATCGGCGAATTGGATATAACGGCGTTCCGTTCGATTGTCTGAAATTCAGGACTATGGTCGCGTACAGCGATCGAGCGTTTAAGGATTATCTCGCCAGGAATCCCGTCGCCGCAGACCAGTGGCAGAGGAAAAGAAAGCTTGAGAACGATCCGCGCGTAACCCGTCTGGGGCACCTCCTGCGGAAGACCAGCTTGGATGAGCTTCCGCAGTTCATCAATGTGCTGCGCGGGCAGATGAGCCTTGTCGGACCAAGGCCAGTTGTTTCACAGGAACTCGAGCTTTATGGGGCATCCGTAAGATACTACATGCTGGCCCGTCCGGGTCTCACTGGGCTCTGGCAGATAAACGGCAGAAGCTCGCTTTCATTTGATCAGAGAATTGAACTTGATTCCGTATATGTCCGCGAATGGGCATTGGCGAAAGACGTTCAGATTATCGTGCAGACCGTACCTGCAGTCTTCAAAACATTTCACGCCGTTTAATTCTGTCATTTTTAACGGCAAGAGGCCGTCGCAGCTTGCGCCGAAACGCACCGACGCCGACTCTCAAATAGAGGCGGTTCGACATCTCCGACACTTTCAATCAGAACTCTGAACTTAACGAACAGCGACGACCCGAGATCCGCGGAAGAGTCCTTAAGCCCGCAAGCGATCGCGGCCGGAAGCCAAGGTAAAAAGCGGGTCAGCGCTCGCGAAATGAGGAGGGGGTCCCCTCCAAAGCGGCTTCTCCGGCAACGCCTTCTTTCGGGGGAGAAGGCGGAGCCAGAATTAATCCTAAGCTCAAATTTTGTTCAAAGGACTTAGGTGTTACGCGAAAAACGCGCTAATACTTAATTTGTGTTTTTAAGAAAAAGCAGTTAAATATTGGTATTATGATAAAATGCCGAGCTATACATATGGAGGCCTTGGCCGAGATGATGGCAAGGCTAGCTGCAAAATAGCCGTAGTACGAGTAATGCGTAACCGGAGTGCGGGGATATGGCTCTTTCTAGCGAAGGTGTGGATACTGGCTATGTGGCGCTAAAAGGTAAGCACATCAAAGAATTAAACGGAGCGCCAGACTTAGCGACGGCATCAAGGGATGCCAAGAAACGGCCCGACATCGGCGCGATCGTCGTAATTGAGAGCAGGGCGTTCGTCCGCACGTGCATACTATCCAATTTGTCGGAGGCGACTGCGCTCAAAGGGGCTGGCGTTTCGACTGCGGAAGAATATTTGAACAATGAAGCGAGCCTCAAACCGGCGATCGTCATCATTTGCGCCATAGGCAGTGACAACGCGACTGCAATTTCCCAGCTTTCGAAATTGAAAGAGAGCGGATGTCGCGTTCCAATCGTGATCATGTCAGATACTGATAAGATCGAATTTATCATGGCGATCATGGAAGCGGGCGGTAACGGCTATATGCCGGCCGATATTTCGCTTGAAGTTGCAGCTCACGCGCTTCGTCTGATCCTCGCCGGCGGAGAGTATTTCCCAATAAACAATTTCCTGGCCGCACGTCGCGCGATGAGCGAGGCGCCGCGCCAGGAAGTCTGCTTCAGGAGCATGTTTACCAAGCGCCAAATTGCGGTGATTGAGGCGTTGCGCAAGGGAAAGGCGAATAAGATCATCGCCTACGAGCTCAACATGTGTGAAAGCACGGTGAAGGTTCACGTGCGAAACATTATGAAGAAGCTTAACGCAAAAAATAGAACTGAAGTGGCATATTTAGCCGGGGAACTGTTAAGCGAACAACATCCCTGACGCTGTCTGACTCCTGTTCGATTGTCGACTTTATCGTCGATTGTTTGTCCAGCGGTTCGCTATCGATGGAAAGAGGCTCGCGGTCTCGTTGGTATCCGAAAAGAGCCACGACACATTGGCAGATCGCTGGGGAAGGTAGGCTCAGGTGCTATCTCTTCTGCAGGACCCGAGCCGAGCCACCGCGAATGGCACGCCGGCCGACACGCCCGACGTCACCTTCATCATTGCGGCGTTTAACGTTGCGCCCTTCATCGAAGAAGCAATTTGTTCGGCTTTGGCGCAGGAAGGTGTGACTGTGGCGGTCATCGTCGTCGATGACGCCTCAAGCGACCACACTTCTGAGATCGTTCGCCGATTGGCCGCTTCGGATCCGCGCATCAGTCTCATCCGACAGACGGAAAACGCCGGACCCGGTGCCGCACGAAACGCTGCAATAAAATGCGCGCGAGGCCGCTGGATCGCGATCCTGGACGGCGACGATTACATCCTTCCAAAGCGGACGTCGGCATTGATTGCCTGCGCGGATGCGACCGGGGCCGATATCGTTGGCGACAATTTCGAACGCGTGACATGCGATGGCAAGCCGACCGGCCGCCTCCTCTTTCCCTCCGCCCAGGTCCCATTTCTGTTTTCGGTCGATGTGCCGACCTTTATCTCGGCCAATCAGGTGCTCGGGAAAGCGGCGTTCTCACTCGGCGCAATCAAGGTGATCGTGCGGACGGAATTCCTGAGAAAGCATTCGATCTGGCATCTCGAAGATCTGCCGGTCGGCGAAGATTTTCAGTTCATTCTCGCATGTCTGTTCCAGGGCGCACGGTTCGTGGTCACTTCCGAGCCAGGCTACAAATACAGGCTTCGGCCGGGATCTCAGTCGTGGCGCCTGACCGATGAGCACATGGCAAAACTCCGCATTGCCCACACGGCGATCGCAGCAGATGCGGCGCGCTTCGGCAACGCGGAAGCTGTTGAAGCCGTCCGCGCCTACGATGACGCGCTTACGCGCACAACCGACTTCGTGAAGGTCGTTTCGTTCGCGAAGACCGGGCTTTGGAAAAATGCGGCTCTATCGGCGCTGACGCATCCCCATGCTTGGCCGCTTTTTTTCAAATATGGCAGCCAAGCTCTCGTGAATAGGCTCCGGCGGTTAGCTCCGCGAGCCCGGCCCGGATAACCGACGATGCCACGAATAGTCATCGGAATCTGCACGTATCGCCGTCCCGAAGGGCTCTCGCGCCTGCTCGATACCCTTCAGCGTCTCGCGCTTCGCGACGCAGACGACGACGTCGACATCGTCGTCATTGATAATTCGCCCGATGGCTCAGCACGTGAGCTTTGCGATCTCAAGGCGACGACATCTCGATTTCGAGTGCGATATTTCAACGAAATTCGGAAAGGCCTTTCGCACGCGCGCAATGCCGCTCTTTCAGAAGCCCGCGCTTTGGGGGCCAAGTATCTTGCGTTTATCGATGACGACGAACTGGCTCAAAAGACCTGGCTCCAAGGCCTTGTCGACACGATTGAGACGTCGGGCGCGATTATCGCCGCAGGACCGTCATACCCGATTTTCGCAGTCCCTCCGGGCCGATGGCTGCCCATCGAAGCATATGCCTATGCACCCCGGGAACGCGATGGCTTTGTCGATGATGCATCGTCCGCGAACATGATGATCGACATGATGCGGCTCGACCGGCTTGGCGTTGCATTCGATCTGTCGTTCAACGACACGGGCGGAGAAGATACCCACTTGATTACGAAACTGCGCGCCGCCGGCGAACAGGTGGCTTGGTCGAGCAGTTCTGTCGTCTGGGACTTCATCCCCCTCGATCGCATGCGCTCTGCCTGGCTCTTCCGACGTTGGTATCGGACAGGCACGACGGAAGGTCGATTAGCTGGCCCCAAATCCCGGACTCTACCGGGACGGGCACGGAACGCGGCTAAAGGCGTCGTTCGACTCGGGTATGGCAGCCTGCGGATTGCTCTAGGGCTTGTGCATGCGATGACCGGCAAGCCGCAACGGCTCGTCGCGAGCTGTTACACATTCTGTCGTGGCGCGGGGTATCTTGCGAGCGCATTCGGCTATTCGTTCGACGAATACGCCAATCGCCGTTATCGCTAGCGCGTAGGAAGCGGCAGTTTCGGTTAAAGGGCCGAGTGTAGATCAGCCGGGCGCGGTCTCGCCGTGCGCCAGGGCGGAAAGCTTCGACACCAGTGCTGCCGTGTCCGATACATCGACAAACGCCGATCGATCTTTTTTGCACAGTGCTTCGCGCATGTTCGCGTAGCTTGAGTAGTCGAGCGCAAGTAGGAAGTTTGCAAGGTTGCTCTCGAAAGGCTCGTCAAAGCACCAGCCCCTGCCATCCTCTTCGACGATCTGACCCGTAGCGGTCGATCGGCGAGCGATGGCCGGTACGCCATAGAGACCGCCCTCGTAGAGCCGGTTTGGTATCAGCCAATCGGAATTCGCGCCGCTGGCGCTAAAGTCAACCGCCCACGTCAGATCGATGGCGCCGTAGATTTGAGAGAGATCGTCCGGACTCTTGTACGCGCCGAAATATGTGATGTTCGCGACGCGTGCGCCAACTTCGTCGAGCAACGCCTTGGTAATTCCATCTCTTTCGGACGGAATGCCACGAATATGAACAATAACACCGTCCGGCATTGCGCGCGCGATGTCCTGCAGCAGGCGGAGGCTCCGTTGGCACCTGATGACGCCAAACCAGCCGATAGTCCACGGCGGCGAGGCCGCGGGCTTCTTTTCTACAGGCGAGGCGTATGAGGCGTCGTCCCCGCCGAAGACTTTATTTTCCAGCAAAAACCAAGGTCCCGTATATTTTTGGACGGGAGCAAAATATCGATCGATGAACGTCGGGGAACTCACCACCAACAAAGCGCTCGCCGCTAGCAATCGACGCTCGCCAAAGCGGAGGACGTGTCCTAATCCGCTCGACTTCGTCATGATGGGATGAACATCAAGAGCTTCGTAGACGAGCGGTGCGTCAGCGCGCGCCATTGCCTTGGCAATGCGGGCCATGAGCAGCATGTCGATATTGCGCGCGTAAAAGAGATCTGCGCTTCGCAGAAGCGCACGCTGGCGCCAGAGAATGCCTATGGCGACGAGCAGGCGCACGAGCCGACGTCCGTAGAAGCCATCTTCGGTGATGCCGAGATCGACGTTTGTCCACTCGGGATCTCCGACTGCTCCATTGCGTCGGCGCGAGAACATAAATCCAACAACCGTAGAGCCCGCTGCCTGAAAGGCCCTGACACGTTTTCTAATCGTGCTTTCGTTGGAATCATGGCCGAAGAAGGCAATCTTGAGGGGTTGCCCTCCCGCGCTGTTCGCCGACAGATTTTCGGTCGTCTGAGCCGAGGCCAGAGAAACGTCGATCATAAAGTCGCTCGTACCAATTTAGCGTTCGTTTCCGGCGGCGATCATGCCCGAAATATGCGTTATAGGGTCTTTCTGCCGATATCAATATTACCTGAGGCGCAACTGGCGAGCCGACTGAATGGCAGTCCTTAAGCAGTATGCGGCGGAATGGCCGACGATTTCTTTGTACGGAGACCGGACATCCTCGCCTTCGCTCTCTCCAGCAGCAGGTAAATCACCGGCGTCGTGTAAAGAGTCAGAATTTGCGACACGACGAGACCGCCGATGATCGTGATGCCGAGCGGCCGACGCAATTCTGATCCGGGGCCGATCGCAACTGCGAGAGGAACCGCTCCGAGGATCGCGGCGAGCGTCGTCATCAGGATGGGACGGAACCGCTGCAGGCAGGCATCATAGATCGCATCATGCGCCGATAGCCCATGCTCGCGTTCCGCGTTCAGCGCAAAATCGACAAGCATGATGCCGTTCTTCTTCACAATGCCGATCAGGAGAATGACGCCGATCAGCGCGATGATAGATAGATCCATTCCCGCCATCTCAAGAGCAAGCAGCGCGCCGAGGCCGGCCGAGGGCAACGTCGAGATGATCGTCAGCGGATGGGCAAGGCTCTCATAGAGAACGCCGAGCACGATGTAGATTGATACGAGCGCAGCTAAAATCAGTAGGGTTTGCATCCGGGCCTGCTCTTGGAAGGCCTTGGCGTCGCCGGCCGGCTCGCCGCGTATCAATTCAGGCATATGCAATTTCTGCAGCGCCGCATCGATAGCCTGAAGGCTCGTATCCATGCTCACGCCGGGCTTCAGGCTGTAATTGATCGTGACCGCAGGAAAGGGCCCCTGATGGTTGACGACGAGCGGTGCGATCCCCTCCGTCAATGTCACGACGCTGGAGAGCGGCACCTGTCGCGCGCGGTCCATAGTCGGAACGTAAATCCGCGACAGATCTTTCGGCTGGCCCTGCAGTTTCGGATCGACCTCCAGAACGACCTTATATTGATTGCGCTCGCCGTAAATCGTCGAGAACTGCGTCTGCGAGAAGGCGTTCGACAAGGCAGTGTCGATATCGGCGACCGCCACGTTGAGCCGGGATGCCACGTCACGGTTGATATTGACATTAAGCTGAAGCCCGCCGGACTCGCGGTCCGTGCTGACGTCCACGAGGCCCGGCACGGCGCGAACCGCATCGAGAGCCTTGGGCACCCACGCATAAAGATCGTCGGCGTTGAGCGACCAGAGCGTATATTGATAGTCGGCTTTGCCTGATCGCGCGCCCGACCGGATATCTCGTGACGGCATGAGGCGCGTAGCGAGTCCGACGATCTTCCCGAGGGGCTTTCTCAAACGATCGATAACCTGCGCAGTCGGAACGTTGCCGCGTTCGTTGAGCGGTTTCAGGCTAATGTACATACGTCCGAGGTTCTGCGTCGGGTTGAAACCGCCGGACCCCATCGACGAGCCGACATTGTCGACGGCCGGATCGGCAAGAATGATTTTCAACGCCTGATCCTGAAGGCGTTTCATCTCGGCGAACGAGACGTCGGCATTGGCTTCCGTCGACGAGATGATGAGGCCGGTGTCGTCCTCCGGCAGATACCCTTTCGGCACAATTGCATAGAAATGCACGGTCAGGACGATGGTCGCGATAAAAACCGCGAGCATCGCGAGCTGATTGCGCAGCGCAATTCGCAACGTGAAGGCATAGGCGCCAACGACGAGACCCATCGCCCCTTCGAAAATGCGGTCAGCCAGATTGCGGTGCGCTTCCCCGCCCGACTTGATGAAATGCGCGCAAATCATCGGCGTCACGGTGAGTGAAACGATCGCCGAGATGACGATGGCGAATGTCAGCGTCATCGCGAATTCATGCATAAGCCGTCCGGCAATTCCCGTCATGAAGAGAACGGGTATGAACGCTGCTAACAGCGATACCGAGATCGAAATGACGGTAAAGCCGATCTGTCGCGAGCCTTCGAGCGCGGCGGCCAAAGGCTTCATGCCCTTTTCAAGGTTACGGTAGACGTTCTCGATCATCACGATCGCGTCGTCGACGACGAAGCCGACGGCAACGGCGAGCGCCATCAGCGTCAGATTGTTGATCGAGAATCCGGCGGCCCACATGGCCGCGCACGTTCCAGCGAGGGAAAGTGGGACGGTGATGCCCGCCGCAATCGTCGGCGTGGAACGTCTAAGGAAAATGAACACGACCGACATGACAAGCAGGATCGTCAGCCCGAGCGTGATCTGCATGTCGTCGACGGAAGCGCGGATCGTGGTCGTCCGATCCGAGAGAATGGAGATATCGATCCCCGCTGGAATCCATTCCTTGAGCTGGGGCAGTATTGCCTTCACCCGATCGACCGTTTCTATGGCGTTCGCGTCCGCCGTCTTGGTGACGATAAGTAGAACTGCGGGAGACAGCCCATACCGTGCCAGCGACCGCGCATTGCGGGTCGCTTTCACGACTTTGGCAACGTCACCGACTTTGACGACATCGCCGTTCGGCATATTCTTGACGACGATGTTCTCGTAGTCTTCCGGCTTCGTCATCTGCGAATTGGATTGCAGAACGATCGTCTGGTTGGGTCCGTCGATCGAGCCGATCGGCGACAGATCGTTGGCGGCCGAGACCGCCTTCTTGACGTCATCGAAACTGACGCCCATCGACGCGACGAGTGTCGGGTCGACTTGAATGCGCACGGCTGGTTGGTCGGCGCCGGTCACCGTCACGTCCGCCACGCCTTCGACCTGCGAGATGCGTTGCCCGATGATCGTATCTGCCGTGTCGTAGATATCGCCCGTCGTCATTGTCTTTGACGTCAGCGCGAGGATAAGAATCGGTGACCCCGATGGATTGTATTTGCGGAATGTCGGCACCTGAGGGAGATCGCCCGGCAGGTCGGCGGTCGCCGCGTTCAGGGCGGCCTGCACGTCACGCGCCGCGCCATCGACATTGCGATCGAGATCGAATTGCATCGTAATGGACGTCGAGCCGAGCGAGCTCGTCGAGGTCATCTCGGTGACACCCGCAATCTCGCCGAGACGCCGCTCGAGCGGCGAAGCGACGCTCGCCGCCATCGTTGCAGGGTCGGCGCCCGGCCGCGAGGCCTTGATGCGAATGGTCGGGATTTCGATCGAGGGCATGCTCGCGACGGGCAGAAAGACGTAAGCGACGGCGCCCACGAGAAACAGGCCGACCGCGAGAAGCGCCGTGCCGATGGGTCTCTCGATGAAGATGCGCGAGACGTTCATCGTTCTACTCCGCCGCCTCGCGGTTGCCGGTCGCCACCGAGGACTGCCGATCGGTGGGCTCGGCAACGCTATCGTCGCCGTCTTCCAGAGCCGTGCCGCCGCCAAGACGCGCCCTGAGACGTTCCATCGCGAGATAAATGACCGGGGTCGTGTAAAGCGTCAGCAATTGGCTGAGCAGCAAGCCGCCGACGATGGTGATGCCGAGCGGGTTCCTCAGTTCCGAGCCGGTCCCGCTTTCGAGAGCCAAAGGCAGCGCACCGAAGAGCGCCGCGAGCGTCGTCATCATGATTGGCCGGAAGCGCAACAGCGCGGCTTCCTTGATCGAATCCCGAGGTGAAAGACCGCGCTCGCGTTCGGCTTCGAGAGCGAAGTCGATCATCATGATCGCGTTTTTCTTGACGATACCCATCAAGAGGACGATGCCGATCAGCGCCACGAACGAGAGGTCGTTGCCAGTGAGCTCCAGCGCCAGCGCCGCGCCGATACCGGCCGACGGCAGCGTCGTCAGGATCGTGAAGGGGTGGATCAGACTTTCATAAAGAACGCCGAGCACGATGTAGATCGTGACGATGGCCGCCAAGATGAGCCACGGCGTATTCGCGAGTGATTTCGAAAACTCCGCCGCGTCGCCGTAGAACGTTCCGGTTACCGTCGCCGGCAGGTCGATGGATTTCCTGGCGTTGGCTATGGCCGTCAGACCGTCGCTCAAGGAGGCGTTGGGCGCCAGATTGAAGCTGATCGTGATAGCCGGAAACTGATCCTGGTGGCTGATGGCGAGCGGCGCCGTACCATACGTCACCTTCGCGACGGCCGTCAGCAGCACCGGCGAACCCGCCGTCGTCGATGCAACATAGAGCCGGTTCAAGCGTGACGGGTCGCTGCGGTATTGCTTCGCGGCCTCGAGCACGACGCGATACTGATTGGCCTGCTCGTAAATCGTCGAGACTTGCCGCTGCCCGAAGGCGTTGCTCAAAGCGTCGTTGATCGCCTGCATGGTGACGCCGAGCCGGCCCGCAGTCGTGCGGTCGACGTCGACCCGGGCGACGAGGCCGCCGTCGACTTCTTCTGAAGCAACGTTGCGGAGATATGGCGAAGACTTGAGCGCGTCGCCCATTTTCTTCGACCACTCGGCAACTTCGTCAGTGCTCGTGCTGGCAAGCGTGTACTGATAACGCGCCCGGCTCGATTGCGTCGAAATCTGCACGTCCTGCACCGGCTGGAAGTAGACGATCGTGCCCGGGACCGATCTGACCGCGTGCTTCAGGCGCTGGATCACCTCGACGACGTTCGATTGCCGGTCCTTGCGCGGCTTCAACAGGATCTTGAGATTACCGACGTTCGGCGTCGCGTTGAGATTTCCGATGCCGATGATCGAAGCGACGCCTGATACGTCCCGATCGTTCGCGACGATCGCAGCCACGTCTTTCTGCACCTTCTTCATTTCGTCGAAAGAGACCTGCGGGCTGCCCTCGACGACGGCGGTGATCGCGCCGGTGTCCTGGTCGGGCAAAAATCCCTTCGGCATGATGACGTAGAGCCAGATCGTAATCGCAACCGTCAGCACCGCGACCAGCAGCGTCGCCGTCTGATGGCGAAACACGAATTCGAGCGAGCGCCCATAACCGTTGACGACGCGCTCCATGAAGCGGCCGATCGGACCCGAGTTTTCGTCGTGTCCGCCGCGCAGCAGCTTCGAGCACATCATCGGCGTCAGCGTCAGCGAGACGATAGCCGAGACGACGACGGCGATTGTAAGGGTGAGCGCGAACTCACGGAACATTCGCCCGACAAGCCCATTCATGAAGAGCAGGGGAATGAAGACGGCAATCAGCGACAGCGTCAGCGAGATCACGGTGAACCCGATCTCGCGCGCGCCGTCGAGCGCGGCCTTCATCGGCTTCTCGCCCTTCTCGATGTGCCGCACGACGTTCTCGATCATGACGATCGCGTCGTCGACCACGAAGCCCGTGCCGATCGTCAGGGCCATCAGCGACAGGTTGTCGAGACTGAAACCGCAGAAATACATGACGCCGAACGTGGCGATCAGCGAGACCGGAAGCGCGACGCCTGCGATGATCGTCGCCCGCATCGAGCGCAGGAACAGAAACACGACCATCACGACCAGGCCGACGCTCAGGACAAGCGTGAACTGCACGTCATTGACTGAGGCCTTGATGGTGCCCGTCCGGTCGCTCACGATCTGCAGGTCGACGCCCGCAGGCATGGCCCGTTCGACCCGCGGCAACTCATTCTTGATGCGTTGGACCGTATCGAGGACGTTGGCGCCGGGCTGCCTCTGAACGTCGACGACGACCGCCGGTTTGCCATTGTACCAGCCGCCGACGCGGGTGTTCTCCAGCCCTTCGCTGACTTTGGCGACGTCCTTTATCCTGACGGGCGCATCGTTGCGGTAGGCAATGACGACATCCTCGTAAACCTTCGCAGCGTCGATCTGGTCGTTTGCAGCAATGGTGTAGGACTGCTTTTCTCCATCGATCGAGCCTTTGGGACCGGAGACGTTGGCGCTCGCAATCGCCGAGCTGAGATCGGCCATGCTGAGGCCGTAGCTTGCGAGGCGCGAGACGTCGGCCTCCACCCGTACGGCGGGCTTGATGCCGCCTTCGATCGAGACATGCCCGACGCCCGAGACGGATGCCAGACGTTGCGCGAGAAGAGTGTCGGCGAGATCGGAAAGGGATCTCAGCGATTGCGTCTCCGACGTCAACGCCAGCGTGATGATCGGCGTATCCGCCGGATTGACCTTCGAATATGTCGGCGGATAGGGCAGGTTTTTCGGCAGCGTTGAGCCTGCCGCATTGATCGCCGCCTGCACGTCCTGAGCGGCAGCGTCGATGTCGCGATCGAGATTGAACTGCAGCGTGATGCGGCTCAGCCCGAACGAGCTCGTCGATGACATCGACGCGAGGGACTGGATCTGTCCGAACTGGCGTTCAAGCGAAGCGGTGACGAGCGTCGACATCGTCTCCGGGCTCGCGCCCGGCAGCTCGGTCGTCACCTCGACGGTCGGAAAATCAACCTGCGGCAGCGACGATATCGGCAGAGCGAGGTAGCCGAGAATACCGCCAAGTATGGTTGCGAGCGCGAGGAGGGATGTCGCGATCGGCCTCTCGATGAAGGGCCGGGAAACGCTCATGGCGATTGGCCGCTATCCCGATGGTGGCGATGCTTGCCCGAGCGCGTTCCATCGTTCGCCGTCGAGCCCGTCACGAGCGCAGCTTCGGTCGGGGACGTGGGGTGCGCGGCCTCGGCATTCTCGTCGGCAGCAGCCGATTTCTTGGCGTCTGGCGACTTTTGGCGCCTCTGCGGGTGCGTGCCGGCCGGCACGGAGCTGCCGTCACTGACGGAGACGGTTGCGCCGTCTTTGAGGCGCGAGAAGCCGCTCGTCACGACTTTCTCGCCGGCCTTCAAACCATCGGCGATAACGGCATACGTCTCGTCCTGCCGGGCGATTTTCACGTCCCGCATCTGCACGGTGTTATCCGGACCAACGACAAAGACGTAAGTCCCGTCGGGACCGCGCTGAACCGCTTCTGTCGGCGCCACGATCACGTCCTTGAGCGTGTCGACCAGAAGGCGGACGTTGACGAACTGTCCGGGCCAAAGCTGGCGCTTCTCGTTCGGAAATTCTGCTTTGAGACGGATCGTGCCGGTCTGCTGATCGACTTGGTTGTCGATGACCTTCAACGAGCCGGTGTCGAGTTCGGTTTGGCTGTCCGTCGAAAGCGCATGCGCGGTGAGCGTGCCGCTCTGGATCGCCTTGGTGAGCGTCGGCAGCTCCTGCTGCGGCAGCGTGAAGAGAACCGAGATCGGCTGCACCTGGGTAATGACGACGATGCCGCCCGTATCGCCCGCATGCACGAGGTTGCCCTCGTCCACCAGCCGCAGGCCGGTGCGGCCGTCGAACGGCGCGACGATCGTCGTATAGCCAAGAATCGCTTGCGCATTTTCGATCGCGGCGACGTCGGATTTGACTTGCGCTTCCTGCTGCTTGATGAGCGCTATCTGCGTGTCGATCTGCTGCTGCGAGATGGCAAGCGTGCCGACTTTCTGAAAGCGCTCGAGATCGTGCCTCGTATTGGCGAGCAGGGCTTCGTCGAGGGCCTTCTTCGCGACCGCCTGATCGAGCTGCGCCTGATAGGTTGCCGGATCGATCTTGGCGAGAAGATCACCCTTCTTGACGTCCTGGCCTTCCTTGAAATTGACGCTGACGAGGCGGCCATCGACCTGTGCCCGGATCGTCGCCGTGTTGAGCGCTTTCACCGATCCGACGCCTTCGAGATAAACCGGAACGTCGGCCGTCTCGGCAGGCTTGGCGATAACGGCCACCGGTCCGCCAAATCCCCCCTGCCGGGAATGACGTTCGCGGGTCGCGCCGTCGGGGGCGCTGCCGCTGTGCATCGTATAATAAACGCCGCCTGCTATCGCTCCGATAGCGACGACCGTTGTAGCCCACCGCAGTAGCGCCATAGTGTCTCTTTTCAGCTCTCGTCAGCACCCCGGATGCCTCGGCAACCGGGACTCTGACGTCCGGTCTCCAACACCCGAAGACTGAAACGCACCGTTCGGCAAAATCCGTTGCCCTAGCAAGTGACGCTTTTGCATCGCACCACCGAACGATGCAGCATCGGGATGACCGAAACTTGCCCGGCAGGCCATGAGGTTAAGGGGCTCTGTCGAAAGAAGGAGCGCCGGAGCATTTTATGCTCCAAATTATAATATCATAGCGGGAGTGCCACGTCCCAAGCTGGTGGGAGCGACCTGTGGCCTCTGCAACTTAGTCAAAATACTTCGGCGGCGCATCCGGATCGTTAAGGGGTCGGTTTTAGTCTTGCCCGATCGCAATGCGTACCGAGGCGATAAAGTGAAATTGTCGAATGTCTTCAACGGGCGGGGCTGGACCTTCGCCCATCGAGATCAGCTTGCGAGCATCGCTCGCGCCACCCCGGCGGCGATGGTCGGATACGCCATCAATGTGGTGTTGGCGGTCCTGGCGTTTCGCGACGTCCTCTCGGCGCCAAAACTGGCGGCTTGGACGGTGGGCTCGCTGGCGGTATGCGCAATCGTCTTCTTCCGTTCGGTGGGAAGCAGCAACCGCCGGCGCCCAGGATCCAGCGCAACAGGGAACCCGCGCAGGCGCGTCCGGAACGCATTGCTATTCAGTTTTCTTTTGGCGCTCCCTTGGAGTTGTCTCGGCATAGAGTGGGCCGGCTCACTTGGTGACAGCGAAGTCATTCTCGTAGCGCTTGTTGTCGGAATGGCAGCCAGCGGAAGTATACTCCTGGCGCCGATCCCTGCGGCTGCCATCATTTACGCGGCAACGATCCTCGTCCCACTAAGTATCAAGTGCCTGTTTCTCACATTCGGCGATCATCTCATCCTCGGCGCGCTGGCCCTAAGCTATCTTGCGTTTCTTGTCGGCCTCATCGCATCGAACGCCCGGATCTTCGCCGAGCGTCTCGATGCCATCGAAAAGATGAAAGAGTCGGTTTCGGCACTCGTCGCCGCTCGCGAAGAGACGGAGCGCGCGGCCATGACCGATGGATTGACAGGCGTCGCCAATCGCCGCGCCTTCATGGCTCGGTTGAACGCGCTCTGCGCCGACGACGCGCGGGCTCCGGAATATGGCGTCTTCTATATTGATCTCGATCGCTTCAAGGGCGTCAATGACGCGCTCGGCCATGCAGCCGGCGACGCGGTTCTGCGAATGGCGGCTCTGCGCATCGAACAGACGGTCCGGCCCGATGATCTCGTCGCTCGCCTCGGCGGCGACGAATTTGCGGTCGTCGCGCTGGATGTTCCCAGCCGAGCCACGGCGAGCGTGCTAGCCGAACGGCTGGTCTCCGTCTTGGGCGAACCGTTCTTTCTGGAAGGTCAGCGTATACAGATCGGCGCATCTGTCGGCGTTGCCATAGCCTCCGAGGATGATGCCACGGGCGATATTCTGCTGAAGCAGGCCGATCTGGCGATGTACGTGGGAAAATCCGCCGGCAGCCGCTCCCACTGCATCTTTGAGGCCGATATGTTGCGCTCCGCGCAAGAGCGTCGCGCCCTCGAACTCGGCCTCCGCAACGCCCTCGCCAAAAACGAGTTCGAACTTTACTATCAGCCAATCCGCAGATTGATCGGAGACACGATCATTGGCTTCGAGGGCCTCATCCGATGGCGCCATCCGGAGCGGGGCTTACTGACGCCGGCCAAATTTTTGAGCGTCGCCGACGAGATCGGCATGGCCAATGAAATAGGCGCTTGGGTCATCGAACAGGCTTGCGCCCAGGCCGCGAAGTGGCCGCCGGATATTACCGTCGGCATAAACCTCTCACCACGGCAGATCGCATCCGATGACGTCGCCCACCGCATCGAGCGCGCTATGCTCGCAACGGGCATCGCCGCCAGCCGGTTGGAAATCGAAATCACGGAAACGAGCTTGCTGCAGAACGATCCGGTGACGCTCGATCAGCTCAGGAGATTGAAGGAACTTGGCGTTTCTATTGCGCTCGATGATTTCGGGACAGGCTACTCGTCGTTGAGCTATCTCGTCAGCTTTCCGCTCGACCGTATCAAGATCGACCGCCTCTTTGTAAGTCAGCTCGGACGGTCGAAAGAAAGCGATCTCATCGTGCGATCGGTGGCTCAACTCGCAAAAAACCTGAATTGCTCCGTCGTGGCCGAAGGGATCGAGACCACCGAGCAACTCCGAAGGCTGCGCGCGTTCAACATTTCATGCGGCCAGGGCTATCTGCTTGGTATGCCTGGACCGGCCAAGGAAGCGACCGAGCTTCTGGCCTTGGGCAAAAGCTCATCTCTCGCCCAAAGCGCTTGAGGCGTCCCGACGCTCGGATCAGGCCACCTTTGGCGAGAACTTAAGAGCCGCGCCGTTCATGCAGTACCGCAGTCCCGTCGGCTTCGGACCATCTTCGAAGACATGACCGAGGTGGCCGCCACACCGATGGCAGTGAACCTCGGTGCGGGTCATGAAATAGCTGGTGTCGACAGATGTCTCGACGCCACCATCCAGCGGCTTCCAAAAGCTCGGCCAGCCCGTGCCGCTGTGGTATTTCGTTTCGGACGAAAAGACGGCCAATGCGCATCCGGCGCAGAGATAGGTGCCCGGTGCATCGTTCGCGTCCAGCGGCGACGATCCGGCGGGCTCGGTGCCTTGTTTGCGTAAGATGTTGTACTGTACCGGCGTCAGCTCTTTTCGCCACTCCGCGTCAGACTTGGTGACTTCGAACTTTTCCGGGCTCGCCTCGGCAGCAAATCCCGAAGCCGACTTAAGCGCTGCAACGCCACCGGCCAGGGCGAACCCCAGCCTCGAAAAATCTCGCCGTGAATACATCGATCGCTACCCTGGTTTTCCGTTTCCTTGCCGGCGCCCTAAACGCCGTCTGCTGGAGAGTACGCCGCCTCTCTCTTCACCGTTTCAGCCGTTGACCGGCTTTCTTATTAAAGATCCGCAATCTCGATGCGTTTCTCAACCGCAATTTCGGTAGGACTGAGCTTGCATCTGTAGCAGAGCATTTCAACGCCGGATGCCAACGCGGTCTCAAAAGCCGCGGCGTAGGCGGGGTCGATGTCGGCGGCGAGCTTGAAACGTTCGGCGTCGCTGCGCTGCACAAGAAAAACCATGACGGCGCGGTGCCCCTGCTCGACCATGCTCGCGAGTTCGCGCAAGTGTTTGGCGCCTCGTTCCGTCTTGCTATCGGGGAACTCGGCGAGACCGCCGTCCCGCATCAGGTGAACGTTTTTGACCTCGACGTAGCAGTCGCGGGAATCGCGACCGCCGGAAAGAAGCACGTCGATACGGCTGTTGAGCCCGTATTTGATCTCGCGGCGAAGCGTTGAATATCCCGCGAGCTCGGTTATAAGGCCGCTTTGAATGGCCTCTGTGACGAGCGCATTCGGCCGCCCGGTATTGATTCCGACAAGTTGCGGCCCTGCCCCGATATCGGTTTCGATCATTTCCCATGAATGCCGATATTTGCGCGTCGGGCTGTCGCTTTCCGAGAGCCATACTTTCGAGCCCGGCCGCGTCAGCCCGAGCATCGAGCCGGTATTCGGGCAGCTGGCGGTCACGGTGACGCCTCCGGCGATCGTAACGTCGGCGAGGAATCGCTTGTAGCGCTGGATCAGGATGCCGGGGGTGAGCGAGCGCGCGAATTTCATGGGCCAACGCCTTATCGGCCTTCGCCGTGCCCTCGCAAGTATTTTCGCGGCGCGTTTGACAGTGCTATGACGACGCCGCAACGGAATTATCAGCGAGCGAAACCTTGGCTGAAGAACGGATCGTGACAGCGGCTCTGCTCGTCATCGGTGACGAAATCCTGTCGGGACGCACGAAAGACCGGAACATCGGCTCTGTCGCCGAGCACCTGACGAACATCGGCATTCGCCTGAAGGAAGTGCGCGTCGTGCCCGACGACGAGCGGGAGATCGTTGCCGCCGTCAACGCGCTGCGTGCAAAGCACACCTATGTCTTCACGACCGGCGGCATCGGCCCGACTCACGACGACATTACCGCCGAGAGCATCGGTGCGGCTTTCTGTGTGCCGGTCGGCATCGACGCGCGCGCAGAGAAAATCCTCCGCGACTACTACAGCGCCAGGGGATTGGAGGTAACGCCGGCACGCCTGCGCATGGCACGCGTTCCTGCCGGCGCCGATCTGATCGAAAATGCCGTCTCCGCCGCGCCGGGCTTTCGCATGGGCAATGTCATTGTAATGGCCGGTGTACCGAGCATCATGCAGGTGATGCTCGAGAGCGTGACGCCAAGCCTGGATACCGGCCCCAGGCTCTTGTCCGTCACTATTCCCGTTGAATGCCCTGAGAGCGAGATCGCAGACGTCTTCTCCGCGCACCAGCAGCGCTACCGCGATGTGGAGATGGGGAGCTATCCGCAGTTGCGCGACGGTCGTCCCGTCTCCGACCTCGTGTTGCGCTGCTCTGACCCTGCGCGCCTCAATGAGGCGGTCGAAACGCTCAAACTCGCGTTGAACCTCTGAATGATGCTCCAGCTATTGCGCCGTAGGTTGGATGGTCGGCCCCACATCCGATTTGGCCGCTGACGGGCAGGAAGGCGACCAGGAGGTATAGGCGCTGCGGTTACCGCAGATCTTTGGATCGAAGTCTTCCGGGCAATCGCAATTTTTGACCCGAATTCTTTTGAGAACCGATTTGCCCGTCGGTTTCCGACGGTCTGCGGCAATCGATTGCCGCACCGGCGGCACGGCCGCTCTCGCTTGCCTTGCCATAAGCGGTCTTTTCGAAGCGATGCGGTCGACCGGCGCATCGCAGACGCATCCAGCGAGAAAAAGCAGCGGAAGCAAATAAATAAACCTCACGAACGCACCCCCAACCCACGAAAGACCAATGTTGATTGCGATTCGGGCACGATGAGACGCATACGTCCATTTCCGACGCAAACAGAGAATCGCGTTTGGGTTGCATCCGCAGCTAAGTGGTGCATGCAAGCCCCAGCCGTGGGTACCGGGCTCCTTTCGCTTTGCTCCGTTGGAGGATGCGTCGAGGCTCCAGAATTGGAAGCAGCCGCAAAATGCAATGTTTTGAAATGACTTGTGACTAAGCGCGCCTTGTAACGGCAATTCGACGGATTGTCGTTGTGCACTGCGCTATCTATCGTGCCCCCGTTATCGTTTGTGTTTTGTTCCACACCGATGGAGCGCACGGAGGAAAGTGGCGCGTTGGCCCGCGCCGGCAATCACGGGGAGTTAGGGATGGTATTGAGTATTCGTCGGCGAGCGCCCGCGCGCCTCCGGCTATGGACTTTGTTGAGCGCGGCGGCTTTTGCGGCGACGGCATGGAGCGCCGGGCCGGTCGAAGCCAAAACCCCAGGAAAGACCTACTGCTTCAACGGGGTCTGTCACCGCGTCCTGAGCATCCCGGAAATGGTTGCCATCGTCGGTCGCGACCAGATTTTTCAAGCGTCATACTATGACGACTGCCGGCACGATCACTACAACCCGTGTGGCCTGACGTCGTCGGGCGAAGCGTTTCGCCCGAATGAAGCCAATAGTGCCGCAAGTCCGGTCTACCCCGACGGCACAATTCTCCTCATCCGCAACCCGGAGAATGGCAACGCCGCCGTGGTACGCGTCAACAACGCCGGTCCTTACTGGCGCCAACGCAAGCTCGACGTATCGCGCGCGACCGCTGCAAAGCTTGGCTTTGCCGATGCCGGCGTCGCGGATCTTGAAGTGCGTGTCATGTCGGCGCCGTCGATCGTCGATGCGACGTACAAGAGGAACCGTCACTACGCTCCGGTGCCGGGCCCGATCGGCCGGTTTGCCTCGCTCGACCGGGCACAGGGCGGCATGATGGTGGCAATGGCGCTTGATGCCATGTCGACGTCGGTGTTCGCCCCGGTCGCGGGCAAGATGCTGACGGCGATGAAGACGATGGCCCCGGCCCTCGCCAACGTTTTGCGGACGGATACGACGCGGGTCGCCTCGGCCGACGATACGCTGCCGCCGAGCATCGCGGCGGATATCGAGAAAAACTTGGCCTTGGCGGAAAAGCCTAAGGCTGAAGCGCCTCTGCTGGCCGCAACAAAGAGCAAGCTCAAGCTCAAGCGCGTCGCGGCGGCCGTTGCAAAGAGAAAATACGTCGTGCGATCGGCGCGTATCGTGAAATCGCGGAACCGCGCGCGCTGGGCGAGCGCTGCGGTGCCCCGGCGTCAGTTCAGGCGCACGCGCTCGCTCTCATCGAGATCGAGAAAGCGCGCCTTCGCGAGGGCCGGCGCTTCTTCGACGAAAAGATCGTACTGGACGTCGAGAGCATCCAGGAAAGCCGCCGCCATGTCGAGAAGAGGCCCGAGAGCGATGCGCTTGGCAACGAGGAAGTTGTCGTCGATCGTCAAATCGGAAGCGAGACGCACGCTGGCGGCGTCGGGAGCAATGAGGCCGCGACTGCGAACGTAGGCGATGATTTCGTCTGCCGTATCGAAGTCCATGCTGCGAGCGTCGCCGCTTTCCTCGACGGCGTCGAGCAGAATGGCCGTGCCCGATGCGAAGAGCTTGCCGACCACGCGGAAGCGATCGTCACATTCGGCGAGCGTAAGAGCGTGGGTCCGCGCCTTCAGGATACGCCCGACAAGCATCAGCTCCAGGACGCGGATCTCATCGACGAGCTTGCGCTGGCGCGTCGCGAACTCCGCCGGGTCGCCGGCCTTTTCCGCGAGGTCGCGCCATTGGCAACCTCGCGCCATGATGTCCTCGCCTGCGGCGAGTGCGGCGTCGAGGTGGTCGGCGAGCATGTAGACCGACAAGGGCGCATGCGCCTGCTGTTTCATCTCTAACTCCGCTTGCATTCTCAATCACTTGGATACGAGCAAAGTGAACTGATTCGTGTTCGCTGAACCAGTGTCTTGCCCACGCATATCGGAGAATGGGGAGAGATGAGGATAAGGTGTGGAGGGTCGCCGCGTTCTTATGCGAACCGTGATGAAAACGGCGAAAAATAAGGTAATTTCAGCCCCGCGAAGAGAATCGCTTCTGGCGAACGCGAGACGCCGGAGAATGCTTCCCGCGCGCTTATTTGAGGCCGATGTGGCCCTCCCGACAAGAGGCCGCCAGAGAACCGTCTCGGCACTTCCTGTCAAAGACAGGGTGCGGAGAGCACACGGGATGCCCGGTGCGGCGCCCCGACAATGCGCGTCTGAGCCTTCGCGGAGGTGAGAACGCCGTCGTCGCCGGCCTTCTGGCCGATACGTCGCGCAGGCATTTTCTCGGGCGCCGCTTTGGGCGCGAGCACCTTCAATTCCTTCGCTCCGTGGGGTTCGGATGGTCCGCGCACCATCTTCGGCATTTGCACGGTCTTCCGATCCCGCGCGTCCTTGAGGCGGATGTCGAGGCTTGGAGCTTCGGCACCAAGCCGCCAGGCCCGAAGGAAAATGGATTTTCGTGCGCTGCCGTCTTCTCGGGTTCGAGACGGCTCGACCGTGTCTTCGCTGCTCTCCGCGATCGTCGGCGCCGCGACAACGTCCGGCGGCGGCGTCTCCTGCGGAGCGGACGACACCACGACGGGGCTCGGCTCCGGGGAAGGCGAAGCGATCGGCTGAGGCGGAAGCGTGGCGTCAACACTCGGTTGGCGGAACGGCGGCAGCGTCGCCGCGACACTCGGCGCCAAAGCGGTTCGAACCGCCGCCGCCGCAATCCGCGCCGCCATCACCGCACTCGATGCGACGGGCATTGACGGCGGAGCGATGGCCTGCCCGGGCACGACAGTCGCGGTCGCGACGGCAGCGCCTAGACTGGGGTCGGCATTCGCCGGTTCCGCCGTCGCGTAATCGCTCGCGGGAGCCGGCTTTGGGATCTTCTCACCGGACAGCACAAGCGGGGCATAGAGCGATTGCGGCGTGACCTCGGAAATCGGAGGCGCCCGGGAACGCTCCGCCGCCACGACCCGTCCCTCTGCGGGCTCCGATGCCTGCGATGGTGCCGGCGCGTCTTCAGACGCTTCACCAGGGATGGCGGTATCTTGCGCGATTGGCGCCAAGGGAGGTGTCCGGCTCAGGCGGCGGCCGGCCCACGCGAAAAATCGATAGACTATGCCGAAGCCGACGACGAAGAGCAGGGCCCAGGCGAGGACTTCGGGCTGCAAGGCACACCTCCAACAGCAACGCGCGACGAAACAAGCTCGTCAAAACCCGGCGGCGCGTCAACTGCCGGCCACGCGATTGGACGCGCAATTATTCGCCGCCGATCATATCGGCATCACGACACCGGGCGGCCCGGCCTGACGCGATCTCAAAATATCGACGACACTATTGCGCTCAGCGCCCGGCGAAACCAACCCGGAAGAAAGACGAAAGGCGCGCGCTGGGGTGCTCGCCTAACGTCGGGAGGAAGACGCGGAGCCGGCTTTGACCCAATAGCAGTGCTCTTCCTTCGGGCCCGGTTCGCAACGGCGCACGAGGTGATCGTCGGCTTCCGACGTCAGGATGCCGTCGTCCGCTTTGACATGCGCCAGGCTCGGAGCAACCGCAGACAGGCAGGCGGCAAGCGAAAAGCTGACGGACAGGAAGCGAAGGCCGCGCGTCGCGGACCGTTGCATTGGGAAGGTCAGGTGTTGAACGAATATCGGCATCTTAAAATTCCCCCCGATCGTGCTTCGATTCTATTGTTAACATATAATATAACAAATAATGGCAACGACGGGGCGAGCGGCGGAAGAGGGCATCCCGGCGCAGGCCCTCCACGCCCGTCATCCCGGCGAAGGCCGGGGCAGGGATACAGCCGACCCTCGACATCGTGCATGCGATCATTGTCTGGGTGCCGACCTCCGTCGGCATGACGATGATGAGGAAACACGGTGCTCCACAAATCCCGTCATCCCGGCGCAGGTCAATTCCGATAACGGTCCCGCCCACTTCGTCATCCCGGCGAAGGCCGGGATCCAGCCAACCGGAAAACGGAAGACTTGTCCGACGGCGCGGCGATGCCGCAGTGTTGCTGCTCGCGGAGGGAAGTGCTCGTGCGCCAAAGGACCCCGTGCGTTTACATACTAGCGAGCCGCCGGAACGGCACGCTCTACATCGGCGTGACGAGCGATCTTCACGCACGCATGGCGCAGCATTCGCAAAAATTGATCCCGGGCTTTACCGTCCGATATGTCGTGACGCAGCTCGTCTACTACGAGATGCACGGGACGATGGAGCAGGCCATTGCGCGCGAGAAGCAGCTCAAGGAATGGCGCCGCTTGTGGAAGCTACGGCTGATCGAGTAGATGAATCCGCAATGGCTCAATCTGTTTGACCCGCAGACCGGGGAGATCAGTTCGGGTCCGTTTGATAAGTCCGAGCAGGTCGTCAAATAACGTGCTCTCTGCCCGATGTCTGGGTGCCGACCTTCGTCGGCATGACGTTGTTTCAAGAGTGCCGTTCGCCACCTCACCATCGTCTCCGCGGCGAATGCCTTTCCAGGCGCCATCCAGGCGAATGCGCCTCCACTTGCGTCGTCCGGGCGACCATCGCAAACATTCGTCAACCCGACGAGGGCCCTCCACCCCTGTCATCCCGGCGCGTCGTCCCCTCCACTCCCATCATCCGGCGTAAACCTATTCCCCTTCTCGTCATCCCGGCGAAGGCCGGGATCCAGCCAGGCCGAAAACGAACAAGGCGCCATGTGCAATGGCGCCTTGATGAAATACGATCGTCTCCGACGGGTCTCACGCTGGATCCCCGAACGCGCGTAGTTCGGACCGAGTCCGCGCTCACGCATTCGAGGATGACGATTTTCGGATGCGCGAAACCAATGACAACGGAAGAGATACCAAAGTGAACACGCAAATGACCAATGGAAATATCCCTAATGTTCCCTGGATGGGGAATGGGAAGTTTAGTCGAATGGCCATGCAATAAGACCAAAAAATTATTGTCCAAGGCAAGTATGCTTGAATGGCTCGGGCCCTATCCGATAGCAAACTAGCCGTACACCAGTAACCTCCAGCAAGTGCGAACGCTTGTAAGCTGTCGAGTATTGGGTTTCCCGTCAGTGGTGCAGTGCCACCCAGCACCAACAAAAACAAGATTACCGCGTTTGCTCCGACAACAGCGTACGCTGCACTAAATAGGGGCTGCTTAAAAGGTTCAATTGCCCACTGAAGTAAGATTGCCGCTATCGCGGCAATCCAAAAGTCTCCAGAAACAAGCTGCGTCATCGCTGTTCCCTCACGAACACCCGCTCGTGCTTCCGCATGTCTCGCACTTCAGGCACGTTCCGTTCCGCACCATCGTGAAGTTGAAGCACTCGGTGCACGAGACGCCTTCGTAGCCGCGCAGTTTCGCCTCCGATATGCGCTGCTTGAAGAGCTCCGACTTTGTCAGAACCGGCGAGGTCACGGCCGCCTGCATCTCTTCCCTGACCGCCGCAAGCGCGTTGGCTCCGTGCGTCAGCGTTGAGTCGACGTACCGCGCGCTGACGTCGTAGCTCGCTTCGCTGTGAACGGCAGCCGCCCCGAGCGACGATGCCTTCGGTCCGCTGCTCGTCGTCATGCGGCTCGCGAGGCGGACGACGGCCCCGCGCACGAGCCCGTTTGAAACAACCTTCGATACTTCCGGCAGATTGAGCGCCAGTTGCTCGTCGGTCGCGTCGTCGCTGGAGCCGAGGCCCGTCTCGCCGACGATCTCACGCGGATCGACATGCGCAAGGTCGTGACGGCCGAGATACGACACCGCAAGCTCGCGGAAGATGTAGTCGAGGATCGACGTCGCGTTCTTGATCGTCTCGTTGCCCTGCACGAGGCCGGCCGGCTCGAAGCGCGTGAACGTGAAAGCCTCCACGTACTCTTCCAGCGGCACGCCGTACTGCAGCCCGAGCGAGATCGCGATGGCGAAGTTGTTCATCAGCGACCGGAAGGCGGCACCTTCCTTGTGCATGTCGATGAAGATCTCGCCGACGCGGCCGTCGTCGTATTCGCCCGTGCGGAGATACACCTTATGCCCGCCGACAGACGCTTTCTGCGTATAGCCCTTGCGCCGGCCCGGGAGTTTGTCGCGGGCCTGTGCCTTCTCTTTCTCGACGTAGACGACGCGCTCGATGATCTTTTCGACGATCTTTTCCGTGACCGTCGCCGTGCGTGCGGCCATCGACTGGCTCATCAAAACTTCGGCCGTATCCGCCGCTTCGTCCTCATCGTCGCCGAGCACTTGGCTGTTCAGCGGCTGCGACAGCTTCGAGCCGTCGCGATAGAGCGCGTTGGCCTTGAGAGCGAGCTTCCACGACAGCATGTACGACTGCTTGCAGTCATCGACCGTCGCGTCGTTCGGCATGTTGATCGTCTTCGAGATGGCGCCCGAGATGAACGGCTGCGACGCCGCCATCATGCGGATGTGGCTCTCGACCGAGAGATAGCGCTTGCCCTTCTTGCCGCACGGGTTGGCGCAATCGAACACCGGCAGATGCTCCGCCTTCAGGAACGGCGCGCCTTCGAGCGTCATCGCTCCGCAGACGTGCTCGTTCGCGGCATCGACATCCTTCTTCGAGAAACCGAGGTGCGCGAAGAGATCGAACGACGGATCGTTGAGCTTGTCGGCCGGGACGCCGAGCTTGCCGGTCAGGAAGTCGTCGCCGAGCGTCCAGCGGTTGAACACGAACTTGATGTCGAACGCGGTCGCGAGACCCTTTTCGATTTTGGCGAGTGCGTCGTCGGTGAAGCCTTTCGCTTTAAGCGTCGCGGTGTTGATCGCCGGCGCCTGCGCCAGCGAGGCGTGACCGACGGCGTAGACTTCCATCTCCGCAATCTGGTTCTCGCGATAGCCGAGGGTCCGCAGCGCTTCCGGCACCGACTGGTTGATGATCTTGAAGTAGCCGCCGCCCGCAAGCTTCTTGAACTTTACGAGCGCGAAGTCGGGTTCGATGCCGGTGGTGTCGCAATCCATGACGAGGCCGATCGTGCCGGTCGGCGCTACGACGGTGGCCTGCGCGTTACGGAAGCCGTGCTCCTGCCCGAGTTCGAGCGCCAGGTCCCAGGCGCGCTTTGCGGCTTCACCGAGACGCCAGTCGACAAGCGCCTCATGATCGAGGGGAACCGGCGCCGTCGCGAGCTTCTCGTAGAACTCGGCTTCGCCGTGTGCCGCGCGGCGATGGTTGCGCATCACGCGCAGCATGTCCTGGGCGTTCGGGGCATAGCCGGGGAAGGGGCCAAGCTCTTCCGCCATTTCCGCGCTCGTCGCGTAGGAGATGCCCGTCATGATCGCCGAGATGGCGCCGCAGATCGCGCGGCCTTCCGCCGAGTCATAGGGAATGCCCGACGACATCAGAAGGCCGCCGATGTTGGCAAAGCCGAGGCCGAGGGTGCGATACCGATAGCTGAGCTCCGCGATCTGCCGCGACGGGAACTGCGCCATCAGCACCGAGATTTCGAGCACGATCGTCCACAGACGGCAGCCATGCTCATAAGCCTCGATGTCGAACGACGCGTCCTCGCGGCGGAAGCGCAAGAGGTTCAGCGACGCGAGGTTGCACGCCGTATCGTCGAGGAACATGTATTCCGAGCACGGGTTCGACGCCCGGATCGGACCCGACTGCGGGCAGGTGTGCCAGTCGTTGATCGTCGTGTGGAACTGGATGCCGGGATCGGCGGAGGCCCAAGCCGCGAAACCGATCTGCTCCCAGAGATCCTGCGCGCGCATTGTTTTCGTCACCTTGTCGCCAAGGCGCGAGCGAAGGTTCCAATCCTTGTCCTCAGCGACGGCGTTGAGGAATTCATCCGTCACGCGCACCGAGTTGTTCGAGTTCTGACCTGCAACGGTCAGATAGGCTTCGCTATCCCAGTCGGTGTCGTAGGTGTCGAACTCGATTTCCTTATAGCCCTGCTTGGCAAACTGGATGACGCGCAGGATGTAGTTCTGCGGAACGCCGTCGCGCTTGGCTTCGCGGACCGCAATTTTAAGCTTTGGGTTTTTCGTCGGCTCGAAGCAGGCGTCGCCCTGTGCTTCACAGTTGACGCATGCCTTCATCACGGCCTTGAGCCGCTTCTGGCAGATCTTGGAACCGGTGACGAGAGCCGCAACCTTCTGCTCCTCGCGCACCTTCCAGCCGATGTATTCCTCGATATCCGGGTGATCGACGTCGACGACGACCATCTTCGCCGCGCGCCGCGTGGTGCCGCCCGACTTGATGGCGCCCGCCGCCCGATCGCCGATCTTGAGGAAGCTCATCAGGCCCGACGAGCGTCCGCCGCCCGACAGCTTCTCGTTGGCGCCGCGGAGCGAAGAGAAGTTCGAGCCCGTGCCGGAGCCGTATTTAAAGAGACGTGCTTCGCGCACCCAGAGGTCCATGATGCCGCCCTCGTTGACGAGGTCGTCGGCAACCGACTGGATGAAGCAGGCATGCGGCTGCGGATGCTCGTAAGCCGACGACGAGTGGACGAGTTCGCCCGTCTGATAGTCGACGTACATATGGCCCTGGCCGGGGCCGTCGATGCCGTAAGCCCAGTGCAGGCCGGTGTTGAACCACTGCGGCGAGTTCGGCGCCGCCATCTGCTTAGCGAGCATATAGCGAAGCTCGTCGTAGAATGTTTGGGCATCTTCCTCGGAAGAGAAGTAGCCGCCCTTCCAGCCCCAGTAGGTCCAGGTGCCGGCGAGTCGGTCGAAGACCTGCCGCGCATCGGTCTCGCCGCCGAACCGCTCGGCCTCGGGAAGTTCGGCAAGCGCGGCGTCATCCGGGGTAGAGCGCCACAGCCACGAGGGAACCTGCGTTTCTTCGCACCGCCTCAGGCGCCGCGCCACGCCCGCCTTGCGGAAATACTTCTGCGCTAAGATATCGGCAGCCACCTGGCTGAACTGCTCGGGGACGTCGAAGCCGTCGAGACGGAAGACAATTGAACCATTGGGGTTCTTGATTTCGGACGTCGCACGCCGGAACGGGATCGAAGCATAGGGAGAAAGGCCGGCTTTTGTGAAACGCCGCGTAATCTTCATGTGGAAGTGCCCCCGAATTGCGGGACGCACGTATGCGGGACGAGGTTCGAGCGTCGTATGTTGTCGTCCCGCGCCAGACCCTGATTTCCGGCGCGATGACGGGAAGATTTAGGCCGCACAACCCCCACCGACGAAAACAACCGAAATGGCAGTTTCGTCGGCATCATGCCGACCCAGAGTGTGTGATCGCGACGTGGATCTAAAGACGGTCTGTCTTAGGAGTGTCGCAACATGACAAAGCTATGAGATTCGTCGACTCTCCGACAAGGGAATTTAAATAGATGTTGGGGTGGCAGCGGCAACAAGCACTAGATCTAGTGGTGTGGACAACTTCGAGCGGGAGACCGCAATTGCCGTGCATTCGTTGGGATTTTGCCGCCGATCCGGGCCGTTCGCCATGTGGAAAGAACTTAATTTCGCCCGTTTTCGATCCTGACTGCTGGGAGCTTAGTCCGATTCCGGCCTGCGGCTGTTGCACGCCTGCATCGGCTCTCTGGTGTCTGGACATCAGCACCCGAGTGCCGCTAATTCGTTTGCAGGGCGGCGGCGGGAAAAGGATGGCCGGACATGAGCATGTTCAGCGAGATCTTCAGCTGGTGGGGCGGCAACACCTGGGGAACGCGCTTCTTCACATGGCGTAAGGGCAAGCTTGTCGGGGAAGACCAGTTTGGCAACCGCTATTACGTGCAGAAAAGCGGCGTCGGACCATTGGGCGTTCCGGCCCGTTGGGTGATCTATCCGAAGCTCTCCGAGGCGAGCCAGATTCCACCGGATTGGCATGGCTGGATGCATTATACCGTCGACACGCCCCCGACCGACGAGCGTTACCATCCGCGCCCGTGGCAGAAGCCGCACCAGATGAACTTGACGGGCACCTCCCGCGCTTATCGTCCGAAGGGGTCGATTCTCGGTAAAGGCGAGCGAGCGAAGTCGACGAGCGATTACAAGGCGTGGAAGCCGAATTAAGCCGGCGTTCGCTTCCGGCGGAGGATTGCGGCGGAATGCCGAAGGGCTACTGGATCGTTCACGTAACCATTACGGATCCGGAAGGTTACGCCGCTTATCTTGTTCAGGACAAAATCGCGTTCGACAAGTTCGACGCAAAATTTCTGGTTCGCGGCGGAGCGTTCACCGCTCCCGAGGGACCGGCAAAGCAGCGTCACATCGTGATCGAGTTTGCAAGCTACGAGAAGGCCTTCGCGTGTTACCATTCTCCAGAATACCAACGCGCGGCGGAGTTGCGCCAAGCATCGTCCGAGTCGGAAATCGTTATCGTGCAGGGGGCCGAGTGATTTCGTTCTCCAAGCTTGCGCGCACGCTCATTTCCGTGCCGATCCTAAGTCTCGCCACGGCTTCGACGGCCAGCGCCGACCGCATCGAAAACCAAGTTGCCGTCTTCTCCGCGCTCGACAAGGTGACGGCACGTATCTCGAAGATTGAAGTTCCGTTGAACCAAACAGCGACGTTCGGCGCCCTCAGGATCACGCCGCGCGCCTGCTATTCGCGTCCGCCGACCGATGAACCCAAGACGGATACATTCGTCGAGATCGACGAGACGCAGCTTGATGGTTCGGAAAAGCGCATCTTCACAGGCTGGATGTTCGCGGAAAGCCCCGGAATTTACGGCCTGGAGCATCCGACCTACGACGTCTGGCTGACCCACTGCGAGAAGCCGGGCCGGACGATCGCCGAAGATAGCGCCAACCCCAGCACGGTGGCGCCGTCGGATGATTCGGGTCAGGCCGATGCAACGGGCGCAGCCGCAAGCGGCAACGTTCCCGCCGACCAGATCCCACCGGACCAGGATTTCCGCCGCCGCGTCCGGCGTTAGTCTGCGAGCAGGCGCGCCGCTTTCGGAGCGAAATACGTGAGAACCCCCGCTGCGCCCGCGCGTTTGAACGCCAGCAGGCTCTCGAGCATCGTCTTGTCCGGGTCGAGCCAGCCGCGTTCGAAGGCGCCGGCCAGCATCGCGTATTCGCCCGACACCTGATACGCGAACGTCGGCACACCGAATTCGCTCGAAACCCGCTGCACGATGTCGAGGTACGGCATGCCGGGTTTCACCATGACCATATCGGCGCCTTCATCGAGATCGATGGCAACCTCGCGTAGCGCTTCCTCCGTGTTTGCCGGGTCCATCTGATAGGTGCGCTTGTCGCCTTTCAGAAGCCCCGTCGACCCGACAGCGTCGCGGAACGGTCCGTAGAACGCGCTCGCATACTTGGCGGCATACGACATGATCTGCGTGTTTTTGAACCCGGAGGATTCAAGCGCGGCGCGGATGATCCCGATCCGCCCATCCATCATATCCGACGGCGCCAGAACGTCGGCGCCGGCTTCCGCCTGCACCAGCGCCTGCTTGACGAGGACGGCGTTCGTCTCGTCGTTCGCGATTTCATCGCCGATCAGAAGCCCGTCGTGGCCGTGGCTCGTATAGGGATCGAGCGCAACGTCGAGAATGACGCCGATATCGAGCTTCGCCGCCTTGATCGCCCGCGTCGCCCGGCAGACGAGATTATCGGGATTGAACGCTTCCTGCGCGTCCGCGCTGCGCTTTTTGGGATCGGTGAACGGGAAGAGCGCGACGGCAGGAATGCCGAGGCGAACGGCGTCCTTCGCGGCTTCGACGATGAGATCGACGCTCAACCGCTCGACCTCCGGCATCGACGCGACGGGAATGCGCTGGGCTTCGCCGTCGACGACGAACATCGGCCAGATGAGATCGCTCGGCGACAGCCGATGCTCGGCGACGAGCCGGCGCGACCACGGCGTCTTCCGGTTGCGGCGCATGCGGATTGCGGGAAAGCCGCCTGAAAGCTGTTCGGCCGGAAGGCTGCTGCCGGTATCGGCGGAGCGAACCGCGGGGCGCGTGCGAGAAGACATGAGAAAGGTCCTGCTAACGTCAGTCAATTTCGGCATCCCGAAACCGGCCAGACAATGGACACGGGCGGCCCGTCGCGCAAGCCGCTACGTGCAAAGCTGAGATGCCGAACGCCCGTCGCCGAACGTCTAGTCGCAGATCTTGCGGAACTTTCGCGGCGCCATATCGACGTGGAAATGGTTGCGGTGATCGGCATTGGCCTCGGGCCCGAGCGTCGTGCCGAAGATCCGGCAGGCGGCGTCATGCGCTTCGTGCAAAAACGCCCGCATTTCGGGATCGGGGTTATCCATGGCGCGCACAGAGCCGATGGCGGTCTTGCGTCGCGCCGAATGTACCTTGCCCGGCTGCGAGGCCGGGCCGCCGAGACGATTCGGATCGCCGATCGACGTCGTGGCGACGGCCATCCCTGGCACCCCCTCGATGATGGTCGAGCGCACCAGCCCGGCGGCGGCCGCTCCCGCCGTCGAAGGGACGGCCGACGGCAGGACGCCCTGCGCCGGATTGCTGGCGACGCTCTCCTGTGCGGTCTTTGCCGCCGCATCCTCCGCCGCCTGCTTTTGCGCCGCAGCTTCGGCCAGGATCTCGCGTTGCGGCTTGCCCCAGTCGTCGAGCACTTCGGCCGTCCGCGCCGACGCCGTAACGAAGCCGCCGATGTCGAGCGCGTTCGCCAAGCCATGCTCGCTGAGCTTCGTCGATGTGCGGCCATAGGCGTTTCGGCATGAGTAGGAACTCATCGTCTCGATTCTGACGATCGCGGATTTAAGATGCTTGCGCGCGAGGGGCTGCACATCGTTCTCGAACCAGTTGGCGAGTTGCTCCGCGAGATCGCAGCGCACGATCGCCGGCGGCGACAGAGTGACTTCGGGGTTCTGGCCGATACTGATCAACTCGATCGGAGCCGGTGCCCCGCAAGCGCCTTCCCGGATCGGGTCATGCGGCAGCGCGACGGCGTGGATCCGCTGAAGGACGACGGCGCAATGTGCCCTCGCATCGGCGATCTCGGAGTCGGACCACGTCTCCGGTTTTTTCGCGACTTGAACATCGGGCTTCGCCGGATCGGTCGATGAAGCCGGCACCTTTGTGGGATCTGCCGAGGTCGCCGTCGCAGACGTATCCGATTTTGCCGCGGCAGCGCGATGGGCGGCGTGCTTATGACTCTTCTTTTGTTTTGCCTCGGCGTGTGTCGCGACAAGACCCCCCGCCGCCGAAGCAAGGATCGCCAGAGCAAGTGCGAGCACGCGCCAATACGTTCGTTTGGCCGAGTTGCTATCGGACGGTTGCGCCATCATTACGTGTGCAGCCTCTGCGAACCGCGGGGAGCAGCGAAGGTGGAAACTGACTGAAAGCAGAGATGTGACGTGATGCCCCCACGCGATCACGTTCAACCAATGATCGCAGACTTCGCCCACAAGGCCAAGTCATTGGCGTTGCAGCTCTGATACAAACGTTGCAACCAACGGGCGAGGCGGCGAAGATATGCGTTTTATCGCCGCAAAATCTGGCGTCCGCTGCGGAAACGGCGCATAGGATCTGTCGAATCGTACTGGCGATATTTATTGGGTTTGAAGTGAACGAGCATAATATTGACCTCAAGACGGCGCTGCCAATGCCACCAGCGAAGATCGTCGCCGCCCAAAGGCAGGCATTGCAGACGTTCACTCTCGATCGGCCGCAGTCGCTCAACGCTTTGGACAACGAAATGTGCCGCCTGCTGAGCGGCGCTCTTCCGCGCATCGCGAGGAACCCCGACGTTTATATCGTGGCGTTATTGTCGAGCACTCCCAAGGCCTTCTGCGCAGGAGGCGACGTGGTGGCACTTTCCGACGCGGCGAAAAATGATATCGAGATCGCCAAAAGCTATCTCCGCGATGAGTATTCGCTGAATTGGCTGCTCGAATGCTTCTCCAAGCCGACAGTCTCCTTCGTCAATGGATTGTGCATGGGCTCGGGCGCGGGGCTGACGGCTTTCAATACTCACCGCATCGCAGGCGAAAATTTCAAATGGGCGATGCCTGAAACGAAGATCGGACTTTTCCCCGATGTCGGCATCGCGCGCGTGCTGGCAAAAATGCCATGGCCGTTCGGCGCTTATCTCGGATTGACGGGCCGTTCGATCGGCCGCGCGGACGCGCAATGGCTCCGCCTCGTCACGCACTGCATTTCTTCCTCGCACTTCGATGCCATTCTTTCCAAGCTGACGGAGGCGCAACCAGTCGATCCGATCCTCGATGGTCTGAATGAAAGTCAGCCGCCGGGAGATTTGCAAAAGGAGAGAGGCCATATCCTCGAGCATTTCTCCGAGCCGACGGTCGAAGGCATTTTACGTTCGCTTGCACGTGCGGACGCAAAGGGCTCGGAATGGGCAACGCGGACATTGGCGGGCTTGCGAAAGTGTTCGCCGATATCGCTCGCAATTACGCTTCGCCATATCCAGGCGGCGCTCGCTTTCGATATCCGCCAGACGCTGATCGAAGACTATCGTATCGCCGTGCGCTGTCTCGAAAATCACGATTTTCACGAGGGTGTGCGAGCGCTTCTGCGCGACAAGGACGGCAAGCCTGCGTGGAGCCCGGAGCGCTACGAAGATATCGCCGGGGACTTGATCGATAAATATTTCGCACCGTTGACGGATCGCGAACTCGAATTACCAAGTAGAACCGAAATGCAGGCGGCGCGCGTCTAATTGCCTGGCGCTGAATTTGGCAACAATTCCATTGGCGCCATTAAGACATTTGTCACCATGAAAGAAGTTTACTGCCTGTATTAGTTAAAAAATGATTGGAAACCCCACCGGGTACTATTCTTTTACTATATCTATTTAGGCGAAATTCAGCCCTCCGCGTTATCAATTTGTCAAAACCCGGGGCAAACCGGGTAGCGTCAAACATGTGAGGCAGGGTTATGAGTTTAGCGTATGATATGGCGCGTCACCGCGCGCCGGCCCAGGAAGAAGGGTTCCGCGGTGAATATCTCCAGGCGCTTCGCCTGATTGAACGCCTTCACCGACTTTTGCTCGATGTCATCAAGGACGAATTCGATCGTCGCGGTGGCGCTGAGCTCAACAGCGTCCAGGCGTTGCTGCTCTATAACATCGGCGAGAGCGAGTTGACCGCAGGCGAGTTGAAGACGCGCGGCTATTATTTGGGTTCGAACGTCTCCTACAACCTGAAGAAACTCGTCGACATGGGCTACATCCACTACAAGCGGTCCGACACGGATCGCCGGTCGGTGCGTGTCAGCCTCACCGATAAGGGCCTCGAAGCCCGCGATGTCGTGAGCAAGCTCTATCTTCGCCAGCTCGGGTCGGTTCAGACCGTGGGCGAAGTCTCGAACGACGACGTCAAGAGCCTGAATAAGGCCCTGGTCCGTCTCGAGCGCTTCTGGTCGGACCAGATCCGCTACCGACTCTAAAGGTCGACGCAACGACGCTTGCCGGTTTGCCATGCTGTTGTCCCGCAGCATGAGAGGGGCTGCCCAGTGAACGCTGGGCGGCCCTTTTCAATGCCTCTTTGCGAGTTTAGCCCACCAAAAAACGCCGATTGGCGGCCAAATTGCCTTTTCGCGGCGCCCTGCCGCGGTTATGAATGCCGAGATCACCGGAACGGGCTCTCAAGGGCCCGGCCGGTTCGTCATTCGCACAAGTCAGATGTCCAGGAGTCGATTAGGATAACCGGGCACTAAGCTCGAATGGGAAGCGATCGGGGGACAATCGTGCGTGGGGGAATATTCAGTTTCAGGGCAGCCGCCTATGGCGCGCGGCGGATTGGATCGGCCGCCCTCGGTGTCGGATTTATCGCCTTGTCGGCGGCAGGTTGGACCGGGCAGGGAGGCGCGGCCGCCCAGAGCTTCGGCTGGATCAATTTCGGCCCGGTCGGCAACGACGCCCCGTCGTACTCGACGAACACCACCGACCCCGACTTTGTGCGCGAATGGCAGGCCAATCCCCCGAAGGGCTTTGCTACGCTCGCCAAAGTCAACATCGAAGCGACGAAAATGGCCGTCCGCGAGTATCTGATGCTCGCGAGCAAGGGCGGCTGGCCGCAGCTTCCCGTGCCCCCCAACAAGACGCCGCGCGATAGCCTGATGCAATACGGGACGACGGATCCGAACGTCGCGGTTCTCCGCTCGCGTCTCGCAGCCACCCGCGATCTCAGAAGCAGCAATACGACCTCGACCTATTTCGATTACGAACTCGACAAGGCGCTGAAGCGGTTCCAATCCTCGAACGGGCTCGCCCCGACCGGTATCGCCGATAAGCGCACCATCGTTGCGCTGAACGTTCCGGCTGACGTGCGATTGAAGCAATTGCGAGCCAATCTGGCGCGTCTTCAGCAGACCATCCCGACGACGTCGAAGAAGTATGTCGTCGTGAACATCCCGGCGGCCCAAATCGAAGCGGTGCAAAACGGCCGCATCGTCGCCCGCTATGCCGGCGTGGTGGGAAAGGCGGACCGTCCGACCCCGCTGCTCCACACACCGATCACGGATTTGAGTTTCAACCCCCCGTGGCGCCTGCCGCCGACCGTGATCGCCGAGGATCTGATCCCGCGTGGCCGCCAGATGCAGGGCAAGGGTCAGAACGTCCTTGTGAAGTTCGGCATCGACGCCTACGACGGCAGCGGACGCAAAGTCGATCCGGCGAAGATAAATTGGGACAAGGTATCGCCCGGCACCTATCGCTACAGCCAGAAGCCGGGCAAGGAAAACCCCCTCGGGTTCCTCAAAATCAATTTCAACAGCGCCCACTCGGTCTATATGCACGACACGCCGTCAGACCGCATTTTCGGCCGCAACTTCCGCTCTGAAAGCTCGGGCTGCATCCGCGTCCACAACATCGAGAATCTGGCGACATGGCTGTTGGCCGGCCAGGCGGGATGGGACGCGGAACGTGTCGAAGAAATGAAACAGTCGGGCCGAACCCTCGACGTGCGCCTGAAAAAGCCCGTGCAGCTGCTTTTTGTCTATATCAGCGCTTGGGCGACGGAGGACGGGGTTGTCCAGTTCCGCCCCGATATTTATCAAAAGGATGGCGTCGGCGAGATCGCCGCCTCCGACTAATTTTTCCGGTTACCCTGTATACCTTGGTATGCTTTGATCCGGCTCAAGGTCGATTGTGGCGGGTCCGACTACTTGCAAAGGCGCACGGCGGTCAAACTTTGGTCTTCAGCACGTTGAAGAATGTCCTTGAACCTGACTAAAATTTCATTCTTCTGCGCGACGAAAGGGCACTGGTCCTTTGTCGGCTATCGGTACATAAAGGCTGCAAAAAATTGAACATTGTGCTTTTGGGAGCGGAAACCAGAAGATGAATTACGAGCAGAAGCTCTCCGATGCCCTCGATGCCGTGAAGCAAGAGGGCCGCTACCGGGTTTTCGCCGATGTGAAGCGCCGTCGAGGTGCCTTTCCGAAAGCCGACGTGTTCAAGGGCGAGATTGCGACGCCCATTACTGTCTGGTGCTCCAACGATTATCTCGGGATGGGCCAGCACCCGAAGGTGCTAGCTGCGATGCACGAGGCGATTGACCTCGTCGGCGCCGGTTCCGGTGGCACGCGCAACATCGCCGGTACGACGCATTACCATGTCGAGCTTGAGCACGAACTCGCCGACCTCCACGCTAAGGAGGCAGCGCTGGTCTTCACCTCGGCCTTCGTCGCCAACGAAGCCGCACTCTCGACGCTCGCGACCCTTTTTCCCGGCTGCGTGATTTTCTCCGACGAGAAAAACCATGCTTCGATGATCGCCGGCATCCGCAACGGCCGCGGACCGAAGCAAATCTTCCTTCACAACGATCTCGCCGATCTCGAAGCGAAGCTGAAGACGGTGCCGCGCGAGACGCCGAAGATCATCGCGTTCGAGAGCGTCTATTCGATGGACGGTCACGTCGCGCCGATTGGCGCCGTGTGCGATCTCGCGAAGAAATACAACGCGCTGACCTACCTCGATGAAGTGCATGCGGTCGGGCTTTACGGTCCCCGCGGCGGCGGCGTCGCCGAACTCGAGGGCGTGATGGATCGCGTTGACATCATCAACGGCACGCTCGCCAAAGGCTTCGGCGTCATGGGCGGTTATATCGCCGCTTCGAAGGCCCTTTGCGACGCCATCCGGTCTTACGCCCCGGGGTTCATTTTCACGACGTCGCTCGCTCCCGCCCTCGCGGCAGGCGCGGTGGCGTCGATCCGGCACTTGAAATCGAGCAGCGTCGAACGCGAACGGCATCAGGAGCGTGCCCGCACGCTGAAGCGCAAGCTTGCCGCCGCCGATCTTCCTGTCATCCCCGGTCCGAGCCACATCGTGCCCGTGCTCGTCGCCGATCCGGTACGCTGCAAGGCGCTGACCGACGTCCTTCTCGAACGCTTCGGAATCTACGTCCAGCCGATCAACTATCCGACGGTTCCCCGCGGCACCGAGCGGCTTCGGTTGACGCCGTCGCCGCATCACTCCGATGCCGACATGGACCTCTTGGTCGACGCGCTTTCCGATCTTTGGTCTCAGTGCCCGCTTGCCCTGATGGAAAGCCTCGCCGAGGCGGCGGAGTAGGTCGAGACTGCCCTATTGAGCGAAAAGCCCCATCCCGCGCCCATATTACGCGGGCCTATGGGGTGTTGAGCGCTGGCGCCGGAGCCCGTACTATGGTCAAACCCGCGTCCGGCCGGGGTTGCTCACGGGTCCCCGCCAACGCTACAAAAAACATTCCAAAATCAGAGGAAAGCCCATGTCGACTGCACCGGCCGCAGCAACTCCGCAGACGTCGCGCTTCTTCAAGGCGCACCTTTCTGAAACCGACCCAGAAGTTTTCAGCGCTATCCAGAAAGAATTTGGGCGTCAGCAGCACGAAATCGAGCTGATCGCGTCCGAGAACATCGTCTCGCAGGCCGTCCTCGACGCCGCGGGCTCGGTTCTGACGAACAAGTATGCCGAAGGCTATCCCGGCAAGCGCTACTACGGTGGCTGCCAATACGTCGATATCGCCGAAGAGCTGGCGATCGACCGCGCCAAGAAGCTTTTCAACTGCGGCTTTGCCAACGTACAGCCGAACTCTGGATCGCAGGCGAACCAGGGCGTGTTCAACGCACTCGCGAAGCCCGGTGACACCATCCTCGGCCTGTCGCTCGCAGCCGGTGGACACTTGACGCACGGCGCCAAGGTCAATCAGTCGGGCAAGTGGTTCAACGCCGTCCACTACACGGTGAAGCCCGACACGCACCTCATCGATATGGACGAGGTGAAGAAGCTCGCGCACGAGCACAAGCCGCGCATCATGATCGCTGGTGGCTCTGCTTATCCGCGCAAGATCGACTTCGCTGCCTTCCGCGCCATTGCCGATGAAGTCGGCGCGACGTTCCTCGTCGACATGGCGCACTTCGCGGGTCTCGTCGCGGCTGGCCTTATCCCGAGCCCGTTCCCGCACGCCCACGTCGTGACGACGACGACGCACAAGACGCTCCGCGGTCCGCGCGGCGGCATGATCCTGACGAACGACGAAGACATTGCCAAGAAGGTCAACTCGGCGATCTTCCCGGGTATCCAGGGTGGCCCGCTGATGCATGTCATCGCCGCAAAGGCCGTCGCCTTCGGTGAGGCGCTTCGTCCCGACTACAAAGTCTACATCAAGAACGTGATGGACAACGCCCGCGCTCTCGGCGAGGTCATGGTTCAGAATGGCTTCGCGCTCGTCTCGGGCGGCACCGACACGCATTTGATTCTGGTCGATCTCCGGCCGAAGAAGATCACGGGCAACAAGGCCGAGAAGTCCTTGGAGCGCGCGCACATCACCTGCAACAAGAACGGCATTCCGTTCGACCCCGAAAAGCCGATGGTGACATCGGGCATTCGCTTGGGTTCGCCCGCCGGCACGACGCGCGGTTTCGGCGTCGCCGAGTTCCAGGAGATCGGCCGTCTGATCTCGGAAGTTCTTGATGGTCTCGCGAAGAACGGCGAAGAGGGCAACGCAGCCGTCGAAGCATCCGTCAAAGCCAAGGCGACGGCGCTTTGCGACCGCTTCCCGATCTACGCCTGAACCGAACTTTGAGTTCAATCGATCGAGGGCGCCGGATCATTTCGGCGCTCTTTTGCTTATGAGCGGTGCTAAGGCCTCGAACGCTGGCCTCAGCCGTGCATTAAGGCAGCAACCGCCGACGTTGCCTGGGCGAGCCAGTGCGTGACGCCCTTGTCATCGGAAGCAGCCGCGAAGGCGCTGCAGGTCAAGACAAAGCTCGCAATTGCGGAGACGATAAAAGTGGGAAATTTTTTCATCTTGAACCTTTCTCGTTGTTGAAAACCCCCCGACGGGCAATGTCGGGTAATGTGTGTTGCGACTGGAATCTGGCTTGTGGTTAAGAAGAAATCTGTCCCTCCGGAAACAAGGCGGTGCCGCGCCCGGGTTGGAGCGGCTGGCGATGGGAGGAATTGAACGATGCGCTGTCCGTTCTGCGGGAGCGAGGATAGCCAGGTCAAAGACAGCCGGCCGTCGGACGAGAACGCTGCGATCCGCCGGAGGCGCATCTGCTCCGACTGCGGCGGCCGTTTCACGACGTTCGAGCGCGTTCAGCTCCGTGAGTTGACGGTCGTCAAGCGCTCGGGCCGCAAGGTTCTGTTCGACCGCGACAAGCTTTCGAGGTCGATCTCCGTTGCCATGCGCAAGCGACCGATAGAGCCCGAACGCATAGACCGGCTCGTTTCAGGTCTTGTTCGCCAGCTTGAAAGTTCCGGCGAAACCGAGATCACGTCGGCCGAAATCGGTGAGCTCGTTATGGCAGCCTTGCGCGAACTCGATCCCGTCGCCTATGTACGCTTCGCATCCGTCTATCGCGATTTCCGCGACGCCGCGGACTTCCACGCTGTTCTCCGCGAGCTTGCGAGCGATACCCCCGATCCGCTTGACCTCAACGAGCGGTTCGGATCTGCCGTGATCGACGAGATTGCGAGCGAGAAAAAGCACTAAGCCGGATGTCGAGTATCAAAAGTCCTGCGTTTGACGCTGAGATGATGGCGATCGCACTGCGCATGGCCGAGCGCGGGCTTGGAGCCACGGCGCCCAACCCCTCCGTCGGCGCCGTCATTGCTGACGAGGAAACGGGCGAGGTGATCGCCCGCGCAACGACGGCGCGTGGCGGCCGTCCGCATGCCGAGACGCAGGCCATCGCTGTTGCCGGGGAGAAGGCGCGAGGCGCAACGATTTACGTGACGCTCGAACCGTGCTCGCACTACGGTCGAACCGCGCCGTGCGCCGATGCCATCGTCGCTGCGGGATTGAAGCGCGTAGTCGTTGCCATCGAAGACCCCGATCCGCGCGTCGCCGGCCGCGGCCTCAATCGCTTGCGCGAAGCCGGCATCGTAGTCGTGCGCGGCCTCGGAGCGCCGCAAGCGAGATGGATCACGCGCGGACACATCGTCCGCGTAACCGAGCGCCGTCCGCTCGTGACGCTGAAACTCGCGCTCGACGAAAAGGGCGATATCGCGCGCGGTTCGGGGTCCGCGCCGGTCTGGGTAACGGGAGAACGCGCCCGCGCGCACGGCATGTTGCTGCGCAGTGAGTTCGACGCCATCCTGGTCGGCAGCGCCACCGTCAGGGATGATGATCCGGAGTTGACCTGCAGGCTGTCGGGCCTCTTCGATCGGTCGCCCGTTCGCATCGTCCTCTCGCGCTCTCTCGACCTTTCGCCCGGCGCCAAGCTCTTCCGGAGCGCAAAGACCGTTCCCGTCTGGCTGATGACGTCGGCGCAAAGCGATGCGGATCGGAGACGCGCGATCGCGGCGGGCGGCACGGACGTCATCGACGTCGGCGTCGTCGGCACGACGCTCTGGCTGCCGTCGATCATGGAAGCGCTTGTTGCGCGCGGCATAACGCGGCTCCTGGTCGAGGGTGGCCCCGCGATTTGGCGCGGCTTCGCGGACGCATCGATCGCGGACGAGATCGTGCTCTATATGGCGGGAAACCCCTCGGATATCGACGCCAGGCAGGCCATGACGCGCTGGGTGGGAAATCTCGGAATGACCGCCGTCGAACGGCGGACAATCGGTACCGATACGATGTGGCGGTTCCGCCGCCTCGCTGAAAAGGAAGGACGCTGATCAGATGTTTACGGGATTGATCACTGACGTCGGCGAGGTGATAGAGCGATCGCCAGGGCATTTCACGTTGCGGACTGCCTACGCCCTAAAGCCTGGAGAGACGGGGCTTTCCATCTGCTGCGACGGCGTCTGCCTGACGGCGACGGCGATAAAACCGGTTCCGACCGGCGCCGAATTTACCGTCGACGTCTCGAACGAAACGATGGCCAAGACCACGCTCGGCACCTGGAAACCCTCGCGCCGCGTCAATTTGGAACGGTCCTTGCGGGCGGGCGACGAGCTCGGCGGTCACATCGTCTCAGGCCATGTCGACGGCGTCGCTAAGATCATCTCGATCACCCCGGACGGAGATAGCAAACGCTTTCTTTTGGAAGCACCTGAGCATCTTTCCCGCTATATAGCACCTAAGGGTTCGGTCGCGTTGGACGGAACCTCGCTGACCGTCAATGAGGTTGCGGAATCCCATTTCGGGGTCAATCTCATCCCGCACAGCTTGACGGTGACGACCTGGGGCGCGAAAACCCCCGGCGATCTGGTCAATCTGGAAGTGGACGTTTTCGCGCGCTACGTCGCGCGGCTCATGGAGTTTCGCCCCTGATGTCGGGCTCGACAAATTTACAAGCCGCTTCAAGCGGCAGTGTGCTCTCGCCGATCGAGGAGATCGTCGAGGAGATGCAGAATGGCCGGATGGTCATTCTCGTCGATGCGGAAGATCGCGAGAACGAAGGCGATCTCATTATCCCCGCGCAGATGGCGACGCCTGACGCCGTCAACTTCATGGCCAAATATGGCCGCGGGCTCATCTGCCTCTCGCTGACGCAAGCACGCGCCAACGAGCTCAATCTCGATTTCATGGTCCGCGCCAACGGCTCGCGGAACCGCACCGCCTTCACGGCGTCGATCGAGGCGCGCGAAGGCATCTCGACCGGCATCTCGGCGTTCGATCGCGCGCGGACGATCGCAACCGCCATCGACCCGACGAAGGGCGCCACCGACATCGTCTCGCCCGGCCACGTCTTTCCGCTGATCGCCCGCGAAGGCGGCGTCCTCGTTCGCGCCGGTCACACCGAAGCTTCCATCGATCTCGCGAAGCTTGCGGGCCTCAATCCCGCAGCCGTCATCTGCGAAGTGATGAACGAGGATGGCACGATGGCGCGCATGGCCGATCTGGCGCGCTTCGCCAAGGTCCACGGCCTGAAGATCGGCGCCATCGAGGATCTCATCGCCTATCGCCTCAAGAACGATCGCATCGTCAAGCGCGTCGCTCAGACGTCCGTCGAGACGGCGGCCGGCGCCTTCGACCTTTATGTGTACGAGACGACGGTCGAAGCCGGTGAGCATCTGGCGCTCGTCAAAGGCGACATCGCGAAGGGCGGGCCGGTTCTCGTCCGCGTTCATGCCGTCAACGTCCTTTCCGACGTCCTCGGTGTCGGCGATCACGGTGAAGATGGCACCGTCGTCGAGCAGGCGATGCGCGCGATGGAAGCCGACGGCCGCGGTGTCATTGTATTGATCCGCGATCTGCGCCCGAAGTCGGTGTCCGAGTGGGTGGTGCGCCAGAACACGCCGGGCGCTGTGGCGGATTCGAGCAAGGAACGGCGCCAGGTCGAAATCGGCACCGGATCCCAGATCCTCGCCGACCTTGGCGTCAAGGACATGGTGCTTTTGACGACATCACCGCAACACGTGTACGTGGGCCTCGAGGCGTTCGGGCTGCGCGTCACCGGAACCCGGAAAATCGAGTAGCCCGAGCCATGGTTCAAAAAACGCCAGGAGCGCCGCGGGACGACAAAGGCGCGGCCCAAATTCGCGCGCACGTCCTTTTCATCGAGGCGCGCTTCTACGATGATATCGCCGATCTGCTGATCGAAGGCGCGATCGCCGAATGCACCAAGCGCGGCGTCACGTTCGAGCGCGTTGCCGTGCCCGGCGCACTCGAAATTCCGCAAGTTTTCGCCGCTGCCGCCGAAGCACGTGCTGCCGGCCGTGCGACGTTCGACGGCGCCGTCGTGCTCGGCTGCGTCATTCGCGGTGAAACCGCCCACTACGACATCGTTTGCAACAACGCCAATCACTGGCTGATGGACGTTGCGATCCACCAAAGCATTCCTGTCGGCAACGCCATTCTCACGGTCGATACCCGCGCCCAGGCAGTGGCGCGCGCCGAAGGCGGCATAACGGGCAAAGGCGGCGACGCCGCGCGCGCCTGCTTGCGCCTCATCGAAACGAAGCGCGCATTCTGGGGAATGCCGGCATGACCGCCAAGGGAAAGCCGCGTGCAGGAGAGATCACGCCGCGTACGGCAGCCCGCATCGCGGCCGTGCAGGCGCTCTACCAGATGGACATGGCCGGCACCGACGTGAATGACGTCATCGCCGAGTTCATCGAGCAGCGTTTCGAAGGCGATAACCGCAACGAGACGCTGGCGACCGCTGATCGCGTCTTCTTCGCGGACATCCTGCGGGCCGTTCTGCGCCGCCAACGCGAGATCGATCCGATGGTTGACGAGCAGCTCGCCGCGGGCTGGCGGCTCGTACGCGTCGACTCGATTTTGCGGGCCATTCTCCGCGCCGGCGTTGCGGAAATTCTCGACAGGGACGATGTCCCGGCTCGCGTCGCCATCAACGAATATGTCAACGTCGCGCACGTTTTCTTCGATGAGGACGAGCCGCGCGTGGTCAACGGCGTGCTCGACAAGATCGCAAGACGCGTTCGCGGCCACGAATTCGTGTCGAAGCGCGTCACACCGTCCTGAAGCATCGCGAACCGGAGCGTTGGGTTCAAGACCATGCCGCCAGCGCCACCAAACATGCCGGGCTCGGGCGATAGAATCGCCGACGAAACCGACCTGATCCAGACCTATCTCGCGCCGTTGGCGCGCGGCGCTCCCGGCGCATTCGGACTGCGCGATGACGCAGCACTTCTGTCGCCGGAACCCGGAACCGATCTCGTCGTGACAAGCGATCCGATCATCGCCGGCGTGCATTTTTTTCCGACCGATAGCCCGGCCGACATCGCTTGGAAGGTGCTGGCGGTGAACGCCTCCGATCTCGCCGCGAAAGGCGCGAGACCGCTTGCGTATATGCTCAACCTCGCGCTCCCCGAGGCGCCGTCCCGCGAATGGATGCGAGCATTCGCAGAAGGTCTGCGGTTGGCGCAGGAAAGCTTCGGCTGTCATCTGATCGGCGGCGACACCGACATGACGCCCGGCCCGCTCACGATCGGCGTGACGATCATCGGGAGTCTTCCTTCCGGGACGTTCGTGCACCGTCAGGGCGCCGCAAGTGGAGACCACGTCTTCGTCACCGGCACGGTCGGCGACTCGGCGCTCGGGCTCGCGATCCACAGAAATGCCTCGGCCTTCGCGACCCTGTCCGCGGCGGAGCGCGCCTACCTCGTGGGACGTTATCTTCGGCCAGCCCCGCGTCTGGGATTGGCCGAGACGTTGCGCGCGCATGCCTCCGCCGCGCTCGATATATCGGACGGCTTGCTCAAAGACCTGTCACGGCTCGCGGGTCCCTCCGGTCTTTCGCTCGAATTCGGGCGCATACCGTTGTCGAAGGCTGCGCAGCAGGCCTTGGCGCACGATCCCGCCGTTACGCAGGCCGTTTTGGGCGGCGGTGATGATTATGAGCTGCTCGTCGCAGTCCCCCCCGAATCCATCACCGGCTTTCGGCAAGGGGCCGAGGCAGCCGGCATCCGGGTGAGTGACCTTGGTGCCCTCGAAGCCGATTTTCCACTGTCTGCTATTGATGACGGCGGAACTGCAATCGAGATTGGGCAGTTTGGCTACGACCATTTTTCCCGATAATCGGGGCGCCTCCGGGCGGGCGGCATGTGCGCAACACAGCGTTGCATTTCGTAGCCTGGTCGCGACGGAATCGGGCTGGTACCGCGTCACTGTTTGGCCATATGCGTGATGGCAGTAAGTGGCTGAAATGGCACGTCGGACGGGGTTTGGCGGGGCCGCGGCAACATTTCAAAAGCCGAGCGCGTATGTGTTTACGTATGGTGCGCGTCATTCAGAAAGAGACCGGGCAAGCGCGATGAGGGACGTGATTTCGACAACGCGGTTTGGAGCGTCGATGTTGAGGCTGGCTGTGCTCGGTCTGCTCGCGGCGGTCGTGCAGTTTTTCCCCCACTTCGCGACACCGGGTCATGCCCAAAGTCTTTGGGAGCAACTCCAACGGAATTACGGCGCGGACACGAGCACGAACAGTGCCCCGATTGAGCATCGTCCCGAGAACCTCGACGATTTGCGTCCCGACGCCACCCCGTGGCGTAGCGATGCCATGCTGAATGCGGTCGCAGCCGCGATCGAGCGCTATCAGAAAATCGTCGATGCCGGTGGATGGCCGCTTATGCCGCCAGGACGCATGCTGCGCGAAGGTGACGACGACGATCGCGTTCCGATCCTGAGAAAGCGCCTTCGCATTGCTGGAGACCTGTCGGCGAAGAGCTCCTATTACGACGCGACGACGTTTGACTCCGACCTCACCGACGCCGTGAAGCATTTCCAGAAGCGCAACGGCTTGCGCGAAACGGGGCGCATCGAGCGTTCGGTCTATCCCGTCTTGAATGTCACCGCCGATCAGCGCTTGGCGGAACTCAAGCTCAACTATGACCGCCTCAAAGGTCTGATGCAGAACGTCGAGGATCGTTACGTCCTCGTCAACATTCCGGCATTTCAGCTTGAGGCCGTCGATAAATACGAAGTGCAGCTTCGCTTCCGAACGATTGTGGGCCGCCCCGAGCGCGAGACGCCGGAAGTGGTCGCAGCGATCAAGAACATCAATTTCTATCCGTATTGGCACGTGCCCCAGAGCATCGCGACCCTCGATCTGATCCCGCGCCTCAAGAAGGAGCCGGGATACCTCGCCGAAGAAGGTATTCGTGTCTACACCGCGAGCGGTCAGGAACTTGATCCCAAGGCCGTCGACTGGTCGTCGCCCCAGGCCGCGACCTACCGCTTCAAGCAGGACCCGGGCGCGAAGAATGCACTCGGCCTGCTGCGTCTCGACATGACGAACCAATACGGCGTCTACATGCACGATACGCCGATGAAGAACCTGTTCGAACAGCGCAGCCGGCCGTTCAGCGCCGGTTGCGTGCGCGTGCAAAACGTCTTTGATCTGGCCGATTGGATTGCTCACTACGAGCCCGGCTGGGAACAGCCAGGGGGCGTTCGCAAACAACTCGCGACGGGGCAGCAGATGGAATTGAAGCTGACGCGCCCGGTGCCGGTGCATTTCGTCTACATCACGGCATGGGCAGAGCCCTCGAACGGCGAGGTTCAGTTCCGCCAGGATATCTACGGCCGTGATGGTGCGGCTCTGCACGCGGGCTACGAGCGCGACGCCGACGATGCTCCGCCCGCAGCTTCGGCCGCCGCTCTCGCACCTTGATTTTCAGCGCAGGCGGCCGGCTCGACGAACGAGAGTCGCCTGCGCCCAACAAAACTCAACGCAACAAGCTCGAGACGGGCAGGGAGCGGCTTGCAACCTCGCGCAGGACGAAACTTGAATGCAGGCGCGAGACCCCGGGAAGGCGCGACAGCTGCTCCTTATGGATTTGCTCGAAATCCGCGAGATCGCGCGCGAGCACGGTGATGAGGTAATCATCCTGTCCCGACATCATGTAGCAGGAGACGATTGAAGGCGCGGCGGCTGCTGCCTTCTCAAAGGCCGTCAGCAACTCCTGGCTTTGGCTTTCGAGGCTGATCTGCACGATAGCCATCATCGTGAGGCCAAGGGCTTTGCGGTCGATCTTCGCCTGATATCCGGCGATCACGCCTGACTGCTCCAGCGCCCGGATGCGCCGCGCAATGGCGGTCGGAGATAGCGGCACGCGCTCCGCGAGGTCGACCTGGCTTTGGCGTCCGTCTACAAGCAGCGCCGCCAGGATGGCCTTATCCAGCGCGTCTAAGGGGACTTCCGCCATTTTTATGCGCCCGAAGGGGTATGCTCGATGATTTTCTGCGAAAATCACAGTGAGCACAACAAAAATTGCCGGTTAACGACATCGGACGTGTGTCATTCTACGCCGTAGAAGATCGGAGCTGCGCTTTACGGGAGCGGATCATGCGCATCGGTGTTCCTACAGAAATCAAAAGCGACGAGTTTCGCGTCGGCCTCGTCCCAGGCTCGGTTCGCGAGCTGGCGGCACGCGGCCATGAGGTTATCGTCCAGTCGGGCGCCGGAGCCGGCATTTTTGCCGACGACGCAGCCTATGAGAAGGCGGGCGCCCGTATCGTCAAAACGGCCGACGAAGTCTTTTTCGACTCCCAGATGATCGTGAAGGTCAAGGAGCCGCAGCAGGTCGAGTGGAAGCGGCTGAAGCCCGACCAGATCTTGTTTACGTATTTGCACCTCGCTCCGGATGCGCCGCAGGCCATCGGCCTGATGGAATCCGGTGCCGCCGCCATCGCTTATGAAACCGTGACGGACGCAACAGGCGGCCTGCCGCTTCTTGCACCGATGAGCGAGGTTGCCGGTCGTCTTTCGATTGAAGCCGCAGCCGTCGCTCTGCGCCGCCCGACGGGTGGCCGTGGCGTTCTGATGGGCGGTGTTCCGGGCGTGAAGCCCGCAAAGGTCGTTGTACTCGGCGGCGGGGTCGTCGGTACGCATGCAGCGCGGATGGCGGCCGGCCTCGGTGCCGAGGTGTCCATCATCGACCGGTCGCTTCCGCGCTTGCGCCAGCTCGATGAACTTTTCGAGGGCCGCGTCCGGACGCTCGCCTCCACGATGGAGACGATCGAAAACGAAGTGCTCGCCGCCGATGTCGTGATCGGTGCCGTGCTCGTTGCGGGCGCCAGCGCCCCGAAGCTCGTCAATCGCGCGATGTTGAAGGAGATGAAGAAGGGCGCCGTGCTCGTCGACGTTGCCATCGACCAGGGCGGCTGTTTCGAGACATCGAAACCGACGACGCATGCGCATCCGACGTTCGAGGTTGACGGCGTCATTCACTACTGCGTCGCGAACATGCCGGGTGCCGTGCCCTTCACGTCGGCTCAGGCTCTCAACAACGCAACGCTGCCGTTCGTCATGAAGCTTGCGGATAAGGGTCTTGCAGCATTCGATCGCGATCCCCATCTCGCAGCAGGATTGAACGTCAAGGAAGGCCGCATCACGCACCAGGCGGTTGCTGCCTCGCTTGGCTTCGACAGCCTCGATCGCACCAAGCCCTTTCGGGTTGCGGCGGAGTAGGTCGAACTAGGAACCCCCGTGCCGCTGGATCCCTCACCGGCGGCCACCGCCGGTCGCTCCTCCCCCCGGAGCGGCCGGCTTTCTTTTTGCAGTTTTTTCCGGTTCACCCGAGATTCATCCGCGGGGGTGTCTAATGCGGCATCGCCTTCGAAATGTCGCGAAGCGGATCGATAGTCTTTTAGACGAATCGTCAAGACTTGTGATCGTTTTGGGGCAAGCGACGGATTCAGTCCGTGAGCCGCGTTTGGCGGGACAGACAAACATTCGTTTCTGTGGGAACGTTACAATGACGAAACTGAAAAACATCATCGCATTTTCGCTTGTCGCGGCCACCATGACGGCGACTTTTGCTGCAACTGAGCAAGCCGCCGCAGCGCCCTTCAGCGCAGGCGTCCCGGCGCTCTCGCAAGACTCCGGCGCAGTGACGCAGGTCTATTGGCGCGGCCGTCACGGCGGCTGGGGATGGGGCCCGGGTGCAGTCATTGGCGGCCTCATCGGCGGCGCCATTATCGCGTCAGCAATTTCCGAGCATCGTGCAGCGCCTCGCGACATGGATCGTTGCGCTCGTGACTTCCCGGACTTCAGCTATCGCACCGGCACCTATATCGACCGCCGCGGCGTCGAGCGCGTCTGCCCCTATCTCCGCTAAGAGATTTCAACGAATGCCAACCGCGTGTCTTCCGCAAGGAAGGCGCGCGTTGGCATTGGGCTTTTGAACATGAAAAATAGCCCGAGTTTCTGACGTTTTTCGAGATGTATTGGGGTAACGTTAGTTTTTGCGCGGCGCACTGCCAAGTTTTGGCAAGATCTGATTGTTCATCAGCCACGTCACCCCGCGCGCCCAGGCATAATTCGCACCGAGACGAAGACCGGTAAACCCGCTGGCGATTTCCGCGCCGGTACGTGCATCCTTGACGCGCATGAAGAGGGTATATTCCGTCCGGCTCACGCGCGGGACGACGCCAACGAGAGCCTGATCGGCGCCGAGCTTTCGTGCGAGAGCGACCTCGCACGCATTGCAATTGATGATGCCATTGGCGGCTTTGACTTCCGCGGCGACACTCGACGTGTCGACGATTGAATATCGCCCGGTCGCCAGAAGCAGACGCTTGGCTTCGTTCGTAGACTGCACGAGAGAGGGACGGTCGATGTCGTCTTCCGGAATGATGCCGCCACCGGCGCTGCGATCATCGAGTTCGAACTCAAAAATGGCAATCTTGATTGGTGGCGGCAAGGTGTTGGCGACAGAAGCCACACCGTGCCCGGCCAGCGCGAAGGCCAGAAGAAGAATTGCGAAACAGGCACGTCGTGGCCGGGCGAAAAGTGCGAAAGGATGATGCTGCATCTGCCATTCTCCAGGCATCTGGCGAGTAGGGAGATGGTGAGCGGCGGCATCAAACTCGGAAAGAGAAAATTGCCTGACGGCCGCGAGGCAATTTTCACGATGCAAGCAAACCCAGCGAACGGGCCGCTAGGCGCCCGTTCGAATGCCCCCTTGGCGATGAAGCGACGAAGATGCCTACTTCAAGCTTGGAAAATTGAACTCCGCGCCCTTGCGGATGCCGGCCGGCCAACGCGCCGTCACCGTCTTGATCCGCGTGTAGAAATGCACGCCCTCGGGTCCGTAGATCGCATGATCGCCGAACAGCGAGCGCTTCCAGCCGCCAAAGGAATGATAGGCAACCGGAACCGGCAGCGGCACATTGATGCCGACCATGCCAACTTCTATCTTGTCCGCAAACGCCCGTGCCGTATCGCCGTCGCGCGTGAAGATGGCGGTCCCGTTGCCGTACTCGTTCGTATTGATGAGATCGGCGGCTTCATCGTAGGTTTTCGCGCGAACGACCGACAGAACCGGCCCGAAGATTTCTTCGCGATAGATCGCCATGTCGCGCGTCACGTGATCGAACAGCGTGCCGCCGAGAAAAAATCCATTCTCATAACCCTGTAGCGTCAGCCCGCGTCCATCGACGACAAGCTTGGCGCCTTCCGCAACGCCCTTGTCGATGAGAGACGTGATGCGTCGCTTCGCATCCGCCGTCACGACGGGGCCCATCTCGGACTCAGGATCCGTCGCCGGGCCGACTTTCAGCGAACGCACGCGCGGCGCTAAAGCTTCGACCAGCTTGTCGGCTGTCTTCTCGCCGACCGGAACCGCAACCGAAATCGCCATGCAGCGCTCGCCTGCCGAGCCGTAGCCCGCACCCATCAGCGCATCGACGGCCTGATCCATGTCGGCGTCGGGCATCACGATCATGTGGTTCTTGGCGCCGCCGAGAGCCTGCACGCGTTTCCCATTCGCCGAACCCCGGGCGTAGATGTATTGCGCCACCGGCGTAGAACCGACGAACGAAACCGCCGCGATATCCGGATGATCGAGGATCGCGTCGACGACCGTCTTGTCGCCGTGCACGACGTTGAAGACGCCCGCCGGCAAACCCGCCTGCTGGAACAAGTCCCAGATCAGCATCGGCGCCGACGGATCGCGCTCGGACGGTTTCAGGATGAAAGCGTTGCCACAGGCGATGGCGACGGGAAACATCCACATCGGCACCATGGCGGGGAAGTTGAAGGGCGTAATGCCCGCGACGACGCCGAGCGGCTGCCGGTCCGACCAGCTATCGATATCCGGGCCGACATTGCGGCTGAACTCGCCTTTCAAGAGATGCGGAATTCCACAGGCAAAATCGACGACGTCGATGCCGCGCGCCAGCTCACCAAGCGCGTCGGCATGTGTCTTGCCGTGCTCGCGTGAAATGGCCCGCGCGATCTCGTCGGCGTTCTTCTCCAGAAGTTCCTTGAACTTGAACATCGGACGCACGCGCTTCATCGGCGGCGTCGCGCCCCACGAAACGGCAGCGGCCTTTGCCGCGGCGACCGCCGCATTGAGATCGTCGACCTGCGACAGCGGAAGCCGCGCAACTTCTTCGCCCGTCGCCGGATTGAAGACGGGCTGCGTGCGCGAGGCGTGAACGGCAGCTTTGCGCCCGTTGATGGCGTTCTCGATCATGTGCATGGGAAAATTCTCGCTCTAGCTTTTTTTGCGTTTCCCGTCATCCTCGGCCGAGCGCAGCTGAGCCGCGTCGAAGGTCGGGGATCCAGCGCAAGGCTCACTCTGCGATATCGAGCCTTCGGCGCTCCTTACGCTGGATCCCCGATGCGTCTCGCGGCGCTCACCGCATCGAGGATGACGGTCTTAATTCGTCGTCTTCAGCACCTCGGTGAAGGTGTCGAAGAGCTGGTCGATCTCGGACTTCGAGATAATAAGCGGTGGCGACAAGGCGATGATGTCGCCGGTCTGGCGAACGAGAATGCCGTCTTCGAACGCCTTGACGAAACGGTCGAAGGCGCGCTTTCCGGGTTGCGCCGGATCGGGCTGGAACTCGACCGCGCCGACGAGACCGATGTTGCGAATATCGATCACGTGCGGCATCTCCTTGAGCGCGTGGACACGCTCTTCCCAATAAGGCGCAAGTTCCGCCGCACGCGTTAGCAGGCCTTCCTCCGCATAGGTGTCGAGCGTCCCGATCGCCGCCGCGCAAGCGACCGGGTGGCCCGAATACGTATAGCCGTGGAAGAAGTCGATCATCCATTCCGGGCCGTTCATGAAGGCGTCGTGGATGTGCGATTTGACGAACACCGCGCCCATCGGGATCGTGCCGTTCGTCACGCCCTTGGCCGTCGTGATGATGTCGGGCGAGATGCCGAAGTAATCCGAGCCGAATGGCACGCCAAGACGGCCGAACGCGGTAATCACTTCATCGGCGATCAGCAGAATGTCGTGCTTTTTCGCGATCGCTTCGAGGCGCTTCAGATACCCCTTCGGCGGGATCAGCACGCCGGTCGAGCACGCAACCGGCTCGACGATGACGGCCGCGATGGTGGAAGCGTCATGCAAGGCGACGAGACGTTCGAGATCGTCCGCGAGATCGGCGCCGTGCTCCGGCTCACCACGCGAGAAGGCGTTCTTCGCAAGATCATGCGTGTGCCGCATGTGATCGACACCCGCAACCAGTGCGCCGAACATCTTGCGGTTCGGGCCGATGCCGCCGACCGACATGCCGCCGAAGTTGACGCCGTGATAGCCGCGCTCGCGACCGATCAGGCGCACCTTCGTGCCGTTGCCCTTGGCGCGATGATACGCGATCGCCATTTTCAGGGCCGTCTCGACCGACTCGGAGCCCGAGTTAGTGAAGAAGACATGCTCGAAGCCTTTGGGCGCGACGGCCGTAAGGCGGTTCGCCGCCTCGAATGCCATCGTATGGCCCATCTGGAACGTGCCGGCGAAGTCGAGCGTCTCGACTTGGGTTTTGATCGCTTCGGCGATCTTCGGACGGCAGTGGCCCGCATTCACGCACCAGAGGCCGGATGTGCCGTCTAGCACCTTGCGGCCGTCGTTGGTCACGTAGTGCATGTCCTTGGCGCCGACGAAGAGGCGCGGGTTCGCCTTGAACTGCTTGTTCGCGGTGAACGGCATCCAGAACGCCGCAAGGTCGTTGGGTTTGATCTGTACGTTCATCCGCGAGTCCTTTGTTGGCTCCCGGCGACTCCCCTCCGGGGAGCCGGCCGCCGGGAACGAGTTCAACCGTTTATCCGACCTTTGCGATGGCATCTGTCAGTGCCGCCTCGAACACATCCATGCCTTCGCGAACCAGTTCATCGCTGGCCGTCAGCGGCACCAGGAAGCGGACGACGTTTCCGTAGGTGCCGCACGACAGCAGGATCAGTCCGCGGTCGCTCGCAGCTTTGAGCAGGGCGGCCGTGAGTTCCGGCGCAGGCTCGTCGCTTGCCTTGTCTTTCACAAGCTCTACCGCGCACATGGCGCCGAGACCGCGCACGTCACCGATGCAGTTGAGGTTTGAATTCTGCTGCAGCGCCGAGCAGCGATCCATGATGATCTTGCCGATGGCGTTCGCGCGCTCGCAAAGCTTCTCGTCGTGAATGACGTCGAGCACCGCATGAGCCGCCGCGCAGGCGACGGGGTTGCCCGCATAGGTGCCGCCAAGACCGCCTGGGTTCGAGGCATCCATGATGTCCGCCCGCCCGACGATGGCCGAAAGCGGAAACCCGCCCGCAAGTCCCTTCGCCATCGTGACGACGTCGGCTTTGACGCCGAAGTGCTCCATCGCGAACATTTTGCCCGTGCGCGCGAAGCCCGTCTGGATCTCATCCGCGATCAGGAGGATGCCGTGCTCGTCGCAAAGCTCTCTCAGCGCGACCATGAATTCCTTCGGCACGATGTTGAAGCCGCCTTCGCCCTGCACCGGCTCGATCATGATACCGGCAATGCTCGACGGGTCCGCCGTGTGCTTGAAGAGCGACTTGAGGCTCCGGAGGCTCTGTCCGGTGCTGCCGCCGTGAAAGACGTTCGGGAATTCGACGTTATAGACTTCCGGAGGGAACGGCCCGTAGCCCTTCTTGTAAGGAACGACCTTGCCGGTCAGCGCCATGCCCATGAGTGTGCGGCCGTGAAATCCGCCCGCGAACGAAATGATGCCAGAGCGGCCGGTGAACGCGCGCGCCACTTTCACGGCATTCTCGACTGCTTCGGCGCCTGTCGAAGCCAGCATCGTTTTCGCCGGACCCGAGATCGGCGCAATGGCGTTCAGTCGCTCGGCGAGGCTCACATAGTTTTCATACGGCGTGACCTGGAAGCAGACATGGCTGAAGGCTTTCATCTGCTCTTCGACGGCATTTACGAGCTTGGGGTGCTGGTGGCCGGTGTTGACGACGGCGATGCCTGCGCCGAAATCGATGTAGCGCTTCCCATCCTCACTCCAGATCTCGGCGTTCTTTGCCTTCTTGGCGAAGATCTGCGTCACGTTTCCAACGCCCCGCGGAATGGCGGCAACGCGACGGGCCTGAAGCTCGGCTGAGGTAGCCATGGGTGATCCTTCGTGGTTCGAAAAGCGGGCGAGAGGGTACAATGCTATTTCGGCGGAGCATTAATCCAAATGCCCCGCTGAAACTTGACTGCTAGACGGTCATGCCGCCAAGGCAGATCATTTTCGTTTCGAGATATTCGTTAAGGCCTTCATCCGCGCCTTCGCGGCCAAGACCCGACTGCTTGACGCCACCGAATGGCGCGACCTCGTTGGAGAAGACGCCTTCGTTGACGCCGACCATGCCCGCTTCGAGCGCTTCCGCGACCCGCCACGCTCGCGAGATGTTCTGGCTGAAGAGGTAAGCCGCGAGGCCGAACGGCGTGCTGTTGGCGATGCGGATCGCGTCGGCTTCCGTCTCGAAACGGATGAGCGAGGCGACCGGTCCGAAGATCTCTTCGTTCGCGATTCCCATGTCGGTCGTCACGCCGGTCAGCACCGTCGGCGAGAAGAACAGCGCACCATGATCGTCGGGATTGCCGCCCATCTCGATCTTCGCGCCATGCGAAACGGCGTCCGAAAGCAGCGTCATCACCTTGTCGATGGCTTCGCTGTTGATCAGCGGACCGACCGTCGATTTGGCATCGCGGCCCGGCGCCACGACGAGCTTGCCGGCAGCGTCCTTGAGCGCCGCGACGAACTTATCGTAGATACCCGCCTGCACGAGAATGCGGTTTGCACAGACGCACGTCTGCCCGGCATTGCGGAACTTCGAGGCCATCGTGCCGGCGACGGCCTGCTGCAAGTCGGCGTCGTCGAAAATGATCAACGGCGCGTTGCCGCCGAGTTCGAGCGTCAGCTTTTTGATGGTGTCGGCGCACTGGCGATAGAGAATGCGGCCGACTTCCGTGGAGCCCGTGAATGTCAGCTTCCGGACGCGATCGTCAGCTGTCAGCACCTTGCCGACGGCGGGGCTGTCTAGGGTCGTAATGACGTTGAACACACCTGCCGGCACGCCGGCATCAAGCGCGAGCTTGGCGAGCGCAAGCGCGCAAAGCGGCGTTTCTTCCGACGGCTTCACGACGATCGTGCAGCCTGCCGCGAGCGCACAACCGACCTTGCGCGTGATCATCGCGATCGGGAAATTCCACGGCGTGATCGCCGCGCAAACGCCGATCGGCTGCTTGATCGTGAGGTAGCGGCGCGACGCGACCGTCGTCGGGATCGTGTGCCCGTAGGCGCGCTTTCCTTCTTCCGCGAACCATTCGATGAAGGACGCGCCATATGCAACTTCGCCGCGCGATTCCGTCAGCGGCTTGCCCTGTTCGGCCGTCATCAACTGCGCGAGCGGTTCCGTCTCGGCGATGATGAGATCGAACCAGCGGCGCAGGATCTGGGCACGCTCCTTCGCGGGCTTCGCGGCCCAGGCCGGAAACGCCTTATGCGCAGAGTCGATAGCGCGCTTGGCGTCCTCGGGCGTCAGATCCGGCACGTCGGCGATCTTGTTGCCTGTTGCCGGGTCGAGAACGGGGAAAGTTGTCTTCGAGGTGATCCACTGGCCGTCGATCAGAGCGGCGGTGGGGAAGGGGGTCGAGGGCTTGATGTTCATTTCACTGTCTCCGGGGCGTCAGAGTGTGATGGAGACCGACTTCAGGTCGGCATACTTATGTAGTGCGTGCAGCGAGCGATCGCGGCCGAAACCGGACTGCTTGAAGCCGCCGAACGGCATCGTGATGTCGCAGCTGTCCCAGCCGTTGATCCAGACGAGACCGGCGCGGATCTCGCGGGCCGCGCGGTGGGCAAGCGTGATGTCTTTCGTCCAAAGTCCGGCCGCGAGGCCGTAGTTCGTGTCGTTGGCGATACGGATGGCATCGTCGGGCTCCTTGAACCGCGTGACCGCGAGCACAGGCCCGAAGACCTCTTCGCGCGCCAGCGTATTTTCCGGCAGGACGCCGTCGAAAACGGTCGGCTCGACATAAAATCCGCCGCTGGCTTCGAGCGTGCGATGACCCCCGAGCGCCAGCGCGCCGCCTTCGCGCTTCGCCGTCTCGATAAAGCGGAGTGCCGTTTTCATTTGTTCTTCGCTGACCATGGCGCCTGAGTTCGTCGCCGGTTCGAGCGGATCGCCGGCAACGATTTTTCGGGCAACCGCTATGAGCCGATTGGTGAAATCATCGGCTATCGCTTCCTGAACCAGGAGGCGAGATCCGGCGGTGCATACCTGCCCTGAATTATAGAAGATGCCCCAGGCGGCCTCCGTCGCGGCGCGATCGAGATCGGGGCAATCCGCGAAGACGATGTGCGGAGACTTGCCGCCGAGCTCCAGGCTGACCCGCTTCAGATTGCTTTGCCCGGAATACTGCATCAGGAGCTTGCCGACCGGACCGGAGCCGGTGAAGGCGATCATGTCGACGTCGTTGTGCAGTGCGAGAGCTTTCCCGGCTTCGGAGCCGAAGCCAGGCACGATGTTGAGCACGCCTGCCGGCAGACCGGCTTCGAGCGCCAACTCGCCAAGCTTCAACGCCGTCAGTGGCGATTGCTCGGCAGGCTTCAGAACGACGGAATTTCCCATCGCGAGCGCCGGAGCCACCTTCCACATCGCCATGTGCAGCGGAAAATTCCACGGCACGATGGCGCCTATGATGCCGAGCGGTTCATGCAGCACGAACGAGAACCGGTCCGGGGCTTCCGGTGCGACCTCGCCGTAGATCTTGTCGAGGGCCTCGGCGTAATAGCGCAGCGAGCGGATGGCGTTCGGAACGTCGCCGCCGAGCGCGTTCGAGATCGGCTTGCCGACGTCGAGGCTTTCGAGAACCGCGAGCGTTTCGATATCGCGTTCCATCAGGTCGGCGAGCTTAAAAAGGATGCGCTTCTTCTCGCGATAATGCAGCTTGCGCCACGAACCGTCTTCGAAGGCGCGCCGCGCGCTCTTTACAGCCCCATCGACGTCTTGGGGCCCGCACTGAGCCACGTGATTGAGGATGCGTCCGTTGCGCGGCGTGATATTCGCGAACGTTTTGCCGGAAGCACTGGCGACCAGCTTGCCGTCGATAACCGCCTGGCTCGGAATCTTGATCGAGCCGGCTACGGATTCAAAGTGCGCGAGCGATGTCATGACATCAAAACCTTATGCAACTTGAGCGTACCACTCGCGATCGAGAGACGTGACGATACGCTCGAAACTGATCCGTTCGGTCTGCTTCAGTCGAAAATAGACGTCCTGGAACGCCGGGCCGAACGCCTCGCGAACGATATCCGACGAGCGGAACGTCTCGAGCGCGTTGACCCACGCGGTCGGCAGCTCGGCGCCATCGAGCGTCTCGGCGTTACCTTCGGCATGTTGCCCCGGATCGATCCCGTTGACGAGACCGTGTCGAATGCCCGCCAGGATCGCGGCGACGACGAGGAACGGGTTGGCATCGGCTCCCGAAACCCGATGCTCGATGCGGGTGGCGGGACCCGAGCCGCACGGGACGCGAAGCGCGACTGTGCGGTTGTTGAAGCCCCAGTGCGCCGCCATCGGCACATAGGATTCCGGCACGTAGCGGCGATAGGCGTTGGCCGACTGCGCCCAGATGGCCATGAAATCGGGCATAGAAGCCCGAAGACCACCGATCGCCTGACGGAACATCGGCGACATCGGTTCGCCCGCGAATAGATTGTTGCCCTGAGGATCGACAAGGCTCACGTGAACGTGCATGCCCGACCCGGTCCAATCGTGATGCGGCTTCGCCATGAACGTCGCATCGAGATCATGGGCACGGGCGGCTGCCTTCACCGCGCGCTTCAGCAGGACGCCATGAAGAGCGGCCGTCATCGCGTCGGAGTGTTTCAGGTTGATCTCGAATTGGCCGGGGCCCGACTCCTGCATCACGGCATCGAGCGGCAAGCCCTGAGCTTCCGCGATCCGGTAGACGTCGTCGATGAACGGTCCGAGCGTGTCCATCTCCTCGAACCCGAACGTCATCGGCCGTTCCGCGTCGGCGGAAAGGCCGGGCGGGGTGACGAGGCTGAAATTGCCGTCGGGCGAGCGCTGGGTGACGTAGAATTCCAGTTCCACCGCCACGATGGGCTTTTGTCCCGCGTCCGCCATCCGCTCGACTTGCGCCGCGAGCACACCGCGCGGATCCATATCGCAGACCTCGGCCGGCACCATCACGGCTTGTCCGTGCGTGTTCCCGCACACCGGGACGGGCTTCAACGTGCCGGAAAGAATACGGAATGGAATGTCGTGGTCGCCGGTCTCCCAAAGGCGTCCCGTCTCGCCAATCGAATTTCCGCGCGGATCGAGCACGTAAACGGAGGCTGGCAGCAAAAGCCCACTTTTCGCCAAGCTGACGAGATCGGCACGCCTCACCCGCTTTCCGCGCGGCATGCCGTTAATGTCGAACAGCAGGATGTCGATCCAGGCCACGGTGGGATTGGTGTCGAGGAAAGCCGCGGCTTCTTCGACGGTAATGAAGGACTCGCTCATGCGGCCTGGCCTTTCGCGATCATACCTCTCGCGGCGTCGCCGAAGCGGCGGAACAGCGCCAGGGATACTGGGTTGGAGTGAACCTGCCATTCGGGGTGCCACTGCACGCCGAGGGAAAACGGATTGCCTGCCACGACGCGAGCGGCTTCGACCAGGCCGTCCTCGGCGAACGCCTCGCCGACGAGCGGTTTGGCGAGGTCTTTGATGCCTTGTCCGTGCAGCGAGTTGACGAAGGCTTCGTCCTGCCCGATCCACTTCTTAAGCTCGCCGGCGAGCTTGACTGAATGGCGCTCGGCGAACATCACGTCGAAATCCTTGACCTTCGGCTCGCGATGATCGGCATAGCCTTCGACGGTGTGAACCGCTTGGTGAAGCGTACCGCCAAGGGCGACGTTGAGTTCCTGGAACCCACGGCAGATCGCCATGATCGGCACCTTGCACTCGATCGCGGCACGGATGAGAGGCAGCGTCACCGCATCGCGGTCGCGATCGATAGCATGAGGAATAATTGGCTCTTCGTCGCCGTAGTGCTCTGGATGGACGTTCGAGATCGCGCCCGTCAGCAAGATGCCGGACGCGACGTCGAGAACCGATTCGATGTCGGCGAGGCCTTTGCCGACGGGCAAAAGCAGAGGCTGGCATTCCGAGCCCTCGGCGACGGCGAGCGAATACTTCCGCACAGCCGCATCTGCGGGCATGCCGCTCACCGTTTCCGTGCAGCAGGGGATGATGACGACGGGCCGCCTCATGCCGCCAATTCTCCCCTGACGTCCGAAAGCGTCTGGTCGAGCGCCTTCTGGATCACTCTTCCGGCTTCCTCGAATTCCGTATCCGTCCAGATGAGGGGCGGTGCGCACACCATCGTGTCGAAGACGGCACGCATGATGAAACCCTCGCGGAAGAAGTGGTCGCGGCAGATGAGGCCGACGCGGCCGGGATCGTCGAAGCGCCGCCGCGTCGTCTTATCGGCAACGAGTTCGATGGCGCCGAGCATGCCGACCGAGCGAACTTCGCCGACAAGCGGATGATCCTTGAAGCGCGCAAGAAGTTTCGCAAGCGCCGGACCGGTCGTTTCCTTGACCTTCGGCACGAGGCGGTCGCGCTCCATGATCTCGAGGTTCTTCAACGCCACGGCGCAGGCCACGGGATGCCCCGAGAACGTGTAGCCGTGATTGAAGTCGTCATCCTTCGACATCAGAGCTTCGACGATCCGGTCGTCGACGAGAACGCCCGAAAGCGGAATGTAGCCCGACGTTGCGGCCTTCGCGAAGGTGATAAGGTTCGGTTTGATACCGTAGAAATCCGAGGCGAACCACGTCCCGACGCGCCCGAATCCGGTGATGACTTCGTCGGCGAGGAGCAGGATGCCGTACTTGTCGACGATCCGCTGAACCTCCGGCCAATAAGTCGAAGGCGCGATCTTGACGCCGCCGGCGCCCTGAACCGGCTCACCGGCGAACGCCGCGACATTCTCCGGTCCGCACCGAAGAATTTCCTCTTCGATGGCGCGCGCCGCTCTGAGCCCGAAGGCTTCCGGCGTCTCGCCCGGGAAGGAGTCGCCGTACCAGTACGGGTCCATCACGTGGCGGAAACCCTCGTAGACCGGATACGAGTGGGCATGGACGTGGCTCATGCCGCCCATCGAGCCCGCCGCGATTGTCGAGCCGTGATAGGCGTTCTTGCGGCTGATGATGATGCGCCGCTTCGGTTCGCCTTTGAGCGCCCAGTAGTGCCGGATGAGACGGATCGCGGTGTCGTTCGATTCCGAGCCAGAGGATCCGAAAAAGACTTGGTTGATGTGCGGCGGCGCCAGTTCCGCAAGCTTCCGCGCCAGCCCGACGACCGGCGGATGCGTCGTCTTGAAGAAGGTATTGTAGAACGGCAGCTCGACCATCTGGTCGTAGGCAGCCTGCGCCAGCTCCTTGTTGCCGTAGCCGATGTTCGTCGTCCAAAGGCCCGCCATGCCGTCGAGGATGCGGTTGCCTTCGCTGTCGATGACATACGAGCCTTCGCCCTTCACGATCACGCGAACGCCCGGACCGCCTCTCATCGACTGGTGGTCGGAGAACGGATGCAGATGATGCTGCGCATCGAGCTGTTGGATCTGCTTGGTCTGAAAACGGTTGGACACGGTCTAGCCTCCAGCAAAAAAACGAAAAGGCCGGGCATTTCGGCCCGCACGGCGAAAAGCTGGGAGACGTCAGTGCGGCGTGTAGCCGATACGCGCGCAGAGCTTCAGAAGCTCGCGCTTGGGATGCGGGATGCTGCTCATCGGACGCGGCGCCTCGTGACGGTGAGGGATGTCACCGCCATCGTAAGCCAGGAACTCGATATGCAACAGTGCCATAAGGGATGTTTCCCGGGGCGCGCCGTCAGTCGCGCCGCTGCTGCGAAACTCGATCGATGACGCGAGCGCTACTTGCTTCTTTAACGGTTTGGAGTGTAAACTCTACACCGTAGAAGTCAAGAGGCGGAACGAATGACTGAGCTGAAGTCCCGGGCACGGCGCGGCGTTGACCGCTCGGAAATTCTCGACGCGGCATTCAATCTATTCGCCGAGGTCGGCGAAGCCTCGTTTTCGATCCGCAAACTCGCCGCCGCGGTGGGTGTCGACCCGATGACGATTTTGCATCACTTCGGTTCGAAGGAGGAACTGTTACGGGCCATCGCCGACTATGCTTTGCGCAATGTCGACATACCGTCGGTAACCGCCGACTGGCGGAGCGATCTCAAGGCGGTCGCCAACGCCTATCGCATGCTTGCGCACCGCCATCCGCGCGTCTTTCATCTTCACTTTCGTTATAATGCGACCGGGCCCGCCGACCACATATCGAGTGAGATCGTCTATTGTGCCCTCCGGCGCGCCGGCCTCGCAGATGCCGAGGCGGCGGGGCTTGGCCTCGCTTTCTACGCCTTCGTTCTGGGTTTCGCGCTTGCGGAGGCGGAAGGTCTCCTGCGGCCCCTCGGGAAAGGCGAGGAAACCGAACTTGAGGCGCTCGATCCCGAGGCATACAAGGCAACGCGTGCCCTGATCCCGGCCTTGAAGACGCTCGATCCCGACGCGGCATTTGACGATTCGATGGACGCCTTCATTTCGGGCGTCGCCGATCTTGCGAAGCGCCGGCCGCATCAGCAACCGGGCAAACCCAAAGTCGGGGCCGTGGCGCACTAGCGTGCCGCCCAATTGACCGGCTGATGCCCAAGAAGCCAAGAATTGAAGCTTGCGCGCCGCCGATTGAAGGACATTATTGAGCGGGCAAGCGGCGAGATCTGGAGAGAAGCCATGTATCGGGTGCACGCAGGCGGAACGACCTACACGTTCTCATCCCTGAAAGAGCTCCTGGCGAAAGCGACGCCGCCACGGTCAGGCGACGTGCTCGCAGGTGTCGCCGCGAAATCGGCCGCCGAGAATGTCGCCGCGAAAATGGCCCTCGCCGACGTGCCTTTGAAACAGTTTTTGAACGAAGCCATCATTCCTTATGAGCAGGACGACGTAACCCGGTTGATCGTCGATACGCACGACGCCGCGGCTTTCTCTCCAGTTTCGCACATGACGGTCGGCGAGTTTCGCGACTGGCTTCTGTCGGAAAAAGCGACGCCCGAAAAGCTATCGGCGCTCGCGCCCGGCTTGACGCCGGAGATGGTCGCCGCGGTTTCGAAGCTGATGCGCAATCAGGATCTGGTGCTCGGAGCGAAGAAAGCGCACGTCATTACCAAGTTCCGCGACACCATTGGCCTGCCGGGACACATGTCGGCGCGTTTGCAACCCAATCACCCGACTGACGATAAGAAGGGGATCGCCGCCTCCATCGTCGACGGCTTGATGTACGGCTGCGGCGACGCCGTCATCGGCATCAATCCGGCGAGCGACAACATCACCGCCATCACCGACCTCCTGGTGATGATGGACGACATCATCCGCCGCTTCGAGATCCCGACGCAGAGCTGCGTCTTGACCCACGTCACGACGACGATCGACGCCATCTCCAAGGGCGCGCCCGTCGATCTCGTGTTCCAGTCGATCGGCGGCACGGAGGGCGTGAATTCATCGTTCGGCGTCACGCTCGCGCATCTGAAGGAAGGCCGCGACGCCGCCCTCAGCCTGAAACGCGGCACCGTCGGCGATAATTGCATGTATTTCGAAACGGGGCAGGGATCGGCGCTCTCCGCCGACGCCCACCACGGCTGCGATCAGCAGACGCTCGAAGCCCGCGCCTATGCGGTTGCGCGGCAGTTCAAGCCGTTGCTCGTCAACACCGTCGTCGGCTTCATCGGACCGGAATACCTCTACAACGGCAAGGAGATCATCCGCGCCGGCTTGGAGGATCACTTCTGCGGCAAGCTGCTCGGCCTGCCGATGGGCTGCGATATCTGCTACACCAACCACGCCGAAGCCGATCAGGATGACATGGACATCCTGCTGATGATGCTCGGCGCCGCTGGCGTCAACTTCATCATGGGCATCCCCGGCGCCGACGACATCATGCTGAACTATCAGTCGACCTCGTTCCACGATGCCCTTTACGTTCGCGAGGCGCTGGGCCTGAAACGTGCGCCTGAATTCGAGGCATGGCTCGCCAAGATCGGCGTGACGGATGCGACCGGCCAACTCGCGCCGCATCGTCCCGGCAATCCGCTTCTCACCCATGCTCAAGCCTTGGCAGCATAACGATGGCAGCAGATCCCTGGGCCAACCTCAAGCAGTTCACCGATGCCCGCATCGGCCTCGGCCGCTCGGGTTCGGCGATGCCCACGCATGAAGTTCTGAACTTTGCCCTCTCGCACGCGATGGCGCGCGACGCCGTAACGACGCCGATCGATTGGACGCCGATCGAAAAGGGCTTGGCCGATCTCGGCCTCGCAACGATGCGGATTTCGAGCGCTACCCACGACCGCTCTGAATATCTGCGCCGCCCGGACCTCGGCCGCAAATTGTCCGATGTCTCGCGAGAAGCGCTGATGCGCGCCGCCGAAATGGAGAGCGGGTGTCCCGACCTCGTCATCCTCGTAGGCGACGGTTTGTCGTCGACGGCGGTCGCGGCGAATATCGTGCCGTATCTGTCCGCGCTCGAGCCCTACATTACGAAGAATAGTTGGAAACTGTCACCCGTACTGCTCGCCGAGGACGCACGCGTCGCGCTGGGCGATGAAGTCGGCGAAATTCTCGGCGGCAAAGCCGTTCTTGTACTGATCGGGGAGCGCCCTGGTCTATCTTCGCCCGATAGCCTCGGTGTCTACCTGACGTTTTCACCGCGCGTCGGCATCAAGGACGCCGACCGCAACTGCATCTCCAACATTCGCCGGCGCGGGCTGTCGTATGACGAAGGCGCATTCAAAACCGCATGGCTCTTGCGCGAAGCCTTCCGCCGCGGCCTGACGGGCGTCAATCTCAAGGACGAATCCCAGTTCCTGATCGAAGGCCAGAAGGGCCCGGAGTTGATCGAGTAGGCTAACTCCCGGCGCGCCTCTGCTTCGTCATGCCGACGGAGGTCGGCACCCAGACAGGCATCAGCATCGCGTATGTTGAAGTTTGCCTGGATCCCGGCCTGCGCCGGGATGACGAAACTAATGGTATTCGTTCACACCGCCGTAAAGCAGTTGTCGACAAAGAGGTGCGCGCCGTTGACGAAGCTCGCTTCATCGCTGGCCAGGAACAGCGCAGCCCGCGCCACTTCTTCCGGCTCGCAAAGCCGGCCCTGCTGGACGGCAAGCGCCGCCTCGGAGGCGTCCACGCCGAGCTTTTGAAGTTCGGCGACTTCGCGCAGGCCGTGCGGCGTCGCGACGAAGCCCGGACAGACCGCGTTGCAGCGAATGCCCTTGTCCCGGTATTCCACCGCTATCGACCGCGCGAACATGTGACAGGCGCCCTTCGACGTATTGTAAGCCGTCTCCAATGGCGTCGCCGCAATCGCCGAAATCGACGACGTGCACACGATCGAGCCGCCGCCCATCTCGAGCATGCCCGGCAGCACCGCCTGCGTCATGAGGAACATGCTCGTCACGTTGATCCCCATCAGCCATTCCCATTCCTTGAGCGTCGTCTGCAGGAACGGCTTGATGATGATCGTACCGGCATGGTTGAACAGCACGTTCGCCTGGCCGATGGCCGACGTCACCCTGCCCACGGCGGCGTTGACCTGCCCTTCGTCAGCCACATCGGCGGCTGCGAAAACGGCCTTGCCGCCGGCCTTATTGATTTGCTCGACTACGGCGAGACCGGCTTCCTCGTTGCGGTCGATGACGCCGACAGCCGCTCCCTCGGCTGCGAACAAGAGCGACGACGCCCCGCCCATGCCCGTCGCCCCGCCTGAAATGATCGCAATCTTGCCCTTGAGCCGGTCCGCCATTTTCTCACTCCTTGTCGTAGCCGTTTGGCGGGATGGTGTAACAGAAACGGGCCGGATCGCTTGATCCGGCCCGTATGATTTCTTGACATCGGATAACGTGCCGCGGCGTCCGGCCTACTGCTTGGCCTTTGCAACCTGGTCGGTCAGCGGTTCGATCTTGTAAATCGTCGACTCGCTGCTGTCCTGCAGCAGGTAAATGTACCCGTTGGGCGAAACGACCACATCGCGGATACGCCCGATCGTATGATGCAGATAGCGTTCCTCTTTCACCACGCGGCCCGAGTCCATGCTCAGCCGGATCAGGCATTCGCCCGCGAGCGATCCAATGAGGAAATCGCCCCGCCAGTCGTCCGGCATGACATTCCCGTAGTAGGAAACGAGACTTGCCGCCGCGACGGAAGGCACCCAGAAGTAGGTCGGGTCGATTAGGCCGGGCGCCGATGTTTTGTCGGAAATGATCGTTCCGTCGTAATTGGTGCCGTAGGTGACGAGGGGCCAGCCGTAGTTGCCGCCCGCCGTGACAAGATTGAGTTCGTCGCCGCCCTTGGGGCCTTGCTCGACCGCCCAAAGCTGGCCGTCGCCGACATTGCCGATCAAGCCCTGGGGGTTGCGATGTCCGTAGCTGTAGATCTCCGGCAGGACGTCGCTGCGGCCGACGAACGGATTGTCGTTCGGGATCGAGCCGTCCGTGTTGATCCGGATGATCTTGCCGCCGTCATCGAGCAGGTTCTGTGCGTGCTCCAACTGGAAGCGATCACCGATCGTCAGATAGAGCGCATGGTCGGGACCAAAGGCGAGGCGGCCGCCGATTTGATCCAGGCCGTTCAAGGCAGGACGGCTTTCGAAAATGACGCGCTTATCGATGAGTTCGTTGCCGTCGAGAATGGCGCTCGAAATCCGAATCTTTCCGGCTTCCGGCGTCCCGTGCATATAGCTCAGGAATATCCGGTGATTATTCGAGAAGTCCGGATCGACCAGAACGTCGAGCAATCCCGAGTGGCTGCAGCAAAGAACCGTCGGCACGCCCGAAATGGGGGTTGGCAGCAATCGATCGCCTTCAATGACCCGCAAACGCCCGGGGCGCTCGGTAACAAGCATCCGTCCGTCGGGCAGGAAAGCCATCGACCAGGGGCTTTCGAGCTTCTCGGCAACGGTGCGTAATTTATAGGGAAAATCCCGATCTGCGATATCGCGAGGATCTTCGGGCGGCTGAAGGGAATCGATGCTCGGTTCGTCTGCCCCGATTTCTGTGCGGCCGACGTCGGGCGCCCCCAAGAGAAAGGCAGCGAACAATGCACCGGCAAAACCCGATTGAATTCCGAGGCGCCTTCCCAGAGCCGATGTTCTATTTTCCAAGTTGCCCCAATCCCTCGATGAAAGCCGTTGCGGCCTAGTTCGTGATGCTTTTAAGACTATGCAGAATCTTGTCGCGAGCAAGCCCAAAGAATGAACGTTCAGTCAGTCTACTAACTGTCCACGCTCGCGTGGCTTTTGTGCCGTGCAGCGTGATCTGCAAATGGGTGGGGGCAACAGAAAGTTCCACGCTGGCCGAATGAGCTATGTGAAGGACTATGCCGCCGCATGTGCTGCGTGCGAGACTTCGATCGATCGTTTCTCCGTCGGCGGTCGACGGTTAACTCAAGCGGCGGGTTGCGCTATCGATGAATGCCGGACGCAACCGCCTGCCGCTCGCCTTCGCGATTTCTCTAGCGTTACTGGCCGCTTGCGTAGCACTGCGGATCGCCGATCCTGAGCCTGTCGCGCGTCTGAGACTGTCAGTCTTCAACTCTTATCTCCGGAGTTCGCCTCGGCCGGTCGACACATCGTTCCCCGTGCGGATCGTGGCCATCGACGAAGCCTCTTTGGCGCGGATCGGACAGTGGCCATGGCCGCGAGCCCGGCTTGCCGAGATCGTGAAGAAATTAGCGGCGGCCGGGGCGGCGTCGATTTCGTTCGACATGGTCCTGGCCGAGCCCGACAGGCTCTCACCCGAAGAACTGGCGCGGTCCTTGGCAGGCGATCCGGAGCGGAGCGCGCTGGCCGCGGAGCTTGGGCAGCTTCCATCGAATGACCGCCGGCTGGCGGCCGCGATTGCGACCGCTCCGGCGGTGCTGGGTGTGGCCGGAAACTCTGCCGGCGCCCACACGATTTCACGGTATCCCGGAGCCATATCGTTCGCGGGCGATAACCCGGCCGATTTCGTCCACGCTTTCCAAGGCGGGGTCGAAAACCTGCCGGTGCTCACAAAGGCCGCGCGCGGCATCGGCGCCGTCAACTGGCTGCCGTCGAGCGATCAGGTCGTTCGGCGAATCCCGCTTCTCGTATCGATCGGGGGTTCGCTCTATCCGTCGCTGGCGCTGGAAGCCTTCCGCGTCGGAACCGGCCAATCGACAATTTTCATAAAGTCGTCGGGAAGCAGCGGCCTCTCGGCCTTCGGAGAGAAAACCGGCATCGAGAGCATCCGCGTCGGTAACACGATCCTTCCATCGGACGGCCGCGGCGAACTTTGGCTTAAGTTCTCTCGAAGCGATCCGCGCCGCACGATGTCTGCGCTGAGCATCCTCGACGGCAGCTTCGATCCAGACGAACTCAAGTCACGGCATATCATCATCGGCGCCACGGCAACGGGCCTGCTCGACCTCCGCGCGACGCCGCTGGAGACCGCTGTTCCGGGCGTCGAAATTCATGCGCAGGCACTCGAGCAGATCCTCTCGGGCGACAATCTCGTTCGGCCCGCCTATGCCGTCGGCGCCGAGATCACGTTTCTTCTCGTCGTCGGCGCGCTGGTCGCTTGGCTGATCGAACGATCGGGCGCTCTAATCGCAGCCGGCGTCGGCCTCGCAGCCATCGCGGCGATCATCGCGGTTTCATGGCTGGCGTACGCCGAGGGCGGCTTATTGTTCGATCCCGTCTATCCGTCTCTTTCGGTCGCGCTGCTCTATCTCGGCGTCTCGCTGACGAGTTACCTCAAGTCGGAAATGCAACGCGCGGAGATCCGCTCTGCATTCGGACACTACGTGTCCGCGCCGCTGGTCGAAGAGCTGGCGAGAAATCGTGACAAGCTGAAGCTCGGTGGCGAAACGCGCGAGGTCTCGCTTCTGTTCGCTGATGTGCGCGGTTTCTCGAAGATATCGGAAGGCATGCGCGCCGAAGAGTTGATCCGCTTCGTCAACCGCCTGTTTACGCCGTTAAGCGACGAAATCCTGGAGCATAGCGGCACGATCGACAAATTCATGGGCGACGCGGTTATGGCGTTCTGGAATGCGCCATTGCCGGACCCCAACCACGCAGCGAACGCCTGCCGGACGGCGCTTGCGATGCTCGACGCTCTAGCACGTCTCAACACGGAGCTTGAAGCCGAGAGCAGGGCGGCGGGCATGCCCTTTGTCCCGATCCGCATGGGCATCGGAGTGAACACCGGTGAGTGCGTCGTCGGCAACGTCGGCTCTCCGCAGCGCTTCGACTATTCGGTTCTGGGAGACGTCGTGAACGTTGCGGCGCGCTTCGAAGAGGCGACGAAAACGTATGCCGCCGACATTATCGTCGGCGAGCGGACGGCGGCAGAGGCTCCCGAATTTGCCTTGCTCGAACTTGGAGCCGTGACACCGCGCGGCAAAGACCGTCCGGAAATGATTTTTGCGCTCCTTGGTGACGAGCTTTACGCGAGGCAAGAGGGTTTTCGCGCATGGGAGCAGGCCCACACGGCTTTTCGCGCAGCGCGTTGTGATGGCGATGCGAAGCGGATCGAGCAAGCGCTCACCGATTGTCTGCGGCACGCATCGGGCGGCATGGCAGACTATTATCGCAAGAGCGGCGCCGAATTGACGTTGCGCTCTTGAGGCGGGATCGCACACTGCGCGTTAGCGGTTCCTGCCCGGGTACCTACCGCCGTCGTGGCCGGGATTGTGGTGGCGCCCGCCGCCGAAGCCGCCGCCGCCGATGACGATACCCATGCCGGTCATGCAGTCCGGGCAGTCGTCACCATAGCCGCCGTCGTATTTCTTCGGTTTACGGGTGACGACCTTCTTCTTCGTCGCCTTCCTAGGTTTCTCCGCCTTACGCGTCTTGACCGGCGGACGAGGCTCGAACTGCGGATGCGGATTGAGACACTTCTGATCCGGTTCGTCCGGTAAATTGGCCTCGATGATTTCGGTGCGGCTCAAATGCGGATTGGCGTCAACTGCGGGCGTATTGATCACGAACGGAAACGCCGTATCGAACCCGACCGCATTGTTGTCGGGAAGCTTCGACCAGTTGAACGGCCCCCTGACCGTGCCGTCGGCAGCGATATACATCATCTGTCCGGGCCGATCGAGAACGCGGCACACGTTCTTCTTGCCGGTCGCTTCGATGGCGCCTTCGTGCAATAGAACCCACACGGATTTGTCAGGCAGCACGTAGGTGTCGAAGATCGTGCCGCGAACGGTGATCGAAGCATTGGGCGTATTGATCACGTATGTCGGCTTCGTCGCGACGCCGGTGATGAAGCGGAACGCGCCCTTGGCCATGTTCAGAATGATTGAGCCGGCCTTCTTGTCGCTGTCGTAAACGAATTTATCAAGCACGAGCCGCGAGCCGGGGCCCAGAGCAAGCTTCGTGTCGTCGTCGAGCCTGAATTCGCCTTGTGCGTCGGTGTTGACCTCGATGGTTTCATCCTGCCGGACGTCATCGCCACGCGTGAGTTTTCGTTGCTCCTTGGCAAAATCGGCCATGACGATATTCGTGATGACGACCGCATCGCCGATCCGGTCCCCGGATGCCGCGAAGGACAGGCTCGGCGACAGTGGGAGAATGCCCCCGGCCGCGCAAGCCAGTGCAATGGTAAATTTTGATAGCGAATGTTGTGGCATATCTTGGCCCCAAGAGTCGGCTCTGTCCGAACGCTATGCGCATACTGAATATCACAGTTGCGCGCTCATAGCCCATCTAGCGGGACTTTTGGTAAGCGGCTGTGCCGAAGGGAACACTACGGCCATTGGGCACGAGGGTCGACCCCATTTTTTCCGATATTGGCTTCGAAATAGCTGATGGACTATAACTATAAAGATGGGTTAGAATTTCTGAACGATGTATCGGAGGTGGAACATCCGCATCGACGTGCAGGCTCTCACGGAATGCGAAATGGCAACCGATGGCCGCAGTGTAACCCTGCATGTCGTCGACGCGGCGGGATCTCGTGTGGAGCTCAATCTTCAGGTCGCACAGCTCGGCATGCTCGCCATGACGCTGCCGAATCTCATCGAGGCCGCGATCAGCCGCCAGTATGGCGATTCCTCGTGCCGCTTCACGTATCCCTTGGAATCTTGGATGATCGAGCAGGCGATCGACCCCTCTCTTGTCATCCTCACTTTGCGGACAGCAGACGGCTTCGGCGTGAGCTTCTCAATGCCTCGAATGAAGGCGGAGGAAATGTCCGGTTCGATCGAGACCGCGGTGCAGAAAGAATTCGAACTGATCACGCATTGATGCAGCGTGCGAGATAATTGAGCTAAATTGCTTCTTTCTCTCGTGATCCCGGCGAAGGCCCGGATTCAGCCAATAAGAAATATCCGCTAAGTTGAAGCTTGATTAGATGCCGACCTGCGTCGGCATGACGGGCTTCCTGCGCTCGATCGCTCAGAAAAGCCGAGCGCCGTTCGGGACCTGGATGTCGGGTGCGAACATGACGACCTCGCCGTTATCATCCGGAAAGCCGAGCGTCAAAACTTCCGACATGAATTTCCCGATCCGCCGCGGCGGAAAATTCACGACCGCTGCAACCTGCCGCCCGATGAGCGTCGCGCAATCGTAATGCCTTGTGATCTGCGCGCTCGACTGCTTGATGCCGATGCCGCTCCCAAAATCAATTTTGAGCTTCAGCGCCGGCTTCCTTGCTTCCGGATATGGTTCGGCGGCGACGATCGTGCCGACGCGAATGTCGACTGTCAGAAACTGATCGAATGTAATCGCCGGTGATGCCGGGGCGTTCGGGTCTTGCACGAGATGCATCGGTGAACCCTCAAAAGTTCAGTCGGATTTTTGCCGTCACGTCGGCTTGCCGCCGAGCTTCCCCGTCAGGAACTGGGCTTCGCCGTTACCGAACGACCAGTCGGCATCGGTGTTGGTCACGAAATTGACCATCACGTCGCTTGGCGCGATGCCGCAACGCTTCGACAGCGCTTCCGTCAGCAGCCGGTAGAAGGTCGTCTTCTCTTCCGTCGATCGCGGCCGCGTCGTCACCTGCACCAGCACGACCTTGTCGGTACGTTCGATGCCAAGCCCTGTATCTTCGATACGTACGCGGCTCGGCTCATGCTCATGCACGATCTGATAGCGGTCGCGAACCGGCACCTTGAAGGCTTCAAGCATGGCGTCGTGTGCCGCATCGAGCAGCGTCGAGAGCTCGGCGTCCGTGCGCCCCTTAATGAGATCGAAGCGAAGAAAAGGCATGTTTAGGTCCTTGGATTTGGTGAAGAGCGGAGGAGGGGATGGTTTACTTGGAAACGTCGACGATCAGACGGCCCCGGATTTTTCCGGCGATCAGGTCACGCGCCGCATCGATGGCTTCCGAAAGCGGGATCGTACGCGTCATGCCGTCGAGCTTCGCAAAATCGATTTCCCGCGCCAGCCGCCCCCACGCTTCGACGCGGTCGGCAAGCGGACGGTAGACGGAATTGATTCCAACGAGGACGACACCACGCAGAATGAACGGCGCGACAGTCGTTCGAAAATCCATGCCCTGCGCCAGTCCGCACGCCGTGACCACGCCGTCGCCCTTCATTTGTGCGCAGACGTTCGCCAACGTGTGGCTGCCGACGCTATCGACGGCGCCAGCCCATCGCGTCGTCTGCAGAGGCCTGCCGGGCTCCGACAGGTCTTTGCGCGGAATGATTGTCTTGGCCCCGAGGACTTTGAGATAGTCGGCTTCTTCCGGCCGGCCCGTCGAAGCCGCCACGTCGTAGCCGAGATGCGAGAGAAGGAGAACGGCAACGCCGCCGACGCCGCCGCCCGCGCCCGTCACGATGATCTCGCCTTTGTCCGGCGTGACACCCTGGCGTTCGAGCGCCATGACGCACAGCATCGCGGTGTAACCCGCGGTGCCGAGCGCCATCGCGTGCGCGGCGCTCATGCCTTTGGGAAGAGGGATCAGCCAATCGCCTTTGACGCGCGCGGACTCCGCGAGGCCGCCCCAGTGGCCTTCGCCAACGCCGAAGCCGTTAAGCACGACGGCGTCGCCAGCTTCGAACCTTGAGTTCGAACTTTCTTCGACGACACCGGCGAAATCGATACCCGGCACCATCGGGAACGAACGCACGATCGGCATCTTGCCCGTGATTGCAAGGCCATCCTTGTAGTTCAGCGTCGAATGGCTGATGCGAACGGTGACATCGCCGTCGGGTAGCGCCGACTTGTCGAGTTCTGCGAGACGAGGCTTCGCCTGCTCGCCGTCTTTTTCGATGAGGATGGCTTTGAACATCTGCGTCTCCATGGGGTTCGGCGCGTTTACCCCTGGGAGACATCTGATGCAACACGGGGCTCAAACAAAATCGCGGCCGAGTTGAAACCCGGCCGCGATTTGCATGAGAGTTATGCGCGCTGGTCTCACATCCGGACGCGCTCTTTCTTCGGATCGTAGAATGGGAACGGCACGACCGTCGCCTTGAAGCGCTTCTGCAGTCCGTCGAGCCGGCCGATCTCAAGAGCCGTATCGTTCGCCGAATGCGTGACGTCGACGCGCGCGAAGGCTAGCGTCTTCTTCAGCAGCGGCGACCGCATCGCGCTTGTCACGATGCCGACTTGCGCCCGGCCGACGTACACCGGATCGCCATGCGACGGCTTCTCGTTGCCGACGATATCGAGGCCGACGAGCTTCCGAAGCGGATTAGCGCGGCGGCGCTCGACAGCCGCCTTGCCGATATAGTCTTCTTCCTTCTTCGTCGGCACCGTGAAGCTGATGCCGGCTTCGAGCGGGTCGGTCGTTGAATCGAAGTCATGCCCACCAAACACGAGACCCGCTTCGATGCGAACCATGTCGAGCGCATCGAAACCGAACGGCTGGATCTTGAACGGCGCGCCTGCCGCCATGATCGCATCCCAGACGGCGGGAGCGTCTTTCGGGTGGCAGAAGACCTCATACCCGAGTTCGCCCGTATAACCCGTGCGCGATACGAGAACCGGAATGCCGGCAACGCCGCCGATGCGTCCGACCGTGAAGCGGAACACGCCGAGCTCTTGCATGTTCGGCCGACCTGGCTGCGTCTCGACGATCGACTGCAGGATCTCGCGCGATTTCGGGCCCTGAACGGCGACGTTGTTGATCTCGGACGTCGCCGTCTTGAGGTTCACTTTATAGTTGGTCTTCGCCAGCTGCTCTTTCAGCCAGATGAGGCTCGCGTCATCGCCGCCGATCCAGCGGAAGTTGTTTTCGCCGAGCCGGAACAGCGTTCCGTCATCGACCATACCGCCGTGCTCGTAGCACATCGGCGTGTAGTAGATCTGCCCGACCGACAGCTTGCGCACGTCGCGCGTGATGATGCCCTGCAGGAACTGCTCGGAATCGGGGCCCAGCACCTCCATCTTCCGCAGCGGCGAGAGATCCATGATGACGGCCCGTTCGCGGCACGCCCAGTATTCCTCGATGGCGCCCGCATTCGCATAGCAATGCGGCACCCAGAAGCCGCGGTAGTCGCCGAAGTTGCGGGTGAGAGCCGACGTGCGCGGGTGAAATCCCGATTCTCTTGTCAGCTGAAGTGGAGCATCCGGTGCCATTCTGTATCCGATCGCGCGCTTAAACGGGGTGTCTTTCGGGTAGACCCGAACGTGTATTTCCGTGACGTTCCAGCCGTTCGACGCATCGATGTCGGCGGGGCAGGCAGAGGTGCCGCAGACGAGATCCGTCAGTGCGCGCATCATCACGTAGTCCCCGGGTCGCGACCACGGCTCGTCGGACCATATGTTGTTGTGGGCGTCGACGTTGGTATTGAAAAAGAAGTTGATCGCGGGCCAGCCCTTGTAGCTCCCGATCGGATAGTTCTTCAGCGCTTCGTTGAAATTGTCCGAGCAGTTCGGATGGCCGAAGTAGCCCATGTCTTCATAGAAGCGGCTCGTGCAGGCGAGATTGAACGTGTCGTGCCGCCCGACGGTATCCTGCACGACCTCGACGAGCGGATTGCGATCCCTGTCGAAGAACTTCGAGTAAAGCCCGGGCTTCGGGTAGGCGGTGCCGATCAGCGATCGCGTCGTCGTGGAATCGAGGCCGAGAACATTGCCTTTATCGAGTTCCTTGCGATTGAAAGCCAGGAAGTCCGAGCATTGGCGTCCCTGGACGTCGATGATCTGAATATATTCGCCGGCGTGAACTTCGAAGCTCTCCGCGCTCGCGATATTGATGCGGATGTCGAGGCGCGGCTCGGCGAAGGGATCGGGAAGCTTTGCTTCGTTCAGAAGCTTCGGATTGCTGCGCTGGATGAAAACGAGAATGTCGGTTGCTGGCGTCTGGTCCCAGACGACCATCGGCTCCGCGGGCGCGCCGAGAACGACGAGAACCGATTTTTCCGCCTGCAGCGAAACGACGTCGCCCGGAACCGAATCCGGACCGAGCACGTGCGCCGCTTTCACGCGTCCGATATCGAGGCCGCGGCGGAAAAGACCGAAGCGAACGCGTTGCGCGTCTTCGCTGTCGGCTTCAAGCGCCTTTTGAATTCCCTCCGGTTTGCCCTTGCCCTTCAAGCCGAGCGCACCGAGATCGCTCTTCCCGCCCGGTGCGAACGCCGCGATTTCGACGCTCTGGCCGCCTTCGAGCGGCGTGATTTCGATGCGGTCGCCCTTGTCGAGTTCGTAGACGCCGGTGCCGCCGCCCTTCAAGACATAGCGCTCGACGCCGGGTTCCAATGAGGATTGGCCGGGAACGAAAAGCTTCGGTCGTGCGGGGGACGTCAGAACAGTGTCGCTCATGTTGTCCTCATCTCGCTGAAAACGATCGATGAACTGACCGCTTTTCACGCGGCCAGTCCATGATCGAGGGTTGACGTCGAAAGCCGTTACTCGGCAGCCACTTTGGCTCCCGGCTGGTTGAGGAACGCTTCCATGGAATCGTCAAGCGCCTTCATCCAAGGCGTGTGATGAACCGGCGCCTGCGTGCCCGTCAGCACCGATTTGTGCGAGCGGTCACGATAGGTCAGGATGTCTTCCATCTTGTGATGCTCCCACTCCTTGAACATCTTCGCGACGGCGTCGACATCAAGGCGCGGATAGTCGGTCGGAGCCAGAAGATCGCGCATGTATTCCGTCTGGAAGTCGATCGCCTGCTCGGCGTCCTCGATCGCCTCTTCCATCTTCGTCCACTTCTCGATGTCGTCGAACATCTCAGACTTCGGCGGCAACTTGATGCGGCCGAGAACGACATCGCGCGCGTACCAAGCCTGGGCGTCGAACATGTTGAAGGTGTAGAACTGATCCTGCATGCCGATGTACATCAGTTTCGGATTGTCGAGCCAGAAAATCCCCTTGTAGAGGAAGGGCGGGTAGAGGCGGTTGCGCGACTTGAGGCGCAACGAGTCTTCCATGAACGGGTGGTGATGCAGGTAGCCCGTGCACAGGATGATGGCGTCGACGTCTTTCTTCGTGCCGTCCTTGAAAATGGCGGTCTTGCCTTCGACCCGTTCCAGAAGCGGGACTTCGTCCATCTGTGCGGGCCATTTGAAGCCCATCGCCCTCGTGCGGTAGGAAAACGTCACGGACTTTGCGCCGTATTTGTAGCATTGAATGCCGATGTCTTCCGACGAGTAGCTCGCACCGACGCACAGAACGTCCTTGCCCGCGAATTCGTCCGCCGAGCGGAAGTCGTGCGAGTGCAGCGTGCGGCCGAGGAACTTCGTCAGCCCCGGGAACTCCGGAATGTTCGGCGTCGAGAAGTGGCCACTGCCGCAGAAAACGTAATCGAATTCCGACGATGAGATCACGTCGGTCTCAAGGTCTTTGACCGAAACCGTGAACTTCTCAGTTGTCTCGTCGTAGCTCACCCAGCGAACGGTGTGGTTGAGCTTGATGTAGTGCATGATCCCGCTGCGCTCGATGCGGCCTTTGATATAATCGTGCAGCACGGCGCGCGGCGGGAAGGATGGGATCGGACGGCCGAAGTGCTCTTCGAAGGAGTAGTCGGCGAACTCCAGCGCTTCCTTCGGGCCGTTCGACCAGAGATAGCGGTACATGCTGGCATGAACCGGCTCACCGTATTCGTCCGTGCCGGTGCGCCACGTATAGTTCCAGATTCCGCCGCAGTCTTTCTGCCGCTCGTAGCAGACCATCTCGGGAATTTCCGCGCCGTTCTTTCGGGCGCTTTCGAATGCGCGCAAAACCGCCATGCCGCTCGGGCCGGCGCCGATAATTGCTATTCGCTCTGCCATATTGTGTCCTTCCGACAATATTCGTGTTGGTGTCTCTTGGGGCAAAATTGCGTTCAGGCTTCGTCCCGCGGGTGCGTGCGGAGTCGGAGCGGATCGTAGAACGGCATTCTCACGACGGTAGCCGGAAAATCGCCCTTGTCGTGAACGGTAAGGCCGGTGCCCAGCTTGGTGTAGGCCGGATCGATCTGGGCCATCGCCAGGGACTTCATGAGGTACTTGCTGTAGGTCGTGCTCGTGACGACGCCGACCTCTTTGCCGCCGGCCGTGATCTTTGCGCCCGGCTCGATCGCCCGGTCGGTATCGACTTCGAGGCCGGTGACGAACGAGCGTTCCTTGCCCTTCTTCTCTTCGAGCGCCTTCTTGCCGATGAAATCCGGCTTCGAGAGATCGACCGTCCAGTCGGCGCGAACTTCCCACGGCGTCGTGTCTTCGTTCGACATTTCGTAGGGGAAGAACAACAGGCCCCCTTCGACGCGAACGATGTCGAGGCATGCCCACGAGACCGGAATGACGCCCTTGTCCTTGCCGGCATCGAGGATGGAATCCCACATCTTGTGAGCATCCGCAGCCTTGCAGAAGACTTCGTAACCGCGTTCGGCCGAGTAGCCGCCGCGAGCGAGACGCACGGGCGTGCCGAACAGCGTCGACGGCGCGTGCTTGAAATAACCGAGGCCCGCGAGGTCCATCGGCGTATGGGGGCTGAGAATTTCGAGCGACAGCGGCCCCTGAAGCGCGAGGATGTGAACGTCGTCGTCTTTCTCGACCTTGACGTCATACTTCGGCGCGAGACCGAAGATCACGTTCTCAAGCGTGCCGGCGCCGTGCGACAGCCGGAACTCCGTCGGACTGTCGACGTAGACCAGAACGTCGTCGATCAGGCCGCCGTTCTCATTGACGATATTCGAAATGTGCGAGTCGCCGGGCTTCGCCTTCGAGATGTCGGAGGTCAGCATATAGTTGAGAAGCTTCAGCGCTTCCGGTCCGGAGACGTTGATGATCTGCAAAGAGGAAACATCGAACAGGCCGGCGCGATTACGAACGGCCTCGGTCTCGAAGAAAGGGTCCGTCTTGTACGTTTGCGGAAGCGGCATGTTGTTCCACGATACCGAATCCAGATCGCCGCCGTTCGCCCGATGGCGATCGTTCAGGATGGATTGCCGGGGCAGGTGGGCTAGGGACATAAGCATTACCTCTTGCTTGTTTTTGAGTGGTTCGGATGCAGGTTTTCTCGATAGGGACGTGCTCAGTCCGGCCCGCCGCCCGGTGACGTTGGCGCGCCGTCGTCATACTTCGACAGCCAGTCGATCGCCGTCTCGCGATACCGGCTCAGTCCCTTGTAATCGACGAGTTCCTGCGGCAGCGAGCGCAGCACGCGCGGGAGGCGGCGCCCCCATTTCGGCACCGTGACGATCTGCTCGAGGCTCATCAGATAGCCGCGGATAGAGAACAGGATTGCGTTCGAACGCGGAAGCCGGAAAAGGCCCTGCATCTCGACGCGCAGATGCACTTTCTTGCCGACGTTCTCGGGCGTGACGGTGGTCCGGTCCGTGCCCCACTTGGGATAATTCTCGGGGCTGGTGTCGAGGCGCGGATTGATCGTCATCGTCCAGTTCAGACGGCGAACGGGATTTCCGATCTGCATGTTGAGAAGAAATTTGAGCGCGCGTTCGAAAACGCCGGCTTCGTGCGCGAGCGGCACGGGGCCGTGCCATTCGAAGAAGTTCATGCCGACGTCGAAATCGAGCGACCAATCGGCCTGCGACGTGATGATGCCGGCATCCATCCAGAGTTGATTGTCGCGCTGGTCCTGGAGCGAGAAATCCCCCTGCACCTGGCGGCCGATGTATTCCATTGGCTCGTAAGGCAGCGTGCCCGCTTCGCCGAAGTTGAACTTCTGGTCGATGCCGAGCGGCTTGTTGATCCAATGCCAGCTCGAGCCGTCGCGATGCAGCGTAAAGTGCTCGGGATAATCCCGCGCCATCGACGTCATGACGAGCTCGAGCATGTCCCACTGCGCCGGCATCATGTGCGGCAGAGCCTGGCAGCGGCCCGGATCGTCCTGCAGAACGAGCGCCCGATCCCGCATTTCGGAAACGTAGTGCTCGTCGATATCGAACGGAAATTCGAAGACCGAGCCTTTGGCGCCCGGTGTGTGCGGCTCGATGTTCACCGAGTACATGTACTTGTCTTCGACGAAGGGAAACGGGAACCGCCGTATCGTGGCCGGGCTGTTCGAATATGTGAAATCGTCTCGAAACGTCTCGTCTTTGAACGTCAGCACCATGCCGGAGCCTCCTGAGAAACCAATTTGAAAGATGTCGTCATAGGTCGAGCGTGATCGACCCCGCTTGAATGCGAGACATGCAGACCATGATTTTCTTGCCGCCGACCCGCTCGGGCTCGGTGAGGAAGTGGTCGTTGTGTTCGATGTAGCCGTCGCACGCGACGACGCCCGTTTCGCATTGGCCGCATGCGCCGCCACGGCACAGGAACGGGGCATCGACGCCATGTTCTTCGAGGGCTTCGAGGATGCTCTGATGGCCTTGAACCGTGATCTCACGCCCCGACTTCGCGAGCTTGACGACGAACGGCTTGCCCGCCGGGGGCGCGCTGAATTGTTCCGAATGGAGGTTTTCAGCGGGCCACCCGAGAAGCTCCGCCGTCTGCAGCGCCCAATCGATCATCGGCTTCGGGCCGCACACGTACATGTGCGTGCCGAGACGCTGATCGGCGAGGACACTCTTGAGCGGAATAAGCTGCCCTTGGTCTTGCCGGTAGATGTTGATGCGCGAGCCGTATCGCGACTGCAGGTATTTGCAGTAGGCGCCTTCGTCTAGAGACCGCACGCCGTAATGCAGCTCGAAATCGGAATGCAGCCCGTCGAGTTCATTCATCATCGACATGAATGGCGTGATGCCGATTCCGCCGGCGACGAAGATGTGCTTCTTCGCGAGCTTGACCGGCGGAAACAGGTTGAGCGGCGTGCTGATATCGAGCTCGGAGCCCACCGAAACCTTCTCATGCATGAACGTCGAGCCGCCGCGCGAGTCGCCGCCGCAGTTGAGAACGCTGATCTGATAGCTGGATGTGTCTGTCGGCGATCCCATCAGCGAATAGGGATTGCGCATCAGCCGCTCACCCGAGTGCATGACGACGGAAATATGCGAGCCGCCCGAAAATTCCGAGAGCGGTGCATTGTCGATATCGACGAGACGAAAACGCTTGATGCGATTGGCGACCTGCTCGACCTCGGCAACGCGAACACGGCGTAGAAGGGATCCGCTCATTGATATAATGCCTCCGTCTCCGGAACCTCTCCTGGAACCTCGGCGTCGATGCAGACGCCTTGAAAAGCCGCAAGCCGGCGCGAGTAATGATCTCGGACCATCAGGGTCAGTCCGCAGTGCGAGCAGGTCACCGGATTGGTGGTGACATTCTCCGTGAAGCCCTTGCAGTGGACGCATTGGACGCGGCGCTTGAGCGAGCCGCGATGCTCGGTCCGGATCGAGAGATGATCGATGGAGTAGTCGGCGGCGGCCTGGACGACCGAACCGATCAGGGGTTCGGAACCGGCGGCGTAAAGGCGTAAGCCCATGGGGGCGGCGTCGAGCATCTCACGCAGACGCGCAATGCCCGCGTCGAGTGCCGGCAGAACTTCGATCGCCGCGGGAGCAAGATCAGCCTTCAGCGTTTGCGCTTCCTGGTCGCTCGTCGCATCGGCGATAATGACGGTCGAGCGTTTGGCGAAGGCGCCGTCGGCCCGGGCAAACAATTCGCTGACGGCCGTGGCTCCGGCCTTGTCACAAACGATGAGATTACTGCGCGCATTGAGGTCGGGACTGAGGCCCGGATAAATCGGTCGGCTTTTGATCGTACTAATCGTCATCAAGTGCTCCTTAAGTCCGGAGGGTAGGCCGGGGCCAAAACCTCGGGATGCATCAGAGCAGACCGGAGCGGCGGAGGAAACCGCCCCGGTCTGCATTTTCTTTAAGCAGGCAGCTGAAAGAACCAGTTCGAGACAAGGACGACGGCCAGCCCGGCGGCGAGCACCACATAGGGAAGCACGCCGGCCTTGCGCCTGTCGAAGTCGCTCTGGTGCAATCCGAGGTCTTCCAGCATGTGGGCCGGAAAGACACCCTTGTCCTGCACGTAATGGCGGAACCAGAACACCGGAATGATCAGCGCGGCCGTGAACAATCCGGCCCAAAGGGCGGACGGATTCCAGACCTTCGCGCCCGCACCCATGAAGACGGCGTTCACGAAGGCCAGAACCGCGCCGACCGCGAGGATCCACGTCGGCGCGCGCCAAGGACGCGGCACGTCGGCATTGTCGATGCGATGGAGCCAACCCGAGTTGAGGTTCAGGAAGTTGAAGATAATGTAGCCGCAGTTCGACACGGCCAGGATGAAGAAGAAGCTCGTGGCGTCGGCACACGCGATCGCGAGGACGGCGAGGTTGATCACGAGGTCGGTCCACATCGCGCGCGTCGGAGCGCCGTGCTCGTTGACGTGGCTGAGATAGCGCGGCAGCCAGCCGTCACGAGAGCCCTGATAGAGGGTACGCGACGAGCCGGCCATCGCCGTCATCAGGCACAGCATCAGGGCCAGGATCATCAGCATCACGAGCAGGCTTGTGATGAACCCGCCGTGACCCACCATGTTGGCCATGGCAGCCGCGACGCCCGACCCATCGACGATCGACGGCTCCAGCATTCCCTGAAGACCGAGCACGCCTTGGAACGTGAAGGGGACGAGCGTGAAGAGCACGAGGCAGAGAAGGCCGGAATAAAAGATCGCCTTGAAGGTATCGCGGCCCGGATCGCGGAATTCGCTCGTGTAGCAGACCGCCGTTTCGAAGCCGTAGGTCGACCATGCGGCAATGAACATCGCGCCGAGGATCAGCGTCCAGCCGCCGATATCCCAGCTGCCCATTTCCGGCGCATAAGCGGCCTTCAGAGGCTCGAGCGGCGTGAAGTTCGACCAGTCGATCTGACCCGTGACGATCGGAACGACGCCGACGATGAGCATCGGAATGATAACCGCCAGTCCCATATATTTCTGGACGCTGGCCGTCCCGAGAATGCCGCGGTGTTGGATGCCGAAGGTGATGAGCATCAAAACCGCGCCGATAAAGAATGCGGCGTTGAAAGAGAACGACACCGGACCGAGCGCCCCGTGGAGTGCCGACCAGTCGCGGATCGCGGGCGTCAGCGCGCTGATGGCATCGGTCGACAGAAGCGCTGCGACAGCGTCCGCCGCGGTCTTGCCGTGGTTGGCCGCAAGCCATTCCATCACGCGCGGAGAATCGAGCGGGATGGAGCTTGCGTGCGCACCGATCCAAGCCGCGACTTGCGGCGCATCGGCAGGCGGGATCGGCGCGAGAGCGTTCAGGATGTAAGCGGCCGCAATGGAGCATCCGAGCGAAAGTACCGGCGACCAGGCAAACCAGTTGCACCAGACCGAGAGCGGCGCGATCAGCTTCGAATATCTGACCCAGGCGGCGGCGCCATAGACCGAGGCGCCACCGGACTTGTTCGGAAAGAGACCGGCAATCTCCGCGTAGGTGAAGGACTGCACGAAGCCCATGATCATCGACGCAAACCAGACGAGAAAGGCGACCTTTCCCGCGACGCCCGCGATGCCGCCGATTGAGAAGAGGACAAGGGCAGGAACGCCGCTGGCAACCCAGAAAGCTCCCTTCCAGTCTATGGCGCGGACAAGTTGACCGGACTGAGCGCTAAGCCCGTCCGCATTTATCGTTGTCGTTTCTATGGTCATTGATTGCTCCCGACTGGGCCCGTTCAGTGATAAAAATTCGAGCAGCTTTTCGGCCCTGAAGTTGGACCCGGGAGGGTCGAACCGCGGAAACCAAAAAAGCTCGAACACTGTCGTCGGGCCCGGTTCTGGCGTTGCGGAATTGAAGAAATTCGCGCCGATAACCAATTAAAACCAGAAATTACCGCAATGACCCAACGCGAGCCATGTTAGGGGAAGCCAAATTACCTGCAAGTCAAAAAAATCACCAACAGGAAACGCGTTCTGACTATTTCGCAGGCACGGAATCGAATTTTATCGCAATTAATTGAGCTTATCACGCATAACGCATTTGCGAACCTAAATTGGATATGATTGGTCCTATGTGGTTGCATTCTGGTTCAAGATGAGCGATTTTTGTTTCTCGTTGAGAGAGATCGCACTGTGACCTTCCCAATCGAGATCGAATGCGCATCGGCGGATGACGCCCAAAACTGGGTAGAATCAACCGTTTGCGGCGTACGAGCCATGTCGCGCGCGCGAAAATGCGAGGCCGCGCGCTGTTGGCTCACGGCGGACGCCGCGCGGCACACTGAGTCGGCGTTCGATCCCATGTTCGCGGCAGGCCGGTCGAATGCCGGACTGGCCAACATTCTTCTCGGCCGGCTGGCGGAAGCCGAGCGTTGCTTATCCGGCGCCGAACGCGCCTGGCGGCGCACCATCGACCAAATCGCGGTTCTCGACGTGCCGATGACGGGGGCAAGTTCCGCGTTTCACTTTCGCCTGGCGACGAACGTCCCGGAGGCTTTGACCGGTGCACGCCGCGACCGCTATCGCCATCTTGCCGAAGCCGCTCTGACGATCACGCGCTTCAATCATCTTTTCGTCGCGCCGCCGAAGTTCAGGTCGAGCCTCGTCGGCGCCCACGCCCGGGAGCTGAAACCCAAACTTGATGACATCTTCGGAGCCGCATCGGCCGAAGCGCGGTTGCTGGCGGCATCTGCCGAACCGGCTGGTTGCGCATCGGTCGCCGCGATTTACGCGGACAAGCAGACGGATGTGAGCGGTCGCCGGCAGACGTTTGCGGCTGCGCTTTCAAACGAATGTGCGCAATTGGAGAGCGCGGTCGCGCTCACTTTAATGCTCGCGCTTCCGATGTTCGACGCGAGTGACCGGCCCAGCGAAGGCAAAACGAACAATACCGACTTTGCGCCAACAGCCTGAGTTCGAAAGATGTCTGAAACGTACGATTTTGAAGCGCCGCCCTGGATCGATGACGTTTCCCGCCATCCGCTCGTCACGCCGCGGGTGAAGGAAATTGCGACGCGTCTTTTCGCGCGCCTCGCTTCCGGAGAATTTCCGTTCGGCACAAGAATTCCGGCGGAACGCGATTTGGCAGAAGCCTTCGGCGATAGCCGCGCCACGATCCGGCAGGCGCTCGAATTTCTCGCCGTCTACGGCATCGTCGCACGTCGGCCGGGAAGCGGAACGTTCGTCTCCTATCAGCGCAAGCCAGCCGTCAACGGCGGCGGGGCGCACCGCTCGTCATCCTATCTCGATGTCGATCAGCTTGCGGAAACGGCGTCTCCGTTCGCCATGAACGTCGCCGGTTCGATCCTGGCGCCCGAGATGACCCGCCTCGCGACGATCTATATGTCGACGCGTGACATCGCGGATCTTCAGGGCCAACTTCTGCGCCTCGAAGCCATCGTCACCGAATCCGACACGTTCGCGACGCTCGAAGAGGAATTCATGATGACGATCGCGCGCGGCACCCACAATTCGCTCCTCGTTGCAATGTACGCGATCCTGAACGAGGTGCGCCGCCATCCGCAGTGGGCCGCGGCCCGCCGACAGGCTCTGACGCCGGCCAAAATCAAAAGCATCCAGCTTCTTTTCAGGTCGCTCTACGACGCGATCGAGCGGCGCAACGTCGAGACGGCCGTCGAGATCATCAAGCTCTATATGGCGAACGCCCACGAGGAGATGATCTACGAGTCCTGAGCCGTGAGACGCTCCGGCGTCTCGGCCGACGCCGCGAGATGTTCGCGTTGGTCCCACATCAAATTCAATGCGCGCATGTGCTTGACGAGCGTCGCCCTGTGCTTCGACCACCAGTCCGCGATCGAGCCGAACTCCTGAATGCGCGCCTTGCCGTCGACGATGGCGACCACCGGCCAGTCGCCGACCAGCGCATTGTCGATCCCGAAAAGATCTTTGCCCCACCACCGCGCTTCGCCGAACGCATGCGGGCCGATGCCGCCGACCTTCATGGCGGCGAGCACGGAGAACGGCTCGAACGTGCGCGCCCGCTGCACCGCCGATTTCCAAAGCTCGAGCGTCGACGCGTATTCCCACGACACCGCGCTCCACGTCCCGGGGAAGCGGCGGCAGAATTCGTCGTAGAACGCCCCCGGATTTTCGAAGTTGATATGGCCTTCGTTGAGGCGCGGATCATCGAAGTCGGGAAACTGGAAGACGAACCCTTCCATGAACTCGGGGCTCGTGCGCCGAATGAGCTCCTGGTAGTTGTCGCATGTGCACGACAGCAGCCGGCCGCGGAACCCGCGCTTGTAGGCTTCGATGGTCAGCGCATGGACGAACGGTTCGTACGCTGTATCCCAGCAGAGAATGTCGGGCTGCTTCGCCATAAGCTCGTCGACGATCGGCGCGAAATCGCGGGTGTCCGGCTCGAACAGGCGCTCTGAGACGAGTTCGATACCTGCCGCTTCGAAAGCCGCCCGGTACGTCGCGATCGACGGCAAGCCGAGAAGATCGCGCTGCGCGCACAGCGCCGCTGTCTTGAGCGACGGATCGGTTCGTTTCAGCCACTCGACGCCCGTGATGTTATAGATCGGATGCACTTCGCTCGGTGCAACGAGGGTTGGCGCGTCGGGCGACAGGTCGCTCGGCAGCAGTGTCGCGACCAGCATGCGATGTTGCGTAACGAGCCGGCGAACGTCCGTCGTGAGGTCGTTGCCGCCGATCATGAGAATGAGCTTCACGCCATCCTCCATGATCAATTGCTTGGCGCCCTGAAGCGCGCGGTCCGGCTGATACATCGTGTCGTACTGCACGAGTTCGAGCATGTATTTGCGGCTGCCGACCTTCAGTCCGCCCGCCGCGTTGATGCGCTCGATCCAGATGAGGCTGCCGTTGAGCCCCGGCAGCGCCCATGCCTTGAGCGGTCCTGTGAGGGGGCCGAGGAGGCCGATTTTCAGGACGGTCGTCGACCCCAGTCCGAAGTCTCTCATCGCGACCGCCAGAGCCGATGCAACCGGGCTTCGTGGTCTAGCGGCCATGGACTGATTTTACCGGACCTGACGTTTGTCGCTGCACCTGGATCAACATCTTGGATCTTATAACGCCGGCGCATAATCGCGCCGTTCGTCTCGCTTGCCGCGCAAGATAGAAGGCTACGCTAGATCCCGCTTCCCGTCTTGTCGATAGCGCGGGATCGATACGAGCGCGCCGCCAATCGCGCGCGCGAGATTTTAAGATCGCTAACGCGTCGCGCCGGTCGTTGCAATTGCTGACGTTTCGAGGGGGGCTACAGGCGGTTCCGAGCGCTCCCCTGCAACTTGGACCGGCAAACCGCGCACTCTCGTCAGAAACCGATCGAGGCTCGGCCCCCAGATGTCCCAGCCCTGGCGATCGTCGGCGATGGTATGTCCGTCGGAGCCATAAGCCGGAAGGATATGTTCCTCGACGGTGCCGCCGCCATCCATCCAGGACAGCGCCAGCTTCTGCGCGAGATCCGGGCCGAAATAGCTGTCGTTCTTCGCATAGAACCAGATTGTCGGCTCGTGAGCCTTCTCGCCGTAGAGATGCGCAGCGGACAGAAGATCGGCTTCGCCGCAGATGGCATTCGGTCGTCCGTAGGCGTGGCCGCCGCGGCCCCCGGCAAAATTCACGATGGCTTGCACCTGCGGGAGATTGCGAGACGCAATAGCGAGCGACGCCCATCCGCCTGTCGAGATGCCGGCAACGATCGTCTCTTTCTGCGCGATAAACGGCTGCGCCGTCATGTAGTCGATCGTGGCTGCAATATCGTCGGCGGCGATGTTGCCCGACCTGAAGTGATCGGGATGCGCGCATGTGCCGATGGCTTCCGACAATGTGCCCCCCGTCGCGCCATGGCCGCGGCGCTGCGGCAGCACAACGGCATAACCGCGTTCGACGAACCACCGGGACAGCCAATAGTAGACCGGCATCGATACGGCGAGACGCGTGGACTCGTCAGTACCGTGATTGATGACCACGAGCGGAAATTTTTCATTGGGAGCCCGCGGATCTTTTTCCGGCCGAAAGAGCGTCGCGCGCAGCGATCGTCCTTCTTCCCCGCTCGGCAGGATCCAAAGCTGCTCGCGCATGCGCGGACCTTCGGGGCCGAAGCCGCCGAATTCGCGCTCCGCCGCATCCGCAGGGCCGCAAACCGCGGCGAGCCCGGCTAAGGCGGAGAGCAAAAGAAGGGCGCGCGTAATTTTAATCCATGCCGCATTGCCCGCGCCCCTGGACGCGCACATTCCCCTGAAGAAAGCCATCAAAAGTTCCCCGTGTCGCGCAATTCCGCGCTGCAACATTGGAAATGCGACAGCGCCCGACGTCAAGAGCGCCTCAGAAGAACGCGAGGCTACCGTTCGACCGTTGAAATCACAGAGTGATTTTGGAATTCGTCAGCAGAGATCCGATACGACGAGCCTCCGAATTTCCGCAATTGGAACTGCCAAGCTCCGCTGCGGCCGGACGCGGCCGCCCGCAGGTGCCCCTAAATCGAAAACGCCGGAGAGACATCCCCGGCGTTGTTTGGTCGCGTCGTTCGATCTCACCACCAGCACAAGCCGATGCAGTAGCCGTAGCGAGGACGATAATACGGCCTGCGATAGGAATTGTAGTAATAGTGGCGGCGATACGCATAATGATGGCGGCGGTAGTAGCGATGACGCCAATACCGGTTGCGCCAGTTGCGGTGACGCCAGCCGTGATGGCGCCCGTGATAACGATGACGCCAGCCGTGCGTGTACCCACAGCGGCGATATCCGTGGCGCCACCAGCAGCGGTACCGCGCCTGTTCGACGATGTTGGCTCGGTCGAGCTTCAGTGCCAAGACGCCGCCCGTCAGTGCAGCCGCGCGTGCCCCCGGAGCGTAGGCTCCAAAGCCTATGGCCATCGCGCAGCACAGCGCGACGAGCGAAAGCCATTTTCTCATGCTTCTCCCCTTCTCGATCGTATCCCGATCCCGTCCCCGCAAGCGTTCCGCCCCATTCTCAGGCCGGGCCCCCGATAGTGCATTTGAGCTATGTCAGTACAACCCCAATAAGCGCGATTGGAGTGTCTTGGCGCCGCTTGCGGTGACGGTGTGGCAAGTTCGTGCCACCTTCCCCGTCGGTCTCTGGCAACGCGTGAGCATTTCGCTGTGCGCGCGAGTAGCCGCGGGATCAGAATAAACGGCAAGCTGATGGTCCGTCAGTTCCCGAAGATCTCGCGCTGTCGCGCCTCCAGTTCCTGACGATATCGGCGAAGCGCGAACGCTTCGGTGATGTAGCCCATGGCGTGCTTCGACGTCTCACCGTCGACGACGATGAGCCGCTCTGTCTCACGCTGCTCGAAAAGGCGCACGAGGTGATCGAAGCGCGTCGACCCGGTCACCCAATCCGTGGTGTGCAGCAGAGTGGGCTTGAGATCCTCCAGTGTGGCGTCGGGATTTTCAGACGGCAATTCGGAGTGAACGGCCGCCACCTCGGCCAGTCCGGCATAGGCTCCCTGCCGATCCGTTACGGCAACGAACTTGGTCGATCCGATTGGAAAGCGGGATCGAAAGTCCGAAAGCGTCATCGAGACCGGCGCCCTGTGCAAATCCCGGCGCATCAGGTCGCGCGCCGTCGTTTGCCTGAGCCATCCAACATCTTCGCCGCCGAGGATGGCTTCGCCGCGCAGATGGAAACGCCACGTCGCGAAAGAATATCCAAACACCTGTCTGACCGTCAGCGTTGCGGCAAGGACCCCCAACAGAACGGGCTCGATAATGCTGAGGTCGCCGGTGACTTCGATCGCGAGCAGGGACATCGCCATCGGTGCCCCGACGACCGCGGCGCCGAAGCTCGCCATGCCCACGAGGCTCATGATCGTAACGTCCGACGGCGCCCCGAAGCCGGCGGTGACGCCGAGCTTTCCTGCAATCGCCCCCGTCACCGCGCCGAGAAAGAGCGAGGTGGAGAAAAGGCCGCCGCGAAATCCCGAACCCAAGGAGAGGGCCGACGCGGCGATCTTGCCGGCCAAGACGATAAGCAGAAGCTGCAGTGGCCAGCCGTTCCGCAGGATGAGCGCCATGGCATCGTGGCCGGAGCCAAGCAGATGCGGAACGAAAATCGCCATCGCGCCGACCAGCAGGCCGCCCATGCAGGGACGAAACACGTCGCGCACGCCGCTTTGGCGAAACAGCCGTTCGATCCACGTTACGGCGCGCATCAGTCCGACCGCCAAGAGACCGCAAGCAACGCCGAGCGAAAGGGCAAGGAGAGCATATCCGTCGCCGCCGAAAGCATTCGGGTCGATCGGAACATGATAGGAATGTCCGACGAGGAGGCGCGCCGCGAGATGCCCCGCGACCGCCGCGGCGACGACAGGCGAGAGCGTCGCGACGGTATAGCTGCCGACGATAAGCTCGAAACCGTAGGCGGCGCCGGCAAATGGGGCAGCGAAGGCTCCGGCAATGCCGCCGGCAGCGCCGGCGCCGACAAGCATGCGCACGTCATGGCGGCGGCGGTTCAACAGTTGCCCGAACTTCGAGCCGATGGCGCCCGCAGCCTGGGTGAAGCCGCCTTCGATCCCAAGCGAAAGACCGAAGCCGCTCGAGAGAAGCGATTGCAGCGCCACGAAGGCGCTGTCGCGCATCGACATGCGCCCGCCATAGAGCGCATTGGCTTCGATCGGGTCGACGATGACGTGCCGAATCCGCGACTGATACCAATACGTCGCGCCGACGAACACGCCGCCCACGATGAGGACGAGCAGCGTATGGGCGCCCGGTAAGTCCGTTACGGAACTGAGCAGCTCGCCGGGGGCGAGGCGAAACAAAAACCTGTGCGCCGCATCCGAAACCAGAACCATGAGGGAGGCAAGCGCCCCGCTCGCGCCGCCGACGCAAGCTGCCGCGACGACGAGGGCAAGCGCGTTATCCCTGAGCAGTCTGCGAAGAGAGCTTCGGTAGACGCGAACGACGGCAACGGTCCATCGGAGCGGTCTACGTTTACGGCCGAAGGCGGGAAAGCGCATGCAGGGGACGCTGGCGGGATGAGTGGCTGAGATTGGGTCGGGACTAACACAAGCCGGACGCCTCGGCCATGCTTCCGGCATGAAGCCTCGGTATTCGATGCTTTGAAGCCCGCGCCGGGAGAAACGGAAGCCGACTGAGATCTTGAGCCATTTTGGCTCCGCGGGTAGGATTCGAACCTACGACCATCCGATTAACAGTCGGACGCTCTACCACTGAGCTACCGCGGAACACCGGGTTCACCCGGAAAGGGCCCCGCATAGCAGAACGTCTCTGCGCTGGCGAGAGCCCCGGGCGAATTTCTTTAGCGTCTCCAAAGGCGCCTGACGGCGACAAGTAGAAGCACTGATTGGAGGCCACGCCCGGAATTGAACCGGGGTACGCGGATTTGCAGTCCGCTGCGTCACCACTCCGCCACGTGGCCTCGCTTGTGTTCGTTCGACCGCCTGTCCCATCAAGGAAGGGGGCCCGGGATACCGCTGATACGACGCCATTGCAGCGGCCAGGAGCCTACGGTCGACCGAACGGGCCGTCTAACACAGTCCCGTCTCCTCTTACAAGCTGTTACCGGCGAGGGTGCCGTCCGCTTTCAGTATGGCCTCTTCGTGCAGGCTGCGGCTCCAAAACGATCGGTTCGCTGAAAGACTTAACTCCCGAACACCGGCAATGCTCCGAATGCGTTGCCTGGGCTCACGGGCCGAGCCAAAACGTTCCCATGCGACGGCTTTCCTGTCGCGCGCGCCTCGCTCCCCGCGTATAGAGTCGAACCGGCGAAGAATACGGCGCGGAGACAAGCGAATGGCGGATACGGCTTTGCAACGCAAGAACATGGTCGAAAGCCAGATTCGTCCGAGCGACGTCACTGACCGGCGTATCACCGCAGCGATGATGGCGGTTCCTCGTGAACGCTTTCTTCCCCAAGGACTCGCCGCCCTTGCTTATAGTGACGAGAGCCTGACCATCGCGCCCGGCCGTGAGCTCTTGCCGCCGCGCGTCCTCGCGAAGCTCGTTCAATTGGCCGAGTGCGAAGAAACCGACAATGTGCTCGTCATCAGTGAGAGCGGATACGCTGCAGCCGTGGTTGCGCAATTCGGCGGCAAGGTGGTTGCGCTTTTACCGGACGAGGCAAGCGCCAAGTTTGCGAGCGACGCATTCTCGGATTCCGGCACGACGAACGCCGTCGCCGTTTCCGGTCCGGCTGCTTCCGGCTGGCCGGCCAAAGCGCCATACAACGTTGTCCTGATTGAAGGCGGGATGGAGCAGGTGCCCGAAGCCCTGAAGCCTCAGATTGTCGAGAACGGCCGCCTCGTCGCGATCGCGACGAACGACAGAATTGGCCGCGCCGTCGTCTTTCACAAGCGGGCTGATGCGTTTGCACGGCGTGACGGCTTCCAGGCCGCCGCATTGCCGTTGGCCGGCTTCACTGAGACGCGGCCCGCTTTCGTATTCTAGCGTCGAAGATGTGGTGCATGGGGGGCACACATCACAACATTTCGCTGGCGGGAGGCTGAGAAAGCGCTGGAAAGTTCCGCCGGCACAGCTTTGAAAGGCAGACGGGAAAGTGCGTTTTTCGCAACGCTTTCCGACAAAGAATGCGCTGCCCTCTAGCGTGACGCAAATACCGCCATACGTTACTGAGTGACTTAACGAAGGGGAAACCGGTTAGTCGGCGGTGATCGAATCGGCTAATCGGAATAAATGGGGGTTCACTCGCTCGATTGGGGCGGCGAGTGAAATGCAGGTGTATCCAATTGGCTAAGACGACAACAAAATCATCGTCCCGCAGCGGAGGCGCGGCTTCTGTCCGGTGTCGCACGCTGACTGCATTTGTGGCATTGGTGGCGTGTTCCGCCCTATCACCGGCAGCCAACGCCGAAACGTTGCTCGACGCCTTGTCAGCCGCCTACCAATACAGCCCGACGCTCGATTCAGCTCGCGCCACGCAGCGCGCACGCGACGAAGATATTGCCCGTGCCAACTCCGGCTACCGCCCTGACATCAACGCGTCGGCAAGTGTTGGCCGCCAACAGAGCAGGACAGTTTCGCCCATCCCCGGAGGGACCGGGACCACTTTGAATTCTCCTCGCGGTTATGCCATTGACCTTGTGCAGCCGTTGTTCACTGGCTTTCAGGTGACGAACGCCGTCAATTCCGCCGAGGCGAATGATCGTGCCGGACGCGAGATCTTGCGGAACACAGAGCAACAGGTTCTGCTGGACGCTGTCACCGCGTTTGGCGACGTGACCCGGGACCAGGCGATCGTTAAGCTCAACGAAAACAACCTGAAGTTTCTCGACGCTGAATTGAAGGCTCAGCGCGACCGTTTCGCCGTCGGCGAAGTGACCAAGACGGACGTCGCGCAGTCGGAAGCGCGCCGTGCACTTGGCCAATCCGATCTCGATCAGGCGCGCGCCAACCTGAAGTCAAGCCGGGCAATCTTCGAGCAGGTAATCGGCCATCCACCCTCCCATTTGATTGAGGCGAATCCAAATTCCAGGCTCGTTCCTCGTTCACTTCAAGATGCGGTCGCCATCGGCACGAAAGAAAACCCGGTGGTCGTGCAATCGCTCTATTCGGAGCAGTCTGCCCGCTACAGCGTCGATCAAATCCGCGGCCAGCTCTTGCCTCAAGCGCAACTTGAAGCAAATTATACCGATCAATACGATCCGTCAGAAGGCGTCGACCAGGGCACGTCTGCGTCGATCGTTGGGCGTGTGAACGTTCCGCTTTATGCGAGCGGCGGTGAAGTATTTGCCGAGGTGCGACAGGCCAAGCACAATCATGTCGCTGCGCTTCAACAGATCGAAGTAGCGCGTTCCTCAGCTCAATCGCAGGTCGTTCAGGCTTGGTCGCAGCTTGAGGGCTTCAAGGCTCAGTCGGCCTCCGACAAGGCGTCGATCGTAGCGAATACCACGGCGTTGAACGGCGTCCGCGAAGAAGAGCGAGTCGGGCAGCGTACCGTCCTTGACGTCCTGAACGCGCAGCAGGAATTGCTGCAATCGCAGGTAAACCTGGAGACGACGAAGCGTAATATTCTTGTCGCCGCTTATACGCTGATCTCGGCAATCGGGCGCTTAAGCGTTTCTGAAGTCGGCGCTTCAACGGCCGTGTACAATCCCCAGGTCCATTACCAGGAAGTCCGCAACAAGTGGTGGGGCATCGACATCACCCACGACGACGGACGTCGGGAGCACATCGAAGTCACGCCGATCAAGTGATCGGTGACGTGCTTCCCGAGCCTTCAAGGCGCTGGATTTCTCCACCCCGGCGGTTTTAACATCCAGCGTCCCCGCGTCGCCTTGAGAGTGCCGCTCTCCGGGGATAACTATTCCGGAGAATGTTGCGGATTTTCCGCAACCTGCCACCATGTTGTCCTACTGGGACGGGCTGCTGATTCGGCACGACGGCACAACCCCATGGTGTAACAGAATTGCGTACGCCCTGGTTGCCGGCGGCTCAGTTGCGAAGAAGGTTAGGGTATGTCGAGACTTGAATCCAACGCTGAGCCAAGCATGGAGGAGATCCTCGCCTCGATCCGCAAGATCATCGCGGAGGATTCGTCCGGTCTGAGGTCGCCCGCAGCACCGCAAAGACCCGGAACCCCATACGCACACGCGCCGAAATCCTCACCGGTGCCGGCCTCCTCGCCGGCTCCGCGCAGTGGATTTATGTCCCGCGAAGCCTTCCTCAAGTCGTCTCAGCCGGTCGATCCGGAGCCCGCCAGCGAGTTCCATGCCCCGGTGGGTACGCCGCGCTCCAACAACACCAGCGATTTGCCAAGCGCCGCGACATCGTCCCGCTCACGCCCTCGGGAGGGCGTGCACGCAATCGAAACGCCGTCTTCGCCGGACAGGGAACCGTCTCTTTCGTTCCGGGAAAAAGATGCAGCACCCGCGAAGGAGAGCCTCCAGGCCAGGGAAGACGTTCGGCTCAAGGAAAACATTCAGGCCAAGGAAACGGCTCAACCCCAGGTCGCGAAGCAACAACCGCAGCCGCTGAAGCATGAGTCTCAGGCTCGGCCGTCTGGCGAAACGATATCGATCGACGCCGCAAGCGTCGAAACCGTCACCGAGGAAACCGTGGCGGTGGAGGGAGTATCGCCCGTCGCCAAAGAAGATACGCCGACCATTCTCACCGCTGAGCCCACGGCGCCGAAATCGGCTGCCGATTCCGATGCTTCGAGCATCGAGGCCCAACTCTCCGAATTGTTGAGCGAAGACCTGAATGCACTCCGCGAAGGCCGCAGCATGGGGCAGGCAGACGCGACGACCGCCAAGGCCGGTGAGCCGAAGGGCGGGCGTAGCGAAACGCCGCACAAAGAAATAAAAAATAAGCCTGCCGACACCGGTGCCGACAAGGACGGCAGCGATCCGTTCGCGTTCGATTTGGGACCATCGCCATTCGCCCAAAAACCTGAGCCGCAGCGTCCGGCGCCAACTCCGCCGTCGCCATCATCCAAGCCATCTTCAATGTCACCCTTCGATTCGCAGCGGGCCATCGGCCGCGCAAGTCACGGTGAGAGAACCGCGCCGACCAACGGCTCACATGCAAGTCTACTCGCGCCGAAAGCTTCCGGCATCGAGCATTCGGTGAAGGCGCCCCCGGCTGCAAGTTCGGAGCCGAGGCCAGAATCGAAGCCGGAATCGAAGCCAGACCCGGCTGCCAAGTCGCGGCAGACGTTTGTCGTTCCAAGTGTTTCTGCAACCATAGGGCCCTCTCGGAAGCTTGAGCCGCTCTCGAATGCGTTTCGGCCGGCCCCCACGCCGGAGCCCGTTATTCCGGCCGCTGAAGTCGTGCCCGAAGCCGAGAGTGCGCCAGACCGCGCGCCAGCCTACGCGTCGGAACCCGTTCGTGCGGCAGAACCTGTTCGCGCGCCGGAGCCGTCGCCCGCCGCTCGCGATCAACGCGACGAAACTGTCCCGCACTCGACGCTGCCTGCCACGACATCGGACTCAAGCCTCGATCGCCCGATGGAAGACGCCGTCGCTGATCTGCTGCGTCCGCTGCTCAAGACTTGGCTCGCGGAGAATATGCCCAAGATCGTCGAACGGGCGCTCCGCCGCGAGATGTCGGAACGCCTCCTGCCAGGCAAAAAGAACCCGCTCGACTAGTTCATTGATCGGAACGCAGAACTTTTGCTTCGCGATTTTTTCGCGTGGCTATGATGGCGCGCCTCCTCTGCATTTTCTGTTGCCATAACAATTTTTTCTTGCAAGTTGCTTTCGCCACACGGTTGCCGCGAGCCCGCCCTAGCGTGTCCCTCTGCGGGGGGCCGCATTCATACAAAGCGCGAGGATACGGCCCGCCGTGACGTCACTGGTCCGGGGTATACGCGCTGCGGCGAGCACATCCCGATCCAGCAACGACGAACCGGAGGGGCAACAACGGGGCTGCCGACGCGGTTCTGCGATTTGAAGTTTGTACGCAGAAGAGGATGCGTCATGACAACGATGAACGGAGCGAAACACGACGTTGAGGACATTCTGGCTTCGATCCGCACCAGCATTGCTGATCGAGCGCCGATGTTTGAAAGCGAAAGGCGCGAGGCCCGTGTCGCCACACTGCGCGGCCGAAGCGCCATCGCGGATGAAGCTGCTGAGTTCGAGCTGCCGGCGATCTTCAAGGCTCCGGCACAATCGAACGCCGCACGCCCCAACTTACTCGGGAGGCTAAGTGAAGCTTTGGCATCTGGCGGACCACAAGAGCGCGAGCGATCGCGCACGGTAATTCCATTCGAACCGGCGCACGGCCGCATGCTCGAGCCGCCGCCCGTTGAGCGCGAGGCGGAAAGGGATAATTCGTTCGCGGCGGCCGAAAAGCTCGCTGCGGAGAACGACAGTCTGAAACGGAACATGCCGACGTTTTTCGATACGCGCATGACCCGCATGAGCGGTATGTCGCAACCGGAGCCTCAGGCCGAGCCGGAGCCGGTCTTTAAAAAGCCGGCAGCGGTCGAACTGCCGCACCCGCCGCGCCTGCCCGATTTACCGATGGCAGCCGAAGACGGCGGCAATGTCGAGGACGCGGCAGCGCAGCTTTTGCGGCCGATCCTGCGGCAATGGCTGTCCGAGAACATGCCTAAAATCGTGGAGAAGGCTCTCATGACGGAGACCGGCTTCAACGGGCATGGCGGTCCGTCGCGCCGTTGACGCGTGGCACCGGACGCAATGATCGGGTAAAAGGGAGCGAAGGTTGACAGTTGGCGAAGGTCGGCCGTACCACCGGGAACGCCAAATCACGGCCTAGCAGCTGATAGACAACGCTCCCTCCAATGCTTGAAAAGACGTTTCGACCGGCCGACATCGAGCCGCGTATCAATTCCGAATGGGAGAAGGCCAGCGCCTTCAAAGCCGGACGGGCCGCGTCCGGCGGCAAGAACGCGGTGTACTCGATCGTCATCCCGCCGCCGAATGTGACGGGCTCGCTCCACATGGGGCACGCCCTCAACAATACCCTCCAGGACATTCTCGTCCGCTTCGAGCGGATGCGCGGCCGCGACACGCTGTGGCAGCCTGGGACGGACCACGCTGGCATCGCGACACAGATGGTCGTCGAGCGTCAGCTTGCCGCCGCCAAGCAGCCCTCGCGCCGCGAACTGGGCCGCGAAGAATTCCTGAAGCGCGTCTGGGAATGGAAGGACGAATCCGGCGGCACCATCATCACGCAGTTGAAGCGCCTCGGCGCCTCCTGCGATTGGAGCCGCGAACGCTTCACGATGGACGAGGGCCTGTCGAAGGCCGTCGTGAAGGTCTTCGTCCAGCTCTACAACGAGGGGCTGATCTACAAGGACAAGCGGCTCGTCAACTGGGACCCGAAGTTCCAGACCGCGATTTCCGATCTCGAAGTCGTGCAGGTCGAGGCGCGCGGCAAGTTCTCGTGGTCGAAGGACGGCGGCGAACCGTTCGACGCCGCGGCGCTTGCTAAGGTCCTCGCGAAAGACCCGAGCGGGCACATGTACTATTTCCGCTATCCGCTCAGCGTAAAGGTTCCGGGCTACGACAAGGATTATATCGTCGTCGCCACGACGCGGCCCGAGACCATGCTCGGCGATACCGGCGTCGCGGTGCATCCCGATGACGAGCGCTACGCCGCGCTGCTCAAGGCCGGCGCCAAGGTGAAGCTGCCGCTCGTCGGCCGCGAGATCCCGATCGTTGCCGACGAATATTCCGACCCCGAGAAGGGCACTGGCGCGGTGAAGATCACGCCTGCGCACGACTTCAACGACTTCGAAGTCGGCAGGCGGCACAATCTCGCGCAGATCAACATTCTCGACGCCTTCGGCAAGATCAACGACGAGGCGCCGGAAGCCTACCGCAAGCTTGATCGCTTCGAAGCGAGGAAGAAAGTCGTCTCCGACATCAGCGCGCTGGGACTTCTCGAAAAGATCGAGCCGACTGGCCACACCGTTCCGCACGGTGATCGTTCCGGCGTCGTCATCGAGCCGTGGCTGACGGACCAGTGGTACGTCAACGCCGCCGAGCTTGCGAAGCCCGCGATCGCCGCGGTCGAGGGCGGAAAGTCGGTCTTCGTCCCGAAGAACTGGGAAAAGACCTACTTCGAGTGGATGCGGAACATCCAGCCGTGGTGCATCTCGCGTCAGCTCTGGTGGGGCCACCAGATCCCGGCTTGGTATGGGCCGGACGGACACGTATTCGTTGCCGCAACCGAAGCCGACGCGCAGGCGCTCGCGAAGAAGCGTTATAAAAAAAACGAAACGCTCACGCGCGACGAAGACGTCCTCGACACCTGGTTCTCGTCCGCGCTGTGGCCGTTCTCGACGCTCGGCTGGCCCGACGAAACGCCGGAACTCGATCGCTATTACCCGACGAGCGTTCTCGTCACCGGCTTCGACATCATCTTCTTCTGGGTCGCCCGCATGATGATGATGGGCCTCCACTTCATGAAGGAGGTGCCGTTCAAGGACGTCTACATCCATGCCCTCGTCCGCGACGAGAAGGGGCAGAAGATGTCGAAGTCGAAGGGCAACGTCATGGACCCGCTCGTCCTGATCGACGAGTTCGGCGCCGACGCGCTCCGCTTCACGCTTGCCGCGATGGCGGCGCAGGGACGCGACATCAAGCTCGCGAAATCCCGCGTCGAAGGCTATCGCAACTTCGCGACCAAGCTCTGGAACGCCTCGCGCTTCGCAGAGATGAACGAATGCGTCCGCCAGCGCGATTTCGATCCGAAAACGGTGTCGCAGACGTTCAACAAATGGATCATCGGCGAAACCGAGTTGACCGCCAAAGCCGTGACGAGCGCGCTCGAAGCCTACAAGTTCAACGAAGCTGCGGGTGCGATCTACGATTTCGTCTGGGGCCAGTTCTGCGACTGGTATCTGGAGCTGATCAAGCCGTTGCTCGCGGGCGACGACGAAGCTGCAAAATCCGAGACGCGCGCCGTCACGGCGTGGACGCTCGATCAGATTCTGAAGATGCTGCATCCGTTCATGCCCTTCATCACCGAAGAGCTGTGGGCGCATATGGTCGAATATGGCGTCAAGCGCGACACGCTCCTCTGTTTGAGCCGATGGCCCAATCTTGACGGCCTGGTCGAAGCCGATGCCGTCAACGAAGTGAACTGGCTCGTGAACCTCATCTCCGAGATCCGCTCGGTACGAACGGAAATGAGCGTGCCGGCCGGCGCCAAGATCCCGTTCGTCATCGTCGGCGCCGATGACGTGACGCGCGTACGCGTTCAGCGCAACGAAGAGACCTTGATGCGTCTCGCGCGCGTCGATGAAATCGACTTCGAGGACACCGCTCCGAAGGGCGCCGCGTTGATCGTGGCGGGCGAGACGACGGCCGCGTTGCCGCTCGCCGGCATCATCGACATGGCGGCCGAGAGACGCCGTCTCGCGAAAGCGATCGAGGGTGCGGAAGGCGATCTCAAGAAGATGGACGCCAAGCTCTCGAACCCGCAGTTCATCGAACGCGCGAAGGAAGAAGCGATCGAAGAAGCGAGAGATCGCAAGGCCGAGCTCGAAGCCGAGATCAAACGCTTTTCGGCGGCTTTGAAGCGCCTCAGCGACGCGGCTTAGTCTGCAGCACTCGTCATCCCGGCGAAGGCCGGTATCCTGGCAAGCATCAATGTTGAGGTCGCTGCCAGTTGGCCGGGTGCCGACCTTCGTCGGCATGACGGTGATTGGTTGAGCAGAGGAGCGTTCCCTCAGCTCAAAGCGCGTCCTGTGTCATCCCCGTGAACTTCTGGATCGCAGTCTTCGCCGTCGTCTGGAATTTGACGCGCAGTTCCGTCAGCTTCCAGCCCACCGGACGAAGCTCGAGCTTGCCAAGGTACAAACGCGTCGGATCGTGCTTGTCTTCCATGTCGATCTCGAAGCTCGTGAGGCTCGTGAACTCGGCGCGCTTCACGCGCGCCCACGCCCGCGCAACGCGTTCTGGGAGCGGCAGCTTGTTGGCGTCATCGTCGTTTGCGACGTAGGACCGATAGCTCTTTCGCAGCGTGAATAGCTGCGGCAGACCCTCGGGCGTCACGTATTTTTCGACCAGGCTGTCGACCATGCCCTTGCCCCAATAGGTCTTGAACCGTGCCCAGAAGCCGTTACTGGCCTTCGGGTCTTGTTCGGGGTCGGGAAGGTTCAAGGCGATCCGCGCGATGGAGGGCTTCAGCGTCTGGCGGACGCTTCCCCACTCGATGGCCGAAGCAAGGTAATCGGAGTTTCCGTTGCGCACGGCCTCGCGAATGCCCCAGGCGGTGACGAACGGCGAGCCGAGGTAAAGCGTGGCCGCCAAAAGAGCAAATCCGAACGTGACGAAAATCGCCTTCATAAAAATTCCGCTTGAGCGACAACCGTCGCGCCCTGTCATCGATGTGTTATGAGCAAAATCCGACGAACTTCGGGCCGGCCGGCAATCGCTCCATAACGTCGTCATCCCGGCGTAGGCTGGGATCCCTCCGGGCTTCTGGCGGGCCCAAATTCGAGCTTTGGACGGATCCCCGCCGTCGCGGGGATGACATGAAAGGTCTAGCTCTCGCTTTTTTCCGGTGCACGCGTCTTGTTGCAGATCGATTTGAGGTCCTGCCACGATTGCGCATCGAGGGCCGGCGTCGACGGATAACCGGTTTGGTCTCGAACGAGGCGCACGCGCTCCGCCGGGAGCGGATGAGTGCGCAACCAGCTGAAGGCTTCCGGCGGCCCAGAGCCCTTTTCGGCTTCCATCTTCATGACGCGGGTGAAGAAGTCGCCGAGCCCTTTCGGTGCAATTCCGGCTGCCTTCAGAAGTTCGAGCGCATGCTTGTCGGCTTCTCGTTCGGCGCCCCGCGAGTAGCCAAGCTGCGCCAGCATCAGCCCGACGTTCGCCAAGCCGCCGCCCGCCGTCCCGCCTGCCATAATCTCGAGTGCCGCCCCAAGACCGACGCCCCGGATGATCGCGGCCTCGGGGTGCAGTTCGATGCCGTGCCCCATCTCGTGCGCCAGAACGCCGGCAGCCTCATCGGGGCTTTGCGATTTGTCCAGAAGGCCCTTGGTCAGAACGATCTGCTCGCCCGGGACGGCGAAGGCATTCATCAATGACCAGTCATAGACGTGGATATTGAAGGGCGTGCTGAGTTGGGCGCCCTTCGAAAGCCTTTCAGCAAGCCGCCCAAGCGCTGCGAGCCCGGCCGGGTCGACGCACTCTTTGTAGCCTTCGGTCATCGACGCGCGGGTCGCGTCGCCGAGGCGCTCTCGCCAGCTGAAGGGCAGGGTGTTCGCGATCCACTTTGCCGGGCTCCAGTTCAAAACGAATCCCGCCGCGACGAGGCAGGCGAAGAGCCCGAGCAGCGCAAGCAAGATTCGCCGGCGGCCAGCCTGCCGGGCACGAGCGGTCAGCTGCGGCGCGCGAGCACTGAGACCCGCCGCGAATTCCGGACTTTGCACAAACAGCGATGCCCCGGGTTCTTCGCGCGACGACAGGAGAACGTCGATGGCGTTCGGACGGATCGGTTCGTCCGCCTTGAGTTGGGCATAGTGCCAGATGCGCCGGGGCTTGCGGTCGGCGAGATCGATCTCGACACCCGTCGCCCCCAGGAATGCGCTGCCGTCCGCCGGTGGAACGCCGCGACCTCCGGTAAAACGGCAATAACTTTTAGCGGACGACGGTTCTGCGGGATGGCCTGACGGCATGGGCTGTTTCGCGATGCTTGGGAAGACGGCGGTCAGGCATCTAAGCATGCTGTTGGCGGAAAGAAATGTCTCGCCAGCGACAAAGTCAGGCCCTTGTGGCGTCGAACTCTTGCATCCATATGCGCGCTCCATCGGTCCCGGCCGTGGGCCCCGAAGGGGCTCGGAAACCGAGACTGCGCGTTCGTCGGGAAACGCTCGAATTAAGCATGATCCGTCGGTCGCATGGCTGATGTTGCCGTTAAGCAACTTTCGAGGCGGCCCACGCCACTTTCGAGCCACAATGACCGCGCACGTGCTGAAACTTGGACCCGGCTATGCCGCGGCACTTTTTTGCGAGCTGAGCACTTCCGTCGAGGCTCCGTGACTGGCATCCCTGCGTCATCCGAAAAAGTCGGATGCAAAGCGGATAAGGGCAGGATGCCCAAAGAGGAATAAATGGACGCCAAAACGTTCGATAAATCGAAGCTGCCGAGCCGCCACGTGACGGAAGGACCGACACGCGCGCCGCACCGATCCTACTACTACGCGATGGGCCTGGAGGAAGAGGACATCCACCGTCCCTTCGTCGGCGTCGCCTCGTGCTGGAACGAAGCTGCCCCCTGCAACATCTCGCTGATGCGCCAGGCGCAGGCGGTGAAGACCGGCGTGACCGAAGGCGGCGGTACGCCCCGCGAATTCTGCACCATCACCGTCACCGACGGCATCGCGATGGGACATCAGGGCATGAAGTCGAGCCTCGTCTCGCGCGAGGTCATCGCCAACTCGATCGAGCTGACAATTCGCGGCCACTCCTACGATGCCCTGGTCGGCGTCGCCGGCTGCGACAAGAGCCTGCCCGGCATGATGATGGCGATGCTGCGCCTCAACGTGCCGAGCGTGTTCATCTACGGCGGATCCATTCTTCCCGGCCGCTTCAAAGGACACGACGTAACCGTCGTCGATGTCTTCGAAGGCGTCGGCAAGTATTCCGCCGGCAAGATGTCGACGGCAGAACTTCACGAGCTTGAGTGTGTTGCGTGTCCGTCGGCCGGTTCGTGCGGTGGCCAGTTCACCGCAAACACGATGGCCTGCGTGTCGGAAGCCATCGGCCTGGCTCTTCCGGGGTCGGCCGGAGCGCCGGCGCCGTATGAGAGCCGTGACCACCTGGCGCACGAAAGCGGCAAGGCCGTCATGCGCCTCATCGCCGACGGGATCCGCCCGCGCGATATCTGCACGCGCAAGGCGTTCGAGAACGCTGCCATCATGGTTGCGGCGACCGGCGGCTCGACCAATGGCGCATTGCATTTGCCGGCCATGGCGAACGAAGTCGGCATCGACTTCGATCTCTTCGACGTCGCCGAGATCTTCAAGAAAACACCGTACATCGCCGACTTGAAGCCCGGCGGAAAGTACGTCGCAAAAGATGTCTACGACATCGGCGGCGTGCCGCAAATTCTGAAGGCTCTGCTCGAAGGCGGTATTTTGCACGGCGACTGCCTGACCGTGACCGGTAAGACACTCGCGCAAAATCTCGAGAGCGTGAAATTCAATACCGATCAAAAAGTCGTTTTTCCGGTTTCCAATCCGATCTCGAAGACGGGTGGCGTCGTGGGCCTCAAGGGTTCGCTTGCACCCGATGGCGCGATTGTGAAGGTCGCCGGCCTCAAGACGCTGAAGTTTCGCGGTACGGCGCTTTGCTTCGACTGCGAGGAAGATGCGTTCCAGGCGGTCGAGGATCGCAAGTACAAGGACGGCGACGTGATCATCATCCGCTATGAGGGGCCGAAGGGCGGTCCGGGCATGCGCGAGATGCTCTCGACCACGGCGGCGCTTTACGGCCAGGGCGCCGGTGACAACGTTGCTCTCATCACCGATGGCCGCTTCTCCGGCGGCACGCGTGGACTTTGCATCGGACACGTCGGGCCCGAAGCTGCGGTGGGCGGCCCAATCGCTCTCATCCAGGACGGCGACATCATTACAATCGATGCCGAAAATGGAACTCTCGATCTGGACGTGAGTGAGGAAGAGTTAGAGAAGCGGCGCAAGGCCTGGAAAGCGCCGCCGAACATGTATCAGTCAGGGGCACTGAGAAAATTTGCAGACCAAGTGGGCCCGGCCAGATTCGGCGCCGTAACCCATGCGGGAGGAAAGGCGGAAGTTCACTGCTATGCGGACATTTAGGATTGTTCTTGCGGCAAGCTTGGCGTCCATTCTGATGCTCGGATCGGCGGTAGCGGGAGAGGTTGTCTTCCGCTCACCCGACGATGCAATGAAGCAGGGGATTTCGGCGTTCAACGGCGGGTATTACGAATTGGCGTTGCCCGCCTTCGAAGCGCTTGAGCCTGCGAAGCCGCAGATCGCGAGCTTTTATCTGGCGCGCATCTATGGCGACAACGAAGGCGCCTACACCGACCACGGCAAGGCATTCCGTTTGTATAAGGTGCTCGCCGACGAGCTTCAGGACGTCGATCCGGACGACGAAGAGCTGGCGCCGATCGCTGCCAAAGCTCTGACGGCTGTTTCGATGTATTTGCGCAATGGCATCTCGGACGCCGGCATTCCAGCCGACGTTGAAACTGCCAACCGCGATTTGCAGCGCGCCGCCCTGACCTTCAATGACGAGGACGCTCAGTTCGAGCTTGCCAAGGTATATCTGCGAGGCGAGGGGCCGGACATGACGGTGACTGGTTTCGACGATCCCGCGAGCAAGATCGAGAATGGCCGTCATTGGCTCTCGCGGCTTTCGCAGGCAGGTCATCCTGGTGCTCAGGCATTTCTTGCCGATCTGATGTGGCGCGGGAAGTTCGTCGAGAAGAACCAAGCCGCAGCATTGAACCTGATCGACGTTGCTGTCTCCAATGCGCCGCCCGGCGAGCGCGTCTGGATCGAAGACATTTATCAGAACATTTTCTGCAATGCCGGCGAAGGGGTTCGTCAGCAGGCGACGGGGCGCGTCGCGGAGTGGCACAATCGCTATGGCCGACGTCCTTCGTTGCAGGACGATTACAAAGATGGTTTGGAAGACTTGGCGGTTGAGCCTGTGCGCACGTGCGCCAATGGCGAACTCGTCCGTCCGATGAGTGTGCTTTCCCCCGACACCAAGTCCACGCCGCAACCGCAGCCGCAGATGATTAGCACGCCGCCGGCGTCTCCTCAGGGACGGCGAAGCTCGTTCATTCCCGCCGGGGCTTCCACAATCCAGCGCGCTTCCGATCAGGCCGTTACAGCCATTCCGGCGCCCGTGGTCGGATTTACGGCAAGCGGCGCGACGGCGCGATAGCGCATTTTTTGGCGTTCGGCGAAACGCGTTCCCATGCGTAACGTGTGCCGGCGGCGGCGCCGATTTCTCACCATCGTCATGTCGACGAAGAGCCCGCCCCGGCGAAGGCCGGGATCGCCACCTAGGCAACGTCCATATCGCGGGAATCGCAAATTTGTCTGGATCCCGGCCTACGCCGGGATGACGGAGGGACGTCCTTGCGTTGGCGGCCGGCTCCTCGAAAGATGAGCCGCAAACGCCAACAATCAAGCCGCGAGTTTGATCCAGACCGGCACGTGATCCGACGGCTTTTCCTGCGCTCGTGTCTCGCGGTCGACGCCGGATGACCGCAACAGATCGGCAGCCTGACTCGAAAGCAGCATGTGATCGATGCGAATGCCGTCGTCTTTCTGGAAAGCCCCGGCCTGATAGTCCCAGAACGTATAGACGCCGGGGCCCGGATGGCACGCCCGCGTCGCATCCGTAAAGCCGAGATTGACGAGCGTCCGCCACGCGGCGCGGCTCTCGGGTTGGAAGAGGGCGTCGTTCACCCACGCCTGCGGCCGCTTGGCGTCTTCGGGTTCGGGAATGACGTTGAAATCGCCGGCGAGAATAAGCGGCATTTCTTGCGCCAGGAGCGCCTTAGTGCGCGCCTGCATTCGCTTCATCCAGGAGAGCTTGTAGGCAAATTTCTCCGTCCCGATCGGATTGCCGTTCGGCAGGTAAAGCGAAACGACCCGGATCATCCGGCTGCCGAGCGCCACCGACGCTTCGATCCAACGCGCGTGCTGGTCGCCGTCGTCGCCGGGCAGGCCTCGCGTCACGTCCTCCAACGGAGATTTCGAGAGGATGGCGACGCCGTTGAAACCTTTTTGCCCGTTGGTCGCGACGTTGTAGCCGATGTCCTGGAAGGCCGACGTCGGGAACCCGTCATCGATCGATTTGATCTCTTGAAGACAGACGACGTCCGGAGAGTGATTGCGCAAATACGTCAGCGCCGCTTCGAGCCGCGCCTTGACGCCGTTGATGTTCCAAGTGGTGATGATCATGGCAAGGGAGCGTTTTCAAGCGAAGTGGTCACCGGTTCGCGTAAAGAAAACGCGACAAACGAACGGCTACATGTGCCATTCAACCCGTCCCGACGCAAATCAGGATACGATCAGATCGAGAAACTCGTGCCGCAGCCGCAAGAGGCCGTCGCGACCGGGTTATTGATCTTGAAGGCCGCGCCGATCAGATCGTCGACGAAGTCGATCTCGGCGCCTTCCATGTATTGCTGAGAAACCGGATCGATCACCACGACGGCACCGTTCCGCTCGATCACGAGATCGTCGTTCGCCTGGGTACCGACGAGATCGAACTTATATTGAAAGCCCGAGCAGCCGCCGCCTTCGACAGAAACGCGCAACACCGGGGCCGTCGTCTCGTTCGCAGTAATCTCCGCGATGCGGGTCGCAGCGCGGTCTGTGACGGTAATTGTCATGGGTCGATCGAACCTTGGACGGTCAAAATCGCGTAAGTCCAGCCAAGAAAGCTGGAATCCGCTGCCCTCGGAAGATAGGAAGGCGGCAGGCGAAGTCAAATGCTTAAAGCTAACGGACAATGGAAACCCGGGTGAAGTCGGTCTCCGAGACCCTGGATTATGGGCAGAACCTGCGGCCGGGCGAGCGCGCCCCGGCGCCCTATGCCGCGAGCGGCGTGCCGTCCCGCGGCCGCTATTACCCAGAATCGGGCTGCCCCACCCGCAGCCCCTTCCAGCGCGACCGCGACCGCGTCCTCCACGCGACCGCCTTCCGCCGTTTGACCTACAAGACCCAGGTCTTCCTGCCGCACGAAGGCGATCATTTTCGCACGCGCCTGACGCATTCGCTGGAGGTCGCGCAGATCGCCCGGACTATCGCCCGCCAGCTTCGCCTCGACGAAGACCTGGCCGAGACGATCGCGTTGGCGCACGATCTGGGGCATTCGCCGTTCGGCCACGCCGGAGAACGCGCTCTGGATACCGCGATGAAGGTCTACGGTGGTTTCGATCACAATGCCCAATCGCTCCGCATCGTGACGACGCTCGAACGCAAATATCTGGTGTTCGATGGATTGAACCTCACCTGGGAAACCCTCGAAGGCCTCGCCAAGCACAATGGGCCGCTCGGAACGAAGGACGCAGCCGTCGCCAAGGTCATGCGCCACATCGAGGCATGGTCGTCCTTAAACCTCTCGCAATGGCCGTCCGCGGAAGCGCAGGTTGCAAGCCTCGCCGACGACGTCGCCTATCTCTCGCACGACGTCGACGATGGATTGCGGGCCGGGCTGATCTCATTCGACATGCTGTTCGACGTTCCTCTCGCCGGCCCGATCGCAAGCAAGGTTCAGGCAATCGCGCATGGCGCCGAACCGGGCCGCGCCATTTACGAGGTCACGCGGCGGATGATCACCGCGATGGTGGCCGACATCGTCGTCGAAAGCCGCCGCCGCCTATCGGATATCGCCCCCGCGCGCCCGGACGACATTCGCAGGTCCGGCCGTCCTGCCGTTTCCTTCACGGAAGGGATGACGCTGGATCTCGCGCATCTTAAGAGCTTCCTGTTTCAAGCCGTCTACCATCACCGGCATGTCCTTGACGTCATGGAGAAGGCCGAGCAGGTGGTCCGCGACCTCTTCGCCAAATATCACGCTGATGCTGAGGCGCTGCCTCCGGGTTGGCGCGAGGCGCTCCCAGGGTTGGATGAGCGCCAGCGGGCTCGCGTTGCCTGTGACTTCCTGGCAGGCCAGACGGACCGCTACGCGCTGGCCGAACACCGCCGCCTATTTGACGTCACTCCGGAACTGGGCTAGCGCCAAGCCCGCATTTCCACGCTGGCGGCGCGGCCCGACGTAGGCTGCTCGCCGGCGTGAATCAATCTTCCCACGCTGGCTGCCGGCTCCCCGAAGGGGCGTCGCCAGCGTGAATCAATAAGGACTCCCATGAACGTCTTCGCTGATGTTGTAGCGCGCGTAACGACAGCGCTCGAAGCCTTGAAGGCGGAAGGCGTCCTGCCGACTGATCTTGCGCTTCCCGCTTTCGATGCCGAGCCGACGCGCGATGCCAGCCACGGCGACGTCGCCGTCAATGCCGCAATGGTCCTTGCCAAACCAGCGAAGATGAAGCCGCGCGACATCGCCGAGGCGTTGAAGACGAAGCTTGAAGCAGCACCCGATGTCGCAAAAGTCGAGGTCGCCGGACCGGGCTTCTTGAACATCACTTTCAAGAATGAGGTCTGGCAGTCGTTGATCCGCACGATCCTGACGGAGGGTTCCGCCTACGGCGCCCGCTCGATCGGTCAGGGTAGCAAGCTCAACCTTGAATACGTCTCCGCGAACCCGACCGGCCCGATGCACGTCGGCCATTGCCGCGGCGCCGTGTTCGGCGATGCGCTGGCAAACCTTCTCGTCTTTGCGGGCTTCGACGTCACGCGCGAATACTACACCAATGACGCCGGCGGCCAGGTGAACGTGCTCGCGCGCTCGGCGTTCCTGCGCTATCGCGAGGCGCTGGGCGAAGATATCGGCGCCATTCCCGAAGGCCTTTATCCGGGCGAATATCTGAAGCCCGTCGGCGCGGCACTCGCGGCCGAGCATGGTCAATCGCTCATCAACATGCCGGAAGAGCGCTGGCTGCCCATCGTCCGGGCGTTCGCCATCTCGAAGATGTTGGACATGATCAGGGGCGACCTCGCCGCGCTGAATATTACCCACGAGGTCTTTTTCTCAGAAGCCTCGCTGACGTCGGGCGGACGCGACCAGGTCAAGGCCGCCATCGAGGTGCTGCGGAGCAAAGGCCTCATCTACGAGGGCGCGCTCGAAAAGCCGAAAGGCCACGACGACGCCGAATGGGAAGACCGCGTTCAAACGCTGTTCAAATCGACGAACTTCGGCGATGACGAAGATCGCGCGTTGCAGAAGTCGGACGGCAGCTACACTTACTTCGCCGGCGACGTCGCCTATCACTACGACAAGCTTCAGCGGGGCTTCCGGCATCTGATCAACGTTTTCGGCGCCGACCACGTCGGCTACATTCCCAGGATGAAAGCCGCGGTCGCAGCACTATCGGACGGCGAAGCCGATCTCGACATCAAGGTCGTAAACCTCGTCCGGCTCTTCAAAGCGGGCGAGCCGTTCAAGATGTCGAAGCGGGCGGGCACCTTCGTCACGCTCCGCGACGTCGTTGATGAAGTCGGTCGCGACCCCGTCCGCTACATGATGCTCTATCGCAAGAATCAGGAGACGCTCGACTTCGATTTCGCGAAGGTAACCGAGCAGTCGAAGGACAACCCCGTCTTCTACGTGCAATACGCGCATGCTAGGGCCGCCAGCGTGTTGCGGAACGCGGCCGAGCAACTTGCCAGTCTCGACGTGTCCGCCGAAGCTCTCCACAAGGCCGATCTATCGATCCTGTCCGATCCGGGCGAGATCGATTTGGTCAAGCGGCTGGCTGGTTTTCCACGTCTGATCGAAGGCGCCGCGACGGCGCATGAGCCGCACCGGCTCGCGTTCTACCTGTACGATCTCGCTGGCGCCCTCCACACCCAATGGACGCGAGGCAACGATTCGCCACATTTGCGATTTATCCAGTTAAATGACGGGGTTGCAACAGCGGCGAGACTCGCGCTGATTTACGCAACAAAGACGGTGATAAAATCGGGACTTGAGATCCTCGGCGTCGAGGCGCCCGACGCGATGCGCTAAAGTCTCGACTCGACGATTAGGCGCAACCACGGATTGCGCCCCACTCTAAGGGGGTTTCCGCGATGTCCTCGCAGAACGCATTTCCCGGGCCGAACGCGGGCCGGCCGCTCGCCCGCCCCACAACGCAGACGGGCAACTCTCAGCCGTCCTGGGTCAATCCGCAGGTCCAGCCGCCGCCGGCCGGCCGGCCGCAGCAACAGCCGGCAAACGCTTGGCCACCCCAACAGCCGCCGGCGCAGGGCTACCCGAATTATCAGCAGCCCGGCTATGGCCAGCCGCAGCCCGAGCCGCAACAGCCGAATAATTATGGTCAGTGGAGCGAGCTTCAGCCCGGCAATCGCGGCGGATACGGAGGCTATCCTCAGGAGACCGTTGCGCCGCAACCCGACCCATACGCGCAGCAGCCCGACCCCTATGCGCCGCAATTCGAGCCCTACGTTCCGCCGTCGCGGCCGAATTATGCCCAGCCTCAGCAGCCTTCGCCGGGCTTTGCGCCGCCGCAACAACCGCAGCCCGCTCCCCAATGGCCCGCGCGCAGCGCCGAGCCGCCACGCGGATACGATCCGGGGGATTACGGCGCGCAGTCATATCCGGCGCAGCAGCCGGTGCCTTCCGCGCCGACATTCGGCCAGCAGCAGTATCATGAGAATGAACTGAGCGCGGCCGACTGGGCGGGTCCGCACGATTCGTTCGGCGCCGATCCCTATCAGCAGCAGTATCAAGGCGATTCTCAACTCGGCTTCGGCCAGGCCGACGGCGGCGAGCTTGAGCCCGTCTACAACGACGAAGAGCTCGAATACGAGGACGAGGAAGAGGCGCCGCGCGGTCGCCGCCCGATTCTGATCTTGGCAGCCTTGGTCGGTGCGATCGTGATCGGTGGCGGCATGGCCTACGGCTATAAGAAACTCACGGGCGGCGGTGCTCCGGGAGGCACGCCCCCGGTCATCAAGAGCGATGACTTCGCCGCGAAGACCAAACCGGCGGATGCCGGCGGCAAGCAATTTCCCTATTCCGATACCAAAATCATGGGTCGTCTGGGTGACGGCACGTCTTCGGCGTCCGCGGCCGAGGCGAACGGCGCGTCGGCCGGAACCTCAGATAGTTCGTCGGACCAGTCGACTGACGATGGCGGCCCGCGTAAAGTTTCGACGCTCGTCGTCGGCCGCGACGGCACGATTATGCCGACGGCAATGTCCAATCGGGATCAGGCGCCGCCCCCGCCATCGGGCGACACCGGCGTTCCCGGAACGTCGCTCGTCAACGTGTTCGGCCAGCAAGGTGGCGGCGGTCCGCCGCGAGCCGAGCGCCCGCCTGAACGCCAGGATACTTCGGACGCCGGCGATAGCGCACCCGCAAAGAGGGTGAAGCCGGTCAAGATCACGACGATCAATTCGGCCGACGATAGCGCCGATAGCCCGCCGCCGAAAAAGAAGTATAAGAGGGTAGCGCGAGCCGAGCCGACGGTCGAAACTGACGCCACCGCAGCCGCACCGCCCGTGACGTCGTCCAGCGGCACCGGCTTTGTCGCCGTTCTCGCATCCGTTCCGCACTCGTCGACAAGCCGCATCGACGCATTGAAGCGGTTTGCGGACATGCAGCAGAAATATTCAGCCGCACTTGCCGGAAAGACACCGGATATTGCGTCCGCGAGCCTCTCAAAAGGTGTTTACGATCGCCTTGTTGTCGGCCCGCCCGGCTCAAGAGCCCAGGCGAGCAGCGTCTGTGTGCAGCTTAAGGCGCAAGGCTATCACGGCTGCTGGGTGACGACATACTGATACCATGTGGTGGTGCGGTATTGAGCCGGCTGGCGCTCCCGCGCCGGCCGGTCGCGTTTCGGTTAGCCGGTCTTGGAGGGCCCAGCTACGATGACGGCAAGCCTGATTGTTGGCCTTTCTGGCATCACGCTGACGGACGACGAGCTCCGTTTTTTCCGTGATGTCCAGCCAGCCGGATTGATTATTTTCCGGCGCAATGTCTTCGACAGGGGACAGTTCGCGCGGCTGATCGAGGAGGCGCGCGACGCCGTCGGCCGCGACAATTTCCTCGTTCTCATCGATCAGGAGGGCGGTCGCGTCCAGCGGTTGAAGCCGCCGATCGCGCGGGTGCTGCCCCCCGCTGCGGCCTTCGCCGATCTTTACGACGAGGATCCCGACGAGGCGAAAGAAGCGGCGTTCGCGATCGCGCGCCTGACGGCGGAAGAGCTGCGCGCTTACGGCATCACGATGAACTGCGCGCCGGTTGCCGACCTTCCCGTGGAAGGCGCCCACGAGATCATCAGCGATCGTGCCTATGGCAGGTCCGTCCCGAAGGTCGTCGCATTGGCGCAGGCCGTTGCCGATGGCTATCTCGCGGGCGGCGTCGTTCCGGTCGTGAAGCACATTCCGGGTCACGGTCGCGCGACAGCCGATAGCCATTTGGCGCTCCCGGTCGTCGCGACGTCACGTCAGACCCTGTCTGAAACTGATTTCGCGCCCTTCAAGGCGCTCGCCGGCCTGCCGGCTGCCATGACGGCCCACGTCGTCTATTCCGCCATTGATCCAGAAAGCCCCGCGAGCACGTCCGAAATCGTGACGCGAGACGTCATTCGCGGCGAGATCGGGTTCGACAACCTCCTCATGAGCGACGATTTGAGCATGAAGGCGCTGAGCGGACCGATGCGGACGCGTGCCGAGGCGGTGATCGCGGCCGGGTCCGACCTCGCCCTTCACTGTAACGGCGATCTCGACGAGATGCGCGACGCGGCCGAGGGCGCGCCACCCTTGTCGGGAAGGTCCGCGGCAAGATTCGCCGCCGCATGCGCTTGCATCACGCGCTCTGAGCCTTACGATAAAGCAAGGGCTCTGCAACTCTTGGCCGGCGTACTGGGCGCTGAGACTCCAATTGTCTGAATCAGTGTAGTCTCTGGCAACGCGCCTCCGAGGCATCAGAGACGCCCTGCCATGACAACCTAGCATGACAACCTAAATCGAGATCCGATGGACGAGACGGCAGCGCAAGGCGAAGGTGGAGCTTCCGAGTGGGACGCTCCAGGCTTCGAGAATATGCCCGCTGCGGACGAGGCGTTCGTCGTCGATATCGACGGGTTCGAAGGCCCGCTTGATCTTCTGCTGGCGCTGGCGCGTACGCAAAAGGTCGACATCGCGAAGGTGTCCATTCTCGCGCTCGTTGAGCAGTATCTCGGCTTCATCGCCGAAGCTCAGCGCCTGAAGCTTGAAATCGCCGCCGATTATCTCGTCATGGCGGCATGGCTCGCCTACCTCAAATCGCGGTTTCTGCTGCCGAAGGAAAAGGACAGCGTCGAGACCGCGTCGGCGGAGGAACTGGCGCAAAAGCTGTCGTTCCGCCTGATGCGCCTCGAAGCCATGCGGGAGAAGGCCGCGATCTTGCTGACGCGGCGACGCCTCGATCGCGATGTCTTCGCCCGCGGTTTGCCGCAGCACGTCAAGGTCACGCGCGACACGACGTACACGGCGACCGTCTACGATCTGCTCAAGGCCTACGCCGACCAGAGACGGCGCACGATCCGCGTCGTCCACGTCGTCAAGGCGCGCCGGGTGTGGTCCATTCAGGAAGCCCGCCGACGGTTGGAACGGCTCGTCGGCGCCACGGAGGGAGATTGGTCGCAGCTCGATCTCTTCCTTGAGCAGTATTTGCCGAAGAACGAGGAGGAGCGCTCAGCGCTCGCGAGTTCCTTCGGAGCCACCCTCGAAATGGCGCGAGAAGGGTTAATAGAGCTTCGCCAGGACGAACCGTTTGCCCCGATTTACATGCGCAAACGTGAGGCAGGGGCGGAGTGGGAAAAGATCGGCTAACTGGGCAGAAAAGACCGTTATAAGGGGGCTAGAGAAGCCATGGTTCCGCCGAGACTGACACTGGTGTCGGATAATACGCGCGAAAAGAAAGAGACGGTAGCAAGCGACGACGCTAATGCGGCGCCTGATGGCGGACGTCCCCCGGCCTTGAGCGATCCGGAGGATGTGGTCGATCATCTGTCCGACAGAGCGATCCGTGAAAAGTTGCGCCGGCTTGAAGCAATGCTGTTTGCAGCGCCCGAGCCTCTGGACGCGAAGGCGCTTACGCGATGCCTCGACGCTGGCGACGACGTGAATGCGCTGCTCTTGGCTCTCCAGACTGAGTATCAGGATCGCGGCGTCACGCTTGTGCGCGTCGCGGGGCGCTGGCAGTTCCGCACATCCGACGACTTGTCATATCTGCTCGAGCGCCAGCAGAAAGAGGAGCGCAAGCTTTCCAAAGCGGCGCTCGAAACCTTGGCCATCGTCGCGTACCATCAGCCGGTGACGCGCGCCGAGATCGAAGAAATTCGGGGCGTATCGACATCGCCCGGCACCCTCGACGTGCTGATGGAAACGGGTTGGATCCGCCCGCGCGGTCGCCGCCGCGCGCCCGGCCGGCCGCTGACGTACGGCACGACGGAAGACTTCCTCGTCCATTTCGGCCTCGACAGCATCAAGGATCTCCCGGGCCTATCCGACCTCAAGGCTGCGGGCCTTCTGGACGCCAATTTGCCGCCGGGCTTCACGGTGCCGTCTCCGACCGACGTCGCCGCTTTGATGCCGGACGAGCTTCCGCTCACCGACGAAGGCGACGAGGAAGAAGAGCAGGAAGCGCTGCCGCTGGATGATGGCGACGACGCCGAAGATGCCGACGAACCGAAGCCGGCCGACGGCGACAGTTGAAAGCGCTGCAAAGATTACTTTTCATTAATTTGTGAGCCATGTCCCGCAGAGGCCCGTTCGCCGGGGCTAAATAGGCGCGCACGTTTCGTTTTTGAACGACTAGCCGCCCGCCCTGACGGATGGCGAACCTTGCCGCGCCCTGGTGGTTCTGCGATAAAGCCTTAAATATGAAAAGCGGCGGCCGCTGCCAACCTCCGTGCCGCCGCCGAGAGGTTTATCATGGGTTTCAGCGCGCAACACATTCTCCTGCTCTTGATCATTGCCCTGCTGCTTTTTGGCCGCGGCAAGATTTCCGAGTTGATGGGCGACGTTGCCAAGGGCATCAAGAGCTTCAAGAAGGGCATGGCTGAGGAAGACGAGCCGACTACTAAGCCCATGCCCATGCCGCGTACGATCGAGAACGAGGCTAGCAACCCGGACCGCTCCAAGGTCGGGTGACCGCTTCACGCTCGCGAAGTTGCGGCTGATCTCGACAGGGTTGCTCGATGTTTGACATCAGCTGGAGCGAGCTTCTGATCCTCGGGATCGTGACGCTGGTTTTCGTAGGTCCGAAAGAACTACCGGTCTTTCTGCGCACGCTCGGCCGGTATGCCGGGACGGTGCGTCGCCACGCCAACGAGTTCAAAGCCCAGTTCGACGCCGCTATGCGCGAAGCCGAGCTCGACTCGATGCGCAAAGAAGTCGAGCAGATGCAGACCTCGATCAATTCCGAGGTGATGAGAGCGAAAAGCGTGATCGATGACGCCGGCGCTGCTGCGAAAATAGAAGCGCCTCGATTGTCCGCGCCAAGCGCTGCCACCGAGCCCGAAGTCCAGCCTCAACCCGATGTCCCGCAGATGACTCCGTTGCCGTCTCCGCCCATGCCCGCGTCGCCGTCCGAGATGGCCGCTGCCGAGGCGCTGCAGGCGCCCGCCAAGACGGAGTCCTGACACCATGCAGGAGCGGCTTCCGACGTCCGGCTCGGATGATGAGCCTCTGCGTGAGGGCCAGGACGATATCGACGCCAGTAAGGCGCCGCTGCTCGATCATCTGATTGAGCTGCGCGAGAGGCTCATCTGGGCGCTCGGCGCATTCGTGTTGATGTTCTTCCTTTGCTTCTCTGTTGCCGGCCACATCTACAACGTGCTCGTCTGGCCGTACATGTGGGCCTCGGGCAACGACCACGTGAAACTCATCGCTACGCACTTCCTCGAACAGATCATGACGCAAGTGAAACTCGCGATGTTCGGGGCGGCTTTTCTGTCGTTTCCCGTTATCGCGACGCAGGTCTACAAATTCGTGGCGCCCGGCCTCTACAAGAACGAGCGCCGCGCGTTCCTGCCCTACCTCATCGCGACGCCCGTGCTCTTCGTCCTCGGCGCGATGATGGTGTATTTCGTCGCGATGCCCGTGATCATAAAGTTTTCCATCGGGCTGACGCACACCTCCGGTCCGGGCACACCCGAGATCGAACTCCTGCCGAAGGTTTCCGAATATCTGTCGCTCATCATGACGCTGATCTTCGGCTTCGGCCTCGTCTTCCAATTGCCGGTCGTTTTAACGCTGTTGGCTCGGACCGGCATCGTCAACTCGAAGGCCTTGGCCAGCGGACGACGCTACGCAATCGTCGGGATATTCGCCGCGGCAGCCCTTTTGACACCGCCCGATGCCTTAAGCATGTGCATCATGGCTCTGCCGACGATCGCACTCTATGAGGTCTCTATTCTTGCCGTGCGCTTCGTCGAGAAAAAGCAGGCAAAGGCCAGCACGGAAGCATAGCTGCCATTCATTTCGATCATCATGATTTCGTGCGTTTTGAAAACGCCGGGGTAACAGGCTGCGTGCGCGAAGCGTATCTAAGCGCAGGAGAAAACGCACTTCGGCGGGCGAGACATCCTGAAATCGATATCAAGGAGTTTCCCCATGACCACCTTTCTGAAAGTCGTCATCGCTGCGGTCGGGCTCACGGCTGCAGCAAGCTCGCTCGCTGACGCTTCGTCCTACACCAGCGGCGTCTATCAGGCTTGCCAGGACCACGACTACACGCCGCACGGCGTCTGGGACTGCCGCTAATCACGAGCGCGATGGCGCCCCATAGTCGGACGCCATCGTTTCACTTCGGTCCAATCGCGCGACGAAGACGCGAGGGACGCTCCCCACAAATCTGAAATCATTGCTCAGCAGCAGGCGTTTCATACCGGCTGCCGGGAAAGTGCGGAGCGTTGCCAATCGTCGGACGAGCGTGAGCGAACCACAGGAAAGTCAACCGACCCTAGACAAACCCAAAGGACAATTGCCAATGACCAAGTCCGTCAAAGCGACCCTCGCTGCCCTCGCGTTTCTTGTCAGCGCTTCCCCCGCAACCATGGCTTTCGCCTCGGCCGGAGATCGGGCTGCCTGCCAGTCGAGCCAGTTCACGCAGCACGGCGTTTGGGACTGCCGCTAAACCGTTTCATTTGGATGGCGCCGGCCTTCGCGGCGCCATCCAATTGCCTGGGCTGGACCGGGCCAAAAGCATCGTATAGGACGGCCTCACCGTTTCGACCGTGAAGAGGCCATCCGTGTTCGACATAAAGTGGATCAGAGACAACGCTGCGACCTTCGACGAAGGTCTTAGCCGGCGCGGGCTTGAGCCGCAGGCCGCGAGCATTATCGCGCTCGACGATAAGCGTCGCGCGCTGTTGACCACGCTTCAGGAAGCCCAGTCGCAGCGCAACGTCTTATCCAAGGAAATCGGCAAGGCGAAGGGCGCGAAAGACGAAGGGACCGCGTCGCGCTTAATGGCCGAGGTCGCCGCCCTCAAGCAAACGATTGCAACGGGCGAAGAGGCTGAGCGGACGCTCGATGTCGAGATCCGCGAGGTGCTGTCCGTCATCCCGAATACACCGCGTGCGGACGTTCCACTTGGTGCGGATGAGACGGGCAACGTCGAGGTCCGCAAGGTCGGCACGCCTGGGAAGTTCGACTTCACGCCGAAGCAGCATTTCGAAATCGGCGAAGCGCTGGGCCTGATGGACTTCGAAGCCGCGCAGAAGATTTCCGGCGCCCGCTTCGTCGTCACGAAAGGCGCGATTGCACGGTTGGAGCGCGCTATCGGCAGCTTCATGCTCGATCTGCACACGGGCGAATTCGGCTACACCGAAGTCAACCCGCCATTGCTTGTGAAAGATCAGGCCGCCTATGGCACCGGCAACCTGCCGAAGTTTGCGGAGGATCTCTTCAAGACCACAAACGATTTCTGGCTCATTCCCACTGCCGAGATCCCGCTAACGAATCTCGTGCGTGAGCAGATCCTCGACGAAGCGCAATTGCCGATGCGCATGACGGCTTGGACGCCGTGCTTCCGTTCCGAAGCGGGCGCCGCCGGTCGCGATACGCGCGGCATGATCCGCCAGCATCAATTCTCGAAGGTTGAACTCGTCTCCGTCGTCACGCCTGAGGTGGCGCTTGACGAGCACGAGCGCATGACGTCGTGCGCCGAGGAAGTCCTGAAGCGCCTCGGCCTGCCGTTCCGCACGATGCTTCTGTGCACGGGCGACATGGGCTTCGCGTCACAGAAAACGTACGATATCGAGGTCTGGCTGCCGGGACAGAACGCCTACCGCGAGATTTCGTCGTGCTCCGTGTGCGGTGATTTCCAGGCCCGCCGCATGGACGCGCGCTATCGCCCGAAAGACGGTGGCAAACCCGTTTACGTCAACACGCTCAACGGCTCCGGTCTCGCCGTCGGCCGCACGTTGATAGCGGTGCTCGAAAATTATCAGCAAGCGGACGGCAGCGTCGTCATTCCCGACGCCCTTCGTCCCTACATGGGCGGCCTCGCACAGATACAGAAAAGCTAGTCCACACTCGGCGGCCGGCTCGCGGCACGCGAGTCGCCGAGGGCAAATGGAAGACTCACATGCGCATCCTCATCACCAACGACGACGGCATCAACGCGCGCGGGCTTGAAATTCTCAAAGCCATCGCGCTCGGAATTTCGCCCGACGTCTGGACGGTCGCGCCCGAGACCAACCAATCCGGCACGTCGCACTCGATGACGCTCCACACGCCGCTTCGCCAGCGCAAGCTCGACGAGCGCACCTACGCGATCGCCGGCACGCCGACCGACTGCGTGATCATGGCGGTTCGCCACATCCTCAAGCAGCAGCCGCCCGATCTCATTCTATCTGGCGTCAATCACGGATCGAACCTCGCCGAGGACACGACCTATTCAGGCACCGTCGCCGCGGCCATGGAGGGAGCGCTGCTCGGCATTCCCTCCATCGCGCTGTCGCTGATGATGGGTTTCGAGGAAGGCGCCCGTCGTGCAATCTGGGACACGCCGCTCGCGCACGCACCGTCGCTGATCAAAAAGCTTCTCGAAGAGAAGTGGGATGCGAAAACCCTCATCAACATCAACTTCCCCGACGCAGAGCCCGATGAAATCAAAGGCGTCGCGGTGACGTCTCAAGGTGTCCGCGATCAAGCCCTTCTCGATATCGACAGTCGCACCGATCCGTGGGGCACGCCCTATTTCTGGTTCGGCTTCGAGCGGCGGAAGTCGACGCTTGTGCCCGGAACCGATCTCGCGGCGATCGCTGAGGGCAAGATTTCTGTCACGCCGTTGAGCGTCGATCTCACCGATCACGGCGCGTTGAAATCTCTCGGCCGCCGCCTCGCCTGATCGGATGCCGTCGGCGTGGCGCTACATCCTTTTGCCGCAAACGCCGCCGGAAAGACGAAATCTGTCCGCGAAGTGAGCGCAATTCTCATCTAAATGAAGAAAACTCGGGAAGCGGTGCGCTTGCGTCGCTCCTCGGGTCTTTTCTCTTCTTCATGAGGCCGCTCGCTCTCTGGGCAGGTGCGGGTGGCTCGCTACACGGCACGACAACTCGGGGCATCGAAATAAAATCGCGCAGCGGTGTTTACCGCCTGTTAACCGGTTAAAGGTTAATGGATGGTGCGAGTAGAGGTGCGTACCATGATGAGTTGTGTTGGCGTTGGCCGTTGCGGGCGCTTGGGCCTCAAGTCCGCGAAAACTTTTTCTCTAATATTTGCAAGCGTCGCCCTGATAGGCTGCAGCGCAGACGTTAAGCGTTTCGACAGCACTTCATTTAATTTTGACGATGGACCGGAGACAGGCAGTAACCCTGTTCCGCCCGAGCCCGTACACACGAGTTCACTGAGCGATACCCAATCCGTAGACGGCGCAACGCCGCGCGGACCCTATGGCGCCGGAGCCTCTTCGGTGCAAGTCGCCGCCCTCGGTGACTCGCGCAACGACCGGACGGCTTACGCTCCGCCGCCGCAGCAGTACCAACAACCGTCGTATCAGCCGCCTTCCTATCGGCAGCCGGCGTATCAGGCGAAACCGTTCGGTCGGACGCCACGCCAGCCGAGCTATGATCGCGCCAGTACACCGCCGCGTGCGACCCCGCATGCCTCGCATATGGCCAGAGGTGAGGCGATCGAGGTGAGGCCGGGCGACACGCTCTACGGCCTGTCGCGTCGTCACCACGTTTCCCTGACCGAATTGACCTCGCTGAATAACCTCAGCAACCCAAACATCAGGCCGGGTCAGAAGCTCTATCTGCCCGCGACCGCTAGCGCGTCGGCGCGATCGAGCGAGGCTGCCGCGAGCGCTGCCGTCGAAGCGGCAAGGCCCGCGCCCGTACCGCTCGCTCAAGCGTCGCCCGACGTCGCCGCCCGATACGGTGCCAGCTATACGGTGAAACCCGGCGATTCCCTTTACGGCATTGCGCGAGAGCACAACGTCAGGGTCTCCGAACTGCAGCAGGTCAACGGCATCAGCGATCCGCGCCGTGTGAGGCCCGGTGTGACGCTGAGGGTTCCGGGGCAAGGCATGAGGGAGGCGCCGCGGCACGTGGCCGAGTACACGCCGCCTGCGCCGCCGTTGCCGCCATCCGCTCGGTCGGCCGACACAGAGCCCTCCGAGCAGCAGCGCTACGGCGCGGCAACGACGATGCAGCCGACCATCATCAATGGCGAGAGGCGTGTTGCGTCGCTTTCCAACAAGGCAATCGATGCCTCACCCGAGGTGCCACCGGTGCAGCCGTCGCCGCCGGCGCAACGGCAGGCAGCGACCGAGCAGAAAGTCGCCATCGCCGCGCCGCCGCCATCATCCGCTCCGGCGTCGGTCGACAGCGTCAAGCTGCGCTGGCCGGCAAGCGGCAAAATCATCGCCGGCTTCGGTGGCCGCCCCGACGGCACGCATAACGACGGCATCAATCTCCAGGTGCCGCTCGGGACCGAGGTTCACGCCGCGGAAGCTGGTATCGTCGCCTACGCCGGTAGCGAGCTCAAGGGCTACGGCAACCTGGTGCTACTGCGTCACGACAATGGTTGGGTGACAGCCTACGCCCACAACGACGAACTGCTCGTGAAGCGTGGCGACAAGGTCAAGCGCGGGCAGGTCATTGCAAAGGCCGGCAAGACCGGCTCCGTCGATCAACCGCAGATTCACTTTGAATTACGTCAAGGCTCGAGACCGGTCGATCCTATTCCGTATCTCGAAAGGCTCTGACGTGACGGTCTAGCGCGGGGGCAACGCGCTGGCACAGAGGGAAGCATGAGGGCCGGGTCTCACGATCCGGCTCTCTTTTTTGTTGGCGGGTGCGTCTCCGCTCCGCAGAGCCGGCCGCAAGCGCCAATCAAATTGACGTCTTCGTCCGTCCCGCGAGATCCTGCACGTATTGCCACGCGACGCGGCCCGAACGCGCCCCGCGCGTCGTCGCCCATTCGAGCGCGTCGCGCTCAAGCTCGGCATCACGCACTTTGATGCCGAAGTAATCGACGTAGGCGCGCACCATCGCGAGATAGTCGTCCTGACTGGCGTTATGAAAGCCGAGCCAGAGACCGAAGCGATCGGATAGCGAAACCTTTTCTTCCGTCGCTTCGCCGGGGTTGATGGCTGTCGCGCGCTCGTTATCGATCATGTCGCGCGGCATCAGATGCCGCCGGTTCGACGTCGCGTAGAAAATGACGTTCTTCGGCCGGCCTTCGATGCCGCCGTCGAGAACCGCCTTCAGCGATTTGTAGCTGGTGTCATCGTGATCGAACGAGAGGTCATCGCAGAAGACGATGAAGCGGAAAGGCGCGGCTTTGAGCGCGGTGAGGCACCTTGGCAGCGAAGAGATGTCCTCGCGATGGATTTCAACCAGCTTCAAGCCGCCGCTGATGCTGAGCGCATCCGCGTGAGCGGCTTTGACCAGGCTCGACTTCCCCATGCCGCGCGCCCCCCAAAGGAGGGCATTGTTGGCGGGAAGGTCTGCCGCAAACCGCCGGGTATTGTCGAGCAGGATGCCGGCCGTGCGATCGATGCCCTTGAGCAGCTTGAGCGGCACGCGGCTGACTTCCGGGACCGGCTCGAAGCTGTGCGTGTCGGCATGCCAGATGAAAGCCTCGGCGGCGCTGAAATCGGCCCCACGCGCGGAGGGCGGGCTCAAGCGCTCGAGAGCGTCTGCAATCCGCTCCAAAAGCGGTCGATAGGCGTCGGCATCGCTCATAATGATTTCCAGGGAGACGAAAGCCCGGCGAGCTATCAGCCGGGAAAACCGTGTTTAATCGCTGCAGAAGCTTCTGCCAACGCCCTTTCACGGGGCTTTGCGAGGTTGCAAAAGAGCTTCGGACCACTATAGTCCGCCCGAATTTGAGAGGCTCTTTCCCCCGGCCCATTGGGTTTCGGGGCGGCAGTGCTTATTTCAATCGCATCCAGAGGACGTTCCTTCGCAATGTTTACGACCCCCGCGTTCGCACAGGGCGCTACATCCAGTCCGCTTGACCCGCTTGGCGGTCTTTTGATCCCAATGCTCTTGATGCTGGCGATCTTCTACTTCCTGTTGATCCGCCCGCAGTCGCAGCGCGCCAAGGAGCTCCGCGAACGCGTGAATTCAGTTCGCCGCGGCGATACGGTCGTGACGTCCGGGGGCATGGTCGGCAAGGTTACGAAGGCGTCCGATACGAGCGACGAGATCGAGGTCGAACTCGCCGAAAATCTCAAGGTCCGCATCGTGAAGAGCACCTTGATGGAAGTGCGCGCCAAGGGTGAACCTGTCAAAGACGCAACGTGATTGCATTCATTCCGCGTGCGAAAAATTAAGATGCGCCCGATGTGCGGCAATTGATCCGCACGTCTTCTAATGCACGAGACCCGTTTCCGATGCTGCAATTCACCCGCACGAAAATCGCCGCCATTCTGCTGATCTGCCTCGCCGGCATCGTCGTCGCGTCGCCGAACTTTTTCTCGAAAGCGACGGTCGCGTCATGGCCGTCGTTCATGCCGAAGATGCAAATGCCGCTGGGGCTCGATCTCCAGGGCGGCGCTTATTTGCTCCTCGAGATGGACGAAGACCAGATCAAGAAGGATTGGCTCAACAACTTGCGTGATGAATCGCGCAAAGTTCTGCGCGATGCGAGGATCGGGTTTACCGGCGTCGGCGTGCAGGGTTCCCAACTCGTCATCAGGCTCGCAAAACCTGATGAGCGCGAGGCGGCAATCAAGGAACTGCGTAAGGTCAGGCAAACGATCGGCAGCGCCGTGCTCGGAACGGGCGGCTATGACGTCGATGTCAGTGAGGGCAACGACGCCGGCTCCATCGTCATCAAGCCGACCGAGGCGGGACTTCGCGCCCGTCTTTCGAATGCCTCTGCAGCGTCCATCGAAACGATCAACCGCCGCATCAATAATCTCGGCACGTCGGAATCGACGATCGTCCGGCAGGGCCTGGACCGGATCCTGATCCAGTTCCCGGGCCTCAAGGACACCAAGGATCTCAAGGCCCTCATCGGCGAGACGGCGAAGCTCACCTTCCATGAAGTCCATCCGTCGATGACCGCGGAAGAGGCCAAGCAGACGAGAATCCCTGCCGGCTACAAGATCTATCCGAGCGATAAGGAAGACGGCGGCCCGAGCGAATACCTCCTGCGGGAGCAGCCCGTCGTGCAAGGTGAGGATCTCGCCGATTCCCAGCCTGGCTTCGACAGCCGCACCAACGAGCCGGTCATCAACTTCCGCTTCAACCAGGTCGGCGCCCGCAAGTTCGCTAACTTCACGAAAGACAATGTCGGTCGGCCCTTCGCGATCGTGCTTGATGACAAGGTTCTGTCCGCACCCGTCATTCGCGAACCGATCCTTGGTGGGTCAGGCCAGATTTCCGGAAACTTCACCGTCGAGAGCTCGAACCGCTTGGCCGTCCAGCTCCGATCGGGTGCATTGCCGACGAAGCTGACGATTGTGGAAGAACGAACCGTCGGGCCGTCGCTTGGTGCCGACTCGATTGCGGACGGCAAGCGCGCCGGCATCATCGGCGGCGTTGCCGTGATCGTTCTGACAATCCTGGCCTATGGCACGTTCGGAATCTTCGCGTGCGTTGGTCTGGTCGTGCATTTAATACTGACGATCGCCCTCATGACGCTCATCGGCTCGACGCTGACGTTGCCCGGCATCGCCGGTCTCGTCCTCGGCATCGCCATGGCGGTGGATGCGAACGTCTTGATCTATGAGCGCATCCGCGAAGAATTGCGCTCAGGCAAGACGCCGATCTCCGGTATCGACTCCGGTTTTCGACGCGCCTTCGTGACGATTGCCGACAGCCAGCTGACGACGCTTTGCTGCGCCGTCATCATGTTCTGGCTCGGTTCGGGCCCGATCCGTGGATTCGCCGTAACGCTGACGATTGGCATCATGACGTCGATCTTCGCGTCGGTGACGGTCGTCCGGCTCATTATCTCGTTTTGGCTCAAGGCCCAGCCCAAGGGCCGCATTCAGACCGTGCCCGTTTAGGAGACCGCTTCCGTGTTGATGAAACTTATCCCGGTCTTCAAGGGCAGAGACTTCTTTCCGCATGACCTCCGCCTGCCCTTCATGCAGTTCAAGGGCGTGGCGTTCGCGGCGTCGATCGTCGCCATGATCATTTCGCTCGGCCTTTGCGTGACCTTGGGCCTCAACTACGGCGTTGACTTCAAGGGCGGCTCGCTGATCGAACTGAAGACGAAGTCCGGCAACGCCGACATCAGCGCGCTGCGCGAGAAGCTCAACGGGCTCGGGCTCGGCAATGTCCAGATCCAGCAGTTCGGCACTCCCGACGACGTTCTGATCCGCCTCGAAGAGCAGTCCGGCGGCGAGACTGCCCAGCAGGACGCCCTGAAAAAGGTGACGGCCGCCACCGAAGCGGACTATGTGCAGCGGCGCGTCGAGGTCGTCGGCCCTGCGGTTTCGAGCGAGCTTCGCATGACCGGCTTCATCGCCGTTGCCGCCGGTATTCTCGCGATCGTCGCTTATGTCTGGTTCCGGTTCGAGTGGCAGTTCGCCGTTGGCGCTGTCGTTGCGTTGACACACGACGTGCTGGTGACGGCCGGAATCTTCTCGTTCTTCCAGTTCCAGTTTGATCTCTCGACGGTTGCGGCGCTTCTCACCATTCTCGGCTATTCGGTCAACGACACCGTCGTCGTATCCGACCGCATCCGTGAGAACCTCCGCAAGTTCAAGAAGATGGAGCTCAACGAGCTTTTGAACCTCTCGATCAACGAGACGCTCTCGCGAACGATTCTGACCGGCGCCACTGCTTTGGCCGTCCTTCTGTCGCTTTACATCTTCGGCGGCGAAGTGATCCGCAGCTTCAATCTCGCGATGTTGCTGGGCGTGATCATCGGTACCTACTCCTCGATCTTCATCGCCGCGCCGCTGCTCGGCTACCTCGGTGTGAAGCGCGACTGGAGCGACACCGCCGCCAAGCCCGTCGCCACTACGAAGACGAGCAGGGCGAAAGTCTGACGCGGTCAGGGGCGAACGCCGTCATGGACCGCGACGTCGCCCGTTATCCTTATGAGACGGCGATCACCGCCTACGGCAACGGCGGATTTCGCTTCGCCGACATGAGCCATCGCGGCTCGATCCTTTGCTTGCCGACCGGCGTTTACGCCTGGGCCGCGAGCAGTTTCGAAACGCTCGGCGCTGAAGACGCCGATTTCCTTTTGAGCCGCCTCGAAGCGCCCATCACCGTTCTGCTTGGTACCGGAGAGAAGCAGGTGTGGCCCGCGCCTGAAATCTACGCTGCCTTCGCCAAGGCCGGCATCGGCCTCGAACCGATGTCGACAGGAGCCGCCGCGCGCACGTACAACATCCTGATCGCGGAGAAGCGTCCGATTGCGGCGGCGCTGATCGCCGTTCCATAACCCCCTATCTGCGAGCCGGAAGCAACGTGTGAGCAACCTCAGCATGCGAACGGCCGATTTCGATGCGGTACGGACAAGCGCTCGCGCCCACGCGCCCGATCGCTTTTACGCGGCGCTGTTCGCACCGTTCGAGGCCCGCAATGATCTGATCGCGCTTGCGGCCTTCACCGGCGAAATCGAGCGCGTCTCCCGGCAGGTGAGCGAAGCCACGCTCGGAGAAATTCGCGTCGCCTGGTGGCGGGACGCTTTTCTGAGCCGAGGAGAGAGCGGCCGTTCCGGCAATCCCGTATTGGACGCTTTCGCCGAGGTTATACGGCGTCGCGAGCTGTCCCTCGGCCGCATCGAAGACTATCTCGCGGCCCACGCCGACGCGCTTTACGCCGACCCGCCGTCCAGTGATGACGATCTCATCGCACGCCTTCGCACCATCGACGGAACGCCGTTTTTGTTCGCGGCGGCAATTCTTGGCTTTGAAATGGATGCGCAAACGATGGACGCAGCGGCCCGGGCCTCCGGCTTCGCCCGCCTCGGCATCGAGCTGCCCCATGCTTTGGCGCACGGTCGCGCCCTTCTTCCGAACACGCGGTCGCCCAACCCTTATGAAGCCGGCGCCCCCGCAGATTGGCGGCCGCAAATCGCTTGGCTTGTGGCGGAAGGCGAACGGGCACTTCAGGACGTGCGGCGTCATCTCACGGGTAAACAACGCGTTTTAACGACCTCCTTGCTGCCTCTTGCCCTCGTCGAGCCCTATTTTCGCGCTTTGCAAAGTCCTCGGCACGAGCCGGCGCGCGACATCGTGGAAATCGCGCCTATTGCTCGATTGTGGCGTATCGCACGCGCGCATTGGTCAGGTCGCATTTGACCACCGGGCGAAGAGGGCAGATGGCAATAGTCTTGAGACGGGGGCTGCGAGCGATCGCAGCAGGGCTGTTCCTTCCGTTGGCCTGCGCCGCCATCATCGGCCTCGCTATGCCCGAGCGCGCCGAGGCGGCCCCGGTCATTACGTGGCACATCGAGAACCCGTTCCGCTTCTTCATCGATCCCAACGATACGAACGCCCATCGTGAGACCTATCGCGCGCTCGGACCGCGTGAGCGCCAGTCGCCAGTCCTTTCCGAAGAGCACGCCCTGCAAAGCGACGACCGCGACGGCTGGGCGGCCTCGATGTTTCGCAAGACGTGCTGGAACAACAACCGCTTCAAGTGTGACGCTTACCACGACTACATCAATCCCACGCATCACGCCGTTATCGCCAAGATCAAAGGCATAGACGGTGCCGCGACGCTGTCGTGCACGTGGCTTTCGGCGCCGCGCGGCGATGCCAAAAATCCTCGCGGCGACGCCATCACCCAGCCGTGCAACGAGCAGGCGCGTTTCGTCGTTCCCTATCCCGGCGGAGCGGTGGTCACCGTCGAAATCGGCGGCAGGCAGGTCGCGCGATCCGATATCAAGGTGCGTGATATCCTCGTCGCGGGAATGGGTGACAGCTACGCCTCCGGCGAAGGCAACCCCGACATGCCCGTCAGGTTCTCGCGCGAACGCACTGCGGATTACAGCAGCATCGGCCTCTACGGTAGCCTGACCGGGTATCCGGCGCGCATCGGCCCGTGGCGCGAACTCGGCGACAAAGCGTTCATCAAGGAAAATGCCCGCTGGCTCGACCAGGCCTGCCATCGCTCGCTCTACTCCGAGCAACTGCGCACGGCACTTCAGCTTGCCATCGAGGATCCGCATCGCGCCGTGACGTTCGTCGGCGTCTCCTGCGCCGGTGCCGAGGTCACGGACGGACTGTTCCTGCGCTACAAGGGCAACGAATGGGTGCCCAATCCGCCGCGGTTTTCGCAGCTTTCCGCAGTCGCTGAAGCGCAATGCGGAAACAACAAGACGGAGGCGCTCAACCTTCCCGACGCCTACTATCAGAACGGGGCGGTCCCCGAATTGCGCGACATCATCATGCGCAAGTGTCCCCAGGACGTCGCGCGCAAGATCGATCTCGTGCTGCTGTCGATCGGCGGCAACGACATCGGCTTTTCGCGGCTTGTCGCCAACACCGTGCTCTCGAATGAATCCCTGTTGCGCGAACTCGGCGGTTGGTTGGGCGAGATCCACAGCGACGCTGAAGTGACCACGGCTCTCGAAAATTTAGGCCCGCGCTACAAATCGCTTAATCGCGCTCTTCACAGCCTTTTGTATGTGCCGTGGGACGAAAGCGATCGCATTCTGCTGGTCGCCTATCCGGGCCTCGCGCTTCAAGGCGACGGTAGCGAGACGTGCGCAAGCGGCAATGCCGGCATGGATGTCGTCCCCGATTTCCAGCTCGATCGCACCAAGCTGAAGCTCGGAACATGGTTTGCCGATAAGCTCAATCGGCAGATGCGCGAAAGCGCCAATGAATTCGGCTGGACGTTCGTCGAAACACACCGGCGCGATTTCATCGGACGGAGCATCTGCGCGGGCCTGAGCGTGCAGGGCGTCAGCGAGGTCGATGACCTTCGGCTTCCCCGCAAGATCGATGGCATGTGGACGCCCTACAACCCGGCTGATTATCAGCCGTACGCCGCGCGCCAGCGTTGGTTCCGGACACCCAACGATGCCTTCATGACCGGCAATTTCCACGCCGCCGCGGGGTTCCTCGCCAAATATTTGAAGATAGAACCGTTCGCGCCGTTCCAGGCCATTCTTGCGTCGACCTATTCGGGCGCTTTCCATCCGACCGCGGAGGGACAGGCGGCGATCGCCGACGCCGTCGTCAACAAGGCGAAGGCCGTTCTCGCCAAATACGGAGAAGGTCCGGACGCCGATCCGGCCGGCTACACCGTGCCGTCGCCGAGCGACGTTCCCGCGCCCGTCGCCGAGCCGAATGTGCAGCTACCCGATGTCAAAGCGATCTTGTCGAAGATCCCGGACAATCCGCCGGGCAACAAAGGGGCGATTACGGGCGCAATCCCAGGCGCTGTTTCGCCGCCCGACGACAGCGACATCGGCGCGCCCGATCCCGAAGATGCGCCGAAGACAATCGAAACGATTGGCGTAACCTCCGGCCCGCCCGGAAGCGAGCCGCCGCCCAGCACGACTGCCGCTCCTACTGCCGCTCCTGGTGCTGCGACGGCCGCCACCGTGGGGACGCCGATCGAATTGCGGCGATCGGCCTTGCCTCCGGTCACGACGGCTCCGGCGTCGACGGGCGAACCCGCGCCCCTCGCAACAACGACCACTGTGACGCCCGAACCCGCTATAGCGCCGCCGATCCCGGCACCGGCGACCGCGGCGGAAACCGCGGTTCCGCCGCCGCCTGTGGCTGTCGAGTCGAAGGCAGCCGCGCCGCCGCCGGCATCCACTGAGGAATTCACGCCGCAGCCGTTTGCGCCCTCAGCTGGCGGCCAATAATGCCCCCGCGCTAGGCCGACTGCTTGGCCGGCGCCGCGTCGCCGAGCCAGCGGGTAAGATCGGCAAGCGCCCGCCGCGACATGATCCGCTTTTTCTCACGCCCGCGCTCCGGCCCCTTGAGCTTTTGACCGGCTTTGTCGTGTGTCGGATTGGCGTCGAGATCCGGCAGTAAGCCGTAGTTGATGTTCATCGGCTGGAACGATCGCGCCGAGCCGCGCTCGCCGTCGTCGCTGACGATATGGCCCCCCGTGATGTGATTGAGGAGCGCGCCGAGCGCCGTCGTAGCGGGCGGCGCTTCGCTGACAACGCCCAACGCATTCGCCGCCGCGAAACGTCCGGCGAGCAAGCCGATGGCGGCGCTTTCGATGTATCCCTCGACACCCGTAATTTGCCCGGCAAAGCGCAGGCGCGGCATGGCTTTGAGCCGCAGCGAGCCGTCGAGCAGCTTCGGCGAATTGAGATATGTGTTCCGGTGCAGGCCCCCGAGGCGCGCGAACTCGGCATTCTGCAAACCGGGGATCATCCGGAAAATGCGCACCTGGTCGCCATGCTTCAGCTTCGTCTGGAATCCGACCATGTTCCAGAGCGTGCCGAGCGCGTTATCCTGGCGAAGCTGAACGACGGCGTGGGGCCAACGTCCCGTCCGCGGATCATCGAGACCGACGGGCTTCATCGGGCCATAACGCAGCGTCTCGCGGCCGCGCTCGGCCATAACCTCGACAGGCAGGCAGCCGTCGAAATAGGGCGTCGACGCTTCCCATTCTTTGAAACTTGTCTTCTCGCCGGCGAGAAGCGCATCGACGAAAGCTTCGTACTCCTCTTTCGACATCGGGCAGTTGAGATAATCGGCGCCGGTGCCGGCCGGTCCCGCCTTGTCGTAGCGCGATTGGAACCATGCGATCGACGTGTCGATGGAATCGCGGTGAATGACCGGCGCGATGGCATCGAAGAACGCAAGGGAATCTTCGCCCGTCAGTTCCGCGAGTGCTGCGCTCAGTGATGGCGATGTCAGCGGGCCGGTTGCAACGATGACGTCGTCCCAGTCGTCCGGCGGCAGGCCGTCGAGTTCGCCGCGAACGATCGAGACGAGCGGGTTGGCCGAAAGTCGCGCCGTCACTTCCGCCGAGAAGGCATCGCGATCGACGGCAAGCGCTCCACCCGCGGGCAACTTATGCTGATCGGCGGCGGCCATTATGAGAGACCCTGCGCGTCGAAGCTCTTCATGAAGAAGCCCCACCGCGTTGTTTTCCCAATCGTCGGAACGAAACGAATTCGAACACACAAGTTCCGCGAAACCATCGGTCTTGTGCGCGTCCGTCGAGCGCAGAGGCCGCATCTCGTGCAAGACGACCGGCGTGCCCGTTGCTGCGATCTGATGCGCAGCTTCAGATCCGGCGAGCCCGGCACCAATGACATGAACGGCGGATGGGCGAACGGTCTGCACGGCGTCTCTTCGATTTCAGAAAGATGAGGGACTAGCCAGCCGAGTGCGCGGCGAGGGTCGCCCACGCGCTATTAAGCGGCCTGACTGGCCTTCTTAGGCGGGGTGGCGATCCAACGCAAATGGACTGTGCCGAAGATCGCTCGATGACGCTGTTTCGACGCGCTTACCCGGCAAAAAAATCGTACGTCAGCTTGACGTTGAGCGCGATGATCGTTGCTGCGATGATCGCGGCAATGGCGGTCAGCCAGCGCGGCGAGACCAGATCGCCGAGCTTGCCGCGGCTTGCCGTGAACTGGACGAGCGGCACCACGGCGAATGGCAGTTGCAGGCTGAGCACGACCTGCGACAGGATCAAGAGCTTCCCCGTCTCCGCTTCACCGTACAGCAGCGTCACGCCGGCCGCCGGTATCAGTGCGACCGACCGCGTGATCAGACGGCGTATCCACGGCGCCAGCCGGATATGAAGAAAGCCTTCCATCACCGATTGTCCCGCGAGCGTCGCCGTCACGGTGGAATTCAAGCCGCAGCAAAGCAGCGCGATACCGAACAGCGTCGGCGCGATAGCTGATCCGAGCAGCGGATGCAGCAACGACTGCGCTTGCCCAAGCTCGATCACGTCCGTTTTCCCGACGCTGTGGAAGGCGGCGGCAGCAAGGATAAGGATCGATGCGTTGATCACGAGCGCCAACGTCAAAGCGACCGTCGAGTCGATCGTCGCGAATCTCAGCGCCTCGCGCTTTTGCGCCGTCGTCGTGCCGTAATCGCGCGTCTGCACGATGGCCGAATGCAGGTAGAGATTATGCGGCATCACGGTCGCGCCGATGATGCCGAGTGCAATATAGAGCATGTCCGGATTTCTGAGAATTTCCGTCGTCGGTGCAAAGCCGCGGATGACGGCAGCCCATTCCGGATTCGCCATCGCGATCTGCACGGCGAAGCAAATCGTGATGACACCGAGCATCGTGATGATGAAAGCTTCGAGATAGCGGAAGCCCAATCGCTGCAGCAGCAAAACGACAAACACGTCGAGCGCCGTCAGCAGCACGCCGATCTCGAGCGGCACGCCGAACAAGAGATTGAGGCCGATCGCAGTGCCGATCACCTCGGCGACATCCGTCGCGATGATGGCGAGTTCAGCCAAGAGCCAAAGAGGAAAGGCCGCCCATTGCGGATAGGCATCGCGGCACGCCTGCGCCAAGTCCCGCCCGGAGCCGATCGCAAGGCGCGCACACAAAGCCTGCAGGATGACGGCCATGATGTTTGACAGCAGGGCGACGAACAGCAGCGCGTAGCCGAATTTCGATCCGCCGGCGATGGACGTCGCCCAGTTGCCGGGGTCCATGTAGCCGACCGCGACCATGTAGCCGGGGCCGAAAAAGGCGGCGAGACGCCGCCAGCTGCTCTGATGTCCCGAAACCCGCACGGTCCGGAAGACGTCGGCGAGAGACGGCTCCTTGGCCGGGTTTCGCCAACTCCCGTCTATCGTCGGATCAGATGCGGCCGTCGAAGCCGTTGCCCGCGCGTCCACGACCGAATCTACTCCTTTCCGCAAATGACAATCATTTGCAACTAGACTGGCGGAGAACATCCTTTCCGTCAAGAACGACGGCCCCAATTGGCCTGTGACAAATTCGAAAAGAATAACGAAATTGAGGATAATCGCCGTTAGCGACGAGAATTTACCGGCATCACGGCACGGGCACACTCTAGTCAACTGTTCGCCAACGTGATCTCCATCACTGAATTAGCGAATATCCATGTCGGTTCGGTGAAAGCTCGGTATGTGGTCGCCCTATAGAAAATGGTTGCTGCGCGATCTTGAACGCTGGCGGTCGAATGGCTGGCTCAGCGAAGAGGGGCACGCGGCAATCGCCTCTGAGATCCAAAACGGCGCGCGTGGATTTAGCCTAGCGTCCGCGCTCGGGATTTTAGCGAGCGTCCTGTTCGGCTTCGCGGCCATTTCGTTCGTTGCCGCGCACTGGGAGGACATGCCGCGATTGGCCCGTCTCTTCCTGCTGCTGGCGTCCGTTTGGGCGGGATACGGCGTCGCCGGATGGCTTGAGACGCGCGGTCAGCCATTACTGGCGGATGCCGCGGTTCTCTTCGCCGCCGGGATGTTCGGCGCCAGCATCATGCTCATCAGCCAGATGTACAACATCGCCGGCGATCCCGCGGACGGGCTCCTCATGTGGTGGACAGGAACGCTATTCGCAGGCGCTGTGCTGAGATCCAATCCCACCCTCGCACTGGCGATGATCCTCGTCTGCACCTGGTCGTTCTTGACGTCGTCGCAAAGCAACGAGGTCCATTGGCCGTTCCTTATCGGATGGGCGCTGGTGACGGCCGCTTTCGCGTGGCAACGCTGGTGGCCGGGTCTGCACATCTCCGCCCTCGCGCTGAGCCTGTTCGTCGTCTCTTTCGGCTATCTGATCGGCTCGGGCCATGATCATGGGCTCGTTGCCGTCCTGGGCGTGCTGGCGGCTCTTGCGTGCGTCGCGATCGAAAAGATCCGCGCGGACCTCCACTATGTCGCCGCGCCACTCTTTGCTTACGCCGTCGCCGTCGCCTTCGCCGGACTTTTCGCTCTGCAGTTTTTCGAAAGTCCGTCGGTCGGAAGGCTACTCCTGTTCGCGGTCGTTACGCTCGTTCTATTGTTGGCGGCTATTGCGCACGCACTGTCCGGAGGCAATCGCGGCGCGCTCTGGATCGGCTACATCGCCTTTTCGGTCGAGATCCTCGCGATCTATGGCGAGACGATCGGATCGATCCTCGGGACGTCGTTGTTCTTCCTGATCGCCGCCGTCATCGTCGCGCTGCTGGCGTACGCGGCGTTGCGATTGGCCCGCCGCAGCGCCAGCGGAGAACAGCCGGCATGATCGTGAACCGCAAATGGCTCTGGCCGCTGCTCGGCGGCGTGGCGATTCTGCAGTCCGCCGCGCTCTTCGACATGGTCTACGAGCGCCACCGGCTTCTGATGTCGGGCCGCGAGCTGAACTCTGTCCGTGCGGCCTCTCGATCCGCGGGACATCTTCCGCGGCGATTACGTGACGCTCGGCTACGACATCAGCACGTTGAAGAAATCGACCACCGAATCCGATCCCGACCTCGACGGCTTTGTTCCGGGGTCCACGGCCTTCGTCACCATGACCCCGAAGCCGGACGGCGGATGGAGCGAAACTCATGTCGGCCGCGTTTTCCCGTCTCAGGTCGCCCCTGGCGAAATCGTCCTCAAGGGGCGCGTTCTATCGACTTGGAAATCGCAAAACCCTGCAGAAACAGTGGTCAACCTGCGCTACGGCATAGAGAAATACTTCGTGCCCGAAGGCACCGGCCGCGCCCTGGAGGACAAGGTCCGCGCCCACAAGATCGAGGCGATCGTCGCGGTCGGCTCCGACGGAACAGCCGCCCTGAAAGGCCTCGTCGTCGACGGCGAGCGGCACGAAGACCCACCGCTGCTTTGAGACTTCTGGTGCGGTCGGACGCCTGCTATTCCGAAGTCTTGGCCGAGATCGACCCGCTTTGGGCGCTGGCAGAAACGAGCAAGTCGAAGACCGTGCAGGCCACCATCTGGCTCAACGACATCCGCCACCGTGACGGAATGAACAAGGCATGGAGCGCCTGGCTCGGCGGCGAGGGCGCACCGGCCCGCGTCTGCGTCGAAGCCAAGGTTATCGATCCGAGAATGCTCGCCGAGATTTCGGTCGTCGCCGCAAAATAAAATTAGAACAAACTCGGATTATAGAATGCGGCTTTCGTCCAAGCGCATGCGCGAAGTTTTGCGCTTGGACGCAAAAGCTGTGCCCTGATTGCCTCTCCCGCAGATTTTCTTACTCCTACGTTCCACAAATTTGTCGATGGCGTCCCTGAATCTGCGAAATAGCCGAGGGGGGATTGTGCCCCGATTGTCTTCGGAGACGGCAAACAAATGAATCGCTTCGAATGGATGAAGTCGGCGCTCGTTGCGGCCGCGGTTTTTGCCTGTGCGGCGCCGGCGCTCGCCGACGACACTGGGGTCGCAGTTATTCACGATCAGCGGCGCGAACACGGACGGACGTGCTTCACCGATCACTATCACTACGGATCGAGCCAAGGGCTGTCATCGAAGAAGGCGGCTTTTCGCGCGGGTATCAAATCCTGGGCGGATTTCACCGATTTCGAATATGGTTCCGACTGGGCTCACTGGAGCCGCGCCGCGAGCAAGAGTGTGAAGTGCTCCGAAGCGGGACCGCACGGTTCGTGGAGCTGCGATATCAGCGCGCGTCCCTGCCGCTGAGCAATTGGCTTTTTTCAATCTCTTCAAGGGTCGCGCTTTCGGGCCGGCCCTTTCGTTTGCGATACGCCGCGCTTTGGTTATCGGCCTCCGACCATGCCGCCTAAAACGCGCCGCACGAGCGAAACGACCGCGCGGATCAGGAACAGCTTGATCATCGTCCCGACGACGCCACTGTTCGATCCGAGAAGATTTCCGAGGATCGACCGGATGACGTTTTCAAGCGAACCGCCGTTAGGACCCGGCACGCGCTGCCCGCCGCGGCGCACAATGTCGGGCAGACGGCTGTACGGATTGTCGTCCGCATCTGAGTCGGGCGCCGGATATCGGTTGCGGCGGCCGAGACCGGGGATCGTATCGCCGGGAACAGGGAGCGGATTTCCCGCATCGATCGGGCCGCGAGGCGCAGCGGACGAATCGCTATTCGAGGGTCGATAATCGGGCGTCGCGTCATTGCCGGACGACCCGGCGGGCGGGAAAATGTCTCCCGGCATAGGCAGAGGGCTGCCGCCCGCGCCCGAAAATCCTTGAATATTACCTGCAGCCTTGGCGATCGCGGGACCCGATTGTCGCTGCAGTTCCCCGATCAGCAAGCTCGCGACCGCCGGAAGCATCTTCTGCACAGTGCCGGTATCCAATCCCGTCGCCGACGCCGTGCGCGCTGCGATCCCTCGACTCACATGTTTGTTGCCGATCAGAACGTCGAGGATCTGGTTGCCGGCCGCCGCAACGTCCGGAGAATTGAGGTCCGCTGGTTCGGAGAGCGTCCTCTGCGCACCCGGTGCCGTCACCAGAGAAACGACGTCCGCCACGCCGCCGCGAGACAGCATCGCGCGCTGAATGCGAACGTTGAGCGCGTCGGTGAGAGATTTCACGGTCGCATCGGACTTTTGCTCGTCGATGCCGAAAGCGTCTGCAACATTTGCAACCAGCTCCTGGCCTTTGGCACTACGCAGGCTGTCTTCGATTGTCACGTCGGCCTCCGGCCTTCCGAACGGCTATTGCATTTTACCTATCACGGTCGCGCGCCGCTGGCAGCAACGTCGATCGAACGTCGGATGCACGCGCGAAAAGGTACCCGTATTCATCAGCTGTTCACGACACGGGGACTTAATTCGCCGGAGGCGGGGAAGACAGGCCATGTGCCTTCGGGGCTCGCGAAACTCTCGCGGGATCACGTACGTTCGGGATTTGCCGGTGTTGTGCCCGGCAAAGAAACGTCCGAGGGCGAACGCCCTCTGTGGAGAGACCGATGCGAAAGCTAGTCATGTGTTTGTCCGTTCTCGCCGGACTATTCTTCGCGGGAACACTCCCAGCTTCTGCCAACGCGGCCGCCGGTTTGACCGCGATGCAGGTTGAAAAGTCGTCAGCAGGCCTTGTCACGAAGGCCCGCTGGCATGGAGGACGCGGGTGGGGTCATCGTGGATGGCACCGCGGCTGGGGCCATCGCGGATGGCGCCGTGGTTGGGGTCATCGTCGATGGTACGGCGGTTGGGGATACCGCCGCCGCTGGTGGGGCCCCTCGTTCTATTACGGCTACTACGGTTGGCCCTATTACTACGGTTACCCCCGTTACCCGCGCTACTATTACGGCGGCGGCTACTATCCATATTACGGCTATCGCCGGTACGGATGGCGTCACCGTTACTATGGGCGCCGGGCATATTGGGGCCATCGCCGTTATGGCCATTACGGCCGTCGCCACTGGGGCCACCGTGGATGGGGTCACCACGGCGGGCGTCACCGCCGCTAAACGCCACCACTAAATGATGAGGCCGGCGCACCGTCGCGACCGGCGTTCAGACGATCTCAAGCGGTCTGCGCGGGCTTTCCCGCTCGGGCCGCTTTTTTTCTAGCGGATGTCCGTCTTACCCGAGTTGCAACACTGCGACACTTTTGGCATGGTCCGGCCACTCTAAACCGATGCGGCAATCATCAGCGATAAAAAGAGCCGGGGCGGGACGCTGTTTCGGCAGCACCCGGAAGCACCGGTGAGACAAGTCCGATCCAAACGGACTTCGATAGGAAGCGCGCCAAAAGGGACCACACATGACCAACATACTTTGGGGGATCATCGCCTGCGGGGCGCTATCGATTCTCTACGCAGTCATAACCTCGAACGCCGTGCTGAGCGCCGATCAGGGCAATGCCCGCATGCAGGAGATCGCAGCGGCGATCCGTGAAGGCGCGCAGGCCTACCTCAGCAGGCAATACCGGACGATCGCGATCGTCGGTGTCGTGATCTTCATTCTCGCCTGGGTGCTTCTCGGACCTCTTCAGGCCCTCGGCTTTTTGATCGGCGCGGTTCTTTCGGGGCTCGCCGGCTTCATCGGCATGAACGTGTCCGTGCGCGCCAACGTGCGGACGGCTCAAGCCGCGACCGTGTCGCTCGGCAAAGGTCTCGACATTGCGTTTAAAGCCGGTGCGATCACCGGCATGCTGGTCGCCGGCTTGGCGCTACTCGGCGTCTCGGTCTACTACACCGTCCTGACGGTCGGCCTCGGCAAGGATCCAGGCAGCCGCGAGGTCGTCGACGCGCTTGTATCGCTCGGCTTTGGCGCTTCCCTCATCTCGATCTTCGCACGTCTCGGCGGCGGCATCTTCACGAAGGGCGCCGACGTCGGCGGCGACCTTGTCGGTAAGGTCGAAGCCGGCATCCCGGAAGACGATCCGCGCAACCCCGCGACCATCGCCGACAACGTCGGCGACAACGTCGGCGATTGCGCCGGTATGGCGGCCGATCTCTTCGAGACGTATGCCGTAACCGTCGTCGCGACGATGGTTCTCGCCGCGATCTTCTTCGCGGGCCAGGCGAACCTCGCCGCACTGATCGTTTATCCGCTCGCGATCTGCGCCGCGTGCATCGTCACGTCGATCATCGGCACATATTTCGTGAAGCTCGGCACCAACGGCTCGATCATGGGCGCCCTTTATCGCGGTGTCATCGCGTCCGCCGTGCTGTCGATCATCGGCCTCTACGCCGCGACCCAGTATGTTCTGGGCGGCTTCGGAGACGTCGGAACCGCGGCGGGCCAGACCATAACGGGCTGGAACCTGTTTCTTTGCGGGATCGTGGGCTTGGTTCTGACCGGCCTCATCGTCTGGATCACGGAATACTACACCGGTATCGGATATCGTCCGGTGCGCTCGATCAGCCAGGCATCCGTCACGGGGCATGGCACGAACGTCATCCAGGGCCTGGCCGTCTCGCTTGAGGCCTGCGCCCTGCCGACGATCGCCATCGTCGCCGCCATCATCGCGACCTACAACCTCGGCGGCCTGTTCGGCACCGCCATCGCGACGACGACCATGCTCGGACTTGCCGGCATGATTGTCGCGCTCGACGCCTTCGGTCCCGTGACCGACAACGCCGGCGGCATCGCCGAAATGGCCGGCCTGCCGAAGGAAGTCCGCCGTTCGACGGACGCGCTCGACGCGGTCGGCAACACCACGAAGGCCGTCACCAAGGGCTATGCAATCGGCTCCGCCGGCCTCGGCGCACTGGTTCTGTTCGCCGCCTACAATTACGATCTGCATCACTTCATCGATGAAGCCAACAAAGCCGGCGCGACCGACTACCAGTTCTTCAAAGGCGCCGTGGTGAACTTCGGGCTCGACAACCCGTACGTCGTTGTCGGTCTCCTGCTCGGTGGCCTCATCCCCTTCCTCTTTGGCGGTCTCGCGATGACGGCGGTCGGTCGTGCTGCGGGTTCGATCGTCGAAGAGGTTCGCCGGCAGTTCAAAGCCGATCCCGGCATCATGAATGGTACGTCGAAGCCGGACTACGCCCGTGCCGTCGATCTGCTGACGCGCGCCGCGATCAAGGAAATGATCGTGCCGTCGCTGCTGCCGGTTCTGTCGCCGATTGTGCTCTTCGTCATCATCAATGCGATTGCGGGCAAGGGCGCTGCGTTTTCGGCGGTCGGCGCCATGCTGCTCGGCGTGATCGTCACGGGCATCTTCGTCGCCATCTCGATGACGTCGGGCGGCGGCGCCTGGGACAACGCCAAGAAGAGCTTCGAAGACGGCTTCGTCGATAAGGACGGCGTCAAGCACATGAAGGGATCGGAAGCCCACAAGGCGTCCGTCACGGGCGACACGGTCGGCGATCCCTACAAGGACACCGCTGGCCCCGCCGTGAACCCGGCGATCAAGATCACGAATATCGTGGCGCTCTTGCTGCTTGCCGTGCTCGCGCACTGGTGAGAACGGGAACGATGAAAATGAAAAGGCTCCGCGAAAATACGCGGAGCCTTTTTTATGCCGATCGCTAAATCTGGTTGGTCTTACTTACTCAGCCGACGAGCTTGGGGTCTTCGCTGTCGTGCACATGGCCGACGGCCGCGAGCAGGCGCTTGTCCAAAAGCTCGGGCTTCAAAAGCACCTTCTGCGAATGCACGTCTTTGACCGCCGAGCGTGGGACGACGAATTCGCCGGCGTTCTCCACGTAGAGGACGAGCGACGTCGGAGTGACTTCTCGGATGGCTCCGATACCGTCTTTCCCGTCCACGATAAAGGCCATGTAGCCCACTTCAATTCTTTCGGTCATGAAACACCCTGGCACTTTGTTGACGGCCGATCGCGGAACGCGCCGGCGGAGTGATCGTTCATTTGATGCCCTGCCGGGCCATTGCAAGCGCAGTACGGCAACCTCCGCGATATAGCAGGCGGGAGCAAGCGGAACGAGAGCCGCGGTCAGGCGAAGTAAACACGCACTCGGTTCACTGGTTTCCGAAGAGCTGCTGTTTGCCGAGGTTGCGGAAGAGCCCCTTCAGGATGCCTTCGTCCTTGCCCCCCGGAGCCGGTGTTGTCCTGCTGATGAAGTCGAAGACTTTGCCGTCTTTCAAACCGTAGTTCGCGACATGGTCCACCGTGCCGCCTTGGTTGAAATAAACCGCGACAACTTGGCGATCCTCCTCCGTCGGAAGGAAGAACGATTTCTGCGCGTCGGTACTCGAAATATAATAATAGACGCGGCCGTCACCGATAACTGTGGTCGTCGCGGGGGTCCCAAGCGTCGTGCGTACCTGATTTTGGCTCATCCCCGGCTGTATCGACTGAAGGTCGGTCGCACGGAATTGCTGCCCATGTTTGGTAATCGTCGCTGTGCCGCACCCAGCCAGAACGGCAGCGGAAGCCATCATTCCCAGCAGAAACGTCGCCGGTAGAAACCGACTTTTGGTCCCGTTCTGTCTCATTTGCACTTTCTTATCCCGGGAATCGCCTCGCCCTTCGGGCGACCTGTGTTTAGATTGTGTGTCGAAAGCCAGCAACTGCGCGCCCCCGTGGCCGCAAGGCATGATCCCCAGACTTTTGTTCGGTTCGTTCCGCTAACCCAGGACCCGTGACCCGTGATGTTGCAATGGCTAAGAAAGCGGGCTGAAACCGGCCGCAGAGCAGGTGAGCTTTATGGCGGCGTCGTGACCGCTGCGAGGCAGCCGGAATTTTACGGTATCATTGGTGTCCCGGACACACCTGAGGGCCGATTCGAGCTTGTTGCGTTGCATCTGTTTTTAGCGATCGAGAGCCTGCGCGGGCCCGCCGCGGACGATCTCAGGCAGCGCATGATCGAAGTCTTCGTAACGGATATGGACGATTGCATGCGCGAGATGGGCGTCGGAGACTTGGCTGTGCCGAAGAGGGTCAAGCGGGCGGCGGCGGCCTTCTATGAGCGCGCCACGGCTTACCGCCGTGACCTCGCCGCAGAAGGCAAGACGAGCGCCATGTCCGCCAGCCTCCGGCACTACATTTTTGCCGACGGCGCCAGCCGGGAAGATGCGAGCGCGGCAATCGCTCACTATCTTCGCGAGGCTTCATCGGCTCTGTCCAGCCAACCCTTCGATGATTGGGTTGAATGCGGCGACGCCGGCCGGCTACTCGAATCCAGCGCAGCAACAATCAGGATAGCAGCGACGTGACCGAACCCTTGGATTGGACCGAAAAAACGACGGAAATCCCGGCGGGCGGCTTGGACAAGACGCGCCGAGCGACTGCCGGAGAACTCGAACAGGTCAGGCAAGCTCTCGATATCCTTGGCGTCTCGAACCTGCACGTGCGCTATCGCATCGTCGCTATTTCGGGAGGTGCCTACCGCCTCAAAGGGTCGATGGACGCCAGCGTGGAGCAGGCGTGCGTCATCTCGCTTGAGCCGGTCAACGGTGACGTCCACACGTCTTTTGATGTCGAGTTCTGGCCGGGCCTCAAACCCGAGGAGAGCGAGGAGGAAGCGAGCGTCTTGAACGGTCCCGACGTCGAGCTGCTGGATCACGGGATCATTCCAGTGGGACGCATCGTCATCGAGACGTTGTCTGCTTCGTTGGACCCCTATCCGCGGCGCGAGGGGGCAGAATTTAACTGGCAGGATCCGGAGGCCGCAGACGCTGAGAAGCACAACCCGTTCGCGGCTTTGTCGAAGCTCAAGGACAAGCGCTGAGCCTGGATTAAATGGCGCGCCATGCCGTTCCACGTTGGCCGAGAATTCTTCGTGCGGCGGCTATATGCAAATGAAAAGTCAAGGTAAACTAGATGGATGTGAGTGGTTCTGTCACGAGGCGCGTTTTCGCCTTGTGGGCGGGCTCCAAAAGGCTATGGTCTCGCCGAATTTCGGGGACAGATAGGGCCGTTAGCTGAGTCTGGCGCTTATGCGCCAAATGCGGTTTCAACGGCAATCGACAAAGCATGGCAAGCCCAAAGACGATCGCACTCGACGCAATGGGCGGTGATCACGGCCCGGAGGTCGTGATCCCGGGGGCAGCTCTGTCGCTTGAGCGTCAGCCTGCGTTGAGCTTCATCCTGTTCGGCCAGCAGTCGCGCATCGACGCGGTACTCGCGCAACATCCGGCGCTGCGCGCCAAGAGCCGCGTCGTCCACACCGATCTCATCATCGCGATGGACGAAAAACCGAGCCAGGCGCTGAGGCGCGGCAAGGGCTCGAGCATGTGGCTGCCGCTCGAAGCCGTGAAATCGGGCGAAGCCGATGCGGCGGTTTCGGCGGGCAACACCGGCGCCCTCATGGCGATCGCCAAGCTCGTGCTGAGACCGATGGCGGGGATCGAACGCCCGGCCATTGCCGCGCTTTGGCCGACGGTCAAATCCGAATGCATCGTTCTCGACGTCGGCGCCAATATTGGTGCAACCGCCGTCCAGCTCGCTGATTTCTCATTGATGGGCGCCGCGATGGCCAGGGCCGTTTTTCATATCGAGAGGCCGTCCGTCGGCCTTTTGAATGTCGGCACCGAAGAGATGAAGGGCAACGAGGACGTCAAGGCGGCCCACGCCGTGTTGAAGTCGATCGATGCCCTGCCGCTGGAATACAAGGGCTTCGTCGAGGGCGACCAGATCGGTCAGGGTGCCGTGGATGTCGTCGTCGTCGAGGGGTTCGCCGGCAATATCGCGCTGAAGACCGCGGAAGGCACGGCAAAGCAGATCAGCACGTATCTGCGTGCCGCCATGACCAGTTCGCTGATAAGCAAAATCGGCGCCTTCCTGGCGCAGGGCGGCTTCCGGGTTCTCAAGGAAAAAATGGATCCGCGGCGCGTCAACGGCGGCACGTTTCTTGGGTTGAACGGCATTGCGGTGAAGAGCCACGGCGGCACCGATGCTTTTGGATTTGCGAGTGCCGTCGATCTTGCGTACGAGATGGCCGATTCCGGTTTGATTGCGCGCCTTACAGCCGATATTGACAGTTTTCATCATAGGCTTTCGGCAGCGGCGGTTGGCGGCCCGCAACCGCGGGACTCGACCGGAAGCGTGGTCGGAAAGGCATAGATTTGGCGGTTCTCCGTTCTGTCATTCGCGGTGTCGGCGCGCATCTCCCGAAGCGCATCGTAACGAACGACGACCTCGCGAAAATCTTAGACACGAGTGACCAATGGATCAGAGAACGATCCGGGATCCTTAAGCGGCATATCGCCGACGAAAAGGAATTGACGTCGGACCTCGGTGCCGCGGCCGCGAAGCAGGCATTGGTCCGTGCGGGGATCGATCCGGTCGAAATCGATCTGATCGTTTGCGCGACCTCGACGCCCGACCGGACCTTTCCGGCAACCGCCGTTCGGATCCAGACCATGCTCGGCGTGACGAAGGGCGCCGCATTCGACGTCCAGGCGGTCTGCTCGGGGTTTGTCTACGCGCTCGCAATCGCCGACAATTTCCTCAAAGCCGGGCAATCGAAGCGCGCACTCGTGATCGGTGCCGAAACATTCTCGCGCATTCTCGATTGGTCCGACCGCTCGACGTGCGTTCTTTTCGGCGACGGGGCGGGTGCCGTGGTTCTTGAGGCGCAGCCGCAGCGGGGCACGCGCGAAGACCGCGGCATCATCGCGACGCTCATCAGATCGGACGGCCGTTACGAGGATCTGCTCTATGTCGACGGCGGGCCCGGATCGACGAAGACCGTCGGGCATTTGCGCATGAACGGCCGCGAAGTTTTCCGCCACGCCATACAGAAGATTTCAGGCGTCATCGAGGAGACGCTTGTCGAAACGGGCTACGCCCCGGAAGAGATCGATCTTTTTATCCCCCACCAGGCAAACAAACGCATCCTGGACGGCATAGCCAAGAAGCTTGGCGTCGCGCCCGAGAAGATCGTCATGACGCTCGACAAGCACGGTAATACGTCGGCGGCTTCGATCCCTCTGGCCCTGAACGAAGCTTTTGAGGCTCACCGGGTCAAGGAAGGGAGCCTCATTCTGATGGAGGCGATGGGCGGCGGATTTACCTGGGGCGCCGTTCTGGCCCGCTGGTAAGGGCCTTTTGGTGCGCTGCAGCGTAGAATCTTGTGTTTTTTCAGTTGCTTGTTGACGCCCTCCCGTTGACCCCGCGACGAACCGCCGCTACCATTGCCGATTGGAATTGAAGCGCGGCTGGGAGGATAGGATGGCGGGCAAGACGTTGACTCGGGCTGATCTTGCGGAAGCCGTCGTCGAAAAAGTGGGATTGCCGCGGAACGAGAGCCAAGATCTCGTCGAGCGCGTGCTCGATGAGATTTCGGGCAGTTTGGCGGAAGGCGATGCCGTCAAGCTTTCGTCGTTCGGATCGTTTGGGATCCGCCAAAAAGGCGAGCGGATCGGGCGGAACCCGAAAACGGGTGAGGAAGTCCCGATCACGCCACGCCGTGTCCTGGTGTTCCGTCCGTCAAACATCATGAAGGACCGGATCAACAAAGGCCACGCGAAAGGCTAGCGCCCCCATTGCAAGTGACTGAAACTGAGCGTTCAATCCGATCGGGGCTGTAACGAATACCAGGGGCGAGCCATGAATAAATCGGCGGAAGCATTTCGCACGATCGGAGAAGTGGCCGACGAGCTCCAGATTCCGAAGCACGTCCTGCGCTTTTGGGAGGGCCGCTTCCCACAGATCCGGCCGATGAAGCGCGGCGGCGGCCGGCGCTATTACCGGCCGGAGGACATGGAGCTGTTGCGCGGTATCCGCGCGCTGCTTCACGCTGAAGGCTATACCATCAGGGGCGTCCAGAAGATTCTGCGCGAGCACGGCGTCGATCAGGTCAAGGCGGCAGCCCATAGAATGGCTGCGGCGCAGGCATCCGCGCCAACCGCGCCGTCAAGCCGCAAACGCGGCCGCAAGCCTCTGGCCAAGGCGGCCGCTCCGATCGTGCAGCCGGAAAGTAAGCCGCGCCAAGAACGCGCCATCGCAAAGAATCAGATTCAAAGCGCGATCCGCGAACTTGAAATCGCTTGTGCGATTCTGCGTGGTCAGCCCATCAATCCGGCGGTCAATCCTGATGAGCTGAAGAAGCCGCGTGCAAGCCGGACCTAAATCCCCGGATATGGCGGGCGCTGTCTCTGAACTGCGCGAGGACGGACAGGACCCTGAGATCGTCCTGGTTGATCTCGTCAGGTCGCAGGCTCTTCTCGACGCCGAAGAAGGACGGGCCCCCCGGCTTTCCGGCGCCGATATCGAGCGGGCCCGCGCGATATCCGACGCGACGGCAAGGCGCCTCTGGCGCACAGCACGGATTGCAACCCGCGTCATGCTCGAACGGATGACGGGCGAAAGCCTTCGCGGCATCCCGTTCCGGATCGAGGCAGGTGGGCGTCCCGTGCTCGCGGCAGGCCGGCCGCATTTCAGCGTGTCCCATAGCGGCGACGCGGCTCTCATCGCCATCGCGAGGGACACGCCCGTTGGGGTCGATCTCGAACGAAAAGATCGTGTGCTTCGGATGTCTCCCGAGCGGCGACTCCGGATCGTCGGCGCTGCTGAACGGCTTGGCTCAGAGCCTCTGCTGTCCGGCGACAGCGATGGCGATGTCCTGGCGGCCTGGGTTCGGCTCGAAGCCGTCGCGAAGGCGCTGGGGACCGGGATCGGCCGGCTGCTGACGGAGGAGGGTGTCATCGGCGGCCGTGGACCGATCGGCGACCAAAGCGCCGAACGTGCGCTGGAAGTCAGAAGCTTGACCGTCGGGAACGTCTATGTCGCGGCGATCGCGGCGCGGCGGCTTCCGGAACACCTGAAAGTCCGCGCGTTCCCCATAGACAGCCTCGACGGCTTTCTGGAGAGCTGATCCGTTCGGCCGTCCGGCGCCGGCTTACGATTACGGCGCGTAGCCGAAGAGCTTGGGAAAGTAAGGATTACTGACCGTCTGCTGTTTGCGTCGACGATTGCGATACCGCCGCTTCGGCGGAGCCTCGGCCTTCACCTTTGAACTCGATACGGATCGCCTCTTTTCAACCGCCGCCGGCGGCATCTCGAAGGCGACAGCCGTTCCGTCCTTGACAGCAAGCAGAATATTGGACTCCGACGGCCTCCAGCGATAACCGAGGCTGAAGTCGATGGGCGTCGTACGGCCCTTCGCGAACACGTCGTGGAGCTTCGATTGGTATTGGCCGGAGAAAAGGTTGATAGGCCCGACATACCGGCCATACGGGTGAAGCTTCCATCCCTGGGCGAAATAGCGAATGGGAATGCCGGAATCGTCTTCGAGCAGCGAAACGCTATGTGTCAGCAGGTAGTCGCGCACCGTCGAAAAATGGTCGGAATGCATCAGGTATGAGGCGCTCTTGATGAAGCTGTCGCCGTGGCCGAGCGTGTCGCAGAACGTCAGGAAGCCGCTCGTCTTGATGCCGCCATCGGATAGATCCGTGCTGAAGTAATAGAGCGTGCTCTTTCTACCGACGCTCGCATCTCCGAAGGTGATCTTCGCGCCGTGCCCCGTGGCGTTCGCAATCTTTTCGTCGACCGGATGCAGCGTCCCGTCGCCCTGTAAATCAAAGAGCTCGATGTCATAGATCGTCTTGCCTGAGCGGGCGAGGAAGGTCATCAGCACTGGGAGGGTGCCGTTGAGCTTCGTCCGGCTGAAATCGACGCGCATGAACTTGGTCTGGAAGAAACTGTAGCTCAGCACGGAGCTGAGCGACGAGCGCAACTCTCGCAGCGTGCTGGCGATCTCGCCGCGAGAATATTTTCGCAAATCCGGGATCTGACCGGGCGGCTCGAGCCCTGCCATGACGTAAGTGGTTGCCGACGGAAAGAATGCGTCGGCATAAAGATAATCCGGGCCGCTGAAGAGATAGAACAAGACGGGCTGCGGATCGTTGAAGTCTCTCGAGACGAGAGACCGGATCTTACTCAGCTGACGTTTTTCGAGACCGTCCCAGGCCTTATCGAAGCTTTTCGCATACTGCTTCCAGAAGGCTTCGTTGGTATATTTCGTGAGCGGAGAGCCAGCCGACGGCTGCATGCCCGCGATAAAGCGAGCCGTATCATTAAGGCTGGCACCCGGTTCGGCGCGTGCTGCGCCCGACACGATCGAGACTGCGAGCACCACGAAGGCGACCGCAGCGGAGAGGCGCATTCTAGCCATGTTGGGTCCTATTGAGGTCTTCACCAACGACCGGGCGGTTCTGCGAATAGGCATAAACGGCCAAACCCGTCAGCATGATGGCGAGACCAGCCAGAGATTGCAGAGGACGCTCGACAACGAGGTGGTACATCATGAAAGCCGTGACGCCCAGGAAGACGAAGGGCGTCAAAGGATAGCCCCACGTCCGATAGGGTCGCGAAAGGCCAGGTTCTTTCCAACGCAGCACGATGACGCCGAGCACGGCCAGGAACGAGCAGAGGGTAAGACTGAATTGGATGGTATCGAGGACGGCTTCGAAGCTCTGCGTCATCAATAGCATGCTGACAATGATGAGCTGCACGAGAATGGCGGTCGTCGGTACACCGTCTTTCGTCGTCCGCGATAATGGCCGCAACAGCGCGTGATCCTTGCCCATGGCCATCGTGACCCTCGGGCCGATCCACGTCATGGCGCTGACGGAAGAGATCAACCCGATGCAGATCAGCGCGCCGACGATCATGCCTCCGAACTCACCGAAAATGTGCCTGCCCGCGACGAGGGCGACGTCGAGCTGTCCCGCCATCGCTGAGATCGGTGTCGTGTAGAGGAACACCGCGTTGAGCGCGACGTAGCACGCGATCACGATGACGGTCGCGGCAATGATCGAGCGCGGAAGACTGACCGCGGGCTCGCGAATTTCTCCCGCGATATATGTCGCGGCATTCCAGCCGGAATAAGCGTACATCACGAAAACGAGGCTCACGGCGAACGGAGCACTCGCGATATAACCCAGGTCGCCTGCCGACGGCGCGAACGATATCGGCTGCGGGACGCCATAGGCGAGACCGGCGACAATCAGTGCAATGATCAGGGCGCCCTTGATGATCGTCGACACGTTCTGGAATTTGCTCGAGTGCTTGATGCCGGTGAGATGCACGAGCGTTACGGTCCAGACGACGGCAAGGCCCACAAGCAGGGGCGGCGCGTTCGGCACGAGCCCTTTGAAGTATTCGCCGAACGCCATGGCCGCGAGGGCGATCGGCGCCGAAAAGCCGAGCGTCGCCGATATCCACCCGGCCAGAAATCCGATCGCCGGATGATAGATGCGGGAGAGAAAATTGTATTCGCCGCCGGAGCGCGGAAACGCAGCCGCCAACTCGGCATAGGCAAGAGCGCCGCAAAGCGCCGCGATCCCGCCGACGATCCAGAGCATCAGGACCGAAAAGGCGGAAGGGATGCTCGCGACCTGAAAGCCAAGGCTCGTAAAAACGCCGATACCGATCATATCGGCGACGGCAAGAGCGGTTGCGGTAAGCGTCGAGACGGTGCGGACATCGAGCCCGGTCGTCACGGAAGGCGGCGCGCTGATGGTGGCGGCAGTTGTCATGAAGAGGGCTTAACCGTGGACGAACTCAGGGACAGTATTGACTCGGGTGCATTCCAACAACTGCTGGTAGAACATGTTAAAGGCGAGTTGCCAAAATGCCTCTAAGCGCCGCCCACGGAACACATTTTGAGCAATCATGGGCCCGGGGGTAAATTGTCGGCGCCGCGTCCGATAGTGTTGGCCTCACGAATTGAACAATTTTGAGCTTTAGTGCCAGGCTTAAGAGTTGGCCAAGACGCCGCACCGATTATGCTGTCTCAGGGTAAACGCGATTCCTGATACCGACCGTATCAACTGCGGAGTGTCGCTGCGCATGGCGCCGACGGCAATAAACGACGGGCGACGGAAATTGCTTGCACGCGCCCTCGGTGCGAGCGTTGCCTGGGCGTTGGGAATTGCCGGCGCCGACGCAAGCAAGAGCCGGCATCGACAGATCATTCCCTCCAAGACGCTGGTTCAGTCGCGCAGCAGGCCGACGAAGGTCGATAAGACCAGTCTCGTCCACTTCGACACGGCGCCGTTTCCCTATCATGGGACGATGCCCGGCTCGAACGAGCCCTTTCTCAACGTCGACGAAAATGGCCGCAAAGGTCACCGCACGGGATCGGGACGCGTCTACTGGGAAGACCAGACCTATGACGACGACCGCGTGCTGCTCCACATCCCGAAGGGCTTCGACATCCGTCGCCCGGCGTTGATGCTGGTCTTCTTTCATGGCCACGGCGCGACGCTCGAGCGTGACGTGCTCGCGCGCCAGAAGGTGCCGGCGCAGATCTCGGCTTCGAACGCGAATGTCGTCCTCGTCGCGCCTCAGCTCGCCATTGACGCGCGGGATTCGAGCGCGGGAAAATTCTGGCAGCCCGGAGCCTTCGGGCGCTTCATCGGCGAAGCCGGCCAACACCTCGCGCGCATGTTCGGCGATCGTAAATCGCTCCGCACCTTCGCGAGCATGCCGATCATCGTCGTTGCCTATAGCGGTGGCTACGTAGCGGCGGCGTCCGCAATCGAGCGCGGCGGACTGAAGAAGCGTGTTCGCGGTGTCGTTCTTCTGGATTCTCTTTACGGTGACCTCGACAAGTTCGCCCATTGGATCGAGGCGGACCCGTCGGCCTTCTTCGTCAGTGTCTATCTCAGCTCCACGCGAAACCAGAACGCTCGGCTCGAAGATATTCTCGCGGCACACGATGTCGATGTCAGTCCTCAGATCAACACGCGCCTCGCGTCGGGGGGCGTCGCGGTCGTTCCGGGAGGCGCCGGCCGCCATCGCGATCTCGTGACTCATGCCTGGGTCGATTATCCGATCATCGACCTTCTGAAGCGTCTGCCCGAATATCGCCGCTGAGGGTTCGCTCTGACCAAGATCGTCGGGCTTGGCATCCCTCGAAGTCCCTCGGAGAAAGCGGCCGCGGGCCGAAACGTATCCGTCCTTGACGCGCGGATGCGTTCCAGGTACCCAACCCAAGACCGGGACGGCCGTCCGCTTGCAATCGTTAGTTGCGAAGGCCGTCGAATTTTCCAAATCGGAGCGTAGCGCAGCCTGGTTAGCGCACCAGTCTGGGGGACTGGGGGTCGGAGGTTCAAATCCTCTCGCTCCGACCAATATTTTTCAATGCCTCTACGGGTTAGGGCCACAACAGGCCAAAGGCACGGACCATCCGCAGCAAGGACATCGGACGAGCCAGCAATTAGCCAGCATGAAGATTGATGCTCTCGCCGATTCCCATTCGCAGTCAGAGGACGTCGTCGATGCCGGGGCGGAGAAGTCGCTGCTTCGACTTCTCACGTGTGATAGCGTCGATGCTGGAAAAAGCACGCTGATCGGGGCGGCTTCTCTACGATGCCGGGTCGGTTTCCCGCGATATGTTGACCGCGCTCGCGACAGAGATCGATCACGCCGCGTCGCCATTGTTTAATTCGGGCTGACCGACGTTTTAGGCTTCCTCTTTGTTACGCCAATAAAAGCGCCGTTGCCAGGCAAGTCGCCGACGATTGAGGCGCTTCAACCAGCTCATTTTTTGCGACGGATAACTTAGTTTCCAACGCTTGTGGAAGTGAACGAGGGGCTCACTCTCCCAAGACATGTTAATCGTTTGCAGCCCGGCCAGCCGCTTATCGACTTCTGCATTGTATTTCTCCAACGATTCCGTCAGTTGCCCTCGCCGCCTGCGATAAAAGCCGAGAACTGAATCGACGGAGGTGAATTGGGAAAAGGCCGCAAAGCGGCGCCAAAGATCCCAGTCCCCAGCAAATTTCAGCGTACTGTCGAGCCCTCCGGCTTGCTTCCAGAGGTGCGGCCGCCAGTACGTGCCTTCCTGCGTGATAAAGGGCATCGGACGTCCGTGATGAAGCCCATTCGCCAAAGTTCGCCTGCTGAATACGCGCGGCTTATCGACAGATGTGATCGAATTATTTTCATTCAGGAACGCGGCTCGGCCGCCCAGCCAGTTGACATCAGGATGCTCTTTGATGATTTCCAGCGCGGTCGCCATGGAGCCGGGCGCTAGGAGATCGTCCGAATTGATCCACCCCATGAGGGTCGTGTCTTCCTGCAGAGCAATGGAAAAGCCTTGATTGATGGCTTGATACATCGATCCATCTGGCTGACTTGCGATCGACATCTCTACTCCCAAACATCCGATCGGATAGAGTTTGTTATCCAGCAGATGTTTCCAGCGATGCGCTATGTCGATCGTGTTGTCGGTTGAGCCACCGTCTTGCAAATGGAATCGGATATAATGCTGTCCTGATTGAGAGACGACGGACGAAATGGTTTGATTGAGGAAGCGCTCCGAATTGAGCGTCGGCGTCACAATCGCTATGATCGGCACCTTCTCCATTTCGTTCATCCCCCGACGCTATTTCTGCTCGTGCGGCAAGACCTCCGAGGTGCCGGCAGCGGCCGGCGTCGAGCTTAGTCCGAGCCTCACGTCGCAATGCTCCGGCGAAATCGCATCGCCATCAAGGTGACATTCCGGCTTGGCGCCGCCTCATAGGCCGAAGAGATGCTCGTAGAGTTGCCCGACCGAGCTTTGTGCTGCTCATGGCCAACCTCGCCGGCCAACATAATGCCGGCACGAGTATCATGCAGGTAATACGATATCCGGTTGGCCCTCTTGTCCGAGAAGCGGCAATACGTTCCTCGATGCCATCTTAAATAATTATTCTGGTCTCAATTCGCCGTCGCTGTAAGGTGATCGTTCAGATATCGCCGCCGATGAACAAATGCGCGAGCTTCTGGGTCACGCAGACGGAGATTTGTCCTCATTAGACCTACCTGCGATGAGTCGTTCGCGCACGATCGCATCGCTAAAATGCCCATATGCAACCCGATTGGGAATGTTATTTTTCTGTCATGATGCAGCATTCGTGCAGTTTCCTTTACCCCTAATTGAATCTCCACAATACACCGCGATCAATCTGACGAATCTCGTCCATCCGAGTTGAGATGGAGCAACGAAAACAGAAGTACGTCACAGCAAATATGGACGATCAATTATTAAGCATCCCAACCGACGGGATGAATCGGCGCTACGCAGAAATTATCCGGCAGGACATCGCGATCGCTGACCCTGATTAGGCGAGGATAGGGTTCAAGATCGAAGACACCGAGGGGTCCGAACTCGTTATCCGGTGCCCCCGCTGTCCGAGCAGGGCGTAAATCGCGGCATCGCTCCGGATGTGGTTGCGATGCCGCCCGTTGGGATTGTAGCTATGGCCCTTCGATATCAAAGAGAACCCGATAAGATGCACGGATTTAGCTCCGCAAGACAGGGCAGCGAGAACCGTGAATGCGCCAGTGGACATATCGAGGAACGGCAGATTGGCGCCGAGCAGGCGTTCAAGCATCGAATATCTGAGGCCCCAAGCGAGCCGCATCTCATCTTCGCTTCGGCCACGCGTAATCTCAGTGTCGTAATCATAATAATCTTCATGCAGTACGACCAAGCGACCGATGTTTTTGACGGCCGACAACGCGTCTCTGACCTCGACATCAGCCGGATTGTCCCTGGCAAAAACATGACTATGGACGAAGGACAGGGCAGGGGGGCGGCCTAAGTTATTCTGCAGCGTCAATGAAGAACCGTTGCAGCAAATAATAGGCTGTTCAAGGCGGATGTCTCCGATCAGCGGGCTCGGTGCCGAACCGAAGATGACGCAATCTTTGCCGCGAATACCGGAGAATTTCGCGAGTGCCAGGATGGCCTGTTCGTCATGGGTTATGATTTTTCGCGGCCACGTCACGCAGGTTAGCCGGGCGGGCCAGTTTGATGGGACCACACGGACATCAGGAAAGACCTGACGGAGAGTTGCCAGCCACCACTCGTCGGGTTTCACGGTGCAATGCGCGTTCTCGTCGTTGGCGAGGATCGTACCGGCTGCCTCTGTCGCTATTTGAAAGAAAACATGTTTGGAAATCGAGCGGAGCCGCTTGAGAAAGGCAATAATGTCTTCCTCGGGGATTCGCTGCAGAACGTCGGTGTTGACGACAAGATCGGCGCGTTGAATCGGGATAGTCGAATATTCAGGTATGGCGGGATCAAAGCGATGGGCTTTTGCCTTGAAATGAGCGGCCACCATATCGACCGCTGATGAATGCCCACAGCCGAAGTCGAGCACGGTTTTCAGTCGGCCATAGCCGCCAAAGAATTCGTAGGCGTGCGAGATGATGTCGCCGATTAACGCTTCCGATGATCGACCGTGGCTGTTATTCGACGCGTGCAGAATTCGATGCTGGTCGATCAGTTCCGGTTCACGCGACGGCCGGCTTCTAGGGAAAGAAACGACCGGCTTCCCTCGCTCTAAGCCGAGCGCAGCTCTCAGCCCCATTTGAAAACGTCCACCCGTTTTTGTGCGGCATAAAAGTACTTGCCACGCAGAGCACTTTCAATCTTCGCCCCAAAATTATCGGGGGGTAAATTGTGAATGCTCTCACGAAACAAGGGGACGTATGGGAACCGTGCTCACGCGCGAGGCATGGAAGAAGTTCGCGCCAGGATGCCCGGCACGTTCAATGCACTTCATTTGCTAGAGCACGAACGGATGGAGCGCTGACTATTTGCCTCACACGATCCAAGAGTTCATCGAAAAACAGGTCATAAGCATAAGATGTGATATGTTGTTCGTCGTTGTAGAGACGATTATTTCCGTCGGCCAATCGGCAATTGTCTTCTGCATTGCAAAGATAAGAATTCAGAGAAAAATAGGATGCGCCCGCAGTGGAGGCGAGGAACTTTTTTAAGTGGCCGTCTAAGAGATGATAATATGCGGTTTCTTTGTTGTCGGACGAATGAATAAAAATCTTCGATGGTGGCTCGGACAGGGTGAACCATTGCTTCGAAAGCGCGGCGAGCTGCTCAGGTGTCAACGTCGGATTCGGACCTACCAACAGAAGATTGGCACTTTTCCTCCTAACGGCGCGGATGAGTTTTGAAATCGCAGAGTCGTAGGCGTCAACGGGAGGAAGTCGATTGGCTTTGTATGTGAGATACTGTGATTTGGGCAAATACAATCGTACGACGAGCAAATCAGAGTTGTGAAGAGACTGCAGCAATTTTTCTTGAAGCAAATTTTGATCTACATCCTTGCATCGGCTCGCGGCGTGTCTCTCAATATCTTTGAAGGCGAACGGAAACGGGCATCCATAGCCGAAGATGACGTTGAACTGATATCCAACGTCATGCGCGACAATCGCCAAGTGTGATGTGAATTGAGATGCGAAACTGTCGCCCACAAGTAGGATTTTTTTCGCCTTCGAACTCTCCGCCCATGCAGTCTTGCAAGAAGGCATCGTTGATGAGCGGCTGAGGCCTGTATGCGCTTCCTTTTAAGTGATGGGGAGTCATGTTGCATTTTATTCGGAGGGCTTCTGCAGCCTGAACGACGCTGGGATTACTCGCAAGTATGTCGCTTTTGAAGTGGGTTCGTCGGGTTCCGAGGAACAAAGCTGCGTGGCTGGGAAGGATAAGAAACATCAGTATCGTGGCGATGGCGGTCGATCCGCCAAGGCCATAGCTCAAGGATTTCCAGCGGACCGAAGACCAACGAATGCGACGGAACGGCTGTTCAACGTAGTGATATGAAGCGGACGCCAGAAGGAACATTAAGGCGATCTGGATGGGTGCCGACCATACGTGAATGCCGATGGTCCACCGACTGAGCGATAGTACGCTCCAATGCCAAAGATAGAGAGAATATGAGATTAGTCCCAAGTAGAGGATGTAGGGATTTGTCAAGACAGTGTACGCGCGGGTTCCTGGAGACAGCGTCGCAATCAATAACGCGGTTAGAGCGACGACAAGAAGATTGGATACGCCACGATGGTCGGAAAACACGAAAAGAACTACGATCAATAGCAGTAGCGCCGACAGCGATAGCCATCCGGTTGCGACGGATGCGGATCGTTCGTGATTGAAGGTCGCAAAAAGCAGACAGCCGGCTCCAAGCTCCCAGAATCGAGCAGGCATCAAATAGAATGCAGCAGCTGCGTCGGACTTGCTGAATTGGCTGAACATGACAAACGACGAGAGCAGCAGCGGGATTACTAGCAGCTCAAAATTGCGACGTCCTGAGTGGGAGCGACCCAATCCTGAGAACCAGAGGAGCAGCGGGAAAATAAAATAGAATTGCTCTTCGACGCCTAATGACCATGTGTTTGTAAATACGTTAAGTTCGCTTGAGACCGCAAAATAGTCGGCGGCATTTTGGAAGAGATAGAGATTTGAAAGTCCGAACAACCCGGCGGCGCCGGTTTTTAATGATGTTTCCGGATCGGGATCGAAGAAACAAATCAACACGCTCGTGGAAAGCACAAATAGCATTAGCACCGGCGCCAAACGCTTGATGCGCCGGACATAGAAGTCCAGAAGAAAGTGGCCTAGCGAGCGTTGTTCGGAGTGGCAAAGGGAACTCGTGATGACGTATCCCGAAATGACAAAAAAGATGTCGACGCCAAGGTATCCGCTTCGCATCAATGAATCATTGAAGTGATTGATAATAACGGCGACGATGGCGAGCGCCCGGAGACCATCTATCTCTGGCCTGTAGGGCGATTTCGTTTCATTTGCAGAAATAGTGGTCATTCGTTCCCCACCCGCATTATACGCGTTCGCGCTTGACTCAACGCGTGTGCCATCTGTCGGTGTTGAAAAATTTCCGCTTTGGACCAGAGAAGAATTTCATCGCCTGCGCAAAGTCGGAGATTTGCTCCCGGTCGAGCTGTTCGGATGTGCCTCAATGGACTACAAAGATAGCAAGGCAATTCGCCTGATTCTGGAGCTGCGCTCTCGGCAACTTCCTTTTGGTGTCGACGTCGCCGTCTGTGAGACTAAGGCTTTGAGTTCCTCATGGTCAACGAGGCGGGGTTCAGCTCCATCGTTGCCGCTGGATTTGGTTCCTGTCCGTAATGATCTGGCTCCCGTTGTCGCAGCGACAACGTCCCCAAGCCTATCCATCCTTGGCGCGAAAATTGCTAAACGCAAGCGCTGAAGATTGTATTGTTGATGGGCCGCCGACAACGCGCGGAGCTGTCAAAGCATTTGCTCCGAGTACAGTGAGGAAAAAAGTCAAAGTGTGTCGGCTTCCGTCAGACGCTAGGCCCTTTAAGCCTTCGCGTCCGAAACCTCCATCGGCGCAGTGATCGCAAATGTCAGGGTTGACTGACGATCAGCGGCATCAGTTCGGTTGCGCTTAATCCACAGCCAAGGAATTTTGGATGAAAGGAACTTGGAGACGTAGCTACCGCATTCCATCTACCTTCGATGTTCTTGCAGGGGACAACTAGATGTGGCTTTGGAAAAAAAGACCGGGCTCTAAAAAATTTTCGGAGCTGCTAAAGCGCTGGCCGTGGCCAGAAAATGCAAGGATTTTAGGCATTGACCCATTCCAATGGACATTGGATGGCGGCGGCCGTCACTTGATGCAGACGATATTTTCGGCTCTGCCAGACTGCTTGCTCGTTGAACTCGGCTCCTTCATGGGCGGAGCACCTCGCGTGTGGTTGGCATCAAATCCCGGTCTCAGGTGCGTCTGCGTCGATCCTTGGGATGATGACTATCTTGTTCCCTATACAAAAAGTCTTCGCGACGTCAGTTGGGCCATCAAATCTTACGGCGTTGAAAAGATCGACCGAAATGCGGATTTGGTGCGCAGATTTGGCGGGTATGCGATTGCGCGCAACAACCTCGCCGAGTTCAAAGACCGCTGCGTCATGGTTCGCGGCGCCGCCCCGGAAATCTTCCAAGAGTTTCTGGCCGCGGATGTCGAACCTGACGTTGTCTTCATCGATGCCATGAAGCAGCGGATCGAGTTCATTGAAACACATAAAGCATTTCCTAATGCCATTATTACTGGGGACGATTGGTCCTGGGGTAAGAGAGAAGATGGGAGCTATCCTGTTCGAGAATTTGTTGAGGAACTTGCTTTGGCGCGCAAGGCGAAAATCTACGCGGACAGGGCCACTTTTGTCATCGCAGAGCCTAGGCATAATCTCCTGTTCGATGAGAAATATCTCTACAAGCCGCAAACAATCGCTGCTTAAAGCTCCCGTCACGCAATCAGAGCTTTTCATCCTCATGGCTTCGCGCGAAGATGCGAACTCGCACCACGCAACTTGAGTTGGCTGCAGAAGCTCAAGACGAAGGTCGTCCTACTGCGCACCGGAGGATTTTTTGCCTCTGAGGTCCCAACGACCGCTCGCCTACGTCGATGGTTTCTGCGGCGGCTTAAATATCGCTCCGGCTGCTGAGAATAATGGCAATTGGTCAATGGATAGATGACGATTCTTTGCCGAACTTCCGTAGAGATCTCGTTTCTATGTCAGTTCTATATCGGTGCCAGAGCAATCGCGAACATCATACGACTATCCGCTTATCCGTGGCCTTGACTGTGAGAATTTTTGCCATCATATTGAAATTCCATAGGCTATTGGGCCTACGGCGCTAATGGCGTTGCTGCGCTACGGCGACGTTCAATTGCGAACGGGGATAGCGGCAGTTTCGATTTATTGATGGACTGATGCTGATGCCTTGCGCGGCGTTCGGGTCGATATGGGCTTGGAAAGTGCTGATCAATGCGAGGGGAAGGAAGGATTTCCCTCATGGCTCAATGGAATTTCTACGAAAAATATATAAGGAATTACCATGTCTCTCGACGGTTCAGCAGCGCATCTTGCCGACGAATTCGAGCGATTGTTGGAGCGTCTCGCCTCGGTAGCGTCCGAGAGAGACGCAGAAAAAGAAAAAAACGAATTGCTTCGATTTCAACTACGTCAAGTTCAGCACGAACTTAATAAGGCTTGTCTCGGATATCTCACAACGAATAATTCAAACGACGAAATAAGAATATACGTCCCCGCACGTAAAAGACCGGAAAAAAAGAAGTCTGGAACCGGAACCACCGTAGATATGCGCTGCGCTATTAATGGTGAAAATTGGTTCGAGGCCGGATCTGAAGGACGATGGGCCGGACCCGCGCTACGCAGCACGTTGCGATTGCCCCCTCTGGCCTCAGGAAGTTATCGTCTAAAACTTCGGATCCTTAGTGCTGTGTCGTCGGAAATTCTGCGAGGAATGCGGGCGACTATCGATGGGAAGGAAGTGCAGCTTAAATCCAGAAGTTCGCGGGAGGTATCAGGAAAGGGCTGGAAGAGGATTTATAATAATTATTTGAAGCGCGAGATCGTTTGGCCGATGATCGCAACTTCGAAGTTCGAAATCGAGGCGATCGGTGTCGCACATCACTCAGCAGAGCTAGCTCTTGAGTTTCCCGAGACGATTGCTCTCTCTGAATTGGGTTCCCAAGACCAACGACCGCGGGCGATACACCTACAGCAGATTGATATCTTGCGTTGCTGAGCTTTGGGGGAATTGCTCGTCCGGTTCAAATCGTTCGTTCCGCGAATGTCCTCGTCGGCAGGAGTTCAGAATGAGGGCCGCGCGCCTCAAATTTGGATAAAGACAACAGATGCTCGTCCAAAGACCTTGCTTAATCGCCTTTGATGGCGACTGGCAATTTCCTGCTATTACCGAGCAGCACGCGTTTCACAAGATCTCATCGCTGTCTCAGCTGCCTGAGAGCGTCACATACGTGGCGTACCCATGGGCAACGCTAATCGATAAACTTCAGAGTTCAGCTGCAGACGCGAAGGACCATTCGCAAACATTTGACGAGTTCTGCAAAGTCATCCCGACGGAGGGACTGAAAATTACGGTATGCCAGCATATACTAGCAAAGAAATACTCTCATTTGTTCAGGAAAGCCGGTATATCGACAGTATTCTGGGCGCATTCTTCGAAAGAGGATTTTCATCCAAGTTCATTTGGTGATCTGCAATTCAAGCCGTTTCCACTCTATCCTGTTCAACTTAAGAAATCTCAATATGAGTGCTGCGAACTGTTTGGGATGGACGCAATTGCGCGCCCATATCTTTTTTCATTTATTGGTGCGCGAGCCAACCGCTGGTACCTGACATCAACTCGAAATTTGCTATTCGAACTTCTCTCGGGTGACCCGCGCGGCGTTATAGTTCCGCGAGACCGATGGCATTATCAAAGTATCGTATACGATCAACAAATTCACCGAAGGACTTTAGACAGCCTCGGTTCGAACGCGACGACAGAAGCGGGCGCGGCCGAATTCTCTACTGTCCTCAGCAAGTCAATATTCTCTCTCTGCCCGTCAGGCACCGGTCCGAACTCCATTCGCCTTTGGGAATCAATTGGAGACGGTGCGATACCAGTAATATTGGCAGACACATATGCGCCTCCGGGAAATCAGGCGCTTTGGAAGATGGCTGCAGTATTTTGCGGCGAAACGGAGAGTGAGATAAAGGAGCTTCCTGACCGTCTAGCGAAGATCGCAGCCGATCCTGAACGTTTAGCGGAGATGCGCCATGCGATGCGGCAGTTGTGGATGATGTATGGTCCAGATGCGTTCGTCTCGGACGTTCTGGAATTTATGCTCGATTTTACGGCGGAACGTCGGGCAGGCATGGAAGATTTTGAGCCGTTTGCTGACTGGGTTCTAGCTCAGAGAAGTGAGGGCGTAGCACAACATCGATTGTTGCTGATTGGTTGCGCGTCAGAACTATTGCTGGATCCCGTTCGGGCGATTTATTACCTTGATTTGAACCTGCCTCTTGGAGAGGTCTTGGCTGAAGCGAGGGAGTCGCTGCCTGATAATGACCCTTTGTCGACTCACTTTGACAAGGTGCTGGCTCTGGCACGAAGTTCCGTCGTTGTCGAAAATGCCCCGGCTATATCTAGGCAGCTTGCCCCGAAAGTGTGCCTATTTGGACGACATTCGAAACGTACCCCTCTAAGCTACGCCGGCTTTCGGCGGGAAATTGGAGAGCGGCTAGCCTGGGCTGCAAACCCCGCGGATGCTGATCTGATCGTCACGGGACTAGATATAGACCTCAAAGAAAATGGTGACGTGCTGGCGACTGTGCTACGTGCCAGCCCGCTGGTCAAAGTGGCTGTGATTTCCGAGGAACCGTTGTGGGACACAACCTGGAGCGATAATTTTACTTCCCGGAGCGCATCCTTGCGTCGAGGAGACAGCGAGTTATCCTATCGCGTTCTCAATCACGAGACATCAAACATCTTTGCGTTTCGCAAAATTCCTTATTTCCTTTTGACAAATTCGAATTATCCAATTCGCTATCAGCAGTTACTTTCTACTCAGATCAAACAGTCCTCCCAGGATCTCTTGGACGCATGGATGCGCGCGAATGTTCGCGCGGCATTTTTTGCTGAATATCGGAAAGGCGAGAATTATTCTCAGCGTTTTCCAGAATGTGATATGGCGGCACTAAGTTCGTATCGTACTGAGGTCGCGGAGTTGTCGAAGGCGCCAGGTGTTCTAATCTCTGGAAAGGGGTGGGGATCGGATGCCCGACGACAAGATCTGCCGGACTGGCACTTAGACAAACTCGCAAGACTAAAGAATCGGGCGCGTGTCATTTCTGCGTACGAGAACACGCATCAGCAAAACTATATTACAGAGAAAATATTTGATGCGTTTGCGCTCGGCGGGATTCCGACATACTGGGCCAGCCCTCAACACAGAGTCTGGGAGTTCGTATCGACTGACGCGATCCTCAACACCTATGACGATACGCCCGCTGGAGCGGCACGTAAGATTGCCGAGTTCGAACCAAGCTTGGCCTTCGCGGAAGCTTACCAGAGCGTGCAAAGATCTCTGTTTGATTTGTTCAGTGATCTCAGGGCGATTGGGGAAGAACGGAAGAGGGTCGTCGAATGTGTTCTCTCGGAGATCCATGATCTGGTATAGGTCGCGCCGGTCAACATGCCTGATGATTTTGGGAGAAATTGGTGATTGGCTTGCCTCAGCTTGTCACTTCATCTCTCCCAGCATCTGATCTGCTTTGAGTTCGGCTTTAAGAGCGCGGCGGACATTCCTAACTTTGAGATCCGACTACTGCGAGGATGATAAGGGCAAGTTCGCATCCAAGCAGGTTGTTCAGTTCACGGCCTCGAGAACTGGGCTGTGATCGGCGACGAATTTGCAATGGCCTTGTTGTCCAGCGTTCTGAGTGGCGCCAATTGCTCGTTGAACGCGAGTTCGTCGAAGTTGCCGACCCTGTCGCGTACAATCCAATCGGGGAGCGGCTGCTCTTGGAATGGGTCGTAGAGCTTCAGACCGTCCGAGAGAATGCCGGCAAGGAAGCTGAATGCACTTCTTGCCATGATTAAAATGTCAGCTTCAACCAGCTGATTGAAGCTGAAGATTGCCGGCCTGTTGAGATGGAATTCGGCATCCAAATCTAAAAATTCTGGAAAGTCTTCAAGCTTCCCTTGCGAATGGATTTGAATGGAAGGCTCTTCGCCGCGTTGCCGAAGAATTGCAATGATCCGCCTTAACGCAGCGACGATCGGCGGATTTGGTGTGTAATGTGTGTGGGCAAATCGGCTTGCCGATACGTCGCCGCGACGGACGTGGACGGCTACAACCAGTTTCTCATTCGGCTTGCGTAAATTTTTACGGTAGTAGCTGGCCCGCAGGGACGGCGCAACAGCCGCATATGCCCACGTGTTGCTGTTAGTCCAATGTTGATAATGGATCAATTGAACCACGCAATCCTTCTTCCAAAGCGATCGGTCTTTCAGGAAATCGCCAAGCGGGAAAACTGGCAAGCCGCACGTATCGATGGAACGGTATCCGTCTCCAAAGTTGAAATTCGTCTCCCAGCTTTGCGCCCACTGCACCGGGGGCCCTTCGACATGGCAAACGAAGCGGAAAGGCGAATGTATATATTCGAGGCCTAAAACACTTGCGTAGGCGATCGCTGATACTTGGCTGAGCCCTTGCGCGCCAGCGCCATCAGATTTCCCGGCAGCGGTAATCCGTACGTTGCGGCCTATTTCTCCGCTACTAATCTTGCGTGCGAGCTCTGCAACATAGAAGCTTCGATCGGTTTGGGCCCGAGGCAGCCCGATCACATCTTTCGTGCGCACCCAGGTATGCCGCAGGTGATACGTCAACTCGCCCCGCGCAAATGATAGCTTATCGCTGAACCCGCTCATCAAAGACGTTCCTCACTCCCGTCGAGCCATAGTAATCGTCATCGTAATGTTCATATTGCGGTTGGGGAACGCCGGGAAACCCTCTTGCTCAAGTCCGTTGAAACCTACGTCTGTCTTAATTCGGACGGTGGGGTAGGTGCTCGCCTTCATAGTTTTTGATTGGCCAAGCCTAATCAAAACGCGGCAAAAGATAGATGCTTCGACATATCTCAGCGTCGCAGTTAAAACCCGACCGATTGCTTCCGTGCGCTCCGCGGCCGCGTAATCCACTGAAAAAATTCCGAAAGGTGCATCCATTGACATAGGCTGATCGTCTGCAGGCTTGCCAGGAAGTTCATTGATTGGTCTAGTCAATGGCGTAGTGTCGCCGATGGAGTGGCTAAAATACCGCGGCTATCATTGAGAAAGCTTGCCCGCACCGGGCTGGGAAAACTTGCGCCCGCCCCTACACTTCTCGTAGGCGGCCTTGGCCGCTGTGGCACCACATTGCTGTTCGATGCCATTCTGAAGTCTAGCTACAAGTACTCGAGAGGACGGCAATTTGTTATAGATTCAGGGTCTTTTGATTTCAAGAAATCGCATGTCTACAAAACACATGATTTCGCCCCTGAAACGCTTCCAGCGCATGTTCGACCGATTTTTATGTTTGGCGATCCCATGAACGCGGCGGTTTCGGCGGCGGGGTTCGGCGAGCAGCATTACATGCACATCAAGTCCCCTCATTTTGCAAATCGACACAAAATATTTGAGGAGGACGTCCTGCTTCTCGAACCTCATTTTGACTCATGGATGCGAAATCAAAATTTTGAGTTCGCCTCGGTGCGGTATGAAAATCTATATGACGCCGACGTCGTTGCAGGATTGAGCAAATTTTTGGAACTGGAACTCAAGCTGCCGAATCAGACGAAACGTGCGACGGATTGGCGAACTCATGAAAAGCAGGATAGTATGCGTATGTGCTACGCTTCTATCGCCCTCAAAGTTCAAGAGGCGCCCGCGTTCAAGATCTGGAGCCCAGTAAAACTTGAGCAACGTTACGAGAAGACCGATGCTTAGCGGTCCTAGCGTGTGCCTTAAATTCGTAACTTAGATCGTCAACGACTAAGTTCGATGTGCCCAAATAATAGAACAGCTGATCATTGTTAGCCGATCGCGAACTGCTCTGTGCCAGCCACCAGTTTGCGAGCCGATCGAACAGCCCTTTCGCCAGCTCCCGGCTTTTTCCCCGATCGCCGCCGTCGCTAGATATGATCGGCTGTCGGACACGTTCGCCACGATCAGATGAATTATCCACGCGCGGACGTAATCGCTTCGGAAGGCATAGCGTCTCACCGACCCCGATTGCAAAGCTAAGGAAAAATACCGAAATTCTGCCTCCGCTAGACACAACGTGCGCTTGCGTTTGCAGGCGTGTTGGATAAACACACTTTGTTTCTCGCAATCAAAAATTCAGCGCTCAGGATGCCCATCTAACTGAATGACCAGATTTATCGTCACGCTTTGCACGGCCAAGCGGCCCAAAATGCTTTCCGCTACGTTGGAAGGGCTGGTTAAGCTTTTAATTCCCGAAGGTGGGACGTTATCGATCGCGGTGATCGAGAATGATAGTACCTCGCGATCGCTAAGCGTCGTGGAAGAAATCCGAAAATCATCGCCAATTCCGGTGACCTATTATTTGGAACCAAACATAGGGATCCCACAGGCGCGCAACCGTTCGATTGAGGCCGCAATTGCAGAGAATGCGGACTGGATCGCGATGATCGATGATGATGAATATGCGGATCCGGATTGGCTGCTTCAACTTTACAGTGGATGCATACGATTTGACGCGGACGTCGCAACCGGACCTGTGTGGCAGGTCAGTGAGGTTACGCCGCCGCACTGGTGGAAACCAGTGGCGGACTTGCGAAAAGTGACTGGCGAACTTCGCCGCGATGCTTATACGAACAACGTACTCTTTCATTCACGCCTTGTTGCGCGAGAAGGGCTCGGCCTGAGATTTGATTCCAGATTTACATTTGGCGCAGATGATATCGATTTCTTCCGGCGCGCATACGAGAAGGGTGTGCGCATCGTATGCGTGGCGGAGGCGAAAGTTGTCGAAACTGTTCCTGCTTCTCGGCTTGTCTTGAGCCGGTATTTAAAACGAAACAACATGGTTGCCGCCTCCAATTCCTTTTGCGGCGTGATGCATGACGGCAGGGCGAAGACGTTGCGCAGGCGCCTGCCAGGCATAATTAGGCGAATGTTGGTTGGTTCAGTGCTCATCATTTTGGGCGCTTGCGTCTGGCCAGTGGCTAGAGTAGCGGGCGAAAGGACAATGTTTAAAGGCGCATCGAGCATTGCAAAAGCTTCGGGAAGTTTATCCGGGCTTTTCGAGAAAAGATCGGACTATTATCAGAACATTGATGGCTCTTAGTATCTCTCTGGATGACTTTGCCCCCCGGATGGTACTTGCTCAAAGCTGGAGGCCGCTCTGATTATCTATGGTCCGATGCGGACATCCCGCAAACTCGTTCGACCTGAACACGTTACGGCCCGTCGGTTGCTAACGTAGTCGCTGCGCCAGCCTGCAAGCACTTCGCGAGCGTGCGCCCCTCCGCGGAATTTGCTCTCGTTCAATAGTTCGGCATTATGAACGTGCGCCAAGATGGCTGGCGGTCGAACTGATTTGCGATTTTTCTCCGGCTCATGGAAGATTTGCCGGTCATCAAGTTTTTGCCGGGTAAGAGGACAGAGACCTACGGTCGATCAATGCCTCGCACAAATCGAGCAAGCCAAGCACGGTCTAGTGGATGTGGATGCCAAGCTGCGACTGCTTACGGCTATGTTGTCGGCCACGTTTCTTCTTGGGGGCGAGATCGCCGTTCTGTGCGTTCTGCAGCAAATCTAGGAGGCTCTGAGCTGTCGACGTAAGCTTTCCTGCGCGGCCGATGCGCTCCCGTTCAACGAACAATTTTGGATCTATTTTCTTCTGATGATTATGAAATCATACATCGCGATCCGGATATGAGACTGCGATGCGACAACATCGGCACGCAAAAATGAACAAGATGATTATCATTGATCCGGCGCTCAGGGGCGAAGCGGGTCACCATCTGAGCTTGTCGATAGAGCTTTCAAAAGCGGCGAAGGGCGCGGGCCATGAGCCCGTTTGGTTTGGACACAAGGATCTTGATTGCGACCTCGTCCCGAGTTTCGTGCGTTTCGTTCCTGCGTTTTCATCAGGCATTTACGAACGCCAAATCGGGATATTTGGCAGAGCCATTCGCCCTCTTATCGGCAATCGGCGTTATCTACGCTCGACGTTCGCTGAGCGCGAGTGGGAAGTTAAATTGCGTCATCGATTTCCGATCGCGGTTCTAAATGGTGACCGCTGTGCTGAACTCTTCAGGTCTTTACGCTCCGAAGCACCAATCAAAGATGACCATTTGGTCGTTCATAGCGCGGATTCCCAAACTATTGATATGCTGAGCACGTGGGCATCTACGCAAACGCGCTATGCGCTGCCGGAGATCCATGTTCGAACGTGTTGGTCCACTTCGAATATGCCTTTTGCAGATTATGCCGGGGGCTTTGTTCAAGCGATGCAACATTTGTCGTCGGTCGCTCGGCTTGTCACGTTAAGCGCCGAGACACGGGCTGGCGCACTTGAGTTGGCAAATGAAACAGGTCTGAACGTGAGCGTATGCCCACATCTTCTCGGTATGGAGACGATGCAGGTGCCGCCACCTGAGAATGACCCCACCGAATTGATCGTTGGATGGCTCGGAGAACCGCGCCCCGAAAAAGGTGTGGATATTCTCGCGGACATTATCCGAGCGGTATCGTCGGCCAAACCGAAAAGACGGCTGAAATTCCTACTTCAATGCGGAGGGCGAACGTCGCGCAAAGCCCGGAATTTGTATGCACAATTGGCCGAGTTCGGCGAGGCGGTCGAACTGCTCGACGTTGCGATCTCGCAACAGGACTATCTGGCCGCATTGAAGCGATGCAATCTGATGCTCCTGCCCTACGACCCTAGGGCGTATCCCCCGGAGCGCGGCTCGGGAGCGGCGCTTGAAGCATTGCTCACAGGCCGGCCGATCGTTGCGACCGCTGGGACTTTTGCGTCCGAACTAATTACTCCAGAGAGTGGGGTGACAGGAACTGATGTTGCTGCGCTCGCAAAAGGGGTCCTAACAATCGCAGACAATTATCGTCGTTACCTTGATGGCGCCGGACAAGCTAGAGAGGAAGCGCTGAGAAGATACGATCGCGAGACCTGCTATCGTTTGTTAATAAATTCGGAAGTTGAACGTGCGCCTCGGATCATGGGGCCCACATAGTATCAGATATTCCCATCAGATCTCTTCGATTGAACTCACTGCTCTGATTGCTGTGGCAGCGGCTTTGTGGCGATTTTTGTAATGGGCGTTGCGCGGCGGCTCAGATCGGACGACGTATTCTGTCTTGCCGGATCTGTTCGTCACCCACGGACCACCGGAACGGTTCCGCTCCGACAGGGGCCCGGCGTTCACCGCGATCGCCGTACAGTCATGAACTCGGCCGCATCGGCATCAACACGCCCTACATCGAACAAAACACGTCCTGGGAAAGCGGCTATTTCGAAAACTTGAAGTCGAAGCTCGAACGGAGATCTAAACGATGTCGCGCGGGGTTCAAATGCCCGTCGAAAACTGTGACGACGCTATGACGTTGTCAGACCGGTCTCATCGCTGAACTCTTGACCTCCGGCACCCGAAGCTATCTTGCGGCGAGCATCCGGTCTGCACTGCTCTGTGGTAAGGCAAGTTCCAGCCGGCCATTCAACAGCACTTTGCAATTTCAAAGCGTATACTCGAGGCCGATCTCGCTGATTGCACGCCGTTGCGCGATCGCCTTACAAGTTTTCGGGCCGATTGCATCATTTGTGATGACGCTTCATAAAGTCGAGTTCTTAGGATTTGGATTGGGTTTTACATGGCGAAAAAGAAGACGGCTTTGATTTCAGGTGTCACTGGACAAGATGGCGCATACCTCGCCCGCTTACTTCTCTCAAAAGGCTATGCAGTTCACGGAATAAAGCGTCGGTCTTCATCGTTCAACACTGAGAGAGTTGACGAAATCTATCAAGACCCTCACGAGCTGGGCGCCTCCTTCTTCATGCATTACGGCGATCTGACGGACGCAACCAACATCATTCGGCTCGTTCAAGAAACGCAGCCGGACGAGATCTACAATCTCGCTGCACAGAGCCATGTCCAAGTGAGCTTCGAGACGCCGGAATACACTGCAAATGCAGACGCAATCGGCGTGCTACGCTTTCTCGAAGCAATCAGAATTCTGCGGCTTGAGGGCTCGGTGCGATTTTACCAAGCATCGACTTCGGAGCTTTACGGCAAGGTGCAGGAGACGCCACAAACGGAAACGACGCCCTTCTATCCCCGCTCCCCCTATGGCGTCGCGAAACTCTATGCGTACTGGATTACCGTCAACTATCGTGAGGCCTACGGCATGCACGCCTCGAATGGCGTCTTATTCAATCACGAGAGTCCCATACGCGGCGAAACTTTTGTGACCCGCAAGATCACTCGCGCCGTTGCGCGAATCCATGCGGGATTGCAATCAGACATTTATCTCGGCAACCTCGACGCCAAGCGCGATTGGGGGCACGCTAAGGAATATGTCGAAGGCATGTGGAGGATCGTTCAAAATGATCAGGCCGATGACTACGTGCTCGCGACGGGTGAAACGCATTCGGTTCGCGAATTCGTGGAACTCGCGTTCGCTGAGGTAGGAAAAGTCATCGCCTGGAAAGGCAAAGGCGTCGATGAGATCGGCTATGACGCAGACAATGGTGATGAATTGGTTCGCATCGATCCGCGATATTTCCGGCCGACCGAGGTAGACCTTTTGCTGGGTGATGCAACCAAGGCCCGCGAAAAGCTCGGCTGGCAGCACAAAATGAGCTTTCCTAAACTGGTCAAGGAAATGGTGGCAGCGGACATGGTGCTTTTGGAGCGTGAAAGCTGGCGCTCCACGCTCAGTGAATAACCTGCCGCATGCTGGACGAGTGGGCTTACTTGAACGGCGTGACGCTGGACGTCTCGCGACCGGGAAAACCGCTCTTGGCTGTTCATCCGATCCATTCTCCAAACCGCTGATGGCCATCATGGGAAAATGTCTCGCCAGTTCGTACAGTCTTACACGCGTGTGGCCCGATGAGTTGGCTTGAGAGCTATGGTCTGGGCGCGCTAGGATCGGAGGCTCAAAACCTGTTTGCTGCGATCATTGCTAGTTCGAGATCGGCGCCCCGCCACGACCCACTCATCTTGCGCAAATAACCGTGGACAAAACGCGAATAAACTTCGCAGATGCGGTGAATACTTGCATTACATCAAAGCCGTGGCGCCAACATGGCCAATTTATGACGCCCGGCCCCGCGACTGGGGCTGGGGTTGCTTCATCCGAGGGAGGAGTAGGGGAGCGGGTGCGAACCGTGTGTCGCCAAAATATTTCCTCGCTGTCGAAATCCCGCGAGGACTTGGCTTCGAAGATTGACTTGGCTTACCTTGCGAATAACCATGTTATGCTGGGTATTGTATTAACGCTTGGAAGGCATTTTTTATGACAATATTGCCATTGTCATGCTTCATCATTTCAAAGAACGAAGCTGATCGCATTGCCCAAACGATACGCTCGGTAAAGCCGTGGGTGGACGAAGTTATTGTTGTCGATAGCGAGAGCTCAGATGACACCGTCCGGGTGGCTATGGGCGAGGGGGCACGCGTCATAACGCAACGCTGGCTTGGCTTTGGGGGACAAAAGCGTTTCGCCGAGGATCATTGCCGAAATCATTGGGTCTTGAATCTGGACGCCGATGAGGTCGTTACGCCTGCACTCAAAGATGAGATTATCGCTCTCTTTGCCCACGAGGGCCCGCCCGAAGTCGCTTACGGCATGCCGCTCGAACTCGTCTATCCTGGTGCGGAAAAGCCACGGCCCTGGGCCCGCGATCATTGGTACGTCCGATTATACGACCGGCGGGCCGTACGATTTCGCGACTCCCCGGTGCATGATACTGTGGTGACGGACAATCACACCGTTGGTGCGCTTCGCGCGCCTCCCATCACTATTCGTATTGCAACTATGACGATCTCAAAAGCAAACTGGCCGAGAGGATGCTGCTGTCCGCGGAGCACTCTAACAGGTCGTCTCAGCTGGCGCTTTTGGCACGTCTGCCGTTGGAGTTTCCGATCAATTTCTTCAAGTATTACGTGATCAGACGACATTTCACCGGCGCCCTAAGGGGCCTCCGTCATGCGTGGATAATGGCTTCCTATCGGCAGTTGAAGGTTGCCCTTATGTGGCGGACAAGGATTGCCGAGGCTCAATCACCGCAATCCGCTCCGCTTGGCAGCGGCGATGAATTCGAGCTGCAAGCAAGCCAGAACGGCAGCGCCAAGTCTCCGCTTGTCAGCCTTGGGATATATCCGAATCCTGCGCCATCGGACTAGATATACGCGAAACGGGCATAGTTAGGTCCGGGTTCCGGCGCATGGATGCGGGCGTTGACTTTCGATGCCGCACAAATCAACCTATTTGAAGCGCGGTGCGAGCCAGACCCTCTGTTGGCGATAATATAGAGAAGCGGATGCCGACGACCTACGATCTTATAAAGCGGCTGGTTAGTGAAAACGGTCGCGAATACGCGCCTCAATATGCACTCGCCGTCGTTTGCATGATGCTTGT
>CAWBLX010000004.1:0-13059 GCA_963789775.1 uncultured Pseudomonadota bacterium
CATCGCATTCACTACACGGTTCGCGCTAGGTTCCATGAAAAGCGCGGCGAGACTGCCGACTAGGTCTATCTCGACCGGCGCGCCTTTCGGGGTGGGATTTATGGCGATATGGTCGATAAGCTCTCGGACGAAGGCGACAGCCCTTTCCGTGTTCGGTTTCCCAACCGCAAGAACCTCTTTTAGCTGCCGCACCGTATCCGCATAGAAAGCGGCGGCCGCGGGATGCACCGCGAGGACCTCGGCGCCTTTGGGCTTGACCTGTTCAAGCTTGCGCCGCTCGGCCTCGAGCTCGTTAAGCCTGGCGGCGAGCGCGCGGGGGTCCCCGCCGGCTTCGATCGCCGAGACGACGCCCTTAATCTTTCGTTCGATGGCCGTTAGGTCGCGCTCGACGTCTAGCCGGTTCCTTGAGATCTCTTTCGCGAGTCTCTCGCGTTCCTTCCGGTACGTTTCCACGGCGAGATCGACGAGGTTCGGTTGCAGCAAATGCTTTTGCAGCGCCTCGAGTACGCGCGACGAAATTTCGGCGGTCGAAATGTTTCGATCGTTGTCGCATGTCCCGCGATTACGTCTCGACGAGCACCCGAGATAATGTACCGGTCCGCCCTGGCGCCCGTGCTGCACGCGCTGGGCAGTCATTGAGCCGCCGCACCGCCCGCAAACGACTAGGCCAGAAAAAAGATGCTTTGGCCGATTGGAGCGCTCTGGTCTAGCGCCTCCGGATGCGAGGCGGAGTTGTTTGACGGTTTCGAATAACTCGGCCGGCACGATCCTGAGCTCGGGGACCTCTTTCTCGAGCCATTGGTCGCGCGGGTTTTCACGCGCCTGGCGTTTGCCCGTTTCGGGATCCTTTATGAAGCTTTGCCGATTGAAGACGACCCGGCCGGCATAAAGGCTGTTATTTAGGATCCCGTTTTGCCGCTTGCGACTCCCGACCAGGGTCGACGCATTCCATGGGCCTCCGCGGGGAGACGACACGCGCTGAGCATTCAATCGCTTGACGATTTGAAACGGCGAACGACCGTCGGCGTATTCTTCAAAAATTCGACGAACGATCGCCGCCTCGGTGTCGTTGATTTTGCGTTGCCCTCGCTCGAGCGACGGAACAACGTCGTAACCATAGCAGCGGCCGCCGGGGATGCGCCCTTCTTTGACCCGGCCAACTTGGCCGCGCTTCGTCTTGAGCGCCAGGTCGTCGAGGAACATGCTCGCGATCATGCCTTTAAGGCCGACGTGCATCTTGCCAACAAGGCCGTCCGCGAGCGTCACGATTTTTACGCCGGCGAATTGGAGCCTCTTGTGAATACCCGCAATGTCCTCAAGGTCGCGAGAAAGTCGATCGAGAGATTCCGTTAGGACCGCGTCGAACCTGCGGTCGCCGGCGGCGCGCATGAGCTCCGACAAGCCGGGCCGATTATGTGTCGAGGATCCTGATATCGCTGCGTCTTGAAATTCCGCAACGATTGACCAGCCTTGGCGCTGGGCATGCTCCCTTGCGGCGGCTATTTGGTCTGCAATCGAGCGCGGGTCCTGGAGGTCGGAACTATATCGACTGTAGACGGCGACGCGCACTTTAAATCCCCCCTTAACGAGGCCTCATGATGCTCGGCGGCGCAGTGGCACGCAAGGGCCCTGACGACGTCGGCGAGGACTTCGTCGATGGGGCGCGCGCGTTTCCCCGGGACATCGGGCTTTTTCGCATTTCGCCCCGTCGCGCAAGCCCTCAATTCCGGCAAGCCATCCGACCACACTTTCATAACCCTTCCAGCACGGAGGGCTTCAATCAGCAGTCAAATGAACCGCATATCCCTCAATGCCGAACGGAAATTAGAGCAGCTGCGAAGATTCGCACCGACACGAGTCGGCGACTAATGTTTAGCTCCTTCGGAGCAGGATAAATTCGCCTCGTGCGATCCGCTGTCGCCATTCGAGCGTGTCCGGTACTCGAATAGCCTCTCGCGGAAACAAGCCTTCTACAAGGGTATCTCGCGATGTGCGCACCAGCGATAGGAGGTTTCGCAAAGAACTTGACACATCCGCCGTTTTTTTCTCGGTGATCGCCGCGAGCTCCTCTTCGACCCAGGACAGATAGGATTCAGCGCTTCGCGCCGCCACCTTGCATAGATCAGATGAGCTTATCACAAGAAGGTGTCCGCCGAAATTTTCAATCTCCTTGCCACTCTTGACCTCTTCTTTGTGAGCATCCCACGCCCGCTTCCCCCTCGTAAGAGCCGCATTCATTCCATTGCCGAACTCGCAATCATCTTCATTGCGCGTCTCAAATTCGGGCTGCACTGCGAGGGCGGCATCGCGAAACGCTCTTTGTTCGTCGTATTCGCTCTTCGATTGCTGATCTTTAAGATTTTGGGCAATGGCCGCCACTAATGGCTTGTCTTCGCGACGCGTTTCAAGGGTTTTGAGGCGTTTGTCGAGATACTTCCCAGTGCAGCCGTAGTGTTCAATGGCCTGCAGAAACTCCCTTCCCGCCGGTTCTTCTGTAACCTCATAAAAATGCGCGGCTGATAAATACAACTCGCCGAATTCAGAATCGTACGTTTCCTGTCCCTTTGGCGGAGGAAGTTCTGCTTTCCTAGTTCGGCGACGCCATGACTTAACTCGTCGTATCTCGGCTGTGTGTCGAGCGATTTCCAGCGCTGGAAATTTTGTGATCGCATCATCAAGTTCGTCGCCGTTTGATCGCTTGTCCCTCCTGCCCATTTTCGGTCCTCCGACATAAGTCGCCGAACTCGTGTCGGTGCGAATCGGCCGCCTTCTCGTGATCATCGCCAAGTATGACCATCTGCGAGGATCTGTCAGGATGAATGATGATCTGATTTGCTCTGGCGCGGCAACGCCGTCTCAGCCCGGTTCAACTGAAAAGAGCAGCGACGAGGCCGCATGCGGCTCATCAAAAATGGCATCTCCGCCGACAAGGCTATCCCATGATTAATTCGGAGACACTGCAGAAAGCGGCTTTCATTTTTTTTGAGGCATTCACGTGCGTGTGGTTGTTGCTCGCAGGGGTGAGGCTTACGGCAAACGCCGTTGCAAAACTGACGAGTAAAAGAAATCAGCCGGTCGTGCCTGCCCTGTCCGCAACGGATGGCGAAGGTTCTTCACCGGCAGTCCGAGAGTTCGACACGCGCTGGGCCCGACCACTGTTGCCGGCCGTCGCCGCTCAGCGCTTCGTGGATTGGATGCGGCTGAATGAGTTTACCGACCATCTTTGGATTGGTGAACTCGACGAATGCTATCTTTGGTTTTGCCGCGAGAGCAACACCTTCCCGGTCGAGCCTAAAACTCTGCGCGAGTTTCTCTATCAATGTGAGGGCGTCTCCTGGGGCCGTCCCCGCATCGGCGGAGCGGCTTGGGAACGCTTTCGCCGACAAATGGAGAATTGGCACTCGGAGCGAGGCTTGCAATGCCCGTGCAGACCCGTCGTGGTTCGCATTCTGCCGTGCGAAGTTCTGCCGTCCGTACGAGTCCGCAAGCGGTCGGACGAGGAGCATGTCGCGGGCGGTCGCGAGTTCGGCTCAAGTCCGGACAACTGCGGACCGGTCCAAAAGATATTCGGAAATCAGGCATTCACATCGAGTCCAACTGCAGTCCGCTTCGGTTTTAGGCTCTGACGGTGTCGCGATGCGTAACGTCGCATAACGATCGGGGGTCTGCCGCGGGTCGGGAAGGATCCACCTGATCTTGCAAGGACGTTCGGAAATGCAAAAACCCCGCTCGATGGCGGGGCAATGCAGAGACCTGTGAAGGTTCGGAATAGGTAGCTCGCAACTCCGGTTCCTGACTGATTCGTCCGGTTTCTGCAAGCGGGAAAGCTATGTCCGCCCGCCATCGGCAGAGACCGGAGATATCGCTATGCGGCAGTACCGCAAAGGCGTCGGCTTTGTCATGGACGAAGCCCGTCACTTCACCCCGCTGGATCGCAACCAGAAGGCTCGCATCATCCACGTCGTCGAGACCTTTGAACGCACGACTAAGGCCAAAGGTCGTCGCAACGGCGACATCGGCATTCCAGCAACGATCATTCTGCGCATGCTGCTGAACGGATTTCACAACGCCCGCAGTGGGAGGTGTTGCCCGAGTTACGAGACGATCCGCAAACGCACCGGATTTTGCCGCGCGACGATCGCAAAGGCGCTGGCGGCCCTCGAAAGGCTTGGCGTTCTCGTCATCACGAGACGACTGGTACGCGTCAGATCGGCAATTGGCGAGGTCGTCGTGCGCAACGGGTCAAATCTCTATGGATTTCAGAGAGCTGCCGCGCCTCATGCCGATCACGATGCCGCCGGCGAAGCCTCGGTTCATTCCGAAAGTATACGGGATGAGAACGAACCACACACCCATCGATCAATCAGCAGCCGAACCTATGCTCGAACGGGCTCTCCGGTGGGAGAGTGACGCGAAATACGGGGCAGGAATGGATGATTGGCGTAGCAGAGCGAGAGCGACGATGAAAACAGCAGGCTAAGAGGGAAAAATACCAGCGTGAATCGAAGGGCTTCTAGGAGCCTGCGCCACGATCTTTGTCTGTATTGGACAATCGTGCTTGCGCGAGTTGCGGTCTTTCGGGCACGCAAAACGATAGATCGAAGATCGATATACGTGAAACGGCGGGAAAGTCTGGCCGCATCGGAGACACCGCCGAAAGGGCAGCATTTCGCTCGAGGCCCGCACAATAAAGCTTCGATGCGCCATTGGCCGAAAAGCAAGCCCGCCTCGCGAATTATATTAGGCTCGCCATGATAGCCTGCGGGGTCCATGCGCTCGCGATGATCGCAGCGAGCGGCGCAGCAGCTGGGGTCGATTATTGTTTTCTAGGTTGATATAGTGCGCCTCACATGGCCGAAGAGTCCCATTTGCAGACATCGACGCGATGGTTGACGAGGTCAGCATGCGCACGACGACAGATGACTGCTTACGAGAGTAAAGCAGACGCGTTTGAGGAAGCGCCGACGATCGCTCGTGACCCGAAGCCGATGTCGCCTTTCTCAAAGCTATTTCTACTTTCGAGACATCTCGGTCCGAGCCACGGAAAAAGGAGCGGTTGTCAGGCTGGAGGCTTAAAGTCAGATGCTGACAAACCACGACGTTGGGGAAAACTCGTATTTCGACCGACTGCAGTTGTGGCGGCCACTTTTGAAGCGCTGAATGCCAATGTCGCCTACGGTTGCAAATGTACCGCGTAGTTGTCGGGTCGAACGCTCTTCGCTGAGCGCGGTGACAAACGAGACGGTTTGCATTCTTTCAAGGGCGGTAGCCCGAGAGGAGCGATGGAAACACCGTTCCTCTTTCTTTTGCTCTCAGAGCATCAATATCGACAGTTGGAGGGCAGGCATAAGCCGTTTCCTAAATTAAAAGGGGACGCCATTGAAATTAGCGTGCTATGGAAATTGATGCGATATTCCATACGCCGTTCGATGCACGATAACACTATCCACCTCGTCTTCGAGGAACCTGTTTCGACGATCTTCCTGAGCATGTCCGCAACAAAGGCCCGTGGCGGCACTTGAAGAGCGGTGACTTTGATAAGCTACGTGCGGAATACCGCCAGGCAATAAACGAGCATCGGTACGTCATCGTCGAGCAGTCGGCGTCTGTTTTTTCTGCTGAGACTTGATAGTCGCCCAAGCGGCCGTTTCTTCGGAATTGGCCTTACGCAAAAAAAACCCGACCACTTGCGCGGACGGGGAAAATTTTCAGACAAACTCTTTCTTTGAAACTAATCGCAGTAGCGGCGGCCGTTGCGTCGATAGCAATTGTCACTACTGGCAGCCGCCGCCGCGCCGAGAACGGCCGCGCCCACGCCAAGAGCGATCCATTGACCGTTATGCCAATGGCCGCGCCCCCTGTGGTGGCCGCCGTGGTATCCGTTGTGTGCGTAGTGGCCGTGGCCGTGACCACCATGCCGATGGAGGTCACGAGCTTCGGCTACTGGAACTAATGCTGCAAATGACAGGGCGGCACAAAGCGCCGTAATCGTGCTGATCGCTTTTCTCATCTTTTTTCCTTGGTTCGAATGGTTCGGCTTTCGCCAGCGGAGGCATACGCGTCGCTCTGCAAAGCGCTGCGTCAATTTTATTTGCCGATTTGTTTAGAGGACCCCGTTCGGCGGGGAGGATAACGCCTAATTGCTGACACGCTAACAGGCATCTCGGCCATCAGAGCCCTAACCATCGAGAGCACGAATTAGTTGCGGCGCGGGTTGAGCCATTCGCTAATCGGCGAAAGGAAGCAACTCTCTTTCCCCTGGGGCCGGCCCCATCAAAGTCCTCATAACCGGCCGGCGTCATAAGTTTACGTCTTAAGCTAGCGGTCAAAAGCGCCTGTCATCTACTTAAGCACTTGGATTAGGAGGATGAAGGCGTGTGTATGCCGCAAAGCTCGATAAAGGAGACCCGACGTCATCGCGGATTTAAACTAGAAAAATGGAATTTCGAATTGTTCCTAGCCAGCCGCGTGTGTAGTGGTACGCCAGCCGCTAGCGGGCTTTTTTGAAAGTGCGGGGACGGCCAGAGACTTAGCCGCTAAAAATGACGGCTTGACGATTCTATCGAGGAAACCAACCGCGACGTTCGCGGAGAATCCGAGTGACGCGATCGCGATGGCCGCGGCGAGCGAAACGAAGGCTACATAAGCTAAGTATTCGACGACGGCATCCACAAAAGGTGTGTCGATCGTTCCGGGCTCGACGCCCATGAGTGGGTGACTGCTAAAGGCCTGTTTCACTGGTTTCCTACTTCCATCGCAGGCACGTCAGACACCCCCTGCATCGTCCAAACTTAAGCCGTCGCGCCTTTGTTCCGGGCGACGAGGTAGGTAGTTTCCGAGGCTGATGGCGTCGAAGCTCGACAGCTATCGTTGATTCCTACGCACATCGACGCCGGCCTCGGAGATCAACATATACCGCAGCCAGCATGTTCCCGGGCTGCGAAACTACCCGGAGTACCGATGTGATAATCGCGACATGGAGATCTAAATGACAATCGGAACGATCCTTCTGATTCTGTTGGTCGTTGCTTTGCTGGGCGGCTTCAGCGGCCTCGGTGGCGGCCCCTTTTACGGCACTGGGTACTATGGCGGTGGCGGCCTCGGTGCTGTGCTGGTTCTGGTGCTTATCCTGGTGTTGCTCGGAAAGCTGTGACGCGGAGCATAGGTACCCAACTCTTATGCTTGGCCTCTCGATTTAGACCATGGCCTAACTCAGAGATGTTCCCTCCACCGGCATTCTTGTCTCAGCGATCTCTGAGTAGTTTCCGAAGGTACCGGCCGAAGCGGCCGCCAGGTACTTTGACGGTCGGTCCGTTGCATTGGTGCCATCAATCCGGGTTTCCGATGAGTTCGATAGGTAAGCGACTTGACGATCGAGTTTGCGCAAAAGGTGCGGGTGCCACGGCCTTGGGGCGTTCTCGGTCGAAAGTTCCCAATCACTGCCAACGATGATGATGTAGTTGCCATCGGCGAGATCAGGTACGAACGCCCTGGCAAACCCGCGTCGGACCCATCGTTGCTCCTCAAAGTGCTGCTGACCAGCCAGCCGCTCTCCATCCAAGTTCACCCCGGAGATGCTTACGCCCAATCGAGGGGCTTGGCGGGTGGCAAAGCCGAGGCGTGGTACGTCGTGAGCGCAGCGCCTGGAGCAAAAGTTGCACTCGGCCTCGATCGTCAAATGACGCCCGAATATTTTCGTCAATCTGTCGAGAACGGCTCGATCTCCGCGATGGTCGCGTGGCGGCCGGTCTCGACGGGCGATGTTGTATCTGTGCCGGCCGGAACGATCCACGCGATAGGCGCCGATCTTATAATCGCCGAGATTCAGCAACGCAGCGACACGACCTACCGCATCTTCGATTATGGTCGCGATCGCGAACTTCACATCGACGACGCGATAGCAGTTGCCAATACCGGACCCGAAATCGTGCAAGCGCGGCCGGTGCCGATCACCGAGGAGCGGACGCTTCTTGTCTCCAACGCCTACTTTGTTTTCGAGCGGGTCCGTCTGCCCCCAGGCACAACGTGGTGGCTCGAAGCCGCACGGGAGACTTGGTTTCTCATTCTGAATGGCGGTGCGCACACTGGATCATTCGATGCCGTCGCAGGAGACGCCATTTTTGCTCAATCAGACGGCGTTGGCATTGAGGTGGGCGGCGAAGCCGTTGTTGGTCTGCTGGCTTATTCCGGAGCTGGCGGTCCGATCCCCAACGTCCTGCATCGTTTCGCGCAACCCGGCTCATTGGATTCGAAACCCGCGGCGGCATCGCCGAAGCCGCCGCCCCTTGTCGAAACTACGGGCGACCGCAGCTTCCACCGAAAGGAAAGCAAGAGATGAAGTCACTCCGGCGCGTTGCGTTCATCGGCAATTATCTTCCGCGCCGCTGCGGCATCGCAACTTTCACGCACGATCTGCACACTGCAGTCGTGAAAGCGCATCCCGACCTTGAAACCTCTATCGTTGCCATGAGCGATCCTGGCGCCACCTACGATTATCCGCCGGCCGTCCGCTTCCAAATTCGCGCCGATATGACCGGCGACTACGATGGCGCGGCGGATTTCTTGAACACATCCGGCGTCGACGTCGTTTCACTCCAGCACGAGTACGGCATTTTCGGCGGTGATGCCGGCATGAATATCATCGAGCTCATCTCGCAGCTCAATGTGCCGGTCGTCACAACGCTTCACACCGTCCTCGCCCTGCCTACGCCCGTTCAACGCTACGCGCTCGATCGCGTCATCGATGCTTCCGCGAAGATCATCATTATGGCAGAAAAGGGCGCCGAAGTACTCCGCACCGTCTACGGTGTTTCATCGCACAAGATCGATGTCGTGCCGCACGGCATACCCGATGCCCCTTTCTTGGATACGAACCGCGCCAAGGTAAAGCTGGGCTTCGCGGGCAGAACCGTAATTCTGACGTTCGGTCTTCTGTCGCCAAGCAAGGGCATCGAGACGATGCTCGATGCCATGCCCGGCATCATCGAATCCTGCCCTACCGTTGTCTACGTCATCTTGGGCGCAACCCACCCCAATCTCGTGCGTGATCACGGCGAGGCCTATCGCCAAGGCCTCATGGCGCGCGTGCGGGAACTCGGCATCGAAGATCACGTCGTATTCTTCAATCAGTTCGTCGAGCAAAGCACGCTGCTCGAATTCATCTCCATGTGTGATGTCTACGTGACGCCCTATCTCGATCAAGCGCAGATGACGTCAGGCACGCTTGCCTACAGTTTTGGACTGGGCAGGGCGGTCGTATCGACTCCCTATCGACACGCCGAGGAGCTTCTCGGTGACGCGCGTGGTATCCTAGTCCCGTTCGGCGACGCCGCAGCCATGGGCGCGGAGATTTCCGGGCTCCTGACGAATGACGTGCGTCGGCACGCGATGGGAAGACGCGCCTACGCCTTCAGCCGATCAATGACCTGGCCAGAGACGGCCAAGCGCTACCTCGCGAACTTTGACGCTGCACGCAAAGCGGTTCGGCCCGCAGCAGTGCTTCCGCCGGCGCGAATGACATCAAGAAATACCCGAACGACGTTGCCAGACATCAATATCGCTCACTTCCTTTCGCTTTGTGATAGCACCGGCATGCTCCAACATTCCGTCCACGCCGTCGCCGATCGCGCGCACGGCTATTGCGTCGACGACAACGCGCGCGCATTGCTGCTGTCCTGTGCGCTCGCCAACGCTGGCGACACACGCCTGCCTGATCGACTAACGGCGAGCTTTGCGGCCTTTATCCAGCACGCATGGAATCCGGATACGGGTCGGTTCCGAAACTTCATGAGCTTTGACCGACGCTGGCTTGAAGACAGAGGCTCTGAGGACAGTCACGCACGCACGCTTTGGGCCTTGGGTGAATGCGCCCACGCCGACACCGACCAATCTCGAAAAAAATGGGCAACTGCGCTCTTCAGAACCGCGCTCCCTATCGTCGAAGAATTTACATCTCCGCGAGCCTGGGCTTTCACCCTCCTCGGACTCGACGCCTATTGCGCAGCAATTGTCGGCGATTTATCGGCCGAGCGCATGCGCCGGCTGCTGGCCGACCGGCTCGTAGCCCTTTTGGCAGCAACTGAGAATGAGGCGGCCGGCTGGCCCTGGTTCGAGAGTGTCCTCGCCTACGACAACGCCCGGCTGCCCCAAGCGTTGATCCAAGCCGGCATGACGATACGAACGCCGGCATACGTCGAAGCTGGCCTGCGGTCACTTCGCTGGCTCATGGCCATTCAGACGGCGCCCTCAGGTTGCTTCAGGCCAGTCGGATCAAATAGTTTTGGCCGGGTGCGCCAAATGCCCGAAGCGTTTGACCAGCAGCCCGTGGAAGCAGCGGCGGCGATTTCCGCCTGTCTCACCGCGGCGCAGGCCGACAGTGGCGGCGAGTGGCCGAATGCCGCGCTCAGCGCCTTCAATTGGTTTCTAGGGGAGAACGACCTGCGGATCCCGCTGATCGACCCCAATACGGGCGGCTGCTCGGACGGGCTTCATCCTGACCGCGCCAACGAGAACAAGGGCGCGGAGTCCGTGCTGTCGTATCTCCTTGCGCTCGTCGAGTTTAGGGAGTTCAACCGCAGCATTATGATGGACCGGCAGAGACCCATACCCAAATTGGTTTCCTCCCCCGTAAATCGCCAAACGCCATTGCGAACGAGTCCAGGGGGCCACATTGTCTCAATCACGATTCCTGAACCGCCAGATCTTGCATCTCCGTCCCGACCCGGCACGAGTTGTCGTCCGACCGTTTAAGCCGGCGACTGAACCAAGGGATTTAAACCCGACCGATAAGACGCGAGCCAACCACATCGTCGACAGAGTGCTCCAACTGGATGCCGCTGTCGCAGCGAGACAGTTAACGGAGGTTCTCGAAAACTTCGAAGGTCGCCACAAAAATCTACTTGAGATTTTCGAAGCACGTGCCGCTGAGATGGAAGAGGCGCTGATCCCGCACGCCGTATTGAACCAGACCCAACGTCGTCTAATCGGGGCCTATTTTCTCCACGAGTATTCCTTTGAAGCATCGGCGCTGTTTAATCCGAGCATCGTGCGACACCCCGATCAGTCCGGTGCTCCGGAAGCCGGATGCCGATTTATCCTGAGCCTTCGTGCCGTTGGAGAAGGGCATATTTCTTCACTGACCTTTCGATCGGGAAGTATCGCCAGCGACGGCAGCGTCAACGTCGATCAAACCGCGCGCCTCGCCTGCATTCCAAGAGTTGAACGTCGAACGTCGGGACCCAGCGGCGACAGCGTGGAAGTCATTTTTCGTGCAGAGGATGACCTTAGCGAGCGTGTTATATTTCCAATCACCGACGCTCAGTCGAATGGAATTGAGGATGCACGCTTCGTTGAATTCGACGACGAGGGGCAGACCACGTTTTTCGCGACGTACACGGCTTATAGCGGCAGGGCGATCCGCTCCGAATTGCTGGAGACGAAAGATTTCCGACGTTTCCGCATGACGCCACTTGCTGGCTCAGCGGCCCGAAACAAAGGCATGGCCTTATTCCCACGAAAAATAAACGGTCGCTACGCGATGATTGCGAGGCAGGACAACGAGAACCTGTATCTCATCTATTCAGACGACCTCTACACGTGGGAGGGTGGCGATCCCATCCTTAAACCGGAGCATCCTTGGGAATTCGTGCAGATCGGCAGTTGCGGATCGCCCATCGAGCTTGATGACTGCTGGCTTCTTCTCACTCACGGCGTGGGACCCGTCCGGAAATATTCGATCGGCGCGGTTCTCCTCGACAAGAAAGATCCGTCCAAAGTCCTCGCCCGATCGCACGAACCTCTCGTCCGTCCTGAACCGGCAGAGCGTGAAGGCTATGTGCCCAACGTCGTCTACACGTGCGGCGCGATGCGCAGCGGCGATCAGATCATTTTGCCTTATGCAATCTCGGATACTTTCTCCAATTTTGCGACTATTAAAATCGACGATCTGAGGAAGGCGATATTGGGAGAATAGAAGCCCAGTTGGGCTGTCGAAATGTCCAAACTCAAGGAACCATCGAGGGGTTTACATCAGCCATCTCGATATGGGCTGACAGTTTTCGTGGCAGGCTCTGGAGCACGGGGTGTAAGCAGGATTTCTTCGACTTTAGGAAAGTATTGGCTCGCCGGCCGACATGATGTTCGTCAGCGTCGTGAATGACCGACTCATCTTGAGGCTGATTGCCAGTCCGCCCTCAATGGCCTTCACTTGAGGTCCAGGTGCAGCGATTGATGTCCGTCATCACGTTTCGCCACCTCCAACTCGCACGTGATTTCTCATTGCGGATGGCGCGAGGCCACGCATTCTTGAAAACGACGGGCCCAATCATGGATTGACAGCAATTGAGGGGCTTGAATTCGAAGGTGATCATTCCGCGACACATGATCTGGTATCCGACAGAGAGGGCAGAAGCTTCAGCTCGCACGGTCACGGGCGCTCCGCTATCGACGCCCGTTCTGCCCCCCACAGAGATCTCAAGACCAAGTTCGCCTACCAATTGGCGGGCGTTTTGGCTAAACGACTGGAACAAAAATCTTACGATAGACTTATTCTCGTTGCGTCGCCTGTGACCTCGGAGATCTCCGAACAGCGATCTCTCCGCAGGTTCGCGCCTTAGTCGTCGGCGAGGTCGCGCAAGATCTGACAAAAATTCCGAATGACGAGGTCGCCGGCCATCTCAAGAACGTGCTCATTACTTGATCGTGGCCTTTTCGATCGGGTCCCGATGCTACACGGATGTCGGAGCTTCGATTGATAGCACTCAAAATTCAACACGCGACAACCTATCGGTATCATCGATCGGTGTCCCTCGGGCCGCACCGATTGATGCTTCGCCCGCGCGAAAGCCGCGATCTCCGGCTGATCTCAAGCGATCTAAGGTTGACACCCGTCACGGACGTCACCTGGGCGTACGATGTCTTCGGCAACGCGATAGCTACGGCGACCTTTCAGACGATGACCAACCATCTTGTCATCAGCAGTGTCGTTGAACTTCAACTCGACGCTACCGCGTGGCCGGTTTTTGACATCGCCGCCCCTGCAATTTCCTACCCGTTCCGATA
>CAWBLX010000005.1:0-902496 GCA_963789775.1 uncultured Pseudomonadota bacterium
CAGCAGCCTGTTGACGTGCCCCATCTTGCGGCCGGGACGCGCTTCCTTCTTGCCGTAGTGATGGAAGAAGGCGCCGGGCTCGGCGGCGATCGCTTCCCAGGCGCGAATATCATCGCCGATCAGGTTGATCATCTCGGCGCCCGGAGCTTTCAGCCCGGAAGCGCCGAGCGGCCATCCCGCGACGGCGCGAATGTGCTGCTCGAACTGCGAGGTCAGTGCGCCGTCCATCGTCCAGTGTCCGGAGTTATGAACGCGGGGCGCCATCTCGTTGACGAACAGGCGGTCGCGGCCGCTTTCGGTGACGAGGAAAAACTCGATCGCGAAGACCCCGACGTAATCGAGCTTTTCGGCGATCTTCCGTGCGATGGCGACAGCTTCGGCAGCGATATCGGGCGCGAGCGCGGCGGGCGCAACGGAACGGTACAGGATATGGTTCCTGTGCTCGTTCTCGGTGACATCAAAGGCTTCGAATGTGCCGTCGAGGGCGCGGGCTGCGACAACGGAAACTTCGGCGCGGAAATTGACGAAGCTTTCGAGGATCGACGGCTGATCGCCCATGTCCTCCCAAGCCTCTTCGGCATCGCTGCGCTTCATGATCTTGGCTTGGCCTTTGCCGTCGTAGCCGAAGCGCCGCGTTTTGAGCACCGCCGGAACGGGGAAGCCGCTGTCGAGGCTTTTAGCCAGATCGGCGAAACGATCGATGGCCGTGAACTCAGCCGTCATGGCGCCAAGCTCGCGGGCCAATGATTTCTCGTTCATGCGGTCCTGCGCACAAGCAAGGGCTTTGGCGCCGGGGCGAACAGGGATTCGTGCGGATAAGAATTCGACCGTTTCTACGGGAATGTTCTCGAACTCATAGGTCGCAACGTGAACCCATTTGGCGAAGGCGGCGAGTTGCGCTTCGTCTTCGTAGTCCGCGATCGTGTGCGCGGCGGCGACATCGAAGGCCGGGCTATCGGCATCGGGCGCGTAGATGTGCGATTTGAAGCCGAGGCGTGCGGCGGCCAGCGCGAGCATGCGGCCAAGCTGTCCGCCGCCGAGAATGCCGATGGTCGAGCCGGGAGGGAATGCGGTCATCGCGAGTGTCTTCAACCCTGAACGGGCGTTTCGGCGACGTCGGCCGAATGCTTCTCGCGCCAAGCCTCAAGCCGCTCCGACAGCGTCGGATCGGATAGAGCCAGGATCTCGGCCGCCAGCAAGCCGGCGTTCTTGGCGCCGGCTTCGCCGATGGCGAGCGTGCCGACCGGAACGCCAGCCGGCATTTGGACGATCGAATAGAGGCTGTCCTGGCCCTTGAGCGCCTTCGATTCGACCGGTACGCCGAGGACAGGCAAGGTCGTCATGGAGGCGGTCATGCCCGGAAGATGCGCGGCGCCGCCGGCCCCGGCGATGATGACCTTGAGGCCCGCAGCCTTGGCCCCCTTCGCGTAGCTGTAGAGCCGCTCGGGCGTGCGGTGGGCGGAGACGATCTTGGTTTCGAAGGCGATGCCAAGCTCGGTCAAAATGTCGGCGGTGTGCTGCATCGTCGGCCAGTCCGACTGGCTTCCCATGATGATTCCGACGTGCGGCCTGATCCGGCTCATGATGGCGTCCAAAACCCCCGAAAAGGGAAACCGCGTCGGTACAGGAGCGGGCCCGGGTTTACAAGGGTTTCCGACGCCGATTCTCGGGGAATTCGGGACTTTTGGTGTCCAGGCTTGGCGGCCTCGGCCATTTCGGGGCCCTTCGGGTCGCGGCCGGACTTTGGGCGCCGTTAAGGAGCTTGCGCCACCAGATAGCTGATCGAATGGAAGAAGTCCTCCGGGCCGATGTAACCCGAGATCCGGCCAACCTCGTGGCGGGATTTCACGACGACAAATGTCGGCACGATGTCGACGGAAGACGTGAAGTCGAGATGGTCGGCTTCGATATCGTTAATGTCGACGAAGCGCACGGGCACGTCCTTGGCCTGTGCGGAAGCCTCGTAGGACGGGAGAACGTCGCGACGGAAGAGCTTGCAATAGATGCAGCCATCGGCTTCGACGACGACGAGTTCAAATGCACCGTTGGGGATAGCTGTTTCGTTGTCGATGCCGGCCTCAGATGTTGCGATGGGGGCGAACATCAACACGGCAAAAAGCAATGTGCGGAGCGCCAGGCGCATTGGGTTTCACCTCGTGTCGGCGACGGAACCCTTCCCTTCTAGTTCATGAAGAACCGGCCCAGGTTGAAAACCTCACCAGCTAGTTAATCGTTGTTCGAGATCGGGACGGCTACAATTTTTTGCAGGATATGGCGACCGTTTTATACGAGCCGAAACCGACGACTCCGGCGCCGAACTGCTGGGCCATCGCGGCGCCGAGCTTCTTGGCTCGAGCGTCTTCTTCCGCGGCGTCGGGATCGAGAAGCGTTGCCGTGCAACCCTGTGGCGCGGAGGCCAGTTTGACCGCGTCCGTCTTTTCCGGTTCGAAGTCGATGAAGTAGGAGGGATCGAAAACGGCGAACGTCAAGCCTTCCGCGTCTGCAAGGACGGGCTTGGCGAGGGTGAGGTGAAAAAAGAGCCGCAGAATGCCGTTCGTATAGTCGAGATGGGCACTGGTGGGAGGATTAAAAGCCAGCTGTTCCTCGCCGAGCTTGGCGACGGTGAAGTAGTTGAACTCCTTGAGGCCGTCCATGTTGACCTTCAGGAGCGGCTCGAGTTCGTGCTGATCGTATTTGCCGTCGTTGTTAGTATCCAGGCCTTCGAGCGCCATGGCGGTATAAGCGTCATCGAAACTCCAGACGTGGTCGACGCCGGTTACCGTGCCTTGGTCGTAGTCGACCGTCATCTCGTAGGTCACCCACATGTGGGGATGGGCCGAGGCCGGGACGGCGAGCGCCGCAAGTGCAATGACGACCGCCGCAAGTCGGCGATATGCGTAGAAGGTCTTCTGCAAGATCGGCCTCGAACCCCTGTCTCCGTCGCGTCGGAGAACTCCTCGAATGCGAACGTAGGAGACGCACATTGAACGTGGCGAGATTGCGACGCCGACGCGCAAAACCGCGTGGCCTAGGCCAATTTGCCGTGAGTTGCGTTCGCGGTTTTGATGGTTATATTATATCCTTTAGTCCAGTGGGGTGATCACATGATCCGTTTGGCGGCGCGAAGTTTCGGCGCTTTTCTTGCGTTCGCGTTTACCGCTACGGCGGCGGCCGCCGCGGAGGCGCCGAAAGTGGTTGTGACGATCAAGCCCATACATTCCCTCGTCAGCCGGATCATGGCCGGCATCGGAGAGCCTAAGCTCGTTGTCGAAGGTTCGGCATCGCCGCACACGTTCACACTGAAGCCTTCGACGGCCCGGGCCATCAACGAGGCGGATGTTTTTATCCGCGTTTCCGATACGCTCGAGCCGTTCACGCGCAAAATCGTCACGGCGCTGCCGTCCGGTGTTACGGTCGTGACGCTTGCGGGCGCCAACGGTGTGAAGCTTCTGGATCAGCGCTCCGGCGGGACGTTCGAGAAGCATGAACATGCCGAGGCGGGAGAGAACGCACATTCGGATCATGCCGGCGATCACGAAGACCATGACGAAGACGGCAAAGATGGACATATCTGGCTCGATCCTGACAATGCCAAGGCCATCGTCGCAGTCGTGACAAAAACGCTTGCCAACCGCTACCCCGCCTACGCGGACAAGATGCAGCACAATGCCGCTGATCTTGACGCAGATCTCGATAAGCTCGATCGCGAGCTCTCAACGGAGCTCAAAGGCGCGCACGGCAAACCGTTCATCGTTTTCCATGACGCCACACAATATTTTGAACGGCACTTCGGCCTTGAGGCTGCGGGCTCGATCACCGTCAGTCCGGAGGTCCCCCCGAGCGCAAGGCGGCTGACAGAAGTTCGCGCGAAGATTTCGTCGCTCGGCGCTGTTTGCGTTTTCACCGAGCCGAGCTTTCAACCCAGTCTCGTCGCGGCCGTCACCGAAGGCACGCATGCGCGGTCGGGTACGCTCGATGTTGAAGGTCAGATGCTGACACCCGGGCCCGACCTTTACGGCGAGCTTTTGCGCGGCGTAGCGCACAATCTTTCAACCTGCCTCAGCGCGCAGAGTTGAGCGCTAAGCCTGCGTTTCGGCTTCGCGTCCATCGAAAACGTACCCTGCGCCGCGAACCGTGCGGATCGGGTCGCTCTCGTTGCCGCGGATCAGTGATTTTCTGAGGCGGCCGATATGGACGTCGACGGTCCGCTCGTCGACTTCGGAGGATTGTCCCCACACGCGGTCGAGAAGCTGGCTTCGCGACAAGACACGCCGGGGACTCTCCATGAAGACTTCGAGCATACGATATTCGGTCGGTCCGAGACGCACCTCGCGAATGCCGCGCGTGACCTTGTGGGCGCCGCGGTCCATCGTGATCTCGCCGGAAATGAGAATGTCGCTCATGCGCTCCGGCGAGGCCCGGCGGAGCAGCGCTTTCACCCGCGCCATCAATTCCTGCACGGAGAACGGCTTTGTAACGTAGTCGTCGGCGCCCGTCGTCAAGCCCCGCACGCGGTCCGTTTCCTCGCCGCGGGCGGTTAGTAAAATGATGGGCAGACTCTGCGTATCGGAACGATTGCGCAGGCGCCGGCAGAGTTCGATCCCGGAAATTTTCGGGATCATCCAATCCAAGATCGCCAGATCGAAGGTTTGCTCCGAAAGCAGAAGTTCCGCTTCCTCGCCATCGGCTGCTTGCACGACGTCGTAGCCTTCCGACTGAAGATTGTACTTCAGCAGTTCGGCCAGAGGCGCTTCATCTTCAACAACGATAATCTTAGCTGGCATGATCTCGGATCAGAGTTTGCTTCAGGATCGTACGGGTCATTGACGCGGTGTGATCAGTGTCGAAGAGGTTTTGTCGCCCTTCGGCCGATCGTCCGCGATGGGAACGCCGTGAACGAGGTAATAGACGTTCTCGGCAATGTTGGTCGTATGGTCGCCGATGCGTTCGATGTTCTTGGCGCCGAAAAGGAAATGCGTGCAGATGCCGATGTTGCGCGGGTCTTCCATCATGTAGGTCAGAAGTTCGCGGAACAGCGAATTGTACATGGCGTCGACCTGCTGGTCGTTGCGCCAGACCTGCATCGCCTTTTCGGCGTCGAGCGCCGTCAGCGCGTCGAGGACATCCTTGAGCTGCGTCTGGACCATCTCGGTCATGTGGCGCATGCCGGTCATCAAGGGCTTCGGATAGGCCTCGCCGGCAATCGTCAGGGCACGCTTGGCGATGTTCTTGGCGAGATCGCCGATGCGCTCGAGATCGCCCGCGATCTTGATCACCGTCATGATGTGACGGAGATCGTTGGCGAGCGGCTGGCGGCGGGCGATCATGACGATCACCTGATCTTGCAGCTCGCGCTCGAGCTGATCGACCATCACGTCGTCGGCTACGGCTTTCTCGGCAAGCTTCGGGTCGCGGCGCTCCAGCGAATCCATCGCCTGGACCAGAAGCTTCTCGGCGTAACCGCCCATCTGGGCGATGCGGCGGTCAAGAAGCTTCAACTCGTCTTCATATGACTTCACGGTATGTTCGTTCATCGTCGTACATCCTGAAATTCTGTTGGCCTCAACGCCACCACTAGCCGAAGCGGCCGGTGATGTAGTCTTGCGTCCGACTATCCGTTGGGTTTGTGAAAAGCTTTTTGGTGTCGCCGAATTCAACAAGCTCACCGAGATACATGAACGCTGTGCGCTGAGAGACGCGGGCGGCCTGCTGCATGTTGTGCGTGACGATGGCGATCGTGAATTCGTGCTTCAGCTCGTCGATCAGCTCTTCGACTTTTGCGGTCGAGATGGGATCGAGCGCCGAGCAGGGTTCGTCGAAAAGAATGACTTCCGGGCGGATGGCGACGGTGCGGGCGATGCACAGGCGCTGCTGCTGACCGCCGGAAAGAGAGAGACCGCTGGAGTGCAGCTTCTCCTTCACTTCCTTCCAAAGCGCGGCCTTCTCAAGCGCCAATTCTACGCGGGCGTCGACTTCAGATTTCGGCAGGCGCTCATAAAGCCGAAGGCCGAACGCGATGTTTTCGTAAATCGTCATCGGGAATGGCGTGGGCTTTTGGAACACCATGCCGATGCGCGAGCGGAGAAGGTTCAGGTCCTTCATGTCGAGGATGTTCTGACCATCGAACATGATCTGACCCTCGGCCCGTTGGTTCGGGTAAAGGTCGTACATGCGGTTCAGAACGCGCAGGAGCGTGGACTTGCCGCAACCCGACGGACCGATGAACGCGGTCACCTGATGCTCATAGAGGGGCATGGAGATGCTCTTCAGGGCCAACGACGACCCGTAAAAGAACTTCAGGTCACGGACCGAGATTTTTTCAGTCAGTCCGGTGTCGACGTCTTTTGACATTACGTTCATTACTGCGTCCTCGAAGAGCCTAACCAACGTGCAGCGATACTAAGTGTGAGCACCGCAGCGGTGATGAGCAATGCACCTGTCCAGGCGAGGCGTTGCCAGTCCTCGTAGGGGCTTAGGGCATACTGGAAGATAACGACCGGCAAGCTGGCCATTGGGGCGTTCAGATCGCTACTCCAGAACTGGTTGTTCAGAGAGGTGAACAGCAACGGCGCCGTTTCGCCGCTCACGCGGGCAATGGCCAGCAGCACACCCGTGATCATGCCCGAGCGGGCAGCTTTGTAGATAATCTTCCGGATGATAAGCGACTGCGGCAGTCCGAGCGCGGACGAGGCTTCGCGCAACTGATTGGGCACCAGCAATAGCATATTTTCAGTCGTGCGAACGACTGTCGGAATGACGAGTACAGCCAAGGCCGCTGCACCGGCTATCGCCGAGAAGTGCCCCATGGGACGGACGAGGATCTCGTAGACGAAAAGACCCGTGACGATCGAAGGGGCGCTCAGGAGAATGTCGTTGATGAAACGGATGACGGGCGAGATTTTGCTGAAGCGACCGTATTCCGCCAAGTACGTGCCGGCGAGAATGCCGATGGGGGTGCCGACTGCAACACCGATGAGCGTCATTGCCAAGCTTCCGGCGATGGCGTTCAGCAGGCCGCCGTCACTTCCCGGCGGCGGCGTCATCTCGGTGAACACCCTTAAGTTCAGGCCTGCGAAGCCCTTGAAGAGCAATGTCGCAAGGATCACTCCGAGGATCGTCAATCCGAGCCCGGACGCAGCCCAGCACAAGGCGATCGTAATCGAACTGCGGAGACGGCGCCGCCGATATTTAGCAAGATCCAAAGCCATGGTTTATGCTCCCGCCTTCTTCTCGATACGCATCAGCATGAGGCGTGCGAGAGCCAAGACGATAAACGTGATGAAGAAGAGGATGAGCCCGAGCGCGATCAGCGACGAGGTATAGACGTCACCGACCGCTTCGGTAAATTCGTTGGCGATCGTTGCGGAGATCGTCGTGCCGGGCGCCAAGATCGACGCCGAGATCCGGTGGGCGTTGCCGATCACGAAGGTGACGGCCATGGTTTCACCGAGGGCGCGGCCGAGACCCAGCATGACGCCGCCGATGATGCCGACACGCGTGTAGGGAATGACCACATTTCCTACGACTTCGCGCGTCGTCCATCCCATCCCGTAGGCAGCTTCCTTCAACACCGGGGGAACCGTATCGAACACGTCGCGGCAAACCGCGGTGACGAACGGCAGCACCATCATCGCGAGGATCAGCGACGATGTCAGAATGCCGATACCGTAGGGAGGTCCGGCGAAAAGCTGATTGAGCACCGGGAACGGTGCGAAGAACGCGATCAGCTCAGGCTGAACGTACTGCTGAAGAGCCGGGGCGAAGAAAAACAAGCCCCAGATACCGAAAATGATGCTCGGGACGCCGGCGAGGAGCTCGATGGCGATGCCAATGGGCCGGCGAAGCGGCATCGGGCAAAGCTCGGTCAGGAAGACGGCGATGCCGATGCTGATCGGTACGGCAACAAGCATTGCAATCGCCGAGGTGACGATCGTGCCGTAGATCGGTGCGAGCGCGCCGAACTTTTCCGTGACAGGGTTCCAGGATTCGGTGACGAGGAAGCCCAGTCCAAACGTCTTGAAGGCGAGCAAGGAACCGGAAATCAAAGAAACGAAGATTGCGCCGAGGGTGATCAAGACAAAAATGGCGGCCGCTTGCGTCAAAAGGCCAAAGGCGCGGTCGTTACGGCTGAAGCCGCTCAGCAACTTGGCGCGGGCTGTTCGATCGACTTTTTCGCGGGGGGCGGTTGGCAACGAGGCATCGATCGTCATTTGTCAGCCTTTGATCGGAAACTGGGGCAGTGGACTTAACGTGCAAGGCAAGATGAGGATGCGGGCTCGGTACCCGCATCCAATGTCGTGCCAGAGGCCAGATTACATCGCGGGGTTGCCGTCCGGACCCTTGATGTCCTTCCACTTGGACTCGACGAGCTTGACGACGCTGTCAGGCATCGGCACGTAGTCGAGGCTGGAAGCCGCATCGTCACCGTTGGCGTAGGCCCACTTGAAGAACTTCAGCGCTTCCTTGGCGGCGGCAGTATCCTTCACCTTCGTCGGCATCAGGATGAAGGTCGAAGCCGAGATCGGCCACGAGGCGTCGCCGGGCTGATCGGTGATGATCAGGTAGAAGCCCGGTGCCTTTGCCCAATCGGCGTTGGCGGCAGCGGCTTGCACCGAGGCGCCATCGGCGACGACAGCCTTGCCGGCCTTGTTGATCATCTTCGCTTGCGTCATCTTGTTCTGCTTGGCGTAGGCGGTCTCAACGTAGCCGATCGAGTTCTTGGTCTGCTGAACGTTGTTGGCGACGCCTTCGTTGCCCTTGGCGCCGAGGCCGACCGGCCACTCGACCGAGGCATCCGAGCCGACTTTCGACTTCCAGTCCGCGCTCACCTTCGAAAGGTAGTTGGTGAAGTTGAACGTGGTGCCCGACCCGTCCGACCGGTGCACGACGGCGATGCCGGCGTTGGGCAGCTTGGCGTCGGGGTTCAGCTTCTTGATGGCCGGGTCGTCCCAGCTCTTGATTTCGCCGAGAAAGATCTTGGCGAGCGTGTCGCCGTCGAGAACGATCTGGTTCGATGCGATGCCGTCGATGTTGACGACCGGCACGATGCCGCCCATCACCATCGGCCACTGCATCAGGTCGCCGCCCTTGGCGAGTTCTTCGGGCTTCAGCGGCTTGTCGGAAGCGCCGAAAGTCACGGTGCGAGCGGTGATCTGCTTTATGCCACCGCCGGAACCGATCGACTGATAGTTGAGGCCGATGCCGGTCTCTTTCTTGTAGGTGTCGGCCCATTTTGCGTAGATCGGATACGGGAACGTGGCACCCGCGCCGGAAATGTCGGCTGCTTTGACGGGAGCGGTCGCAACGGCTGTCGCCGTAAGCGCCGCCATAAGCGCCATAATAGACTGTTTCACTCGTGATCTCCTTGTTGAACGGGGGCTTTAGGCCTCGCCACTCCATCTGCCGGGCTTGAAACCCGGCCTGCACTCTCTAGTCCAGTTAGTTCACGCCTATGTGAAACGTTAACATTTTGTTTTTGATGGCTTTTCTTTTAGCCGTTAACATTTCATGCAGATGCGATGATCGGGTGCTCGGGACAACTCCGGAAATGATGCTCTCCGAGAGGACAATTCCCGGAGCGTCTGCGGCCTTCCCCAAGGCGCGCGGTGCGAAGGATTAGGCGTTTTCGGATTAGGCCGCCTGACTAAGAGCGGGCGTCATAACGCTGTCATCTGTCGCGAAGACCCTTCTAGCGACTCCACGCAATGAATTTGTGACAGCTCAAGCATATGATTTATAAATATTTTTATTTGTAAGCCGGCAAGACGACGTTAAATGTCGTTCCTTCCCCGAGGACCGACTGAACGGAAAGTTCGCCTTCGTGCCGGCTGATGACATGCTTTACGATCGCAAGTCCAAGCCCGGTGCCGCCGATCTGGCGGCTATGCTCGGCACTGACCCGGTAGAAGCGCTCGGTCAAGCGGGGCAAATGCTCAGGGGCGATGCCCGGGCCGTCATCCGAAATAGAAACAAACGCGCGTGTAGAAATTCTCTCATCACGCGGGCTAGTTTTCTTCAGTAGGGAGATTTTTACGTGACCGCCTTCGCGGCCGTACTTGACGGCATTTTCGACGAGGTTGTGAAAAACCTGGAACAACTCGTCGCGATCGCCCATGGCGATGAACGAGCCCGTTGCGGGCTCCGCCTCAATCGCGATGCTCCTTTCCTCGGCAAAGGGCATCAAAGAGCGCATGACCTCTTCGATGAGATCGTTGAGATCGACGCGACCTACCGGCGTGAGGTTCGCCTTCTCTTCGACGCGGCTGAGCAAAAGCAAATCATCGATCAGCCGCGTCATGCGCTCTGCTTGATCGGCCATGATCGCGAGAAATCTTTCGCGTGCCTTTTCGTCGTTCCGCGCCGGGCCCTGGAGCGTTTCGATGAAGCCTCTGACGGAGGCGAGAGGCGTTCTGAGTTCGTGGCTCGCATTGGCGATGAAATCGGTGCGCATTTCGAGAAGGCGATGCTGCTCGGATTCATCGTGGATCGTGATCAGTGCCGCAATCGAAGGGCGATGATTTTCGACGCCGAGCGGCGCGACGGTCGCGATGAGGCGCTGGCCTGCGCCACCTCGCGGCACGAGACGTGCCGTGCCTTTTTCGCCGTTTTGGAGGGCGGCGGTCACGGCTGCAATGAGCTCGGGATCGCGATTGACGTGCTCCAGCGGTATACCCTGCCGGAGCCTGTCGAAGAGGCTGCGCGCAGCGGCGTTGTAATTCAAAATGACGGACGATTGATCAAGAACGATCGCCGGATCGGGCATCGCCGCGGCGAGATCGGTCCAGGTCAAAATCTTGTCCGAGCTTGAGTCGGTGCCTGCCATGTCACCCGCTTTTTGATCAAGCGTAGCGCGTGGCCATGCAAATAACGCGGCAATCGCCGCGAGCAATCCACAGCCGAAGAAAAATCCGTCGCGGAGTGGCCCGCTCGTCCACATCGATACGGGAACGAGGGCGAGGAGTGCTGCAGCGGCGAGCGCTGCAAAACCTAGGCGAGCGTTGTCACGGGTCATGCCCGCTGGAGTAATCCTGATGAGCGCCATAAGCTAGCCAGCAAAAAATTAGCTTCGTCGCGAGCCGCGGGCTGCCGGCTTCTTGCTTCGGACCTTGTTGCCGTGATCGCTTTCCCCATTCGTCCCGGTCTCCGTAAATCCGATCGGCGATCGTACCGCAAGCTCGGCAAGCGTATGCTGATCGAGCACGGAGATGAATGCGGTCAGTGCGTCGCCGAACATGACGTTGATGTTGCCGGGGTCGGTGTCCGGCGACTGGGGATCGTTGCCGCCTTCGACTTGGACGCGCGTTACCTCAATGGCGCGAACGACGTCGCCAATTCGGATCGTCGAGGCTGGTTTGGCCAGCCGGACGCCGCCGTTCGGACCTCTGACGGCTGACAGAAATCCGGCGTGCGAGAGGATGTGAACAATTTTGAAAACGTTCTGCTTAGTGACGCCAAGACGGTCGGAAACGTCGGCCACTTTCACGAGCTGCTCCTTGGCGAGCGCACAGTCGATGAGAATGCGGATCGCGTGGCCGGTCTGCTTCGTCAAGCGCATATTAAATTACCTGGGGTCGCGCGGCCGCGACGGAAAAAATCCTGTTCCTTGCTTGTTTCACAAATCTCGTCAGGGTGGCAAGGGCTGGGTGAGGATGGGCGGGTGACGATCCAAGTTCACTTGACAGTTCGGCCGCCGCGCATTCTATACTTACATTGTAAATAATAGGGGATCGGCGTTCGCGTTCAAGTGGCTTGCGGACAGTCGATGACGCATTTCTTACGGAGAGCCAGAATGTCGAAAAAGGCGTTTGCAGTGGCCTGCGCAACTCAATTTGCGCTTGCGGCGTCATTGGGGGCTGGTTCCGCTTTAGCCGCGCCGCCTTCGACGAAGGACATTATGAAAAATTACGGGAACGTCGCGGAGGCAATGTACTCGGACGCGCTGGCGAAGGCCAAGGACCTCGATAAGGCGGTCGACGCTTTCCTTGCGGCGCCGAGCACCGAAACGCTGGCGTCGGCGCGTGACGCGTGGAAGGCGTCGCGGGTTCCCTACATGCAGACCGAGGGCTTCCGGTTCGGCAACAAGATCGTCGACGACTGGGAGGGCAATGTGAACTCGTGGCCGCTCGACGAAGGTCTCATCGATTACGTCGACGAGGCGAGCTACGGCGACACGAAAGAAGAAAACCCGCTCTATACGGCGAACATCATCGCCAACAAGAAGGTTCGCCTCGGCCCTAAAATCCTTGACGCCAGCAAGATCGACAAGACCGTCATTTCGAAGCTCAACAGCGCGCTCGATGTCGAGACGAACGTCGGTACGGGCTACCACGCCATCGAATTCCTGCTGTGGGGACAGGATCTCCACGGAACAGGTCCCGGAGCGGGTGAGCGTCCGGCGACCGACTACGATCTCAAGAATTGCACGCACGGAAACTGCGACCGTCGCCGCGACTATCTGAAGGCGGCTTCGGACCTGCTTGTCGATGATCTCACGGAGATGGTCGGCGATTGGAAACCGGACGGCGCTGCGCGCAAGGCGCTGGCGGGTGAGGACGAGAACGTGCAGCTCTCGACGATTCTTACCGGTCTCGGTTCGCTCTCTTACGGCGAGCTGGCGGGCGAGCGCATGAAGCTCGGCGTTTTGCTACACGATCCCGAGGAAGAGCACGACTGCTTCTCCGACAACACCCACAACAGCCACTACTACGATCAGGTCGGGATGATGGAGATCTGGAATGGCAAGTACGACGGCTCAACGCCCGTTAGCGGGCCGAGCATTGCCGAACTCGCGCGGGAGAAGATCCCGGATGCTGCAAAGCGCGTCGACGACGCGATGGCCGTCACACTCGCGAAGGTCAATCTGATCAAGGTCAAGGCCGATTCCGGCGAGATGGCTTATGATCAAATGCTGGCGGCGGGTAACGACGCCGGAAACAAGATGATTCTCGACGCGGTCGATGCACTTGTGTCCCAGGCACGCGCGATTGAAGCTGTCGTTGCGGCGCTGAACCTCAAGGTCAAGATCGAGGGGTCGGACAGTCTCGATGATCCCGATAAGGTTGCCAAGGCGAAGTAGATTGACTGCATTTCGAGCGGATACGTTTTGCTCCAATGAGGTCCCACCATGCTGACTCGGCGGGACCTCATGATTGGGGCTGCGGCTTTCACGGGAAGCACCACGGCGAGTTTCCTTTCCGTCGGCCACAAGGTCCAGGCTCGCGAGGTGATCGCACAGCCGATCGCCCATGGCGTCAAGTCGATCGCCTTCGATCTTGCCGAGCGGCCGACGGCGCTGCCGTGCTTCGGCGGCAAGACCCTGCCGCTCTGGACCTTCGAAGCCGGTCCGACCTTCCCAATCATTCGCATGAAGCTCGGCGAACGGCTCAATACCGTTTTTAAAAATGATTTGCCTCGCAAGGGCGAGGTCGCGTCGATCCATTGGCATGGGCTGAGAATTCCGAACAGCCAAGACGGTGTGCCGTATCTGACGCAGCAGCCGATCGCTCCCGGCGGCAAGGGGCACTATTCATTCGTGCCGCCTGATACCGGCTCGTTCTTCTTTCATACGCACTGCAATTCGACCGAGCATTTCGGGCGCGGCCTCGTTGGAGCGCTGATCATCGAAGGCGACGAGATCACGCCTTCCGACGGCGACTACGTGCTGTTGATGAAAGATTGGCGCATTTCGCCCGACGGCAAGTTCCTGCCGTTCTCGACGGATGAGGGCGCGGCGAAGGGCGGAACGCCGGGAACGGTCCGCTCCGTGAACGGGGTGACCTCGCCGGTGATCACGGTTCCGTCGTCGGCGAATATCCGCATCCGGTTCTACAATCTCGATCCGATGCGCATTTCCGAGATCGGGTTTGAGGATGCGGAAGCGGCGCTCATCGCCGTCGACGGCAACGGGCTGCCGCCGATGACATTGGAATCCTGGCGCATGGGCACCGCCATGCGGCTCGATATTCTGCTGCGCACGGCGCCTCCTGGCGGGTCGGTGAAGCTTTACGATTATTTCTCGAAAGAGCCGTTCGTTCTCGCCGAATTCAAGTCGGAGGGGCCGCCGAAGCGCACGGACGCATTCGAGGCGACACCGCTTAAAGTCATGCCGTTTCCGAAGCTCGATGAAGCCAATGCGCAGATTATCCCGTTCGAGTTTTCCGCGACGCCGACAGGGCAGGCGATTGCCGATATTGGCGCTGGGCCCGGTATCCAACTCGGACCGCTTTGTCTTTCGAAACGGACCTTCTGGGCGATCAACAAGCGGTCCTGGCCGGGTCATGGTCACAGCGATCTCGGGCCGCCGCTCGCTGTGCTCAAATCCGGACAAAGCTACATTTTCGAACTCGACAACACGACGCCGCGGTCGCATCCGATCCATATCCACGGGCATACGTTCGAGGTATTGAATTCGAGCAAAAGGCGACTTCCTCGCTTTCGATGCGATACGGTGCTGCTCATTCCGAACGAACGCATTCAGGTCGGCTTGGTGGCCGGTCTACCCGGGAAATGGATGTTCCATTGCCACATCCTCGAACATCAGGAAGCCGGCATGATGGGCTACATCGAGGTCGTGTGACGCGGGGACTGTGCTTAGCGTTGGCGCTTGCGCTATTGGCCGGACTCGCACCTGCCGTCGTCCGTGGCGATCCGCTGGATGCCGCCGTCGGAAAAGCGCTGTTCGACCGGCAATGGATTCCGGCACCGTCTTCGACCAACGGCACGGACGGGTTGGGGCCGTTTTTCGTGTCGCGGTCGTGCACGGGCTGTCATTCGCGAGGAGACGGCGCGCATTTGGTGACGCGCGAGGACGGAGCGCCGGACATTGCCGGCGCAGTCGTGCGCTTCGGAGATGCCGATGGAACGACAGATCCTTATTACGGGCTCGAGCTGCAGACGAATGCGGTGCCGGGGCTAGCGACCGAAGGCGAGGTGCGCTTTCTTCCGTACTTCAAATACAACTTGGCAGGGCCTGTGCTCGCGAAGGGTGTCCATGCGGAGGCGCGCCTGGCGCCGCCGCTATTTGGGAAGGCGGCTTTCGACGATGTGTCCGACGACGAAATCCTGAAGCGGGCGATGGCCAACGCCCGTGACGGCGGCCCGGTCAAGGGCCGGGCAAACGTGACGCCGCGCGGCATCGGCCGTTATGGCTGGAAAGCGGCGCATGTTTCACTCAGGGAGCAGGTCGCGCACGCTTTTGCGTTCGACATCGGCCTTTCGAGCCCAGAATTTCCGCTGCCCTATGGCGATTGCACGAAGCTCGAAACGGCTTGCCTCGCGTCGCCCAACGGCGAAAGCCCACTTTTCGAGGGGCACGAGCTTTCGTCCGCGATGATAGGCGTCGTCGCGAGCTATCTCAAAACGTTGCGCGCCCGTTCTGGGGGTGAAGCGTCCGCCTTGTTTGCGTCGACCGGGTGTGCTGCTTGCCACGTACCGAAGCTCAAGACGCGGGACGGCAAGGAAATTCCGGCCTTCACCGATCTCCTGCTTCACGATATGGGTCCGGTGCTCGACGATGGCGTCGGCGAGCCAGGCGTGAAGTCGTCGGAATGGCGGACGGCTCCGCTGATCCACGGCCGCTTACCGCCCGAGCGGCGACGCTACCTTCATGACGGCTCGGCCGCGACCGTCGCGGAAGCCGTCGAGAAGCACTGCGGCGAGGCTGAAGGCAGCCGTGTTCTTTTCGAGGCTTTGACGCCAGACAACAAGAAGCGTCTGACTGATTACGTGAACGGATTATGATGGTACTGAGAGTCATGCTTCTAGGGTTTGCAGCCTTCGCATTTGCCGTCCAGGCGGTCGGCGCCGATCTTCCGCCGGAGCCGCTCAGTCATGCGGCAATGGTGCGGGCGGCGATAGAGCAGTACATCGTCCCGCATATCGATGCTTTGAAAGCGGCGGCAAAGCCTTTGCCGGATGCGGTCGCGAACGTCTGCAAGTCGGGATCGTCGGAGGCCGAGAAAGAGCTTGAAGATCGTTTTGCAAAGGTCGTCGTCGCGTATGCGGGCATCGATTTTCTGCGCTTCGGACCGATGCTCGAAAACGGCCGCCGCGAGCAGATCTCGTTCTGGCCGGATCCGCGCGGCTTCGTTGCGCGTCAGTTGCGGCTGCTTCTTTTGAGCAAGGACGACGCGATTGCGCAGCCAGGCGCGATGGCGAAGCAAAGCGCGGCTGTGCAGGGGCTTCCGGCGCTCGATGTTCTGATGCACGACAAGACTGTGCCGCTCGGTCCGGGGGATGCTGCGCATTACCGCTGCATCGTCGCGGAGGCGATTGCGGCCAACATCGTTCGCCTGGCGACCGAAGTCGCTGACGGGTGGAAGAAGCCCGACGGCTGGGCCGAGAAGATGCTGCATCCCGGTCCCGCCAACGACACCTATAAGGATGCGAGCGAGTCCGCGGTCGAGGTCGTCAAGGCGTTGATCGTCGGGTTATCGTTGACCGCCGATCTGCAAGTGAAACCGCAGGTCGATACCAAGATCAGGCTGACGCCGCCGTACGAGAAATCAGGACTGCAGAACGCGTTCTACGAGGCGAGCATCGCGTCATTGCATCAGCTTTACGATACCTTGCAACTCGAAAGCTGGCTCACGCCCGACAAACTCTGGATGAAGGATTGGGTTACGGGAACGTGGCGCACGCTCGAATCGAGCGATGGCGCCGGCGGAAGGGCGCCCCAAGGAAAGCGGGAGGACGCGCCGACGCCGCGTGAAGTGTTCGACAGGACAAATGGTCTGCGCAACATGGTGGCCAACAGGCTGTCGGTTGCGGCGAAACTGACGGTAGGATTCAATGAGCTCGATGGTGATTGATCGCAGATCGATGGTGCTCGGTACGCTGGCGTTCGTCGGCTCGGCGGCGTTGAAGCCGGCTTTTGCCTTGCCGGGTCATAGCATCTCTTACGTGACGGCTGCACGTTTGGCCGACGGATCGTTCGGCATTCTGCTGCTCAATGCCGATGGCGCGATCTTGCGTGAGGTGCCGCTTTCGGCGCGCGGGCATGACATCGCCGTTCATCAGGCGTCGGGTCGCGTTGTGGTTTTCGCGCGGCGTCCGGGCGCGTTTGCGGTTTCGTTCGAACTCGACAAGACGACGGCGCCGCATGTCTTCACGCCGGGCGAAGGCCGTCACTATTTCGGTCATGGCGGGTTTTCTCAGGACGGGCGGCTGCTCTATGCGTCGGAGAACGATATCGCGACCGGCATGGGCGTGATCGGCATCTACGATGTCGCGCGCCGCTTCAAAAAAATTGGCGAGCATTCGACGTTCGGCATGGGGCCGCACGAAATCATGCTGCTGGCGGACGGCAAGACGATCGTGGCCGGCAACGGCGGCCTCGATACGACGCCCGATGCGGGGCGCGAAAATCTCAACGTCAATTTCATGCAGCCGTCGCTCACTTTCGTCGATGCCGAGAGCGGTAAGCTTCTCGCCAAGCACGAAATGAAGGGTGATTTGAAATCGTTGTCGATCCGGCACGTGACCCAGGACGCGGCGGGCGTCGTCTGGTTCGGCGGCCAGTGGGAGGGGAGCCCGAGCGAGACGCCGCCGCAGATCGTCGGGAGCGCGGGATCGGACCGGCCGCTGAAGCTCATCGAGCCGCAAGGCAGGGGCGGCGACGATCTCAAAGGCTATATTGGCGCGATGGCGGTGAGCAACGATGGGCGTTTTATTGCGGCGAGCGCGCCGAAGGCGGGGCATGTGCTCTACGTCGATACTCAAACCGAAATCGTCATCGGGCGGAGCAATCTCAAGGATGTTTGCGGTTTAGCACCGGAGGGTAAAAAAGATTTTGCAGCTTCGTCAGGCTTCGGCGTGATGCGATACGAGACGGCGCGGGGAGCCACCCTCTCCGAGCGCGAGCTTCACGATATTGCGTTCGACAATCATCTGCGTCCGGTTTGATATCCACGGGTAGTCGGGATATGCCGAGCGCCAATTATGTTGTGCACTGTTTATTCGCTGTTTTGTTTCGCTGGCCCGAAAGTCAAAGATTGGGAACTTGCGAATCACCCTACGACCTTCCGTGTATTTGAAGGGTCATCATGGGTGAAAAAAATGCTCAGATCCACCCACCAGTGGGCGCAGAAATTGATCTCGGCTGACCTACTTCGCTCTGAGATTTATCTGGAAATGGCCCATCTCGATCCCTGGCCGCTAGTATTTGCTTATGTGCGCGTCATCGCCCTTCGCCATGAAACGCAACGATGTTTTGCGAGTGTGCGTTTAGCAATATTCCGCCGACTGAGGGTTTGGCTCGTCACCTATCTGCCAGCAGTGTCGGAGTTAGCGCGGCGGAACGAAGCAAGGTCGGCGCGAGTATCGATGTCGGCGAAGGCACCTTCGTTTTCGGACGCGACCGGTCGCCATAGGTCTTTGTAGTCGGCGAGGATCATTTTGCCACCCGTGTCGCCCGTTATGCCCTTGAGAGCCGGAATAAGCGACTTCGGCCAGATGATCGGATGGCCGCGGCGACCGTCGCTTGAAACCGGAAAGACGATCCTGGTTTTGTCATCGGCGAAGGCCGAGACGAGGGCATCGACGAGTGCTGAGTTGACGCCGGGCATATCGGCAAGGGCGACAAGGACGCCTTCGGAATCCAACGAAATGTTTTCGAGGCCCGCACGCAATGAGGCCGAGAGGCCGTCGCGTGCGTCCGGATTTTCGACGACGCGCCAGCGTCCTGCGCCTGCCGCTTTTGCGATGGCGCCTTTTGCATCTGAGATTACCAAGACGATGTCATCGACTTTCGACGCGGCAAGTGCCGTGCAGACGTGCCGGATAAGCGGAACGCCATCGATCTCGGCAAGCAGCTTATGGCCATCCTCGAAACGCGACGAGCTGCCGGCCGCGAGGATCACGGCGGCGATTTTCACGCCGCGGGCGCCTTGCGGAACGCGGCGATGATCTGAGCTAGAATCGACGTTGCGATTTCGCCGGGGGTTTCGGCGTCGATATCGAGGCCGATGGGCGCGTGAATACGGCTGATGTCGGCGTCGGTGAAGCACGCCGCTTTCAGGCGATCCAAGCGCTTTGCGTGGGTTTTGCGCGAGCCGAGCGCGCCGATGTAGCGGCACGGCGATCTGAGTGCGATCGAAAGAGCTTCGTCGTCGATGTGATCGACGTGAGTCAGCGTGGCGATGGCTGAGAACGGATCGGCGGCGAGCTTCTTGAAGCAGTCTTCCGGCCAGCCGGCGATGATCTGAGAGGGATCAAAGCGGGCGGGGCTTGCAAAGGCCGTGCGCGGATCGAGCACTTTGACGTCATAGCCCGCCGCAGTCGCCATCGTCGCCAAGTGTTGGCCAATGTGCGTTGCGCCGACGATGACCACGCGCGGCGGCGGTGTCAGAGCGTGAAAGAATGTTTCGCCGGATTTGTCGACGCCGCTGCGGGCGCGGCGGATGACTTCGGCAATTGCCGGGTCCGTCGAGGTGCGGGCATCGTGGATCTGGCGGGCGCCGTCGGAAAGACGCGTCGTCACGACGATCGGTTCGCGCGCGGTGGTGGCGGCGGCCAGTTTCTTCAAGAAGTCGAGATCGGTTTTCGGGTCGAGCTTTTCGACGTGGACACGGATCTTGCCGCCGCAGGCGAGGCCGACGCGCCAGGCGGTCTCGTCGGCGATGCCGAAGCTCAAGGTTTCGGGCTTTCCCGTCTCGATGACGTCGAGCCCTGCGGCGATAACGTCGGCTTCGACGCAGCCGCCCGAAACCGAGCCCTGGAATTCGTCGACGTCGGCGATGGCCATCTGGCCGCCGGTGCGGACCGGTGCCGAGCCCCAGGTGTCGATGACCGTTGCTAGCGCGACAGGGCGACCGGCTTCGAGCCAAGCCGTCGCGGCGGCCCGAGCGTTGGTCTTCGGAGCGTCGGATTTTGCAGGCGTTTCGGCGGTTTGGGTCTCGGTCACGGGGGAATCTTCAACTGGTTGCCACAGTGTCGCGATTGCGCTTCGCATGCCTCAAGGCTAGAAGCCCGAAGATGGCGAGACCCTCGGTCAAGATCAAGGCGAAGGCAAGCGCGAAGGTACGGCGGCTGGCGCATGGCGCGAGCGCCGCGCAACCGCGTACGCCCAAAGTCGGCTTCGTGTCGCTCGGCTGCCCGAAGGCGCTGGTCGACAGTGAACGCATCATTACCAAGCTGCGTTCGGAAGGCTACGCGATTGCCAGCGATTATTCGGGTGCGGATGTCGTCGTCGTCAATACCTGCGGCTTCCTCGATTCCGCCAAGCAGGAAAGTCTCGATGCCATCGGCGAAGCGATGAACGGCAACGGCCGGGTGATCGTGACCGGCTGCTTCGGTGTTGAAGAAGGGCGCATACGCGAGGCGCATCCGGGCGTGCTGGCGGTAACGGGGCCGCATCAGTACGAGCAGGTCGTAGAAGCCGTGCACGACGCCGTGCCGCCGCTGCACGATCCCTACATTGATCTCGTTCCGCCGGAAGGCTTGCGGCTGACACCGCGCCACTACGCTTATTTGAAGATTTCGGAAGGCTGCAACAACCGCTGCACGTTCTGCATCATACCGTCGTTGCGCGGCGATTTGGCGAGCCGGCCGGCGAACCACGTGATGACGGAAGCCGAGCGGCTGGTCAGCGCTGGCGTCAAAGAGCTGCTCGTCATCAGCCAGGATACGAGCGCCTACGGGCTCGACATCAAATATGCGGAAAGTGCGTGGAAGGGTGGGCAGCTCAAGGCGCGGTTCCTCGATCTTTCGCGGGCACTAGGCGAACTCGGTGCATGGGTGCGGATGCATTACGTCTATCCCTATCCGCATGTCGATGACGTCATTCCGCTGATGGCCGAAGGCAAGATTTTGCCTTACCTCGACATTCCGTTTCAGCATGCGTCTCCTCAAGTTTTGAAGGCGATGCGGCGGCCGGCGTCGCAGGAGAAGACGGCGGAGCGCATCCGGCGTTGGCGCGATGTTTGTCCGGATCTTGCGATCCGTTCGACCTTCATTGTCGGGTTTCCGGGCGAGACGGAAGAGGATTTCCAGTTCCTTCTCGATTGGCTGAAAGAAGCGAAGATCAATCGCGCCGGCTGCTTCAAGTACGAGGCGGTGGACGGAGCAAAAGCCAATGCGCTCGAAGGCGCGGTGCCGGAAGACGTCAAAGAAGACCGCTGGCACCGCTTCATGGCCGCTCAGAAAGAGGTGAGCGGCGCGCTGCTTCGAAACAAGGTCGGCTCGACGATCGATATCATCGTCGACGAGGTCGATGAGGATGGCGCGATCGGTCGTTCGAAGTGGGATGCGCCCGAGATCGACGGTAACGTGTTCCTCAACGGCGAAAGCGACGTAAAGCCGGGCGACATGGTGCGCGGTACAGTCGTCGAGGCGGACGAATACGATCTCTGGGCGGAGCGTGCCTCCTAGGCGAGCGTTGCTCTGTGCATTAAGCGTCATCCCGGCGAAGGCCGGAATCTGTCCGAGCCCGAACTTTGCGCTGGATTTTACCTAGACGGATCCCCGCCTGCGCGGGGATGACGGTGGTTGGCCTAAAGCGGAACGGCGCCGGATTCTTTGGGTTTGGCCTTATATTCGGGTTCGACGTGGATCACGACCTCGGAGCCCTCGATGCTTTGCTCGATGGAATTTTCGAGCCGGTCGCAAATGGCGTGGGCTTCATCGACGGTCATCGAGCCCGGCACGACGAGATGGAATTCAATGAACAGCGCACGGCCGGCCTGCCGGGTGCGGATGTCGTGGGCTTGCAGCGCGCCGATGCCGTTGGCTTCGATGGCACCGCGAATGCGGGCTTCCATATCTGGGCTCGCGGCCTGATCCATGAGACGGGACATGGATTCCGTCGCAATCTTGTATCCCATCATGAGAATATTGACCGCGACGACGGCCGCGATGAGCGGATCGAGGATGTGCCAGCCGGTCACGATCGCGAAGATGAGGCCGATGACCACGCCGACGGACGTGATGACATCGGTGAAGAGATGCTGGCCGTCGGCGATGAGCGCGGGCGACCGCCAATCGGTGCCCCACCGGATGATTGCCCACGCCCAGCCGGCGTTGATCGCCGACGATAAGACGTTGATCGCGAGGCCGAGAGTTGAGCGCTCGAGCTTTACGCCTTCGGTCAAGCCCGAATAGGCTTTTATCATGATGAGAACGGCCGCGACGGCGATCATCGCGCCTTCGAACATCGCCGCAAGGAATTCGGCCTTGTGGTGGCCGAAGGGGTGATCGGAGTCGGGCGGTATCGCACTCAAGCGGATGGCGCCGTATGCCGTGATCGCCGTCATGACGTTGACGACACTTTCAAGCGCGTCGGAGTAGAGGGCGACCGATCCCGAGATGACGTAGGCAATGTATTTGAGCGTGATGACGACAAGCGAGACAACAATGCTCGTGGCCGCGACGCGCGCGATCCTGGCGTTTTTCTCGTCTGCTTCGGTCGACATACAACGATCTATTTCGGATGATGATCGCGTCTAGGTCGCACATTCCTGCGAGCGGCGCCACCGTCGCCGGATGACGTGCCACGCTGCTCTGAGGGGTCTTGCGACGAGGCTTATCCACATGCGGGTCGGCTGTGCATCTCGTCGCGGCGGCGCGAATTTGATGCTCCATTAGCCGGATAGATGACCGCCAACTCGCTAGGTCCCGCGTCCGGGTCTAGATGCGGTCTGGAGCGCCCATGGCCAACTTCACCACCCATATCGCGATCGGCACCGTCGTATCGGGGGCCTTGGCGACATTGACGCTTGCAGCCGACGTCGTGGCGCCTGAGAATCTCGTGGCGGTCACATTGGCAGGCGCTCTTGGATCGGTCTTGCCGGATATCGATCTCAAGGATTCGCGGCCGAGCCGCGCAATGTTTGCCGGACTTGCCATTTTCGCGTCGTTTGCCGTGCTCTTCAACGCCGCAACGGCGTATTCGATTGCGGAGCTTTGGCTGCTCTGGCTCGGGACGCTCCTCCTGGTGCGGTACGGGTTGCACTCGATCTTTCACCGATTTGCCGTCCATCGCGGGATCTGGCACTCGATCCTGGCCGCCGTCTTCTGCTCGGTGGCGACGGCCATCGTGTTCCAGCATCTCTTGGACAAACCCGACGGCGTATCGTGGCTCGCTGCAGCCTTCATGTTTGTCGGCTACATCACGCATCTGACGCTCGACGAGATCTATTCGGTCGACGTCATGGATACGCGCCTTAAGTCGTCCTTCGGTACGGCACTTAAGCTGTTCGATCGTCGCCACGTCTACGCATCGGCTGCGATGGCTGCTGCGACGGCGGCGGTCATCATGATTTCACCGCACACGAACACGTTTGTGGAAGGTCTGAGTTCTCACAACATGTGGACGGGCTTGCAGCGGCGGCTATTTCCGACCGACAAGTGGTTTGGTCTTGTCGAGACGCCGCACTTCGCCGCCCGCAAACAGGATGCCGGAAACGGCATCATGACAGGCTCTATCCCGGGCCAGCCGGCAAGCAACGCAGCAGCCTCGGACGGAGGGCCCTCCGGGGCTGCGACAGCCGGAGCGGGGCAACCGACATTGCCCGCCACCGCAGCGGCGCCACAGCCTTCTTCGGTGGCGGAACCTGCCGCTACTACGCCGCCGCGTGCGCCGACCGGCAGCGCAGGCCCTTGAGGAACGTCGTAGTCAGTTCCTTGGCATATTCCTGCGCGGTGGCCGGCGTCAGGTAGACGCCCTTTTCAGTGGCGGCGATTGCCGTAATGCCATTGAGGCCCGCCCAGAATGCCCGCGCCGTCGTGTCGAGGCTTTCACGCGAAGCGTTCGGCGCGATCGGCGTGAGTGCGTTTCTGGCGATTTCCACGAGGCTGTTGGTGTAGTCATGGAAAAGCGCCGGCACGGTCGCGCCGGGCGGCAGACTGTGGGCAAGAAACAGATTCCACATCCGCCGGTTGACCAGAGCAAAATCGACGTAGGCATACGCCAGGGCTTCGATGTTCTTTTCCCCGTCCGAACCGAGGGGCACACGTTTCAGGTGTTCGACCGTGCGGCCCATCAGTTGGACCTGGAGCGTCAGCAGGACATCATCCAGGTTCTCGAAGATGTTGTAGAGTGTGCCCGGCGAATAGCCAATCATTCTAGCAATTTCGCGAGCCGAAAGGCCTGTAATTCCATTGCGTTCGACAATGGTTTGAGACGCGTCAAGAATAAGCTGTCTCAGCTCTTCCGGCGAGTGAACGGATCTCCGTCCCATATGTCTCTAAGATCCCCAAACAGTGTTTATCAATATGCACGTTCAACTGTAGCCCACGATTATACCAGCACAAGGAAATATAGAACTCGGAGTTTGAAATAAGAAGTCTTTGTTTCTTTTTGAGAAACTTATTTTATTCAAAGTCTCCCGTTGGAGACACGATATCCTGCGCCGGCGGGTCCATCCGGGTTTCAATTCTCTGTATGCAGAATAATTTGGAATATGAAACCGCTGAGGGTGTCTAAACGAAGTTTTTTTTTATGTCGCACAACAAGGCCGCCGACGCCTCACTGGCACGCGGCGAGCGATGGCTGGTCCCAGGTGTTGCTGTTGTTCAAAGCGGGCAGAAACATCACAGACGGCACGTCGCGCGGAGTCATGACCATCGTATCGGTCCAGGTCATCTGGCTGATGATGTTCGGGAGGAGGTTCGTCAATAGGGGAGTATACTGGTAGCGAGCTTCGATGAAGATGGCGCGGCCATTGGGAGACAAGACGCCTGAATCGATTGTTTTGGCGTTGCCGCAACCGACAGTCGCCCCGCTCGGATACTGATAGGACCATTCAACTTTCGTCTGCCTCGGATCCGACATCGACGCCCAGACTTGATACACCGTGAGCTGCAGCGGCGTCGTGCTGTAGGGCTGCATGACATGTGCAACGGACTCCATGATGCCGGCCAGCGTCGCTTTCGCGTCCGCCTTCGTTACGCTTGAGGTGTCTTCGTCTTCGGGCCAGAGCTTTTTTTCCCGCGTAACGAGATCTCCCACCATCGACGTCGCTCTTTGAAAGCGCTTGTGAACGATGAGGGCGTGCGAGATCTCGATCGTTCCGAATGTCATCATCATGAGGAACGGAACGAGCAAGCCGAACTCGACAGCCGCGATGCCGGACAGGTCGGTCCAAAAAACGCGGAGCCGTTCGATCATCGAGGACGTCCAAAGCGGCCGCATGATCATTTCCCCGATCCCGGATAGGGCTCGGTGCGGAATGCCGTGGCGGTCTGTATCATCATGGCTCCGTTCTGCATGTTTCCGAACCGGATGAAGGGAATTTTGGCCGCGAAATCCCACTGGTAGCAGGTTGTCACGATTACGACGTCGCTAGCGGTGCCCGAATAGGTTGCGATCGGATCAGTACCGGGCGCGGTGTTCGCGATAACCGTATTGTTCTGGTCGACGCATTGATGTGGCGCCAGCGCCGGGTCGGACCAGTCGCTCCAATGCTGCGCCCAGATCTGCAATCTATTGCATTTGATCCAGCCTCCGGATCCGTCGCAGATCTTCTGCTTGAACTGATCGACGGTCAGGTTTTCCGTTATGGCTTCGCCAGTACGGATCAGGCGACTCGTCTGGTCCATGCCCGTCTCAAGCGAGTTCAAGACAAAGAAATAGAGAGCGCAGCCGACGAGCCCGAAGACGAACATCAAGAAGGGTATTGAGACGAGTGCGAATTCCAATGCGGCCGCACCTCGGTCGTCGCGACCGAAGCGGCGCAATCGTGCACGTCTCAAAACCGGCCGTCGGTGGACCGTCTCTGCGTCCGCAATGGACATCGGCAAGCGCTCCGCGCCCTTTTCACTGCCATCAGAGCTATATGCGGAAGATTAAGAGCGCATTTATTGAAACCTCGCTCTTTCCCCATCGGTTTAAAAAGGATTAAGCGCGGCGGACCGTGAACCAAGCCTACTGGGCATTATTGGATGTGTTGCCCTTGTCCGATGCGCCGTCAGAAAAGCTTGTCTTGCTCGAATTGGCAGACTTAACATCATCGAAGAACGTTTTTTCATCGCCGATCGTCAATGTCGGTTCGCAGTTCGGTGTGCAGGCATAGGTGAACCGCTGGCTCCCCTTGAGGAGGTTGACGACCCTGCGGTCGTCACGTTCGACCATCACGCGCTGATCCTGGATGACGTTGTGATCAGCGTCGAGCGCGATGATGTTCGTGATCCCGAAAGTTTTTCCGGTCACGACAAGGAGATTGCCGTCCTGGAGAGCGACATCGGCGATCGATGGATTGCCGATGATGATTTCGGATGCCGGGCGTGGAAGCCGCAGCAGCTGTGATTGGTCGTAGCGAACGACGAGGTCACCGGCGGCCGCAGGCATCATCGAGAGAGCAAAGAAACCAGTGCTCGCGACGGCTCGCATCAACCGGGATGCGGTGCGGGTGGTTCGGGCTCTCGTGGACATTTTTCTGAAATCCGAATTCATGACGCCTCTCGGCGCCATTACTTCAGAAAATGGTGAATGATCTGCAAACGAGCGTTTCACGATGAGGTCTTTATGGGTGTCGGGCACCCGTTCCGGCGGCGATGCCGCGCGGCTGTCGCATCGATAAACGGGTTCGCCTCAGCGGGCGCATCCCAATGCTCGTCACGATCTGGGAAGTTTACCAAGGTCGAGAATGGCGTGCGCAGCTCTCGCTACGCGGACTCTTCGGCCTCTCCTTGGATGACTACTTGAGAATAATCTCAGAGAAACAAAGAATTAACTTGTAAATACTGGCATCGTACGCGGATTATAACGCGAATTTCCACGTCAGTAACAATTGTATTCGAGTAATAACTGATGTTTTTCTCGATTATACATCGCTGTTTATCATGGATAATTCTGTTTTAACATGGATTTTTCTGGAATTTTCCCTGTTTTACTCGCCTTTAATTTTTGGAGATTAGTGTCTCGGCAGTTCTCAGTGCGGGCAAAGACCCAAAGGGGACACGGATCGGACCACTTACGTAAGGCAAGTTTGGGAGAGTACACATGAATATGTTTTCGCGTTTCATGAACGACGAATCGGGCGCGACGGCCATCGAATACGGCCTTATCGCTGCGATCGTCGCTGTCGGCATCATCGCTAGCTTGAAGAGCGTCAGCGGCAGCCTGCAGAATACGTTCACCGACGTCAGCACCGAGCTCAGCGGCGCCTCGACGCCCTGAACAGTGAGCCTAAGAGAGGCATTTACCGTGCGCCTGGGGGTCGTCTCTGGGCGCATTTTTTTCTCGACGGGCCCGGTTTGCCGATCTGCTGGATGACCACCAGTTTCGCCAAGTAGGCCCGGATCTTAATGGTCCACCGCTATTTTGCTCACCACGATCGTTTAATGAAGACGCGCGGGTGATCTCAGCTCATGGGAACGGCGATGAGAAGGGAAGACGTGTTGGAATTTCTCCGCGACGACAGCGGTGCGACTTCGATCGAGTACGCGTTGATCGCCAGCATCGTTAGCGTCAGTATCGTCGTCAGCCTGACGCAAATCTCGACGTCTCTTCAGGGCGTCTTCAATTCCGTCAGTAACGCGTTCACGGGTTCGCCCTAACGTCGCCGATAGTCGCGTCTCAGGCCCATTAGGCAGCTTTTTACCTCGATCGTGCACTGTCCTGGTCTCCGTGGCACGCATTTGGGTCTCAGCGTATGACTTCGATAGCCTCGCTCGTTCTGATGGTATTTCCCGTGGCAATGGCTTTTGCCGCTGCCAACGATCTTTTCACGATGAAAATTCCCAATCGCATTCCACTGGCGATTTTCGGGAGTTTCGTCGTCGTCGCGCTTCTCACGCGGATGCCTCTCGACGTCTTCGGCACGAACCTGGCTATTGGGTTTGCTGTTCTAGCCGTCGACGTTCGCTCTCTTCGCTTTCAATCTCCTTGGCGGTGGAGACGCGAAGCTCATCGCGGCGGGAAGCGTTTGGATCGGCGCCGATCATATGATCGAATATCTGGCCTTTATCACGGTCTACGGTGGCCTGCTTTCGCTCGCCATTCTCGCGTATCGCAGGACGCCGGCAACCGCCCTTCCCCTTCCGGATTGGGCTCTGCGTCTTCACACTCAAAAAGGCCCCATCCCTTACGGCATCGCCATTGCCGCAGGCGCGCTCGCGGTCTTTCCGAAGACCCAACTCTTCCTGTCGTTGATGTCATAAGGGCTGCTCCGCCACAGAGATCGGCGTTTACGTTTTGATAACTGTCCCTACAACATTTCTTCGCCCGGCCTCAGTTCGAGACGGCAATTAACTCCAAATTGACGTTTGGCCGTCATCGTCGATTTGAGGGGATTGCATACAGGTCTCAAAGGACTGCGGGGCGGATGAAGCGGGCTCAGTTAATCGGTTTTTCGGTGGCGCTTGGCGCCGCCGTCCTCGCTTACTACGTCGCGAGTGTGCTCGTGCGCCCGCCTGCGCCGATCACTGTCGAGAAAAGGATCGATAGCAGCGAAGTTCTTGTTGCCGCAACCGACGTGCCTGTCGGAGACATCGTCAACGAAGGAAGCTTTCGTTGGATGACGTGGCCGACCGAGGCCGTATCTCACAGCTACATAACCAAGAAGAACAACGGCGTTGCAGTCATGCATAAGCTGTCAGGTTCGGTGGCGCGCGCGCCGTTGCTCGCGGGTGAACCCGTGACCGAGCAGAAGTTGATCAAGGCGGGCCAAGGTGGCGTTCTTGCTGCGATCCTGCCGCAAGGAATGCGCGCGATCTCGACGAAGATCCGAGCCGAGACTGCGGCGGGCAGCCTGATCCTTCCCAACGATCATGTCGACGTCATTCTCATCCGGCGGTTACGTGGCCGCAGCGGTCAGGATCAGAATGTTGCCGACACGCTGTTCCGCAATGTTCGGGTCATGGCGATCGGCCAGCAGATTCAGACGAAGGAAGGCAAGAAGTCGGCCGATAGCTCCGCGACGACAGCAACTTTGGAGTTGACGCCGCGTCAAGCCGAAATGATGGCGCTCGCGAATGTGATGGGTGACATCACCCTGTCGCTCAGAAGCGTCGCCGACCTGACTACAGATCCGGCGCGTTCCGGCGGTCTCAACTTCAGACCGAAAGACAATTCCGTACGTGTCGTTCGTTACGGCGCGAAGTCGCGTGTGTATGGCGTGAACTGAGTACTCGTAGTCAGTGGTCGTCATAAGGTATAGGCCTCATGCGCTTTAACTCGGCTTTCTCGTGGCGCGCCGCCATGCGCGCCATCGTGCTGTGTCTCGGTGTCGGACTTGTTTTTTCCAGCGCGTCGGCGCAGACGCCGCGGGCTGTCGACGCCGTCGCTTATGGAGATGGTGGTGCCGCGCCGAGCGAGCATCAGTCTTTTATCCGCATTCAGGATACCGGCGGTCCGATCCGCAAGAGCATCAAAATCGGGCTCGGCAAGTCCGTTCTGCTGGAGTTTCCGCGGCCCGTCCGCGACGTGATGGTCTCGAACCCGGCCGTGATCGACGCCGTCGTTCTGAGTTCCAACCGCGTCTTTCTCCTGGCGAAGAACAATGGAGAAGCGAACGCCTTCTTCTTCGATACGTCAGGCCACCAATTCGCGACGATGGAACTCTACGTCGAGCGGGAGACGGCGGGTCTGCAAGCGCTGCTCAACAGGATCATCACCGGGGCCTCGATCAAGGTCGAGACGCTTAATCAGACGGTCATTCTGACCGGGGCCGTCAAAAGCCCGATCAATTCGACGCGGGCTGGCGACATCGCCGCCCAGTTCATCTCGCAGCAACTGAGGTCTTTCTCGGTCGATACCAAGGAAGGCGTGACGTTGGCGTCAGGTGGGTCCAACCAAATCAAAGATTCCGTCATCAATATGCTGACGGTCGAGGCCGAAGAGCAGGTGATGCTCAAGGTCACGGTCGCGGAAGTGAAGCGCACGCTTCTGAAGCAGATGGGCGTCAACCTCGGCGCTATCATCAATTCGGGCAGCTTTTCGACGACGCTTTTGACGGCGAACGCGTTTCCGATAACGCCTGCGCAAGGTCTTGGCACACTTCCGACGATGGGGGTTGGAACGGCGGCCAGCGCGGCGTGCGCGGCGACCCAGCTTTGCACATTCAACTCCGGCCCCAGCGGCTCGTTCGGAAACAGCGGCGTCGCATCAGCGTGGAGTTCGGGTGGCAACCAGGTTCAGTCGGCCATCCGCGCTCTTGAGCGCGACGGTCTCATCCGTACGCTGGCCGAGCCCAATCTCACGGCGATTTCGGGTGAGCCGGCAGAATTCCTTGCGGGTGGCGAGGTCCCCTACGTGACGGGCATCGACACGCAGTCGGGTGTCAGCTCGGTCGCGTTCAAGAAGTTCGGTGTGCAATTGAGCTTCACGCCGGTCGTTCTTTCAGAGGGGCGGATCAGCCTCAAGATCGATACGAGCGTCAGCGACATCGCGAGCTTTATTGCCAACAATCCAGTCTTCGATACCCGGCAGGCCAAGACGGTTGTCGAGTTGCCGTCGGGCGGCTCGCTGGCGCTTGCAGGTCTGATCAGCACGAAGACGCAGCAGAACATCGACGGTCTTCCCGGCGCGAAAGACATCCCGATCCTCGGCACCCTGTTTCGGAGCCGTGATTTCCAAAACGAAGAGTCGGAGCTCGTCGTGATCGTGACGCCCTACGTCGTGCAGCCGGTGGCCCGTCAGCAGCTCGCGACACCGGCCGACGGGTTGGCGCCGGCAACGGATCTCAAGGCGGACTTTCTCGGTCATCTCAACCGGATCTACGGTCGGGGCGCAGGTATGCCTTCCGGCGGTCTCAAGGGTGACTACGGCTTTATCGTCGAATAATCGGGGCAAGACGCGTCATGCGGATGAAGAGCACGAATGCCGGCGGCCCTCAGAGACCACGGCCTGGATTTGGAAAGATTTTCGTCATCGCGTTGCTTCCGGTTATCGGCGGCGGGTGCCAGCACGAACAAGCGTACGGGCCTCAGGTCGCGGGCTGGCAGCTTATCGACCCGGAGCAGCGTCATCCGATCCTGGTTTCCCAGCAACCGGCCACTCTAAGCCTTCACATCTCGCGGAATGCCGACGGTCTCACGCCGATGCAGCGGGCTCGGGTGCTGGAGTTCGCCAATCACAGCAGGGCATCGGATTCCGGCAACAGCCGCATCGTGATCTCGGCGCCCGGTGGCTCGCCTAACGAAAGTGCCGCGATGCAAGCAGCGGACGAGGCGCGGCAGCTGATGCTCGACAGCGGCTATTCGCCAACGACGATTGCGGTCGAGGCCTATCGCGCCGCCGGCCGAGACGCGCCGCTGCGGCTGTCCTACATGCGCTATGTCGCGGAAGCTCCCAATTGCGGGCAGGACTGGTCGGAAAACCTGGCGCGCACCTATCAGAATACGCCGTACCCGAACATGGGCTGCGCGGCGCAGCGCAACCTCGCCGTCATGGTCGCCAACCCGGCCGATCTGCTCGGACCGCGCACGATGACAAGCCGCGACTCCAATCGCCGCGACAATATGTACAGCAAATACGTGAGCGGCCAACCGCTCGGTGCGTCGCAGGAAGCGCAGACAATTCAGAGTGTCACCAGCGGTCAGTGATTTTTCGGAGACGACATGTCAAAGCCTTCGCAAGTCAACGACATCGAGGAACCTCCCTTCCAGGATGAGGCGCTTGAAGAGGCGCATCCGAGTGATCGTGCTCGTCCTATCCCGCGTATTTCGATTCAGGCTTTTTGCGATGATCTCCTCGTCGCTGAAGCTCTTGAGCGCGCGGCGCTGGACCGCCGGTTGGCGAAGGCGCATCTCAGCGTCCACATGGGCGGGATTGCCGCCGCCATCGCCCACTATGCCGACAGTCCGACACCCAATCTGATCATCGTCGATACTGCGCATACAAGCGGACAGTTGCTGGCGGAGCTCGACCGGCTGGCAGAAAGCTGCGATCCGGGAACGAAGGTCGTTGTCGTCGGGCGCCACAACGACGTGATGCTCTATCGCGAGCTTTTGAAGCGCGGCGTTGCAGAATACCTCGTGGCGCCGACGGATCCGATGGAGCTGATGGAGAGCATCTCCAATCTCTACAACAATCCCGAGACCGATCCAGTCGGACACGTCTTCGCTTTCGTCGGCGCCAAAGGTGGCGTCGGCTCATCGACGGTGTGCCACAACGTAGCATGGACGATGTCCGAGCTTCTCGAGACGGACGTCACGATCGCGGATCTCGATCTGGCGTTCGGCACGACGGGGCTCGATTTCAACCAGGATCCGGTTCAGGGCATCGCGGAAGCGTTGTCGGCACCGGAGCGTCTCGACGACCAGCTTCTCGACCGGCTGTTGACGAAGTGTTCGGAGCGACTTTCAATTTTTGCCGCACCCGTCGTTCTGGATCGGGATTTCGATTTCTCCGCAGACGCGTGCGAGTTTGTGATCGATGTGGCGCGTCAGAACGTGCCGTACGTCGCAATCGATCTGCCGCACGGCTGGTCTGCCTGGTCGAAGCGCCTTCTTCTCCAAGCCGACGAGATCGTCATCACGGCGGTACCGGATCTCGCGAACCTCAGAAATGCGAAGAACATCATCGATCTCCTGAAGGCGTCGCGGAAGAACGATCAGAAGCCGTATCTCGTCCTGAACATGGCAAATATGCCGAAGCGTCAGGAAATCAGCGTCAAGGAATTCGAGCAGGCCCTCGATTTGAAGGTGCTTGCCGTTATCGATAACGACAGCGAAACGTTCAGTCAGGCGGCCAACAACGGTCAAATGCTGGAAGAGCTGAGTTCGAGAGCCAAGGCTGTCGAGAAGTTTCACGAAATCGCGATGAAGCTAACGCGTCGTAAAGAAGCGAAGGCCGAAAAGCAGAATTCGGCGCTATCGGCGATCGCGCCGCTTCTGGAGAAACTGAAGCTCAAGCGTTAAGGACCTAAGTCACATGTTCGGAAGGCGCTCGAACGAGCCACAGACAGAGCAACGCACCACGGCGCGTCCTGCCGAACCGCAGCCGTCTGTCGCCGCTCCCGAGACACGCGCACCGGCGCCATCGCGCGCGGCTGCTGCTCCGCCGCCACCGCCGAGTGCTCCGCCGAAGCGGTCCGAGCCTGCGCCCGAGGCGCAGCAGCGGCGGCATTCGGAAGAATATTATGACGTCAAGTCGACTGTCTTCAACGCGCTGATCGATACGATCGATCTGACGCAGCTCTCCAAGCTCGACAGCGTCGCTGCGCGCGAGGAAATTCGCGACATCGTCAGCGAAATCATTCAGATCAAGAACGTCGTGATGTCGATTGCCGAGCAGGAGGAACTGCTCGAAGATATTTGCAACGACGTTCTCGGTTACGGACCTCTTGAGCCGCTTCTGGCGCGCGACGACATCGCCGACATCATGGTCAATGGAGCCGGCACGACGTTCATCGAAGTCAACGGCAAGGTTCAAAAGACAGGCGTGCGGTTCGCCGACAACCAGCAGCTGATGAACATCTGCCAACGTATCGTCAGCCAGGTCGGGCGGCGTGTCGATGAATCGAGCCCGATTTGCGACGCCCGCCTGCCGGACGGATCGCGCGTCAACGTGATTGCGCCGCCGCTCGCCATCGACGGGCCGGCACTGACGATCCGAAAATTCAAGAAAGACCGGTTGAAACTCGAACAGCTCGTCAAATTCGGCTCGATCACGCCGGAAGCAAAGACGGTTCTGGAAATTATCGGCCGGGTGCGGTGCAACGTCGTCATTTCGGGCGGTACGGGTTCGGGCAAGACGACGCTGCTCAATTGCTTGACCGGTTCGATCGATCATGACGAGCGCATCATCACGTGCGAAGACTCGGCCGAACTTCAGCTGCAACAGCCGCACGTCGTGCGACTTGAAACGCGGCCGCCGAACCTTGAAGGCGAGGGTGAGATCAGGATGCGGGATCTCATCAAGAACTGCCTCCGCATGCGGCCCGAGCGGATCATTGTCGGCGAAGTTCGCGGACCTGAAGCGTTCGATCTGCTTCAGGCGATGAATACGGGCCACGACGGCTCGATGGGTACGCTGCACGCGAACAGTCCGCGAGAAGCTCTCAGCCGTCTCGAGTCGATGATTATGCAAGGCGGCTACGCGCTGCCGATCAAGACCATTCGTGAAATGATCTGCGGTTCGATCGACATCATCGTTCAGGCATCGCGGTTGCGCGACGGCTCGCGCAAAATCACGCACATCACCGAAGTGCTCGGCATGGAAGAAGAGACGATTACGCTGCAAAATCTGGTCGTCTACGAAATTACGGGCGAAGACGCCCATGGCAAGCTTCTCGGCAGGCATCGCTCCACGGGCATCGTTCGTCCGCGGTTTTGGGAGCGCGCCGAATATTACAACGAAACCGAACGTCTGGCCGACGCTTTGGTCCGGTCCGAAGTCGCGGACGAACAAGGTAATCCGCTTGGAGATCGCAATGGTTGAGGTCGAACTCACGACGTATCTCGCGCCGTTGCTTTTCGCGCTTGCGTTCGCCGGCGTGGTCTTCGCGTTTGCCTATCCGTATTTTTCGGACGACCGGCAGAAGGATAAGCGCGTCGAAATCGTCGCCGGCGCGCGGGCGCGCAGAGCCGGCAGCGTGGCCGAGATTCAAAGCAGCCGCAAGAAATCGGTCGCCGACACGCTGAAGGAGATCGAAGTCCGCGAGAAAGCCAAGAAGGTGACGATGAGCCTCCGGTTGCTGAGGGCCGGGTCGAAAATAACGCCGCGCGATTTCTACATCATGAGTGCGCTTCTTGGCACTCTGCTCGCATCGATTTCGATTTTCCTTCTCAATCTTCCAACAGCAGCCGCTATCGTCGCGGCGTTTGTCGGCGGCTTTGGCCTGCCGCGCTGGATCCTGAACAAAATCACAAACCGGCGGCAGCAAAAGTTTCTTGGCCAGCTCGCCAATGCTATCGACGTCATCGTTCGCGGTATCAAATCGGGCTTGCCGCTGAATGAATGTCTGCACGTCATTTCGCGGGAGAGCCCGGAACCGCTCGCCGCAGAATTCCGCGAAGTTGTCGAACAGCAGAAACTGGGGGTTTCGCTGGCGGACGGCCTGGAGAGGATGTGCGATCGTCTGCCGCTTGCCGAAGTGCGCTTCCTGGCCATCGTCATCGCCATTCAGCAGCAGGCCGGCGGCAACCTCTCGGAGGCGCTCTCCAACCTCGCAGGTGTGCTTCGCGATCGGCACATGCTGGGACTCAAGGTCAAAGCGCTATCGGCGGAAGCAAAGGCATCGGCTATGGTATTGGCGTCCTTGCCGCCGGGCGTCATGACGATGGTCTATCTTTCTTCGCCCAGTTACATCCGGCCGCTTTTCACGACAACGATCGGGCACTTTATGGTCACCTTCGGCGCCGTGTGGATGCTCACCGGCGTCCTGATCATGAGGAAGATGATCAATTTCAAGTTCTAGGTCTTTTATGCAGGCAGATACGGTAACGCTCCGATGACATTCTTTGTCGACACGGTGATGAACCCGCAATTCATGGCGACTGCTCTGGCCGCGATCTGCGTATTTGCGACGGTTTTGACCGTGGCGCTGCCAATGCTTCAGCGTGACCAGATGAACCGGCGCATGCGGGAGATGGCGATCGAGCGCAGCAAGATGCGTTCCGCCAGACTTGCAGAAATGACATCGAAAGACCGGCAGCAAGGCGGGGGAAGCAGGCTGCGGTCGACGCCAAAGGGCTTCATGCATCAGGTCGTCACCCAGCTGAAGCTTCGCGAGCGGTTCGATAACGAGGAGCTGCGAGAGAATTTGAAGCGGGCGGGCCTTCGCGGCCAGGCCAACATCGTCGCCTTCATGTTCTTTCGGGTTGCCGCGCCCGTGGCGCTGTTCTTCTCCGCGCTTTTCTATCTGTTCGTTCTCTATGACAGCGGCTATCCGCCGACGATCAACATTTTGATCGCTCTGGCGGTTGGCTTTCTCGGCTTTTACGTGCCGAACATGTTCATCAGCAACCGCGTGCAGAAGCGGCAGATGGCGATCAAGCAGGCATGGCCCGATGCGCTCGACATGCTTTTGATCTGCGTGCAGTCGGGCATGTCGGTCGAAGCGGGGTTCGCGAAGGTCGGCAAGGAAATCGTCAGCCAGTCGATTGAACTCGCGGAAGAAATGACATTGACCACCGCCGAGCTGTCCTATCTGCAGGATCGCCGGCAGGCCTTCGAAAATCTTGCCAAGCGCACTGGTCTTCCCGGCGTCAAAGCCGTGACGACGGCCCTTATCCAGGCCGAGCGCTACGGCACGCCCGTTGGGCAAGCGCTGCGGACGATGGCGAAAGAAAACCGCGAAATTCGTCAATCGGAAGCTGAGCGCAAGGCCGCGGCGCTGCCTCCGAAGCTGACGGTTCCGATGATCGTGTTTTTCCTGCCGGTCCTTTTCATCGTTATTCTCGGTCCGGCGGTCATCAGCTACATGGAGTTGAAAAAATAGGCCGGTGCGGCTGCCACCGCGCCGCAGGATGTCGAAATTGGTGTTGCGTCAGCCCCGGCCATTCGATGGCCGGGGCTTTTTCGTGCCGCGCGCGGCGATATCGAGGCACGTGGGCAGACGCGCTTTCTAGTGCACGGAGAAAATGGCGCGCGGCCGCTGTCATCGGGCCCCGCCTCGTCCGGCGATTTTGGTTCTGAGTGGAGAGGGCTCAGCGCACGAGAGGCGGCGTTTCGTCCGTTGATGTCTGCCAGACGCCTCGGCTCACGGGGAGCGGGTCGGCGTTGGCGGCCGCGTTCTGGACGGTGTACGGCGGCGGTGCCGACGGGCTTACGGAGGTATTGCTCGCGAAGCTCTTGGTGTCGGGCATGGCCGTTGTCGGTTCGAGTTTGACCATCTGTCGCAAGTAATCGGCATTGGCGGCGGCGGCGGTGGAATTTAGGACGCCAGCGGCGACGGCCTTCGATTCATCGTAACGGCCCTGAAGCCCCAACACGAGCGCGAGGTTTTCGCGCACCTTGGGTGTCGCGCCTGGGGCTGCGAGCGCTTGGCGCAGAATCCCCTCGGCTTTCTTTGCGTCACCCGTCATCGCATAGGCCATGGCGAGGTTGTTCATGACGCTTGGATTGTCCGGCGAAAGCGTCAGGGCGCGCTCGTAGAACGGAAGGGCGTCGGCGTACTTGCCCTGCTTGGCCATGACGGTGCCGCGTGCGGACACGACCCGCCAATCGGGCTTCGCCGGGTCATCGGCGATCGTCAGCATCTGATTGGCGATGCCGATCTGTTCCATTTCGAGGGCCAGGCGTCCGTATTCGCTGGCGAGCTTCTGGTCGCGGCCGTGAATGAGGGCGGTCTGTTGAAGAATGGAGAGGGCTTTTTGCTTTTCTCCAAGGGCCTTCAGGTCCATTGCGTAGTTGAGAGCCGGTTGCAGCTCCGTCGGCTTCTTGGCGTATTCCTGGCCCCAATAGATTGTTGCCTTCTGCAACTCATTCTGAGGCGTGCCGGGGGTGCTGTCGTCGGCGGTGGCGCCTGTCGTCGTGTCGCTCGGTTTCATCGCTATGCTCGGCAACATGGCCGTCGTTGCGGAGCAGGCCCCGAGAAGCAACGTTGCAGTCAAAGACGCGATGGTTCCAAGGCGCGGCAAGCGCGGTGAAGTTGGCGAGCGGTGGCGCTCAGGACGCGTCATGGCAGTCTCCACTGGGGTGATTCGCGGTTTGTCCGGCGAATCGCGGCGAGACCGTCAGTTTCTGAGGCATGGGTCAACAAACGCTTAAGGTTTGCCGGACAGCTGTGATAGCTGGTGAGATCCCTCGAAAGGGCTCCGCTTGGCCCCTGGCATCCCCCTGGCGAGCCCGACAGTTTGTAGCCCGGGCGCGATCTGGTTCATTGACGGCAACGGTAAAGGGAACAAGAGACGAATGGTCGAGACGACAGCCTGGTCCGCGGCAGAAGCCTTTGCATTTGGTGCCCCTGAAGAGACGGATATTCCGATCCATTTCATAGGATCGGACGGTTCCGATCGAATCGGCAAACTCGGCGCGGCTCAGCAGGCGTGGCTCGCCGCCCAGAATTTCTGCGGCGGCGCCAAGCGTTCGGTTCTCATTCCGGATGCCGAGGGCAAAATCGGGTCGGTCGCGTTCGGCGCCGGCAATGGACAGCAGGGCGAGCCGAGCGGGCCGTCCGAACTTCTCATGGGGCTTCTGAGCCCAACGTTACCGGCGCACACGTATCGCATTGCGTCGGAATTATCGCAGCCGCAGCTTGCAGCGCTCGCGTGGGCGCTTGGCGCTTATTCCTTCTCGCGATACCGCCACAAAGAAGCGGGCGGCGGCCGCGCCAAGCTGCGCTTGGCGGCGGATGGCGCGGAGGGCATCGTCAACACCGCAGAAGCCATTTGGCTCGGGCGCGATCTGATCAATACGCCGGCATCCGATATGGCTCCGGCTGATCTTGAATCTGTTGCTCGCATTCTTGCGGATCGTCACGGAGCCGACATTTCCGTCGTCGTCGGCGACGACCTCTTGGCACAGAACTTCCCCCTCATTCATGCCGTCGGACGCGCGAGCCCGCGACAGCCGCGTCTCATCGATATGAGCTGGGGTCCGATGGGGGCGCCGAAGATCACGCTCGTCGGCAAGGGCATCAGCTTCGATACGGGCGGCCTCGACCTCAAGCCGGCCAGCGCGATGCTTCTGATGAAGAAGGACATGGGCGGTGCTGCGACGGCGCTTGCGCTCGCGCATATGATCATGGGGCCAGCGGCTGAATTGCAGGCTGCGCGTGCTGATACCCACGGCGGAGAACTCCGTCGGCGGCGACGCTTTCCGCCCCGGCGACGTGCTGGCGAGCCGCCTCGGACTGAGCGTCGAGGTCGGGAACACCGATGCAGAAGGCCGGCTCGTTCTCGCCGATGCGCTCGCTCTTGCGGACTCCGAAGCCCCCGACAGCATCTTCGTTTTTGCAACGCTGACCGGCGCTGCGCGATCGGCTCTTGGCCCAGATCTGCCGGCGTTCTTCACAAATGATGACGAGCTGGCGCGCGCGTTGCCGCCGCTGGCGGCCGCAATCGGCGATCCTTTGTGGCATTTGCCGCTTTGGGAGGGCTACCGTAAAAATCTCGATAGCGACATTGCCGACATCAACAACGTTTGGGAATCACCCTTCGCAGGAGCGATCACTGCGGCATTATTTCTGAAGCGGTTCGTAAGCAAGGCTCGCCGTTTCGCGCATTTCGATCTATATGGCTGGCGTCCCGCCGGTCGGCCGCTTGGTCCGAAAGGCGGTGAGCCGCAAACGGCGAGAGCGGTTATGGAACAATTGAGACGCGAGCTGGCGACGTGACTACCGGAGTATCGCAACGGCCGGCAGGCGCATTCGATCCGCGGCGAAATGCATTTCGTCCGGATCTTGCAGCGAAGTCGCTCGAAGGTGTTGTGCGAGCCGAACGCTACGTTGCAGGTGAGCCGGGCTTCACAGTGCGCCCGACGACACCGCTGTGCAAGTTTCCCGATCCATCGCGGGGGTTTGAAACGGAAGTCCTCTTCGGTGAGGGCCTGACGATTTTCGACGAGGCGAACGGCTGGAGCTGGGTGCAACTCGCGGCCGACGGATACGTCGGTTACGTTCCGTCCGATGCGATCCGGCGCGGTATCGTGCACGCCACACATCGCATCCAGACGCTCGGGACGTTTCTTTACAGCGCCCCAGATATCAAGTCGCCGCCGATCATGCATTTTCCCCTCAATGCGCTGATCGCCGTGCGCGGGGGCGACGACCGATTTCTCGAACTCGAAGGCGGCGGCTTCGTTTTCGGGCGCCATGCGGCGCCGCGCGACCGCTTCGCCCGCGACTTCGTCGATATTGCCGAGCGCTTCATCGGGACGCCCTATCTCTGGGGTGGGCGCACGCGTATCGGCATCGACTGCTCGGGCCTCGTGCAGACGTCGCTCAATGCGTCCGGCATTCCGTCGCCGCGCGACAGCGACATGCAGCAAGCTGAGCTTGGCGACAATGTTCTCGTCGCGGACGATCTCGAAGGCCTGGTGCGCGGCGATCTCGTGTTCTGGAAGGGGCACGTCGGCATCATGATCGACGGCGTCCTGATGGTGCATGCCAACGCCACCCATATGCTGACAGCCGTCGAGCCTTTGCCGGAAGCGGTGCTGAGGATCGCCAGGACGGGCAGTCATATCTCAGCGATTAAGCGCATTCCGCAGTACGCCCGGGGGTAGCGCGGACGATGTTTCAGTCCGTTTGCCGCCGGTAGGCGAGGTATCGGTGCGTCCGCCATTCTTCGGAATCGGCGGGCGGCCCAACCTGATGCTCGCCGAGCCAATCCCAGCCGGGCGCCAAGTTTACCCGCATCGCGATGCGGGCGAGAAAGCCCGTCTTTGCGTCCAGCATTTCGATCTTGTCGACGCGTCCGGCTTCGATGGCGCGTACAAGCGCGGGAAAAAGGTCGAAGCGCTCGACCGGTCGGTTTTCGAAGGTCTTATTTGCCAGAGTCAGGCTGAATTTCTGATCGGAGTTGATCAGAAGCTCGAATGGGCAGGCTTCGGGCAGAAATGGCCGCATGACAATTCGCCAGTAACGAGCCGACGCCGCCACGTCGACGGCGGCAGCCTCGCGCGCTTTGGCAATATGAGCCTCGATCTCGACCAGCGTCTGTTCGAGGCGGTCGCGGAAAACGTCGTCGGGAAGCATTGCGCGGATCTCGGGGCAGCGATTCGGAAGATCATCAGAATAGCCGATCCTCCGCCTGCGGAAAGGAGATCCACATTCAGGATGCCGGCGCCTGAAGCAATTCCTGATCTTTCGCCAGTGCTCGCTTGAAGGCGGGGCGGTCCGTCATCCGCTCGATGTAGTTCGCAAATTCAGGTCCTTCGGGAAGAAGCTTGAACAGTGTCAGGTATCTGGCGGCGGAGCCGATAACGACGTCGGCTGCCGAAAAGCGTTCGCCGAGAATGTAAGGACCGTCTTTTAGAGCGCCTGCCAAAGCATTCACGGTGTCGTCGTAGCTACCGTAGCCGAGGGACGACGACGGAATGCCGGATTGAAGGTTGCGCGCCTTATCGGTGACGGCGGGCTCGATCGCGGCGTGGTTGAAGACGATCCAGCGCAGATACGTGCCGCGGGCGGGATCGGATAATTCGGGCGCAAGCTTCGCCTCTGGGAAGAGGTCGGTGAGGAAGATCGCGATGGCGCCGAGTTCGGTGACGGGTGTGCCGTCGGCCGTGACGGTCGGAACTTTTCCCATCGGGTTGATGGCAAGGAACGCGGGTGTCTTATGCTCGCCCTTCTTCAGGTTGAGGACCTTGAGTTCGTGGGGCGGAGAGCCCAGCTCCTCGAAGAGCCAGCGGATTGCGAACGAGCGCGTCTGCGGGGCGTGGTAGTGGACGAGCTTTGGTGTTGCCATGGGCGCCTCCCTCTTCAGCTCGCCAGCTCTCCCTTATAGGCGACTTTGATATCGAAGGCTGCCGCGAGCAGGGCCTTTGTATATTCGTGCTGCGGCTTTTCAAAGATATCGCGCGCGGGCCCTTCCTCGACGACCTTGCCGTTTTTCATCACGATGACGTAGTTGCAAAGCGCCCTGACGACCCTGAGGTCGTGACTGATGAAGAGAAACGCGAGGCCGTGCTTCGCCTGAAGCCCGCGCAGGAGATCGACGATCTGGGCCTGAACGCTCATGTCGAGGGCGCTCGTCGGCTCATCGAGCATGACAAATTTCGGCTTCAGGACCATAGCGCGGGCAATCGCGATGCGCTGGCGCTGGCCGCCGGAGAACTCATGCGGATAGCGGTCCTGCGAAGCCGGGTCGAGACCGACCTCCTTCAGCTCGGCGTTGACGCGCTCGCGGCGCTGGTCTGCGTCGAGTTCGGGGTTCTGGATCAGAAGGCCCTCTTCGATGATCTGGCCGACGGTCAGACGCGGCGACAAAGAGCCGTAAGGGTCCTGAAAAACGATCTGCATTTCCCGGCGCAACGGACGCATCTGTTTGTTCGTCAGCGCGTCGATGCGTTTTCCGACATAGGCGATTGGGCCCTGCGATGAGATGAGACGCAGGATGGCGAGGCCGAGAGTTGTTTTGCCGGAGCCGGATTCGCCGACGACGCCCAAGGTTTCACCGGCCCTGAGCTTCATCGACAAGCCGTCGACCGCCTTCACGTAGTCGACCGTCCGCTGCAGAAGTCCCTGCTTGATCGGGAACCAGACCTTGAGGTTGTCGGTCTCGACGACGACGGGCCGCGAAAGATCGGTGGTGGGCGGCATGCCCTTCGGCTCGGCTTCGAGCAGGTGGCGGGTATAGGGATGCTTCGGATCGGTGAAGATTTTCTCCGTCGGCCCCGTCTCGACGATTTCGCCGTCGCGCATGACGTAGACTCGCTCGGCCATACGGCGCACGATGCCGAGATCGTGGGTGATGAGCAGCATGGCCATGCCCATCTCTTTCTGAAGTGACTTCAGAAGCTCGAGGATCTGGGCTTGGATCGTCACGTCGAGGGCGGTCGTCGGCTCGTCGGCGATCAGAAGGTCGGGTTTGTTGGCGAGCGCGATTGCAATCATCACGCGCTGGCGCTGGCCGCCCGAAAGCTGATGCGGATAGGCGCCGAGCCGCTTCTCGGGATCTCGGATGCCGACCTTCAGCAAAAGCTCGACGACGAGGACGCGCGTCTTCTCGTCCGACAGCGACTGGTGCAGCTTGATGATCTCGCCAACCTGCTTCTCGATCGTGTGAAGCGGGTTGAGCGTCGTCATCGGCTCCTGGAAAATGATCGAGATGCGCTTGCCGCGAATGTTGCGCAGCTCCGTCCCGTTCATTTTCAGGATGTCCTTGCCTTCGAAGAGGATCTCTCCGGTCGGGTGGGACGCCGAGTTCGGAAGCAGGCGCAGGATCGACATTGCGGAAACGGTTTTGCCCGATCCCGATTCCCCGACGAGAGCGACCGTCTCGCCCTTGCCGATGTCGAAGGAGACGCCTTTGACGACGCGGACCTCGTTTGTGCCATCGCTGAAGGCGACGGAGAGATCGCGGACCTCGACGAGGGGCGTTGCGGCGGACATCAGCTCTTACCCCTGAAAGTTTTTCGCGGATCGAGCGCGTCGCGTACTGCTTCGCCCATGAAGATCGCGAGCGACAGGATGATCGATACCGAAACGAACCCCGAAATGCCGAGCCACGGGGCTTCGAGATGTTTTTTGCCTTGAAGCAGAAGCTCTCCGAGGGAGGGAGACCCCGGCGGCATTCCGAGCCCTAGGAAGTCGAGCGCAGTCAAGGCGGCGATGCCGCCCGAGAGCTTGAAGGGAAGGAACGTCAGCGTCGCGACCATCGCGTTCGGCAGCAGATGCTTGAACATGATTTGCCAATCGGACAATCCCAACGCGCGGGCGGCGCGGACGTATTCGAGGTTGCGGCCGCGCAGGAACTCGGCGCGGACGAGGCCGACGAGGGACGTCCAGCTGAAGATCATCAGGATGCCGAGCAGCGTCCAGAAGCCGGGCACGAAAAGCGACGACAGGATAAGGAGCACGAACAGCTCGGGAATCGAATTCCAGATTTCGAGCAGGCGCTGGAAGATGAGGTCGATGCGGCCGCCGAAGTAGCCCTGTACGGCACCGGCGAGGATGCCGATGGCGGATGAGACGATCGTCAGGATCAGGCCGAACAGAACCGAAATGCGAAATCCGTAGATGACGCGGGCGACGACGTCACGGCCCTGGTCGTCGAGGCCGAGCCAGTTGGTGTTTCCGAGTTCCTTGTAGCGCGCGAGCTGGTCAGGCGGGGCATCGCAGAGTTTCAGAGACGATGCCCAGGGCGGCGGCGCGGGGTAGCCCAGGCAGACACCATTGTCGCCGATGCGGCCGGGATAGTCTTTGTTGATCGTCGAGTAGGAATAGCGAATCGGCGGCCACAGGATCCAGCCGTTGGCCTTGATCTCGTTCTGGATGTCGGGCGTGCGATAGTCGGTGATGGCGAGGAAGCCGCCGAACTTTTCTTCGGGGTAATCGACGAGGACGGGGAAAAGAATCTCGCCCTTGTAGCTGACGATCAGCGGGCGATCGTTGGCGACGAACTCCGCGAAGAGCGTGACTAGGAAAAGGCCCGAAAAAATCAGGAACGACCGATAGCCGATCTTGTGCGCCTTGAAGCGTTCGAGGCGGCGACGGTTGACGGGCGACAGGTGGAAGAAGCGCTGCCGCCAGGATTTTCTCTTCGCGGAGGCCGTCCCCGGCGCATCGTTGGTTCTCTGGTCCATCGTCACACCTCGCGTGATTCGAAGTCGATGCGCGGATCGACGAGGGTGTAAACGAAATCGGACAGGATGCCGACGAACAAGCCGACAAGCGAGAAGATGTAAAGGGAGGCGAACACGACCGGATAGTCGCGTTTTTCGATGCTCTCGAACGACAGGAGGCCGAGACCGTCAAGCGAGAAGATCGTCTCGATCAGCAAGGCGCCGGAAAAGAACGCGCTGATGAAGGCCGACGGAAAGCCGGAGATAACGAGCAGCATGGCGTTGCGGAAGACGTGACGATAAAGCACCTGATTTTCGGTGAGGCCCTTGGCGCGTGCCGCGACGACATATTGCTTGCGGATTTCATCGAGGAACGAGTTTTTCGTCAGGAACGTCATGGCCGTGAACGAGCCGACGGCCATTGCGATCATCGGCAGAACGAGATGCCAGAGGTAGTCGGTGATCTTGCCGAACCACGAAAGCTGGTCCCAGTTATCGGAGAAGAGTCCGCGCGAGGGGAACCACTGGAAGAACGACGAACCCGCGAACAAAATCAGCAACAGCACGGCAAAGAGAAAGCCTGGGATCGCATAGCCTACGACGAGAATAGCGCTCGACCAGGTGTCGAACGGCTCGCCGTCTTTCACTGCCTTGCGAATGCCGAGTGGGATCGAGATCAAGTAGGTCAGCAGCGTCATCCAGATCCCGAGCGAAATCGAGACCGGCAGCTTCTCCTTGATGAGTTCGAGCACCGAGACGTCGCGGAAATAGCTCTTGCCGAAATTAAACGTCAGGAAGTTTTTCATCATCAGGTAGAAGCGCTCGGGCGCCGGCTTGTCGAAGCCGAATTGCTTTTCGAGGCTTTTGATGAAGGCAGGGTCGAGGCCCTGGGCGCCGCGGTACTTCGACGTGATGGAATCTCCGCCGCCGACGCCGAGCTGGCTGTTCATACCGCCGCCGCCGAGGGTGTCGCCGGTGCCGCCGCTCATGCGGCTGACGATGGAGGAGGATTGTCCCATCAGCTGGGCGATCATCCGCTCGACCGGCCCGCCAGGCGCAAACTGGATGATAATGAACGAGAACAGCATGATCCCGAACAGCGTCGGGATCACCAGAAGCAAGCGCTTTAAGAGATAAAAGGCCATCAGGGCTTCGCCGGTTGTTGCGTGGAGTTCGGGCGTCTTCCGGGCTTCGGTCTTGCCGGACTTCAAAGCGGCAGCTTTTTTGGCATCGAACCACCATGTGTCCAGAACGCCGTTATCATACTTGGGCTGTATGGCCGGACGCGAGAACTTGTTCCAGTAAGCCACCGAATAAGACGGCTTGTACCAGTGGGGCACCCAGTAGTGGCCGGCACGAAGCACGCGGTCGATGGCGCGCGTGGCGGTCGTCAGCTCGGCGCGGGATTTGGCCGCGATGATCTTGTCGATCAGCGCATCAACGACGGGATCGCAAATGCCCGCAAGGTTGAACGAGCCATCAGCCTTGGCGGCGGCGCAGCTCAGAAAGGCGCGCATATCGACGCCCGGCGTCAGGCCGAGAGAGAAGCGCTGGGTCGTGACGTCGAAATCGAAGGATTTGAGGCGCTGCTGATATTGTGCCGGGTCGACGAGGCGCCACGACGCGTTGACGCCGATGCGCTTCAAGTTCTCCGTGTACGGCAGGGTAATGCGTTCGAACTGGGCCTCGAAATCGAGAAACTCGATCGTCAACTGCTCGCCCTTGGCATTGCGCAGCTTGCCGTCGGGGCCGGGTTTCCATCCGGCGCTGATGAGAAGGTCGCGGGCCTTCCTCAGATTTTCGCGGTTGTTGCCGCTGCCGTCGGTGACGGGCGGGGTATAGGGCTCGCCGAAGACCTCGGGTGGCAGCTTGTCCTTATAGGGATCGAGAAGCTTCAGCTCTGCCGGCGACGGCAGGCCGACGGCCTTCATGTCGGAGTTTTCGAAGTAGCTCGTCGTTCGTTTGTAGAGCCCGTAAAACAGCTTCTTGTTCGACCATTCGAAATCGAAGACGAGATCGAGCGCTGCCCGCACGCGCGGGTCTTTGAATTTGTCGCGGCGTGTATTGATGAAATACCCCTGGGCGCCCGAGGGACGCCGATCGGGAATTAATTCTTTGATCAACCGGCCGTCGCGGACGGCTGGAATATCGTACTGCGTCGCCCAGCCGAGGCTTGAAAATTCTTCGCGGTAGTCGAAACCGCCCGACTTCAACTGCTCGAGTTCGATTGTGCGGTCGCGGTAGTAGTCGAGGCGGATCTCGTCGAAGTTGAAGCGGCCCCTGTTCACGGGCAGATCCTTTGCCCAATAATCGTCGCGCCGCTCGTAGGTGATGGAGCTGCCGGTATTGAACGTCTTGATGCGGTAGGGTCCCGACCCGAGCGGCGGTTTCAGCGACGTCTGATCGTAGGGTTGCGCCGTGTAGAATGCTTTCGACAAGACGGGAAGCTGCGCGACGAGCACGGGCAAATCGCGGATGAGCGTTCCCTGGAACTGGTATCGCACGGTTTCGGGGTCGAGCGCTTTGGCCGAGACGACGTCCCTCAGCGTTTGCGAATACTGAGGACGCGTTGCGACGCTTTTCAAAAGACCGAGCGTATAGACGACATCGTCTGCCGTGATCGGAGTTCCGTCGGCAAACTTCGCTTCGGGGCGCAGTTTGAACGTCACGGACATGCCGTCTGGTGCGACATCGGCCGACTTCGCGATGAGGCCGTAGACCGCGTCGGGTTCATCCTGGGCGCGGGTCATCAGACTGTCGAAGAGGAGGTCGAGGTCCTGCGCCGCGTCGCCCTTGACAATGTACTGGTTGAAGGAGTCGAAGGTGTTTACGTCGCCCGTTCCCATCGTGACCATGCGGCCGCCTTTGGGAGCGTCCGGATTGACGTAATCGAAGTGCTGGAAGCCCTCCGGATATTTCAACTCGCCGAAGATCGAGAGGCCGTGGCGCGGCTCCGCGTCGGCGATTTCGGCCCAGGCCGCCGAGAACAGCAGCGCAAGTGCCGAGACAAAAGCGAGCTTCGCTCCGGCTGTCTTGCGTGATCGAAGAGAGCCTTGCACCAGTGTCACTTTTCCTTCGCAGCCTGCACGGCTTTCGCCTTGTCGGCATCGTACCACCAGACTTGAGTGAGCGCCGACGTCTGTGACGGCAGTTTGGCGGGGCGGCCGAAAATGTCCCAATAGGCGAGCCGCTCGTAGGGATAATACCAGTGCGGGACGACGTAATAGTTCCAGAGCAGCACACGGTCGAGCGCGTGCGTGGCGGCGACGAGATCGGCGCGATCCTTCGAGAAGACGATCTTGTCGATCAGCGTGTCGACGGCGGGGTTCTTGATGCCGGCGGTATTGCGGCTGCCGGGTTTGTCGGCGGCGGCCGAACCCCAGAAATCGCGCTGCTCGTTGCCGGGGGAGTTCGACTGGCCGAAGCTGTCGACGATGATGTCGAAGTCGCGGTTGTCCTCGCGCTGCTTGTACTGCGCATCATCGACATTCCTGACCGTCGCCTTGATGCCCATGGTTTCGAGGTTCTGGACGTAAGGGAGAATGATGCGCTCGAAGGTGTCGCCGTTGATGAGGAATTCGACCGTCATCTGCTCGCCTTTGTCATTGCGCAGCACGCGGGCGGTCGATGCGGAAGCCAAGCCGATCGTCTGCTTCGCCTTGCACCAGAATCCACAATGAGGATCGTCGACGGTTTCGCTTCTGATCTTCCAGCCTGCCGCTTCGAAGAGCTTCAGCGCTTCCTGCTGGTGCTTGCGAAAATCACCTTCCTTGGCGTTGACCGGATTCTTGTATTCGGTCGTGAAGACTTCCGGCGGAACCTCAGATTTGATCTCGTTCAAGATTTCAAGCTCGCGCCCCTGCGGAAGGCCCGTCGCCTGGAGATCGGAATTCTCGAAGAAGCTGCCGACGCGCTCGTAGAGATTGTAGAACAGCTTCTTGTTGGTTTCCTCGAAATTGAAAAGCAGATTGAAGGCGTGGCGAACGCGCGGGTCCTGGAATTCCGGTCGGCGCAGATTGAAGACGAAGGCCTGCATCGGCGCGACGCGCTGGACGGGGATCGCCTCCTTCTTCACGAGGCCTTTCTTGAGCGCGTCAAAATTATACTGCGTCGCCCAGGCGCCGGCCTGGTTCTCGTTCCAGACGTCGATGGTGCCGGTTTTGAAGTCTTCAAATGCGGGTGTGCGATCGCGGTAATAGGTGAATTCGAGGGTGTCAAAATTCTGCTGCCCCTTCATGACGGGCAGATCCTTGGCCCAGTAGTCCGGTACGCGCTCGTAAGTGATCTTGCGTCCGGTATCGACCGATTTGATCTTGTAGGCGCCGCTGCCGAGAGGACTCTCTACGGTCGTCTCGGCGAGGTTGCGCTGCTTGCCGTTGGCATTTTTGCCTTGCCAATAATTCTTGGAGATGACGTTCAGCTCACCGACGATCATCGGAAGTTCACGGTTGCCCGTTTTATCGAAGGTGAACTTGACCTCGTGGTCGCCGGTCTTTTCCGCCTTGACGACGTTCTTGTAGTAGAAGGCGTAGAACGGATTGACCTTCTTGAATTCGTCGAACGAGAAGATGACGTCTTCCGGTGTGATCGGCGTGCCGTCATGGAATTTCGCTTCGGGACGAAGCTTGAACGTCACCGACGAGTAATCGGCAGGATAAGACGCACATTGCGCGATCAGAGCGTATTGGGTCGATGGCTCGTCGGGGCTCGGCGTAAACAAGCTGTCATAAATCAGACCAAGGCCCGCGGCCTTGACGCCCTTGTCGGAAAAAGGGTTCAGCGTGTCGAAGGTGCCGTCGGCCCATTGGCGGACGGTGCCGCCCTTCGGGGCGTCGGGATTGACCCAATCAAAATTCTTGAAGTCGGGACCGTATTTCGGCTTACCGACGAGAGACAGAGCATGATGGCACTGGGCGTCGTCGGCTTTTGCCTCCTCCGCAGGCTTGGGAACATCCTCGGCCTTGGGTGCCTCGACGGACTTTGGCGTTTCCTCTGTCGTCGGTGCTTCCGCGGGTTTCGGGGTTTCCTCGGGTGCAGCCGTTTCCGCAGGTTTGGGAGGCTCCGCAGATGGCGCGCTTTCGGCGGCGGGTTTGGCTGTGTCCGCGGGCTGTGTGGCAGCGTCCTGTGACCTTGCGGGGGTCGGGAGCGGCGAGAAACTCAGGAACGCCAGCGCGGCAAGGATAAACGGCGTCAGGCGCATCTGCATATTGGACTTTGTCCCTTCCGAATTCTCGATTTCCGGGCCAGCTTAACATAGTCCCGGACAGCGGGGACAAGTTCACGGGCCGGATACGAAACGACCCCGCCAAGCGCCGGCAGGGTCGCAAACTTTTGTACCCTTAGCGAGTTAAAACGCCGTCATTTTGGCAGCGGAACCGGCGTATCTGCAAGGCTCGCCAAATAAGCGATTACGTCGGCTTCGTCGGATGCGGTCGGCAATCCGTTGAACGTCATTTTCGTCCCGGGAACGAAGGTCTTAGGACTGTGAAGAAAATGCGCCAGCTGATCAAATGACCAGTCCCCGCCCTTCTTCTGCATGGCCTCGGAGTATTTGAATCCGGGGTAGCTCGCTTTCGGCCGGTTGACGACGTCCCAGAGGTTCGGGCCGACCGTCGGCTTCTTGCCTTTTTCCGACACATGACAGGCCTGGCATTTCCTGAAAACCGCTTTGCCGTTTTCGGGATTGGCTTTGGGGAGCAGCGCCAAGACGTCCTCAGCGCTGGCGCCGGCCGCAGGCGCAGGTGCCGCGCCGTCTTCCTTGGCGGTGGCAGCCCCGGCCGGGGCGGCGGCAGGCAGGACGAAGCCTGGCTTTTCCGGCGTATGACCGACAGTCATGTCGATCAGGGTCCTGGTTCCAAAAATCAACAGGAGGGCCGACAGTACAGCGCCCGCGATTTTCGTGAACTCGAAACTATCAATCATATCTCCGCTCCTCGTACGGCCATCCCCATGACGCGCAATTCAAGGTGACGAGATCAATTTGCGGTATATAAGCTCGGCCGCCCAGTAAGCACGTCGTCGTTTTTTCAATGTCGATAGCGATTTCGGGGCGATTTGTCACCCGAACAAAAGAATTCGACCGCTGTGTCCCAAGAAACGCTCATTCTCATCCCCGCACGCATGCACGCGACCCGTCTCCCCGGCAAGCCGCTCGCCGACATTCACGGAAAGCCAATGATTGTCCACGTCTGGCGGCGCGCGGTCGAAGCCGATGCGGGCCGGGTCGTCGTCGCGACGGACAGCGCCGAAATCCTGGAGGCGGTCAAGGCCGCCGGCGGCGAAGCGGTAATGACGCGCGCCGATCACGCATCGGGCTCGGACCGCATCCATGAGGCTGTCACCACGCTCGATCCGGAGAACACGGTCGATATCGTCGTCAATCTGCAGGGCGATCTGCCGACGCTCGCCCCTGGGCTTGTCTCGGACTGCGTGGCGCCGCTGGCGTCGGACGCAACCGATATCGCGACGCTTGCCGCGATCATTTCCGAGGACGGGGAACGGACCAATCCGAATGTCGTCAAAGTCGTCGGGACACCGATCGGCCCGAACCGGCTTCGGGCCCTCTACTTCACGCGCGCCACGGCGCCCCACGGCGACGGTCCGCTCTATCACCACATCGGCATTTACGCCTACCGCCGGGAAAGCCTCGAGCGCTTCGTGTCGTTGCCCCCGGCGACGCTCGAACGGCGCGAAAAACTTGAGCAATTACGGGCGCTTGAGGCGCAAATGCGGATCGATGTCGCCGTCGTTGACACCGTTCCGCTCGGTGTCGATACTCCCGCCGACCTTGAGCGCGCCCGGCGCCTCATCGCGCCCTGACGCTTCTTCTCCCCGGAAAACCGATCCGCCATGACCAAATCCTCAGGCTCCGAAGCCGGAGCCCTTAAAATCTCGTATCAAGGCGAGCCGGGTGCGAATTCGCATCTGGCGGCGCGCGAAGCTTATCCGACGTATGAGAGCGTCGCCTATCCGACGTTCGAAGACGCGCTCGCGGCGGTCAAGTCGGGCGACGCCAGGTACGCAATGATCCCGATCGAGAATTCGGTCGCGGGACGAGTTGCGGATATCCATCATCTCTTGCCCGAGGCCGGTCTCTATATCGTCGCCGAGCACTTCCTGCGCGTGCGCCATCAGTTGATGGCGAAGCCGGGCGCGAGCCTGTCGACGATCAAGCGGGTGATGAGCCACACGCAGGCATTGGGGCAATGCCGCGCTACGCTGCGCAAGCTCGGCGTGAAACCGGTTCCCGAAGCCGATACGGCTGGGTCGGCGCGGCTCGTCTCGGAAGGCGACGATCTTTCGACGGCGGCGATCGCTTCGCGTCTCGCGGCCGAAATTTACGGTCTTGAGATCCTGAAAAGCGATATCGAGGACCAGGACCACAACACGACCCGGTTCATCATCCTGGCCAAGGACCCCGACGACGCGGAACCCGGCGACGGGCCGGTCATGACGACCTTCCTATTCCGAGTGCGTAACGTCCCTGCGGCCCTCTACAAGGCGCTCGGTGGCTTCGCGACGAACGGCGTCAACATGACGAAGCTCGAAAGCTATCAGGAGGAGGGGACGTTCAATGCCTCCCGCTTCTTCGCCGACGTCGAGGGCCATCCGGTCGATCGGCCGGTGCAACTGGCGCTCGAAGAACTGTCGTTCTTCTCGACGCAGATACAAATCCTCGGGACCTACCCGGCCAGCCCCTACCGCAAGGAAGCGGCGGAACTCGCGGCAAATGGGCTCGTCTCGATCAGACGCGCCGAATAGCCGAAGATCGGACGGAGAAATTTGCCGCTAAATCGAAGACTTGGTGCTCCATCCGCCTGTTAGCTCGCACGCGCGGGAGGGTTGTACTTTTCGGGCGCCCGGCCCATTATAGGAACGGGCTGGCGGCGGACGAATTCGTCGCCAACCGGGTCAGGTCCGGAAGGAAGCAGCCCTAACGATCAGAAGTCGGGTCGTTCGCCAGCCTTTTTACTCGCTCACGAGCGCTGTTCGGATCGCCGGTGCGATCCGGCGCTCTCCGCGGGGGCGCGGCTTACCGCGGGTCGCCTTGCTCCCCTCGCCCTTGCGGGCGAAAAATTGTTCCAGGGATCAATGGCGAAGAAGAAATCAGAAGCGTCTGAAGGCGTCGAGGGTTCGGGTAGCACCGAGCCGGCGAAGCCGTATGTCGTGCTGGCGCGGAAGTATCGTCCGGCGACGTTCGACGATCTGATCGGCCAATCGGCGATGGTGACGACGCTGCGCAACGCTTTCGCGTCGGGGCGTATCGCGCAAGGCTACATGCTGACGGGCGTGCGCGGTGTCGGCAAGACGACGACCGCACGTATTCTCGCGCGCGCCTTGAACTACGAGGCGCCCGGCTACGACAAGCCGACGATCGACATGCCGGGACTTGGAGTTCACTGCAAGGACATCATGGAGGGCCGTCATCCAGACGTGCTCGAAATGGACGCCGCGTCGAACACCGGCGTCGACAACATCCGTGAGATCATCGAGAGCGCGCAGTACACGCCGCTTGTCGCGCGCACCAAAGTTTTTCTCATCGACGAAGTGCACATGCTGTCGAAGGGGGCGTTCAACGCGCTTCTGAAGACGCTCGAAGAACCGCCTGCCCACGTCCGCTTCATCTTCGCGACGACGGAGATCCGCAAGGTTCCGGTGACGGTGCTGTCGCGCTGCCAGCAATTCGATCTGCGCCGCGTCGAGCAGCCCGTGCTCGCCGAGCATTTCCAGAAGATCGTCGGTTTCGAAGGTGCGCAGGCCGACGCAGATGCGTTGCAACTGATCGCACGCGCCGCCGAAGGTTCGGTGCGCGACGGCCTTTCCATTCTCGATCAGGCGATCGCGATGGGAGAAGGTCATGTCACGGCGGCGAAGGTCCGCGACATGCTGGGGCTTGCCGATCGGGCGCGCATTTTCGATCTCGCGGAATCGCTTTTCAAGGGTGACGTCGCGGCCGCCATCCAGGGATTGTCGTCGTTGCATCGTGACGGTGCGGAAGCGGTGCAGATTGTTTCCGACCTTGCTGAAGCGGTGCACGCGATCGCGCGGGTCAAGGCCGTCGGCGAAGAGCCTGCGGGCGAAGCTCTGACTGCGGAAGAAAAGGCGCGGCTTTCGAGCCTCGCGTCGCAGCTTTCGATGCCGTACCTGTCGCGGGCGTGGCAGATGCTGGTCAAAGGCCTTGAAGAAGTGGCGCGGGCGCCCAATCCGCGTGTCGCCGCCGAGATGGTTCTGATCCGTCTCGCTTATACGTCGGACCTGCCGACGCCGGACGAACTGATCCGTGCCTTGGGTGGCGGGGCAGCGCCTGCGCGCCGTCCGGCGCTTGCTCCGGGCGATGGTGCGCCGGCGGATCAACGCAGGCCGCTCAATTCGCGCCCTGATGCTCCGATCGCTGCAGGCGATGAGCAAGACTCGGGCGAGGCATTCGAATTCGACGACGGCGAACCCGTCGGCGATGACGACGTCGAGGCGGCTTCGCCGTTTACGGCCGCGCCGATGAAATCCGATCCCAGATCGTTCGCCGACGTCGTGGCGCTCGCGGGCGAGAAGCGCGACGCAAAGCTCAAAATTCATCTCGAAGACCATGTGAGCCTGGTCAAGTTCGACGCGGTCGCGGGCTCGATCGATTTTTTCCTGCTGGACGGAGCGCCGCCGGAACTCGCCAACGATCTTCGCGAAAAGCTCAACGCATGGACAACGCGGCGCTGGGTCGTCGTGCTTTCGAAGGAGGCCGGCGCCCCGGCCATCGGGGTGGTGCGCAGGGAGCGCGAAGCGGCAGAGCTTGAGTCGCTTAAAGCCCACCCGGCCGTGCGTGCCGTGCTCGAAGCGTTTCCGGATGCAAAGATCGCCGAGGTGCGACGAATTGCGGGGCGTGAGACAGATACGGACAGCGAGAGCGAAGCCGTCTAAATCTTGTGTCGAATTCGGCAAATGGCCGCGAGGACAATATGAAAGATATTATGGGAATGATGAAGCAGGTGGGCCAGATGCAGGCGCGCCTCAAGGAGATGCAGGACGAGCTTCAAAAGGCCGAAATCGAGGGCCAATCGGGCGGCGGTCTCGTGCATGTTACGGTCGATGGCCGGGGCGAACTGAAACGCGTGCGGATCGATCCGAGCCTGATGAAGCCCGACGAAGTTGAAATTCTCGAAGATCTCATCGTGGCGGCGGCGACGGACGCGAAGGCAAAAGTCGATAACGTGATGCAGGCCAAGATGGCCGAGATCACGGGCGGTCTGCCCATCCCGCCGGGCATGAAGCTTTTCTGAATTTTTCCCTTCCGTCGTCCTCGACCAAATGAGCGAAGCGAATGACGGTCGGGGATCCAGCGCAAGATTCGCGGAGCACAAAGGCTTTTATCGAGCCTTCGGCAGTTTTGTGGTGGATCCCCGAACGGCTCGCAGGCTTGCCGTTCGAGGACGGCGACAAGACGCGCGCAGCATGATGAACTGAGACATGTCACGCAAAACTGCAGGTCCGGAAATCGAGCGACTGGTGCAGCTCCTGGCGCGATTGCCCGGGCTTGGCCCACGCTCTGCGCGCAAGGCGGTGCTGGCGCTCTTGAAGCGGCGCAATGATCTCATGCTGCCGCTGGCGGACGCGCTTCAGCAGGCGATCGCGAAAATTGCCGAGTGCCCGATTTGCGGCAATCTCGATACGGTTTCGCCGTGCAGCGTCTGCGCCGATCAGCGCCGTGATCCGGGCCTCATCGTCGTCGTCGAAGAGGTCGGGGATCTGTGGGCGCTCGAACGGGCGAACGTTGTTTCGGCGCGCTACCATGTGCTCGGCGGGCACCTATCGCCGCTCGACGGTATCGGGCCGGAGCAGCTCAACATCCCGGGTCTCCTGGCGCGTGCGCAGTCGCCGGATGTGAAGGAGATTTTGCTTGCGTTGAATGCCACGGTCGAGGGGCAATCGACGGCGCACTATCTTTCCGACCAGCTTCATGATGCCGACGTGACCGTGTCACGGCTTGCGCAAGGCGTTCCCATCGGCGGTGAACTCGACTATCTCGACGACGGCACGCTGGCCGCTGCGTTCAAGGCCCGGCGAAAAATATAGAAAAAGGTGCCTTTGACTACGTCATCCCCGCGCAGGCGGCGATCCGCCCAAGCAGGACGCAGGTGTGTTGTAGGCCTGGACGGATCCCGGCGTTCGCCGGGATGACGGTCGGAACCGGGTGGCGGACACGGACCGCAAGGAACGTCTAGATATGGCGGAAGTCGAAATCGTCCGGAGGGGTGGCGAAGGCCCGAAATTCGTCACCGGCTCGCTTCTGCGTCACATCCTGGGGATGACGGCGGCGGGCGCGCTCGGCCTGATGGCGGTCTTCGTCGGAGATCTCGCCAACATCTATTTCCTGTCACGGATCGGCGACAACGCCATCGTCGCGGCGGTCGGGTACGCCAGCTCGATCCTTTTCTTCTCGACGTCGATCGGCATCGGCTTGTCGATCGCGGCGACGTCTCTCGTCGCGCCTGCTCTCGGGGCGGGGCGGAGGGTTCGCGCGCGACGTTTGTCGGCTAACGCGCACGTGCTGGCATTCGTTTTCTCGGCGATTGCAAGCATCGCGATGTGGTTTGCGATCGTGCCCTTGCTTCGTCTGCTCGGTGCGACCGGCCGGACGCTTGATCTCGCGAGCTTCTATCTCGAGATTTTGCTTCCGACACTGCCGATACTTTCGCTGGCCATGACGTCGTCGGCGGTTCTGCGGTCGGTCGGTGATGCGCGCCGAGCGATGAACGTCACGCTATCGGGTGCCATCGTCAATACGATCCTCGACTTGATTTTCATCGTGCATTTCGGCCTCGGGATCGAGGGCGCGGCGCTGTCGTCGCTATTGGCTCGGCTTGTCATGATGAGCGTCGGGCTTTGCGGCGTCATTCGCGTCCATGACCTGATGGGGCGGCCGAAGATCGCGACGCTTCGCCAGGATATTCCGCCCTATTGCCGGATCGCCGCGCCCGCGGTGTTGACGAATATCGCCCCCGCCGTGGGCAACGCCTATATCACGCACGCCATCTCCCCCCACGGCGACGCGGCGGTGGCAGCGTGGGCCATCATCGGGCGGATCATTCCGGTGGCGTTCGGGGCGATTTATGCGCTCTCGGGCGTCGTTGGTCCGATTCTCGGACAGAACTTCGGGGCACGCTCGCCGACGCGGATGCGGGACGCCTACACGCTGTCGCTGCTGACGATGGCGGCATTCACCGGGACGGCTTGGCTGCTTCTCGCGGTGCTCGCTGATCCGCTCGCGAGCCTCTTCCACGCTACGGGTGAGGTTCGCCAGCTGATCGTCTTCTTCTGCCGGTGGCTGTCACCCCTGTTCGTGTTTCTGGGGGCGGTTTTCATCACCAACGCGGTCCTCAATACGCTCGGGCGGGCACATTTCTCGACCCTTCTGAATTGGGGCCGGGCGACGCTCGGCACCGTCCCGTTCGTCATCTGGGGCGGAAAGCTCTACGGGGCCGAGGGGGTGCTGGCCGGCAATATGGTCGGCGGCGTTGCGTTTGGCTTGATTGCCATATTTGCAGGCTATCGTTTGATCGCGCGCGTTGGGGAAACGCTGAAGCTTTAGCGCTGGCGGCGTTGCACTTTCGAACAATAGGGTCCTAGATCGTCGGCAGAGTCTATTTCGGGATCCAAGATTTGCCAACGGAGTGAGGGTGTGGGCATCGCCCAACGCATTCTCGTGACCGGAGCGTCGGGCTTCATCGGTCAGCACGTCGTGCGCGTGCTGGCGGAGCGCGGCTATAGCGTCAGGGCGGCCGCCCGGCATCCGATCGTCTTCGACAGCCCGCGTGTCGAAGGTGTCGCTGTCGGCGACATGTCGCGCTCCTTCGCGGCTGAATTTCTCGTTCGCGGCGTCGATGCCGTCATCCATGCGGCAGGTCTTTCCAATGCGCGAACGGATTTGCCGCCTGCGGCCTATACGGCCATCAATGTTGATGCAACTCGCCAATTGGCAAGGGCTGCCCGTGCGGCGCGGGTAAAGCGCTTCGTGCTGATGTCGTCGATCCGGGCGCAGATCGGCGTGGCGTATCCCGAGACCGTGACGGAAGCGACGCCGTCGGCGCCGACCGATGCCTACGGGCGCTCGAAGCAGGCGGCCGAGGCAATCGTTGCGAAAATGCTCGGAGGATCTTCGACCCATTGGACCGTGCTCCGGCCGGTGCTGGTTTATGGTCCGGGCGTCAAGGGCAATATGGCAGCTCTCATGCGGCTTGCGGCGATGCCGGTTCCGCTGCCGTTCGGAGCGCTGAAGGCGCGGAGGTCGCTCGTCAGCATCGGGAATCTGATCAGCGCCATCCAATACGTCCTGCAGACGCAAACGGCCGAGGACGCGACATTTATCGTTGCCGACCGCGATGCGCTAACCATGGCGGACATTATCCGTTCGCTGCGCAGAGGGGCGGGGCGGCCTGAGCTGCTTCTGCCGGTGCCGGAATCCTCCCTTGCGGGGCTGCTTCGCCTGGTCGGGAAAGCCGGCTTCGCCGACCGGCTGACCGGGGACCTCGTGGTCGATGCCGCCCGCCTCCGGCGGATCGGGTGGGCGCCGCCCGAGACCACGGCCGAAGCGCTTGCGGCGTCCGCCGAGGCCAGCCAGACAGCAAAATTGTCAGCATCTGAACGATACAGAGACGCACGCCATTGACCGGGGCGGCCGCCTTTCATATGTCAGCGACATGGCCGTGCTTCCTATTATCACCATTCCTGATCCCGTTCTGCGCAAGATCTCCGATCCGGTCGAGCGGGTGGATGATGCCGTCGTCAAGCTGATGGACGACATGCTTGAGACGATGTACGCAGCGCCGGGCGTCGGGCTTGCCGCGCCGCAAGTCGGCGTTCTGCAGCGCGTCGTCGTCATCGATGCGGCGGAAGACGGCGAACCGCCCCACCCAATCGCCATGGCCAACCCTGAGCTCGTTGCGCTTGGATCGACGACCCGGGTGCACGAAGAAGGCTGTCTGTCGATCCCCGACGTGCGCGTAGAGATCGAGCGGCCGTCGACCGTGACCGTCCGCTACATCGACCGGGAGGGCAACGAGCAGCAACTTGCGGCCGAAGGGTTGCTGGCGACGGCCATCCAGCATGAGATCGACCATCTCGACGGACAGCTGATCATCGATTTTCTGTCGCGGCTGAAGCGCGACATCATCATTCGCAAGTTCAAGAAACAAGCACGAAGCTGAAGCTTCGTGCTTGTATTTTTGTTTGGCGCTGGCGACTCCCCTGCGGCGAGCCGGCCGCCAGCGCGGAATTGGATCGTCGTCCGAGCAATGTTAAAAGGTCTGCATGCCGCTCAAGATCGTTTTCATGGGGACGCCTGATTTCTCCGTGCCCGTGCTCGATGCGGTCGTGGCAGCGGGGCATAACGTTGTCGCGGTCTATTGCCAGCCGCCGCGGCGGGCAGGGCGCGGGATGGCAGACGTCAAAACGCCGGTCCATCGCCGCGCGGAAGCTCTCGGCATCGACGTCAGAACGCCGGTGAACTTTAAGAGCGAAGCGGATCGCGAAGCCTTCGCGGCGCTCAAAGCCGATGCGGCGGTGGTCGTCGCCTATGGTCTTTTGCTGCCGAAGGCGGTTCTCGACGCGACGCGCCTCGGCTGTTTCAACGCGCACGCTTCGAAACTGCCGCGCTGGCGGGGGGCGGCGCCGATCCAGCGCGCGATCATGGCGGGTGACGCTGTTACGGCCGTCAACATCATGCGGATGGAGCAAGGGCTCGATACCGGCCCCGTGTGCCTCGGCCGCGACGTTCCCATTCCGCCCGAAATGACCGCGGGCGAGTTGTACGACGCGCTTTCGACGCTTGGCGCGGAGCTAATGGTCGAAGCACTCGCGAAGCTCGAAGCGGGCGGCCTTCATTGCGTTCCGCAGCCGAGCGACGGCGCTACCTACGCTGCCAAGATTGACAAGGGCGAAACGCGCATCGACTTTTCGCGCCCGGCGAAGGACGTCGTCGATCACATTCGCGGGCTTTCGCCCATTCCAGGAGCGTGGTTCGAAATTGAGCTTAGCGGCAAGCGTGAGAGGATCAGGGTTCTTTCGGCCAAAGAGGCGGAAGGCGACGCGCCTCCCGGTACAATCACCGATGACAATCTGACGATTGCCTGCGGAGTGGGTGCCATTCGGATCGAGAAGTTGCAGCGGGCGGGAAAACAACCGATGGCTGCGGTGGATTTTCTGCGCGGCGCGCGGCTCCCGGTGGGGACGCGTCTTAGCTGTTAATCATAGCGCAGAAAGGCGATGAGACTTTTTCGTCGCGAGGTTAATCTCCGGCTTACGAATTTTGCCGGAGTGCCAAAGTCATGCGTCGAACGATTTCGCTTTTTCTTTCGCTTGCGATTGTCGGCTCGGCTTTTGCGATCTCTGCAGGCTCCGCCGGGGCTCAAAGCTTCACCACGCGCATCGAGACGAAGCCCTACTACGGCGCTGTCGTAACACTCGAACACGGGGTGCGCGTTTATCGTCCACTGCCGCCGGATCGTCAGGTCATCATCAATCCTGACCGCGTGCCGCTGAATCTCAGTTTTAGCGACACGCGTGTTTACAATTATGGAGCAGGTCCGAACTATGCCGGCGGTGGCATCTACGGGAGCGGCAACGGCACTTATTACGCGCCGATCGGCGGCCCGTTTTTTGGTACGGGCCGGGGGCGGCACCATGGGCTGGCACGGAGCCGCGTTTATCAGTGGCATCCAGGATTTTATCATATCGGCGCGACTCCGCGCGGCCCGATGCTTCACGGACCGCGCAGCTTCCATGTCCCCGGTAACGGCGGCATGCAGGGAAAACCTAGTGCCGGGCAGCCGATGCCCTCAGTCGGACGTTGAGAGCCGGCGCTTCAGCGGCTAGGGATGGCTGAAATCGTTTTTGATGTTCGGGCCTGATGCCGCGCTACCGCATTACCATCGAATATGACGGCACGTCCTTCGTCGGCTGGCAGCGGCAGGCGCAAGGTCTGTCGATCCAGGGACTGCTCGAGGCGGCGATCGGCAAGTTCGCGCACGAAAGCGTCGGCGTGCGCGGGGCGGGCCGCACGGATGCCGGCGTGCATGCGCTGGGGCAGGTCGCGCATTTCGATCTGAGCAAGGAATGGGCTTCCGGCCGGGTGCGGGACGCGATGAATTTCCATTTGCGGCCGCATCCGATCGGCGTCGTGGAATGCGCCGAGGTCAATGCAGCCTTCGACGCGCGTTTCAGCGCCATCAAGCGACACTACAAATATCGCCTGCTGACGCGGCGGGCGCCGCCTATCCTCGATCGCAATCGGGTGTGGTGGACGATGCAGGGTCTCGACGCCGGGGCGATGCACGAGGCGGCACAGGCGCTCGTCGGCAAGCACGACTTCACGACGTTTCGGGCCGCGCAATGCCAAGCGGCTTCGCCGGTCAAGACGCTCGACGTGTTCGAGGTTTCCCGCGACGGCGACGAGATCATCTGTACCGTTTCCGCGCGCTCGTTCCTGCATCACCAAGTCCGGTCGATGGTCGGAAGCCTGAAGCTCGTCGGGGAAGGAAAATGGTCTCGCGGCGACATGGCAGCGGCGCTCGCCGCGCGCAACCGCGAAGCCTGCGGGCCCGTCTCGCCGGCTTCGGGCCTTTATCTCGTCGCGGTCGACTATCCGCCGGACGAGGTCAGCTTGTCCTCGTGTCCTCCGTCACCATCGCCAGAAGCTCCTGACGGGTGATCGGATTATCGCGGAAGGCGCCGAGCATGCGGCTCGTCACCATGTCGGTGCCGGGCTTATGGACGCCACGTGTCGTCATGCAGTGATGCTCGGCCTTGATTACGACGGCGACGCCCTGCGGGTGCAGAACCTCCTGGATCGTGTTGGCGATCTGGGCGGTCATCTTCTCCTGGATCTGCAGACGCTTGGCGTAGGCGTCGACGACGCGCGCGAGCTTCGAGATGCCGACGACGCGGCCGTTGGGAATATAGGCCACCCAGGCACGGCCGATGATCGGCGCCATATGGTGCTCGCAATGGCTCTCGAAACGGATGCCGCGCAGCACGATCATCTCGTCGTAGCCTTCGATTTCCTCGAAGGTTTTCTGAAGGATCAATTCCGGATCTTCGTCGTAGCCGCGGAAATATTCCTCGTACGCCTTGGCGACGCGAGACGGCGTTTCCAGCAGACCGTCGCGCGTCGGATCGTCGCCCGACCACCGGATGATGGTCTTGACCGCCTGTTCAACTTCGGCACGCGTAGGCTTCTTTTGTGAGTCCATGAGAACACTGAGTTGTTATGAAAAAAGGGCTCGCCAACGGGTGCAGGCGGAGCGCCCTTATAAACCCATCGGATTCGGAACGGCAAACCAGAGTTGCCTTTCCCTAGATGGTGATTGCGGCTCTTTTTGTCGATGCCCTAAGGCCGAAGCCGTTAATTTGCCCTTCTCTATGCCATTGGCGCCGCGGCCGGGGGTGTCGGGTGGGCGCTTTCTTCCGGCGCATTCCGCCGGGCGAGCATCCGGACCAGCACATAGAAGACCGGCGTGAAGATAAGGCCGAAGAGGGTGACGCCGAGCATTCCCGAGAACACGGCGGTGCCAAGAGACTGCCGCATCTCGGCGCCCGCGCCCTCGGCGAAAACCAGCGGGACGACGCCGAGGATAAATGCGAGCGATGTCATCAGGATGGGCCGGAGGCGAGTACGGGCGGCTTCGACAGCTGCGTCGACGCGGGAGAGGCCGTTGTCTTCACCCTGCTTGGCGAATTCGACGATCAGGATGGCGTTCTTTGCGGCGAGGCCGACGAGAACGATCAGGCCGATTTCGACCAGCACGTTGCGGTCGAGGCCGCGGATGTTGACGCCGATCATCGCAGCCAGAATGCACATCGGCACGATCAGGATGACCGCAAGCGGCAGCAGCCAGCTTTCATAGAGTGCCGCGAGCAGCAGGAACACGAAGACGACCGACAATCCGAAGGCAAAGATCGCAGTGTTGCCCGCGAGTTTTTCCTGCAGGGCGATCTCGGTCCATTCGAAGCCGAAGCCCTGCGGCAGGACTTTGTCGGCGATCTGCTCCATCGCGGCGATGGCGCTGCCGGTCGAGTAGCCGCGCGCCAGCTGCACCTGAACTTCGGCCGAGGGATAGAGATTGTAGCGGGGAACGCGATAGGCACCGGTCGAGTCCTTGAACGTCGCGACGGAGCCGATCGGCACCATGTCGCCGTCGTCGTTGCGGGTTTTTAGGTTGGATACGTCGCGCAGGGACAGGCGGAACGGGTTGTCGGCTTGCGCCGTGACGCGATAGGTGCGGCCGAGAATGTTGAAGTCGTTGATGAAGGCCGAGCCCATATAGACCGACAGCGTTTCGAAGACCCGGCTGATGGGCACGCCGAGCTGCTCTGCTTTCGTCCGGTCGATGTCGGCGTAGACCTCGGGCGTGCGCACATTGAAGAGCGTGAAGGCCTGCGTGAAGCCGGGCATCTGGCCGGTCGTGCCGGCCATCGCCCAGGCGGCATTTTCGAGCGCGGGCAAGCCGCGGCCGCCCTTGTCCTGGACATAGCCTTTGAGACCACCGCCCGTGCCGATGCCGGGGACTGACGGCGGCTCAAGAACGAAGATGAAGGCTTCCTTGATGGCGGCCATCTGTTGGCGGAGGTCGGCGAGAATGCCGTCTTTCGTTAGGCCGCTAGCTACGCGCTGCTCAAACGGCTGAAGCGCAACGAAGACGACGCCGGTATTCGGCGCGTTCGTGAAGGTAGCGCCATCAAAGCCGACGAATTCGACGGCATGCGCGACGCCCGGGCGCCGCATGATGATTTCCGACGCCCGGCGTACGACGGCGTCGGTTCGCTTCAGCGTCGATCCCGGAGGCAGCTGGAAGACGGTGATAAAATAGGCGCGGTCGAGCTGCGGAATGAGGCCGGTCGGCGTCGCGGCTAGACGCTCGTAGGTGACGTAGAGTAGCCCGGCGTACACGACCACGAGAACGGCGGCGACGCGGATAAGGTTGCGCGTCAGCCAGGCATAGCCATGCGAGAGGCCCTCGAACGCCCAGTTGAAGCCCTTGAAAAACCAGCGCAGCGGTGCGGTAACCATCGTTGCAAGCGTGCGGCGCCGTTCGTGGTCTTTGACGTGCGGCTTCAACAGCAATGCCGCCATTGCCGGGGAAAGCGTCAGGGAGACCATCAGCGAGATGGCGGTCGAGGCCGCGATGGTGATGGCGAACTGCTTGAAGAACGACCCTTGGAGCCCGGTGATGAATGCGGTCGGCAGGAACACGCCGATAAGAACGAGGGAGATCGCGAGCAACGCGCCGCCGACTTCGTCCATTGTCTTGTGGGCGGCTTCCTTCGGCGTCATTCCGCGCTGGATGTAGCGCTCGACGTTTTCGACGACGACGATGGCGTCGTCCACGACGATGCCGATGGCGAGCACCAAGCCGAACAGGGATAGCGTGTTGAACGTGATTCCGGCTAGGCTCATGATGAAGAACGTGCCGATCAGCGACACCGGAATGGCGAGGATCGGGATGATCGCGGCGCGCCATGTCTGCAGGAACAGGATCACGACCAGGACGACGAGCACGAGCGCTTCGATGAGCGTGTGGATCACGGCATCAATCGAAAACTGAATGAATTCGGTCGGATTGTAGACAACCGTGTAACCGACGCCCGGCGGGAAGTCCTTTTTCAGGTGCTCCATCTGCGCCTTGACCGCTGCGGCCGTCGCCAGTGCATTCGATCCGGGCTTCTGGAAGATGACGAGAGCGGTCGCCGTCTTGTTATCCAAATAGGCGTTGACGGTGTAATCCTGGGAGCCAAGCTCGACGCGTGCGATATCGCGAACACGGACGACCGACCCGTCCGGTTCGGCGCGGACGACGATGTTCTCGAACTGATCCGTAGAGGACAGGCGGCCGAGCGTTTTGACGTTGATCGTGAAGGCGCCGTCGGATGATGCCGGCGGCTGGTTGATTGAGCCTGCCGCGACCTGCAAGTTGGCAGCCCGAAGAGCGGCCACGACCTCGCCTGCGGTCAGGCCGCGGGCTGCGACCTTATCGGGATCGAGCCAGATGCGCATCGAATAATCGCGGGCACCGAACACGTTGACGTCGCCGACGCCGTCGATGCGCGTCAGGACGTCTTTCACGTAAAGCGTCGCGTAGTTTGAAATGTACTGCTGATCGCGGGTGCCGTCGGGCGACGTCATGTGCACGACCATCATGAGGTCGGGGGACGCTTTGCGAACGGAGATACCGAGGCGGCGAACGTCGTCGGGCAGGCGAGGTTCGGCGACGGCGACGCGGTTCTGCACGAGAACCTGGGCTTCGTCGACGTTCGTTCCGGGCTTGAAGACGACGTTGATGGTCAGCAAGCCGTCGCCGGTCGACTGCGAGTTGATGTAGAGCATGTTGTCGACGCCGTTGACCTCCTGCTCGATGGGGGTCGCGACGGTTTCGGCGATGACTTGGGCGGACGCCCCCGGATACGTCGCATGAATGGCGACGGTCGGCGGGGCGATGTCGGGATATTCCGCGATGGGCAGAAGCTGAACGGAGATCAGCCCGAGGATCGTTATGATCAACGAGACGACGATCGCGAATATCGGCCTGTCGATGAAGAAATGAGAAAAGCGCATCGGGTTTTCGGCTGCTTGAGGCTAAGGGCTACGTCTCGTCGGTTTCGACGCTTTTCAGTTTTGGGCTGTTTTCTCGGGGATCTTGATGGTGCCCTTTGTCGGCGCAACCTTCGTGCCGGGGCGAATGGCCGGGTTGGCGACGCCTTCGATCACGATTTGATCGTTGGCCTTGAGTCCGCTCTTGATGATGCGCAGGCCCTGATACATCTGCCCAAGCGTCACCGGTGTCGCGGCGATGACGTTATCGGCGGTGACCGTATAGACGATTTTGTTCGCCTGGTCGGAGACGATGGCGGCGTCGGGAATGAGGAATGCATCGACGTCGCCGCCGTACACAGCGATCCGCGCGAAAATGCCCGGTGTCAGCAGGTCGTCCTTATTGGGAAGAAGGGCGCGTCCGCGGATCGTTCCGGAGCGCTGGTTGAAGGAGTTGTCAACGAAATCCATGACGCCCTCGTGCACCCAATCGTTTTCGTCGGCGAGTTTCACGCGAACCGGATTTGCGGTTGTGCGCGAAGAGGGTCGCGCGCCAGATTGGCTTAGGCGGGCGTAACGCATGTAATCGGCTTCGGACGCATCGAAGACGAAATGGATGGGATCGGTCGTGACGATCGTCGCCATCAACGTCGAACTCACCTGGCCGCCAAGCACGAGATTGCCAACATCGATTTTCTTGTCGGAGATGCGACCGGAGATCGGGGCGCGAACTTCGGCCCATTCGAGATTGAGTTCGGCCGATCTCGATTGGGCCTCGGCGGCCATCACCTGAGCTTGGGCGACGCCGAGACTCGATTTGCGCTGCTCGTAGACTTGTTCGCTCAGAACTTTTGTTTCGACCAGCGGAGCGGCGCGCTCAAGATCGGCTTTCGCGAAGACGACCTGGGCATGGGCGCGCGCAACCTCCGCCTTCGCGGCGTCGACCGCAATTTCGAACGGCCGCTTGTCAAGCGTGAAGAGCAGGTCGCCCTGCTTGACCATAGAGCCTTCCTTGAAATTCACCTGATCGACGTAGCCGCTGACGCGCGGGCGGAGTTCGACGCGAGCGACGGCTTCGAAGCGGCCCGGAAATTCGTCCCATGTCTTGATGTGCTTCACCAGCGGTGGGGCGACGGTTACAGGAAAGGCGGGCGGCGCACTCTGGGCATGGGCGGCAGCGATGTGACAAACGGCGATTCCGGCTGCGATGATCGCAGACATTGCAACGCGAACGCGCCGAGGTTTGGATCGCGAGAGTATAGTTTCGATCGTCATCATCGTGATATCCGCATCAACAAGGGAAGGGCGAGAGTGGGAAGACGGGCTCTTCCCGGACCAATGGCGTGTAAAGACATTAGCACACCGACGTTATCTCCATACATCCGAAGTTCAATAATGCCGACGTGATTATGGCCGTCAGCTATTCCAATGCCGCGCGGCAAATATCATGACAACAGTGGCCGGAATGCCTCGATCGCGTTCGGATGGTTTAAAACTCCGATCTCAGCTTCAGTCTAAGATCTGCGCGCCCTGCCGGGATTGTTTGCACTTTGCGGAGAAACACGGCGGAGCGCATGCAGGATTTATTCCGCACACGCTTTTTGGCGCCGGGCTTCATGGTCATGAGACCCCGGCATGCGGGCTACAGTAGCGTGCCACGCAGAACCAGCAATGCGACGCTGAAGTAAATCATCAAGCCTGTCACATCGACGAGCGTCGCGACGAATGGGGCTGAGGCGCTGGCAGGGTCGAAGCCGACGCGCTTCAGGAGAAAGGGCAGCATCGCGCCGGTGAGAGAACCAAAGGTCACGATGCCGACAAGTCCCAGTCCGACTGTCAGGGCGACCAGTTTCCAATGTTCGCCGTAGTCAAAGATGCCCGTCACTTGCCAAACGGCGATGCGGGCCATGCCGATCAGGCCCAGGATGACTCCAAGCGTGATCCCGGTAGGAAGCTCCCGAATGGCGACGCGCCACCAGTCGCGCAGGCGCAATTGTCCGAGCGCAAGCGCACGGATGAGGAGCGATGTCGACTGTGAGCCAGAATTGCCGCCCGAGCTCATGATGAGCGGAATGAAAAGCGTCAGGACGACAGCCTTTTCGAGTTCATCGGAATAGTGCTGCATGGCGCTGGCGGTCAACATTTCACCGAGGAAAAGGGCGCAAAGCCATCCTGCCCGCTTTCGGATCATATCGAGAAAGCCGATATCGAGGTACGGCTCCACAATGCCTTCGACACCGCCGAATTTCTGGACGTCTTCGGTACTTTCCGCGAGGATCGCGTCGATCACGTCGTCGACGGTCACGATGCCGAGCACCCGGTGCCGCGGATTGAGAACCGGGACGGATAGAAGGTCGTGGATCGAAATCAGGCGCGCGACTTCCTCGCGGTCGGTATCGGGGTCGACCCAGATGGGATCGCGATCGGGCGCGACATCGAGTATCGACTGATCCGGCGCACCGGTGATCAGCTGGCGCAACGTGACCGTGCGCACCAGCTCGCGCGTCTCGGGATCGGTGACATAGATCGCGTAGACGGTTTCGCGGGTGTGCTCGACCTCGCGGATGAGGTTGAGGGTGTCTGCGACCGTAAAGGTCGACGGCACGCTGACGAATTCCGTCGTCATGATGCTGCCGGCGGTGCCTTCATGATACGTGAGCAGCAGCTTCAGCGACTGAGCGGTTTCGAAGTCGACGAGGCCGAGCAGCCTGGTTTGGTCCGGTCCGTCAAGCTCATGGAGCAAGTCGGCGGCCCGGTCGGCGGACATACCTGTCAACACGTGCCCGGCAAGCTCCTCGGGCAGATCGAGAATGAGTTCGCTGGCGCGCGCGAGCTCAGGCCGGTCGAAGATTTCTACGACGCGGTCCAGCGGCAGCTGGGCTAGAATAGAAGCTGCGGTTTCAAGGTCTTGCTCGTTGAGCTGCGCGACAATGTCGGCGTCGTGCTCTTCGAGCAACTCCACCAGGATGATCGGGTCAACATTATCGCCCGATGCGTTGCGGATGTTTTCCATGGCTTTACCTTCCGATCCGCCGTCGCACGGATCGTGGCAAGCCGACCCAAAGGTCAGTCCACGAGCCTCGACGGCCGGGGCGATCGACTACTGTCGCTAGACAAGGGTTGGATTCCTTCGACTTTGCGGCGTCGCAATAGTGGCGGCCGCGGGGTCCACATGAGGCGTTCGGGACTATTAGTCAAGACAAGTACGTGTCCGATTTGCGAATTCGCGCCGCCGTTTCTTTTGGGACAGTCGAGCGGCGAAGAAATAGGCAGACGAAGGGGACCTCGGTCTTGCGCTCGCCGATATTTCGTCGGCAAGATCGCGCTCGTTCTTGCGAATGCGGCATGAGACATGAGCGGAACCAAGGCAGGCGCGCCTGATCTCCTCGAACCGGGAACGCATGTGTTCTCCGGGACGGTCAGAGTGTGGGGAAGCGACTATGCGGAGCTTTTGATGGATAGCGGTGTCACCATCCACCTCATCCCGCAGGGGCATCCCACGCGTCGTGTGGGAGAGCGCGTTACGATCGTCGCGCGCCGGTACCGCCCCCTCTATCAGGTTGAAAAAGTCACGGAAGCCTGAATTGGCGGCTTTGGCGCTCGCCAAATCGCGCCACGACGCGGCTTTTGGGAGAGATAATGACTGCGCGCCCCGCATGAGAATTGTCGCACGGGGCGCAAGTCTTTTATTTCGCGATCAGAACGCGGCGTCGATATCGACGACGTCGATGAGCTTGTGGTTGACGAATTCCTTGATGCCCAAGCCAAGCAGTTCGCGGCCATACCCGGATCGCCGCACGCCGCCGAAGGGGAGGTCGGCTTTGACCATCGTCGGATGATTGACGAAAACCATGCCGGTCGAGATGCGCTTGGCGACCTCGGCGCCATGGGCGGGATTTGAGGTGAAGACCGAGCCGCCGAGGCCGAAGGGTGAATCGTTGGCGATGCGCACCGCATCATCTTCGTTCTTGGCGCGGAAGATCATCGAGACTGGGCCGAAGAATTCCCAATACCGCGCCGGGTTGTCCTCGCCGACATCGGTCAGGATGGTCGGCTGCAGGAAGGCGCCCTGGTTCGGCACGCTCGGGCCGACTTCCATGGCCTTGGCGCCGTGCTCGACGGCTTGGCGGATCTTATCCTTGAGGTCGTCTACGGCGCCCTGCGAGGAGAGCGGCGCAAGCGTCGTATTCGAATCCATGGGATCGCCGGCACGCAGCTCCGAGACGCCTTTGATATAGCGCTCCATGAAGCCGTCGTAGGCGGGCTCTTCAATGATCATCCGCTTCGAGGAGACGCAGACCTGTCCACCGTTCCAATGGCGGCCGAAGACAGCCCATTTTGCTGTCTTGTCGAGATCGGCGTCGGCGAGAACGACAAAGGCGTCGGCGCCGCCGAGTTCCATGGTCGACTTTTTGAGCGCCTTGCCGGCTTCAGCGGCGACGATTGCGCCGGCAGCCTCCGAGCCCGTCAGCGCGACGCCATGGACGCGGGGATCGTTCAGGATCAGCCCAACCTGGTCATGGCTGGCGTAGAGGTTGATGAAGGCGCCACTTGGCAGTCCGGCCTCGAGCATCAACCGTTCGAAGGCGGCGGCGGATTGCGGGACGTTGGCGGCGTGTTTGAGAAGAACGGTGTTACCGGCCGAGAGCTGAGGCGCGATAATGCGGGCGATCTGGTAATAAGGGAAATTCCAGGGTTCGATCGCCAGAAGAACACCGAGAGGTTCGCAGACGAGCGTCGCGTTGCCTTCTTCCGGGTCGGCGACAGGGAGCTTTTCCGGCGCCAGAAGTTTCTCTGCATTCTTGGCGTAGTATTCAAAGATGCGGGCAGAGAGTTCAACCTCGGCTTTGGCCTCCGCGAGCAGTTTGCCCATCTCCATCGTCAGCAACGGGGCGTAGGTCTCGGCGTCGCGGCGCAGAATGTCAGCTGCTTTCTGCATGACTTTGGCGCGCTCACTGAAAGAACTCTGGCGCCAGCGCAGAAAGGCGTCGTGCGCATTTCCAATGGCCTGCTTTACCTCGGCTTCGGAAGCTGTCGGAAAGCTCTTCAGAACTTCTCCCGTGTAGGGATTCTTCGTCTTGAATGTCATTTCAGGTCCTTCCTAGATTAATGGGCCGAATTTACCGGTAAGAGCCCATCATCCTCCATGGTTGGAGGGTGAATATTGGGGGCGTGCGGGACGATGTCGCGTCGCCCGACCGCGCGGACCCTATCCAGGTCCGCCCTTCGTCAAATAGGACTGTCGTCGGATAAGAACTTGATCCGGAGCAATTATTTTCGTGGGCTTTTGTTTGCGGGCCTTATTGCTTAAGGCGCGGAACACACCAAACAAATCGGCGGGTTTACTGGTTTGAAGACGTGCGGAGGCCGGATGTTGGACCGGCTTTTCCAGCTCCGCGCTCGTTGCGTGCCGGTCAGCTATGCATCAACCGGCCGGGTGACGAGCGGGCGCGAGCCGGGCTCAGGTCACTGCTCACATGGCGATCGACGAGACGACATCGACCCCACCCAGCCGGCTCTGCAAAAGGGTTCATGCGGCAGCCATCGACAGCAAACTTTTCGTCTGAGCTGTATCTGCGTGACTGCGACCGAGCAAAAAAGCTAAGCGGCCCGTTAGCGACGCCTGAATTGTATCTAGGATGGTGCTGCCGGAGGGGATTGAACTCTCGACCTCTCCCTTACCAAGGGAGTGCTCTACCACTGAGCTACGGCAGCTAAAGGGGCGTAATGCCTCGGAGAATCAAGCGCAGCAAGTGGCGGCGCGGAAATGCTCCTGCTTCGAGCGGGCGGACACTGCCACAAGGCTTGACGGCGGGCAAGCCGGAAAGCCAAGCTATGAACGGGGGACGATGGCGGAGCATGGAGATGCAAGTCTTGCGACATAATCCTGAGCGAACAAAAAGTTGATGGCCGGGGATTTGCCGCAAAAACCGCCGACAAATTCCGGGGCGAAGCCGTCTGCAGGTCGGATGACGCGGGAGGATCGGCTTGCAGAGGAACTGCGGGCGAACCTAAAGCGCCGCAAGGCTGCGGTGCGCCGTCATAAAGAGGCAGATGGGGGACCGTCATCGGACGATCCGACGGACGAACACGGAGTTTAGGCTTGCTTCTGCCCTAAACTGCTTGCCGACGATATTGCTCAACGGATAATCACGCGAACGCGGCCTCGTTCCGATTCGTGCGATTTTCCCACACCGGAGACGATTGGAATTCATGGATCGGATCAGAATTGTCGGCGGCCAGCAGCTTCGCGGGACCATTCCGATTTCCGGCGCCAAGAACGCGGCCCTCCCGCTCTTGATCGCAAGCCTTTTGACCGAAGACCGCCTGACTCTCAAGAACGTGCCCAACCTCGCGGACGTCAATCTCCTGGTTCGGATCTTGCGCAATCACGGCGTCGATCTGGCCGTTGACGGCAAGCGTTCCGGGCCGTCGAGCCACCTCGGCGATACGATCCATCTCACGGCGCGCGATATCGTCGACACGACCGCTCCCTACGAAATGGTCTCGCGCATGCGCGCGAGCTTCTGGGTGCTTGGGCCGCTCATCGCACGGATGGGTCAAGCCAGGGTGTCGTTGCCTGGCGGCTGCGCAATCGGAACGCGGCCTGTCGATCTGCATCTCATGGGTCTCAAGGAACTCGGTGCGGAGATCGATATCGACCGTGGCTACGTCGTCGCCAAGGCGCCGAAAGGCCTTCGCGGCGCGCATATCGTGTTTCCGAAGGTGTCGGTCGGCGCCACGCACAACGTTTTGCTGGCGGCTGCTTTGGCCAAAGGCGAAACGGTGATCGAGAACGCGGCGCGCGAGCCTGAGATCGGCGACGTCGCGATGTGCCTCAGCAAGATGGGGGCGAAAGTCGAGGGGATCGGCACTTCGGTGCTGCGTATTCAGGGCCGCGACCGGCTCGAAGGCGCGGTGCATACGGTGCTGCCCGACCGTATCGAGACGGGTACGTTTGCGATGGCGGTGGCGGCAACCGGCGGCGACGTGATCCTAGAAGGCGCACGGCTCGGAGATCTGAAGACCGCGCTCGACGTGCTCGGCGAGACCGGGACCTCGGTCGAAGCGACCGAGACGGGCGTGCGTATCGCTCGCAACGGCGGCGGCATTGCGCCGGTCGCGGTCGAGACGCAACCGTTTCCGGGATTTCCGACCGATCTTCAGGCGCAACTGATGGCGCTGCTAACCCTTGCATCCGGGACCAGCGTCATTCGCGAGACGATTTTCGAAAATCGTTTCATGCATGTGCAGGAATTGGTGCGCCTCGGCGCCGACATTCACCTGCATGGCGACACCGCGACCATCAAGGGTGTCAAAACGCTGAAAGGTGCGCCGGTGATGGCGACCGATCTCAGGGCCTCGGTCTCGCTGGTCATCGCGGGTCTCGCGGGTGACGGCGAGACGATCATCAACCGCGTTTACCATCTGGACCGGGGTTTCGAGCAGCTCGAGCGGAAACTCGGTGCTTGCGGCGCCGAAATCGAGCGGCTGGCCAGCGGCTGAGGACAATCGCTTTGATCCGGGCCGTTGCGGCTTTAAGCGCCGCTTTGTAGTAACACTCGACATTCTCAAGCCGCTCAGACGCCCTGCGGAGACATTCGACACCGATGCCGGACCTGAAGCTCATCGCCTTTGATACGGAAGACCTCGGTGTCATTTCGGCCCATCTACAGGACGCTGTTTTGCGTGTCGGAGACATGGCGTATCTGCCCAGAGAAAAGCGCTTTGTCGCGATTGCCAATCGGTTCGACTGGGCGAAACCCGCGGGCGCCGATTATGAGCGCCGCCGTGCGGGGATTCGCATCGAACGTGTGAACGCCGCGAGTATCCAGGGTTTCGATCCCAAAGACACGAGAACAGCGGTCGCGTTATTGGCTGTGACATTTGAGCCAACGGGGGGCACCGATTCACCCGAAGGCAATATCACGTTGACATTTTCCGGTGGCGCCGCCATTCGGCTCGGCGTCGAATGTATAGAGATCGAATTGAAAGACCTCGGGGCGGCGTGGACGACCAAGCGCTCGCCGGAGCACCCTGACGACGCAAGCTGATTTCGCTTCGATCGCTTCCCAAGGAATGATTGGCGATGCCCGTGCGGCTCAAAAGTAACGATAAAGATTTCGAAGCGCGGTTCACGGACCTTCTCGGCCTGAAGCGCGAAGTGTCGGTCGACGTCGATAACGCCGTGCGCGAAATCATCAACGACGTGCGCGCGCGGGGCGATGCGGCGCTCATCGACCTTACGCAGAAGTTCGACCGGCTCGATCTGAAGCAGACCAGCATGGCGGTCAGTGCTGCCGAAGTCGATGCAGCTTACGCGGCGTGCTCGAAAGAAACGCTCGACGCTCTGACGTTCGCGCGGGATCGGATTGCGGATCATCACAAGCGGCAGCTTCCGGCGAACGATCGCTATACCGATGCCGCGGGTGTCGAACTCGGGCATCGCTGGACGGCGGTTGAATCTGTCGGTCTTTATGTTCCGGGCGGGCTCGCGTCGTATCCGAGTTCGGTTCTGATGAATGCCGTTCCGGCGAAGGTTGCCGGCGTTCCGCGCATTGTCATGGTGGTGCCGTCGCCGAGCGGTGATCTCAATCCGCTCGTGCTTGCCGCCGCAAAGATCTCGGGCGTATCGGAAATCTATCGTATCGGCGGAGCGCAGGCTGTGGCCGCGCTCGCTTACGGCACCGCGACGATCAAGCCCGTGGTGAAAATCGTCGGTCCGGGCAATGCGTATGTCGCGGCGGCGAAGCGGCAGGTTTTCGGCGTCGTCGGCATCGATTCAATCGCGGGGCCGTCGGAAGTTTTGGTGATCGCGGACAAAAAGAACGATCCGGAATGGATCGCCGCCGATCTCCTGGCACAGGCCGAACACGATCCGGCCGCGCAGTCGATCCTGATGACGGACGACGAAGACTTCGCGACCGCTGTCGAGAAGGCCGTCCGACGCCAACTGGAAACATTGCCGCGCGGAAATATTGCGGGAGAAAGCTGGAACACATTCGGCGCGACGATCATTTTAGGGTCGCTCGGGGAATCCGTTGCGCTGGCAGATCGGATTGCCGCCGAGCATCTGGAGATCGCGACGGTCGACGCGGAAGATCTTGCAAAGCGCATTCGCAACGCAGGCGCGATCTTCATCGGGAGTGTGACGCCGGAAGTTATCGGAGATTACGTTTCAGGCTCGAACCATGTGCTTCCGACGGCGCGCAGCGCGCGATTCTCCTCCGGGCTCGGCGTGCTCGACTACATGAAGCGGACATCGCTCCTGAAACTCGATGCCGCGGCCCTTGCGAAGCTTGGCCCGGCCGCCATGACGCTGGCCCGGTCGGAGGGATTGGAAGGCCATCGGCGTTCCGTCGAAATCCGGATGGAAAAAGCAGGTTGATTTCTTATGGACCAAACCGTCGCCGTACCCGAGAAGAGTCAGAACCGGCTCATCGAGATCACGCTCGACGCGAAGTCGCTTGGGCGTGTCAATTCGAACATCGAGCATGAGCGCGAAGTCGCCATCTTCGACATCATTGACGGCAATGCCTTCCGCGTCGACGGGATGGATGCCGGCCCCTATAAGCTTAATCTCTCGCTGGTGGATGAGCGGCTGGTGCTGACCATCGCGCCTTCAAGCGGCGACGAAACGGTCGAGCATACGATGGCGCTGACGCCGCTGAAGCGGATCGTCAAAGATTATTTCATGGTCTGCGAGTCCTATTACGAAGCCGTCAGAACCGCGCCGCCGGCACGCATTCAGGCGATCGACGTGAGCCGTCGCGCGCTTCACGACGAGGGCAGCACGTTGCTCAAAGAGAAGCTGCTTCCGAAAATCATTGTCGATGAGGATACGGCGCGCAGGCTTTTCACGCTCGTGTGCTCGCTGCACTGGAAGGGATGAGCGCCCTTACTTCAGCCCGATCAAATACCAGGAATCCTGCAGGCCGACGCCCTTGATCTCGATGGGACCGCGCGGCTCCAGTATGAAAGCGTCCTTGAGGCCCTCAAAGCACGTCGGGCAGATCGCGATGAAACCGGGCCTGCTCGACTGTTCGAGACGGCTCGCGAGATTGACCGGATCGCCCCAGACATCGTAGCTGAATTTGTTCTTGCCGATGATACCGGCCATCATCGGGCCTGATGCCATTCCGACGCGAACGTCGATCGGGATTTTTGTTTCGTCGCTGACGCGCCGGACGGCTGCCACTAGGTCTAGCCCCATCATTGCCAGCGCCTGAGCATGGTCTTTACGGGGAATCGGAACGCCTGATGCCACCATGTAGGCATCGCCGATGGTCTTGATCTTCTCGACGCCGTGACGGTCGGCGAGCTCATCGAACGCGCTCACGAGTTGATTGAGCAGCGCCACCGTTTTCTCGGGGCCGAGGGCCCGCGCCATGCTGACGAAGCCGGTGATATCGGCGAACATTACGGAAGCGTCGGAGAAGCCGTCCGCGATCGTTTCACCGGGCGCCTCCTTGAGACGCTCAACGACGCTGTCGGGCAGGACGTTGCGCAGGACGGTTTCGGTTTCCGCCTTGGCACGTTCGAAGAGACTGAAGGCGTAATAGACGCACGCTGCGATCAGTCCGAATGTGGTCACCGCTCCCTGAACGTACAGAGAGTTTACAGTCTTATCGTCGGCGTGGAACTGCGCGGCCTCCATCGGAAAAGTGAACCACGTAAACAGGTGCAGGGCGAGCGCGAGAGAGACCGTGGCGATGATGAGCCAGAAGCGTCGGGCCTCAAAGATGACGAATGGAGCCGCGGCGGCGACGACGTATTGCAGGGGCGCGCCGCCCATTCTGCCGAAGAACGCCGTAAACCCGACCAGGGCCGAGAATTCCGCGACGATCAGCAGAAGGCAGCCGGCGATCTCGTTGAAGCGATGCATGAAAGGTACAAGCGAGACGATCAGTGCAACGCCCAAGTTGATGTAGACGGCGGGCAGCATTTCCTTGTTGCCCGAGGCCCACAGCTGCATGGCGTATATGCAGGTCGTCACGACGACGAGCGCCGAAAACACATTCACGATCTTGAGCCGGCGCCGGATGTCGGGGGGATAGCCTTTGATGCCGAGGTTGGCAATTCCGCGGATGAAGCCGCGGACGCCTAGAAAGACATGGCTCGCCCAGATGGCCGGTCCAAAGACCGCACGTGCATATCGCTTTTGCCGATCAGTGATCGTCATGCGCTTGGTCCGGCGAATGGTGCAAAGGCGGCTATTCCTTGTCGTCGAGTTGGCCGAAGGCGCTCAAGACCGCAATGTTGCACACGACTTGTTGGCCTCGACGCTCGATGGCGCCTTCCGATTCAAGTAATCCCAATGCTGCGTTGACTTTAGGGCGACTGGCGCCGACGAGCAGGGCAAGCTCGCTTTGCGAAATGGGCAATGGAAGAGAAATCTTCTCGGCTTTGCCGGTCGGATCTTTCTGGCGCACCGAAGCAAGGAAAAATCGAGCGAGTCTCGCCTCGATGGGATGCAAGGCAATCGCCTCGAGCTGTTCGTCGGCGTCGCGCAGGCGGCCGGCGAGAAAGCGCACCGAGGCTTCGCCGACGGCCGGCTGCGTTCCGAGCAGGCGGACGAACGCCGGCTTCGACAGCATCAGAGTTTCGACCTTGTTGACGGCCGTCGCGTCTGCCGAACGCGGGCGGCCGTCGAAAACGGCCAATTCCCCGAAGATCGAGGGCGCCTCGACATGGGCGAAGGAAAGCTCGCGTCCGTCGGACGTCAATACGGAGAGCCGGACGCGGCCTTTCGTGACGATGTGGAGTTCGCCGCCCGCTTGGCCGCGCGAAAAGATGATCTGACCCGGCTCGTAGGCGGATTCCCGCAGCTCGATGGCGACGGCCTTGCGGCTCGGCTCATCGAGGGTGCCGAAAAGCGGCGTTCGTGCGAGTATGTCTGCTGGGTCTGGTTTCAGAGCCATTGCCGCCATCAATTTTGTCAAAGAATTGGCTATTCATGCCCTGTTTTGTTCCCCGCTGCAACGCGCACGGGACTTGCTAAGGGCACGATGCCTACGTCATTGTCCGGACAGTCTGCGTCGCTCTACTTCTTCTAGTCCCTGTGGTCACGAATATGATAACGGCCCGTATGAGCAGTCTATTTCCCACCTTCGCCCGTTCGGACGCCCCCGGACGGGAATCGCTGCGGCGCACGCTGGCGCGCGAGCGCTCCGACACCAACGCCGCGATTGAACGCCCCCAACTCGTGCTGGCAAGCGCCAGCCCGCGCAGGGTCACTCTTCTCGCCCAAGTCGGGATCACGCCCGACGCATTGCGGCCGGCGTCGATCGACGAGACGCCGAAGCGGGGAGAAATGCCGCGCGCGCTGGTTTCCCGGCTCGCGCGGGCGAAAGCGGAGGTGGCGCGCAATCAGATCGCGAACGACCGCGATCTTGCCGGCGCCTATATCCTTGCGGCCGATACGGTTGTCGCCATGGGCCGCAAGATCCTGATGAAGCCGACGCATATCGAAGAGGCGATGGCGTCGCTACAACTTCTTTCCGGCCGGACCCACAAAGTGCAGACGTGTATTTGTCTGATCACACCGGATGACCGGGTGCGGACGAAGATCATCGATACCCGCGTGCGTTTCCGTTACATCAGCAGGCCGGAGCTTGAATCCTACATCGCCTCGCGCGAATGGCGCGGCAAAGCCGGAGGATATGCCGTTCAGGGGCTTGCTGGCTGCTTCGTCCAGCGGCTCATCGGCTCTTATACGAACGTCGTCGGCCTGCCGCTGACCGAGGTCGTCGGGCTTCTCAATTCGGAGAAGTTTCCGATCCAATATAACTGGCTGAGGTACGCCGAAGTCGACCGCGATTGAGCTTCTCTATGTCTTCATCTTCTTCCGGCCCCAAGCCGTTGCAGTGCCCGATTTGCGGCAAGGACGCCGTGGATGCCTACCGGCCATTCTGTTCCAAACGCTGCGCCGACATTGATCTCGCGAAGTGGTTCACGGGGCGTTATGCGATCTCGGGGCGAGAAGAGGACGAGGGCGACAATGGGGTGCCGCCGGATCGACATAATGGCGCCGGGGACGAGGACGACGACGGCTGAAATCGCGGTGCGAGAGGCGCTTGCATACCGCCGATCACCCCCCTATAAGACCCCCTACTTCGCTCGGGGCTCAGCGCCGCGGAGGCAGGCCCAGGTAGCTCAGTTGGTAGAGCATGCGACTGAAAATCGCAGTGTCGGCAGTTCAACTCTGCCCCTGGGCACCATCGGTTCCTCTCTCTGCCTCCGAACACACGAAGATTTCTGAAAATCAGTGTGCGGGCCGTCGACCCAGGAGGCTGTCGCGGTGAACTGTGTCGGCAGCCCGCTGAGAGACGTCCACACCGACGACAGAAAACCCGCCGGGAGGAGCGGCGGGTTCTATGCAAGTCAAGCGTAGTCGATTGCAGGCGTTAGTGAGGGATCTGCTCGTATTCCATCTGGACGAGCGAGGCGTCGTGTCCACGCGAAGCCGAAGCGTCGACATCGGGCTGAGCCGAGTTGCCGAACTGCTCGATTTCCTGGCCGGTGACCGAGACGTCCGAGCCGGTCGTCGAGCCGTAGGACGGAGCGGTGCGGTCGCTGATCTGGGAATTCACGAGAGCCGGAAGCGATTCTGCATTTGCCGGAACACCCGAAAGAGCCAGAACACCAGAGACGATAGCGAGAGAGAGAATGCTGTTCATTGACATGGCCGTTAACTCCAAAAAGGAAGCCTGATTTTCTAGTCCCCGCTGCGTTTCCCGTTCCTCACGGGTGTTGAGCAGCTGCCGATGAATTTGATCTGCCAACGGCGCATTCGCTATCGTACGTAGAGTCGGTTTGGGAGGCACAAAGGCGTTAGCTTTCCAGACGTACGTTTTCGAGCGCTATACGTGGGTATGATCCGCGACGCGGGATCGGCTTTTTTTGGGCCTTCTCGGCGGGCGGCGTTCCAGGTTTTGTGGTGGCGACGTCATTCCAACTGCGCGAGTGCCCGGCACACGATCTCTCAGCGAAAGCCCTCCGTGCAAATTTGAAACGAGCCTGCATTTCGGGAAGAACGTGCCTTTTTGTCCTCCTATATTCGTCGGACCTTTCGCACGGCGGGTCTCGAAGACCTCCGCTTTTCACCCTTCATCGCGCGGATAGGAGAAACGTTCATGGACAGTCTTTCTCGCCGGAATATTCTTGCAATCGGAGCCGCAACCAGCGCGCTCGCTGCGTCTACGGCCGCTCGTGCCGCGACGTTTGGAAATCCCGATCAACCGCCGGAGGGCGCCATCAATGCCAACCCCGGAGGGCTGTCGGATCCGGGACCGAAAAATCCTATCATCAATAGCCAGTTTCCGTCGTTCCAAAGCCCGCCGCCAACCGACGTCGGCGGTATGCCATTGTTCTGGGGATCGTTCAATAATGCGCAGAAACGCATTCAGAACGGCGGGTGGGCGCGGCAGCTGACGCAGGACGACTTCGCGATTTCCAGAGCCGTGTCGGGCGTGAACATGCGTCTCGGACCGGGCGGCATTCGCGAGCTGCACTGGCACTTGGCGGCCGAGTGGGCGATCATGACAAACGGGCGTTGTCGCGTCACCGTTGTCGATCCCGAAGGCCACGCGTATGTCGACGACGTCGGGCCAGGCGACCTTTGGTATTTTCCGGCCGGCTTTCCGCACTCGCTGCAAGGCCTCGGGCCCGACGGCGCCGAGTTCGTGCTCGTTTTCGACGAAGGACATCAATCGGAATACAGCACGCTGCTCGTCACGGATTGGCTCGCGCATACGCCGCCGGATGTGCTGGCGGCGAACTTCGGCGTCTCGAAGGACGTCTTCAAGAACATTCCGCTTCAGGATCTCTGGATATTCCAGGGCAAGGAGCCGGGACCGCTGGCGGCCGATCAGGCTGCCGTCGCTTCGGGCGGAACCGCGCCCAATCCGTTTACCTACAAGCTCGGTAGCTCGAAGCCGATCAAGTCCAATCCGTCGGGCGAATTGCGGCTCGCCGATAGTTCGGTCTTTAAAGTCTCAAAAACCATTGCTGCCGCGATGGAGATTCTAAAGCCTGGCGCGGTCCGCGAAATGCACTGGCATCCGAACGCAGACGAATGGCAGTACTGGATCGAAGGCGAGGGACGCATGACGGTATTCGATGCCGGGCCTCGCGCGCAGACTGCCGATTTCAGGCCGGGCGACGTCGGTTACGTGAAACGAAGCCAAGGGCATGTGATCCAGAATGTCGGCGAGACGGATCTCAAGTTCGTCGCCGTCTTCAAAATTCCGGATTACCAGGAGATCGGCCTGTCCGATTGGTTGACGCATACGCCGCCAGCGCTGGTGGCGCAGCATTTCAATATCGACGTTGCCGATATCGCCAAGTTCCCGAGCAATGCGCCGGGCATCCTGCCGGGCAAGGTGCCGGGATAACGTCGCCGTTGGCTGAACGATTACGATAATTCATTGGACGGTGGCCGTCTGCAGTTTCAGGACCGCGGACGGCTTATCATCATGACAGGTGCACATGTCTCGCTCCGTTGCCGCCCTTCTCGCGGGCGTTATCGCGATCATTCTGAATACGCTTCTGCTCAGCGCCGCCGATCTCGTTCCGTTAGCGACGGCGCATGGCGGCCTGCTTCGCCTGGTCAAGATGGCGACGGCACTTCCGCTGCCGGCGAGCGCTGCGTTCAGGTGGGAATTCCATATCGGAGTGGGTCTGGCGATGGCGATGGTCTACGCCTTCGTTCTGGAGCCCGTCATTCCTGGGACGGCGCTTGTGAAAGGGCTGGTCTACGCTCTGGTCGTGTGGCTACTCAATTCGGCCGTCGTGCTACCGCTGATCGGCGAGGGATTTGCGGGATCGCGCAATCTCACGTTACCGGGAATGATCTGGTTTGCGGCGGCTCATACGACATTCTTTGTTTGCCTCGCCGTGATCTACGCTCGCCTTCACGGTCCGAAGCCCAGTGTCTCACATCGGATTGGCGGCCGCTCGCGAACGCATTAGCCAGAGACCCACTCCCATGCCGAGCGCGCAAAGGAAAAGCACATAGTAGATGTGTGCCGACGGCTCAATTTGCATTAGCGGCGCGACGATGACCGGTGTCAGCCCGCCCGATATGGCGTAGGCGACGTTGTAGGAGAAGGAAAGCCCGGAGAAGCGGACAGCGGCCGGGAATACGCGGACCATCACCACCGGCACACCGCCGACGATGCCGACGAGAAAACCCGTGACGGCATAGAGTGGCAGTAGAAGTGACGGATCGGCGACGCCCTTCGTATAGAAGAGGCTGGCGCTGATTGCGAGAAGCGCGCATCCGAACGTGAAGAAGCGCCCGGGGCCTATCCTGTCGATGATGAGACCACCGACGATGCAGCCGATCGTGAGGAAGAAGGTGGCGACGCTGTTCGCCTGCAGCATGGTCTCGCGCGGTACGCCCTGATGCTGCAGAAGCGCGGGCGTCATCAGGATGATCAATACGATAATGCCTGAGAGCATCCAGGTGAGAAGCATCGAAATGACGATGGCGCTGCGGTGATCGCGGATGACGGCTTTGAGGGGCAATTCGGCGGCGAGTGCCTTGCGGGCCTGCATCTCCAGGAAGACCGGCGTTTCCGAGAGAAGCAGACGCAAATAGATCGACAGCAGGCCGAAGGCGCCTCCGAGCAGAAACGGAAGGCGCCAGGCCCACGTCGAGATTTCCGCGGGCGAGTAGAGGTGATTGACGACCGTTGCGACAAGGGAGCCGAGCAGGATGCCGCTCGTCAGCCCGGCCGTGAGGGTTCCGCAGGCATAGCCGATGCGGCTTGGCGGCAGGTGCTCCGACACGAAAACCCAGGCGCCCGGCACTTCGCCGCCGATCGCGGCGCCCTGGACGATGCGCAGCAGGAGCAGGCAGAGGGGCGCCCAAATGGATATCTGCGCATAGGTTGGCAGAAGTCCCATGCCAAGCGTGGAGGCGGCCATCAGGACGATGCTGAACGTGAACATCCGCTTGCGACCGAGCAAGTCGCCGAAATGGGCCATGACGATGCCGCCGAGTGGGCGAGCCAAGTATCCGGCGGCGAAAATGCCGAAGGTCTGGAACTGGCGGAGCGCTTCCGGCATCTCGGGAGGGAAAAACAGGCCGCCGAGGACATTCGCGAAGAACACGAAGATGATGAAGTCGTAGAATTCGAGGGCACCTCCGAGAGCGGCAAGCACAAGCGTCTTGTAATCGCCGGCGGCCAAAGGCCGTCTCGAAACAACGTCACTGGATGTCATCTGCTTTGCCGTCTCCCCTGCCTATCCACCGTTTATTTCCGATTGGCGGCGGAACGTCTACGGACATGCGATTTCCGTGCGCAAAGGAGAGAAAAAATCGGGATTTCTGGCGTATCCGGCACCTTCGCCGCGCTTGCGCGGTTGGGTTCCACGTGTGCTTTCCGTGCCTGCGTGATGCAGGTCAAAGGCGTGACGCAGAGATCTGTTATGGAATTTTTATCCGGGCCGAGCGATGCTGGCCCTTGAGGCTGCGCCAGCTCGAAAACATATATCGCGGTAGCCCGTATTAATGGCGTTCATGGTTACGGCCGCTTTCCGTTTGGGACGGCAGGCCGCTGAGTAACAAGGCCTTGTTTCGTGAAACTTGCAGTTTTTTTGGCCTTGGCGATGTCTATTCTCGGTCCGGCCAGCGTCCGCGCCGATTCTGTCGGTGACTGTAACGACCTTGCCAATCCTGCCCGGCAAATTCGCGGATGCACGCGGGTCATCAACAAGACGATGCTCGGTGACCCCCTGTCGACCGCTTACATGAACAGGGCGATTGCACACGCCCAACGTCACGAACTGAAGAAAGCGATCGCGGATTTCACCTCATCGATAAATGCCAACTCTGCCAATAATTTCGCCTATTATAATCGTGGTAATGTTTATCTCGATTTGGGAAAGCCCCGGCAGGCGATTGCCGATTACTCGAAGGCGATCGAACTGGCGCCGGATATGTCGCCGGCGTTATTGAACCGAGCCCTCGCCAGCGAGATGATCGGCGATCGGACAGCCAGCATTGCCGATTTTCGCGCCGCCCTTGCCCTGGAGCCGACGCTCTATGCAGCCGCCGAGGGCCTGAAGCGCCTCGGGGCAAGCCCCCAGGCCGGGCAAGCCGGGGACTAGGGTGAGGCTAACTCGCCGTCACAAAAGCGTTTTTCGCCTGTTACAAACTATTACAAACCGTCACAGGGCACGCATATGTAGCGGACGAACGGCCGTTAATTCTCCTGACACACCGCAGACAAACGGCTTTGCAGGAGAATGGTTATGCTTGGCGCTTCTGAGTTCATCGGGACCAACACCCACCCAGGCCAAATCGCCGCTTCCGGGTCTGTCGGATCCGCCGACGCTTCTCCCGACCGGTTTGAGCGCGGCACCATTCGCCGGATCGAGGCAAAGGAACATGTCTTCTGCGATGGCGATCCGAGGACGCACGTTTTCCGCATCGAAGAAGGTGTGATCGCACTTTCCAAGCTTCTCGGCGATGGTCGGCGGCAGATCATCGAGTTCGCATATCCCGGCGATTACATCGGTCTCGGGACACTGCGCGAGCATATCTTCGACGCGCAGGCGACGTGCGCCGCAAAGGTTCGGTGCCTGTCGGCGTCGGCTCTCGAGCAGGAAGCTTCCCGCGATGCCGGGCTTGCGCTGAGACTTTACAAAGCGGTTTCTGCCGAGCTTGCGGCGGCCCGCAGCCTGCTCGTCTCCGTCGGCCAGCAGAGTGCGATGGAGCGGCTTGCAGGATTCCTTCTCAGCCTGTCGGCGCGTTCTTCTGGCGAAGGCGATGAAAATGTCGTCAAGCTACCGATGCGGCGGTCGGACATTGCCGATCTTCTCGGTCTGACAATCGAGACGGTCAGCCGGACAATCACGAAGCTGCGCACGATGAACGTTATCGATGTCGTACGGGGCACCGAAGTTCATATTCTGGACAGCGAGCGCTTGGCGGATCTTGCCGGGCAGTAAGCCGTTCAGGTCAGGGCCCTATTCCTTTGCGCCGTCAGCTTGCGGAATGGGCTCCGCTTTTGCTTCCTCAACTTCGCCCGGCTCGGCCGACTTTTCGACGGCCTTGCTGCGGGAGGATTTCAGGGTCCTGAGTAAGGCGCCCATGAGGGGAAGAACGACCGACGTAACGAGGGCTTCGCTTGCAGGATAAATATATGCGCCGGGATTCGCCGAGGGCGCGCTGACGTTCTGCTCAAGCGTTGCGATCGAGGTTCGCCGTATCTCAAGGCCGATCGAGAATTCGCGGCCGGGACGCTGGAACATGGCTGCCACGGCAATGATCGCCGCGAGCAGCAAACCAATGATGCCGATCAGCGCTGCGGCTCCGATTGGCCCCATGCTCTGTTCCAGAAGCCAATACAAAGACAAACCCAGAAGCGTCAGGCTGGCGATCGCGAGAAGACAAGCGAACAGATACAGCGCGCCCTTCCGAAGCGCATATCTGATGTAGCTATCTGCAACTACGGCATCCGCCGTCGCTAGTTTGTCGAGGTCGCGGGCGAGGCTTGGCAGATCCACGAGGTATCCATTTAGGATGTGAGCGGTTCAATTTCTTCGCGAATACTATCAGGAATGAACAAAAATCGGGAATGAGCGGAACGGAGACATATTAATTATGGCCGCCCGCGAAAAGGCACGGATCAGTTTTTGAGCTTTTTGCTCGCGTACCAGTCGGACAGCGTTTCCCAGAAAGCGGCAATCGCCACGATAATCGCGATCAGGAAGAGTGAGACGACCATCTGGATGATGGTAAAGTTGACGGCATCGCTCGCGACGAACCAGCCCGCGATGATTGCGGCCAGAAACATGATCGGTCGAAGTAGAAGGTTCATTGTCTCACAAGGCTCCGAGCAAGCATTTTCTAATATATTTCATAGCGCGCAGATCGTTATGACCCGTTGATGCGGATCAAGAAATGAGCTGCATTTTTTATGGATTTCTGTGCCCTCGGCGCCCATCTCTTGCGTGCCGCCGACCGTCCCCTTATTGGAAGGCGATGCCTGCCTGGAGATTGCTGGAACTGGGATCGTCGGGGCCGGCCTTTCTTCCTCAATTTCCGGAAACCATCCACGTGGCCGTCAAAGTCGCTGCCTTCTATAAATTCGTTGCAATCGAAGATCCGGCCGGACTTCAAACGGTGCTGCGCGACGCCTGCGAGGCGCACGGCATCAAGGGGACGATCCTCATCGCGCGCGAGGGTATCAACGGGACGGTGTCCGGCGCCGATGGCGAGATCGACGCGCTGCTTTCGGCGGTCCGGGCAGATGGGCGCTTTGCCGAACTCGCAGTCAAATTCTCTCAGGCCGCCGAGCCACCGTTCCAACGGCTGAAGGTGAAGGTCAAACGGGAGATCGTGACTTTCGGCGTGCCTGAGGCCGAGCCCGCAGTCGAGACGGGAGAACTCGTCGAGCCCGAAGATTGGAATGCGCTGATTTCGGATCCGGATGTCGTCGTCATCGATACGCGCAACGATTATGAGGTTCAGGTCGGCACGTTCGAAGGCGCGCGCAATCCGCATACGCAAGCGTTCAACGAATTTCCCGATTATGTGCGGCACACGCTTTCGCAGGATCGCTCGCGCAGAATAGCGATGTTCTGCACGGGGGGCATCCGTTGCGAGAAGGCAAGCGCATTTCTGCTTCAGGAAGGTTTCGCGCAGGTCTATCAGCTCAAGGGAGGTATTCTGCGCTACCTTGAGCGCATCGCTCCCGAGGAAAGCCTGTGGCGCGGAGAGTGCTTCGTCTTCGACGAACGCGTCGCGTTGGAGCATGGCGTGCGTCAGGGACATCATGGGCTATGTTCGCGATGCGGATTCCCGATCAAGCGCGACGACGAAAGTGCCGATGCGCTTTGCTCGCGCTGCGCGGAATTGAGACACGGCGAGGGTTAAAGGCCGTCTTGCTCGCGCAACGTCGGCGCATGTTCCTCATTTTGCTGTCCAAAATTTAAGGATATCAAACTTGACCCTCTGGGCGCTTGGGGTCATTCAGCGTTGCGATACGCGCGCCTTTACCTCACTCAAGGGGGCTTTCGATGACGGACCTCATAGAAGCCGTCGGGCTTGAAAAACGGTTTGGCGAGATCAAAGCCGTTGATGGAATTTCGCTCAATGTTGCAAGGGGCGAGGTTCTCGGATTTCTCGGGCCTAACGGCGCCGGAAAATCGACGACGATGAAAATGATCACCGGCTTTCTCGAGCCGGACGCCGGACGTGCCGCGATATGCGGTGTCGACGTTTTCGCATCTCCGAAGAAGGCAAAGGCGCTGTTCGGCTATGTGCCGGAAGGTGCGCCATCATACGCCGAGATGACGCCGCGGACGTTCTTGTCGTTCGTCGCGGAAATTCGAGGGTTTCGCGGCGCGGAAATCGCGACGCGGGTGAAACATGCCGTCGAGCGCGCCGGCCTTGGCCCCGTGTTCGATCAAGTCATCGATACGCTTTCGAAAGGCTATAAGCGCCGCGTCGGGCTGGCGCAGGCCATCCTTCACGATCCGCCTGTGCTCATCATGGACGAGCCGACCGACGGGCTCGATCCGAACCAGAAGCATCATGTTCGCGAACTCATCAGCGACATGTCGGCCGACAAGGCGATCATCATTTCGACCCACATTCTCGAAGAGGTCGAGGCGGTGTGCTCGCGCGCAATCGTCATCAATCGCGGCCGGATCGTTGCCGACGGTACGGCGGAAGACTTGATGCAGCGGATGCACTATCACGGCGCCGTATCGCTGAAGGTGGTGGCGGATCGTGCGGATGCGGCGATCCAGGTGCTTTCAAGCGCAAGCAGCGTTGAAAGCGTCGAGACGCTCGGCAAGCCGAACGGCCATCTGCTGCTCAGGGCCATTCCGCGGCAGAGGGATATGGCGGCCGCAGAAGTCGCGGCGCTTCTCCGAGCGCAGAATATTCCCGTCGATGAGCTTTACGTCGAACGGGGCCGGCTTGACGACGTCTTCCGACAGATCACGATGGCCGAAGACGGAGGCTCGAATGATTGAGACTTTCGACAATGCGTGGATCATCGCCAAGCGCGAGCTTCGTGGATATTTCGCGACGCCTCTGGCGCTCGTCTTTCTGACCGTCTTCGTCGCGCTGACGGGAGCGCTGACGTTCTACGTCGGTGGGTTCTTCGAGCGTGGACAGGCCGATCTTTATCCATTCTTTGCCTATCATCCGTGGCTTTATCTATTGCTTGTTCCGGCGGTTGCGATGCGGCTTTGGGCGGAAGAGCGCAAGACCGGCACAATCGAACTGCTGATGACGCTGCCGATCACGCCGTTCGAAGCGATCCTCGGCAAGTTTCTGGCGGCCTGGGCCTTCATCGGTCTGGCGCTGATGCTGACGTTTCCGTTCTGGATCACGGTCAACGTTCTAGGCGATCCGGATAACGGCGTTATTCTCACGAGCTATCTCGGGAGTTTCCTGATGGCCGGGGCGTTCCTGGCGATCGGATCGTTCGTTTCGACGCTGACGAAGAACCAGGTCATCGCGTTCATTGTCGCGTCTCTCATCTGTTTCCTGTTCACGATGAGCGGTCTCGATCTCGTTCAAAATACGCTTCGTGCCTGGACACCGGAATTCTTTGCGGCGGGGGTCTCTTCGATGAGCTTCCTGTCGCACTTCCAGCAGATTATGCGCGGCGTTCTCGATCTGCCGACGCTCATATTCTTCGTTTCGACCATCGTTTTCTGGCTGTTCGCGACGGCAATCGCGATCGACCAGAAGAAAGCGCAGTGAGGTTTTATCCATGTCGAATGGGTTCGAGCCTGTCGTCCGCGTCTTCAAGTCGGCGGTTTCATATTTCTCGTCGTTCAAGCGGTCGACCCTTGCCTGGGCAGGCCTCGGCCTCGCCGCCGTCATCCTGCTGTCGGTCAATCTCGCGTCGTCCATCGGTCTCAAGGCGTGGAGCGCCGATCTTACGCAGGACCGTCTCTTTACGATCTCGAACGGCACGCGCGAGATCCTGAAATCCATTGGCGAACCGATCACGGCGCGGCTGTATTTTTCGCGCAATCTCGCCGCGGCTTCTCCCGATGTCGCCCGATATTTCGATCGCGTTCGCGAGCTGTTCGAGCGCTATCGCGACATCTCGGGCGGCAAGCTGCAGTTGACCATTCTCGATCCCGAGCCTTTCTCGGATGCCGAGGATAAAGCTGTCGCGGCGGGCCTCAAGGGGTTGCGTCTCAACGCTGACGGCGAGGTCGGCTATTTCGGTCTCGTTGCGACCAATGCGACGGACAATCAGGAGACGATCCCGTTCTTCTCGCCGGATCGCGAGTCGTTCCTCGAATATGACGTGACGAAGCTGATCTACTCACTCGCCAATCCCAAGAAGCGCACGATTGGCCTCATGACGTCCCTGCCGCTCGACGGCGGCAAGTCGCCGATGCGGCAACAGCCGATGCCGCCGTGGCTGATGATGGGTCAGATCCGCGAGTTCTTCGATGTCAAGCCGGTCGATCAGGATGTGAAGGAAATTCCGGCGGGGCTCGACGTGCTCATGGTCGCGCAGCCGACAAAGCTGACGCCTGATGCCGCTTACGCCATCGATCAGTATGCTCTGAAGGGCGGGAAGGTTCTCATCTTTACAGATCCGGTCTCCGATAGCGCCCAGATGGAGCTTCTGAAGGACCGCGGCGACGGCGAGAAGGTGCTGACGAAGCTTCTCGACGGTTGGGGCGTCAAGTATGACGGCTCGAAAGTTGCCGCCGACATCCGTCATGCGCGTCGCGTTCAGTTCGCGGCGGGCCCGCAGTCGAACGGCGAGCCGATGGTTACGGATTTCGTGGCTTGGCTCGGACTCGATAAATCGAGCATTAACCCGAACGACGTGCTCGCCGCCGGCATCGATCAAATCAACGTCGCGTCGGCCGGCTTTGTGAGTAAGAAAGATGGCGCGTCCGTCGACTTCTCGCCGATCATACAGACGAGCAGCAACTCCGAAGTGATCGATGCGAAGAACGTCGGATACGGTGCCGATCCAACCGCGCTGTTGCGCAACTACGTCTCCGGAGGCCACAAGCTCGTGATCGCCGCGCGGCTTTCGGGCGATGTGAAGTCGGCCTTCCCGGACGGGCCTCCGAAGCCGAAAGAGGCGGCCGGCAAGAAGGACGGCACGGATAAGACTGCGGCCAAGACCGATGCCACAAAGGCGGCCGATGCCGCAAAGGCCGATACGACGAAAAAGGATGCGTCGGCATCCTCAACTCCGGCTTCCACCGGCACCGCAGATAAGAGCGCGAAGGCCGATCAGGTATCGTCGGGCAAAATCAACGTCATCGTCGTGGCGGACACCGACCTGCTTGCCGATCAGTTCTGGGTGAACACGAGCCTCGGACAGGGTGTGGCTATCCCGACCGCGAACAATGCCAGCTTTGTCGTGGGTGCTCTCGAAAATCTTTCCGGCAGCAACGCTTTGATCGCGCTGCGCGGACGCGGCGTCAAAGAGCGGCCGTTTACGCTCGTCGAAGATCTGAGGCGCAGTGCGGAGCAGAAATTCCGGGCGAAGGAGCAGGCGCTCGAAGACAAACTCAAAACGGCGCAGGGCGAACTGCAGAAAATCCAGGCGTCCGGTAACGGCGGTAGCGCCATTCTTTCCGATAAAGAACAGCAGGCTGTCGAGAAGTTTCGCGGCGAGATGCTCGACACTCGGCGTGAGCTTCGAAGAGTTAAACTGGCGCTTCGCGAAAATATCGACGATCTCGATGGCTGGCTGAAGTTTGCGAACATCGCGCTGGTGCCGTTGATGCTCGGCGGGGCGGCAGCCGGCCTCTCGTGGCGGCGTACCCGTCGACGCCGCAAATCGACAAAGAACGATCGCTGAGGAGGAACGCCCCGATGAAGCCGAGAAACTTCGTGGCTCTGCTCGCCGCCGCCGTTCTTTCGCTTGCGATTGCGGTGACGGCTTATGTCTCGTCGCGCCCTTGGACGCCGGCGAGCCTTAATCAGGGAGAGGCGGCGATGCCCGCCCTGAAGCCCGCCGAAGACAAAGTCGCCGCGATCGAGGTCGAGCAAGGCGGAAAGACGATCAAACTCGCGCTCAAGGACGGCAAGTGGGTCGTCGCGAGCCAAGAGGATTATCCCGCCAATGTCGAAGCCGTGCGCCGGCTGCTTCTCAACGCGTCGCAAGCGTCGCTCGTCGAGCGCAAGACCGCCAAGAAGGATATGCTCCCCATTCTCGGATTGGGCGACCCGAAGACGAGCTCGTCACGGTTGATCCGCTTCCTCGACGGAAGCGGACATGTGATCGGCGCGATCGTGGCAGGCAACAAAAAAAGCGACGCTTTCGGCGCCAACAAGAACGGCACTTATGTACGCAAACCGGCGGACGACCAGAGCTGGCTTGCGGACAAGCCGATCGATGGCTCGGCGAAGCTCAGCGACTGGGTGAAGACGCGCGTCGTCGACATTCCGACGAACTCGATCAAGACGGCTTCAATCGAGGTTGCTGGCCAGCCCGCCTATGAGATCGATCTGGATACGGACGGTACGTCTCACAAGCTTGCTCAAATGCCGGCAGGCAAGAAGCTCAAGTATGTCAACTCGGTTGACGAGATCATCGAGTCGGCGAGCTACGTCGACTTCAAGGGTGTGCGCAAGGGCGGTAAATCGGACTCGCTTCCGGACGCCGGAAAGATCTCGTATGAGACCAAGACGGGTCTTAAAATCCAGCTCGATGTGAAGTCGGACGGCAAGCAAGCCTGGGTCGTGGTGACGCCTTCGGGTTCAGGCGATGCCAAGAAGCAGGCTGACGACCTCGGGGCGCTGGTGACGGGATGGGAGTTCAAAATTCCTGTCGCGAAAGTGTCCGGGCTACTGAAAAAAGAGGACGATCTGCTCGAGAATGCGGGATCCTAAGGCCGAAAAGTCGCGGAACCGTCCGGGGAGCGGGCGCTTGCGCGATCGGCACGGATTGATGCTATAGGTCAGGACTACCCTTGGCGCTTTTCTGACCGAATGCATTTACGACGATGACTTTCCGCAAGCCCGGCGATGACAACTCACCGTATGATCGGCCGGAGAAGGACGATCGGCCGACGCTTGAGGACCTTGTCCGCTGGCGTCGCGACGTCCGGCGTTTTCGGCGCGACGCGGTGCCGGATGAGCTGATCGATCGTCTGTTGCGCCTTGCCGATCTCGCGCCGTCCGTGGGCAACAGCCAGCCGTGGCGGATCGTCAATGTGCGATCGCGTGCGGTACGGTCTCGGATCGTCGAGAATTTCGAAGCGGCGCGGAGCCGTTCCGTCGGCGCCTACGCTGGAGAGCAGGCCGATCTCTACAATCGCCTGAAGCTCGCCGGGTTTGATGCGGCGCCGGTCCACCTCGCGGTTTTTTCCGATCGAAACGCACTGCAGGGTCACGGCCTCGGGCGGCAGACGATGCCGGAGACGCTCGATCATTCGTGCGCGTGCATGGTGACGGTCCTGTGGCTCGCGGCGCGCGAAGCCGGGCTTGGGCTCGGCTGGGTTTCGATCATCGATCCGGCCGTCGTTTCCGAGGTGCTCGACGCTCCGCCAAATTGGAAGCTCGTCGGTTATCTTCTTCTCGGTTGGCCGGAAGAGGAACATCTCGATCCGGAGCTGGAGCGGCACGGATGGCAACCGCGTACCGCGTTCGAGACACGCTATTCCGAGACGGCATTGGATACGACACAGCCGGAAGCTGAAGGTTCGAAGAACGAGCGCGGTTCTTCGGGCTCGGTGACTTTGGTCGGCGCCGGTCCGGGCGACCCCGAGCTTTTGACGATCAAAGCGCTCAAAGCCTTGCAATCCGCGGACGCCGTTCTGTTCGACGATCTTGTTGCGAAGCCAATTCTCGAGACTGTTCGCCCTGGCGCGCAGATGATCGACGTCGGAAAGCGCGGCTATCGCAAGTCCTGTAAGCAGCCGGATATCAACGCGCTCATGATATCGCTGGCGCGGGAGGGGTTGGACGTTGTCCGCCTCAAGTCCGGAGATCCGCTGATTTTCGGCCGTGCCGGCGAAGAGATCGAGGCCTGCCGGAATGCGGGCGTGGCGATCAGCGTCGTTCCAGGCGTGACGTCGGCGCAAGGGGCGGCGGCCAGCCTCAAGGTGTCGCTGACGAACCGCGATCACGCGCGGCGCCTGCAATTCATCACGGCGCACGACCGTCGCGGGCATCTTCCGCAAGACATCGATTGGAGTGCGGTTGCCGACGGTGCCGCGACGACGGTCGTCTACATGCCGAAACGCACGCTCGCGGAACTTACCGAAGTGGCGCTGGTGCATGGTCTCGATCCGAAGACGCCGGCGATTGCCGTCGCCAACGCGACGCGTCCGGACGAGCGCGTCTTTATCTCGACGGTCGGGGCCATAGCGGCCGAGCTGGAAGCGGCGCATCCGGACGGGCCGGTGCTGGTCATGGTCGGAGAGGCGCTGCGATACGCGACGGTCCGGGACGCGGCCGAGCAGGCGGAGGCCATTGTCGCGGCGCTCGACGTCATGCCGGGGCGGCCATGAGCGCGGCCGGACCGGCCGTTGCAATCGCGTAGCTTCTGGCTGTGACCGCATCACAAACCATTTTCGTACTTGTTGGGGCACTCGCTCTCGAAGCCACGTCCGGGTATCCGGATTGGGTCTATCGGCGTATCGGCCATCCGGTCTCGTGGATCGGGCGGTTCATTTCTTTTCTCGATCGTCGCCTCAACAAAGAGAGCGCGTTTCCGGATGCCCGGCGGAAGGCGGGAATTTTTGCGCTTATTATCCTCGTTGCAACGACGGGATTTCTTGCGTGGGCCGTCGAGCGGATCTTCGATCATCGCGTGATCGGGCCTTTGCTAATCGCGCTGCTGGCGTCGACCTTGATTGCGAGCCGTAGTCTCTACGATCACGTCGAGGCGGTTGCGCGCGCCCTCAATCAGTTTGGCCTCGACGACGCGCGTCAGGCGGTTGGGCGGATCGTCGGCCGTAATCCGCAGACGCTCGATGAACACGGCGTCGCGCGCGCGGCAATTGAAAGCCTAGCGGAGAATGCCTCCGACGGCATCGTGGCGCCGGTGTTCTGGTTCGCGGTCCTCGGACTTCCGGGGCTCGTCGTCTACAAAGCCATCAATACGGCGGACAGCATGATCGGGCATCGCACGCCGCGCCATGAAGCGTTCGGCTGCGCGGCCGCGAGGCTCGACGATTTCGTCAATTTGCCGGCGTCGCGGTTGACTGCCTTGCTTCTTGCGGTGGCCAGCATCTTCACCTCGGGCGCGTCCGTGGCCGGTACGCTCGAAGCCGTGCCTCGCGACGCCTCAAAGCATCGCTCGCCGAATGCGGGCTGGCCGGAGAGCGCTATCGCAGGAGCGCTCGGTCTGAAGCTCAACGGGCCGAAGACCTACGGCGAAGTCCGGGTCGAGGACGCCTACATGGGTGACGGGCGCCGGGATGCGACGGCGGACGATATTCGCGCAGCGCTTCGGCTCACTACGACCGCCTGGACGATCATGGTGGGCGCGCTGTTGCTGCTCGCGATTATTTTGTCAGTCTGAGGAGGTCTTCGATCGCGATATGGCGGGCGAGATGCTCGGCGAAGCGATCCAGGACGTCGTCGATTTCGGCTTCGTAGCTGACGGCGGATGTTTCGGTCCCGAGACTGGCGAGGAATGCTCCGCGCGCGGCGTCGGAAGCAAATAGGCCGTGGACGTAGCATCCCATCACACGACCGTCCGGCGATGTGGCGCCGTCGGGGCGACCGCCGGCGAACGTCAGCAGGGGGCGGGACGTATCAGGACCAATCGTTTGGCCGACGTGCATTTCGTAGCCTTCGAACGAAGCGCCGGACGGCGAAAGCGTACCGCTGACGTGTTCCAGCGTTTTCTCAGTTCCGAATTCGGTTTCGACATCGAGGAGGCCGAGGCCTTCGACGGTTCTCGGATGGCCCTCGATGCCGTGGGGGTCGGAAATGCGCTTTCCGAGCATCTGATAGCCGCCGCACAGGCCGAGCACGCGACCGCCACGACGGACGTGCGCCTTGATGTCGATGTCCCAACCTTGCGCACGAAAAGCTGCGAGATCGTCAATCGTCGTTTTCGAACCGGGCAGCAGAACAAGGTCGATGCTCGCAGGGATGTGATGGCCGGGTTCGACCAACTCGACGCTGACGCCCGGCTCGTTGCGCAAGGGATCGAGGTCATCGAAGTTCGATATGCGCGGCAGCAAGGGAACGGCGACGCGCAGTTTCGCTTGCTCGGCCGGTTTCGACGATTTCATCAGATCGCGAAGGCCGAGAGCGTCTTCAGCCGGGAGCTTTCTCGCGTCGGGAAAGAACGGCACGAGGCCGAGTGGAGCCCAACCGGTTGCCTGAGCAATCGCCGTCATGCCGTCGGCGAAGAGGGTCGGGTCTCCGCGCATCTTGTTGATGATAAAGCCGCGGATCATCGCTGCATCGTCGGTGTCGAGCACGCGTTGCGTGCCGACGACGCTGGCAATGACGCCGCCGCGGTCGATGTCGCCGATCAGCACGACCGGAACATCAGCAGCGCGAGCGAAGCCGAGGTTGGCGATATCGTTGGCGCGAAGATTGATCTCCGACGCGCTTCCCGCGCCCTCGACGAGAACCAGATCGGCATCGGCTTTCAAGTGCGCGAAGCTTTCGAGCACGGCGGGCAAAAGATCTTTTTTCTGCGACTGAAAATCGCGCGCCTTGGCAGAGCCGCGCATTTTTCCCTGAACGACGATTTGTGCGCCCGTCTCGCTTTCGGGCTTCAGCAGCACAGGGTTCATATGAACCGACGGCTCGACGCGGGCGGCGCGCGCTTGCAGCGCCTGGGACCGGCCGATCTCGCCGCCGTCCGCCGTAACGGCCGCGTTGTTCGACATGTTCTGCGGCTTGAACGGGACGACACGGAGTCCGCGGTTGGCAAAGAGGCGGCAAAGACCGGCAACGATCAAGGATTTGCCGACGTCGGAGCCGGTGCCGGAGAACATCAACGCGCGTGCGGGCATTAGAACTCGATGCCTTCCTGCGCCTTGATACCTGCTGCAAAGTGGTGCTTCACGGCGCCCATTTCTGTGACGCCGTCCGCGAGCGCGATCAATTCCGGCTTGGCGTTGCGGCCCGTGACGACGACGTGGAGATCGGGACGGCGATCATGCAGGGTCTCGATCACATCGGCGAGCGGCAGATAATCATAACGCAGCGCGATATTGAGTTCGTCGAGGATGAGGAGGCGGATGCTCGGATCGGCCATCAGCTCCTTGGCCTTGGCCCAGGCGCGCGTGGCGGCGGCGATGTCGCGTGCCTTGTCCTGCGTTTCCCAGGTGAAGCCTTCGCCCATCGTGTGCCAGGACACCTGATCTCCGAAACGCTCAAGAGCGTCGCGTTCGCCCGTTTGCCAGGCGCCTTTGATGAACTGCACGACGCCGACGCGCCAGCCGTGTCCGAGCGCGCGCAGGACGAGCCCAAAGGCCGCCGTCGATTTGCCCTTCCCAGAGCCGGTGTGAACCAGGAGCACGCCTTTCTCGATCGACTTCGCGGCGACTTCGGCATCTTGCACGGCTTTGCGCTTCGCCATTTTGGCTTTGTGGCGTTCGGTTTCGTTCACGGAAGGATTGTTCACGTCTCAGCCTTTCAAAGTCAGCGGCAAGCCGGCGGCGACGAAGACGACTTTATCCGCCGCGGCTGCGATTTTCTGATTGAGGCGGCCGGCCTCGTCGCGAAATGCACGGGCGAGGGCGTTGTCCGGCACGATGCCGAGGCCGACCTCATTTGAAACCATGACACAGGGAGCAACCCTTTTAGAAACCGCTTCGAGCAAGAGATCGGTCGCCTCGGGAAGCGGGGAGCCCGCGTGCATCAGGTTGGAAAGCCAAAGTGTCAGGCAGTCGACGAGAGCGGGCAGCCCGGCCGTCCGGTTCGCCAGTGTATCGGCAAGCTCGAGCGGCGTCTCGTGATCCATCCAACCGGCGCTCCGGCGGCTTTTGTGGTGCTTGATCCGCTCCCGCATCTCGTCGTCGGCCGGCTCCGCCGTCGCGATGTAGGCCCAAGGCCCCGGGATGCTTGTCAAAAGCCGTTCAGCATACGCGCTCTTGCCGGAGCGGGCGCCGCCGAGGACGAGGGTCAGCTGCGGTAGGGTGATTATGGCCATTATCGACTTTCGGGTGGGCCGCAGATGCGTGCATGGCGATTGACGAAGCTTATTGGCTCACTTATCGATTGGGACGACGGTCCCTCGCAAGAGGGTTCAAAGGGAATGCGGTATTTACTCCGCAGCTGCCCCCGCAACTGTGAGCGGTGAGCAAAGGCGAATAACCACTGAGCATTGGCTCGGGAAGGTCGCCGGATGCCAAGACCCGCAAGCCAGGAGACCTGCCGTCAGCAGAGACTTCCAGACGTCGCCGGTGGGGCGAGAAAGGTTAAGATGCACGTCAGATTGCCCGACGCACAGCGGTGCGCGTCCGACCGGCCTTTACGCAATTCTGTATATCTGGAGGGCCGCCAATGAGCGCGCGCAAAGTGCCCGTTACGATTGTCACGGGGTTTCTCGGCGCGGGCAAGACGACGCTCGTGCGCCATACGATCGAGAACGCGGGAGGCCGGCGCCTGGCCCTCATCGTCAACGAGTTCGGGGATGTCGGGGTCGACGGCTCTATTCTTCGGTCTTGCGGCGTCGAAAATTGCCCGGACGAAAACATCATCGAGCTGACGAACGGCTGCCTGTGCTGCACGGTCGCCGACGATTTCATTCCGACGCTCGAGGCCTTGCTGGCGCGCGATCCGGCGCCCGATCACATCATCATCGAGACCTCGGGGCTCGCGTTGCCGAAGCCTTTGGTCAAAGCCTTCGAGTGGCCGGATATCCGCAATCGCGTGACGGTCGACGGCGTCGTGACGGTTGTCGACGGTCCGGCGGTTCTTGCGGGCCGGTTTGCCGACGATCCGGAAAAGGTTGCGGCGCAGCGCGCGGCGGACCCTTCGGTCGATCACGAGAACCCGCTGGAAGAGGTTTACGAGGATCAGCTTCTGTGTGCCGACCTGGTGGTTCTCAACAAAACCGATCTGCTTTCCGCCGACGAGGCGGCTTCGATCTCGGAAGAAATCAGAAATAGCGTTCCGCGCGCGATTAAGATCGTCGCGACGCGCGACGGCCGCGTTCCTTCCAATGTGCTGCTGGGGCTGTCGGCAGCGGCAGAGGACGATCTCGCGGCGCGGCCGTCGCATCACGATAACGAGGCCGAGCACGATCACGACGATTTCGAGACGTTCATCGTCGAGGTGCCGGAGCTTTCATCGCCGGCCGATCTTGCGTCGCGCGCCAAGGCGATCGCCAACGATCACGACGTGCTTCGCGTAAAAGGCTTCGCGGCGATCGACGGTAAGCCGATGCGACTGCTGTTGCAGGGCGTCGGCGAACGGATCGACACGCGCTACGAGCGCGCCTGGCAATCGGGTGAGCGCCGTGTCGGCAAGCTGGTCGTCATTGGGCAGAAGGGTCTCGATCGCGATGGCATCACCCGGATGCTGACGGGCGCAGCCTGATGCATATCGTCGTTCGCGAGAGTCGTGATCTGGACGAGGCCGCGACGCCCCAGGACCTCGGACTCGCGCCCGCCGACATCGTTTTTCTGTCGTTCTCCGATTCCGATCTTGCGATGGCTGCGGCCGCGTTTCGTTCGATCGGAGGCGAGCGGCCGAGTTTGCGGATCGCGAACCTCAATGCGCTGCGCCATCCGATGTCCGTCGATCTCTTCGCGGATACGACGCTGAAGGGTACGAAGGCGGTGCTCGTTCGATTGCTCGGTGGGCTCGACTATTGGCGCTACGGCGGCGAGCAGCTGAGCAGGCGTTGCCGGGAGCTGGGAGTGGCTCTTGCCGTCGTTCCGGGTGACGGTCGGCCGGATATCCGGCTTTCGGCTCTGTCGACAGTCGGCTCTGACGATCTCGCGCGGCTTGAAGCGCTGCTCGACGCCGGCGGTGTCGAGAACACGCGCGTCGCGTTGCAAGCCATGCTCGGAAAGCGTAGCGCGAACGGCGATATATCAGTACCGAGAGACATTCCGAGTTTCGGGACCTATCGATCTGGTGCGACTGCGGAAAGCGGTCGCGGGGCGGCTGCGGTGGTCTTTTATCGTTCGCATCTGCTTGCGGGGGACGTTGCGCCAGTCGACGCTTTGATCGACGCGCTTGAAGAACGTGGTCTCGAGGTAACGGCACTTTACGTGCCGAGCCTGAAAGCCGCTGACACCGCTTCGTGGCTTCGGGAAGAGTTTCAGCGCCTCCAGCCGGATGTGATCGTGAACGCCACGGCGTTTGCGGCTCGGGACGGCGCAGAGGGATCGCCTCTCGACGCCGCCGGTTGCCCGGTCCTGCAAGTGGCGCTCGCCAATTCATCGTTTGCGCTGTGGGAGAAATCTCAGCGGGGACTCGGCGCATCCGATCTCGCGATGCACGTCGTGCTGCCGGAACTTGATGGACGCCTATTTGCGGGCGTGATCTCGTTCAAGGAAGAGGACGAGCTGGGGCAAGACCTCGGCATGTCGCTGTTGCGGCATGTGCCTTACGGCCCCAGCATAGATCACGTCGCCGATCTCGCCGGCCGTTGGGCGAAGCTCAGGAGAGGGACGCGCGGCGATCGCCGCGTCGCTTTGCTGCTCTCCACGTACCCGGGCCGTCCGGATCAGATCGCGCATGCCGTGGGGCTCGATGCTCTCGCGGGCGCCTGCAAAATCGCGGAGCGGTTGCGAATCGAAGGCTATGCGATCGCCGATCTCCCGACGGGTTCGCAGGATCTCGTCGAGCAACTTGATATGGCACACGCGCTTTCTTGGGGCGTCGAGGCTTATCGTACGGCCTTCGAAGCGCTTCCAGAGGCGCTTCGAGAAAGCGTCATAGCGGCTTGGGGGACGCCCGAAGACGACGACGCTTTGGTCGAGGGGGCCTTTAAATTTCGGGGCACTCGGGTTGGAAATCTTGTGATCGGACTGCAGCCGGAGCGCGGACAGGCGCTGGACCGCAAGGCGCAGTATCACGATCCTTCGACGCCGCCGCGGCACAGCTATGTGGCCTTCTATCTTTGGCTCAGGCACGTCGTGAAGATCGACGCGCTCATTCATCTCGGTGCGCATGGCACGCTCGAATGGCTGCCGGGGAAGGCCGTTGCGGGAAGCGAAGCCTGTGCTCCGCGCGCGCTGCTTGGCGCGTTGCCGATGATCTATCCGTTTATCGTCAACGACCCGGGGGAAGCCGCGCAGGCGAAACGCCGCCTCGCTGCCGTGACGTTGGGACATCGGCCGCCGCCGATGACGGACGCCGGTTTGTCGGGGCCGCTAAGTGAGGTCGAACGTCTCGTCGACGAGTTCTCATCTGCCGACGGTCTCGATCCGCGGCGGCGCAAGGTCTTGTCGGAGCAGATTGTCGATGCGGCGATTCGAGCGGGCATCGCCGAGCGTTGCGGGCTTGAAGCAGGCATGGTGCCGAACGAGGCCTTGACCCGCATCGATGCTTTCCTTTGTGACGTCAAAGAACTCTCCATCCGCGATGGCTTGCATGTGCTCGATGAAACGGAGATGGACGCAATCGTCCGCGCGCTCGACGGGAAATTCATAGAACCCGGTCCGGCGGGCGCGCCGAGCCGTGGCCGTTCCGACGTGTTGCCGACAGGGCGCAACCTCTTTAGCGTCGATCCGCGCAGCGTTTCGACGCCGACGGCTTGGGCGAACGGGAAGCGCGCGGCGAAAGCGATCCTCGACCGCTATCTGTCCGATCATGGGGATTGGCCGCGTGCGATCGTTCTCGATCTCTGGGGGAGCGCGACGTTGCGTACCGGCGGCGAAGAGCTGGCGACGGCGCTGGCTCTGCTCGGCGTTCGCCCCGTTTGGGATTTGCGGTCTTATCGCGTGACGGGCATCGAGACCGAAGCGTTGGCCGAGCTCGGCCGTCCGCGGATCGATGTCACGCTGCGCATCTCCGGGCTCTTCCGTGACATGTTCGGCGCGCAGCTTGCCCTTTTCGACAGCGCGGTTTCGCTGGTTGCGGGTCTGGTGGAAGACCCGGGCGACAATCCGTTGCGTGCCGCCCTGCAATCGGAAACGCGGCTCGATCGCATCTTCGGACCGGCAGGCGGAAGCTTCGGCGCGGGCGTCATGCAACACATCGATCGCAGCGACTGGACTGAGCGCGCCGATCTCGGACGTTCCTATATCGAAAGCTCACAGGAGGCTTACCGGGGCGACAGCTCATCGCCCGCCGGGGCGGGCTTCGAAAGTCGCGTCAAATCGGCGGACGCTTTCGTTCACGTTCAGGATCACAGCGAAATCGACCTTTTGACGGGCGGCGATTTCGCAGCCCACGAAGGCGGCTTTGCTGCAGCCGCCGCGACCCTCGGCAACGATCGTGTCGCGCTCTATCATGGCGATACGGCTACACCCGAGGCGCCGCGGATGCGGACGCTACAGGAAGAGTGCGCGCGCGTGCTCCATGGCCGCGCCGCCAATACGCGCTGGATCGAAGGGCAAATGCGGCACGGATTTCGCGGCGGGGCGGAGATGGCGCAAAGCGTGGACGCGGCCTTCGCTTTCGCGGCGACAGCGCGTGCCGTCGATAATGGCGGCTTCGAAAGGCTTTACGAGGCGTACCTCGGAGATCCGGTGGTTGCGACGTTTCTGGCGCGGGAAAATCCGGCGGCCATCGACGCCATGCGCCGCCGATTTGAGGAAGCCATCGCACGCGGCCTCTGGCAACCACGCCGGAACGATCTCGAAGCGATAGGCGGAAAGCGGGATTCTTCGCGAGAGGCGGCGGAATGACGGCGGCGGTACATTTGAGAAAGGGCTGGTGCCCGGGGGCGCTTCGGCCGATGCAGTCGGGTGATGGCCTGTTGGTGCGCGTCCGGCCGCATGCCGGCGCGTTTTCGCTCGCTGCTCTTCGTGCAATCGGCGCGATCGCGGCGGACTTCGGTTCCGGCGAAATCGACCTGACCAATCGCGGCAATCTTCAGCTTCGGGGCGTGTCGGATGAATCCTACGATAGCGCTCTTGCGGCGCTCGATGAGGCGGGGCTGCTCGATACGTCCGCGGAGGCCGAGGCCGTACGCAATATTATCGTCGATCCGTTGAGTGGCATTGATCCAGAGCGTACGGACGTTCGCGATATCGCGGCGTGGCTCGAAGATATTCTCACGAGCGACCATCGTCTCTGGTCGTTGCCGGGCAAGTTCGGGTTCAGCTTCTCCGGTATCGCTGCGCCGCGCGTCGGCGGCCGGAATGCCGACGTGATGCTTTCGGCGGAGGGCGAACGCGTCTCGATTTTCGTCGATGGTGCAGCCGAGGTGCACTGTGATATTTCGCGGCATGAGGCCATCGAGGCGGCGCATCACCTGGCGCTGGCTTTCGTCGAGCTCAAGGAGAATGACGCAAGCTTCCGGCGCATGCGCGATGCTGTCGGACGGCTTGGCGCCGCGACGGTTTTCGCGATGGCGGGATTGCGGGCGTCCGTTGCCGCGGCGCTGCGCGGAGAAGCACAGTCCGCGCCGGTCGGGATTCTCCGGCAGGACGGAAACCCGTTTGGCGTCGGTATCGGGTTGCCGTTCGGGCGCATCGCCGCCGCTCAGCTCAATGCGCTTTGCGATGCGGCGGCCGCTGCGAACGCCGAAAGGGTTCATACAAGTCCGCAGCGGGTTTTCGTGTTTCCCTTATCGGACGCGGCGCGCGGCGACTTTTTGCTTCGCGGCGCCGATGGCGCTGGGCTTATAACGCGGCCGGCCGACGTAAGATTGGCCATGGACGCCTGTCCCGGCTCACCGGCCTGCAGGAACGCAAGCACGGAGACGCGGCGGGACGCGGAGCGCCTTGCGGAAATATTCAACGGTGGGATGAACGGCCATTCGGTGCATGTCTCGGGCTGCGAGAAGGGCTGTGCGCGACAAGCCGATGCGAGTTTTACGCTCGTCGGGCGTGGGGGTATCTACGACATCATTCGCAACGGTTGCGCGGGCGCATCGGGCGCGATTGCGCGTGCCAAACCCGACGATGTCTGCGCGGCCATCTCGCGCTTCATCATGGAGCCCTCGGGATGACGGTTCAGGATTATATCCGCGACGGTGCAGCGATCTATGCGCGCTCTTTCGCGATCATTAGAGCAGAGGCTGATCTTGCCGGTCTGTCGCCCGAAGAAGAGCGCGTTGCGGTGCGCATTATTCACGCCTGCGGGATGGTCGAGATCGCGCCGGATATCGTCATGTCTCCGACCTTCGCCCACGATGCGGCGGGGGCGCTCAAAGCGGGCGCGCCGATCCTGTGTGATTCCATGATGGTTGCCGACGGGGTGACGAGAGCGCGTCTGCCGGCAAAGAATTCCGTTATCTGCACGCTTCGCGATCCGCGTGTTCCGGAGATCGCGGCGACTATCGGCAATACGCGAACCGCGGCGGCGATGGAACTTTGGATGCCGCATCTTGCGGGTTCCGTCGTCGTTGTCGGGAATGCGCCGACGGCACTTTTCCGGCTTCTTGAAATGCTGGACGCTGGTGCGCCGAAGCCTGCCGCCGTCATCGGCATGCCGGTTGGATTTGTCGGAGCGGCGGAATCCAAAGAAGCGTTGGCCGACGACGGTCGCGTTCCCTTCGCGATCGTCAAAGGGCGGAAGGGCGGTAGCGCGATGGCCGCCGCGGCCGTCAACGCGCTCGCGAGCGAGGCCGAATGAGCGAGACCAAGTCGGGGACATTGTTCGGCGTCGGCCTGGGGCCCGGCGATCCGGAACTGATGACGCTTAAAGCAGCGCGGGTTTTGAGCGCGGCTCCCGTCGTTGCGCATTTTCGCAAGTCGGGGCGGCCGGGGCATGCGCGGACGATCGCGGACTCGCATATTCGTGGCGATGTCATCGAAGCGGCTTTCGAATATCCGGTGACGACGGAGATCGATTTCCGCGCGGAGGGCTACGTATCGGCCATTCGCGATTTTTACGCCGCGAGCGCGGCGTCGATCGTCGAGCATCTTCAAGACGGACGCGATGTGGCGCTGCTTTGCGAGGGCGATCCGTTTTTCTACGGTTCGTTCCTGCATATGTATGACCGGATCAAAGTGGCTTATCCGGTGATCGTCATTCCCGGCATTACGGGTATGTCGGGCTGCTGGACGGCGGCGCAGGCGCCGATCACGTATGGCGACGATGTGCTGACCGTGCTGCCCGGCACGCTCGATCAGGACGCACTCGCGAGGCACCTCGGAGAGGCCGACGCGGCGGTCATCATGAAGGTCGGACACAACCTCGATAAGATCAAAGCGGCGCTCCGGGATGCCGGGCGGTACGACGACGCGATCTATGTCGAGCGCGGAACGATGCCGGGTGAGCGCATCGCACGTCTGGCGGAACTCGGGGAATGCGCGGTTCCCTATTTCTCGATCATTCTGCTGCCGGGCGGCCGTGGGCGGCGTATCGCATGAACGGACAGCTGATAATTGTCGGGCTCGGCCCTGGACCCGAAAACTGGGTCACGCCTGCCGCGACCGAAGCCGTTGGCAATGCGGACATCGTTCTCGGTTATACGCCGTATGTGAACCGCCTGACGCCGCGCAGCGGTCAGATTTTCGAGGCGTCCGATAATCGGGAAGAGCTTGCGCGCGCGGAGCGTGGCCTTGCACTCGCAGCGAGTGGCCGGCGCGTGGCGGTCGTCTCGGGTGGCGATCCCGGTGTCTTCGCGATGGCGGCTGCGGTGTATGAAGCCGTCGAACGAAATCCTTCGTCCGCCGACGGTATCGACATTCGTGTCGAACCCGGTGTGACCGCAATGCTTGCGGCGGCGGCGCGTATAGGCGCCCCATTGGGGCATGACTTCTGCGCCATCTCACTCTCGGATAATTTGAAATCCTGGACGACGATCGAGAAGCGCTTGCGACTGGCGGCGGAAGCCGATTTCGTCATTGCGCTCTACAACCCGGCATCGAAGGCGCGGCCGCAGCAGATCGGGCAAGCGTTCGATATCTTGCGGACGGTCTTGCCAGCGGAGACGATCGTGGTGTTTGCGCGCGCCGTCGGCCGGGCAGACGAAGAGATCGACGTTACGGCGCTCGCCGGTGCCGCCGACATGGCGTGCGATATGCGAACTCTCGTATTGGTGGGGTCGCAGGCGACGCGCAAGGTGCAGGCGAGTGACGGCCGCTCCTGGGTTTATACGCCGAGATCGGAGCGAAACCGATGATGCGTCGCGATCCAAGCCAGCGCTTCATCGACGGAGGAGACGGTCGTTCGCGGGGGCAACTTGGGCCGGCGGACCATGTGCACTTTGATGCCGAGGTTGCGCGCGGCTTCGATCTTCGAATAGGCGGCGCTTCCACCGGCATTCTTCGCGAGCACGTAGCGAATACGATGTTCCTCGAAGAGTTTTGTGTCGTCGTCCGTGCGGAAGGGTCCACGCGCCGCGACGAGCTTTGCGGACGGGAGGTCGGCCGGGATTTTGAGCCGGTCGACGACGCGGATCACATAGCCATGTTGCGGCGCGCTGCTGAGCGCATCGATTGCCTGGCGGCCGAGTCCGGAAAAGACGTTTTGCGGCTCGTCCGGAAGGGCAGCGATTGCCGCCGTGATGCTTTCGTGTTCGATCCAGTCGTCGCCGGCAACGGGTGTCCAAGGGGGACGTTCGATTGCAAGCAGGGAGACGCCGGTCGCGTTGCTGGCCGCGATGGCATTGGTGCTGATGCGCGCCGCGAACGGATGTGTCGCGTCGACGAGAAGATCAATTCTCTCGTGCCGCAGATATTCGGCGAGGCCTGCGAAGCCGCCGAAGCCGCCAATCCGCACGGGGAGAGGGCTCGCGGCGGGATTGGCCGTGCGGCCGGCGAGGGAAAGCGTGGCTTCGGCGCTGGCGTCGCTCGCAAGTCGCGCGGCGATGGCCGTCGCCTCGGTCGTTCCACCGAGAAGCAAAATGCGCAGCGGGCCAGACTGGGATGCCGTTGTCATCGGAGCCCCATGCCATGAGCGGGCGCTGGTTGTCTATCATCGGGATTGGCGAGGATGGGCGCGCGGGCTTGAGTGCGACCGCCATTCGCTTGATCGACGAAGCCGAACTCATTGTCGGAGGGCGCCGGCATCTCGATCTTGTCGGGACGACGCGGGGCGAAAAGATCGAGTGGGCAAAGCCGCTGGAGGCGACGGCGACGACGATCCTCGCCCGTCGCGGAACCCCGGTCGCGGTGCTGGTTTCGGGAGATCCCTTTTGGTTTGGGGCGGGCGCAACGCTGGCGCGTTCCATTCCTATCGGTGAAATGCTCGTCGTTCCGTCGCCTTCAAGTTTTTCGATCGCTGCGTCCCGGCTCGGCTGGCCATTGCAAGACGTGACGACGCTCGGCCTCAACATGACCGGGCTGACGCCGCTCATCCGCCGGCATCTACATCACGGGCGGCGTATTCTCGCGTTAGCGCTCAATGGCAACACGCCGCGGGAGGTCGCGCAACTTCTGACCGTCGCGGGATTTGGCCCGAGCGAAATGATCGTGATGGAAGCGCTTGGCGGTAGCCGCGAACGCGTTCGCCACGTGCAGGCGGCGAATTTCAATTTCGGCGATGTCGATCCGCTGAACGTCATCGGTGTCGAAGTCGTCGCGGGTGCCGACGCGCGGCCGATCCCGTACGAAGCCGGATTGCCGGACGCCTATTTCGAGAATGACGGGCAGTTGACGAAGCGGGAAATCCGCGCAGTCACGCTCTCGTCGCTACGTCCGGGCGCGGGCGAACTTCTTTGGGACGTTGGCGCGGGGAGCGGTTCGATCGGGATCGAATGGCTTCTAGCGCATTCCTCGAACAAGGCCATTGGCATCGAGCGAGACGCTGAGCGCGCGGCGCGAGCGATGCGAAACGCCATCTCCCTCGGTGTGCCGCATCTCGATATTAGGGTGGGTGCCGCGCCGGAAGCCCTTCAGGAGTTGCCGCAACCGGATGCGATTTTCATTGGCTGCGGAACGGGTGGCGGGAAAGTCATCGATGCGTGCTGGGCCGCGCTCAAGCCGGGCGGCCGGATCGTCGCCAATGCGGTGACGCTCGAGTCCGAGCTTGGGTTGCTTACGGCGTATCATGCTGGCGGCGGGACGCTGACGCGTCTCAGCGTCGAACGCGCGGAGCCTGTGGGATCGCGGACGACATGGCGGCCGGCGCTGCCGGTCGTGCAGTGGGTCGCACGAAAGCCCGTGGGTGCGCCATGATTGCCATTGGCATCGGCGCCAACAGCCGGGCGTACAAGCACGACTTCTCGACAGCGCTTGCCGAAGCGCGGCAGGAGGCTGGCGGCGCCGATGTCGTCGCGACGTTCGACGAAGCGATCTTCGCGGATCATGTCCGGGATGCCGCCGGTCGGGTGTCAATGGCTTATCGGCCGGTGACGCTGGACGCTATGCGCGCGCGAAGCAGCGATTGCCTCGTGCGTTCGGAGCGTACGCTGTCGCTTTTCGGCGTCGGGTCGGTCGCGGAAGCGGCGGCGCTTGCGGGGGCAGGGCCGGGTTCGCGCCTCATCATGGCGCGGCGTATTATCGGGAATATCACCGTCGCGGCCGCGCAATCTGCCGATGAAGGAGAGCGACGCGAATGACAGTGCATTTCATTGGTGCAGGTCCGGGCGCTGCCGACTTGATTACGGTGCGCGGCCGCGATCTCATCGAACGATGTCCAGTCTGCCTTTATGCAGGCTCGCTGGTTCCGACGGCGCTGTTGGCGCATTGTCCGCCGGATGCGGAAATCGTCGACACGGCGCCGATGACGCTCGATGAGATCGTGGCGTGGATCGTCAAGGCGAGCCAGGAAGGCAAGGACGTCGCGCGGCTGCACTCGGGCGATCTGTCGATCTGGAGCGCACTCGGGGAGCAGTTGCGCCGGCTCGATCACCTCGGCATTGCCTACACGATTACGCCCGGAGTGCCGGCGTTTGCCGCCGCTTCGGCGGTTCTCGGTCGTGAATTGACGCTTCCCGAGGTGGCGCAGTCGGTGGTTTTGACGCGGACATCCGGACGAGCTTCTTCCATGCCCGAGACGGAACAGCTCGAAGCGTTTGCGGCAACGCGCGCAACGCTTGCGGTTCATCTCTCAATTCATGCGATCGACGACGTCGTTCGCCGCCTTTTACCCTTCTACGGTCCGGATTGTCCGGCGGCGGTCGTCTACCGGGCGACGTGGCCGGAGGAGCAGGTCATTCGTGGAACACTGCAAACGATTGTTGCGCGAACGGCGGAGGCGGGGCCGGAACGCACGGCGTTGATCCTCGTCGGTGACGCTCTCGGGCGCGACGATTTTCGGGAGAGCGCGCTTTATAGCGTCGATTACCGGCGCCGCTTTCGGGGCGGTGCGTGATGCCGGAAGCTCTGAAGCTGCCGCCGGGGTTTATGATCGCGGGGCCGCGTTCTGGCTCCGGGAAAACGACGGTGACGCTCGGTTTGCTGCGCGCCCTCATCCGGCGAGGATTGAAAGTACAGCCGTTCAAATGTGGACCCGACTACATCGATCCGGCGTTTCATGCAGTCGCCGCCGGGAGATCTTCGTTCAATGTCGATAGCTGGGCGATGCGATGGGACCACGCGGCGACCATTCTGTCCGGAGCGGCAAGCGGCGCCGACATCGTTGTTTGCGAAGCGTTGATGGGACTCTTCGACGGCGTCTCTCGGCCAGGCCAGTGGGGGAATGGCGCCAGCGCCGATCTTGCCGCAAAGACGGGATGGCCCGTGATTCTTGTGCTCGACATTTCGGGCCAATCGCAGACGGCGGCCGCGGTTGCGCGGGGCTTTCAGGGATTTCGCGAGGGCGTGACGATCGGAGCGGTCATTCTGAACCGGGCCGGGAGCCCGCGCCACATTCGGTTCGCAAAGGATGCGTTGGAGCGCGCCGGGTTTACCGTCGCCGGAGCGCTGCCGCGCGAGACCACGGTCGCGCTGCCGGAGCGGCACCTGGGTCTCGTGCAAGCGGAGGAAACGGCTGAGATTGAGAGCCGCCTCGATGCACTTGCGACGTTTATCGAGGCGAACGTCGATATCGATAAAATCCTTGGGCTTGCGCAGCCGGGGCGGATTGAATTCCCAAGCCGGGCGGGGGGGCGTCCTCCCGGCCAACGGATCGCCATCGCGCGGGATGCGGCTTTCTCCTTCGTCTATCCGCATCTCCTCGCCGGTTGGCGGGATGCAGGCGCCGAGATCATCCCGTTTTCTCCGCTTGCGGACGAAGCGCCGGACTCGACCGCGGACGTCGTCTGGCTGCCGGGCGGATACCCAGAGCTCCATGCCGGCAAGCTGGCAAATGCCCGCCGGTTTAAGGCTGCCATTGCGGACTTTGCGCAGTCACGTCCCGTTCATGGGGAGTGTGGTGGCTATATGGCTCTTGGGGCCGGTCTCGTGGATGCCGACGGCTCCAGGCATGAAATGATCGGGCTGCTGGGGCTCGAGACGTCTTTTGCGGTGCGAAAGATGAATCTCGGCTATCGGCAGGCCGAGCTGATCGAAACATGCCCACTCGGCGGTCCCGGCGACATTCTGACGGGTCATGAATTCCATTATGCCAGCGTTCTTGCATCCCCGGATGCGCCGCTCTTCAAATTGCGCAATTCGGATGGTGAATGCCTTCAAAATGGCGGTAGCCGCCGCGGATATGCAACGGGCTCATTTTTTCATTTTATCGACAACCAGTGCTAAACCGGCGGCGTGTGCCGGGCTAATCCCGTGACAAGGCACCTGCCGATGAAATTCGCCTTCAATTCGTCGTCGTCGGGTCACCGGAACTTTTCCGGCACTCATGCATTTAGGTCTGGAAGGTGCATCGGGAACTCCGGAGTACGAAAAAAAGTTACCACGGAATCCGTAAATAAGGTTTTTGAATGATGGGCACTGGCAGTGACCCCAAGCGGGGGGACTCAGTCACTATGCAAGCACCCTTACCGGCCGAGCTCCAAGGGCAGATCGGGCAACGTCTAAGGGAGGCCTATATCGAGCTTATCAACGAGCCCGTCCCGGACAGGTTCGTCGCGCTGCTGCACAAATTGAAGCAGCGCGAGGACGAGCAGGGAGGGCAGTCGTGACGAAGTGTGACGACGACCTGCAAGCTCTGTTAATCGGTGCAGTTCCGAATCTTCGTGCGTTCGCGAATTCTCTTTGCGGAGATCCGACGCGTGCCGACGATCTCGTGCAGGATACGCTCGTCAAGGCGTGGTCGAATCTCGACGGCTTCGAGAAGGGCTCGAACTTGAAGGCTTGGCTTTTCACGATTTTGCGAAATACCTACTTCTCCGAGCTTCGCAAGCGCCGGCGCGAGGTCGAAGATGCCGACGGTGTGCTCGCCGAGCGCATGTCGGTGCTTCCCGAACAGCAGGCCCATATGGACATCGTCGATTTCAAGAAAGCCTTCGGCAGCCTGAGCGATGATCAGAAGGAAGTGCTTCTTCTTGTTGGGGCGGAAGGCTTTTCCTACGAGGAGGCGGCCGAAATCACCAATGCTGCCGTGGGCACCGTCAAAAGCCGGGTCAATCGGGCGCGGGTGGCGTTGAACAAATCCCTCGGATTCGAAGAGGGTGAGAATTTCAATCCCAACGGCGAGTTCGCCGGGATTACGCGGGCTGTCAGTCGAGGGTGAACGATGCAGATCTCGGGCAGCTGAGACGGGTAGAATTCAGAAGAGATACACGAACGTGAGGCCTTCACAGGGATGATCATGAGCTCGATGAGGCTCATTTATTATCTCGCTAAACTCCGACTTTACGAGGTGCACAATGTCGATTGCTGAGTCTATCGCCCCCCATCTTCCCTATCTCCGAAGGTATGCACGGTCTCTTTCAGGGAGTCAGGCCGCCGGCGACAACTATGTGGCTGCGGTTCTCGAAGCCCTCATTGAGGACTCGGAGACTTTCGATAAATCGATCGCTCCGCGCATCGCGCTCTATAGGGCATTTACGAAAGTTTGGAATTCCGTTGCGGTCAACCGCGTTTCCGACGATACGACTGAGCTCGACAAGCCTTTGCCTGAGCGACGATTGGAATCGATCACGCCGCTTCCGAGACAGGCATTTCTTCTTGTCTCGGTCGAAGGATTTTCGACGGCAGAAGCCGCGCAGGTTCTCGATGTCACGCCGGCGCATATCACCGAATTGCTGCAAATGGCCGGGGCGGAAATCGCCGAGCAACTTTCCGCCGATGTGCTCATCATCGAGGATGAACCGCTTATCGCGATGGATCTCGAAGCCCTAGTCGTCGATATCGGGCATCGCGTTCAGGGCGTGGCGCGGACTCACGAGGAAGCCGTTGCGGAAGTTGCCAAGAAGGCGCCCTCGCTCGTCCTCGCTGATATTCATCTCGCGGATGGAAGCTCGGGTCTTGAAGCGGTGAACGAAATTCTGGAATCGATCAGCGTCCCCGTGATCTTCATTACGGCATTTCCAGAGCGCCTGCTGACCGGCACCAAGCCGGAGCCGGTATTCCTTATCACGAAGCCTTTCGAGCCGGCCGTGGTCAAGGCAATGATAAGCCAGTCGCTGTTCTTCGGTTTGCGGTCGAAGAGGGCGGGCCAACGCGCGGCCTGACGGTCGGCGCAGCTTCGTTCGAAATGCGGGACGCGGCCTCTCTTGAGGAGACCGCGTCTCTTTTTATGTCCATTGTCGCGAAGGCCAGTCGCGTTACTCCGCAGTGGAATCGCTCGAGTTTGTCCCGGAAGCTGCATCTTTGGCGTTCTGCGTCATGTCAGCGGAGCGATCCTCGATTTTTTCCATCGTGGATTTTTCTGTCCAAACGTACTTGGGTGCGCTTTCAAGGTTGTCCTTGGTTGCGTCGATAACCGCGACCTTGCGCCCATCCTTCTCGTTGAATTTCATCTCATCGAACGGGACGCCGACGTTCTTTTCGCCAACTCCCAGAAAGCCGCCGACACCGATGACCGCGGTGCTGATGTTGCCGCTATTGTCGAGTACGAGATAATTGATGTCGCCGAGCTTATCGCCGCCGGTGTTTTGTACGGGTAGGCCGATAATGCTCGCAGTGCTGAGTTCGCCTGCGGATTGTGTTGCGACGAACGATGCTGCGCAGGCGGACGACGTAGCCGCGACCGGGGCAATAGCTAAGCCAGCGACGAGGACCGTGGTGCGGCTGAGATTGAGTTTTTTCATTCTGTCTCTCCTTGATGGCTTCCACTCGGTCAATCTTCTCGCCGGAGTTTTTGTTCCGCTTGGTTGACTGCGTTAAGCGGGCTAATCGGGGCATCGACGGCGCAAAAAGAAAGCGGCCGGAAAATCCCCAGCCGCCTGATGACACGAGATATCCTTCTACTCTTCGATCGGAACGTCGAAAGCCATTCGTTTCCGGACCTGATGTTGGCTGTAGCCGTCCTTCCCTTCTTGCTGATGCGAACAGGGACGCCCCCGCAAATCAGGCACGGCGTAGAAAATTGGCGACGATCGATACGACGAACAGAACGATCGCGACCCAGAAGATCAGGCGCGCGCCTGCCATTGCCGTTCCCGCGACGCCGCCGAAGCCGAGGGCCGCGGCGACAAGAGCGACGATCAAAAATACGATTGCATAGTGCAGCAGGTTTCCCATTCGAATCTCCGATCAATTCATCTGACATTCAGATGACTGTGAAACGTGCACGCTCGATGCCAAGTTCCGCAGCGATCGCGTGTGCGGGGATATGAAGTTGGTAGCCTGAAACGCTGCAAGCTGGCGCTTTTAAGCCAGAAATGCGGAGTTCGCGCCGCTTGGGGGAAGCGGCGCGAACTCTCCTAAGTGACGCCGTGCCCTGGGCCACGGGGGGAGTGGTGGGAGTATACGGACACGGTCACATATAGCTAACGCCGGGATGGCAGAGAGGTTCCAGAAAAAAGATTGTTCGGGGCCGGTGTGTGAGATACCTCAGAGAATAGGGGGCGTCAGCTCAAATACGGTGAATGCGTGTGCGTTGAGCTCGTAAGATCGCGCCGGACAAAATTATCCAACACAATTGCGCCGGCTTCGGTAAGTGTGCGTCCTGAAATCGTGGTAATCAAAAGAAAATCAGATTTTGACGGGCGTTCGAGCGGAGCTTCGCCGTAGTGTTGCGATCGAAATCTGAGGTATGCTGCTGTTGTCATCATGGTTCGTTTCAACACGCCACGGAATTTTGTAGCGCACTTTACGGGTAGCGCAACGAGGACCCTGCTCATTTGGGTCGCGATCGCCATTTTGTCGGGCATGGCGGCTATCGTCGCGTGGCGCTGGACAGTCAAGGCAGCGGATCGGATGACGCACACGCTGCTCGTGCAGCAGGAACTCACAAAGTGGTTGAGTTCCGTGCAAGACGTCGAAAATGGCCAGCTCGGCTATTTGCTCACAAACGATCGCCGGTATCTCAAGCCCTATGCAGCCGCCAAGGGTGCCGTCGAACTCATCCATAACGATCTCCTGCGTCTTGTCGGCGGCAACATCGAGCAGGTTGCGGTGATCGAAGCCATTCATAAGACGATGAAGGAGCGCCTCTCGGCTATCGCCAAGAACCTCTCATCGTTCGACAGTGGCACAAGCTCGGCTGCGGAACTTGTCGGGAATGGTCTTGGCGTCGAGATTATGGGCCGCCTGCGCAGCCAGATCGCTGGCGCGAAACAGCAGGAGCAGATGCTGTTCAGCCGGCGGGTTGAACAATTCCGGGTGCAAAGTTCGTGGCTTCTCGCAGCGATGCTTGCGACCTTATTCGCCTGTGCCGCGCTGGCGTTGGTTGCGCTCATTCGCGAGCGTCAGAGGGTTGCGACGCTCGAACGCACGGCGTTGACGCTGAAATCCGCAAACCGTTCTCTGGAAGAGCGCGTCAGGGTGCGCACCGAAGAACTTGCCATCGAACGTGATCGCGCCGAAGCGGAGCGCGAACGCGCGGAGGCCTTGCTACGGGACGTCACGCACCGGATCGGGAACACGCTGGCGCTCGTCGTGGGTTTCATCAATCTCCACATCCGGCATACGTCGGATCCGAAATCTCTCAAGACATTGACCGGAGCGCGTGACCGCATCCATGCCATCGCGAGTGCCCAGCGGCGGATCAATGTCGTCAACGATCTCGAACTCGTGCGGATCGATACGCTTATCGAAGCAGTGCTGGACGATGTGGTGGAAGCTGTCGGCGAAGACCGTATTTCTCTGACCGTCGACGTGCCCCCGCTCCTTGCCTCGGCGCAGGTCGCGACATCGCTTTGCGTGCTCACTCAGGAATTCGTCGTCAATTCATTCAAGCATGCCTTCGGCGAAGACAATTCCGGGCACGTCAGCGTGCGCCTCAAGAAGAATGGGAATGGAGGGACCGGAGCGGAACTCGTCGTAGAAGACGACGGTAGCGGCCTATACAATGCGCTGGGCGATACGTCCGGCGCCGATTCCGAAAAAGCATCGCAGGCACACTCAGACCATCCTTCCGAAGGGCTTGGAACGAAGATCGCGGCCTTGCTGACCCGCCAGTTTTCCGGGACCATTTCCTATGAACAGCCGCGGCCGGGGTCCGCGCGACCGGGTACACGCGTCACGATCAGGTTAACGGAATTGGTTCTGTCCGATCCGGAAGAGATGCTACTGCAGCCGCAGCAAGAAACGTCGCCGTCGGCGTAGTGCCCATTCTGGGCTGTGGTTATCAGCAGGTGACTTTCCAACGGGCGGCGTAGGCCGGAGTGAGTTGCAAGGCACGCGGCTTGGGCCGCGCCGACTTGCCGGTCTCGATGCAATCGGTGACGAACGATATTACCGATTTGGCAGTTTTTTCTGAAAAGGGTTTGACCAAGATACCACATGCTGCCGAAAAGTTTTTGGGCACGCGGCCGGGATTCGAGGTCGTGAAAATAACGGTCGCATGACTTTCTTCGTTCAAATGACGAGCAACGGCCGGACCTGTGGCACCGTCGCTGAGGTGAACGTCGACGAGCGCAAGATCGCACGCTGAAGATTCGGCCAGCCTTAGGGCTCGGCGAGATGAGCCGGCAACTCCGACAACCTGATGTCCCAAATCCTTGACGATCGATTCCAACTCGTCTGCAAGGATCGGTTCATCTTCGGTAATCAGAACGTTCATAATTTCCCCTGGGTCTAATGGCGTCCTTTTGCTGCGCTCTCGATCCGCGCGTTTGAGGCGGAGCACGGCAAACTGCTGGGTTTGGAAACGTGCCAAAGCGGCTATTGTTCCGAGCGGGAGGATCGAACATCGATACGGTGTGTCTTTTTGTTTAACGCGGACACGCGTATGGACCAGGGGGCGGCGGATCCTGGCGGATTCATGCCCGCTTTTCCGGGCGTGCGCCGATGTTGGCGAGCGGGCCCTTCAACGTCCACCGGAAGCCGTTCGTGTCGGTCGTCGTGCGAATGGCTAGTTTCAGGCCCTGTGTCGAGAATCTCTCGATAACCGACATGCCGTAACCTTTTGGACCGCTGACAGGAAATGGCGGGCCGCCGGTTTCACACCAGGAAATCGAGATGGTGGCGTCATCTGGGAACGTCCACGCAAGCCGGACCTCGCCGGTGGCCGCCGAGAGGGCACCGTGCTCGACTGCGTTGAGGGCGAGTTCCGTCAAGACCATGCCGAGGGTCTGGGCCGCCTCGGGCGTCAGCAAGAACGGCGGTCCGGCAACCATGATACGATCCGCATCGGTGCGTGCGACGGCGCCGATCTCCGCGGCCGCCAGGGTCGCGAGATCGACGCTCTGCCAATCCGACGCCACGATCAGATCCTGTGACGCTGCGAGGCCGGCAACACGAAGCGTGAAATCCTTTAGGTGCGATTTAACGTTTATGGCATCGCGCGCGGTCAATCGCGCCATGGCGAGGATTAATGCCAACAAATTCTTGGACCGATGCGAAACTTCGCGCAGGAGCGCATCCGTGCGCGTGAGGCTCAGCTTTTGGTCGGTGATGTCGTATGCAACCCCGGAAAGGCCGGGGCGCTTCCCATCTTTCGTGCTCACCAATGCGCCGCGAACGGCAATCCAACGGGTTTCGCCGTCCGGGCGCCGGATTCGGATTTCTGCGGCAAGCGGCTTTGTTTCATCGATTGCAATGCGGACGGCTTGCAGCAAGCGCTGGCGGTCATGAGGCTCGATATGCCGGAGAAGGCTCATTGCAGCCTGATCCTCGTTTCCGGGCATATGATCGAAAATACGGGCGATTTCGGCGTCCCAATGCACAAGCCCCGTTTGGCGGCTCCATTCCCAGACGCCGACACCGCCGGCTTCGAGTGCCGACCGCATACGGTCTTCGCCCGCCTCCGCGTTTGCGAGCAATTGATGTGATTTTCCACGGCGGTCGCTTGAAGACGGCATTCCGGATGCTTCTGGCAAATGGTTCAGCTTCGCTTCTTGCAAAAGACTCCGCGTCAGCAGAGTCGCCCCCGTGAAGGATGCCACGGCGAGCAGAGATGAAATCGCCAGGAAGGCCATCCAGTTTCGTCGGATGCGCAACTCGATTGGTCGCGCGGGTACGCCGGCCGCGACTCGCCAGCCAAACTGCGATGTATCGGCGACGGCTTCGATCAGGGACGGGTTGCCTACGAATTCGGTTCCCGGCGAGATGGCCAGTTTTCCGTTTGCTTCCGCATAGATTTGGTCGTCACCGCCGACGATCGCCATCGACCAGGGCCCGTCGGACACAAAATTCTTGAAGGTGGAGGCGAGATAGGACGACGGAACTTGTGCCTGAAGCAAAATCGGCGGCGTGTCTTTTTCTGCCGATGCAATCCAAATATTCACTCCGCCGTCTGCGGCGGCTCCATAAGACGTGATCTGGGGAGCGAGCGTGGACAAGGCTGCCGCGGCTGCGGTTCGAGCGGGGCTATCCGGGCTGATTACGGCGGCGTCGGCGCCGCTCGCCGGAGATAAGAGGTCAAGGTTGGCCCCTCTCGTGAACACCAAAATTCCCTTCCGGTCCAAGTCTGACCGGACATGTTCGTAAACATTCTCTGTCGCCGTCGCGGGTGTCCCGGGAAGATCTTTCAAGGTTTGAAGAAGAGCGGCCATCTGCTCGTCGAAAAACGAGGCCGCGAGGAGCGCACGGCTGTGGGCGGACTGACGCAAATTGCTCAATTCGCGGTCGTGCATCTGGCACAGCAGATAAGCGGCGAAGCTCAGCGAGGGCAGCAAGATTGCCAAACACAGAGCATACGCCAGCAGCCGAGCCGGAGCCCGGGCTAGAAGGGCAAGGGGGGCTATTCGAGCAGGGCGAGGTCCGGCCGACCTCCATTGTTGATTGCTATTCACAATTCGCTTCTATCGTCGTGACGGCGCGCCAGAATCCACCGTCACATTAAATGCGTCAGCGCTTTAATGGTTCCCGTGATAGGGTCGGCTCCATTGAACTTAATTGATTTTGGCGCGGATTGCATTTCTCCTTGAGGAGGTAGCGAGCCCCGCCACGATTGTGACACAAGATCAGCCGACTTCTGCGGCGGGCAAGACGCTTGGGGATCGATGACCGTTTCGCGACTTCGCTTGAGGCTGCTTTGGCTGACGCTTCTCGCGTTCGGTGTGCAGATCTCTGTCGCGGATTTTCATCATCACATTTCTCGCGGAACCGGGATCGGGTCGCGCGCTCTGACGGCGGGTATGTGCGCTCCGCGTGTGCGCCCATGCGCGCCCCTCCAGAGGGATCACGATGGTTGCGTCCTGTGTTGGGCGACCGCCATCGCAGCGACATCGCTCACACCGGATTTGTTCCATGTGCCGGCGCCCTCCACAGTTATTGGGATCCGGCTTAGAGCGTTCGATCCGCCTCAAACGCGGTTCGTTCGTTTGGCGGAAGTCCGCGCCCGTGGTCCTCCTGTAGCCGTTTTCGGCTAAGGCCCGGATTTGTACGGCATACGCTGCACGTATTCTCATCCCGGATTTTGCATTTGAACGCCCGTCAGGGCTGCGACGCTCGACCGATCGCGGCTCGCACATTGGCTAGCGTGCGGCATGCTTAGCGTGCAGCGACGCATCACTCATTGGAGAAGACACTCATGGCGAAAGCCACATCGGCTCTGGCATCGTTAGCCATCCTCGTCGCATTGCCCGCCCTCGCGGAGGAACACAGACAGCTCGGTCCGCACGTCCACGGCCAGGGTACGCTCGATATCGCGGTCGAGGGCAACAAGATCGAGATGGAGCTTATCGCGCCGGGCATGGACATTGTCGGCTTCGAGCACGTGGCGACGACCGAAGAACAGAAGGCAGCCGTCGAAAAGGCGAAAGCCAAGCTCGTCGACGTCCTGAACGTGTTCAAGTTGCCGACGGCTGCGAAGTGCAAGACCGATACGGCGAACGTCGAAAGCCGCAAGGAGACGCATCAGCCCGGCGAAAAGGATGACGACGACGATAAGCCGGGCGAGCCACAGCATTCCGAATTTCACGCGACCTACACGATCACCTGCGAGGCGCCGGAAAGTGTCACCGGAATCGAAGCCGCTTATTTCACGGACTTTGCCGGTGGGCAGCTCCTGAACGTCAACATCACGACGTCGAAGGGGCAGACGCAGGCGCAGATGACGCGCGAAAAGCCGACGCTCGATCTCACGGGCGTGATGTAGAGATGAACGAGCTCGTGGTGACTGCACCTCCAGCGCATCAAGAGGGCGAAGGCCCTCTCGATGCCGTATCGTTCGCGAACGTCGAATATTCGTGGCCGGGCCGATCTCCGTTCACATTGACGATTCCGGGGTTCGTTCTCCATGGAGGTGAAAAACTTTTGCTGCTTGGGCCGTCCGGAAGTGGCAAGAGCACGTTTCTCAGTCTGCTTGCCGGCATCGTCGTTCCGGATCAGGGCCGGATCGGTGTGGACGGGATGGACATGGCGAAACTTAGCGGCGCCGCGCGCGACCGGTTTCGCGTCGACCATTTCGGCATCATTTTTCAGATGTTCAATCTGTTGCCTTACGGTTCGTTGATCGACAACGTGCTTCTTCCGCTTCGCTTCTCCCGGGTGCGGCGGGACAATGCGCTTCGCGAGGGGCCGATCGACGAGGTTGCGAAGCGATTGCTGCTGGCGCTCGGCCTCGATGAAACCGTCATTGCGACGAGCAAGGCGGCCAGCTTGAGCGTCGGGCAGCAGCAACGCGTCGCAGCGGCGCGGGCGCTGATCGGCGCTCCGCAAATCATCGTGGCGGACGAGCCGACGTCGGCGCTCGATCGCAATACGGAAGGCGCTTTCCTGAAGCTTCTCTTCGCGCAAGGAGACAGCGCCGGCGCCAGTGTGATCATGGTGAGCCACGACGAAGGGCTCGCGGGGCATTTCGACAGGGTCGTGCGTTTGCAGGATATTGCCGTTTCGACGCGAGGTGTCCGCTCATGATGATCGTGCGTCTTGCCTTTCAATCGCTGCTCAATCGCTGGGTGACGGCGCTCCTGACGGTTATCGCGATCGCGATGAGTGTCATGCTGCTGCTCGGGGTCGAGAAAGTGCGCACCGGCGCGCGCCAGAGTTTCGCGGACACCATTTCGGGAACGGATCTGATCGTCGGGGCCCGCAGCGGCAGTCTCAACCTGCTGCTCTATTCGGTTTTCCGCATCGGCAACGCGACCAACAACGTGACGTGGAAAAGCTATCAGGACATTGCGAAGATGCCTGAAGTTTCCTGGATCGTGCCGATGTCGTTGGGGGATAGCCATCACGGCTTCCGCGTGCTGGGCACGGACGCCGATTACTTCACGCACTACAAGTTTCGTCACGGCCAGACCATGACGTTCAAGGCCGGCGGGCCGTTCAAGGACCTGTTCGATGCCGTGATTGGATCGGATGTCGCGGAGCGACTCGGGTACAAAGTCGGCGACAAGATCATCGTGGCGCACGGCGTCGGCTCGATCTCCTTTATCAAGCACGAGGACAAGCCATTCCGGGTTTCGGGCATTCTCGCGAAAACCGGGACGCCGATCGACCGGACGGTCCATGTCAGTCTCGAAGCCATCGAAGCGATCCACGTCGATTGGCAAAACGGTGCGCCGATGCCGGGGCAAAGCGTGTCGGCCGACGAGGTCCGCAAGATGGATCTGACGCCGCGTGCCATTACCGCGGCGCTGGTCGGACTCAAGTCCAAGCTTTCAACGTTCCGGGTGCAACGCCGGATCAACAATTATCCGGAAGAGCCGCTGTCGGCGATCATGCCAGGCGTTGCGTTACAAGAGCTTTGGGGTCTCGTCGGAACGGCGGAGACGGCGCTGTCCGTCGTGTCGGCGATGGTTGTCGCGACGGCGCTTCTCGGTATGGTGACAATGATTTTGACGACGCTCAACGAGCGACGACGCGAAATGGCGATTTTGCGTTCCGTCGGCGCGACGCCGACGACCGTGCTCGGACTGCTCGCGGCAGAGGGTGGATTGCTGACGCTGGCGGGCGTCGTCGTCGGCACGGTTTGTCTTTATGTCGGGCTTTATCTGGCGCGGCCCTACATCGATCATACCTATGGTTTGAGTCTCCCGATCAATCCGCCGCGTGCCGACGAGTGGCTGAAGCTTGCTGCGATCGTCGTCGCCGGCTTCCTGGCCGGTCTGCTCCCGGCGCTCCGTGCCTACCGCCTGTCGCTTGCAGACGGCATGATGGTTAGAATTTGATCTGAACCCTCGAGAGGAGGTAACATGGCAGCATATTTTTCCGCGGTGCTGAGAGGCTTGCTCCCTCTCGCATTCGTTGCAGGGCTTTCATCGAACGTGGTGGCCGGCGAGCCTCGACAACTCAAATGGGCCGATCTTGTTCCGAAGACGATGCCTGCCGCAAATACCGTGCTGAAGTCGAAGACATTCTTCGGCGGATCGGTTCCGGTGACCGATGCCGGGCCGCCTCCGCCGCCGATACCCGAGGGCAAGTTCATGTCGATCAAGCGGCGTCAGCCGGGGGAAGACCAGCCTCCCCGGATCGTTCCCGAACTCAATGGGCAGGACGTTTCGATTGGGGGATACGTCGTACCGCTCGATTTCGATGCGACGACGGTGAAAGAGTTTTTGCTGGTGCCGTTTGTCGGCGCGTGCATCCACGTGCCTCCGCCGCCCGTGAACCAGATCATCTACGTGAAGGCGGAGAAGGGTTTCGAGGTCGGCGGGCAGTTCGATCCTGTCACGGTGACGGGCAAGATCAATACGACGGTCGCGTTTACCGGACTGGCGGATGCGGGATATACGATCACGGCGGATAGCGTGGTGCCGCGCAAGCAATAGGCAAGACGGAGCGTCGCGCCGGCGTCATCGTTGTGCCGCGCGTTCTTTTCCGGATTCGGAAATTTCTGCCGGCTTTCGCGCAGCCGGATCTTTACGGCGGCCGCCTGATAAGCTCAGCAGATCTTCTTCGTTCGTCGCTGAGCTAGCGCTCGATAGGCTCCCTCTCAGGTCAAACGCACGCTTGAGAGGTTTCTGATGTCACTCATCGATCTGATGCGTCCGCGCTCGCTATCCCGAGCGCCGCTACCCTGCGCGCCGTCGGTCACGACAGGGCTAGCGTCTCGTCGGCGGGTCTGGTTGACGTTGCAATATAGCCACTCCGCTATATCATAAAAGTGTAATGGACGCTCTGAGTAATTGACAGAGGGCGGCGTTCACAAAGAAAGTCATTGAAAACAAAGCGCTTAACAGAGGCGAAATCTGTTCGAATGGACGGGGGTTGGAAGTTGATGAAACGGATATGGGATTCGAGGGGGGCGTGGCGTTACGGGGCCGCTGCGCTTTTGATCGGCGCATGGGCGATGCCGGCCGCCGCAGCGGATCTCGGGGGAGACTGCTGCGCCGATCTCGAGGAGCGTGTTGCCGAGCTCGAAGCGACAACCGCTCGCAAAGGCAATCGTAAGGTCAGCCTGACCGTTTCCGGCTGGATCAACGAGAACGTGATGTGGTGGGACGACGGCCACGAAAGCAATGCTTACGTCGGCACGAACCCGGTCGAGCAATCGCGCTTCCGCTTCGTCGGCGAAGCCAAGATCGCTCCATCCTGGTCTGCCGGGTACATCCTTGAGATCGGGGCGTGGGGCGGCAACAGCTCGAAATTCGATCAGAATAGTCCCGATGGCTCAACCGGCGCCAACACGCTTCTCGTTCGTAAGAGCGCCTGGTTCTTGGAGAGTGGGACTTACGGCAAAGTTTCTGTCGGGCAGAACAGTACGGCGACGTATCACCTTCTCGATGACGCCGACACGACGATGACGCGAAACTTCTACGATGCCGAAGGCGCGCCGGACTACATGCAGAACTTCTTCCTGCGCGACAAGGCGGGCAACTCCGTCGGCCCCGGCGCCGGCTTGCGGTGGAGCGATGCGCTGCGTGGCTTCAACAACTCGACGCCGGGCGATAGCGGCCGTCGCAATGTCGTTCGGTACGACAGTCCGACGTTCGCGGGTTTCACGGTTTCGACGACGTGGGGCGAGGACGACATCTGGGACATGCTGGTTGCCTATACTGGGACATATGGTGACTTCAGAGTGAATGCTCGCGCCGGTTACGGTCGCTCCACGGATGGCGCTTCAACGCCGTGCCAAGGCTCGTCGTCGACACCTTACAATGCGCTTGATTGCGAATGGTGGGGTATCGCCGGCATGATCCAGCACATTCCGACTGGCCTTTATGTCTACGGCGGTTATGGCGATCAGAACGATAATTCGCGTGCCGATCTCGTTGCTCCTGGGGCCAAGAATCTCGTCGATGACGATGACCACACGTGGCTCGTCCAGGCCGGCATCGAGAACAAATGGCTGCCGCTCGGCAAGACGAACTTCTTTGGTGAGTATCGTCGCGATGAGGCGGGCTCGAACGTCAACGCTGCCGGAAGCATCCTAACGCAAGGGGCCAACGTCAACTTCTGGGCCGTGGGTGCGGCACAGAATATCGAAGCCGCTGAAATGACGATGTATCTCGTCTATCAGCACGTCGATGGCGATGTCATCGTGGGCGGCGCTCAAGACACGCCGGCCACCGAGCTGTCGTCGTTCCAGCAAGTCATTGCGGGTGCGAAGATCAACTTCTGATCCTCAGCGACAAACATCTGACCCTCCCGTCAAACTCCTGCGAGAAGGAGGACCGTTGTGGTGTCCTTCTCGCAATTTCTTTGCAGAGAGCGTCGCGAACTAGGCTTGCCGTTTCAGGTCGCGGAACCACGCGAGGCTATCGAACGTGGATGCACGCGGCCGATATTCGCAGCCGACCCAGCCCTGATAACCGACGCGGTCGAGATGATCGAAGATGAAGGGATAGTTGATCTCTCCCGTGCCCGGCTCGTTACGGCCGGGATTATCGGCGATCTGCACGTGCGAGATGATCTTGAAGTATTTGTCGATCGTCGGCGTGAGGTCGCCCTCCATGATCTGCATATGGTAGACGTCGTATTGCAGACGGAGGTTTTCGGCTTCGACGCTTTCGACGATGTCTGCCGCCTTCGCGGTGGTATCGAGGAAGTAGCCGGGAATATCGCGCGTGTTGATGGCTTCGATGAGCAGGGTGATGCCGTCGTCGGCTAACAGCCGCGCCGCATAACGAAGGTTTTCGACGTAGGTCTTCCGCATCGCGCGGATGTCGCCTCCAACGGGTGCGATACCCGCGAGGCAATGAAGCTGCGTGCAGCCGAGCGCGGTTGCGTATTTTGCGGCCCGCGAGACGCCGGCACGAAATTCATCGACGAGATTGGGATAAATGGCGAGGCCACGTTCGCCCGCCGCCCAGTTGCCGGCCGGCAGATTGAAGAGGACCTGGCGAAGGCCGTTCGCCTTTAGGCGCGCGCGGATGTCCTCGGCGTCGAATTCATAGGGAAACAGGAATTCGACGGCTTCGAAGCCTGCCGCAGCGGCCGCCTCGAACCGTTCGAGAAAAGGCAGCTCGTTGAACAGCAGCGAGAGGTTGGCTGCAAACTTCGGCATCTTTTGCTCTAGTAGTATTAAGGCGAGACGCGGGCGCGATGGGCGTCCTTGAGGCGGCGGAAATCCTCGCCTGCGTGGAAGGACGATCGCGTCAAAGGGGATGCGGCTACGAGCAGGAATCCCTTGGCGCGGCCCGCCCGCTCCAAGGCTTCGAACTCTTCCGGCGGGACGTAGCGCTTGACCTCGGCGTGCTTGAGCGTCGGCTGCAGATATTGCCCAATCGTGAGAAAATCGACGTCGGCAGAGCGGAGGTCGTCCATGACCTGCAGGACTTCTTCGCGCGTTTCTCCGAGGCCCACCATGATCCCTGATTTTGTGAAGATGCCCGGATCGGCTTCCTTTGCCCGCTGTAGCAGCCGGAGGGAGTGGAAATAACGGGCACCGGGACGGACCTTCAGATAGAGGCCCGGCACCGTTTCGAGATTATGATTGAAGACATCGGGACGGGCTTCGATCACGGTTTCGAGCGCGCCATCTTTGCGAAGGAAGTCGGGCGTCAGGACTTCGATCGTGGTCTCGGGCGCCGCCACGCGGATGGCGCGGATCGTTTCGGCAAAATGCACGGCGCCGCCGTCGCTCAGGTCATCTCGGTCAACCGATGTGACGACGATATGTTCGAGCGACAGCTTGGCGACGGCGTCTGCGACGCGTTTTGGTTCGTCAGGATCGAGTGCCGAGGGCAAGCCCGTCGCGACATTGCAGAAGGCGCAGGCGCGCGTGCAGATGCCGCCCATGATCATCATCGTTGCGTGGCGCTTCTGCCAGCAATCGCCGATGTTCGGGCAGGCGGCTTCCTCGCAGACGGTATGAAGCCGGTGCTCTCGGATGATCGACCGTGTCTCGTCAAAACCGGCGGATCCAGGGGCGCGCACGCGCAGCCAATTCGGCTTGGGTAAAGCCGGTGTTTCCAAGCGCGCGGCTTTTTCGGGGTGGCGCGGGCGCGGCGTTGAGCCACCAGTATCAAGCAAGGTCGTCAATGTCGCCATCGGGCTGGAAGCAGGTTGCGGCAAACATACCCGCCGGGAGGGAAGAAATGCAACAATAGCGCGGTCTTCGTATAGGCATAAAAAAAGGCGGCTCAATTCGAGCCGCCCTCAGATTTCGATGTGTCAGGCCGTATTCACTGAACCTGGACGGATGCCTTCTGAACGCGGGCAGCCTCGGAGGCCGACGCCGATGCCTTGGTGGCGGGAATCGTTGCTTCCGATTGCTTTGTCGGAGCCGACACGGATGTCGGCTTTACAGGGTCGGGAACGGCCATCGTTGCCGGTTTAAAGGAAGGATCCGAAGCCGTCGGGATTTTCGCGGCGGCGGCGGTCGTCGATTTCTTCTTCGCGGGCGATGCGCTGCTGACCTTCTTCTTCGATGCTGCAGGCTCGGCCCGATGCTCAGGCTCGACGCTCGCCTCGTGAATCTTCTTGGGCGCCTTTTCGGCTGTCTTGTGATCAGAGCCTTCTGCGAGCTTTTTCTGCTCTTCCGGCTGCTTGCGGTCGGCGACGAGATCAGCATCGTCCTTGGTCGCATCGCGCGAAGCCTGGTCCCGATCAGGATCCTCCGCCGGGGCTGCCTCCTCCGGCTTCTTCGGTTCCTCAGCCCAGAAAAACAGGCTTTCCAGTCCACCGCCGGTTGACTGATGCGAAACTTCGCGGGCCGACGAAGCCTTGCCGGAGCCGTAAGCCGAATAGGAATAGGATGCCGGGCTCGACGAAGCAGGCGCAGATTCCGCCGACGCCGACGCCGGCTCTGAGCTCTTCGACGGAGCAGCAGCCGCTCTCGGGTTCGAGTCCTTATCGGTATAGCGCGGTAAGTTGCTGCCATCCGAGATGGTCTGGGTCTTGAACTGCTGCCAGGTGACCGTCACGCGCGTTCCGACCGGCACGCGCGGATAAAGATCGAGAACGTCTGCGTTCGTCATGCGGATGCAGCCGTGCGAGACGGCCTGACCGATGGTCCAGGGTGCGTCGGTGCCATGAATACGGTAGGCGCTCGTGCCGAGATACATGGCGCGGATACCGAGCGGGTTCATCGGGTGGCCGCCGGGCACCCAACGCGGCAGGCGCGGGTTATTGCGAACCATGTCGGGCGTCGGCGTCCACGGCGGATTGACCCGCTTCGACGTCACGCTCGTGACGCCCTGCCAACGGGCCTCGCCCGTCGGAATCGCGACAGGGTAGGTCAGCGCCTGGCCCGGCTTCATGATCCAGTAAAGCCGGCGATCCGAGAACGAAACAATGATCTGGCCGGGCTTATACTTGGGGTTGAACGATACGACGCTGCGACCACCGCCGTATTCCGGGCTGCCACCCCAGAGGAAATCGACAAGATCTTCGGCTTTGGCCGAAGACGCGGAAATCAGCCCGCTGGCCATGACGAGGGCAGCGAGGGTTAATCCGCAGAGGTGGCGCGGCAGGCTCATCGGGGGATGCTCCGGTTTTTGAAAACAGCAATCAACTCAGCGCAGAACGAGGGGTCATCCTGTGCTCCGAATGTGAAGACCCGGTATAGTTCAGGACTGGTTTGCTCGGCAGAGCAGAGAAGTCACAGTTCGTTATGGATTGGGGTCGTCACCCTGACTTTCCAGGTATTTTTGAAATTTGTGCACTGCGTGTTGCGGTTCGATGACGGCTGGATCGATGTTCGTTCTTTGTCTGAACCAGCTTGACGGGAAGAGCGACCGGATTTAGAACAAACAAAGAACATTTATTTTGGAATGGTCAAGCCGTTCCCGAAACGGCCTTTTAACCACGAGGGTCCTTTGGGCGAGAGAGTCCCATCTGCCGTGTCGATGCCGCCGCCGGACTCCGTGAGAGATGCCGTCATCGAAGGGCTGCGCTCACGCATTCTCAGCCTCGAACGGCATGCTCCGCGGCGTGGGCCATGGGGGTCAACGGCTTCGCCTCCTGAAAGCGCTTCGCGGCCGTTCCGGGAGCCTGGCTGGCGGCTGGGCTGCCCGGCTTCGGAGGCGCTTCTGCCTGCCGGGCTGGAGACGAACGCTCTCCATGAAATCAAAGGTGTTCCTTCGGCCAAAGAGGGTGCGTCGGCGGCCGATTGGATGGCCGGGATCGGGTTTGCCGGCCGCCTTGCCGTTCGCCGGGTCGATGCGCTTGCGGGATCGGCCAGAGGTGCAGGCCCGCGACCTTGGGTTCTGTGGTGCTGGCCACGCTGCCTTGCGGCAGAGTTCGGTTCGCCGTCGGCGGCCGGGTTTGCCCGCCTGGGGCTCGCCCCGTCGCGTCTCATCATCGTCGAGACAGCGCGCGCGAGCGAAGCCTTGAACGCGATCGAGGAGGGTCTCAGGGCGCAAAGTCTTGCCCTCGTCATCGGTGCCATCGACGAGGTGGGCCTGACGCCAGCGCGCCGCCTCAGTCTTGCGGCCGGAGAGACGGCGACGCCGTGCCTTCTCATCACGCATCCGGCTTCCGGGCCTGCCGCGGCAACGGCAACGCGGTGGCGCGTCAGGCGTGAGCCGAGTGCGTCCCACGCTTTCGATCCACGGGCGCCCGGGTCAGCACGGTTCTCGATTGCTCTCGAACGCTGCAAGGCGCGCCCCGAAAGCGCAGCGCAACCTGCCATGCTTGTGGAGTGGAGTGATGAAACGCGTCGTTTCGATTTGGCTTCCGTCGTGGCCGATCTTCCGGATCAAGCGCGCGGAGCCGGCAACGGTGCCTTCAGGGCAGCCGTTCGCCCTTATTGAGAGCGGTGCGCATGGCTTGGCGATCACGGCCGTCAATGGTGCTGCGGCGCGCCTCGGGATCGAACGCGGGACCTCTCTCACCGACGCGAGGGCGGCGCATCCAGATCTCGTGTCGCGCCTTGCCGAGCCTGAGAAAGACCGGGTCGCGCTTCTGAAGCTCGCGCGCTGGGCCGGCCGTTACGGGCCCAATCGGCACATCGACGGCAACGATGGGTTTTGGATCGATATCACGGGCGTCGCGCATCTTTTCGGCGGCGAGGAGGCGTTGCTTGACGACATGGCGCGGCGCCTGCAATCGTTCGGCGCCGCCGTGCAGATCGGTCTTGCCGATACGCTGGGTGCGGCGCATGCGCTTGCCCGCTTCGGCTGTCCGCCCGATGCAGCATGGGTGATGGCGCCCGCTTCCAAGACGGGTGAGGCGATCGGTTCTCTTCCAGTTGAGGCGCTGCGGCTCGAAGCGTCGTGCATTCTGCTGCTGAAGCGGCTGGGGCTCCGGCGCATCGGCCAGCTCTATGATATTCCGCGCGATAGCCTGGCGCGGCGGTTTCATTCGTCCGATGCGGCGTCTGCCGTTCTGGTGCGGCTCGATCAGGCGCTCGGCGAAGCGGAAGAGCCGCGTAAACCGATGCAGCCGCCGCCGGTTCTCTCCGTCGCGCGTGCCTTTGCAGAACCGCTGATCTCGTCGGAAGCTTTGGAAGCCTTCGCGGGAGAACTCGCGGCCGAGCTTGCCGCGGCGCTTCAAGCGAAAGATCTTGGGGTCCGCGTTCTCCGCCTGACGTTCTATCGCGCCGACGGGACGGCCGGGACCATCGCGGCGGCGATGAGCACGCCGTCTCATGATGCGCGGCATATGATGGCGCTTCTCAAGGAGAAGTTTCCGAACATCGACGCGGGTTTCGGTGTCGATCTGCTCAGGCTCGACGCTGTGCGTGCGGGGAAGCGTGAAGCCTCGCAAAAGCGGTTCACGGCGGGGCAGAACTCGCCGTTTCGCGATCCGTCGGAGCTTGTCGATCGTCTCGTCAATCGCTTCGGGCGGGAAGCCGTCACTGTTCTGCGCCCACGCGGCAGCCACATTCCCGAACGCGCCGAGATCCGCGTGCCAGCGCTTGAGGTTCTGGCAGCGGACAGTTCTTCGCGCGTTTCGTCGTATGCGCCGCCCTGGCCCTATCCGAAACGTTCCGAGCGGCCGGCGTTCCTGCTGGCACGGCCAGAACCCATCGATGTGACGGCGGGTGTTCCCGCCGATCCCCCGAAGAGCTTCATCTGGCGGCGCGTCGAGCGTCGCGTGGTGCGCGCCGAGGGACCGGAACGGATCGCGCCGGAATGGTGGCTGATACTCTATCTCGAGGAGGGGAAGAAGAAGCCGCGCACGCGCGATTATTATAAAATCGAGGATCAGAAGGGGGCCATGTACTGGGTTTTCAGGCATGGTCTTTATGAAGGGGAAGACGCGAGCGAACGGCCGTCGTGGTTTTTGCACGGGCTCTTTGCGTGATGGCTGGGCCGATGAAGCTTCGCTACGCCGAGCTGCAAGTGACGACGAACTTCTCGTTTTTGCGCGGGGCTTCGCACGCCGAGGATCTCGTCGAGCAGGCCAGGGAGCTTGGGCTGTCGGCAATTGCCGTGACGGATCGCAACTCGCTCGCAGGCGTCGTGCGGGCGCACGTGGCGGCGAAACCGGATGAGAAGAAGCCGGGACTTCGGTTGGTGATCGGTGCTCGCCTCGATCTTGAAGACGCGCCGAGCCTGCTTGTCTATCCGACAGATCGGGCCGCCTACGGCCGGCTCTGCCGTTTGCTTTCGGAGGGGCAACTGCGGGCAGATAAGGGCAAATGCCGTCTCACTCTCGATGATGTTTCGACGCATGCGGAAGGCCAGATTTTCATCGCGCTGCCGCCTCAGGATTGGGATTGGCGGGAGGTGGAGGAAAAGCGATCTCCATCAAGGCAGACGGGAAGCGCGAAGATTCTGCCTTTTCTCTCCAAACGGGATCCAGCGGATTCCCCTCCCTCTGGCGGGGAGGCGATAGGGGTGGGGGGCTTTAACGGCAAACCATTTCACCCCACGCCCGGCCCCTCCCCGTCAAGGAGAGGGGAGAAGGGGACATTGGAAGCATCGCTCGATTGGATCAAATCGGCCGTTGGAAGTGCGCCGCTTTATCTTGCGGCGTCGCACACCTATCGCGGCGATGATCGCGCACGCATCGCGGTGCTGGCCGCCTTGGGCGACCAATGCGGTACGCCGATCGTCGCGACCAACGACGTGCTCTATCACGAGCCGGGATGCCGCCCGCTGCAGGACGTCGTCACTTGCATTCGCGAGAAGACGACGCTGCGAGACGCCGGACTCCGGCTCGAAGCCAATGCCGAGCGGCATATTAAGAGCCCGGAAGAAATGGCGCAACTGTTTCGCGGGCACGAAGCAGCGCTCGAACGCACGATCGATATCGTCGACGCTTGCCGCTTCTCGCTTGACGATCTCAAGTACGAGTATCCGGACGAGCCGGTGCCGCCGGGCAAGACACCACAAGAGCATCTCGTCGATCTGACTTGGAAGGGGGCCGACGCGCACTTCGCTGAAGGCATTCCCGATAAAGTGCGCGAAACCGTCGAGCGCGAGCTTGAGCTGATCGGCACGCTCAATTTCGCGCCGTATTTTCTGACCGTGCATGACATCGTCGCCTTTGCGCGGTCGAAGGACATTCTCTGCCAGGGGCGCGGCTCGGCGGCGAACTCGGTCGTCTGCTATTGCCTCGGCATCACGGCGGTCAACCCGGTCGAGGTCGATCTGCTGTTCGAACGCTTCATCTCGTCGGCGCGTCTGGAGCCGCCGGATATCGATGTCGATTTCGAGCACGAGCGGCGCGAAGAGGTCATTCAATGGATCTATCAACGCTATGGGCGGAACCGCGCCGGGCTGGCCGCGACCGTCATTTCCTATCGCTCGCGCTCGGCGGTCAGGGATGTCGGCAAAGTTTTCGGGCTGTCGGAAGATACGATTTCGGCGCTTGCCGGGATGGTATGGGGCACGCACGCGGGTGGTGTTCCGCCGACGCAGCATGTCCGCGGTGCCGGGCTCGATCCGACGGATCCGACGCTTGCGGCCGCGATGAAACTTGCGCAGCAACTGATGGGATTTCCGCGGCATCTGTCGCAGCATGTCGGCGGTTTCGTGCTGACGCGCGGGCCTTTGGTCGAGGTCGTGCCGGTTGGCAATGCGGCGATGGCGGATCGTACCTTCATCGAATGGGATAAGGACGATATCGCGGCGCTGGGACTGATGAAAGTCGACGTGCTGGCGCTCGGCATGCTGACGTGCATCCGCAAGGCGTTCGATCTGATCGAGAAGCACCACGGAAGGTCACTCACGCTCGCCGCCGTGCCGCGCGAGGATGAAAAAACCTACGACATGCTGTGCAGGGCGGATTCGCTCGGTGTGTTCCAGGTCGAGAGCCGGGCGCAGATGAACATGCTGCCGCGCCTGAAGCCGCGCATCTTCTACGATCTCGTCATCGAGGTCGCGATCGTGCGGCCGGGACCGATCCAGGGCGATATGGTGCATCCGTATCTCCGGCGCCGCTCCGGTGTTGAAGATGTGATCTATCCTTATCCCAAGGGTGGAGATGAGAACGAGCTCAAGGTCATTCTCGGCAAGACGCTAGGCGTGCCGCTTTTTCAAGAGCAGGCGATGCGCATCGCGATGGTTGCGGCGGAATTCAACGACAAGGAGGTCAATGATCTCAGGCGTGCGATGGCGACGTTTCGCCGTGTCGGCACCATCGGGCTTCTCGAAGAGAAGATGGTCTCGCAGATGGTTGCGCGCGGCTATGACGAAGGCTTCGCGACGCGCTGCTTTTCCCAGATCAAGGGCTTCGGTGAATACGGCTTTCCCGAGAGCCACGCGGCGAGCTTCGCGCTGCTCGTCTACATCTCGGCTTGGATCAAATGCCATTATCCGGACGTGTTCGCGTGTGCGCTTTTGAACTCGCAGCCGATGGGCTTTTATGCCCCGGCGCAAATCGTGCGGGACGCTCATGAGCATGGTGTCGACGTTCGCGATGCGGACATCAATCTTTCAGATTGGGATTCGACGCTGGAAGACAATCCCGAAGGAGGACGTCCGGCTTTGCGGCTCGGCCTGCGCCTTGTCGATGGTCTCAGTGAGAAAGACATTCACGAGGTTCCAGAGGACGCTTCGGAGAAGAAAAAACTGCGACGACGCAAAGCCAAGATGCCGACGCTTATTCCGCCTTCTGAAGAGGCGCGCGGAAAGTTTCAGGCGGTTTCGGACGCCGCACGACGGGGTAGCGTGACGACGCTCGAAAAGCTTGCAGCGGCCGATTCGTTCCGCTCGCTGGGCCTCGATCGCCGCCAAGCCTTGTGGGAAGTGAAAGCGCTCGCAAATGCGCCGCCGCTGCCGCTCTTTGCGTGGGGAGAGGCGCAGGACACCGGCAGCGAAGCCGAAGTCCGCTTGCCCGAGATGGCGCTCTCGGAGCATGTCGTCAACGATTACCAGACGCTGCGGCTTTCGCTCAAAGCGCATCCGGTGTCGTTCCTGCGCGATGATTTTCGCAGAGAGGGCGTGCTCTCGTGCAAGGACCTCGGAAAGGTGAAAGACGGCGCGTGGGTGCGCGTGGCGGGTGTCGTGCTCGTCCGGCAGAGGCCGGGTTCCGGCAACGTCGTGTTCATGACCATCGAGGATGAGACGGGCATCGCCAATGCCGTCATCTGGCCGAAGCTGCTTGAAAAGTTCCGCAAGGTGGTGATGACGTCACGGCTCATCCTGATCGAGGGCCGCGTGCAAAAGCAGGTCGAGACGCACGCGGATATCATCCACGTGGTGGCGGCAAGGCTTATAGACAGAAGCGATTGGCTGCTTCGTCTCTCGGAGTGGGCGGCGGATATGACCGTGCCGCTTGCAAATGCCGATGAAGTGCTCAATCCCGAGCCCGGGTCTGCGCATCCGAGCCGCAAGGAAGGGCGCATCCATCCGCGGTTTTCGCGCGGGCCGAAACCGCGCCATCCGCGAAACGTGCGTGTTATCCCGAAGTCGCGCGACTTCCACTAACGGCAAACATCACCGCACGGGCAGCCGCACGATGATGTTGCCAATCGGAGGCAATCTATTTCTTGCAGGCCATTTGCGATGACGTGCATTCCTCGCCGAACGTGCCTGGCTCACATTTCGTGTGGACCGGGCCTTTCGGTGTCATGCCTTTGCCGTCGATGATGTTGGCAAGGCCGTGGGTCGACATGATGACGGCGATATCGTGCGTCAGACCGTCACCGATCGCCCCGATTCTCATGCAGCTACCGGCTTGCGCCGTCACCGAAAATGCACACATGACTGCAGCCACTGCGAACCCGAGTTTCAATGAGCGCATTTGCCCCTCCAAATAATTGGTCTCCCGGCCGGAAACTAGTCGAGGGCTCGCTCGAAAGACAGCAAGTCTCGCTATGCTATAAACAAAGGAATTGTGGGGCGTGCCGGAATTGCCACTCCTGCCGCCTAGAGAATATCCCACCATGCATTGGTTGCAGGTATGGAGTTCAGTTCATGACCGAAAAGTCTCCGGCGGCCGCGACTGGCCAATTCGATATCGGCGAGGTTGCCGCGTCGTTTCCCCCGTCCGCCGGGACGCTTCTCCTCGACCGCTATCTGACGAATCGCGAGGCCGCGAGCGCGCGCATTTTTCGGGTCTATAAGCCGACGCCGCCGCATTACCACGCGACGTGCGACAAGTATCTCTATGTCTTTTCGGGGCGCGGGACTTTCTGGATGAAGGACGCGGCGACGATCGCGGAATTCGGGCCGGGGCAGCTGCTGTTCTTCGAGAAAGGAACGGTTCACGCACTTCCCGATATCCTGGAGGAACCTATCGTATTCCTGTCGGTCGATACGCCGCGGCGCGATCCGAAGGACATCATTTTCGTCAACCCCGCCGACGGCACGTCTGAGAGCTTCATTCAGCAGAGCTATTGATCGCCTCGTCGTGCTTTCTGGCAAAGTCTTGGACTTTCCCCCATTCGGAGTTGGAATGACTTTTCGAATCTTTCTCGTTATTGCGTACCTGCTGGTTGCCAACGTGGCGTCGGCGCAGGAGTTTCGGCCGGCGCCGGAAGCGGCGTCGGGAACGGTCGAGAAGGCCCTCGTTACCGCGAAGCGGCATATGGTGGTCGCGGCGGAGCCATCGGCGGCGGAGGCGGGGCGCGAAATTCTGCGCAAGGGTGGCTCGGCGGTCGATGCCGCGATTGCGACGGAGGCGGTGCTCGGTCTTGTCGAGCCGCAATCGTCCGGTCTCGGCGGCGGCGCGTTCATCACATATTGGGATGCGAAATCGCGCTCGGTGACGACGTTCGACGGGCGCGAAACGGCACCGGCCGCGGCGAAGCCTGATCGCTTCCTGACGAAAGACGGCAAGCCGATGGCTTTCGAGGATGCGGTTCTTTCAGGGCTGAGCGTCGGCGTGCCGGGCGTGCTTCGCGCGCTTTATGCGGCGCATGAGAAGTACGGCAAGCTACCGTGGAAGTCGCTTTTCGAGCCGGCGATCAAACTTGCCGAGACCGGTTTTCCGGTTTCGCCGCGGCTCGCCGTTCTGCTGCGTGACGATAACCCCGAAAACTTCGCGCCGGCGGCGCGCGCCTATTTCTACGAAGGGGGGACGAAGCCGCCCGCTCAGGGATCGCTGCTGAAGAACCCGGACTACGCGGCGACGCTGCGAACGATCGCGGAAAAGGGGCCGGACGCTCTCTATACCGGCGAGATCGCAAACGCGATCGTCACGGCGGTGCAAGGGGCGAAGAGCATTCACGGCGATATGATGGCGGCCGACTTAGCCGGATACGTCGCGAAGGAACGCAAACCCGTTTGTGTTGGCTACCGCGGGCGGAAGGTCTGCGGCATGGGTCCGCCCTCGTCGGGCGGGCTGACCGTCGGCGCGGTTCTGAAGCTCATCGAGCCTTTTCCAGAAGTGCAAGGGCCGTCGGCTCTGATGACCGCGCCGGCGCTCAACGTCATCGCCGAGGCGGAGAAGCTCGCGTACGCCGATCGTAACCGCTACATCGCAGATCCGGATTACGTTGCCGTTCCGTCGGGATTGCTCGACGACGCCTATCTCGCCGAGCGCCGGAAGCTGATCGTGCCCGGGAAGGCGATGGCGAAGCCGGAGCCTGGGCTGCCACCGGGCCTCGCGAAAAAAACCTTCGGCATCGATGCCACCTACGAGGTTCCAGGCACGACGCAGGTTTCAATCATCGACAACGACGGCAATGCGTTTGCGATGACGGCGACCATCGAAAGCGCGTTCGGCTCGCACCTTTGGGCGAAGGGCTTCCTGCTCAACAACGAGCTGACGGACTTTTCGTTCATGCCGGTTGATGCCAACGGTATCGCGGTTGCCAACGCGGTCGAGGGCGGCAAGCGGCCGCGGAGCTCGATGGCGCCGACGATCGTGCTCGGCGTCGACGGGACGCCTGAGATCGTCACCGGTTCGCCCGGCGGCTCGCAGATCATCCTTTATGTGGTGAAGACGCTCGTTGGAATGATCGATTGGGGTCTCAACGCGCAGCAGGCGGCATCGCTGACCAATTTCGGCAGCCAAGGCGGGCCATTCCTGATCGAGTATTCGTTGCCGATCGTGTGGCCGGCTTATGAGCTGACGTCCTATGGTCAGGCGGTTGCCGGGGCGACAATGACGTCGGGTGTCGACACGATAGCGCGACACGACGGGCTACTCGAAGGCGGTGCCGATCCGCGCCGCGAAGGTGTCGCGCTCGGCGATTGATGCTAGTGAAAGCCAGAAGTCTCTAACGAGTTCCAGTCTTGAGCAATCCGTCCATTCTTGTCGTCGGTGCCGGAATTTTCGGTCTCTGGCAGGCCTACACGCTGGCCCGCGCGGGGCATCGCGTTCGCTTGATCGATGAAAGCAGCGAACCGTTCACACGCGCTTCGAGCCGCTGGGCTGCTGCGATGATTGCGCCGGAATGCGAGGCGGAAGGTGCGCCGGCGATCGTGCGGGACCTTGGCCGCGAGGGCCTTCGCATTTGGCGCGAGGTGTATCCCGATACGATCAACAACGGGACGCTGGTCATCGCTCACGCTCGCGAAGCCGGCGATCTCGCGCGCTTCGCCAACATGACCGAAGGACATGCCGCCATCGGTGCGGTGCGTATCGGGGAACTCGAACCGGGGCTTGCCGGACGGTTCGAGCGTGGGCTTTATTTCCAAGGCGAGGCGCATGTCGATGCCCGTAAGGCGCTTGCGTGGCTCCTCGATGAGATCCGGGCGCTGGGCGTGAATATCGTTTTCAATCGGGGCTGGGGCGAGGGATCTGCCGACGTTACGATCGATTGCCGGGGATTTGGGGCCCGCGACGATCTGTCGGCACTCAGAGGTGTGCGCGGCGAGCGCGTGCTCATTCAAACGCAAGATGTCACCCTTTCGCGGCCCGTCCGGCTTTTGCATCCGCGTCAACCGATCTACATCGTTCCGCAGGGCGACGGCCGGTTCGTTATCGGAGCGAGCGTGATCGAGCGTGAGGACGATGGTCCGATGACGCTTAAATCGGCGCTCGATCTTCTCGGCTCCGCATATGCTTTGCATCCGTCGTTCGGCGAAGCATCCGTCCTTGAGATGGGCGCGGGCGTCAGGCCTGCTTTCCCGGATAACGTGCCGCGTATCCTAGTCGAGGATGGCGGACGCGTGATCCGCGTCAACGGCGCATACCGGCACGGCTTCCTGCTCGCGCCGGTGCTCGCGCGCGAGGTTGAGGGCTATCTTTCAGACGGCGGGCGTGAGGGGCTGTTGTTCAGCGATCCCTGACGCGGCCGACTTGGCCGCCAGCGCCTGTTTTGCAAGTTCAAGGCTCGCGACGTAATCGGGCTTGCCCGAGCCGAGCAGCGGAATTTTGCTGACGACAACGATTTCGCCTGGGACCATCAACTCCGTCGCACCTTTCCGGCGGGCGAACTGAATGAAGGCGTCGCGCTTGCAGTTCGGGTCCGTCGTCAACAGCAACAGCCGTTCACCTTTGCGCTGGTCGGGAATCGCGACAACGACCGTGATTTGCTGCGGCCAAAGCTCGGCTGCGAGTGCTTCGACTGCGGAAAGCGAAATCATCTCGCCACCGATCTTGGCGAAGCGCTTGGCGCGGCCCTTGATAAAAATAAAGCCTTGCGGATCGATATCGACGATATCGCCGGTGTCATGCCAGCCGCCGACGGGCGGTTCGAGGACGCCCGGGTGTTCGGCGCGATAGTAGCCGAGCATTACGTTCGGGCCGCGCACATAGAGGCGGCCGCCCGTCTCGATGCCGGGCACGGGCTCGAGCTTCGATTCCATCAGCGGCGACAGGCGGCCGACGCTGCCCGCCCTGTTCGCGAGTGGGGTGTTGATTGCCAGCACGGGCGCCGTTTCGGTGACGCCGTAGCCTTCGAGAATGCGAACGCCGAAGCGGTCCATGTAGAGTTGGCGGGTGCGATCCTTGACCGCTTCGGCTCCCGACAGGATGAGACGCACGCGGGCGAAATCATAAGGATGCGCGACACGCGCGTAGCCCGCGAGGAAGGTGTCGGTGCCGAACATGATGGTGGCGTTCGACTGGTACACAAGCTCGGGAATGATGCGGTAGTGCAGCGGTGTCGGATAGAGATAGACGGGCACGCCCGCGACGAGCGGCATCAGCAGCCCGGCCGAGAGGCCGAACGAATGGAACACGGGCAAGGCGTTGAAGACCTTGTCGCTGCCGTTGCAGGCAACGCGCGTCAGGCTCTGGGCGCAATTCGCGAGCAGGTTCCGGTGCGAGAGGACGACGCCTTTGGGGGTGCCTTCGGAGCCTGACGTGAAGAGGATCGCGGCAGGCGCGTTGTAGTCAACCTCGACCTGCTGGCGGCCGCCCTGTAGCAGGCCTTTCATCTTGTCGGCGAAGGTGATGGTCGGGCGGACATCTTCAAGGTAGACAACGCGCGCGACGCCTTCGATCGCCTGGACGAGAGATTCGAAGTGTCCCTTCTCGACGAAGACGCGCGACGTCAGGACAATGGAGACGTTGGCGGCTTTACAGGCCGAAACGACGTTTGCGGCGCCAGCCGAGAAGTTCAGCATTGCCGGAACGCGGCCGATCGTCTGCAGCGCGAAGAACGTGACGGCGACACCCCCGGAGTTCGGCAACAGGACGCCGACGGATGAGCCGACTGGCGGAAGCATCGGCGCGATCTTGGCGCCCAACACCTGGGCGCCGACGATCAACTTTTTGTAAGTCAGTTTGGTACCCAGCGGATCTTCAATCGCGGGCTTGCCGGTGTCGCGCGTTTGGTGTGCGAGTACGAGGGCTTCGAATAGCGTTTGGTTGATCGGCGTCGTCAGGACGGCTGAGTCGGTCATGATGTCTTGAAGCGCGGCGCCCGCCGCCTGCCGCCGGGCCTTGCCACGCAATGTCGGATCCACTTTCAACCAGACGGGTGGAAGAATGGTCACGGTCGTTTTCGGAAACCAAGTCTTCTTCGTCTGATATCTGCTGAGATATCCGAAGTACGAACGTTCGGGGCCATCGATACGAACGGGGATGATGGGTGCGTCGGCCTTGTCGGCGATCATAGCCGTGCCGTCGTAGACTTTCATCAAACCGCCTGTGACCGTGAGGCGCCCTTCGGGGAAGATCACCAGCGACGTACCTTCCTTCACCGCCTGAATCAGATGGCGCATGCCGAGCGGGCGTGTCGGGTCGATGGTGTAGAACTGAGTGAGCCGCAGGAACGGCTTCGCCCACCACGTTTGGGAAATGTCGGTATCGACGGCATAGGCGGCGTGCGAGGGTAGAAGAGAATGCAACATTGCCGCGTCGAGCAGGCTGACGTGATTGGGTGCGATGAGGGCTCGCTCGCCGGCTTTCGGAAGGTTTTCGAGGCCTCTGATCTCCAGTCCGAAGAACATCTTGAAAAGGAAGGCGCCGACGTCCTTGATCCCCTCGCGTCCCCAGGCGCGCAGGACGAGTACGACGACGACAATATTCCCGGCACCGAGCCCGGCATAGAGGAGCGCGACCGGAATCTTTTCGTATTGGAGCGCGGCGATCATCAGACCGACGACTGTCATGAATGCAGCCGACATCACGTTGCAGCCGGCAATCACGCGCGAGCGGCGGTCGACGGGTGACCACCCCTGAACGGCAGCAAAAGACGGCACGATGAAGAGGCCGCCGGCGATGGCGATACCCGCAAGATCGACGAGCATGCGGAGACCGTCGATGGATGCCAGAACGTCGGTTGGTGTCATCGGCGTCGCGGCCCTCTGCATGCCGGACGCGAGCCACGCGAGATCAAGAAGGAAAAGGCCCATCAAGAGAGCGCCGATGGGGACGAGCGCGAGATTGGGGCGGTTGACGCTGGCACGGGCTGCAACGATGGAGCCGATGGCCACGGCAACGGCGAACGTGAAGAGCGCCAGGGTATAGACGGACGGGGCGCCGTTCAGCACCTGAGGAATGAGATTCTGCAGGAGGGCGAGCACTGCGGCGCCTACGAGCCAGAACCACGATGTGATCAACGCGCCCTGCCAGATGCGTTTGTCGGCGCGAAGATCCCTCAGTAGCGTGACGGTCGACGTTACGACGTTGCGGTCGATTTTGAGATCGGGGGCGGATGACGGCGCCGGAGGAATAAAGCGTGCCGAAAGCCAGCCAAGCACCGAGATACAGACAATCGCTCCGGAGACCGAGAGCAGCTCGGCGTGACCGCCGGACGCAAAGTTGCCGCCAATCGTTCCGATCAGGATGGCGATGAAGGTGGCGCCTTCGATCAGGGCATTGCCGGACGGGAGTTCCTTGATTTCAAGGTGCGAGGGCAGGAGGCCGTATTTCACCGGTCCGAAAAACGCGCTGAGCGTTCCGAAAAGGATGAGGGCGACGAACAGCAACGGCACCGAGGGCAAAAGAAAGCCGGCGGCGGCTGCAACGGCGATGGGAATTTCGATCAGTCGGACCCGGGAGGCGACCCTCGCCTTGTCGAATTTGTCGGCGAGCTGTCCGGCGAGTGCCGAGAACAGGAAGAACGGCAGGACGAGCGCCGCGCCTGCGAGCGTTCCGAGCGCCGGGCCGTTCTCCATCGCCAGCTTATAGACGACGAGCATCGCCAGCGCGTTCTTGAGCAGGTTGTCGTTGAGCGCCGCCAAAAGCTGGCTCCAGAACAGCGGGGCGAAGCGGCGCGACGACAGCAGGCGGGCGAACATGTGCAGGCGATCCTTGAGATGCGAGGGCCGGAAATTGAGCGGAGCAATGCGGCGGATTGGCGGGGCCCCTTTGACCCGTCGCGATTATATGCAGTAAAATTCGCCTTGCGCTCTGGTAAACGGCGTTGAAATTTCCATGTCCGGCAATCAATTCAGAAGATAGGGCGATGGTACAACACGAGGCCAGGATCGAACTCGTCGTCAACGGACGAAAGTCGGAGAGCGCCGCGCGCACCTTGGCGGCGCTCGTGGTGGAGCACGGTTTCGGCGGCGCGAAAGTCGCGACAGCTGTTAACGGGCAGTTCGTGGCCGAAGCACGACGTGCTACGACGACGTTGGATGGTGGCGACCGGGTTGAAATCGTTTCCGCTCGCCAAGGCGGCTAGAAAGGCCATTCGGTCGACATGAATATTCGTGACGAGACGCTTCACCCCGCACAAAGCCTTTCCATTTATGGCGAGGCGTTCGCGTCGCGGCTCTTGCTCGGCACCGCGGGATACCCTTCGCCCGCCGTTCTGAAAAATGCAGTGAAGGCGTCTGCCGCGAATATCGTAACCGTGTCGCTGCGCCGGGAAGCGGCGGGCGGAAAGGTCGGCGAACGGTTTATCGAGATCATCCGGGACCTCGGTGTGCGCGTGTTGCCGAACACGGCCGGGTGCCGGACGGCCGGCGAGGCCATCACGACCGCGCACATGGCGCGCGAGCTTTTCGGCGGCGACTGGATCAAGCTCGAGGTCATCGCCAATGACGATACATTGCAGCCGGATGTCTTTGGGCTGGTCGAAGCCGCGGGAACGCTCACGCGCGACGGCTTCAAAGTGCTTCCCTATACGACCGAGGATCTCTCCGTCGCCGAGAGGCTGCAACGGGCAGGATGCGAGGTTATCATGCCTTGGGGCGCGCCGATCGGCAGCGGCCGGGGATTGGCGAACGCTCAAGCCCTTAAGAGTTTGCGGGCCTATTTCCCGGACGTGACGCTCATCGTCGACGCCGGCATCGGGGCGCCGTCGCATGCGGCTTTGGCGATGGAACTCGGCTACGATGCCGTCTTGCTCAATACGGCCGTCGCCAAGGCGGCCGATCCCGTGCGCATGGCGACAGCGTTCGCGGCCGCGATCCAGGCGGGGCGGCTCGGATATGAATCCGGCCTCATCCCGGCGCGCGACATGGCCGTCCCGTCGACGCCCGTCGCGGGTACGCCGTTCTTCGATCTGGATTGAGCGGCGCGCGCTGTGAGTTCCCCGCAGACCCTACTCGCTCGCTTTTACCCGATCGTGCCCGATATCGGTTGGCTCGAACGGATCGTGCCGCTCGGGGTGAAGCTTGTGCAGCTTCGGATCAAGGATGCTTCCCCGACGGAGGTCGCGGTGCAAACCAAGCGCGCTGCGATCGTCTGCCGAGAGAACAATTGCACGCTCGTGCTCAATGATTATTGGGAGGTCGCACTCGATACCGGGATCGATTTCGTCCATTTGGGGCAGGAGGATCTTCAGGACGCCGATCTCGAAGCGATCAAGCTGGCAGGAATCAAGCTCGGGGTCTCCACGCATGACGAAACGGAGCTAGCCCTCGCGCTGGCGGCCGAACCGGACTATGTCGCGCTCGGTCCGATTTATGAGACCAAGCTGAAGGCGATGGCGTGGTCGCCACAAGGCATTGATAAGATTAAGGAATGGCGATCACGGATCGGCGCCCTGCCGTTGGTGGCGATCGGCGGTCTGACGCCCGAACGCGCGGCGGGCGTACTCGAAGCTGGCGCCGACAGTCTTGCCGTCATTACGGATTTCATAACATCGTCCGATCCGGACGCTAGGATCAAGCACTGGTTGCGACAGTTACAAGCTCGCTAAATGCTCTTATCGTGTGTTAACCAGGACGCTGCACGCTGGTCGTTTATGACAATTTTATGTGGTTCGAATTTACGATATCGGTTGCCTCGCCCGTCCCCGAATTCAGAGCCGTTCCCGCGTATGCCCTATAAATTCAAGACCAACGAGCCGCTTGAAAAAGGCTTTCGCCGGATTGCGCGCGAGCAACTGGACGCGGCTTTGGCCGAATTGACCGGGGCAGAGGTCGGACCGGGCAACGTTCACCAGTGCCGGAAATCACTGAAGAGATTGCGGGCGCTCGTCCGTCTCGCGGCGGTCGCTGTCGGCGACGAAAAAGCCCGGCGGCGGACGAAATCGCTTGGCGAGATTGCCGGACTCCTTTCCGCGCGCCGCGATCAGACTGTGATGCTGGAAACGATCGCCAAGCTTTCCGAGGGAAGCCCTGAGGCCGCGGAGGCTTTGGCGCCGCTCAAGGCAAGTCTCGCCGGGCAGGCGACCGACCAGCCTCAATTGCTGGATGGAGATATTGCATCGCGGGCGCGCATGCTTTTGGTCAAGGAAGCGAAGAAGTTCACCCGCGTAAAATTCAATAAGCGCGGTTTCGCGGCGCTTGTGGGCGGATTGGAGGCCAGCTACGGCCAGGGCCGGAAAGCCGCGAAGTACGCTTACGAGGAGCCGACGGACGAAAATTTCCATGATCTGCGCAAAGCCGTGCAGTGGCACTGGCGGCAAATGTCGTTGCTGGCGCGGGCATGGCCGGACGAGTTCGCGGTCCGGGTGAACGCGGCGCGTGAACTGTCGCAGCTCCTCGGAGACGACCACGATCTCGCGATGCTGACCGCGGCAATGGCAAAGTCGGGGATATCCGAGGAAGAGAAGGAAGCTGCAGCCGTGGTTTGCCGGCGTCAGCAGCAGATCCTGCGTGCGACGGTGGAATATCGTGTAAAGCGCCTGTTTGCCGAAAAGCCCGAGGCTTTCGTCGGTCGTATGGAGGCTTATTGGCGCTGCAGCCGGTCACTCGATCCGCGACTTGAAGTTGCGCCTCCGGTGCGCCAAGTACCAGCGGCGGATCAGAAGGCGGCGAAGGAGGCTGGCGGCCCGGTTCCGGCAGAGGAAAAGCGGCCGACGCCGGCGAAGCCGAGATTGGCTGCAAAATCCGAGACGCCCGCGTCGCAGCGCCGGGCCTGATCCGCCAGGATCGCATTGAATGCCGGCGTCGGGAGAGCGGATGAACGAAGTTCCGAAACAGGGCCGCTTTGAAAGCGAGGCCGTACTGCTGCCTGCAGGTCATGCGCCGGTTGCGCTTGGCCGTATCGGCGTTCTTCTTCTCAATCTCGGCACGCCCGATGGAACCAACTATTGGCCGATGCGCCGCTACCTCAAGGAATTTCTTTCCGACGATCGCGTGATCGAGGAGCCGAAGTGGAAGTGGTGGCCGATCCTCAATCTCATCATCCTCACCGTGCGTCCGTCGCGAAAGGGGCGGGACTACGCCACGATCTGGAACAACGAGAAGGACGAGGGGCCGTTAAAGACCATCACGCGGAGCCAGGCCGAGCAGCTTTCGCAGAGGCTCGGCAGTAATCCTCGAGTCGTCGTGGATTGGGCGATGCGCTATGCCAGTCCGACCACTGAAAGCCGCATCCTGGCGCTCAAGGAGCAAGGCTGCGATCGCATTCTGCTCGTGCCGCTTTATCCGCAATATGCAGCTGCGACGACAGCGACGGCATGCGATCAGGCGTTTCGCGCTCTGATGAAAATGCGGTGGCAGCCGGCGGTGCGGACGCTGCCGAGCTATCACGATCATCCGGCTTATATCGACGCGCTGGCGCGCTCGATGCGTGCGCAGCTTTCCAAGCTTGATTTCGAGCCGGAAAAAATCATCGCGACGTTTCACGGAATGCCACAGAAATATTTCGCAGCGGGCGATCCCTATCATTGCCAATGCCAGAAGACGTCGCGTCTCGTGCGGGAGAAATTGGGAATTCCCGAGGATCGCTGGCTGACGACATTCCAATCGCGTTTCGGGAATGATCCGTGGTTGCAACCCTATACGGATATGACGATCGAGGCTCTTGCTAAATCGGGCGTAAAGAAGATTGCGCTGGTTGCTCCCGGCTTTTCAGCGGATTGTCTCGAAACACTCGAAGAGCTTGATCGCGAAAATCGGCATATCTTTGAATCGAATGGCGGAGAAAAATTCGCCTATTTGCGGGCGCTGAATGACAGTGCCGAAGGCATGGACGCCATAGAGGCTGTTGTTCGCCGCGAGCTTTCGGGCTGGCTGTGAACGGCAAAAGTGGCCGAATTTCTTTTCGGACGCTTTTAGCCGTTCAATTTCCTGCTTTTTACCGCCTTATATCGACATATTACTGAATATTTACGGATTGTTTGTTTCCGGGACTTAAACCGGACGAGCGAATTCCCCATTTTCATTTTGATTCGCTCGCGAGGGAGAACGGACATGTCCGGTTTTGGCGGTTTTGAGTCCTTTGGATTTATTCTTTTGGTGGCGGCAGTCTGGGCACTTTGGTCCACCGTCAAAATTGTTCCGCAGGGCTCGAATTTTACGGTCGAGAATCTCGGGCGCTACACGCGAACGCTGACGCCTGGCATGCACATTCTCATTCCCATCCTCGAACGCGTGACGCACAAGCTGAACATGAAAGAGCAGGTCATGGACATTCCGAGCCAGGATGTCATTACCCGCGACAACGCCATGGTCAAGGTCGACGGGGTGACCTTCTACCAGCTTTTGAACGCAGCCAAGGCCGCGTACGAAGTCGAGAATCTTGATCATTCCATCATCAACTTGACGATGACGAACATCCGAACCGTCATGGGATCGATGGATCTCGACGAATTGCTATCGAACCGCGATCAGATCAATCATCGGCTGCTGCAAGTCGTCGATGCGGCGACCGAGTCGTGGGGCGTGAAGGTGACGCGTATCGAGATCAAGGATATCGCGCCGCCGCGCGATCTCATCGACAGCATGGCCCGGCAGATGAAAGCCGAGCGTGAAAAGCGCGCTCAAATTCTGGAGTCCGAGGGCCTTCGCCAGGCGGCCATTCTAAAGGCCGAAGGTGCAAAGCAGGCCGTCGTTCTCGAAGCCGAGGGTCGACGTGAAGCGGCCTATCGCGATGCCGAAGCGCGCGAACGTTCGGCCGAAGCGGAAGCGAAGGCGACGAAGATGGTTTCTGATGCGATTGCCAGTGGCAGCGTTCAGGCCATCAATTACTTTGTCGCTAACAACTACATGAAGGCGCTCGAAGCCTTCGCGAAATCGCCTAATCAGAAGATCATCATGATGCCGCTCGAAGCGTCGTCCGTCATCGGATCGCTCGGAGGAATCGCGCAGATTGCGGGGGAGGCATTCAGCGGTGACGGTGCTATGCCGAGGCCGCAAGGTCCGAGGGGCCCGCGTTCGGGGTCTGTGCCGCAAACCTAGGATGACGTAGGGATCTTCACGAGGGAGGCGAAGGCGTCGATGCAAGCCGTTTCGGCACTGATCGAGCAATTCGGACCGTGGCTCTGGTTCGCGGCCGCAGTCATTCTATTCGTACTCGAAACGACCATTCCAGGCGTGCATTTCGTTTGGTTCGGATTGTCGGCGGTGATCGTCGGCGTCATAGCGCTGGCGACGCCGATCGGCTGGGAGTGGCAGTTGATCGCGTTTGCGGTTATCGCGCTGGCGGTGGTATTTTGGGTTCGCCAGAAGAGCCGAGAAGAGTCGGCAAAGCCCGACGTTCCCGATCTCAATCTGCGTGCCGCGCAATACATCGGACGCGTGGTGATGATCGAAGACGCGATCGTCAACGGACGCGGGAAAGTCCGTGTCGGTGATACGGTTTGGGTGGCCAAAGGCGAGGATGGGCCCAAAGGCGCCAGCGTCAAAGTCACGGGCGCCGACGGCACGGTTCTCGTCGTTTCACGACTCTAGGCTGCTCTCAGGCGACGCCGATGCGAAGGAGGTCGTGGACGTGCACGATGCCGACCGGCTTTTTCTTGTCGACCACGAAAAGTGCCGTAATCCGCGATGAATTGATGAGTTCAAGAGCCGCGGAGGCGAGCAAGGTCGGCGTGATCGTCTTCGGCTTTGCCGACATGACATCATCGACTTTCGCCTGAAGCAATTTCGGTCCCATGTGACGGCGCAAGTCGCCGTCCGTGATGACGCCGATCAGTTCGCCGTTGCCATCGGTGACGCCGACGCAGCCGAAGCTCTTTTCGGTCATGGCGACAAGTGCATCGGCCATCGAGACGCCCTTGTCGATCAGGGGCAGCCGATCCCCGTGATGCATGACGTCGGAAACATATTTGAGGTTGGCGCCGAGGGAGCCGCCAGGGTGAAAGATCTTGAAATCGTGGGCGGTGAAGCCCCGTGCATCGAGGAGTGCGATGGCCAGACTGTCGCCGATCGCCAGCTGAATGGTCGTCGAGGTGGTTGGCGCAAGCCCGTGGGGGCAGGCTTCCTTCACGCGCGGCAGTTGCAGGACGATATCGGCCTGCTCGCCCAAAGCGGACTTCGCTTGCGACGTCACGGCGATCAGCGGAACGGCGAAACGGCGTGAATAGGTGATGATCGGTTTGAGTTCCACCGTCTCGCCCGACCACGAGAACGCGAGGATGAGATCGGACTGGGTAATCATGCCGAGATCGCCGTGGGAAGCTTCACTCGGATGGACGAAAAAAGAAGGCGTGCCGGTCGATGCGAACGTTGCCGCGATCTTCTGGGCGACATGACCGCTCTTGCCGATGCCGGTCACGATGACCCGACCACTGACGGCTTTCAGCCGGCGAACGGCCTCATCGAATGCGGCTGCCATGGGGCCCGAGACTTCCCGGGCAAGCTGTGCAAGGCCCTCGGCGCCAAGGTTGAGCGTTCGGAGGGCAGAGGTGATCGGTGTCGTTTCGTCTGATTCGCTGGCCGGTTCCCGTCGCTCACCTTCGGGCAGCTGGAATGGGATTACCTTCTGCATCCGCTTGATATCCCCCTAGAGTGCAGCGTCGCGCGAGCCTGCGAGACCCCGACGAACCACGTTAACACTTTTCGCGCTCCCCGGCTGCCGATGCAAGCGCAGGTGAGCCGTCGAGACACATTAACCAAAGTGTTTTTGGGTGCGGATGCGCGTTTCGTGGCATTTCGCCGGGATTTTCGGCCGGAGACCCCCCGAAAACCGCTGGTCCCGTATTGCGGACGGCTCATGAAGCGCGCGCCAGCGACGATGATTCGCCGCTGGCCGATTGCGCATCGACTGGCGGGACAAATCTTACGGGTTGGCTCCGATCAAGCGTTTCAGATTGGACCGGAAATCATCGGCAAGGTCGGCGCGCTCAAGGGCCAACGCGACGTTGGCCGTCAGGAAGCCGAGCTTCGATCCGCAGTCGTAGATATCGCCGTCGAAGCGTACCGCATGGAATGGCTGATCGGCATCGTGCATCAAGCCGATCATGGAGTCGGTCAACTGGATCTCACCGCCCGCGCCGCGTTCCTGCTTTCCGAGCAGCTCGAATATTTCAGGCTGCAAGACATAGCGGCCGGTGATGTGCAGATTTGACGGGGCCGTTCCGGGCTGTGGTTTCTCGACCATTCCGGTAATCGCCGAGACCTTCGCTTTCACGTCCGTCACGCCCACGATCCCGTATTGGTGCGTCTGATCCTCGGGCACTGGTGCGACGGCGATCAGGTTGCCACCTGTTCTAGCGTAAGCGTCGATCATGTCGGCGAGACAGGACGAGCGGCCGTGGTGAAGCATGTCGGGCAGCAGCAGAGCGAACGGCTCGTTGCCGACGAGTTCGCGTGCGCACCAAACAGCGTGGCCCAAGCCCAGCGGCGACTGCTGTCGCGTGAAGCTTGTCTGCCCAGCTTGAGGGAGATCGCGAGCCAGAGCCTCGATCTCTTTCTTTTTGCCCCGGCTGGCAAGTGTCGCTTCGAGTTCGAACTGTTTGTCGAAGTGATCCTCAATGACGCCTTTGTTTCGACCCGTGATGAATATGAAATGCTCGATCCCGGCGGCGCGTGCTTCGTCAACGACGTGTTGAAGTACGGGCCGGTCCACGACTGTCAGCATTTCCTTCGGCACGGCTTTGGTCGCCGGAAGAAACCGGGTGCCGAGACCCGCTACAGGAAACACAGCTTTACGAATGGGTTTTTTTACGGCGTTCATCAATATGCTCCAAGGACGCGACGTAAGCGCTCCAAATTCATCAGACAGTAATTTGGAATTAGTTCCCCCTATTGACGAGGTGTCGTGCGGGAAGGACGAGCCATTTGCACAGACGGGCCGTCTCCATTAGGTCTGGATCGGCTGGCTCGGACCCAGCCGCGGACGTGGGTATAGAACTCGGGAGTTCATTGCAACTATGAGTGTGCTTGTCACGGGGGGAGCCGGCTACATCGGTAGCCACATGGTGCTCGAACTTCTGGATGCGGGCGAGGACGTCGTCGTCATCGATAATCTATCTACGGGGTTTCGTTGGGCGGTAGATCGCCGGGCGGCGCTTGTCGTCGGGGATATCGCCGATGTTGAACGCGTCAAGGAGACGATCCGTTCCCACGGCGTGCGCGCCATCATTCATTTTGCCGGTTCAGTCGTGGTGCCGGATTCGGTTGCCGATCCGCTGGGCTATTATCTGAACAATACCGCCAAATCGCGTGGTTTGATTGCGGCTGCCGTCGAAACGGGGGTGACGAACTTTATTTTTTCCTCGACCGCGGCCGTTTACGGCAACCCTCCGGAGAACCCCGTTTCGGAATCCGCGCCGCTCGCCCCGATGTCACCTTACGGTTCTTCGAAGCTCATGACGGAGATCATGTTGTCGGACGCCTCGCGCGCCCACGATTTCCGCTTTGTCGTGCTCCGCTATTTCAATGTTGCCGGCGCAGATCCCCAGGGCCGGTCCGGCCAGTCGACACCGCGCGCTACGCATTTGATCAAAGTCGCCTGCGAAACGGCGCTCGGCAAGCGTGGGCACATGGAAGTCTTCGGAATTGATTATCCGACGCCGGATGGAACCTGCGTCCGCGATTACATCCACGTCAGCGACCTCGCCAATGCGCATTCGGTGGCGCTGCATTATTTAAGGAAGGGTGGCGCATCGGATATTTTTAATTGCGGCTATTCGAAGGGCTATTCCGTCATCGAGGTCATCGCCGCCGTAAAGCGTGTTTCAGGCGTCGATTTCAAGGTTCTGCTGTCGCCGCGACGCGCGGGCGACCCGTCCGAGATCGTCGCGGCATCGGCCAAAATTCGCGAGCGCCTCGATTGGCGGCCCGAGCACGACAATTTGGAACAGATCGTGATGCAGGCGCTGAATTGGGAGCGCGGCCTCGACGAGTTGAAAGCCGGTGCAATGGCCGGCTAAGCCGCAAAAAAGCCCTGAAAATCGGCCACTGCGCTGCACTATGCGATGCGACGGTCCGTTACGTTCGAGGGAAGCAGCGCTGCAATGTTCATAAGAAGACATCATTTCCAGGCCTTGGCCGCCGCCGCTCTAGCGTTGGCGCTCGGCGCGTTGGCAACTGTCGTGGAAGCGAAATCCAGTCAGGACTTCGGTGCTTTCATCGATGGTCTGTGGCCGGAAGCGAAAGCCGCAGGCGTCAGCCGCAGGACTTTCGAAAAGGCCTTTGCAGGGCTCTCGCCCGACTACACCATTCCCGACCTCGATATTCCGGGGCGACCGAAGATCGACAACAAGGGCCAGGCGGAGTTCACAAAGACCGCCGCCGATTATCTGTCGAAGTCCTATCTTGAAAAACTTGGCGTGCAGGGCCGCAAGTTTCTCGCCGAGCATAAAGCGGCGCTCGAACGGATCGAGGCGATGACGGGCGTCGATCGCTATACGCTCGTTGCGATCTGGGGACGCGAATCGGCTTACGGCACCTATCATGCGTCGAACGACGCGATCCGCATGCTGGCGACGCTGGCGTATGTCGGGAAGCGCAAGGAAAGATTTCACGAGGAACTCATTGCTGCGCTCGTGATGCTGCAGAGGGGCATCCCGCGATCAGACATGAAGTCGTCGTGGGCTGGCGCTGTCGGGCTGACGCAGGCGATGCCGACGGAATACCTCAAATATGCGATCGACGGCGACGGCGACGGCAGGATCGACATCTGGCGCTCGGTCGCGGATGCGCTTGCGTTCACGGCCAGGCAGCTTCAGGGGAAGGGCTGGGTCCGCGGGGCACGCTGGGGATATGAAGTCATCGCGCCGCCTCACGCCGATTGTTCGCTCGAAGGCCCACCCGACGCGCGGCCGATCGGCGACTGGATCAAGATGGGGTTCAGAAAGGCGAACGGCCGGCCGTTCACGAAAGCGGAGCTTGCGGCGGACGCCTATCTCATGATGCCGGCGGGCGGCTACGGTCCAGCCTTCCTTGCGGCGCAGAATTTCCGCGTTATCCGGCTCTACAACACGTCGGACCTTTACGCGCTTTTTGTCGGCAATCTGGGCGACCGGATCCGCGGCGGAGGGGATTTCGTGACCCCTTGGAAGTCGTTCTCGCAGCCGAAGACGCGCACCGTCGAAGGCATCCAGGCGCGGTTGCAGCAACTTGGCTACCCAATGGACAAGATCGACGGAAAGATCGGTTCCAACACGCGCAAGCAGATCGGTCTTTACGAGAAGGCCAACGGCCTGACGATCGACTGCTGGCCCTCGGAGCGCGTGCTGAGGCACGCCAATTCACAGGCTGCAGAGCACTAAGGCTCAGGCGCGGATTGGGGCGTTGGAGCGGAAGCTTCGAAGCTGTATGCTGCACATCGGAATCGTGGGCAGGGGCGGTTTTCGAGCTTGCGAAAGGCATGTGACGGCATGAGCGGCATCTTCAGGCATCTTCGCTTGCTGGGCGTTGGGCTCGCCGTCGTGCTTGCGGCCGCACTCGCGCCGGCGGCAGGGGCGGTGGACTACGACCAAGGCGGGACGTTTCTCACGCCGTTTCCGGATAACGACGTCTATCAGGTCAGCGTTTTCGGAGATGATTTCGCGCAAGGCTTGCTGAGAGGCCTTCTCGACGCTTTCGGTGGGGACGTCCGGCTCAATATTGATAAGCAAGTGACGCCGATTGCGGGTATCGCGAGATCCAACTTCGATTCGAATGTCTCGGCTCTCCAAAAGGCGATCACCAGCCAGCCGTTCAATATCGCCATCGTGATGACGGGACAGGACGATCGGATCTCGATCAGGGGTGCCGATGGCAAGCGCCTGCCCATCGGTAGTGAATCCTGGATGATCGAATATACCCGGCGCGTCGATCGTCTGATGCGGGCGTTCAAGACACGCAACGCGGCGGTTTACTGGGTCGGGTTGCCGAACCTCGCCCGCTCGGATGCCAACGATCTCGCTCAGCGCATCAACGATGCGATCCGGGAGCGCGCCTATCTCAATGGCTATAAGTATATCGACACTTACCAGGGCTTCACCGACGAGAACGGCGGCTATTCGGCTTATGGTCCCGACCTCGATGGTGTGATCCGTTTGCTGCGCCTCAGGGATGGGGTCAATTTCACGGTCGCCGGAAACCGCAAACTCGCGCATTTCGTCGAAAAGGAATTGCGCCCCGATCTCCTACAGGCGAAGGCGAACCGCAACGTTCCGCTTCTGGGTGCGGAAGCCGAGCAGGCTAAGATCAATCCGGGCAATGCCGTAAAAACGCCGGCCCCTTCCTCGCCCGTCGCGCAGGACAAGCGAGCCGAATCGAAAGTGCCCGTCGTGCGGGGGCGGTCGCTTGACGGCTCTCCCGCCTCTTCGACGTCTAATGCGTCGGGAGATCAGAAGGAGGACGACGGCAGAATCGTCCTGAAGATCGTCGGCAGCAATGGCCGGGAAGAAACGCAGACGATCCCGATCGTGCGGCCGGCCATTCCGGCGTCGGTCGTCGCATTGATGGCGCGGCGGGAAGCGTCGGGGCAGCGTGGCGATCTGCTCGTCGATCAGATTGCGGGCGGCTTGACGCTGATGAGTTCGATCTCTCCTGCCGGCAACAGGGATCGCGGCCGCTTGTCCCCAACGCAGGCGCCGTATTTCCGGCTGCTGGTCAAAGGCGAACGCCTGCGGCCGAAGCCGGGGCGCGCCGACGACGTGACGTGGCCTCCGAAGCCCGATACGACGAGCCAAGCGAAGCCGGCCGAGCAGCCGCCGCGCGGTTAGAGTGGCGAACGCTGATTGCGTCAGCGTCAGCGCGGCAGGACGGTGGAGCCCATCAGGAACTGATCGATGGCGTGCGCGGCCTGGCGGCCTTCGCGGATCGCCCAAACCACCAGCGATTGACCGCGACGAATGTCACCGGCGCAGAAGAGCTTCGGCGACGTCGCGAGCTTGTAGTCCTTGTCCGTTGCATCAAGGCCCTTGAAGCGGCCACGCGGGACGATGGGAAGCTGGAACTCCTTGACGACGTCGGTCTCGACTGGTCCCGAGAAGCCCATCGCGAAGAGCACGAGATCGGCGTCGAGGGCGCCTTCCGTGCCTTTGATCGGTTGCAGGTTGGCGTTGACGCGGGTGTAATGAAGCTTCTTCACCATGCCGCTTTCGCCGGTGAAACCCGTTGTCGAGATCGAATACTCGGTCTTGGCGCCTTCGGCCTGTGACGATGAAATGCGCAGCTTCAGCGGCCAGTGCGGCCAGGAGAGCGCCTTGTTCTCCTTCTCGGGCGGCATGGGCATGATTTCGAGCTGGGTCACGCTCTTCGCGCCCTGGCGGAAGGAGGTGCCGATGCAGTCCGATCCCGTGTCGCCGCCGCCGATGACGATGACGTGCTTATCCTTCGCCGAGATTTCTTTCGACTTGGGCTTCTGCGGCTCGCCGGAATTGCGGCGGTTCTGCTGCGGAAGAAAGTCCATGGCGTAGTGCAAGCCATCGAGGTTGCGGCCCGGCGACTTGGCGAAGAAATCGAACGGCTGCTCCGAGCCGATGGCGATCAGCACGGCGTCGTGCTTCGATTCAAGATACTTTGCGGATAAGTCCTGTCCGACGTGGATGCCGCAATGGAAGGTCACGCCTTCGGCTTCCATCTGCTTGACGCGGCGGGCGATGACGGCCTTTTCCATCTTGAAGTCGGGAATGCCGTAAACGAGCAAGCCGCCGGGACGCGCGTTTTTCTCGTAGACGTGGACGTCGTGGCCGGCGCGGGCAAGCTGCTGGGCGGCCGCCAAGCCTGCGGGGCCTGAACCGATGACGGCAACCTTCTTGCCCGTCTTCCTTTCCGGCGGAAGCGGCTGCACCCAGCCTTCGTCCCAGGCGCGATCGGCGATCGAGTATTCGATCGTTTTAATCGTTACCGGGCTGTCGTCGATGTTGAGCGTGCAGGAGGCTTCGCAGGGCGCCGGGCAGATGCGGCCCGTCACCTCCGGGAAATTGTTCGTCGAATGGAGGTTGTCGGCGGCTTCCTGCCAGTCCCCGCGATAGACGAGATCGTTCCAGTCGGGGATCTGATTGTTGACCGGGCAGCCGGTGTGGCAATAGGGGATGCCGCAATCCATGCACCGCGCGGCCTGCTTCTTGACCTCGGCCTCGGACAGCGGAACGACGAATTCCTTGTAGTGCTTCAGGCGCTCTTCGACCGGCCGGTACTTGCGGTCGGCGCGATCGATTTCCAGAAAACCAGTCGGCTTGCCCATTCTACTATTTCTTCTTTCGTCTTTCTGTTCGCGGGTGCGTTGGAGCGATCGTTACTGCTTGGCGGTCTCGAGCTCGGCCTCGCGATTGGTTTCGCGGGCCTTGGCCAGTTCCGTCAATGCGCGACGGTATTCGATCGGCATCACCTTCTTGAACTTCGGCAGGTAGGCCGAGAAGTTCTTGAGGATTTCCTGGGCACGGCGCGAATTGGTGTAATGCGCGTGGCGCGAGAGGAGCGTGTGCAGGCGCTCGGCGTCCTGCTCGCGCATGTCGACCATCACGTTCCTGACTGCAATCGCGACGTCGCCGCCCTGCTGCGAGAGCTTCTGGAGCGAGCCCGCATCGGCCGTAATCGCTTCGAGCTGTACCATGTCCTTGTTGAGGTGGCCTTCGAAGTCACCGACTTCATCGAGCACGTAGGCGATGCCGCCCGACATGCCCGCCGCGAAGTTGCGTCCGGTCTGCCCGAGGACGACAACAACGCCGCCGGTCATATACTCGCAGCCATGATCGCCGGTGCCTTCGACAACGGCGTAGGCACCCGAGTTTCGAACGGCAAAGCGCTCACCGGCGACGCCGCGGAAATAGCACTCGCCGGTGATGGCGCCGTACAGCACCGTATTGCCGACGATGATCGATTCCTCGGGCGTGATGGCGGACTTCGGATCGGGCCGCACGATGAGCTTGCCGCCCGACAGACCCTTGCCGACGTAGTCGTTGCCTTCGCCGATCAGGTCGAGCGTGATGCCGTGCGCGACCCAGGCGCCAAACGCCTGCCCGGCCGTGCCCTTGAACGACATCCAGATGGTGTCTTCCGGTAGACCAGCATGGCCAAAACGCTTCGCGACCTCGCCCGAGAGCATGGCGCCCGTGGAACGGTTGACGTTCTTGATCTCAAGCTCGGCCTTCACCGGCCGCTTCAATTCGAGCGCGGGCTTCGCCAGCTCGATGAGCTGGACGTCAAGAACCTTGTCGAGGCCATGGTCCTGCCGCTCGCTGTTGAAAATGGCGACGCCCTTCGGAGGGTGCGGCTTATGGAACAGCTTGGTGAAGTCGAGGCCACGCGCCTTCCAATGCTCGATGGCGCGGTCCTTGTCGAGCTGGTCGCTCTGGCCGATCATTTCGCTGAAGGTGCGGAAGCCGAGCTGAGCCATGATCTCGCGGACTTCCTCGGCGACGAAGAAGAAGAAGTTGATCACGTGCTCCGGCTTGCCGGAGAATTTCGCTCGCAACGCCGGGTCTTGGGTCGCGACGCCGACCGGGCAGGTGTTCAGGTGGCACTTGCGCATCATGATGCAGCCCGCTGCGATAAGCGGTGCCGTTGCAAAGCCGAATTCGTCGGCGCCGAGCAACGCGCCGATGACGACGTCACGTCCGGTTCTGATGCCGCCGTCGACCTGGACGGCGATGCGGCCACGAAGCAGGTTCGCGACGAGCGTCTGGTGGGTTTCGGCGAGGCCGATCTCCCAGGGCGAGCCCGCGTGCTTGATGGACGTCAGCGGCGAGGCGCCGGTGCCGCCTTCGAAGCCAGAGATCGTCACGTGATCGGCGCGCGCCTTGGCGACGCCGGCCGCAACGGTGCCAACGCCGACTTCCGACACGAGCTTCACGGAGACGTCGGCCTTCGGGTTGACGTTCTTTAAGTCGTAGATCAGCTGCGCCAGATCTTCGATCGAATAGATGTCATGATGCGGGGGCGGCGAGACGAGCGTTACGCCGGGGGTCGAGTGGCGAACCTTGGCGATCGTCGCGTCGACCTTATGACCGGGCAGCTGACCGCCTTCGCCGGGCTTCGCGCCCTGGGCCATCTTGATCTGCATCATGTCGGAGTTGACGAGATATTCCGTCGTCACACCGAAACGGCCGGACGCGACCTGCTTGATTGCCGAACGCATCGAGTCGCCGTTCGCCATCGGCTTGAAGCGATCGGATTCTTCGCCGCCTTCGCCGGTGTTGGAACGGCCGCCGATGCGGTTCATCGCGATCGCGAGTGTCGTGTGGGCCTCGCGGCTGATCGAGCCATAGCTCATGGCGCCGGTCGCGAACCGCTTCACGATGCTCGCCGCCGGCTCGACTTCCTCGAGCGGAACGGGCTTACGGCCAAAGGCTTCCGCCGAGCGAATGCGGAACATGCCGCGCAGCGTCATCAGCTGCTCGGATTGGTCGTTGATTGCCTTGGAGTACTCGCGGAACTTCTGCGGAATGCGGCCGCTCATTGCGTCCTTGTTGTCGGTCGCGCGGACGGCGTGCTGAAGGTCGGCCACCGTTACCGGTCGCCACATGTGGGATTCGCCACGCACGCGATAGGCGTATTCGCCGCCGACTTCCAAGGCGTTTGCGAGGACCGGCGCGTCGCCGAACGCCATCTTGTGACGCTCCACCGTCTCACGTGCAATTTCGCGAAGGCCGACGCCTTCAACCTGGGTATGGGTGCCGGTGAAATAGCGCTCGACGAAACTCGAACGCAGGCCGACCGCGTCGAAGATCTGCGCGCCACAGTAGGACTGATAGGTCGAGATGCCCATCTTCGCCATGACTTTCAGCATCGCCTTGCCGATCGCCTTGATGAAGCGCTTCTTGACCATTTCCCGGGTCGTTCCCTCGGGAAGTTCCGGAAGCATCGTGTAAAGCGTTTCGAAGGCGAGATACGGGTTGATCGCTTCGGCGCCATATCCCGCGAGCGTGCAGAATTGGTGGATCTCGTGGGCTTCACCGGTCTCGATGACGAGGCCGACAGACGTCCTGAGGCCCTGTTTGATCAGGTGATGGTGGACGGCCGAAGTCGCGAGCAATGCCGGAATGGAAATCCGGTCCGGGCCGGCGTGGCGGTCGGACAGGATGATGATGTTGAATTCCTTGGCGCGGACGTATTCTTCCGCCTCAGCGCAAATGCCATCGAGCGCGGGGCCCATGCCGCCTTCGCCTTTATCGGCCGGGTAGGTGATGTCGATCGTTATCGATTCGAAGTCGTTGTCCTTGACGGCGCCGATGCCGCGGATGCGCTCCAGGTCGCCGTTGGTCAGGATCGGCTGATCGACCTCAAGCCGCTTTTGCTTCGAGGTCCCCTGCAAATCGAGAATGTTCGGACGCGGGCCGATGAACGAGACGAGGCTCATCACCAGCTCCTCGCGGATCGAGTCGATCGGCGGGTTCGTGACCTGGGCAAAATTCTGCTTGAAGTAGGTATGCAAAAGCTTCGACTTCGACGACAGCGCCGAGATCGGCGTGTCGGTCCCCATCGAGCCTGTCGCTTCCTCGCCCTTCTCAGCCATCGGCGTGAGGAGGAACTTGATGCTCTCCTGCGTGTAGCCGAATGACTGCTGCAGATCGAGCAGGGCGACGTTCGACTTCGCGGCGCCGACGTCTTTCGACGGCAACGGCAGGTCCGAGACCTTGATCTGCGTGCGCTTCAGCCACGTCTCATAGGGGTGGCTCGCGGCGATATCGGCTTTGAGCTCTTCATCAGAGATGATGCAGCCCTTTTCGAGGTCGATCAGCAGCATCTTGCCCGGCTGCAACCGCCACTTCTTGACGATGTTCTCTTCGGCGACCGGCAGCACGCCGGACTCCGACGACATGATCACGGTGTCGTCCTTGGTCACGAGATAGCGCGCAGGGCGCAAGCCGTTGCGGTCGAGTGTCGCGCCGATCTGGCGGCCGTCGGTGAAAGCCATGGCGGCCGGGCCGTCCCAGGGCTCCATCAAGGAGGCGTGATACTCGTAGAAGGCGCGGCGCTTCGTATCCATCGTCGGATTGCCGGCCCAGGCCTCCGGAATCAACATCATTGCCGCGTGTGAAAGGCTGTAGCCGCCCCTGACTAGGAATTCGAGGGCGTTGTCGAAGCACGCAGTATCGGACTGCCCCTCATAGGAGATCGGCCAAAGCTTCGAGATAACGTCGCCGAAGAGCGGCGAAGATACCGACGCTTGGCGCGCCGCCATCCAGTTGACGTTGCCGCGCAGGGTGTTGATCTCGCCGTTGTGGGCGACCATGCGGTAAGGGTGCGCGAGCTTCCAGGACGGGAAGGTGTTCGTCGAAAAGCGCTGGTGAACGAGGGCGAGCGCCGACACCAGACGCGGGTCGGAGAGATCCTTGTAGTAGGCCTTCACCTGGAAGGAGAGGAACATCCCCTTATAGACCAGCGTGCGGGTCGACAGCGACACGGTGTAATGCCCGATGTCGCGGCCCTTGTAGGCATCGTGGATGGCGTTCGAGACGACCTTGCGGACGATATAGAGGTGACGCTCGAACTCTTCCTGACTGTCCATTCCCGCCGGGCGGCGGACGAAGACGTGCCGGTGCACCGGCTCGACGTCGCGCACCATGTCGGACAGGCAGCCGTTTTCGACCGGCACCGTGCGCCAGCCCATCAGTTCGAGGCCTTCTTCCTTGAGGCAACGGGCCCAGACGCGCTCGCAATGGGCGCGCAGACGCTCATCGCGCGGCATGAAGATGTGGCCGACCGCGTAGTGACCGGTTGAGGGCAATTCGAAGCCAACGGCCTTTGTTTCCGCGGCCAGGAAGTCGTGCGGGATCTGAATCAGGATGCCGGCACCATCGCCGGAAAGCGGGTCGGCGCCGACGGCACCGCGGTGCTCGAGATTTTCGAGAATCTTCAGAGCGCCCTCGACGATGGCGTGCGATTTGCGACCCTTCAGGTTCGCGATGAAGCCGACGCCGCACGCGTCGCGCTCCAGGGCCGGATCAAAAAGGCCTGCTGCCGCCGGACGGCTTCCCGGGCCGATTTCGTCCTCCAGCGGAGACAGGTAACCTTCGCTCATTTCTTGCCTCGTATGGCCAATGGCCTAAATTCAGAACTTCGTTATTTCGGAAGGGGTGCCCGTTGGCGGGCCGCTTTCTTTCGACTTTTGCGCAATCTCGTCCGCGGACGAATATTACGCCGAGGGCCGCCGTTTTCGGTCGGCGGCGCCAGTCGTTCGAACGTCGATGGAATGGAGCCCGCCGCCGATCTCACGGCTTTGCAAACCGCATATCCTAATTTCAAGCACTTGAATGTCTCCCACGCCGCCGTCCGGATGCCGTAAAGCGTCACTACGGCCGATCGCGAAACGTCCGCACTGTTCTTACAGGCGCCAGCCAGCGCATAAAGGACAGTAATGTTGACCTATCTAGCAAATTTTACAGATTTGACACTGCGGCACAAGCGATAAGACGCGGCCGCCGCCAGTATCGTCTTCGACAAGCTCGAAGCGGTGCCTGAGCAACAAAATTTCTTAAGGCAGGGGCAAAAGACAACGGCAGCCACGCGACTGCGCAGCTGCCGTCGGAAGTTACGCTAAAAGCGTAAGGGCCGGGAGGTCAGGCAGCCGCTTTGGCTTCGAGCTGCTGGACCGCGTCGGCCGTGCCGATGGCAATCGTCCGAGGCTTCTTGCTCTCGGGAATGTTGCGCACGAGGTCGACATGCAGGAGACCGTTTTCGAATTTCGCGCCCGTTACGTCGACGTGGTCGGCGAGTTGGAAGCGGCGTTCGAATGCCCGAGCGGCGATGCCGCGATGGAGAAAGGTCTTGTCGTCAGCCTCAGCGGTTTTGTCGCTGGCGATCGAGAGAGTCTGCTCTTTGACCTCGATCTTCAGCTCATCCTGCGAGAAGCCCGCCACTGCCAGCGTAATCCGGTATGCGTTCTCGCCGGTGCGTTCGATGTTATAAGGCGGGTAAGTGGATTCGCTATCGAAGTTGACGGACCGATCCAAAAGCTGGAACAGGCGGTCGAAGCCAATAGCAGAACGATAAAAGGGAGCAAATTCAGCTTGTCGCATAACATATCCTCCATGAGAAGCGACATGTGGACCGGCCGACTGGCTCGGTCCTTCCTGGTGCGGCCCCGCTTTGCGGCGACCACACAAAAAATGTAGGAAACGCAAAAACCGCTTCAAGAGGATGGGTCGGCAATATCGTATGCTATCGATCTGGTTGGCGTGATTTTCCCGGACATCCGGCTTCGCAGCGGCGGGGCGTAAAGAGCGGCCTATGAAACTCGTTTCTCTCTCAATCAATCCTGTTCCGAGCGGTGCTAAAGTCTCGGCTTTCGACGGTTACGATGGGCTGAAGCTGCGGTCGGCGCTGTGGGAGGCGACACGCGGACCGGTGCGTGGGACTGTCTGCATCGTGCAGGGACGGGGCGAGTTCATAGAGAAATATTTCGAAGTCGTCGCCGACTTGCGCAGACGCGGCTTTGCCGTCGCGATATTCGATCTTCGGGGGCAGGGCGGATCGGAACGGATGTTGTCGAACCGGCGCAAGGGCCATGTCGTCGCCTTCACGGAGTATGACCGTGATCTTGCGATCTTCATCGACGAGGTCGTGAGGCCGTCGCTGCCGGAGCCGCTCATCGGGCTCGGGCATTCGCTCGGCGGCAATATCCTTTTGCGCGGGGCTCAAGACGAAGCGAGCCCGTTCGCGCGGATGATCCTAATGTCGCCGATGATCGATATTCACCCGAAAATGCTTGGGGCAAGCAGGCCGCTCGCGAAGGCCTACGCGAATTTGGCTTCGATGATCGGGCTGGCGACGGCGTACGTCAGAGGCGGGAGCGATGAGCCCAACGACCTCGTGGAGTTCGAGAACAATAGGCTGACGACCGATCATGTGCGCTGGTCGCGCATCAAGTCTATCATCGAAGCCGCGCCGGACTTGGCGCTCGGGTCTCCGACGGTCGGTTGGCTCAGGGCAGCGCTCAGAAGCTGCGCCATGCTTTCGCGCCGGGATTATCCGAAGTACGTGTGCGTGCCGATGATGCTGTTCGCGGCTGGCGCCGATCGCGTCGTGTCAACGCAGGCGATCGAGGATTTTGCCGTCGATCTCAAATCCGGCGGGCATATTCTGATGCCGGGTTCGCGGCATGAAATCCTGCAGGAAACCGATGCAATACGGCAGCGCTTCTGGGCGGCTTTCGATGCTTATATGGGCATCGAAACATCGCCGTCGGAACGCGTCTAAAGCTTGTTGATCAGCGCCAAGACGTCTTCGTGCAGGCGGGCGTCGCCGGTTGCGATGATGTCGCCGCCAGCCGAAGGGTCGCCGCCGGTCCAGGTCGTGATCATGCCGCCGGCCCGTTCAATGATCGGGATGATCGCGACGATGTCGTACGGTTTCAGTCCAGCCTCGATGATGATGTCGACGAAGCCCGCAGCGAGAAGGCAGTAGCCGTAGCAATCTCCACCATAGCGGGTGAGGCGGGCTTTCGACTTCAGTGAAATGAGCGCCGCGGACTGCTCCGCGCTTTCGAGGAGGTCAGGGTGCGTTGACGTCAGCACCGCCTCTTCGATCCGGGTGCACTCCCGCGTCTTGATGCGGCCCGGACGGCCACCGCGAACGCTGTGGTAAGCCGCCTTTTCGCCGGACCAGAAGCGCTCCCCCGTGAACGGCTGGTCGACCAAGCCGAAAACGGGCTTCTCGTCCTTGAGAACTCCGATCAACGTGCCCCAAAGCGGCGACCCGATAATGAAGGATCGGGTGCCGTCGATCGGGTCGATGACCCACGTGTAAGGGGCGGTGCCGGGCTTGGTGCCGAATTCCTCGCCGACCACACCGTGATCAGGAAATTTTGTAGCGAGCGCCTGGACAATTGCCTTCTCGGCGCCACGGTCGGCTTTCGTAACTGGGTCGAATGCGCCGCCGACGGCCTTGTTTTCCACAGGCATCGGCTTACGAAAATGTTTGAGGATAACGGGCCCTGAAATATCGGCCAGCTCCTGCGCCACCCGGGCGATGGCTTGGAATTCCGTTGCGGGGACCGTTCCCGACACGCGCTCACCTTGCGATTTCAAACGTTTGCTTATGCCCCCAATGCGCCGCGGAAGTTAACGCCACATATCGCAATGTTGAAATAGATACATATTAGTAACGTAAGTTGTTGCGGAGTGGATACAGACGGTAGTCATTGTGCTAGCATAATGCGCGTAGAGATTGCGGCAGTTATCGAAGCGGCTCATCTTTATGGTGCGAGTGCGTTGACACGCTTCATCGCAATCGCTGCCCAATTTGGGCGTTTCCTCCCTAGACTTGGGCCGTTCGGCTTTTCGGACGGCCTTTCTTTATGAGCGACCTGCTGCGCGTCCCAGTTGCGGCTGGCGGGGGGAATATGCGACGCGATGAAAAGCTCCGCATTTTAGGACATCCAGATCTGCAGAATTCGCATTTGTTGGTGATGCGCTGCACCTTTACTTGTTGCAGTGCGATATGTGAGCTCGGCTCGCGCTTCGCAGCCCTCCTTGGGCGTTTCCTCCCTAGACTTGGGCCGTTCGTGAAATTCGGACGGCCCTTTTTCTGTAGTGAATCGACTGCGGGGAGATGCTTCGAGTCTCATTCGGCTGCCGCCCGATAGTCGAGCAGCGCTGGCGCCTCTTGAAAGAGACCAGTGACGATCTCGATCAGCGCTTCTGCAAGGCGCGGATAGCCGGCATTCTCTTCGAACGTTAGCTCATTAATATAGAGGCCGCGGTTGATCTCGAGCTGAATGGCGTGCGTGCCGTGGGCTGGACGCCCGTGATGCTCGGTTATGTAGCCACCGGCGTAGGGTCGGTTGAGTTGCGTTCTAAAACCGCGGCGCTGGAATTCATCACGCACTAGCAGTGTCAGCCGCGGATCGGCAGAAGCTCCAAAGCGGTCGCCGATGACGATGTCAGGCCGCTGGGCGCCACCTGGCGCCATCGCTGTCGACGGCATTGAGTGGCAATCAATCAAGACAGCGTAGCCGAAAGTTTCGTGCGTCGCTGCCACCAGACGCGACAGCTCGGTGTGGAATGGGAAATAAAGCTGCTCGATGCGCGTGAGTACGCTCGCGAGGCTTAACCCCGAGGGATAGATTTCCTCGCCGTCGGCAACGATGCGGGCGACCGTCCCCAATCCGCCCGCGACGCGGATCGATTGCGTGTTGGCGTGCGCCGGCAAGGGGTCGCTGACGAGTTCGGGGTCCAGTTCGTAGGGCTCGCGATTGAGATCGAGGTAGGCGCGGGGAAAGCGGGCGCTTATCAGGGGCGCGCCGAGGTTTGCGACCGGGCGGAAGAGCTTGTCGACAAAACAGTCTTCCGAGCGGCGCAGCGTTTTCGGGTCAAGGCGGGAAATCGCAAGGAATTCCGGCGGATAGAGCCTGCCGGAGTGGGGCGATGAGAATACGAACGGGACGCTTTGAAGGCGCGGCGCCAGGACGTCGTAGGACGGGAAAAAGGCGCTTGGAACTTCGTGGGATCTATCTTCGGGCATGGTTCAGCGGCGTCTCGTTCAGATCCCGGCGAAAAACGTTCGTCTTGAACGCGATACATTGCCAACGGGGGCGTACGAAGTCCATGCAAGACTTTGGGTAAGACCTGCCCGCTTCGGATTGCACATGGCTTGCGCGGATAAAAGGACGCTCAGAGTAAATACTGATCCCGCCACGATGTCGTGCTTCCTTTCCACAGTTTCATGCTCCGTTTACCAAAGTCAGGCCAAGTTTGCGTCTGACGAGATATAGGGTATTTCTCGTCCGGGGTTCTTCGCACATCAGAGTTGTCATGACCGCCAAGCCATCTAGCCTGCCGATCCGTCGTATCCTTCTTGCCGAGGATGACGACTCCATGCGCGGCTTTCTCGTCAAGGCGCTTGAGAAAGCGAACTACGATGTCGTCGCCTTCGAGAATGGCGAGGACGCCTACGAGCGACTCAAGACGGAGCCGTTCACGCTTCTACTGACCGATATCGTTATGCCCAAGATGGACGGCATCGAGCTTGCGCGCCGCGCCAGCGAGATCGATCCGGATCTCAAGATCATGTTCATCACGGGGTTTGCGGCGGTCGTGCTCAATAGCGAAAACCAGCCGCCAAAGGACGCACGTGTTCTCTCCAAGCCCTTCCATCTCAAGGACTTGGTGAAGGAAGTCGACCGTTTGCTGGAAGCCTGAGGCTCGCTTTCGCTTTAATTCGGCGATTTGCGGCGTTCCGGGACTTGACCCGGGTATCGCTAACCCTCTAGAAGCTCGCTTCTTCCGGGCACTTAGCTCAGCGGTAGAGCACTTCCTTGACATGGAAGGGGTCAGAGGTTCGATCCCTCTAGTGCCCACCATCTTTAACCGGTGTCGTTATGAAAGTTAGAAATTCTTTGAAGTCCTTGCGCTCTCGGCACCGCGACAATCGCGTCGTGCGCCGTAAAGGCCGGGTTTACGTCATCAACAAGACTCATCGCCGCTTCAAAGCCCGCCAGGGTTGAGGCTCAAACGTCCCGTGTGCGACGTTACGGCGAATTCAGAAGAGTCTTTTTGACCAAACAAAATGCCTCGATTAACTTCGGGGCATGATTGCACCTGTGCGACTTCTCATCGTTCTTCTGGCCCTCTCGACGGGTGCAGCATCTGCTGCAGCCGACGATGAGCTTTTGAAGACCCAGCCTTTTCCGGCTGAGCCCGCTCCGGCGCCGCAACCCCCGCCGACGGCGAAGAAGAGCCCCCCCGTCGCGCCTTCGCCCGGTGCCGTGGCACAGCAAAAGGGTGAGCCCGGCATGATGGGGCTTCCCTGGCCGAAGACGCCGGAAGGTGTCTCCAAGACGCTCGACAATCTCTATGCGTATCTCGCGACCGAGGGCGATCATCGCCAGGCTGGCGAGATCGGGGCCGCGATCGAGCGGCTCTGGCGCTTAGAGGGCGGCGACACGGTCAATCTTCTGATCGATCGCGGCGAGATTTTCTCGTCGAAGAACGAGAACGACAAAGCTCTGCCGTTCCTCGACGCGGCCGTCGAGCTTGCTCCGCAATATGCCGAAGCTTGGAGCCATCGGGCCTACGTCGAATACCGGATGAACAATTACACGGCGGCGCTTGGTGATTTGCGGCGCGCGCTGGCACTCGAGCCCAACCATTTCCGTGCGCTCGACGGCATGGGAAAAATCCTTGTGCTGATGGGTGAGAAGAAGGCGGCGCTCGAAGTCTACAATCAGCTTCTCAAGGTCCATCCCAACATTGAAGGCGGAGAGACCGAACGCGACAAGCTGAAGAAAGAAGTCGAGGGGCAGGGGATCTAGGGTCTCCGCTCGAAGCTACTTCAGCAGCCAGCGAAACGCGCGCTTCAATTGATTGGCGCCATCGCTTTCGTACCAGCGGCCATGGGCTAGGATGATGCGTTCCGGATTCCAGGAAATCATCGTCTCGACCGCCTCGCGAAACCGAGCCTTCTGCTTTGAAAACGTCATGCGAAGATCGCGCGGCATGGCGCCGTGGGGATCAAGGCATCCGCCTATGCGCGCTAAGAAGCGCATGAACATTCCGTTTTTCTCGGGTTCGAAGTTCTCGATGAGATCGGCGAGGATAAGCGTTCGGCTCGGCCGGTGGAAAAAATCGACTTCCGTCATGTAGCTGCCGGGAATCTGAATGGTTGCGATATCGGCATCCCAGGGATAGCCGTGTTCGCGATCCAACGGCGAAAAAGGAAAATCGATCCGGTTGCCGGCCTGCTCTTTGACGCGCGGAGCCAGATAGACGTCTGCTTCCGTGAAGGCGGCTTTCCATTCCGGTATCCACCAATAGTGGATGCGGTTCGGGGCAATGATCCATCGGGGTTTGCCGATCCGGCCGATTGCGGTCTTCAGTTCGGCCGTCAAGCGCGTGGGGGAATGAATGAAAAGCGCGCCGCCGCCAAGGCGGACAATGGTCATTCGAGTCGGAAACGGCATTTTAGGCCAGGGGAAGCCAAACCAAATCAAAGGTCCGTCGACGAGCCAGACGTTGTCAGCGACGCCCTTCAGGGTGTCGAGCGGCAAATAAGTCGGTCCGCTTCGATCGCTGGCCATCCCTGAAAGATGGGCAGAAACGCGTGAGGGCGCAACCCGCCCGGTCTTAGACTTCTTCGGCGATCGGGGCGCCGGATTCATCGACGAAAGCGATGCGGATCATGTTCGTCGCGCCGGGGCTGCCGAGCGGAATGCCCGCCGTGATGAGAATGCCCTCGCGAGCTTTGACCAGGCCTTCCTCGAAGGCGATGCGGCAGGCTTTGCGAACCATGTGAGACAGGTTCTCGGGATCGCCCGTCAGGATGGTGTGGACGCCCCAGACGAGGGACAGGCGGCGGGCTGTCGATTCAATCGGCGTCAATCCCATGACGGGAATGCCCGGACGCTCGCGGGTGACACGCAGCACCGTCGAACCGGTTGCGGTATAGCAGACGATGGCGCCGAGCCTCACGGTATCGGCGATGGCAGAAGCAGCGGCCGCGATGGCATCGGCCCCCGTCGGCAGCGGCTCGGTCTGCGTCGCATAGAGCATCGGCTCGTAGACGGGATCGTGCTCCACCTGGATCGCGATCTTGTCCATCATCTGGATGGCTTCGACCGGGTATTGGCCGACGGCGCTTTCTGCGGAGAGCATGATGGCGTCGGCGCCGTCGAACACGGCGGTTGCGACGTCGGAAACCTCGGCGCGCGTCGGCATCGGCGATGAGATCATGCTTTCGAGCATCTGCGTCGCGATGATGACGGGCTTGCCGGCGGCCCGTGATAGCCGCGTGATCCGCTTCTGAATGCCTGGGACCTTTTCCACCGGCATTTCGACACCGAGATCGCCGCGCGCGACCATGATGGCATCCGACGCCGCAATCACCTCTTCGAGTTCGGAGACGGCGGACGGCTTCTCGATTTTCGACAGGATGGCGGCGCGATTGCCGATCAGCTTTCTGACTTCGTGGATGTCTTCGGCGCGCTGAACGAACGACAGCGCCACCCAGTCGACGCCAAGCTTCAGCGCATGCGCCAGATCGAGCTTGTCCTTTTCGGTGAGGGGGCTGATCGGCAAAAGCGTGTCGGGCATCGAGATGCCTTTGCGGCTCGCGAGCATGCCGCCGGTCGTGACCTCAGCCTTGATCTGCACCGGCGAGACTTCGACCACCCGCATGCGGAGTTTGCCGTCGTCGAGGACGAGCGTATGGCCGGGCTTGATCGAGTCGAAAATCTGAGGATGCGGAAGATGGACACGTTCTGCCGTTCCAAGCGTCTCGTCGCGATCGAACTTGAAGATGGTATTCGTCGGCACGTTGACGCGCCCGGCGTCGAAATTGCCGATGCGGAATTTGGGGCCCTGCAGATCGGCGAGGATACCGATCGGGTGGCGATGGCGTGCGGCGCAGGCCCGCACCGTATTGTAGAGTGTCTTCGATCCGTCGTGGGTCGAATGGCTCATGTTGATGCGGAACACGTCGACGCCGGCCATGAACAGCCGCTCGACCATTTCCGGGGCAGCAGACGCGGGTCCAAGCGTCGCTACGATCTTGACCCGCCGATTACGTCTCATTTGTCTGCTTTTCCTTGACCGGGATCGGTGAGGCGGATGGTCCACTCCTTCGCCTCGCCGGTGTCAACTTCAAAAAATCCCGTGCGCTTATATCCGCGTTTCAGGCAATCCTGAACCCCCCGGATGGCAAAGGATTTTTCTGTCGTACACATGTCGTTTTTGCCGCCCCATTCGCCGCCGCGGTCGTAATCGATAGCATGCACGTAGACGAAGCGGCTCGGTAGCGCGCCTTTCAGCAGCGTTTCGCAGGTCTGTGAGGCGATGTTCCACCAGCCTTCGGTCGCCCAACCGGTTTTGTCCTGATAGCCGATGGCGACGCCGACGCGGCTCGACGTTGCGTTGCAGAGCTTGAGGTCGGCGTGCGCCGTTGTCGCACAGAGGCACAATCCCAGAGAAAGCGCGACGTTCCTCGAGAGTGACTGCAGGAAAATGCGGGATGGCAAGTCAGAGCCTCCGATTCTCGATGTGGAGAGTTCTGGTTGTGCCCAAGCCCTTCGCCAACGCTTTTCGCATCTCACGGATCAACAAGAATGACCCGGAAATCGTTGACGTTGGTTTGGGTTGGGCCACACAGAATAAGATCGCCGAGGGGGCGGAAAAAACCCGTTGAATCGTTGTTCTCCAGGAACTGGGCGGCATTGAGGTTTGCCGCCGCGGCGCGTTGCAGCGTGTCGGCAAACACCATTGCGCCGGCAGGATCACCCGCATGGCCGCCGCCGCCGTCGATGCCGTCGGTATCGCCTGCCAGTCCTGCAATGCCAGGAGTAGCATCAAGCGCGATGGCAAGACCGAGCGCATATTCCTGGTTGGGACCCCCGGAACCGCTGCCGCGCACGGTGACGGTCAACTCGCCGCCTGACATAATCGCGACTTTCTCACCTTTGCGCTTGGCGTCGAGCGCCATCTCGGCGTGTTTGCGGGCGACGTCGCGGGCTTCGCCTTCGAGATCGTCGCCAAGGGTGATGACGCGATAGCCGAGGTTGCGGGCAATGGCAGCGGCGGCTTCAATCGATGCGCGTGGTGCGGCGACGATCTCGTAGCTGGAATTGGCGAGCTTCGGATCGCCGGCCTTCAGGGTCTCGTTCGCCGGATCTTCAAGCGCTTTCGCGATCTCGGGCGACGGCGTGATTTTCCATTTCGCGAGGACGGCGCGGGCATCCGCCAACGTCGAGCGGTCGGCGACCGTCGGGCCGGAGCCGATCTCGTCGGGATTGTCGCCCGGCACGTCGGAAATCGCGAGCGTCAGCAGGCGCGCCGGATAGACGGCCGCTGCAAGCTTTCCGCCTTTGACCTCGGAGAGATGTTTGCGCACGCAATTCATTTCCGAGATCGGGGCGCCGGACTTCAGAAGCTGTTTCGTCAGGGCCTGCTTGGCTTCGAAGCTGACGCCCGGAACAGGCGCGGACCAGATCGCGGAAGCACCGCCCGAAAGCAAGCACAGGACCAGATCGTTCCGGCCGGCGCTCTTCGCCAACGCGGTGGCCCGTTCGGCGCCGACGATGGAGTTTTGATCGGGGACGGGGTGACCCGCTTCCAGGATTTCTATGATTTCGGTCGGCAGGCCGAAGCCATGCCGGGTGGAGATGAGGCCCGAGATTTTATCGGCTTCGCCCGTCGCGACGTAATGCTCTTCGGCGGCAACGGCCATGGCAGCGGAGCCTTTACCGGCGCCGATAACGATAATCCGGCCGCCCTTCGGCACGGCGGGCAGGTGCAACGGCAGGCAGACGGACGGGTGGGCCGTCCGATACGCGGTTTCGAACAGCGTGCTCAAAGTTTCGCGAACGCCGCCGTTCGTCCCATCTTTCATAACGTTTCCCCTGGCCCGTGCCTGGTTGTTATCTCATTGTTGGGGGTCTGGTTTGCGCAAACGCCTCCCGCCCGTCAAGGCATCAGAGGCCGCAGCGTCGGCGGGACTTTTGGATGGCCGCCATGCTGCTTATGTCGTAATTGCCCAAGCAGAGGCTCTGCCGGTCAAGGAGTTGGTAATGAAGACTTTCGATCCGCGGACGACGACCGAGCTCGAAGCGGCGGTTTTTCGGCGTCTCGTCGAGCATTTGCGGTCACGTACGGACGTTCAGAACATCGATATGATGAATCTGGCGGGGTTCTGCCGCAATTGCCTGTCGACGTGGATGTCGGATGCGGCTGCGGCGAAGGGGCTCGAGCTTTCCAAGGACGATGCGCGGGAGATCGTCTACGGCATGCCGTTCGAGGAATGGAAAGCCCAATATCAGACCGACGCTTCACTGGAGAAACAGGCGGCGTTCGAGCAAAGCCGCCCGCGGGATCATTGACGTTGCTCCCGGCGACTCCTCTTCGGTGTAGCCGGCCGCCGGGACGGCCTTGTGTTGGGCGCCGGTGAAATCAGAAAGACTCGCCCGGGGGCGACTCAAAGTGAGTCGTAGCGCGACATATACAACGTCAAGACGGCTGAACGAATTTATCCCTTTGGATAGCGGGTTCTGCTGCCTTGCTGTGACCGAGGCTCGCCGCTAGCGTCGGCTGGCACTGGATAGCAGGAGTTTTCATGAGCACGCTTCAAGCCTCGGCGCAAAATCAGTTGCGCCAGTTCGTCGAGCAGATCGAACGCCTCGAAGAGGAAAAGAAGCAGCTCGCGAGCGACATTCGCGACAAGTATACCGAGGCGAAGGCCGTCGGATTCGACGTCAAGGCGCTGCGCCAGATCGTGCGGCTTCGTAAGAAGAGCAACGAGGAACGTGAGGAGGAAGAAAGCATCCTGGAAGTCTACATGCATGCGCTGGGCATGCTGGATAAGGTACCAGATACGTCCGTCGCCGACGCGATGATGGCGGCAGAGTAAGAGAGCCGCTAGTTGCGTCGAGCGATTCCGCTTCGCGGAGCTGGCCGCTCGGCGCGGGCTTGGTTCGGCCGGCTGTGTTTTTGATTTGGCGCTGGCGACTCCCTTTGGAGAGCTGGCCACCAGCGGCCATCTGCAACCCATAGTAAAACGGCGCCGCCCATCCCCCATTCGGCGCTGGGAGGCGGGCGGCACCGGCGATGACAGCCTTGCGGCTGCCGTCTGACTGCGCGCGGAAATGTGATCACTCCGGCGCGTCTATTTGTTCACCGTAGTCTCGGGGCGTGATAAGGACAAATCGCGATTTCTTGTCCTTGGCATTAGTACTTCTGATGGCTCACGTCACACTCAAGCAGCTCCGGTACTTCGACGCGCTTGCGCGCGAGCAGCACTTCGGTCGCGCCGCCGACGCATGCTCTGTCACGCAGCCGGCGCTTTCGATGCAGATCCAGGATCTCGAGGCGTCTCTCGGCATCGCTCTCGTCGAGCGGACGCGGAGCGGTATCAAGCTGACGCCGAAGGGAGAGGAAATCGCGGTCCGCGCCCGGCGGTTGCTCAACGACGTGCGCAACCTCGTCGATTATGCGCAGCACGCTGGCGGCGTCCTTTCGGGCACGCTGCGGCTTGGCGTCATTCCCTCGGTGGCGCCCTATTTGCTGCCGCTGCTGCTGCCGCTTCTCAAGCAAAGCTATCCCGACCTCGAACTGCATGTCCGCGAGACGCAAACGCAGACGCTGACCGACGAACTCGTCGAGGGAAAGCTCGACGTTTTGCTTCTCGCGCTGCCGATCCGGAACCCCGATCTCGAGACGCTGCCCGTCTTCGAAGACCGGTTTTTGCTTGCTCTGCCGAAGAGCAGAAAACTTTCGGGGCGCGTTCGGGCGACTAAAGAAATGGTCGAGCACGACCGCTTGCTGCTGCTCGAAGAAGGCCACTGCCTTCGCGATCAGGCGCTGACGTATTGCAGTCTGCAACAGGTCGACGACGTCAATACGTTCGGCGCGTCGAGCTTATCGACGATTGTCGAGATGGTTTCGGCGGGCTTTGGAATCACGCTGCTTCCCGAAATCTGCCTTGGGGTCGAGGGCCGCAGCCGGGATATCAAGATTATCCGCTTCGTCGATCCCGAGCCGTCACGGTCGATCGGTCTCGCGTGGCGGCGGTCGAGCCCGAGGCGTGCCGATTTCCTGGCGCTGGCGAAACTCGTGGACGAAGCCGGGGAGGCATCGCTCAAACGCGGTGCCGCAACAGTGCAAGTGTAGGACGCCGGGCGTCAGCGCGCGCTGGTCTGCACCTGCCGGCTCGTTATGCCGGTCGGTATGCGGTTTTCTTCCAGTTCCTTGAGGGCTTCGGTGTGCACGGCCGTGCCTTTGAACTGGTCGCACCACATCGCTTCGGCCAATTGCTGTCCCGGGCGGAATCTCATCGGCTCGATGCTGCCGATATCATCCAAGACTTCGAGGGTCGCGGCAACGTCTGGAGCTTGCATGGGGGCAAGCGGCTGGTCGCGCGCGGTCGGCTTATCGGTCAGGAATGGCGCCAGCGGGAATGGCCGGTAGTCCATCTCGTCAGGATGATCGTCGTCGTACGCCGGCGCCTGCGCCCAGTTGCTTAAGCTTGCCGGACGCATGTCGCCGACGGTGCCCGCCGAGGGATCGAGGCTCGCGACCTGGGCGATTGGAGCCGGGGCAGCTTCGCGGTTCTCGGCCAATGCGGCAGCGGCCAGGGCCCTCTGCGGACGGACGGCGGGCTGCGGCCCCTGAATAAGTTCCGGGAGGGGCATCGAGGCCGCGGATGCAACCAGCGCGTCGAGCTTTCCGCGATCGGCTTTGGACGGCAGCGTGAAGTGGGAAGACCGGTCGACGAGCTTCGGCGTGCCGACCAGGTGGGGCTGTCCGTCGTTCGGCTCAAGCGACGCGACAGTCGTTGCGGGCGCAAAGGGACGTGCCGGCGGCACAAGCGCCGGGTCGGGTTCGGTCGTCAGATTGACGTTCCGCCGTGTCGAGCCGTCCGCCTGCTTCGCACTGCCGCCCAGAGATGCCACGACGCTGAGGCTCTTTTTCGGAGGGTTGACTCCGAGAGAGGCGACCATCGTTCTCGACGTTCCGGGCGTATGGCGATCATGGAAGAACTCGGCGACCTGCGTCGCAAGGTCATGGAACTTGCTGCGTGCAATCTTGACGTCGCGGGGCGTGATGGGCCTGCCATCGGCGGGAACGAATTTCGAGTGACCGTTGGGAAAGAGCAGCGCAAGCTCCATGCGCGGCATGCGTGGCCACATGCGAACGTTGCCCGTATCGACGTGAATGAATGGGATGCCTGACGTCGGATAATAGCCGACGCCGCCACGCTCGCGGATCAATGCGGAATAACGCATCTTTTTCAGTGGCACGTCGGGGAAGGTGATGTCGATCGCCTTGCCGGTGATGTGCTGGCTGAATTTCGCCTGGCCGCCGACCGTCCGGCGCAGCATTTCGTTGGTGTCGGCAGAGCGATAGCCGCAGATGATGTTGATCGGCTCTTTCGAACCGAGTTCCTCGTGCATTTCCCAGGCAAGATCGATGGTGGCGGGCGCGATCGCTTTGATCTGGTTCTTGCGCCAATCCCGCATGATGTAATTGATCTTTTCCATCGCCTCGGGAATGTAATGGCCATTCCTTTTGTAGACGACGGTGAGGCGCTCGTGGGTGTGGATGTGATAGAACGAGATCACGCGCTCGTCGGGCTGCCCAGCGGCAGTCATCTTGTCGGCGTTGAGACACACCGACAAAAGCAGCGCGAGCGCGCCGAACGCTAGGCCTGTGCGGCGAGAGGCCACGAATTCCCCCGTCCCTACAAAGAACTTCCCCGAGCCCGACTGGGGCCAAAAATGCCCGGCCATTAACGGTTAATCCCCAACCGTTAAGAGGCAGTAACTATCCCGTAAGAATATCTAAAGCTTCGGAAAGGGCGATAAAAAGGCCGGTAGGCTCGCCGACGCTATAAAAAAAGCCGGCCGAGACTTTCGGCCGGCTTTGCAATTGTTCGCGCGGGGCGCGGCGGTCAGAAGCCGCCGAAGACCCCCTTGATGAAGCCGCCGAGTCCGCCGCTGTGCTTTCTGCGGCGACCGCGATCGTCGTAGTCGTCATCGCCGAAGAGCGACGCAAAGCCATCGTTGTTGCCCCAGCCGTCGTTGGGGACGTCTTCCGGCGAAACGTGCTGCTCATCCGCTTTGACAATCTGGTCCCAGCGGCCTGCTAACGCCAGCGTGATACGCTTCTCATGGCCATAGACGTCGTTGAAGGTCTGGACCTCGTTGTCGTCGCCAACCCAGGCGGTGAAGTAGGTGACGTGGACGGGGATCGGTTGATCGAGACTGACCTCGTTCTCTTCCGGGCCGTTCTTGATGAGATCGTCGACCTTCTGCTGGTCCCAACCCTTATCCATGTTGAGGATGAGTTCAGCCAGCGACACGGGATTGCGCACACGCATGCAGCCATGGCTGAAAGCGCGGACGCGCTCGTTGAAAAGGCTCTTGCTCGGTGTGTCGTGCAGATAGACGGCGTGCTTGTTGGGGAACAAGAACTTGACGACGCCGAGCGCATTGCCTCCACCCGGGGGCTGATAAACGTTGAAGTTGCGGATGTCGCTTCGTGACCAATCGACATTGTAGGGATCGACCTTGCGGCCGTTGTACTCCATCACCAAACCTTGACGGCGCAGCGGATCGCCGCCGGATCTGAGGCCGGGAAGCAGTTCTTTGATCTTGATGGAATTGGGAACGTTCCAGCGCGGCTGAATGACGACGGTGCGCATCAGCTCGGAGAAAATCGGTGATTGTGCATCCGGCCGGCCGGCGACGATGCGTTCCTCGTGAATGACCTCGCCGTTCGACACCACACGGAATTTGAATTCCGGAATGTTGACCATGATGTAGTATTTGCCGAGCTTTTCCGGCATCCACCGCCACTCTTCCATATTGGCGATGAGCTTGGCTTCGCTGACGTCGTTGCTGGAGTTCAGCGAGCGGCGCAGGGTGGATGTGATCCACACGCTGGCGGGACGAATGCCGTTGCTTTCCTTATATGCTTTTACGGCGTCGGCGAGCGCATCGTCGTAATAGGACTCGTCGGCCGGCGTGCCGTCTTTTTTGACCGGCGGCGTGGTGACCTTCAAACGCTTGCGGAGGATAGCGATCTCCGGGGCACTCTGGCCCGGCTTCATGTTCCGTCCATCGGGAATTTTCAGAGCTTCGGCTTTTTTCGCCGACGCGCGGAGCGCGAGAAGCTTCTCGCGCAGGCGCTGGAACTGCTCATGCTTCGGATTTAGCGAGGCCAGATAGGCGCCCTTGTCGGGTGCGGCCGCAATCTGATCGATGACGATCCTGGGGTTAAGCAGGACCGGCGCGCGGTCGATATAGGTCCCGAGCTGAGACGAAGGATCGCTGATCCGGCCGCCGTGTGCGTCGCGCGCATATTCCAAGGCGTCGAGAGAGAGCCGCGTTTCGACGGCGGTCAGGTCGTCCTGGCTGTAATCGCCCGTGCCGGTGGGTTTCAGCTCGGGAATTTTATAGTCGGCCGAGCTAAGCCCCCAGCTGTCCGCATCCTTGAGGCCGGCGATGAGGTTCTTGGCTTCGGGGGTCAGGCCGTTCTTGTCGACCCAGAGCGTCGAGCCCACGCGCTCGTCGTAGAATTGGGTGAGAGCCAAGCGGTCGTCGGCGTTGGTGCCGGCGAGGAGTTTCTTGGCGTTGTTCCGAATGTAATCGGCAACCGGAAGATAGACGAGGTGATCGTCGGCGATGACCTTGGGAGCTGCCGACGCCGTCGATGCATCAGCGGCCGGAGCAGACGGAGGCGTGGCTTCAGGGGCCGTCGCTTGCGAAGCCGGCTCTGCCTGAGATGCGGGGGCCTCCCCAGCCGGTGCCGGCTGTGCGGCGGCCGGCTGTTGCGGCGCTGCGTCCGCAGCGGGCTGGCGCTGCATAGCCGTTTCCGACGTGTCACCTGAAGACCCGGGATCGGTTGCGCTCGCCGCTCCGTCGGGCTGATCGTTGACCTGGTCGAGCGCAAATGCTGCTGGAGCCGTGCCGGCGATCAGCAAAAGGCTGACAGCCAGAATTCTCGCGACACGCATACCGAAATCCACCTCTTATGTTCCCGGCGATAGATATGCGCCAGCGTTTCGTCTGACCAGCCAGATCGCGGGACATGGCTGTATTGCACAGCGCTGTGGCGAAACTGTTGCTGCCTTGTGCCCAAAAGGGCGCGCAGAGAACGGGAAACTAAGACACGTTTGGCGCCCCCGAACGCCTACATCCAACACCATAGAAACCGGAAAGTTTCAAATTGATTGCGTTTCGATGGATTTCGCGACGGCTGTTCCAGAAATGCAAAAGCCCCGGATGCAGCCAGGGCTTTTGCTTGCGAGGGCGAAGGGGCTCGCTCTCTCATCCGGTCGGGTGATCTTGGACACCCGACCGAATGCAATTCTGGCGCGTTTGTGTGCGGACAAGTCGCATGAGACTTGAGGGTACAGAGGCGCGTGCACGCGCTCGGGCTCTCGCCTACTGCGTGCAAGCGGAAATGCGTCACGGATTTAGTTGGTGCGCGTCTCTAGGCCGTATTCCTGCATTTTCCGGTAGAGCGTCGAGCGGCCGATGTTGAGCCGCTTGGCCACCTCGGTCATGTGGCCACGATAGCGGCCGAGCGCCAAGCGGATCATGTCGGCTTCGATCGCCTCGAGAGACCGGATTTCGCCATCCTCGGCGACGGCTTGGATGCCGAGGGAGCTTCCCAGCGTCGAGGATTTCATCTCGATCGTGTGGGGAACCGTATTCTCGGCGCCGAGAAGAGCCGGCCCCGTGTAGGCCGGCGGCTTCTGGACAGCCGCCGGCGCCGCCGGAATTTCCGTCTCGAAGCCTTCGACGTGCGCGGCGATCTGGGGGAATTCCGAGACGGTCAGCTCTGGGCTGTCGGCGAGGACGACTGCGCGGAAGACCGCGTTCTCGAGCTGGCGAACGTTGCCGGGCCAGGAATAACCTTGCAGAAGCCGCATCGCGCGGTCTGAAATCGTCGCGACGCGTTTGCCTTCCTCGGCGGCGAACCGGGCGATGAAGTGGCGGGCAAGCTCCGGAACGTCTTCGACGCGTTCGCGTAGCGGCGGAATGAAGATCGGGAAGACATTGAGACGGTAATAGAGGTCTTCGCGGAACTTGCCGTCCTTGACCTGCTGAATCATGTCTCTGTTGGTCGCCGAGATGAGGCGGAAGTTGACTTTTACCGGGCGCTTGGAGCCGACGGGATCGATCTCGCCTTCCTGCAGTGCGCGCAGCAACTTCACCTGGGCTTCGAGCGGAAGTTCTCCAACTTCGTCAAGGAAGAGGGTGCCGCCGTCGGCTTCCTGGAATTTGCCGATACGCTTATCGACGGCTCCGGTGAACGACCCCTTCTCGTGGCCGAACAGGATGCTTTCGATGAGGTTTTCCGGAATGGCGCCGCAGTTGACCGTGATGAATGGCCGCCCGACACGATCGCTCTCACCCTGGATAGCGCGGGCGATCAGTTCTTTTCCGACGCCGCTTTCGCCCTCTATCAGGACCGGGATATTCGATGCTGCGGCGCGCTTTCCGAGCGTGATGACGCGCGTCATAGCATCGCCCCGAAGGACGAGATCGTCGAACGTCAGCGTGCCATCGACGGCCTTTTTCATGCGCGTGATTTCGCCCGACAGGGCTTCGATCTTGAGGGCGCTCTTGATCGAGACTTCGAGCCGTTCCGGAGACGCCGGCTTGACGACGAAATCGACAGCGCCGTGGCGCATGGCGTTGATCGCCGTTTCTATGGAGCCGTTCGCCGTCTGGACAATGATCGGCGGCATGCCCGCGACGCGGGCGACGCGTTCCAGGACGGCCATACCGTCCATTCCCGGCATGATGAGGTCAAGGAGGACCAGCCCGATCAGGGAACGTTCCTGGCCTTCGAGGAGCTGGATCGCCTGCTCGCCCGATCCGCAGGACTTGGTTTCGAAGCCGAAGCGCTTAATTGTCTCTTCGAGAATACGGCGCTGGGCAGGATCGTCATCGACGATCAGAATACGCTTTGACATTTGCACGCAACTTTTACTCTTCACTCGACACGAGGGCCGTCTCTGAGCAGCGGAAGCCGATTTGCCCCAGCTTTGTACACGCAGTGACCCGGAACTTACGCAACGGGCCCAACATTGCCCGAGAACGGTAAACGGAAGGTTTCGTATTGGCGCAATTTTCGGCGGTAGCGGGTAAGCGGCTGAACTCGCGCGGAAGTTTTTTCCATCACCGATCGCCACCATATCGAGGAAATCGACAAATTTTATCTTTTCGCAGCCTGTGCTAAGCCACCGGCGCAAAATTCAACTTTCGAGGTTCTCATGCGCAATTGGCCTTTGACCGACGTCAATCTCGTACCGCAATCGGCGGCCCAGCGTGCTGAGGAGGAGGTATCCTTGGCCGGCATGCCGGAGTGGGATCTAAGCGATCTCTATGCGGGCCCCGACGCGCCTGAAATCCAGCGAGACCTCAAAGAAGCCGCGGCGGAAGCGACCCGCATGAAGGCGACATATCAGGGCCGGCTTGCCGACCTCGCCAAGGACGGCGGCAAGCTCATCGAGGCGATCAAGGATTACGAAAAGCTTTCCGATCTCGCGGGCAAGCTCGCATCCTATTCGGGGCTCTACTATGTTCTCAACCAGACGGACCCCGCGCGTGCGAAGTTCAACGCCGACGTTTCGGAAGCGCTCACGAAGCTCTACACCGATCTCATTTTCTTCGAACTGGAGCTCAACCAGATCGACGACGGCGTGATCGATGCCGCGCTGAAGCACGAAAGCCTGAAGCGCTATAAGCCTTGGTTCGAGGACCTCAGAAAAGAAAAGCCGCATCAGCTCGACGAAAAAATCGAGACGCTTTTCACCGAGAAATCCCAGACCAGCCGCGCGGCCTGGAACCGGCTCTTCGACGAGACGATGTCGGCGTTACGCTTCAACGTCAAAGGCGTGAAGGAGCCGCTGTCGCTCGAACCGACGCTGAACTTTCTCTCCGATGCCGACGAGAAGAAGCGCAAGGCGGCATCGGAAGCTTTGAGCAAGGTGTTCAAGGCGAACCTGCCGCTTTTCACGCGCATCACGAATACGCTCGCCAAGGACAAGGAAATCTCCGACCGCTGGCACAACTTCAAGGACGTCTCCGACAGCCGAAACCTGGCTAACCGGGTCGAAGGTCCGGTGGTCGATGCGCTCGTTTCGAGCGTCAGAGCCGCCTATCCGCTGCTTTCGCATCGCTACTATGCGATGAAGGCGAAGTGGCTCGGCAAGAAGAAGCTCGCGTCGTGGGACCGTAATGCGCCGCTTCCCGACAAGCCCGAACGAACGATCTCATGGGGTGAGGCCGAGCAGATCGTTCTAAGCGCCTACAATGGCTTCGCGCCCGAGATGGCGACGATCGCCAGGCAGTTTTTCGACAAGAACTGGATCGACGCTCCGGTGAAGCCCGGGAAAGCACCCGGCGCGTTCTCGGCTTCGACGGTGCCTTCGGTTCATCCCTATGTGATGATGAACTATCTCGGAAAGCCGCGCGATGTCATGACGCTTGCGCATGAGCTCGGTCATGGCGTGCATCAGTGGCTGGCGCGCGATCAGGGACCGCTTCTGGCGTCGACACCGCTGACGCTGGCGGAAACGGCTTCGGTCTTCGGAGAGATGTTGACGTTCAGGGCCCTCATCGCCGAGGCCAAGGATGCGCGCGAGAAGAAGGCGATGCTCGCCGCCAAGGTCGAGGACATGATCAATACCGTTGTCCGGCAGATCGCGTTCTACACTTTCGAGCGGAAAGTTCATGAAGCACGGCGTCAGGGCGAACTGACGTCGGAGCAAATCAACGCTTTCTGGCTGGAGGTGCAAGCGGAGAGCTTAGGCCCGGCGATCGATGTGAAGCCAGGTTACGAAGTCTTCTGGACCTATATCCCGCACTTCATCCACTCGCCGTTCTATGTCTACGCTTATGCCTTCGGCGATTGCCTCGTTAATTCGCTTTACGGGCTTTACGCAGAGGCCGATCCCGGCTTCGTCGCGAAGTATTTCGAACTCTTGAAGGCCGGGGGATCGAAACACCATTCCGAGCTTCTTGCCCCGTTCGGGCTCGATGCGCGTGACCCTGAATTCTGGAACAAGGGGCTCAAGGTCATCGAAGGCATGATCGACGAACTGGAGACAATCGGTTGAGTGTCGCCTCGGAACCGGGCATAAATATTTATTGTTCGGCAGCGCAACGAATCCGGCGACCGCGGGTTGTCAAGTATTCGTGGGGCGTATCTCGGGGGTTAACGGCTAATTTGTCGCTTTCAATCTGCACGTCGTGGGAGTAGAAGCCCGCCACTTTGCTGCGTTGCAGCTTCATTCGACAAGTCGAGGTGCCTGAATGGCACAAGCGCCCGCTTCAGCTCAGGCTGCCGCCGAGTACGGCGCCGGAGAGGGGCAACATAGTAAGGATTTCTGGGCATTGGCATTAGGCTCGGTTGGTGTCGTCTTTGGCGACATCGGAACGAGCCCGCTTTATGCTTTCAAGGAAGCCATTACCGCCGCTTCGCATCGTGGTCTGACGACCGCAGAGGCGGCGGTCGGCGTCTTGTCGCTCATCTTCTGGAGCATGACGTTCGTCGTCACCATGAAGTACGTCCTGCTTCTGCTCAGGGCCGACAACAGGGGCGAGGGCGGCATGTTCGCGCTCATGGCCCTCGGCCAGACCGTGGCGCGGCGCAGCGCTCCACTCTTAGGCGCACTTGGCATTGCCGGGGCGTCGTTCTTCTACGGCGATGCCGTCATCACGCCGGCCATTTCGGTCTTGTCGGCCGTCGAGGGCCTGACGCTGATTGCGCCGCAGTTCGAGAAAGCCGTCATCCCGGTGTCGGTCGTCGTTCTCGCAGTGCTTTTCTGGATGCAATCGCGCGGCACCGATCGGGTCGCGCGTTTTTTTGGTCCGGTGATGTGTGTTTGGTTTGCCGTGCTGGGGATCGGCGGACTCATACACATCGCGGACAACCTGAACGTTCTCATGGCGCTCAATCCGTTTCAGGGCATTTTGTTCGTCTATCATCACGGCTTTTTAGGCCTGACGGTGATGGGCCTCGTGTTTTTGGTCTGTACGGGCGCCGAGGCGCTCTATGCCGATCTCGGCCATTTCGGCCGCCGCCCGATTACGGCATCGTGGATCTATTTCGTCATGCCGGCGCTGCTGCTCAATTACTTCGGTCAGGGCGCGCTCGTCATGAACGACGCAAATGCGGTCGAGAACCCGTTCTACCGCCTCTATCCCGATTTCATGCTGATCCCGATGCTCATTCTTTCGACGTTTGCAACGGTGATCGCGAGCCAAGCCGTCATTACGGGCGCATTTTCGCTGACGCGGCAGGCCATTCAGCTCGGGCTCGTGCCGCGCTTCGAGATCCGGCACACCTCGGAGAGCATGGCGGGACAGATCTACATGCCGAGGGTCAACTGGATCCTCTTCATCGCGGTCGTCGTCATCATTTTTGCGTTCCGCACGTCGTCCAATTTGGCGGCGGCTTACGGCGTGTCCGTAACAGCGGCGATGGTCATCGATACGCTGATGGCGTTTTTCGTCATCTGGAAGTGCTGGAAGTGGCCGCTTTGGCGCGTCGCCCTGATCGTTATTCCGCTGCTGCTCTTCGAGCAGGCGTTCTTCTCGGCAAACATTCTGAAGCTGCTCGAAGGTGGCTGGGTGCCGCTCGCCATCGCCTGCATGATCGCGATAATTATGTTCACTTGGGTCAGGGGAACGCGCGTTCTTGCTAAAGTCACGAAACGCAACGAGGCGGATCTCGATTGGCTGGTGCGCAAGCTCGAAGCAAAGCCACCGCATCGCGTTTCGGGCACGGCCGTGTTTCTGACCGGCGATCCATATGCGGCGCCGACGTCGATGATGCACAACCTGAAGCACAACCGCGTCATGCACGAGCGAAATATCCTGCTCTCGATTCGCACCGAGGAAACGCCGCGCATCGCGCGACACGAGCGTCTGACGATCGAGAAGGTTTCCGATCACTTCATTCGCATCATCGCGCGTTATGGCTTCATGGAGACGCCGAGCGTGCCTAAGATCCTCGAACATGCCCGGCGCAAGGACTGCAATATCGATATCGGCTCGACGTCGTTCTTCCTGTCGCGGCGGTCGTTGCGAATGACGACGAAATCCGAGATGCCGCGCTGGCAGGAACGCCTGTTCATCGGGCTGGCCGGCAGCGCCGAAGACGCGACGACGTATTTCCAAATTCCGACCGACCGGGTCGTCGAGGTCGGTACGCAGGTCGCAGTTTAGCTCGGCGGGCGGTCCGCACGGTTCTGCAACCTAGGCACGACAATAGCAGCCACCGGTCGCCTCGTGGGTTGGCCTGTGCCAGGCAGGCGAAAGCACAAGCTGCGACACCTTGAAGCTCGCGACGTCTTGAGATACCTACCTGGAAGCGATTTGCAGAAAAGACGACTGGGGAGTGAGACCTTGGATATCGATACTTCAAAAGGTAGTCCGGCGATGGACTATGCGGCGCATCTCGAGACTTACCGGGAATTCGTGCGGCTGGCGAAATATGCCGTCGTATTCGTGGCTGTCATTCTCATCGGAATGAAGATCTTCCTGGTCTGATGCCCGGCTCCCCTGAGCCGTAAGGTGATCTCAGGTTGGGGCAGGCCGATGTTAGGACTGCCCTTTTCTTTTTCCTGCCGTTTCGCCCGTACGCCCGCAATCGGCGCCCTCAATTGGACCGAGACATGGTTACGATAGCTGTCACCAGTGAACCGGCCGACGAGCCGCGCGTTGCGGTTTCGCCCGACACGGTCAAGAAGTTCGCCAATCTCGGTGCCGTCGTTCGCATCGAGCAGGGCGCGGGCCTGCGGTCGCGCTTTTCGGACGACGCCTATCGCGCGGCAGGCGCCGAAGTCGTCGGCAAGGCCGAGGCGCTCGCCGGCGCGGACATCCTTCTCAGCGTGCGCCGTCCGTCCGTTGAGGACGTCAAAGCCCTGAAGCCGGGCGCCATCGTCGCCGGGATGATCGATCCCTATGGCGACCGCGGCGGCTTGGAGGCGCTGGCCGGGACCGGAGCAAGCCTCTTCTCGATGGAATTCATGCCCCGTACAACTCGGGCGCAATCAATGGATGTGCTGTCGAGCCAGGCCAACCTCGCGGGCTACAAGGCCGTCGTCGACGGGGCTTCGATGTTCGGGCAAGCCCTGCCGTTGATGATGACGCCGGCCGGCACCGTTCCGGCAGCGAAGGCCTTCATCATGGGAGTCGGCGTTGCGGGACTGCAAGCGATTGCGACGGCGCGACGCCTCGGCGCGCAGGTGACCGCGACCGACGTTCGTCCGGCGACGAAGGAACAGGTGCAGTCGCTCGGCGCGAAATTCGTCGCGGTCGAAGACGATGAGTTCAAGCAGGCTCAGACGGCGGCCGGCTACGCAAAGCCGATGAGCGCCGAATACCAGGCAAAGCAGGCGGAGCTCGTCGCGAACCATATCAAGACCCAGGATCTTGTGATCACGACGGCGCTTATTCCCGGCCGTCCGGCGCCGAAGCTCATCACACGCGCGATGATCGAAAGCATGAAGCCCGGTGCGATCATTGTCGATCTCGCGGCCGAGCGTGGCGGCAATACCGAGCTGACCGAGCCCGGCAAGACGATCGAGACGGCGAACGGCGTCAAGATTTTCGGGCCCCTCAATCTCGCCGGGACGATCGCGGTCAACGCCTCCAGTCTCTACGCCCGCAATCTCCTGGCCTTCCTCGAAACGATGATCGACAAGACGGAAAAGGCGCTCGCGGTCAATTGGGACGACGAACTGATCAAAGGGACGCTGGTCGCCAAGGATGGCCAGATCGTACATCCAAGCCTCGCGACGAAGACGGCATAAGGAGCCTCGCCATGCGCTTGATCCAGACTTTGTTTGCGGCACTCGTGGTCACCGTCGTCGGCACGTCGTCGGCTTTTGCGGCGGAGGGGGCTCTCGTCAGTCCGCCGGTCTATGAATTCATGGTGTTCGTTATCGCCGTTTTCGTCGGCTATTACGTCGTCTGGTCGGTGACGCCGGCTCTGCATACGCCGCTGATGAGCGTCACGAACGCGATTTCGTCCGTCATCGTCGTCGGCGCGCTATTGGCGGTCGGCGTTTCGCTGACGGCATCCGATAGCGGTGTAGCAAGAATATTCGGGTTCCTGGCGCTGACGATGGCGTCCGTCAACATTTTCGGCGGCTTCCTCGTCACCAACCGGATGCTCGCCATGTACAAGAAAAAAGAGACGCCGGCGAAGAAGGACGGCTGACGCGCTGACCCGACCCGTCGCATGAGAAACGTCGTAGGCATCAGATAACAGGCCCCGGGAACGAACCAATGTCCGCAAACGTCGCCGCACTGCTTTATCTCGCCGCCGGCGTTCTCTTCATCCTGGCGCTCAGAGGCCTGTCGAGCCCAGCGACATCCCGCAAGGGCAACCTCTACGGCATGATCGGCATGGCGATTGCCATTCTGACGACACTCGGGATTGCGGAGCCGACGGCGACGTCTTGGATCCTGATCGTGCTCGGCATCGGCATCGGCGGTTTCATCGGCGCCAAGACGGCGCGGGAAATCCCGATGACGATGATGCCGGAACTCGTCGCGGCTTTTCACTCGCTCGTCGGTCTCGCTGCGGTGTTCGTGGCGGCCAGCGCGCTTTACGCCCCCTCGGCGTTCGGCATCCTGGCGGATCCGGCGAACCCGGACATCGGCATCAAAGCCGGTAGCCTTCTCGAGATGTCGCTCGGCGTCGCGATCGGTGCCGTCACGTTCACCGGCTCCGTCATTGCGTTCTCGAAGCTTTCGGGCCGGATGTCCGGCAAACCGATCCTGCTGCCGGCACGGCATCTGATCAACGCGGGTCTCGCCGTCTTCCTGATCCTGATGATCTACGCCTTAATCATGTCGGGCGGCTCGGCCTGGCTGTTCTGGCTGATCGTGCTTCTGTCGCTTCTGATCGGCGTCTTGATCATCATCCCGATCGGCGGCGCCGACATGCCGGTCGTCGTGTCGATGCTGAACTCCTATTCGGGATGGGCTGCGGCGGGCATCGGTTTCACGCTCGGGAACATCGCTTTGATCATCACGGGGGCACTGGTCGGCTCGTCCGGTGCCATCCTCTCCTACATCATGTGCAAGGCGATGAACCGGCAGTTCCTGTCCGTCATTGCCGGGGGCTTCGGCGGCGAGACGGCCGCGGCGGGAGCCGGTGCGGGGGGCGAGCAGAAGCCCGTCAAGCTCGGCTCGGCCGAAGATGCGGCCTACGTTCTGAAGAACGCGTCGAAGGTCATTATCGTGCCGGGCTATGGCATGGCCGTCGCGCAGGCTCAGCACGCTCTGCGTGAGATGGGGGACGCCCTGAAGAAAGCCGGCGTCGAAGTCAAATATGCCATTCACCCGGTCGCGGGCCGCATGCCGGGCCATATGAACGTGCTGCTTGCGGAAGCCAATGTTCCCTATGATGAGGTTTTCGAGCTCGAGGACATCAACAGCGAGTTTGCGCAGGCCGATGCCGCTTACGTCATCGGCGCCAACGACGTCGTCAATCCCGCGGCCGAGGACGACAAAACCTCGCCGATTTACGGCATGCCCGTTCTCGAGGTCTGGAAAGCGGGAACAGTGTTTTTTAACAAGCGTTCGCTCGCTTCCGGGTACGCCGGTATCGACAACCCGTTATTCTATCGCGACAACACCGTCATGGTGCTCGGCGATGCCAAGAAAATGACGGAACAGATCGTTAAGGCTCTGGCAGCGGACTAACTGTCCTCGGGATGTTGGGGCGGATCGGCAACAGCTCCTCGCCGATTGCTATGGCTCGGGGCAGGACCGAATCGGTCTGCTATAGTTGCGGCCATAGTGGGTTTGAGGGTTTTCCGTGTTGGCTCCCGTCGCGTCGGCGTCTTTCGAAAACGATATCGAGCACATCGAGATTCTCGCCGCGACGCCGGTGACGAACGCGGCCCTTCTGGCGCGTAACCTCGACTTCATCTACGAGCGGGCTTCCAAGGCCCGTTTCGCCGATTACGACGTCGCCGGGATTGCGCGGGCGGCGCCTATGCTGATGTATCGGCTTTTCGATCTTCGGGTCTCGCTGCGAGAACAGCTCGGGCACTACGAGATGCTCGGCCTCATGACACCGCAGGTGACGCAGGCCTTTCGCGACGTCTTCCGTGTCCTCCGCTATGTTTCCGACATGCTCGGCGAGATCACGACGGGGCATCCGCGCGCGAGCGAGGGTGGCTACCTGTTGCGCGGGTTCACGGGGACCGACAACAACACGCTCGTCAATTACGCGTTCTACCGGAACGGCGCCGCGACGCACTTCCGCTCGGGCGACGTCGTTCTGGTGCGCGGCACGGCCCATAACAGTGCCGCGATCGCCCGCATCGGCGATGTCGACAGCCAGTTCAGCCACATCGGTATTGTCCATATCGATCCCTCGGGCGACCATTGGATGGTCGAGAGCCTGATCGAGGACGGCGCGACCATTACTCCGTTGGCGAAAGCGCTCGATCACAACATCGTCCGGGCCGTACTCTATCGCCATCGCGACGCCGATCTCGCGGCCCGCGCTGCCAAATACATCTTTGATTATGTTGCGGCGACGCGCGCCAAAGGCGGCAAGCGCATCCTCTACGATTTCACGATGCGCACCGACGATACGCGGAACCTATTCTGTTCGAAGCTCGTCCGCCTCGCGTACGAGCGCGGTAGCTTTGGCATGTTCATACTGCCGACCTATCCGACGCACATCGCGAGCAAGAACCGCGACTTTCTGGATAGGGTCGGCGTCGCGACGGATTTGACGTTCGCGCCGGCCGATATCGACATGGAATCTGGCTTCGATCTCGTCGCCGAATGGCAGGACTATCGCGATACGGCGGGCATCCGCCTGCAAGACTTCACGATGGACAAGCTCTTCGAGTGGATGGAGAAATACAACTATCGCTTCGAAGAAACGACGGCGATCAAGCTGGTCTCGGTCCTTGGCCGGTTCTCGGCGCATTTCTCGGATAGTGCCAAGGAGCTTCTATCGTCTGTCTTTCCGCGCGTGCCGATCAACATGCCGCGGAAAACGGTTGCGGTCGTTGCGATGCTCCACAAGACGGCGGAGCCGATCTATCGCGAACTCATGAAACTCAATCAGGATTCGGTCGCCGAGACCGGCATTCCTCTTCACGGCCTCGATGTCATGGCCGCGCTCGAAAGCATTCGTGAACGAGAAGGTGACAGGATTGGGTATCTGGTCCGACGGCGAGACTAGATCAAAGGTCCGTATGTTTCTGACTCTCAAAGCGATCCTCATCCTTGCCGTCGTTTTGTACGCGATTGCCGCCGTGGTGATGTATGCCGCGCAGCGCCGGTTCATGTATTTTCCGGAGCCGGTTCGGACGTCGCCCGCGGCGGCGGGACTTGCCGACGTGGCCGAGACGAGCCTTTCGACCCCGGACGGCGAGAAGCTGATCGCCTGGTACGGAAAGGCCCAGCCGGGTCAACCGACGATTCTTTACTTTCACGGCAACGGAGGATCGCTCGCTCTGCGCAGCGAGACGATGGCCAAATATCTCAAGCATGGGCGCGGCATGTTCATGCTGGCCTATCGGGGCTTCAGCGGCTCGACCGGTTCGCCGACGGAAGCGGCCAACGTGGCCGACGCAAAGCTCGCCTACGACACGCTGGTGAAAGACGGGGTGCGTCCGGAGGACATCATCCTCTACGGGGAATCGCTTGGAAGCGGCGTCGCGGTGCAAGTGGCGCGGGAGAAGAAAGTCGCGGGCGTGATCCTCGATAGCCCGTACACGTCAATCCTGGAATTGGCGTCCGCTCAGTTTCCCTGGCTTCCGGTCAGCCTGCTGCTGCAGGATCGTTATGAGTCGATCAAATATATCCGCGACGTGCATGTGCCGATTTTCATTCTTCACGGCGAGGCCGACGACGTGGTGCCTGTTGAGATGGGACGGCGATTGTTCGCGGCGGCGAACGAGCCGAAGGAGATCAAGACGATACCCGGCGGGGGACACGTGATCCACGACGGACCATCGTTCGAATTCGTCAACGATTGGATCAGTAGGCTGCGTGCTTCGCGAGTCGCACGGCCGGGCTAGTGCGGCCGTCGGGAAAATTAAAAAGGCCCGCGAACGTCGCGAGCCTTGGAATATTTGAAGGCTTCGAGCCGGCCGGACGCCTTAGAAGCCCGTGCCGCCGCTGTTTCCGCCGCTGCCGGTGCCGCCTTGGCCGCCACGGAAACCACCGCCACCGGCGCCGCCAAATCCACCGCCGCTACCGAAACCGCCACCAGTGCCGCCGCCCTGACCACCGCCGGGACCACCGCGACCACCGCCCGGCCCACCTCTGCCACCCGGACCGCCTCGTGCGGTTGCGGGCTTGCTCGGCAAAAGACCTTCGCGCTGCAGCTTCTTGCGGGCAAGCTTGCGGGCGCGGCGTACAGCCTCGGCCTTCTCGCGGGCTCTTTTTTCGGATGGCTTCTCAAAATGGCCGCGGAGCTTCATCTCGCGGAAAACGCCCTCACGCTGCAGCTTTTTCTTGAGCGCCTTGAGGGCCTGATCAACATTGTTGTCGCGAACGAGAACCTGCAAGCAGTTGTATCCTCTGAAGAATTCTGTCTGATGAATGCGCAAAGCCACCGACGCCGGAGGTTTTGCCGCCGGTGCCCGCGCTTTTTCTGATCCGGCTTTTATCAAAGACGTTGAAGATTGGCAATCGGCTAGGCGGGCGGCTCGGCGGGAAATCCGCCGGATAGCCGCCGGCCGGTTGAATGTATCGCGAATGCACCGAACCAACGGGCAAATTCCGGACGCCACGGTTAAAGGTGCGCCCCAAATTTCACTTCAGGGAGGAATCATAACATCAAGAACGGGTTGGGAGGATCTCGCCCGTGCAAAGAGCCTCGGAACTTGGCTATCGCCTACGGTTGCTCGGCCTCGTCGTGGTCGTCACTGCGTTCGCAACGGTGAGGTCGGCGGATCCCGGCTGGGCCCGTGACCAGGCCGCAGGGTCTTGCGCAAAGCTCTCGGACGTCCAGATGGTTCAGCTGCTGAACCGATGGCGGGCGGAATTCATGAGGGGCAGTCCTGCTCGGCTTTCCGAGCTCTATGCGGCCGATGCAACCTTGATCGCGACCCGAGACGACAAGCCCTACAAGGGCAAGAAAGCCATCCGCGCCTACTACAAGGATTTTCTCGCCAGGCATCCGGGGCTGTCGATGAAGCCTTCGTCGCTGAGTGCCGGTTGCGGGCGTGCGACGGTGAGCGGGCCTGTGGTCTATCGCGTCACGGGCGAGCGGAAAGGCACGCGGACGCTTCTCGGAGGCCGGTTTACGACGGAGTTCAAACTGGAAGACGGCAAGTGGCAGATCGTTCGCCATTCGCTTGCCGCAGATCCCAGGAAGGTCGGTGATCCGATCGACGCCAGCGCCGACAAGTCGACGCCGCGACTTTAGGGTGTTCAAATTTGAGCGCGCCGAGGGCACGCCGGATAGCGATGGGGGGAAGCTCCGGCGTGCCCTTAGGTCGCGAAACGCACCTCCTTTCTCATCGAGTTTGAACAAGCCATGCGTTGGCTTGCGGGGAATGGGCTCGAAATCTATTTGCGGCGGAACGACAGGAGCGAGGGAACCGCACCTATTGCGATGAGCGACGCAGCCGCCGCTGCAACGGCGATCGAGATCGCGCCGTCGCCCAGTGCCGAAACAATGGCCGCGAATATCGCTCCGTAGATCGTGGCTTCGAAAGTCGCGAAGGAGAGCGGCCACGTGCGCATGTCCGATGAGTTGAATGGCAAATCGCGCCGCAGACCGCCGCGGTTATTCAAGACGAGCCAGGTACCGGCGAAGACGATGATGAGCGTTGGGACGAGCACGGCGGAGCGGATAAGAAATCCAAATGCGAAATCGTGCATGGCAAAATCCCTCCTTCGACGCGCTGCATCTCGATGGGATTGAAGATCGCCGATTTTTCGCGGGGCGACTGTCACGTGCGGAACGCATCAACGCTATGCCGTTTTTGACGGGCCGCTTGACGCTCTAGCCGACCTAGTTCGGCCGCGCGGGCGAGGGCGTCAATTGCTGAGCCTGGACCGGAGCCGGCGGTGTCGGCTCGCGTTCGTCGATGAAAACGTATCGCTTCAGCCGTTCGCGCGTTTCGTTTTCGCGGTTGAGGGCGATCTCGCCGGCGCGATCCGCTTCGATCAAGGCCGACATCAGGATATCGTAGTTCTTGTCGATGGAGCATAGCAGGATGAGATCAACGCCGGCGTTGAGCGCCTTGACCGCGGCGCCGCCGATGCCATCGCTCGATTTTGTGACGGCGCCCATGCTGAAGTCGTCCGTTATCAAAAGACCGTCGTTCTGGAAGCGGGGCCTCGCGACGGTGTTGATGACGGTATCGGAAAACGAGGCGGGTGTCGTGCTGTCGACGGCATCGACGCGGACGTGACCGATCATGGTCGCGATACCGGGTTCCGTCATTACGCGCCGGAACGGCAGCCAGTCGCTGAGTTCAAGCTGAGCTTCGCTTGCGGTCAGGTCGGCGGACAAAACATGAGTGTCGCGCGTGACCCGGCCCAAGCCTGGAAAATGCTTGAGTGTACAAATGATGTTGAACTTGGTGAGCGTATTGCAATACCACCCTGCGACCTTCGCGACGAGATAGGGGTCTTTGTCGATGGCGCGCCAATAGATGCGCGTTTCGCCGTCATTGCGATTGGGTTTACCGAGCCTCAAATCGACGACCGGACCGAAGTTCATCGTAATGCCGAGGCGTTCAAGCTCTCGGGCTTGCGTCTCAGCGTAGTGTCTTACCGCTTTTGCGCGCTCATCGTCGGTCTTGAGCTTTTCGATGAGCATGCCGAGGGTCGGTTGCCACTTCAGCGGCGGAGAGAGACGAGAGACGTATCCGCCTTCCTGGTCGGCGGCCACGATGAGACGTGGCAAACCTTGGACCCTGCGAATATTTTGTAGATCGTCGATGTCTTTGGCGACGTCCTTCACTTTTCTTCCACGGACGTTGTGATCGGTGATGAAAATCCCTGCGACCGCCTTCTTTTCGACGAGCGGCCTTACTTGGTCAAAACTGTCGAAGCCCACGACAAGCCTGCCGCCGAGGCGCTGCAGACGCACTGGATCGGTCGCCAGGATTTCATCGCGCGTCAGAAGTTTTTTGGGACGAAGCGGCGGTGCGGGGGGAACGTTGGCTGCGGCTGCTTGGGGTGCGGCCTTCGCACGATGGGCGCGACTATGCCGGGCGCGGTGACGATGAGAATATTTTCGGTGATGTTTGCGCCAGCCCGATTTGGAATACCCCGATCGTGCGTCAACCGACCCCTCCGGCGGCACGATCAGCGCAACCGAAATGATGGCAAGCAGCACGGCACGGGCGAAGGTACGTATCATGGATCGACAAATTAGTCTGCGGCGCGGGCGACCGGACGCCGACAAGTTGTTAAGCTTGCTTTTTCCATAGCGGCTCGCTTTGCCAAGCCACGCATCTCAATAAATCCTGACCGGAAAGTAGCGCTGGACCAGTTCTTCGAACCGTCCCGAGGCGCGAACGCGGTCAAGTCCTTTGTTCAATAGCAGCCTGATTTCAGGATCGGTCTTCGGGACGGCAATGGCAATGCCGTCACCGAAAAATTTCGGCTCCAGGTACGGGCCGCCGCGCATTTCGCAGCACTGGCGCGATAGGGTTCCGTTCAGCCAAAAGGCGAGCGAGATGCCGTCGTCGAACAGAAAGTCAGCTTTGCCGGCCGCCAGCGCCTCGCGAGCCAGATCGGCATTTTCATAAACGACAAGCGGACTGTCCCGGAAGAAGGCCCTGAGAAACGCTTCATGCGCGGTCCCGCGCGCGACGGCGATGTGTTTTCCCTCAAGTCCGCTCGGTGATATCTCGACTTGGGGCGAGCCCTTGCGAGCCGCAAAGCGTCCCGGCGTGTGGAAATAGCGATCCGTGAAGTCGACCTGTTTGAGCGCGGATGCCGTGACCCGGTGCGCGGCGATGACGGCGTCGGCGTCGCCCTTGTGGAGCGCGGGAAAGAGTTCTTCCCAGGGCCGCACTTTGATATCGCAGGATGTATTCAATTCCAGGCAAATGGCACGGGCGAGATCGACGTTGAAGCCGACCAGAACGCCGTCTTCGTCGTAGAAGTTAAAGGGCGGGAAATCGCTATCGGTCAAAAAGCGGATGACAACGCGTCGGGGCGCGGTCGTGTCCTTTGATGATTGGTTCGCGTCCGCTCCGGTTTGATCGGCGGCTCCGACGACCTGGGCCAGCGCCAAGGCAGGATAGACAAACAGAAGGGCGGCCGTCGCGACGACGGCGAGAAGCAGATTTTGAATTCGCGCCAGCCTATTCATGGTGCAGTACAACTCCGCTGTCCGAACTCTCTTGAGCGTCGTCACCACTCTCATCTTTCCAATCTGCGCATTTTGAGCATATAGTTCGGTTCTGGCTGGACGATGGCGGTCGTCGGTGGGGCCAGCTAGGTGCATACATGTCGGGGGCTCGGTCAAATACGCCGACTTCGCGGTCGCTCCGCGTGCCGTCCCGCTTTGCCCCTTCCGGATTGGCGTCCCCACAATCGCAGTTTCAACGCGATATTGGACAACTTGATCGTGCGGTCAACGATTTGCGCCGCCGTGCACCGGACTTTTCCGCTGCTTCGCCGCTTCTGTTGTGGCAGCGCATCGTTCTGTTCCTCACGCTGTCCGTCCTGACTGCAGGGCTGATCCTTCTCGAAGATTTCGGCCTTGTGCTTTGGTCGCTCACCATTGCCGTTCCATTTCTGATGATCTCGGCGCTGCGGGTTGCTGCGCTTTGGCGCGCCTTGCGGGGGCCGCAGCGACCGCCTGAGCCTGGTTGGCTCGATCGACGATATGACGACCGGCTGCCGACATTCTCGGTGCTTGTTCCCCTTTACCGCGAGGCGTCGGTCGTGCCGGCGCTCGTCAGCGCGATGAGCCGGCTCGATTATCCGAGAGAGCGGCTCGAAATTCTTTTCATTACCGAAGCTGATGATGCGGCGACGAGAGGTGCGCTTCGGGGCGTGGGGCTTGCCGCCAACATGCGGATCGTGACGGTTCCGCCGGGTCAACCCAAAACGAAGCCGCGGGCATTGAACTATGCGTTGCAAGATGCGCGCGGCGCTCTCGTTGCCGTCTTCGATGCGGAAGATCATCCCGATCCCGACCAGCTCCGGCTGGCAGCTCTGGCGTTCGTTCGCGGCGGTCCCCGGCTTGCGTGCGTGCAGGCGCGGCTTGCGGTGTCCAATCCAGACAATTCCTTTCTCAGCCGGCAATTCACGCTGGAATATGCGGCACTCTTCGGCGGGCTGCTGCCAGCCTTGGTTTATCTGGGGCTACCTATTCCGCTCGGTGGAACATCCAATCACTTCCGGCGGGATGTCCTTCTGAAGTGCGGCGGTTGGGACCCCTTCAACGTCACGGAAGATGCCGATCTTGGAATTCGGCTCGCCCGCCTCGGGTATGAGGTTTCCATCATCGACACAGAGACGATGGAGGAAGCGCCGGTCCGGTGGCGCGTCTGGCTCGGCCAGCGTACGCGCTGGATCAAGGGCTGGATGCAGACCTATCTTGTGCATATGCGCCGTCCCGTCCGGCTTTGGCGTGATCTTGGGCCCCGCAGGTTCGTTGGATTTCAGGTGACGATCTGCGCCATGCTGATCTCGATGCTGGCGCACCCCTGGTTCTATATTGTGACTGGGCTGCACGCTGCGTTGGGTTCGCGCATCCTGCCGGAAAGCCATTTGCTGCTCTGGTTGTTTGCCGGCAACCTGATCGCCGGCTATGGCTTAGCCGCATTGCTGATTGTCGTGACATCGGCAGGTTCGAAGCTGTCAGGACGATTTCCTTCGGTCGTTTTTCTGCCTGTCTATTGGCTCGCGATTTCGTTCGCCGCCTATCGCGCCATTTTGGATCTCGCCCTCAGGCCATTCTTCTGGGAAAAAACGATGCACGGCGTCGGAGGACGGTCCCGCCGGAAGCGGCATCGCAAGCGGCGAAGGCGATGATCCTATCGCGTGCGGCCGAACGCCTTTCTCAATTCGTCTTTGGCGCGATTGAGCGTCTGGCGCCGACTCTCCGAAAGGTTCTTGCCGGCGCGGTTGATATAGAAAGTGAGCATCGACATGGCCGATTGGAACGGAGAGGTCTTGCGCCGTTTGCTCCGTTCCGCCGATCGCTTCAGTGATTGTGCGATCGCCGAAGGACTGCGGCGAGCGAATACGTGATCTTCGAGGTCGAGAGCATCGCTCTTCGCCGTAACGCGCCCGGACCAGCGTTGCGGCGAGTGCGCGTGTCGTTGCTGAGCTGCGCTGCTCTTTTTTTATTCACTCTGAATCGGTCGCTTTGCTCGTCGCACGTTAAGGGCCTCTTGAGAGTTTTTTGCTTCAGGTCAGATCCTTGATGAAAAACCGGCGCAAAGCTGTTAAGTTGCTGGCGCTGACGGGAATTTGGGGGTGGAACCAAATATCGTCGTCAACGTTGAACTATGTAATTGTGTTTGACGGCCTGCCCCATGAGACGCGCACTTCAATCGTTTCTGAACCAGTGCATCCGGACCGGAAACCTGACGGTCGAACTTCCCGGCGGCGAACAACTAACCGCCGGCGACGGGTCAGGGCGACCGCTCAAGGTTACGCTCGAGGACGCGAAAGCCGGGCGCGAGCTTTTTTTCCATCCACAGATGGCCTTAGGCGAACTCTTTACGGACGGCCGGCTGACCGTGTCCGGCGGCTCTGTCTATGATCTGCTCGAACTTCTGGGGCACAATCTTCATAGTCTGACGCCGCCGCAGTTCGGGCACATCCGCCATGTGATGCGCAACGTATTCGACCGCTGGACGCGGCGGAATTCCGAGTATTTGTCGCGCTCGAATGTTCATCACCACTACGATATCGACGATCGCATCTACCGGTTGTTTCTCGATTCCGACCGGCAATATTCGTGTGCCTATTTCGAAACGCCGGACCAGGACTTGGAAGCGGCGCAGCTTGCGAAGAAGCGGCACATTGGGGCCAAACTTTTCGTCAAGCCGGGAAATAAGATCCTGGATATTGGCAGCGGCTGGGGCGGCATGGCTCTCTACCTGGCGGATATCGCCGGCGCCGACGTGACAGGTCTGACGCTATCGCCCGAACAACTAAAGGTCGCGCAGCGCCGCGCGGGCGAACGAGGACTGAGTTCTCGTGTCCGCTTCCGTCTGGAAGATTATCGCATCCTTTCGGAAGCGTTCGACCGGATCGTGTCGGTCGGAATGTTCGAGCATGTCGGTCTCAAGGATTACGATACTTACTTCAACGTCGTTCGCCAAAGCCTCAAGGATGACGGCGTTGCGTTGATACACTCAATCGGGCGCATGGACGGGCGGAGCGCCATGAACCCGTGGTTCGCCAAGTATATCTTCCCGGGCAGCTACGTTCCGACTCTGGCGGAGGTTTTTCCCGCAATCGAAAATTCCGGGCTCATCGTCACCGATGTCGAGATTCTGAGATTGCACTACGCGGAGACGCTTGCTGCGTGGCGGCGCCGGTTCCTGACGCGGCGGGCAGAGGCCGCGGCCCTGCTTGGCGAGCGGTTCTGTCGAATGTGGGAATTCTATTTGGCGGCGGGCGAAGCCGGTTTTCGCTACGGTGGGTTGATGGTCTTCCAGATCCAGCTCACGAGGTCGATCGATGCGGTGCCGTGTACGCGCGATTACATCGCCTCTGAGGAAGCGCGTCTCCGCGAGTGCGAGAACTCGGCGACGGGCCGGACCGTTGCGGCCGAGTAGGTCGGTATTTCGGTTAGAAGAACGGGTTTCTACCGTTCGCGCTCGCTCGCAGCGGCTCGCGATGCCTGGCTTTCACGAGTTCGTAGGCCCTTGACGTAACCGCGTTGAGGGAATTTTGGACTTGGATCCTCGCTCTTTCCAACTCGCCGTCGTTGGCGTCCGCTGCGACGAAGATCGGATCTCCGGCAACCCACGCCAGTCTCGAGAAGGGGAGGTTGACCGTCATCTTGCTCCAGGTGTTGAGCGCGAGAAATCTCGAGGTCGCGGCAGCGACCGGTATGATCGGACGACCGGACAGGCGCGCGAGCGTCACGATACCTTCGCCGGATATTCTGGGACGCCTCGGCGGAATGTCGGCAGTCATCGCGACGATCGAGCCGCTTTCCAGTGCCTTTACTGCAGCACGAAGCGCATAGGAGCCGCCTCTATTCCTTTTGCGGTCACCTGCACCGGCGCCGCGGATTGTGTCGATTTCGAATTGCCCCAGCACACTGGCGACGAGGTCGGCGTCGCCGTGGCGGGCGACCATGGCCTCGACCTTATATTCGCGCGTATTAAGGTCGGGGAGCATCATGAACTGGCCGTGCCACATCGCCATGATGAATGGGACTTGAGAGCGCAGATGATCGAAAAAATTATGCGGCTCGTAAGTCGTCTTGGATGTTCTTCTTACGGTGCGGATGAGGCCGGCGACAAAGCGGCTTGTCATTCCGGCGGCGACGAGATTTGTTTTAGACGGCGGTTGGACCATTTTTCAGACGGTGTGCAACGGCGTTCTAGGGGACCTCGGACCTCAGCGGCAATACTTACGCGAGCATCTCGATGCCAAAAGCCAGCAGAACGGCGCAGGTCATGGCGACCACGATGCATATCAGCGATATGAATACGTGATATCCGTCAGATGCGTGGCAATCGTCCTCGCAAAGACGAATTTTTTCGGCATGCTTTTGCATACTTAAACCCATCGCAGAATAATCTTCAAAAATTGAAACGCGCCACATAAGGCTCTTTAAAAGCACATGCAAGCCGGTGCGGCGGAATGGCCGTGTGGCTTTGCCGCACACATCCTAAGTCGCTTGGTTTTTCAGCGGCGGGACGTCCGCGAACCCCTGAAAACAGAGCCGCTTGCGTTCCCCGGAGCGAGTTTGGTGCTGCTCGGCAACTGCTTCCTCAAATGCTTTTCGCCCTCGCTGCGTTCATGAGGAATTCATCGGTAAAGTCGGAAAAGGGTTCATGCTGCATTGCAGCTAAAAATTCGCGTCCAAAGACTTTCACGAGGGCATGTGATGGACAAATTCAGGGTCGTCGTCTGGTGTGAATCCTGCCGGGGCGACGACGAGGGCTGTTTCGGGGGTGCGACGGAAGTTATTGGCTCCACTTTCGAATCTCGAGAAGAAGCCGAGAAGGCTGGAGCCCACTACTGCTCCGACTTGCCTTATCGTTACCGCGTCGAGCAAGAGGATGTCACGCGAGACGCATCATCTCGCGCTCTTGGCCGAGAGCCTCTTTCAGCGTCCTTTGAGCCATCTGCATTCTTTTGAGCATCTCCTCGTAGTCCATCGAGGTTTCGAGAGCTTCTGCGAGCAGGTAATCGGCCTGCTCGACCTTCGCCTCAAGGTGGGCAATTCGAGATCGCGCGTCGAATAGCTCTGCCGGCTGATTGTTGCTAACTGCGATGCTTTCGACAGTCATGAGAATAATCCCGAATTGCATTCAAAACTGAACGCCCAGGCAGACGAAGAGTTCCACGCGCGAGTTGCGTATTCTCGATTGCAATCTGGATGCAAAGCGCGGCGAGGGGCTGGTAGCGCCCATTTGCGCTGCCGCTAGCTCAAGGGCACGCATCCCAACCCCCGGCGCAGCGGATAGCAAGCGCAAACCGCGGGTCATGGTGAAGGGGAGCTTAAGCATCCGGCGCGGCGGCCGGGCCCCGGTGCCTCCAAAGGGCGTTTCGCCGGGCTTGGCGTCGGCCGCCGATCGACTGTCGATCGTCGCCAGCGGTCGCAGTGGCCTTTATATCCGGCGTGTCAAACGGCCTCTGCGTTGGGATCGATGACGGGCGGCCTCCGCCACCGCCCCGTAGAGGCCAGTGTGGTCCGGCCGGGCCAACTCCAAATCAATCGGTGTCGTTCCCTGCTTCTGTTGGCGAACGTCATCTCGGCTGGAAAAAAGTATGACCCGATTGCGCCCTGCCCTCTTGGCGACATAGAGGGCGGCGTCGGCCTGGATCATCAGCTCTTCCAAGATCGCGCGATTGCCGAGCTTCGAAATGCCGACGCTTACGGAACTGCTGAACAACTCGTTCTCTGAAAGAAAGCGCCGTTCGGCGAATTTCTTGCGTACGCGCTCCGCTACGATCAGGGCGGTTTTCAATGGTGCGTCAGGAAGCAGAACAGCGAATTCTTCTCCCCCCAACCGAGCGGCGAGATCGTCTTCGCGCACCGCTTCGGCCAGAATGCTCGCAAATGCTTGAAGCACAAGGTCGCCGAGCGGATGTCCATGGATGTCATTGATCTGCTTGAAGTGGTCGATATCGAAGACGACAACGGCAATCGTCGAAGACCTGCGAAGATCCGTTGCCCGATCAAAGAATGCGCGCCGATTGAACAGCCCGGTCAATGCGTCGGTTTCCGCGTCGCGCTTATGGCGGTGAGTCACGCGCACTTGATTGAGGCCGAGCGACAGGGCGCCGATCGCGGCGGTGTCGGCGAGGCATATGACGAGATTCACGTTCTCCGCCCAGTTGTCGGGAGCGTGGTGCATGATCCAGCTTTGCTGACCGATCAGAACGGCTGCGCAAAGCGCGAATGATACTCCCGCGACGACATAGAGAACGGAGAGCGTCGTGAGCAGGAGCGGCGATTCCTTCCGGCAATACCAATACTCCCACCCGGTTGCAGCCAGGATCGCCATCACCGCGAGATTGAAAACGATGTAGCAGATGCCGTCATAGCCGGCGATCATGGGGGCGACGGTGATCGCGCTTGCGGCGAGTGCGACGACGGCCATGCGCTTCACGGGAAGCGCGCCGGTCCGGAATTCGTAGGCGGCGCCGAGAAAGAAAACGAAACCCACCAAGAGTGCCGTAAAGGATACGATGCCGGCCGTGCGCGAGAACTGATTTACGAAGGCGCAGTACGCCAAAGTGCTCACGACAAGAAAGACGGCGCCGATCGCCCACGTCTTGAGGACGCGGTCGGTCCGAGAGACAAACCAGCTGACAAAGAATGTGAGTGCTAATCCTGCACTGGAGAAACTGAGGGCGATGATCAGAGATTTGAGGTCGAGCAGAATCATTCGGCGACGATAGCGGCAAAACCTTTGCCGATCATGACCGCAAGTAGCTACAATTGCGCGATATGCAACTCGCCAGTCGAACGCTGTTTTTTCAAAGCGGTTCGCGCTTCAGTGCCTGGCAAAGACAGTGGGGCCCGCCGCCGCCCAACGTGAACATCGAAAGGTCGGGATCGAAGACCTCAATTCCCAATGCCCGCATACGGGCGTTGAGATCCGTGTTTGCGGCTGTCGATAGAACGCGATCGTTCCCTAGTGCAACGATGTTGGCGCCGAGTTGCGTCGCGTCATGGTAGGAAACGGGCAGGATTTCGTAGCCTTTCGCTTTCAAAAGTTCGAGAAACCACGGCTGGTGTGCGTCCGGAGCGACTGCGACCAACTTCTGGTTGATGAATCCGACGGACACATCGAGATGCACGAAATGCGGAGGGAAGGGCACGGCATAGGCCTCCCATCCTTCGGCATGGAACCACGAGCACATCTGCTCGGCGCCTTCCTTCTCCGACCGCTCGCCGCCATAGCCGCAGAGAACGAAGCCGGGCTCGACCACCATGAAATCCCCGCCTTCGAAGTGACCCGCGGTGATCATGTTCCAGATCGGAATGCCGGCTTCCCGATAGAAATTGAACGTCAATGCGTAGTCGCCGCGACGGTAACGCGTCTGCAGCATGGTGATGACGGCGCCGAAGGGAGTCATCACGCTCGAGTCGCGCGCGAAGACGCCGTACTTGAGTTCCGGCCGTGCATCGAGCCAGTGGCACGTCACGCCTGCATGTTCATAAACGTCGACCATCTCGCGATGCTGCTTCATGGCGGCTTGGGCGTCAAAGTGCAGGCCGAGTGCGAGTGTCTGGCGCGATACGGCTCCGACGGGGCGCCATTCGAAATTGTCGGGCTTGCCAAGAAGCACATGCCTGAGCACGCCGGTTTCGGAATCGAGTCCCCAAGGAACCGAGACGGTGGCCGTGGTCATGCGAAGACCTCGTAATGTGCTTCGGTCGGCGCGCCTTTGTTGATGCAGATGATGTCCTGCGGGCAGGCGGACATGGCGACGATGCAATCCATTTCGGCTCTGAGAACGACGTAGTCGCCGGGCTTCGAGGCGGGTTCTTCCCATCCGATGGTGCCGTCGGCCTTGATCGGAATGTTCATCCAGAGATTGAGAGGTGAGGGGACTTCCGTCGGCGGCAATCCGAGCTCGGCGAGGCCGGAGTGGAGATTGTCGGTGCAATTGTCGTGGTAATCGGTGACGCCCAGTCCCTGATACCGATAAATGTCGCAAGCGGCGATGAAGGTGTCGTGGACGCCGGGCGACGTATCCTCGACCAACGTCAGGATCGGACGGCGCTTGTTGGTGACGAGCTTGTCGCCGGGCTTCGGGCAGATTCGGTCGATGGCGGCGCGCATGTGTTCCATCGACAGGAATTCGGCCAGGTCGTGCGCGTTGAACGCCCACGTATCGACGACCTGATGGCCGTGTGTGTTGATGATCTTGATCGACTGTCCGGCTTTCAACGCCACGGCGCGGCCTTGGCGTGCCGGGACCTGATGCATTTTGCTCATGATCTTTCCTTCACCGTCGGAAATTCTTTTTTGATCGCTTCGGTGACGCCGGTGGCGTAATCAGCGGCAAGCAGTTCGCCCTTCTCGGCCGAGCATCCATGTGCGGGAGACAGGACGCCGGAGCAGGGCACCCATCCGGTGCGGGTCGGATAGATGTCGTAGGGTGGGAAGTTCGCAGGTTTGTCGTCGGGCAGCGCCGTCATATCGACGAGATGCGGATGGTGATGGAGCATCAGAGAAGTTTCCATCACCGCGGCGTGCTCGAGATCGAATCCGGGGAAGCCGTCGGGAAAGATTGTCTCCAGCGTCTCGCGCTTGGTGAAATCCCAGTATTCTAGACGCATCACCTCGAAGTCTTGAATGCCCATGTAGGAGAGTTCGCGCCGCGCGAGGTCGACGCCTTCGATCGTAAACATCATGTTCTCGTAGTGGCCGTTGATGAGAACGAGACGGCGGGCGCCGTGGCGCGCGAATTCCTTGATGACGTCGCGCAGAACGTGGGCAAGCGTGTCGGCGTCGAGGCTGGTCGTGCCGCAGAAGTGATTGCCACCGCCCATTTTGGGCTGGGATTTGTAGCCGAATGAAAGAACCGGCGCGACGATGGCATCGAGCTGCTTCGCGACGTCGGCAGCGACGGCCGTCGCCAGCATCGCGTCCGTACCCATGGGTAGATGCGGCCCGTGCTGCTCGGTGGCTCCCGTCGGCAGAAGTATGAGCGCGCCGCCCTCGATCCGCTTCTGGTACGTCGTCCAGCTCATTTCATTCATAAAGAGTCGGTCGGTCATGACTTTCTTCCTTCAAACCATCGAAGCGCCGCCGTTGACGCCGAGGACCTGGCCCGTCACGAAGTTCGATCCGGGCCCAGCGAGAAACAGAACGGCTTCAGCAATTTCTTTTGGCCTGCCGATGCGGCCGAGGGGGTTGGACGATTCAAGCCGCTTCCAGTCATCGGGCATGTTTTCGTAGTCGAGCATCGGCGTGTCGGTCGGGCCGGGCGCGACGGCATTGACGAGAATGTTGGGGCCGAATTCCTTCGCCCAGCAGCGCACCATGGCGCTGACGCCGGCTTTCGAGGCGCAATAGGCGGCGTGATGCTCACGTCCGAGCTGGGCGAGCTCGGAGCTGAAGAGAATGATCTTGCCGCCTTTGTCCCGGCTTTTCATGACGCGCACGGTCTCGCGCATCATGAGAAATGTGCCGATGAGATTGACATCGAGGACCCTGCGCGCTTCGGCGACCGGCGTTTCCAAAAGCGGCCCGTAGAGGAAGATCGCAGCGGTGTTGACCATCACATCGATGCCGCCAAGCGCGGTGTCGGCGGAAGCCACGGCTTCGGCGACCTGCAGTTCGTCGGTGACATCGACCTTAAAAGACAGGCCGGACGAAATCGGCGAAAAGTCCAATCGGGCGACGTGAGCGCCTTTTTTCTCGAAGAGGTCGGCCGTTGCGAGGCCGATGCCGCTCGCGGCGCCCGAGACGACGACTTTCACACCTTTGAATTCCGTGCTCATCCGAGAAATTCTCCGCGGTCGACGCCAATGGCTTGCCCAGTGATATTGGCGGCGAGATCGCTCGCGAGGAAGAGATAGAGGTTCGCCACATCTTTGGGCTCCATCAGGCCGGGAAGGGCCTGGGCGGCGACGACGTCGGCGAAAATGTCGGCTTCGCTTCTCCCGGCACGTTCCGCCATGATCTTTGCGGAGCGGACCGACGCGACGGTGCGGACCCATCCCGGACATACCGCATTGACCGTGATGCCGCGGCTGCCGAGCTCGCGCGCGAAGGTTCGCGTCAGGCCGACGACGGCGTGTTTCGACGCAATGTAAGCTGCGAATTCGCCGACCGCGCTTTTCGACCAGACCGAGGCCGTGTTGATGATACGGGCGCCGGGCTTCAGAAGCGGCAGGGCAGCGCGCGTGACGTTCCAGGTGCCGCGGACGTTGATGTCCATGATGCGGGCGAACGTGGCGTCGACTTCGTCGCTCGGGTCGGTCAGAGGTGTGATCAGTTCGAGGCCGGCGTTGTTCACCAAGACGTCGAGCTTGGATATTTCGGCGAACGCCTTTGCGACAGCGGCCTTGTCGGTGATGTCGGCAACGAACGCGCGGACCGGGCGGCCGAATGCCGTCGACAGTTGCGATGCGGCGTCGCTGATCGACTCGTCTTCCGCGAGGATCGCGAGATCGGCGCCTGCGGCAGCGAAGCCCTCGGCAATGCCGAAGCCGATGCCGCGGCTGGCGCCGGTTATGAGGACACTTTTATTTTCGAGATTGATGGACATCGGCTTTCCTACGGCGCTGTGCGCTCTATTCTTCGTGGCCCGCGGCGGCGCGGACGAATTTCAGAATCTCGGTGCGAAGTTTGAAGAACCGTTCGCTGTCTCGGAGTTCGAGCGTACGGTCGGGTCCGAGCTTTGCCGCGATATCCACCTCTTCGAGCATGCGTGCGGGACGCTTCGAGAAGACGATGATGCGATCTGCGAGAAAGACGGATTCGTCAACGTCGTGCGTGACGAATATCACCGTCTTGGCGTCTTGCCGTTGAATGCGGCGCAGCTCAAGCTGAAGCCCCTCGCGCCTTTGCGCGTCGAGGGCGCCGAAGGGTTCGTCCATCAAAAGCACATCGGAGCCTGCCGCGAGTGTGCGGGCAATCGCGATGCGCTGGCGCATGCCGCCCGAGACTTTGTTCGGATAGGCGTCGGCGAAGTCGGTCAATCCGACAAGATCGAGATAGTGGGCGAGGCGCTTCTGTTTACGCTCCGGGGTCATGTCGAGGCGGTACTTCATGCCGTAGGCGACGTTCTGGGCGACTGTCAGCCACGGAAAGGACGAATAGGATTGAAAGACCATGCCGCGATCGCGGTCGGGTTCTTCGATCGGTTGCCCGTCGAGGCGAATTTCTCCGGTGCTCGGCGTTTCGAGGCCACCGACCATGCGCATCAGCGTGGTTTTCCCTGAGCCCGAGGGCCCGAGGAAAACGACGAACTCGTTGCGCTTGATGGTGAGATCGAAAGTCGGCGCGACGACTTCGAGATCGCCGAAATATTTCGAGATGCCGTCGAACACAAGGTATGGAGCGGGGGCCATGCTGCGCCTCTCAGAGATAGCGGAACATGCGCTTGTGAATGAGGCGCAGGATTTGATCAGTCAGAAGTCCGATCAATCCGATCGTGACGACACCGGCCATGACCTCCGACGTATTCATATATCGGCGCGCGGCCCAGATGACGAAGCCGAGGCCGTTATCGGCGGCGACGATTTCCGCGATGATGAGATACGTCCAGCACCAGCCGAGCGTGATGCGCAGGTTGTCGAACAGGCTCGGAAGCATGGCGCGGAAGGCGACGTCCGTCAGCATTTGCATCGGGCGGGCGCCGACGGTGTAGGAAATTTCCACGTATTCCTGCGGGACGCGGCGCATATCGTCGGCAACCAGGAGAACGAGCTGGAAAAACGTGCCGAGCCAGAGAAGGAAGATCTTCGTCGTCTCGCCGATGCCGAACCAGATGATGGTCAAAGGTACGAGCGCCGGCACAGGGAGATAGCGGATGAAGTCGACAATCGGTTCAAGAGCTGCGCCGACGCCGCGGAAGCTCGACATCGCTATGCCGATCGGCACGGCCATCACGACGGCAATCGTGAAGGCGACCCAAACGCGCAACGTGGAGATACCTGCATTCCACAGCAGATGCTTCTGCGTGATCATGGTCCACAGCGTCTCGACCGTGACGCTTGGCGGGGGGAAGAAGAGCGAATTGACCCAGCCGAGCCTGGTCGAGATTTCCCACGCCGCGATCACGAACACGCTGGCACTGACGGCGGTGATGAACTGGGCGCGCTTCGAGAGCGTTCCGCGGAACGCGAAGAACTGATTGCGGGTGCGTCTTCGCGCGGCGGGTGGAGGCGGGCTCGGCGCTGTGGCCGCAGCCTGGCTCAATCCCACCGCCGTCGATGCTGTCGCTTTGCTCGCCACGTGACTGTCCAGCTCGGCTGAATTGCGTCGGGCTATTTCAGGTCCGCTTCGGTAATGCCTGCCATGATCGAGCTATCCATTTGCTCGGCGGACTTGAGGTCATGATCGGCCGCGCCGTTCTCAAGGTTGAGCTGCATGACTTCGTCGAAGACCTTATAGAGCGAGCCTGGTGAGCCGGGCTTGCCGAAGTAGCCCGCCGTCTGCTTGTAGCCGGTGTAGTCGAGGCTGCCGTCGATCGATGCGGCGAACTCTTCCGGCGTCAGGTTGAAGTGGGGAGCCGAGAGCTTGATGAAGTCCTGTTTGTTGGTCTTGAAGTAGTCGATCGCCTTGAAGATGCCGATCATGAACTTCTTGTACTTCTCCGGGTTCGCCTTGAGATCGTCCTGACGGACGATGATCACGTCGACGATGATGCCCGGATACTGCGCCGAGGAAATCAGCAGGTGCGGTTTGCGCTGCTTGATCTTGTCGATGGCCTGCGACAGGTTCGGCTGGTAGGAAACGACGGCGGAGATCGACGGATCTGCGAATACGGCAACGGTATCTGCGGTCGCGATCTGTTTCACGTCGAGGTCGTCAAGGGTCAGGCCCTTCTTCTTCAGCTCAAGCTGGAGCAGCAGTCTGCCGGGGATGTTTGGCTCAGATGCGATCGTCTTGCCTTTGAGCTGCTCGACGGAGGTGATATCGCCCGGAGCGATGACGCCGTCACCGCCCAGCAATTCATCGATCGTGCCGATGATGATGCCGGGCGTTTTGGCGTCGCGCGGCTTACCCTGGTATTCGCCGACCGTGCGCATCTCCATTTCGATGTCGCCACGATCCATGGCGGCCATGACGTTGGCGCGCTCGTCTTCGAATTTGATGTCGACGTCGATACCGAGAGCTTTGAAGTAGCCGAGGTCCTGCGCGACAAAGACCGGGGCATAGCCACTCCAGGTCGGGCAGAGAAGGCGGATTTTCTCGTCGGCCCGCGCGGCAGTCGTGGTCATCGACACGCCGGCCAATAGTGCCACTGCTAGCCCGACACCGGCGAGCTGCCGGAAACCTATTCCCATATGCATGGTCATAACCCCTCGCTAACGACACCACTTATTCTCCAAAGAGTTGGGCAAAATAACATCTATGAAAATATTGATTATTGGAACGATACATTGAAAACTATCAATGTAACCTGACGTGACTTTATGCGAGGTATCCGGATGCGCCGGCTCGACAACATCGATATTCGGCTTTTGCGGGTGTTTATGACGCTGGTAGAGGCCGGCAGCTTTGCCGATGCCCAGATTGCCCTCAACCTGTCGCAACCGACGCTGAGCACCCACCTTGCGGCGCTTGAGCGCAGGCTCGGGGCACAATTGTGCGTGCGCGGACGACGCGGCTTCCGGCTCACGCCGTTCGGGGAGGCGACGTACATCGCGACCCAGAAGCTATTTGCGGAGATCAGCTCATTCGAGGAGCGCGTCGGTCAATACAACGGCCAGCTCGTCGGACGGCTGCGGATCGGCATCGTCGACGGTATCGTCACCAATTCAGCGCTTGGGCTCCAGCACGTCGTCGGCCGGTTCATGGAGAACGCCGAGAACGTCTACATCGATCTCGAACTCGGGACGCCGCACTATCTTGAGCAGGCGATCGCGGACGGGCGTCGCGATGTGGTCATCGGGCCGTTCTCGCAAAAGGCGCCGGGCGTGACCTATGTCGCCCTCCACCGCGAGCCGCATGGGCTCTACTGCGGCAAGGGGCACCCTTTGTTCGATGCGCCGACGTCGGCGATCACGCACGAAGCGATCGAGAAGGCGTTGTTTTCGGTTCGCGGCTATCGTCAGTTCGATGATCTTTATCGTGCCAACCATCCGCGCGCGACCGGCAACGTCGTGCAGATGGAGGGGCAGGTCATGCTCATTCTGTCGGGGTATTTTATCGGCTTCCTGCCGCGTCACATCGGGGAGAGCTGGTCGAAGCAGGGCCTGATGCGTGAAATCAGGCCACAGACGTATCAATTCGTCTCGAGCCATTTCGCCGCTTATCGCAAGAGCGACGGAGACCGACCGCTGGTACGGAGTTTCGTTCGCTTTCTCAGTCAGCGCGCCAATCAGGCACGCAAAGGCGGAACGACGGGCAAAGCCGCGTGACCCAACTCGGGAGCGGGGGGCGTGCAAAACTCTGATCTGGATCGCGATAGGGGAGCGAAATCAGGGGTGCGAGTTGACGTGCGTCAATTTCGGAGGGGCGCGCGGTTTTAGGGTCGTTGTCGGTCCATCTAGGAGGCGACGATGACAACGGTTGAATTCTATTATTTGATGATTTGCGTCGGTGCGTTCTTGGTGTTTGCGATTTCGCTCGCCTATAGCACCTGGAGCTGGGAGCAGTCTTGCGCGGGGGCAGATGGTGCTTCCGGCCACGCGGCGGCTGATCATGCTTCGCACAAGAGTTCGCAAACAAAATTGGCGGCATAAAAGCCATAAAGTTCGAAGGGCTCGGAGTTCGCGCTTCGGAGCCACACGCCGATAAGAACAAGGGAGGGGAACCTAGGTCACCCTCCCTGATTTTTTGCATGCGTGAGCGGCGATGGCTCGGACGAATTGCCGAGCCATCCCAGCCATATTTACGGCAGTTCGAACACGGTGAGCGAGCCACCGAGGTTCGAGTAGGAGGCGAGGCCCGAGTAACCGCCGACGGCGCCGAGGCCGTCGTTCGGGTTCGTCAAGCCAGCTGCGAGACCGATGCCGGCCCAACCGCCGATGCCGGAGAGAATGCCGACATACTGCTTGCCACCGTGCATGTAGGTAAAGGCGTTGCCGATGATGCCCGATGGCGTCTTGAACTTGAAGAGCTCCTTGCCGTCCTTCTGGTCGACGGCTTTGAAGTAGCCCTCGAGCGTGCCGTAGAAGGCGACGCCGCCAGCGGTGGTGAGAGCGCCCGACCAAACCGAGAACTGCTCAGGCTTCGACCAGACGATCTTGCCCTTGCCAGCGTCCCAAGCGATGAAGTTACCCATGCGCTCCGGCTTGTCCGGGGCCGGGTACATCGACAGCGTGGCGCCGACGTAGGGCTGACCAGCCGTGTACGAAACCTTGAAGGGTTCGTAGTCCATGCACACGTGGTTCGTCGGAACGTAGAACAGGCCAGTCAGCTCCGAGAAGGAAGCCGGCTGCTCATCCTTTGAGCCGAGAGCCGCAGGGCAGATGCCCTTCGTGTTGAAGTCCGTGCCGTTGGCGAAGGTCGAGTATTTCTTCACGCGGACCGGGCGACCATAGTTCGGGCTCGACTTGTCGAGATCGATACCGGTAGCCCAGTTGACGGCCGGATCGTACTTCTCAGCGACGAGCGGTTCACCCGTGACGCGATCGAGGGTGTAGGCAAAGCCGTTGCGGTCGAAGTGGACTTCAACCTTACGCTTCTCGCCCTTGACGTCGATATCCGCGAGGATCGGCTCGTTGATGCCGTCGTAGTCCCATTCGTCGAACGGCGTCATCTGGTAGGCCCACTTGGCCACGCCGGTATCGACGTTACGAGCGAAGTGGGTCATCGACCACTTCTGATCGATCGGCTTGCCATCCTTGCCGGCGCGTTGGACGGGGTTCCAGGTCGAGGGGTTGCCCGTTCCGTAGTAGATCAGGTTGAGGTCGGGGTCGTAGGCCATGTAGCCCCACGTCGTGCCGCCACCGGTCTTCCACTGATCGCCGTTCCAAGTCTTGAGGGAGGAATCCTTGCCGACCGGCTTGCCGAGCGACATGGTCTTCTCTGGATCGATGAGCATGTCGGCGTCCGGGCCCGTCGAGTATGCGCGCCAGACTCTTTTGCCGCTGTTGATGTCGTAGGCCGTGAGCGAGCCTCGGACACCGTATTCGCCGCCCGAGATGCCGACGATAACCTTGTCTTTCGTGACAAGCGGAGCACTCGTGCCGGTCTCGGCGTTCTTCGGATCGCCGTTGACGGCCTTCCAAAGCTCTTTACCCGTCTTGGCGTCGAGAGCGACGAGCGTCGTATCGGCCTGATAGAGGAAGATCTTGCCTTCGGCGTACTGAATGCCACGGTTTACCGTGTCACAGCACATCACGGGGATGACCGACGGATCCTGCTTCGGAATGTATTTCCAGATGATCTTTTCTTCGTCGGCAAGGTTCAAAGCGTAGACAACGTTCGGGAACGGCGTCGTGAGGTACATGACGTCGCCAATAACGATCGGGCTGCCTTCGTGACCGCGAAGAACGCCGGTCGAGAATGTCCAAGCCACTTTCAGCTGGCCGACGTTATCAGCCGTGATCTGCTTGAGCTTCGAGTAGCGGTGACCGGCATAGTCACCGTTCTGCAAGACCCAATTGTTGGGGTCGCTCGACAACTTGACGACGTCTTCATTCGCCCAAGCCGCCGTGCTCAACGAAGCTGACAATGCCAACCCCGCTGCTAGAATCTTTCCACGCATATAAAGTTCTCCATTCACGACTCGTCAGGCCTTCGGCGGGCGCCGAAAGCCACAAAAGCCGGCAGAAGCCGGCGTCCAATTTCCCTTTTTTATATTATTATTGTCATATAACCGGGCAGCGATGATGCGATGATCATCACTGTTCAGCCGTTCGGGATTTGAACGTCTTCTCAGGGTGTTGCGACAACGGGAAGAAGTCCGCTTCGCAACTGCGCGCAATCAAATTCATTATTTGCAACGCGTCAACCGCGATTGAAGTCGATATCGTGCGACAATTGTCATTCGCGCTTTTGCAAATCACCGAGTTTTCCCGAATTCTCTATTGTTGAACGAAATCATAGTGGTCGCTCGGCATGACAGCCTTGCATTTATCGAAGAGAGAAATGGGAGAATTGCGCGGGGGAATGTCTTCAATCGATAACGACTTAACGCGCGATCAATCGAAGCGAGTGATCAATCGGGAGTCGATGTGATGAAGATTCAGTCGCGAGTTGGAGCGGGCGATGGGAATCGAACCCACGTATGCAGCTTGGGAAGCTGCCGTTCTACCATTGAACTACGCCCGCGAGCACAGTCGTTCCTGCGGGTTTTGGCACTTTCCCGACGTTCTCGCAACGGTCCGAAACGCGAACAAACGGAGCAATTGGGTAAGGCGGTCCCGGAGCAGTCCCGGAGCTTGCGCGGCTATAGGAAATGGCTGAAGCTTCAGCACGCAGTTCCTTGAGGTTGCGCGCCACGCTGCTCCTTTGCCGCCCGTCGCACTTCTTCGTACGTGTCGCAAAGCTCACTCCGGGTTGCGCAGCTCGACGGACATCAGTTGGTGGAAGCTGATTGCACACCGACAGAAGGTACAGTCGCGGAAGAGGGCTTTGTGGATCTTACAACTCAAAGACCGCCGCATCCTGCGTTGAGCGCCGCATGCTGGTCTCGGCGCGCGCCCCGGTGATTGCTTCAATGAACAAACGCCGGCCTTCGGACCAGCGGAGCTGCGTTGCCCGAACAAAAGCCGCCTCCGACATTCGTGCGCGGGTCGCGGCATCTGTCGTCATCGCTCGCATCAATGCCATTTCCAGACCGTCGGAAGCATTTGGATCGTACAAATATCCATTCACTCCGTCGTCGATCACGTCAACAAGGCCGCCGAGCGCCGGCGCAATGACCGGCCGCGCGAACGACAAGGCAAGTACTGCGGAGCCCGACGTCAGAATTCGCTGATATGGCAAGACCATAAAGTCCGCCGCATTCAGGTAGTATTGCATGTCGGCAGCGTCGATGTGGCCGATATTGAGCCGGATAGCCTCACAGGCTTCCGCCATCTCCGCTATCACCTCCCCATGGGAGGGGATCGCCTGGCCGGCGAGCAGAAGGCCAACGGACGCTCCTATCGTGTCAAGCTTTCTGATGGTTGCGATGAGTACATCCAAACCCTTGTAGGGGCGGATCGCGCCGACGTTGACGAAGATTGTTTCTCGCTCGGGCGACCGGACACGCAATCGAGCAACATGGCGATCGACCACATCGTCGTAGACGCCTACGTAACTGCCATGTGGGACATTTATTATTCGTTCGCGCGGCAAATCGAACATCGCACTCGCAACCTCCAGCGCTCGTTCGCCGTGCACGACGATGATATCTGCGATCTGCCCCAACCTTCGTCGGAATGCGTTTTCAAAATTCGGATTGGGGCTTTCATGCTCTTGAAGATTGTGTATCGTCCACGCGACAAGGCCACCCTTCTCCCGAATAAGGCAGCAAGCCGCTAAGAACTCGTCGAAGACGGCGAGACCATCGTGGCGCTTATCTGCTTCGGTGAAGAGAAAATTCAGCCAGTGAACGTGGAAGCATACGCTTTTTTCGGGGCTCGCCGCGATGGTCGCCAAGGCAGCCTCCACGTCGCCCGGCTCAGCTGCAAAGCGCTGCGAGGAAAAGCCGTAAAACAGTTCTTGGTAGGGATTGGTATAGCTTGGCCAGTATCGGACTAGAATTGGCGGCGACTGGGTTAAGTCGCAGCACTTCAAGGAAAAGTCCGCTGTTGGAGGAAGGCGGAGGGTGGCCCGTGGCCGCGCCTTTTTCCGATTTCGCGGTCGCCACTCCAAGCGTCTCAAGAACGCTTTCATTTTACCGCGAAACATTCTCGTGATGCTATCTCCTTGAGCCAAGTTTTGGATCCTTAGTGACCGACTAAGTTCACGTTTTGCTCTTCAGGCGTTGGCTAGATATCACACATTCTCGTCGCGATGGACGAGTTCCATGTGGGTGCTTCACACGGTGATGTCTGCTTGTCCCCGGCCCCAGGGGCCGTCACACAATTTGATGGGGGAACGGCCATGTAGGTGATAAAGTACGAGGACTGCTTCGGGGAGGGACCATGAAGTTGATCGCTACAACGTTTTTGGTCGTTGCCGCCCTTACCGGGTCGCCTCTCGTCGGTGCTGCGCGCGGCGGAGAACTCGGGTCGGACGCTTCAAAAGGGGCACCGCTGGCCGCAAAGATCAATCAGGACATCGATCGGGCGGTAAGCCGCGGCGCTGGAACAACTCCGGCTGACATCGATTCGCGAATCCAAGATCTGGAAGCGACGCGAACGGCCCTCGATCAGAAAAGGCCGTCGCCGGTCAGCCTGAGTGTGAGCGGCTTCGTCAGCCAGGAAGTGCAGTACAACGCTAGGCAATAGTGGCGAATGCTGGCGGCAGCGAGCGCGCTGGAATTGGCGCGCGCCCGCGGTGGCCTCGCCGCGAAAGGGCGCTAGGCCTTCTTGGCCAGAAGATCGCGGATTTCCTTCAGGTACTCTTCCGTCGGGGTAGGCCCCGGGGCAGCCGCCGCGGTCTTCGGTTTTTTCATCGTGTTGACGGCCTTGACGAGAAGGAAAATGGCGAATGCCGTGATGACGAACTTGATAAGCGCGTTCAGGAAGATGCCGTATCTGATCAGAACCGGGTCCGTGGGTGTGGGTATCGCCACCGCGAGCTTGGAGAAATCAATGCCTGCCATGAAATAGCCGATCGGCGGCATGACGATATTGTCGACGAGGGTTGCCACGATGGGGGCGAAGGCGGCGCCCATGATCACGCCAACCGCGAGATCGATGACGTTTCCCCTCATCGCGAATTCCTTGAACTCGTCAAATATGCTCATGGCGATTGTCCTTCCCAGCTTGATGTTGGCGTCCCGGAAGGGAGGCGGCCGCGCCCTGGCCCAAGGCGGCGCCCGATTCCCCGGGGAAAATGTTATGGGATGGCGAAGATGACGACAACGGAACGTTCGCGCAATTCGGGCGCGTTGGACAAACGTCCCGGTCGGCGGGCATAATAGTTAGATTGAGCGCTAGCGGCCGCGACCGGCGGCACTGAGCTTTGGGGGACGGACAGCATGATCGAACGCAAAGAGCGCAAACCCTATTGGCGCCATACCAAGTGGCAGGTTCTTGCGAGCATCATTCCGTTCCTGGCGATTGTCGTTGTTTTGCCGCTTTATGCGGAGCAGTTGAACGCAAACCGGTTCCTGGGATTTCCCTTGGGGTACTTTCTTGCGGCCCACGGGTTCTTCGTCATCGCCCTCGTGACCGTCGCGAGCTACGTCAATCGCCAGAACGCCATCGATCACTGGCATGGCGCCCATGAAGATATGTGAGGCGGAGCATGGCGTTCGGCGCACGCGCGAGGATGATCAATCCGCGCCTCGGCACGTATTTCAGCATATTTGCCGCCCTCTATACGGCGCTGTTTCTCCTTATTCTGATTTTCGAACAGCTGAAGTTCAATGAACACCTTCTGAGGGTGGCGTTTTTCGCTGGCCCTATTTTTATCTATGCAACGATCGGCCTCTGCGTCGGGACCAACGATATCCTCGGGTATTTTGCGGCCGGCCGCCGGGTTCCGGCTGCGTACACGGGCCTTTTGCTGGCGGCCTCGGCGCTCGGCGGGACGTTCGTTGTCGCCGGGACGGGCGCCTTTTTCTTCTCAGGGTTCGACGCGCTCGTCATATTGATCGGCACGCTGACCGGCTTCGTCATCATGGCGATCGCGCTCGCGCCGTTCTACCGAAAATTCGGTGCTTTTACGGTTCCAAGCTACCTTGGACGGCGGTTTGAGAGCCGGACTCTCAGAGTGGTTACAGCGGCCGTGGCCGCGGTTCCCATGCTCCTGATTTTGTCGGCGGAGCTTCGCATTGGAGGAGGGGTCGCTCACCGCCTGGTCGGAGGGAGCGCCAACGGCCTTGCCTTGCTGCTTGCGATTGCGATCGCGATAACGACGGCGGCGGGCGGTAAGCGCTCGTTCACCTGGTCCGGCGTTGCACAGGCGATCGCGCTCTTTCTGGCTTTGCTCGGTGTTGCGACAACGGTCAGTGTCATCGTGACCAGTCTGCCCGTTCCGCAACTCGCGAACGGGCCGATGGTCCGTGGCCTCGTACGCAACGAAGTCAACGAAGGATTGCAACTGGTCAACGTCTGGCCGCTGGCCTTTCAATTGCCGTCGGATGGTTTCGCGGCGCTGACCAAGCCCTACACGCAACCGTTCGGATCGGTCGGCCCACTGGCATTTATCATCGGCACTTTCGCCATCGCGACGGGGATCAGCGTGGCGCCGTGGTTGTTGCCGCGGGTGGCGGCTGCGCCGGGCGTTTATGAGGCGCGAAAGTCCCTCGGGTGGGCGACGGTGTTTTCCGGGCTTGCACTTCTGACGATTTCTTCGGTCGCGGTTTTCATGCGCGATTTCACGCTCGACGCCGTGATGAACGAGAGGCTCGGGCCGTTGCCGCAATGGTTGTTTCAAGCTGCGGCCCATCATATTGCGGCATTCGATCAATCGGCGACGCGCCTTGGCTTCGAAGGCCTGAAGTTCGACCGGGACGGCGTGCTTTTCGCGTTGCCGCTCGCCGTGGGCCTGCCGGCGGCTTTCTCCTATCTGCTTCTGGCCGGCGCACTTGCAGCGGCTCTCGTCACGGCGAGCGCCACTACGGTTTCTCTGGCGTCGGTGCTCGGTGAAGACGTCGTTCAGGGGATGTCTTGGGAGCCGCCTTCGGCGCAAAGCCGCATATGGGCCGCACGGGGATTTGTCGTCGTCGCCGCCCTCTGCGGCGCCACTCTTTCGATCGAGGCTCCGACCGATCCGTTGCGGCTCGTGTTCTGGGCGCTGTCGATTACCGGGGCCAGCCTGTTCCCTGTCATGGTCCTGTCGATCTGGTGGAAGAGGCTCTCTGCGGGAGGGGCCATCGTCGGTGTGCTTGCGGGGTTTGGCGCGGCAGCGTTTGCCATTCTGATGAGCGAGATGGGGGCGCTTTCGACGCCTAGCCCGATCGCGGGTATTCTCGGTCTTCCCGTTTCATTCGCTTTTGCCCTTGGCATGAGCTTGATGCGGCCCGAGGCCAATCGTCGTGCGCTCGAGATCGTGCGTGATATCCGGATTCCCGGAGGCGAAATTATCTACGATCGCGAGATGCAAAGGTTGCAGCTGAGAAAACATGCCCGGACCTAGTTTCATGCCTAAGCCGCCGAAAAGGGCGTCTGAGATTGCTCCACCGGTGCGAGCCAATTAAAGAGCGTTCATGACCATTCGAGACCGCCTCGATCTCTATCCGCCGCTCATGCCGTTTCGCGAGTATCGTCTGCCCGTCGGCGGAGGTCACACGCTTTACGTGGAAGAATGCGGCAACCCCAATGGCCGCCCGGTGATCATTCTGCACGGCGGCCCCGGGGGCGGCAGCAACCCGACGATGCGACGGTTTCATGATCCCGACCGCTACCGGATCGTTCTGTTCGACCAGCGAGGATGCGGACGTTCGATGCCCAACGCTTCGCTCGACAATAATACGACGTACGATCTCGTCGCGGATATCGAGCGCATTCGAACGGAACTCGGTATCGGACGCTGGCAGCTCTTCGGCGGCTCCTGGGGATCGACGTTGGCGCTCGCTTATGCCGAGATGTATCCCGAGCGTGTCAGCTCGATGGTGCTGCGCGGCATCTTCCTGCTGACGCAAGCGGAGCTGCGCTGGTTCTATCAGGACGGCTGCAGCTGGATATTTCCGGAGGCCTTTGCCGAATTCCAAAAGCTCATTCCACCTGCGGAGCGCGACGACATGATCGGCGCCTATCACCGGCGTTTGACGTCGAGCGATTTGAGCCTGCGTCTGGCGGCGGCGCGCGCCTGGAGCATGTGGGAAGGGACGACACTCTCGCTCATTCCGGAAGCGGATCGTATCGCGCGTTTCGGTGCCGATACCTATGCGCTGGCGTTCGCGCGCATCGAGAGCCATTACTTCGTCAACGCCGGGTTCTTTCGCCGCGACGGCCAATTGCTTCTTGAAGCGCACGCCCTGAAAGACATTCCCGGCGTGATCGTGCATGGGCGCTACGATGTGGTAACGCCCATAAAAAACGCCGTGCTTCTGAGTAAGGCCTGGCCCGCTGCCGACTTGCGCGTCGTTGCCGATGCCGGCCACGCCATGACGGAGCCCGGCATCGTCCATGAACTCATCCGTGCGACGCGTAAATTCGCGGTATGAGATGCTAGCTGCGCCGCGCCCGTTGCGTGAGCGCGACTGTAACCGCGCTTAGAGGGCACCTTTCGGGGATGGAGGCTGAGGATCGGGCGGCGGCGGAGCGGGCTGCTCGTCCTTCGACTGCGGCTTGTCGAGGTCTTTGATATGCTCGCGAATCTTCTTGTAAACCCGCGACATGTAGTCGAGCGCCTGATCGACCTCTTCGTCCGTGGGCAATTGCGATATTCCGCCGGGAGGTCCGTCCGCCAAAGGACCATCGTGCAGAGGCGGCGGTCCGAGAGGTCTTGTTTCGAGCAGTTCTTCGAGTTCCCTGACGCGCTCTCTGAGGTCCCTGTTTTCTGCTTCAAGATGCGACGGCTTGCTCGAATGCGCGCTTCCGGTTTGGTCGTCAACGGCTTTGCACGCCCACTCGGAACCGGCCTTTGCGCACATCGCAACGGCGCCGGTCTGCTTGTCGAGGCGGAGAAATCCGCCATCGACGGGTGACATCGTAAAGCGTCCGCTTGTGTCTTCCGATGTTTCGGCGGCTGCAGCTATCGCCAGCCCCGGCAGAATGAATAGTGCGAGCATGGCCGCTCGCGTCGCCTTCCGGCTCATCACAAAGTCCTCCGCATGGGCGATAGGCCCGGAACCGTCATAACCGATGAGTGTGGCAAGACGCCCGGCAGGGTGTCAGGCGCCGAATCGCTCGCAAGCGGGCCGCAATCGACGGGCGGCCACGTAAAAATTCTCTCTAATAAGTCTCTGAAATAGCGAAATTTTTATCATTCTGGGACGGCCCTTAACCCGGCGTTTACTCGACGCCCGCAATTGTTCCTCCGAGCTGATTTGTGTCGCGTCCGCCCATGATCGCATCTGCCGCGCGCGGCACGGACGTCTGCGATGTCCTTCGCCCGCTGACAAGCGCTCTCCCGGACCGTTAGCAATCGCGCCGCTTCGAGGGAAAAATGTCGAATCCGGAAATGAGCGCTGAACACCGGGGCGGGAAGGGCCCGCTCGATTCCGGCGACGACGGCCGCGCTGAGCTCAAAAGCATGCTCGATACGATTGCCGGCCAGCTTCATGACGCGGACCGGCGGCATATGGCTGCCCTCAACGAAATGCAGGATCGCATTTCCGGGATGGGGCGCGAGGCCGATACCCTGCGCGCGCGCGTTCCCGATCAGTTCGCGACGGCCTTCGAGCAGATCGAGGCCGGCATCGGCGAGCTGGCGCACCGCTTGGCGGATGCTAGCAAGAACGAGGCCCGCGGGGCGGTCAGATCTCCCAGAGCGACAGACGCGGCAGCGATGCGTTCCGGTTCAGATCCGCATCAGCGCAGGGCGGCGCCTTCGAAATATGGCTCGCGGGCCGACGCTTTCGACGTTGTCGAGTCCGTGCCGGGCGATGCGTACAATCCCTGGGATCGTGAATCGGCCGAGGCGCTCGCGAATGTCTATGAAGGCCGAGACGCGGATGTGCGTCAATCCTCGCGTATCGACGAGGCTTGGCTCGAGAGCAGGTTTGCTGAGATTGCGAGAGGGATCGACTATTCGCTCGCCCACGTGAAGCCCGAAAACGGACTTTCCGAATTCGGGGATCGTCTCGATCAGTTTGAACGGCAGTTCGGGAAGTTGTTTGCAGGCGTCGCCACCCATGACGACCTTGCCGCCGTCCGGCAGATCGAAGCCCACGTTGGAAAGGTGGTTGATCATATCGAGCAGACGCAAGATCAGCTCGTGCGGTTGAACACGATCGAGGCGCAGATCGTCAACATCTCGAAGACGCTCGCCGAGATGCAGGTTGCGCAGTCGACCGCGAAATCCGATCAGGACATCGATGCGATCGCCCGCGCCGTCGCGGAGGAGACCGCCCAACGTTTTGCCGGATCGCGGCCCGACGATAATAATTCCGCGGCGGACGAGCTGCGGCCGCTGATCGAACAGTTGATGGCGGAAAATCGTCAGGGCGAGGAGCAGACCGCGGCTCTTCTCGACACGTTGCAGCACGCCATGGTCCGGCTATTGGACCGGGTCGATGCGATCGATGTCGCTCAGCAGCCCGGCCAACCATCGTTCGAGCCGGTTCCTCCGGCGGATGTCGTTGGAACCGGACCGTTCGGCAGCGATGTTCGCGACGAGGATTTGACGAGCGGCGTATACGCCGACGAATTCGTGGCTTCCGGGATGGTGGCATCCTCGGCGACGCCCGCGCCGCCGCCGCCGTCGTCTCTGCTGCATGACACCGGTGTTTCGCCGGACGAGGTGGCGCGGAGAGCCGAAAAGGTTCGCCGGGATTTCGTGGCGGACGCACGGCGCGCCAAGATGCGCCTCGCCGGAGACGGCGACGAGATCACCGCCGGATCCTCGCCCTCTCTTTCTACTGCCGCGTCGATGATGCCGCTGCCGGGAAGCCGGCCTATCCGTCCGTCGTCGGCGGGCCCGGCGAAAAACGCGACCGGACCATCGGCGCCGTCGCCGCTCCTGATGTTCGTCGCGGCTTTGGTTCTCGTTGCGCTGGGCGGGCTTTGGTACACTTTCGGCTTCAGCGGCAACCGGAAAGAGCCGGCCGCCGTGCACGAGGTTGCTCCCGGTCAATCGCCGAACGGAGCGTCGGACGCAGCTAAGTCCCGTGGAGATCTGGATCCGGCGGCGCCTTTGCCGGATGTCAACAGTCCCCGAGGGGATCTCGCTCCGGGCGCCGACGCAAGCGAGCGGAAAACCGCGGCGGACGATACCGCATCGCGACCGACGACGGCCCTGCCGATGACCGGGGTTGCGGTCGACCTCGGCGAGCCGATCTCGGAAGCGGAAATGCAAGCGGCGCGGCGGCATCAGGCCATGGCCGCAATGTCGGGCGAGCTTGGAAACGCCGCGGCGCGGCCGGGAGAGTCAGCTTCCGTTCCGAAGTCGATGGTTCCGACCGAAGCCGAAACGGAAGGTGTGTCACCGAACCGGACAAGTGCGAGCATCGTTGGGGAGTCGAAGTCCAGCCGGCTCGATTTGCCTGCCGCGACCATCGGACCGCTGTCGCTCCGGCTTGCCGCCGCGAATGGCGATTCTTCAGCAGAGTTCGAAGTCGGGTCGCGGTTCGCCGGAGGTGAAGGCGTCCCACAGGACTTCAAAGAAGCCGCCAAATGGTATCAGCGTTCGGCGGATCAGGGTTTCGCGCAAGCGCAATATCGTCTTGGAACGCTCTATGAGCGCGGCCTTGGCCTGAAGCCCGATCGCGGGCAGGCCGCTGCCTGGTATGAGCGGGCTGCCAGGCAGGGCAACGTCAATGCCATGCACAACCTCGCCGTGTTGAGCGCCGACCAAGTCGATCAGTCGCCCGACTACATCACCGCCGCGCAATGGTTCGAGGAGGCTGCCAAGCGCGGTCTGCCGGACAGCGAATTCAATCTTGGCGTTCTTTACGAGAATGGTCTGGGCGTAAAGCGCGATATGACGCAGGCGTTCGTGTGGATTTCGCTGGCGGCCAGTCAAGGCGACGCCGATGCCAGCCGGCGGAGAGACATTCTTCGCGGCAAGCTGACGGCTCAGGAAATCGCAGAAGCTGGAAAGATGATTGCTGCCTGGCGGCCGCTGCCGACAGATCGCACCGTCAACGATGCGATCGCGGCGGGCGAACTGTGGAAGAAAAATCCGAAGAACGGCGTCAACGGCTGAGGTGGCATCTCCTTCGCTTCGCGGTTCGCCTTCCATGCCGTCGTATGAAACGGAAAGCCGTGTGGCGCTAAAGACGGGAACCCGACTTGCCGTGACGTGCCGATTGGTGTCCCCTGACGGAAATCCTGGTAGACGCTCCTCTCATCTGCGCCGCCCACCGCTCAGGATACAAGGATGACCCTCTATCTGCCGATCGCCGAGATGTCGGTTTCCGTCATCATCTATGTGGCTCTCGGCGTAAGCGTCGGCTTTCTCTCCGGTCTTTTCGGAGTTGGCGGCGCCTTTTTGTTGACGCCGCTCTTGACGTTCCTCGGCGTTCCGTCGGCGGTGGCTGTGGCGACCAGCGCCTCTCATGTTGTCGCGTCGTCGGTTTCGGGGGCCGTCACGCACTATCGGCGCGGCAATATCGACATCAAGATGGGGCTCGTCATGCTGGGTGGCAGCCTCGCGGGAACCTATCTCGGTGTCAGTGCCGTGAAGCTCCTGCGCGTTGCGGGATATTTCGAGCTCACCGTGTCGCTGATGTACGTCGTTTTTCTTGGCGCGGTCGGTACGATCATCCTGGTCGAAGGCATTAACGCATCGCGCCGGGTGCGCGCGACGGGGGGCGGGGCGCCACGTAAATCCGGCCAGCATGGCTGGATCGAAGGTTTGCCGTTCAAGATGCGGTTTCCGCGATCGAAGCTTTACATGAGTGCCGTGCCGCCGGTCGTCATCGGCATGTTCATCGGCTGCATGTCGGCGATCATGGGTATCGGCGGCGGCTTCGTGCTCATTCCGGCGATGATTTATCTGCTTCGAATGCCGACCGGCCTGGTCGTCGGCACGTCACTGTTTCAGATCGTTTTTGCGGCCGCCCTCGCGACAGTGCTGCATGCCGTCGAAAACAAGACTGTCGATATTGTTCTCGCCTTGATCTTGATCGTCGGCGGCGTCGTCGGCGCGCAATTGGGTGCGACCGTCGGCGCGAAGCTGCGCGGGGAACATCTGCGCGTTTTGTTGGGGGCGGTAATCCTGCTTGTCGCGGCGCGCATGGCGGTCGAACTCGTCGTGCCGCCAAGCGATCTATTTTCACTCGCGGCCGTGGTGGGGACCTCATGATGCGCCTCCCGATTTGCACAGCGATCGTCCTACTGTTCGGCATGGCCGGCTTTGCGTCGGCGCAGGCCGCGAAAGAGAGCGTCGAGGCAGACGCATCGACGCGGCAGGTCGCGATCACGTCGAGCTTTACGGGCACGGAAATTCTCGTTTTCGGTGCCGTCGAAAATAGCGTGCAACCCAGTCCGGAAGCCGGGACCTACGACGTCATCGTCGTCGTCGAAGGCATGCCGGCGCCGGTCGTCGTGCGCAAGAAATCGCGGGTCGGGGGAATTTGGATCAATACGCGATCCATGCGATTCGCATCGGTTCCGAGCTATTATGCCATCGCATCGACGCGGCCCGTCTATGAAGTCGCGGGCCGGGACGTGCTCGATGCCCACGCGATTGGTTTCGATCATGTGCGGATGGTTCCGGCGTCGCGGAGCCGGACATATGCGACCGATCCTGCCGAGCTTCAGTCTTTCAAGGATGCGCTGATCCGGCTGAAAGAGCAGGAGCACGTCTACATCAGGTCGGACTTCGGCGTGGCGTTCATCGGGCGCAGTCTTTTTCGGGCGACGATCGCGCTGCCGCCGAACGTACCCGTTGGCCCGCTGACGGCGCACGTCTACCTGTTCAAGGAAGGAAAGATGCTCGGCGAATACGACAGTCGCGTTATCCTGCATCGCGAGGGCATCGAACGCTATATTCACGAGAGCGCAATTTCGCAGCCGTTTCTTTACGGCATCGTCACGGTACTGTTGGCGGCGGGGTCGGGCCTCGCGGCGGCGTTCGCGTTCCGCAAGCCGGCTTGAGGTTCAGTCGTCTTTCAGCAAACGCGGCGCGACGGGATAAAGGCCTTCGTGTCCGAGCATCCAGACGTCCAGGCCATCCATTCCGAACAGCGGTTCGAACGCGTCATTGAGAATGTTCAGTCCACCCGTATAGGCGCCGAAGGCCGGCATCACGAGGCGAAGGCGATTGCCGACGAAGCACGGGCGGCGCAGCGATGTGCCGTGAAGGACGAGGCGTGCTGCGGGGTGGAAGTGTCCGGCAATCTCGTGCGTTGCAGCACCCGGTAGCGGCTCATGCCGCAAGGCAATGCTGCCGACGACGATTTCAGACACGACATGGCCCGCGAGCGCCCGATCGATTTTTGGATCGTGATTGCCCGTAATCCAGATCCAGTCGCGATCTTCCTGCAGCATGTGAAGGCTTTCGATATCAGCAGCGTCCATGCGGGCAGCGCCATCGCAATCGTGAATGCTGTCGCCCAGCGATATGACCGTCTCGGGCTGATAGCGGTCGATGAGCTTTGCGAGCTTGCTCAGGGTTTCGCGGGTATCGTAGGGCGGCAGCATCTGGCCGCGCGCAGCAAACGCCGAGCCCTTTTCGAGGTGGAGGTCGGAGACGATCAATGCCCGTTCTGCAGGCCAATAGAGCGCGCCGAATTTGTGAGCGAGGAAGGTCTTGCCGCAGATGAGCACGGGCTGATCGGCGAAATCCTCAAGGCCGATGCGCTCCGGTTTCAGCATGTTCATTGCCCGGCGTCCCCCGTCGCTTCGCGTATCAATTCGTCAGCGGCCGCGCGCAATAGCGCATCGCGATCCTGACCGTAGACCAGCTCTATCCCGATCTCCAACAGCACCGGTACGGCCAAAGGAGATACATGATCGAGAATTTGGTGCCTGATTCGGTCCTTTGTGCGAGCGAGAAACGTACCGAGGCGCTTGATGTCGAGGAGACCTGTCGCGGCGTCGGTCCAGGCGGCTTCGAGCAGCAGGTGGCCCGGATCATGCCGTCTCAGCACGTCGTAGATGAGGTCCGTCGAGATCGTGACCTGGCGCCCGGATTTGACCTTGCCGGGATGACGACGTTCGATCAGGCCCGCGATGACGGCGGCCAGGCGAAATGTCCGCTTCATGAGCGCGCTTTCCGCGAGCCAGGCGTCGAGATCGTCGCCGAGCATGTCTTCGTCGAAAAGCTCAGCGAGCGAAAGCCTTCCATTCGTGATGAGCCCAGAGATGTCGCCGTGGCCCCAGACGGCAAGGGCGTAGTCGTTGGCGACGAAGCCGACGGGCTGCGCGCCGATGCGGTCGAGCCGCCGCGTCAGCAGCATTCCGAGGGTTTGGTGCGCGAGCCGCCCTTCGAACGGATAGGCGACGAGGAAGTGGCGGTTGCCGCGCGGGAATGTTTCGACGAGCACTTCGTCGGGCCCCGGAATGACGGAGAGTTCTTGCTGCAACTCAAGCCAGTTGGCGACAGGGTTTGGAAGTCCGGACCATACGCTTGGGTCCGCGAGCATGGCGCGGACGCGTCCGGCGAGGTGCGTCGATAGCGGGAACTTGCCGCCGTCGTAGCTCGGTACCATCGGGTCTTCGGTGGCGGCGCGGGTGACGAAAACTTCGGTGTCGCGGATGCCTTCGAAGCGCAGGACCTGTCCGGCGAACACGAACGTGTCGCCAGGCGTCAATTGCTCGGCGAAATATTCTTCGACCTCGCCCAGCACGCGGCCGCCGATGCTGGACGCGCGCTTGGCGCCGCGCGACGCGACGAGGCGCACTTTCAAATGCGGGGCATCGACGATGGTGCCGACGTTCAATCGGTATTGCTGCGCGACGCCCGGATTGGCGATCCGGAGCTTGCCGTCGCCCGTTGGCCTCAGCTTGGCGAAACGCTCATAGGATCTCAGCGCATAGCCGCCGGTCGAAACGAAATCGACGGTGCGATCGAATTGGGTGCGCGTCAGTCCGGCATAGGGAAGTGCCGAGCGCACTTCGTCGAACAGCGCATCCGGATCGAAGGGTGCTTCGCAGGCCATGCCGAGAACGTGCTGCGCCAGGACATCGAGGGCGCCGCTTCGCGACAGCTGGGCGTCCTGGTCTCCGGCTTCTGCTGCCTGCTGGGCGGCACGGCATTCGAGCACCTCGAACCGATTGCCGGGGACTAGGATCGCTTGCGATGGTTCGTCGAGGCGATGGTTGGCGCGGCCGATGCGTTGCAACAGGCGGCTTGCGCCTTTGGGTGCGCCAAGATGAATGACGAGATCGACGTCGCCCCAGTCGATACCGAGGTCGAGTGTGGACGTGGCGACGACGGCGCGCAGACGTCCGTCCGCCATCGCTGCTTCGACTTTCTTGCGCTGGTGGGCATCGAGCGAACCGTGATGCAAGCCGATGGGCAAACTGTCGTCGTTGATGCGCCAGAGTTCCTGGAAGGCGAACTCGGCCTGCATTCGCGTATTCACGAAAACCAGCGACAGCTTGTGGGCGCGAATGGCGTCGTACACTTCGCGCATCGCGTAACGCGCGGTATGACCCGTCCAGGGGATCTCGTTTTCGGCTTCGAGAATTTCGATGACGGGTTTGGCACCGCCTTTGACCGTGACGACGTCGGCAAGCTGCGTCGCCGTTTCGGGTTCGGTCTGGGAGACGAGATAGCCGCGAAGCTCGCTTGGTCGTGCGACGGTCGCTGACAGTCCGATCGTCATGACGTCGGGGGCGAGCTTGCGCAGGCGCGCGAGATCAAGCGCCAGGAGATCGCCTCGCTTGGAAGCTGCAAGCGCGTGAAGCTCATCCAGGATGATCGTATCGAGATCGGCGAAGAGATAAGACGCGTCGGGATGGCTCAAGAGCAGCGCGACCTGCTCGGGCGTCGTCAGCATGATGTGGGGCGGTTTCAGGCGCTGACGCTGGCGCCTGGCGAGCGAAGTGTCGCCCGTGCGGGTTTCGGTGCGGACCTTGAGGCCCATCTCATCGATCGGATGGGTAAGGTTGCGCTCGACGTCGGCGGCGAGGGCTTTCAGTGGCGAGACATAAAGCGTGAAGAGACCGGCGCCGATCTTTTTGCGCTGTCCGTTGTGGATCGAGATCAGGCTCGGCAGAAAGCCGGCGAGCGTCTTACCGGCACCGGTCGGCGCGATGAGGAGCGTCGAACGCCGCTGACGCGCGGCTTCGAGCAGCGCAAGCTGATGCGGCCTCGGGGTCCAGCCACGGCGGGCGAACCACGCAGCCATTTCGGGAGGCAGTCCGGCCGTTGCCGGAACGGTCCGCGCGGGATGGGACTTCTTCTTCGCAGTCGACGTGACCAACGCGGCGCTGCGCGGCTTGCGCTTCGTCTGTCGCGCAGAGGTTCGCGATTTTTGCGGAGGCTTGTCAGTGACTTTACGCGGCACGTGTCAGACTTCGTTTCGATTGAGCGTTCGACGGTAGCCGTACCCGCTGCCGTTATATCCCTAAAGTGGTTGTTTGGCCCAATAGTCGGCGTGGCGACCGCGAATGGCGGCGAGGCTGGTTTGTCCGTTGCTGCGAAGTGTCTCGGCGAGGAACGATTTGATCTCGCCGATGAGGCCGGGACCTTCGTACACGAGGCCCGTGTAAAGCTGCAACAATGTGGCGCCGGCTTCGATTTTTTCCAGCGCGTGCTTGCCGCTGTCGATACCGCCGATGCCGATGAGGGGAATTTGGCCGCCGGTTTCCTTGAAGACGCGCGCGAGCATCGCGGTCGAGCGTTGAAACAGCGGCCGGCCCGAGAGGCCGCCCGCTTCGCCTGCCTCCGGTGATTTGATGCTGTTGCGTGCAAGCGTCGTGTTCGACACGGCGATGCCATCGACGCCGTGGGCGACGAGCTTCTCGACGATCGGTGCGACATCTTCTTCGGCGATGTCGGGCGCGATCTTGACGATGATAGGCCGGCGAAGCGCACCATCTTTGACCAGACGTGTCCGCGCGGCCATGATCCGCGTCAATAGTTCGTCCAGGGCCTCGGGTGCCTGCAGATCGCGAAGGCCCGGCGTGTTCGGAGACGAGATGTTGACAGTGAAGTAGCTCGCGACGGAATTAAACCTCACTATTCCCAAAACGTAATCGTCACCCCTGTCGAGGCTGTCCTTGTTGGCTCCGATGTTAACGCCGACAATACCGCCACGATTTTGGCGGGCTTCGAGGCGCTTGAGTGCCGCCGCGTGACCGCCGTTGTTGAATCCAAGCCGGTTGATGAGCGCTTGATCGTCGACGAGCCTGAAGACGCGCGGTCGCGGGTTTCCGCTTTGCGGCTGCGGCGTAATTGTCCCGATCTCGGCGAAGCCGCAGCCCATCGCGAGCAGGGCGTCGGGAACGCGCGCATCTTTGTCGTAGCCGGCCGCGACGCCGATGGGATTGGGGAACTCAAGCCCGAATACAGATTGTGACATTATCCGGTCATCGGCCGTGATGGAACGCGGGTAAAGTCCACATTGCAATGCCATCAGGGTCGCTTCGTGTGCTTCTTCGGGGCCGAGAGCAAAAAGAGCCGGACGCGCCAAGCGGTAGACGTTTTTCAGCACGCGAACCATTCCTCGTCGAGTTGCGGAACGCCGTGCTCATTGTTGATCAAGCGACGCTGCCATAATGCTTCTGAAGCTGATATATTGGCGTAGAGATGCGGGAAAAGGTCGCCGCCGCGAGATTGTTCCCATTTAAGTTTGGGCCCTAGCTTCGAAGCCTCAAATGCGATGAGAACAAGATCGCCTTTGCCTTTGAAATGTTTTTCTAATGTGGCTGGCAACTGGCGTTGGGTTGAAAAATGGATGAATCCATCGCGACGGTCGTCGGACGATCCTGTAAAATATCCGGTTTTGGTTGCTTCGGACCATTCCGTGACGGTCGTGATTTTGTAGATGATATTTTGCATCACAGAGATTGAGCTTTGATGGCGCCCGCGAAGAGGTATCATTAGGCTGCAGCCGCAGGCGGGGAGCGGCGTAGAGAATGGCCGTTGCTATCACGGTTGGCCACTCGCGCAACCCGTTTCGTGTGTTGGGAGTTTCATTCCGGGTCGCGGGCGGGCGTTACCTTTCCGCGCATGGCAGGTAAGAGGTTTTGCTTTACGTGTATCCGACGGCGTCACTCACAATTTCGGAATTGTTCTCTGGCCCCTATCTGCTGAACATTCCGCTCTTTCAGAGGCCCTATTCGTGGGGCCGCGAGCAGGCCGAGCAACTTCTCGACGATCTTTTGGAGGCCGCCGGGATCGCGTCCGATGAGGAAGCCGACCGGAGCTACTTTCTCGGCGCCGTCGTGCTGATGGACGGTCACGGCGCCGAAACCGTCAAGCTCTCTCCCAAAATGACGCCCCGCGAATTCGGCGTGATCGACGGGCAGCAGCGCATCGTTACCCTGATGACGCTCCTTGCGATACTCCGCGATCTCGAAACCGATCAACGCATACCTATCGGCAAACGGGTGCAAGGCATGCTCGTTGCCCAGTTGGGGACGCGCTTCTTCAGGACCGAGCGTTTCAGGTTGCACCTTTCGACCCGCGAGCGTGTGGTATTCGAAGATAACATTCTGCTTCCGGGCAGTTCGGTGCTGCCGGCCTACATCTCGGCGCCATCGCTGCCGGAGGCGACGCTGCTCGACGTTCGCGATCGCTTCAAGGCGGTGCTGTCGGAGATGACGAACACCTCGCGGCGGACGCTGGCGGATTTCATCGCAGATAGCTGCTATGTGGTGGCGATTGTCGGTAGCGATATCGACCGGTCGCACCAGATGTTCGTCGTCTTGAACGAGCGCGGAAAGAAGCTGCAGCGCAACGACATTTTGAAGTCGGATATCCTGGCGCGCATGTCCACGGGAGACGCTAAGTGGGCGGTCGCCATGTGGGATGAAATGAGCCTGGCTTTGGGCGAAGGGTTCGAAGCCTTCTTCGGACATGTGCGCACGATCTTCGGCCATGGACGCTTGCAGATCGTTTCCGGCGTGCGCCAGGTTATCCGCGATAGCGGCGGCTCCGAAGCGTTCTTCAAGGACGTGTTCCTGCCTCTTGCCAAATCGTATGTGCTGGTCCGCAGCAATGGCGAAGGCGTATTGCCGCTGGAGATGCAGCGGACGCTCTCGTATTTGAACCGTCTTCCGGAGGCCGATTGGGCGCCTGCGGCTATCGTCGCGCTGAAGGACTGGAAGCGGGATCCAGCGCGCGCGGCCTTTCTTCTGGGCGAGATCGAGCGGCTTGCCATGTTGACCCGGCTTTTGTGTGCCGGCTCGGGAAAGCGCGTCCGACGGTTTGCGGAACTCATCAAAGTGATGCGTACGGGTGTGCCTATCGATGCATCACACCCGGTGTTGCAACTGTCGCGCGACGAAGTTCGCGGCATCGCGTTCCACCTCAAGGATTTTCACAAGCGCAATCCGAAGGTGTGCAAGCTGCTTTTGTTGCGTCTGGGCGACAAGATGTCAGGCACGATGGATGTCGTCGATCCCGATCTCTATACGATCGAGCATGTTCTGCCGCAGCGGCCAGCGGCCTCGAGCCCGTGGCGACAGGTGTTCGCGAGCGCAGAAGAGCGCGCGCAGCTTGTCGAGAGCCTCGGCAATCTCGTTCTGATCACGCAGCAGGAGAACGACCGCGCGCGCAACGCTTCGTGGGAAAACAAAAAGGAAATCTACGCGCAGGCGTCGAGCAAGGCTCCGCCGCTTGCCATCACCCGCGACGTCCTCGATGAACGCGAGTGGCGGAAGCCGCAGGTCGAGGCGCGGGAGCTGCGTCTTGTCGGATTGATCGACCAGATCTGGCGCATCGATCTTCTCGGTCAGAAGCAGGGAGCGCGGGCGGCGACGAAAGCCGTCGATGAGCCGGAAACGGTGCGGCACCTCGCATAGCCACGACGCCGGCGTTTCGGCTTCCGGCTATGCTGCGGCTAGCTCGCCGGCGAGAGCTTTCGCGATGAGCGTTCGCGTCTCCGGAATACCATATAGCGCGACGAACGTGCCGAGCCGGGGCCCGCGCTGCTGGCCAAGAAGAATTTCGTAGACGGCCTGGAACCAATCGAGCTTGACGCCCGGCCCGCCGCTCGGACTGACCTTAGTCGGATCCTGGTAGCGCGGAATGGCGCGACCGACATCGAGCAGCGCGTTCTGGATCTTGTCGCCGTCGCTGTCCGGCGGCAGCGCCGCGAGCGCGTGGTCGAGGCTTTTCAGCGCTTCGATCTCGACGTCGTCAGGAGCGCGGAACCTCTTCGTCGGCTTGACGAAGTCTTCGTAGTAGCGGATCGCATTGCCCGCGAGTTTGTCGAGGATCGGATTGTTCTCGGGGGTGGCACCCGGCGCGTAGCGGCGCAAGAATCCCCACAGCACGTCCTTGGTGTGGGCGTGCGAAACGGAAACCAAGTTGAGCAGCAACCCGAATGTCACCGCGATCTCCGGCTTCGGCGGATCGCCCGCATGGATGTGCCAGACCGGGTTTTCGATTTTCTGCTTGGCATCCTGCTTCGGGAACGACGTCAAGAACTGCAGGTATTCGTCGACCGCGCGCGGGATGACGTCGAAATAAAGCCGCTTGGCGCTTCTCGGCTTCTGGAACATGAAGAGCGCGAGGCTCTCGGGCGACGCGTAGGTCAGCCACTCGTCGATGGTCAGGCCGTTGCCGCGAGACTTCGAAATCTTCTCGCCCTTGTCGTCGAGGAAGAGTTCGTAGACATAGTGCTGGGGAGCGACGCCGCCGAGTATTTCGCAAATCTTGTCGTAGATCGGGGCGTTCGTCTGGTGATCCTTGCCGAACATCTCGAAATCGACGCCGAGCGCGACCCAACGCATGCCAAAATCGGGCTTCCACTGCAGCTTCACGCGGCCGCCGGTGACGGGGAGCGTGACGTCCTTGCCATTTTCGTCAGCGAACGTGATCGTGCCGGCCTTCGGGTCGACTTCCTTCATCGGCACGTAGAGGATGCGGCCGCTTGTAGGAGAGATCGGCAGGAAGGGGCTGTAGGTCGCTTGCCGTTCCGGCCCGAGTGTCGGCAGCATAACCTTCATGATGGCGTCGTAGCGTTCGACGGCACGGAGAAGCATGTCGTCGAAGCGTCCGGCCTTGTAGTACTCGGTGGCGCTCGCGAATTCGTACTCGAAGTCGAAGGTATCGAGGAAGCGGCGCAGCATGGCGTTGTTGTGATCGCCGAAGCTCGGGTAATCGCCGCCAAAGGGATTGGGCACCGAGGTGAGCGGCATCTGCAGATAGGGTTCGAGCGCCTTGCGGTCGGGGACGTTCTCCGGAATCTTCCGCATGCCGTCCATGTCATCGGAAAAGCAGAGCAGGCGAGTCTTGCGCTTACCCTCCGTCAAGGTCTCGAATGCGTGGCGCACCATCGTCGTGCGCGCGACTTCTCCGAACGTGCCGATGTGCGGCAGGCCCGACGGACCGTAGCCCGTTTCAAAAAGGACCGTCTTCGTCGCGCCGTCGGGAAGCTTCTCAAGACGTTTGATCAACCGGCGCGCTTCTTCAAAGGGCCAAGCCTTGGAATCGATGCTGGCGGCGGACTGCTCGGGCGTGAAGACGAGTGCGGACATCAGGGTGCTGCTGTGGTCGTGTGAGGTCGAAGCTACAAGGCTTCATTGCGGTGAAGGCGCGCACCGTAGGTGCCCTGACGGGCAGCGTCAACGCGCCCCGGAAACCCTCGCGACAAATGCCGCAACGGCGTCGGCGGCAGCTGCAAGATTGCCTTTGCGCGTGAAGCCAGAACGGCCGCGAGGCCCGAAATCATGGTCGCCGTCGCTCATCCAGACAAAAGCAATTTGATGTGAAAGCGCGATTTGTTCGATCTCGGCGCGGCTTCCGAAGGGGTCACGCTCGCCTTGGACGATCAGCGCGGGGCAATGGAGTGCTTTCAGGTGTTCCGTGCGCAGTTGTTCGGGCCTGCCGGGAGGGTGAAACGGGTAGCCGAGGCAGACGAGGCCGGCGATTTCGTGCCGCTCGTAGAGGTCGTCAGCAATGAGACTCGCGACGCGTCCGCCGAGCGATTTGCCGCCGATCACCAGGGTTTGTCCGGGGTGCTTTTTCCGCAAAGCGGCGACGGTATCGCGATATTCATCGACGAGGGTTTCCGCGCGCGGAGGCGGGCGTTTGGGGCCGCCGTGGCGACGGCCGGCCATGTAGCTGAATTCGAAAAGGGTGAGTGCCATCCCCCTCTCGACGATGAGGTCGGACATCGCTTCGAGGAATGGAGACGTAACTCCCGCGCCCGCGCCGTGGGCCAAGATCAGCCGGGTTGCTGCCGTGGCGGGGCCGCGGTCGATGCTGAAGGTTGGGGCACCCGGGGGGCTGGCGCGATTTTGAACGGGGGTCATAGGTCACACTGCGATAAGGACCGCCTGATAGCGTGGCTTTGCCGTGGGTGACATTGAAATCGCCGTTCCTTGGATGTGACGGTTGGCAACACTGCAGCCTGGAATTGCACATCGGGTCTGAATTTCGCCCGAGATTGAGCTAGGATAAGTTTTCTGAGGCTAAACGGGGACGAAGCATGAGAGCCGCGAAAGTCCTGGCGCTCAGTGTCGCCTGCCAATTAGCGATGATTGGTTTTTCGCTGTTTCAGGCGCCCGGCGCACCGTCGTCTTTGCTGGATTTCGTCCGGCCATCGCTGGCGGAGCCGCAATCTAGCGACGATACGAGCGATATTCCGACCGCTCCCGACCCCGCGCATCCGGCGTCTGGGAAAAGTGGGACGCTGCCGGATTTCGTACCGCAGCCGCATGCGTTGAGCCGTTCGGAAACGGGCGGGGCGGCTGCAGTTGAAGATCCCGAGGGTCCGACACCGCCGTCGGATGATGCGGCCGCTGAGCCGCCAGCGGACACAATGACGGGATCCGTTTCCAAGCAGCCGGCGTCGACGGACGCTCCGGTCGATGCCGGCACATCGACCTCAAACGCCCGCAAGGTCGAGATCAAGGTCGAGCCCATACCAGGGACGGCGCCGCCCAAGAAACCGGTCTGGCCGAAGTTCATCGGTGCGAAAAATCTGTTTGGCGAAGCCAAGAAACCGGCATCAATGGAAGCGCGGTCGATCGGTAGCTATTCGCGCGGTTGTCTGGCGGGCGCGGTGCCGCTGCCGATCGACGGTCCGGCCTGGCAGGAGATGCGTCTGTCGCGCAACCGGAACTGGGGCAATCCGAAGCTGATCGCGCTGGTCGAGAGGTTTGCCAAGGATGCGCAAAAGCTCGATGGCTGGCCGGGGCTTCTCGTGGGCGATATCGCTCAACCTCGCGGCGGCCCGATGGTTAGTGGGCACGCAAGCCACCAAGTCGGGCTCGATGCCGATATTTGGCTGACGCCCATGCCCGACCGTCGCTTGAGCCGGAAAGAGCGCGAGAACCTGCAAGCGACATCGATGCTCGACAGCACAGGTGTCGCGGTCGATCCCAAGGTGTTCACCTCGAAGCAGGTGGCTCTTATCAAACGGGCAGCGTCCTATCCCGAAGTCGAGCGGATTTTCGTTCATCCTGCGATCAAGAAGGCGCTTTGCCTGGCGGCCGGAAAGGACCGCAAGTGGCTTGGGAAGGTGAGGCCCTGGTACGGGCACTACTACCACTTCCATGTGCGCATCAAATGCCCGCCGGGTTTCGGCGGCTGCAAGCCGCAAACGCCACCGACCGGCGACGATGGTTGCGGGAAGGAAGTCGATCGGTGGCTTTCGAAAGTGATCCCGGCGAAGGGGCCGCCCCGGCCGCGCGTTGCGGGGGCGCCGAAACCTCCGCGTCCGCCGATCATGCTTTCGGAACTTCCCAAAGAGTGCCGAGCCGTTCTGGCGGCGGGTCCCAATCCGATCGCGATCCCACGCGCAGCTCTGATGACGCGGACGGAAGTGAAAAAGGTATTGGCAAAAGCCGCCGCAGTGAACGCAGCTCTCTACAAAGCTTCGACCGTGCCGGGCGGCAAGGGCGCGCCCGCCGCGCTGTCCAAAAGCCCGGCCTTGAGCCCGCATTTGCACAAAGCTGCGAAAGCCGATCAGAAATGAATTCGGCCGTCGCTCTCCTTTTCGAAAGGTGAGCGACGGCCATGCAACTTAGGCTTTCAGTATCGGGCTAGCTCTTCACTGGCTCCGACGCTGGCTTCGCGCAGGTGACGCCGGTTCCCTTCAGGCCGCAGTAGCCGTGGGGAACCTTGGCCAGGTACTGCTGATGATACTCCTCAGCCAAGTAGACCGGAGGTGCCGGTTTGATCTCCGTCGTGATCGCACCATAGCCGTTGCTCGCGATGGCCGCCTCATAGTCCTTCTTCGAAGCCTCAGCGGCAGCGAACTGCTCCGGCGTCGTCGTGTAGATCGCGGAGCGGTACTGCGTGCCGACATCGTTGCCCTGGCGGAAGCCTTGTGTCGGATCATGCGCCTCCCAGAACGTCTTCAAGAGCGTGTCATAGGAGATGACCTTCGGATCATACACGACGACCACAACCTCGGTATGCCCGGTCCGTCCGGTGCAGACTTCGTCGTAGGTCGCGTTTGGCGTATAGCCGCCGGCGTAGCCGACCGCGGTGATCCAGATGCCGTCGCCCAGTTGCCAAAACAGCCGCTCGGCGCCCCAGAAGCAGCCGAGGCCGAATACTGCGACTTCCAGGCCCGCAGGATAGGGGGCATTGAGGGGGCGCGAAAATATATAGTGTTCGGCAGTCGCCGGGAGGATGGGCGTTGGGCGGCCCTTCGGTGCCGACTCCGCCGTCGGCATCGCAACGTGTTTGCGTGCGAACATGGATTAGCTCCTTTTTATTCTTTGGGGATCGTGCCCCAATATACGACGGCGAAAGCCCGTTCGTTTCAGGTTGCCGGCAATCCCTCGGCGTACAGACGTCGCGCCGACCACGGGCCTCAATAGTCGTTGGCGAAAATCCGGATGCGCCGCCGCGGGCGCCCCAGGAACCCGCAGGCGATGGCCAGTACCAGGAAAATCATCGTCGCCGGGAGTGACAGAATCGATTTCAACACCGGGTCCCAGACGAAAGGATCGGTCGCTCGCGACACGGTCCGTTCCAGCGCCGTGACAAACGCGGGTGCCAAGTTCTGGAGATGCTGCAGCAGAGAGATGGCGCCGTCGCCGTCGATACGGGGCCTCGAAACGTCGGCCGCGAAGGAGATCAGCGTGAACAGGGCGAAGAGCGCGGCGAGAAACCGCAGCATGAGCCGGGGCCGGGTTTCGCGGTTTACGACGGCGGCGACCAGCGCGATCAGCAGCGAGGCCGCGGCGACGCGTATCAACCAGGGGTTGGCTGGCTCACCTGTCGAGTACCAGAGCCAAAAATAGGCCGTTGCCGAGAGGGCGGCGACACCGGCGAAGACCTTGAGGAATGTTGAACTGGTCATGGATGGGTTGTGCCCCTGAGCCAGCAGTCTTTTTGCGGCCCGGACGCGCGGCGGTCAAGTTCTCCGAGGATCAATTCCGGGCGCCGTTGCGCTTGAGGCGCGGATGCGTATAGTGCGCCGCTTCGCGACCCGGACGGAGAGATGGCCGAGTGGTTGAAGGCGCACGCCTGGAACGCGTGTAGGCTCGCAAGGGTCTCGTGGGTTCGAATCCCACTCTCTCCGCCAAAACGGTATTCCTTGTTCCCGATCGCACCCTGCCAGACAATGTCTGCAAGTGACAGCTGTAGACAGTTTTTGCAGCGACATCTGATAGTTGCAAGATTTTTGGAGCAAGTTTAGACTTCTATTCGCCGCCCAATCCTGTCACGAAATGACAGCCAATGATCCTCTTTTAGGGTGATTGATAGGGTGAGCGATCGGAGGATCGATGGCGCGCGATGGTCTAGTGAAATCGCGCGTCCGAGCCGCGAACCGATTGACCGCCCTCAAGGTCGCAAAACTGAAAGAGCCGGGGCTCTACGAAGATGGCGCTGGCCTCAGATTGGTTGTGACGCCTGCGCTGACAAAGCGCTGGGTATTGCGCCTGACGATCAGCGGACGACGTGTCGAAAGGGGTCTCGGTGTTTGGCCGAGTGTCAATTTAGATGACGCTAGGAAGAAAGCCCTTCCCATGCGGCAGTCTGCCAAAGACGGCCTTGATGCCCGGATGGAGCAGCGCCGAGCAGCCAAATTCAAAGGCGTGACATTCGCCATGGCTTTCGATGACTTTTTTGAGATCCGAAAGCAGCATCTCTCAAATGGTAAGCATGTTCAGCAATGGCGGAACACCATGAGAGATTATGTCCTTCCGATGATTGGAAATCGACCGGTTGCCGACATATCCGGCAGTGAAGTAATCGATATCCTCAAGCCCATTTGGTTTGAGAAGCGCGAGACAGCTACGCGAGTCCTTCAGCGAGTGAAGGCGACATTCGACAGCGCTATCCTGCGCGGCACTCGTGAGAAAGCCAATCCTTGTGTGGGTGTCGCTCAAGAACTGGGAAACTCGCGCGGAAACATCCGCCATCATAAAGCACTTCCGTGGCGTGAAGTGCCCACGTTTGTTCGATCGATCCGAGAATGCGCGGCTTCCGAACCGACAAGATTGTTATTCGAATTTCTCATACTGACGGTGGCGCGTTCGGGAGAGGCGCGAGGCGCGCGTTGGGAAGAAATAGACTTTTTTGAGCAAACCTGGACAATTCCTGGATGCAATGCTGAAACGGGACGGCGCATGAAGGGCGGTGAACTGCATGTCGTACCTCTATCAGATCGGGTGGTGGAAATTCTTGAGCGTGCGCGAACTTTGAGCGCAAATACTTTGGTCTTTTCCGGTCCGTCAGGGCAGCAACTCTCGGACAACACGCTGTCCAAGCTGATGCGCGATCGTCGAGTCGCGGGTACGCCTCATGGGTTTCGCTCCGAGTTCAAAGATTGGGCGGCTGAGCACGGTGTCCGCGATGGGGTATCTGAGGCGGCGCTCGCTCACTCCGACGGGAATAAAGTTCGAGCCGCGTATTTGCGGACACGTTTTCTATATGAACGGCGCATTTTGATGCGGGATTGGGCTCGCCTAGTTTCAGGGTAAAATGCGGCGAGACTAATGCCCGAAAAGCAGAGAGGCTGTGTGAAAACGCCCTCGCTCAATAAACGCTTAGAAAACCATTCTCCGCGCCGCTTCCCCGCTAGCGAAATAGACACCGCTCTGCCGTCGTCGCGAGCTTAAATCGATGCTTTTGGTGAGCGATTGTTGTCCGCCACCAATCACGATGAAAAAATCTTCTACTGAAATTTTCCGCGCCGACGTTTTCACACAGCCTCCAGGGGATGAAACAGACATTTTGTCCTTCTCGATGCGTCGAAGCTCGTCGACGATCTCCAAATGCCGGTCATCCATGCGAATCGGCACGATTTTTTCAGTTCTTCAGACCTCCGCATCGGTGAAGCGATCAGTTCATATTTTGTTTTCGCTGGCCGCTCCGCATCGCCATCGAGAAATTTTCCAACCGGGATGCTCATGCGTCCAATTGCCGAATCGAAGGGGTGCTTGAACCATGCAACCGATCGAGCTGACGTCGCTCTCCATTGATATTCTAAAATCCCGGCAGACAGAAGCATCGCGGGTAAGACAGGCAGAAATAAAAAGTGCCAGCATGATCACGTCCTTTTATTTTACAGGTATACGACGAGAGGGGCATGCAGGATCACTTTTGGCTCGCAAAGTTTAATCCAAGCGCATTTTTGGTATGATTTCTAATGCTGTGCGTCTTACCGCGGGATGATGCTCACGCAAGCATTCCAGAAAGGGAATGGCATTGCGTGGATGAATAGATCACGCAACCGGTCCGGGATCGAGGGACAGAGCGATCACAAATTCCGTACCTTGCGGAAGGCGCACCACTTTAAACTCCGCGTCCATCTGCTCGGCCAGCGTCTTCACGAGGCGCATGCCAAGGCCGCGAACAGGACCGGTACCAAAACCCTCAGGTAACCCGTCTCCCTCGTCGTGGATGGACAGCGATGCTGCGTTCATTTCTTTAGGTGCGAGCTTAACCCAGACTTGCCCCGCGCGTTGCGGATAGGCGTGCTTGGCGGCGTTCGTGACAATCTCCGTCAATAAGATCGCCAGCTGAATGGTTCGATCCGTGGTCATGTAAACAGGCGCAGTCGCCTCGAAAGTTATGAGGCAATTGGGAATCGCTTCCTCCAAATCTCGACAGACTTCTGAAAGATAGGCCGCAAGCTCCAATCGTTTGACGTCGGAACTGCGGTATAAGCGATCATGCGCCCGGGAAATCGCGCCGACCCGCGCCGAGGTTTCGATAAGGATTTGCGAGACCGCCGGATCGTCCTGGGAGCTAGCCCTTAGATTGAGCATGCTCGACACGAGCTGCAGGCTGTTCTTCACGCGATGATTGATTTCCTTGACCAGCACCTGCTGATATTCGAGGGCAGATTGTAAATTGATCTCGCGACGCTGCCGCTCGATTGCCATGCCTATGATGTTTGCTGACCCTTGAAGAAAGGCGATGTCCTTCTCGGAGAAATCCCCTTGGGCGGTGCTGTCGACTTCCAAAACGCCATACGGTTTGCCGTCGCCTTGGAGGATGACGTTGATTGCGCGACGGATATTATTGGCCGCCAGCAATTCTGGCGTTCTGAATCGCTCCTCGTTCTCCAGCTGATTTGAGATGACGGGTTTGCCCGTCCTTAAGGCATATCCTGAGGGAGATTCGAGGTCGGCACCCAAAGTCGCATGCCCTACCGTTCCGGCCGGCCAACCAATGCCAGCCCTCATCAGCATCTTATTTTCGGAGGGAATGTATTCGAGGATTTTGCAGAAGTCGGCTTCAAGGCCCTCAGCAGCAAGACGCGTCGTCTCGTTCAGCAACTCGCTGAGGGGCGTCCCCCGCAAAGCCAACACGCCAAGTTCGGCGAGGATTTCCTGCTGACGTTCACGGGCCGCGATTTTTGCGACGCTACCCTCAACATTGGGCTGAACACTAGGAGCCGGTTCGACGATGGCTGGCTTGGGATCTGAGGTTATCATGGGTGCCGCGCGGCTGAAGACGGGGAGCGCGCGTCATACGCCCAATCCTAGGTCTTCGCCAAGAGGTCCACAATTTTGGCTAAGAGCTGTTCGGCTTGAAAGGGCTTGCGGAGCACTGGCACCCCCGCGTACGTCGGGCCGATCAGATCTGGATCACTGGTCTGCAACAAAAACGGAATATCTTGCTGACGAAGCCAATTCGCCACGGGAAACGTCGTTGTGTCGGCCTGAAGCCGGACGTCGAGAACGGCGGCGTCGGGACAATTCTGCGCAAGCAACGCAAGCGCTTCAGAAACGCGCGCTGCGGGCCCGATGACGGAGACGCCCGAATTCTCTAAAATGTCTTTTATATCCAGTGAAATAAGGGGCTCGTCCTCGACGACCAGGACTTGAAGACCGCGTAATATGTCAGCAAACACCATGAAGCCCCCTTGAGGCCCCTACAGGAGCGTGATCTGGAACTGGGTCACAGGCTTATGGTTCCCCACCAATATTCACGATAAATACCGCGCTTGACACCCGCACTGGAAATGAAATGCCGCGACATGGCCGGAACATCATTGCCTGCGGCCTCGGAGCGAACCCCTGCGACACCGCCGAAAGCCGTCCGCTCTCTTGGCCCTATCGTGATGCTTCCGGCCCTGTTTCTTGCACTTGGAACCTTGATGCTCGCTACATCATGATTGACCGCTGAGCGATCGGCACCTGCGATCGATCTCATCGAATAAAAAAATTTGAAAATATTTTCGATCCGCTATGAAGTACGATACCTCGATGTGCTCCCGATCATTGCTCAAGATTGTAGTGCTGTCGGAACAGCGTTATAGACTCTGCCAGGAATTTTGTTCGTGACCGAGCATTCAAGAGGAAAGATGTCGGACTCGGATAAACTTCGGCAGATCGCAGGCCGAAGGGATCCCCGTGCATTCAAGCAGTTGTTCGAAAAGTATGCGCCTCGCGTTAAATCCTTGATGATGCGTTACGGCGCGGATGCAAATACCGCCGAGGAGCTGGCGCAAGAAACCCTTTTCGCGGTTTGGCGCAAAGCGACGCTCTATTCAGATGAGAAGGGGAGCGTCACGACGTGGATTTTTGCTATCGCTCGTAATCTAAGGATCGACAAGCTTCGTAGAGAAGAGACGTGGGTCGAGCTTCCCGACGGCTACGATCAGCAACCGAGCACGGATGTGCAACCGGACGAGGTCTTATCAGATGAAGAGCGGCGGTTAAAAATGCGCCTCGCGCTAAATTCTCTGCCAGCGGACCAGTTACAGGTCGTTACGTTGTCGTTCATCAACGGCCAGTCTCACAGTCAGATCGCGGAGCAGCTCGGTCTGCCAGTCGGCACCGTCAAATCTCGTATTCGGTTGGCTTATATAAAGCTTCGTGCCGTCGTGGGGACAGTCGATCAATGAGTATCGTGCATCACCCGGCAGACGAAGATCTTTTGAGCTGCTCGGCGGGAAGCATGCCCGAGGCGTTAGCTGCCGTTATGGCAGGTCATATCTCGCTGTGTGAGCGTTGCCGTAAAGAACTCGCAATTATGGAAGTGATCGGCGCATCGCTGCTTGAAAATATGGATCCCTCTCCCCTGACGCGAAGCTTTGTGGGCGTTCCTCCAAAAACAGAGCCGCGCAACGTGAGCAAATCGCTGTCAGGTGATGTGCCGCTGCCGTTGCGGAAGTATATCGGTCCGTCCCTAAGTCATGTTCCGTGGAAATGGGTCGCCCCTGGAATTTGGCAACATCGGCTGCCATCGTCCGAGCGATCAAAAGGGTTCTTGCGTCTGATCAAAGTTTCTCCGGGGCTCACGCTTCCGGATCACGGCCATACTGGCTCGGAGCTAACGCTTGTACTGCAAGGCTCGTTCAGTGATGCCACGGGCTCATACGGTATCGGCGACGTCGCAAGTGCCAACCAGGGTGATGAGCATGGTCCTGTCGCCGCGGCGGATGGTCAAGAATGCATTTGTCTCATCGCGTCTGAAGGGCCAATGCTTTTTTCCGGTTTTTTAGCTCGGATGGTTCAAAGGTTCATCGGATTTTGATCACCAATCGGCGTGTCTAACGCGGCAAGAAATCGGCGAAACTTGAGATCTATCTGCCGCGGCCTGTGATCCGCTTGGCCCACTCCATCGTAACTGACCGATAACCCTGCGTTGCGAGGATGCGATGATCGCCAATCGACACACAGTCGTTCTGACAGTTGGGTATTGTCTTATTTCTGCTTTGTTCGGAAGCGACGTGGCCATTGCTGAAACAAGGGTCAGCGCTCAAGAAGCAGGTGCAAGATATGGCCAAGCGCTTGGCGCGATTGAGGTCTGCGACGGAGCGAAGCTCACGGATAAAGCTAAGAATCTAAAAGCATCATTCGCTGGCCCCGACCTTGATAAGTTTACTTCTCAGGCGGCGAAAGTTTATGAGGCATGGGCGACCGTCAAACATTGCGTCCTGCCGCGTGACCCTAATCCGTGCAGAATAATCATTGAGAAGAGTTGCTCGGCTGCGATTTCCGAGATCGGTCCGGCTGGTTCGTCAGTGCCGGGTTTGATTGCCGTTAAAGATCGCTAGGGGTGCTTTCAGAATTGCGCGACCGAAGGGCTGCGTTGAACTCAAACTACCATAAGCTGGAAGCGATCCCGCTGAAATAAAATCTGATTGAACCGGTTTCTCAAGATCTCCGTATCTCAGTGAGGCGGTGCAGCGTCGCTTGCAAGCTGCGCCGTTGAGCTGGCCTATTCAGCGAAGCCCCGGCAATATTCTTCCCTTTGTCGGGGCTTTTTTGCCAATTCAGCGAGAGCGTTCTGCTTTCGGCACTTACCTGTGCGGACACCTTATGTGTTCAGGTTACGTGCCTTCATCTCAAGTATTTTCGCACGCTGTGCGGAGCGTTGCCCCTCAAGAACAGAGGTTTCGGAAGGAGGGCAATCGCGTAACGCTTCGTCGTAGTAAGTCACTACCCGTTCTTCACCGTCGATCAGTCCAGGCAAGATGCTTTCGTCAAGTCCCCCGAACAACGCACGAATGTTGATGACTGCGCGGTGTATCGTCGAAAGAAATGAACCTTTGTCGTCAACCTTCGCGCCATGCCTTACCAAATCAGCAGCGAGAGCGTCGGCGTGGTTTTTGTGCAGGTTTATCATCTCGCGAAACAGCGGAGAGAGACCTTTACCCTCGGCATCTTTCAGCGCTTCCTCGTAACCGTTGCGCGCGTCGACAACTGTCGTGTGAAGGCTCTTCATGTGCTCGATATGGTCGGCCATTGATTTTATGCCTCGGCAATCTTGATACATGAGCCAGGAGGCTCAAGATTTAGCCTACTGTTGTCTACCAGAGGCGAACGTTCTCTTGGGTCTAATGTTCCGCTACGCCGCGGCGTCCGAGTACCCAACGGCCAAGACTCTGTCTGTCGATCCTCAGTTGAACTTCGTCAGCGCAATTCGTGCGGAGGTTCAAAGATCCAAATGCGCGGTTTGTTCGTAGGACAGACGAAGGCGTATGCGATTGAATTCGACGATGTACGGATGTGAACATGATTTTTCTGGTCGGTTATGTGGTTTTCTTGATTGTCTTCGGACTGATGGATTTTGCGTGGCTGAGTTTTACAGTTCCGAAATTGTATCTTCCCGTTCTAGGCGACTCGGCCGCCACGAACATGAGGGTGGCACCCGCAATCGTTTTTTATCTGTTCTACGGGGTTGGGGCGGTTTACTTCGGAGCATTACCCGGCGTTTCGTCGGGTATCCGGATGGCTTTCCTGTGCGGGCTGTTTTTTGGCGCCGTTGCTTATGGGACGTATGACCTGACCAACTATGCGACCTTGAAAAATTGGTCTTTGGCTCTCACGATTGCAGATATGGCATGGGGTGCGCTTGCCACTGGAGTTGCCTGCATCGCTGCGTGTGCTGCGATGCGGTATTTCTCGACTTGAGGGCGTTAGCGTCGTCCGCGCAAGGCGACGTTGCTAAACCGCGATAAACACTTCGGCTCGCGTTTAGTACCTGGGAGGCCCCGGGAAAAACGCGTTCGTGCGTGACTGATATTTTCGGAACTCGTCACCAGACCGGTTCAGCATGTGCTGTTCGAGCAGCGGAATCCCTGAAACCCGCACGAGCAGGAAGTACATGATGATTGGGGCCGATATCGCGAACCATCCCCATGCGTACCCATTTTGCAGATCAATGGCGACGACAGGATAGGCGAGCCAGCAAACCCACTCGAAGAAGTAATTAGGATGCCTTGAGTATCGCCACAGGCCTCGATCGCATACCCGGCCCCCATTCTCCGGATCGGCTCTAAATGACTTCAGTTGGTGGTCGGCGAGTGCTTCGCCGCCGACGGCGGCAATAAGCAACGCGGCGCCAATGAAATCTTGAAGGCGAAAGCCGTCCGCTGGATTCCAGGCTGCAATGAGGATTGAGAGCACGAGGGGAACGCTCACCCAAGCTTGCTTTTGCGCGAACCAATACATCTCACGCGCCGCATCCGCGCCCCATCCTGCAATGAGTCGTGCGTACCGAGGATCATCTGTCATGGTCGTAGTTCTTAGAGCGATATGGAGACCAAGGCGGCCGGCCCAAATACATACCAAAATTGATACGAGAACGGCCCTTTCAGAAAGCCCACCACCCAATAGAGCGCCAAGTACGGCTGTAACTCCGAGGCCAAACGTCCAGGTTGTGTCGATCCATCCGGAGTTGCGCGTTTTTCTCCAGATTAGCCATCCGACCGTCATAGCCGAAGTGAGGGCTGTGAACGCGTAAATTGCGGCGATCGTGAACGATAAGTTCGTCATTAGACCCCGATAAGGATCGCATTTTTCGGTGAGAACGCCAGGGTTACTGAAACCCCTTTAGTGGGGCTCGTATCGTGTACGGCGCTGGCGAAGATATGGATCATCGCGAGGTGATCCAACTGGGGCACAAGTTCGTAATCCCTTAGCTCACAAAATAATCTTCTGGGAAGTGTCGCGAGAGCTTGAATGTTTGACTCTGGTCGCGAGGCAGTCCTGAACATTGCCGTGGTTGGCAGCGGCATCTCTGGGCTGTCGGCTGCTTGGCTTCTGAGTCAGCGGCACTCGGTGACGCTTTACGAGCAAGATCCGAGAATAGGTGGACATTCGAATTCGGTGTCTGTGCCGGGCTGCGAGCCATACGTAGACACCGGGTTCATCGTCTACAATGAGCTAAACTATCCAAATTTGACTGCCCTTTTTGAACATTTCAACGTGCAAACACAACTCGCAGAGATGTCGCTGGCGATTTCTCTTCGAGGCGGTCGGCTAGAGTATTCGGGAACGAACCTTCGCGGCCTCTTCGCCCAACCGCGCAATGTCGTCGATCCTCGATTTTGGTCGATGTTGAGAGACCTCCGTAGGTTCTATCAATGTGCTCCGTTGAATCTTCCGGATCTGGAGCGGCGGTCGATAACATTGAGCGAATATCTCGACGAAAACCGGTACGGAAGGGCATTCCGAGACGACCACCTCTTGCCCATGGCCGGTGCCATTTGGTCGGCGTCGCCAGATGCAATCCTGGATTATCCGGCGGCCAGCTTCATTCGGTTTCACGAAAATCACGGATTGCTGAAGTTGACCGGCAGGCCAGCGTGGCGCTCCGTAACCGGTGGCAGTGGAAATTACGTCGCGGCCCTCACGTCGTCATTTCGAAAACGCATCCAGCGCGGAAACGCGATAACCGCGGTCAAATCTGCCGAGCAGGCGGTATTTGTTCGTGATCAACATGGTCAACTCGAAAAATTCGATCATGTCGTCATCGCAACCCATGCCGATCGCGCTCTGGCTGTTATTGTCGATCCAAGCCTCGAAGAGCGCTCAGCGCTCGGCGCGTTCCGATACAGTCGAAACCGTGCCGTTCTGCATTCGGATGCCTCGCTCATGCCAAAACGACGTCGAGTTTGGTCGAGTTGGAATTATATTCAGTCGAGCGACGGCAGGGACGAGGTTCCGACAATAACTTATTGGATGAATCGCTTGCAGACTCTCGGCAAGATGCGGCCGCTCTTTCTCACTCTTAATCCCCGGGTTGTGCCGCGTGATATTCTCTATGAGACCGACTACGAGCACCCGTTATTCGATACTGCCGCTATTGCAGCGCAAAAGAAGCTTTGGTCACTTCAGGGCCGGCGCCGCGTTTGGTTTTGTGGTTCGTACTTTGGCTATGGTTTTCACGAAGACGGGTTGCAAGCCGGGCTAGCGGTGGCAGAACATCTTGACCCTCGTTGCCGCCGGCCCTGGTCGGTCGCCAATGAATCCGGCCGCATCTCTATACTTGGCCCAACCACACCGTCAGAGGTTGCGGCATGACGTTGAACTCGGCTCTCTACTCCGGCTCCGTCATGCATCGCAGAGTCCGTCCCGTTCTTCACGTGTTGCGCTACCGAGTGTTCTGGCTACTTCTCGACATCGACGAGATCGACAAGTTGGCAAAGACGCTTTGGCTGTTCTCGCGCAACCGCTTCAATGCGCTCAGTTTCTGTGATCGAGACCACGGTGATGGCGGGACGGCCTCACTTCGCGCGCAAATCATGAGGCATCTATCGAAAGCCGACGTTCAGGCGGAAGGCAAAATCCTGCTGCTGTCGATGCCTCGCATCTTCGGATACGTATTCAATCCGCTAAGTCTGTATTTCTGCCATGATACAGCGAACCGCCTGAAGGCTGTCGTCTACGAGGTTCACAACACTTTCGGACAGCGGCACAGCTATGTGATCCCAGTCGACGGTGCTGGCGAAAGCATCAATCAGCAATGTGAAAAGGCCTTCTACGTGTCGCCGTTCCTCGGGATGGATTTGCGATATGCGTTTAGCGTTGTGCCGCCCGGCAGGGGTATCAATGTATCGATCCGCGCCTACGACACTTCGGGGCTCGTGATCTTAACTGCTCTGTCCGGCGCGAGGCGCGCGCTCACCGATGGCTCTTTGATGTTTGCTCTATTCGCGTTTCCGCTTCTCACCCTGAAGGTGATGGCAGCCATTCACTGGCACGCCCTGCGTCTATATTTCAAGGGCCTCAAAGTCCACGATCATAGTTCCGCGACCCTTCCACGTCGCGATCCTCCAGCCGGGAAATCCATATGAACGAAACGACCGCAGATGTGCGCGTGAGTGATCGTTGTTCGACGCGCTCGCGTCTGGCCAGGGTCGTCGCGCGACGCATTCCGCAAATTAAGGCGGGAGGCTTGCACCTGTCGCTCCCTGACGGTGGAGTTATAATTCGACGGGGCGATGCCGTAGGCCCAGAGGCCGTCATCAAGGTCAACTCTTGGGTCGCGCTGATGCGAATCCTGTTCGATGGCGAGCAAGGTTTCGCAGACGCCTATCTCGCTGGCGAATGGTCGACCCCGGATTTGAAATCGGTGCTCTCTTGGGGGATGGCCAACGAGCAAATGCTTGCACGTGCAGGATCAAGTTCATGGTTCAGACGCGTGCAAAACCGAATCCGTCATTTTCGGCGAGAAAATACACGAGGTGGAAGCCGCCGGAATATCGCTGCCCACTACGACCTCGGCAACTCGTTCTATGAAGCTTGGCTTGATGCCGGCATGAACTATTCGTCCGCGATCTACGCACGCGACGACACATTGGAACTGGCGCAAAATCGCAAGCTTGATCGCGTGATAGAATTGCTTGGTCTTGAAGGTGGGGAGCGCGTCATTGAGATTGGTTTTGGTTGGGGTACGCTCGCGCAGCGCATTGTCAGTAAGGGATGCCATGTCACAGGTCTGACATTGTCTCGCGAGCAGCATGCGTACGCTCAAGGGCGGATGAAGGATGCAAGAAGCGCTGCCGACTTACGCATCCAGGATTACCGCGATGTGGTGGGCCGATATGATCGTGTGGCCTCTGTCGAAATGATCGAAGCCGTGGGTGAGAAATTTTGGCCAACATATTTTGCGAAGATAAGCAGTATCCTCAAGGAAGGTGGGTTCGCCGTTTTGCAGGCGATCACGATAGACGAAAAACGCTTCATCAATTATCGAAAAAATCCCGACTTCATTCAGCGTTACATCTTCCCGGGAGGTATGCTGCCCACGGGAGCGCTAATCAAGGAACTGGCAAGTGAATATGGCTTGAAGCTTGTCGAGGAGGAAGCGTTCGGTACGAGTTATGCCTTGACACTCGCCGAGTGGCAGGGCCGCTTTTTTCGCGCTTGGCCGCGCATCGAAAATATGGGGTTCGATCAAAGGTTCAGACGCATGTGGGAATATTATCTTGCGTACTGTGAAGTCGGTTTCTGCACCGGGTCGGTTGACGTAAACCTTTTTAAGTTCGTTCGATGAGATCAGAACGTGGGTACTTCCACAAGTGTTGGCCCGTTGTGAGTATACGACGTAGACATCAATGAAAAAGAATTCGCCGACCAGCATCGCGCAGGAGGACGGAATTGAGTAATTGGGTGAGTTTGTTGCCGTTCTTGGCAATCGTCATTGCAGCTGGGCTGAGCGGCGTCAAATTCATGCCGGGCGAGTGGTACTCCACGCTTCGAAAGCCAAGCTGGACACCACCCGATTGGCTGTTCGGCCCCGCTTGGACTGTTCTGTATATCATGATTGCAGTCGCCGGTTGGCTGGTTTGGAGCGTTGAAGGGTTTGGTGCTGCTCTCGCGGTTTGGGGACTGAATTTAGGATTTAACGCAGCTTGGTCTTGGCTGATGTTTGGTCGTCGCCGCATCGGCTGGGCGTTCATTGACGCCATGGCAATGCTCGTGACGATATTGGCATTCGTAATTATTGCGCGACCGGTGAGCTCTACAGCGGCCTTACTGTTCCTGCCCTATCTTGGCTGGGTAGCTTTTGCGACGGCGCTCAATTTCGAGATCATGCAGCGGAACGCTTCTGCCGCCTGATCTGCCGCCGCTTCTGCTGGATCGAGGTAGGCTTAGTGGGTCGTTGCTTCAAACTTTAAAATGATGTGGGTCGATGTTGTGGAGGAATTCGATATTGCTCGGAATCGGAGTCGCGGCGTTGGTCACATGCCTCGCTGTCGGCGCATGGCTGTGGACGCCTGACAAATCGCGGGCAGCGCTTGAGGCCAAGTATCTCCGTTCGCCGGCGGACTATCTCGATGTTGATGGGCTCCGACTTCATGTTCGCGAAAGTGGATCGCCAAATGCTCCCGCTGTCATTCTCATCCACGGGTTCGGTTCAAGTCTCCATACCTGGGAGTCATGGGCAACTGGGCTGTCGGATAATTATCGCGTGATACGGTATGATCTTCCGGGCTTTGGATTAACCGGCGCTGACCCGACGGGCGACTATTCGGAAGAACGCGGGATGCACGTTCTCGCGGCGCTGATGGACAAACTCTCCGTTCGACGGGCGAGCCTCATCGGAAACTCCATCGGTGGCAGGCTCGTTTGGCAATTTGCGGCGAGATATCCAGATAGGGTCGACAAGCTTGTTCTCATCTCGCCGGATGGCTTTGCGAGCCCTGGATATGAGTATGGAAAAGCGCCTGAGGTCCCCTTGATGGCAAGGATGATGAAATATGTGCTCCCCCGAACTTTTCTCAAGGCAAACCTTGCTCCGGCTTATGCCGAACCGCGTCGCCTAACCGACGCGACGGTCAACCGATACTACGATTTGATGTTGGCGCCTGGCGTTCGTGGCGCGATGATTGCGAGAATGGAACAGACCAGACTAGAACCGCCGGAGCCAATGCTTGCAGCCATAAAAGCACCAACACTTCTGCTGTGGGGGCAGCAAGATCACTTAATACCGGTCTCGAATTCAGCCGACTATGTTAAAGCGATGCCGGACGCAACACTGGTAATCTTGCCCAATCTTGGACATGTGCCGCAGGAAGAAGATCCATCGAGTTCTTTGTCACCGGTCCGCGCGTTTCTCGACAAATAACGAGGATCGAGTCGTACTTGGAGATGCGAGCGGTCGAGAAAATCGTCGTACCGAAGTCTGGCGGGCCGATGCTGCTGAAAGATTGCATCCGCGCGGCCGACGGCGACGTGATTTGTTTTATCGACCTGCAATGGCGATGTCTTGGAGAACGCGAGTCTGTAGAATAACTTCGTCGAGGCGGTGTTTCAAAATATCACCAATACTGACCATGCCGACAATTCGCGCGCCGTCTCTTACAGGGACATGTCGAATACGGCGCTCGGTCATCACTCTTGCGACGTCTGAAATCCGATCATCGGACCCGCAGGTAATGACTTCACGAGTCATGAGATCCGAAGCAAGCAATGAACCGGTCTTAGGGCCATACAAACCGACGCCCCTGCAAATGTCACGCTCAGAGATAATTCCATCCAACGAGTCGCCGTCTGCACTAACGACAAGTGCGCCTACCTTCTCTTGCGCCAACCGTCGCGCAATGTCGTAAATGCTATCACTTGGCTGCACGGTCATTACCTCGTTGCCCTTTACCTCCAGAATGCCTGAAATCTTCATTGTCTTTTCTCCCGATTTTCCCGGGCCTATCGCCCAAGTTTCTTAGGAAGAGATATTCGAAACCTTGTTAGGGCACGTCGTCAAGTGTTCGTTACAATGAAATCTGATAAAATTATTTACACACTGTCCAGTGATCGCGAGCATGCGGACTTGCTTGGCTTGGAAAAGTTCAGTCGCACCTCATCATTGCTTGAGAAAGCATTTCCGGTCAGATCGGATCTTGTGTGCTCTTGCACAATTTTTTTTTGAACTACGAAATTCAAAACACGGCGTGATCGCCACGTTCGACGGTGACCTCGTCTCTGATCACGCGGGCGTAAAAATCAAACAACGTTTCTGTGCCAAATGAAGGGGTGGCGGCGGCATCATAGCGTTCGGTTTCCGGCTCCCAAACCAGCATCAATTCAGTGGCGTAGTATCGCCCGATGCGCGCCAACTCGGCCTTTTCGGCTATAGAGGGAAGGACGCGTCCGACTGCCGTCAGCATCCAGGCGATGGCATCCATGGCGGATACAGGTACATATCTGAACTTTGGTTCGTGTCCCAGCAATCGAAACAGTTGCTCGCCTTGCTGCTTCGGCGTGATCGCTTCTCCTGGGCCTCCAATAGGCAGAATGCAATTGTGACGGCTTTCATCTTCGATGCATCCGGCAAGAAATTCGCTAAGATCGGTATCGCTAATCGGTTTGCATGCCGTCAGCATCCCATCGCCAAATAGCAGAAAGGATTTGCCTTTTTTAACGCGATCGATCTGGCCCGAGAGCGATTTGAAGAAGGCGGTGGGCCTGACGATCGAGTATGTGAGACCGGATCCGATCAGGGCCTTTTCAAAAGCAAGCTTGGCATGTTGGAACGCCAGTAGTGGTTTTTGAACGCAGATTGCCGATAGCAGAATCATATGCGAAACGCGGGCTTTTTTTGCCTCATTCAGAGCTGAAATGTGCGCTTGATAATCGATGGACCATGCGTCTTGTGGTACTCCGGTCCGCGACGCGAGGCACGAAACGAGCACATCGAACTGCTCACCGCAAAACCCATCGCTGGATAGGGATGTTGGATCCGTTGCTTCGCCATAGCGCAGCGTTGCGCCTTCGAGAGAATTAGCGACGTCGGCATCCCATCCCATTCTCTCGTTTGTGCCACCGGGTCGCAAGAAACACACTACTTTGTGGTTGCGGCGCAGCAATGCTCGTACGGTTGCGCGGCCGGCCGTGCCGGTCCCTCCTAGAACGATGACGCGTCGCGAAGAGGTCACTGGATTCGCCAATTACCAAGAAGAAGGGAAGTTCATTTTTTCACGGACCATGATGGACGTCTGGGAGACGGACAACAACAGTTAGGCACGACGTCATCACTTGAAATTTTCCATTTCGTCGTGTCGATCACCTTTTTGCAAAGCATACGGAACAATTTGTGAGTAGGCGATGTTGCGGTTTTGACAGCCAACGGAGAGCCATCATGTCTCGCATCTTCATCATTCTGCCTGCACTTATGCTGGTTTCGATTCCCGCAAACGCAGCAACTGACCAACAGTGTCAGAGTCTTTGGAAGACGGCAGATGTCGACACGAATGGTTCGCTCTCGCGATCTGAAGATAAAAATGGGTATATCGCTTCGGTGGAAAAGGGTGGCGGGCATCTGCTTCAACCGGACACGCTGTCTCGTGATGAATTTCTTTCGTACTGCAAAGCGGATTTCTCGGGAGTTGCGACGCAGAGCCCTACGAACACCAAGGATTTTGGAAAAGGCGATTTGACGGCGGGCACACATCCGCTTTCGAAAGAGGACGCGATGAAGAAGTTCGAAGCGAGCGGTTTCAAGGACGTCCGCAATCTTTCACTCGACGATAAAGGCATTTGGCGCGGCACCGCAATGGCTGATGGCAAGGAGAAGCCGGTTGCCGTTGATCAACAGGGAGATATCGTGGCGCAGCCCGGCGAGGTAGCTCCGGCAAGTGGGAACAATTCAATGCCAAAATCCGAGACTGCCGTTTCGTCGGAAGCTGCAACGCCAGTCGTATCCCAATCAGGTGATGGCGAGCGCAGCGGACTAGCTCTATGGTTATGGATCATTGTGGCAAATGCGGCCGGGATTTTTTTCCTGAATGGGATCGGAGGCCCGAACAGTGCGATGGGCCGCGGCGGATCGCACGTTCCTGAACGGATGTAGTCACGCTCGACGAGGCCGTTTTGCAAGCCTCCTACACGCAGCCGAGGTTCATTGAGCTCGTCGAATTTTGATTATGCCGCAGTTTGGCTTTGCTCCTCTTCAATGGGTAATTCTGACGAGGACGTGTCTGGCGTAATATCTGCGGTAGACGGCACCATCGTTGCTGCATCATCAGTCGCTTCGGATGCTGCGGGCGGCGTTCCGGCCAGCGTCAAAGCTTCGGCGATAAGGTCTCTCGAGAGAGCATAATAGCCTGCGAAAACCGCCAGTGCGAGCAAAACAAAGACAGCCGGCGTGTTTAAAGTCGGAGTGCCAACAGCGCCCGTGGCTTGAAGAAAAAATCCGACCACGAGCAATGCTGCTCCAACACGGGTGTCCAGCCACTGCCTCGACATCCGCCTAAGTTCCGCGGATATCTCACCGGCGCTTGTCGTTTTAATCAGTCGCGACGGTGGCGGAGTGAGAAATACGGCGTTGCAAATAAGCGCGATACCCGTGAGCGCATAGATCAATCCACCTACGCTCCAAAAATTGTAAGTCGACGCCAGGGCCATGTGTATCACTCCTTGGAGCAGTCGAAATATCGAAGATCGTGTAGGTTCGTCCCAAACTGCGGTGGTCGTCAATACGGGTAGGCATTAAAATGCCATTCCGGATGTGGTCTCTTTGTGTTCGTCGGGTCAATGAATTCACCGCAGATCTCATCGAGACTTGTCAGTCGCCAGCGGAATTGGGATCGCGCGCCGCCTGATGGCCGGCCTCTAATCGCTTTCTGCCGCGCCGGACTTCGCGCCTTATATTGAGCAATTCCCAGAAGCCGAATGCGAGCGCAGCGCCAAAAACAAGAGCCATTTCAATCAGGCCGAAGCTCATTGTGGACCGCCTATGACGCGTGAAGACCTGTTGCTATCGTCTCCCGCCCCAAGGCGTTGAAGACAGCCGACACGATCCCTTTCGCATCGAGGCCCGAGTTTGAATACATCGCACCTGGACTGTTCTGCTCGACGAAAACGTCCGGCATCATCAGTGATCGCAAGCGAATTTTGCCGTCCAACATTCCGTTGATGCTTAGGAACTGCATCACGTGCGAGCCAAATCCTCCGATGGCACCTTCTTCGACCGTGATCAGCACTTCATGGTGATGTGCCAGCTGTGTGATGAGATCGTTGTCGATCGGCTTGGCAAAGCGAGCGTCCGCAACGGTCGTGGATAATCCTGCTGCGGCGAGTAAATCGGCCGCTATGAGGCATTCCCCGAGGCGCCCGCCAAGAGATAGCAGGGCTATTTTCGAACCTTCGCGGAGGATGCGTCCTTTACCGATTGGTAGCGGCACACCTTCGACAGGGAGGACCACGCCGCTCCCTTCGCCGCGCGGATAGCGGAACGCGGAAGGTCCGTCATCGATCGAGGCGGCCGTCGCGACCATATGGCAAAGTTCCGCTTCGTCGGAGGGAGCCATAATGGTGAAATTCGGAAGACAGCCTAGAAACGTTAGGTCGAACGTTCCCGCATGTGTTGGTCCGTCGGCTCCGACGTATCCGGCCCGATCGATTGCAAATCTCACTGGCAATCGTTGAATGGCGACGTCGTGAACAACTTGATCGTAGGCGCGCTGCAGGAAGGTCGAATAGATCGCAGCAAACGGTTTCATACCTTCAGCCGCGAGTCCCGCCGCAAACGTCACGGCGTGTTGCTCTGCGATGCCGACATCGAACGCTCGATTTGGAAATTCCCGGGCAAAAAGATCGATCCCAGTTCCTTCTGGCATGGCGGCAGAAATCGCGACGATGCGCTCATCTTTTCTGCCTTCAGCGATGAGGCTGTCGGCAAAAACGCGCGTATAGGACGGCGCCTTTGCCTTCGATTTGGTTTGCGCGCCGGAGATGACATCGAATTTGACGACGCCGTGATATTTATCTGGGGCTGCTTCTGCGGGCTTGTAACCTTTGCCTTTCTTGGTGACGACGTGAACGAGGATAGGACCTTGCTTCGTGTCTCTGACATTTTTGAGAACCGGCAGTAACTGTTCGAGGTCATGCCCATCCACCGGACCGACGTAGTAAAAGCCCAGCTCTTCGAACAATGCGCCCCCGGACCAATATGTACGTGACATTTCCTCCAGTCGCGCTGCGCGCCGCTCCCACTGTTTGGGAAGCTTCTTCGCAAGTTGTTTTGCGATGTCTCGAAGATGAATGTAGGTACCGCTCGAGGTCGTTCGCGCCAGATATTTCGAGAGAGCACCGCTTGGGGGCGCAATCGACATATCGTTATCGTTGAGGATCACGATGAGGCGGGCGTCGAGCGTCCCGGCGTTATTCATCGCCTCGTAGGCCATGCCAGCGCTCATCGCACCGTCGCCGATGACGCAGATCACGTTATTGCTGTCGCCCTTGAGGTCGCGGGCGATGCTCATTCCCAATCCAGCCGAAATGGACGTCGACGAATGCGCCGCGCCGAAGGGATCGAACGGACTTTCGCTACGTTTTGTAAATCCCGAGAGACCGCCCGGCTGGCGGAGCGTCCGAATTCGGTCTCGGCGCCCCGTGAGGATTTTGTGCGGGTAGGCTTGGTGGCCGACGTCCCAGATCAGGCGATCGTCTGGAGTATTGAAAACGTAGTGCAGGGCGACGGTCAATTCCACTACGCCAAGTCCGGCGCCAAGGTGACCGCCGGTCACCGAGACCGCTTCGATCGTTTCGCGGCGCAACTCGCTGGCAATCTGTTCGAGCGACGCTTGTGGGAGCCGACGAAGATCGTCCGGCGTTCTGACTTTGTCGAGTATTGGCGTCGTTGAGGGTTCACTTACAGCTTCATAGTCTTTCATTTTGCGACCCCACGTTCGCCCAAACTACGCGACGAGTTGTTTCTCGGTCAGTTCACGGAGTTCGGTGCGTTCTCTGCGCTCTAGTTGTTCGAAGATGTCTATCAGCCGCAACGCGCGGCCGCGGATATTCCACCAACTGGGGGGTTCATCCCGCCAAAGGGCGGCGTGAGCTGACGTCACCGCGGTGACCACAAATTCTGCCTCACGGAGGTGGCCGCCCAACATTGGCATCGGGCTTGATTGGATGGCTGACAGAGCCTCCCAGCACAGCTGCAGTTTGCGCTGCGTCGACACGGAAACTCTGGACGATACAGAATCGAAACCTTTCCGGCGCAGTTCGTTGCCGATTTCCGCGTAGAGAAGCCGTGCTGCTCTGATGCCTGGGCGGCATGACAACGGGAGTGCTGCAATGGCCGGATCTGCTCGCTGGTAGAACGCGTCTGCCGTCTTCAGAAGACGGGAGATGACAGATTGCAGGGGTTGTGAAAATTCAGGTTGGGCAAGCCATCGGACCGGGTCGATGCCCGCTTCGCGCATCCAAGCCGACGGCAGATATAAGCGCCCCATACGGGCATCCTCGCCGACGTCGCGAGCGATGTTTGTCAGCTGCATGGCAACGCCGAGATCGCATGCTCTTGCGACGAGTTCTGGTGACGATGCACGCATCAGAACCGCCATCATGGCGCCGACGGTTCCTGCAACGCGAATGGCGTAGGCTTGAAGTTCTTCGATGGTTTCATAGCGCCGAGATAAGGCGTCCCATTCAAGGCCGGTAATGAGTCCTTCAGGCAGCTCCCTCGGAATGGCATACGTTTGGATCGTTGCCGCGAACGCCCGATCGATGGGGGTCGAAAGAGGCTGGCCATCATAGGCGATGTCGATCCGTCGCCGCAGGTTCGCGATCGCCGCCAGACTTCCTCCTTCGATATCGACAGCGTCATCCGCGATCCGACAGAATGCATAGAGAGCGGACGCAGAATTTCGGACCCGGCGCGGTAACAAGAACGACGCCATATAGAACGTCCGAGATCCACTTCTCAAAAGTGTTCGGCATGCGGCCGTATCGGATCCGCTCATCGATTTACCCCCGTTTGAATGTGGCAGCATTCGGCACCAACAATTCTAGAATGCGCGCAGAAGAAAGCACTCCCGGAACGCCGGCGCCTGGATGCGTGCCGGCGCCGACAAGATAAAGATTTTCGATGTCTTCGCTGCGATTGTGCGGCCGAAACCAGGCGCTCTGAGTGAGTGTGGGCTCAAGGCCAAAACCCGCGCCTTTGAAGGCGTGAAGCCGGGTTTGAAAATCCAATGGTGTCATGATGCGCGAAGTGACGATGTGTTCCTCAAAGCCGGGGAGGGCAACTTCGCTCAGTCGCTTCGCTATCGCTTGGCGATAACTCTCGGCTTTCGTCGACCAATCGATTTCTGCATCGAGGTGTGGAACCGGCGAGAGGACGTAGAACGCGTCGCAACCGTCCGGCGCGAGGCTCGGGTCTGTCGCTGTCGGCCTATGCAAATAGAGGCTCATATCGTCGGCGAGATGCTTATGATCGAAGATGTCGCGCAGGAGTTCGCGGTACCGAGGGCCGAGCAAGATCGTGTGATGCGGGATGGCGGGGTAACGCCGCGATGTGCCGAAATACCAGACGAACAAACCCATCGAGTAGCGGGCGCGATCAATTTTTCTATCGGTCCAACGCCGACGCGATTTGCCGGGCAGGAGATTGCGATAGGTCCAGGCGGAATCGGCGTTCGACACGACGATATCCGAAATAATCGTTTCGCCGCTTGTAAGTCGGACGCCGCGAGCTGTGCGGCCGTCGAGGAGTATTTGTTCAACTTCTGCGTCGTAGCGGATTTCGCTCCCCTGTCCTTCAATAAGCCGCGCAAGTCCCGCGACGAGCGCGCCCATGCCGCCCATGGGAAAGTGCACACCCCAACGCCGTTCCAGGAAGGAGATCAATCCATAAATCGACGTGACGCTGAACGGATTACCGCCAACGAACAGAGAATGAAAACTCAGTACCAGCCTAATATTCGGATCGCGCACGTATTTGGAGACGAGACCATACACGCTTCGGTAGCTCTCGAGCCGTATCAGGTCGGGCAGGACGCGGACCATGTCGGACCATGACGAGAAGGGAACATGGCCGAGCCGCTCAAAGCCGATTTTGCATATTTCCTCGGCGAGCCGCATGAAGTTCTCATAACCATCGACATCGCCCGGCGAGAGGCGCGCCACCTCATCGCGCATCGTCTTGGCATCAGGCGTGCAATCAAACGTCTCGCCGTCATCGAATCTGATGCGATAGAATGGCGAGAGCGCTTTTAACTCGACGTCTTCTGAAAGCTCGCGACCACAAAGCCGCCAAAGATCCTCGAAAAGAAATGGCGCGGTCACGATGGTCGGCCCCGTGTCGAACGTAAAGCCATCCTGGCGGAACACACTCGCGCGGCCTCCGGGGCCGTCAAGTTTTTCGAGGACCGTAACACGATAACCGCGTGCACCCAGTCTGATGGCGGCGGCTAGCCCGCCAAACCCACTTCCTATAATTACGGCGTGAGGCCGGTCGCTGTTAGGAGCCAACATGCACGGCAGTCCGCTATCCAGTGTCAATTATGTTGGACATTAAATAGTGTCAAAAGATTATGCGCAAGAGTTTTATCCGCTGGATCGTTTGCTTCGGGATTGATCCGCCGAGGCGGCGTTGGCGATCTGATGGACGATCCTCGCGATCTCCTCCGGTCGCTCTTCGTGGGCGAGGTGCCCGGCACGCACCTTAACGATCCGGGCTTTCGGAATGAGCCGTGCGACCGTAATTGCGTCTGCGGGCGATATGGCCCTGTCATTCGTGGCGGCAATCAACGTGATGTCGGTGTTCAATTGCGGCAGGTCAGCTGCGAATTTCGTGAGATCCCAGCTGGCCATCATGCCTAACGCACCGGCGACGTGTCGCGGATTTCTGAAGAGCCGGGAATAATAGTCCAAGTCTTGCGGCTCGATCTTGGAGCCGGTTCCCAAAATCACGCGTTCGACCGTTGCGCGGTTCTGTCCTCGCCAAGCCATGATTTGCGGCACCATTGGCGCGGATACGAGTAGCTTAGCAAGAGGTGAGAAAAACTGGCCGATGGGCGTTCCAAAGGGCAGAAGCGCTCCGTTTATGCTTGCGATGGCGCTAGGCCGCATCCGCCGATCAATCGTCGCGCGAATTGCAATTGCGGCCCCGGCTGAGTGACCGATTACGAGGTCGGGCTCCAGGCGGAGCGCGCGCATGAGTTCAGTCATTTCGCGCGCGATGCCCGAAAGTGTTAGCCCACTCCGATCCGGCGTCGACGTGAATCCGTGGCCGGGGAGGTCGGGCGCGACGACGGTGAACCGTCGGGTCAATAACGGCATTATGCGACGCCACGAGTGCGTCGAGGCGCCTGTGCCGTGTATCATGAGTGCGACCGGCCCGCTGCCGGCAATCTGCACATGCCATCGCAGGCCTGCGGCGCTGATGAACTGGCTTGCCTCTCGGTTCGGCCAATCCGCTCCGTCGCGGTTCCAGACCAGCCCGGCGCTCACGGCGAGATACTCCTGCCCTCTTGCGTTTTGATGGCTTTCGAAAGGGTATCGGCATCGGCATATGCCAGCGGCAGGTATTTGGCGCCCATGGCATCTGCAAGTCTGGCAGCGGGCGCATTCGGCTTGGCGGACGTGTCTATGACGATCGCACGGACGCCCATGCTCCGCAGCGTCTTCGCCGCTTGGACGGCATCTTCTTCAGCTGCTGCGCGTCCGGGTTTGCCATTGCGATTTAGGTTTGCGCGGCCGTCGGTGAGAACTACGACGCTCGGTGCCTGACCTTTTCTTCTCACGGCATCGCAAAGTTCTGCCGCCGCGTCGATACCGGATGCCAGCGGTGTCCCGCCTCCACCGGGAAGATCGGCGAGATTTCGCTTGGCTCGCGCCAGCGAGCGGGTGGGTGGTAGAAGCAGTTCGCTTCCCCGTCCGCTAAAGGCAATCAGCGCTGCGTGATCTCGGCGGCTGTAGCATTCGGATAACAAGATCTCGACTGCGCCCTTGGCCTCTCCAAGCCGTTGCACTGCTGTGGATCCCGAGGCGTCGACGACGAAGACGGTTACCGTTTCGCCCCGGCTCTTTAGTCTCCATACCCGGAAATCTACCGCCCTTACGGCTAAGCAATCCGTGGCGTTCGCTTCACCATGTGCCGCGATTTCCCGGCGACGAAGAGGTTGCCATGGGGCGGCGGCGCGTAGAGTTTCGACGATATTCAACCGAGCGCCTTGAGAGATCGGGCCAGCCTTAAATCCAATCGGTCGGCCACGACGCGGTGCTTTCTTTCGATCTCCTGATTTTCCAGTTGTTGATTTGCTGAATTGCCGATGGTTGTCCGATTGCAGGCGTTCCAACAAATGCGGTGGTAAGGCAGCCTTAGTTGCTGCAATTAGAGAATCAGGGAGTTGTCCGGCTTCTTCTTGGTCCGCTGAATGATCATTTGGCTGCTGATCGGATGTCTCGGACGGCTGGGGAGAATTGTCAGCCGCTTCTTCCGGATGTCGCGTGGCCCGAGGTGCGATCACCAAACGAATGGTCGCGGCGATGTCGTCTTCTGAGACGCGGGCGCGACCATTGAGAGCTGTGATTAGACGCAATATTCTAGCGGCGTGGAGTATTGCATTTGATGATGATACGGCGACGACCGCTGCCAGTTCACAGAGCAGTCTGATGCAGTCGTCGTCAAGGGGAATTGAGGCGGCATCTCTGCGCGCAGTCTTCACGCGCTCGCGCGTGAATGTGTCGACATCGATTTTAGGACTTTTGGCATCGGGTAGCGTGATGTGAAGCCCAGCCCGATCAAGAACAGCGGAGGGAGGGCGTTCTTCCGGAGATTGCCCTTCATCCAATGCGATGATGCCGAAGCACGTCGGCGGAGTTGCGGTGAACTCATCACGCTGAAGTGGTATCGCGCCCAAATCCATGGTGGTGGCAATGCGGCTCGCGAGTGGGGCCGAGAGCCGCTCGGCGCTTGGGATGATGATAATTCCGCCGTCAGCCTCCTTTAGTAGCCCATGCCTCGCGACCGGTCGGCCCGTCGCGAGCGTCATTGCGAGATCAAGGCCGCCCAGAAGGCTCTCGTCGCCGATATGAGAAGGCACCCGGCGGACCGGAGCTCCCGCGTCTAGGAGCGATAGCGTGTTCCGCAACCATGACTCGCGGGCTGGACCCGACGCTGCGCGAACGATAATGCCGCCAACTCGCGCTGGGTCGGCGGCGAAAACTGCGGCGGCAAGCATCGCGTCGTGAAACGGCAATTCAAGGATTGTTCGTTCGTCGTCATCCACAGAAGACGTCCTCGAGCGTGCGTTGGATACGCGCAGTGGAGCCACTTTCATCTAGAGGATTGCGGCGCAGGCGATGGCGAAGCGCTGAGGGCGCTACGAGGCGTAGATGATGATCAGAGACGACATCGCAGCCGTCGAGCGCTGCAACAGCGCGGGCTGCACGCATAACCGTCAATTCTCCGCGGAGCCCGTCAGTCCCAAGCTTGACGCAAAAACTCGCGGCCCGTTCCAGGACGTCCTGCGATAATTCGATTTTGGGAAGTTTATTGCGAGCCGAGAGGATTTGCTCCCGGATGCGCTGGGTTTCGGGCAGCCATTTAGCTTTGAACGCGGCGGGATCTCTTTCAAACGCATCTCGGCGTTTGATAATTTCGACGCGTGTCGCAACATTTTCAGGCGCGCTGACCTCGACGGACAAGCCGAAACGATCCAAAAGCTGTGGCCTCAACTCGCCTTCTTCGGGGTTTCCGCTGCCGATCAGAACAAAGCGGGCGGGATGGCGAACGCTTAATCCTTCACGCTCGACTACGTTCTCTCCGGATGCCGCCACGTCGAGCAAAAGGTCGACGAGGTGATCTTCGAGGAGGTTGACTTCATCGATATATAGAAAACCTCGATGGGCTCGCGCCAGCAGCCCGGCCTCGAACGATTTCTCCCCCCGAGATAGAGCGCGCTCAAGATCAAGCGCGCCGACGATGCGGTCCTCGGTGGCACCGAGCGGCAGATCAACCACTGGGACAGGCGCCATTTCACTCGGCAGTGGGCCTTGGCGGCCACGATTTTGACAGTCGTCGCAGCCCGATCCGTTGGCGCCTGGATCGCAATGGTAGCGGCATCCGGAGACGACGAGCATCGGCGGCAGTAATTCCGCAAGGCCTCGTACGGCAGTCGTTTTGCCCGTGCCTCGATCGCCAAAAACGAGTACGCCACCTAGAGTAGGATCGACCGCCGACGCGAGAAGCGCGAGTTTCATCTCGTCTTGGCCAAGAATTGCCGCGAAAGGAAAGGTAGCGCGCATTGGTTTACCTTCAAAGCAGATGTCGGCCGCTTCTCGGCCCAACGTGCTGATCACGTCAAGTCTACTGTAAAATATTCGTGACACTTATATGTGTCAATATAGTGGATCACTATTCCGCATCGACCGCAAGTGGCGGGATGAATTTTGGCGCGTCCTTAAGAACAGCAGTCGCGCACGCGACTAGTCATTCACCTGGCATGTCTCGGCGAACGAGAATGTGCAGCGTGAGTTTAGTGAAGTCGGTTTTTTTCCGCGTTTGGACTGAGTTCCAACAGCATGAGCTGTAGGCGCGATAAACCTTCTGAAAATTCGTGAAAACTGCAAATTTCTGCTTTCCACAAATCTCCGATCAAGCGGGCGGCGGGGCCGATGAGCACGTGAAACAGGTTCTCTAGGGTCGCGCCCTGAAGACGTCGAGTCTCAATGTACGACGCTGCTATGCGGGCATCCCGCGCGAGAACCAAATGTACAAGTTCGGCAACATCATCGCTGGATTCGACGGTTCCCGCAGGCGGGTTGTGGATAGTCGATATTGAACTCACGCAACCATGGGCAATTAACAATCTGGGAATGATTTCACATTCTATCGTTCGGGTCAGCTGCGACCGCCGCATGTCGCGCTCGAATTTTTTTTGCATCGACGCGGTCGATTTGCTTTTTTTTAGGTCGGACGGGAAGGGGGTAGCTTCTTTGCACTTGGCGGAATTCTGACGGTGGTCTGCGAGCCATTTCTCAGCGATGTGACTCACATCCGCTTCCCAGGATTCGAGGTCCAGCGGCTTGACCAAATATCCGTCTGCGCCCGCAAGGTTGCAAGCGTCGATGTCTCGAGGATGCGATGAGGTCGATAAGACAAGAACAGGTATGCGCCGGTCGGGATCGCGGGCTCGTAACGCTTTGAGCAACTGTAGGCCGTCAACGCCGGGTAGGTTGAGATCGAGGAGAACCAAGGAAGCTTTCAGCAGATCAAATTCGGCGTTGCTGCCGATCAGGATTTGCATTGCCGTGCGGCCGTTATCCCACCTTTCGACGGGGTTCCTAACGCCCGCAGAACGAAGGGCAAACTCTAGCGTCATGAAGTCCGTGTCGTTGTCTTCAATCGACAATATCGTTCCAAGTTGCGGGGTCATGCGGAGCCCTCCGGCGCAAGCGTAAAATAGAATGTCGAACCCTTGCCGAGCGAAGATTCAACCCAAATTTTTCCCGCGTGTCTTTCAACAGCTCGCCGCGCGATCGTCAGCCCGGCGCCAACGCCTCCGCCGAATTCATCTTTGCCATGGATGCGCCGGAAAATCTCGAAGATGCGCTCCCTCGAATCCTCAGAAATTCCGATGCCATTGTCGCGCACATAATAACGAAGCGGCGAGGTGTCTTCAACTCCGATTTCTATCCATCGGTGCTCTTTGTCGTTGTATTTTTTGGCGTTAGTAATGAGGTTTAGGAAAACCTCCCGGGTTCGAACACGATCACATTTTGTTATTCCCAACGCCCTGGGCCGGCGGATCTGGACATTGTTGTCTCCCACCATATGACGACAGTCGACGATCGCCTCGTCAACTAGTTCATCCATGTCGACGATCTCAAGATTCAATTCGAGTCGGCCGGTTCGAGAATACTGCAATAAAGATTCGATAAGATCGTCCATTCGACGCGTGAGTTTCAATATCGTTTCAATTTGCTGCCGGCCTTGCTCATCGAGCTTTACGTCTAGAGCGCGTTTGAGAAAGCTTGCCAACAAATGGACGCCGCGTAGTGGCTCTTTCAAATCGTGCGATGCAACATAAGCGAAGCTGTCGAGTTCGACGTTCGCTTTCTCTAATTCCGAATTTATTCGCTCGATCTGCTGGGCCCTGCTTAGAATGACCTCCGAAATTGCCTGACGCAGGTTACCGGCAACCTCTTTCTCATCCTTTCGCCAGGGTTCAGACCTCCCAGTCACGCTCTCTTTCCAAAGGGCGAATGAGCTGCGAGGCTGCAATCGAAGCTGACCAGCTGCCTCGCTGATCTTGACGGGCTTCTTGGGATCTCCCGCCCACTTAGCAACTTCGATGTGCTCTGGTCTGAACCACATCAGAAAATCAGAACTCTGCTGAGATATTCTGGCGACTAACGCGCCGCTCGCTACAGTCTTATAAGTGGAAGCGGGAGGATAAACCTCGGAGAGGCGTTCAATGGCCAAGATCGTTTGATTTTGGGAGGCGAGCCATTTCGCGAGCGCCTGGATCGCTTTCTTGGGGGGGGTGGCCCCGATGGTGGAGATCTTTCCCTGCGCTACGACCGCAGCTCCCGTTGCTGGAATTACGGATAACAAGTTCGGCGATTGATCGGATGCACCCAGCGATGCGTGCAAGGCCGGCTGACGGCTCAACCTTTCAACAAGTTGGTCGGTGACGGCAGTCATACGCAGCCGTTCGTTATATCCATCGGCATCTTCTTTCGCGCCCATCAGCAGAGATAGCATGTGCGACAGGAATTCCGCCGCCATGCGGGCTTCATATTGGACCTGCATCGGACCGCTGTGATGCATGGCGGAAATCAATCCCCACAGCTGCCCCTCCTTCATCAGGGGCATGACCATCGTCGACTTAACGCCCATGTTTTTCAGGTAGCCGGAATACATAACCGAAACGCTACGCAAGATTGCGTAGCTCATGTCGATGGGCTTGTGCGTTGCGGGATGGAACTCAGGATAAAGCCGAACGGGCACGTAGTCGACGTCGGGCAAATGTCGCAACCAGCTCAGGCCAAACATACGCCTCGCCGGGGCGGGAATGTCAGTTGAGGGATAGCGTAGCCCAAGATACGGCTCAAGTTTTTCGCGTTTCGCCTCGGCAACGACTTGTCCGCTGCCGTCCTCTGCGAATTTGTATGCCATTACGCGCTCGTAGCCGGTGAAGGTCTGTATGCGCTCGACGGCTAGATCGAGAAACGCTTGAAGTCCTCGCGTATTCTCCAATTCCGCCACCGTTTCCCGTACGTCGGAATAAAGATGTGCGGTCGTCACGTCGTGTTGTGGCGCAACGAGTTCGAGTTCTAGGATTAGTGCGCCGCCGCAACGATGAGCGAAAATGTTGACGCCGCGCGTGGACCCGGCAAACGATTCCCGAACCACGTGGACTGGTCCGTTTTCAAGCGACACGCGCCGTAAGCGATCGAGCATTTGCGGAGCGCTGCTGCCAAAAACCTTTTCTATGGATTTGCCGAGCAGGGATTCAGCGGTTTGGCCAACAAAATCCGCGCAGTTCTCGCTGGCTTGGCGAATTATGTATTCCGGCTCATCGACGATAAGCATTGCACCGTGCGGCTGGATCGCGCCCGGAAACTGAACTAATTCGCGATCGCAGTTCGAAAGGTCGACGTTTTTAGCGGTGACAATCGCCTTTGTTTTTGGGTGATCGGCTGCATTCATAGCCGAATCCTACGGTCGACGCCGCAGATAGCGCGGTAGCGCGCAGCGATGTGCTGCCCAAATAGGCGCACGGCGGTCTCCTCCACGTCTGCCCTCTTAGCGCGGCTAAACTATCGTCTCTGGATGCAAATATTTTGTCAAGTCTACGTGACGACGGAAGGGGTTCTTTCTTCGCGACACTCGGGTAGCCAGCGCCGAAAAAACAAGAACGTCGACTGAGCAGATTCAACCACTTTGTCCGCCTCAGGAGAGGTGGGGTCTATGGCATTGAGGGAGTTTAGAAATATTCGCCAAAGCGGCTTCCCTTCTTCGCCATAGCCCCAAAAAAATGTTGCGCCTCGGGTTTTGGTAAGGCCGAGCTTTGCTTCTACCAAGGGCGCCATGGCCCGAGCACCAAGCGCGGATCCTTCTAGGACGTAGATGCAGCCTAATCCGCATTCTAACGTTCGTTTCAGCGGTGCCTCGAGACGTTTCTCGCAGTGCAACGTTGACTGATCGATGCCGAGAGTTTCGAGGTCGAACGCGATCAGTTCAGATCGTCGACGATCACCGTAGTCAAAGCCGAGCGGCCTGAAATCGATCGCGCTCAGCGCCTTCTCCGACGCCGCATACAGTGCCCATAGACGTGCCAGATAGGCCGTGTAGCGCTGATGAGATGATATTTGATCGTCGATCTTGACGACGCTTTCCAAATCTTCGTGAAGGGCTCTCGTCTCTTGCCGGAGCCGCGAATGCAAGGTTATCACGTCGGTCATCGTGGCCCCGCGAATGTTGAAAAAATCGTGCGTTATTTATCGCCGCCTGCTGACGGCGTCGGTTTTCTCGAATGACGCCACCTAGGCATTCGAAATGGTAGCATCGATCGTATCACAGGATTGGCGAAGCGATCGAGGCATAGGCTTTCGTGTACCATGGTCGATCGGGTGCCAAATAGTGTCGTTTCGATTAGCGAGCGGGCGTAGAACGGCGTGTCTTCGAACGTTTTCAAAATTCGTGGCTTGGTATCTTCATCGCAGTTAGTTCTTCGCTTAATGTTCCAATGCGTGTTCGGCAGTCCCGCTTCGGCTCGCGGAGGCAAGGTGTGCATCCGGCCCGACATATCGTAAAGTCTTGCAAGAGAAATCCGGTCCCCCTCTCGCGTTTCAACGTTGTACAAGATAACCGCGCCATTTTCGGTCTGGCCACGGGCCCAATTCCATTGTTTGAAGGCAGCTTCGAGGGGTTGCTGACCGAAGTTGCAGTCCAGATATCCATCGCCCGTCCAGGTCTTACGTGGATCGTCAAAATCGACTTCGACGCGCGCCGACGGCGCGATTGGCAGCCACCAATGAAGGCCCGCGGGATGGAGCGCGGTCGGAATATCGTTCATCCCCGATGGGGACACGCGCACCCTGCCTTTGATGCGTTTGGGCACCGGCACGCAAACCTCATCGATCGTGAACGTGATGCTTTTGCCGTCCCACGAAACCGAACTCGGACCGATGGTCAACTGTATCGGCGTCCGCCGGATGTCGTGGTGGGGGCGTTCGGTCATCGCCCAATGTTTGCTGCGCGGTCCATACAAGGCAACATTGATCGCGCAGTGATTGAGCGGCTCGGCGGGATTGTGCCGACGCGCAAACGCGTAATACGGCGAAAAAACATTTCCGAGCATGGCGATTATAGTGATGGCGTCTTGACCATCGCTACTCAGCGCGTCGAGATACCACCAGGCATAGCCATTCCGTGGAATCGCGGAGTCGAACGGATATCCGAGAGAAGTTGCGTCGCGGCCAGTCTGCCCGAAATCGCGGCCATCGGAACCCCAGGTCCCGGATGTACGCTCCCCCCTGCGAGGTAAAGACCTTCGAGGCGTGTCTTCGCGGTAGGGCGAGCGAAAGATGCCGCCCAACCGTGCGAGGCCGGACCGTAGAGCGCGCCCCCCGTTCCCGGAAAAAGCGTCGCGAAATCGCGCGGCGTCGTCGCGGCTATCGTGTTCGGATCGGCTTCTATTGAAAGACCGCATCGCTGCAAGAGGCCGAACGCGCGTTTTGCGCATGAGACTATCTCCGGTTTGTCGAACGCGTGGATGTCACCGGTTGGAGGAGCATTGATCAATATAAAGATCCGCTCTTCTTCGCTACCGCTTGCCGAATTTTCGTGGCGATCCTCGGCGCAGACGTACACCGTGGGATTGGAGGGCACCTGCTTGCGGGAGAAAAGATCCTCGAACTCCGACCGGTAATTGTCCGAGAAAAATACGTTGTGGCGTGCGAGCGGAAATCCGCGTGTCTTGGCGACCAACGCCCAAGTTACCGCGGATAACGAAGCGGGGCCATTAGAGGTATTGATGGCTTTGGCCGCTTCGGCTCCCAACAACCCGGCAGATAACGCGTTGGTGTCGGAATTGGCGATGATTGCGTCACATTCGATCCGCTCGCCCGATGTCAGGGTCACGCCGCAAGCCTTGCCGCCTCGGGCGTTTATTTCCATCACATCGGAGCCGAAGCGGAAAGTCGCTCCTCGCATACGGGCCAGTTTTTCCAGCGCTTTCGCCAAGCGGTGCATTCCCCCATCGATAATCCAGACGCCTTCGCGTTCGACGTGAGAGATAAGCATGAGCGTGGCGGGAGCATCGAATGGCGATGAACCGCAATAGGTCGCGTAACGGGCGAAAAGCTGGCGCAACCGGGCGTCTTTGAAATGATCACCAAGGCTCTTCCAGAGCGTCGCAAACGGGGAAATGCGCCAAAGGTCCGCCAATCCGCTCAATCCTGCTCCCGCAGTGAGCGACAACGGCGTTGGCTTTGCAGCAAGAATGTAAGATGTTTTCAGTGTTTCATAGGTCGCCTGCGCGCGTTTGCAGAACGCGACATAGGCTCTAGCCTCGACCGGACCTGCGAATGAGCCGATTGCATCAGTCGACTGTGCAATATCGGCAAAAAGATCGAGCCGCTCGGTTTCGCTCCAAGCGTGCCGCGCCAGCACGGTCACCGGATCGAGTGTGATGAAGCTTTCGAGCGAGGTGCCAGCCTTGGCGAAAATTTCATCGAATACCCACCGCATCGTGAATACGGTCGGTCCAACGTCGAGTTGACGCCCGTCTACGGTGAGTGTGCGCATCTTGCCGCCGGGCTCGGCAGCACGCTCCAAGACCGTGACCTCGCAGCCGCCGACCGCCAATTCAACAGCCGCAACCAAGCCGCCAATTCCGGATCCGATCACGACCACACGTTTTGACCTGGGCATGCAATCCAACATTCGCGTTGCATCCGTAAAGGACTTGTGTAAACTTAAATGGACACTTATCAAGGGTAAAAATATCTGACAATAGGATGTGGATCATGAGCGCGGAACCACGCATTGAGCTTTCTCTCAAGGCCACACTTCAATTTGCTTGTGAGACTCCCTGTCCGCCAAGACTGCGTTCGGCCGTGCATCATGCAGTGTTTCCCGGGGGCGCGCGCGTCCGTCCTCGATTATGTCTAGCGGTTGCGGTTGCGTGCGGTGACGATGAGCCAGAGTTGGCAAACGGCGCAGCGGCGGCGATAGAGCTTTTGCATTGTGCCTCTTTGGTTCACGATGATCTACCGTGTTTTGACAATGCCGACGAGAGGCGCGGAAAGCCCTCGGTCCACAAGGCGTTTGGAGCGCCCCTCGCGGTTCTTGCGGGCGATGCGCTGATCGTGGCGGCCTTTCAAACTCTTGGTCTGTGCATGCCGATTTCGACGCAGCGTGCATCGCGTATCCTTTCGACCGTGGCAGCTGCGGTCGGCGGCCCTTGCGGTATCGTTGCCGGACAGGCGTGGGAGTGCGAAGAAGAAATTCTCATTTCGGAATACCATCGGGCCAAGACCGGATCGCTGTTTTCGGCAGCTACGATCGCCGGCGCGGAGGCCGCAGGTCACGAGTCCGAGCCTTGGCGCCGTCTGGGGGATTTCCTAGGAGAAGCATATCAGATCGCGGATGATATTTGCGATGTTGTCGCCGACCCCAAGGAGAGGGGGAAGCCGGGTAAGCGCGACCTCGCCTTAGGGCGTCCGAATGCAGCAACCGAACTGGGTGTGCACGGCGCTGTTCGGCGTCTTCGCAGCTTGCTCGCGGACGCGTCGGAATCCGTACCCGCTTGTCCGGGCAGCGATGCGCTACGGGTCCATATTGCGCGGTCGGCACTGCCATATCTGCCGAAAGATTTGCGCGTCGCCGCTTAGTGAGGCGCTATGGTGAGTTTCGGTCGTGTGGTAGCTCCCCTGCGGGAACATTTTTCGGCTCTTGCGCTAGGCGATCGTTGGCTTGCCTGGCGAGACCGGATCTACGCCGATACTGGGTTTCAGCGCGGCGCAGCTTCATTCTGGCCGACTCGCCTTATCGCTCGGCGCCGCGCGCGCGATCTTTTCGATATTTGCGCCGGCTTCGTCTATTCCCAGGTGCTCGCCGCATGTGTCGAGCTTGGGATATTCGATCTTCTGCTCGAAAAACCGCTCGATTTGCAATCGCTCGCGCGACATTGCGCTCTTTCGACGGAAGCAACTACCCGTCTCGTGGAAGCGGCAGTGTCCCTGCGTCTCCTCGAGACGCGATCGAACGGCAAATATGGTCTCGGGCCGCTTGGGGCATCTGTCGCGCAGAATCCCGGCTTAGCGGGAATGATAGCGCATCATCGTCATCTCTATGCCGATTTGATTGATCCGGTTTCCTTGTTGCGACGTTCTGGGCAGCCGACGGAGCTGGGAAAGTATTGGCCCTATGCTGCAACCGCGCAACCGAGAGATCTGAGTTCCGAAGATGTCGCCTCTTACAGTGCCTTGATGACGGCATCGCAACCTATCGTCGCCGATGAGGTGCTGGACGCCTATCCGCTCAATGGATTCCGTTGCCTGCTGGACGTCGGCGGCGGCGAGGGTGCATTCCTTGCCGAGGTAGCGAAGCGCTTTCCGCAACTTCAGTTGATGCTTTTCGATCTCCCGGCGGTTGCCGAACGCGCGCGAGCAGAACTTTCGACTCGTGGTCTTTCGCGTCGCTGTCAAATCTTCGGTGGCGACTTCTTTTCCGACGCCCTTCCTAAGGGTGCTGATGTTATTTCGCTCATCAGGATTGCACTCGATCACGACGATCAAAAAGTTCTGACGCTGTTGCGAGCGGCGCGAGCTGCGCTCAGTGAGGGAGGCGTGGTCCTTATTGCCGAGCCTCTACCGCGCTTGGGACATGCGCCGATAGCGTCGGCATATTTTGGATTTTACTTGATGGCGATGGGACGTGGTCGCGTGCGCTCGCGCGAAAAATTTACCGCGCTACTGACGCAAGCCGGTTTTAAAGACGTGCAATTTCATCAGGGTCGCCGCCTTTTGCAGACCGGCGTCATCACAGCGTCCGCCTAAAAGTGTAAATATAGATTGACATTGAATAGTGTCGTATTAGGATGACAAATAGCACATCAGCATTGCGCCTCTCGTCGCTGCTGGAGCAGTGGGTCATCACATATGGACGCCCTCGCCGTCGTTTTGAAAAAGCCCGAGCACCTTGAGCTCAGCCGTCTTACGCTTGCTGCCGCCGGAGACGACGATGTGGTTGTGGACATCGATTGGAGCGGCGTCAGCACCGGAACCGAACGCCTTCTCTGGTCGGGTCGCATGCCGCAGTTTCCGGGCCTCGGCTATCCGCTTGTGCCGGGGTATGAATCAGTTGGCCGCGTGCTTTCCGCCGGACGTAACTCCGGGCAGATTGTCGGCGATCGAGTGTTCGTCCCTGGCGCTCAATGCTACGGCGACGTTCGGGGTCTATTCGGCGGTGCGGCGTCTCGCGTTGTCGTCCCAGGCCGTCGGGCGATCCCAATCGATGAAGCGCTGGGCGAGCGCGGTGTTCTAATTGCTCTCGCAGCGACCGCGTATCACGCGATCGTCGAGGGTTCAGTCGCCCCACATTTGATCGTCGGCCATGGCGTTCTTGGTCGATTGTTAGCGCGTATTGCGATCGCGCTCGGTAATGCATCTCCCGTCGTGTGGGAACTTAACGAGCAGAGAAGATTGGGCGCCAGTGGATATGAGGTCGTTGCACCGACCGACGCCCACAAAGGGTTTCGCTCGATCTATGACGTTAGTGGCGATTCGAAGCTGCTCGATACGCTGATCGGGCGCTTGGCGCCGCGGGGTGAGGTTGTCCTCGCCGGCTTCTATTCAGAGCCTCTATGGTTCGCTTTTCCCCCGGCCTTTATGAAAGAGGCGCGCATTCGTGTCGCTGCTGAATGGCAGCCCGACGATATCGCGGGCGTGAAGCGGCTGATCGAGACGGGGCGTCTTAGCTTAGACGGTCTGATTACACATCGCATGGCCGCCGAAGATGCCGGTGCTGCGTATCGCACAGCCTTCAACGACCCGACTTGTTTGAAAATGATTTTGGATTGGAGAGCGTCATGAGTGGATGCGGGGGCGCGGTTTCTCAATCGTCCGGACCAAAAATGCAAGATTTCCTGCGTGCCGAGGCGGCAATAGAGCCTGATCCCGTTGTCACGACGGCGCCGACCAAAGAAACGCAAATCATCGCCATTTACGGCAAGGGCGGCATCGGCAAAAGCTTCACCCTTGCCAACCTTTCGTACATGATGGCGCAGCAGGGTAAGCGCACGCTGCTGATCGGTTGCGATCCCAAGAGCGATACAACATCGCTTCTGTTTGGCGGCCGCGCCTGCCCGACGATCATCGAAACGTCGTCAAAAAAGAAGCTAGCCGGTGAAGACGTTAAGATTGGCGATGTCTGCTTCAAGCGCGATGGCGTATTCGCCATGGAGCTCGGCGGCCCCGAAGTCGGAAGAGGGTGCGGCGGACGAGGCATCATTCACGGCTTCGAACTTCTAGAAAAACTCGGCTTCCACGAATGGGGCTTCGATTACGTCCTTCTCGACTTTCTCGGTGACGTTGTTTGCGGCGGCTTCGGTCTGCCGATCGCCCGTGACATGTGCCAGAAGGTGATTGTTGTCGGTTCGAACGATTTGCAGTCGCTGTATGTCGCGAACAATGTGTGCTCAGCCGTTGAATATTTCCGCAAGCTTGGTGGGAACGTCGGCGTCGCGGGCATGGTGATCAACAAGGACGACGGTACCGGAGAGGCGAGCGCATTTTGCAAAGAGGCCGGTATTCCAATACTGGCTGCGATTCCCGCGCACGACGACATCCGCAAAAAAAGCGCGAACTACGAGATCGTGGGGCTGCCCGGAGGGCGGTGGGCACCACTCTTCGAAGAACTCTCGCTTAATGTCTCCGAAGCTCCACCGTTGCGGCCGAAGCCGCTGACGCAGGACCAGTTGCTCGGTCTTTTCTCAAGCGAACACACGGGCCGCGATGTCGTTCTTCAACCAGCGTCACTCGAAGACATGTGTGGTGGAACGGTTGTCGATAAACCGTCCCTTGAAGTCATTTACGAGACCGTCTGATTTCATTCTGAAAAGAATTGGCCGATGGCTGTGTCTGAGCAAGAAGTTTTATCAGAGTTAGCGACTGCAGAAGTCGTCTACGACGAGCCGGCCCCAGTGCCATCGTCGGATGGCAGTCAAGGGGCGTCCGCAAGCGACGTTGCGCCGGAGTTGAAAGGCGCTGCCATCAAAATGGATGGATTGGGTTGCCACGCCGGCAAAGACCAATTGCGCCAAGCTGCTGAGGCTGCCGGCAAGAGTGAATTGCTCGCCCGCTATGCTGCGGATTATCCGAAAGGTCCGCACGATCAGCCCCAGAGTATGTGCCCTGCCTTCGGATCGCTGCGCGTAGGTTTGCGAATGCGCAGAACGGCAACAATTCTCTCCGGATCAGCCTGCTGCGTATACGGATTGACTTTTACATCTCATTTTTACGGTGCGCGCCGAACGGTCGGGTACGTTCCGTTCAACTCCGAAAGTTTGGTCACGGGTAAGCTGTTCGAGGACATTCGAGAAGCTGTCTACAAACTTGCCGACCCCGAAAAGCACGACGCCATCGTCATCATCAATCTATGCGTTCCTACGGCTTCCGGAATTCCACTTCAGCTCCTGCCGAAACAGATTGACGGTGTCCGCATTATCGGCATCGATGTGCCAGGTTTCGGCGTGCCGACGCACGCGGAAGCAAAGGATGTTCTAGCTGGTGCGATGCTGAAGTACGCCCGCACCGAAGCGGAACTCGGCCCAGTCAAAGCGCCCCGTGCCGGCCGCAGCGGCAAGCCGACGATTGCATTGCTGGGCGAAATGTTTCCGGCGGATCCAATTGGGATCGGTATGTTGCTCGAGCCGCTCGGCTTGGCCGCAGGTCCCGTCGTGCCGACGCGCGAATGGCGAGAACTCTATGCTGCGCTCGATTGTGTGGCAGTCGCTGCTGTTCATCCGTTTTACACTGCAACCATTCGGGAATTCGAGATAGCCGGACGTCCGGTTATCGGCTCCGCGCCGGTCGGTCTTGACGGGACTGCGGCTTGGATCGATTCGATTGGGAAGAGCTGCAATGTGCCGTTCGACAAAATCGATGCAGCAAAAGCGCGGGTTTTGCCTCTCATTTCCGCGGCGCTCGCGAAGATGCCGATCAAGGGCCGCCTGACGGTCTCGGGTTACGAAGGCTCTGAACTCCTCGTCGCTCGCCTGCTCGTCGAGAGTGGCGCCGATGTTCGCTACGTCGGCACTGCTTGCCCTCGCACTGTCTGGTCGGAGCCTGATCGCGAATGGTTGGCTGCCAAGGGAATAGCTGTGACCTATCGTGCGTCGCTTGAGCAGGATCTCGCCGCACTACGGGAGTTCAACCCGGACCTTGCGATTGGCACCACGCCGGTGGTTCAAAAAGCAAAAGAGATGGCGATTCCGGCACTCTATTTTACGAACCTCATTTCGGCGCGCCCGCTCATGGGGCCGGCTGGCGCTGGCTCTCTCGCGCAAGTCGTCAATGCAGCGCTTGCCAACAAAACGCGTTTCGATGTGATGAAAGACTTCTTCGAAGGAGTCGGGCACGGGCCTTCTGCCGGCATCTGGGAAGATGTGCCCAAGGATGATGTGAAATTTCGCGAAGACTACAAACGCCGTCTGGATAAGGACGCAAAGAAGAATAAAGCAGAGGAGATGATTTGATGCTCATCTCCGACCATGATCGCGCGGGCGGCTATTGGGGTTCAGTCTACGCTTTTACCGCGATAAAGGGGCTTCAAGTCATCATCGACGGACCGGTAGGTTGCGAGAATCTGCCCGTTACCTCCGTCCTCCACTATACGGATGCTCTGCCACCGCACGAGTTGCCTATTGTCGTGACGGGATTGTCGGAAGATGAGCTCGGCCAGCATGGTACCGAGCAGGCCATGAAGCGCGCGCATAAGGCGCTCGATCCCTCACTTCCAGCCGTCGTCGTCACCGGTTCGATCGCCGAAATGATCGGCGGTGGTGTGACGCCTGAAGGAACGAACATCAAGCGCTTCTTGCCCCGCACAATCGACGAAGATCAATGGCAGAGTGCAAACCGCGCCATCAACTGGCTGTGGACGGAATTTGGACGCAAAAAAGTTCCTGCGCTGAAGCCTAGGTCGGAAGGGCAAAAGCCGAAGGTCAATATTATCGGGCCGATGTACGGTACATTCAATATGCCGAGCGATCTCGCTGAAATTCGGCGGCTTATTGAAGGAATAGGCGCGGAAGTCAACATGGTCTTCCCGCTCGGCTCGCATCTTGCGGACGTACCGAAGCTCGCTGACGCCGAAGTTAACGTCTGCATGTATCGCGAGTTTGGGCGTCTGCTCTGCGAGACGCTTGAGCGACCATTTCTACAAGCGCCTGTAGGACTGCATTCGACGACGAAATTCCTTCGCGCGCTCGGTGATCTGCTTAAAATCGATCCGGAGCCCTTCATCGAGCGCGAGAAACATACGACTATAAAGCCGCTCTGGGATCTATGGCGATCAGTCACCCAGGATTTCTTCGGCACCGCAAATTTTGCGATCGTCGCCAACGAAACTTACGCACGCGGTGTTCGCAATTTTCTTGAAGTTGAGATGGGGCTGCCTTGTGCCTTCTCTTTCTCCCGGTGTCACGGCGTGAAGCCGGACAATGATGCTGTGAGGAAAGCAGTCCAGGAGAAAACACCTCTCGTCCTTTTTGCAAGTTATAACGAGCGCATGTATCTCGCCGAGGTCGGTGGGCGATCCGTCTATATTCCGGCTTCCTTTCCCGGCGCCGTCGTCCGACGCCATACCGGTACGCCCTTCATGGGATACTCGGGCGCGACTTATCTGGTCCAGGAAGTTTGCAACGCGTTGTTTGATGCGCTTTTCAACATCCTTCCGCTTGGCACTGAACTCGACAAGGTGGATGCGACACCCGTCGCTATGCACGAAGAGCTTCCGTGGGATGACGACGCACACGATGAACTTGAAACCATACTTGAAGCCCATCCAGTCCTGATCCGGATTTCCGCGGCGAAACGGCTCCGCGATACGGCCGAGCGTGAAGCTCGGCGCGCTGGCGAGGCGCGCGTTACCGCTTCACGGGTTTCGAAATCGAGCACATCGATCGAGAACGGAAGAGCGGCATGACGAAGGTATCAGGCAAATTTTGACGGCGAACAGATGCATACGGCAGGGAGGTCACGATGGCGATAGACATGACTGGTCACGAACGACACGCACATTCCGATCGCAAGCCATCAATTGAATATCACCTCATTTTCGCGGCGAGCTTCAGTATTTTTCTCGTGGCAGCGATGCTCGAGCGACTGATGCCGTGGACTTGGCTCAACACAATTAAAGATCGCCGTCCGCCCTCCGTGTTTGCCCGCGCGTGGGATGCGGCGAAGACCTGCTCGGCCTACGCCTTCATGGGCTAGGCTGAAATCGTTCGCTCGGTGCGTGCTGAGCGAGGGTCGCGGTCGAGGCCGCGACCATCTCTGCCGCCGAAAAGGCGGTGACGTCTGAACTCGCATGAGGAGAAAGAACATGGCGATAGACGAAAGGCGAGGCGGATCTTTATCCGGCTTGACTGAACAGGAAGCGAAGGAATTTCACAGTATATTTATGACCAGCTTCATCCTGTTCACGGTCATTGCAATCGTGGCTCACATACTCGTCTGGATGTGGCGACCTTGGTTGCCAGGTCCCAACGGCTACGCGTCGCTAGACGGCGTGACGGATGCCGTCAACTACGCCACTGCGGGCGGAATAACCGACGCGGTGAGCTTCGTGAAATCATTGGTGGCATAGGAGAAGGCGACATGTGGCGACTTTGGCTTCTATTCGATCCGCGTCGTACGTTGATCGCGTTATTCACCTTTCTGTTTGCGCTCGCGCTGATCATTCATTTCATTTTGCTCAGCACGGATCGCTTCAACTGGCTCGAAGGTCCTCACAGGGGCGTAGCGCCAAAAGCAGAAATTCAACAGTCCGTTCCGAATCGCGCACCAGCCTGAACTTCAGGTTGATGTGTGCAGACAACAAGAGGGACGCGGCTCGGATATAGGCGCCGAGCCCGTCCACGTCCGATTGCCATGAGCGCGTAAGACGCGTGCATCCGGAGGACCGACCGATGGCCATGTTGAGTTTCGAGAGAAAATATCGCGTGCGCGGCGGCACGATCATAGGCGGTGACCTGTTCGATTTCTGGGTCGGCCCGTTCTATGTCGGCTTTTTCGGCGTCACGACAATTTTATTCGTGATGGTGGGCGTTGCGATGATCCTCTACGGCGTCTCGCAAGGGCCGACCTGGAGCTTGTTCCAACTGAGCATCAATCCACCGGATGTGAAATATGGTTTGGCATTTGCCCCTCTGAAGGAAGGCGGGATTTGGCAGATCGTAACTGTATGTGCGTTGGGATCGTTCATTTCATGGGCTATGCGAGAAGTTGAAATCTGCCGCAAGCTCGGAATTGGTTATCATGTGCCCTTTGCCTACGGCTTTGCAATCCTTGCTTACGCCACGCTCGTCGTCATACGCCCGGTATTGATGGGTTCATGGTCTTACGGATTCCCTTACGGAATTATGAGCCATCTCGATTGGGTATCGAACACGGGCTATAGCTACGGAAATTTCCACTACAATCCCGCGCATATGATTGCGGTGACGTTCTTCTTCACGACGTGTCTTGCCCTCGCGTTGCATGGCGGTGTGATCCTATCCGCGGTCAATCCTGGACGACATGAGCTCGAGAATGAGCCAGTCAAAACTCCAGACCACGAGAACACTTTTTTCCGCGATACAATCGGCTACTCGATCGGCACTGTCGGCATTCACCGGCTCGGATTATTTTTGGCTTTGTCCGCAGTCCTGTTCAGCGCGATCTGCATCATCATCAGCGGACCGCTATGGGCGGAAGGTAACGCCTGGGCCGACTGGTGGGACTGGTGGTTGAAGCTTCCGATCTGGGCATGAGACGATAGGAAACGCTATGGCACAATATCAGAACATATTTACGCAAGTGCAAGTTCGCGGCCCCGTTGAATTCGGTGTGCCCGTGCGGCGGGGATGGCCTCGACAGGGGCAGCCATTTTTTTCCTACTGGGCAGGTAAGATCGGCGATGCGCAGATCGGCCCCGTCTATCTCGGCACGATCGGAGTGCTCTCTCTTGTGTCGGGCTTGATCGCGATCGAGATCATCGGGCTCAACATGCTGGCATCGGTGAACTGGAATCCCATCGAGTTCGTTCGCCGGCTGTTCTGGCTCTCGCTCGAACCGCCGGATGCAAAATGGGGTCTTACAATTTTTCCACCGTTGAAGGAGGGCGGTTGGTGGTTGATGGCCGGCTTCTTCCTCACGACGTCCATTCTTCTCTGGTGGGTGCGGATGTACAAGCGTGCCCGCGAGTTGAAAATGGGAACGCACGTAGCGTGGGCCTTCGCGTCCGCTATCTGGCTGTTTCTTGTATTGGGATATATTCGCCCCATTCTTATGGGAAGCTGGAGCGTGGCTCCGCCGTTTGGAATCTTTCGGCATTTAGATTGGACAAATCAGTTCTCTCTTGATCATGGCAACCTCTTCTACAATCCGTTTCACATGCTTTCGATCGCATTCCTTTACGGGGCCGCACTCCTGTTTGCGATGCACGGCGCGACGATCCTGGCTGTAGGCAGGTATGGCGGCGAACGCGAGCTGGAGCAGATTACGGATCGCGGAACGGCTGCAGAGCGTGCCGCACTTTTCTGGCGCTGGACTATGGGCTTCAACGCAACCGTCGAATCTATTCATCGATGGGCTTGGTGGTTCGCTGTTCTCTGCCCTCTTTGCGGCGGTATAGGTATTCTTCTGACGGGAACAGTCGTCGATAACTGGTACGATTGGGGCATGAGGCACGGATTGGCCCCTACTGCGTATCCCTAAGATGATCCGTGCATGTCGACGTTTTGATTGTCCCAACTCGAGCGACTTCCGATCATTCGGCAGCCGCTCGCTTTTTTCCTGGGGGCAAACGTCGAGATCTGAACCGTTAAGCGAGAGATGCTCGCGTTAAATCGCCGGCGTACAAGAACGCACAATACTTAAGGTTGGATTCCAAAGACTTCGAGACAGGTGTGGCCGTCAGGTAGAGGAGACAAACAATGCAGCGCAGATCAGAACCGCCGAGCGGCGCTAGTGTGGCCTTGGTCACGTTGTTCGGTTTCTTCGCGGTGACAATTTTTGCAGCCGCGATAGGTAGCTATATTGGTCGTCACAGCACGCCTGAGGCGAGCACGGAGGATGCGTCTGTTCCGCCTCCCGCCGCCGCTACGCCAACTGGTCCGGCGCCTGCCGCCGCTTTGCCACCCGCCGCAACCGATGCACCGGCGAGCCAACCTCCTGTGACGGCGCCCGCGACTCCATAATTTTGGTATGATCGTTGAGCGAAGGCGCGCTCTATTTTTTCAGACATAAAAAAGAACCGCGAAGAATATCTTCGTGGTTCTTTCTTTGATGCGGGGTTTCATTTCTGAGTTTTTAGATATTCGATTAAGTTTGCCCTGTCCGTTGCATCTTTGAGACCGGCGAAAAGCATTTTAGTACCTGGAAGTTTTTTCTTCGGGCCCTGCAACCATTCGTCCAAGTTGGCATCGTCCCACGTGATGCCTGAATTTTTGACCGCCGGCGAGTAATTGTAGCCTGGCTCCGTGCCAGCCGTTCGTCCGAAAACGCCTACCAAGTTCGGACCGACGGCGTTCTTGCCGAGTTGATGGCAGACTTGGCATTTATGAAACACAACCTTGCCGGCTTCGGCGTCCGCCGCCATCGCCGAGGTTGGAATTCCTACGGATAGTGCAGCTACTATTATCCATGCTCGCATTCAGTTTCTCCCATTTCATGTTGGCTTAGGAATTGAATGGTCAGTCGTCTGTCTCAGCTAAAGTTATTCCGCCGCAAGCCGAATATATTTGCCGTTAGCGATCGGGCACGCCGCCCAAAGTGATTGAAGGGCATGTAACAGATTGGCCATCTGCTCATCGGTATGAACTGGCGATGGCGTCAGTCTCATTCGCTCGGTGCCTTTTGGAACGGTCGGATAGTTGATGGGCTGCACGTAAATGCCGTGTTCGTTGAGGAGCGTGTCGGTTATGGATTTGCAATGGATCGGATCTCCGACCATCACAGGAACGATGTGGCTCGGATTGTCCATCACGGGGAGCCGCATCTCTTTTAGACGACGCTTCAGCGTACGAGCACGTTCCTGATGGGCCGTTCGTTCGGCCGTGCTGGTCTTGAGATGCCGGATGCTCGCGACGGCGCCCGCTGCGATCGCCGGAGCGAGAGACGTTGTGAAGATGAACCCTGGCGCGAATGACCGGATCGCATCGCAGCAGGCGCGCGTGGAAGCAATATACCCCCCCATGACGCCAAACCCCTTGGCGAGCGTACCGTTGATAATGTCTATGCGATGCATAACGCCTTCGCGTTCTGCGATGCCGCCGCCGTGTGCGCCGTAGAGACCTACAGCATGGACCTCGTCGAGATAGGTCATGGCGTTGTATTTTTCCGCGAGATCGCAAATCGCGGCGACAGGCGAGATGTGCCCGTCCATCGAGTAGACGCTTTCGAAAGCGATAAGCTTCGGAGTGTTCTTCGGATACTTCCTCAGCTTGGCTTCGAGGTCAGTAATATCGTTGTGTCGGAAAATTTCTTTCTCGCCCTGACCACGTCGAATGCCTTCGATCATCGACGCATGATTTTTTTCGTCCGAGAAAATAACTAGACCGGGAATGAGCTTTGTCAGGGTCGAAAGAGTGGCGTCATTGGCGATATATGCGGACGTAAAAACGAGCGCCGCCTCCTTGCCGTGAAGATCGGCGAGTTCTTCCTCGAGCTCGACGTGATAGTGGGTCGTGCCGGCAATATTGCGCGTGCCCCCCGAGCCCGCACCGACAGTATCGATCGCAGTGTGCATAGCTTCGAGGACTAATGGATGCTGGCTCATCCCTAGATAGTCGTTCGAGCACCAAACAGCGACCTCGCGATTTTTTCCGGCGTTCCAATGCTGCGCCAACGGATAGTTACCGCGGCGGCGCTTTAGGTCCGCAAAGATGCGGTAGCGCCCCTCGCACTGCAGCACGTCGAGATGTTTCTGAAACAGGCTTTGATACTGCATTTTGTTGTCCTCCCGAATGTCTCTCGAATTGTTCATGGCTATGCGCGCCTCGCGATGCGGGGCGGGTGTTTATCGTTCGGGTGCGCTGCAGCTGGAGCTATTTCTGCGACCGTCATGCTGACGCCATCCGGCATCTCAGCGGATTTCCAATTCCAAAGCGCTGCAACGGGCAGGGGCAGCACTAGAAACCAGTGCTCGACGACGGCGAGAAACATCAACGTCGCGAGCAGACACCAGCCCGTAGCCGTGAAAGACGTGGCGTCAGGCGCAGCGGCGCGGTCAATGCAGAGCCAAGTCAGTACCGTGGATACTGTAATCGATAACGGAAAGAGTAGATTCATTGGCCGGTTGCGGAAATAGCTCTTCAGATAGGTGAGGTGTGACGGCAAAAATTCTTCGGTAAGATTTGGAACGCCGAGATACACATTCAACTTCGCGCTGAGGCGGGCCAGCCAAAGGATGACGAATGTAAGGGTTCCAAATTGATTGGGCGCTCCCCACGTCAGAGCTACAATTGCTGCGATAGTCGCAAGAATTGCTACCTCATGATAAATCACTGTTTGGGTAGCATTAATAAAGCGGCGGCTTTCTCTGCCGCCCGTCGGGCATGGGGTAACGCGTGATCCCGTGACGTAGCCCGTTAGGAAACTCATTTCGTGCCACGCCCAAACAACGAGCGCGCAACTAAAACCGCAGAACGCGGAAGCTACCGTCGTATCGTCGCTCGTCACCCAAAGGCCTAACAGACCCGCCCCGGCGACGGTCGTAGCGGTCATCATGCTGACGCCGAACGTCGTGTGCGGCATTTGCAGGAGATACAATACCGCCCCGGTGCTGAACCACCAGACGAAAACGGCAAACGTGATGGCGATCGCGTAGTCCAATTTAAGAACCTCAAATTACCAGGCTGGTGCCATGCGGCTCGATTCCGGAATCGCATTTTCCACTGGCCGGAGCAGGAACATCCGACCGAATGTATAAGCCGCTCTAGCGCCGAGCGATGCGCGCTTCAGTTTGCCGAGGATGCCGCCCTGCTTTTGCGCTTCGGACGCTTTGTCGTTGAGGACGCGAAGTCGCTCGAGACCCTGACGAAAGATCGGGTTTTCGATATCGAGCACTACCGGAAAAATCTGACGCGTGATGTCGTTCGTTATTCTGAAGACGCGATAATCATAATCCGTCGGCTCCATGCCGATGGCTTTATGAAATTCCGGACGGGCGTGATCGCGCACATACATCGTGGCGTACACGGCGAGTAGGAAAAAGCGGACCCATAATTTGTTCATGCCCGTGAGAAATTGCGGGTTTGCGCGCATCAGCAACGCGAACGCTTCGCCGTGGCGGAACTCGTCGTTGCACCACTGTTCGAACCACTTGAAGATCGGGTGAAACCGGCGATCTGGATTGCGTTCGAGATGGCGAAAGATCGTTATGTAGCGGGCGTAGCCGATCTTTTCGGAAAGATAGGTTGCGTAGAAAATGAACTTAGGGCGGAAGAAGGTGTATTTCTTTGCTTTGGTGAGAAAACCAAGATCGATACCGATGCCAAAATCACGGAGTGCGTCGTTGATGAATCCGGCGTGCCGGGCCTCGTCGCGGCTCATGTACCGAAAAAGTTCGACGATGTCGGGGTTTTTCCCTCGCTTTTTCATCTCGGCGTAGAGCACGCATCCCGAGAATTCTGCCGTCAGCGAGCTGACAAGGAAATCGAGAAACTCCTTGCGAAGACCTTCAGGCAAGCTTTCGAGTTCAATTTTCGTCCATTCGGAGTTGCGGCGAAAATGACCCTTGTTTGGGTCTGCGCGCATCTCTGCGAGGAGCTGGTCCCATTCACCGCGCACGCCTTCGACGCTCATGGCATCGAGCTCTTCGAAGTCGGTCGTGTAGAAACGCGGCGCGAGCAGGGTATCCTGTTGGGCTGCGATCGTCGCGCTGTTCGGCCTGCCGATGGATTCTATGGTCATAGCTTGCTCCCTGATGAGAAGCTGACTTCGTAAAGTTCAGTCAGTTCGAGGCGCGCAAGTAATCTCGTCCACGCGCGGTCCAGACGATTGGCTCTTGTCACGGTCGCCAACCGCCGGAGTGTAATTTTTTGCCCGTATGGTACCCGGACTGGGTCGCCGTGGACGAGAACCTGATCGCCCGCGTTCATTGCAAGATCGCCGTCGAGATCGACGTGAGCGTGCAAGCTTTGGAAGGTGTTCTCGATCTCGATCGTGCAAGGAACGTCGATCGTTTCACGACCCGTGAAAAAATTTATACTCATTGAAGCTTGCTCCCTTGCGGAAGGAATTTTTCGAACGCTTGTTCATTGCTGGCGCCGAATCCGACGAGTTCCAATCTTTGTCCTGTCGCGGGATCGGAAATCGTGAGTCGCCCATTCTCCCAGCGAGTCAGTGTGAAAGGTGTCGTCCTGGTGCCGCCGGAGATGAGACGTTCACGGGCCAGATTGCGCATCACAGCTCTCACGAAGCCGTCCCTGCCCGGAACGATCTGCCCTATCTGCTGTTTGCTTGTTGCATCTTTCACGAGGACGGACCCGCTTGCGGCATCCTCGAATAAAAGATCTCGCGTCGCGGCAGGTCGGGTGTAGTCGAGCTGCGTCGTTCCAACACCCGATATGCGCGCGCCCGCCGCCACCGCCAGAGCGGAGCAGATAAGCGCAACCGCAAATATGAGAGGTGTTGCCGGAAGCGGTGAAGACTGAATCACAGTATCTGACACGGCAAGTCTCCTTACGCTGCTACTGTTTGGTCGCTCGGCGCGTTGGCCTTTGCTTTGACTATTGCCGCACGAGGCACGCGAATTTGGATTTCGGTGCGTTCTGTTGATGCTTCCTTAAGTGCCGAGGTCAAAATCTCGGCGACCGCTGCGGCGTTGGGGATCGACCGTAGCGTGGGCTCGGGCTTTGTTATTCGCCACGGGCGGACATGGGGCCACAGTACGACCATCGACTGTCGTCTTTCGCTTTCCACGGAAACCGATATGTCGCCGCTGCCGTCGCGATAGATTTTAACATCCGCCGATCGCACGATTTTCAGGGGAATATTTATCGTCATCGGAAGAGCGACGCCGAATCGCATCACGATCCTGCGATTGGTGATCGTGTAGAGTGCGCTTCGCGTTACCAAATGCGCGTACAGGCCCAAGGCCGCCAGCGCAGTTAGCGAAAGGCCTGTGAGCTTAAGGGCGAATATGATCACGTCACGGACTGTCTGGTCATTTGCGACCGCTGACGCCGTTCCCCACAATACGATCATCGATAAATAGATCGCTACCGCGCGGATGTGCAGCGCGCGGTTCGCTATTCCCCACATTGACGGGGCGCCTCGCCAAAGAACTCTCTCTCCGCTCGGCAAACGTTCTGGCAGGCCCGGAACGGGCTCGTTATCGTGCTCCCTCACAGCCATGCCTCCCGACGACGAGGCGTCGCGTAGAGAAGACCGCCGCCATAATAGGCGCAGATTCTATCTTCCTCGCGGAATGTCACCCTGTCGGGGTCGCGAGTCGTGGGTACGCCGGCGAGTTGCGATGAAAGCACTGCTTTGACGGTGACCGTGCCCTTGGCGCCGTCGATCCGAGAGAAAGTGATCGGCAATAGGACGTTTCGGCTGCTGCCCTTGGGCTGGACTTCGAGGTATCGAATAACAACCTCGGACACGTCGATCCAGACATCAGAAACCATCCCGCCGACGAGTCCGTCTGCACCGACAACCTCCATTCCGCGAGGATCGGGATCATTGGGATCTATCGTAAAGTGTTTGTATTCACCCGATGTCAGCGGCGACGACGTCTCGGTGCCTTGTTTTGTGTGCGTCACAAGTTTTTCTCCGCTTGCGACACGGAGGGGCACGATTTTCGGAACCCCTTCTATCGTGAGATCGGGGGTATCCTCGCGCAGCGCATATGCTCCGGGTCCCGCTCCAGAACTCATCGCGTCGCCGATCGGTTCGAGCGGAGCGCCAGGCCATGCGGCGATCGGCTCGGCGCGTATAGTCGGTTCGATCCGATCGCTCCGAGGTGCGTACGCTACGCCGCCATGAGGCAGGAAGAATTTCTTCGGTTTCGGGATGGGCGGAAAGTTAAGATAAGGCGCGGTTTCCTGGCGCTCAAATTCCAGCGGATATCCTTCGCGCTTATCTTCACGCCGTAACCAGTAGACGAGATATGCGAAGAACGCCCAGAACGCATACAGCACGATCTGCGCAACATCGATGGTTTGAGTGATCTGACCCTTCATAACGACCTCCTACAGGCAACTTAGCCGGGGAATTCTGCTAGTCCGAAACTCGATTTATCGCGCGGCCGAGATCCCTGCGCAGGACGAACAAGTGGTCCAACGGCAGCCAAGGTCGCGAAGAGCAGCATGATTTCGACGTAGTAGACGATGCCGTAGCCTACTCCTGGACCAGTCAAGGCCGGCCCTAAGACACCACGCACTGCGAGATCTCCCGCGGCATCGCGGATAGCTCCGCCAAGAGCGATCGCGAGACCGGCGGATGATGCTTGCACCGCTCCCCATGCACCAAGCGCCAAACCACTGGATCCATTTTCTGCGAGTGCCATCGCGCCGGTGAGTGTACCAACTGCGAAAAGACCGCCGCCAAATCCAATGATTGTTGAGCCTATGCGGAAGACCGTCGGAGAATCGAAGGGTGCCGAAAAAATCACGGCCGAAAATGCGACTACGCCGGCAAGGGCTCCGTAACCCGCAAGACGATAGGGATCCATGCCATTCTTGAGGGCACGCGCGGCTATGGCAAACGCGCAAAGTGTGCCGCCGGCAAGAAGGGCGGTCAGCGCGGTCGTCGCACTGACGGATAGGTGCAAGACTTCTCCGCCATAAGGTTCGAGCAAAATGTCCTGCATACTGAAGCCGGCCGTGCCCAAGCCGACGGCGAGGAGAATGCGGCTCGAGCGTCCGCCCGTACGGAATGCGCGCCACGATTCCGAGAAGGAAGGCTGCTCGACTTCGTCGTTTATTGCGGAAGGTCTTCTGACTTCTTGCTTCCAAAGCGCAATGATGTTGAGCAGCATCGTGAGCAATGCTGTCCCTTGAATAATCTGGATCAATCTGATCTCGCTGAAGTCGGCGAGCAGGCGTCCGTACAACAGCGCGCTTGTGACCATGCCGATAAGAAGCATCACATACAGAAAGGCAACCACGCGTGGACGCGATGCTTTCGGGGCCAAGTCAGTCGCGAGAGCGAGGCCGGCTGTCTGTGTGGTGTGAAGGCCTGCGCCCACCAACAGGAAGGCCAGGCCGGAGGCGGCGTAACCGACCCAAACCGGTCCGTTGGCATCTCCTGATAACACGATCAACGCGAACGGCATGATTGCCAGGCCGCCAAATTGGACGAGAGTTCCGAACCAGATGTAGGGGACGCGCCGCCAGCCGAGAATGGACCTATGCGTATCCGAACGAAAGCCGATGAGTGCACGAAACGGCGCGAATACCAGTGGCAGCGAAACCATCAACGCGACGAGCCAACTCGGCACGCCGAGTTCTATGATCATGACGCGGTTGAGCGTTCCGTTCAGCAAGACGAGCGCCATGCCAACGGACACCTGGAATAGAGAAAGGCGTAGCAGCCTCGAAAGCGGTAAGTCTGGCGAGGCTGCGTCTGCGAATGGCAGCAATCGGGGGCTCAGAAGAAGCCACTTCTTTGCTAATCTGTCGTTGATGTTTCTCATTCCGGGACGAGCTCCACGGCTTGAGATTTATAGAATCCGCTTGTGATCCGTTCGCTTCGGCACACGCTCCAGGAACTCAACTTCGGTTCCGAATTTAGCAGTTCGTCGAGTTTGAATGCGCTTATAGGCTCGATGGCCGGCGCCCGGTCGGAACGCGGGAACGTGCGCCCGATGGCATGCATCACTGCGAGTGCGGGTGTTTTTGGCGCATAGGTGAAGAAAACCCCTCGTCTTGATCTCTCAGCTAATAGGCTAACAGCCGTCGCCATATCTGACGCGGAATAGTGAATGAGAGAATCCATAGCGACTACGTAGTCGAAGTCGCCGAGCCCGGGTTGCAGCATGTCGCCGACCATGAATTCGACCTGGCCCGCACCAAACGTTCGCGGAGTCCGTTGACGTGCCATTTCGATGAGGGAGCTGGAAAGATCTGTGGCGACGACATCGGCACCGCGGGCGGCTGCCTCGTTGGCGAGAGCGCCTGTTCCGCAGCCCGCATCAAGAATCCGGACGCCACGAAGATCGTCCGGCATCCATCCGATAAGCGTCGCCCGCATCTCGTCGCGACCGGCGCGCACTGTCTGACGTATACGACCAAGAGGCGCATCCGAAGTCAGACGCTTCCACGCGTCAGCTGCCGTGTCATTAAAATAGTTTTGAATTTGATCTCGGCGCCGGAGATAGGAATGCGTTTCCATCATTCAAATCCCAGAAAATCGAATATTTCGCGGTCCTTCATCGGCTTTGCGTCGAGCGGTTCACTGCCGGCCCACAGGCTCGCGGCGAGCCTCATGTATTCGTTTTGAACCGCTTCGAGCTCGGGGGACGCTTCCATCTCGAACAGAGTCGATTTCTTCAGCCGGCTGCGGCGTATGATGTCGAGATCCGGGATCAGTGCCAGCCGCTTCAAACCGGTGGCCTCGGTGAAGCGATCGATCTGGTCGGTCGCAGCGCTGCGATTGGCGATGACACCGGCGAGCCGCACCGGATAGTTTTTGGATTTCGCTTGGATCGCCGCGATAATCCGGTTCATCGCGAAGATCGAATCAAAGTCGTTCGCTGTCACGATAAGCGCGCGATCGGCATGCTGCAGGGGAGATGCAAAGCCGCCGCAAACAACGTCGCCCAGAACGTCAAAAATGACGACGTCGGTGTCTTCGAGGAGATGATGTTCCTTCAGAAGTTTGACTGTCTGTCCAACAACATATCCGCCGCATCCGGTGCCCGCGGGCGGGCCACCTGCTTCGACGCACATCACGCCGTTGTATCCTTCGTAGACGAAGTCTTCTACGCGGAGATCTTCGCTGTGGAAGTTCACGGATTCGAGAACATCGATAACCGTAGGGACGAGCCTCTTTGTCAGTGTGAATGTCGAATCATGCTTGGGGTCGCAGCCAATCTGGAGAACTCTCTTTCCGAGCTTCGAGAATGCGGCCGAGAGATTGGAAGACACAGTGCTCTTTCCAATTCCGCCTTTTCCATAGACCGAAAACACTTTCGCATTTCCAATCTGGACGGCGGGATCGAGCGAAATCTGGACGCTGCCGTCACCATCTCCGCGAGTCGCAGCGGCAGGAATTGTCCTTAGAAGTACGGTCATGCTGCGGCCTCCAGTCCAACGCCTTCGGCGCGGTCTTCTAGTTCTTCTCCGGCTTTTCGTAGCGCGTCGAGAGTTGCGGCGTCGGGCGCCCAGTAATTGCGCTCGTGGGCTTCAATCAGACGATTTGCGACTTTCGCGGAAGCCAACGGATTGAGTTCGGCAAGTCGCCGCCTCATGTCTTCATCGAGCACGAATGTTTGCGTCAGCCTCTGGTACACCCACGGGGCGACTTGGCTCGTCGTCGCAGACCAGCCGACTGTGTTCGTCACGTGGGCTTCGATTTGGCGAACGCCTTCGTAGCCATGTTTCAGCATGCCCTCGTACCATTTCGGATTCAGCATCCGCGTACGCGTTTCGAGTGCGACTTGTTCGGACAGCGTGCGCACCTGCCCTTCGCCGCAGGTTTGGTCTCCAATATAGACCGGGATCGCATTGCCTTTCGCGCGTCGAACCGCGCGACTGACGCCACCAAGATTGTCGAAGTAATGATCGACCGTGGTAACTCCAAGCTCGACGGATTCGAGATTTTGGTAAGCTAGGTCGACAGTCGACAAAATGCTGTTGAGAAGATCCGCCTGGTTGTGGGATTGACCCGAGCAGCCGTACGCAAAGCACTTGCGACGTGTGTAGGTCTCCGCAAGCTCGTCCTCCTCGTCCCATCGTCCGCTGTCAATCAGATGATTGACATTCGATCCGTAGGCGCCTTCAGCATTGCTGAAGACGCGAAGCGCTGCTGTCTCAAGGTCGCAACCGTGCTGTGCTTGATATGTCAGCGCATGTTTGCGAACAAAATTCTGCTCGACCGCCTCTTCGGCGCTTGCCGCGAGAAACGCGGCTTCCGCCAAAAGTTTTGTCTGAAGTGGCAATAGATCGCGAAAGATGCCCGACAACGTCATAACGACATCGATCCGCGGGCGCGCCAACTCGGACAGAGCGATGAGTGAAGCGCCAGTGAGGCGGCCGTAAGTATCGAAACGTGGCTTCGCTCCCATCAAGGCCAGCGCCTGCGCTATGGGTCCGCCTTCGCTCTTGAGATTGTCAGTCCCCCACAGGACGATTGCGACCAATTCCGGCAACGATCCGGTTTCGGCCGTGTGCCGTGCAATCAAGCGGTTGGCTTGGTTTGCACCGTCATTTACCGCATACGCGCTTGGGATGCGGAAGGGATCGAAACCGTGAACATTTCGTCCGGTCGGCAAGATCTGCGGAGTTCTGAGGAGATCTCCTCCCGGCGCGGGTCTCACGAAATTTCCGTCGAGAGCGTGAACGATGGCGGGCACTTCGTGCTCTTCCGAAAGCAGCCGATCGGTCTTTGCGAGTTCGCGGAAAATATCGATGTTTGTGTCGGCCGGCGCCAGTCCGCTCAAGCCAACCGCGGAGTCAGGCGATGCGCCCGCGACTATAGCCTCGATTGCCGGGCGTTCGGGCACGATGCCGTGCGAAGCGTCCGCCACAGCGAGCAGTAATTCAGTACGCTCCTGTGCAGACATTGGTGTGCCGACAACGTGGAGGCCGTGCGGGATGAGAGTAAGTTCAAGTTCGCGAACGGCGACGACGAGGGCGGCGACTTCGCTTTCCGCGGCAACATTCCAAAGCGGCTCGGCCGGTACGAGATCGAGACCTGCCGCCTGAGATTGAATGAGCTCCGATAGGCGCATTTTTTCGTCGACCAACTCCAACGGCAAATTACGCCAACGGTCGAGAGACGATTTGAGATCGATCAGTCCGCGGTAGAGGCCGGCCTGGGCGACAGGTGGAGTGAGATAACTAATCAGAGTTGCCGCCGAGCGGCGTTTGGCAATCGCGCCTTCCGACGGATTGTTAGCGGCATAGAGATAGAAATTCGGCGTCTCGCCAATGAGCCTATCAGGCCATGAGCTGCCCGACATTCCCGCTTGTTTGCCCGGCATGAATTCCAACGCGCCGTGCGTGCCGAAATGAAGGAATGCGTGCGCTCCGAAATCTTCGCGCAAAAATCGATAGAATGCCGAGAAGGCATGAGTGGGTGCGAATGACTTCTCAAACAGGAGCCGCATCGGATCGCCTTCATATCCAAATGCAGGCTGGATACCGACGAACAAATTTCCGAATTTTACGCCGAGAACGAAGATCGATCGACCGTCGGCTTGATGCTTGCCGGGCGCCGGACCCCATTGCGCTTCAATCTCGCTCAACCAGGTTTCGGAGTGAATGTGGTGGTCGGTCGATACGCGAGCCACGACGTTAGCGGGCATTCCGAAGGTCTCGGAATTGCCTCCGAGTATCGCTGATCTCAAAGCATCTGGGCTAGCGGGGACATCCACGGAGTAGCCGGCCCGCGAAAGGCCTTTCATTGTATTCCACAGCGATTCATACACCGCGAGATATGCGGCTGTGCCGGTGGCGCCGCCGTTGGGCGGGAAATTGAACAGCACGACCGCGACCTTCCGGTTCTGTCGCGCGGTCCGCCGCAGGGCGATGAGCTTGGCAACTCGTGCGGCCATCATTTCCGCGCGATCGATGCATACATGCATATTTCGCGTGTTCTCGATCGCAGAGAACGTACAGGCGCGGTGACATCCCAAGCATGGCTTGCCAGACGCGTCGGAACGGCCGCCGAATACCGTCGGGCCGGTGGCTCCATCGAGTTCGGGAATTGCGACCATCATCGTCGTCTCTACGGGATGAAGGCCGCGATCTGAAGCGCCCCACTGCTCCAGTGTTTGAAATTCGAGAGCGTGCGCGGCCAGATAGGGAACGTCTTGGGCGCTCAGGACTTCTTCTGCCGCCTTGGAGTCGTTGTAAGCTGGGCCACCGATCAATGAGAATCCAGTGAGGGAAACAACGGCATCAACACAAACGCGGTTATCTGTCTTGAAGAAGGCTTCGATCGCCGGCCGGGCATCGAGGCCGGTAGCGAACGCTGGGATCACGCGCAAGCCACGGGACTCGAGCGCATCGATTACTCCGTCGTAATGCGCGGTGTCGCCAGCCAATACTTGCGAGCGCATGACCAGCAGTCCTACGGTACCTTTCAGAATGCTCTGCGGAGTTGGAAGTTTCTCCGCGCGATCTGAGATGCGCTTGGGGAGGCGCGGATGATAGACGCCGACTTCCGGATAGTCGGTCGGCAGAGCGGCCTTTAAGGTCCCGCGAAGGCCGCGACGAGGCCCGTCGGCGTACCGGTCGATAAGATACCGGACCAAATTGACCATGTTGTCGTCGGTACCGGCCAAGCAGTATTGCAATGTCAGAAAATAGGAGCGCACGTCTTGGGCCGTGCCCGGAATGAAGCGGAGAATTTTTGGTATCCGCCGCAGCATTGCAACCTGCTGGGCGCCGGCTGTTGCTCCGTTTTTCTTCCCGCCGCGTAGACGCTTCAACAAAGCCATTACGCCGCGTTCGGGTTTGTCCATCCGGAACGGCCCGAGCCGGGTTAAACGAATGACTTCGCCAGCCGACATGCCGCCAACGATGGCATCGCAAGTGTCGCGGCGCGCTTGAAGATAAGGCAGCACGGCTTGAATGTGATCTTCCATAAACAGCATCGTGGATACGATGATGTCTGCGGTCGCGATATCAGCGCGGCACCGGGCGAGGGCATCGGGGTTATCGCCCCACTCGGCTGCGGCGTGTAGCCGGAGTTCAAGTCGGGGTATAGCGCGGCGAAGCTGCAGCAAAGCGCGTTCGGCCGCGCCCGCGAGATGACTGTCGAGAGTCACCATCACGAACTTGATTGGCACTGCGCCTTGGGCGTCAGCGAGCGTAATGGGCTTTTGCATCGTACAGTGTCTCAAGGGTTACCGTTGCCATGCCGCGTTCGACGGCATACCGCTCCGTATTCCGTCGGGCCTTTCCGCGAACAAAGAAGGGTATCTTCTTGAGTTCGCTTTCGGCCTCTGATGCCCATGATATGAGCGTCGCCGTTGCCACAGCGCTTTTCGAGCTGTTGAATGCTGATGGATCGTCCGCTGTCATAGGCGCGGAGGGACCAAGATGGGATGGCGATGCGCCGTCGTTGAATTCGAAATCTTCGCGGAACATCGAAAGCAGATGCTCCTCCAGACCCATCATCAACGGATGCACCCAGCTGTCGAAAATGACGTTCGCGCCTTCAAATCCCATCTGGGGCGAGTAGCGAGCGGGAAAGTCTTGGACGTGCACCGGCGCCGATATCACAGCGCTGGGAACGCCGAGGCGCTTAGCGATATGGCGCTCCATTTGCGTTCCGAGGACGAGTTCGGGCTGTAACTCCTGGACCTTTGCTTCGACTTCCAGATAGTCGTCAGTAATTAGAGCTTCGATGGCATAGGCTTTTGCCGCTTCGCGTACGTCCCGGCCGAATTCACGGCTGTAGGTTCCGAGACCGACGACAGTGAATCCCAGTTCTTCTTTGCATATGCGGGCGGCTGCAATCGCGTGCGTGGCGTCGCCGAAAATGAAGACACGCTTTCCGGTCAGATAGTTGGAATCCACCGAGCGCGAATACCAAGGCAGCCGGCAACTTTCCGATGCAAGGATGGCGCTCGCATCGATCTGTGCAACTTCCGCGACCTCGGCAATGAATTCGCGGGTGGCGGAAACGCCGATCGGAATTTTCTTGATGCAAGGTTGTCGAAAGGTCTTTTCGAGCCATTGAACTGTTGGGCCCGCGATCTCCGGGTAGAGCGCGATATTAAAGTCGGCTTCACCGAGCCTCGAAAGATCATCGCAGGTAGCGCCCAGCGGCGCGACACAATGGATGTCGACCCCGATGCGTTCAAGCAACCGTGTAAGTTCCGCTACGTCATCGCGGTGACGGAACCCCAGTGCGGTGGGACCGAGAAGATTGCAACGCGGCCTAGCGGTTTTATCGCGTGGGGGGCGTTGCCAGTTTGACGGAGGTGCATGCGGTCCGGCGCACGCGCGCACCAAGCGATAGAAGGTCTCCGCGGCGCCCCAGTTTTCCTTTTTCTGGTAGGCGGGGAGTTCGAGCGGAACAACCGGTACCGGGAGGCCGAGAGCAAGTGCCAAACCGCCCGGATCGTCCTGAAGTAACTCAGCCGTGCAAGAGGCGCCGACGAGTACGATGTCAGGTTTAAACCGCTCATATGCGTCGCGGACAGCTGACTTGAAGAGATCCGCTGTGTCGCTGCCGAGATCGCGTGCCTGGAATGTCGTGTAGGTCACTGGAGGGCGTTCGCTGCGCCGCTCGATCATCGTAAATAGCAGATCTGCGTAGGTGTCGCCTTGAGGCGCGTGAAGAATGTAGTGCGCGCCCTTCATTGCCGTCGCAATACGCATCGCTCCAACGTGTGGCGGGCCTTCGTATGTCCATAACGTCAGCTGCATCGGTTAGACCTCCAACCGCGAGCGTCGGATCAACGGCCTAGCAAAAAGCTCGGCGAGGTCTCCGGCCTGTTCGTAGCCTTGGATCGGCGTGAACAGAAATTCGATCGACCATTTGGTCGTAAGTCCTTCGGCCTCCAATGGATTGGCCAGACCGAGGCCACAGACGACAATATCCGGGTTGGCTTCACGGCAGCGATCCAGTTGCAGTTCGACATCCTGCCCTTCACTCAGAACGGCTTGCTCGGGAAGGCGGACCATTTCGTCTGCGAGGTGCTGTTGATGCAAGTACGGTGTTCCGACTTCGACGGCTTGCATCGCTAGTTCGCGGGATACAAATCGTGCAAGCGGCACCTCGAGCTGGGAATCCGGAAAGAAGAAGATTGTTTTTCCGTCGAGCTGATCGCGATAGCGGCCGAGCGCTGTTCGCGCGCGCTGCTCAAAAGGGGTCACGACGCTCCGAAATTTTTCCTCTGGGACGTTCCAGGCATTCGCCGCAGTCCGCAGCCATTCCGTCGTACCCTCGGCGCCCAATGGAAATAAGCTGACAAGTCGTTTCACGCCGCGCTCGTCGAGCGCTTTTGCCGTGTCGCTGAGGAACGGCTGAGCGAGTAGCACACGCGTGTTTCGGCCGATCGGCGGCAGGTCTGCGGATCGTCGAGGAGGAAGAAAATGAACCGGACCAATTCCCAGTTCTGCGAACAATCGGCGAAACTGGTCTTCGACGATGTCGGCAAGCGCCCCGACGACAAGCAGGGATTGCGGCGCAGTCGGATCGTCGTGCGGAAGTTCCGGGACGAGCGACGCTAGGCATGCGTCCTCGCCTTGCGTGAAGGTCGTCTCGATGCCGCTGCCGGAGTAGTTGAGCACGCGCACATCCGGGGTATGAATTTTGGAAAGCCGGGCCGCAGCTCTTGCGAGATCAAGCTTGATCACTTCGGAAGGACAGGAGCCTACGAGAAAGAGCAACTTGATGTCTGGGCGCCTCGTGAGGAGGCGACCGACGATGCGATCTAGCTCGTCATTCGCGTCAGCAAGGCCGGCAAGATCTCTCTCATCAAGAATAGCGGTTGCAAAGCGAGGTTCAGCGAAAATCATCACGCCGGCGGCGGATTGGATGAGATGAGCGCAGGTGCGCGAGCCAACGACGAGGAAGAAAGCGTCCTGGATTTTTCGGTGCAGCCATACGATTCCCGTTAGGCCACAGAAAACTTCGCGCTGACCTCTTTGGCGTAGCACCGGACGCTCTATGCATCCTTTAGCGCTCCGCTCATCGGGATATACGTTGAGGGCGACAGTCATGATCCCTCCATCGCGGTTGCGAAGTCGAAGTCAGATGATCGTGCGCTCAGACGTGCCCTGCGCAATTTAAGCAGGAATTGCGCGGCATTTACGAGATAGGAAGCATACGCCGCCAAAGCGAGCAGCATCTGCTCGCGAGGACCAATGAAATTCAAAAACAGGTTGGCGATATAGGCGGTGTGTAACGCCAGCACGAGCATGCTGACGACGTCTTCCCAGAAGAATGCAGGTGCGAACAGATAACGCCCAAAGACGTCATGCTCCCAGATCGATCCCGTGATCATGATCGCGTAGAGAAATAGCGTTTTTATAACTATCGAGATGTTCGCCTCGGCGTACCCGGATCCAGTCGCGAGGTAGCGGAGCACGAGGCCGACGCTGACAATAAAAACCAGGAATTGAAGCGGAGCCAAAATGCCTTGGACCATTGTCCATGGCGACAGATCACGGCGTCGTCGTTGTTCGTCGCTGTAGAGAGACTTGCTTTCGTAGCGCTGTGATTTTGTCACCGAGCTCTACCTCCCCGCACTGGTGTCGCCGATTAGGATCGTCGATCTCACGAGGAGGGTAGGGTCTTCAAAAAATAGTGTCAACTAAATTAGACGTAAAAAATACTTTACATTTTTTCTGGATGAGTCTTGATTGTCAAACTTTCGGTGCGGCGATAACGTCCAGTGAGATTAACTGTCGCAAGCTTACTCGGTAATTGCAAGCATCGGACCTGGGTAATTACGAAAGAGCATCAATCGGCGCGCTAGCTTGCGTGCGCGGCGGCGGGAGGGAAGCCAATGTCGACCGTTCGGCCCCTGGTGGAACTTAAGCGGTACTGGCACGACTGCAGTATCGGCGATTGGAGCATTCGCCTCAACGACGATCAGTCGGCAATCGATAGTCCCGGACTGACGAGTATTGAGCAGAGGGCGCTGCAGCAAACGATCGAAGCGGAGATCGTGCCGCGTTTATTGCTCGCGCATAGTACGCACGGGAAAAAGCTCGCGAGCGACTTGAACATTGCGCCCTCTATTACGGTGGAGGAGGTCGAAGCTTTCGTGCAGGTGCTCTTGAAAGAGGACGTCTATAGTGCAAAATCTTTCGTGCTGGCTGCACGCCATCGAGGGGTACCTTTAGACATTGTATTGCTTTGGCTTTTTGCTCCGGCCGCCCGATACCTCGGCGAGCTCTGGAAACGCGATATTTGCGATTTTGTCGACGTCACCATCGCCCTTTCAAAGCTGCAGCAACTGCTTCGCGATCTCGCTCCAGAAAGCAATGAAGACGAGTTTCCCCTCGCCCAGCAACGCCGTGCATTTTTAGCCGTAATGCCGGGCGACCAACATACCTTCGGGCTATTTATCGTTCAGGAATTCTTTCGACGGGCAGGCTGGTATGTATCCGGTGGTACCTGCGATACGACCGAAGAGCTATTGAACTTCGCCCACAGCGAGGCATTTGATGTTGTTGGACTCTCGGTCAGCAACGACGCTCCCGAGAGCGCGCTGGCCGCTTTGGTGGTCTCGTTGCGGAGATCGGCTCTGAACCGCGACGCACTCATGATGGTCGGTGGTAGATTGTTTCTAGAAAACCCTAAGCTTGTGGCGTGTGTGGGCGCGGATGCGACGGCCCCCGACGGGCGAAGGGCCGTTACCAGCTTTCCAACTTGCTTGACATAACCTGAGTGCGGTACTGAGAACACAGCAAGTTCGAAGGATTCTGGCCAAGGGATACAACCGTGTTCGCTCGAGAAGCAGGGATCGTGTTCCGTGCCCCCAAAAGAACTCTGGGTGATCTTGATGCCGATAGCGCGGCAAAGCTCATCGCAGCTGCGGCGGATATTGCTTTAATTATTGATGCAAAAGGCATCATTCGCGATGTCGCATTCGGAAGCCAAGACCTATCTTCGGAGGGTTTTGGCAAGTGGGTTGGAGAGCCGTGGATTGAAACGGTGACAATCGAAAGCCGCGGCAAGATTGAAGAATTGCTTCGCGGTGCGGCGTCGCCGAAAACGCCAGTGGAATGGCGCCAGGTCAACCATCCATCAAAGCACGGCGATATTCCCATCCGCTATTCCGCGGTTCCAATCGGAACAAACGGCCGGTTTGTCGCCGTCGGTCGCGATCTAAGAACGGTGGCTGCGCTGCAGCAGCGTCTGGTCGATGCACAGCAGTCGATGGAAAAAGAGTATGCGCGGCTGCGCCATGCCGAAACACGCTACCGCGTGCTATTTCAGATTGCCTCGGAACCGGTGCTTATCGTCGACGCCAACACATTGCGGTTGGTCGATGCCAACCCGGCGGCTACTTTGCTTCTAAACCGAAACAGCAAGCGAATCGTTGGGAAGGCATTTCTCGAGATATTCAACTCAGAGAGCACGAAAGCGGTTCAAGCCCAGTTGACCGCGATCAAGGCCACGGGGCGGGCTGAAGAGGTGAAGGCTCAGCTTGTCGAAAATAAGCGAGACTGTTTTGTCTCGGCCTCACTCTTTAGGCAAGAAACGTCGTCTCACATCCTCGTGCGACTTTCCCCCGTTGTTGCCGGGGAGGTCGTGTCGAAGCCCACATCCAAATTTTTCAGCGTTGTCGAAAATCTTCCTGAGGGGTTTGTTGTGACCGATCTCGATCGGCGCATCCTCACAGCCAATCCTGCATTTCTTGAACTCGTTCAGCTCGCCAACGAGGAGCTGGTCCGAGGCGAATTGATCGATCGCTGGGTGGGTCGCCCTGGAGTTGATATCAACGCGCTCGTAGCAAACATTCGCGAGCACGGTGCGGTCCGCCATTTCGCGACTATCCTGCGCGGCGAGTATGGAGCCTACGAGAACATCGAGATCTCCGCGGTCATCGTTCCGACCGGTGAGAATCCCTGCTTCGGTTTTACGATTAGAAATGTTGGGCGCAGCGACATTCCGAAGGCTCGCCCAAAAAGCGAATTGCCGAGGTCGGTCGAACAGCTAACGGAACTGGTCGGGCGGGTTCCTCTTAAAGAACTTGTGCGCGAAACTACCGATGTCATCGAGAAGCTTTGTATTGAGGCTGCGTTGAAACTGACGGACGACAATCGTGCGTCGGCAGCCGAAATGTTGGGCTTGAGCCGGCAAAGTCTTTACTCAAAGCTTCGGCGGTTTGGCATCGACGACGTCGATGATGAAAACGACTGATCGGCAACGATTCTCGGCGTGCAATCTGTAGCAAATCTTTTCTCCCCGTTTCCATTGCGTGGGCTTGCTTGCGGGCAGGTGTCAATGTAAATTGACGATATGAAACGATCATTCCAATTGACGGAATTTCGACTGCCAACGATCACGGCGATCGTTGAGCTGATGAAGCCGATCACTTGGTTTCCACCCATGTGGGCATTCGGGTGCGGAGTCGTTGCAGCGGGTGTCGGATTTGAGGGGCGCTGGCCGTTTGTCGTTGTGGGTGCGTTGCTCACCGGCCCATTGGTCTGCGCGACCAGTCAAATCGTCAATGATTGGTATGATCGCGAGGTGGACGCGATTAACGAGCCGAATCGCCCGATTCCTTCAGGACGTATCCCAGGTGACTGGGGCATCATTCTTGCCGTTATTTGGACGGCCGTGTCGATTTTCGTCGCCGCCCTACTCGGAACCGCCGTGCTTGGTGCTGCGATCATCGGACTCCTCCTGGCTTGGGCCTACAGTGCACCGCCCGTGCGGTTGAAGAAGAATGGCTGGTGGGGAAATTCGGCGGTGGCCCTGTGTTACGAAGGGTTGCCATGGATTACCGGCGCGACCGTTATGGCTGGTTCGCTTCCTGGCTGGAGAGGACTTGTCATCCCACTGCTTTATAGCTTTGGGGCTCATGGGATCATGACTCTAAATGATTTCAAGTCCATTGAGGGCGACAAGCGTTCCGGTGTAGATTCGCTTCCCGTTCAACTTGGACCCAGACGTGCCGTGCTGGTCGCGTGCGCCATGATGGCTGCGCCGCAGGTGGTTGTGGCGGGTCTTCTTTTCGCGTGGGGACGCCCCCTATACGCTGGCGCCATTGCGGCATCATTGGTTGTCCAACTTTATCTCATGACGCGACTTATCCAGAAGCCGCGCGAGTTGGCGCCTTGGTACAATGCCACCGGCGTCAGTCTCTACGTTAGCGGAATGCTGATATCCGCGTTCGCACTGCGCCACTTGAGCGGAGGTGTCGGTTGAACGCCCATTCGCTAGGCTGGTTTGGAATATTTCGTCTCGGGCTTGTGCAAGCCGCGATCGGGTCGATTGTCGTGCTTACGACGTCGACGATGAATCGAATCATGGTTGTCGAATTGGCGCTTCCGGCGGTGATACCCGGGGCACTCGTCGGACTGCATTATGCAGTGCAATTCCTGCGGCCGGTATGGGGGCACGGCTCCGATATCGCAAAACGACGAACGCCGTGGATTGTGGGTGGCGTCTTGACTCTTGCTGTGGGGGCTACTGTCGCGTCTGCTTCAGTTGTCGTCATGGCCGACCAAATGCTCTTGGGTTTGGCGGTTGCGGTATTTGCATTCGTCATGATCGGATTTGGCGTTGGAGCAGCGGGCACTTCGTTGCTGGCTCTGCTCGCCGCCCGCGCCGAAGAAAGCAAGAGAGCGGGGGCTGCGACGGTCGTTTGGCTAATGATGATCGCCGGGATTGCAATTACGGCGATCACGGTCGGCAAAGTTTTGGATCCGTATTCTCCTTTGCGGCTCGTCGAAGTGACAGCAATCGTCGGTTTGTGCGCATTACTCTTAACTTGCGTGGCCTTGATCGCCCTGGAAAGCAAAACGTCGGCCGTGGAAGCGAGATACGAAGCGCCGTCGTCGCGCTTTTCCGGGTTTCGCGGCGCCGTCGCTGAGGTTTGGAACGACGAAACAGCCCGGCGCTTTACGATCTTCGTTTTCGTTTCGATGCTGGCCTATAGCGCGCAAGATCTGATACTCGAGCCGTTCTCCGGGATCATCTTCGGATTTACACCGGGACAATCCACCGAGCTGTCGGGCGTTCAGCATGGGGGAGTATTTGCCGGAATGCTTCTTGTCGGCTTCATCGGCAGCTCACGCATACGCGCGGGAGGTCTTAGGGCCTGGAGCATACTCGGATGTCTCGCGTCCAGCATTGCTTTGCTAGGGCTCGCAGCTGCCGCGATCGTCGGTCCTCCCTGGCCTTTGTCCGTGAACGTTTTTGCACTGGGGTTTTCGAACGGCGCATTCGCCGTGGCTGCCATCGGCTCGATGATGGCGCTGGCTAAAAACGCGCGGTCTAAGTCGGAAGGCGTTCGCATGGGCGTTTGGGGAGCTGCACAAGCCGTTGCTTTTGGTCTTGGCGGCTTCATGGGAACGGTGGCCGTCGATGTCGTTCGCGCTTGGTCGGGATCGACAGTCGCCGCATACGCGGTTGCGTTCTCGCTCGAGGCGACGCTTTTTCTCGCATCCGCTGTGCTAGCTCGCGGATTGATGAAGGAAAAGAAAAAGCATTTGGAAGAACGATGGCCTTCGATGGGGCCGCTCGCTGGAGTTCAAGTCAACAAGGGGTAGAAACTGATGACCGGACTTGTCACCTACGACACCGTGATCGTCGGCGGTGGTCCCGCTGGTTCTACTGCGGCGAACGATCTTGCGAAAAGAGGCAGAACCGTACTTCTTCTTGATCGCGCCGGACGTATCAAGCCATGCGGCGGCGCCGTGCCTCCCATATTGATCGAAGATTTCGGAATTCCGGATCATCTTATCGTGGCACGTGTTGGAGGCGCTCGAATATTCTCGCCTTCGGCACGACGCGTAGATATGCCGATTCAAGACAATGGTTACGTCGGCATGGTCGACCGGGACGTCTTTGACGAATGGTTGAGAGAGCGCGCGAAGTCGGCTGGGGCTGTACGTGCCGACGGACGATTTGAATATCTGAGCAGGGACGCCGACGGCATCTCTATCGTCAATTATCGGCAAAGAACTTCGACTGGCGCCGAGGAAACGCGAGCGGTGCGAGCGCGCTCGATTGTCGGGGCAGACGGTGCGTTGTCCGCGATTGCGCGCCAGGCTGTGCCGGGCGCTGGGCGTGTGCCCTATGTTTTTGCCTATCATGAGATCATCAAGATACCGGTCTCGGCGACGGCTGATACAGGGGCGACCGTCGCGAAGGCCTATGATGGAGGCAAATGCGATATCTATTATCAGGGTGCCTTCTCGCCCGATTTCTACGCGTGGATTTTCCCCCATGGCGATACGGCGAGCATCGGGACGGGGAGTGCGCACAAAGGATTTTCGTTACGCTCCGCGGTCGGTGCGCTACGTGCCAGTAGCGGGTTGGAGGACGCGGAGACCGTCCGGCGGGAGGGTGCGCCGATACCCTTGCGTCCCCTGAAGAAATGGGACAACGGCCGCGATGTCGTCCTCGCAGGCGATGCAGCCGGCGTGGTGGCTCCGGCGTCGGGCGAAGGCATTTTTTACGCGATGACGGGCGGCCGTCTGGCGGCAGATGCAGTCGAGCAATTTCTCAAAACTGGCGACGCGCGTGCTTTATCTTCTGCGCGCAAGAGGTTCATGCGCGAGCATGGACGCGTTTTTTGGGTTCTCGGAATTATGCAGCGCTTTTGGTACAGCAGTGACAAGCGGCGCGAGCGCTTCGTCTCCATGTGCGGTGATCGCGATGTGCAGCGGTTGACATGGGAATCGTACATGCACAAGAAGTTGGTCCATAAAGCGCCAATGGCTCATGTCCGTATTTTCGTAAAGGACATGGCGCACCTGCTGGGAATCGTTACGCCGTGACCAAATCTAGCTATTGGCTTCCTGTCCTTGCTGCCGGTGCGGCCGCCATCGTGGTCGCCGTGCTCGGTGCGTCGATGACCGATTTGGGTCCCTGGTATCACGATCTCAAAAAGCCTGACTGGCAGCCACCCGACTGGGCCTTCGGGCCAGCTTGGACGCTGATATTTGCGCTTGCAGCGCTTTCGGGAGCGACGGCTTGGAGGGACGCGCCGGACGAGGCGAGTCGCGAGTGGGTTATTGGTCTTTTCGCATTCAATGGATTTTTGAATGTCTTGTGGAGCGCGTTGTTCTTTCGGCTTCATCGGCCGGATTGGGCACTGCTTGAGGTCGGCGTGCTCTGGCTCTCGATCCTTCTCCCGATGATTATCTTCGCGCGTTATTCCAAAAAAGCTTGTCTGCTGCTCGTTCCATATCTTGCGTGGGTGACCTTCGCGGCTATTCTCAATTTCGAGGTTGTCCGGCTAAACGCTTTCGGGATGCCCTTGTGATGCATGACCTTTTCGAAAAGTCACTCGAAGGTGGCCGCATCATCGATGTCATTTTCGGCTTCATGGCAATTGAATGCTTGGCGCTTCTGGCCCTTAACCGCGTCACCCAACGCGGTTTGAAAGCAATCGAAATTCTTTCCCCCATGCTCCCGGGTATTTGCTTATTGTTGGCGCTTCGATCTGCGCTTGAGAATGAAAGTCGGTTCATTCTCCTTGCATGGTTGTTAGCGGCGTTGATTGCGCATCTTGGCGACCTCAAGATGCGGTTGCAAAATCGCTTAAAGGAAAGCGCGTCGGACGGGGTGGCTGCTTCTCGACCCTTGGCAGATGGAACAGTACGTAAGTTGGCGAGATGAGATAGGCAAAATTGCTCTGACGAGATCGTCGATCGCGTGAAAAGCGGAGAAAATTTTGCGGGAATTCTGTTTTCGTATCGGAGCACGTGGATCGCCTCTGGCTCTCACCCAAGCGCACGAGGTCGCAAGGAGCCAAGTTCAAACGCGATTGCGGAACGGGCTCAAGCAAAAAATCGCCGGCGTTTGACCTGTCGCGCCGGCGACCAAGTTTATGGGTGCCGCACAGGCTGGATCCGATTGTGCGACTTGCGTATCGAAGAATAATCTTCTCGTTCTGTCAAATCATATTGACAGTTTGAGGTGGAAAAATTGCCAAAACTTGGGGAGGGTGCATGCTTTCTGCAGTACGAGCCAAAGCACCAAGGTTCCTAGTAAGTATCATGGTCGGCGTGGTGATGACGCTCGGGAAGTCGCTACTCCATCACCTTGAACATCTGACCCGGGCGAGTCGGCCGACCTCAATTTTTCGCGACGGAAAAGCTTCTAAGGGCAGGACCAGCCTTGCCCGTCGTCTGCCGCTTTCAACACCAATCAATGGCATTCAGGGTGATTTTTAGGGTGTCTGAGAAACAAATACCAGAAATATTTATATACATCAATATGTTATATTTTGCGTGGCGGACACTCTCTCCGCCAGCCGGAACTATCGCTTAAAATCAATAACTTGCATCGCTATTCTTGACCATCTGCCGGATTCGAACCCACTCAAAATGCCCCAATTTCCGTGCTTTTTGATCGCTTCGAACAGTATCATCCACATACGGAGTGGGGCCTCTCAGGATATCTTCCGAGAATTAAAATGAGACCCGAAAAATTTGTCACGCATTTGAGTGTCTGAAATGAAGAATGCCGATATATTTACGCGTTTGGCCGAAAAAATATTTGAAAACATCGGAATTGACCGTATTGGCTATATTGGGTCATGCGGAATTGTGTACGCACACGAATTAAAATCGGAAAAAGTCAATTTATCCCAGAAGCGGAACTCGCTTGCCCCATGATCGGCGAGGCGGGAGCCATCGCCGACCATGTCCGCTAAATGGGGCGTTGCGGTAATGATCAGATGTCGATCTTTTCCGCGATCTCGATCTCATCATCGAATCGATACCAAGATAGTGTTCCAACCCATGAGTACTGGTCCGCGAGTTTGACCCGAAGCGGATGTCGGCTCCCAACATCCGACACTGGCCGGGGCGAGCCTAATCGCGATATCAAAAAAGGCGGGCATTGGATTTTTAAATGCGGCAAGTGCGAAAAAGTATGTCGTGATCCCGAGGTGAGAATTCCAAGTATGACTATCAACGCTGTCCGCTATGATGGTGAGTTCAGAGAGCTGCGGACGAAGCGCGGACATCCCGAAACCGACGCAAATGACCTGCACGGACCGACGTCGGTTGAACTCATCACACTTCCTCACAAGCGCAACGCGAATTATCTTATCGGGTGTCCAGCTTCCTCCGGATGGACTCCAGCTCTTCCGTTCGGGTTTTGACTTCGGGCCAGCGTTGGGCGCTAAGACGCGCAACCATCGCCTCAATTAGAACTGAGATCGGCGCAAACGAGTCCCAGTTTGAATTGACGGCAATTCGCAACGCTGTCAACGCCGGAGCGATAGTGCAGCGGCTGGTCAGAGTAAAAGTGCAGCAGGGATGCGCAAGCAGGAAGGCCCCCTCGAGGGGGCCTTCCTGCTTGCGGCGCGTCATTCCTGAGGAACGGCATCCATCGGGTTGTCGGCCCGGTTGCGGCGTGACCGGCGCTTGGAGTGGGCGAGCCTGAAGCTGTCGCCGTTCATCTCCAGGATGTGGACGTGGTGCGTCAGGCGGTCGAGCAGCGCCCCGGTCAAGCGCTCCGAACCGAACACGGATGTCCACTCGTCGAACGGCAGGTTGCTGGTGACCAATGTGCTGCCGCACTCGTAGCGCTGCGAGAACACTTCGAACAGCAGCTCGGCGCCGGTCGGCGATAACGGCACGTAGCCGAGTTCATCGATGATCAGCAGCTTATAAGCCGCCAGCTGACGCTGCAGCCGCAACAGGCGTTTCTCATCACGTGCCACAAGCAGTTCGTGGACGAGGGCCGACGCCGTGATGAAGCCGACGGATAGGCCCTTCTGGCAAGCCGCCAAGCCGAGCCCAAGCGCAACGTGGCTCTTGCCCGTGCCACTGTTGCCGACCGCGATAATATTCTCGCGGCGCTCGACGTAATCCGATCGCGCCAACTCCAGAACCAGCATTTTGTTCAGCGACGGCAGCGCCAGGAAGTCGAAGCTATCGAGGCTTTTGACGGTCGGGAACTTCGCCGCCTTGATCCGGCGCTCGACCATGCGCCGTTCGCGATCGATCATTTCCATCTCGGCCAACCGCATCAGATAGCGCGCATGATCGACGCCCTCGGTGGCGCACAGACGGGCAACCTTGTCGTACTCGCGCAGGAACGTCGGCAGCTTCAGCGCCTTCAGATGGTGGGCGAGTAGGATCTGTGGTGTATCGGTCATGCCGCCACCTCAGCCAACAGCTCCATGTACGACCGCGCCGACGTCGTGGCCACGGTCGCTTTGGGCAGATACGGATAGATCATCATGTCGAGCCGTGGCGGACGCCGCTCGATACGACACAGCACCAGATGCTTCACGGCATCGAATCCGATCGCCGCGCGCGCAATCGCATCGCCAACGCCGGCGGCCACGTCTTCGATCTTGAAGATCTTCATCAGCCGCAACACCTGCACGAACTCGCGCTTTCCCTTTTTGCCCATATGGGCTTCGAGTAGCCGTCGCAGGGTCGCGAACGCATCCGGCAGCTTCCAATCGGCCAACGGTGCGGCCTGGTCGAGCGCATTGGTCTTCTGCTCGATCAACGCCAGATAATGCAGAGGATTGAACACGAAGTCCTCGCGCTCATACGAACGGGGATGTCGCGCAATCACCTCGGCACCGCAGGCGATGACGACCTCGTGGACATAGCCCCGGATCAGAACTTGTCTGTGCCCGAAGGCCGTCGGCACCGAGTAGTCGTTGCTGCGATAGCGCACCAGCGACAGCGAGTTGACGCTGCCTGGCCGTTTCTCACAAGCGTCATAGGGCGCCGGCAGCGGCTTCTGGAATGCAGCACGATCCCGTTCCAGCCGCTCGCCGATCGTGCCGTCATGGCCACGCAGCCGGTCGGCCAGACGCTTGCGGCACTTGTCCAGAAGATGCGCGTTCAACGCCTCGAAGCTCTCGAACACCGGAACCGGCACAAGGAAGTTGCGCCGCGCATAACCGACGAGCCCCTCGACCTTGCCCTTGTCGTTGCCTTTTCCGGGGCGACCGAACCGGTCCGTGAACAGGTAGTGCGATTGTAACTCGCTGAACACGCGCGTGCGCTGGCGGCGGCCACACCCAAGAATGCGGCCGACCGCGATCTTTGTGTTGTCGTAGAGGATCGACTGCGGCACGCCGCCGAAGAACTCGAACGCTTTGACGTGCCCGTCGCAGAACGCCTCTGTCGTCTCGGCCGGATACGCCACGACGAAGATCGCGTCAGAGTGCGGCAGATCCATAGCCAGATAATGGATCTTGCGCTCGACGCCGCCGATGACACCGAGCGCCTCGCCGAAGTCGGCCTGGGCATGGCCCGGCGGATGCACCAGCGGCACGAACATCTCTTGGCCGCGCTGGCGCCAACCCGCCACGTAATCCTTCACAATCGTGATCCGGCCCGTGAAGCCGTGCTCATCGCGAAGCCGCTCGAAAATGCGTTTGGAGGTATGCCGCTGCTTCTTCGGCCGATCCTTGTCAGCCTCCAGGATCGCATCAATGATACCAATGAACTCTTCGAGTTTCGGCCTGAACGGCGGCTTCTGGCGCACATACCCAGGCGGCACTGAGAACTTCAGCATCTTGGAAACGGTTCGGGCGTTGATCCCAAAACGCTCCGCTGCCGCTCGCCGGCTGATCCCCTCAATCTGCACCGCGTGACGGACCCGTGCGTAAAGCTCCACCGTCTTCATCCCCCGCCGCCCTCTGCCGACGCAGGCACAAGGCTTCGTTCTGCCGCACTTTTAGTCCGGCGCAGCCGAACAAATCAGCCGCTTCTGCGAGGTAGTATTGCTCCGGCTTTTACAGATTTCTTGACCGTTAGAAGCCGCAAGCTCAGACTTCGCGTGTGACCAGTCCCGAACCACCTTCTCGATCCGAGACGAACCGCACGCTTGTCGCCATGCTCGGCGTATGCACGGCTGTGTTGGTCGTTTGGGCCCTTTACGTGGCGCAGTCGGTGTTTGCGCCGCTCGGTTTCGCGCTGTTCATTGTCGCTATTGCGTGGCCGTTGCAGCGCCGGTTGCAAGCTAGGCTTCCCCGGCTGCTGGCTCTCGCGCTGACGATGACGGCCGTAATTGCCGTGGTCGCCGTCTTCGCGTGGCTCGTCGCCTGGGCCGCCGGTCGCGTCGGCGTTTTCATAGTCAATGATGCCGCACGCCTTCAGGCGCTCTACGGCTCGATGACCACCTGGCTGGAAGGGCATGGCATCGCCCTTGCCGGGGTCTGGGCGAATTATTTCAACGTCGATCAGCTCATCCGCTTAGCCCAACAGGTCACGTCTCGGCTCAATACGGCAGCTAGCTTCCTGATAGTCGTATTCATCTACGTCCTGCTTGGACTTCTGGAGGTGGATGACGCTTGCCTCAAACTCCGGCGTTGGCGACACGGACGATTGGGTGAGGTCCTGCTCGTCGGCGGCTCAAAGACAGCGATAAAGCTGCATCGGTATATGCTCGTTCGTACCCTGATGAGCGCCGTAACGGGTCTGCTGGTATGGGCATTCGCTTGGCTTGCGGGTCTTCCGCTGGCTGCGGAATGGGGCGTGATCGCATTCGCGCTGAACTTCATCCCGTTTATCGGTCCGTTCGTCGCAACCGTCTTTCCAACGCTGTTCGCCGTGGCTCAATTCGAGTCGTGGCAGATGGTGGTCATTGTTTTCGCATGCCTTAATGTCATTCAATTCGTCGTTGGCAGCTATCTCGAGCCGCGGTTCGTCGGCAGCTCGTTGTCGATTTCACCCTTTGTCGTGCTGTTCGCGGTCTTTTTTTGGACCTTCCTATGGGGCATCGCCGGGGCCTTCATCGGCGTTCCGATCGTCATTGCCGGACTCACGCTCTGCGAGCAGCACCCTTCTACTCTCTGGGTCGTCGACCTATTCGGCCAGAGAAGCGAAAGCAGTTGACGCTTCCCTCAGCGGTCTCGACGGTCAGCTCTCTGGTCGCCCAGGCAGAACGATGCGCTCCGGCTTGAACAAGGCAAGGCGGCCGTTCGGACCAATGCCTAGAGTATGGATGTAGAAATAGGTGTCCTTGCCGTCCGTCACATCCATCACAGGAGAGGGGGCTGAGACAACGACAAAGCCACCACAATTTCCGATCCAGTCGATGTGGCGATGGCCATGCATGACGATCACGCGGCCCGCCAGACGTTGCATCCGGCGGACGAACCACGTTCCATTGACAAGTGCAGTCCCGATCCGTTCGGATAAGGCCTTCGCGGCCTTGGGGTACTCGACCACGTGATGATGCAATGCCACGATCCAGTTCGCCTTCGGAAAGCGCGCAGCGATCTTCTCGATGCCCCGCGTCTGTTCCCACGTTACGAGACCGAGTGCGTTTGTGAACGAGAAATGCGTCTGCGCATTTGAATCGAGAAGAATGATCCCGAGGCCATCGTCGGCCTTCGGTAATAGCACCATGGGAAAGGCCTGTGGCCATAGGTCCGCCAACTCCAGTGTCAGGCGCACCGAACCACGATCGGCGAAGGCCGCAACGCGCTCGGCGGAGAGGGAAAGAAACTCCTCCGACGTCATTCGGGGTTCCCCCGTCGCGCCGTCGACGATATGGACGCGCTTGCCTTGTAGGGCGGACATCGTCGCGAGCGCCCGGACCTGACGCAGCCGCTTCTTTGGACTCGTCGGCAAATCGAAGCGGGCAGGATTGGCGCGATCCACCACGTTGAGGTCGTGATTTCCAGGGAGGATAACCATCAATTCCGCCAGGCGCGGAAATGGCGTCAGTGCGTCGATGAACTCGGCCCATTCCGACGATCGCCCCGCATCGGTTATGTCTCCCGTTATCACGATAAAATCGAGGGGATTGCGCTCATGCGCTGCATCGAGCGCTGCGAGGGCCTGGTTGAGGCGTTCATTTCCTCTCGGGCCGGATCGCCCGCCCTCGATCCGAAAACCAAATCTCTCTCCCACGACGTGAATGTCGGACAGATGCGCCACGCGCCAAGTTTTGCCGGCCGCGGGCGCGGGCTCAAAATTGGGAAGATCGTGCGGCTGAGTCATGACTGTATCCGCCAGTCCCCAGACGAGTCCCGCCATCGCGAGATAGCCGGCGACGATCACGACGCTATTGTGAAGCGCGGCGTAAACGAGCAGAGAGGGCGAGGCGAGATCGGAAAGCGAACCAAGCCAACGTGTGCTCGGCCATGCAAGCGTGATAATCCACAACGAGAGCCCACAGATCAGCAGGCCCGACGCCGCGGCGCTGATCGCGCGTATCAGATCTCGCGATCGCTGGTCGGCATGGGCCGGCAAGAACCGCTCGGCGATTTGGCGTAAGGCTTCGCGCGACAGCGCATAAGCTGGTTGAACGGCCAGCGCGTTCAGCGACCAGAAGTTCGTCTCGATGAGGCGCCACAGTGGCTTGCCGCCAAACCAACCCACGGCAATAAGGATGAACAACAGAAGAGGCGGCAAGAGCCCCGTGTAAATCGCGGCTACCTTCGATGAGACTGTGTTGATCCAGATCGAGGCAAGCAATGGTGCCACTCCGAGGAGAAAAGCCGGGAAGACGATTAGGATCGCCCATGCAGCGACGAGCTTTGGGAGACTGATTTCCGCTAACAGACTTCCGGCCAGCGAGATGAGACTCCGCCGCTTCGTACTTGACGCGTCGTCCTCGACATCACCCTCGCGCGGATCGACGATCGGACGCATTGCTTGCCTTCCCTGCTCTGAATCGGTTCGATCAGCCCACCAGCGACGATGCCTTCGCTGCCGGGTGTTCGCAACCACTTCTCCTTAGGCGTTAGCGTACCTCACTGAACAGTATGTTGTGCGGTCCGCTGATCGTTCTCACTATTGGTTTCGCTTGATCTTTCTTCAGGAGTAGATCGTAGTGAAATCGAAGAGAACAAAAAAGGGAGACAAGTCATGGGAAGATCGCTGTCGCTGATCGCGCTCCTGGGCGTGATCGCAATCGCGGGTGTCGTTTCAATTCCAAGCGCAAACGCGACGGTACTGACTAGCGATGTCCACACGCTCAAAGCCGAGCAGGTGGGTGTCGCTGAGAAAACTGGGATGCGCTGTTGGTGGCGTAACGGTCGCCGTCACTGCCGTCGGGTTGGTCCTCGACGTTGTTGGTGGCGCCACGGTCGTCGCATTTGCAGTTGGTGATGCGATCTCGGTGATTTGACGTTCAGAAGCGCTAGGATTGTGTCCTGGCGCTTTTTTTTATTCGGCGGCTGACTCTGGGCCGTCGGGACGAAGCATAATAAGCTGGCGAGATCGTGAAGGGGCATCACCTTTAACCGAGAGACGACCACAATGCGGAGATTGAATTTATCAGTGAGTGGGTTCAGCGTATGCTTGGCTGTGGCGCTTGCTATCTGGGAAGTGCTGTTCTTATTTTTCGGGTGGCAAGGTCTTTATGGGTGGTTTGTCCCGCACCAGCTAGGCTTTGAAATGGCCTGGATGACCGCGGTCTATCTTGCCTTTCAACTCGTCTCGATCCCATTCGCGATGCGCGCGTCGAGAGGCCGGTTCATCGGCGTGGTGGACGGGATGGCATCATTGATTCCGCTATTGATCGTGGTCGTCGTGGTTTTTGGACGCCCTCATCTATTGGGCACGCCGGAGCGATGGTCGGCTGCGTTACTTCTCATATTGGTCACAGTGAAGGATCTGTTTGGCGGGTACGTGTTCAATATTGCTCTTAGCAAACGCGTGTTCGATGTCGGGGGACCGGGAGGCGTTTCGTTAAACTGACGTAGCGGCTTCTATGCGGCACTACGGGCGCTAGGGTTGATGCCAGGCGCTTTTCTCCGTCAGCAAACTCCGGGTCTTGAGAACGATTGTCTCTATGGATTGTCGTTGAGCTTGTGGCTCACGTCGCCGCTTACAAGCAACGAGTTCTGGCACCCTATGGACGGATGCCCTTGCGACGAGCTCTGCGGTCCACCGTATGTAAGAGGATGAGGAAGTAGATCGCCCCGAGATAATAGCTGCCCCAACCCGACAGGCGGCCTCTCGGCGTCTACATATTGATGTTCAATTGGATTGGAAATTTATTTCGGTTGAATAACTCATTGGATATATTCATTGATCGTAAAAGCGACTGGGGGTTAGGCCGTAATCCGAGAAGGAAACGCTTCGTGGCTCTCCGCCTCATTTCAATGAACGCAAGACACGGCTTGCGTTGCTCAGCGTTGTTCTTGTCGGCATTCCCCATGTTTCTTGCTGGTTGTGGGCAGGAAACAAAAATCGAATCCGCTCAAGTGCGGCCGGTTCGCACGGTGACGGCCCAAAAAAGCGAGCTGGGCGAATTAGTTGTGTTGACCGGGCAGGTCGAGGCTGAAAACGAGGCGGCGCTAGCATTTCGTATTGGCGGCCGGATTATCGAAAGATCCGCAGGCGTCGGCGACCATGTCGTGCCGGACCAGGTGCTAGCGAAGCTTGATCCCCAGGACGAACTGAATGCGCTGCGGTCCGCAAGAGCAGCTCTCTCGGCCGCCGAAGGCCAGCTTGTCGAAGCGCGCAACAATTTTGATCGCCAGAGCCAACTGTTAGATCGGGGACATACGACGCGGGTGCTGTTCGACCAGGCGCAGCAAAATCTGCGCTCGGCTCAGTCTCGGGAGGATGACGCGCAGGCGCAGCTTGAGATCGCCGAAGACCGGGTGAGTTTTACCGAGCTTAGGGCGAATGTGACCGGAACGATCACGGCGCGCTCAGCCGAGGCGGGAGAAGTCGTGCAGCCGGGCCAAGCGGTTTTCCGGGTGGCGCGCCAAGAGGGGAGGGACGCCGTTTTTGACGTTCCGGCTCAGGTAATCCGCTCGGCTCCGCCAAACCCCAAGATCACCGTAACGCTAACCGACGATCCGTCTGTCAAAGCCGAGGGGCGCGTACGCCAGGTTGATCCGCAGGCTGATCCAGTGACGCGCACATTCGGTGTGAGAGTGAGCCTCATAGATCCGCCGGCCACAATGCGCCTTGGCGCAACAGTGACAGGCAGCATGCGCAAGAAGTCCACACCGGGCATGTCGATACCTGCCAGTGCGCTGACACGCAGTAACAATCAGCCTGCGGTCTGGATCGTCGATCCCGAGAACCTTACGGTGTCGCTGCGAGTTGTCGAGGTTCAGCGGTTTGATCCCGCGACGGTGGTCGTATCGGACGGGCTTCATGAGGGCGACACCGTGGTGACAGCCGGCGTTCAAGCGCTGCATCCCGGCCAAAGGGTCCGGCTCCTTGGAGCATCTTCGTGAGCGGGATCAATCTGTCCGAATGGGCACTGAAGCATCGCTCCTTCACTGTATTCATCATGATCGCAGTGACGCTTGCGGGCCTCACCTCCTACCTCCGGCTCGGCCGTGCGGAGGATCCACCCTTCACCTTCAGGACGATGATCGTGCAGGCCTCGTGGCCAGGGGCCACGATGGATGACATGCTGCAGCAGGTCACCGAGCGGATCGAGCGCAAGCTACAAGAGACGCGTGGCCTCGATTTTCTGCGCAGCTATACGAAACCGGGACTGACCACGATCTTCGTCAATCTGAAGGGTTCGACGAAGGCAGCCGAGGTGCCAGACATCTGGTATCAGGTGAGAAAGAATGTTGGCGACATCCGTCATACGCTACCGGCAGGCGTCATCGGTCCGGGCTTTAACGACGATTTCGGCGACACTTTCGGACTGATCTACGGCTTCACTGCCGATAATGGCTTCACACATCGCGAGCTCCGCGACTATGTCGAGGATATCCGGTCACGCCTGCTGCTGGTTCCCGACGTATCTAAGATTGATGTCCTCGGCGCGCAGGATGAGCAGATCTACGTCGAGTTTTCGACGCAGCAACTGGCTGGTCTCGGTATTGACCGGGCGGCGTTGATCGCAGCTTTGCAGGCGCAAAATTCAGTCAGTCCCGCCGGTTCCCTCGAGACCGGAAATGAGAAGCTTGTTTTGCGGGTGTCAGGTTCCTTCCGATCGGAGAAGGACATTCTGGACGCTAATTTCTTCTCGAACGGGCGGCTGATCCGTTTGCGCGATATCGCCGAGGTGCGGCGCGCCTATTCCGACCCGCCGCAGCCGATGTTTCGTATCAACGGCAAACCCGCGATCGGCCTCGCCATCGCCATGCGCGACGGTGGCGATATCATTGCACTCGGCAGGAACGTGAAAAAAGCGATCGATGAAAGCGTCGCCGATCTGCCGCTCGGCATCGATGCGACGCTTGTGTCCGACCAGCCAGTCGTCGTCAAGACCGCGATCAACGAATTCACGGAATCGCTTTGGCAAGCGATCGCCATCATCATGGCGGTGAGCATCATCAGTCTCGGCTTTCGTCCCGGTGCCGTTGTCGCGCTCTCGATTCCGCTGACCATGGCGATCATCTTCCCGATCATGGAGTGGCTCGGCATCGACCTCCAACGTATTTCACTCGGCGCTCTTATCATCGCCCTGGGGCTTCTCGTCGATGACGCAATGACGACCGTCGATGTGATGACGACCCGTTTAGCTGCCGGGGATAGCAAAGAGCAGTCCGCGACCTTCGCGTATAAGACGCTGGCTTTTCCTATGTTGACGGGCTCGTTCGTCACGGCCGCGGGCTTCGTGCCGATCGGCTTCGCACAAAGCGCGGCGGGCGAATACACGTTCTCGATCTTTGTCGTCGTGTCGATCGCGCTGATCGTGTCGTGGTTTGTCGCCGTTTTATTTGCGCCATTGCTTGGCGTCTGGCTTCTAAAAAAGCCTGATACAGCTGCGCCCACAAAGGAAAGCGCGGTGCTGCGTATTTTTCAGACGATCCTAATTGGCGCGATGCGAAAGCGCTGGCTGACCATCGGGCTGACGTTAGTATTATTCGCCTTTTCTCTTCTCGCGCTTCCCTACGTGCCCCGGCAGTTTTTTCCAGCATCCGACCGGCCGGAACTCGTCGTCGATCTGACTTTGCCGCAAAACGCCTCGATCTTCGCCAGCAACGAGGCCGCGGCGAAACTCGACGCCATCCTTAAAGACGATCCCGACGTTGCAAGCTGGAGCCTATATGTCGGGCGCGGTGCCATCCGCTTCTACCTTCCGCTTAATGTGCAACTGGCCAACGACTTCTTTTCGCAGGCTGTCGTCGTCGCCAAGGATGTAGCGGCGCGAGAGCGCCTCCATGCAATGCTTGAAAGGAAGCTCGCGGAGCAACTGCCGAGCGTGGTGGCTCGCGTATCGCCGCTGGAGTTAGGGCCGCCCGTCGGCTGGCCAGTGCAATACAGAGTCAACGGGCCAGATATTGCCAAGGTGCGTACGATCGCATTGCAACTCGGTCAAATCATGGGGGCGGACGCAAATGTCCAGCACATCAATTTCGATTGGATGGAACCATCCCGCAAAGTGCGCATCCAAATCGATCAGGATCAGGCTCGGATTTTGGGCCTAAGTTCGCAGGCGCTGGCCGAGGTTTTGAATACTGTAACGACCGGGACGCCGATTACCCAGTTGCGTGACAACATATATCTCATCGATGTCGTCACCCGAGCCCAGGACGAGCAACGGGTCTCGCTATCGACGTTGCGCGCGTTGCAACTTCCACTCCCCAATGGGCGCACAGTGCCGCTTAGTCAGGTTGCGACGTTCGACTTCGAGCAGGAATACCCGCTGATCTGGCGGCGCCAGCGCGTGCCGACCTTAACAGTGCAGGCTGATGTCGCCTCCGACTCGACGCCGGAAGCTGCCGTCGAGTCACTGGGGCCGGCGATCAATAAGCTCAGTGAAACTCTTCCCATCGGTTATCATATCAACGTGGGTGGGACCGTCGAAGAAAGCGCGCAGTCGCAGGCATCCGTTTTCGCTAAGGTACCTTTGATGCTGTTCCTGATGCTGTTGTTCCTGATGGCTCAGTTGCATAGTTTCAGCCGTCTGGCCCTTGTCTTGGCCATCGTTCCCATGGGCCTCATCGGAATTGTCGCCGCGCTCCTCATCGCCGGACGGCCGCTCGGCTTCGTCGCTATCCTCGGAATTTTGGCATTGATGGGCATGATCGCCCGTAATGCCGTGATCCTGATTGAGCAGATCGAAACTGAGCGCGCGGAGGGACGGAACACGTGGGACGCGGTTGTCCAGGGCGCTCTGTCCCGCTTCCGCCCTATCATGCTAACCGCGATTTCCACGGTTCTTGGTTTCATACCGATCGCCCCAACCGTGTTCTGGGGCCCCATGGCCTTTGCGATCATGGGCGGTTTGTTCGTGGCGACGTTGCTGACGCTGATCGTCCTGCCCGCACTCTACGTCGCGTTGTTCAGTGTCAAGGAACCTGACTCGGGACTCGCGGTCTAGAATGACCCGAACGCCGTGCCGAGGACGATCACCGCCGCCAGCGCAAGAAGTGCACCGACGATCGCCACCATAACGATGTCGAGATAGCTTTCCTTGTGGGTCGATCCGCAAACGGCGAGCAGCGTCACTACGGCGCCATTGTGCGGAAGGCTATCGAGCGTGCCGGCGCCGATGACCGCGACGCGATGCAACAGATCCGGGCTGATGCCCTGCGCATCGGCGATTTTGAGATAGGTCGCACCCAACGCATCGAGCGCGATGGTAAGGCCACCCGAGGCCGAGCCTGTCAGCGACGCCAGCACATTGGTGGCCACAGCAAGCGAGACGAGCGGGCCGCCGCCGATGCCGAGCACCCAGTCACGCACCAGTGCGAAGGCGGGGAGTGCCGCGACGACGGCGCCGAAGCCGACGAGGCTGGCGACGCTGAGGACAGGCAAGGCAGCGGCATTCGCGCCGGCATCCATGGTTTCGCGCAGCGTCGGGAGCCGATTGAGATTGAGCGCGACAAGAGCGGCGATGGCCACTGCGAGCGCGGTGACGACGGCCCAGACGCCGCCGACGGCGGGGAGCGAAGTCGATCCCCACGCCGGCTCTGCCAGATAGGAGGCGTCGATGCGCGGCAGCACAACCAGCGACATCAGAAGGTTGACGCCGACGACAATGACAAGTGGCAGAACAGCGATGGCGATGGGCGGTGCGGCTTCGGTTTGTGCACCATGTGCCACCTCGGCCGGGTCGAAGGTGCCTGCCGTCGTCGCGCGTTCGCGGATTTTCTCATCTTTGGCCGCGGCTGTGGCGGCGGACGCGTCGCCATCATAGCCTTCGCCGTTCTTGCGCGCGCGTACCTCGACGAATGCGAGCCACCACAGGCCAAAACCAAGAGTGATCGCCGAGGCGATGATGCCTAGCCCCGGTGCCGCGAAAGGTGTGGTGCCGAAGAACGGCATCGGAATAGCATTTTGGATCGCCGGCGTTCCCGGTAGCATCGACATGGTGAACGTGGAGGTTCCGAGAGCGATTGCCGCCGGCATCAGCCGCTTCGGAATAGCGGCAGTGCGGAACAACGCATGCGCCATCGGAGCGAGCACGAAGAAGGCGACGAAGAGGCTGACGCCGCCATAGGTGACGAGCGCGCCAGCGAGAACGACGGCAAGCACCGCTCGTTTGGCACCCAGCCGTTTGGTCATGAATCCGGCGATGGCAGATACCGAGCCGCTATCTTCCATCAGCTTACCAAACAGAGCGCCAAGCAGGAATATCGGAAAGAACTGCATGACGAATTGCGCCGCGCTGCGCATGAAGGTCTGTGTCCAGTGCGCCAGTAGCGGTTCCCCGGAGAGACCGGCGGCTATGATCGCCGAGGCGGGGGCAAGCAGCAGGATGCTCCAACCGCGATAGGCGAGATAGATCAGGAGCGCCAGTGCGACGAGAATGCCGAACAGTCCCATAGTTCAGATTCCTTCGAGCAGCACATCGAGATTGATCGTCGAGCGACGGCCGAGGTCCTGACCATGCTCTTCCAGGAAGGCTTGCGCCGATTTGCGCCCCTCATCGCGAAGATATTCGAAGAAGGCCCATTCGGCGTTGAGTTTCGAGGACGCGCCGAGTTCGGCCATGACGTCGTTTTGGACCATGTGAATGCGCATCCGCGCCCATCGGCGCCCGTCACCGTCGCCGGGATCGGCGACTTTGCGCAGTAGCGCCATCATCTTCAGCTCTTTCAGCACAGCGGAGTTGAAAGATACCTCATTCAACCGGTTCAGGATTTCGCTGGCTGAACGCGGCAAGCCGGGTCGCTCGATCGGGTTGATCGGTATTAAGATTGTGTCTTCGGACTCGCACTCCTGAACCAATGTCGAGAGTGTCGGATTGCCCGAATAGCCGCCGTCCCAATAGGCCTCGCCGTCGATCTCGATGGCCTGAAACAGTGTCGGCAGGCAGGCCGAGGCGAGCAGGACGTCCGGCGTGACGGCGGCATTCTTGAAGACCTTGCCACGGCCCGTGCGCACATTGGTTGCGGTGACGAAGAGATGGATCGGCGATTGCGCCAGCAAATCGAAATCGATCAGCTCGGCGAGGATATTGCGAAGTGGATTGGTGCCGTGCGGATTGACATCGTAAGGTGATATCAGTCGCGACATCAAATCCATGGCAACATATATCGGCGAGGAATCGAGCGTCCAACGGCCAAGTAGCACGTCCATCGGTCCACGCTGAAAGGGGCTGAAGCGCGCCGCATCTGACACCCGTTGCCAGAAAGCCTTAAGGGCTTCGCGGGCACCGGCGGCACCACCTTTCTGGTGGCCGTGCACGAGGACGGCGGCATTCATCGCGCCTGCCGATGTGCCCGAAACCCCGTCGATCTTAAGCCACGGCTCCTCCAGAAAGCGATCGAGAACGCCCCAGGTGAATGCCCCATGCGACCCACCGCCTTGAAGCGCAAGATCGACGAGTACGGGATCGCGCACAAATGTTGCGTTGTTGGGCATTTCACCTCGCTATGATAGCTGTATGCGAATTGATTTTAGTTTGCCCCATGAACTTATGCTTGGACGGCGCCATCAGGCGGTTAACGCGAGCTGCTAACTCCTGCCGCCGCCAGCACGAGAGCAATCACTAAAAGCGATAGACCCGCCGCCGGCCACCGCCGAAGACGCAAATCCAGGCGTTCAAACAGTGCGCCGAGGGTGAAGCTCGCGCGAAAGGCAGCCTCCTGGCCGACGATAATATCGCCCATCGGTATCGATGGAAGGCGGGTCCCCGAAAGCCATATTGCGGAAGCCAACACTGCGCCGAGCAGAACCGGCCAAAGCCCTTCCAGGATCGCCGCGACAGTAAGGGAATCGGCGACGTTTCCACCCGTTGCCGGATACATAAGCCAGGGAACCAAAATGGAGGCCAGTGCCAGCATAAGCCAAGGCCGATCAAGGCCCGCGGCCGCCGTCGACTCGTCAACTGGCGACGTGGCACGTGCAAGGCGCATCAGAAAATGCAGCATGAGAAGTGTCGTTCCGGCCGCCGAGAGCACTGCAAGCATACCGGCAATACCATTTCCCAGCGGGGCCTTTACCGCCAACTTTGCCAATGCACCACCAGTCAAGGGCAGTCCGGCGAGACTCAGGGCCATGACGGCTGAGAGCAGTAGCACCAGCCGCCGATGGTGTCGGGACGTCGCGGCGACGACACCTATGCTCAGAAACAACGTGCCTTTCACAAGCACGTGGTGCGCCGCGTAGAAGGCGGCATCAAGCGGTGCTCCCTTGTCAGCGGACGAAAGCCCCATGCCCATTACGGCGGCGATCACGCCCATCTGGCTAATGCTGGAATAGGCCAGAACCGTTTTGGGATTGCGTTGTGTGATACCGATTGCAACGCCGTAGAATGCCGACATAAACCCGAAAATCACCAATACACTGCCCCAGTCCGGAACGGCGGCATCAAAAGGCAGAAAGCGGATCAATCCGATGACGCCGGCCTTGACTGCGGCGCCGCTCAACACTGCTGCGGCGGGAATGGGCGCGGCCGTATAGGCGAGTGGCATCCAGCCATGCCCGGGCACGAGTGCGATTTTTAGTCCAAAACCGGCGATTGCTAGCGCCAGCGCCGCGTCGCGCCAAGGCGATCCGGGCAGCGCTCCCATCACGTCTTGGATCTGCAGGCTTGCCGTTGGTTCGCCTGCCACGAGCAGTGCGAATCCCATTAACAAAAGCGCCTCACCAAGCACTGCGAAGGCCATGTAGACGCCGCGGGCGCGCTTCGATGCAGCGTCGTCACCAACCGCGATCAAGCCGAATGCGGGAATGCTGACAAGCGCGTAAACAAGATAAAAGGTCAGGAGATCTGCGGCGATGAAGACGCCGAAACTGCCAATCATCGTGAGCAACCAGCAGACCGTGAAACACTCATCGATATGTCTTCCGCGCGCTGCGGTCACCCCGGCGCCGATCCAAAGAATTGCGGCGACGGCAAGCAGCATCGCGGCTGGCCTATCGAGAAAGAAGCTTATTCGCAACACTGGCTCAGCGAACGACAAGGGGGCTCCGTCCAACACCAGTAGCGCCGCTCCTAGAGCGGGCAATGGTGCAAGCCACTGAGCCGCGAACACATAGGAGCGCAACTTCCGTGACATGCAAGCCGCCAGCATGACGATGGGGGTCGCCAACGTCGCGATGAGAAGTCCTTGGCCCACTGCGTTCATGAGGGGCCACCGGTTACCGCAACGCGGCCAATCTGCAGAAACTCGAAGAAGGACGGCGGGGCAAATCCGAGCAACACGCCGACGAGCGCCAGTACCAGTGCCACTCCTTCGCGGCTTCGCTGCGGAGGCACTTTCAAATCAATGTCTCCGCTCGCGAGTGAAGGGGCCAGTACCCGATAGACATAGCCTCCTGCAAGCAGCCCGCCCGCAAGCATCACTACCGCCCACACCCATTGGCCGGCCTCGACGGATGCCTTGAGCAGCAGCCATTTCGCGACGAAGCCACCGCTCGGTGGCAATCCCATCAGCGACAGTCCCCCAAGGCCAAAGGCAAACAACGTAACTGGCATCACTGAACCGACGCCGCGAAGGTCGGCAATCCGATCATGTCCGAGGGATTCCGCAATGAGACCAGCCGCCAAGAACATCGCCGCCTTGGCGAAGGCGTGCGAAAGGGTTTGCATCACGCCGCCACTCCACGCATCCGCGGCCCAGGAGTGCGGACCTCCGGCGAGCGGAAACATTAGAAACAAATAGCCAATCTGAGCCACAGTCGAGTACGCGATCAAGAGTTTTAGCCGCTCCTGCTTCAGCGCCAGAATGCTTCCGAATATGATCGCCGCCGAACCGAGCGCTGCAAGGATCGCGCTTGCCGTCTCATGGGGCAAACTTGGCAGCACATTAAACCATATTCGTACGACAAGAAAAAAAGAGCCCTTGACGACAAGCGCCGAGAGAATGGCGCTGCAGGCCGCAGGAGCGTTCGCGTGTGCAGGCGGTAGCCACAGATGCAACGGAAAGAGAGCCGTCTTCGCGAGCAATCCGGCCGTCATCAGTCCGGCCGCGACCCAGACGGCTGGCTCCGAGCGAACTCGGTCGGCCAGGAGCACGATGTCGAGCGTGCCAAACGCGCCGTAAAGCAAAGCAGCGCCCAGCAGGTAAAATACCGAACCGCAGAGTGCAAAAAGCAGATAGCGCAATGCCGCTGTAAGTGTTTCTGAACGGCCGTCGAGACAAACAAGCGGCACGGCGGCGAATGTCAGAAGCTCCAATGCGACATAGAGATTGAACAGATCTCCCCCAAGGAAGACAATGTTCAATGCTGCCCAAATCGCTTGAAGGAGAACCCAGAACGTGAAGGGTGCACGCGCTTCCTTCACCCCCTGCGGTGTCGCGAAATTGGACCGAGCATAGAATCCCGCACATGTGACCACGATTGCCGACGTCAGCATCATGACGGCCGAGAACCCATCGGCGCGCAGCGCGATTCCAAGAGGCGGGGCATAGCCGCCCAGCAAATAGACGAGCGGCTCGCCAGTGCGCCAGAGAAGTACGGCGATGGCGGCGGCGATACTGAGCCCGGCGGGCATGAGAATGAGCGCAATGCGTTCTGCATATCGTCCGCCGAGAGCAAACGACGACAAGATGCCTACGACAGGCAAAATGATCGCCAGCCCCAGCAGGAACCCGCCGGTCGTCGCGACAGTAGGGATGGCCGTCACATCCATCAGGCATCAGCTTTGTGAGCAGGGGGTTCTGCCGCGACCTCGGATTGGAGGGTGACGCGTCCGCAGACCTCGTACAACCTCAACACCAAAGCGACGGCGAGAGCACTCGCTGAGAAGGCGACGACAATACCCGTAATGACCATAGCCTGAGGTACGGGATCAGCGACGAATCCGGCCGCAGCACCTCGACGGGCGATGATGCCGAAGAGCAAAAAAACGCCGCTGCCGACAAGATTGAATGCAAGAATCTTACGCATCGGTTGCGGATTGGTGATTAGGCCATAAAGGCCAAGACCCACCAGCGCGGCACCGATCAGTCCTGCGAGTGTTGCCACAGTCATCGACGGGGAAACCGTCGAGGCGGGCCACCAACCAGGATCGGGAGAGTCACAGCGATCGACAGCGTCATGAAGCCCTCAATGAAAAGGATCAACGGTTTGGCAAATCCGGCGGGATAGGCGAAAAATCCACCTGCAATGGCAACACCCGCAACACCAATCACCACGAACATCGCCGGTCCCGCAATGAGTGCAAGCCGAAGCCAAATGGAGCTGATAGGTGGCATTTCAGTGAGCCTCGCCATTATCGTGATCATCCACATGGCGGCAAGAATTGCCCCGCCCTGGAAGGCGCCACCCGGCTCGTCGGCGCCGATCCAGACGATGTGAACGCCGATGAGTATTCCGAGCGGTGGCAACAACTGGGCAAGGAGAGCTCGCGTGCCTTCGGGTTCCGCTGAGCGCGATGTTCCAGGCGCGCCTCCCCAATAGCGGTCGGATGCAAGTGACCATACCCCGACGACGGCAAGGACAAGCACGACTTTCTCCAGCATCGTGTCGAACGAGCGGAAGGCGAGAAGAACGGCGGTAACTGGATTTCCGAGGCCGGTCCCCGCAAGATTTTGTGCTGCTTCGGGAGCAAGCGTTGGGGCGGGCTCCGGCAAGGAGAGTACGGCGCCGGCAAGAGCCAAAGTGACAAGGACGCAAAGAACGACGGCCCAAACGCGCAGGAGCTTGCTGGGTTGCTCATTGGCAGCGGATTTCTCGGCTTGGCGCAGACGTCTAACCGCACCGATGAGCAATACGCCCGTCACGCCGCTGCCGATCGCGGCCTCCGTCAATGCCACATCAACCGCAAACAGACGAACCCAAACGAGCGATAGCAGAAGTCCATAGGCGACAAAGGCAACCACTGCCGCAAACGCCTCTCGCGCTAAAATCGTCCAGGCCGCAACCGCCACCACAAGGACCGCAAGGCCAATGTCGAGCGCCTGAAGAACACTCATGGCGCTTGTCCGCGACGCCGCAAGGCACGCGCGATAAGCTGCGCAACCGTCGCGCTGGCCAATTGGATGAGTGCCCAGGTAGCGACGAGCTTCAGTGAGGCGAGAAGGCTTTCGGTGAGCGGTAACAAACCAAGGACGACAAGCCCCAGTCCGACGTTGTCAGCTTTCGTGAGCGCGTGTAGGCGCGATAGAGAGTCGGGGAAACGCAGCAATCCCATCGTGCCTGCGAAAAAGAAAAAGGTGCCGGAGCAGATTGCGATGATACTGAAAATGTCCAGGACAAGTGTCATCGGTCGTTTGCTCCCTCCCCGTCATCAGATTCCGGTGCTGCTGCGTTGTCGACAAAGGCGATGGCGGCGAACGCCGCAAGAAGGGCAAGACCAAGAGCGACGTCGTCCACTCCGCGAACGCCGGTCGCTGCTGCGACAAGCAGAAGCGACGTTATACCCCCTGTGCCGAGAAGCTGCGTGGCCATCACGCGATCGGCGTTGGTCGGGCCGCTCAGAATACGAACAAGACCAACCGCCACCGTGAATAAAATGAAGCCAGCGGCCGCGAGTAAAAAGTCAGTCATGGGTAAGCACGCCGGTAAATCGAACCTCTTCGGTAGCCAGATTTGCAGCTATCGGCTGTTCAACATCGAGACAGTGGACGACAAGCATGTCGTTTGCGTCCGTGCCCGTCAGCAGCGTTCCTGGCAGCAAACTGGAAAGCGCGCAGAAGCTACTTCGCGCTGTACCCGGTGGCAGATGGCAACGATAGGAAACAAAGCCCGGTCGGAGTTGAAGCTGCGGCCGGAGCGCCTGGCGCGCAACATCCACGCCCGATACGATCGATTGATGTGCAAAGGTCCGTACGAGCGCCGCGAACGGTTTCGTCCGCAATCGAGACCTGCCTGCGGGCAGCAGACGCAGACTTGTCCACGTCGCCGCCGCTACCGCGAACAGCCCGATTGGAAGATCTCTGGAAGCCCAACCAGAGATCATGAGCCAAAACACGAGGTACAGCGCAGATCGGAGCGCAGCACTTCTTCCAAGATATGGGTTGGGTCGCTCTGTGGAGGTGCTCACGGTGCTCCCCCAAAGACGACGGCAATGATCTTGGACCCCGGCGCCAGGAGTACGCGATAGAAACGCCGTCGCCGTATGCCAGTGCAGTCGGCCATCACCAAACTCGATCCGATTGGCATCTCACTGATTAAATCTACCAAGTTCCTATTGTTCAGCCAATGGAGAATGCATTTTGGCGCCCGGAGAGCTGACGTTTCGATATTCGCCAGTTTTCTTTGACGGTCGCGGAAACGCTGTCTCTCGGGGTTTTATGGAAGACTAAAATTCGTTCAATTATTCGAACGAAGTTTTCCGATGCGGAAAGCATCAGCATCGGCCGCAGCAATTGTCTATGACAGTCAAATTCTCTCAATCAGCGCGATTCAATTCGTATCCAACCAGGTGAGCTGCCAAGAATGTCGTGTGTTCGACGACGACACTTGTTATAGTTTGCCGATGGGTCAGGGACACTTTGGGGGCAAAAATGCTTGTAACCAAGGAGTTCGAGACAATGAAAATTATTCTGGCGGCCGCTTTTTCAGCCCTACTTCTCGGCACCGTTTCGGCGCCTGCAATTGCCGAGGATCAGCCCTCAACTGATGCAACGCGACACACAATGGGTGACGAAGGGAAACTTCCTGCAACAAACGCCACAACCAACCGCGTTCCAGAAATGGGAGCCGGTACGGGGGCAAGCAGTGGGACCTCCGGCTCTCACACAATGGGCGACGAGGGGAAACTCCCTGCTACCGGCAATATGAGCACTCGGGTTCCCGAACAGGGCGCTGGCACTCAAAATCCAAAATAGCACGACGCATCGACGTGATGTCGAATTGAAAATGCAATCGGCGCTCACAGATCGCCGATTGCTTGTGTGCGACTATCACTACCGTAAAGCGCACGTTTCGCTGCACAGCATTTTCTGCTCCGGCGCCGCCGATCTGGTGGCATTTCCGTGAGCGCGAGAAATAACACCTCCAGCTCTGTTCTTCGGCTGCGTGCCGATCGATCCTGAACGACAACATAAAGCTGTTGATCGAACGCATTCCTGGTGACGGCAAGCGAACGTGGATGCACGCGTTTACCGGCGTTGTCAGTCATATCTGTTCCGCGACCGCTTTGGCCGTCCGGGTAAAGACGACAAGAGCAAGATCGAAGGTCTAGTCAAGAATGGGCGCCACAGGTTCCCGACACCAGTGCCGTCGGCTGCGAGCTTTGAGGCCCTGAACGCCAAGCTCGAAGCCGATTGCCGCGCCGATCACGCGCGCTGTGCGGGCCGACATACAGAGACGATCGGCGAACGGCTGGTTGTCGATCTCGCCCAGTTCGGCGCTCCTCCCATGGGCACATTCAAGCCGTGCGAAAAAGAGGAAAGCGCGCGCCCTGCGCTACCGGATGAACGACTACTCGCTGCCAACGGCGGATGGTTTCCGGGAGGTCATCGTGAAGGGCTTCGTCGACGAGGTTGTGATCTTCATCGGCTCTGGCCAGATCGCGCGGCATCGGCGGTCGTATGAGCGCGGCGACTTGGTCTGCGATCCGTGGCATTACCTGTAGATCGCTGCCTGGGATACGGTGACATTACTCATTTACCGGACGTCCGGTTACGGACGGCAAGCCGTTGCTTTCCATCGCGCTCGCTTCCACTGAGCGCAACCTTCCCTGACCTGAAATTCGCAAATCAGCACCCATCCGGGCCGGCGATAATCTCAGAGCTGCTTACCGAACCACGAAACCAATTGCCACGGCATTAGCAATGTCGATGAAAAAGGCAGAAACCAGCGGCAGGATAATGAATGCCTGCGCGCAAGGGCCGTGGACTTTCGTTACCGCGGACATATTGGCGATGGCCGTTGGCGTTGCGCCCAGGCTGATGCCTGTGAAACCCGCTGAAAGAACCGCGGCCTTATAATTTCTGCCCATCATCGGAAAAACGATGAAGACGATATACGCGACCGCGACAATCGTCTGAAGCATCAGTGCGGCGGCGAGAGCGGGGCCGAGACCGCCAAGCGTCCAAAGTTGCAAGCTCATGAGCGACATGGCCAAGAACACATTGAGAGACAGGTCCGAAACAAGGGCCAATGCGCGCGTCCGCGTCGGCCACTCCATTTTTGGAAACATTTTCGGTACCGTATTGGTGGCGACAATCCCCATGAGCAGACAAGTGACGAACAACGGCAACTTGATGCCCATCTCGGCTATGGCTTCATCCAACGCATAACCGATGAGGATCACCACATTGAGCACCAAGAGAGTCCGCAGCAGTCCGACATGGCTGATGTCGTCAACGGACCTTCCAGCGGGGTCATCGCGTAAGCCAACGACGGGATCCGGCGTTACAGGGCCACTGAGATGATGACGTCTGATGAGAAAGCCCGCAATCGGTCCGCCGACGAGGCTCGCGATGACCAATCCGAGCGTCGCTGTCGCGATTCCGATTTCGAGTGCATTAGTGAGCCCGAACCGCTGAGCGATTATCGGTGCCCAGGCAATTGTAGTGCCGTGACCGCCAATCAGTGAGGCTGAGCCGACGACTGCCGTCGTACCCTTTGGCAGTCCGAGGGCCACAACGGCTCCAGCGGCAACGACATTCTGAAGGACGAGATAGACCAACGTGAGCGTCAAGAGAACAATGAGTGGTCGGCCTCCTGAAAGAAGATCGCTGAGCTTGGAGTTCAGTCCAATTCCGGTAAAGAAATAGAGGAGGAGCATATCGCGCGCATCGAGCGAGAAGTTGATCTCCACACCCAGAACGAGGTACGCGAGAAGAGTTACGATTGCAGCAAGTAGACCACCTGTCACCGCTTCCGGGATGTTCCAGAGATGCAACGGCCTGATAAGATGATTGAGGCTGACACCCGCAAAGAAAACTAGAATTGCAAGCGTAAAGCTGAGAAGTCCGGGGACCTGGATCACAGCGTTCTGCATGTCAAATCGGAAGCGCGCTTACGGAAACGTCCACATTCAGACCAATACAATCGTTTTGGTTGCCTACATATCCCCCGGATATGGGCGTCGCTTGCGCAGCCGATCTGGCGACCCCCACGCGAACGAGATTGGAACCAGCGACCAAGCCATTCGTTGGATCGTATTCCATCCATCCGGCTCCCGGTAAATAAACGTTGCACCAAGCGTGCGTGCTTCCTCCGCCGCGCATTTCACCCGATGTATCATCGTAGAGATATCCAGTGACAAAACGGGTCGCAACGTTAAAACAACGCAAGGCCTCCATCATCAGCACTGCAAAATCTCGACAGGTGCCAGATCCAAGCGCAATCGTTTCGGCAGCGGTTTGCGTGCCTTCTTCGTATCGCGCGGCATATCGGAAATCTGCCTTGATAGCGTAAGTCATAGCTTCAAGGACGGTCAGTGTGCGATCTTTGCCCTGACCATTGAGGAAGCGCCGCGCCCATTGGCGGACCGTTCCGTTTGTGTCCGGCAAATGAGGTTCATTGAGTACCGCGAGATCGGCAATCTCCTCTGAAGCGTAGGAAAATGGAAATTCTTCCGCAGCCGGCTCGAGGCTATAGGCCGGCAAAGAGGGGCCATCGGGGTGATGGGTCAATTCAAGTGTCGATATAATGCTGAGGCGATCTGTTCTTAGCGATTCGGGCCATTCCGCGAAGCAAATCGAATTGTCGAACGCATCATGCACCCAATAGACGAGCGAAGGTTTTGGATCGATGTCAATAATCGCTCTATGAACTCTGAGATCATGACTATCGTCTGGCCGCAACATCAGGCGGTGGCGATGAAGGCCAACCGTCTGACGATATGTGTATTCGGTCGAGTGGATTATTTTAATTCTAGCCATTGTGACACCGAACTTTCTGAAACATGCGTAAGACCGCCCTTCAAGGTACATGAGGCCAGGCAATTCTTAGTTCGGTCATGCTTAGTTCAGTTCTCCACGGCGGAAGGTTCCATCGGTGGAGTCTATGTCGGCTCAGATTTGTGAAAGGTTTCCAGCGTAGCAATCGCAACGACGGTCAGGCGGGCCGCCAGAATTATCCCCATGGTGCCGAACGAGATCGTGAACATTTCTTTGCAGTCTCGCCAAGCCGATCGCCGCATACGGCAGAGTGCCCAATCGCGTTGCCGTGGTGATTGCCACGTTGGCAAGATAGGGAAGCGTTCGCAGAAGAAAATCCTGTTTGGATGGCGACGTTGAGGAACTGACATCAACTCCCGTCGACTTTGGCTCCCTCGTCGGATAATCGGATTCGGTCATGGAATGTCGTCGCTCGATCGGGCGCGATTTACCGGAGTCGGAATGATAAGCTTTGCGACATGGGTCCCTTTGCCGTTGCTACTGGACCAATCGTACCCTCAAGCGTGCGTACTCCTGATCCGAAATCGTCCCAGCTGCTTTCAAGCGCCCTAGCTTTTCGAGTTCGTCGGCAGCGCTAAAGCCCACCGCTTTTCGCAAATTTGCGCGAGCTACTTCTATATCAGCTGCGTCTCTCTCTGCCATGCCTGTACCTTGCGTCAGGATGTAAGCAAAAATGCCGATGTAGGGCAGGACGACCAGCACAATCACCCAAACGACTTTGCCAAGAGCAGAAACGTCGTGGCGGCGAAAAAGATCAGAAAACACCCTCACAAGTAACCAAAGCCAGACGAAAAACATAAATACCGTAAAGACATCCACCAAGAAATTGCGGAATGTAAAGCCCTCTTCGAACAACATTGTTTTTCTCCGACTATCGTTTTGGGCAAGGAGACGTCACTAGAAAATGAACAGTTCTATTTAGTGATGGGAAGTCCGCTCCGTCTTTGCGATAGAGCGAGCAGCGCAATTTTTTATACTGGTTGCAGGCCGAAATCTCTAAAATCGCTGCTCGCGTCAGACCGGATTTCCCTCCCGGTATGCCAACTAAAGCTGCATCGCAAAACGTAATATCTTTTTTTCGGTTAAGAGCCTCGGCGGGACAAATCGGCCAAGGATGCACTGCGGTGAGACCCGCCAACACATGGGGACTCTCCTATCATGCTGATTTTATCGCGCCTCCTCTCCGATCTCCTTTTTCTCAAATAGTAGTAGCCCGGACGGTCCTCGTCCGGCGCTTCCGCCTTGAACTCGTTCGGGAACAACACCAGCTGAGGATCGCTCAGCGACAGCTTGTTGAAGTCGAGAACGTCATCCGGGCTGCGCGCCGCTCAACAGATGGTGGACGACTTCGAATTATCCAGGCTCTGGGGTGTTTTTAATCGAGGCAACGGCCAATCGATTGTGCGGATCAGCCCCTGGATGCACAAGGACCAGCACAAGATTGCGATAAAGGCCGGGAATCAAAACCCCTGACCTCTGATGCAAGCGTGCTTCAACAAATACACGTCAACTCTCGGTCAAATCCAGCCCCCGCAACCAAGAGTACATAGGGTGATCGGCAGGGTGTTTGCGCGGAGCCTTGCAGGTTTATCGCACAGAATCAGATTGTTGGCCTCGCGGAGGCGGTCACTCTCTCCGCCATATTTGTCTGCGCTAGGCCGCGACGCCAAGCCTGGGCGCGCTAGCTCTGGTTTGGCTGTCTCTGGGAACGCCGGTCGCCGCCGATTTCGGACCTTAGGGCAGCAACAAGCGACCGCAGCCATTCAGCTTGCATCCCATGAGGCGAACCTTGTGATCGGCAGCCTGACACACTAGGCGAACTCGCTTAGATGAATCCGGCCGACACCGGCCCCGGCCCGCTTCAAGGAACTGAAGTGGCAAAATCACGGTGGCATAGATTTTACAATACGAAGGTAGCGGCTCAGCCTGCGGTGCTCTTCGAACTGCTGTCGGACTTGCTGATCCTCGTTATCGCGTTGCGACCGAAGTGGACCAGTGCAAGTTAGCCATCCTTCGCCAACGACACGAGCACTGGACGAAGCTCCGCTGCTGAAGCGAGCGGACTATCGAACCAAAGGCGGGCGATCCGATCGCCGGACGTCAGGTCCAATCCTTCGGGATCGATGGTGGCGAGACGCCATCCGCCCGGCTCCTCTCCCGCCTTTGCCGCATACTGTTCGATCGCCGCCGCATGATCGGCGTTCATGTGCGTGACTGCACTTTCTTCGATTTCGGAAAGCGCTTCGATGCCGTCGAGCGCCGTCGCCAAATCGCTGTTCGACATCGCGTAAGCCCTTCCAAAGCCGCCATTGAGCGACGCGCGCGATGTTTCAAACCGCCAAAAAGAAAAGTCGGGAAAGTCGACGTAAAGGGCGGCCTTGGGATGCCGCCTGAGATATCGATTTCGAAAATAGGTTTGTTCGGAGCCTGGCGGGATTTGCACGGCTTTGCCGATCAGGGTTATGCGGGGATGTGCGAGGGGATCGCCTTTGCCAGGTTCGCCCACCAGCAATGAGCACCGTGCATCCGCCATCAGGTTGGTGCAGTGGCCTGAAAGACGAGACATCAGAAAAATCGGAGACCCGTCCATGGCAGTGGCGAGACTGACGCGACTGACGGACGGAGAACCATCGAGCGGGTCGAGCGTTGCCAACGCCCCATAGCGGGCACTGCGGACGAGCGTCTTTCCGAGCCGCTTTGCGGTGTCGTCGACCGGTTGCAGGACATCGACCTTCTTTTCTGCCATTGCAGTGCTCCTGAGCTTCCAACGCGTTGCCCTATATAGAGGCGGCGCGTTTTTTCCACCGAATCCGTCTTGGTTTGCTGCGCCTTAATCGGACCTGGCTTCGCGCTTCATTAAGTCGATCGCATCATGGACCGTCGTCATGAACTGGGCAGGGAAGATGATCGTCGAATTCCTTTCGACGGCGATCTCCGCCATCGTCTGTAGCGTTCGAAGCTGCAGCGCGACAGGGTGCTGAGTGATGATGTCGGCGGCCTCGCCAAGCTTCACAGCCGCCTGCAGTTCGCCTTCGGCCGCGACGATCTTGGCGCGCCGTTCGCGCTCCGCCTCGGCTTCTTTGGCCATGGCGCGCTGCATGTTCTCCGGTAACACGATGTCTTTGATCTCGACGGCCGTGACCTGCGTTCCCCAGGGCTCGGTGTGAGTATCGATTACGTTCTTGATTTGCACGTTGATGTCGCTGGTCTGCGCCAAAAGCTGATCGAGCGAAAAGCGGCCGACGACATTTCTGACCGTCGTCTGGCTGATCTGATTGATCGCATCGTAAACGTTCTCGATTGCAATCACCGACTTTTCGGGGTCGGAGATGTGGTAGTAAGCGACGGCGGCGATATCTATCGAGACGTTGTCTTTCGTGATGATTTTTTGCGACGGAATTTGCATCGTCACCGTGCGCAGCGAAACGCGCGTCATCGTCTGAATTGGGCTGAAGACCAGGGTCAAGCCCGGTCCGCGGACTGCGCCGAATTTGCCGAGAACGAAGAGGACACCTCGCTCGTATTGGCGGAGAATTCGGAACGAGCTGATGATGTAGAAAATCACGATGATCGCGAGAATGGGTCCCAACATATCAGGTCTCCTTCGGCGGATGTCCGCCGGCGATAAGTAATGCTCGGAGGAGCGCGCCGCCAGCCTATTCGTCGGGTTGTGATCCTCCGTCGCTTTTGGGCTGCTTCTGAAGCCGAGCGGCGAGATTGCGATGTGATTACCCGAAGCGGCCGGTGACGTAATTTTCCGTCCGCTTGTCACGGGGCGCTGTAAAGATCTCTTGGGTGGCACCAAACTCCAGCAATTCTCCGAGATACATGAATGCCGTATAATCGGAAACGCGGGCCGCTTGCTGCATGTTATAAGTCACGATCGCGATCGTGTACTCGACTTTAAGCTCGTCGATCATTTCTTCGATTTTGGCCGTCGATATAGGGTCCAAGGCGGAGCACGGCTCATCAAGCAGTATGACTTCGGGGTTCACTGCGATCGTGCGCGCGATACACAGCCGTTGCTGCTGGCCACCCGAGAGACTAAGCCCGCTTGCCGACAGGACATCTTTTACTTCCTCCCAGAGCGCTGCTTTTCGAAGGCAAGCTTCGACGCGTTCGTCGAGATCGCTCTTTGAGAGGTTCTCATAAAGACGTAGCCCGTAGGCGATGTTCTCATAAATTGTCATCGGAAACGGTGTCGGCTTTTGGAACACCATGCCGATGCGCGATCGCAAAAGATTGAGATCTATTTCGGCGGAAAGAATATTCTGACCGTCAAAGATGACTTCGCCAACCGCGCGCTGATCCGGATAAAGATCGTACATGCGGTTGAAGACGCGAAGAAGCGTCGACTTTCCGCATCCCGATGGTCCGATAAACGCGGTTACGCTGCGGTCATAGACTGGCACCTCGACGTTTTTCAGGGCTTGGGTATTGCCATAGAAGAAGTCGAGATGTCGAACATCGACCGTTGTCGAGTGCCGCGACGGGGCGAAGCCTTCGCGGGCTACCGGACGGAGATCCATTGCGAAGCATCCATCATTCTAGGTGGTACCTTTCTCACCGTCGTGGTCAGAAATCATCAGGAGAAACGGTATCGGCGGTGTGCCCGCCTTCGGGATAAGGGATCCTATCGCGGTCACAACGCGGCGCTGTCGATTGTTCAGAGCACCGTTCAGCTCCCAGTCGACATGGTCTTCCAAAATGAGTTTGTCGACTTGATCAAAAAAGGTTCCGATCACGTCGTCGGCGGCTTGCCCCATAAGGTCGGGCGGACCATCGAACTCGTAGCCCGCTTCGTTGCCGTTCTCAGCGTCCAAAATCCGCGCATAATACTTGGTCATACGGCCTCTTGAGATTATTGAACCTGCACCTAAAGTAAATATCCGGTGTGCACACCGTCCAAGTTGATGCCCGTCAAACATGTCAACGACGTAACTGCGATTGATTTGGCTCAGAGTTCTTCAATTGCGCCCAGTCACAATGTGCCATTTCATCAGTCCGCACCCACGGTGTTCCTCGCGATAGGATTATTTGGTGTTGGCTCATCTAGTGAACGCCGAAAGACCAAGTGGTCAGCCCTCGTATTTGTTGCGGTTTAATGGGGAGGCCGATGTCGAAGATGACAACGCTGCCGGCGGGTTCCGCTGAAAGACGCCACGAATTCGTCGCGCGGCAAATCGAGAATCGCGGCGTTCGCGATCCACTCGTGCTCGATGCGATGCGGAATGTCCGGCGCGAGCTGTTTGTTCTGCGCGAGTACGCCGAAGAAGCCTACGACGATACTCCGCTTCCGATTGGATCCGGCCAGACGATTTCACAGCCGTATATCGTCGCGTTCATGATCGAGGCGTTGGGGCTTCGCGGCGGCGAGAAAGTTTTAGAAATCGGGGCCGGCTCGGGATATGCGGCCGCGGTTCTGGCGCAGATCGCTGGTGACGTCTACACGATCGAACGCATCGAAGAGTTGGCTTCCAGGGCCAAGGAAAATCTTGCCCACGCTCATTGCGACGATGTTCACGTGCGCCACGCGGACGGCACCGAAGGCTGGCCCGAGCAAGCGCCATTCGATGCCGTTCTTGTCTCCGCCGGGGCGCCCGACATACCAACCACCCTTCTTTATCAGCTTAAGGTCGGTGGCCGGATGGTGGTTCCCGTGGGCGATAATCCGCGCTCGCAGGAACTGATCAGAATTACACGCACGAGCGAAGATGATTTCGAGAGCGAAGATATCGCCGACGTGCGCTTCGTGCCGTTGATCGGGAAGGAGGGGTGGGAGAGCGCCGACGAAGAGTGGCGTGCAAAGCCGCCGCGTGTCATCCGGACAAGGCCCGCCGTCAGTGTCTCGTTGCCCTCCTTGATTACGAGAGACGCGGAGATGTTCGCGCATCTTCGCGAGGCTAATCTCGAACCGCTCCTGGAGCGCATCGGCGAAGTGCGTGTCGTTCTGATCGGTGAAGCCACTCACGGGACGTCTGAATTCTATCGTATGCGCGCGCGCATAACGCAGCGCCTGATCGAAGAGAAGGGATTCAGTTTTGTCGCGGCCGAGGCGGACTGGCCCGATGCCCGGCGCATCGACCACTATGTCCGGCATCGAAATGTGCCGCCGTCGGAATGGACGGCATTTGCGCGGTTTCCGACGTGGATGTGGCGGAATGCCGAAACGAAAGGTTTCGTCGACTGGCTTCATAAGAATAACGAGACACGCCCCTACGACGAGAGGGCGGCTTTCTACGGTCTCGATCTCTACAGTCTGTATAACTCCGTCCGCGTCGTTCTCAGTTATCTCGATTCCGTTGATCCGGAACTCGCCGAGATTGCACGGGAACGCTACGGCTGTCTCAGTCCCTGGGAGGCTGATCCGGCTGCCTACGGGCGAGCCGCGCTTACCGGAGCCTACCAAAAGTGCGAGAAGGACGTTTCTCACGTGCTCGTCGAATTGCTCCAGAATCAGCAGGGTTATGCAACGAACGATGGCGAGCGCTTTTTCGATGCCGCCCAGAACGCCCGGTTGATAGCCAATGCGGAACGCTATTATCGCATTATGTATTACGGTTCGCGGGCGTCGTGGAATTTGCGCGACAGCCACATGTTCGAAACGCTCAATCATCTGCTCGCGCATCACGGCCCGCATTCCAAGGCCGTCATCTGGGCCCACAACTCCCATGTCGGCGACGCCTCGGCGACCGAGATGGGCCGGCGCGGCGAACACAATATCGGGCAACTCAGCCGACGGAGCTTTGGTAGCGATTGCTTCAATATCGGCTTCGGCACGAACGATGGCACCGTAGCGGCGGCCTCAAGTTGGGACGCGCCGATGGAGATCATGGCTGTGCGGCCGGCAAATGCGCAGAGCTACGAGCGGCTCTTTCATCTGACAAATGCGCCGGGATTGATGCTCTCTCTCAGGAAGAAGAGTGAGCTCAATGAAAAGCTGATGCGACCGTTGCTTGAGCGGGCCATTGGCGTCATTTACCGACCCGACAGCGAGCTAGCGAGCCATTACTTCGATGCGACGTTGCCCCGGCAGTTCGATGAGTACATATGGATCGATCGGACGAGCGCCGTGAAGCCTATCGAAAGCATCGAGGTCGAGGGTATGCCGGACACCTATCCATTCGGGTTCTAGGGGTGCTTGTGTGTTCAACTCGTCTTTATCTCGACGGGGGCTTTAGCCAAACGCCGGTAAAGATCGCGACGCCGTTTGAGCGGCAACCAATCATAGAGAAAAATTTCGATCGGCTTCCAGTTCGCGACCCAGCCAACCAAGATCAAGCTCTCTGAAACGACGTTCGCAAGCGGGCGTGCTCCCAAACTCATGCGTGCCAGTTGGCTTCCGAGCAGACACACCACCAGCACGACCGAGCCGATCAGCAAGTATCGCCGGCCAACGCGGAAGAGCTCATTGAGGTCTCTTTGCTGGATCGAGGCCCGGTACGTAAAATAGTTGGCCAATGCTGTCGCGAGGCCGTGGTCTTCGGCTTTGCGTGTTTCGGCTTCTGGAAGATGGACGACGATGCGCAGCGGCGTGCCGGGGGTGAGTTCGCGCGCCCAACCCACAATGTAATCTTCCGCGTCACGATCGAGGTCTCGCTGGCGAAAGGGAGAAGGGTCGAAAGAGTTAAACAGCTGCGCCAGTTCGCTTATGCGAATTTCGATGGCGGCTTCCGTATCGTAAGAGGGCGCACAGGGCGACGCCATTGGTACAGCAGCTCCGTTTGTGAGTTGAGCGATGGTTAGCGCCGGGTTCTACGACGTTAGAAAGAAGGCCGCCGTGCACCCGGCCCAAACGGTACTGTACGGCGTTCGCGCTGCGGGCGTGACTTATTTTTCCGCAGACAGAAACGCAGCCGCATTCTCGGACGTAGGAATCTTAAGCGCCCTTGTGACTTCATCACATCCGCCGATCGGCCCGGAGTGTATCAAGCTCATGTTTGACGGAATACGCATATGTGATCGACCCTATAGGAGAGGCCCGTGAATAGGATTCTTCGTTTAGCGCTTGCATCGATAGGCGTAGTCGCGATCGTATCAAGCGCGCAAGGTCAAGATCTGACCGGGTTGGATACAACGTCCGACGCCTTCACCAAGTCTGAAATGACCCGGAGCGAGATCGAAGCGGGGCTCGGCGCGCTTGCGAAGGGACAAACTCTCGATCTGAGCGGCAAGAGCCTGAACGGCATCGATTTGTCGAAGCTCGATCTTCGCCGCGTTAAACTTCAGGCGGCCCGTATCAACAAAACGAATTTTAAAGGCTCGAATCTCGAAGGTGTTGTTCTCGATCAGGCCTGGGGGTTGAATTCTGATTTCTCGAGTGCGGATCTCAAGGGCGCGAGCCTCTTCGCTTCGCAATTCGGTGGCGCGAATTTCGATGGCGCGAATTTTTCAAACGCGCACGTCGCTGCCGACTTTACCGGCGCGAGCATCAAGAATGCGACGTTTGACGGTGCTGATCTTTCAGCGGACGAAAAGAACCAGTCGATGGGCTTGATGCGGGGCGCTTTCAAAAGCGCCAAATTGGATGGCTCGTCTTTCAAAGGCGCCAACATGGCACGCGTGATGATGGAATTCGCGTCGTTAAGAGGCGTCGATCTGTCAGGGGCAAATCTTCGAAAGGGAGAATTTGCCGCCGCGGACTTCACCGACGCCGATGTTGCGGATGCGAATTTTGATGGTGCCGATTTGGATTCCGCACGTATCGGCAAGATGCGGCACGCGTCAAAGGCGAAGAACCTCGACAAGGCTAAGAACCGGGACAAAGCTGTTCTCAACTGATGCCGTTTTTGGGTTTTCCGGCGGCGAAGAATCTCGTCGCCGGAAAGGGAGCAAGAACAAGCAGATCAATGAACGCCATCGTTCATTCTTTGCCGGTTCCCGTGCTTGCGCCGGAGGCTCCTGCCGTCTCCATCGGTTGGGGGGCGGGAAACGTCCACGTGCCACTCAAAATTTCGGGTTCTGGGCGATAGAGCCGGACGGTATAGTTCCAGCCCGACATGATTGGCAGGCAGTTGGGAATCTTGCCATCGCAACCGCCGAACTGGATCAATATCGATCCGTCTGCCGATTTTTTTGCGGTGATGTCGTTGAGAGAGTAGGCATTGTACTCGTTCTTCTGGAAGTATCCTTGAGCGTTATAAACGCTCACAGACCAGAAGGCTTTGACGGGGACGTCCTTGACATTCAACGTATAGACGGTTGTTCCGTCGTTTTTTGCCGGTATGAAGCTAAGGTAGGTTGCGTCTTTGTCGGGATTGCCGCCCCATCCGGCTGCTGTGCCGATCAGGTGCTTGATCGGATCGACATCTTCCTTCGTACCGAACGCATGCTGGAAGCTTCCTACAAAGCGGGCGAGCACCAATAGCGCATCCCGGATCGTTTTTTGCTCGGCTTTGTTCCAGTCCGGAAGTTTGAGTTCGCCGCGGTCCTTTTGCTCGACTTTGATCGCATCCTGGAGTGCATGAACCTCGCTAAGGTCTTTCGGATCGTTTGGATCGACAAGTGTGCGGATGGCGAGCAACGTGTAGCGCGTTCCGACGAAGTCGCGCGTAAATGTATGGGGGCCTGCAGTATAGAGAACTGTCGGCACGTAATGGTCTTGGTTGATGACCTGAAGCGACATGAAGCGCTTGCCGGCATCAGGCATCGTGATCGTAACGGGGCCTGCATCGAGATCGAAAACGCCAAAGCTGTAGAGCGTATCGCGATTAAGGCGGATAACAGTTTGGTCGTCAATTGATGCCGGTTCGCGCTTACTAAAAATTGCGCCGAAACCTTCTTTCGCATTTTCGGCCATATACATGTCGGATTCGGCCCGCGTGAAGTTTTCGACGGTCACGGGCTTCAGAGCGTCGTCACTCTGTTGCTCGTCGGCGAAGGCGGGAGAGGCACTCACCAGCGACAGCATGCAGACGGCAATTGACTTTTTCATCAGTCGTCTCCTGCGCAAAAATGCGAGCTTATGAAATATCTCGCAGCCAAATTTGCCGGCCTATAGGCTTGCTCACGACCCGGTAAAATGAGATTTCGGTATTTTCGGTTTGTTGCGCCGCAAGCGCTGACCGCGCGTCAATCGCGTTTCGGGGCTGACGGTCGGGGAACGAATGGAGTGACGTGTGACGAGAGGGTGTCGTTCCGCCCTTTCAAATTTTCGTTTGCAGAAAAGCACGATAAAACGTGGATCAAACGAACGCATTACAGCCTCGCATTCAGTTTAAAACTGAAAATGTAGCTGCCCGTCCGTCCTGCATCACTGTCTGATCGCGGGGGAAGCGAGTCAAACTATTCCCTCATTGCGCTGCAGAATAGTGATTGCGCCTAGTAAGGAGAAACTGCGGTCGGCGCGTTGTTGGCCGTCGATGCGGATTTAATGATCGTTCAGTATTGAGCATGCCATCGTTTGATGCCTCTCGATCGCCTCGCCTTAATCCGTCTCGTCACGACAGCTATCCGGATTTGCCAGAGTCATACTCGGTTCCGACTTTTCTTGTTGGTGCGGCGGGGGCGGACTCGCCTGAGGGTCGTCGTAGGGCAACGTCATGATGGCGATCCCCATGGTGACGCCCGAGAACGTAAATGCATTGAAGGCATAGACGAGGAAGAGCGGCATGATTGGCTCGTCAGATTGCGCGATCAGATCCTTGAGGCCGCCAATATCGGCCAACAGAATAACGGACACAAAAGCGATCCCGATCGCCGAACCGAGCAGCATGTTGAGCCCGAGAAATCTCAGCAGGGCCGGGACCTGCCGTTTGGGATGAAGCTTGATGTCCTGATGGATGCGCATCGGTGCGCTCCGTATCGAGATCGCATTTTCCAATCCGTTGGCGTCAGTATAGTTGCGCGTGCGTCAACCGGCAAATGCTGCTCCCGCACCATTACGGAAAAACCGTTATGCACTCTTGCTCCTCAGAACGACGTAGATCGCGGGAATGACGAGAACCGTGAGGATCGTCGATGAGGCGAGGCCGAACAGGAGCGAAATCGCAAGGCCTTGAAAGATAGGGTCTGTCAGAATGACCGCCGCGCCGATCATTGCCGCAAGGGCCGTCAGCAAAATAGGTTTGAAGCGGATGGCGCCGGCTTCAAGCAGAACATCGACGATTGGCCGGTCCGCGCTCTGTGCGTGGCGAATGAAATCGACCAGTAGGATCGAATTGCGCACGATGATACCGGCAAGTGCGATGAAGCCGATCATCGATGTGGCTGTGAATGGCGCGCCGAAAAGCCAATGTCCGAGCATGATGCCGATCAGCGTCAGCGGGATCGGCGTCAGAATGACGAGCGGCAGCTTGAACGATCCGAATTGGGCAACAACGAGAATGTAGATTCCGATGATCGCTATGCCGAACGCCGCGCCCATGTCGCGGAACGTGACCCACGTTACTTCCCATTCGCCATCCCAGAGAAGTGTCGGGTGCGTCTCGTCGTCGGGTTGTCCGTGAAGGGCGATTTCTGGTTTCGGGATGTTGCCCCAGTCGGCTTTCTTGATGGCGTCGGAAACATCGATCATGCCGTAGATCGGCGCCTCGAACGCGCCGGCAAGCTCGCCGGTGACCATCTCGGCTGAGCGCCCGTTATGCCGGAAAATCGGATAGGAGGCCGGCTCGCGCACAACCGAGACGACATCTCCCAATTCGACGACGTTGCGGCCTCCGGGAAGCGCGTTGGCGGGGATCGGTGTGGCAAGGGAGCGCTCGTCGACGACCCGCTCGCCTTTCGGCATGGCGATACGGATCGGGATCGGCCGGCGGCCGCCGCCGCGGTGCGAGTATCCGACCGTCGTGCCCGAACCGAGGGTGCGGATCGTATCATAGACGTCGCTCTGCTCGACGCGGTAGTATTCGAGATTGTCCTGATCGATGGCGATCCGCACGCGCTGCGGCCGGTTGTGGTAACTGTCGTCGACATCGACAATGAAGGGAACGCTTTCGAATGCCTCCCTCACCTTGGCTGCAACCTTGCGCCGGGTCTCCGGATCCGACCCGTAGATTTCGGCCAGCAGTGTCGAGAGCACCGGCGGTCCCGGCGGCGGCTCCACAACTTTGACTGCCGTTCCCGTCGGTAGAGACACGTCCTTTATCCGGTTGCGAAGTTCGAGGGCTATCGTGTGGCTGGAACGGCTGCGGTCACCCTTCGGGGTGAGATTGATGGCGACGTCGCCCTGCTGCGGTTCGTTGCGCAGGTAATAATGGCGCACGAGACCGTTGAAGTTGAACGGCGCCGCGGTGCCCGCGTAAGTCTGGAAGGATACGACTTCAGGCACGTCCGCCAGGCGTTCGACGATCATCTGTAGGGCGCGGTCGGTATCTTCGACGGAGGCACCCTTCGGCAGGTCGATGACGGCTTGCAGGTCGGCCTTGTTGTCGAAGGGCAAAAGCTTCACGGTGACGCGCTTCGTGTAGATCAGCGATAGCGAAGCAAGCGTCGCCAGACCGACGACAAGCAGAAAAGCCCACGAGCGCGCTTTCGAACTGAGGATCGGCCGTGCCACGGTCACATAGAGGCGCCCGAGCCGTCCGCCTCCGGCGGTGTCGTGTGCATGTGACGCATCATCGGCAGTTTTGCCGAACCTCAACATCAGCCAAGGCGTCACCGTGACGGCGACGAAGAACGAGAACACCATCGCGGCCGAGGCATTGGCCGGAATGGGGCTCATGTACGGGCCCATCATGCCGGAGACGAAGAGCATCGGCAGCAGCGCGGCGACAACCGTGAGCGTCGCGACGATCGTGGGATTGCCGACCTCCGCGACGGCATCGATGGCCGCCTGCATGCGCGGGCGCCCATCTTTCATGGACCAATGTCGCGCAATGTTCTCGATCACGACGATTGCGTCGTCGACGAGAATGCCGATCGAGAAAATTAATGCGAAAAGGCTGACGCGATTGAGCGTATAGCCCATGATACGGGCGGCAAAGAGCGTCAAGAGGATGGTTGTTGGGATGACAATGGCGACGACCAGGGCCTCTCGCCAGCCGATGGAAAAGCCGACCAGCAGGACGATCGAGATGGTCGCCAGACCGAGATGGAACAGCAGCTCGTTGGCTTTTTCGTTGGCCGTCTCACCATAGTTGCGGGTGATCGTCATCTCGACGTCCGCCGGGAAGATCTGCCCGCGGACCTGTTCGAGGCGTTTCACGATATTGTCGGCGATGACGACGGCGTTCGTGCCCGGGCGCTTGGCGATGGCGAGCGAGACTGCCGGGACCCGCTCAAGGTCGGTCTTGATCTTGCGTACGCCGGTTACGCGCGTTTCGTTGCTGTCGGAGGTCAATGCAACTTTGGCGACATCGCGAACGTAAACCGGCCGGCCGTTGCGGGAGGTGATCAAGAGATTCCCGATCTCGGAGGTTGTTTGCAATGTCTCGCCGGCGACGAGCCTGCGCTGCTCGGTGTCTTCGCGCACCGTGCCGAGCTGGAACGAACGGTTAGCGCCGGAGACCTTGGCGGCAAGCTGCTGAAGCGTGATGCCATAAAGGGAGAGCTTTTCCGGGTCGGGCTCGATGCGGATCTCGTCCGGCTGATCGCCGACGATGTAGGTGAGGCCGACGTCCGGCAACTTCGCGACCTCGACCTGCACTTCGCGAGCAAGCCGGCTCAGGTCGTTTGCCGTCCAGCGCGACGCGGCCTTTCCCGTCGGCGCAAGCGTGACAACGACGATGGCCACGTCGTCGATGCCGCGCGCCACGATCAAAGGCTCCGGAATTCCGACCGGAATGCGATCCATGTTGGCGCGGATTTTCTCGTGCACTCTGAGGATCGCGGCGTCGGAGCTTGTGCCGACGAGGAATCTCGCGGTGACGACCACGCCGTCGTCCTGTGTCTGGGAATAGACGTGCTCGACGCCGTCGATGCTCTTGACGATCGTCTCTAGCGGCTCCGTGACGAGCTTTTCTGCGTCCTCGGCCTTCAGGCCGTTGGCATCGACGTGGATGTCGACCATGGGCACCAGGATTTGCGGCTCTTCCTCGCGCGGAAGCGTGACGAGGGCGACCAGTCCGAATGCAAATGCGGCAAGCAGGAAAAGGGGCGTCAGCGGCGAATTTATAAACGCGCGCGTCAGCGTGCCGGCAATTCCGTATTTCATTGCAGGGACCCCGGCACCTCGATGCGATCCCCGTCCTTGAGGCCCGTGAGTATCTCGATGCGCTGCCCGTCGGCGGATTTGAAAGGTGCGCCGACAATGACGGCCACATCGAGTGGGCCGGCGCCGGTCAGAAGGCGCACGTAGTCGATGCCGTGCCGCGTGACGACGGCCTGAGGCGGCACTGCAATGACCGGCCGCTTGGCCACCGGGATCCAAACTGCAGTGCGCTCGTTGACGAAATACGTCCCGATGCCTTCCACGTCGACATCGGCGATGACGCGGCCGTCTGAGATTTCCGGATAGACCTTGACGATACGTCCGGGGCGCGCAGCGGCAATTCCGGCTTTCGCGTCGGGCGAAAGGCCACGCTCGCCGATCAGAACAGTTCCACCCTCTTTGATGTCGGTGGCGTGGCGTTCCGGCAGGGAAAGCCTGAGGTAGTATGCGCCGCTTGCGATACTCGCAACGGCGTCGCCGGCGAGCACGACGGAGCCGAGAGTTACCGGCACTTTCAGCACGCGTCCGTTGGCGGGCGCCAGAACATTTCCTTCCCGGGCGCTTTGCTCGATGACTGTTTTCTCCGCCTCGGCGGCGGCAACCTGGTTGGTGGCGACGTCGAACAGCGTTTGCGCCTGATCAAGCCGGCTCTGGCTCGCGACGCCGCGGACGACAAGCTTCTGGGCGCGCTCCAACTCAATCTTTGCGTTGTCGAGCTGGGATTTGAGGCCTTTGATCTTGGCGTCCGCTGCATCGAGCTGGAGCGCCATCTTGTCGTCGACGACACGGGCGATGACCTCGCGCTCCGTAACCTCCGTTCCTTCCGTCACGCCGATCTCGCGGACGGTTCCTGCGATGCGGGCTCGAGCCGGCAGGACATTGCGGCTTTCAACCTGACCGAACACGGCCTTCATGTCGGGGACCGTGGCCGTTCTGACGACGAATTCCTCGGCTCTTGCGCAGGTGGCGCCGGCGCCGAGCGTCGCCAGAAAGGCGATCGCTGCGAAGCGGATTTTGCGTCGTGACATTGGCTGACCGAATGCTGAGGGAATGGGTGACCGGTGTGCGGAATGGCCGACAGACTACTGGAATGCCGTCCCGCTCGGGAGGCCAAGCTTCTTGAACAGCATCGCTGCCGGACAGAAGCCGGTGACGGACGCTTGAACGAGGTTGAGGCCGACGAAGGCCGCGAGCAGATACCAGTAGTCAGAGACATAGTAGCCAAGTGCCAGTGAGACGATCACCATGAACCCGGCAAACATCATCACCGCTCGATCGATTGTCATGTCATCTCTCCGCAATGCTTATCCAGGAGCCGCCAAGAGACCTCCCACGGCAACCATTTGTGCGATTGCACGGCCCCCTCGCGTTTGATCCTGTGTTAGACTTTTCGGCGTTAAAGTATGTGACGTTGTCACAGAGTTCCGGGATGCCCGAACGCACGTGCCGGCAGTTCTGGGCGTTCAGTTGGGATCTCAAGGAAGGATCGCGTGGAGATGCGTTTGTTGGTGACGACGGCCGTCGGGTTGACGTGGTTTGCCACATCCGCGGTGGCGGAGGACGTCTTCTACGTCTGCGAGGACAAGACCGAGCTGACAGCGACGTTCCGCACGGATCCCAATTCGGTCGACCTCGTCTTTAACGGATCGAACGTGCACGAAACGCTGCCGCAGGTGCTTTCGGCCGACGGCGGCCGATATGCCGGCGGCGGCGCCGAGTTCTGGATCAAGGGCAAGCAGGCGCGTCTAACGACGGGGCAAAGCACGACGGTTTGCCAAACCAAGCGTTAGGCGCTCTTGCTAAACTGCGCGGGTTCTACTGCGGTGAGGTTTGTCTCAGCTTTGAAATGCGAATGCGCGTCGCGGCGCCGACGCCGGTGGTCGTCACGCATTCGAAACGGGCGCCGTTGACGTCATAGACGGCGCTGTGTCCTTCGGCCGTCATCGCCCTTTGGGCACAAAGGACAGCTCCGCTTCGGATGGCCGGCTCCCTGTTCGACGCGATGATCGAGCCGGCCGTCGCGACCAAATCGTAGAAGCGCGATGGCGGCCAGGCCGCGTCCCACTTTGCCGTGAACTGAGCGGTCGCACTCACGTCGTCGTTGGCGCACGTCAGCGACAGGGCTGCCGCATCCGGGTGTTTCAGATTGAGGGTGACGGACTGCTTATCCGCGACGCGATCCGATACTTCGAGTTGCGGAATTTGTGCGCCAAGATTGGCCGCAACGGCATCGCATTCGTCCGCACGGGACGAAGATGCCGAACAAATTGTTACGAGCGCCGCCAGAATTGCAATTCGCCGAGCCACGGTCCAGGTCCTTCCCGCTTTTGATCCGTCGTCACTCTATAGAGAGCAACGCGGCCGGTCGCCTAGGCTATTTGATTGGTCGGGATGTGGCCGATCGATGGAAGCATTGCGGCGGCTTGCCTCCGGGGGAGGAATGGCAAGGGGCGCGGACGGTCATCCGCGCTAGGCCGGCGGTACAATGTGCCGGTTCTCAATTGTGCGCCCCGAAGCCCAACCTTTGGAGCGCGCTTTCTCCAAGCTTGCGATCGTCGCCGCCGCTCTGCACCAATCTATCGAGGTGTCTGACGGTACGCGTCAGGTTCCGACGCATGGTTTGCTGGAAGAAGATTTTGGCCACGTCGTCTTCCGCCAGATCCAGTATGAGCTGGGCTTCGGATCGGGCTTCACTAAGGTCGGATTCCGATGTCATCGCTCTTCACCTGAAGTTTCCGGTCTCATGCGGTGGCCCCGAGCATATACCAAAACTGCATAGGCCGGGTCTTGCGATAGCTCAAAAATCATCTCCGGAATCCGAGTGCAACTGTCATAATTTAGAAAGGCTGCGATTCGTCATGCGGCCGATGCCGGATTCCGTTTTCAAGCCATACGTCAATGGACAAAGTATTTTGGTGTCCCTCAGGATTTCCCAGAAAGGTGGGAACGGTCAATTCTGAATTCGCTTCCGTTGGTTGCGGGATATCTTCTTTCGGGCGGTTCCATCGGTTACAGGCTTTTTAGGAGTTCTCTGCGATACCGGATCGGCTTCCAGCGCTTGTCTTCACAAACAACAGGCTTGGTGGCCGGGCACCTCCTTTGAGCATTTGCAACCAGGAGGTGCCCGTCATGTTCACACGCTGGCGAAGGCATTCGGGGAGCGGACTTGCCCGACTGAGATTTTTTCCGGCTGCACTTTCGACATTTCTTTTTCTCTCTGTCACCGGTTGCTCGGGGCAAGGTGGGAACCTGGCGGCCCTTCAAGCATCGGGTGAAGCAACTCCACAAGACGTGGCAGTTCGAAAGATGCCGGTGGTGCCAGGCAGGCGGGCGCGCGTCTTCATTTTTGCCGGTCTCGGGGATACGTGCGAGCCCCTTGCTGCGCCGCAGATCACCGTTACGAAGCCTCCCGCCAAAGGCGATGTGGCTCTTGTCCCTGGACAGGAGACGACGATCCAATATTCGGCGCAAGGGACCTGCCTCGGCCGGAAGGCGACGGGCACCGGCGTCTACTATACGGCCCGGGCCGGAGAGCAGGGAACGGACCGCTTTTCCGTCGTGGCGAAGCTTGCCAGCGGCGAGACCGTTACGCGGACATTCGAGGTGACAATCGCCGAATAGCGGACGCCGAACAACGGTTCCGGCGAGGTTTCGGCAGACGATCCCAGTAAGCGTTTCCTTAACCTCGCTCCGGCACAGTGCTTCGTAGTTTGTTCAGATTTGGAGTCAGGCGTCATGCGTCGCTCGCCGCGGTCATTCGGCCCTGTCGCCGTTATTGCCTTGCTTGCCCTTCTGCCCATGACGGGCGCTCTCGCCGAAGATGTCGAGTTCGACAATGCCTCCGCAGAGGGTTCGCAGATCGAGCCGGCTGGCGCCGATCCGTACGTGCCGTCACCGGAAAAAAATCTCTATAGTGTTCCGGAAGATGGAGCGAGTGTCCGGAGCGTGAGAGCGCCCGACAGTCCGCTGGTGAAGCGGATTCTCGCTTCCCGCCCGGACGAAGATCTCGTGATTTGCATCGCCGGATGCTATAGCGGGCGGGATCGCGTGGTCTACGCGCAGCCAGCCGTCAAGCTGCCGCGTGTCAGCCTCGGGCCGCAATCGATGCTTCGCTCTCCGGCAATTATCAATCGTACGAACTGACGTTTCCGCGCGTTGCCTAGCTACTTGATTCCTGCTGCATTCGCGGCGCCAAGTCGTCGGCTTTTTGCCTGTTTTTGTTCATTTTATTCATCTGACGATCTTGTCTCGTGATGGCGACGGATCAGGCGGATGATTGCGTTTTTATCTTCGATGGCCGGGCACTTTCCCCCAATGCCTCTTACCGGCCCAAAGGAGATATCTATGAAGAACTTATCGCGCGGCACATGGCTTGCGCTCGCGGCTGTCGTCGCAGTCCCGACCACCGTCGCCATTGCAAAAACAGCCGACTACGGCGGCTGGCGCATGATGACGCCCGAAACACGCTCGCGTCTTGAGGACGGCCGGCTGGCGATGGTGAAGACCGCGCTGCAGCTCACGGCGGACCAGGAGAAGCTCTGGGCGCCGGTCGAGGCGCAGGTTCGCGACACCTTCAAGGCGCGTGAAACGCGGATGGAGGAATGGAAGAAAAAGCGCGAAGAGTGGAAAGCGGACCACGCCAAGGGCGGCGAGCACAAGCGCGGTGATCTCGCGGCGCGCTTCGAGCGTATGAGCAAGCGGGTGAGCGAGCGTGCCGACCGTTTGAAGGCGTTCTCGACGGCGTTCTCACCGTTCTATGCCTCGCTGTCTGATGAGCAGAAGGATGTGCTGCGGCCGTTGATGCGTGAATTGTCGCCGGGTTTCGGCCATCGCGGCCATCGCTTCGCCGGCGGCTGGGGTCCGGGCGGCCGTCACCACGGCTGGTTCGGTCATGACGGACGCGGGCATGACGGCATGGGGCACGAGGGCATGGGTCGCCACCACATGCAGAACAATGACGACAACGACGGTGGGTCGGATCAGGCTCCCGCTGAACCCGACAATAAGGGTTAAGGGATATCAGCGCGCGTTTGCCGCTGTTTTCTTGTCCACACACACCAGGCACTTTGGCCGGGCAATAAAAAGCCCGGCCTTTTTTATGGCCGGGCTTTCGGATTTCGCTGCTTTGGATCGGTCCGCTTATCGCGCTGGGCGCGCGCGGCTGCGATCGTCGTCGCGACGCTTCATGAACTTCGGCGCCTCGGTGCTGCTCCACGACGTGCGGCCTTCGCCGCCACGTTCATGGTGCTGCTTCCTCGGCGCGTGGCCTTGGGCGCCTGCGTCACGCTTTACCGAGCCGGCCTCGTCACGATGACGTCCGGCAGGTGCATGGTTGCGATCGGCGTGCGGCCTGTCGGCCTGGCGAGCGGGGCGGTGATCACCGCGGCTCTCGCCGCGATGTTCGCTCGGGCGATGTTCTCCGGTCCGGCGATCGTTGGCGCGATCACCATTGGAGCGGTTGGTACCGGAGCGCTGATCGGCCGAGCGCTGCTCGCCGCGATGCTGGCCGTCCCGCTGCGGGCGATCCGACCGGGGACGATCCTGGCGCGGCCGCTGCTGACGATCGGCAACTCCGAACGTTGCGGCGCCCCTGGTGGCGGGCGCATCGCTCGATGCTGCGTGGGGCCGGCGGTCCGCGGCACCGTGTGAACGGTCGCTGCGACGGTCGCCTGACCGATCACCTGCCGGCCGATCACCTGCCGGCCGTTCGGTGCGCGGCCTTCCTTCACCTGCCTGATAGGTCGGTCGCGAGCCGCTACTGCGACGGCCGCTTTCACCACCGCGACCACCACGCTGCGCGCCTTCGCGGCGCGGAGCATTCTCGTCGCGATGCGGACTGCGTTCCGGCATCGGAAGGTTTTCGCCGCCGACGTCGTCGATGACGACAATCGGTTGCTTCATCATCTTCTCGATCGCCCGGACTTCCTGGCGTTCCGACGGATCGCACAGCGAAATCGCGATGCCGCTCGTGCCCTTGCGGGCGGTCCGGCCGACGCGGTGAACGTAGGTTTCCGGGTCGAGCGGCATATCGAAGTTGACGACGTGGGTGATGTTGGAAACGTCGATGCCGCGCGCCGCGATGTCGGTCGCAACGAGGACACGGACGTGACCCATCGTGAAGTCGTTGAGAGCACGCTGGCGGGCGTTCTGGGCCTTGTTGCCGTGAAACGCGGATGCGCTGATGCCGGCCATAGCGAGGCGCTCGGCGACGCGGTCGGCGCCGCGCTTCGTCCGCGTGAAGACGATGACGCGTTCGCAGGTCGCATCGGCAAGGATCGTATGCAACCGGCTCTGCTTCTTCGCCGACGGCACGATCATAACTTTCTGATCGATGCGGTCGACGACCATCGTCTTGGTCGAGAGGTCGACGCGATAGGGATCCTGAAGGATGTCGTAAGCGAATTTCCTGATCTCGGTCGGCATCGTCGCCGAGAAGAGAGCCGTGCGGCGCTTCATCGGGATGAGCGACACGATCTTCTTGATGTCGCGGATGAAGCCCATGTCGAACATGCGGTCGGCTTCATCGATGACGAGCGTCTGAACGCCCGAGAGATCGCAGCTGCGCATGTTGACGTGATCGAGCAGGCGGCCGGGCGTCGCCACAAGGATATGAACGCCGCGCTTCAGGGCGTGGATCTGCGGCCCCTTGCTGACACCGCCGAGCACGACGGCGCGGCGGATGTTCATGTTGCGTGAGAGTTTCGCCACTTCCTGGTCGATCTGGATTGCGAGCTCGCGCGTCGGCGCGAGGATCAGCGCGACGACCTGCTTGTAGCCGGGCTCGATCGCGTTCACCGCGATCTTATTCAGAATCGGAAGGAGGAACGTCGCGGTCTTGCCGGAACCCGTCTCGGCCATGCCGAGAAGGTCGCGCCCTTCGAGCTGGGGCGGGAGCGCCTGCGCCTGGATAGGCGTCGGCACCGTGTACCCGCACTGCGTCAGGGCACGCGAAAGAGGCTCGGCAAATCCGAACACCTCAAAAGTCTGGGTTGTCAAAGTGAAATTTTCCCAAGGGCTTCTAGGCCCGCGCATCTTGTGCCGGGGCTAGTCCCATGGCCCACACCGGCGCTTTCGGGGTGTGGCCTTGTCTATAAGGATTGATCTCAATGCAGGGTCGAGCGCGGTGATTGAACCGCTTGGAGTGGCACGAGGACCCGAGCGCCATCGAAGAGCAATAGCGTGCTGATGACGATGTTCGGCGGCAAAGTCAAGGCGGGATTGTTGATTTGCGTTCAGCTGTGTCGCTCAGACGCGGAGATGCCTAACGCTCTTACGACTGATCAAGGGCCGAAACCGCGCGGCGCATGGCATCCATGACTCCGGGTTCGGTCATCGAATGGCCGGCGTGATCCAGGATATCGAGCCGGGCGGCCGGCCATGCCGCAGCGATGGCATAGGCGTTTTTCGGCGGGCAAAGGAGGTCGTAGCGCCCTTGAATGATGACGCCAGGGATATCGCGCAGGCGATGAGCGTTCGCTAGCAGCTCTCCGGGTGCCAGAAAAAAGCTGTTCTTGATGTAGTGGGCTTCGATGATCGGCGTCGGTGGCAGGCGCGCGCCTTCAGTTGCGGCCTCGGGGATTGCTGCGTGCTTCGGCGCAAGCTCGGAGAGTGCGCGCTCGTAGGCGTTCCAGACGTGAGCGGCCGAGGTTCGCACGGGCCCGTCGGGGCCGGTCAGGCGCTTCAGGTAGGCCGGCAACGGGTCGCTTCGTTCCTCAATGGGGAGATGGTGGCAGAAGGCTTCGAAGAGCTCCGGGCGAAAAATTCTCGGTCCGTCCACGAAGGCCCATGCAGCTTCTTCGTCCGTGCCGAGAAAGAGGGCCCGCAGCACGAGGGCGGAGATGCGCTCCGGGTGATGCTCGGCGTAGGCGAGCGCCAGCGTCGATCCCCACGAGCCGCCGACGACCATCCATTTCTCGATGCCGAAATGCCGGCGGACGACTTCAAGATCGGCAATGAGATGCACCGTGGTGTTGGTTTCGCACGACAGGTAGGGGTGACTGCGTCCGGCGCCGCGCTGGTCGATCAAGAACACATGATCCCGCGCCGGATCGAAGAGCGTCCGGTGGAGGGCCTGCGAGCCGCTTCCGGGACCGCCGTGCAGGAAAACGATGGGGCGGCCGCCCTTCGAGCCGACCTCCTCGACATAGATCCAATGGCCGTCGCCGACGGCGAGCATGCGGGCGTCGAAGGGGCGGAATGCTTCTGGAAGGGTCTTCATGCTCTCTGCTGAACATGCTTTTTGTTAAACGACAAGTTCCGCCGGTAAGACGGCCGCAACCAAATGGGGAGGTAGGCCCGACTTCACCTCCCACAATCTGTCATGGCTCTCTCGCGGTTCGCGCAAAGTTTCGAACTTTACTTTGCGACCGCGTCGTTTGAACCGCGGGGTCGCCGCGCCCGAAAACCCGCGGTTTGGAGATCCCTGCAATTGACGAACTTCAAGACGATGCCTACCTGCTGCCAGCTGCAACATTCGACGTGGTGCGCTATAATGAACGGGGCGCCGGTTTCAACGGAGTAAGAGAGAATGATCCTCAGTCAATCTTCGAAAGCGCGCCGCGCTCCGGCTATTGCCGCTACGTTCGCTGTCGCCATGGGCTTCAGCCTGGCAGGCTTTACGGCCGCGCACGCCGGGGGGTCGATGCTGGTCGGGATCTGGGTCGGAAACGGTTCGATAAATTTTTCTTCCGGCTCGAAAGAGAGGGCGCGTTGCCGCGCGCATTTCGCGAAGACCGGCGAGACGAGCTATGAGATGTCCGCGACGTGCGCGACCTCGTCGGCCAAGGTCGATCAGACCGCACAGCTGACGAAAGTCGGCCGCGACAGATACGTTGGCAGGTTCTTCAACCAGCAATACAATACCGGCGGTTCCATCCGCATTACGGTCTCCGGCCGTACCGGTAGCGTCCACCTCGCAGGCGAGGCGGGCACGGCTTACTTCAGGTTGCGGAAGTATTGAGGGCTGGCTTCCGCCGCATCCTGGAGCCGGTTCGTCACCGCGCGCTCGTTCGCCTGCAGAGTGGGTCGCCCGCAGCATATTGACGCCGTTGTTTCGCGATAATGCTGACTCCGGTTTTTCCGGAGGTCATCATGCGGGCATTGGGCCGGGCGTTGGGCGCGATTATTTCGACCGTCATTCTACTGATCGTCGAGCTTGTGCTGACGGTCGTCGTTTATACCGCTCTCAATGTCTACAGTTTCGAGTTTTTCGGCAGGCTCGTGCGTTTTGCGGGCGCCATTCTCGAGACGATGGCTGCGCTGGTGGAGCGCTTCTTTTCGGGTTCTTCGAGCACGGCCTATGCGAGCTTATTTGGCGAACTCGGGCCGAAGTCCATGCTGCTTCTGCTGATAGGTCTCGTCGTCGCGGCGGTGGTGCGCCTGCTGACCGGTCTCGTTAGGGCGTCGCTGCGCGGATAAGGTCTCCGTTCTGGTCGCGGCGCCTCCACCAGCATCGTCATCCCGGCGGAGGCCGGGATCCACGCCAACCTCAAAATAACGGTTGCGGTTCGGTGTCTGGGTGCCGACCTTCGTCGGCATGACGGAGGGGATAAGATCGCGAGCGCGAACAGTTCGCAGCCGCATCTATTACTTGCCTTCGCGCTGTTCGCTCGCGAATTCTTCTTCAAGCTTGCGTTCAAGCGCAACAAGATCTTCCGGCAAGGGCATGCCGGTTGCCCTCATTTGGCCGAGCTTCTCTCTCAGCGAGAGATAGATCTCGTGCTTGTCCTCGGGCTGGTTCTGCATCTCGCTCAAAAGCTGCGAGATCTCCAGCTTGATCTGGTCGAAGGCCATGATCCAATACCTTTCGGGAAAACGGAAACCGGGTGGACTATTCAGCGGCCTGCTTGTCGACGTAGCCCAACTGGGCGTTGAGCTTTTCGACGAGGTCGGCGGCGGCTTCGGGAATGTTGGTGCCGGGGCCGAACACCGCCTTGGCACCTTCGCGGAACAGCTCGTCATAATCAGACGGCGGAATGACGCCGCCGACGACGATCATGATGTCGCCGCGGCCTTCCTTGTCGAGCGCGGCTTTGAGTTCCGGGACGAGTGTCAAGTGACCGGCCGTCAGCGATGAGACGCCGACGACGTGGACGTCGTTCTCGACGGCCTGGCGTGCGGCTTCATCGGCCGTTGCGAACAGCGGTCCGATGTCGACGTCGAAGCCCAAGTCGGCGAAGGCCGATGCGATGACTTTCTGGCCGCGGTCGTGGCCATCCTGGCCGAGTTTGGCGATGAGAATGCGCGGGCGTCGTCCGTCATTTTTGTCGAACTGTTCGACGAGTTTCTTGACGCGATCGACGCTCGGGTTCATCGCCGCTTCCTTCTTGTAGACGCCGCTGATCGCGCGAATTTCGGCTTTGTGGCGCGTGAAGACCTTTTCGAGCGCGTAGGAGATTTCGCCGACCGTCGCTTTCTTGCGCGCCGCCTTGACGGCGAGATCGAGCAGGTTGGCGTTGCCCTTCGCGCCTTCGGTCAGATCGTCGAGTGCCGCCTGGACTTCGGCTTCGTCGCGCTCAGCCCGCAGGCGTTCGAGCTTGGCGAGCTGGGCTTCGCGGACGGCGCGGTTATCGACCTTGAGGAAGTTCACCTCGCGGTCGCCGTTGATCTTATATTTGTTGATGCCGGTGATCGTCTGGCGGCCGCTGTCGATGCGTGCCTGGGTGCGGGCGGCGGCTTCCTCGATGCGTAGTTTCGGAATGCCTGCGGCAATCGCCTTGGCCATGCCGCCTTGCTCTTCGACCTCATCGATGTGCGACATCGCTTTTTTGGCGAGTTCGTACGTCAGGCGTTCGACGTAGTGGCTGCCGCCCCACGGATCGATTGTGCGGCAGGTGCCACTTTCCTGTTGCAGGAGAAGCTGAGTGTTGCGGGCGATGCGGGCTGAGAAGTCTGTCGGCAGCGCGATGGCTTCGTCGAGGCCGTTGGTGTGCAGCGACTGGGTGTGGCCTTGCGTGGCGGCCATGGCTTCGAGGCAGGTGCGCGTCGCGTTGTTGAATATGTCTTGAGCCGTCAGCGACCAGCCCGAGGTCTGCGAATGCGTGCGCAGTGACAGCGAACGCTGATCCTTCGGCTTGAATTCTTCCTTGATGAGCTTCGCCCAGAGGAGGCGCGCGGCGCGCATCTTGGCGATCTCCATGAAGTAGTTCATGCCGATGGCCCAGAAGAACGACAGGCGCGGCGCGAAGGCGTCGATGTCGAGGCCACCGGCGACACCGGCGCGGGCATATTCGATGCCGTCGGCGATGGTGTAGCCGAGTTCGAGGTCGGCCGTCGCTCCGGCTTCCTGCATGTGATAGCCGGAAATCGAGATCGAGTTGAATTTCGGCATGTTCGCGCTGGTGTAGGCGAAGATGTCGGAGACGATGCGCATCGATGGTGCCGGCGGATAGATATAGGTGTTGCGCACCATGAACTCTTTCAGAATGTCGTTCTGAATGGTTCCGGCGAGCTTCGCGGGCGGCACGCCCTGCTCTTCACCGGCAACGATGAAGAGTGCGAGGATGGGCAGCACGGCGCCGTTCATCGTCATCGAGACGGTCATGTCTTGCAGCGGGATGCCGTCGAAGAGCACGCGCATGTCGTAGATGGAGTCGATCGCGACGCCGGCCATGCCGACGTCGCCCTTGACGCGCGGGTGGTCGGAATCATAGCCGCGGTGGGTCGCGAGGTCGAAGGCGATCGAAAGGCCCTTCTGACCGGCCGCGATGTTGCGGCGATAGAAGGCGTTGGAATCTTCCGCCGTCGAGAAACCGGCGTACTGGCGGATGGTCCAGGGCTGGAGCGCGTACATGGCCGGATAAGGGCCGCGGACGAACGGTGCGATGCCGGGCAGCCCGTCGATGAAGTCGAGCCCCCTCGTGTCGGTGTCCGTGAAAACCGGCTTTACGGGGATGCCTTCGGGCGTCTCCCATACCGGCGCTTCCGGAGCTTTGGCCGCTGGGGCGGGCTTGCCGGGGGCTTCCGGATTGAGCGGGATCTGGGCGAAATTCGGGATCGAGGTCATTCTGGGCGCTGATCCGGTCAAGATGGGATGGGTTCGGCCGCACGGTACGGCAAAACCGGGGGCGGGGAAAGGTTTAGCGGCGGCTGCGGTCTAAAAGGTAGTCCCTTCGGCGGAGAAGGAGATCGTAAACGATTGCGAAAAGGACGCCGCTCAGCGTGGCGCTGATCAGGTCGTGGCGCTGGACGCCTGGCGGTGGTGGGGCGATGGGGGACAGGACAAGGTAAATCGCCTCGCCGAGTAGAAACCAGATGATGGCCGCCAGTCCGACGAATTTCAGCAGGCGAAGGGTTCCGTCCGCCGACGCGGCTCCGAGGAACTTCGCCAGCGGGGCGAAGACAAAGATCCCCACTGGAAGAAACCAAAGAAATGCCGCGATCACAGGCGTCGGAAGATCGTCCGTATAACTCCCAATCGCCGATCCGGCGGCGGCCGTCCCGTAAAATTTCGTGTCGGAAACGGCCAACAGGGTCGCGGCTGAAATGAGCGCCGTGATGATGCCGCTCAGAAGCCCCATCAGCATCAGCCGCAGAAGGGAATGGCTAGGGGTGGTGGGTGGCGTCGTTGGACTTGTCATGCCGATCTATCCAGGCGCGTTTCCGCCCTGCCATAGCATACCCTCACGAAGCCCGAAGGGCGCCTTCCCAGGGAAATGAGAAAGCCACAAACCTCGACAAGATGGCGTTTCCGCCGCGTTTTCTCTTCCAGGGTGAGGTATGCAACGCAAGGTTTCAGACGAAGCCGTGAGCCGAAGTGCGGCTCGGGCATGGCCTCCGCTCGCGCGTTACATCGACTGGGAGGCGCAACTCGGGGAGGCGGCGGAAGCGCGAGGTTCGGCCGCTCACTTTGCCTACGAGTTCGTTCGATTTGGAATCAAGCAAGCCTGGGCGTGCCTGTTCGGCGCCTTGCTCCTCGCGCTCCTGATCGCAACGCATTTCCTTTATCCGAAGGGGGCTTTTCTCGCGCGATACGATTTCCTCGTCATCGCTGCGGTCCTGATCCAGGTGGTGATGCTCGTTTTCAAGCTGGAGACGATCCAGGAGGCGAAGGTCATCCTGGTGTTTCACATCGTCGGGACGGTGATGGAAATCTTCAAGACGTCTGTTGGATCGTGGGTCTATCCCGAGGCGAGCCTGCTCCGGATCGGCGGCGTGCCGCTGTTCACCGGGTTCATGTATGCTTCGATCGGCTCGTATATCGCCCGGTGCTGGCGGCTTTTCGATTTTCGCTTCACGCGGCATCCGCCTGTCTGGGCGCTGGGAATGCTCAGCGCGGCGATCTACGTGAACTTCTTCAGCCATCACTACATCTGGGATTTTCGGCCCGTCCTGTTTGCTGCCGCCGTCCTTTTGATCGGGCCGTGTACGATCTATTATCGGATTTGGAAGACGCACAGGCATATGCCGCTGCTGCTGGGTCTTGTTCTCGTATCGCTGTTCATCTGGTTTGCGGAGAATATCGGGACGTTTACCGCAGCCTGGGCCTACCCCAGCCAGAGGCATGGGTGGGAGCTCATCGGCATCGGTAAGCTCGGCTCATGGTTCCTGCTGATGTTGATTTCCTACACCCTTGTCGCGTCGCTCAATCGCCCGATGCCAATGAATGCTGACGATTAGCTCAGGATATTATTTACCTCGAACCGTCGTGCCCGACTATTCGCGGTGTTTTCGGGGTATATTTGCGATGTCGATTCTCGGAACAGGCTCATGGGCAAATCATTCACCTTCTTCGCGGCGGTCATGACGGCAGGCATCGTCGGGACAAGCGCCCTCGCAGACAGTGGCCTTGAGCCGCCCATGGATCTTCTCGCTTCGCAGATCCGGGATCAGGGTTTCACCTGCAACAAGCCTAAGACCGCCAAACGCGACGATAACGCGTCACGCCCCAACGCCGTCGTTTGGATTTTGACGTGCGAGAACGATACCTATCGCATGACCGTCGTTCCGAACCTCGCGGCCAAGGTTGAGAAGCTGGACTAGTTTCCGGCCTTATCGTCTCGCCGTCTCTCCCGCGAAATCAGTTGTCACGCGCGTGACAGCGCAAAATGCGCCCTTCGCGCATTCTCCCTCTCGTCAGGCCGAAGTTGGCCGCCCCCATTCGAGAGGAGATGTCGCCATGTCGGGTATCATTCTTGGTTCTGCCGCCGCCGCGATGACCACCGCCGTAACCGTTGTCGTCGCCTCCTTTCCAGACGCGCAGGCGCTGCTCTCGCCTTTGACGGACGGCGGAAACGAATACGCCATCGCGACCGCTTCCGTTCTCGCGTCGATCCCGATGCTCGGCGTCATGGCCGTGCTTGCCGTTTCAGGACGCGAATAGCCGTTTTCATCTCTTCCTCCGATTTCATGCTTGCCTCCCCCCCGTGCCTTGGCCGGCTCCTTTTAGGAGCCGGCTTTTTTTGTTTGCGGGCTTTTTTGTTGGCACCGAGCGACTCCGCTGCGCGATTTTTTTGTTGGCGCCAGCAACTCGCGTTCCGCGTGTCGGCCGCTGGCGCGTAAACCTTATTGCGCTCTTTTCGAGCATCGTGCGTGCCATTCTCCTGCCTTTGTTGCTGGCACAATAGCGTTTGGGGCATGGGGGTTACGGGAGGTTGCTACCCTGCCTTGTGTCGTTTGAAGGGTGCCGCGGCACCGGTGCGGGCCGGAGTCGACGAGCAGTCCCATCGAGTATCGCGTGGGGTGTGCGTCGTGAATCTCAAGGCAATCATGCTTGTTGCAGGCGCGGTTTTCGCGTCTTCGTTTTCTTCTCCGACCAAATTCGGCGCCGGCAATCCGGCTGATGCTGCGGATGCAATTCCGCCGCCTCCGCCGCAAGTGGTGAAGGTTCCGGAGTTCGTTCCAGTCGTAAATTTCAGTCAGTTCGTCCTGGCGATGCAGACGTTCGCTGCGGAGAATCCGCCAGCGGCGCGGCTCGCGGCCGAAGCTCTGAGTGCAAAATTTACGTCGGATCAGATCAGCCAGAAGGCTGCGCCGAAGCTGGAACCTCGGGAGGCGTCCGTGATCATCACGAGGCCTGTCGTCATCGCCAGCGTGCCGAACCTGCCGAGCGTGCCCGATCCGACGGGGCGGCCGGCGAAAACGCTGGCCGATCCGGTGAAGGTCGCCACGGCTCTTCCGGAAGAGCCGTCAACAAAGCGGCGGCGGCACAAGTCCAATACCGTTGCGTCGAGCCGGAAGCGTTTTGAGGCGCCGATGGGTCTTGGAATGGTGATCGATTCCGCCGAAAACGCACCGCCGATGTCGTCTCTGGCTCGCAAAACGAAGAACGACGACCGGTAAGCCGCAAGACAGCCGCCGGTGTGGCCGCTCGGAATTTTCCTTGAGAAATTCCTTGCGGACCTATCGTCCCGCCTCGTGTGGGGCCGGATTGAAGCCGTGCGACAGCGCGTGATAGAGCGGCTCGCGATGGATCAGGCGTGAAATGCCGGACGCAAGCAACGACGTAAGCATCAACGGAATGACCATGTTCCGCTCGCTCGTCATTTCCATCACGATCACGACGGCGGTGAGCGGCGATTGCACGACGGCCGCGAAGTAGCCGACGGTCATCAACAGCATGAGGGCACGCGGCTCTATGAATGTGAAGATCGGCGTCACCATCGATCCGAGCCCGGCTCCGACGGCAAGCGACGGCGAGAAAAGGCCGCCCGGAATTCCGCTGGCCGACGACAGGAGCGTGGTGATGAGCTTGCACGGCCCGTACCAGAAGGGAATGTGATTGCCGTGGACGAGCCCTGCGCGGGTTTCGTTATAACCGTTGCCCGAGGCGTAACCGGCGGTCGCGACGCTCAGGGCCGCGACGATCAATCCGCAGATGGCTGCGAACAGAGCCGGGTGGCGGCGAAGGGTAGCGATGAATGCGGGTGGTCTGCGCGTCAGCAGGACAAGTGAGCGCGAGAAGAAGCCGCCCAGGACGCCGCCAAGCAGTGCGCAAACCGGAATGGCGATCCAATCCGCGGCGTGTGCCATCTGCGCCGAAACCTGGCCGAAATAGGCGTAATTTCCAAGCAGGAGCCAGCTTATGCCGCCTGCGATGGCGACAGACGCGATGACGAGATCGTTCATCCGCCCGGCAAAGGATTTGGCGACTTCCTCGATTGCAAACAGGATACCTGCAATCGGTGCGTTGAACGCGGCCGCGATGCCGGCCGCAGAGCCCGCGAGCACAAGGCCGTTATGTCGCCCGATGCCGGCGAAACCGGCGACGGCGTACATCACGGAGGCTCCGACCTGAACGGTCGGTCCTTCGCGCCCGACGGAAGCTCCGAAGACGAGGGCGATTGCCGTCATGACGATCTTCGCGACCATCGTGGGCCAGCCGAGCAGTCTTTTGCGGAATGCTACGTTTTTGCTTTTTCGCGCGGCGATGACCTGCGGAATGCCACTACCCGCAGCCGCAGGGAACCAGCGCGCGGTGATATAAGCGAGCACCGCGAAGCCGATGGGGGTCATGATGAAAGGCAGCCAGGGCGATCGCCTCAGGATTTCGTAGTAGAGGTCCTGAGACTTGTCGGCGAGTTCGGCAAAGCCTACGGCCGCGAGACCGATCAAACAGGCGCCAGTCAGAAAAATGGCGCGCCGTACCCAGACGCGGCGCGATAGACTGACGTAACGATAGCGGCGGAGCCGCAACATCCTGCGACTTGATGCGCTGCGGACGGTGGGGGCTTTCGAGTCCACGTGCAGTCCGTATCCTCTGCTTTTTTGTTCAGGCCAACTTTTGTTGCAGGCCCTTGAGAGTGGCGACGGCATCGGCGCCGGCAAAAAGGAATTGGTCGACGCCCGCAGCTTTGAGCGTCGCTTCGCTTTCTCCGGGGCGTCCGGCCATCAGCACGAATTTGGCACCGGCAGCTTTCAACGCCTTTGCCGTCGGATCTGCAAGATTTGCGTTCACGGCATCGGACGAGCAGATGCAAGCTGTCGTTGCGCCGGATTTTTTGAATGCTTCGGCCGCGGCTTCGGGCGTCTTGTAGCCGTCGCTGATGAGCGTCGCGATGCCACCGGCCGCCAGATAGTTTTTGGTCCAGGTCGAGCGGACGTTGTGGTCGACGATCTCACCCATGCTGGCGAGAAAGACGTTGAAGCCGCCGTGAGCGTCGGCGGCGTCGCGCAAAGCTTCGAATGCTTCGCCGAGACGGTGGGGTTTCAAGGGCGAAATTTCGATCGCGGCTTCGCCGGTGGGCGCAGAGGTCGCCGGCCACGGATCGGTGTGGACGCCGTCGTCACCGAGCAGCGGGAAGGCATTCACGCCGGTCAATTCCTGGCGGATCGTTGCCACCGATTTGGCGCGCGCGTCCGCCGTCTTTGCAATCGTCTCCTGGATGAAGCCGGATTTGAGACACGCCAGAAGGCCGCCGCGTGCTTCGATATCCTGGAACATCTCCCAGGCCTTCTTGGCCATGTCGTCGGTCAGATTTTCAACATACCACGAGCCGCCGGCGGGATCGTTGACGCGCCCGAGATGGCTTTCTTCCTGGCAGACGATCTGAATGTTGCGGGCGACGCGCCGTGCGAATGCGTCGGGCTTGCCGAGGGCAAACGTGAAGGGAAGGACGACGATGGCGTCGGCGCCGCCAAGTGCCGCTCCGGTGCAGGCAATGGTCGTGCGCAGAATATTCGTCCACGGATCGCGCTTTGCCATGATTCGATAGGACGTCGGACAGTTGAGCGTGACGGCGGCAGCGGCTTCGCCGGCGCCGGACGCGTCGGCGACGCGCCAGATCAGACGCCGGGCGGCTCGCAGCTTTGCGATTGTCGAGAATTCGTCGACGTCGGCGGCCAGCGAGACATTGATTTTCGGCAGGGCCTCGGATGGAGAAATGCCACCTTCCTCGGCGGCGCGAAGGTAGGAGACGAGAGCGGCCAGCATGAACGCAAGTTCCTGGGCCTCGCTCGCTCCGGCGACGTGCGCGACAACGCCGTCGGCCGTCATGACTTGAACGTGCGGGCTGGCAGCCGTCGTCTTCATCAATGCGACGGCACGTGCGAGGGCTGTCTCGACCGGCTCCGAAAGCCGGCCGGTCATGGCGAGCGTTCCGAGAGGATCAGATCCGAACGATCCCTGGCGCTCGGGCGCCTTGATCGCCTTGGCATCCCATTCCGCGATGAGCGCCAGGGCGGCATCGAAAACGCTCTCGCCCGCCACAAGGACGACCGGGCAGACGTCGAGGAGAACACCGGCGAGAGCCGTGCTTAACGCATCGCGCGTTGCGGGCAGGCCGTTGCCGCCGATCTGGAGGGCGATGGAGGTTACGCCGCCTTCGAGGTCCTCCAGAATTGCGGCATTGGCCGCTTTGGGGTCGGATTCAATATGGAATGTGCGAATGTCCCACCCGAGGCCATCGCGAACGGCTTTCGTTCCGCGTGTGAACGGCGGTTTTCCCGGCAGGGCGTTCGCCGTGCCCTGGAGGGCATCGCCGCGGGTATAGAGTGGGTTAATCTTCAGGCCGTCGGCCGTGCGGGTGACGAGCCGTTTTTCGAAATCAGCGCCCTTCAGAGCCTTTTCGACCAGTGCGCGCCACTCGGCGATGTTTGCTGCCGGAAAATCTTGAGCCAAATGCAATTCATTCGTCGGGGTCGTCATACAACTTGGTTCCCAGAGCCGATGGGCGCTATTGATGCGATATTGCTCCGGTATACCCCCTTGGGCGCCCGGTGCGAGCCAGAAATTTCCCTGCGCATTGGCCGAATTGCCGCGCTCGGACAGCTCGGGCGTCAAGTTTGCGTCGGTGCCTCGCGCGTGGCATCACCGGAAAAAGCAGGATTGGGCGAGTCGGCCTTGGAGACGATGAGGAGGCAATATGACTAAGAAGCATGGCCCCGAGGAAACTGGCGAGGCTGTCGCCGATCCTCGCGACTATGTTCAGGATGGCCTGATCCTCATCGGTGTCAGCAAATCGGGTCATGATGCTGCGGCAGAGTGCATTGAGCTTTCGCTCGCCAACCGGCACGGGTTGATCACGGGCGCAACGGGCACAGGCAAGACCGTCACACTGCAGGTGTTGGCCGAAGGATTTTCGGCGGCCGGCGTTCCGGTTTTTGCGGCGGATATCAAGGGCGATCTCTCTGGCATCGCGGTCAAGGGCACGCCGGCGCCCAAGCTTGTCGAGCGGGCCAACGAAATCGGCCTCACGAATTACGGCAATACCTCTTTCCCGACGGCGTTCTGGGACATCTTCGGCATCGACGGTCATCCGGTGCGCACGACGGTTCAGGAGATGGGGCCGCTCTTGCTCTCGCGGCTGATGGAACTGACGGAGCCGCAGGAGGGCGTGCTGAACATCGCCTTCCGGTGGGCGGAAGACGAGCGCGAAGCCGGCAATTCGAAGATGACGATCCTTGATCTTCAGGACCTGCGCGCGGTCATCGACGAGATGGGCAAAAAGGCGTCGACGCTCAGGAGTAAATACGGACACGTTGCGCCAGCGACGGTCGGAGTCATTCAAAGGCGCCTTCTCGTCCTCGAAGAGCAAGGGGCGGAGAAGTTCTTCGGCGAGCCCGCTCTCGATATCATGGATTTCTTGAAGGTCGATAAGGACGGGCGCGGCGTCGTCAACGTTCTTGCCGCCGAAAAGCTGATGAACACACCGCGCCTTTATGCGACGTTCCTGCTCTGGCTGCTGACGGAACTCTTCGAGAAATTACCGGAGGTCGGCGATCTCGATAAGCCGAAGCTCGTCTTTCTGTTCGATGAAGCCCATCTCCTTTTCAACGAGGCGCCGAAAGCGGTGCTGGAGCAGGTTGAGCGCGTGACGCGCCTCATCCGCTCGAAAGGCATCGGGGTCTATTACGTGACGCAGAGCCCCGGAGACGTGCCTGACCGTGTTTCGGCGCAGCTCGGTAATCGCATTCAGCACGCACTTCGCGCCTTTACACCGAGAGAGCAGAAAGCGATCCGGGCGGCGGCGGAGACGTTCCGTCCAAATCCTAGCATCGATACGGAACGGGCCATCCAGGAACTCCGCGTCGGCGAGGCACTGGTTTCGCTGCTACGCGGAAAAGGTGAGCCGTCGATGGTCGAGCGGACGTTGATCCGGCCTCCGATGTCTCGCGTGGGTCCACTGGCGCCCGACGAGCGCAAGGCTCTCATCCAGGCGGACGGCGAAAACGTCAAGAAATACGCGAAAGGCCTTGATCGGGAATCGGCCCATGAGCGCCTGCAGGATCGCAGCACAATGCTTGGGCAGATCAAGCACAGTGCGAAGAAGGTGTTCCCCGGCCTTTTCGGTGGCAAAGGCTGAACTCGAAGCGAATCCGTTGAAAGTCGCATTTCAAACCATTAGCCTTTTCGGGGATTCGCAGTTTGCGGTATGCCGCGGGTGATTTGGCTGTTCCAACCGGCGGTAGCCGCCGACGAGGAGAATGAGATGGGTTACTTCCGGTTTCGCAAGACGTTCACGATTTTTCCGGGCGTTCGCATCAACCTCAGCAAGACCGGGGTCAGCGGTAGCCTCGGCGGCAGAGGTGCCACGCTCAACGTGGGCAAGCGCGGCGAGCAGGTGACGCTCGGAATTCCGGGTACGGGGCTCAGCTATCGCACGCCGGTCGGCTTGACGCTGGTCCTTATTCTAGTTGCGGTGGCAGCGCTGATCGGCATCGCCTATCTGATCTCTCCGACCACGGTTCACGCGCTGCTTCATTGGTGGCAGCCGCACTGGTTCTGATCCGGCATTAGAGCGAGGTCGATCAATCGTAAGGCACCGGCTTCAGCCGGTGCTTTTTTTGATTTGAATGCTATTGCGCGTGAAAAATTTCCGACCGCCAGGATCAATTGCCGACTGCTGAGGCGATGGGTTCCGGTGCAGCGGGGCGGGGCTGTTGGCCGTTGACCTTGATGGGGGCTTGGCCGGGCGGATGCTTCATCCAAATGTCTTTGCGGCCGACCCTGACGCCTTCGGCATAGAGCGCCGCCTGATATTTGGGATCGTAGATTTCCTTGGTCTTGTAATTGAATGAAGGCGGCACGGCGAGGAAGTTGAAATCGGCGCCGGCATCCAATGCGACGCGATAGATATGATAGACCTCGCCCATGTTCTGGCTCTTGATGAGCGTTGAAATCGATCGCCCGGCGATTTGCAATGTCGTCGGTTTCACGACCTCCTGGTCGGGCGTCGCCTTGCCGTTCTTGATGATGAAGAAGCGACGGATCGGTGGCTTGTCGTAGAGCTTGTCGAAGGCCTGGAGCGGCGCCTCGACGGGGCTGACGAAGACTTCGCGGGTCGTGCCGCCGTCGACGTGGAGCTCGTCGTACAATTGGCCGCCGGCTTCGACCTCGATCTTGACGGGCGGGAATGCCGCCGGGATAGCTGCCGAGGCAAGGATGACCTTGCGGAAGAGTTCCGCAGCTTGCGGCGATCTGTTTAGGGCAATCTCGCCCATGTTCCAGACAACCGGGCGTTGGGCGTCGAGATTGGTGGTCAAAACCATAAGAACGCGGCCGCGTTTATATTGCGCGGCGATGCGATCAAGGAATTGGCGATCGACATAGTGGGCAATCAGATTTTGCAGCGGTTCGGTGCTTGCGAGTGCGGGGCCGCCGAAAAGTCCGGAAAAAATTTCAGGCGTCACTACCTGGTCCTGCTTGTACTGGGTCCAAATAGTGTGCAGCTTTTTGTCTTCGGACGGACCGAGGAAGGCGAAAGGCGCGATAATCGCGCCGGCGCTGACGCCGGTTACGACTTGAAATTCCGGGCGGTCGCCGCGCTTGGTCCAGCCGGCAAGGACGCCTGCGCCGAAGGCGCCGTCGGATCCACCTCCTGACAGGGCCAGTGTGTCTATGATCTTGCGGCCATTTATCGTTTTCGCACTGCGCGCGAGTCGCGGCATATGAGAGGTTCGCCTGCGGATTTCGGCGAGTGGATCAGTCGGGACTTCGTCGCCCCAGAAACGAACGCCAGGCATGCCGGGAATTTCAGCGGTCTCTGCCAGCCTTGCGCTTGAGATTCCGTTACGCGTCATCACCGCCGCGCAGCCGGTCAGCGCAAACGCGAATACCAGCGCTAACATTACGTGCGGCTTCGGTGCGATCACTTCGGATTCCCCAGGCCCCAAGACTTCCCGTCTACTGTATTTGTTTTACGGCACCGTTAAGGCTGCAGCAATCTCAGTGTAAACTCTGTCGCTTGAAAACTCGGGGTTTTCCGGCCTTTTCGCAATAATGCAACAGTCGTCACACGTCGCGTTTCGTTTTTTGCATCCATGCGGCGCAACCGCGGGAAACAATTTCTGCACGCGTATAATCATAAGCCATGTTCATAATCTCGGTGTGGCGGCGCCAGTCGAGTGCACCCAATTCGGGCGGCGTCGGAGGCACCAGCAGCCAATCATCCGGCGTGAGATGGCGCTCGAAGTGGTCACGGTCGGCCATCAAGCTGCGGACCAACACGGTGGCCGCCGACGGCGCGGGCGGTAGGGCGTGGCGGGACAGCGGGTTGAGCGTTCGCCAAATCAAATCCCGGCGACCCGGCAAAGAAGCATAGTCGACGGCGAATTTCTGACCCTCGCCGGTCTGAAAACTGACGACCACATTGGGGCCGCTCTTCAGGCGATGCATCGTCTCGATCGGCACATTGGAAATAACGGAGCCGTCGACGAGCATACGACCGTCGTCGGTATAAAGGGGCGGGAGCAGACCTGGGATCGCCGCGCTCGCGCGAATGGCGCGCCACAGAGATCCGTTGCGATGGACCTCCGTCTCGTAATTCGACAGGTCCGTCGAGACGGCGAAGTAGGGCTTCCAAAGATCCTCGATATCGCCGTTACCATACTCGCGTTCGAGATGAGCATCGAGATGGGTGTGATCGAGCAGTCCGTATCTCGGCAGCGTATATCTCGATAGCGCCTGACCCTCGATGAACATGCGGTGGATACCGGCGTCAATGGCGAGAGGTTCGAGGTTCTTTGCAAACGCCGCCGCCATCGCGGCACCACCGGACGTTCCGCCGACGATATCGAATGTGACGCCGGCCTCACGGAAGGCACGGTAGACGCCGACGTGGGCACAGCAATAGGCGCCGCCGCCACACGCGACGAACCCTAAGGCTTCGCCCATCATAAATCGCCAGAGGCGGGCGAGATCATCGGTATCCTCAAGCGCGACGTGGTGGTGCATCGCGGGCGCTCGGAGTGCAAGCCAATGCCGCGTTCCGAGTGCCGCGCCGCGGCGCCGGTGGATGATGGCAAGGCTTCGCGAAGACGGTTCGTGCAATGACAATGCGAACGCTTCGAGTGCACCGAGAGGCACCGACGCGTCGGCAGCACCGTCCAGTGCAGACGCGACGATCAGAACTTCGTCCGCTTGGCGAATGGCTTTTTCGCTCCAAGGTGTCAGGTGATTGTCCGTGACAAAGACGATCGTCTCGAAGCGGCTTTCGAGCGCGTTCAACGCGTCGGTGAATTCAAGTTCGGAGGCGCAGGGGGCGCCGATGAACTCGGCGACGGTTTCGCTGGAAAGAACGCATGTGGCGAGCCGTGCTTGAGCGATCGCGATGAATGAAGTTACGAAGGCAGGCGGAATCAAGCCGGATGTTGCGCCGACGATCGCGATCGTGCGGGGACGCGGTCGGGCAGGCGGTCCCTTTGAGTAGCTGTTCATTGCAGAGTTGCGTCGCGTCGCGGCGGCGAGGCGTTCAGCGAGGGATGCCGCGATGGCCGTCAATACGGCAGAGGACTTTTCCGAGATTGCATCGAAGTCGGCGCGCGTCAGGCGGACGACTATTCCGTCTCTGACGGCGCGGACCGTGGCCGTCCGTTCGCCGCCTGCAAAGAACGCGATCTCGCCGATCGTCGAGCCGCGCGAGATTTCAGCAACAGGATGGGGCTGGCCATCGACTTCGACGGTAAAGCGGCCCGATACGACGACATAAAGTGCGTCGGCGGCGTCGCCTTGCTTTACGACGCATTCCCCGCGGCGAACGGAAATGAGCTGCAAGCGATCTTCAAGAAGCTGGAGTGCTTCCGCGGGAAGATCCTTGAAGGTAGCGACGCTGGAGAGCGTGAACCTCAGAGACAACATCGGGGCGCCGCATGGCAGGCGTTTTAAGCCTTCATACCATAGCGGCGCCCCGACGAATTGAAACGCTGCGCTGCAAAAAGCGAAACGAGGTTAGCCGGCGAGAGCCTCGACGTGTTCCCAGTTGATGAGATTGTCGAACCAGGCTTCGAGGTATTTCGGGCGGGCGTTGCGATAGTCGATGTAGTAGCTGTGCTCCCAGACATCGACGCCGAGGATCGGTTTCGAGCCGTACATCAACGGGTTTTCGCCGTTCGGGGTCTTCACGACTTCGAGCTTGCCGTCCTTGATCGCGAGCCAAGCCCAGCCGGAGCCGAACTGACCCTTGCCGGCTTCGATGAAGTCATTGCGGACTTTATCGAAACCGCCGTAGCCGTCGACGAGTGTCTGGATGCTGCCCGGCAATTTCTTGCCGCCGCCGCCCTTCTTCATCCACTGCCAGAAATGCAGGTGGTTGTAGTGCTGGCCAACATTGTTGATCAGGCCTGCAACTTTGTCGGCGTAAGCGTTCTTAACGATGTCTTCGAGCGACTGGCCCTCGTATTTGGAGCCAGCGAGCAGCTTGTTGCCGTTTTCGACATACGCCAAGTGATGCTTGTCGTGGTGGTACTGAAGCGTTTCTGCCGACATGAACGGCGCGAGAGCGTCATAGGCGTAGGGAAGATCGGGGAGTTTCAGCGTCATAGACGGCCACTCATCTGATGTTTGGGGGTGAATTGAAAGCAGCGGGAACCTAGCTTTTGAAATCGGCTTGCACAAGTCGATGGCTGAACTGATGCCGGACGACGTAGTTCCCTGCCGCCGGCTTCAAATCGGCAACTGGCAATTTCAACATATTTGATCTCCGGTTGGCGCATGCGTGGAATGGCGACGTGCCACCATTCCGATTTTTAGAGCCGGCTTAGGTCCTCACAATGAAGAGACCAATTGATTTTTGATCAGATCATATGCAGAATTGTGGGTCTCATCTATTTGTGCGGATCGGCTCCTGGCTATTGTCGCTGAACTCCGCTTTTCGATTGCCGCCTTTTCGTCATCCGGAAAAGGGATGCGCCACGAATGTCGGAGACGATCATTGTTAACTTTTTGCTATTTCTCAATCTGAGCGTTTCTGCTTTCGCATTTAAAATGCGATTGGAACTTGTTTTCGCACAAAAAAAACGTCGATCCGAAATTGTGCGCGACAATTTATTGTTTTCCGAATATTCACGACTATTAGCGAGGTTGCGTTGACACGGTGACACATCTTAGAGATTCCTGCTGCGCAGGGCTTGCGATGTGAGTACATCGGCAGGCAGAAAAATTTAGTAGAGGTTGTCGTTGGTGATGCGAAAGGTGAAGAAAATGGCGTCGATAAGTGTCGACAAGCTTTCTCTCAAAGATCTCGTCGATCTTGAGGCGAAGGTTCAGAAGGCTATCGCCGTCGCTCGGGATCGGGAACGGACCGAGTTAAAAAAGAAAGTCGCGGATCTGGCTGAGACGCACGGATTTTCGGTAGCCGAATTGTTTGGAGCCGCCCGTACCCGCGCAGCGGCGAAGGGCAAATCGGTCGGTGTTGCAAAGTACGCAAATCCGGAAAATAAATCCGACACGTGGACGGGGCGCGGCCGCAAACCGAACTGGCTGGTGGACCGGCTGAAAAAGGGCGCCAAGCTCGCCGATTTCGCAATTTGATCCGACGCCCGTCGGCTCGCGAGGGCATTTCAAAAAGACCAATTCGAACCGGCTAATCCGTGGGGGCCGAATGGCGAATTGAGAAACGCCATTAAGAGTGCAGTTGACGTATCGGAGACACTGTCCGGACGTTGGGTTGCACCAATTCGCGGCGCAATGACACCCCATATCATTCGTTACTACAACTTGTTTCGGCGTGCGTCTGGTGGCGCACGCCACGACACATTTTGACGCCTCTTCTCGGGCCGGTCTACGCTCAGGGTGCTTTTGTTCTGATCTCTAGCACTCAACTATTGACAGTGCTAACAGTCAACAGCATATAAACCACGCGTTCGGGCTCTCACAAGCGGACCTGTCGCAGAGAGCAGGCGGACAGTGATGTTCGCCGTTCGCAGTTTGGTATTCACCAAGTCGCGATAACATGAAAATCAATTAGCAAAATCATGAGGTTATACCCATGGCGTTCCGTCCTCTCCACGACCGCGTCGTCGTGAAACGAATTGAGGAAGAAGCAAAGACCGCGGGCGGGATCATCATTCCCGACACCGCCAAGGAAAAGCCCCAGCAGGGCGAAGTTGTTGCCGTTGGCCCCGGTGCTCGCGATGAAGCGGGCAAGGTCGTTCCTCTCGACGTCAAGGTCGGCGACCGCGTTCTGTTCGGAAAGTGGTCGGGCAGCGAGGTCAAGATCGACGGCCAAGACCTTCTGATCATGAAAGAGAGCGACATCCTCGGCGTTCTCTCGGTCCCCGCCAAGGCCAAAGCCGCCGCCTAATTCTCTCCCCAAAATTCGCAAAGCTTAGGAGTTGCTCAACATGGCAGCTAAAGACGTCAAGTTTTCTCAAGACGCACGCGAGCGCATGCTCCGCGGCGTCGACATTCTCGCTAACGCCGTCAAAGTCACGCTCGGTCCCAAGGGACGTAACGTCGTCATCGAGAAGTCGTTCGGCGCACCCCGCATCACCAAGGACGGTGTAACGGTCGCGAAGGAAATCGAGCTCGAAGACCACTTCGAGAACATGGGCGCGCAGATGCTCAAAGAGGTCGCGTCAAAGACGGCCGATCTCGCCGGCGACGGCACGACGACGGCGACGGTTCTCGCTCAGGCGATCGTCCGCGAAGGTGCTAAGTCGGTTGCGGCCGGTTCCAACCCGATGGATCTGAAGCGCGGTGTCGATCTCGCCGTTCAGGCCATCGTCGAGGACCTCAAGACCAACTCGAAGAAGGTCACGAAGGACCAGATCGCCCAGGTCGGCACGATCTCGGCAAACGGCGACGAAGTCGTCGGTAAGAAGATCGCGGAAGCGATGGACAAGGTCGGTTCGGAAGGCGTCATCACGGTCGAGGAATCCAAGACCCTCGATTTCGAACTCGATGTCGTCGAAGGCATGCAGTTCGATCGCGGCTATCTCTCGCCGTACTTCATCACCAACGCCGACAAGATGATCGCTGAGCTCGAGAGCCCCTACATTCTCATCCACGAGAAGAAGCTTTCGGGACTGCAGGGCATGCTTCCGGTTCTCGAAGCCGTCGTCCAGTCTGGCAAGCCCCTCCTCATCATCGCTGAAGACGTCGAAGGCGAAGCGCTTGCGACCCTCGTCGTCAACAAGCTGCGCGGCGGCCTCAAGGTTGCTGCCGTCAAGGCTCCGGGTTTCGGCGATCGCCGCAAGGCCATGCTCGAGGACATCGCTGTCCTGACGGGCGGTCAGGTGATCAGCGAAGACATCGGCATCAAGCTCGAGAACGTTACGCTCGACATGCTCGGCCGCGCCAAGAGGGTGACGATCGACAAGGAAAACACGACGATCGTCGACGGTGCAGGCAAGAAGGCCGACATCGAGGCTCGCGTGAAGCAGATCAAGGCGCAGATCGAGGAAACGACCTCGGACTACGACCGTGAGAAGCTTCAGGAACGTCTTGCGAAGCTCGCCGGCGGCGTTGCCGTTATCAAGGTCGGCGGTGCGACGGAAGTCGAAGTCAAGGAGCGCAAGGACCGTGTCGACGACGCGCTGCACGCAACCCGCGCAGCCGTTGAAGAGGGCATCGTCCCCGGCGGTGGCGTTGCTCTGCTTCGTGCCGCGAAGTCCCTCGACGCTCTGAAGCCCGAGAACGACGACCAGAAGGTCGGCATCAACATCGTCCGTAAGGCTCTGCAGTCTCCGGCTCGCCAGATCGCCAGCAACGCTGGTGAGGATGGCTCGGTCATCGTCGGCAAGATCCTCGAGAACGCGAAGTACGCCTTCGGCTACAACGCGCAGTCCCACGAGTACGGCGATCTCTACGCCCAGGGCGTCATCGACCCGACGAAGGTCGTGCGTTGCGCGCTGCAGGACGCTGCTTCGGTTGCTGGTCTTCTGATCACGACGGAAGCGATGATTGCCGATATTCCGAAGAAGGACTCTGGCCACTCGCACGGTGCTCCGGGCGGCGGCATGGGCGGCATGGGCGGCATGGACTTCTAAGGACGTTTTTGCTGGCGCCTTCCGACTCTCCTTCGTCGAGCCGGCCGGAAGGCGCAGTCGTTCCTCGAGCAGGCCGCAAGGCGTTACACGAAATCAAAAAGCCCCGCAGCGATGCGGGGCTTTTTTGTTGGAGGGTGCGCCGGGTGGACGGCAGAGAGAATTATTCGAGGTCGTTACGTGTCCGCCGCGCGAGCCGGCTCGTTGATTGCTGACCTGATCCAGCGACGGAGTTTCGCGGTATTGCCTTCAAATGCGAAATATAAGCCATGCACACAGACGAATATCACGAGCAGCCGAACCGCGAAATGCGCGACGCCGGTAAATGATACATCGTCGGATTTTGCAAAGACTCTATCGAGCGCGATATTGAGCGGGTAGTGGAACAGGTAAAGCGTGTAGGAAATTTTGCTCAGGTATTCGATCGGTCGTCGGACAGGCACCAGAGTGCGCGTCACCTCGGCCGAACACAACGACGGCAGAAGAAGTGCCACTCCGGCAGAGATCAGAGCTTCGGACGCTGCGGGCGGTAGAACTGCGATGCTCGCAAACGACTTACTTGCCGAGGAGAGTTGAAACGTGACGACGCCGAGTGCCGCCAGGAAAATTCCCAAGGCGGCAACGGCCTTGGGCTTGGCAGAAAGGTGGATCGCGAACGCACCGAGGCACCAGAAGGCGAGAAAGCGGGTGTCCAATATCGAAAAGATCAAGAAACCGACGGCAAGTGCGATGAAAGCGCCAAGAGAATTGTTGGACACTAAATATGCCGCCGCGCCTGCCACGATATAAAACCAGATCTCGTAAGCTAGGCTCCAAAGCGGTGCGTTACCATCGAGGGTCGGGCCTACAACATTATTCAATCCCAGAATGTTGATAGGCAGGACCCACCACTGGGACGTCGGTTCGAACGCGGCGAAACCTAGCAGCACGGTGAGGAAACACGCCGGGACCAAGGGCAGGAAGATGCGCGTCGAGCGCTCGATGACGTAGTCGCCGATCACGAAGGTTCCTGAGCGCGTGCGCTTCAGGACGTGGCCGCCGACCAAGAAGCCGCTCAAGACGAAGAACACGAGCACGGCCTCGTGGCCAAGCCGTGTGAGGCCGTAGAGTCCGGCGACGAACGCCGTCTGGGAAGAGGTGGGCAGCGCGCCGTATTCGACAAACGACGCGCCGCGTACGTGCGATAGGCAAACGGCAAGGGCGGCAACGCCCCGTATCAAATCGAGCCCAATAAACGGCGATCTCTGACGTTCCCCCATGATCGTGAGTTTCTATCGGGGCCGCCGGATGGTCAACCATGGGTTGCATTTTATCGCAACTCTCAACTGAAAATTAGAATCCGACACTGGTGTGAGGACGCCGTTCCTACCGTTCGGCGCGGCGCGGGTCTCCGAAACTTATAGTTGTGTACAATCTGTCGCAGGCATTCGCGTCGGCACGAATTCCTGTACTTTAATACTGCGCATTACTGGAAAATTTGAAGATGAGCGTCCGCATGTTCAGTCATGCGCAGGCGAAGTGGAAACTTATTCTCAAAACCCCAAGAAAGGGCAAGAATAGATGTCGGCCGATATCCTGTCCAAGCTCAAGACCTTACACGATGACGTTCGAGCGCGCATTGAGGCGTTGCCGGACTTCAAAGCCATGAAAGCCGTGGAGCGCGCGATTACCGAGCTCTCCGACGTTCTTGCCGTCCCCACCGCAGCGAATACTGACGCTGTGGAGGCCGAAGCCGTCGTGGAGGCGGCCCCCGAAGCTGCTGCAGAAGTCGCCCCCGAGGCGGCTCCTGAGACCGTAGAGGAAGCCGCGCCGGAGGAGGCCGCCGTCGAACCGACGGTGGACGAGGTGGTCGAGGCGGCCGTCGTCGAGATCGCTGAGGTCGCGGAAGCTCCCGCCATAGAGGCCGCGGCTCCCATTGCGGAAGCCATGGAAGCCGCTCCGGCCGAGCCTGAGGCCGCTGTCGAAGCCGCGCCGGAGGAGGAGCCTGCCGCGGAAGCAGCGGCCGCTCCCGAGGCGGTCGAGGCTCCGGCTGCGGAGCCTGCTCCAGAGGAAACGGCGGTTGCTCCTGAGGCTGCTGCCGAAGAGGGCCCTCCTTGTGCCGAGGCCGCCGAGCCCGAAGCGGCGGTGGAGGCCGTAGCGGAGCCGGAAGCGGCCGAGCCGGCCGCCGCGGCAGTCGAAACCCCCGCCGAGGATAAGCCTGTCGCGGCTACGATCGTGACGAACGGCGCGGCTCATCCAGCCGAGACTCCGGCGGCGAGCCCCGCCGCGGAATAGTTTTTTGCCTCGGCCATTGTCGTGAACGACGGAAGCCCCGGTGACGTGCCGGGGCTTTTGTGCGGTGCGCGCGGGGGCCGCTGGGGCGATGTTCTGAATTTTGAGGCTTGGGAGACCGAGTGAGCGCCCTAAATGAATCGGGCGGCCCAACTGGCCCAGGGAGGATCAATCATGAATGCCGTCGAAATCCATGATCATGCCCGCAAGCTTTATAGTGCGCAGGGGGCAAAGGCGCTCGCCGAGGCGGCGCAAATGGTCCGGCGCTATGAGAAGACCAAAGAGGAGAATCTGGCCGAGGACTGGCGGCGCATCGAATTGGCGTTGCGGCAGTTGCACGGCCCGCACGTGAGTTAGGCGCACATCGCGCTTACGTTCGCTTCGCACCGATACGTGCGAGGGCCGCATAATCGAAGCGGCCCTGGTGGAATGTCGCGCTTCGCCCATGACGCCGAGCCGCATCCTGAACCACGCTTTCAAGATCGAGTCGCGGCGTCACGCTGAAGCGTGTCAGCCACGCCCGCATGCCTCGGCGTGCCAATGTCGGCATCGATGCCATCGTACCGAAATCGACGATGTGCAATTCGCCGTTGGCTGCGAGTTGCGAAGCGGCGCGGTCGATCACGGCCTGCCACGGCGGAATCATCGAAAGCGCATATGAAATGAAGATACGGTCGATGCTTTCGAGGCCGAACAATTCGCCGGGCGAAAACGTGGTGGCATCGGCCTGTGCGATCGAAATGCTGTCGCGCAGGCCGTTGCGATCGATCGAAGCGCGCGCTGTCTTCAGCATCTCCTCGGAGACGTCGAGCCCGTAGAATTTCGCGCGCGGATAGCGGCGCGCGGCTTGGAGCAGATTGCGGGCGGTGCCGCAGCCGACTTCGAGCACCGTGCCGCCGGGTGGCGGATCGAGCGCGTCGATCATCTGGTCGCGGCCGATGAGATAGTAGCGGCGGGTCAGATCGTAGATGTAGCGCTGATGGCGATACATGCCATCCATTGCGCTCGCTGCATTCTCGGTCATGGCGCCGGTCTTGCTCATCCGACGGTCAGGCGTTTTTGATGTAAAGATGGAAGCCGCCGTAGATAGCCGAGCGATCCTTGGCGTGGGTCTCGGCGGACTTTGCGGCGTCGTAGGTCCACTGGTTCAGGATCGAATCGGCAACGCGGCCCGGCAGGATGCTTTCCTCGCCGGCCGTGCGGAAGATGACGCGTGCGCCGGGACGAGCCGTGCGGGTGATTTCGCACCAGAGCACGTTGAGGGCGGCATCGTCCATCCAGTCCTGGGCGTCGAGCAGAATGTAGCGATCAAGACTTTCCGCCGACTCGCCTGAGAGGAAGTAAATCATGTTGTCGTGGACGACGTTGACCCGGTTGGCGCGCGCCTTGACCGCCATGAAGTTCGCCTTATCGAGATAGGGCGGACACGGGCCCTCTCCCAGTGCAGGATAGCGGCGGCCGAAGGCTTGCCAGGCGAAATAATTGTCTTTGAGGTCGTAGCCGGTAGCGAGGCGCTCGGCGCGCTCCTTCAGGACCTCGGCCATCGGCCTGGCGCCGCCGCCCGACAAGGCATCGTATTGAACGGGCGGGATGCCCAAACCGAACAGCGAAGCGCGGTTGGATGTGATCCAGCGGAGCAGGGGATGGTCGAAGGCCGGCGCGATTTCGCGCGCGAAGATCTCCCGCTGCTCTTCGAGCGAGCGGGCTTCGATGAGCCGCTTCGGATTGGCTCCGAAGATGCGGGCCGCGAGATGCCCCGTCGCGATGAAGCGTCCGAGCAGGCCGAAATGATAGAAGTTGCGCGCGAACCGCGAAATGCGGCGGCGCCCGCTCAATTCGCGCCCTTCCCAATAGGCGCGCGTTTCGGCGTCGAGATGCGAGGCGATGAGGTCGTTATAGAGATGGATGTTGCGGCGGTCGTTGGCGGCGCCGAAAAATCGGTAGAACGTCGCGTGATTGGGCAGATGCTGGGCCGCGGCGACTTTCAGTTTCAACAGCGCGATGTGCGTCTCGTTGAGGTCGATCGCGTAGATGCGCGCCGGGTTGGCGGTGAGATAGCTCATGACGTTGCAGCCGCCGGAGGCGATCGTCATGATGCGGGTCTGCGGCGTGATTTCGAGCGCTTCCATATCGGCACGTGGGTCTTCCCAGATTTGGGGATAGACCATCGACCGGAAGGCGAACGTAAATGTGCGCTCAAGAATGCCGGCGGGGCTCAGCGCACGGTTCTGGTGCACGGCTTCACTCAGCAGATCGGCGCTCGTCGGCTCAAAAACTTTGGCAGTCGCGTTCACTTGGGTCTCTCCGTTCGCCGGCTCGCGTTTCGTCCGGCTGGGCGCCGTTTCAAGCGGCTTCGATAAACCAGCGGCCGGATGGCGCCTGAGAAGCGCGGGCGGCCAAATGCTCTTTCCAACGAATAATTTCGAATTTGCCGTCGAAGCGTTCACCGATGGCAGTGCAGCTTTCGACCCAGTCGCCGCAGTTCATGTAGTGGATGCCGTCGATCATACGTGCATTCGCGTGATGAATGTGGCCGCAGATGAGACCCTGGGCCTCCCGGCGCCGCGCTTCGCCAGCGAGCGCATCCTCGAACTCGCCGATGTAATTCACGGCGCTTTTGACTTTGTGCTTCAGGAATGCCGAAAGCGACCAGTGGCCGAGACCGAACAAGCGGCGGAGAAAGTTCAGCGGAACGTTGAGGGCGAGCGCAGCGTCGTAGGAACGATCGCCGAGGAAGGCGAGCCAGCGGGCATAGCGGACGACGACGTCGAATTCATCGCCGTGTAGTACGAGATAGCGCTTGCCGTCGGCGGCCTCGTGGATGGCATCGCGGCGGATTTCGATGTCGCCGAAGTTCATGCCCGTATAGTCGCGCAGTCCATCGTCGTGATTGCCGGGGATGAAGACGACGCGCGTGCCCTTGCGGGATTTGCGGAGCAGCTTCTGGAGGACGTCGTTATGGCTTTGCGGCCAGTGGGGTCCACGACGGACCTTCCAGAAATCGACGATGTCCCCGACCAGATAGAGGTTCTGGCACTCAACGTATTTCAGGAAGTCCAAAAGGGCTGTCGACTGGCAATTGCGCATCCCGAGATGGACGTCAGAAATGAAGACAGTTCGGTAATTCAATTCCGGGTTCGGTGCGCTCAATGTCGGCCCCCAGTCAGTACGCTTCGCATAAAAGCGTCCATGCGTTTCATGTAAAACGTAGGACCGGATTCATGTAACAAGCGTATGACGAATCCGTGCGGCAGGGACGCGTCGCGCCGGCAAAGATGCGCATAGCGCTCATTTACCAACAGGGTGCCCGAAATGACCGCAGGCGGTCGGGCGCAGCATGCTTAATAAAATCGCTGGCGTGGGGACGCTTCAGAGTTCCGTGCGCTGAAAGATATGTTCCCAGACATAGAGGAGAACCGTGTCGACGACACCCACCAGGAGGAATGCCAGCGCAATCGGAACAGTCGAGCGTTCCGGCAGACCCAGATCGGCTCCCCTGGTCGATACGGCCAGAGCTGAAACAAGACTGACAAGAGCGAGAACGGCGAAGACGATTTGAACGAACTTGAGCGAACGCTCGCGCTCACGGCTGATACTGTCCATCAGGGCATTTCCTCAACGCGATACAATTAGCAAACCCCGCGGAAAGGGACCTTAGTCGGAGCATAAGCGAAGGTGAAGTAAAATTTAATGCTTTGTTAAGTAAGTGTCGTATGCGCCAAATCTTTAAGCGCGTTGCTCTGTCGTTCGGCATCGGATGTGAAATTATTCTCGATCCACCAGTGTTCGAAGGCTTCGAGAATGCTGCCGACTTTCGGTCCCGGGGAAATTCCGAGAGAGACGACATCGCTTCCCGAGAACGGCATGGTGGGTACTTTCCAGCGATCGGCAAGCAACGCCAGCGCACGCCAGCGCAGATCATTTTTCGACTTGCCGGAGCGCGCCCACGCAAGTCGGACGGCGCGTGAGAAGGCTTCCCGTCCAAGCTTATACAGCGCAATGTGCGCCGCGGCGTCAGGGGCTTCGGGATCAATTCCGGGATCTCCGGCTGTTGCGACAGCGATGCGGGAAGCCTCGGCGTTCGACAGTCGAAGCTGGGCGGCCAGGAACGACGCGTCGCCCGGTTGCGTGGCCGCCAGCGCCGCGAGGCGGGTAATTGCGTCCGGTGGCTCACCGAGTGCGGCTTCGATCGCCACCAAACGTGCGAACCGATCCGGCTCGAGCAGCGTTCGGATGACGAGTTGCAGAATGCCATTCTTGGACATGGCGTTGACGACGTCGACGGCTGCCGGCGCGACAAGCAATTTCAGGGTCTCGGTACGGACGCGCTCAGCCGAGAGCAGCGAGAGGCCCTCTTTCAAAGCATTCGCGGCGGTCAAGCCTGTGGAATCAAGATGTCCGTTGCCGTACTCGGCACTGAAACGAAAGAAGCGAAGAATGCGCAGATAATCCTCGCGGATTCGCGCTTCGGCATCGCCGATAAAACGCACGCGCCGCTGGCGTAAGTCGTCAAGGCCGCCGACGGTGTCGTAGATCGTGCCATCGGCCGTGCAATAGAGCGCGTTGATCGTGAAATCACGGCGGGAGGCATCCGCCTCCCAGGATGTCGTGAACGTGACGACGGCGTGACGGCCGTCCGTCTCGACGTCGCGGCGGAGCGTCGTCACTTCGAACGGCTGCTTGTCGGCGACGACGGTTACGGTGCCGTGGTCGAAGCCGGTCGGATGGGCTGTCAATCCGGCGTCTTTGGCGAGGCGCATGACCTCATCGGGCTTTGCGGTCGTTGCAATGTCGATGTCGCGGACAGGGTGTTCAAGCAAGGCGTTGCGGACGGCACCGCCGACGACGCGGGCCTCGGCGCCGCCCTTCGCGAGTGCCGCAAACACCTTGGCGAGCGCAGGGGATTGAAGCCAGGCACCGCTCACGCGCGGCCATTTGATTGCGCCTTCGGACATCGGTTCAGAGTTTCGGGCTTTTTGTTTCGTCTGTTTGCGGCTCGCGGATGCTGTGACCGGGTTCGAGCTTTCCATCCACGACCGAGGGCGGCACGTAAACGTCTTGAGGACTATTATAATTATACGTGGAAAATGCGACGAGCGTCGCGATCATCAGCGCTGCTCCGGCGAAGAAGAGGCGGATCAATGGCGCACGGCTCAGGATCGTTCCAAGGCCCGCCCATTCGTCTTCGGAAAATGCGATCCAAACGATGTAGAGGATCGTTGGGAGCAGGAGAAAAAAGACATTCTCAATGACGATGCGAATCATGCGCTGAACAGTCTCCGATAGAGCGTGCGGATTATCCCCGCCGTCGCTCCCCAAATATAGCGCTCTCCATACGGCATCGCATAGAAACGGCGCTCGGTGCCGCTCCAGACACGGCTATGGATCTGGTGATTGGCTTCATCCATCAAAAAGGCGAAGGGAACCTCGAAGACATCGGCAACTTCCTCCGGATTGGCCGTCAGCTTGAAACCCGGACGGACGAGCGCAACGGAGGGCGTGATGATGTAGCCGGTCCCGGTGCGGTAGGGCGACAAGTAGCCGATGGGCTCGATGAACGCATCATCCAATGCGATTTCCTCTCGTGTCTCCCGCAGTGCAGCAGCAAGCGGGCCCGAATCGTGGGTTTCGACCTTTCCTCCCGGAAATGCGATCTGCCCGGCGTGGGAGGGCAGGTGGTCGGTGCGCGCCGTCAAGAGGACGGTCAAGGGCGTGCGGGCTATGATAGGCACCAGGACGGCGGCGTGCCGGAGACCGGCAGCAAATCTGCCGATGTCGGGGTTGAGGTCGTCGTCTCCGGGCGATTGCGGTTCGTTGAGCAGCGGCGGGCTTGCGAGCAATCGCGAGCGGGCCAATCTCTCAAGGGCGGCTGCATCGAGATCAGCGGCTGCCATATTGGGGGCAGAAAGCGGGTTCATTTCGCAACCTGGCTGGATTCGAAGCGAGAACGACCGGGTGGCCGTGGGCCGCTGAATCACGTTACCTTCGATTCGTCGTTTGAACTTGTGCCTTGTTTAGAGGCAAATGGGACTGCGGATGGCTTACTTCCGTATGACATCGCCGTTTCGAATCCGGGGCATCGGACTGCTGGTGTCCGCGCTCGCGCTTTTTTGCCTGGCGGTGATACCGCGTGCGCAGGCGATGTCGACCATCGATTTTCTGACATCGCTTTCCGATAGCGAAATCGAGGCCTTTCAAGTCTGGAAGACGGCGCGTCAAAATTTCGATGAGCGGCTCGACGCGTATTGGCATGCGGTCGAGAGGAAGCGCCATGTCCGCCGAAGGAAGCGCGCGAAAGATATTCCGTTCGAGGCCAGCGACTACGTGATGAGCTTTCCACCAAAGTATAAAGGGCCATCGTTATCGGGCGACCTCGCTCAGAAGTACGATAAGTTCATCGAGGCGCAGAGGCGGAGCGATCGCTCGCCGCCAAAGGAACTCGCGACTATCCCGGATTACCTCGCTGCCGCGAAGAGTGTCTACAACTTCGTCCCCGAGCGCGTCTCTGAAAAAGAATTCAAACTGCGCTATGCCGCAGAGGCCGCGGTGCTCGGTCTGTCGAAAGAGCAGGTCGTGCGCGTTTACGCACTCGAGACGGGCGGCATGGGTACATACGACACGCAAGCAGGCATCCATCCGATCAAGAAGACGGGCCGGCCCATTTCGAGCGCGATCGGGTATGGACAACTTCTGGACGCCAACTCGGTGAACGAGCTTGCGCGCAGTGGCGCGGTTTTCATTCGGCGTCTCACGGCCAAGTATCACGATCGCGGGAATTCCCCTGCGCGTAAGGCACACTTGAAGCACAAGCTCGCGGTTCTCAGAAAGATGTATGCGAGGGTCAAGCGTCTGCGCTTCGAATGGGACGTGCAACAGGCCTATGCCAAGACCCCGCCGGGCATGGGCATTCATACCCTCAACATCGACGGCGATATCGGACCGATGCTGCAGGCGATGAAGCTCAAGACGCTCTTGGATCTTGCAGAAAAGAGCGGGCGGGATTCGCTCTCCGGCGCCGAACTCGAACTGATGAACCTGGCGGGGCCGACGACGGGACTCGAAATGCTGCAGCGGCCCGGGACGGATGCGCCGACTTCGAATTTCTTTTCGAGGCGCGCCTATTACGTCAACCGGATGGTGACGGGGCTGACAGGCTCGCAGCTTCGGGCCGAACTCAACCGTCGCATGATGCACGCGATTACGACACCCGGCTCGCAGGAATTCGCGGCTGCCTTCGATACCATTTCGAGAAGAGACGCCGAGCGCTGACGCGCGGCGTCTTCCCGCATGCGAAGCTGCCGTCATGCAGCAGTCGTCAGGCGCGGGCCGTTTCGGGCGCGAGCGCTGGGTAATCGGTGTAGCCTCTCGCATCGCCGCCATAGAAAGAAGCGGGAACGGGCGTGTTGAGCGGCGCGTTGAGCTTGAAGCGGGCCGGCAAGTCCGGGTTCGCAATGAATAGCTTGCCGAACGCGACGGCGTCGACGGTGCCGGCGGCGATCGCGGCCTCGGCCGTTTCCTTGGTGAACTTCTCATTTCCGATCACGACGCCGCCGAACAGCTTCTTGAGTTCGGGGCTGATCGAAGTCCGGGTCCTGAAATTCGCGCGTGCAAATGAATGCGATCTTCCGCTTACCGACTTCGGTCGCGACATAGCCGAATGTCGCCAGCGGATTGCTGTCGCCCATATCTTGCGTATCGCCGCGAGGAGCGAGATGGAGGCCGACGCGATCGGCGCCCCAGATCTCGATGGCGGCATCGATGACCTCGAGCATCAGGCGGGCGCGGTTTTCGATGGGACCGCCATAGGCGTCCGTCCGATGGTTCGTCGAATCCTGCAGGAACTGATCCAGCAGATAGCCGTTGGCGCCGTGAACCTCAACACCGTCAAACCCGGCCCGCTTGGCGTTTTCGGCGCCGCGGCGGTAGTCGGCGACGACACCGGGAAGTTCGTTCAACTCAAGGGCGCGGGGAACGACGAAGGCTTTTTCCGGACGCACGAGGCTGACGTGGCCTTTGGGTGCGATCGCGCTCGGGGCGACGGGAAGCGCACCGTCGAGATAGATGGGATCGGAGATGCGGCCGACATGCCAGAGCTGCAGCAGGATGGTGCCGCCGGCAGCATGGACGGCGTCGGTAATCTTCTTCCAGCCGGCAACTTGGTCGTCAGACCAAATACCGGGTGTATCCGGGTAGCCGACGCCCATGGGCGTCACGGAGGTCGCTTCGGTGAGCATCAGCCCTGCCGAGGCGCGCTGCACGTAATATTCGCGCATCATGTCGTTGGGCACCCGCCCGGCACTTGCGCGGCATCGGGTCAACGGGGAGAGAACGACGCGGTTCTTGAGCGTGAACGCGCCGGCTTTGAGCGGATCGAATAGCGATGTCATATGGGGATACCCGGATTTGCCGATGGAGGCGGATGTCTGGTACAGCCGAACTATCGAACATTTGGCACGGCTCTCCTTCCATGCAACTGCGGCCATCCATCGCTGTCGCCTAACAGATAGGCAAAGATCCCGAGACTTTCCGAAGCGCTAGGACCTGGAGCGGACGGCGTCCGCCGGCAATGGTTCGAGGGGCGTAGAGATGTCTCTCAGCCATTCTTCAGCCATGCCGCCGCTGATCGCTTCGGCGATCTTTTCGGCTTTCGGCGCGTTCAAGCCGCTGCGCCTGAGGGCGGCGGCCAGCAGAGCGACGAACTCTTCAATTTCGAAATAGGATGTGTGAATGAGCTCCTTCCACGAGAGTTGCTGCGAGAGATCGCGACCGATGTCGCCCATGCCGGTGGCCGTGGCCGTCATGCCCAAGAGTTCGCGGGCTTTTCGCAGCGTCTCGGTCGCATGCATTTCGCTGTATCTTGCGATTTTGGACGCCACCGCGTCTGGAATCGGAACGTAGCGCCGCGCGAAGAGCGGCGGAGTAGGAGAGACGCTTCGCACGGACTCGCCGCGGCGATCATTGCCCCAGGTTTCCTGGCGGACGGAGTCCCAGACGAGGTGGTCGATTGCCTTCGCGAGCGGTATGCCGATGAGATGCGCGAAGCCTCGAAAGAGGCCGATGGCGATCGTCGTTATCAGGAGATAGATTCCAATGACGGGGCCCATGATGACGACGACGCCCCGCGTAAGATCCCAAAGCGTCGCCACGAGCGATTGGGGCGTCCAATCGAGCTTCGGATCGGAATCGACCGTCGCGAGCTTGGACAAGATGTCCTTGAGCCACTGCGCGTCCGGGTTCAACGCATGGATGAGGTAGTAAATCCCATAACCAAGCCCGAAGATCGTGATGAGCAGCGGAATGAGCGAGAAAATCGGAACGAGGAAGTTCGAAGGGATGATGGCGCGATTCAACGCGCGAACGTTTGCGAGAGCGCTGATTGCCTCGTCGTCATGGTGCCAAAGGCCGACCCAGTTCTTCTCATAAAGGTCTCGAACCGCCATCTTGTCGCGTTCGGAATGCCAACTTTTCGTCAGCCTCTCCGCAACGGTCAGAATTCCGAAGCACAAGACGACGTAGCCAATGAAGAAGCTCAGCATCGGGTAGTAAAAATTGGCGAAGGCCTTGTCGCCCATCGATGCCGAAACGATCTTCGCGAAGGGAAGATCGAGAAATTTCGATGCGAGGATACCGAGAGCGAGCAGGAGAAATCCGACGCCGGTCACGTAGACGATCTGTCCCCAGATGTTGAGGCGGCTGAACAGCAGCCAGCTTGGCTTGAAGTCGAGGAACGGTGTGCCGACCGTGAGCCACGATTTCAGCCGTTCCAAAGGTTCGCCCTTGGCAGCCGAGCGCAGCAGCGCATTGTAGATCACCGAACCGCCGTGGCTGTGGCCGATGAGATAATAATCGATGCCGGCTTCGTCGTATCCCTGAAGCTGCTCGTAGAGTTTCGTCCCCGCCTCGCGGCGTTTCGTTTCGCTGTTAGGTCCGGCGCCCCAATGGAAGGGCACGACTTCGATGCCGTCTCCGGCGAGTTCGACGATTTCGGCTGTCTTCTTCTGGAACGTACTTTCCTTTTGCCACCACGATTGACCGACGTCGTCGGGCGCGCCCGCTCCGGTACCGTGAACCGTTACGACTTTGATTTTCGCAGGTCGTGTTTCCAGTTCTTCCGTTTCGTTCGCGATCACCGGATCGCGGGCTTTGAAAGCCGAACTAGGTTCAGGCATAGCGGCACCTTCTCGAAGATCGTTCGTCGCGCCGTTCGTGGTGAGGGCGCTGTTGTCGGTTGGCGTAGTCTCGGCCGGGAGAATTTCCGCAGGCGGATTTTCAGGCTTGGGAGGGGCATCTTCGGCAACCGGAACGCTCGGCACTGTCGGCGTGCTGGGTATCGTCACCGATTGCGGGCGACGTACGATCGGCACGCTCGCGGGGGTAGCTGAGATGCCGCTATTCGCGGCGTCAATGAGCGTCGGCGGCTCGTAGACGATCTCCTGGATCGCTTTTGCGCGGGCTTCCTTGACGGTCTGGCCAAGCCGCGCGAGTGCGCTCGGGTGGATCGTCTCGTTAAGTGACGTGAGTCCTGTCCGGACCTTGTTCGTCCGCCAGCTGTGGAAGGTGCCGTGGCGTCGCTCGGGAAGGCCGCTCAGATTTTGCTGGATGAGGCGGACGTACGGCATGACGCGGCTGAAGGCGTAGAGCCAGCCGGTCGAGGAAGAGTGCTGGAGCCCGAGGTGATCCGGGTTGCTCTCACGCTTCAGTTTCTCGATGTCGATGGCGAGATCAGTCGTCGCCCGGATGCGTTCGGCCATCCAAAGCAGCGCGATGTCGGAAAGATGCGTCTCGGGCCAGCCACCGCCGACATCGGCATGCGTTCCGGCAAACCACGCTTGCTCGACGTGTTGATGAGGAGGAAGTGTCGCGTCATCGGGATAGCTGAACAGTGATGGCCTGAACGGGCCTCGGGCTTCGTCAATCGAAAGGGCGTGGAGTGCGACGTCGATCGTGTCGTGCAATCGCATGTCGTGGTAGTCGAGTTTGCGGCTCAGCCATGCCGACGACCAGAATGGATTTCCGATATTGCCGACGGTGTCCCAAACGCCGAGACAACGGATGCGCACCGGGTAATCGCAAGATGCGCTGAGCTTCGCGACGGCGTCGAAATCGCGTTTGTATTCCGATTGGCGATAGAGTGCCCAGGCTTCGTCGATTGGGAAGTCGGCATTTTTTCGGGCGATGCCGAAGAGCGTTATGAAGCTTGCGAGGCTGCGCGCTTCGTAGGCGCCGCGAGAGAATCCAAAAAGATAGATCTCGTCTCCGGGTTCATAGGCGTTGCTCAGAAACTGATAGCCGGCCTTGATTCGGTCGCTGATCTCGAAGCCGAGCGCACCCTTGAGAAACGTCAGCCCCTGGTCTTCCGATGTTGCTATCCCGACGACATAGCGCACAAGCTGGCGGACGCCGTGACTGTCGGTGAAGGGGATTGCGCGGTTGAGCTTCGCGACGTTCGTCAGCGGCGCCGCGCCGTCATCGTCGTTCCAGGTGCCGTCGAGGGAGCAGACGAGGCGTTTCATACAGCCATTCCTTGGAAGGCTGCCAAAGCCGGCTTGGCTGAGGTGAAACCCAGGCGCACAAATACTTGCCCCTTACGCGCAAAAGTTCAGGGTTCGGACTTGTCGCAACGTTATACGGAGCCCTGAGCGAGGGTAAACCTTTGTGACGCGGCGACGAAAAGGGCATGCTTGCGGCTGGCCAATCGGCCACAACCCGATCCCACAAGGAAAAAACATTCAGCTCCGGGACTTCCGCCGCTTCGCGGTCACCGGATGAACGCAGGCGGATCAAAGTTCCGGCCGGCGTTCTTCCTGGGAATCCTCAGGGCCACTTCACCACGGGCGGCATCGAGGAAAGAATGGATTCGACGTTGCCGCCGGTTTTCAGGCCAAACGTCGTGCCGCGATCGTAAAGCAAATTGTACTCGACATAGCGGCCGCGGCGGATGAGCTGCTCTTCGCGCTGTGCATCGGTGTAGGCCATCGTGTTGTTGCCGCGAACGAGCATCGGGTAGACGCTCAAAAACGCGCGCCCGACATCTTGCGTGAAGGCGAAAGCTGCGTCCCAGCCGCCCTCGGCGTCGGACGGTGTCAGGTAATCATAGAAGATGCCACCGACGCCGCGCGCTTCGTTCCGGTGCGGAAGGAAGAAGTACTCGTCGCACCAGGTTTTCAACTTCGTGTAATCGACGATGGAGTGGTTGGCGCAGGCGCCGTACATCGCGGCGTGGAAGGCAAGCGTATCGGCATCCGATTGCGTACGGCGCTTGTCGAGGACTGGCGTCAGATCGGCGCCGCCGCCGAACCACCATTTGTTCGTCACGATCATGCGCGTGTTCATATGAACGGCGGGCACATTCGGATTGATCGGGTGACCGATGAGCGAAATTCCGGACGCCCAGAATTCCGGATTTTCCTCGGCCCCCGGTATTTGCTTGCGGAACTCGGGCGCGAATTCACCGAAGACGGTGGAGGTATGAACGCCGACCTTCTCGAATACACGGCCATGCATGACGCTCATGATGCCGCCGCCGCTTTCCTCACCGCCGTCGGGCGCGCAATTCCAGGGCGTCCGAACAAATTTGCCCGGCGCATCCTGACCGTGCGGAGCGGTTTCCGGAAGGTTCGTTTCGAGCGTTTCGAACGCCGCGCAGATGTCATCGCGCAGCTTTTCGAACCAAGCGCGCGCAGTGGCTTTTTTTTGCCCTAGTGGCGAATCGGGAGCGTTCATTGAATATTCCGAGCCATGTCTTGTTTTTGACTGAAAAGACCCTTAGCTCCAACCGGTATCCAGGATCAACAGCGGTCGCAGTCGCCAGTCGGATCAGCCGACTTTGCGATCATGCGCCGGTATTTTGTTTGCGATAGATCAAGAGCATGCTTCGCCGCCTTATGAGCTGGGGGGAGACCCGGATCAAGCCCTTCGACGAGCGTGCCATCGCGCGCCCGCCGGATACGCTGTGGGCTTTCTACTGGTTCTTTATCAAGCCGCTTTGGCCGTTTTTCCTCATGCTTCTGGTGGCGGGCTGCCTCGGCTCGACGATCGAGGTCGCGTTGATGGGGTTCATCGGCGCCATCGTCGACAAGATGCGGACGCACGGCGACCCGTCGACGTTCGTTTCGACCTACGGCTGGATGCTGGCAGGCATGGCTTTCGTGGCGCTCATCCTTCGGCCGATCGTCTCGACGGCGCATGACTTCATCAAGAACCAGATGCTGTCGTCAGGATGCACGACACGCGTCCGCTGGCAGACGCACCGCTATGTGATGCGCCAGAGCCTCGGTTTCTTTCAGAACGATTTTGCCGGTCGCGTCGCCAACAAGATCATGCAGACGGGCGCGTCCCTGCGTGAGAGCGTCGTTCAACTCATCGATGCCCTCTGGTACGCGAGCGTGCAGTTCGTCGGGTCGGCGCTGCTCTTTGCGGCGTCCGATTGGCGGCTGACCATCGCACCGTTGATTTGGCTCGTCGCCTACACGGTGGCGCTGCGCTATTTCGTGCCGCGCATCAAGGAACGCTCGACGCAAGCGTCGGAAGCGCGGTCGATGCTGGTCGGGCGCATCGTCGACAGCTACACCAACATCATGACGGTGAAGCTCTTCGCGCATGCCGAGCGTGAGGACGCTTATGCGCGCGAGGCGCTGACCGAGCAGATGGAGAAGTGGCAGGCGTCGCTCCGGCTCATCACGGGCATGGAAGTCACGCTCTATATGCTGAACGGCGTGCTGCTCGTCGCAACGACGGGTACGGCGATCTGGCTCTGGACGCTGCAACATGTCTCCGTCGGTGATGTCGCCGTTGTCGGTGGACTTGTCATTCGCATCGTTACGATGTCGGGCTGGGTCATGTGGACGATCGCGGACGTGTTCGAGAACATTGGCGTCGTGCACGAGGGTATGGAGACGATCTCGCGTCCGAACCTGCTTCTCGATGCGCCGGACGCGAAGCCGCTTCGTGTTCCGCGCGGGGAAATCCGGTTCGATCATATCCATTTCCACTATGGAGCCGGGCGCGCCGCTTCGGACGATGCCCCGCCGCGCGTGATCGAAGCATTGTCGCTCAACGTCAGGCCGGGAGAGAAGGTCGGGCTTGTCGGCCGTTCGGGTGCCGGCAAGTCGACGCTCGTCAACCTGCTCATGCGTTTCTACGACCTCGAAGGCGGCCGCATCCTGATCGATGGGCAGGACATCTCGCGGGTAACGCAGGACAGCCTGCGCGCCGAAATCGGAATGGTCACGCAAGACACCTCGCTGCTGCATCGGTCGGTGCGCGACAACATTCTTTACGGGCGCCTCGATGCGACGGATGCCGACGTCATCGCGGCCGCCAAGCAGGCCGAGGCGCACGACTTCATCATGAACCTTGAGGATATGAAGGGCCGCAAGGGTTATGATGCGCACGTCGGCGAGCGTGGCGTGAAGCTTTCCGGCGGCCAGCGGCAGCGCATCGCCATCGCGCGAGTGCTGCTGAAGAATGCGCCGATCCTCCTGCTCGACGAAGCGACGAGTGCGCTCGATTCCGAAGTCGAGTCGGCGATCCAGTCGAGCTTCGAGACGCTGATGCATGGCAAGACCGTGATCGCGATCGCGCACCGGCTCTCGACGATCGCGGCGATGGACCGCCTCGTCGTCATGGAGGAGGGGCGGATCGTCGAAGAAGGTTCGCACGGCGAGCTTTTGAAGCGCGGCGGGCTTTATGCGCAGCTCTGGCTTCGCCAGTCGGGAGGCTTCCTGTCGCGCGAGGCGGCGGAGTAGTTTATATCCGTCGCCTCCACGAGCATCGTCATGCCGACGGAGGTCGGCACCCAGTCATCGCTCAACATCGCGATGTTTGATAATTGCCTGGATCCCGGCCTTCGCCGGGATGACGTTTTTTGGGGTTAGCGTTTGCCGCGGTGGCCGCTTGCGAATGATGGGAGCTTGCCGGAGAAAAGCGCGTGTAATTCAGCTATCGCGTGGCGGACGTTAAAGAAGCGCGGCACGTCCGATTTGTAGTCGAGATAAGCGCGTCCGTAACGGGCTTCGAGCCACGGCTCTTCGGTCTTTGCCATCATCGCATAGACAATGACCAGCGCGGCAGCGAGAAGCGTTGCGTCCCAGGCGCGGGCTGCAAGTCCGAGCGTTGCGAATGCCAGAATGGCCGTCGCGTATTGCGGATTTCGGGTCCAACGGTAGATGCCGCTCGTTTCGAGGCCGCTCGCCTGACAATAGGTTGCTTTCCGGCCGAGCGACCAAAGGGTGTAAACGTAGGCGAGGCCCGCTGCGAATGAGACGGCGGCGAGAGCAATCCTCAATGGGGCCGTCGGACCGGCGAGGGTCGTCAAGAACCGTTCGGCCGCCAGGATCAAGACGGCGACGTTCAATGTGCGAAAGAGCGTCCAGAAGCCGAAGCTTTTCAGCGATCCGACCGGAGGTGCCGGCCATATCCGCCAGTCCCTTCTCACCCGGCCGGCGATCATACCTGCAATCAGCAGAAGCGCCGATATCGCACCGGCAACAATCAGAAATGTATCGATCGGCATGCAATTTTGCGAATTTGCGAGGCGATCCGACAGAAATGCAGCATTCGCGTGTCACGGGTGCGACAAGGGGCGATGATGTCGGAGTTCACGTCAGGGGCGTGGAAACCCATCTGTCTGGCGTAGCGCTTCGCCAAGGACCATCCCGGCCGCAACCGCGACATTCAGCGATCTCAGGCCCGGCCGCATCGGTATGGTGATGCGCGCGTCGGCGCGCTCGTGCACGGTGTCCGGCACGCCAGCGCTTTCGCGGCCGAGCAGCAGCGTGTCGTCGGCAGAGAATGCGAAGTCGCAATGAGACGTCGCTGCCTTGGTCGTAAGGAGGACGAGACGGCCCATTCCGCTCGTCGCAAGTGCACGCTCGGCCATGAAGGCTTCGAAGCTCACGTGCCGGGTGAGATCGACGAAGGGCAGATAATCGAGCGCGGCGCGCTTCAAGGACCGGTCGCTCATGTCGAAGCCGGTCGGGCCGATGACGTCGACAGGCACGCCGAAGCAAGCGCAGAGACGAAGGATCGTTCCGGCGTTTTGTGCAATGTCAGGTTGATAAAGAGCGATGCGCATCCGTCGGGGTCTGCGGCACGGCCGCGATTCATGTCCAGTGCGACCTATGCGCTAAATTGCCTCTCACTTTTTGTCGCGCCGCACATTGCTAGAGAAGCCAAACGCTGTCAAAACGTTCAGTCAGGGAAGAAACGAACGAACTAGAGGCCAAAAACTAGGCATCGGTAGTGAGGATGGCCTCCTCTACGACCGAAAAGCTTTCCGGCTTCGGTTCCCCAATGCGGAGGCGCCGTGAGTACAGATGCCCTAGAGCCGGGCCGCCGGGATTTCCTGGTGGTCGCCGGCAACGCGTTCGCCGCCATCGGCGCCGCGTCGCTTCTTTGGCCTTTCATTCAGCAGATGAACCCCGACGCCAGCACGAAAGCGCTGTCGTCGGTCGACGTCGATCTCGCTCCGGTCCAGGAAGGGCAGGCGATTACGGCGATGTGGCGGGGCAAGCCGATCTTCATCCGCTATCGCACGAAGGCGGAGATCGAGTCCGCCGTAGACGTCGCCGTCAAGGATCTGCCGGATCCGCTCGCGCGCAACGAGGATCTCCCGACTGACGATCCGGCGACGGATGCAAACCGCACGAAGTCAGGTCACGAGAACTGGATCATCATCATCGGCATCTGCACGCATCTCGGCTGCATTCCGAAGGGGCAGGCCCTCGGGGACGATCGCGGCGAGTTCGGCGGCTGGTTCTGTCCGTGTCACGGCTCGCAGTACGATACCGCTGGGCGCATTCGCAAAGGTCCGGCACCGCGCAACATGGAAGTGCCGCCTTACGCGTTCACGACCGATACCAAAATCAAGATCGGCTAAGAGGGGAAGAGCAGATGGGAGCCCGAACCTCGAATTACGTGGCAACGACGCGCTGGGGAAAGTGGTTTGACGAGCGCTTGCCGGTCGCGCGTGTCATGAAGAACCAGTTCATCGACTATCCGACGCCGCGGAACCTCAACTACCTCTGGACCTTCGGCGGCATTCTGACGTTGCTTCTCGTCGGCCAGATCGTAACGGGCGTCATCCTGGCGATGCACTATCAGCCGAGCGCAACCGGTGCCTTCAATTCCATCGAGCACATCCGGCGCGACGTGAACTACGGGTGGATGATCCGAGACTTCCATTCGGTCGGCGCCTCGATGTTCTTCCTGGCCGTCTATATTCACATCTTCCGCGGCTTCTACTACGGTTCGTACAAGGCACCGCGCGAGGTTCTCTGGATCCTCGGCGTTCTCATCATGCTGCTGATGATGGCGACAGCATTCATGGGCTACACGCTTCCCTGGGGCCAGATGAGCTTTTGGGGTGTGACGGTGATCACGAACCTCTTTTCAGCGCTCGACACGATCTACAACGGCTTGGGAACCGCCATCGTTGAGTGGCTTTGGGGCGGCTATTCCGTTTCGGGCGTCACGCTCAATCGCTTCTACTCGCTGCACTACCTGCTGCCGTTCGTGTTGACAGGCGTCGTCGGGCTGCACATCTGGGCGCTGCACGTCGTTGGGCAAAACAATCCGACTGGGCTCGACCTCAAGGAGCCGACCGATTGCGTGCCGATGCATCCCTATGCGACGTCGAAGGATGCGGTCGGGATCTTCGCGTTCCTCATTCTTTATGCGTGGTTCGTGTTCTTCGTGCCGGACTATCTCGGGCATGCCGACAACTTCATCGAAGCCAACCCGCTCGTGACGCCGCCGCACATCGTGCCTGAATGGTATTTCCTGCCGTTCTATGCGATCCTGCGCGCCTTCACGAGCTCGTTCCTCGGCATTCCGCTCGGCCAGTACGCCAAGCTTTGCGGCGTCGTCGCGATGTTTTCCGCGGTGATCATCATCGCCTTTACGCCTTGGCTCGATACGTCGCGCGTCCGGTCGGCGAAGTACCGTCCGATCTTCAAATGGTTCTTCTGGTTCTTCGTCTTCACGTGCGTGGCGCTCGGGTATCTCGGCTCGAAGCCGGCGGAAGGCGTCTACGTGACGACGGCGCAGATCTTCACGGTCTGCTATTTCCTGTTCTTCCTTGTCGTCTTGCCAATCGTCGGTCTCATCGAGACACCACGGAAACTGCCGCGCTCGATTACCGACGCGGTCATGAGCAAAGGCGGGGTGGGGCTTCCGGCCGGCGCGGCTGCCGCGCCAGAAGTGCGCTGAGGAGAGAGATCGATGACCAAACGCATCCCTCTCACACTTCTTTTCGCCCTCGCGGCTGTACTCGCGATTACGAGCGTGTCGGCGGAGGAAGCCGGTCACCCGGAAATCGCGCGGCAGAAGTGGACATTTTCCGGTGTCGCCGGCCAGTTCGACAGGGCACAGCTGCAGCGGGGTTTCCAGGTCTACAAGGAGGTCTGCTCAAACTGCCACGCTCTGAAGCATCTCGACTTCCGAAATCTTGTTCAGCCGGGCGGTCCGGAATTTCCGGAGGCCGCCGTGAAGAACCTCGCCAAGACCTGGCCGAACCAGATCACGGACGGTCCGAACGACCAAGGCAAGATGTTCGAGCGGCCGCCGCTGCTCGCCGATCCGATCCTCGGCCCGTATAAAAATGATCAGGAGGCGCGTGCGGCTCAGAACGGGGCGTTGCCGCCTGACCTTTCGCTGATCGCGCGGGCGCGCAATGTCGAACGCAACCCGAGCTGGTGGATCCATCCGTTCCTGATGCTGGGCGATATCGCCAACGCCTATCAGGAGGGTGGCGCCGACTACATTTACGCTCTGCTGAACGGGTTCTCGGATCCACCCGCGGATTTCAAGCTGGTGGACGGCAAATTCTACAACAAGGTATTTTCCGGCCATCAGATCAGCATGCCGCCGCCGCTCAGCGACGGAGCCGTTCCTTATCAGGACGGGACGCCGCAGACGGTCGACAACTACTCTCGCGACGTTGTCGCATTTCTGTCATGGGCGGCCGATCCGTCGCTCGACACGCGCAAACAGATCGGCTGGCAAGTCATTCTGTACCTCATCGTCACCGTTGGCTTGCTCTACCTGGGCAAGAAGCGCATTTGGGCCGGCATTAAGCACTGACCCAGACGCTTGTGACGATTTGCAAACTGGAAGGCCTCGCTTGCGGGGCCTTTTTCTTTTAATTGGGCGGGATCATCGAACGACGGAGTAGATGGGATGACGGCATCGGTACTCGGCATCGTGGGCGGCAGCGGCTTCTATCATTTGCCGGGCCTCGCCAATCCTGAATGGAAGGCGATCGAGAGCCCGTGGGGGGCGCCTTCGGATGAAATCCTGTTTGCCGACATCGACGGCCTGCCGATCCGGTTTCTGCCACGCCACGGACGCGGCCATAAATTATCGCCGAGCGGCATCAATTATCGGGCGAACATCGACGCCCTGAAGCGAGCCGGTGTCACCGATCTCATTTCGGTGTCGGCGTGCGGGTCGCTCAAAAAGAAATACAAGCCCGGCGATTTCGTTCTTCCGGATCAGTTCATCGACCGGACGTTCGCGCGTGAGAAATCGTTTTTCGGCAATGGCTGCGTCGCGCACGTCGCGATGGGCGATCCGATCAGCCCGCTGCTTTTGAAGGCGCTGGAAAAGTCGGCGAAGGCGGAGAAGATCAAGGTCCATCGTGGCGGCATCTATCTCGCGATGGAAGGGCCGCAGTTCTCGACGCGCGCCGAAAGCAATCTCTATCGGTCGTGGGATTGCGACGTCATCGGCATGACCAACATGCCGGAAGCCAAGCTCGCGCGCGAGGCTGAGATCTGCTACGCGAGCGTCGCGATGGTCACCGACTACGACTGCTGGCACAGCGACCACGGCGACGTCGATGTTGCGGCCATCATCGAAGTGATGCACGACAATACGGAAAAGGCGCAACGGCTCGTTGCGCATCTCGCGCGCGATTTCCCGCGCGAGCATCCGCCTTGCCCGATCGGTTCCGACAGATCTCTGGACGTGGCGATCATCACGCCGGCCGAAGCCCGCGATCCTGAGCTTCTGAAGAAGCTCGACGCGGTTGCGGGGCGGGTTCTGGGGTAGACGCGAGCGAGAATCTTCGCCGGTGTGACTCTGGGATGTGGGGTTCTCTATAACGTCGTCATCCCGGCGAAGGCCGGGATCTGTCCAGGTTAGACTTGAGCGACATTACCGGCGTTTGGACGGATCCCCGCCTCCGCGGGGATGATGTTACGGGCCTCAGTTCGGGAAGCTGATTAGGATTTTCATTTTGATCAGCCACGGGAAGGCCAGTTCCAAGACCGTGCCGAGCATCCACAACACGGCGCCGAGCAGGATGAGGGCGGGGATGCTCGCGAGGACGGCCTTCAGGAAGAACATGACGAGATCAGGGAACGGCATGTCGATGCTTCGAACCGAAGCGGGAACGGGGCGGTCGGCGAGGCTGGGGCTGACGTCGGGCGCGGCATAGATCTGGGGTTCGGGCCTTGGACGATCGTCGGGACCCATCGGCAGTGTCGGATTGGCGGCGCGTTCCTGGGCGGCGCGTTCACGAGCCTCGCGCGCCCGCGCTTCCTTCTCGCGTCTAAAGGTTCTTGGCAGGTCTTCCGTGTCGTCCAAGAGCGGATCGAAGTCGGGTCCGGCCATCGCTGATGGGCCTTGGGCTGCCATCACAATATCCCTCACGCAATGAATCTTTTGCCAGTGCTAAATAATTCAGCACTATAGCGTGGCTCTAAATCTACCTAGAGCGCAGAGATATTGCTATTTTGCGCCGTCAATTTGACCGGAGTGCAGCACGTGAAGAACCTCGATGGCCTGGCAGACCTTATTCGTACGATCCCCGACTACCCCAAACCCGGAATCATGTTTCGCGATATCACAACGCTTCTCTCCGATCCCAAAGGGCTCAAAAAAGCGATCAAAGGCATGGCGAAGCCGTTCGAGGACAAGAAAATAGACGTGGTTGCCGGGATCGAAGCGCGCGGCTTCATTTTGGGCGGTGCCATCGCCGACCGCCTGGAATGTGGCTTTGTTCCGATCAGAAAGAAGGGCAAGCTACCCTGGAAGACGATCGGGCAGTCGTACACGCTCGAATATGGAGTCGATGTGATCGAGGTTCATGAGGACGCGATCGTGAAGGGATGCCGGGTGCTCGTCGTCGACGATCTGATCGCCACCGGCGGGACCGCCGAGGCTGCAGTGAAGCTCATTCGCCGTACCGGCGGAGACGTGATCGGCGCGACCTTCATCGTCGATCTGCCGGATCTCGGCGGCATGAAGCGTCTGGATGAACTCGACGTTCGCAGTCACGCGCTCGTCGCATTCGGCGGGCATTAGAGGTCAACCGTGGACCTGCCAAGCGAACATTTGTCTGAAGCGCTCAATCGTATCGCCATCTGGCGCGCCGATCCCAGCACGGTCCAGAATTGCCCCGTCTGCCAAGCTCCGGGCGTCGAGATCATCGACAGGTCAGCGCGGCCCTATTCGGAATGGTATGCGCTGAAGTGCGCCGCTTGCGGTCTCGATACCTCGCTGCACATTCCTTTGTCCGGCCCGGTCAGCTGTTGACCATGGCGAACCGCGTACCGGAAATTGTTCTGCTGCCGGGTCTCGATGGGACCGGAGATCTTTTCGATCGCCTGGCGGCGCGGCTTGCTCCGGAGCTTGCCGTCAGAATAGTCCGCTATCCGCAAGATCCGCAGCTTGGATACGCGGGCTATGTCGAACTCGTGCGCAAAGAGATCGGCGGCAGAGATGTGATTCTTCTGGGAAAATCTTTCTCAGGACCGGTTGCCGTTCTCGTTGCGGCGCGGCTTCGGCGACAGGTCAAGGGTATCGTGCTTGCCGCAACCTTCGTCAAAAATCCCTGGCCGGCGTGTATCATTCGCCGGGCGGCGCGTGTCGATCCGACGACGACGCCATCCAAGATCAGGGATGCTATTCTGATGGGACCTTACGGCGATCCGGAACTCGTGGAGAAGGTGGACGACATTGTCCGTAACCTGTCACGCCCCGTTCGGTCGGCGCGACTGCGCGCTGTTGCCGACGTCGATGTGCGTGCCGACTTCTCAAGGCTTGCCTGTCCCGTCCTCGTTCTGCATGGTCGTGGCGACTGGCTGGTTCGCAAGTCGCCCATTCAGCAGGCAGTCTGCGAAAAAGGCAGGGCGCGGATGATCGTCCTGCCCGGCGCCCACATGTTGCTGCAGACGCGACCGGCCGAGGCTGCGGCCGAGATCATTCATTTCTCCAAGTCATCCGCGGAGGCACATTATGAAGCTTGATGGAGTACCCTCGCGCACGATCTGGCTCGAAAGTGACGGTTGGTCGGTGGGCATCATCGATCAGACGCTGTTGCCGCACAGGCTGGTGCGGTTGGCGCTCAGGACGGTGGAGGACGCGGCGCGGGCGATCAAGTCGATGCAAGTGCGGGGGGCGCCGCTCATCGGGGTTGCCGCTGCTTATGGCGTCGCGCTGGCGATGCGGACGGACGCTTCGGACGCCAACCTCGAACGGGCGGTGACATTTCTCGGAGAACAACGGCCGACCGCGGTCAATCTGCGCTGGGCGCTGGAGGACCTTCGCGGCACGCTCAGCCCTCTCGCTCCGGGTGTCCGGGCCGCGGCTGCCTACGCGCGCGCCGCCGAACTTGCGGAGGAAGACATCGAGACGTGCCGGCGGATCGGCGTCAATGGGCTCTCGCTGATCAAAGAGATCGCGCTGAAGAAAGGCGGGCGTCCGGTCAACGTGCTCACGCACTGCAACGCCGGCTGGCTCGCGTGTGTCGACTGGGGAACGGCGACATCGACGATCTACCAGGCTCACGACGCCGGCATTCCGGTCCATGTCTGGGTGGATGAAACGCGGCCGCGCAATCAGGGGGCGGCGCTCACGGCATTCGAGCTTCTGCAGCACGGCGTTCCGCACAGTCTGATCGCCGACAATGCGGGCGGGCATTTCATGCAGCGGGGCGACGTCGATCTCGTGATCGTCGGAACGGATCGCGTCACGGCCAACGGTGACGTAGCGAACAAGATCGGTACATATCTCAAAGCGCTCGCCGCGTACGATACGCGCGTGCCGTTTTACGTGGCGCTTCCTTTTTCAACGATTGACTGGCGAACGGAAAAGGGCGGCGATATCCCTATCGAGGAGCGCAGCGAGGATGAAGTTCTTCGCGTGCAGGGGCGATTGCCCGATGGCGACGTCGCATCCGTCCTGATCTCGGCGGACGGCACGCATGCGCGCAATCCGGCGTTCGACGTGACGCCTGCGCGGCTCGTCACGGGCTTGATCACCGAGCGCGGCATTTGCGCGGCATCGCGCGAGGGGCTGCTGTCGCTCTATCCCGAGAAGACGAGCGCGGCGGCGTGAATGGCGTGAAACAGCCAAGCGAAAAAGCTCTGAGAAAAGAGGTCATCGCGACGGCCCTGGCGATGAGCCGCTCGGGATTGTCTCCGGGGCGCTCAGGCAACGTGTCGTGCCGTTTCAAGGACGGCATGCTCATCACGCCGACCGGAAAACGATACGAGGACACGGAACCTGACGATATCGTCTTCGTCGGGGGCGACGGACGGGTGCCCGAAGGGCAGCACAAACCTTCAAGCGAATGGCAGTTTCATCTGGCGGCCTACCGGGCGCGGCCCGACCGGAGCGCAGTCGTTCATATGCACTCGATGCATGCCACGGTGCTCGCGTGCGCGCATAAATCCATTCCGGCGTTTCATTACATGGTCGGCGTTGCAGGCGGCAAAGACATTCCCTGCATGCCCTACGCGACATTCGGCACGGAAGAGCTTGCGCAGCACGTTGCCGGGGGGCTTCGCGACCGAGACGCCTGCCTTATGGCCAATCACGGCCAAATCGCCTGCGGGACGTCGCTCGCGCACGCGCTTGAGCTTGCCCTTGAAGTGGAAGTCTTGTCGGAACAGTATTACAAACTACTTGTTCTCGGTGACGCTCACGTTCTCGACGATGACGAGATGGCCAGAATTGCCGAACGATTTAAAGCCTATGGCAGAAATGCAGAGCTCAATCGGAACGCCAATAGGAAAGACTGACCCGACCCATAACGGGAGGTTGGCACGATAAGATTGCCTTATAAGATTTTCCTGAAAAAAAGATTGGAATGCTAAGTTTTTCTGATCTTAGGTCTTGAAGGTTTCCTCCAGGAAGGACGTTCACGATGACCGATTCGACGAAACTCACGACAACCGCCGGCGCCCCCGTTGCCGACAACCAGAATTCACTTTCAGCGGGGCCGCGCGGTCCTTTGCTGATGCAAGACTACCAGCTCATCGAGAAGCTCGCGCACCAGAACCGTGAGCGCATCCCCGAGCGCACTGTCCACGCCAAGGGCTGGGGCGCTTTCGGCACGTTGACGATCACGGGCGACATTTCAAAGTACACGAAGGCCGCGGCGCTGCAGCCCGGCGCGAAGACCGAAATGCTTGCGCGGTTCTCGACGGTTGCAGGAGAACTCGGCGCCGCCGATGCGGAGCGCGATGTTCGCGGTTTCGCGCTGAAATTCTACACCAGCGAGGGCAACTGGGATCTCGTCGGCAACAATACGCCGGTCTTCTTTGTTCGCGATCCGATGAAGTTTCCGGACTTCATCCATACCCAGAAGCGCCACCCGAAGACGAACATGCGTTCGCCAGCGGCGATGTGGGATTTCTGGTCGCTTTCGCCGGAGAGCTTGCATCAGGTCACGATCCTGATGTCCGACCGGGGCCTCCCCGTTTCGGTCCGCAATATGAATGGCTACGGCTCGCACACCTACTCACTCATCAATGCCAAGAATGAGCGGTTCTGGGTTAAATTCCACTTCAAGACAGTGCAAGGCCACAAGCACTGGACCAACGGTGAAGCGACCGAAATCGTCGGGCGCACGCGTAAATCAACGCAGGAAGATCTCTTTACAGCGGTCGAGACCGGCGATTTTCCGAAGTGGAAAATGCAGGTGCAGATCATGCCGGAGGCCGATGTCGGCAAGCATTGGTACAATCCGTTCGATCTTACCAAAGTTTGGCCGCATGCCGATTATCCGCCGATCGATGTCGGCGTGCTCGAACTCAATCGCAATCCAGAGAACTATTTCGCCGAGATCGAGCAGGCGGCCTTCTCGCCGTCGAACATCGTGCCCGGGATCAGCTTCTCGCCCGACAAGATGCTGCAAGCTCGGATCTTCTCCTATGCCGATGCGCATCGCTATCGCCTCGGAACGCACTACGAGCATCTGCCGGTGAACGCTGCTCGGTGCCCCGTCCATAACTACCACAAGGACGGTCCGATGCGGTTCTTCCCGCAGGAGACGGGCAACGTGGACGCCTATTACGAGCCGAACTCGTTCCACGGCGCTGTCGAGGACAAATCGGTCGCGGAACCGCCGCTGGCTATTTCGGGCGATGCGGAACGCTACAACCATCGCGACGGCAACGACGACTATCGTCAGGTCACCGCACTCTTCAATCTGTTCAACAAGGAGCAGAAGGCGCGCCTGTTCAGCAACGTCGCCGAGGCGATGTGGGGTATCCCGGATTTCATCATCGAGCGGCAGCTCGGGCACTTCAAGAAGGTGCATCCGGATTATGAGGCGGGCGTGCGCACGGCGCTCGACCACATGACGCGCGAAAAGGCGTCCGAGACAGCACAGCAGCAGAAGATGCCGCGAGGCGCAGAAGCTGCCGAGTAATCTCGCGTTGTTTCAATTGTAAAGAGAAAGGCCCTGCACGCGCGGAGCCTTTTTTGTTGTCCGTCTTCTCGTTGTCCCGGGCATCGCGATCAGGCGGTTGTCCTTTTGTATGCTGGTACGCTTGACTGGATCCCGGCCTTCGCCGGGATAACGGGATTGGATGAGATTTCGCCCGGGGCCTAAGGCGCTCGCGGGCTCGTGCAACTTCCGAAGTGCTGGTGCGTTTGCCGGGCAACGCTCATTAGACTCTTCAGGAGGAGCAAACATGCCCCGTGGTGACAAATCGAGCTACACGAGCAAGCAGAAGCGCAAGGCCGAACACATCGAAGAAGGCTACGAGAAGCGAGGCGTCCGCAAGAGCGAAGCCGAGCGGCGCGCGTGGGCAACCGTCAATAAAGAGAGTGGCGGCGGCAAGAAAAGCGGTTCGGGTCGCGGCAAGAAAGAAACCCGCGCGGCTTCAAAGCGCGGCGGCCGGATCGGCGGCAAGGCGTCTGCCTCGCGACCGGCGGCGGCTCGTAGCGCGTCGGCCCGCAAAGCGGCGGTGACACGCAAGCGGCGGGGAAGCTAACCTTCAAGTCGTCATCCCGGCGTAGGCTGGATCCAAGCAAATTTGCGCACCGGATCTATCGATCGTTGGCTGGGTGCCGGCCCGCGCCGGTATGACGGTATGTTGGCAGTGATTTGCTCCCGATTTATTCGGTCGATTTGAAATACGGCTCGACCTTGCCTTTGAGCTTGAGCGTCATCGGGCGGCCCAAGCGGTCCTTGGCGTTGCCGGCGGCGACGCGAATCCAGCCTTCGCTGACGCAGTATTCCTCGACGTTCGTTTTCTCGACGCCGTTGAAGCGGATGCCGACGTCACGCTTCAGAAGCTCCTCATCGAAGAACGGGCTCTTGGGGTCATTGCAGAGGCGGTCGGGTAGTTGATCGGACATATTCGCTCGTCCTTAGTTTGCGAAACGGAAGTGCATGACGTCGCCATCCTGGACGACGTACTCCTTGCCTTCGAGACGCATTTTTCCGGCTTCTTTAGCACCTGTTTCGCCGTTTCCGGCGACATAATCATTGAATGCGATGGTTTCGGCGCGGATGAAGCCTTTTTCGAAATCGGTATGGATGACGCCGGCGGCCTGCGGACCTTTGGTGCCGCGTGTGATCGTCCAGGCGCGGGCTTCTTTCGGCCCGACCGTGAAGTACGTCACGAGATCGAGCAGGCCGTAACCGGCTCTGATCAGACGGTTGAGGCCGGGTTCCTCGAGACCCATTTCCGCCAGGAATGCGTCGCGATCTTCGGTTGCGAGACCTGAAAACTCGCTTTCGATTTTCGCCGAAATGATGACGACGGCGGCGCCTTCGGCCTTGGCGCGTTCTTCGACCTGTTTCGAATAGTCGTTGCCGTGCGCCGCGGCACCTTCCTCGACGTTGCAGACGTAGACGACAGGCTTCGAGGTCAAGAGCTGCAGCGCGCGGAAGGCCGGCATTTCTTCTGGCGTCATCTTGGCGTGGCGCGCGGGCTTGCCTTCGCGGAGCAGGAGCAGCGGCTTTTCCATCACGGCGTACTGCGCCTTGGCTTCCTTGTCGCCCGTTTTGGCCTTCTTCTCGATCTGCGAGATGCGCTTCTCGAGGCTTTCAAGATCGGCGAGCATCAGTTCGGTTTCGACGACGTCGGCGTCGGCCAGCGGATCGATGCGGTTCTCGACGTGGGTGACGTCCTCGTCGACGAAGCAACGCAGCACATAGGCGACGGCGTCGACTTCGCGGATGTGGGAGAGAAACTTGTTGCCGAGCCCTTCGCCTTTCGAGGCGCCGCGGACGAGGCCGGCGATATCGACGAATGTCAGCCGCGTCGGGATGATTTCCTTACTGCCGGCGATCTTTGCGAGCGTTTCGAGGCGAGGGTCGGGAACCGCGACCTCGCCGACGTTCGGTTCGATCGTACAGAAAGGATAGTTGGCCGCCTCGGCCTGCGCCGTTTGCGTCAGCGCATTGAAGAGGGTCGACTTACCGACGTTCGGCAAGCCGACGATACCGCATTTAAAGCCCATGGTTGGGGAATATCCGTTTTGGTTGTTGGCCCGTGGGTAAGCGACCGGGGGCTCAATGTGAAGCCTTATCGGCGTGATCTGCGGCCGTATGGCTCACCGCTGGAATTTCGTGAAGGCAAACGCCGAATAACGCGATGGGGCGGGGAGGTTCGTGGTTCCGGACATGGCGTCGGCCAGCGCTTCCGAAATATGCGTGCCGTCGTCGGCCTGGCGGACCGCGATGACAATAAACGGGCGTTGCCAGCTCGTGTCGGAGTTTTCGCAGTCCACGCACGGATCGACGTAGCGGCCGAGGTTCAAAGTCCACATCGGAATGCGCTTGCCGAGCGCGTCCTGGATCCATTGTGCGGTGCGGATCGCCCGCAAGCCGCCGCGCTGCTCTTCGCGTGCAACATCGCCTTCCTGGCTTGCGAGGCCGACGGCAATCAGGCCACGCGCAGAGCCAAGGCCCGCGCGAAGCTGCGGCGCCAGGACTTCGCTTTCGATCTCGTCCGGAGACAGTCGGCGATCATCCTTTTCGAGTTCGGTCGTCGAGCCGCGGACCCAGCCGTAGTCCTTCGTCAGGACGACAACGTCGAACAAGGCGTGACGGCCGGCGCGATCCATGCCTTCGATCGGAAACACCAGCGTGCGGTCGTTCCAGCGCTTGACGAGAATGCGCCGGACGCCGGTCTTGTCGGCGCCGTTCGAGAGGTAGGCGTCCCATGCGACGCTCGCGAAGACACCGACGGTGAACAGCAAAATGAGCGCGCCGGCGATGATGTCGAAAAGGGAACGGGGAGCTGCGTCTGAGCGCTCGTATTCCTGATACTCGGACATTCCCACCGATCCCATCCGTCACGAACGCAAAAATGCTAGTCGTTGCCGTCGCCCAATTTTCGCGCGCCCAGCCATTTTTTCAAGTTCTCGGCGAGTGCGGATTGGCGTTTGGATGCGCGTTCACCGGCTGGGTGTGGCCCCGATGCCTTCGGCGGGCGCGGGGTTTCTTGAGTTGCGCGTTCAGTCTTCCGTGACGGCGGCGCTTCGGGCTCTTCGATGGTAAAACGTGCGACGTCGCTTAGGAAGCGCGCGTCGTCGCCTTTTGCGAGGTATGGCGCGGCGTCGGCTACCGCGTCGAGCAGCGCCCCAAGCCATTCGCGCTCCGATTTCGCGAAATCGTTCAAGACGTAATAGACGACGGCATCCTTGGAACCCGGGTGGCCGATGCCGAGGCGTACGCGTTTATAGTCGTTTTCGATATGCGCCGTGATGGAGCGCAAGCCATTGTGTCCGGCGTTGCCGCCGCCGGTTTTGACCTTCACCTTGCCGGGGGCGAGGTCCAACTCGTCGTGGAAGACGTAGATGTCGGACAGCGGGATCTTGAGAAAGCGCTGGGCTTCTCCGACGGCGCGGCCGCTCTCGTTCATGTAGGTTTCGGGTTTCAGCAGCGTGACGCGTTCGCCGCCGATGGTGCCTTCGGAAATGAGGCCCTGAAACTTCTTTCGCCAGGAGCCAAAGCCGTGGCGCTCGGCGATGCGGTCGACAGCCATGAAGCCGATGTTGTGGCGATTGGCGCGATACTTCTCGCCTGGATTACCAAGGCCGACAAAGAGCTTCATTTTGATTGCCCCTTCCGACTCCCCTCCGGGGAGCCGGCCGCAAGGTGCGGTATTTTAATTGCTCCTGGCGACTCGCCCTCGGCGAGCCGGCGGGAGGGCGCGGGAATATGTTAGGGCGGGCGCGCGACCCGGAGCGGAGACCGGCGCGAGGAAGCTCTCGCGCCGGGCCGTTGTTTCGTTACTTCTTTCCGCCAGCTTTGGCTGCGGGTGCAGCCTTGGCCGCAGGCGCAGCCTTGGCGGCTGCAGCCGGAGCAGCCTTTGCGCCAGCAGCGGGAGCCGCGCCCTTCGCATCGGCTGCGGGTGCAGCGCCAGCTTCGGTCGTGGCAGCAGCGGCCTCGTCGTCGCCCTTCAGAGCGCCGGCGATCGTCGCGACCGTGAAGTCGCGGTTCTTGATGACGGGCGTAATGCCTTCCGGCATCTCGACGGCTGAGATGTGAATCGAGCGGCCGATCTCCATGCCTTCCAGGTTGATGTCGAAGAAGCGCGGGATCTTATCGTAAGGGCAATACACCTCAACCTCGTGGCGCACGATGTTGAGGACGCCGCCGCGCTTCAGACCCGGAGACAACGTTTCGTTGATGAAGTGCATCGGGATCGAAACGCGGATTTCGCCATCCTTGCCGACGCGTTGGAAATCGACATGAAGCGGCGTATCGCGGACGGGGTCGACCTGCACGTCGCGGGCGAGCACGATGTGCTTCTTGCCTTCGACGTCGAGTTCGATCGCGGTCGAGGTGAAGTGGCCGCGGAGGACCTGCTTCCAGAGCTCGTTGTATTCGAGGCTGATCGTTTCAGGGGTTTCCTGGTTACCGTAAATGACGGCAGGCACATTTCCTTCGCGGCGAGCTTGGCGTGCGGCCCCCTTGCCGGCACGCGGGCGCGCCGTCGCCTTGAGCGTAATGAGCTCAGACATGGCATCGTCTCCGAGTGTTAAAGGCTCGACTGCCTATCAGAAGAGCCAAAAGCCGCTTGCCGGCCTCCAAGGGTGCCGGGCGGCGTCTCAGGAATATCTTCTTGAGATGGCGCGTGTATACCCGGGGTTGACGGGACACGCAACGGCTGTGAAAGGCCGGGTTTAGGCCAACAATACTTGGGTCGTACTGGAAAGTTGCCGAGAAAATCAGCATATTAGTATTCGATTGATTGGAACACGACGTAATGGCCCGCAACCGTGGGTCGCGGAGATGCCCGAAGTGATGACCAAAAAGCCAACCAAGCGTCGCAACGCGGCGGATCAGGACAAGATTATTGTCGAGGCACTCAGGGGCGTCGGGCGGCCGGTCAGCGCCTACGAATTGATCGAGCAGGTCCGGGGTAAGGGGGTCAGCGCGCCGCCGACCGTCTATCGCGCCTTGCAGCGCCTGATCGACGACGGTCTTGCCCACCGTCTTGAAAGCCTTAACGCTTTCGTCGCCTGTGATCACCCGCATCATGTCGGCAAGGCGGTTTTCGCTATCTGCGACGCCTGCGGGACCGTTAAGGAATTCGACAGCCCGACCGCGGTCAGAAGCCTGCAGACATGGGCCGGCAAAAACGATTTCAAGGTCCGGTCGATGACGATGGAGATCCGCGGACGCTGCGGCGATTGCGCGGCGAGCCACGATTAGGCCGCGTCAGCAATTGGCTCCCCCCGCCCGAGCGGGAAACAAGCGAAACTCAGTAGAAAAGGCTCGAGACGCTTTCTTCGCGGCTCGTGCGCAGGATCGCTTCGCCGATGAGGGGCGCGATCGAGATGACGCGGACGTTGCGCGCCGCTCTCACCGCCTCGGTCGGTAGGATCGAATCCGTGATGACGAGCGATTTCAGGCGCGAGTTCTGAATGCGGCTCACGGCGCCGCCTGAAAGCACAGCGTGGGAGATGTAGGCCGAGACCTCCGTTGCGCCGTTCTTCAGAAGGGCTTCCGCCGCATTGACTAGCGTGCCACCGGAATCGACGATATCATCGATAAGAATGCAGCGCTTGCCGTCGACGTCGCCGATGACGTTCATCACTTCGCTCTCGCCGGGACGTTCGCGGCGTTTATCGCAAATGGCGATGGGAGCCGTGATGCGCTTGGCCAGCGCGCGGGCGCGAACCACGCCGCCGACGTCCGGCGAGACGATGACGATGTCGTCGGTGTTGCCGAAGTTCTCTTCGATGTCGCGCGTCATGACAGGGGCGGCGAAGAGGTTATCGGTCGGAATGTCGAAGAAGCCTTGGATCTGGCCGGCGTGGAGGTCGAGCGTCAGGACGCGGTCGGCGCCGGCGCGCTCGATTAGGTTGGCGACGAGCTTCGCGGAAATCGGCGTTCGCGGGCCGGGTTTTCGATCCTGGCGCGCATAGCCGAAATAGGGAATGACCGCCGTGATCCGGCGCGCCGACGAGCGCTTCAGCGCGTCGAGCAGGATCAGAAGCTCCATCATGTTGTCGTTGGCTGGGAACGACGTCGACTGAATGACGAAGACGTCCTGGCCGCGGACGTTCTCCTGGATCTCGACGAAGATCTCCATGTCCGCGAAGCGCTTCACCTGGCCCTTAGCCATGGGAAGCTTCAGGTAGGAGCAGATCGCTTCGGCAAGGGGCCTATTGCTGTTTCCCGCAACGATTTTCACGCCCAGCTTCCCTCGGCCGTCCGGGTTCCGGGAGTCACCCTTGGAATCGAAAGGCATTTGCACTCCAGAAACGTCACCGTCGCGGGCTTGTAGCAATTGGGCCCGGACGTTTCAACCGTCCGAGCCCTGGATCTATCACAGTGATACCGGTAGGGGTTACCCCAGGCGCCTTTTGCTTAATTGATGCTCTTGGGCGGTAACAGCTTGACAATGCCTTGGGCAGCGGCGGCGGCGGCGGCGTCGGCCGTCTTGCCCCAAGCGCCGTCCAACGAGCCGGTCGGGACTTCGTTCTTCTGCGACACCGTGCCGAGCTTCTTGCCGCTCGGATCGATCACGTTCCAGTCGATCTGGATGGACTGCTTGCCGTCCCTGCTGGCACCCATCGCGACCTTGCCTTCGACTTTATAGGCCTGTGCATTGGGCGCTCCGGAGAGCTGCAAGCCGTTCTTCGACAACTCGCGCTGGATGGCGGACGTCAACGTGCTGCTGCCATCCCCCGGCGCACCGGTTACCTTCGGCACGACGGCTGTCACGGGGCCGGACGGCGTGATGCTGCCGGTCGTAGGCGCGATCGGTGTATTCGATGCCGTCTGGTAGGTGGATGCTGACCGAGACGGCGTGCCGTTCGACGCGACGTTGGTGGACTGCGTGTTGATGTTCGACGCGACGGGAACGCTGCTGGCGCTCGACAACCAGCTTACGATCTGCCTCGACGTCTTATCGGCGATTTTCTCGACAACCGGGCCGGTAACGGCCGACCACGGATCCTTGCCGGCGCCGGCGACAACCTCTTCACCCGTTATCCGGTGAACGCGTTTGCCGCTCTGATCGGTGACGTCCCAGATGTAGGATATCTTGGCCTTCGACCTCTCGCGCGCGGCGACGATGTAGCCTCGGACGACATATTCGCCGGTGGCGTTGTTGGCGGTGACGACCGTCACGCCGTTGCGCCCGATTGCTGAAGCAAGCTGCGATTGCAGATCGCGGGCGACGTTATCAGGAGAACCGATGACGGGGGCGATCTGAAGTTTTGCGGTCTGCGCCGCCCCGGGCGTCGTCGTTGGTATCGCGAGAGATGTCTGGGCTGAGGGCGAGCTGCCACCGCCCAAAATGCTCGAGCCCGACTCGCAGCCGGCGAGCCCAACCGTGACGAGCGACGCCAACAGTATCGACCCGATCGCCCATAGACGTGTTCTGCGCTCGCGCGCCCGAGTAGTTCTTAAGGTCGCCACTCGACGTCCCCCCTTATCCAACCGCGACTTCCCGGCGGCCGGAACACGCTACCCCCGCGGCCTGAACTCCCATAATGAACTACCGGAACTGACCCTTATCCCTCTAGATCAGCCCGGAACTGCCCGTCCAGACGGCAGCTCGGCGAAACTGTTATCGAACGTGTAAACGTTGACGTCATCCCAGACTTCGCTGTGGATTATGCCGTTAAGCCACGACGATGGCGGAGATTTGGCGGCCATAATCTGCTTCCCCGAGGTGAGTTTTACGCCTGTAGCTGAAGAAAAGCGATTCGTTCTCACAGGTGCAGGGAGATAAGTTCTCGATGTTGCCGACACCGGCGTCTTGGAGACGTTTGGCAACGAAGCCGGGCAGATCGAAATGTGGCCGTGTCGTCTCATCTTTTCGCGCGAAGAAGGCCCCATATCGCGGATCACGTTCGAGAAATGTTGCTTCAAATTCGGGACCGACCTCGTAGGCGCGTTGGCTGATACACGGTCCGATTGCAGCCGAGATCCGCTCGCGCCGGGCGCCGAGACGCTCCATTTCGCGAACGGCGCTAACGATGACGCCGTTCACTGCGCCGCGCCAACCGGCGTGGGCCGCCGCAACGACGCCCGCTTCCGTGTCAGCCAGTAGGATCGGTGCGCAATCGGCCGTCAGGACGCCGATGACGAGGCCGGGCGTCACCGACACCACAGCATCGGCGTGGGGAAGAGCGTCGCGTGACGGCGGCTCGGCGACCGTCAACGCCGTGGTGCCATGTTCCTGGTAGAGCGTGATGACGCCCCCACCCGACCTGTCGCTGTTGCCGCCGAGGTGTTCGCCGACCCGCCGCCGGTTCTCGCCGACGAGGTTCGGATCATCGTTTGAGCCCCAGCCGCAGTTGAGGCTGGCATAAAGACCGCTTGAGACTCCACCGATGCGCGTGAAGAAGCCGTGGCGGATGCCGCTCAGGGCTGCGAGATTTTTGGCTTCGACGGGCTTCAGTGTCATTGTTCGGCAGCCTTCGTCACGTCGGTCCCGGCGCCGGGTTTGATACGCGCGCGGCGCTGAATCCGGGGAGCGATGACAGCCCTGGAGAGCGGGCCGCAAGGACCTTGAACCGAGATCCCATACCGTTCGGTGCGAGCAATCGCGCGACTCCCGTCTCGATTTCAGCGGCACGTGCGGGGTTGGCGGACATCAGGCGCGAAGCTCTCTCGATGATGCCAAGCGAGCCTAGAAATTCAGCCTGGGTCACGGGGCCGTCGAGACCAAGACCGGCGCGGTAAAGCGTCGAGGCGAGATCGTAGAAATTCACGTGCACCGTGAGATCGGCTTCGCCGGGCGAGGTTAGGGGAGACTCGTACTTATGCTCTCTCACCGCTTGCAGGGTGTCGCCTCCGGCCGGAGTTGTGTGGCCGTAATCGATCATCAGGAATGCGATCGGGCCGCGGTCGGCAAGGGCTTTCAAGGCTTCCGCAAGCTGGTCGAGGCGCTGGGATTCGACGACCGTCCCAGGCGGGGCGTCGGGGAGTAGAGCTTCGAACGCTTCGCGCGGGCAATCGCCCTCGACGGCGGCAAATTGCAGTTCGCCCGACGACGCATCGACCGTCACGGCGCGGATATGCCATCCGGACGCCGTCTTGATCCACTGGGCGACGGGCCAGGAATCGAGAAACTCGTTGGCGAAGATGATGGCTGGAGGATTGAACTCGTCGAGCTCGCGACCCCAGCTCAGCAAGCTGCGAAAATCGGCGAGTGTCGCGCCTTGCACTTCGGCCAAGGCATCGCTCGCTTCGATAAGGTGCACGCGCGCGACGTTGGCAAAGCCGGGAACGATGCGTGCGGCGCGCAGCACGTCGCGCATCATGGTGCCGCGTCCGGGGCCATATTCGACGATCGTTATCGGATTGGGAGCACCGAGCACCCCCTGCCAGACGACGCCGGCCCAGACGCCCAGAAGCTCGCCGAAAACCTGGGAGACGTCTGCCGCGGTGATGAAGTCGCCTGAGGCGCCGAACACGCGCTGACGGCGATAGTAGCCGTAGTCCGCGTCCCAGAGGCAGCAGGACATATAGGTATCGACCGCCATTGGCCCGTCGCGGCGAATCCTTTCCTTGATCCGCCGGGAGAGCGGTGTATCGCGACGCAGGCCTTTATCGATCACACCGTCGCCTTTCCGGGCACGTCCTTACGGCGCGCTGACCAAATCATATAGATCCCAATGAGAAGCATCGGCACGCAATACATCTGGCCGGCGGTGAACGGTCCGATGTTCATGATATTGTAAGCTTCGGGCTCGCGGAAGATTTCCGAGAAGCTTCTCGCGATCGCGTACCAGATCAACCAGATGCCGGTCGTGAGGCCGGGCCGCTTCAGCGTCAGGAAGTGGTGGGTCGCGATGCGGATGATGATGAACATCACGACGCCTTCGAGTGCTGCCTCGTAGAGCTGGCTCGGATGGCGCGGATTATCGCCGCCGTTGGGAAAGACCATTCCGACCCAGGCGTCGGTGACGCGGCCCCAGTGCTCCGAGTTGATGAAATTGGCGATGCGTCCGAAGAACAGTCCGAACGGTACGGCGGCACAGCAAAGGTCCATGACGGACCGCGCGGAGACTTTGTAGACGCGAGAGAAGACGATTATCAAAATGCCGGAGGCGATAAGCGCGCCGTGGAAACTCATCCCGCCCTTCCAGACCTTGATGATCTCGGCAGGATGGGAGAAGTAGAAATCGGGATCGTAGAGCAACACCTGTCCAAGGCGGCCGCCGACGATGACGGCACCCGTCATGAAAAGCAGGAGATCGTCGATGCGCTCCAAGGTTAGCGGCGCAGTGTTGCCGGCCCAGAGCCGGGGCGTCGACACCAGCCGGCGAATATAAAACCAGCCGAGCAAAAGTCCCGTCATATAGGCGAGGCCATACCATTTGACCGAGACCGGGCCGAGGTGGATCGCGACTGGGTCGATGTTGGGGTATGTCAACAGGGCGAGAGGTGTCATCGGCGCTCCAAGCGAGGTTTCGCAAATGGCCGTATTACGATCGAGCCCGGAGGGAAGCCCGGCCGCGGAGGGTTGTTTGGGAACCACCCCGTAATGTCAAGCGGGCAGCCGCCGTGGAACCGGTTGAAACGTCGCAAGCTTGCAGCCATGAGCACCAATCGCCATAGTTGTGTCGAACCCCGTATCCGAGATCTCAAATGACCCAGACGACCAACAGACTCTTCGACGACTTTGCCAAGCTCATGACGGACGCCGCCGGCGCGGCCGATGGCCTGAAAAAAGAGACCGAGGCGCTTTTTCGTGCCCAAACCGAGAAGTTCCTTCGCGACATGAATGTCGTGTCGCGAGAGGATTTCGAGGCTGTGCGCGAAATGGCGCAGAAGGCGCGGCAGGAAAACGAGGCGCTTGCGGCTCGCGTTGCTCAGCTCGAAGCGAAGCTCACGCCGCAGGGCGGTTCCACTGTCTGAAGGCATCCACAGCTTCGATGTCTTTTCACCAGCAATCGAGGTCCGGATCGGTCTTAGGCCCTGTTTGGCCTGCGCTTTGCCACTTTGATCGTGGACAAGATCTGACGGTCGATCCGGTCAGCTTGCGACTCGCAAGGGCGTCTGGTTTGGTCCGGCGCAGCAGGAAAGCGGCGCATTGTTTGAACTGTCTCGCGCCTTTTTCTTGAAGCCATCCCGGCGCGCGGCAGACTGGAGAACGATATCAATGGCAGTTGCGGAACAGGGTTCTGACCGCGTTCTCAATCCGATCGATCTCATCGAGCAGCTTGCGCACAGTCACGATTGGCCGTGCGACCGTGCGAGCGACGAAGAGCTGACCCTCATCGTGGCGGGAACGTGGGCCGACTATCACATCTCGATCAACTGGCGCGACGATCTCGAAGCCCTGCATCTCGCATGTGCGTTCGATTTCCGGGTGCCCCCCAATCGCCTGACGGAAATGTACCGGCTCATCGCTCAGATCAACGAGCAGCTCTGGCTCGGCCACTTCGATCTGTGGACCCAGGAAGGCCTCGTGATGTTCCGTCATGCGCTGCTCCTCAATGGAGCCGTCGCCACGGTTCGGCAATGCGAGGCGATGCTGAAAGCGGCGCTCGAAGGATGCGAACGGTACTATCAAGCCTTCCAGTTCGTGGTGTGGGCAGGTAAGGAAAGCCGGGAAGCCCTCGTTTCGACGATGTTCGAAACACAAGGGCAGGCTTAAGCCGGGCTTTCATCTTCGCCCGGCGACTTCCCCAGGGTGTCCGGGTTATGTCTCTGAAATTGAATGGTTCCGTCGTGCTCGCGGGTGCGGGCAAAATGGGCGCCGCGTTGCTCGCGGGCTGGCTCGACCGTGGGATTGATCCGGCGCGGGTGATCGTCCAGGAGCCGCATCTTTCGGGAGCGATGCTGGATCTCGCGCAGAAGCACGGCATCAAAACCGTGTCGCGACTGGAGCCTCGGACGGCGCCGCCTGCCGTCCTCGTCGTTGCGGTCAAGCCGCAGGCGATGGACGAGGTCTTTCCGACGCTGGCGAAGGCTGCGGGCGCGGATACCGTCGTGATGTCGATTGCCGCCGGCAAGACGCTCGCGAGCTTCGAACGGTATTTGCCGCCCGGCACGGCTGTCGTCCGGGCGATGCCGAACACGCCGGCCGCAATCGGGCGAGGGATTACGGGCGCCGTTGCCAATACCCATACAACGGCGGCGCAGAAGGAGATCTGCGAAGGGCTGTTGCGTGCGGTCGGGGAGGTCGTGTGGGTTCCCGATGAGGGCCTCATCGACGCCGTGACGGCGGTATCGGGTTCCGGCCCCGCCTATGTTTTCCTGTTGGCTGAGGTCCTCGAAGACGCGGGCGTGGCCGCAGGTCTCGACGCTGCGACGGCGAAGCAGTTGGCGCGCGCAACAGTCTCAGGTGCGGGGGAGCTTCTCAATCAGTCGGACAGCGATGCGGCGACGCTCCGCCAGAACGTGACATCACCTGGCGGGACGACGGCAGCCGCGCTCGCGGTCTTGATGCGCGAGAACGGCGGTCTCAGGGAGCTGATGCGGGAAGCGGTTCTTGCGGCACAGAAACGTGGCCGCGAGCTCGGGCAGTGACCGGGGCTGGGAATTCGGTCTCCGTCGAGGCTCGCGGCCTATGTTGGCGTTCCGCATGGGCTGGCGACCCACGGCGTGCGGAACTTTCGGTACCGGTGACTGCAGCCTTGGAGGACACCTTTGGCGTAGTCGGACGGGAAAGTGTACCGGAACCGATGCGGCTAAAACTGTAACTTCATAACATTACAGTCAAATCACAAGGATGTGTTTGCCTAGCAACGTGAGGCGGCAGGCAGCGGAAAATTCTATTGCGGCAATGAGATAATGGCTCTGAGGCCGCCCATTGAACTTTCGCCCAAGGCGATATCGCCGCCATGGCTTTTGGCGATGTCGCGGGCGATGACGAGGCCAAGGCCGCTATTGCCTTCGTCTTGGTTGCGGGCGTGATCGAGGCGATAGAACGGCCGGAAGACATTCTCGCGCTCGTCTTCCGGAATGCCGGGGCCGTCGTCATCGACCTCGATGCGGATCCAGCTTCCCTCGGTTGCGACACGAATGATGACACGATCACCGAAGCGGGCGGCATTGGTGACAAGGTTCATGATGGCGCGTTTCAGCGCCTGACGCTTCAGGGGAAGGGTGATGTCGCCCTTGCCTTTGCTCTTGCGGATCTTGAGTTCGATCGAGCACGCGTAGATCGAGGCGTCATCGACGATCTCTTCGAGCAACTCTTTGAGATTAGTCGCCTTGGCTTCCTCGCCGCCGTCGCCCTTTGCGAATGCCAGATAGTCTTCGAGCATGTGCTGCATCTCGTCGACGTCGCTCGAAAGGGCGCGGGTTTCGGGCGTGTCTTCGAGTAGCGCCAGTTCGAGTTTGAATCGCGTCAGAACCGTCCGCAAATCGTGGCTGACACCTGCGAGCATCGTCGTGCGCTGTTCGACGTGCTGCTTGATGCGGTCGCGCATCTGAAGGAAAGCGAGAGCCGCTTGGCGCACCTCGCGAGCGCCGCGCGGTCGGAAATCTTCCGGGATCCCGCGGCCTTTGCCGAAGGCGTCGGCAGCATCGGCAAGTCGCAAAATCGGCCTGATCTGATTGCGCAGAAACAGGATCGCGACCGTCAGCAGAATGACGGAGGAGCCAACCATCCAGAGCAAAAAGATATGCGAGTTCGAGGCATACGTCTGACTGCGCGTCGCAACGAAGCGCAGGATAGCGTCGTTGAGCTTCACGCGGATCTCGACGTTCTGATCGCCGACGGTGTTGATCCAGAACGGCAACTGCACGTGCTTGCGCAGTTCGTTCGAAAGGGCGCGATCAAGCAGGCGGAAAAAAGGTTTCGGTCCGGGCGGCGGGAGATCGCCGCTGGGCAGGACCTCCATTGTCAGATTCAGGCGCTCGCGCGCCAGATCAATGATCTTCTGCGGCCCGTCCTTCTTGGCCAATTCCTCGTAGATTTCGATAACGGCGGCGATGTCGCGCGCGGTCGCTTCGGAGAGCCTGCGCGTCACGGCCTGCCAATGACGCTCCATGAATGCGAACGCAATGACGCCTTCCAGGACGACGATCGGGGTAATGATGATGAGAAGGGCGCGGGCGTAGAGGCCCTTCGGGAGCATCTCGGAGCCAAGGCCGAGAATGCGGAGAACGGCGGGATGCTCACGAAAGCGACGATACCGCGCGCTTAAGCTGCCGGTCTCCGGGGTCGTTTCGGGCATAACCGCCATGAAATACTATCCGTGTTGCGCCCGTCCGGAAGCGTGCCGTTGCTGCGCTCAATCCGTGTAGAGGATGTAGCCTTTGCCCCTGACCGTCTGGAGATAAACCGGGTTTGAAGGGTCGGCCTCGATCTTGCGCCTCAGGCGATTGATCTGGACATCGATGGCGCGCTCGCTTCCGGTGCTGTCGTCACTCGAAAGCTCGTGGCGCGGAACGGCGACGCCGATGCGCTGAGAGAAGAGGCGCAGAAGATCGCGCTCGCGTTCGGTGAGCTTGATGGCTTCGTCGTCGCGTTTCAGCTCGCCGCGCGTGATGTTGAAAATGCAGCCGCCCATTCGGATTTCATCGCGTGGCGTGGATTGCGTCTGGCCGCGACGAAGGATGTTGCGCAGGCGTAGCAGCAACTCGCGAGGATCGAATGGTTTCGAGACGTAGTCGTCGACGCCAGCTTCAAGGCCCGAAATGCGATCTTCGGCTTCCGCGAGTGCGGTCAACATGCAGATCGGCACCGGCCGCGTGAGTTTCAGATCTCGGGCGAGCGAGAGGCCGCTCTCGCCCGGCATCATCACATCGAGAAGCACGAGATCGAACGCGAGGCCCCGCATGAACGCGCGGGCGGAAGCGGCGTCGGAGGCTTCGGTCACCCGGAAGCCGTTGCTCGACAGGAAGCGGCCAAGCAATCCCCGGATTTTCTGATCATCGTCGACGACGAGGATGTGCGGGGCATTGTCGGCCAGAAGCTCGGTACGTTCCTGCGCCATCAAAGGCCTCATTGGTTACAATCGGGCTTTTCCGACGGCTGTCCGCCGCACTGACCTCTAATGAGGGTTTCGATGTAGGTTCTGTCCTTCTCGGCGATCATCGCGAAGAGAAAGTTTTTTGCGACGGTGTCAGCGCCGGGACCGAGTTTAGCGAGTGCCGCTTCGATCCGTTTGGCCTGGATTTGTGTCAGTTTGTCGGTCAAGCGCGTGCCTTTTGCCGATAGGTAGAGGCGCCGCTCACGACGATCCTCGTTTCCGGCGCGCTGAATGATGAAGCCTTCATCCACGAGCTGCTTCAGGACGCGCGCCAGCGACTGTTTCGTGATCTTTAGAATATCAAGCAATTCCGCGACTTTCAGCCCCGGATTGCGATGTACGAAATGCAAAACGCGATGGTGGGCGCGGCCGAAGCCGTACTGCTCCAGAATGGTATCGGGGTCGCAGGTGAAATCGCGGTAGGCAAAATAGAAGAGTTCGATGCACGCGATCAAATCGGCGCCGGGGAGGCGGCGGCCCTCATCGCCGGCATGGGCCTGGTGCCCCTGTGCGGGGCGGTGGCTCAACGGGCCTTCTGACGTTATGTCAGTCATGTTGACTTATTGGCCTCGATTGTATTCTGTTGCAAGCCAAAATGCTGGTTTGCACCGCAGGTTTCCGCTCTTGCGCTCGGCACACTGAAACACCCTTTTCCGGAGATTTCGGTCTGTCTAGCCCGCTCAAATGGGGACCGCGGGACATACACCGGCGCATCGCATTCGCCAACGATAAAGACCAGGAAGGATCAGACTGGCATGGCCGATAGTATTCCTTTTGACGATCGAGATGGATTTATTTGGATGGATGGGGTGCTCATCCCCTGGCGCGACGCGAAAGTTCACGTCCTTACCCATGCGCTGCACTATGCGAGTTCGGTTTTCGAGGGTGAACGGGCCTACGAAGGCGAGATTTTCAAGCTTACCGAGCATTCGGAGCGGCTGGTCGAGAGCGCTCGGATCTTGGACTTTGCAATTCCCTATAGCGTCGCCGAAATCGATCAGGCGTGCCGCGATGCCATCGCCGCCAACAAGCTATCGAACTGCTATGTGCGCCCGGTCGCGTGGCGGGGGAGCGAGCAGATGGGCGTGTCTGCTCAGAATGCCAAGATTCACCTCGCGGTCGCCGCGTGGGACTGGGGCTCCTATTTCCCGATGGAGCAACGCCTGAAAGGCATACGGGTCGCGAATGCGGTCTATCGCCGTCCCGACCCAGCGTGTGCGCCATCGAAGGCCAAGGCGGCGGGCCTTTATATGATCTGCACGATCGAGAAACATCGTGCGGAGCGCGCGGGCTATTCGGATGCGCTGATGCTCGATTGGCGCGGGTTGGTTGCGGAATGCACCGGCGCCAATGTCTTCTTCATCAAGGATGGCGTCATTCATACGCCTAAGGCCGATTGCTTCCTCGACGGCATTACGCGCCGGACGGTCATTGGCCTCGCGAAAGCACGCGGTCTGACGGTTGTCGAGCGAGAGATCCTGCCGGAAGAACTCAGCACGTTCACGGAGTGCTTCATTACGGGCACGGCGGCGGAAGTTACGCCGGTGTCTGAAATCGGCGAGCACACGTTCAAACCTGCCGCGATCACCGAGACGCTGCTCAACGACTACATGGAACTGGTGAAGCCCAAGAAACGGGTCGCGGCTGAGTGACAGGTTGGGGGCGGCCGGAGCGATGCGCTTTGGCATGACTTCCCGGGGTGACGCCATCCCAGCGGTGCCCCGGCTTGGCATTTGACACCCGTAATCGTTCAGATGCGGGGCGGAACGTTGGGCGCTCGTGTTTGCCGTGCTCGCGTCGCCTCTTCGCCGGACGGGGAAGATGAACGGCGCAGCATGAGCGGCGCGCAGATCACCAACAGAAAAATTGCAATCGCGGCGCCGACCAACTCGACGGTGCTAGCCGACAGCGGCTTTCCGATCGCAAAGGAAACAAGCCCGATGACACCGCACCAAAATACTGCGGGGACGAGTGACGCGATCGCGACACCGCCGAGACGGAAGGCGAATGACCGCCTCTCTGCGTGTGCAGGGGCATCGATCGTTGAAATTGCTGCTGTCGTCGCAGTTGGCATTGCGGCTCCCTCAGCTGTTCCTTGTAATGTGATTCCCATCACTTAACGGCCGATTTATCGTTGATCGGTGCAGTCAATCCACGCTAGGTCGCGCGTCTTAAATGTCTGTAAACGGTATTGTTAGAATGCGGACACCGAGTGGCCGCAATCCATCGGACCCAAAAACGTGATCAGTGTGCGAACAAGTTCACAAACACCGTCCGCTGATGCATGTTCCGTACTTTTCCGGTGTATTTCGCCCTGCGTACCGTATGTCGCACCCAATTTTCAATCAATGGTAGCGATGGGCGTTATCAACAACTAGAAAAGCGGCTTGAATGCGGTGAAGCGGGCAATTCGAGCGTGGCGAAGGGTAAAACGCGGGCGGTCAAAGTGATCGATCCCTTCTTCAATCGCAGGATGTTCTTTTCACCACTGAAACGAGGTTGAGGCCGAGATGCGCGTGACGAATGCGCTCGACATTGACGAAGCGGAACTTGAGGAGCGCTTCGTCAGGGCTTCGGGACCCGGCGGTCAGAATGTCAACAAGGTCTCGACCGCGGTCGAGCTGCGCTTCGATCTCGCGGCGAATACTACTATTCCGGATTTTGCGCGCGATCGGTTGAAACGGCTCGCCGGCCGGCGTCTGACGACCGAAGGCGTTATCGTCATCCAGGCGGATCGCTTCAGGAGCCAGGAACAGAATAGAGCAGATGCGCGCGCGCGGCTGATCGAGCTGATCGAAGCGGCGCTGGTGCGGCCCAAGCTGCGCATAAAAACCAAGCCGTCGCGTGGGGCGCGAGAAGAACGCATCAAAGCAAAGACGGTACGCGGGAAAGTCAAAAAGATGCGCAGCCGCAAGGTGGATTTCGACTGATTACGCGTCGCGGCTGCGCAAGGTCATGTGCTTCTTGCCTGTTGAGATCAGGCGATTACCGCGGCAACGCCGGCGGCTGTCTTCAGGAGATTTGCGAATTCCTCGAGAGACTGACTCAATGGGTCGGTATTCGTTGTCGTTCCGGACGCGCTTGCGGCACTCGTAGGATCAGTCGCGTTCGTCGAAGCATCGGCGTTGGCACCGTGGTGGTGATGACCATGAGCGCCGTGCGTGTGTGAGGTGCCATGTTGCGTCGGGTTGAGTGAGGTCAGATCGGCGTTGAACTTTGGTGCGAGGAGATTCGACGACGTCTGATCCGTCGAGTTGGGTGGCGTCACATAAGAGGGACTAGTCGTCGTCGGGGGTGGCTTCGTCGCGGATTGGCCCGGCGCAGCCAACAGATCGAGCGCCTGCTGGCGATAGCGCGCGTAAGCATCCGAATTTCCGACAGGTGAAATTGACATATTGTCTCCTTGGCGCGTGTGGCGACGTAGGATCGTCGCCACAGAAGCGGCACGAGGAAATCTTCACTCTTCGAGCCTCGCGTCCCGCCTAAAAACCCCTCCTTTTTAACCTCTGGAGCTATCCCGGGGCTGACATTCGGCTGAGCTTTTGGCGCAAAATATCTGTCACAGAACATACGGTTGAAGCCGTGTCGCGCGGGCGCAGCAAAGAGGGAAAAGTCTTGCCTGAAAGGTCTGGTAGCGGGAGGCGGACTTGAACCGCCGACCTGCGGATTATGAGACCGCCGCTCTAACCACCTGAGCTATCCCGCCACGTCGGGCGACGCGCTGTCGCCAAGCGACCGTCTATAGGGAGCGCCGCGGCTTCCTGTCAACACGGCGCGCCGTCCCGGTCATTTCCGAAAAGCCTATTGCCGACACGGCGACAGATACGGATCGGGTGTTATTCCGCCGCCTCGGGACGCACCGATGCCGCGCCCGCATCCTTGCGGAACCGCATCATCGTGAAGATGCCCCACGGGCGCAGCGCCTTACGATCCATGAGTTTCAGGTCGGAGCAGACCATGACGCGCGAGACATCGAATACCGAATGCCAGCCGACGAGATCGGCAAACGGCGCCATCTGGCGCTCGACCCAGCCGCGGACCCCTTCGTCCTGGCTGAAATGGTTGACGAGCATGACTTCGCCGCCGGGCTTGGTTACGCGGGCGAGTTCCAGCATCACCTTGCGCGGATCGGGCACAACGGTGATCACGTACATTGCGACGGTGGTATCGAACGCGTTGTCCGGAAAGCTGAGATTGCTCGCGTCCATCTCGTAGAGGCCGGAGATGTTTGTCAGGCTCTCGGCTTTGACGCGTTCACGAGCCTTTTCCAGCATCTCAGGCGCGAGATCGATGCCGACGATATCGAGATGCTTTTGGTAGTTGGGAAGGGCAAGCCCGGTTCCGACACCGACTTCGAGAACGCGGCCGGAGCCAGCATTGATGATTTCTACGGCGTGGCGGCGGCCAGCGGTCGAGACGGCGCCGAAGGTGTAATCATAAACGGGCGCCCAGCGACGATAGGCATCGCGAACCTGACCTTCGTCGAGCTGAAGAACTTTGGTTCCGGAACGCCTTTTCTGTGCTTCCGAGTGCGCCGTCGCGGCGCGGAAGCTCGAAGGCTCGTTGTCTCTCACTGCCGATCTCCATCAGTCCGCAAACATTCTCATGCGATGTGCCTAGCGTCCCAACTGGGCCACCGTCTTGTCCGTGACGCGCGGCTCGGCGGCGTTCGCTTTGATCGCTTTGGCGATCCAGCCTCCGCCAAGGACGCGGCCTTCTGCCCCGTCATCGGCATAGAACACGCACGCCTGACCCGTCGCAATACCTTCCTCGCCGTCATCAAGTTCAACTCTGACCATGCCATTTTGTTCGATTTTGAGCAGAGCGGGCCGGAGTTTCTGCGACGATCGCATGCGTACGTAAAGGGGGAGGCCGGCGGCGGCGACGTCTTCCAGAGGATTTTCCCCGAGCCAATTGACATTGCGAAGCATAAGCCCGGTCGTCGTCAATGCCGAGCGCGGGCCCACGATGACTTCGTTGTGGGCGGCGTCCAGGCGAACCACATAAAGAGGCTCGGCGGCCGGGATTTTGATGCCGCGGCGCTGGCCGACCGTGTAGTGCACGATACCATCGTGGCGGCCGAGGATGCGGCCGTCGAGGTGCACGATATTGCCGGAATCGAGAGCGCTCGGCTTCAGGCGTTCGATAACGTCCGTGTACTTCCCGGTCGGCACAAAGCAGATGTCCTGGCTGTCGGACTTATCGGCAACCGGCAAATTGAACGACCGCGCCAGTTCGCGCACCTCCGCCTTCGGCATGGCGCCGATGGGGAACCACAGCGAGGCGAGCTGCTCTTTCGTGATACCGAAGAGGAAATAACTCTGATCACGATCAATATCGACGGCACGCGCGAGTACCGGGCCGTCCTCGGTATCGATCCGCTGCACGTAGTGCCCGGTTACGAGGACCTCGGCACCCAAGTCCTTGGCCGTGTCGAGGAGATCGCGAAACTTGATTTCGTTGTTGCAGGTGACACACGGAATGGGAGTCTCGCCGGCGACGTAGCTCTCTGCGAATGCTTCGATCACCTTCGCCGCGAAGCGTGTCTCGTAGTCGAGAACGTAGTGGGGGATGTCGAGTGCGTCGGCAACACGGCGAGCGTCGTGGATGTCCTGGCCGGCGCAGCAGCTGCCTTTACGGCCTGACGCTGTCCCGTGATCGTAGAGCTGCAGGGTGACACCGATGACATCATGACCGGCGGCCTTCATGATTGCGGCGGCAACCGAGCTGTCGACGCCACCCGACATCGCGACGACCACGCGCTTTCTGACCGCGGCGGCCTCAAGGGGGCCGGGGATCGTGCCACTATCGGCGAATGACGTTTCAGAATGAGTCATGCGGGTCAAACGGGGGTTCGGATTTCCGGGCGAGGGGTGAATAGGCCCCTACAACGCTACTCCGATCCCGCTATCCTTCAAAAAGATGAACAGATTCAGATGATTGTCGCAGTGAGGCCCGAATGGGCCCACAGCCAACGCGAATAGCGGGTAATCAATAGTTCTCAAAACGGCGGTCGGCAAGGCGGTGTGTCGTTCCGAAGCCGGGGTTGGCCTGTTTTTCGCTCTTAAGACGTCACGGTTAGCGATTGCTTCGCATTGGGACGGTTTGCCTCAACGGCGCCCTATTTCAGTGGAGGCAATGGCGGAATTGGCACGGCTATTTAAGTCTTTTTCACTCAATGGCTTAGTGCTAATTTAATCGCAAACAGGTTATAACGAAATCCGTGGTCAAGAGTGTGTATCGAGTATCATGACCGAACAGCAGATGAGAGCGCGCGGGCGCTATGTGATCGGACCCGATGGGTCGCCGCTCACAGTCGCAGATCTTCCCCCGCGGGATACGAAACGATGGGTCATCCGCCGCAAGGCTGAGGTGGTTGCCGCTGTACGCGGCGGTCTTCTCAGCATCGAGGAGGCTTGTGAGCGATATACGTTGACCGTCGACGAGTTCCTGTCGTGGCAGCGTTCTATCGACAAGCATGGCCTTCCGGGTCTGCGCGCAACGCGGTTGCAGGACTATCGCGACTGATTTGTCGGCCTCGCGAGGCAAAAGCGGTGGTTCGGCATTCGTGCCGCCGGACGGGTATCCGTATCTCGGTGAAATGTCGTCTCAAGGTTGAGCTTGCGGCTTTTTTGCGGGTTTGGCCTGAGCAGCCTTGAGCTTTGCCTTCTTGCCCTTCTTGGCGGTCTTTGGCGCATCCGCGACGGCTTCGAGCGGTGCGGGCGCCCAACCGGCTGCCGTCGAAGGGCCGGCGCAGCCTTGCTCGCCTTTCGACCAGCGAGAAATGTCGTCCGTCATAGCGGCCGCATAAGCGTTCGGCATTTTTCGGTTTTCGACCGTTATGTTCGCAGACGCTTCGCCGGTCGGCTGGATTTCGGCGATGTAGGCTTTAATTCCGCGCGGATTGGGCTGGGTCGGGTCGCGCCGATGAATGACAATCTCGGCCTTGCCGCCGCGTGACGGCGCGTCCGCGGTCGCGTGGAAGATGTAGTCCTTCTTGAGCGGCCCGTTCACCGCAAACCAGCACGCCATGGCGCCGCGCGCTATGTGCGAATAGATGTCCGTCGCCGAGCCGACGGCGCCGGGCACAGGTATGCCAGACAACTCGCCGTTGCTCGCCAGAGACGATGCAACTCCGGGGGATGACGCCAGGGTATTGGAAGCCGGTTGAACGCTCGGCGACTGCAGTTGGGGAGCATTGCCCGCGCAACCCGATAGTGCTGCCATGGCGAGCAGCGCCGGGACCATCCTGGATGGGCGACGGACGAACATTTTCCCCCGAGTGGCGAGCAAAAGCGAATCATCGTTCCGAGCACAGATATCGTCGAGACTCGTGCCCGCCGAGCCTGGTTTGGGCAAGGGGGCACAAGCACATTGCATCGCGCAGCCAACAGAATTTGGTACGAAAAAGGCGGCGTCTTTCGGGCGCCGCCAACAAAACCGGGTTCTGGTCGGATCGGCTCTGCAAGGAGAGCCGAATGCCGGATATTTGCGCTCAGCGCAGGGCGGTGAAGCCCAGGGGCCGATCGCGGCGGCCGTTGCGAGGATCTTCCATGTTCGCGGACTGCTGGGCCGCACGCGAGAACTGCTCGACGGTGTCGTCGCGTTCACGAACCGCGGCGGTAAGCTTTTCGCGAAGCCCTTCCGTCGATTGCCTCAGGTTGTCGCGGCGCTGGGCAGCGGCTTTGGCGAAGGTCGAGTAGGAGAAGTGGCCATTGTCGCGAATTCCAGTGCGATCCTCTTCGAGCTGGATCTGACGCTCGAGATCGGAGGCCATTTGATCAAATTCGCGAATAATCCGCTCCAGGTCGTCAACCTTTCTGGACTTCTCTTCAACTTCGCGACGCTTCAGGCGCATGGCCAAGTCACGTGACTTCATCGTTCGATACCCCAAACACATTCGAACCCCAGCTAACCAAAAACCGTGCCAAACAAGTGGTAAGGCGCTGCTGTCGTAGCGGCCGGGATGAAATACTTTAAATCCTGCGAGACGCCGCGTTGCAACAGCGCCTCTCGGACCCTCAATACTCTGAATAACATAGTGCACTTAAGTTGCGGTAAAGCAACGCGTAACTATTTCTGATGATGCGTTTCGTTTGGGGGCAGATTTTAGCCCTAATGCGTCTAGGGCAATGGCGCGAATTCTGTTAGCTCTTGATTCGAGCCGAATGCTGGTCGCAAAGCGATTGTAGAGGCCAATCAATGGGGTGGGCGCCCCGGAGATGGGCTTCGCCGAGGGATCTGTTGGCGGGTCGAGAGGGGCGCTAGTTCTAATATTTCGATACTATCGCGGGCCACAATCGGCGCGAACGGGGAGACTTTGCCCCATGACCGTCGGTGCGTGACCTCAGGACGCGAAGGCCGTATTATCGGCGGCTGTGGGCTGACATTTTCGGCTCTGCGGCTTCATGATGAAATAGCTAACGCGGATTAGGGTTTGTTAACCTCTCGTCGCTAACTTCCTAACGATCGCTTAGCTCGACTGTAGTGCGTTCACTTTGAGCAAAGAGCAGACATAGCGCGGACACGGATCGGATAGGGCACCAGAGGGACGGTCATGCGGGTTCTACTCATTGAAGATGATAGTGCCACGGCGCAAAGCATAGAACTTATGCTGCAGTCGGAAGGTTTTAATGTTTATACGACGGATCTTGGGGAAGAGGGCGTCGATCTTGGTAAGCTTTATGATTACGACATCATTTTGCTCGATCTGAATCTTCCCGACATGAGTGGTTACGAGGTTCTGAAGACTCTTCGCGTCGCGAAGGTCGGAACCCCAATTCTCATATTGTCGGGTCTAGCGGGTATCGACGACAAGGTTCGCGGCCTCGGCTTCGGCGCCGACGACTATATGACGAAGCCTTTCCATAAGGACGAGTTGGTCGCTCGCATTCAGGCGATCGTGCGCCGTTCGAAAGGGCACGCGCAATCGATCATCGAGACCGGCGATCTTCGGGTCAACCTCGATACCAAGACCGTCGACGTCAACAACCAGCGTGTGCATCTGACCGGCAAGGAATATCAGATGCTCGAGCTTCTTTCGTTGCGCAAGGGCACGACGCTGACGAAAGAGATGTTTCTCAACCATCTCTACGGCGGGATGGATGAACCTGAGCTGAAGATCATCGACGTCTTCATCTGCAAGCTCAGGAAGAAGCTGCAAGCAGCAACCGGCGGCAAACACTACATTGAAACGGTGTGGGGTCGCGGTTATGTTCTCCGCGATCCGGGCCATGAGGGTTCCGAAGCGGCTTGATCTCTTGCTGTCTCGGTTGAATTTTCACGCGCACAGGGGCCATGAGGGCCCTTGTCGTGTTTTTGGGGTCGTGTTTTTGGGTCTCGTGCCAACTGGACGCTTCGCCCTGTGGCGCAAGGTGCGATAAAACCCGCACCAGCAACACGGAGCAAAGTTTATGAGCGATGCGAGTGCAAACGTTTCATCTCCGCTCAAGGCCGCGATCGTGCGAGTCACGCCTTTCGAGCAGAACTGCACGCTGATTTGGGATGAAGCGACGAAAGTCGGGGCCGTCGTCGATCCCGGCGGCGATCTCGATCGAATCGAAAAAGGGCTGGAGGAAACCGGGATCTCGGTCGAGAAGATCCTGCTGACGCACGGCCACATCGATCATGCCGGCGGCGCCGCGGATTTGCGCGACCGTCTGGGCGTGAAGATCGAGGGGCCGCACAAGAACGATGCGGTGCTGCTCGATGCGCTCGAGAAGCAAGGCGAGATGTACGGCGTCCCCGGCGTCCGTAACGTCACGCCGGATCGCTGGCTCGACGAGGGGGAAAAAGTCACCGTCGCCGGACACACTTTCGAGATTTTCCATTGCCCAGGACATTCGCCGGGATCCGTCGTGTATTTCAATCCAAGCCAGCGGTTTGCGCTTGTCGGCGACGTGATCTTCCAAGGATCGATCGGGCGCACAGATTTCGCCTACGGCGACCATGACGCGCTGATTTCAGCTATCAAGACTAAGCTGCTGCCGCTTGGCGACGACATCGCATTCATCTGCGGGCATGGTCCGCCGAGCCAGTTCGGGCATGAGCGGCAGACCAATCCGTTTCTGGTCTGAGCGGATTTCTCAGTCCTTTACGGCAATCAGAACGAGAATTCGTAGGAGCCGCCGAGGCAGCCGAAGATTCCGCATTCGCGTTGAAGCGAGCCGTAGCCGCCATCGTCGATCGAATTGCCTTCGTAGAAATCGACGGTTTTTACGCGCAGCGTTTCTTCGCAGCTTCTCCGGCAATCGGTCCAGGAGCCGCCCGGCAGCCGCACCTGCCAGCCCCAGCGGCCCGGCCTGACGATGCTCTTCAGCGAGCCGTTGCCAAACCGGCTGTGGGCGATAACGACTTCGCCGGGCTGGTAATGCGATCGCAGGCGATGGATGCCGGTGGCTTCCGACGGGGTCGTGGCGACCGTCGCGAGGAGCGCCCCAACGACAGGAAGAACGGTCAGCATTTTTGCGCGCATCGAGGACTCCATTCCTTTAGAAGCTTGGCCTATTCCCGTTAACGCGACATTGAAATGTTGACGCCCTTGAACGACGGCCCGCTGGTCGCGACCGTGACGGAATGCCTGCCGCCCGAGATCGCGACGGTCATCGATCCATTGATGCCGCCGCTGATTGCCAGCGTCATTCGGTTGGCCGTCGCGCGTCCGGTGACGGTGCCCGACTGATTATAGGTGCGTTCTTCCCAGCTGCCGGTGATCGAGCCGTTGGTGTCGACGAGGCTGGCGCGCAACTCGATCTTCGAGGACGCATTGGCGCAACGGATCGAGAGCCCGAGATTATGCGGGTTGCCATTGTTGGTATAATAGCCCCGGCAGCGGAGGCTTTCAGTCTTGCCGTTATCGAAGCGCGCGGTGCCCGACCCGCTCCATGTGCCGGCGAGCGTTAGGAACGGATTGTCCGATGCGGCTGTCGCGGGAGCAGTGAAGGCGGCGAAGGCCATTGCGACGGCTGAAGCCCGCGCCGACATCGACGCTGCAAATCTCTGATTGGGCATCACGAAGATCTTCCTTCCCAGATTGCGGGCCCCCGAAGCGGCGCGCATTATTGTCCGATGTTTGCTGTTTTGCGAGCCATATGGATGTAGAACGGCTTCGCGTTCGAAAGTGTTGCCACAAGGCGACACTCTAAGGTTGTCTTCTGCAAACTCTTTCGAGCGCGTCATTGCGATTTCGCGCAGAGGTCGCTCAGAACGGCTGGACGATTTGCGCCACGATCGGGGCGGTGTCCGATTTCGGATCATAGCGGAAATCCAGGATCAGATTGAAGACATCCTGCGGCCAGGGATCGGGGTAGGCGCCCCTCTGGCCGCCGAGTAGAGCCGCGATTTCCGGGAGCTTTCCGTGATGCCAGCAGATAACGATGGTTTTGCCGTGATATTCCGACTTTGAAAAAATCTCGGTCACGAGGGCATCAAACTCTTTGTCCTCGATATGGTACTGCACTTCGATGCCGTGGGCGGCCGCAAGCGGCTTGACGGTTTCGATCGAGCGAACCGAGCGTTTGGATCGTGCCGCGGCGTAAATGAAATCGGGGCGCCCAAATGTCTGGGGAATGTACGTGACGAGGCGCTCGGCGCGTATCGTGCCCTCTTTCGACAGATAGAAATCGTCGGTCTTGCCGGTCTTCTCTGCGTGGCGCATCAGCAGAATGCGGCCGGGGCCACCACCAGGATGGTCGGTCGCGGTAATTTCCTTGCGGCCGAGCCAGCCGCTCCAAAGCGCGCTCAGCCAGCCGACCCTGCTGCCGGTATCCGGAGAATTGAGCACGTGATGTCCCCCTAAAACTTCACCCGCGGCTTCGCCGTGCCGTCAAAGCACTGGCCCTGGTCAGAAGAAGGCGCCGCGTTACGTCAGGAGCGATGTCATAGTCAATGTCGCGCCGTCACGATGCACGTTCGAAATGGAAGTAGCCTCGCGTTCATCAAAACGGTTCGGTGACGCGAGTCACTTTCGGCGGGCTGCCCGAGAACGGATCGTACTGAAGATCGAGAATGAGATTGTAGGCGTCGTCCGGCCAGGGATCGGGATAGCTCCCGGCCGGAGCGCCGAGCAAGGCCGCCATCGCCGGCAGCCTGCTGTGATGCCAGCAGATGACAACGGTTTTGTTCTTGTAGTCGGGATCGTTGAAGATCTCGTCGACGAGATCGTCGAATTCCTTGTTGCTGAAATAGTCCTGAATCTTGACGCCAAGCGCGTCGGCGAGCGGTTTGACCGTGTCTTTCGGCCGGTCGGAATGCTTCGAAGCCGCAGTCGCGACGATGACGTCCGGCTTGCCGAAGGTCTCCGGGATATACTTCGCCAGGCGTTGCGCACGGTCCCATCCGGCGTCCGAGAGATCTTCATCGTTCGGATCTTCGGTCTTGTCGGCGTGCCGCATGAGAATGATACGCTTCGGTCCGCCGAGGAAATGCTGGATCGGTGCGTAGGCGCTGGCGGGTTTGCGCGTGAGCACGCAAAGAGCGCACGCTTTCCGCTCGCGGATGTTCGGGATGCCGAGGGCCAGCAAGCCGACTTGAACGCCGTCCGTTGCCTCGATGCCGGACGGAAGGTTGACAGTTGCCGCCGCGACGCCGGCGACCAGGACGACAGTCGCGGCGAGGTGCCGATAGGTGAAGAAACGCTTCATGGCTTTCACTCCCATCGGACTAGACCCAGGCCTCGCCGTCGCGCGCGTCGGGAACCGGCCGAGGACGGCCATTTTCGTCGAGAGCCACGAACGTGAAGTGGGCGCGCGTGACGCATGACTGCGTTTCGCCATCGCGGGGACGCCGCCATGCCTGAACGTCGAACGTCATGGACGACCGGCCGCGCTTGATAAGACGCGCCCAGACCGTCACCTCGTCGCCGACCTTGACGGGTGAGTGAAAGGTCATGCCCTCGACAGCGACGGTGGCGCAGCGTCCCTGACTGATCCGGGCTGCGGCATTCCCTGCCGCGAGATCCATCTGCGACATGATCCAGCCGCCGAAAATATCGCCGGCAGGGTTGGTGTCGGCGGGCATGGCGATCGTGCGGATTACGGGGTCGCCCGTCGGCATGGGAATATGAGGCGCCGTCCGGTGCCGAGTGGCGTCGGGCTTCTGAACCGTCATTCTCCGCGAGAACCTTTCTTGCTGACTGCGGCCCTCCCGCGGCGTCGTTGCAACGACAATTATCCGGCTATGCCGAAAAGAGCCATGTGCCGGACCGGCGCGGGCCGCCGCGAATGGAGGAAATGGGTTCGGCGTCAACTCTTGCGCAACCTTCGTCGCCTAAATTCGCCAAAACAGCCGTTCTTATCGATTCGAATTGAGACCGCGCCATGAAGTCGGCCACTCTCGATCGCGAGCTGCTTCAGCAGCTCGCGGACATTCCGGAAGTTACATTGTGCGGGTTCTCCGTCCGGGAGGGCCTCGCAGGCACCGGCGTGACGGTTCTGAATGGTCGCAACTATTTCGGCAGCTGGCGGATGGTCGATCGTCAACTCGTCTGGGTACCGGCTAATCTCACCGAGCCGGGGCAGATTGTCGAGACCGTCGACGAGGCGGTCCGCCATACGTTGCTTATGATCTTGCGGAACATTGAAACCTCGACGCGGAAGCCGCCGCGCTCGCTCGCGGGCTAAGCGGACGCGGAGAAAAAATGGCCGCCTATAGCGGCGGCCATTCGAAGGTCGATTTCCGGAAATGAGCAGCTTCAAGCCGCGAGAACGGCGCGCTCATGTTTGCCTTCCTCGATCTCTTCGATGATCTTTGCAACGAAAGCTTCTAGGTCGCCGGGATTGCGGCTCGTTACGATGCCTTCGGCCGCGACCACGGGTTCGTCGACCCAGTTGGCGCCGGCGTTGAGCATGTCGGTTTTGATTGAGATGTAGGACGTGGCCTTGCGGCCGCGGACGGCATTGGCTTCGATCAATAGCCATGGTGCGTGGCAGATGGCGGCGACGACTTTGCCTTCGGCGAGAAAGGCCTTGATCAGTTTCATCGCTTCCGGATTTTGGCGAAGCGTGTCGGGGTTCATCTGGCCGCCCGGCAGCACGATCGCATCGTAAAGCGCCGTCGAGGCTTCGCTCAGCTCGACATCGACTTTGACGGGCTTGCCCCAGTCATGGTTCTCCCAACCGATGATCGAGTCTTTTTGCTTGCGCTGCTTTGGCGAAGCGACATGCACGAGCTGGGCAACTGCTTTCAGCTTTTCGCGCGGAACATCGAGCTCGGATTGTTCGAAGCCGTCCGTCGCGAGAATGAGTATTTTCGCTTTCGAGATCTTTGGCATTGGAGGTTCCTCGATTGCTGTACAACTGAGGGACAACCGATGGTGTCGCGTGAGGTTCCCCGCAGCGCGGAGAACGCTGTTATTGGCCCGGCCTGCCGGTTTTGCGGGGGCGGCCGCGGCGGCTTTTCTTTTTATTTGGGTCGCTGAATTCGCGCGTTTGTGTCGGGATCGTAATGCGCGTGGGCTTCTCGCCGGACTTGACCGGCAGCGACGCGTGCGGGCCCATCTCGTCGAGCGTCGGCTTGTGTGGGCCTGATATTTTTTCGCCGAACGCGCCGGCTTTTGTGCGGCTATCGACGGTCGGCGCGCGCGCGGGTACGGGACGATCGGTGCCCGGTCCCATGTCATCAAGCGAAGGTTTCTTAACGCGTGATGTCGACTGCGCATATGTCGGCTGCACGGGCTCATACTCGTTCGTCACGCGAGAGTTTTTATTTTGCTGCCGGCGACTCTCCTCCGGAGAGCCGGCCGCCGGCTGCCGTGGAAGGTTTGCGCTGGCGCCGTATTTGCGCGCGCCTTTGAAGCTACCCGCTTTGTCCTCGATTTCGGATTGGCGCGCGAGCGGATCGTCGGAGATCGCAAGCTCAGTTTCGCGGAGCCGCTTAACTTCGTCGCGCAAACGCGCTGCCGTTTCGAATTCGAGATCGGCGGCGGCTTCCTTCATGCGCCGTTCCATCTCGGCGATGACGGCTTGCAGGTTATGTCCGAGCACCTGCACGTTCTCGCCGTCGGCGAGGCCCGCGTCGACCGTCACGTGGTCCTGCTCATAGACCGACTGCATGACGTCCTGGATGTTGCGCTTGATGCTTTCGGGCGTGATGCCGTTGGCTTCGTTCCACGCGACCTGCTTCTCGCGACGGCGGTTGGTCTCGGCAATGGCGCGATCCATCGAGCCGGTCATCTGGTCGGCGTAGAGAATGACCTTGCCATCGACGTTGCGCGCGGCGCGGCCGATCGTCTGCACGAGCGACGTCTCGGAACGCAGGAAGCCTTCCTTGTCGGCGTCGAGAATGGCGACGAGCGCGCATTCTGGAATATCGAGGCCTTCGCGCAGAAGGTTGATGCCGATCAGCACGTCGAAGGCTCCGAGGCGGAGATCGCGGATGATTTCGATGCGCTCCAACGTTTCGATGTCGGAGTGCATGTAGCGCACGCGAATGCCGTTCTCGTGCATGTATTCCGTCAGGTCTTCGGCCATGCGCTTCGTCAGCACCGTGACGAGCGTGCGATAGCCCTTGAGCGAGACTTGGCGAACCTCGTCGAGAAGATCGTCGACCTGCGATTTCGCCGACCGAATCTCGACGACGGGATCGATCAACCCGGTCGGGCGAATGACCTGCTCGGCGAAGGTGCCGCCCGTCTGCTCCAGCTCCCAGCTCGAGGGCGTCGCCGAGACGAACACCGATTGGGGGCGCATCGCATCCCATTCTTCGAAGCGCAGCGGGCGATTGTCCATGCACGACGGCAGGCGGAAGCCGTATTCGGCGAGCGTCGCTTTGCGGCGGAAGTCGCCACGGAACATGCCGCCGATCTGCGGAACGGTCACATGACTTTCGTCGGCGAAGACGAGGGCGTTATCGGGCAGGTATTCGAACAGCGTCGGCGGCGGATCGCCAGGATTGCGGCCCGTCAGATAGCGCGAATAGTTTTCGATGCCGGCGCAGGATCCCGTCGCCTCCATCATTTCCATATCGAAGGTCGTGCGCTGTTCGAGACGCTGAGCTTCGAGAAGTTTGCCGGAGTCGTAGAGTTCGTTGAGACGCTGCTTCAACTCACTCTTGATCGATTTCATCGCCTGCTGAAGGGTCGGCTTCGGCGTGACGTAGTGCGAGTTGGCGTAAAGCTTCACGAGCGCCAGCTCGTCGGTTTTCGCGCCGGTCAGCGGATCGAACTCGACGATGCTCTCGATCTCGTCGCCGAACATAGAGAAGCGCCAAGCTCGGTCCTCCAAATGGGCCGGGAAGACTTCGACGGTGTCGCCGCGGGCGCGAAAGGTGCCACGAACGAAATTCTGGTCGTTGCGCCGAAAATGGAGGGCGACGAGGTCGGCCAGGAGCTGATCGCGCGACAGCTGCTCGCCTGCGCGGACCGTGAACGTCATTGCGGTGTAGGTTTCGACCGAGCCGATACCGTAGATGCATGAGACGGACGCGACGATGATGACGTCGTCGCGCTCGAGCAGCGCGCGCGTCGCGGAGTGGCGCATGCGGTCGATCTGTTCGTTAACCGACGCTTCCTTCTCGATGTAGGTGTCGGTGCGAGGCACATACGCTTCGGGCTGGTAGTAGTCGTAATACGAGACGAAGTATTCGACGGCGTTATCTGGGAAGAAACTTTTGAACTCGCCGTAAAGCTGGGCGGCAAGCGTCTTGTTAGGCGCGAGGATTAGAGCCGGCCGCTGCGTCCGCTCGATGACGTGCGCCATTGTGAACGTCTTGCCGGAGCCCGTCACGCCGAGCAGCACCTGATTGTGCTCGTGCTTGCTCACGCCTTCGACGAGTTCGTTGATGGCTTGGGGCTGGTCGCCTTTCGGCTCGAACTCGGATGAGATTCTGAATCGAACGCCGCCTTCGCTTTTTTCGGGGCGCTCGGGGCGATGCGGAACGAATGTCGGCATTCCGCCCGAGACGATCGGATGCGTCGCCATCAGCGGCTGACGGGACAGAAGCTCCTTGGCGCGCTCGGAGCGTTCTGCGGGCTTCGTGAGCAGCGCGGTGAGGCTATCGGTCAGGCTTTCGCCGCCCATCGGCGGGCGCGGGCCCGCCTGGCGGAGCGCCGGAAGGCTCGGAAGCCCGTTGGCCGAGGTCTTGCCCGAGAAGTCGGCGGGCGCGAAATAGCCCCTCGATTCGGCAAAGCCCGGCGTGCCCGCTTCCGTCTCGACGGGAGGCGCGGCCGGTTTTCCCGATTTGCCGCGGGAAGGGCGGGGGGCTTTTGGACCTGATGATTTCGCCGGGGGTGACACGTCCGGAATATAGGGATTGCGGCCCCGGTCATAAATGCTGTTTTGACGCCACAGTGTCACGCCGGAGCAATAGTACGAAATGGCGACGCGCCGAGCGGCTGGCGGTTGGCTCCTTACGGAAGCGTATGTTCGGCGGGGCCTTACCACGTGATAGCGAAACGGAGACTGGCTCGGAGCGTTTCATGCGCCCCGGCTAGCGGGGGCTGACATGACCGCCGGGCTTGGTGCGGTCCGTCAGGGGCTGTCCCTAGAAGTGGAACACGGAGACCATAATGAACACGACAAGACTGATCGTTGCAGCCGTCGCCGCCACCTTTGTCATGAGCGCCGGTGCTGCGATCGCCGCAGAGAAGCCGCGCTCCCCGGAATCGATCGCGTGCTCGAAGCAGGCTGATGCGAAAGGCCTGCACGGCAAGGAACGCAAGAAGTTCCGCGAGCACTGCAAGCACGAGATGAAGCACGAGAAGAAATAGCAGTTCGAAGCCGAATAACGTCTAGGTGGGAAACCCCGTCGCTCGCGGCGGGGTTTTTCTTTGTGCGTTTCCGAGAGCAGAGTTTACGAGGACTCGAAAAGCAAGACGCCGGGAGGTGCACGCGATGGACCGTGGTGACGGCAGACTGGCGCTCGTGACGGGCGCCAATCGGGGGATCGGGTTCGAGATCGCGCGTGGGCTTGCCGCGCACGGCGTGCGAGTGCTGGCCGGCGTCAGGACCGCCGAAAAAGCTTCGGCGGCGGCCGCGGAATTCAGAACCGCAAGCGCCGACGTGACGCCGGTTGTGCTGGACGTCGCGAACGCCGGGGCCATTCCGGGGGACCTCGCCGACATCGAGCGGACGCATGGTCCGGTGGACATTCTCGTGAACAATGCGGCCATTCTGATCGACGGTCCGGGCGGGTTCCACGCAAGCCTGTTCGACATGACCGACGAAGTTTTCCGGCGCACATGGGAAACCAACGTGCTCGGTTCTGCAGCCACCATGCGCTCGCTCATTCCCGGCATGGTTGCGCGCGGGTTCGGCCGTGTCGTGAATATGTCCTCGCGCGCTGGTCAATTGAGCGGCATGGGCGCCGGTTTTCCCGCCTACCGTGTTTCGAAGGCGGCGCTCAACGCGCTGACGCGGATCGCGGCGGCGGAAGCGGCGGCGTCGAAGGCGGATGTGAAAATCAACGCGTGCTCGCCGGGCTGGGTCAGGACGGAAATGGGAGGCCCCGACGCGCTCCGCTCACCGGCGCAGGGCGCGGAGACGGCCGTCTGGCTTGCCATGGTCGGTCACGACGGACCGAACGGCGAATTCTACGAGGAAAAGAAACAGTTGCCCTGGTAAGACCGTGAAGCGCTGCCGATCCGCGCTGAAATACTAAAGCGTGCGGCCGTTTCTTCCGGAGGCGACGACCGGTGCGGCACCCTGCTGAATTTCCATCACGAACCGGATTGGCCGCGATGACGGATCGTTCGCGTCATGTGCCGTTACGAGGACGAAGTGGGTCGGCGCAGCGGAGGTATCGATCTGGGTGATCTGAGGTGCGAAGTCAGCAACGGTCGCAACTTCGAGCGTGCGGTGAACGCCACCGAGATCGAGCGAAATCTGATCACCGACAGAAATCGTCTTGTTCACCGGCGCGGCGCCGTCGCGCATGGCCGACAGCCAGTAATCTTCCGAACCGGAGATCGGCGGCGTTGCGGACGCCACTTCCTTGCTTGGGAGGCTGGTGCGATTATCGAGCGCCGTCTGGAAGCTCGAGCGGAGAACCGTCTCGCTGCTCGCGAAAAGCAACGCCACAGCAGCAACTGAGATAGCGGCTCCGGCCGTCAAGCCCAGCCAAAAGGGGCGCGCCGCGTCCTGCTTCGTCATGCTTCGGTCTCCAGCATTCCTACCCAGGTCAGCAAACCCGGCTACGAACCATCCGGTTGCTGTCATCAGACGTACAAACGACATTACGGCAATTCAATAGCGCGGCTCGCCTCATCGGCCAACCGCCCTATTTCCGCGGTGGGAAACGGCGGGGCCGCGTCGCATAAGCATGCTTCAAGTGACGAAGCAAAGCCAAGTTTAGCGCGGCCATGAGCGAAAATGCAACCCCAAGTAGGCTCCAGGCTGCCGTTATGCTCGTTTGGCGATAGATAGCGTCGGCCGGCGAGCTGGCGGTTGCGATTTGGACGATCGGCAGCGGAGCCTGCTCTGCGACGGCAGGCACGGCAGAGGGCTTGGCGAAGCGTTCCAGTCCGGCAAAGGCTGCCATCGTCGTTCCGGCTCGCGCGTGATTGCAAATCACAGTCGAGCTGACCAGCGTGAAAACAAGTCCTGCGATCGTCGCGTCTAACAGCGGCCGCAACATGAGCCTGCGAAACTTCGGCCGCTTGGCGCGGCCTGGTTCTCGTGCAGGAGACCCCGTCTGAACTGGCATCGTCTCAATAACTCCCGCTTTTCATCAACTTGGTAACGGCATGTCCGTTAAGGCGAAGTTGATCTCCGCTTCTGGGCGGCCTTGGGTTCGGAATGTGGCGCGGGCGGGAACAAAGTGTTTCAAATGATATCACGCCCGGCTTGTGGCGTGCGCGCATCATCCGCGTGTGTGCTCCAGGACGATGAGAGACTTGCAAAGCGGCGACTTGCGACCCGGAAACATTGCCATTAGGGTCCGCGCCGCATATCTCGCCGATGCGAAATACAGAAATCTCAGTTCTGATCACAGGCCGCTTTCATCATGGGCTTCATCGCCGACAGTCTGAACCGCATACAGCCTTCCGCTACGATCGCCGTCTCGACGAAAGCCCGACAGCTCAAGGCGCAAGGCCGGGACATCGTCTCCCTTTCTGCCGGCGAGCCTGATTTCGACACGCCGCAGAACATCAAAGACGCCGCGAAGCGCGCGCTCGACGAAGGAAAGACGAAGTACACCGACGTCGACGGCATTCCCGAGCTCAAGGCGGCAATCGTCGCGAAGTTCAAACGCGACAACGGCCTCGACTATAAGCCGAGCCAGGTTTCGGTCGGGACCGGCGGCAAGCAGGTGCTCTATAATGCGCTGCTTGCGACGCTCAATCCGGGCGACGAGGTCGTCATCCCGGCACCCTGCTGGGTCTCTTATGCCGACATCGTGCTTCTCGGCGGCGGTAAGCCGGTGTTCGCCGAAACGACGCTCGAAGACGGCTATAAGCTGAAGGCGGAAGCGCTCGAAAAGGCAATTACGCCAAAGACGAAGTGGTTTCTCTTCAATTCTCCGTCGAACCCGACCGGTACCGCTTATTCGGCGGCCGATCTCAAGGTTTTGACCGACGTTCTGCTGCGCCATCCGGACGTGTGGGTGCTGACCGACGATATGTACGAACATTTGCTCTACGACGGGCTGGAGTTCGCGACGCCGGCGCAGGTCGAGCCGAAGCTCTACGACCGCACGCTCACGATGAACGGGCTGTCGAAGGCCTACTGCATGACCGGCTGGCGTCTCGGTTATGCGGCCGGGCCGGAAATTCTCATCAACGCGATGCGCAAGCTGCAGTCGCAGTCGACGTCGAACCCGTCGTCGATCGTGCAATGGGCGGGCGTCGAAGCCTTGAATGGCCCTCAGGACTTCATTGCCGCGAACAACAAGATCTTCGTCGAGCGGCGCGATCTCGTCGTCAGCATGCTCAACCAGGCGAAGGGTATCCAGTGCCCGAAGCCGCAGGGCGCCTTCTACGTCTATCCGAGCATCAGGGCGACGATAGGCAAGACGAGCAAGGGCGGCACCGCCATCAAGAGCGACGAAGATTTTGTCACGGCGTTGCTTGAAGAAGAGGGCGTGGCGGTTGTTCACGGGGCGGCGTTCGAGGGATCTCCGTCGTTCCGTGTTTCCTATGCGGCCTCGACGGAAGCCCTGAAGGAAGCCTGCACGCGCATTCAGCGCTTCTGCGGAAATCTCTCGTAGAAACACGAAGCGCGCGACGAGGTCGCGCGCTTAAAAATTCTGGACCGGGATTTCGTTTCGGCGTCAGGCCGGCGTCGCACCGTGATGGACGAAGCGTTCGGTGAACCAATCCCAGGCGTTGGCGATATGGCCTGTGAGCGGCTTGCCGTCGACGGCGGGAACGACCGGCCGCCAAATGGCGATGGCGGTTGCCGGCTGGGATTTAAACTCGAACACCGTCGGCTCGGCGCCAAAGGTCTCGGGGAGCTGTTCTTCGGTGGCCATGACGTAACCGGCAGCACTTGCTGCGGACATCAGTGATTCGATACTCATCAAACCTGCCTCGCGTTTCTGAGCCATTTTCCCTCTGGCCCATCCGGTATTTCTCGCCAGTACCCCTAGAACGCGCGAAACACTTCGGAGTTCACATTGCGACAAGAATAAAGTTATTCAAGTTATTTTTGCCTTTAGAACGGCGTTCGACATACATGCGCCGCAAAGTAGGTTCGGCAGCGCAGTATAAAATTGCGCCACGGTAGAAGATCTACCGCATCGCAATAGATCGAATTCACGAAACTGTGCGGCAAAGGACATTGTCCCGTCGGGTCTTTGGAGCGAGCATCTCAAAGCCGCTCTCTTCCGAGGTGCGGGGTGCGGCCACGCAAGGTCGCGCGCCTCGCAACCGGAGGCAATCATGACACGTTCGGATGGCCCAAAAGGCGGAAACGGCACTCAAAGCGGCAGAGCAGGGGTCCGGAGCGCACGGTGCATCGCGCTCATCGGACCCTTCGCAAGCGGTAAGACGACACTTCTCGAAGCGATACTGGCGCGAACGGAGGCCATTCCGAGGGCCGGTTCGATCGCTGCAAAGTCGACAATCGGCGACAATACGCCGGAGGCGCGCAGCCACGTGATGAGCGTCAACGTGAACGTCGCGGATGCTTCGTTCCTTGGAGATCAATTCACTTTTATCGATTGTCCAGGCTCCATCGAATTTGCGCATGAAGGCGCTCTCGCGCTGCCTGCGTGCGACATGGCCGTCGTGGTCTGCGAGGCCGACCCGAAGCGGGTTTCCGCTTTGCAGGTGATCTTGAAGCAGCTTGGCGACGCAGGCGTGCCGCATCTCCTATTCCTGAACAAGATCGATACGTCACCCATTCCGATGCACGAAATTATTCCGAGTTTGCAGCCCGCGAGCGCGAAGCCGCTGGTGCTTCGCCAGATCCCGATCTGGGAGAACGGGATTGCGACGGGCTTCGTCGATCTCGCGTCGGAGCGGGCCTACGTCTACTGCGAACATGCGTCGAGCAAGATTGTCGAGCTTCCCTCGGCCGTCGCCGCGCGCGAAAAGGAAGCGCGCTTTCAGATGCTCGAAAAGCTCGCCGATTACGACGATGAGCTGCTGGAGCAATTGCTCGTCGACATTCCGCCGCCGAACGACCGGGTCTTCGACGATTTGACGAAAGAGCTGCGCGACGGCCTGATCTGTCCGGTGCTGATCGGCTCGGCGGAGCATGGGCACGGCATCCTCCGCCTCCTGAAGGCGCTCCGTCATGAATGCCCGACAGTCGAGGATACTGCGAAACGCTTGAAGATCGACGGGGCCAAATCGGCTGCCTACGTGTTCAAGAGCGTGCACACGAAGGCCGGCGGAAAGCTTTCTTTGGCGCGCGTCTTTGCCGGTGAGATTGCCGACGGCGCGACCGTCACTGGCGCTGACGGACAAGAAGAACGTGTGGCCGGCATTTTCACGGTTCGCGGTGAAGAGACGAGCAAGCGCGGAGTGGCCACCGCCGGCGAAACGGTTGCGCTCGGTCGCCTCGATTCCATCCGATCGGGTGAGACGATTGCGGTTGGAAAGACGGCCGTGGCGCAGGTCGCCGCGCCGAAGCCGGCGCAACCGGCTTTGGCCATCGGTCTCGGGCTCAAGGATCGCAAGGACGAGGTGAAGCTTTCGTCGGCGGCGGCGAAGCTTACCGATGAAGATCCGTCGCTGACGCTCGAGCATAACGCCAATATGCATCAGATTCTGCTTCACGGTCAGGGTGAGATGCACCTGCGCGTGGCGCTCGAACGGCTGATGCGGAAGTACGGCATCGACGTTACGCGCGAAAAGCGGCGGATTGGATACAAAGAGACCATCCGCTCCGCGACCGAAGTTCGTGGACGGCATAAGAAGCAGTCGGGCGGGCACGGACAGTTCGGCGACGTGAAGCTCGATATCGCGCCGTTGCCGCGCTCAAGCGGCGTCGCTTTCAACGAGAAGATTACCGGCGGTGTCATTCCGAAGAACTTCATCCCTTCGGTCGAGATCGGCGTCCGGGATTACTTGAGCGAAGGACCGCTCGGTTTTCCGGTGGTCGACGTTGGCGTCACGCTGACGGATGGGTCCTACCATTCGGTCGACTCCTCCGACATGGCGTTCCGGCAAGCCGGTCGGCTGGCGATGTCAGAGGGCATGCCGAAGTGCAATCCGGTGTTGCTTGAACCCATCATGGCGGTCGCGATCGCGGTGCCGTCGGAATCCAATGCGCGCATCAACAGCATCATCTCTCAACGCCGCGGGCAGATCCTCGGCTTCGATGCGCGTCCGGGCTGGCCGGGGTGGGATGTGATCGAGGCGCATATTCCGGAAGCCGAGATGGATAACCTGATCATCGATCTTAGATCGGCGACGGCCGGCGTCGGCTCGTTCACGTTCGGCTTCGATCATCTGTCGGAGGTTTCGGGGCGGATCAGGGATCAGGTGCTCGCGGCGAGCCGGGCGGCAGCGGAATAAGTGGGCAACGGGGAAAGGCGGCACACGTCTCGCGTCGCCTTTCCCTAGTCGTCGCGATCACGCACGCTGGCCAATCTCCAGCTTTGTCATTGCGGCTGGGAGCGTAGCGAAGAGCCGCAACCCGGCGCTCAGTGTTTCCGGGTCCCGGGTCTGGCGAACGGCTCGCCCGGATCACACCTTACGCGCCGGCATCAGCCAGCATCGCCGCCGCCGTCTGCGACGCTCGGCATTGCGCCTTTCGGGGCGACCTTGTTTTGATTCTGCATCACGGCCTGCTTAACCGGTGATTTGGGGCCTTTGTAGTAAGCCGCCATGGCTTCGAGGAAGAGAGGCGATAGGCCCTTGCCGCCGGTATCGAGATAAGCTTTCAACTCGTTGCGCATCCGCGGTTCCCAGAAATTGTGGATGTGCATCGCGATGCCGTCGAGCGCTTCCTGCTTCGGGTAGGAGTTGAAGTAGGCGGCAATCTGATTGGCCATGCGTATGAGGTCGGAGCTTTGCATCTTGGGACCGATTTCTGATTTGGCTGGATGATTTTCAGCGATTGAACACGACGGGGCCGCCAGGACCGAGGGCGGCGAGGAAGAGATTGGCATTCGTCGCGAGTTCGAGGGCGAGCACGGTTGGGGCGGAGACGGTCACGAGGGCGCCGATGCCCGCCGTTACGGTTTTCTGTACGAGTTCGAAGCTGCAGCGGCTCGTCATCAGCACGAAGCCGCTTTCGCGGTCGAGACGGTTCGCGTAGAGGGCGCCGATGAGCTTGTCGAGGGCGTTGTGGCGGCCGACATCCTCACGGACCAGCAGGATTTCGCCATCCTTGGAAACCCACGCGGCGCCATGAACGGACCGATTAAAGCGGTTCATCGGTTGCTGATCGTTAAGGCTTCGGGCGGCGCGCTGAATAGCTTGCGACGACGGTGACCACGAGCGGTCGAGCCGCTGCAAAGGCCGGACGGCGGATTCGATGTCTTCGACGCCGCAGAGGCCGCAGCCGGTCCGCGCCTCGATGGTGCGACGTGACAGTCGCGAGGCGTCGATGGCGTCTTCGGGCACCGCGACGTCGATCGCCATGCCGCCGTCGACCGGCATGACCAGGATGCCCTGGATCTTGGTTGGATCGGGAACGATGCCTTCGCCGACGAGAAAGCCGACGGCGAAATCGCGGAGATCCGCCGGCGTCGCCATCATCACGGTATAGGGCTCGGAGTTGATCTGCAGCGCCATGGGCGTCTCTTCGGGGAGCTGCCACGTGATCGACTGCGTGCCCGACGCAGTCGTCAGTTCACCCGAGGCCGGGCGCGAACAGAGGTCCGCGCCGCCTTTCGGCTGAGATACGGCTTTGGCCACGACATTCATTGCAGTCGAACTCCGGGCGGAGACTTTTTACTCAGCCGGTTCCAGTTTCTTGTCCTTGGCGATGCGCTTGTTCTCGAACTCGCGCTCTTGCCATTCCTCTTGCCACTCCGACGGGTGGTTGGAGACGTGCACCTGCACGGCCGTCACCTTGTATTCGGGGCAGTTGGTCGCCCAGTCGGAGTTTTCCGTGGTGATGACGTTGGCGCCGGTCACCGGGTGGTGGAAGGTGGTGTAGACGACGCCTTGCGGCATGCGGTCGGAAACCTTTGCCGTCAAGGTGGTGGCGCCGACGCGGCTTGCAATCGACACTTTCATGCCGGTCTTGATGCCACGCACCTCGGCGTCGTGCTGATGGATCTCGAGGATGTCCTCGGGATGCCAAGCGACGTTCTCGGTGCGTCGTGTCTGGGCGCCGACATTGTAGTGCGAGAGAATACGTCCCGTCGTCAGGATCAGCGGGAAGTTGCGGTTGGTGCGCTCGGCCGTCGGTACGAAGCCCGTCAGCATGAAGCGGCCCTTGCCACGGGTGAATTCGTCCGTGTGCATGACGGGCGTGCCGATCGGGTGTTCTTCGTTGCACGGCCATTGGATCGAGCCGAGTTCGTCGATCCGATCGAAGGACACGCCCTCGAATGTCGGGGTGACGCGGGCGATCTCGTCCATGATCTCGGCCGCCGAATTGTAGTGCATCGGGTGGCCCATCTCGGTCGCGATGCGGGAGACGACTTCCCACTCTGGCATGCCCTGCTTCTCACGCATCACCTTGCGAACGCGATTGATGCGTCGCTCGGCGTTGGTGAAGGTGCCGTCCTTCTCAAGGAACGACGTGCCGGGCAGGAAGACGTGCGCGAAGGCCGCCGTCTCGTTCAGGAAGAGGTCCTGGACGATGACGATGTCCATCGACTCGAGTGCGTGCTCGACGTGGTGGGTGTTTGGATCGGACTGCGCGATATCCTCGCCCTGGATGAAGATACCCATGAACGAGCCATCGGCCGCCGCATCGAACATGTTCGGAATGCGAAGGCCCGGATCGGGGTCGAGCTTCGTGCCCCATTCCTTCTCGAAGATGCCACGTACCTCGGCATTTCCGACGTGGCGATAGCCGGGCAATTCGTGGGGGAACGAGCCCATGTCGCACGAACCCTGCACGTTGTTCTGCCCGCGGAGCGGGTTCACGCCCACGCCCTCGCGGCCAATATTCCCCGTTGCCATCGCAATGTTTGCCATTGCCATGACCATCGTCGAGCCTTGGCTGTGCTCGGTGACGCCGAGGCCGTAATAGATCGCACCATTACCACCCGTGGCGTAGAGCCGAGCCGCCTCGCGGACCTGCTGCGCAGGCACGCCGGTAATTTTTTCCAGCGCTTCCGGAGAATTCTCCGGCCGCTTGATGAATTCTTCCCAACGATAGAAGTCGGCGGGTTCGCAGCGACGCTTGACGAACTTGGTGTCGATCAGGTTCTCGGTGGCGATCACGTGGCCGAACGCGTTCAGCATCGCGACGTTGGTCGAGGGCTGCAGCGACAGATGATAAGCAGCTTCGATATGTGGCGAACGCACGAGATCGATCCGGCGCGGGTCGATGACGATGAGCTTGGCGCCTTCGCGCAGCCGCTTTTTCATCCGCGATCCGAAAACCGGATGGGCGTCTGTCGGATTGGCTCCGATAACCAGCAACACATCGGCCTTGTCGACGCTTTTGAAATCCTGTGTTCCGGCGGATTCGCCGAAGGTCTGCTTCAGGCCGTAGCCGGTCGGCGAGTGGCAGACGCGAGCGCAGGTGTCGATATTGTTGGTGCGGAATGCACCGCGAACCATGCGTTGCACGGCGTAGACTTCCTCGTTCGTCGTGCGCGAGGAGGTAATGCCGCCGATCGAATCCTTGCCGTACTTGTCCTGCGTCTCTTTCAGGCGCTTGGCGGCGTAGCCGATGGCTTCGTCCCAGGAGACGGCCTGCCACGGATCGGTAATCTTCTCGCGGATCATCGGCGTCAGCACGCGATCCTTATGCGTGGCGTAGCCGAACGCGAAGCGGCCCTTGACGCAGGAATGGCCTTCGTTGGCACCGCCGTCCTTGTAAGGCATCATGCGGACGACTTCTTCGCCGCGCATCTCGGCCTTGAACGAGCAGCCGACGCCGCAATAGGCGCAGGTGGTGACGAGCGAATGCTCTGGCTGGCCATGATCGAGGACGGACTTCTCGATCAAGGTCGCCGTCGGGCAAGCCTGAATGCAGGCGCCGCAGGAAACGCATTCGGAGGCGAGAAATTCTTCGTCCATGCCGGCCGAGACGTGAGAGGCGAAGCCGCGCCCGTCGATCGTCAACGCGAAGGTGCCTTGGACTTCCTCGCAGGCGCGGACGCAGCGCGAGCAGACGATGCACTTCGATGGCTCAAACTGGAAGTAGGGGTTCGAGGTGTCCTTGATCTTGAAGAGATCGTTCTCGGCGCCGTCCTGGTTCTTTGCGAAAACGTGGTTTTCGCCGTCGTAGCCGTAGCGGACTTCGCGAAGACCGACGGCACCCGCCATATCCTGCAATTCGCAGTCGCCGTTGGCGCCGCATGTGAGGCAGTCGAGCGGATGGTCGGAAATGTAGAGTTCCATGACGCCGCGGCGGAGCTTGGCGAGGCGCTCATTCTGGGTCGTGACCTTGATGCCCGGCGCGACGGGCGTGGTGCATGACGCCGGCGTGCCCTTGCGGCCTTCGATCTCGCAAAGGCAAAGGCGGCATGAGCCCCAGGGATCGAGGCTGTCGGTCGCGCACAATTTCGGGATCTGGACGCCGAGCTGCATCGCGGCATTCATGATCGAGGTGCCCTCGGGAACGGTGATCTCGCGACCATCGATTTCGAGCGTCACCGTCTTGGTGGCTTCGTGAATCTCGGGGGTAGGTGTGCCGTAGTCCGTCTCTTTGATGAGGCTCATCGGCTTTATATGTTGGTTCATCGTGCGTCCTCGTTGAGGTCGACTGATTCTGGAAAACTACTCTGCGGCATCTGCAAGAAACTTGTTCGGCGACGGTTTGTGGAAGTCGTCCGGAAAACCGCGCAGCGCGCTCATGACCGGGAAGGGCGTCAACCCGCCCATCGCGCACAGAGATCCGTCGGCCATGGTGACGCACAACTCTTCGAGAAGCGCCAAATTCTTGTCGCGCTCGACGTCGTCGATGATCCGGTCGATCACCTCGACACCGCGGGCCGAGCCGATCCGGCACGGCGTGCACTTGCCGCAGCTTTCGATGGCGCAGAATTCCATCGCGAAGCGCGCCTGTTTAGCCATATCGACAGTGTCGTCGAAAACGACAAGGCCGCCATGGCCGACCATCGCGTCGACTTTGGCAAATTCTTCGTAATCCATCGGGACGTCGAATTTTGATTCCGGAATGTAGGCGCCGAGTGGGCCGCCGACCTGGACCGCGCGGACCGGACGGCCCGTCGCCGTGCCGCCGCCCCAGTCTTCGATGAGCTGACGGGTCGTGACGCCGAAGGCTTTTTCGACGAGACCGCCCTGCTTGAGGTTGCCCGCGAGCTGGAACGCCAGGGTGCCGCGCGAGCGGCCGACGCCGTAGTCGCGATAGAACTCGCCACCCTTGTCGATGATGATCGGCACCGCGGCGAAGCTCATGACGTTGTTGATAATCGTCGGCTTGCCGAACAGGCCCTCGATGGCGGGGATCGGCGGCTTGTAGCGCACGATGCCGCGCTTGCCTTCGATGCTTTCGAGCATCGAGGTTTCCTCGCCGCAGATGTAAGCACCGGCGCCCATACGAACGAAAAGATCGAACGCGTATTTCGTTCCCTGAATATTGTCGCCGAGCCAGTTGGCCCGGCGCGCGATCTCGATTGCTTCGCGCAGGACGTGAACGGCGTGGGGGTATTCGGAACGGACGTAGATGTAGCCCTTTGTAGCACCACCGGCGACGGCCGCGATCGTCATGCCTTCGATCAGGCAATAGGGATCGCCTTCCATCAGCATGCGGTCGGCAAAGGTGCCGCTGTCGCCCTCGTCGGCGTTGCAGGCGACGTATTTCTCGCCACCTGGAAGATCGTGAACCGTCTTCCATTTGATGCCGGTCGGGAAGCCGGCGCCGCCACGGCCGCGAAGCCCGGACGTCGTCACTTCGGTGACGATGTCGATGGGCTTCATCTGAAGCGCTTTCGACAGCCCCTCGAAGCCGCCGTGCTTGCGATAATCTTCGATCGATAGCGGATCGGTGATGCCGCAGCGCGCGAACGTCAGGCGCTCCTGCGTCTTGAAATAGGGGATTTCCTCGGTCAGGCCGTGACCCAAAGCATGGTCCTTGGCTTCGAGAAAGCCTGCTTTGAAGAGACCGGCGACGTCGCCGACGCTGACCGGGCCATAAGCGACGCGGCCCTTGGACGTTTCGACTTCGACAAGCGGCTCAATAAAAAGCATGCCGCGCGAGCCGTTGCGGACAATCTGAATTTCCACGTCGCGCTTTTTCGCTTCGTTGGCGATAGCGGCAGCGACTTCATCGGCGCCGACGGACAGCGCGGCCGCGTCTCTTGGAACGAAAACCTTGATCATTCCGCGGCCTCCTTTTCGAGCCCGCCGATAATCTCGTCGAAGCGTTTCGGATCGACTTTGCCGTAAAGCCTCTCGCCGATCATGATCGCCGGAGAGAGAGCGCAGTTGCCGAGGCAGAACACTTGCTCGATGGTGATCGCGCCGTCAGCGGTGGTGCCGCCGAGCTTGGTTCGCAAGGATCGCTCGGCATGCTCGCAGAGCGCGTCCGTGCCCATCGACTGGCAGGCTTCGGCACGGCAGATCTTGACGACGTGCTTGCCGACGGGATGGCGCTTGTAGTCGTGATAGAACGTCAGCACGCCGTAAATCTCGGCGCGCGACCGGTTCAGTGCTTTCGCGATGACGGGCAGCGTCGCGTCCGGCACATAGCCAAGCTGATGCTGCAACTCGTGGAAGATCTCTAGAAGCTCATCCGGCTTGTTGCCGTGACGGGCACAGACGCTCAGGGCAGCGACCTCGGCAGGGGTCGGAGCCGACGTGTGGTCCGTCGTTGAGCCGTTTGATTTATCGGCTTTTTTCGCCATCTGCGGCGTTTCCTCGGGTAGCTTGGCGGTCATTCATGACGCAGTGCGCACTTTGCCGCATGATTTCTAATGGGTGTTTCCGGTGCTGCGTTCAAATCGATATAGTCGATCTCCTCATAGACGCCATCGATAATGCGCCGCGGCAACTGTGGCAGATGGCATAGTTTGGCGCAGTCTGACTGGTTAACCCTTTGGCCGAACCTCAGGAAATGCCTTTCGCCGAAAAAGCGCTGGCAGCTTCCCGGAAAGCTCTGACGAGCGGGGCCACCGGATCACGATCCTGTATGACCAACCCGACGCTATGAGCGACCTCGGGTTCGACAAGCGATATGGCCTTCAGGCCCGGGTCGCTGCCGAGCAGATCCAGCAAGTAATGCGGCATCACACTGGCCAGGCCCATCAGGCGGACATTCGAATAGAGGTTGATGACGGAATTGGTTTCGAGCGCCGGCTTGGGATGGCAACCGGCGGCTTCGAACGCCCGGTCGATGATGCGGCGGTTCTGCATATTGGTTGTGAGGAGGCCCAGCGGCAATTCGGCTGCGTCACGCCATGTCACCGTTTCGCGGTGGGCGAGCGGATGGCTTTCAGGGATGAACAGGCAGTAGCGCTCGACATAAAGGGGCGTCGTCGCAAGCCCGTGGATCGGCTCGCTGTCGAGGTAGGTAATGCCGGCATCGATCGAATATTCGCCGAGCCCGCGCAGAATTTCCTCGGAGCTCATCGACATGATCGTGAAGTTGATCTCGGGATGGAGGCGCTGAACGTCGCGCGTCAGGTAGGGGAGGATCGGGAGCGCCGATGGGATGGCGCCGAGCGCTAGCCGGCCCGTCAGGCCGAAATCGCTGACCGCGAGCTGCGCCAGTTCCTGGTGCATGGACGACCAGTTGTTCAGGATGAGCTGTGCCCATTTGAGGACACGCTCGCCTTCTTGCGTCATCCCCTGGTAGCGCTGCCCGCGCTCGACGATCGGCACGCCGAGTTCAAGCTCGAGCTGGCGGATGCGGCCAGAGAGCGTCGGTTGCGTGACATTGCAGGCATGCGCGGCGCGGGTGAAATGCTTTTCGCGTGCAAGCGCGACCAGATATTGCAGCTGCCGGATGTCCATTCACGCCTCTCTCGCCCGAGAGCGCGCCGGTTATCGGCGCTTCGGCATGCAAAAGCAATCAAGCGGGCCGTTCGGGATTTGATCTCTTGCTGAGCGGTAGTTTCAGTCGTCGATCCCGCAGGCGTCGAATACGTGACCCGAGAGCGAACGGCCGCGGCGCGACGCAAGATGCAGCGCCAGGGAGGCGACGTCCGGCTCGCTGGCGAGATAGGCGCCGGACGCACTGGCATCAAAGAAAGCGCGCGGGCCGACGCCATTGATACGAATGCCCTTGTCGGCCCAGGACCGGGCCTCCTGGGAAATCATTGCGGCCAATGCCGTTCGCGCGAAGCCGGCGACGGCCGCCGTGCGAGAATCGCGTGGCTCGGGCATGTTGAGGACATTCAGAACCAGTCCTTCGGTCATCACGACGCACATGCGGTTGGCGATGACGCGGGTCAGCTGCGCGAGCGGCGCGAGCTTCGATTCGATGAGGGCCTCGAGATCGCCGTCAGCACGAATGGCTTCGATTTCGGAAGATGAGATCGACATCATATTGATGGCTGCGTCGAGGCCGCCGAAGGCTTGCGCCGACGTCTGCGCAAATCTTGCGGCGGTATTCGCGGTCGAGATATCAAGCGTATGCAGGCGAATCTCGCTGGCGCTCTGCGACAGGAAGGCGAAAAGCTCGACGAGTTCGGGGGAAAGCTCGGTCGTATGGACAACGAGGCGGACGTTGAGATCGGCGAACGTTCTCGCCACGTCGACGCCTGTGGCGCCGGTCAGGCCTGTGATCAGGATTCGCGCCCGCGAAAGCTCACTCGATACTTCTTCTTCGAGACTCGTACCAACTCGATCCATGTACATGGCGCTCTTCCCCTCCTGACAACACGCTGAACCGGCGAACGCGAGAGGCGCCGTCGGTCGCACGATAGCACGCCGATTCGCCTAACGAGACCTAAACAGCGCCCCGATTCGGGTTTGCGGGAGACAGGTCAAGGGCGCTTTTGCGACTATGCACCGCCACCGCAGTTATACTGCTGTGACCCGGGCGCCCCGATATGTCCCAATAGGAGCGGGCGCGGTGCAAAAGGTGGTGATAGCTCGCAGACCGGACGTTGCTTCTCTTTTCATGCGTCTGCGAAGGTTAGCCCAGACGAATCGACTAGGCGGTTGGAATAAGATGACAAAACAGGACAATTCAAAGCCGCGGACGAGTGCAGCTCCGATCGAGGCAGCTGCGCCATCGGCTCTGGGGCCTGCTCCGACGGCTCAAGGACCTGCGCCAACAGGCGCTCCCGCAGCGCCCGCCGCCGTTCAAGAGGCTCGGTCCCCGCACGGGCCCAAATCGCGTGACGGGCTTGTCGTTGCATCCATTCTGATCGTCTCGGTCGCCGTTTCGGTAATGTGCCTTTCCCAGCTCGGGCTGTCGCTTCCGATTTCCGGGGTGATGGGCTTCGCGACGCTGGCGCTGTTGATGCTCATTCACAAGCAGATGCAGAAATCCGCCCAGATCGCGCAGCTGCAAGCCGAACTCGCACGAAGCCGCCAAACGACCCAGCCGAGGATCGCACCGCGAGCGGCTCCCGCTCCGGTGTCCGCCTCTGCCGAAGCGCGCATCCGCGAACTCAGTCGCGATATCGGAAATCTTGTGCCGCGGCCGGAGTCGGCCTCCGCGGGACCTCCTGCTTCGCCGTCGGCGCCGCCATCGCCGATTGCGGCGGATCTCGCGATGGAGCGGGCGGCACGAAAGCCGATGCGGGGGCCTCAACAGTCGCCGGCGGAAGCTGTGGCGAAACCGGCGCCCGAAGCAGCCACGACTGCCACCCCGCCTGCCGCGCCCGTTCCGAATGTCGAAGCGGCGGCCCCGGGGCCTCAAGGGACCCAGGGCGAACCTGTTCGTGAGCAATGGTCATTTCGGCCGCGGAACGAGGCTCAAGCCCCGGCGCAGGATTCATCGGCGTCGATGAGTGCGATGGGTGCGGGCGTCCAGGCGCCGAAGGGGCCGGTCGCGACGACAATCGAGGGCGATCTTGAGCTGGTGCAGCGGAAGATCAAGGAGCTTGCCGACGAGGTGAACGCCGCCGAAGCGCTCAGACCGAAGCCCGCTCGCGTCAACCCGCGCCCGCAAGGGTCATCGAGTGCGCTGGAAGATTCGATCGGCGCGCTCAGAGCCGCTGCGAAAAACATGCGTGGGCGGCCGTCGCTTGGCGATTTTATTCCGAGGCACGAAGCGCAGACCTTCGCTCCGCAGCCGCCGCGACCGGCGGCGAAGCCGGAGCCACCTAAGGAGGGCCTCGGAGAACTCGTCATTCCGGCGACGGCGGAACGCATAGCGGGATCGGATCCCGCCGGTTCGAGACCGGCTTCCGGTGAAAGAGACGTGGCCCCGCCCAGCCTCGAATTGCCGCTTCCCGATTTTGCTGCGCAGCCGGCACTGGCGCTGCCGCCGCGCGCAGCGGCGATCGCCCGCGCCGTCGAAGATGATGCCATGGATGTTCTGCTCGGTCCTATCGTGACGCTCTCGGAGCATTCCGTCAGCCACTATGAAATGGTCGCGGGCCTGCGTTCCGCAACGGGAGAACAGCTCGACGCCAACGAAGACGATTTCGACCTGATCGGCGGCGAATTCGACGCGTATTACGATATCGCCCGGTTCAATCGTGCCGCGTCGCTTGCCGCCCGCATGGATGCGCGCGACAGGGAGGGGTCTCTGCTCGCGGAATTCCTGGGCGCGTCGATGACGAGCCGGGCGTTTCTCGAAGCCTTCGCGCGTGCCTACGAGGCGCGACCAAGAATTTCTGCGCAGCTCGTCCTGACGTTCTCGCAACACGCCGTGGACGCGTTTTCGCCGTCGGCCTGGCAGGCCGTCCGCGACATGCACGCTTTCGGGTTCCGCCTCGCCCTCGACAAGGTTCAGCACATGGGTACCGACTTTGCAGCGCTGCAAAGATCCGGGTTCCGATTTGTGAGGCTCGATGCCCGGGTTCTGCTTGAGGGAATGACGACGACCGATCGCTTCGTGCCGGCAGAGGAAATCCTTCAGCGGGCGACGCTCGCGGGGCTCTCCATCATTGCCGGCGGGGTTCAGGATGCGGCGACGCAGAAGCGTCTCCTCGATTCCGGAGTTCTGCTGGGTCAGGGACCGTTGTTCGGCGCGGCGCGGCAAGTCAACGTCGACAGCGCCGGGCCTGCGGATCAGCCGGCGGCGGCCTGAGGCGTCCAAGCCGAAGGGTCGGACTGTGACGACGGTGCCGGATGACAGCCCGGCGCCTGCTCGTCTATAGGGCCGCAAATCGAGGCCGCATGGAGCGGGCTCCGCGTAAGGCCCGCTATGACTGGCATTCCTGTCCTCTCTTCCATTGCACCGTTCGCGGAAACCTCGGATCTCTGGTTCGTCGATATCTGGGGCGTGATGCACAACGGCGTACGGCCCATCGCATCGTCGGTCGAGGCTTGCGAAGCTTTCCGAAAGCAGGGCGGGACAGCGCTGCTCGTTACCAACTCGCCGCGTCCGAGCGAAAGCGTTGCCCGGCAGCTCGACAGCATCGGTGTCTCGCGCGACGCTTACGACGGGATCATCAGCTCGGGGGACGTTTCGCGAAGCCTGATCGAGGAATGGGCAGGGCGCCGCATTCTCCACATTGGACCCGAGAGAGATCTCGCGACGTTTGCAGGGCTGCGGGCGGAGCCTGGTGCATCCGTGGATGAAGCCGACGTCGCGGTATGCACCGGCCTTTACGACGACGAGGTCGAGACGCCGGAAAACTATTCCGCGGTGCTTGAAAAGCTCCGGGCGCGCAACGTGCCGATGATCTGTGCCAATCCCGATTTGAAGGTCGAGCGCGGCGGCCGCATCATTTATTGCGCGGGCGCAATCGCCGCGGCTTATGTCGCGCTGGGCGGCATGGTCAGTTACGCGGGCAAACCTTACCGGCCGATCTATGAGCTGGCGCTCAGGATGGGTTCGGACTTGCGCGGCACGCCGATCGGCAAGGAGCGCGTGCTGGCGATCGGCGACGGTGTCGCGACCGATATCGCAGGATCGGCCGGTTTCGGCGTCCGCTCGGTCTTCATTGCGAGCGGCGTTTACGTCAAAGTTGGCGAAGCCATAGGCGACGCCGCGAGCCGGCTCTTTGCAAGCGATGACGCCACGAAGCCGGTCGCCGTCATGAAAGATTTCGTCTGGTAGCCGGTTCGTCGTCTAAGCGACCGTCAGAACGATCTTGCCGATGTGGGCGCTGCTCTCTATTCGCACATGGGCGTCGGCCGCACGTGCCATCGGATAGGTGCTGTCGATCGGGATTTTGATCTTTCCCGAGAGGATGAGCGGCACGACTTTCTCTTCGATGGCGCGCGCGATCTCTCCCTTCACTTCCGGGGCGCGAATGCGCAGCGTCGAACCGGTGATCGTCAACCGCTTCAGCATCACGCGCAGGAAGTCGATCGTTGCGGTCGAACCGTTCTGAAATGCGATGTTGACGAGGCGGCCGTCGTCGGCCAGTGCGCGAATGTTCTTCTCGATGTAGTCGCCGCCGACCATATCGAGAATGACGTCGACGCCTTTGCCCGCCGTCTCGCTCTTGATCACCTGGGCAAAATCCTGCGTGCGATAATTGATGGCGACGTCGGCGCCGAGCGCGCGGGCCGCTTCGCATTTTTCATCGGAACCGACGGTGGTGAAGACGGTTGCGCCGAAAGCCTTGGCGAGTTGAACGGCCGTGACGCCGATGCCGCCCGAGCCGCCGTGGACAAGAAATTTTTCGCCCGCTTTGAGGTGTCCGCGCTCGAAGACGTTGTGCCAGACGGTGAAGAACGTCTCCGGGATCGCCGCCGCCTCAATGAACGAGATCGCGTCCGGCTTCTTGATGCAGGAGAGCTCCGACACGGTGGCGTATTCGGCGTAGCCGCCGCCAGGCACCAATGCCATCACAGGATCGCCGATGGAGAAGCGGCTCGCGCTTTTGCCCAATGCCGCGATGACGCCCGAGACTTCTAGTCCCGGGAGTTCGGAGTGGCCTTTCGGCGCCGGATAATTTCCCTGCCGCTGCAGGACGTCGGGGCGGTTGACGCCCGCGGCAGAAACTTTGATGAGCACCTCACCGGCCTTCGGTTGCGGGACCGGAACATCCGTTAACGTGAGGACTTCAGGGCCGCCGGCCCCGTTGATTGCCACGGCTTTCATCGATGCGGGAAGGCTCATCACATTTTCTTTCTTAATTCGTCGATGGCGAGACACATGCACCGCGGTTGAGATCGGGGCAAGACGGCACGACCGCTCATCCGATCTCGACCGTCCGCCGCATCTTCAATAGAGTGGGTGATTGCGAGCGTTGGAGGATGCGCCATGGACCTCGATGATCTGCTGCCGCCGAAAAAGCCGAGCGGCGCGGGCATAGGAGATAATCTCCAAACGATGTCCGTTGCCGAGCTTGATAAGCGGATCAAGGATCTCGAAGCCGAGATCGTTCGCGTGCGCGCCGAACTCGATCGAAAAAAGCGGCACGAAGAAGCGGCGCGCGCGCTTTTTAAATCGTGAAGCCGATCCTAAGCATCAATTTGAAATGCAATGAAGCGTGTTCGATTTTGGGATCAGTTGAATTATTCCCGCACAGCGCGAATCCTAACGGCGCATCGCTGCGATCGTCTTTCGATTTAACTTATCTTTAAGCATATGGCGGCAATGTCACCGTCAATCCAGGCCATCTGGATGTGAAGCGGCCCCTCTGCCGCTTCGTTTGACGCCTCCCTGTTGACTTTCGAGCCGCTCCTTTCGGGCGGCTCTTTTTTTGCATTGTCCACAGGTGGAACGATAGGTGCCCCGTTTTGGGCGATGTTGTTAACTATGGTGCTGTAGTGATGGTTCGTGGTAGCAGTTGCGCACGGGTAAGCGTTTGTATCGTTGAGGGTCATGAGTAACGTATTTCGCGTGGACGGCGCTGCGGCTGGCAGCGCCACAACGGTCTCGTTCGGAGCGCGGTTTCAGTCCTCCGAGCAGTTCGACCACATCTTCAAAGAAGGCATGGCGCTCGTCGAGCGTACAGCGAGCTACCTTGACGGCCCTGGCCGCAAGGAAGCGAAGGATCTCGCCGGCGGAGTCGGCGTCCTCTATGCAACCGAGAGCATGCGGCTGACGACGCGGCTATTGGATCTGGCGTCCTGGCTTCTGATCCGCCGCGCGCTTCGCGAAGGTGAGATCAGCGAGCAAGAGGCGCAGAAGAAGCGCCGCCGCGTGAAGCTGCAGGCATTCGGCCGGCCGTCGCACGTCAAAGGATATTCCGAGCTTCCGCAGGGATTGCAGAACCTCATCGGCGAAAGCTTCGCTCTGCACGATCGCATTTCCCAGATCGATCGCATTCTGACGACGCCTTCCGCTGCAGAAGCGCCGGAAGCGGCGGTCAATCCGGTTGCGCATCAGGTGGGTCTGCTGCAGCGGGCGTTCGCGGCCAAGCTCAGCTGAGCTGACGACATTGCGAAATTCAAAAAGGCCCGCTTGAGAGAGCGGGCCTTTTGGTTTCTGCCGAGATGTTCTCAGATGCCTTGCGGCGATCAGAACATGCCTTCGAACTTCTTCTTGAAGCGCGAAAGGCGGCCGCCACGGTCCATCAACTTCGCGTCGCCGCCGGTCCAGGCCGGGTGCGTGTTCGGGTCGATGTCGAGGGTGAGCGTGTCGCCCTCCTTGCCGTAGGTCGAATAGGTCGTGAATTGGGATCCATCCGTCATCACCACCTTGATCTGGTGGTAATCGGGGTGAAGGTCGGCGTCTTTCTTCATGGCCTTTGGTCCGTCTCGTAATACGTTTTTCGCGGCGAAGCTCTCGCGAGCCCCGGTCCCGGTCTTTGCAAAAGGGGACTGAATTGGCGGGTTGTTTAGCCGAGATGGGGGCTCCGCACAAGCCGCACGGCGCCGCAAACCTAAGCAAATCGTAATTTTTCCGAGGCCAAACAGCGGCCCATTGCCTCTTGAGCCGACGGCTCACCTCGGGCATGGTCCCCGCGGCTTGAGGGTTGAAACATCTTGTTTCCCCACGACTTGGACCGGAACCCCATGAGCACCGACGTTGCAGAGCAGGGCCCGGAAGGGGCTCAACCCGCCGACGAGAACACGCAGCAACGGCAACGTATATCGCTCAGACCTCTTCTGACGCTGAAACCTCTGATTTTCGCCCACAAGGGGCCGCTCTGGGGTGCCGTCATCGCGCTTGTCGTTTCGGCGCTTGCCATGCTGTCGGTGCCGCTCGCCGTCCGGCGCATGATCGACAAGGGTTTCGGCGCCAACAATTCCGCGCTGATCAACAACTACTTCCTGACGCTGATCGGGATCGGCCTCCTCATCGCGCTCGCGAGCCCGGCGCGCTATTACTTCGTCAATTGGATCGGTGAGCGCGTCGTGGCCGACTTGCGCTCGAAGGTATTCGCACAGCTCGCAAAGCTCGGACCGGCCTATTTCGACGTCAATCATTCCGGCGAGATCATGAGCCGGCTCACGGCGGATACGACGCAGATCAAAGCCGTCGCCGGGTCATCGCTCAGCCAGGCGGCGCGCAATATGATCATGCTGATCGGCGCGCTGATCATGATGTTCATTACGAGCGCGAAACTGTCGGCCCTCGTTTTTCTGGCTATCCCGATCATCGTATTGCCGCTTGTAGGCTTCGGACGACTTGTTCGCCGCTTGTCGCGGCAGGCTCAGGACACGCTCGGGGATGCATCAGCGTACGCGGCAGAAAATCTCGCTGCCTATCGGACGATGCAGGCCTACGTGAACGAGAAGACGGTATCGGAGCGTTTTTCGCGCGCAGTCGAACGCACGTTCGCGGCGGCGCGGCGCCGGATGCAGGCGCGTGCGGCTTTGACGGGCATTGCGATCTTTCTGACCGTTGCAAGCGTGACGGGTGTGCTCTGGTACGGCGCCTCCGCGGTGATCTCAGGCGATATGAGCGGCGGGCGCCTCGGCCAGTTCGTTCTTTATGCGCTCTTCGCGGCCGGCGCATTGGCCGAAGTTTCGGAAGTGTGGGGCGAGATCAGTCAGGCAGCGGGCGCCGCGGAACGACTGTCGGAAATGATGGCCACCGTGCCGGAGATCCGTTCGCCCGAAAAGCCGACGCCGCTTCCGCAACCCGCGATCGGGAGCATCGCGTTCGAGAACGTCAAGTTTTCTTATGCGGCAAGACGAAACGAAAGCGCGCTCGACGGTGTCTCGTTTCGTGCCGATCCCGGCGAGACGCTGGCGCTCGTCGGCGCCTCGGGAGCCGGCAAAACAACGATCTTCAATCTCCTGCTGCGCTTCTACGATCCCGATTCAGGCGTCGTCCGTGTCGATGGTGTGAATGTCCGCGACGCCGACCTCGACGCCCTTCGCGGCCGCATGGCTCTCGTGCCGCAGGATGTTGCCCTCTTTGCCGACACGGTTGCCGAAAACATCCGATACGGAACCCCGGGAGCCACGCTGTCGGAGGTTCGTCGGGCCGCGACGGCGGCGCAAGCCGACGAATTCATTCGGCGCCTTCCGGACGGTTACAATACCCGGCTCGGGGAGCGCGGCACGTCGCTGTCCGGCGGTCAGCGGCAGCGGATCGCCATCGCACGTGCCATTCTGAAGGACGCGCCGATCCTTCTCCTCGACGAAGCGACGAGCGCGCTCGACGCGGAAAGCGAAGGGGCGGTGCAGCGAGCGCTCGAAGGCCTGATGAAGGATCGCACGACGATCGTCATCGCTCATCGTCTGGCGACGGTGCAGAAGGCGAACCGCATCCTGGTCATGGAAAAGGGCCGTATTGCCGAATCCGGAACGCACGAGGAGCTTGTGCGCCGCGGCGGGATCTACGCGCGCCTGGCCGAGCTGCAGTTCGGACGCGAAGCGGCGGAATAGACTGAGCGGCCGATGCCGAAGTTAACCCGGTCTTAAGATCCGTCCGAAGAATATCGGCGCCATGAAGGCGCTAACGGTCATCGTTATTGGGTTCGGTATCTTTGCGTACGATCTGTCGTTCAACGACGGTCAGATCGTGCACTGGGTCGGCTCGTTCCTGGGCCTCGCTTGAATTCCTGGTGCCCACGACACGCATGCTGCGCTCTCTTGTTGAGCGTTGCGAGTCGCGTTCCGCGAGCCGGTCGCTAGGCAGGTCCTTTTTTGGTGCCGGCAACTCCCCCGCGGGGAGCCGGCCGCCGGGCACATGACCTACCGGCTCGTCAGCTTCAGCTCGATGCGCCGGTTCTTCTGATAGGCTTCTTCGGTGTTTCCGGAATCGACCGGGTCGAACTGGGCATAGCCGGCAGCGACGAGGCGATCGGCTGGAACACCGCGCGATATGAGATACTTCACGACGGACGCGGCACGCCCAGTCGAGAGTTCCCAGTTCGATGGAAACTGCGGGTTCGAGATCGGTCGGGCATCGGTGTGGCCGTTGATCTGCAGGGCCCAATTGATATCCGGCGGTATTTCCTTCTGCAACTCGATGATCGCTTCGGCGATCTGATCCATTGCGGCCATGCCTTCGGGCGTCAGCGTCGCGGAGCCCGACGGGAACAACACTTCGGATTCGAAGACGAAACGGTCGCCGACGACGCGGATGTCTTTGCGATTTTTCAGCAGCTCGCGCAGACGGCCGAAGAAGTCGGAACGATAGCGCTTCAGCTCCTGGACCTGCTGCGCGAGGGCGGTGTTCAAGCGCGCGCCGAGATCCTTGATCGTCTTGTCGCTATCGGCGCTCTTTTTCTCGGAAGCGTCCAGAGCGTCGCTGAGCGCGGCGATCTGGCGGCGGAGCGCAACGAGCTGCTGATTGAGTAGATCGACTTTCGAGAGCGCTTCGGTGGAAATGTTCTTTTGTTTTTCGAGATCGGCGCTGAGGCCCGCGATGCGGCCCTCGGCAGTCTTGGCGCGCTCGTCGGCGCCAAGGCCGGCGCCCGTCAATTTCTCGTTTTCGGATTTGAGAGAGGCGAGCGAGGCTTGCAGGGCGGCGAGTTCATCCTGAGCCGATTGCGACTTGCCCTTTTCGAGCGAGAGCATCGACGTCAATTCGCTTATCTGCTGCGTCAGACGTTGAAGGGCGGAATCCTTGCCGGTCACTTCCTGCGCCGAGAAATACTGCGCGATCATGAAGATCGACATGAGCAGCGTGACGACGAGCAGCAGCGTCGAGAGGACGTCGACGTAGGCTGGCCAGAATTCGCCGTGCTCGCCGCTGCGGCGGGATCGTCCGCGCGCCATCGCTTAGGCCCCGCGCTTCATCGCATCGGCGAGGCTGCGCAACATGCTGGCGACCTCTGCCTGCTGCTGGGCCTGCTCGTCGACCCACTCACGGACAACCTTTTGTTCCGTTCGCATCTGCGTGACGAGCTGATTGACGCCCCGCGCCAGGTCGCGGACCTCCTCCTGAGACTGCGGCGGCGCGCCCGACGTCGTTGCCGGGGGCGGCTGGTCGACGATGCGGTTCGTGAAATCTTCGAGCGAGCGCTGCATATCGACGACAGCCGAAAGCAGCTGGCGGTTCACGTAGTCGCTCGACGACACGCCACCTGCCGGCGTCAGCTCGGTGATGCCGGAGAGCCATTCCTCGAGCTCGTTGTAGAAACGGTTGTGGGCATGGCTGGCCTGAAGTTCGAGAAAACCCAGGACGAGCGAGCCCGACAGACCCAAGAGGGAAGATGAGAACGCCGTGCCCATGCCCTTGAGCGGCGCGGAAAGCCCGGCTTTCAGATCGCTGAAGAGCTGGACGTTGTCGGTCCCCTTGTTGTCCAGCGTATCGATGGCCGAGCCGACCGATTGGATCGTTTCAAGAAGGCCCCAGAAGGTGCCGAGCAGGCCGAGGAAGACGAGCAGGCCGACAAGATAGCGGCCGGTATCTCGGGCTTCGTCGAGGCGCGAGCCAATCGAATCCATGAACGATCGCATCGCCGCCGTTGACAGCGAAAGCGTGCCGGTCCGGTCCCGCAGCATCGTCGCCATCGGGGCGAGCAGCACGGGGCGCGCGCTGATCGACAGGCCCGGATCGGAAATCCGGTACGCGTTCACCCATCGGATCTCCGGGTAAAGCCGCAAGACCTGGCGGTAGGCGTAAACGATGCCGAGCAGAAGCGCGCCGACGATCAAGCCATTGAGGCCCGGATTGTTCAGGAAGGATCGCTTGAGCTGGTCGAAGAGGATGGCTGCGAGAAACCCGACGAGCGTCAGGAAAATCGTCATGCGCAACAGAAAGACACCCGGCGGTGTCAGGCGCCGTGAAACCGGTGCGAGTGCCGAGGCATCGCCCGGGCGGATCTTGGCCATTCGTCGTCTCCGGAACGTCCCCGCTGTCCCATCACGAGACCTTAGCGCAACGCTGTGTCATCGAAAACCGGCAAGATCATGCCGGAGACCGGGCAGCCCCGAGGCCACCCGAGATCCCCCGGGCGCAAATCATGCCTTCTTGAAGAGGGCCGCGCCCAAAGCCTTGTGAAGGTTGGAATTGGCGGCGAGAATATCACCGCTATTGAGCATCTTGTCGCCGCCTGCAAGATCGCTGATGAAGCCGCCTGCCTCGCGGACGATGACAATTCCGGCCGCGACGTCCCAAGGCTTCAAATTATGTTCCCAGTAGGCGTCGAAGCGGCCGGCCGCAACAAATGCGAGGTCAAGGGCTGCCGATCCTGTTCGGCGGATGCCCGCGACTTCTCCCATCAGCAACTCCATCTCCTTGAGGAAGCGCGGATGGCCTTCGCGGCCGCGATGCGGGATACCGGTCGTCACCAGCGCGTCGCCAAGGGTCTTGCGCGCGGCGACGCGAAGCCGGCGGTCGTTCAGGTAGGCGCCCTTGCCTTTTTCGGCCGTGAAAAGTTCGTCGCTCGCGGGGTTGTAAATGACACCGGCGACAAGCTGGCCTTCCCGCTCAAGGCCGATGGAGACGGCGAACATCGGGTTCGAGTGGAGGAAGTTGGTCGTGCCGTCGAGCGGATCGACAAGCCAGCGGTGGGTCTGGTCGGCGCCGGCGATCTCGCCGCGCTCTTCCATCAGAAAGCCGTAGCCGACGCGTGCCTTCGACAGTTCCTTGAAAATGATGTCCTCCGCCTTGTGATCGGCGGCGGAGACAAAGTTGGCGGGTCCCTTGATCGAGACCTGGAGGTGTTCGACTTCGCCGAAATCGCGGATGAGGCTGCGACCGGCCTTTCGCGCCGCCGAGATCATGACGTTCAGGGTCGGAGATACGTTGCTGCTCATGTCGAGACTTCCGGAGATGGCGCAAGAAGCGAAGTGCCGGGCTCTAACGGCTCTTCCCATCCGTGGCAAGGCGGCGCAAAGCCTAGGGGACCGGCGACATCTCCGGATCGGCCGCGATGCGGTCCATCCACGCGGAGGCTTCGGTCTCGGCTTTCAGGCGATCGGCTTTCGACATCTTGGCAACGACGGCGTCGAAGGACTTGTCTTCGAACCCATTCTTTTGGGCGATCAATCGCCATTTCGCGGCCTCGATCGGGTCCTTCTTGACCTTGATGCCGTCAAGGTAAACGTAGGCCAAGCGGTTCTGAGCGCCGGGTATGCCTTTTTCGGCGGCAGACTTGAGCAGTGCGGGTATTTTGGGTTCGTCCTTGGTCAGGCCGAAGCCCTGCAGCAACCGCACGGCATAATCGTATTCGGCGACCGCGAGGCCATGCTCGGAGGCACGCTCGAGCCAGCGCGCGGCTTCGAGCGCGTTGGCGTCGACGCCGGTGCCCGTCTGGTAGAGTTCCGCAAGGTCGTACTCCGCCTGGGGTATGCCTTTTTCGGCGGCATAGCGGATGTGCTGGTAGGCCCGGATTGGATTGAGGGGCTTGCCGTCGCCTTTCAAGAATAAGAGACCGAGATTGTAATTGGCATCCGCATTGCCGGTCAGCGCGGCTTTCTCGAACAGTTCGCCCGCCATCTTGAAATCTTTTTTGATGCCGCGTCCCTGCGCGTAGGACATGCCGAGCGCGAACGTGCCTTGGATATCGCCCATGTCCGACGCCCGCTTGAAATAGTCGACGGCTTTGCGATCGTCTTTCTGAACACCGAGCCCATCCCTGTAGATGCGGCCGATGAGCGTATTGGCCTGCGGCTCGCCGCGTGCTGCCGCTTCCTGCGCAAGTTTCAACGCCGTCAGGTATTGGCCCTGGTCGAAGGCCGTGTAAGCGGCATCGTCGCCGGTGGCGGGCACGAGCGAGGGAATGCGCGTCTTCATGTTCTTGGCGTCCGGCGGCGCGGGTTCCGGCTGCGGCGTGGCGCTTTTCGGCGTCGGCGTGAGTTTCGGGACCACGGTTTCGTCGCGGGAGAACCACGAGCTGCTCTCTGCCGCGACCGGAGCCGCGGTGCCGATCCCCAAGACCGCGGAGACCGCAAGCCCGGCGATCAATTTCGGCCAAAGCCAGCTCATTTCGCGGGCTCGGACATATTTATGGACTCCGAAAATTCGCGGACGCGCTCGGCAGCGTCTTGCTCCGTGTCGGCGCTCGTCACGCGGACGCAGACAAAGTCGGCGCCTGCTGTGGCCAACTGATGTGCGAAGTCGGAGCTTTCAACATCGAACGCGACGCAGGGCACCTCGAACACTTCGCTCCACCATGCGATGAGACCGCGCTGGCGTTCGGCGGCCTTATCGCGATCTTCGACGTGGGGCGGAATGCCGAACGCCACATAATCGGCGCCCGCGTCGCCCATCTCCATCGCGTCGTGGCGGCTGCGTCCGGCGTCGGCGCCGATGATCGGCTGCCGCGGCGCCGTTTGGCGCAACGTTTTAAACTCCCGGACGATATCCGGCGTCCATGGCATATGAATGCCGTCGGCGCCGAGCTTTGCCGCCGCATCGGGGCCAGCCACAACGAGCGTTGCAATGGCCTTCTTCTGCGGCACAACGATGAGGGTACGCGCCGTTTGAGCGTCAAGCTCGATGCCGGCGGCGGGCCTCAGAAGCGCGCTCGCGATGGGTGCTGCTTCGATCGCAGCATTCAGAACGCGCAAGGCTTGAGCGGGTGCGCCGCCATCGAATTGGAAGTCCAGATATAAACTGGTGGTCGTGGGCACGCGGCAGGGCTCCGATTTCTGTTCGCTCAATCGAGGCGGATTGCGGCGGAAACAAGAAACTGCGTCAACCCGCACGGTTTCGGACCCTCGGTTGCAGTAAACGGGGCTATACTCAAGACGAATCGGGTTTTAAGGGCCACAGCACGGTTTTTTCGCCGGAATTTGGCGTTGGTGCCGTTTACCTGCCTACGGGAACGGGTCATGGTCGCCTATCTCTGAGTTTAGGCGTTTTTCCGCCAACTTGAGGGCTCACGTAGTGTCGGCATGGTTCGGCATGCCGCGCCTCTCGCCTATCGGAGCCAAACGGGGAATGATCAAACAAAACGCGCTTCGCCTTGTCGCGGTCAGTTTGTTAGGGGTCTGCTGGGTCGCGAATGTACCAGCTGCCATGGCCGAGCCGACGACGCAGAATACAGCGAACGGAACGACGACGTATTTCGGGCCGCCGCATACGCAGCCTTCCGCCGAGCCGGCGGTCCCTGCCATGACCACGGCTGCGATCCCGAAGCCATCCGATCCGCCAAAGACAGTCCTTCCCGCGAAGGCCGCGGTTCCGCCGAAGGCGGCCGCACCGGCATCGACGGCCGCGGTGGCGCCTGCGGCTCAGCCTGAGCCGGCATCGGAGTCCAAGCCGACAGATGTGCCTCCGACGTCGACTGCAGTCGTGGCGCCAGCCTCGAACGAAGCACCAGCAGCCGACACGCCGACAGCCGACACCAAGCCGGCGGTTGCCGTGCCGTCGTCGCCTCAGGATACGGCGCAACAGCCTACGCCTGCAGAAACGACTCCCGCGGTCGCCACTCCTGCGCCGCCGCCTGTCAGCCCGATCGTCGAGGCTGCGCGCGCCAAGCTTTCGGATAAATCACTTGCTGGCCGGAGCAACACTCGCGACGATGTGGCTGCCGCCAAAGACTTCTACGATGCGCATACAGACCCCCTGTGGGTGAAGGACGGTGCCTTTACGCAGAAGGCAAAGGAGATCATCGCGACGCTGAAAAGTGCCGATGATTGGGGTCTTGAATCTTCCGATTTCGTCATTCCGCCACTTGGAACCGGTGCTTCGTCTGAAGGTGCCGCGGAAGCGCAACTGACGCTTTCTGCCTTGAAATATGCGCGTTTTGCGCGGGGCGGCCGGCTGGATCCCGTGTCGCTGAGCAACATTCTTGACATGAAGCCGCCGGTCAAAGACGCGAAGGTCGTCATGCGCGAGCTTGCGGACGCGTCGGCGCCGGGAGCGTTTCTGCGCGGCCTCAATCCGAAGCATGTCGGCTTCGAGCGTCTCCGCCAGGCGCTGCTGAAGGCTCGCGGCGGGCAAGAGGAAGAGGAGCAGGTCGATCCCGCTCTTCTCGTCAAGCTGCCGAGAGGCAGGACGCTGAAGCAGGGCAGAAAGGACAACCAAGTCTCGCTCCTGCGCCAGCGCTTGAAAATTCCGGCTGCGGATCCCGCCGACGAACTTGTTTACGACGATCAGCTTGTGGCCGCCGTCCGCGACATTCAGCGCGACAACGGCCTCAGGGCCAACGGCGTTCTCACCAATCGCGTGCGCGATGTCTTGAACAAGGCGGGCCGGCCGAAGAAGATGGATTCGTCGCGCTATATCGATCGGCTCATAGCCAATATGGAGCGTTGGCGCTGGCTGCCGGCCAACCTCGGCCACTTCTACGTGATGAACAACATTCCCGAGTTCACCAGCGAGATCTGGAAGGATGACCGGCTCGAACTGAGCCAGAAGATGATCGTCGGCCAGCCATCTTGGCCAACTCCTGTCCTTTCCTCGAAGATGCAGTATGTGATCTTCCATCCGAGCTGGGGAATGCCGAATGGCATTAAGGCCAAAGAGCTGGAACCGCGGCTCCGTCGCGCTTCGAGCTCGGGGTTCGGCTTTTTCGACCAGTTGTTCGGCGGTGGTGGTGGAAACGGCGGCGCGCAGGTGCTGGAAGCCTACAAACTGCAAGTCTATTTCAACGGCCACCAGATCGATCCGGATTCCGTCAACTGGAATACTGCCGATCTTCGGCAATACAGCTTCATTCAGCCGCCGGGCCCCGACAATCCGCTGGGTCTCGTGAAGTTCCGCTTTCCGAACAAGCACGACGTCTACATGCACGACACGCCGGAGCGCGGGCTTTTCAGTCAATCGTTCCGAGCGCTGAGCCATGGCTGCATGCGCGTCCAGGAGCCCCGGCGAACGGCTGAGGTGATCCTCGCCGAGGACAAGGGTTACTCGCAGAGCAAAGTCGGGCAGCTCTGGGATTCGGGCGCCAGCGTGACGCTCTCGAAAGAGGTCCCGGTCTATCTCGTCTACTTCACGGCGCGCGTTGCTGACGATGGGCGGATCGAGACGTTCCAGGACATCTACGGAAACGACAGCCGAGTGATGTCGGCGCTGCGTGGGCATCCGGTGCGCTATACGGCGCCGGAAGCGCTCGATCCGACGGAAGCGTCCGAGCCAGGCGGTTCCCCAGTTACTTCAAACGACGAGACCGTCAGCGATGCGGGTTCCGACAACCTTCAGGATGCGCCGCCGTCGAGGAAGAACAGGAGTAGCAAGAAGAGCGCAGTCGCGAAGAGATCCGGATCGAACGGCAACACGATTCAGGATGCGCTTTCGAACATCTTCCTGAACTAAACGGTTCTCGACACCGAAATTAAAAAAGGGCGGATCGCTGCGATCCGCCCTTTTTTTGTTTGGTGATGGCGTGGCGTTTCATGCGGCCTTTTCGAGCGTCTCGTTCCATTTTCCGAGCGCTGCAAGGCTGTTCATCTTTGCGCGGTGCGTGAAAGCTCGCTGGCCGGCGGCGACGTTCTCCGGCTTGCCGCCCCAGGCCTGGATCGCGGCTGCTTGCAGCGCGCGGCCGTAAGAGAAGGTCAGCGGCCAGGGGAGCGGCCCCGAAGCATTGATGAGCGATAGATGCTCAGTCGCGGCTCCGTCCGACTGACCGCCAGAAAGGAATGCGATCCCGGGAACGGCCGACGGCACCGTCGCCTTCAGGCACCGAATCGTTTTCTCAGCTACCTCGGCCGCACTCGCCTGCTTCGCGCATTTCTGTCCGGAGATGATCATGTTCGGCTTCAGGACGATGCCTTCGAGGTTTACGCGGGCATCGTAGAGTTCGCGAAACACGGTCCGCAGCGTCCATTCGGTCACGCGATAGCACTCGTCGATGTCGTGGCCTGAGTGCTCACCGTCCATCAGCACTTCCGGCTCGACGATGGGTACAATCTTCGCTTCCTGGGCAAGAGCGGCGTAGCGCGCCAGCGCGTGAGCGTTCGCCTTGACGCAATTCCATGTCGGCAGGCCGTCGGCGATGGTGATCACGGCGCGCCACTTCGCGAAACGAGCGCCGAGTTTATAATATTCGGCGAAACGTTCGCGCAGGCCATCGAGGCCTTCCGTGATGGTCTCGGTCTTCGATGTCGGGCCGGAAAGCGGCTTGGCGCCCATGTCGACCTTGATGCCGGGGAGCGACCCCGCCGCCTTCATGACGTCGACGAGGGGAGTGCCGTCCTTGGCCTTCTGGCGGATCGTCTCGTCGTAGAGGATGACGCCGGAGACGTAGTTCTTCATGCCCTCGGTGGCGCGGAACAGCATCTCGCGATAATCGCGGCGGCTATCCTCGGTCGAGGTGAGTTTGATGGTGTCGAAGCGCTTCTTGATGGTGCTGGTGCTTTCGTCGGCGGCTAGAATGCCTTTACCCGGCGCGACGAGAGCGCGGGCGATGTCCTCGAGTTTTTCGCTCATATCTGCCTCCGTGGGCCGTTTGCTTAGCATTACTCATAAGAACGGGCGCCGTTCATGGCGCCCGTCGGAATTCCTGATCAAATCAGCTTACCCATCGCGACCGCGGTATCGGCCATGCGGTTCGAAAAGCCCCATTCGTTATCGTACCAGGAAACGACACGAACGAAGTTGCCGTCAATCACTTTGGTCTGATCGAGGGCGACCGTCGAGGACGAGGGATCGTGGTTCAGGTCCATCGACACGAGCTTTTCGTTCGTCGTCGTCAGGATGCCCGATAAGCGGTTCGACCTCGCGGCTTCAAGGATGACGCTGTTAACTTCCTCGGCTGTGGTGTCGCGCTTTGCCACGAACTTGAAGTCGATCAGCGAGACGTTCGGCGTCGGGACACGCATCGAGGCGCCGTCGAGCTTGCCGTTGAGGTCGGGGATGACGAGGCCGACAGCCTTCGCAGCTCCCGTCGTCGTCGGGATGATGTTCAGGGCAGCGGCGCGGGCGCGGTAGAGATCTTTATGCATCGTGTCGAGCGTTGGCTGGTCACCCGTGTAAGAGTGGATCGTCGTCATGAAGCCGTGCGCGATGCCAACGGCATTGTGCAGCACGTGAGCGACCGGCGCCAGGCAGTTCGTCGTGCACGAGGCGTTGGAGACGACGACGTGGTCGTTCGAAAGCTTGTCGTCATTGACGCCGTAGACGACAGTCAGGTCGGCATTGTCGGCAGGGGCGGATACCAGAACACGCTTGGCGCCGGCATCAAGATGGGCCTTGGCCTTTTCTTTCGAGGTAAAGAAGCCAGTGCATTCGAGCACGATATCAACGCCGAGAGCCTTATGCGGGAGCTCGGCCGGGTTCTTGATTGCAGTCACCTTGATGGGGCCGCTTCCGACGTCGATCGTGTCGCCAGACACTTTCACTTCTTTCGGGAACCGGCCATGCACGCTATCGTAACGGAGAAGATGGGCGTTCGTTTCGACGGGGCCGAGATCGTTGATGGCGACGACTTCGATGTCCGTGCGTCCGCTCTCGATGATTGCGCGCAGCACATTACGACCGATGCGGCCGAAACCGTTGATCGCGACCTTCACAGTCATTCTCGGGGGTCCTCCGGAAGTGAGAAATCATGACGGACGCGGACGAGTTCACGGTCCCATCGCCGTCAGTCTCTAGGTTTTGCGGGTCTTTAACGTCAGTTGGTAGGCAACTGTCAATCGGGCAAGCCCCCTGCTTTGGGTTACGCTCGCGGAATTTCTTTTCACTCAACAGGGGGCAAACACGGTGTCGTTTATTGACGCCATTTACCTTCGCCACGTAACCTGTAAAACCAAGCACTGGTGATCGATGCGTCAATCGTGTCGCCCGAGAGGGCGATGAGAGGCCATGACTGAACGCAACACCGTTAAGATCAAGCGCGCGGACGACATAAAGTCTGCCCGCAAGCCCGCGGGTGACGTTGACCTACGGTCTGAAAATGTGCGCCTCAAGGCCGAGCTTGCAACCGCCCAGCAGCGAATCGCGGAGCTTGAGCAGAGGACGACGGACGCCCTTAACCGCATTGATTGGGTTGTCGATTCGCTCCATAGTCTGGAGGGGAACGATTGACTGTGAGCGTCGTTCACGGGGAGAGCGGCAAAGCTGCCGTGCAGGATGGCTGAGGTCCCATTCACGTTCAATCAGCGCACCTATCGCTTCCAGTGCGATGAGCACGATGTCCAGCGTCTGACGGATATTGTCGACTATTTCAGCGCCAAATTGGACGGGTTGGTCCGGGAACATGGGGCCGTGGGCGATGAGCGCCTCATTTTGATGGCCGCCTTAATGATCACAGACGAACTGTTCGACACCCGGGCCGATGTCGATGACCTTCTGGAAGGCAGCACGGCCGAGCTTCGTTCGGCCGCCATTAAGAGCCTTGAGCCCGACGAGGACGCCGAACCGACGAAGCGCCGCGCCTAGATTGGGGTTCAATCCTGCGGGTGGCACAGGTCTGCATGTCCCTGGCCTGCATGTCCTTGGCCTGTTGGGCTCTGGATTTTTCGACGCGGTTCACATACATCAGCAGGTGCTGCGGGGCTCGTCAGGGACAATATGACCCGGGGGCCTATAAGATCCGCACGGGTGCTGTCCCTGACCGGAGCCGTGGCTTCGGACACACGGTGCCCACCTACACTCGTAGGGACCACGCGGGTTCATGATCCCAACGGCCTTCGCGGCACTTCTTCCTTTGTCTTTCTTTCAACCGGGGCATCGCGGTAAACTGTTCTGGAATGGCGGACGCTAAAAAAGAGCTGCGCGCCGAGGCACTTAGGCGCCGAAAGGAAGCCTTCGAGCGTCACGGGCCGGAGGCGAGCCGCATGATCGCTGCCCAAGGCCTGGATTTTCTTGGAATAAAGCCCGGTACGGTCATCTCGGGCTTCGCCGCCATCCGCGACGAGATCAACCCGTCACCGTTGATGACGTGGCTTCACGCGGAAGGAGTCCGGCTGGCGCTTCCCGTTATGCAGGGCCGGGGCAAACCGCTTTTGCTGCGGTCCTGGTCGCCGGGGGACGCCATGGCGCCAGCGGCCTGGGGGATTGCCGAGCCCCTCGACGACAAACCGGAGGTCGATCCGGACGTCGTTCTGGTCCCACTTCTGGCTTTCGACGCGAGCGGCTATCGCCTCGGCTACGGGGGCGGCTTCTACGACCGGACGCTCAATAAATTAAGGAAAATGAAGCCGGTCGTGGCCGTAGGCCTCGCCTACGACGAACAAAGGGTCGACGCGGTGCCAGTCGAAAGCTATGACGAAAAACTCGACTGGGTCCTGACGCCCTCAGGCCCGCTACGCTGTCTCTCTTCCTAGTCCGGACATTTTCATGCGTCTTTTGTTTCTCGGCGATATCGTCGGCCGCGCGGGCCGTACGGTGGTTTGCGACGCATTGCCCGGGCTCATCAAGCGCTACGGATTGGATTTCGTCGTCATCAACGGCGAGAACTCCGCGGGCGGGTTCGGGATTACGGAAGCGATCGTCAACGACCTGATCGATGCCGGCGCGGACTGCGTCACGCTTGGAAATCATGCCTTCGACCAGAAAGATGCGCTGGTCTTCATCGAACGCCAGGAGCGCCTTATCCGGCCTCTCAACTATCCGAAGGGGACGCCCGGAAAAGGTGCAACGCTTCTGAAGGCAAAGAGCGGCGCCGACGTGCTCATCGTCAATGCGATGGGCCGAGTCTTCATGACCGAACTCGATTGCCCGTTTCGCGCCATCGATGCGGAACTGACCGCTTGCGCCCTGAAGCAGGGAGCCGACGCGGTTCTGATCGATTTCCATGCCGAGGCGACGAGCGAGAAGCAGGCGATGGGTCTTTTCCTCGACGGACGTGTCAGTGTCGTCGTCGGCACGCATACGCACACGCCGACGGCGGATGGACGTATCCTGCCTAGCGGGACGGCCTATCTGTCGGACGCGGGAATGTGCGGGGACTACAACTCTGTGCTCGGGATGGAGCCGGACGAACCCATCAACCGCTTTCTGACCCGAATTCCGCGCGGCCGCTATGAGCCGGCCGTCGGGCCAGGCACGATTTCCGGGTTCGCCGTCGATATCGATGATAACACCGGTCTCGCGGTGAAATCGGGGCCGTTGCGGCTTGGGCCACACCTCGAACCCGCGACGCCCGATTTTTGGATTAACGGCTGAGGCGCCGCGCCGTGAGTGCCGGCCGGAGACCCGCCTCCCTTGACCGGCGCTCGGTGGTTGCGCAAAAGACGGGGCTTCTGCGCAATTCCCAGTATTGAGCGAGCACGAGCATGGCCGGCCATTCGCAATTCAAGAACATCATGCACCGCAAGGGCAAGCAGGACGCGATGCGCGCGAAGCTCTTTGCGAAGCTCGCCCGCGAGATCACGGTTGCCGCCAAATCGGGGACGCCCGACCCTGACATGAACCCGCGGCTGCGGCTCGCCATTCAGGAAGCGCGCGCCGAGAACATGCCGAAGGACAACATCGAGCGCGCCATCAAGAAGGCGCAGGGCGGCGATCTCGCGAGCTATGAAGCCGTCCGCTACGAGGGCTATGCGCCGGGCGGCGTCGCGGTGATGGTCGAAGCGCTGACCGACAATCGCAACCGCACGGGCGGCGTCGTCAGGAGCGTGTTTACGAAGTGCAACGGTAACCTCGGCGCCACGGGCTCCGTCAGCCATATGTTCAACCACATCGGCGAGATTACCTATAAGCCGGAGGCTGGTTCTGCCGAGGCCGTTCTGGAAGCGGCTATCGATGCCGGCGCCGACGATGTTCAATCGGATGATAACGGCCACGTCATTACGTGCACCTTCGAGACCCTCGGCACGGTCGCCGGTGCGCTCGAAAAGAAGCTCGGCGACGCGCAGAGCGTCAAGGCGGTCTGGAAACCTAATCTCACGACGCCGGTCGACGAGGACAACGCGCAGACGATCCTGAAGATGCTGGCGGCGCTCGAGGACGATGACGACGTTCAGAACGTCTTCGCCAACTTCGAAATCTCCGACGAAATCTTGAAGAAGCTGACGGCGGCCTGAGCCGTCGGCTACCCGGCCGGGTAGAATGCGCCGAAGATGAGTGCGACGAGCCCAGCGATGATCGCGAGGACGCCGACGATGCCGAGGAACTGGGCCATGGAGTTGCGAAAACGGGCCGCCATGCCTGTCTTGGCGGTCGTCGCGGGCTCGGCCGGAGCTTTTCCAGGAGATTTTTTGCGGAATTTGCTAAATGCGGCTTCGGTCGTGGCAACCGCCATCGCGGCGCGGTTGTCATTTCGCCGAGCCCAGCGAAATAACGCCATTCCGCCAAGGATCAGCAATACGCCCGCCACAATCCAATGCGGATGAGCGAAGGTCGGGTCCATTACATCCTCATCGAGGGCGGCGGGTTGCCAAGATGTTATTCATTCCGCAACACTAAAGCCGAAATCTTGGGGTTTTACGAGGCTCGATGCGGCTGCAGAGCTGGGGAAGCGTGCTTTGCGGGGAAAACGCACTATGATCGGGGCGTACACGGCGTACGGGAGTAGGCATGTCGGCGGACGGACCATCGGGGGGAAGGGGCCGGGTTCGCGTGGGACTGGTCGTGGTCCACGGGGTGGGCGAGACGGAGCCCGGCTATTGCGTCAACGCGGTTCTCGATACGCTCGCTCAGACGCGGCCGGGATACAGCGTTTCTCCCGCCAACGAATACAATCGGATGCCCGAGGTCGAGGTCGCCAATCCGCCTCCGGTTTTTCCGGTCATCCGGCGGGGCGCGGCGCATAACAGCGGCGTTGAAATCGAGGCGGTGGAACTGCATTGGGCGGATCTCACGGAGAGCCAGCCCGGCCGCGTCAACACGCTTCTACAACTCTTCCGCGTCATCTTTGAATCGCACCACCTCGTCGACGCGATGCTCGACCGATCGCGGGACGTCATCTCATGGATCTTGCGAAAGATCCTCTGGGTTTCAGGTTGGCTTATCCGCGGTCCGAGCGCGGCGCTGACCATCGTCACATCGGCGATCTGCGCTCTTTTCCTTTTCGAGCCCGTGACGGTGACCGCCGAGGTCATGGATGTGCGATCTCAGGTGCTGATCGTGACGGGGGTGATCTTCGTCTGCTCGCTCTACGTCTTCTATCGGATCAGCCGACAGCAGGATTACTCGTGGTACGATACGGTGTTCTGGCTCGCGACCGCGGCGTTGGCCGTCTTCGTGCTGACGTTCAACAACATGCTGATGCCGCTGCTCAAGCATGTTCCGGACCTTAATATCGGGCCGCAGCGCGTTCTAAACGCGCAGGTGCTGGATTGTCCGGCCGGGGTTTCGAATGCCGCGTGCTACATCGACGGTCTCTATAAAGTCATCATCTGGGGCTGGCGGTTCTGGGGCGGATTGCTGGTGTTTTCGACCGTATTGCTCGGGCTGTCGTGGGTTCGCGCGCGCTTTACCGGCGATCGTTCGCGTCTGTCGACGATTTCGACGAGCATCGCCATCCTGATCATGCAGTTCATGCTGTGGACGACTGTTGTCGTCAGCGTGATCTATCCGGTGCTCAACCGGGCGGAGACGATCTCGGTTCTCAAGGAAGCGCAACCGATTATCCAGCGCGCCGTCGACGCGCATCAGATCAATCCGAATAGCCCGGTCGCCAAGCTCGTCCAGGTTCCCAACATCGAACTCGACTGGATCGGGCGGTTCAAATTCATTTATGCGTCGACCGCCTTCACGGTTCTGATGCTCATTCTGGCCGGCGTGCTGCTAATCGAGATCCGGCAATGGCGCGCGCGACGCGGGCTTTCCGATCTCGAACGCACATCGCGAAGCATGCCGAGACTGTTGTTCAGCCCGCTATTGGTCGGGTTGCTGATTGTCTCGTTCCTCGTGATCTTCGCTCTCGTCTTCATTCAGCCCTACCTCGACCGCAACCAGGTTTTCGTGACGCTGAGGGGCTACATTCTGCCGGTTGCGGCGGTCGTGGCGCTGATCCTGCCGTTCTTCTTCGGGCGCCGCGTTGCCAACGTCGTGCACTTTGCGCGCGAGCTGATCGATCATCATTATCAGCCGCGGCAGGAAACTGCGGCGTATTTCATTCCGTCGGTGTTCCGCATCCGCATGCGGAGGCTGAGGCGCGAACGCATTCAGGGACGTCTCAATCTGGTTCTCGAACACTTCGTGCAGAACCAGGGTTATGACGGCGTCATCTTCCTGGCTCACAGCCAGGGCTCGGTCATCGTCTATGATTTTCTGCGCGATAACGGGCCGAATTATACGCGGCTGGGCGATGCTGCGCCGGCGCTGCTGACTTTCGGTTCGCCGCTCGGCAGCATCTATCAAAAATACTTTCACGAATACGCGGCGTCGAAGACCGTGCCGTTGGGGATTGCCTCGAAACTTAAATGCTGGATCAATCTTTATCGGGTGGACGATTACATCGGTGGGCGCATCTCGCCGCCGCCGGGTCTTCGCGTCGATAACCACGTCATGGGCATGGGCGGGCACACGGGCTATTGGACGGAGCCCGACGTTGCCGAGGCGCTCGACGCTATTCTCACCGGCAAAGTTGCCGACGCCACCAAGCCGCCGCCGCTGCCGCCACCGCCGATGACGCCTTCGGCGCCGTATGCGGTTCGTGCTATGCGGAGAGTATGAACGGACGAACGATTCGCATCATCGGTTTCGACCCCGGCCTTCGGCGCACGGGATGGGGCGTTATCGAAAGCGATGGTGTTCGGCTCGTCTATGTTGCGTCAGGCGTCATCACGCCGCCGAAGGACGACGATCTCGCCTATCGTCTCTCGGCGCTGTTCGACGCGGTGACGGGCGTCATCCAAAGCTTCAGCCCGTCGGAGGCTGCCGTCGAAGAAACGTTCGTCAACGAGAACCCGCGCTCGACGCTGAAGCTCGGCCAGGCCCGCGGCGCCATTCTGCTGGCGCCGGCACGGCTCGGGCTCCGGGTAGCGGAATATACGCCGAACCTGATCAAGAAATCGGTGACCGGCACGGGACACGCGGAAAAGGGGCAGATCCAGGCGATGATCGCTTTCCTTCTGCCGAAGGCGACGTTCGGCTGCGCCGATGAAGCCGACGCGCTGGCGATCGCCATCACGCACGCGCATCATCGCGTCAGCCGTCAGCGCGCGGCTGAGTTTGCCGCCAAGGTCGCTGAAACATGATCGGCAATCACTCATGATTGGCAAGCTTAGGGGCAAAGTCGACGCGATCGGCGAGAGCCACCTCGTGATCGACGTCAATGGCGTCGGCTACGAAGTGCAGGCGTCGTCGCGGACGCTGCGCAACCTGAAGCCGGGCGACGATGTGGCACTGACGATCGATACGCACGTGCGCGAGGACGCGATCCGGCTGTTCGGGTTTCAGAGCGAGTTCGAGCGGAGCTGGTTTCGCACGCTGCAGTCGATCCAGGGCGTCGGCGCCAAGGTGGCTTTGAGCGTGCTCAGCGTGCTGGCGCCGCAGGATATCGCCAACGCCGTCGCGATCGGGAACTGGGCGGCGGTCGAAGAGGCGCCGGGTGTCGGCAAGAAGCTCGCTCTGCGTATCGTTGCCGAGTTGAAGGACAAGGCGCCAGCGCTGTCGATCAGCGGTCACAACATTCCATCGGGCGGCGCGGCAACTCCGGCTGCGAGCGTTTCGCCCTCCAGCCTGGCGTTCGCTGAAGCCCTCTCGGCGCTGACCAATCTCGGCTACAATCCGGCCCAGGCCAACGCGGCCGTCGCTGTCGCCTCGCAGGAGCTGGGCGAGGCCGCGGATACGGCGGGCCTCATAAAGCGCAGTCTCAAAGAGCTGGCGCGCTAGCGCCCGGATATCGGCTTACCTCAATCGGAAACGCGCCGTGGCAATCGAAAAAAACAAGCTGAGCAACACCGTGCGAGCGCTCTGGATGGTACTGATCACCTCGCTCGCCGCACCGTTCTTCGCGGGTCTTGTTTTCGTTGCGCTTCAATTGATAAGCCCGGCCACCGGCTTTCTGCTGCCTGCACATCCCGGTGAAGCCCTTGGAGATGTGGCGGTCGATGCCTTCGTCTGGAGCGCACTCCCCGCGACGGTTGCGGCGCTGGGTCTGACACCGTTCGTCCTGCAACACGGAACCTACGGCTGGCTTGAAGCGGCGGTGGCGGGTGTCGTGGCATTCGCGGCGGGCGCTATCATCTTTCCGTTCGCGGCCGGGAGCGCACTACCGTTTCTGGCATTCCTGGCCGGGCTCGTCGCCATCGGCATGCGGTCGTTGCTGATCATGGGCGGAATTCTGGGAGCAGTGACGAAAGGCTGAAATTCCACCGGGCTTTGGGGCGCCGACTTGACAACTCCGGCGAATAGCCTCACGAACAAACCATGACCGACAGGCTCGTCAGCAGTGCGCGCAAGGATGTGGACGCTTTCGAGGCGACGATCCGCCCGCAGTCGCTCGACGATTTCGTTGGGCAGGAGCAGGCGCGCGCCAACCTCCGGGTCTTCATCACGGCGGCCCGGGGGCGGGGCGATGCGCTCGATCACGTGTTGTTCGCGGGGCCTCCGGGGCTCGGCAAAACGACGCTCGCGCAGATCCTGTCGAAAGAGCTTGGGGTCGGGTTTCGGGCGACGTCGGGGCCGGTGATTTCGAAAGCGGGCGATCTCGCGGCTTTGCTAACCAACCTCGAAGAGCGCGACGTGCTCTTCATCGATGAAATTCATCGGCTCAATCCGGCGGTCGAGGAAATTCTCTATCCGGCGATGGAGGATTTCCAGCTCGATCTGATGATCGGCGAGGGGCCCGCCGCGCGATCGGTCCGGATCGACCTGCCGAAATTCACCCTCGTCGGCGCGACCACGCGCGCTGGGCTGCTGACCAACCCGCTGCGTGACCGGTTCGGTATTCCTGTCCGGTTGAATTTCTATTCGGTGGCTGAGCTGGAGCACGTTGTAACCCGGGGCGCGCGTGTGCTCGGCGCGGCGATCTCGCCGGACGGCGCCAGAGAAATTGCAAAGCGGTCGCGCGGGACGCCACGGATCGCGGGCCGTCTGCTCCGCCGTGTCCGTGATTTTGCGGCCGTCGACGGGGCAGTCGTCATCAATGCCGAAGTTGCCGACCGGGGGCTGACGATGCTGGAGGTCGATGCCGAGGGCCTCGATGCCCTCGATCATCGCTATCTCGGTTGCATTCTGAAAAATTACGAGGGTGGGCCCGTCGGCATCGAAACGCTGGCGGCGGCCCTTTCCGAGCCGCGCGACGCGCTTGAAGAAATCGTCGAGCCCTACCTGCTGCAGCAGGGGTTCATTGGCCGCACGCCGCGCGGGCGGGTTCTGACCCTCAAGGCCTACCGGCATCTCGGCGTCGGCGGGCCGGCGCGGGCGGCGTCGCCCGAACTCCCGATTTTCGAGGATGACGGGGACGAGACTTAACGCCGCTGCCGGCGTCTCATCCCGAAAATTCACTGTTTCGACAGCTTTCCCTAGTGAGTGTCGAGTCTGTTGGTAGCCTCCGGCAAAATCGAGGGATCTGCTGTGATCAGCCGTCGCGATCTGCTGAAACTAACGGGCACCGCGGGCATCGGCTCGACGGTCCTGAGCGGCTATGCGGTTGCGGAGGCCTTTCATGAACATGTCACCACCTACGAGCTGACGCCGCCCAATTGGATGCCGGGTCTTAAATTGCGCCTCGCCGTGCTGGCTGATTTGCATGTCTGCGAGCCGTGGATGTCGGTCGAGCGCGTCGAGCGCATCGTCGAACAAACGAACGCACTTGGCGCCGACGCTATTTTGATGCTCGGCGATTTTGTTGTCGGCTTGCAGCTCGGTCGCTATTCGACGCCGGTCAGCCACAAAGCGTGGGCCGCGGCTCTTGCAAAGCTCAAAGCGCCGTTTGGGGTGCATGCTATACTCGGCAATCACGACTGGTGGGAATCGCGCGAAGTTCAGGCGCGTCGCGCCGGTCCAACGCCCGCCGCCCTGGCGCTGCGCGACGTCGGCATTCCAGTTTACGAGAACCATGCAGTGCGGCTTGACAAGGACGGCCGTGCCTTCTGGATTGCTGGCCTTGGCGACCAATGGGCGTTTCGGGCTCCTGACGATCAGCGGGACGAGGTCGCTCCGATTAGCAATGCCTTCTATATGGGTGTCGACGATCTTCCCGTCACGATGCAGCAGATCACGGACGATGCGCCGGTTATTCTCATGGTGCATGAACCCGATATTTTTCCGCAGGTTTCCAAGCGCGTGTCATTGACGCTCGCCGGGCATACGCACGGCGGCCAAGTGCGTATTTTCGGCTATGCGCCGGTCGTTCCGTCGATTTACGGATCGCGGTATGCGTATGGTCATAAAATCGAGGGCGAGCGGCATCTCGTCGTTTCGGGCGGCCTTGGTTGCTCGTCGGTGCCCGTCCGGTTCGGGTCTCCGCCGGAGATCGTCGTCATCAATCTTGGCGGTGAGCACGGGGGCGAGGTTTGACAGAACAGAAGTGGCCGGACGTTGCGGGCCGCATCATTCGGGACGCGGACGGTCAACGTCACGTTCTGCCCGTCCGGGTCTATTTCGAGGATACGGACGCCGGTGGAGTCGTCTATCACGCGTCGTTTGTGCGTTACGCCGAACGCGGACGCACCGATTTCCTCAGGCTGCTCGGCACCGATGCCCGGCATTTGATCGACGGTTCCGACAGCCGCGAGCCGGCGGCGTTCGTCGTCCGGCGCATGACCTTCGATTTCGCGCGCCCCGGCCGCATGGACGATCTTCTGGAGGTCGTAACACGCGTGAAAGAGCTTGGCGGGGCCAGTGTCACGCTTGAGCAGACAATCAGTCGCGACGGCGTGCGGCTCGTGACTGCCGACGTCATCGTCGTGCTGATTTCAATTTCGGGAAAACCTTTGCGCCTGAGCGATACCGTGCGGGAAGCTTTTCAAGCCCACGTCGAAAGCGTGAAAAACCCGTCAGCGTAAGGGGATGCAGGCAAGCGGGCCCTCGGCCGCGAGGATTGCGTCCAGACGCCGATTGACATTGCCCAGCCCGGTCGCCATGGCTCGGGGCGAGGTCAACGCCCGCGTTTTTCGTGGATAAACACCGAGATGCGTCGTTGCCACGGGCTGTCGTAAGCCCTCGTTTGGTCATATTGGGCGGCAAAAGCTCTCAGCTCAAACGCGGATGGGCGGGGGCGCTTGCTGTCGGGGTGGACGTCATTACGCCGTCATACGCTTTTTTCATCGGGCCCGCGCCGGGCGCGTCTCACTTCATTGGGTCCGCGCCGGGCGCGCCCCAGTGCTATTTGAATTTCAAGGCCCGTGCGGTTGCGCACGGGGATCGCAGTTCTTCGACATGGATGGTGAAATAAATCCCGCGGATGTCGCCCAAAGCGCCGTTGCCCCGGTTTCAGCGGGTGGTTTTTCGTTTGTCGAACTTTTCCTGCACGCGAGCATTGTGGTCCAGATCATCATGTCGGGACTGGGGTTCGCGTCCATCTGGTCGTGGGCGATCATTTTCGAAAAGCTTCTCGCATTTCGCAAGGCGCGCGTCGAAAGCGACCGCTTCGAGCAGCTTTTCTGGTCGGGCCAGTCCTTGGACGAACTTTATGCCAATCTGTCGCGCGGGCGCACCATCACAATGGCGGCGCTCTTCGTTGCGGCGATGCGCGAGTGGAAGCGGTCGGTCGAGGGCAACATTCGCGCGCTCGGCGGCATTCAGCTTCGTGTCGAAAAGGTCATGGATGTCACGATCAGCCGCGAGATGGAACGGCTCGACCGCAGACTTCTTTTTCTTGCGACGGTCGGATCGACGGCGCCGTTCGTCGGCCTTTTCGGCACGGTCTGGGGCATCATGACGAGCTTCCAGTCGATCGCGGTGTCGAAGAATACGTCGCTGGCAGTTGTTGCTCCCGGTATCGCGGAAGCATTGTTCGCAACGGCGCTCGGTCTCATGGCCGCTATTCCTGCCGTTATTTTCTACAACAAGTTCTCGGCGGATTCGGCTGCGATATCTCAGCGTCTCTACGCATTTTCCGATGAGTTTGCAGCGATCGTATCGCGACAGATCGACGTGAGGGCTTAAACGATGGGGATGGGCGTCAAGGCAGGCGGGGGTGGCGGTCGCGGACGGCGAAGCAAACATATGCCGATGGCCGAGATCAACGTCACGCCGATGGTCGACGTGATGCTCGTGCTGTTGATCATCTTCATGGTTGCCGCGCCGCTTCTGCAAACGGGCATCGACGTCAATTTGCCTGAGGCGAAGGGTCAGCAGATCGAACAGCCTAAAAAGGATCCGGTGGCGGTGACGGTGAAGGCCAACGGCGATGTCTTCATCGGCGACTCGCAGGTACCCCTCGACGATCTCGCGGCAAAGCTTAAGGCCATCTCCGGCAACGGCTACGACGAGACGATCTTCGTGCGGGGCGACAAGGGCGTGAACTATGGCACCGTCATGCAGGTCATGAGCCGCATCAACCAGGGCGGCTTCAAGAAGCTATCGTTCGTTCTCGATGGAGAGAAGGGAGGCACCTAGCACCCACAATCACCAGAGGACGGGACGTATGACGAACAAGGATGCGCGTCGGCCAGGGGAGACGCGAAGGGCGATGCCAACACATCGCACGAGCGGTTCGACACCGCCCACGCGCATCCTTGTTCGCCCTGCGGGTCGGCGCCCTTGGACGAGCGGTTCGTTGCGAGGCTTGTCCGTAGCGGAGGCTACGTGCTGCGCCTCGCTCGTGCCGGATCGCCGCAAACGTCGGCGATCGGACGTGGCGTTCTTTAGCGATAGTGGGTGCTGAACCGTGCCCTTCGGACTTGTTCTGTCCCTCTTCTTCCACGCGGCACTCCTCGGGTGGGCGCTTTTTGCCATGCGTTCGGCACCGCCGCTTTCGCCCGACACTCCGGCGATTTCGGCCGACCTCATAACGCCGTCGGAGTTCCTTCGCCTGAAGCAGGGGAGCGAGGACGCTAAAAACCTCGAGACAAAGGCGAACGACAAGCCGACGCCCGACGACAGCAAGAACGATACGAAGAAACCGAGTAATGCGCCGCCGCCCCCCGCGGAGGAGCAGGTGGCAAAGACCGAGCCGCCTCCCGAGCCTGAGCCCCCCGAAGCCGCACAGCCTCCGCCGCCCCCACCACCGGCCGAAGCGGCGAAGTCCGAGCCCGATCCGATAGCGAAGAAACTTCAGGAGACGCCTCCGCCGGCAGCGGCGGCGCCGCCGGAGCCTGCGCCGGGCCCGACGCCTGAAGAAAAAAAGGCAGAAGAAGAGCGTCAGGCGGCGGAGGCCAGGAAGAAGGCTCAGGACGAGGCGAAGAAAAAGGCTGACGAGGAAGCCAAGAAGAAAGCCGAAGAAGAGGCCAAGAAGAAAGCGGAAGCTGAGGCGAAAAAGAAAAAAGCCGAAGAAGAAGCAAAGAAGAAAAAAATCGCGCAGCTAAAGAAGAAAAAGCGGGAGGAAGCCCGGAAGAAAGCTGCGGCAGCCAAGAAGAAGTTCGACCCGAGCAAGATCGCGGCATTGCTCGATAAATCCCCGGACGATGCGCCTCCGAAGGCGCTTCTCGACAAGGATAAGCGCAAGAAGGGCGAGCAGGCGTCGGGGTCGAAAGCGGATGCGTTCCATACCGGCAAGGAAGCGGGCACGGCGAGGGGCACGGATACCGTGCTCTCGGCGCGTGAGCAGGATCTGCTCAAGGGGATGCTGAAATCGCAGTTAAACGGCTGCTGGCGGCCTCCGGGGACGGGCGGCGGCGAGGAAGTTCCGGTCGTCGAGCTTCACTGGGAGCTCAACCCCGACGGCACGCTTGCGGGTGAGCCCCGGGTGACGTCGGCACCCAATACGACCGCGGGGCAGGTCTATGCAGAGGCGGCGCTAAGAGCTGTAAGGATGTGTGCGCCGTTCCACCTGCCCGCCGACAAATACGAGGGAGGCTGGAAGTACATCGACTGGACATTCGACCCGCGACAAATGTTGTAAATGCCCAAAAGTTGCTTCATTCGACCGTGAAGCGAAACATCACCCGAATTCCGAATCGCCGCTGTGACGCATGAGAGAGCATTCATGATTTTGAACGTCCGCCTGAAACGGCTGTTTTCCATTGCTACCCTCGTCGCTGCCGGCATTTGGCTCGTACCGGGCCTTGCGAGCCCCGCTCTGGCGCAGCTCAAAGGTACGCAGACGGAAGGAACGATCGCACCGATCCCGATCGCGATCCCGACCTTTCTCGGGGACGACGAGAAACTCGCGCAGGACATTTCGGGGGTCGTCGAAGCCGATCTCGAGCGTTCGGGGTTGTTTCGCCCGCTCGATCATGCCTCGTTCCTGGAGCAGGTGCGGGACGTCAACGCAGCACCGCGTTTCGGCGACTGGCGCGCCATCCAGGCCGACGCGCTCGTCGTTGGCCGTGTTGTCAACGGCGGCGACGGTCGTGTGGGGGCCGAGTTCCGCGTCTGGGACGTGGCAGGGGGCAAACAGCTTACCGGTCAGAGGTTCTCGACGGCGGCGCGCAACTGGCGCCGTATCGGCCATATGATCGCCGACAGCGTCTACGAGCGGCTGACGGGCGAAAAAGGCTACTTCGATACGCGGATCGTCTTCGTCGATGAAACCGGCCCCAAGGAGCACCGTATCAAGCGGCTCGCGATCATGGACCAGGACGGCGCCAACGTTCGCTTGCTGACGAAGGGCAACGAACTGGTGCTGACCCCCCGGTTCTCCCCGACGAACCAAGAAATCACCTACATGTCCTATACCGCCGACCAACCCAAGGTTTTCATCATGAACCTTGAGACCGGGCAGCGCGAACTCGTCGGCGATTTTCCAAACATGACCTTTGCGCCGCGTTTCTCGCCGGACGGGCAGCGGGTCATCATGAGTCTCGGCTCGCCGGACGGAGGCGCGAGCATCTACGAGATGGATCTCAGATCGCGGCAGCCGCGCCGTCTGACCCAGTCGAACGGCATCGATACGAGCCCGAGCTATGCCCCTGACGGCAGCCAGATCGTCTTCGAGAGCGACCGGGGCGGGCGGCAACAGCTCTGGGTCATGAATTCGGATGGTTCAAACCAGCATCCGATCTCGATGGGGGACGGAAGCTACTCCACGCCCGTCTGGTCGCCGCGCGGGGACTACATCGCGTTTACCAAGCAGAGCGGTGGGGAGTTCATCATCGGCGTCATGAAGCCCGACGGCTCGGGGGAGCGCACGTTGACGGAGGGGTTTCACAACGAGGGGCCGACCTGGGCCCCCAATGGGCGGGTCCTGATGTTCTTCCGCGACGTCCGCGGCCAGGGCGGACCTCGAATCTATTCCGTCGACATCACCGGCTACAACGAACGAAAAGTAGAGACCCCATCGTTCGCTTCCGACCCCGCGTGGTCACCGCTCCTGAATTAACACCCCGTTTAGAAATAGGCTGCCCAAATTATTAAGGCGGCCATCGTGGAGGAGGGGAAAGATGCGCAGAAACAGGCGCTTGTGTATCTTAACGACGCTGGAAAAAGTGTTGACTTTTCCCCACTCGTGCCCGTTGCATTTTCGCATCTATGCGCCTGGAAAACTTGGGATTTGGCGCCTCTGTTCTTGATCGTCGCGCGCCCTCCCGGTACCCCAGAGTACGGCTTTTGCCGGAATCGTATCAGGAGATATGACCATGCAGGGTGTGAAGGGGCTGATCCTTTTGTCAGCGGTTGTCGCGGCTGTTGCGCTTGGCGCATGCCGTCGTGAAGCTGAACATACGCCTTTGAAGCTCGGCGGCCCGACCGCTAGCGATCAGGCTGTTCGCTAATTTGCGAATAATCTGAATTCAAAGGAGACTACATATGAAAAGCGCAATCGTTCTCGCTACAGTTTTGGTTGCAGTTGCTCTCGGCGCTTGCCGTCGGGAAGCAGAACATACGCCGCTAAAACTCGGCGGGCCCGTCGCTTCGGAGCAGGTTGCGCACTAAGCGCACCCTGTCTTCTCGGTACTGCGTTTTTCATCGTAATCTTCAAGACCGAGTTGTTGGCACTTAACCTGCCAGCATCTCGGTCTTGAGCTATTTGGCGGTGGCGTCGTCGGAGACGTACTCTCGTCTCTGTGCTGACGAAAGATTAGGAGTTTCGAGTCACGTTGTCCTAATCGCCGGGTCCCGGAGAATTCTGGGAAAAACACAGAGAAAAGTGCACATAAATCAAATTAGTCGCACACACACCTTCAGGCCCGATGCTAATAGATTCGGGAAGAGGTGCCGCGCGGTAGCGCCCAGATGGTCCGATGCACTTTGCGAGGACGTCGGGTTACACCTGCGGAATCGGCCACATTTTAGGCTGAACGCTCCGCTATGCGCATATCCGACAAAGCATCTCTCAAGGCGATCAGGAAACGCTGGGCGACGCGCACGAGAGATGAGATCAATACGAAGGGGATTAGCGAAATGATGGCCACGTTCGCGCGGAGCTTGGGTCTGCGCCTGGCAGCCGTCTCGATTCTTGCCGCGACGCTTGGAGCGTGCGCCAACAAGGACGTGCAGCCCGACGCCCTCAGCAGCAAGTACGGCAACGCGACACCCGGTTCGCAGCGCGACTTCACTCAAAATGTCGGCGACATCGTTTACTTCTCTACCGATTCCGTCGATCTGACTCCGGAAGCCCAGCAGACGCTTGTGAAGCAGTCGCAGTGGCTCCAGCAGTATCCTCAGTACACGATCACCGTCGAAGGTCACGCCGACGAGCGCGGTACGCGCGAATACAACATCGCGCTTGGCGCGCGGCGCGCGTCGACGGTGCGTAATTTCCTGTCGCAGCATGGCATCAACGGCGCGCGGATCCGGACGATCTCTTACGGTAAAGAGCGCCCGGTCGCCGTGTGCGACGACATCTCTTGCTGGTCGCAGAACCGGCGGGCGCAGACCGTTCTCAACAGCGGTGGCGTGGTTAGCCAGCGTTGAGCACAGCGTTGACGGATTGCTGGCGTTTCGGGCTGGTCCAAGTGGGATGGCTCAATTCGGCAACACGTTAGCAATGCTTTTACCGCGCCTTTATTCAGCAAAGTTTGGCCCTATTGGACTCGCATAACGGCGCCGTTGAATCCTATGTGCGGCGCCCCTGTTCGATGTTGAAATTGCGGCCTTCCATTGTTGCGATCGGTGTTATTTGCTGCGTCCTCGGCCTCATGACCGTGCTGACGACGCGTGTCGGCGCGCAGGTCCGGGCTTCCGATGACGACACTGCAGCCGAACTCCTCGAAGACGGGTTGGACGCTCTTTCCGATCACGCCGAGGATTCGGGGCGGCGCCTGCTGGGGCAAGTCATCAGCGATTATCCAGGTTCTGCCGAAGCACTCAGGGCAAAACGCGCGCTTTCGGCGCTCGATCGGGGCGAACTCGATCCGGAATATCGGGCCCAGCTCAAAGCCGACGAGGCCGAGCGGACCACGGAATATCGGCACGCCTTTCTGGTGGATGTCGGAGATCGCGTTTTCTTCGCGGAAAATAGCGCGGCGATTGGCGGACGGGCGCGAAACATTATCGAGCAGCAGGCGCATTGGCTCAGTCTCAGGCCGGATCTCTCGGTTATGGTCATCGGGCGCGCGGACGGTGAAGGCGACGGGAGGGCTGCTCGCGATCTCTCGCTGCAGCGGGCTCAAGCCGTCAGGGATCGCCTCGTAGCCGCGGGCCTGGCGCAAAATCGAATCGAGATCAAGGCGGCCGGTAACCAGGACCGCCTGGCGATATGCGGCGGTCCGTTGTGCGAGGCGGAGAACCGCAACGCGGAAGTCCAGATCAACTACTGGCATTTTTCGAGCCGGTGGTCGTCCAGTCAGAAAGTGCAGGGGTTGTCGAAGTCCGCAGCGGGGGTTGAGAGCCCTGCGGGATCCCCTTCGGCCAGTCAGATTTCGCAGTAATAGTCGCGGTGCGGGTTGAACGGAACCTGCGACGCGGCGTAGGTGGAGGAGCGGGGGCACCTGAGGTAAGGTTTCGCCGTCAGGGCGGTGATCGATGATCTCCGCCTCGTTTGTCAGACGCTTCAACGAATCCCCGGGGGCATAGCCGAGCATGGCCAAGCTGGCGCAGATCTACCGATGTCGCTTACGGTTGCAGGCCGTTGCACTGGTGTGCGCTCTCGCAACAACGCCGGTCATGGCGCAGGCGAACGACGCACGGGCGGCGAAGGCCGGTGCAGCCGCAACCGCGTCGACCGATGACGCGCTCAAATCGCGGGTCGAGGCTCTGGAAGAGCAGCTCGTGGATATGCAGGTCGTCGTTGGGACATTGGAATCACTCGCCAAGAACGGCGGCGCCGCGGCACCGGCATTTGCATCGTCCGGCGGTGGCGCCGACTCGGCCCGCATCGACAGTCTTGAAACGCAAGTCCGGGCGCTATCTGCGCAAGTGCAGCAGTTGACCAATCAGATCCGCAGCACGGGCGGTACGCCGCGGCGGTCGGACATCGAGACGGGCACGGACTCGGCTTCGAACGGTGCGAGTTCGCCGAATTCGGACGCTATTCCCGGCTTTGGCTCGACGACTGTCTCGCCGGGTAACAGCGGCACCGACGCCATCGGAGGTTTGCTGAATAACCAGGGGCAAGCGAGCCCCGGGTCGCCGGCACCCGTGGCGACGGCCGCGCTTCCTCCAGAGAGCGAGACCAGCGGCGATCCGAAGCAGGCCTATGAAACCGCGTACGGCTATCTGCTGCAGCGGGACTACGGCTCGGCGGAATCGGCTTTCACCGACTTTCTCAAGAAGTTTCCCAACGATTCTCTTTCGGGCAACGCCCAATACTGGCTCGGCGAGACCTATTTCGTGCGCGGCCAATACAAGGCTGCGGCAGGCGCATTTCTTAAGGGCTATCAGACCTATTCGCAGAGCGGTAAGGCGGCCGACAGCCTCCTCAAGCTGGCGATGTCGCTGGACAGGCTCGGCCAAAAGGATGCAGCCTGCTCGTCGTTCGCGGAGCTTTCGACGAAATATCCGACCGCTCCCCAAAGCGTAAAGGCCCGCGCCCAGAGCGAACGCCAGCGGGTCGGTTGTCACTAGCGAGAGCAGTTGGCCGGGTTAAGCCGACTGAGTGTTGAAGAGCCGTGGCCGCAGATTCGCACTTGCCGATCACCGACGTCGAGGCGGACGCCGCTTTCGCATCCCTGGCGCGTTTCGATCACGTGATCCTTGCCGTCTCCGGTGGTCCGGACAGCATGGCGCTGATGGTGCTTGCCGCAGCCTGGCAGGCGCACAGAACGTCAGCACCCGCAATCTCGGTGGCGACCGTCGATCATGGCCTCCGCGCGAATTCACGCTCCGAAGCCGAGATGGTGGCCGAGGCGGCGCGGCGCCTCGCGTTGCCGCACGTCATTCTGGTGTGGGCCGGACCAAAGCCCGAAACGGGCTTGCCGACGGCGGCGCGGGATGCCCGCTATTGCCTGCTTGAAAATCACGCGCGGGCGATGTCGGCGAAGAAAATCGCAATCGTCACCGCGCATCACCGCGACGATCAGGCGGAGACGTTCGCGATGCGCCTTGCACGAGGGGCCGGTATCGATGGGCTGTCGGGAATGCGGAAGGAGCGTCCGCTTCGAGACGGTTTTCCAGTCGTGCTCGCGCGGCCGCTGCTCGCCGTTCCGAAGGCGCGCCTCGTTGCGACGCTTGTCGGGCGTGGCGTTGTTTATGCCGATGATCCGACCAACCGCGATCATCGCTACGAGCGAGTGCGGGTGCGCTCGGCTCTGCCTGAACTCGAAGCCGGGGGGTTGTCGCCGCAGGCGCTCGCGACGTCGGCACGTCGTCTCAACGACGCTCGTGAAGCTTTGCGTTATGGCGAGGAACTCTTCGTCGCTTCTCTCGAGCTTTCGTTCGGCAACGAAGTTTTTGCGCGGTTCGACCGGTGCGCGTTCGATAATGGCCCCGTGTTTTTGCGACAGAAGATCATGGCGCGCCTCATCGGCCGCTACGGCGGCGCCAGTCCCGAGCCGCAGCTTTCGGAGCTGGAAGATCTGGTGGCGCGGATGCAACGCGATGGTGCATCAGCAGCAACACTTGGCGGCGCGATGATTTCCTGCGGGTCGCGCTCCATCCGCGTCTGGCGGGAAGCAGGGCGGCTGGAGAAAGCTCACGTCGAGCTTCGTTCCGAGGCGACGCACGTCTGGGATCGCCGCTTCGCACTGCGGTGGCGGGCGGAAAATGCGGAGCTGGTGCGCCTTAGCGGGGCTCCTGTCATTACCGTCAAACCACTGGGTGAAAAGGGATATGCGGCCATCATGTCGCGGCTGGCTCGCCAGCTCCGGCCGCCGGCGCGCGCGGCTTGGGCGCTCCCGTCATTCTGGGCTGGGGACGAGTTTATCGCGGCCCCCTCTCTTGCCCCATTTGCGCTTTCAAATGCGCCGCCGCTCGATCCGGCAGGGTTCGAACTTAACGCCTTGGCAACCGCTGCCGCATTTTAAGGAACACGGCGTATGCTATTGGCGCAAAGCTTAGTAAACGCACTAACTTGTGCGGTGATACGCTGGCACCTATGTTAGGATCTCACTTTGGGGGCACACGTGCCGCCGAGCACGCGCCGTTTTGGTGCCGACGGCACCATCAAGGAAAACAATGAACCCGAATTATCAGAAACTTGCGATCTGGGCGGCGCTTTTCGTCCTGTTGCTGGCCTTGTACAATCTCGTCAGCAATCCGAGCACGAGCCACCGGACCAACGAAATTCAATATTCTGAATTTCTTGATGCCGTCGATAAGGGTAATGTGACGGAAGCCGTGATCTCGGGCAACCGCATTACGGGGACAAAGCACACGGGCGCTGGCGATGTTTCGTTTTCGACATACGCCCCCGAAGACCCGAACCTCGTGACCCGCCTGCGCGAGAAGGGTGTGAAGTTCAAAGCGCGGCCTGCCGAGGATGAAGTGCAATCGATCACGAGCATTCTTCTGAGCTGGTTCCCGATGCTGCTGCTCATCGGCGTGTGGATCTTTTTCATGCGTCAGATGCAGTCAGGGTCCGGCCGTGCGATGGGCTTTGGCAAATCGCGTGCGAAACTCCTGACGGAGCGACATGGCCGCGTCACGTTCGAAGACGTTGCTGGCGTCGACGAGGCGAAAGCCGATCTTGAAGAGATCGTCGAATTCCTGCGCGATCCGCAGAAGTTCCAGCGGCTCGGCGGACGCATTCCGCGCGGTTGCTTGCTCGTCGGACCTCCCGGCACGGGTAAAACGCTGATCGCGCGCGCCGTTGCGGGCGAGGCCAACGTGCCCTTCTTCACGATCTCGGGCTCCGATTTCGTCGAAATGTTCGTCGGCGTCGGCGCCAGCCGTGTCCGCGATATGTTCGAGCAGGCGAAGAAGAACGCGCCTTGCATCATCTTCATCGACGAAATCGATGCCGTCGGCCGCCATCGCGGTGCGGGCCTCGGCGGCGGCAACGACGAGCGTGAGCAAACGCTCAACCAGCTTCTCGTCGAGATGGACGGCTTCGAGGCTAACGAAGGCATCATCATCATCGCGGCGACGAACCGTCCCGACGTGCTCGATCCAGCGTTGCTGCGTCCGGGCCGCTTCGATCGGCAGATCGTCGTCCCGAACCCCGACGTACTTGGCCGCGAGAAGATCCTTCGCGTGCATATGAAAAAAGTGCCGTTGGCGCCGGACGTCGATCCGAAGGTCATCGCGCGCGGCACGCCGGGCTTTTCCGGTGCCGATCTCGCGAACCTCGTCAACGAGGCTGCGCTGCTCGCGGCTCGCCGCAACAAGCGTCTCGTGACGCAGGCCGAGTTCGAGGACTCCAAAGACAAGGTCATGATGGGCGCCGAGCGCAAGACCATGGCCATGACCGAGGAAGAAAAGCTCGCGACCGCCTATCACGAAGCCGGCCACGCCATTGTCAACCTCGTCGTGCCGGGCAATGATCCGCTGCACAAGGTGACGATCATTCCGCGCGGCCGGGCTCTCGGCGTGACGATGAGCCTGCCGGAGCGGGATCGCCTCAGCTATTCGAAGCAGTGGTGCGAGGGCAAGATCGCGATGGCGTTCGGCGGCCGTGTCGCCGAGCAGTTGATGTACGGCAGGGAGCACTTGAACACGGGTGCTTCGAGCGACATCAGCCAGGCGACGAACATCGCCAAGAAAATGGTGACGGAGTGGGGCATGAGCGACAAGCTCGGTCCGCTGCTCTATTCCGAGAACCAGCAGGAAGTGTTCCTCGGCCATTCGATCACGCAGCAGCAGAACATGAGCGAGGAAACCGCCAGGCTCATAGATGAAGAGACGCGCCGCATCGTGACGACGGGTCAGAGTACGGCGTGGGAAGTGCTGACGAAGCACAAGGCGGAACTCGAGGCCATGGCGCAGGCGCTCATGGAATACGAGACGATCACCGGCGAGGAATGCAAGGGCATCATGCGGGGCGACAAGATCTCGCGTCCGACCGATGACGACGGCAGCAAGGGGCCGGCAGGCTCGGCTGTTCCTTCCGCCGGCCGTCAGCCGCCGCGTCCGCGTGGCGAACCGTCGGGCGGCATCGACATCGGACCAGAGCCCCAACCGCAATAAGTGCCGGGGTGATGGTCGGCCATCAATCTTCAGGCGGCCGCGATCGTTTCGCGGCCGCTTTTTCATGAGCCGGACCTGCAATTGAAATGAAACGTTCGATCTATCTGCAACCCACCGCAATCTTCTGGGACCGGAGCGAACGCCGGGCTGTGGACGAGGCCGAAGTTCCCGAATGGAAGGGGTTGCCGCTGGCGGGCGGACGCTTGTCCTTCGCGGCGCTCGACGTTCTGACGCGAGCGTTTCCGGCGACGAAGCGGCGAACGGTCGTTCTGGGTGATGCCTTCAGCGGCGATTGGGGCCGGGAAGCTCTCGCCGCAGCGGACATTCTGAAAGAGTTGTCTGAGCCGCGCGGACGGATCGCGGGCTTGTCACTCGATCGACCGCGCATCATGGGCATCGTCAACGTGACGCCTGACAGCTTTTCGGACGGCGGCGCGTTCGCCTCGACGCGAGATGCCGTCGAGCATGGCCTGCGGCTCGTCGAAAACGGTGCCGACATTCTCGACATCGGCGGCGAGAGCACGCGGCCGCAAGCCGATGCGGTTACGCTCGACGAAGAGCTTCGTCGCGTCATCCCGGTCGTCGAGGGTCTTCGCGCGGCTACGGATGCCATCATTTCGGTCGACACGCGGAAGGCCGACGTCATGCGGCGGGCTGCTGCGGCCGGCGCCGACATTCTCAATGACGTCTCGGCATTCACGCACGATCCGGAAGCGCTGGAGGTTGCGGCCGAATCCGGTTTGCCCGTCATCGTCATGCATGCGCTCGGCGATCCGAAGACAATGAACGACAATCCGCAGTATGACGATGTCGTGCTGGACGTGTTCGATTATCTCGAAGGCCGCGTTCAGGCGTGCGTTGCGGCCGGCATCCCGAAGGCGAAGATCGTCGCCGATCCGGGGATAGGCTTCGGCAAGCATCTCCACCACAACGTCGCGGTCATGGCCGGGCTTTCGCTTTATCATGGCCTCGGCGTGCCGATCCTTCTCGGCGCCAGCCGCAAGAAGATGATCGGCCAGCTTTGCAACGTCGATGCGGCGAAGGACCGGGTTCCGGGTTCTTTGGCCTGTGCGATTGCGGGGGTGAGTGCCGGGGTGCAGATCATCCGCGTGCATGATGTTGCCGAAACAAAGCAGGCCATCGAGGTTTGGCGGGCGTGTGCCGCGGGTACGGAAAGAGGGCTCGATTAACGCGGCGAACGACCCGTGAATCCGCTCGCTGCGTCATCATTCCATTATTTGGAAGGATGAATGCAGAAATCTCAGACTACTGCTGATTTCTGAGAGCGCCTAGCTTTCATTCGTTGCCACCAAATGCACCGGAGAAAGACAATGGCCCACGCAGCATCCGACATCGCCTTCACGCCAGCGGTCAAAGCGGAACAAGCTCGCCACGGCTCGCGCCAGCAATATGAGCGCATGGAACGTCTGAAGGGCTGGCCGACCACGATCACGCCAGACCTCACGGCGTTCATCGCGGAAACGCGATCGTTTTATCTCTCGACGGCGAGCGCGGACGGCCAGCCTTATATTCAGCATCGCGGCGGTCCCGTCGGGTTTCTCAAGATTATCGACGATAAGACGCTGGGCTTCGCCGATTACGGTGGCAACAAGCAGTACATCACCGTCGGCAATCTGGCGGAGAACCCGAAAGCCTACATCTTCATCATGGACTATGTGCACCAGCGCCGCGTGAAGCTGTGGGGCACGGCCAAGGTCGTCGAAGGCGATGACGAGCTTCTCGCGAAGCTTAGCGATCCGGGGTATCGCGCAAAGCCGGAGCGGGCGATCGTCTTCACGCTCGAAGCGTGGGACCGAAACTGCCCGCAACATATCCCGCGCATGTTGCCGTTCGATGAAGTCGCGGAGGCCGTTAGCCGGCTGCAGACCCGCATTGCCGATCTTGAAGCGGAGAACGCTCGGTTGCGAGGCGGCGTCGCAGCGGAGACGCGCTAATTGATCAGCGGACGTTTGACTTCGTCAGACGTAGGGCCACGTAAAGTGCGAGAATGCCGGCAAGAAGCGCGGCGGCGAGGGCCGGTGCGCGCCATTCAGAACTTGCAAGACGGGTGATGAGAAGGGCGCTGCAAATGGCGATGCCGGCAATCGGCAATGCGATCGGAATTTCGAAACGGCCGGCGGCTTCACCCGGGCGTCGCTTCAAAACGACAAGCGACGCATTGACCGCGATGAAGATGATGAGAAGCAACAGCACTGTCGCGGCTGCGAGGTCGGCGATTTGTCCGGCTACTGCAAGAACGAACAGCAGACCGAGCAGTATTGCGATTGCAATGTGTGGTGTTCGCCGGGTTTGGTGTACGCGGCCGATGAAGCGCGGGAGCAGGCCCTGACCGGCCATGCCGTAGATCATGCGCGATGCCGTCACGTAATTGACGAGGGCGGTATTGGCGACCGAGAACAGCGCGATGAAGGTCATCAATTCAGCCGGTATGCTCGGAGCGCTTCGCTGCATCACCGCCGTCAGCGGGCTCGGCGCAGCAGCGAGTTCCTGCCACGGCACGACCGAGACTGCCGTGATCGAGACGGCGACATAGAGTGCGGCCGCGACCAGCGTGGCGATGATCAGGCCTCTCGGAATGGTGTACTCGGGGTCCCGGCATTCCTCGGCGACGTTGACGGCGTCTTCGAAGCCGATGAACGCGAAAAAGGCCAGGACCGAGGCTTGCAGGACGACGAGCCCCAGACCCGTGTCAGCGCGTTCGGGCGGGATTTGGAAGTAGTCGACCGTTCCCCAGTATGACAAGCCCGACGCGATGACGAGAAGAAGGCCTGAAACTTCCATCAACGTGCAGACGACGTTGACCCACATGCTCTCCTGAATACCGCGAAAGACGATGCCGGAAAGAATGAGGAGAAACCCGATGGCGACGATGGTCGGCGAAAGAACCTCTAATCCGGCGAGATCGGCAACGATGGCGGCGAAGATTTTCGATTGCGTTGCAACCGACGTCAGGCCTGAGGCGACGAGGGCGAGGCCGACCGTGAAGCTCAGAATAGGAATGCCGAACGCGCGATCGGTGACGTAGGCGGCGCCACCCGCGCGCGGATAGCGCGAGCCCAGCGAGGCATAGGAGAGGGACGTCAGCAACGCCGCAACAAGCGCCACGAGAAATGACAACCATACGGCCGAACCGGCTTCACCCGCGGCCTTACCGATGAGGCCATAGATGCCGGAGCCGACCATGCTGCCGAGAGCGTAAAGCGCGAGTTGGGTCGTCCCGATGGAGCGGCGGAGGGTTGGGGGTCCGTCGCTCGATACCTCGGTAACCAACGCATTTCTCCGGCTTTGACGATTGCGACGATCAGCTTGCCGCGGCTTTGCGATCCGCCAGACGCCGCTCGACTCCAGCGACGATGGCTTTGCGGATTTCGTCCGTGCGTTTCAGCGTCGCGTCGACGGGCACGTGCTGCGCTTCGGCGAAGGCCCGAAGATGCTCCGCCGATTTGATATCTTTGAGGCGGAGCATCAGTCCGTCGCGGCCGTGCTTGGCAAGCGCGACGAGCGCCGAAAAGAGATAGGGATTGAAATTCTCGGCCCGGTCGTGGCGCTCTTGAGCTTCTATCGGGCTTGCGGGGATCGCCGCCGGGGTCGGAGCCACTGGCGTGTCGGGGACGTCCGCCGGGATTTCCCGGACGAGCATCCTGTTCACGGACTTGGTCAACGCCGCCGCAAGTTTCTCAGCCGCCTCGTCGTCGAGCGACGTTTCGCGCCGGACGTGCGCGCGAAAAAAGGCGAGCATTTCATCGCCGGGCCAGAGCTGTTTGCCTTTGCTCATGATCGACGTCTTCTCGCCTTCAACGGTTAAGAAACAGCGACTTTTGCTTTCTTCTTCGCAGCGACGGCATCGACCAGTCGCGAGATCTCCTGGTGGAGTTCTTTCACGTCGCCGGCGGCGTCTGAATATTTGACGTCGATGGGACGAAGCTGGCCGATGTAGTCGAAAGCATTGGCGATGCCGTTCCTTTGCGGCAGGAACGTCTCGAGCACGGGATGCACGAGGCTGATTTCCTCGATCATCATATAGTCTCTGTCGTCATTGCGCACGTAGTTCGCGAGACAGACGTAGCGCCGGTCCTCCGGCGGCATTTCCGCCAGATCGTCGAGATTGCGCATGTCCTCGATCAGCATCGCGACGCGATCGACGGCAAGCTGGGAGACGTAGTCCGGCCGGAAGGGTACGATGACCTTGTCGGCCGTTTTGAGCGCCGCTAGCGCCGCGAACGAGAGACCCGGCGCGCAGTCGAGAATGACCACGTCATAGTCACCCTCGAAGCGGCGAATGAGGCTCTCCATGCGGCCGCGAACGCGGTTCGCGACGACCTCGGGGACGGTGCTCTGGTTTGCCTGCTTCAGGTAAAGCTCGCCCTGAATATCCTCAAGAAGGAGAGATCCGGGCACCAGCGAGATCGGGGCCGGTTTGCCGTTCGCGGCGGCCACGTCGCCGACGTTCTTGGCGACATAGTCGCGGGCGTTGGCGGGAATGCCGTCGAAGAGATCGTAAAAGTAGTCTGCAATCGTCTTGCCGGCCTTGCGCGCTTCGTTCCAGCCTTGGCCACCCATGAGGATCAGCGATGCGTTGCATTGGGAATCGAGATCGATCAGCAGGACGCGCTTTCCCCCGAAAACGCTGAGGCCGTGCGCCAGCATCACCGCCACGGTGGATTTGCCGACGCCGCCCTTGCGGTTCGCGACCGCCAGAAAGACTGCCATAATTCAGTTACCTCTCAGATCGCGCACGCCAATTCGTAATGCCCTCTGAGGCGCGCGATACATTCATAGCCGACCTATGGGCCAATTCCATGTCTCATAACCAGCCCGCGCCCTGATGACATTTGAGCGGCCTTCGTTATCCAACCCTGCAACCCTCAGTGGAATTCCGTGCAAAATTCCGCTTCATTCAACCATCGGGATGGAATGCTAATGCGCGCTCGGGCATCTATGATGACTTGGGACATGGGGGGCGCGTTGTTTCGCATCGATAAGCGTCGCGCCAGTATTTCCGGATCGGTGAGTTTGGGCCGAGGGCGCAGACCCCCGCATTCCGGTTGCACGGGAGGATAGCATGGCAAGGCGATATTTTGGGACGGACGGCATTCGCGGTCTCGCCAATCGTCACCCGATGACGGCGGAACTCGCTTTGAAGGTCGGCATGGCAGCCGGGACCGTCTTCCGGTCAGGGGCGCATCGCCATCGCGTCGTCATCGGCAAGGACACGCGCCTTTCGGGATACATGCTCGAAGCCGCCCTGATGTCGGGCTTCACGTCGGTCGGCATGGACGTTTTCCTCCTTGGGCCGATGCCGACACCTGCGGTCGCGATGCTGACGCGGTCGCTGCGGGCGGATCTTGGGGTCATGCTGTCGGCTTCGCACAATCCCTCGAACGATAACGGCATCAAGCTCTTCGATCCGGATGGCTACAAGCTCTCGGACGATATGGAGCAGCAGATCGAGGATCTGATCGAGTCGGACAGCAGAACGCTGCTCGTCGAGGCCGATCGCATCGGCCGGGCGACGCGGGTCGAGAGCGCGCAGGAACGGTATATCGAATTCGCCAAGCGCACGATGCCGAAGCAGCTTCGCCTCGCGGGCTTGAGGATCGTCATCGATTGCGCAAACGGCGCGGCTTACAAAGTGGCGCCGGAAGCTTTGTGGGAACTCGGTGCCGAGGTCATCAAGATCGGTGTCGAACCGAACGGTCTCAATATCAACCTGGATTGCGGCTCGACGTCTCCGAAGACGCTTGTCGACAAGGTCAAGGAGCTTCGCGCCGACATCGGCATCGCGCTGGATGGAGACGCCGATCGCGTCGTGATCGTCGACGAGAAGGGTGACATTGTCGACGGCGATCAGCTCATGGCGGTGATCGCTGAAAGCTGGCACCGGACCGGCAAGTTGACGGCGGGCGGCATCGTCGCGACCGTCATGAGCAATCTCGGTCTTGAGCGCTATCTGCGTTCGATCGGGCTAACACTGGCGCGTACGCCCGTCGGCGACCGCTACGTGACCGAACATATGCGCAAGCATGGTTTCAACGTCGGTGGTGAGCAGTCGGGACATATCGTGCTTTCCGATTTCACGACGACCGGCGATGGGCTGGTGTCGGCGCTGCAAATATTGGCGTGCGTCGTCGCGACAGGAAAGACTGTTTCGGAAATCTGTAATCGCTTCCAGCCGCTGCCGCAGATTTTGCAGAACGTGCACTATGCAAGCGGGCAGCCGCTCGAGGATACGCGCGTCGTCAAGGCGATCGAAGGCGCCAAAGCGCGGCTTGGCGAAAACGGCCGTCTCGTCATCCGGCCCTCGGGGACGGAACCCGTCATCCGCGTGATGGCGGAAGGCGACGACGAAAAGATCGTCTCAAGTATCGTCGGCGATATCGTCGATGCGGTGAGGTCGGCGGCGGCAGCAGCCTAACACGCATCATTTACACAATGGTCGGGCGCGACCCGGCCACTCAGAGCCGGTTCCGGGTCTCGGGAGAGGGCTTGCCCGGATGACAGTGGTCATGTGGTGAGTCCTGTCACTGCCCCGTCATCCCCGCGCAGGCCGGGATCCGTCCAACTAGATATTCATCGCAATTTCCGCCCCGGACGGATCCCGGCCTGCGCCGGGATGACGTTGGGTTTTTTACTTTTTGTTAAGCACTTTGCTCGGCGCTGACGTTCCGCAATTCGACGGCGATTAAGGCTCCCTTAAGCACTCTCGGCAATAGTCGGGTCCTGATTTTGTGTCGGTTCGGCGCGTCGCGCCGGGCTGGCTCCGTTAGGAAACCCGCATGCTCTTTGCGCGCACAGTACCGTTTCTCAGCGCTGCACTTATCCTTGGTGGGGCGGCCGGCGCGTCGGCGGCCGATCTTGGCTCGCCCGACCTCAACACGGCGCCGACCATGGCGCCGATGCCCGCCTTTACGTACAAATGGTATCTCCGGGCGGACGGCGGCTACACTTGGTATCCGACCCCGGACATGAGCTTCAGTGATTTCAACAATCACTATACCAAGTCCGAGGGCGCATGGAGTGTCGGCGGCGGCTTCGGCCAGTATTACGCCTGGGGCTTTCGCGGCGACATCACGGTCGACCACATGTTCGACGCCACGAACGAAGCCGACTTCGACTTCGGTTCGACGAAGCTCGACTTCAGCAGCACGGTCGTTCTCGCCAACCTCTATTACGAATTCAATCAGGGCGGACGCTTCGTTCCCTATATCGGCGGCGGTCTTGGCTACGCGCACAACGAAACGTCATCGGGAACGGCCGTCGACGGCGGTGTCGCGTCGTCGTTCGGCGGAAAGTCAACGGACAATTTTGCGGCGGCTGCGATGGCCGGTGTTTCATGGCGCCTCTGGGGCGGCCGGACGATGTACGTTTCGGGTGGTGCGAAAGATGACGAGTCTGTCGAGGTCAACACCGGACACGCTGCCTACCTCGATTTCGGTTATCGGTTTCTCTATCTCGGCGATGCCAAGACGACCGCGTTCGATGCCGACGGCGTGACGTCGACTGAAAAGCTGAAAGGCATCACGGCGCATCAAATTCGTATCGGTTTGCGTTACGACCTGAATTAGTTCGCGACCCGGGCGCGTTGAGGCCCGGGGTTAAGTTGAGAACGGGGGCCGTTGCATCCGTTCTCGTTCGAAATGCCAAAAGGTGCGGTTTGTACTGCGGTGTTTCGCGTTCGTGTGTCCTCGTAGCGCGTGGTGCGCTCCTCGAAAGGGGAGCGCACAGGACACCGACCGAAACCCGTTTTTCCCTCCCTCGGCTTTGTTAGCGCAAGCGTAGCGTTGAGCAGAGTCTGTAAGTGGCGCGCGTCGTTTCGAGCGCCGACATTGAAGGGTGGGGACTATGAAATCTGCGAAAACGTGGATTGCGATAGGGTTTGCGATGGCTACCGGTGTGGCGCCTGCGATGGCTGCCGACTGGGGTGGCATCAAGGACATGGGCGGCGGCGTTCCGATACCAGTTCCAGCACCTGCGCCGGTGCCGACCTATGACGCGGATTCGGACTGGTACGTTGGGCTGATGCTCGGCGGCAATCTGTTGACGAGCGCGACGATAAGTGATTCCGACCCCAATATGCCTATAAAGGATAGTAGCGATATCGCCATGTCGCCGACCTTGGGCCTGATGTTCGGCCGCTACATTACGCCGTCATTGCGTTGGGAAGTTGCGATCGACTATACGCCGAACACAAATTTGATGGATGGGACGGTAAAATATACGACATTCGGCGAACCCGGCACCGCCAATGCCGGACAGGAATACGGCGTCTTCCGAAATGACACCGTGAAACTCTCGCGAACGACTGCGTTGTTCAATCTTCTTTACGATATTCCAACGGGCACGCGCTTTACGCCCTATCTCGGTGGCGGTGTTGGCTTTACGTGGCGGCGCTTGCAGCGCAACTACACGGAAAATGCCACTTGTAACGATCCCACCGACTTTCCTGCTATAACGTGCGACTTCGGAACGACTATTACTTCTTCGACGAAGACTGGTTCGGAGTCCAAGAACCAAATCAACTTGGCCGCGGCAGTGCAGGCGGGCATTGCGACCAATCTCACCGAATCCATCACGTGGGATAATGGCTGGCAGATGCTGTGGGAAGGGGGTGGCATCTCTATCGATGGCGCGTCCATCTCCGGCGGCAATCAATTCACCTTCAAAGATTCGGTTTTGCAGCAGTTCCGCTCGGGCCTGCGCATCAAGTTCGATTAGAAAGCGTGCACCCTTGTGTTGCTTTGGTGCCGAAAGGCGGTCGTTCGCGACCGCCTTTTTCTTTATGTCGGGGCCGTGCTAAGAGGCGCCGATGCTCAAATCCCTGAAGCCCAAAACAAAGCCCAAAAGGCCGTTCTTTTCCTCCGGTCCCTGCGCCAAGCGCCCAGGTTGGCGGCCCGACGTGTTGAGCGGCGCCCTCGTCGGCCGGTCGCATCGCTCGGCGGAAGGCCGCGAGAGATTGAAACTCGCGGTCACGCGCACGCGCGAAGTTCTTCGGCTGCCGGCAGGATACGAGGTCGCGATCGTTCCCGGCTCCGATACCGGCGCCTTCGAACTCGCGATGTGGAACCTGCTCGGCGGCCGCGGCGTCGATGTCCTGGCGTGGGACGTGTTCGGGCGGAACTGGCTGCGCGACGCAACGGCTGAATTGAAGCTCACCGATCTGCGGACGTTCGAAGCCGAGCCGGGGTATCTCCCCGATCTCGGCAACGTCGATTTCTCGCGCGACGTTCTCTTTACTTGGAACGGCACGACGACGGGCGTCAGAGTTCCCGATGCCGATTGGATCGCGAGCGAACGCAGCGGGCTCGTAATCTGCGACGCGACCTCGGCGCTGTTCGCGGAAGTGATCGACTTCAGCAAAGTCGATGTGCTGACCTATTCCTGGCAGAAGGTGCTCGGCGGTGAGGGCGCTCACGGCATGATCGTCATGTCGCCGCGCGCACTGGATCGCCTGGCATCCTATCGGCCGCCCTGGCCGGTGCCGAAGCTCTTCCGGCTGACGAATGCCGACGGCATTCTTCGCGACGTCTTCGAAGGGGTCACGCTCAATACGCCGTCGATGCTTTGCGTCGAGGATTATCTCGACGCGCTGGCGTGGGCCGGTGAGATTGGCGGTCTCGATGGAACGATCGGACGGGCTCGCGTCAATTCGTCGGCGCTATACGATTGGATGGACCGGACGGACTGGGTGGCGCCGCTTGCCGTCGATCCTATGACCCGGTCGCACACGTCCGTCGCGATGCGCTTCGCGGCGCCGGAGCTGTCCGAGGGGCCGGAAAGCGTGCGGCTCGATGTCATGCGGGGCATGGTGGGGTTGCTCGAAGACGAAGGTGCGGCGTTCGATATCGCGGCTTATCGCGGTATGCCGGCCGGACTTAGGGTCTGGTGCGGCACGACGGTGGAGACGCAGGACGTCGTTGCACTTCTCCCATGGCTCGATTGGGCCTATGCGGAAACTCGATCAACAATGACCCGCGACCGAGATTCATGAGGTCCTTCGTGCATTCTGGTTAAAACCGGCCCTGTCAATGCCTTTTTCTCAGGTCCACCATCGGCCATAATCAGCGGGGTCAGCTGCCCGCCAGGGCGAGCCTCGCCATTCGGCACAAACGATCAACCAGAGGTTACAGCGAAATGCGCCTTGTCTTAGCGGCAGTACTTTTGGCCGCCCTCTCTCCGAATGCGTTTGCGGCCCAGGTTTCGGCGGCATCGACCGTTGATGCCGTTACCGTGTTCCTCTCCGGCGCAGAGGTGACACGGCTCGCCAAGGTGCACCTGGATAAGGGCGAGCATACCATCGTCGTCAGCGATCTGCCGGCGAGTGCAGTGCCGGGTTCGATCCGGGTCGAAGGCAGGGCGACGGGAAAATTCGATATAGGGTCCGTCGATACCGCGACAAAACTTCTTCAGCACGCCGAAAGCGAAGCCGCCGATGCGCAGCGCAAGGTCTTGGAAAACAGAATCCAGACGCTGAAGGATCAAAAGACGTCGGTTGCGGCGCAGGCGCAGGCCGCCAAGACGCAAAAGAGGCTGATCTCCAATCTCGCGCAGCTTCCGACGCGGCCGGCTTCGCAATCGGAGCCCGCGATGTCGGTCGACGATTGGACGAAGGTTCTGGCGCTCATCACGCAAGCGACAACCGACGCAGGCAAGCTCGCGCTCGATGCGGAGCAGAAGACGCGCGAGCTCGATCGGCAGATTTCGGATGTCGATAGTCAGTTGGCGTCACTGGCTCCGCCGCGAACGGAGCAGACGGAGGTCAGAATTCATGTGATCGCGCAAAGTCCGCTCGATGCGGACCTGACCATTCATTATCAGGTTCCCGACGCGCATTGGGCGCCGCTTTATGATGCGCGGCTGGAGACGGGATCGAAGACCGAGCCACCGAAGCTCTCGCTGGACCGACGCGCGGCGATTACACAGACGTCTGGTGAGAGTTGGGACGCGGTCACGATGGCGCTTTCGACCACCCGGCCGTCGGACGGTTCGTCTGCTCCCGACATCAATACGCAGTTCGTCGACTTCGAGCCCGAGCCGAAGCCCGTTGCGGCTGGTGCCCCGCCGCCTGCGCCAACGTTGATGGCCAAGCGCGCATATCGTCCTGAGCAGGACGCGATGGCGGGGCTGATTGAGAAGCCAAGCGGGCCGCCGATCAGAGCCGAAGAGACGGTCGCGCAGCTTAAAAGCGCCCCCTTCGACGCGACGTTCGAAGTTCCGGGACGCGTGACGGTTGCCGACACCGGGGAAGCGAAGCGCGTGCTTTTGTCGTCGGAAGATATCGAGCCGACGCTAGGCTGCCGCTCCGTGCCGAAGGTCGACACCAACGCTTATCTCTATGCGAACATCAAGATTGCGAAGGGGTTGCCGCTGCTGCCGGGGACGGTCTACCTGTTCCGCGACGGGACGTTCGTCGGAGCCGGAGAAATGCCGCTTTTGCGGGCCGGCGAGGACCATGACCTCGGTTTCGGCGTTGACGACCAGGTCAAAGTCAAGCATGCGGTGCTTGAGGACAAGCGTGGCGAGACCGGTCTCATTTCGACGTCGCATGTCGACAGCCGGAATTTCCAGGTCAATGTCAAGAACATGCACGAACGGCCAATCGACGTGACGATCCTCGACCGGATTCCCGTTTCGCAGAACGACGACATCAAGGTGGAAATAACCGGGCGGGCATCGCCGACGACGCAAAACGTCGACGACAAGCGGGGCGTCATTGCGTTCGTGGCGCACCTGGAGCCCGACGAAGAGAAGATCTTCGAATACGGATACCGGGTGTCGTGGCCGGCGGCGAAGTCGATCGTCTACGGGCCTTGAGGCGTTCGCGCTTCAAGATCTGAATATCAACAAGCGGATAAGCCGCGGGGCCCCGGTTAAAGCCGGGGCCAAATCGTGAGAAGGCTGAGAAGGTTTAACGTAAATGGCGAATGTCGTCGTGGTCGGAGCCCAGTGGGGTGACGAGGGCAAGGGCAAGATCGTGGACTGGCTCTCGGAGCGCGCCGACGTCGTCGTGCGTTTTCAGGGCGGCCACAACGCCGGGCATACGCTCGTCATCGGCGACAAGACGTTCAAGCTCTCGCTGCTGCCGTCTGGCGTCGTGCGGCCCGACAAATTGTCGGTCATCGGCAACGGCGTCGTCATCGATCCCTGGGCGCTGGTCGATGAGATCGGGCGGCTGACACAGCAGGGCATCGTCATCACGCCCGACAATCTGCGCATCGCGGAGAACGCGACGCTCATACTGCCGCTGCATCGCGAATTGGACGTTGTGCGGGAAGCGGCGGCGGGCACGGAGAAGATCGGCACCACAGGGCGCGGCATCGGTCCGGCCTACGAAGATAAAGTCGGCCGGCGCGCGATCCGCTTTCAGGACTTGGCGTCGCCCGCGACGCTCGGACCGAAGATCGACCGTCTTCTCGCCCATCATAACGCGCTGCGGCGCGGACTTGGGCAACCCGAGGTTTCGAAGGACAAGCTCATTGCCGACCTTGTCGAGATCGCGCCGAAAGTTCTGCCGTACTCGGATGTGACGTGGGACCTTCTCGATCAATCGTGGCGGCAGGGTAAGCGCATCCTGTTCGAAGGCGCGCAAGGTGCGCTTCTCGACGTCGATCATGGTACCTACCCCTACGTGACGTCGTCGAACACGGTTGCCGCACAGGCGGCGACGGGCTCGGGGATCGGGCCGCGTCATGTCGGCTATGTGCTCGGGATCGCGAAGGCCTATACGACGCGCGTCGGTTCGGGGCCTTTTCCGACCGAGCTTATGGACGCCGTCGGCGAGAAGATCGGCGAGCGTGGCCGCGAGTTCGGCACCGTGACGGGCCGCAAGCGCCGTTGCGGCTGGTTCGACAGCGTGCTGGTGCGGCAGGTGGCAAAAGTGTCGGGGATCGACGGTATCGCGCTGACGAAGCTCGATGTTCTCGACGGTTTCGATACCATCCGCATCTGCGTCGGCTACAAGCTCGCCGGCGAAACGCTCGACCGGCTGCCCGCGAGCGCGACGGCGCAGGCGGAGATCGAGCCGATTTACGAAGACTTCGAGGGCTGGTCGGAATCGACGTACGGGGCGCGCCGCTGGGCCGATCTTCCGGCGCAGGCGGTGAAGTATGTCCGTCGCGTCGAAGAACTTATCGAGTGCCCCGTCACGCTTCTCTCGACGAGCCCGGAGCGCGACGACACCATTCTGATGAAAGATCCCTTCATCTGATTTAAGGGCGACGCGGCGGGGGCGAGAGCAATGTTTTTCATCGCGTCGAAAGTCATCTTCTTCTGCATCCAGCCGTCGACCCTGGCATTCCTTGCGCTCCTGCTCGGCGTTCTGCTTGTCGGCAGGAATCCGAAGTGGGGACGGCGCATCCTCTATGCCGGTCTGGCGATGATCGTGATTTTTGGCTTCCTTCCGACCGGCAACATCCTGGTGTTGCCGCTCGAAGAGCGCTTCGGGTCGCATGTTCCACCGGTACCGCGTGAAAATATCAGCGGCATCATTCTGCTCGGTGGTTTCGAGGATGGTTCGATCACGCGGGCTCGCGGCGGGCTCGCTCTCAATGAAGCGGCCGAGCGCCTGACCGAAACGCTTCGCCTCGCGCAGGCTCTTCCCGATGCGAAAGTGGTTTTCACGGGCGGCAGCGGATCGCTCTTCGGCGGCGAAGGGATCGGGGGGCCGGTCCGGCAGTTTTTCATCGATGCAGGCATCGCGCCGGAGCGCATCGTTGTCGAGAACAACTCGCGCAATACCTATCAGAACGCGGTGTTTACGAAGGCTTTGCTGAAGCCGACGCCGCAGGATCGCTGGCTCCTCGTTACGTCGGCCTATCACATGCCGCGTTCAATCGGCGTGTTTCGCAAAGTCGGATTCGATGTCATCCCCTATCCCGTCGATTTCCGAACGCGAGATCAGGGAGATGCGTTTCGTCCGTTCGACAGCATCGGAGCCGGTCTGCAGCGGACGGATCTCGCTACCAAAGAGTGGATCGGGTTGCTCGCCTATCGGATCACGGGCCGCAGTTCCGCGCTCTTTCCGGGTCCCTGACGTTATCGCTGTTTAGTACGCGGTCGTCATCGCCGCCGATATTTTCCCTCTGGAACAAACGTGACGCGAGCACGGTTGAAGGGGCGAATATCAGCGAGGAGACGTTGCAGTGCACGAGATCATCTATCTGATCGGATTGATCGTGGTCATTTCGTTTCTTCTGAGTTTTCTGGGCTTTAGATGAGCGGTGGAGAAGCGGTGATGGCCGACGTAATCGAGATCGAAACGAGCACTCCGGCGGAGTCATTCTTGAGCTGGAGGGGCATTCTCGCCGGCGCTGCTGCTGGATCAGCCGTGTCGCTGGTGCTGGTGTCGCTTGGTGTCGCCGGGGGGTTGTCCCTGCTTTCGCCCTGGCCTGGTCAATCATACACGGGCCTCGCAGCGAGTGTCGCTGCGGCGTGGGCATTGATCGCGACCATCGGATCGTTTCTGGTTGCCGGCTTCATCGCGGCGCGTGTGCGCCCGCGGGTTGCCGACGTCCCTGCCGACGAAGTTGAGTTTCGTGATGGTCTGCAGGGGCTCGTGGCAGGCGCTGTTTGCGTGCTGGTCGGCGGTCTCATTGCGATGGGTGCCGGTGCCGCGGCTCTTCATGCCGGATCGGGTACGGCCAGGTTTTCCGGTCCAGCGGCGTCCAGTCCTTTGTCGGCGATCGTATCCACCATGGTCGCACCGCAGGAAGGAACCGCCGTCAGGACGGTTCCGTTGTTGACGACCGACGAGACGGCGACGATCGAGGGCGTATTTCTGAAATCGTTCGGCGAAGATGGACTAGCCGCAAACGACAGGAACTTCGTCGCCAATATTCTCGCAGCGAAGGCGGACATTGCGCTCCCCGAAGCGCAAACGCGCGTGGATAGCGCGTATGCACAGGCTGTCGCCGCGCTCGACAAGGCGAAAAAAGCCACCGAGCTTTCGGGGTTGCTGACGGGATTGGGACTTCTGATCGGTCTCGTCGCGGCGTGGTACGGCGGTGTTCGCGGCGGAAGCAGCCGGGACAACAATATTCTTACGCGCTTTAAGTTCAGCGGGTTCTGACACGGTCGCGCCGCGTGCTGCGGACGGGTCGCCGGAGTTAGTTACTGGCTTAGTTACTGGCCGAGAATGATGCGCGGCTTGTGACGGCGCTTCGGGAGCGTCGGAAGCGGCGGTCCGAATAGCGGCTGCGTCATTGTATAGTTGGGCCCGTTGGCGCCGCCGCTGCTTCGCTGGTTCCAGCCGGAATCCGGAAGAAGCATCCTATCGGGCGGCAATGTCGGCCCGAGCCGATCGACGGGAGCCACCGGCACGTCTCCAGCCGCGGCTCTGGGGCCCGATCCTGAACGAGGTTCGGCATTCGCCGCACCGAGCGACACCAGCAAAACGGCGACGGCGGTACCTGTGAGGGCAAGGGGTCTCATTTGGCTGTCCTTCGGGTTCAGAGAACCGGCGTATCCATAAAGAGATTAATCCCAAGCGCCGATTACGAAAAGAACCATCCGGCCTTATCCTTGTGACTGCAGCTTTAAGGGCACAAGCACCCCGATATGCGCGGCATTGACGGGAAAATACGGCCCCGCCGAACCCCACTGAGACGTCGTGCGAGGCAGACGGACCGTAAATCAAAAAAGACGCAGAACTGTTAAGGCGCCGTCTTCAATTGGAAGCGTCAGACGTTGAAAGGCGTGACGATCGGATCGATGGTGATGATACCGGACGAGGAACTCGAGTTTCCTTGTAGGATTTGAACCACCGGGGATGTTTGGCTCAGGTCGGAGTTGTTGACGTCATAGAGCGCCGAGAACTGGGAAATCAGCTTGTTCAGCTTCTTCGGATCCTGAAGGTCGGCAAGATCTAGCTTCTTGGTAATCATGGCGGCCTGAACGTCGATATCGGCGTTCGACATGGAGGATGACAAACCTAGTGCGGTTTGCGTGAACTGCAGCAGCGCCTTGTCCGCAAGGATCTGGTAGGGCGACGTGATGCTCGAAGCTTTCTTCATGAAGTAGAGGGCGAGGCGTACGCCGTCGCTTTGATTGCCGGCTTCCGTTTCCATCGTCTGTTCAACGTAGCCGTCGGACGTCGCGACCAGTTGGCTGCGGTCCTGGACTTGCGTCGTCGGAACGTCGAGCGTTTTGCCGTCGGTGCCAAAATTGAAAGCGACGTCGAGCGCGCGATACTGGGCATTTGCAGGCTTGTTGATGAAGCTCTTCGGATCCAGCGGATCGCTGGTCAGGATATTCCGCAAGTCGGCGGTCGAAAGATTGGCATCTTTCAGCCCGTAGGCGCTCAGCGCGTAATTGACGAGACGCTGGTCTTTCAGGAAATCGTCGACAGTCGCAATCGTGCCGATGGCTGTGGCGTAATAAGTGCTTTCGGTCTGGGCCAGAGTTTGCTGTTGGGTTGCGGTTGCGCCCGAGGCGACGCTGCCGCCGTTGTTCGCCGTATAGAGTTTAACGGTTGAGGTCAGATTTGTGTTCGTCTGGGCAACGTTCGCCGTCTTGGCGTTGCCATCCGCGTCGAAATTGAAATCGGATGCGAGCTTAATATAGGCCGCGTTGTGCGACTGATTGGCGAAGCTGTGGGGGTCGTTCGGGTTGCTCTCCAAAATCTTCGTCAGCGTGTATTTCGACATCGTATCGGAATCGATGCCATACGCGCTCAAGATAAAATTGTAGGCGGTGGTGCCGAGGAGGTCGCTCACCTTCGTGACGCCGCCGACGGCGTCCTTATAGGCCGCGATGGCATCGTCGTTGGCGCTTTGCAGCGCGTCGTCGTAACCGGAAGAATAGAGATTGACGACGCTATTGAGCTGATCGGCCGTCTGAATGGTGCCGTTGACGGAGCCGTCGGCATTGAAGTTGAACGCGGCGGCGAGCTTTTTGTACGCCGGATCCGTCTGCTGGTTGGCGACGCTGTTGGGGTCGGAGAGATCGCTGGTCAGGATCTGGCGCAGCAGGGTCTTTGATTCAAGGTTCGGATTCAGGCCGAACGCCGTCGCAGCGACGTCGACGAGGGCGTTGTCTGCAAGGAGATCGTCGACCGACGTAATGCTTGAAATCGTCGCGTTGTAATATTGCGTCTTGTAAGCGGCTGCAGCGGGGGTCGCGCTGGTGCCCGTCGCATTGTAGTATTGATAGACGGTCGTGGCGATTTTCGCCGACGACTGTGCGGTTCCGTTGACGCTGCCATCGGTATTGAAATTGAAGGCCGCCGCGAGATTTTGGTAGGCGGAATTGTTCAGCGTGTTCGCGACGCTGTTGGGATCTGAAAGATCGCTCGTCAAAACGGCTTTGATCGTCGTATTCGACATCACGTTTGGATTGAGCCCATAGGCCGTGACGGCGTAATTCAGTAGGCGCGAATTTGCCATCAGCTGATCGACGGACGTGATATTTCCGATATTCGCCTGGTAGTAGGTCGCCTCATCGGACGCGGCTGTGCCCTTGTTGACCTGCGTCTGGGTGTAGAGACCGACGGTATCGTCCTCGTCAGTCGAATTCTGCGCGATGACCGGCTGGGCCGCGACGGTGCCGTCCGTCGAGAACTGAAAGGCTTGCGCAAAAGTCTGGAAGCGTGGATCGGTGAGCTTGTTCACGAAGCTCTTGCTGTCGGTGAGGTCGCTCGTCAAAACCTTCTTCATGAAGGCTTTGGCATAGGTCATGTCGCTCAGACCGTAAGCGTCCATCGCGTAGGAGAACAGTCGCGAGTTATTCAGGAATTGATCGACCGAGGTCACTTTGCCGATATTGGCCTGGTAATATTTCGCGGCGTTGGACACCTCGGTCTCGGAGCCGACCCGCGCGAGCGTCTTCGGAAGGTCGGAGGCATAGGTCCGGTAGAGCAAATAGGTAGAAATCATTGCCGGCCTTCTGCCTCGCGCGACTCACGTTTCGTGGATTTTCGGTCTTGCGGCTTGCGTGAGCCGTACCGGCCGGGCGCCTTCTGTTTCTCATGCAACTTGCGCGATGGAAGTTGCTCCGATCGTCGGAATGGTCGACCGATTCGGTTACGACGACGTTACGATTGGCTTGACCGGCGTCGCATTCAGCCGAGATTTTTGGCGGGCGGCTCGGCGACCACAAGACCTCGAAAATCGGCGAGGGCGCCGGCTTTCAGCTCGCATGCCAGAATGCGCTGGGGCGTGACCGGGCCCGGAAAGACGATCTGCCCCATCGGCACGATCTTGAAGCCGAAGCGTCCGTAATAGGGGTGGTCGCCAACGAGGATGACGAGTTGCGCTTCTCCCGCTTGCGCGGTGTCGAGCGCGGCGGTGATCAGCTTGCTGCCGAGGCCGTGGCTCCGATGGTCGCCGTCGACGGCGACCGGGCCGAGCAATACGGCGCCGGCCTTGCCACCGACGGTGATCTCGGTCGTTCGGATCGACGCGACGACCTCTTTGCCGAGGCAGGCAACGAGGCAGAACCGAGACAGGTGACCTTTGCCCTCGCGCACCCGATAGGCCGAGCGGGCGAAGCGTCCGGGGCCGAAGACGCGCGCATGCAACTTGGATATCTCGGTGATATCTTCAGGTAACGCTGGACGAATGGTGAGCGATGGAGACATGCGCGGACATCGGGAAGCTTGAAGGGGCTGAGCAGAGGGCAGGCGGGCTTCTATCACACTTCCGAATTTGTGCGATCCTCAAGTGAGCGGCGAATTCGCTCGGCGGCCTGAGGTGGGGCGCCGGCCGGTAGGGCGCCGGCAGGAAAGAAGCTCATGCCGCGCGAACTGGAGGCGGAAAGGCGCCGCCAATGGCGGACGAGACACAATCCCGTTTGCCGGTCTTTGCCGCGGGCATAAAAGAACGCCAATTCCGGCTTGGCGTTAACCTCGATACCGGCAATGTCATGCAGGACCCGGCGCAATGCGGCCTCAAGGGTTTCGCTTTTATGGACGATCCCTTGGGGTAATTCCCAGCTGCCGCCATTTTCATTGAGGATCATAAGAATCCGGCCCGCCTCGTCGATGACACAGGCTTCGACGGTCAGGTGCAATCCACGTACGACGCGCCAATATTTCTGGATGGCGCGCGCAATCCATCGACCGAGTAGCGGTATGTCTTCTTGCAACGGCAAACTCTCCTTTTTCGCGTCTGTCGCTGGACAATTGGCCGTCCCTAGGGTGTTCTAAGCCGTGCCGCTCTCAATATATCTCTCAATCCCCAAATGACCGAGACTTTCACGCTCGCGCACTTCTCCGACGTGCACCTGCCGCCTGTCTTCGGCGGCTCGTGGCCGTATTGGAACGCAAAGCGCCTGCTCGGTTATGCGAATTGGATACGCAAGCGCCGTCATGTTCATCGGGCCGCCGTTGTCGATAAGCTGATTTCGGACGCCGCCGCGCTGCGCCCCGATCATATCGCAATCACGGGCGATCTGATCAATCTCGGGCTGCCGTCCGAGTATCAGGCCGCACTTTCGTGGCTGCGGAGTGTCGGTGCGCCCGCGAATGTCACGGTCGTCCCTGGAAATCACGACGTCTACTCCAGCCTTCACGGTGATCCGGGTATCGCGCGGTGGGCGGAATACATGGGCGGGGAGAATGACACGCTGGCATTTCCGTTCGTGCGGCGGGTGGGCCCGATCGCGCTCGTCGGATTGAACTCGGCGGTTGAGACGCCGCCGTTCTTCGCCAGTGGCAAGCTCGGGCGGCATCAGCTTGAGATCGCGGCGGAGCTTCTCGATGCTCTGGGGGAGGAAGGCCTCATTCGTGTCGTGCTGATCCACCATCCGCCGCTTCCCGACCTTGCGCCGCCGCGAAGAGCGTTGAGCGATGCAGCGCATCTCGCACATCTCCTCGAGCGCGGAAATGCCGAACTCGTGCTGTACGGGCATAATCACCGGACGCGTCTCGATTGGCTGTCGGCGGGCGAAAGCAGCGTTCCGGTCATCGGTATTGCGTCGGCATCGGCGGCGATCGCTCATGGCGAAGAGCCGCTCGCCAATTATAATCTCTTCACGTTTTTCAAAAACGAAAGCGGCCTTCGCATCCGTCACATCGTGCGCGGGATCGAGGGGCCGGATTCGCGCGTGAGAAAAATCAGCGAAACGGTTTTGAACGCGCCGAAGTGATGTTTATGACGCCGTCGCACTCTGTAGCGGCCAAATGCCACGCGCATTACGGATGCACACATATGATGCCGCAACGTGACGCACAACTCGCGTTTTCTTCATCGCTCGTATGTCTGCTTAGGCCCTGAGCACTCGAGCCGCCGCGAACGCCCATAGGATTGGCAGGAAACGCTGACGAGGCTGTGTAATATTTACGCGCTAGTGACTAACCTGGGTCAAAGCCTGTCGTTCTGCCGCGGCGCCAATGACACAAGCTTGCCGCGAGCGGTAATGATATGCATTCGCGCTGACATTCGAGTTTGAGTGGCTTGCGGGGAGCAATGCGATTTTGCGGAAAACTGTTGAAATCAATCTTGCCCTTCAGGGCGGCGGAGCCCACGGCGCCTTCACTTGGGGCGTGCTCGATCGTCTCCTAGAAGATGAAACGCTGGAGTTCGGCTGGATCAGCGCGACGAGCGCCGGTGCGGTCAATGCCGTGGCACTTGCGGCCGGATTGGCTGAGGGTTCGCGCGCAAAGGCCCGCGAGAAGATGTACAAGATCTGGCACGCCATCCATCAGGCCGGCGTTCCGGATCTGACGCGGCTCAATCCGTTTCTCAACGGACTGGTGCGCCCGTCGCAACTGACGACGCACCTCGCGACGATGCTGTCGCCTTATGAATTCAATCCGCTCGGCTTCGATCCGCTCCGCCGGCTGATTACCGATCATGTCGATTTCGATCTCATCCGGTCGAAGTCGCCGGTCGAGTTGCTGATTGCCGCGACTCACGTCGCGACGGGCCGAGCGCGTCTCTTCCGTCAGGACGAGATCACCATCGATGCCGTGCTGGCATCGGCTTGTCTGCCTGTGATGCACCATGCCGTCGAGATCGAAGGGGCAGCGTATTGGGACGGCGGTTTTTCGGCCAACCCCGATCTCGTCACGCTGGCAAGTGAAAGTCCGGTCGGAGATACGCTGCTCGTGATGGTGTCGCCGCGCGTGAACGAGCACCTACCGACGACGGCGCGAGATATTTCCAATCACGCCAATCGTCTGACCTTCAACGCGCCGCTGCTTCGCGATATTGAAATCGTGACGGCGGTGCGCGAAACGTCCGGGCCGCTGCTGGCGAAGGGCCGTTTGGCGCCGCTGTGCCGGCACCAATTCCATCTGATCGACGGCGGTGCGATCACCGGCGCGCTCAATCCTGAAACGACGCTGAAGCCGGATTGGGACGTCATCACATATTTGCATGGCGCCGGGCGCGATTACGCTGAGAAGTGGCTCGACGTTGCCCGCTCGGCGGTCGGCAGGCTCGAAACCGTCGATCTCGCCAATTACTTCTTCCCGCCGGTCGAGGATGGTGTGCAGTTCCGCACAGCCACCCCTCCGAAGAAGCCTGTACAAAGGCGCAAGATGGGCGGTAAGCGCGCGAAGTAGGTTCGTCGGGCATAATTCCCCGGAGTTGTCGTGGAATTTGCCTGCAACCAATGCTAGCGCGTGGCGGTTTCTCCTCCAGTATGCATTGGAGGATAAATCATGATGACGGATCGTCGACACTCGCTGCTGGCCTTAATCGTTGTTGCGCTGCTGTTTCCCACGGCATTCGTTCAAAGCGCCGGCGCCGCAGCGGAGCAAACGCCGCTGCGTGTGGCTTTTCTCGGCGTTCGTCTTCAGAACGACAATGAAGGTCTGGAGCCGACGACGGATGCCGAACGCAACAGGATAGCCGCGATCGGAAAGCAGTTCACGTCAGCGCTCGTTCATTCGGGCGGCTACTCCATCGTGCCATTGACGGACGAGATCCGAGCGGACATCGCGCGCGGGCAGCCGGTCGGCCATTGTGGCGGATGCGAAGCCGACTACGGAAAAACGCTAAAAGCCGATCGGGTCGCGTGGATCACGGTGCAGAAGGTTTCCAACCTGATCCTCAACATGAACGTCTATGTCGCCGATCCGGCAACGGACAAATACACGTTCATCAAGAGCGTCGACATTCGCAACAACACGGATGAATCGTGGTCGCGGAGTTTGACGTATCTGCTCGACAATTATTTCTTCGTGCAGAAATCGTAAAATCTCATCTTCGTCGTGCCGACGGAGGTCGGCATCCAGGCAACTATCGGTATGTAGGATGCCTCGGTTTGGCTAGATCCCGGCCTTCGCCGGGACGACGACATGAATGACTTCAGCCGACGAGGCGGGCGTAGCCTTCGGCGACGGTTTCTTTGAGCAGGCGCTCGTATTCCGCATAAGCCGGGTCTTTCGGCGTGACTTCGCCGAATGTGTCGGTGTCGAAATTCTGGCGCTGGGCGTACAGGATCGGGGTCGCGACCGGAATGAAGGTCGCTCGCTGCTTGTTGAGCGTCGTTATGATGCCCCGCATCTCGCCGGCGCGATCAAGCTGCGACACGACCACCATGCGCATCGCACCTTTCGTCAGCGAAACGAGATGAATGAAGCTTGAAGAAGCGGGAATATAGAGACGGCCGCGATGGGCGTAGGGCGCGTCTGGGCGGTCACTTTCCTGAAAGAGGAGGCTTGGCCAATCCGGATCCCAACTGATTTCGGTGCGGTAGGCGACGATCGTGTCGGGAAGCGAGAACGATCTTCTCAGTGTCAGATAGCTGGCGATGTAGTGGTCGACGGCAGCCTGAGTGTAGGCGCCCATGTAGATCGGCGCGATGCCGCCGCCGTTGCTTCGGAACTCGTGGTGTTCGCCAGCACTCTCGACTGCGACCGTCTCTCCATGCCAGGCATCGCGCAGTCCATGGAAATCGAGACCGAGGACCATGCAGACATCGAACAGCGTCTGATCGCGCACCGAGCGGCCGCCCAGCAGGTTCTGGACCGTCTTTTCATGGCAGTCGGACGCGTCGGCAAGCTCCGCCTGCGTCAGCTTCTTCTCGACCATGGCCGTCTTGATACGGTCGAGCGCCTCTGAGCGGGTCGTGGCTGGGGCGATCAAGGCGTTGGCTTTCATCATGGACCACGAATTCTGAAGCGGGGCGACAGACGCCGCCGTTACCGGAAATTACCGATTTTTGCCGGGCGGAGGCAATCGGAATCGAAGGTCAAATTCCGTCTTCCCCCGCTTGCCGCCGGCTGGGGGCTAACGGGCTCATGTTTCCACGGCGCTTTCGGCATTCTTCGTTCGCCACCGCTGGGGTGGAGCGACGCGCCGACGAGGTGCGGGACGAGGAGATGGGCACCATGTCGGATACACTCACTTTGAAACTGGCGGCGGCGATTTCGGCCGCGTCGTTGCTGGCGCTTGCGACGATGGCTGGCGTTGTTCGCCCCGCCGCGGCTCAGGAATTCGATTGCCGGAATGCCGAGCTTGCGTCGGAGTGGATGATTTGCCGAAGCGATCGGCTGGCGGCGCTCGACGAACGGATGAGCGCTCTCTACGCCGATTTGAAAGCGGCTTACGGCAGCCGGTATCAACGCGACGATCTCAAGGCGTATCAGCGGCAGTTTCTCGCGGCGCGCGACGGTTGCGGCCGGGACACCGAATGCATCAAGGGCGCCTATCTCGATCAGATCAGCGTTCTGGAATCACGCCTTGAGCGGGCCTACCGGCGGACCGAGCGCTGAGCGACTTCCTCGACGCGGGCAGGCTCTTCCTGATTGACCACTTCGAGCTTGACCGCGGTCAGGCCCTTGTCCGTCATGCGGAGATCTTCGGCGGCTCTTCGCGACAGGTCGATGATCCGGCCGGGCTTGAAGGGGCCGCGATCGTTGATGCGGACAACGACGCTGTCACCATTGTCCACCCTGGTCACGCGGACACGCGTTCCGAAGGGCAGTGTGCGGTGAGCGGCCGTCATGCCGTTTGGATCGAAGATCTCTCCGGTGGCGGTGCGTTCGCCTTTTCCGTAGTAGGAGGCGATGCCTTTCATGGCGTCGGCCGTCACGATTTGCTTGCGGTGCTTCAGGGCCGGCTTCGCCAGGAGGATACTGGCCTGCCAGTGATCGAATTTAGACGTTGATTTGGGTGGATCAGGTTGCGTCACCGTCGCCCACGTTCCCGACGTCGCGACGTGGCCCGCGGGACCTGCCAAAGCGTCAGTGAGCGATTGGGCTTTCGACGAGACCGTTCCAGCTAAGACGGCCAGACTTACTAAGACGGCAACATAAGCCACACGACTGCTTCGGCGCACGCACGTTCCCCCCGGAACTCCCCTGAAGTCTCGCGAGTATGGCGATTCGGATGGCGAAAAAACGTCGGGAGGCGCCGGTTATCCAACGCCTCCCGAATATGAGGTCCGAGCATAAGTCTTAGTTCAAGACCTGCAGCGCGACGCGTGCCACGCCGGCACCGGTCATGTTGATCGCTCGGGCGGCGCCGCGCGAGAGGTCGATGACGCGGCCGCCAACGAAGGGCCCACGGTCGTTGATCGTGACGACGACCGACTGGCCGTTCGACTTGTTCGTGACACGAACGCGCGTGCCGAAGGGCAGCGTGCGATGGGCTGCCGTCAAGCCATCAGGATTGAAGCGGGCGCCCGAAGCCGTGCGCTGGCCCTGCCAGTAATACGATGCCATGCCGCCGCCCGAGCCGCCGCCGTAAGCATAGTGGCGTTTGCGCGACGAACGCTGTGCATAATGCTTCACGGACTTCTTATGAGCGTACCGGGACTTCGAGGTTTTGTGGTAGGACTTATACGAAGCTTTGCGATAGGTGGACTTGTGATGCGCCGGTCCGCAGACGTAAGCTGCGCCGTGGCACTTCCAGGCCGCATTTGCCGGTATTGCTGCGACCGTAACCCCCGCCAACGCGATTGCGGCTACCGCAAGAGTTGAACGCATAAATACACTCCTTCTTCAAGGAGCAGCAGTGGTCGCGGGTCGAATGGGCGGTTTCCCCCGCCCGTGATCAGCTATGGCGATCACGGGTCAACCGCCTCGTTGGCGGCACCAATCCTTCGCGTTGGGAGAAAGTAGCCCGTAAGCCGGAATACCCCGTGTGACCCGAAACAGAACTCCAGAACCCAGTTCGTACTGCTGCCCGTGCTGTTGACTGGGGTTACCCCCGTCCTGGCAGCGCACAACGAGCACTACGAATTGAGGCGGTCAACCTGTTGCTGCCACCACTTTTTAACCATAATTGGTAACCGTCGGAAAACTATCATCTAATTTTAATGCACTTTTAAGTTGCGCGACGCCACGTCGCAGAAATTGCCGTCTTTTCACGGAACGAAAATCTTAACGTGGCATCCGTCATATTTTGTTTACCATTCAATTACCTATCGGGGCCGATGGGCGGGGAACATCCGCATACGGGCATTACCCGTTTTCGTTTTGCGCCGCTCGAGAGCCGTTCTTGAGGCCAGCCGTTCTGTCGCCGCGTGCTTGAACTGAGTATTGTCTGCCTCTCGGAACTGCCGGACTTCGCGCCCGCCGCAAGCGCATCAGGACATGGGATGGATCGATGAGCGACGTCCGACCTGAGCCGGCCGATCGGCGGGCAGAGGTGGCTCATCCCTCTTTTGCCGAGGCAGGGAAGATTTGGACGCGCATCGGGCTGCTGTCTTTCGGCGGTCCGGCCGGCCAGATCGCGATGATGCACAAAGTCCTCGTCGATGAGAAGCGGTGGCTCGACGAGGGAACGTTCCTGCTGGCCCTCAACTTTTGCACGCTGCTGCCGGGTCCGGAGGCGATGCAGCTCGCGACGTATGCCGGTTGGAGGCTGCACGGTACGCGTGGCGGACTGGCGGCCGGGCTGTTGTTTGTCGCGCCCGGTGCTCTGGTGATCCTGGCGATTTCCATGCTCTACGCGACCTTCGGAAATTTGCCTGTCGTCGTGGCCGTCTTCGGAGGCATCAAGGCCGCGGTTCTTGCGATCGTCGTCGAGGCACTCCTGCGGATTGCCGGGCGGGCGCTCACGAGCCGGATCGACTGGCTGATCGCGGCTTCGTCGTTCGTCGCGATCTTTCTGTTCAAGGTTCCATTCCCGCTGATCGTGCTGGTTGCGGCGTTCGTCGGGTTGTTGCGCACGCTGTCGGCGCCGCGCGGAGATATGGAGCGGATAAGTGCGGTTCCGCCGGTGCCGATTGCTTCGACGCTGCGGACGCTGGCTTTTTGGCTCGCGGTCTGGGTGCTGCCGCTCTTCGCCGTTGCGCTGATATTCGGCTTCGATCACGTTCTGACGCATCTGGCCGAGTTCTTTTCGAAGCTCGCCGTCGTCACGTTCGGAGGCGCCTACGCGGTCTTGGCCTACATGGCGCAGGATGTCGTGGGGACTTACGGGTGGCTGAAGCCGGGAGAGATGCTCGACGGGCTCGGGCTCGCCGAGACGACGCCGGGGCCTCTCATCCTCGTCACGGAGTTCGTTGGATATCTCGCCGGGGCGCGGCAGGGTGGCGGGTCTTCTCTCCTGTTCGGATTATTGGGAGCAGTCGTGACGCTCTGGGCGACGTTCGCGCCGTGTTTTCTCTATATCTTTACCGGCGCGCCCTACGTCGAATGGCTGAAGTCGGTTCCGAGGCTCAAGTCGGCGCTGGCGGCGATCACCGCTGCGGTCGTCGGCGTTATATTCAATCTCTCACTCTGGTTTGCGCTCCACGTCTTTTTCCTCTCACGGACGGAGGTGGAGGTGGGGCCTTTGCGGCTCGACGTGCCGATGATTTCCAGCCTCGACCCTGCCGCCGTGGCGCTGGCCGTCCTGGCGGCCGTTCTGGTTTTCGTCATGCGTGCCGGGATTGTGACGACGCTCGGAGTGTCGGCGATCGCGTCGCTCATCCTGGGGCTCATGTCGTGAGATCCGAGCCGATCCTGTTCGAGAAGCGCCAGCTTTTCGGCCGTTGAAACCAATTTGCGTCCCGCCTCGTCATAGACTGTTACCATTGACATCAACCCCATCGCGTCATGGCGGTGGCGGCGATGGTAGAGTAGGCCGGATTGGGCGCGCGCTTTTCGTGGCGAGCGACTCCGGGCAAGTCTGCTAAACGGCCGGGTTTTGTGTGGGTTTGTTGGCCGGCTGGCCATTTTTTACTAATGAATTCTTAATGGAGCGATCCCATGTCCCCACGATCGACGATGGTTATCGGTGTGGCGAGTCTTTCCCTGATGAGCTTTGCCTCGGCGGCGGACGCTAAAATCGTCTGCAACAAGGGCAATCAGCTCGTGCAGGGCTCGTGGCTTTCGACGCCTTATTGCCGGGATGGCTACGTCGCTGAGGTGGCGCGCGATTACGGCTTCACCGCTTCGGCCGCTAAAGTTCGGAATAATCCAATGTACAAGCAGCGGCTTTGCCAATTCATCGGTCAGGACATTCGCATCAAAGAGGCCTGCGATGAGGTCAACCCGGGGCCAGGTCGCGGAATTTACTGACGTCGCGATGGACGGGTTGCCGATTGCGACTTGGATATCGCCGGAGGCGTAAGAGAAATGCGGTGACGGTCGCTTTCGGCGAACATCACCGGCATCGTGAAAGACAGTCCCTCTAAGGTCCGGCAATGCCGGTGACCGGCGATCTCAGCTGAGATCGGGTGTCACTTCGCTCGGGTCTCTGGCGCGGCGAACGCTACCGTCGAACTGGGCGCCCTCGTCGATCGACAGTGTCTGCTTGATGATGTCGCCATCAACGCGCGATGTTGCGTTGAGGTTCACGGAAGCGCCTTTCAGCGCGCCGCTGACTTCGCCCTGAACCGTGATCGTGCGGGCCGTAATCGTTCCGACGACGCTGCCCGTCTCGCCAACCGTTACGGCTTCACCGTGGACATCGCCCTGGATATGTCCAGCAATGAGCAACGATCCTTTGGTTTTGATGACGAGCTGGTGGCCCGCGATCGTGATGTCCTGTCCCAGGACGGACGTCGGCGCATCGATCGCGTGTGAGTTGTGCGCAGACTGGTGTTGCATTGGCGAGCCGAAAAGCGGCGGAGCCGGCGTCTTGATGGGCGCCATCGTCGGCATCGCTGGTGCCTGCTGCGGTGAGAGTGTCTTGGCTGGCTCTGCGGCGCGTGGTTCCGGCGTCGCTACGCGGTTGAACATCTGTTTACCCCCAACAAAAATGAACTGCTGTCGCCCGTCCCGCTCAGGCAGATCAATCACGCTAGTTTGGGCACATTATGTCGAAGTGGGCGGAGGCGCCAGGATTGTTTCGCCGCGGTTCGATTTGATTTCGCTGCCAAATCATTAACGTGAGGGGAGCGGCGCCGACGTCTGGCGCATGCGGGGCAGCAACAGCAAAGCGGGCCGCCCTGTCTCGGACGGCCCGCGTTCTCTATTCGCTGCTATCGGCTTGCCGGCGCTCAATCCCAATAGTTCACGAACGGTGCGACGACATGCGTGCCGTGGCGTCCGCTGTAGACATGGACGAACGGCGCATCGACGATCGTGCGACGTCCGCTTTCGACGCGCGCCAACGGGGCGTGAACAACCTCGTCGCGGTCGCGATAATGGCGACCGTGATGGCGGTGATAGTCGTCGCGATCGTAGCGATCGTGGACTTTCACAAGATTGGATGAGACGCCTGCCGCGGCGGGCTTGGCTACGGGCATGGCGTTGGCCGCCGATACGGCCATCAGCGACGCAACCGCCGCTGCAATTCCGGTAATGGGACGGGAAAATGCCGTCATGACAACACTCTTTTCGTTTCTGTTACTACAAAGGGAAAACTAAGGAGCGGGCTTTTGGTTCGCAACCTTCGATGCGGCAAATGCCCGACTCGTGCGACACTTATGCTTGCGGCGAGCCAATCAGTGGGGCCGCAATGCGACGTACCCAGCCGAATTTGCGTGTGTGGGCTGCGGTACAGACCCGAGTCTGTTAGGTTTGATTAACAAGAAAAGGGGAGGACGACATATGGTCATGGGCCGGGTAGGGCTTGCCATTCTCTTGACGGCACTTCTCGGTCTTCCGGCGGTGCGCGCAGCCGACGCTGAAACCTGTCCGAGAGCCGGAACCCTGGGCGTTTCGCGAACTGTCGAGATTGATACGACCGGTGGGCCGGGCTTCGGCATGGAGCACTACAAGGCCTACGACTTCCTGCAGGAAAAGGAAGTGGTGCTGACCTTCGACGACGGCCCACAAAAATATACGACGGAAGCCGTGCTGAAGGCCCTCGCAGACGAGTGCGTGAAGGCCACCTTCTTTTCCATCGGCAAGATGGCGCTCGGCTATCCCCAGATCATCCGCGACGTCGAGAAGGCCGGTCATACCGTCGGCACGCACACGTGGAGCCACAAGGCGCTCGCCAAGCTCAAAACGTTCGACGAGGGCAAGGACGAAATCGAGCGCGGTATCAGCGCGGTTCATCGCGCCGTCGGCGGGCCGGTTGCGCCGTTCTTCCGGTTTCCGACATTGGTCGATACGCCGGAAGCCGTCGCCTATCTCGGCAAGCGCAACATCGCGATGTTCTCGACCGACATCGACAGCGTCGATTATAAGCGGCAGACTCCAGATCATCTCGTCAAGTCGCTCATGCACAAACTCGACAAGAGGGGCAAAGGCATCCTCTTGATGCATGACATTCACAAAACGACTGCCAAAGCGCTGCCGATGATCCTCGCGCAGCTCAAGGCCAAGGGCTACAAAATCGTACACATGACGGCGAAGTCCCCTGTGACGACGCTTGCGGAGTACGATCAGGCCATCGAGAAGGATGCCAAGGGGCTGCCGCAGGTCGGCGCGGAACGGCCGCTTTCGAGCATCGTCAAGACGGTCGGCGGAACTTCGCCGCCAAGTCAAGCTGAAGCGCCGAGCGGCAACGAGCCGGAAGGTCTGCCAACAGAGACGGAGCCTGATGAATCCGCGGCATCCGCTCCTGCGGCCGCACCGCTTCCCGCTTTTCCGTCGACGCCGTCGGCCACCACTCCGCAGCCTTCGACGCCGGCGGCGGCACCATCGCCCGGCAAGCAATCGTCGGTCGCGCCGCCGGCTGCTGCAGTTGCCGAGCAGGAAGCGGCGGTCGTTGCGCCGGCGCCTGTCGCTTCATCATTACCGACTGCGACGGCATCGCCCGTTGCGACTGTGCCATCGGCAGCGAACGCGGCGCGGCCCGCCGCGGTGAGCGTTGCCGTCGTGGATGCCTCTCCCGTCAAAACTGTTTCGGGATCGGCGCAGGTCGTTGCGGCACACGATGCCATGGAAGCACCTGCCGGGGCCGAGGTTCAATCGGCAGCTTCGCCCGCCCTGCCGTCAAAATCGATTTCGCAGAAGTTGAAGGAAACCTGGCGGTATTGGTTCGGAGAGTAGCGAAAAGCAAAAAAGAAATGGATGGCGCGATGTGCCATCCATTTCTTTTTGGACGCCCTGTAAGGCCCCCCCGGGCCCGCCGCAATCCAAGTTTTTTGCCCGAGCGCAAGACAGCGCGATGGCGTTATCCTTGGGCGATCGCCACGGCCGATGCTGATGATCAGCGACGTAGCGTTTCCGGCATCATGTGGGCTGCTTAACCCCTCAATCGACCCCCCGATCGACTGCCCACGGACGGGAAGCTATGTGAGGACTGCGGGGTCTTCCACAGAAAACGAATCGATTCGTTCCGAATCCAATCGCGTGTTGCGTCTCGGATACAACGAATTGAATAACGCTAATGCGACGTAACGCATCGCGAACCGGGGCGCTTATTGCTTTTTCGAGGCCAAAAAAAAGGGCCGCTCCGAAAAGCGGCCCCGTGAGATCATCGTTCTGAAAGCGGAGTGCAAATGTCTGCCGCTTGGGTCTCAGATGCACTCCAGGAGAGTTCCGGATGCAAGCCTGAGCGACCACGACATCGTCCGCCTCAAGATCCCACTCGACATCGGATCACCTCCTCTCGGTTGTTGAAAGATGCAATAAGCTGGCATTGTTCGCCGGCTTTGAAAAGACTTTGTTTTATGACGCTTTGTTAAGTTTCGCGGTGACCGGTATTGTCGTCGTGGAGGCGCGTTATTTGCTCGAGCAACTCGGATACGGCGGCTTTTCACCGGGCACGATCGCGCAAATGCGGATCGGGGTGAGCTTGGCCAACCTATCTTTCCACTTGCTCTCGTCGATGGTGAGATTTTCGGCATTCGACGGCGTTCGTTCGGCCCATTGGACCGTATAGACGTCCGTTGCGCCCTTGATCGCGACGATCAATGCCGTCTCGCTGTGCTTCTCCGCGCTTGCATCGACTTTGCCGCAACTCGCCACGGCGACGAAGGCTTCTTGTCCGCTGACTTTCGTCGGACCGAGCGGTTTCACCGAGAACGTTGCGGGGCAGGCCTTCTGAAAACCGGCGGCGATCTGGGCCGCGAAATATTGCGCCGACATTTGCGGGCTGGCCGCGAGGCCTTTCGCTCCGGTCACGGTGATCATCTGCGACCAGCGATCGACGGTTTCGCCTTTCAGCACGGCTTCGCGGATATACCGGTCGGGTTTCGGCTGCTCGAAGACGGTTTTGAAAGCCGAGGGCAACGTGAACATAACGAGCTGACCGAAAATCGGCGAAATGACCGCGGGCGAAGCGGCCGGGCTTTTAGTGGCATCTTCCGCGTCGGCCATGGAGGGCGTTACGCAGAGCAGTGCGAGCAGAACCGTCAATCTTCGCATGCGGAACATCCTTCTTATGTATTGCGAAGGGTTAGCCCATCGATTTGACGATAGTCGGACGGCGAGACTGCATGGCCAAGTTCTTTCGTGGTCGTGCTCAATCGTTCTTGTGCTCACTGACCGCGTCGTGAATGGCCCGGCAGTGGCGCACGAGGTTTTCACGGGCGACGACGAATTTTTTGAGTGGTGTCTCGATGTCGTAGAAATAGATGTTGGCGATGAAGCCGTAAATTCCGGCGTCGATGCTTGATGGGGTTGGCCCGTGCACGAAGCCCGTCTCGGGAATGAGATTTGCGAGCACGCGAAGGTCGGCCAAGCCGCGCGCCATCGCCTGGTCGGGTTCGTAGCGGCCGATGCCCTGATAGTAATAGCGTTTGGCGTTGAACTCTTTCGCAGCGGCCAAACTTTCGTCCGTCAACTGCGGATGTTCGCGCACTAGGGCGTCGCGGAATTGCCTCCAATAGCGATCGTCCTGCCAACGCGAATAGGACATGACCCAATAGAGATCGTCGAGCAAGCGAGTGACGAGAACGTCGGTGTCGCGCTGGGCGGCGCTCAGGTCGTCGTCGATCGTGAGCCGATATTTGCGTTTGACGTGCGCGATGATTGCTTCGCTGTCGCCGATCGTCTCGCCGTCGTCGACGATGTAGGGAAGTTGCCCGCGTGGGGCGGAGGAGGCGTCGAAAATGTGCTCGTGCACGAACGGCACGCCCGCGAGCTTCAGGAACGCGATAGACCTTCAGGCCGTAGCCGTTGTTATCGGCGACGCCGAAGAGGGTTGGGTAGGAATAGAGGGTGAGCATGCAAGCTCCGTCGTCGGGATTCTCTTGGACTGTGAAAGATGCTGAATACGACAATGATATCCACAGTAAATTAGGAGGTTTGACGACAAGAATATTTGCGATCAGCGGGTCAAGATATCTGAATTGCGCTTGGAAGTTGCGAAAAAATCAATTTATCAAAGGTCATTGTATATGGCACGGAAAGTCGGATCGAACAGAGAATTCCTACTCGTATTTGGAGCAAGTTCTTCGTCGTCATGCAATCGAAGGCGACAAGGGAGCCGCTAAGGCAATGAAGCGGCTTCTTCTGCTCATGCGATGATCGGACGAAGCAGTAGCGAGTTCAAGACCCTCTTAAGCGCTTCCCGGTGGTACGGCTCACGACAGGTACCGAAAAGGTCGACGCGATAGCGCCGACGAATTCAGATTTCAATTATCTGACCAGAAGCATGAGGAACGGCGGGTCGTTAAGGTTCACGCCACTTTGACGCCGGAACTGATGGGGCGGGTTTTACGTAACTTAAATAATAAACTCCCCGATCGAGATTTTTTAAAAAACACTTTGCAGGCAGTTCGATGTTGATTCCGGGCATGCGAGAACTTGATATCTTTTCGTAGCCAATGCCAAATATTCTGGAATTCTTCGAAGCATAAGTGGATCTAATCATATTCTAATCGATAATCCCTTGCCCGGACCCACTGTTAGCAGTGAAATCGACGATGCGGATCCCGACAATGTTGTGGCATTTGAAGGCTTGCCCTCGGGAGCTGAGAAGCCAAGCCCTCCTACCGTTCCACCGATCGAGACGAAATAGCCGCGCAAGATTTTATCGCGCACGGAAAAAATGAAAGCCAATGGAGTAGTAACAAACATTGCAAGTTTGGTGTTCCGCATGTTTTGGCCGTCAACGAAGCCCATGGTGGCCGCCCAATTTCAAAGAAGGTAGCTGACCTCATGCAAGAGTGCAGCGCTGGCATTTTCATTTTCACAAAGGACGAGCGCTTTCTTCGTGAAGACGCAAAAGGCGCAACCGAGGAAGTCTGGCGGCCGAGCGAAAATGTCGTTTTTGAGCTGGGTGCTGCGAGTGTGCTCTGGGACAAAAAAATTATCATTCTTCGCGAAGACGGTGTGAACTTTCCTTCCGACTTCAGCGATCTGGGATACATAACTTTTCATGCTAGCGATTTGGCGAGCAACACCGAAAGTCTCCTTGCGGAGCTGATTGCCCTTGGGCTGCTTAAGGTAAGCGCTGCGTGAAGGTAGCAGATGCGGGAGCGCTCCTATTCAAGTTTTGACGTTCGATTGGCCGCGCTCTCGTCCATATAAAGCTGCTCACCCATCTCCTTGAACTTCTCGCTCATCTCCGACATGCCGATTTGCTGCTCGTTCAGCGTCGCGGCGTAGTCGCGGACGTCCTGCGTGATCTTCATCGAGCAGAATTTCGGGCCGCACATCGAGCAGAAGTGCGCGACTTTGTGGGCGTCCTTCGGCAACGTCTCGTCGTGGAAGGCCGTCGCCGTGTCGGGATCGAGCGACAGATTGAACTGATCCTGCCAGCGGAAGTCGAAGCGGGCGCGAGAAAGCGCGTCATCGCGAAGCTGCGCTGCCGGATGGCCTTTCGCGAGGTCGGCCGCGTGCGCCGCGATCTTGTAGGTGATGACACCAACTTTGACGTCGTCGCGGTTCGGTAGACCCAAATGCTCCTTCGGCGTCACGTAGCAGAGCATCGCACAGCCGAACCAGCCGATCATCGCGGCGCCGATGCCGGACGTGATGTGATCGTAGCCCGGCGCGATGTCGGTCGTCAGCGGGCCCAAGGTATAGAACGGGGCTTCGCCGCAGGCCTTCAGCTGCTTGTCCATGTTGACCTTGATCTTGTGCATCGGCACGTGGCCGGGGCCCTCGACCATCACTTGGCAGCCTTTGTCCCAGGCGATTTTTGTCAGCTCGCCAAGCGTTTCGAGTTCAGCGAATTGGGCGCGGTCGTTGGCGTCGGCAATCGAACCGGGACGCAGGCCGTCGCCGAGCGAGAACGAGACGTCGTACTTGCGCATCAGATCGCAGATCTCGTCGAAGCGCTCGTAGAGGAAGCTTTCCTTGTGATGCGCGAGGCACCACTTGGCCATGATCGAACCGCCGCGCGAGACGATGCCCGTCACGCGGTTGGCGGTGAGGGGTACGAACGGCAGGCGGACGCCGGCATGAATGGTGAAATAATCGACGCCCTGCTCGCACTGTTCAATCAGCGTGTCGCGGTAGAGTTCCCAAGTGAGCTTGACGGGATCGCCGCCGCATTTTTCCAGCGCCTGATAGATCGGCACGGTGCCGATCGGAACCGGCGAATTGCGGATGATCCATTCGCGCGTGGTGTGGATGTTGCGGCCGGTCGAGAGGTCCATGACGGTGTCGGCACCCCAGCGGATCGCCCACACCATTTTCTCGACTTCCTCCTCGACCGACGACGTCACGGCGGAGTTGCCGATGTTGGCGTTGATCTTCACGAGGAAATTGCGGCCGATGATCATCGGCTCCAATTCGCCGTGATTGATATTCGAGGGGATGATGGCGCGGCCGCGCGCGATTTCGCTGCGCACGAATTCGGGCGTGATGTGCTCGGGGATATCGGCGCCGAAGCTTTCGCCGTCGGCCAATGCTTCCTTGGCACGTGCGAGTGCGGTCTGCCGCCCAAGGTTTTCGCGGTGGGCGACGTAGATCATTTCCTTGGTGATGATGCCGGCGCGGGCGCATTCGAATTGCGTCAGGGGTTCTGAGCCCGTTGCGCGCCGGGGACGATTGACGGTCGGGAATACGCGGGCGGCGTGGGCACCCGAAACGTTGCCGTTATCCTCGGGTTTCACCTCGCGCCCGTCATATGTTTCGATGCCGCCGCGCTCGGCGATCCAGCCGTCGCGGATGCGGGCCAGGCCCTTGGCGACATCGATCGTCACGGATGGATCGGTATAGGGACCGGACGGGTCGTAGACGCGGAAGGACGGTTCGCTCACGTCGCTCAACGCGATTTCGCGGAACGGCACGCGGACGTCGTCATGACCATCCGGCGAGGAGAAGATTTTCCCCGAGGCTCTGAGCGGGCCGACCGTGACGTTGGGGGCCTGGATATCGGCAGCGCGGGTGGGCTTGTTCATGGCCGTTTGCTCCTCTCGGCATCTCCCTTGGTAAGGGAGGGCTCGACGACGACTTTGCGCGCGCGATGCGCGCTCGATTGCGTTGTCCGGAAAGGTGCGGAATTGTGGCGTGCGCCACATCGTGCTCCGTCCCTTCGCCGGCATGACCCGGATCAGGTTCTAAGGGTGCTCACGCTCGCTGCGTGATCTCAGCCGGGATACCGGCGCCCCTCGGAAAACGTCGAGACTGTGACTCTATTGGCGGACGTTTGCAAGCGTGGCGGGCTTCCGCCGATCGTTCGCTGACGTCATCCCCGCGAGGGCGGGGACTCGTCCGATCCGATAGATCGAAGAAAGCGGTTGTTTCATGGATGAGCCATCCGCTTGGATGTATCCCGGCCTGCGCCGGGATGACGATCGCACGGGACTAAGCCGCGACGGCTTGCTTGGCGATATCGACCCAATTTTTGATTTTCTCGATGTCGGGCGGACGCCCTTCGCGCAAGACGCGCTTGCCTGCCGATGTCGTTACGAACTTCAGAACGTTCGCGGAGAGGGCCAGGGGGTCAGCTTCGGCAACAGCCTCGGCCGTCCGGTAGCCGGCGCCGACGAGCAATTGCGCATGCGTACCGCGAAGGCCCGGCACGGCCATCACGAGCTTGGCCTGATCCTGCCATTCGAGAAGCGTCTCGGCGTCGAAATGCGGATCATCGAGCCGGTCGGCAAGTTCCTCCGGGTCCTGCTTGAGAAACTCTGCAACGGTATGAACGCCGATCGCGGAAAAGCGGTCGGCCGTCTTCGGTCCGATAGACGGGGCGGCTTCGAGATCGTCGCTTTCGGTAAGGTAGATCCTGTTTTCAGTCGCGCGTTCGACCGATGGCCGTGACGGCGGGCTCGGACGAGGCTGCGAGACGTGAACGGGCTCCGTGCGTCGGGCGATGCCGGGTGCGGCGCGCGGCATCGGCGGAGGGGCTTCGGGAAGCGCGGGCGGTTGCTCTGAAATCGCGGCGGCAGCGAACGCCGATTTGGCGACGGCGAGTTCAAGGGGGGTATTGTCGACGCCGTCAATGCGCGCTGCGCGCGCAGCTTCTCGCTCCGCGAGTTTTGGCGCGAGGACCTCGGCGTTGTGGAGATCGCGGATGGTCTTGTCATCTTCGGAGAGCGAATGTTCGACCCGGCCGGTCGTTTTCAACTCGTCGTAGATCGCGGCGACGAGTTTCCGGTCTTCGTCATTCGAAAGTCGCTTCTCGATGAACTTCCGCGGGATCTGCGTCATGGCGAGGAACGTCTCGGCGGTGAGCGTCACGTCCGGCGCGGAGACACCGGCTTCGGCTATCGCTCTGTCGAGGACTTTGCCGAAGCTCTTCGAAGCGTAGATGAGCAGTTCCGCGACGAGGGTCTTTGCGATGTCGTCGAGACCTTCCGTGGGCCGTGTCGCACCTTTGTGGATGTCGTAGTGAGCGATGAGCTTCTCATAATAGCGATGCGAGAATTCGGCGCCGTCGCATACGAATTCCGAAAGCCACTTCGGCCCCGACGGAACCGCGACGCTGAGTTTGCCGAAGCGCTTTTCTCCGACAGCCCTCAACGTATTATAGGAGCGGTTGATGCTCCATTCCGTGGCGCGATGGATGGCGTTCTCGGCTTCCGTCTGGCCGGTATGAAACGGCATGACGGGGTCGGTGAAATAATGGCTCAGGACGCCGGCGGCGAAGACGGCTTGCGGCCAGTTCTGAGATTTGAGTTCGAAGATGGTCCGGTCGTACCATTCCTGAACCTTCTCGGGCGCGCCGCCCCAATAGTTATCGGAGACGTGCAGGACGTGGTTCCTGAAATCCTTGAAGGTCACATCGGGGGCTTTCGAGCCCTCAAGGTACTGCTCGATGTGCTTCAGGAAGAGGCGTGTCCAATCCTTGCTGTCCGGCCGCGTCATCGCTTGCAGCGCGTCGAGCGCCAGCTTGTGATGCGTGCCGTTGGCGTGCGTGGCATAGACAATTCGAAAGAGCGGCGACATCGATAGCCCCAGAGTTCGCGGTTTGGTCTCGCGCAAAAGCGTTCGATCCTTACGCGAGTCGCGGTGCGGGCTCGATGTATTCGGGCGGAAGGAAGTCGCTCATCAACGGTTTTCGCGTTGGGCCCGCGCGTGCTTGACCGCGGCGAGGTCGATGACATCGGCGCCGCCGTTTCTGTCACGCGCAATTCGACGTGCGAGATCCGCGCGGCGTGCCAGCTGCACGACGTTCATGCCGTTTGGGGGTGCCCTCTCCGTCAGGACGCGGGCGATCATGTCGGGTGTCAGTCCGCAGGCGGCGCCGAGAGCCATTGCCTCTTCGCGTGCGACGGCGTGGGCGGCTTCGATATAACCCATGAGGGCGGCGGCCGCGTGGGCGCTACCGAGCGGGCCGGTGCATTCGACGTGGCCAAGAAGCTCGACGACCGTCCTCGCCATCTCCACCTCTGCGTCGCCGCCGCCGAGCAGGATCTTGGCGCGTCCATCCAGGGCAGCCTCCGGGCCGCCGATGAGAGCGGCGTCGGTGAGAATGACCCCGCGTGGCTGGAGAAGTTCACGCAAGCTGTCGAATTCGCGCGGTGTGCGGGCGCCAAGATCGACGAGCACGGAGCCGGCTTGCAGGGTGAGGTCGAACCCCATCGCGTCGTCCATCAGCAGAGTCCGAAACGTTTCGGTATCCTCGATGGCCATCAGCACGACCGGGCATTCGATGGTCTCGCCGGATGCCCTCGGCATCGGATCAAGATACGGGCCGTATATTGCGGGCGGCGAACCTGGCAGGGCGGCATAGAGCGTGGGGACCCTGCTCGCCGCAATGCGTTCCGCGATTGCCGGGCCGAATTCGTCGTTGCCTACGACGCCGACCGGCCGGTTTTTCGCAGCATAGCCCATGATGTTTCGTGCCCTCTGTTATCGTCCCTCACGCCACCATGCCAAGGCGATCAAGGCCAGCAGTGCCGAGAGCGCTGCGAAGCCCGTGAACATCGGTGTCAGTTTGACACCGCGCGTCAGGAACGCCTGGCGGTCCTTGAGGCCGAGCCAGTCCGAACCCGCCATCACCTTAGCCGCCGACATCATGGAGATACGCGGCACTTCGATATTAGTTGCAGACGTGAGCAGGCCTGAATGTTTCGTCCAGAACACGCCGCCGCCCGTCGCGTCGGCGATCGGCTTCATCTTCTTGCCGGTCGCGGTCACTTCGCTCATTTCGCGCGGGTCTTCGACGCCGGCATTGGCAACCGCCGTCAATGGGCCATTGGGGCCGTTCGTCTCGACCTTGTAGAGGCCCGGCAGCTTTACATCGATGGCCGAACGCCAGACGCCGGGTTCGACCGGCACGGAATCGAGCGTGACGTTCGAGGTATCGCCGCCAGGTCCCATGACCTTCACGGGGCCGATCTTGTCTTCCATCGAGCGGCGTTCGATCGTCAGTTTCAGACCCTTGGCCGTTGCGATCAGACGCTCTTCTTCCAGGTCCGGCTCCTTCATGAGCCAATGCGACAAGCGGCGGAGCAGATCCGTATGGGGGCCGCCGCCATCGTAGCCGCGCGCCCAGAGCCACGCCTGGTCCGACGTCAGAAGCGCGACGCGGCCCTTGCCTTTGCGGTCGACAATGAGAAGCGGCTTGTCTTCGGCGCCGCTCATGAGAACCCTGCCGCGCAGAGGCGTCACCTCAGCCTGGCGGAACCATTTGCCCCATGACGGCTGGGGGGAATTATCCGCGACTTGGGCGCCATCTGCGACCTGGGCTCCGTTCCAGCCCGGAAGATCTCGCGTGACCGGATGCTTCTGGCCCTCGGCCGTCACCTTCGCCTTGAACGGCATTTCGAGAACGCGGCCGGTCGGCGCCGCCGGCAGCACCGGCGCCAGCGGCGTATTATAGATGCTGTACGGGCTGGCGTAGTCGTCTCCCGCGGCAACGAGCAGCGCGCCGCCGTGATCGTTCACGTAGCGGGCGATGTTGTCGTAGTAGAGGAGCTGCAAAATTCCCCGGTGTTCGTACCTGTCGAAGATGATCAAGTCGAACTGGTTGATCTTCTCGGAGAAGAGCTCGCGCGTCGGGAATGCGATCAGCGAAAGCTGGTTGATCGGCGTGCCGTCCTGCTTCTCGGGCGGACGCAAAATCGTGAAATGCACGAGATCGACGGCGGCGTCGGATTTCAGAAGGTTGCGCCAGGTACGCTCGCCGGGGTGCGGTTCACCGGAGACGAGCAGCACGCGCAGATTTTCGCGCACGCCTTCGGCCGCGACGACGGCACGGTTGTTGGCGGTCGTCAGCTCGCCGTCGACGGGCTGCAGCTCGATCTCGACGATGTTCGTCCCGGTGTGGGGGATCGGCATGTCGATTTTGACTTTGCGATTGACCTCGGTGCGGATCGTCTCGTCGGGTTGGCCTTCGCGCCGGATTTTCAGCGTCGCGGCGCCCGAGTTCGCGGAGGGGGCGCTGCCGGATTCGCGCACGGCGACCTCGATATCGCGTGACTGGCCGACGAGACCGTAGCGCGGCGCTTCGATCACCTGAATACGGCGATCGAATTCGCCGGGCTTGCCGGTCAGTAGCGTATGGACAGGGGCATCGAAGCCGAGCGCCGCGGCCGACTTCGGAACATCGTGCACCTGTCCATCGGTCACGAAAATGACGCCGGCGATGCGGTCGGGCGCGGTATCGTTCAGTGCGGCATTGAGATCGGTGAAGAGGTTCGTTCCGGGCGGGGCCGAGTCCGACGGGACGCCGCCTGTCACCCACTTGATGTCGAGGTTTGGAATTTTCGCGAACTTCGTTTCGAGTTCGGTGCGGATCTCGTCCATCTGCTTGGTGCGATCGGCGAGCTTCTGGCTCGGGCTTTCGTCGAGGACGACGATCGCGACGTTGGCGAGGCTTTCGCGCTGCTCCTGCTTCAGGATCGGATTGAAGAGGGCTGCGATCAGCGCGGCAAGAGCGGCGGCGCGCAGAAGGCCACCGCGCGAACGCCGGAACAGCAACACCAGAACGAGGGCGAGCGCCACGATCGCAAGGCCGATCAAGATCGGCAGCGGAAAGAGGGGCGCGAAGGTAATCGACCAGTTCAAACCTTAAGCCTCTACTGTCCCAGCCTCTCAAGAAGAGCGGGTACGTGAACCTGATCGGCTTTGTAGTTGCCGGTGAGCGCGTGCATGACGATATTGATGCCGCCGCGGAATGCCATCTCGCGCTGCATTTCGCCGCCGGGCACGACGGGGTAGAGCGGCCGGCCGCGATCGTCGAGCGCCCAGGCTGCCGCGAAATCGTTCGACGTGATCATGATCGACGTCACGCCGTCCGAGACGCGCGCCTTGTGGGAATCGTTGTTATCCTTAGGGGTCGCTTCGACCCAGAGCTGGCCGCCGTCCCATCGTCCAGGGAAAGAGCGCAGGAGATAGAACGACTTCGTCACGACGTGATTTTCAGGGACAGGCTCGAGCGGCGGTACGTCGAGCTTGCTCAGAAGACGCTGCAAGGCCGTGCCGCCGCGTCCGGCAAGGGGGAGAAGGTCGGCACCGCCCTGACCGTAGTCGCGTGTGTCGAAAATGATGAGCCCGCCTTCCTTCATGTAGGCGTCGATTTTCGCGATCGTCGCGTCGGGGAGGGCCTCAGCGGATTCAAGCACCGGCCAATAAAGCACCGGATAGAAGGCGATCTCGTCTTTGGAGATGTTGACGGCTGCTGGCTCGCCCGGTTCGACGGCGGTTCGTGTCTGGAGCACGCGGCCAAGCCCGCGCAATCCGGCGCGGCTCGTTTCATCCGTTTCGCGATCGCCGCTCAGGACGTAGGCAAGCGTCACTTTACTCGTCGCGTCGATCGCGGCGTTGTCGGCAGGCGACGCGGGCGGCCGGACGATGATCGGCCCCGATCGCGACGGGTTCATCGGAGCGAAGTTATCGAGTTGGGGAATGGCGTCCTGAAATTCGGGCGGAAGCACCTGGGCCTTCGCATCCTTGACGCCGGCAGCCAGCGCCAGGACGCCAAGGACAATCGCGGCGGCGCCTGCTGCCCGAGTTCGTGAACCTGCTCGTGAGCCTGGACGACGCGTGAATAGGCCTCGGACTCCGCCCGCCTGGAGGATCATCACCGCAAGGATGTCGATGAAGAGAAGCCCAAGCGCCAGCGCCAACATCGCCGGCTTCAAGGAGGTGCTGGCGGCGTTTTCATAGCTCAGCCGTGTGACGCCTGCGGGCAATGCCGGGAACGGGACGAGTACGCTCTTGGGAGTCAGAACGTTGAGGGCGCGCGGAGCCGACGCCTGCCCGTAATAACCCGGCGGATGCGCGAAGCTTGGCCGTGCCGCCGCAATTTCCGAAGCTTTGAGCGGTTCGGCCGTCGGCGGCGGCGATACCAGGCTGCCGATGCCGTTCAGCGTCTTGAGCGGCGCGAGGACGCTGGACGCAGAACCGTTGGCCTTCGCCGCCGTATCTGTATTGGTCGATGTGCCTTCGGCTGCCTCGCCCTCGGCGTATCCGGCCGCGCCGATGGTCCCCATTGTCGAGAGGCGGCGCAGCATCTCGACGAAGAGACCCGAGATGGGAAGGTTCGACCAATCAGAGTTCGCGGTCACATGAAAGAGAACGAGGCGGCCATTGCCGTGCTTCGCTGCGGTCACGAGCGGCGTACCGTCCTGGAGTCGCGCCCAGATCTCGACTTCCGGCGTCAGTTCCGCCGGATCCGCGAGCACTTGCCGCGTGACGGTCACGTCCTTTGGCACAGTCAGGCCGGCGAAGGGGCTGTTGTCGTCGAACGGCGCCAGCGCCTGCGGCGATGACCATGACAGGGCGCCTCCGAGCGAACGGCCACCGCTTCGCAGAACCACCGGAAGCAGATCATCGCCCGCCTTTTCGAGGCGGGGGCCGGCGAAGCGGACCAGCAGACCGCCGTGTTTGACGAATTCATCGACCTTCTTGGCGGCTTCGCCGCTGAGCGTGCCTATATCGGCGAGCATCAGCACGGAGACGTTCTGCCTCAAGACCGCATCGAGACCCTCAACGAGGTTCGAATTTTTCGCGGCCACGACATCCGCGTAAGGCTTCAGGGCCTTTTCGATGTAATAGAGCGGGGCCAACAGAGGCTGTGCCTCCTCGCGGCTCTCGCCCGACAGCAAGCCGACGCGATGCCATTGTGTCATTGCGTCGATGAGGCTCACTGCTCCCGCAGAACGCTCGCCGGCAATTTCGATGCGGGCCACTTGGTTACGCAATTCGAGCGGCATCTCGAACGTCGCTTTCGCCGATGTTGCTCCCGCAGCGAGCTTATATCGTGCTTCCCCGAGGCGCTCTCCGCGGGCGGAATAGGCGTTGACCATGCCCTCGCGTGCCGGGCCGCCGGTCGACAAGACGGTCGCTTCGAGCTTGCCGCGTTCGGCGAGGTCAGCAACGAGACCTAAGGCTTCATGACCGGTCGTTTCGTCGATGACTGCCAAGGTGCTGCTGCCCGCGAGATTTTGCAGCTTGTTCGCGACATCGGCGGCTTTGCCTTTGTGGTCAATGCCGTCCTGGATCCAGACGACGGACGGGCTCTTCACACCGGCTTCCGAAAGGGCGTTCTGCAGAGCCGTGAAGGCGGCCTCGCGATCGGGCTCGAAGGGCTGCGGGTTGAGCGCTGCGGCAGTGCTGCGGGCTTCGCCTGGCGTCTCGATCTTGACGGTCGGTAATTTGCTCGGTGCCGCAGTCGGTACGATCACGACGGGACGGCCGCCGCCTTCGGCCTCGCTGATGATGCGCTGGATCATGTTGGCGCGCTCGGGCCAACGCGAGGCGGCAGCCCAGCCGTTGTCGACGAAGACGACCACGGGGCCGGTTCCGGCGAGACCCTTGTTCTTCGATGGATTGAGGATCGGATCGGCAAGCGCGAGAATGACGAGCGTCGCGGCGAGGAGCCGGAGGAGCGTTAGCCACCACGGTGTCTTCTCGGCGGTCTTCTCGTCGCTATCGATGCCGACGAGAATGCGGGTCGGCGGAAATTCGATTTGCGTCGGGCGCGGCGGCACGGCGCGCAGCAGCCAATAGATCAGCGGCAGTGTCACCAAGCCCGCGAGGAGCCAGGGATTCAAAAACGCGAGCGGACCGAAACTCATCGGATGCGCTCCTTGCCGTCGGTGCTGACGGCATCGGAACTTGACGACAGCCAGCGGTAGCCGGCGGCCGAGCCGTTAAGGCGCATCAAAAGCGAGAGCAGCGGCTCGGACGCGGGGCGATCGGTGTGGTGCGTGAGAAGAGACCAGCCCAGGCGTTTCGCCATCTCGGCAAGCTCGGCGCGATGGGCGGCGAAGCGCGCCTGATACTTCGGGCGCAGGGCTTCGACGCGATCGGCAACCCAACGCTGGCTTCCCGAAGGCGTCAGGAATTCGGTGCGGCCCTGATACGGCAACGTTTCCTCGGCGGGATCGATGACCTGCACGAGGTGGCCGCCGACGCCGTTACCGGCATAGCCTTCGAGGCGCTCGCGGATGGCATGAACGGGCGCGAGGAAGTCGCTGAAGAGGATCACGCCTGAAAAGCGATTAAGGCCGGCGTTCGGCGGCAGACTTTTCTGAACGTGCTCGGAATTGGCGTTAGCGGCGATCGTCTCGGCGATGCGGGTCGCGGCGTTGCGGCTGGCGGTCGGCAGCATCTGGGCCAGCAGCGCGACGCGCTCGCCGCCGCGAACGAGAAGCTCGGCAGACGCGAGGGCCAGCACCAGGGCACGGTCGCGCTTCGTGACGGGTGCGAGGTGGCTCTTGAAATCCATCGACGGCGAGATGTCGGGCCAGAGATAGAGCGTGTGCGCCGCTTCCCATTCGCGTTCGCGGACATAAAGGTGGTCAGAGCTTGCCGAGCGGCGCCAGTCGACGAGGTTCGCGTTCTCGCCCGACTGGTATTGGCGGAACTGCCAGAAGGTTTCGCCGGGTCCGGCACGGCGGCGTCCGTGAATGCCTTGCGCGACGGTGGACGCGATGCGTGCCGCTTCCATCAAGAGTTCGGGCATGCGGTCGACGAGCGTGACAGCTTCGCGTTCAAGCGCGAGGACGCGACGGCTTTCGGAGTTCGAGCCTTCTCCGCCGGTATTTTTCCGCCCTAGAGGGCTCGCCATTCCGCCACCTACTCCACGGCCGCGGCGAGACGCGCGATGATATGGTTCAGGTCTTCGCCTTCGGCGCGCGCAGCGAACGTCAAGGCCATGCGGTGCTTCAGGATCGGTTCGGCGAGCGCGATGACGTCGTCCACCGAAGGAGCGAGGCGGCCTTCGATCAGAGCCTTGGCGCGGACGGCGAGCATCAGCGCCTGGCTGGCGCGGGGGCCGGGACCCCAGGCGACGAACTTATCGGTATCGGCACTGATGCCGGTACCCGGACGTGCCGAGCGGACGAGCTTCAGAATGGCCTCGACAACCTTATCGGGCACCGGGATCTGACGGACGAGGCGCTGCGTCGCCGTCAGCTCCTGCGCGGAGATGACGGTTTCGAGTTTCGGCGTCTCGGTGCCGGTCGTCGCGTAGAGCATGCGGCGTTCGGCGATGAGATCGGGATAGGTGACGTCGATCTGCAGCAGGAAGCGGTCGAGCTGGGCTTCGGGCAGCGGATAGGTGCCTTCCTGCTCCAGCGGGTTCTGCGTCGCCAGAACGTGGAACGGCATCGGCGTATCGTGGCGCTGGCCGGCGACCGTTACGTGATGCTCCTGCATGGCCTGAAGCAACGCCGACTGCGTTTTCGGCGAGGCGCGGTTGATTTCGTCCGCCATCAGAAGCTGCGTGAAGATCGGGCCCTTGATGAAGCGGAAGGAGCGACCGCGGCCCGGCTCGTCTTCCAACACTTCCGAACCGATAATATCCGACGGCATCAAATCCGGCGTGAACTGAATACGCTTGGCATCGAGGCCCAGTACCTTGCCGAGCGTTTCGACGAGCAGCGTCTTGGCGAGGCCCGGCACGCCGATGAGGAGACCGTGTCCACCGGATAAAATCGTGATCAAGGTCTGCTCGATCACCTGATCCTGACCGAATATGATGCTCGCGGCGGCCTTATGGGCGCGCTGCACGCGTTCGGCGGCAGCTTCGAGCCGGGGCACGATATCGGTTTGGGTTTCGACCACAGTGCTCATAAAGGGGGCCTCGCGCGAGCTGCTTATTGTCGTTATTGGTGGCGAAATTCGCCTTGCAAAACAATGGCCGAGCGGCTGCGTTCCCGGCACTTGGTTAAGCCTAGACGATCCTGCCCGTCCCTCATAGGGTCAAGTGAATGTTACGTTAGGATGTGGTGCTTCTGAAGGCACCTTAAACCACTGGGCGCAAATGCCGGATGAAAAACCGCAAGTTGCTTTGCTGAACGGAAATTCTGACGCACGCCCGTCCGGACTCGAGGCGCTTTTGCGGGCCGCTTCAGACAGCGGCGAGGCGAGCGCGAGACCGGTGGACAAGTGGGACCCGCCCTACTGCGGCGACATCGGCATGGCGATCCGCCGCGACGGAACGTGGATGTATCAGGGCAGCCCGATCGGCCGCATCGCGCTCGTCAAGCTGTTCGCGTCGATCCTGAGAAAGGACGACGACGGACGAACCTATCTCGTGACGCCTGCGGAGAAAGTCGACGTCGCGGTCGAGGACGCGCCGTTCCTCGCCGTCGAGATGGCGGTGGCGGGTGAAGGGAAAGAGCAGGCGCTGACGTTTCGCACCAACGTCGACGATGTGGTGACGGTGGACGCGGAGCATCCGTTGCGGTTCGAGATGTCAGAGCCCGACGGCGGCTTGAAGCCGTATGTGCTGATACGCGGGCGGCTGGAGGCGCTGTGCACAAGGGCGGTTTATGCGGAGCTTGTGGAGCTGGCGGTCGCGGGTGACGCTGGCGGCGATGCTGTCGGCGTGTGGAGTGGGGGGACGTGGTGGGGGATGGGGTAGTAGAATTTTAGGATGGCAGCTTTTGACCCTGGCTGTGTGAAAAGACCGTGCCTGTCTATGATTCCCCTGATGATTCTTTTGGGGGTGATCATGAAGCGGTTCGTCGAGGGGGCAGATCGTGGTCAGTCGACGCTTTTGCCTGAGTGTCTCGATGACTGGGTCGCCGAGGAAAACCCGGTTCGCGTCATTGATGCCTTCGTCGATGCGCTCGATCTTGCCGGTCTTGGCTTCGATGGTGTCGAGCCCGCCGCGACGGGGAGGCCCGCCTTTCATCCTTCGGTGCTGTTGAAGCTCTACATCTACGGCTATCTCAATCGGGTGCAGTCGAGCCGGCGGCTTGAGCGCGAGGCAGGCCGCAATCTGGAGCTTCTCTGGCTCTTGGGCCGCCTCGTGCCCGACCACAAGACGATCGCGGACTTCCGCAAGAACAACGGCCTCGGTCTGCGCCAAGTCTGCGCACGCTTCGTGGAGCTATGCCGCGAGTCTCGGGCTGCTCGCGACGGCGTCCGTCGCCATCGACGGCAGCAAGTTCAAGGCGGTCAACAATCGCGACCGCAACTTCACGAAGTGGCAAGGTGGAGCGCCGTCGTGCGCAGCTGGAAGAGAGCGTCGCACGTTATCTCGCTCAACTCGACACGGCCGACCGGCAGGAGCCGACGGAGGCGCTGGCCGTCAAGGCGGAGCATCTCAAGGAGAAAGTTGGCGAAGCTCGACGGAGAGATGAAGCGCCTCGAGGCCTACGAGAAGAAGATGCTGGCCTCTCCCGATCGGCAGATCTCCCTCACTGATCCTGACAGCCGCTCGATGGCAACGAGCGGGCGCGGCTCGGGCGTCGTCGGCTACAACGTTCAAGTGGCCGTCGAGACCGAGAACCATCTGATAGTCACGCACGAGGTGACAACCTCGGGATCGGATCGCGCCCAACTGGCGCGTGTCGGCAAGAGCGGCGAAGGCCGCCATGCGGACGGACGACACTCGAAGCCGTTGCCGATCGCGGATACTTCAACAGCCTCGAGATCCTGGCGTGCCACGAGGCCGGCATCACCGTGACGTTGCCAAAGCCGATGACCTCGGGTGCCAAGGCAGAAGGCCGCTTCGGCAAGCAGGACTTCGTCTATCTGCCCGAGACGAGGACGTCATACAGCTGTCCGGCGGGCGAGCGCGCTGACGTACCGATGACGAACGAAGAAGACGATAAGGCGATGCGACGCTATTGGACGACGGTATGCGCAGGATGCAAGCTCAAGATCGAAATGCACGACGGGTCCGGAGCGAAGGATCCCGCGATGGGAGCACGAGCATGTCCTTGAAGCCGTGCAGCAACGTCTCGACGCCAACCCGCAGGCCATGCGCCGGCGGCGCGAGACGGTCGAGCATCCGTTCGGAACGCATCAAGGCTCGGATGGGCGCGACGCACTTCCTGATGAAGACCTTGCCAAAGGTCGCGGCCGAGATGGCACTGCACGTCCTCGCCTACAATCTGACCCGCGTCATGAACATCATGGGCATCAAGCCGCTGATCGCGGCTATGAGATGAGCCGCAGCCGCCGATTGCTTCTATCGCCAACCCCGGTCATAACGTTTTTACACGACCAAGACCCACAACGGAAATTGCCGTGTGCCATTCCCCGAGAACTTCTCGAGTGGGTACTCGTGCCCATTCGCTGCCAGCGGATCGTGGAAATATGAGATCACGCTATTCACTCGGCGGCAGGTGGGCGATTGGGAGTATTTACGAGCCCGGCGCCAATCAGTGGCCAAAGCAGGGACTCGCGGTTAAGATTGGCGCCACACCATCTCTCGATACCTTTTCACTATTATCCCGATTATCCTGGCGGTTCGCATGAAATTGCTCGTTTGGCTGGTCGTGCTCGCTGCTGGCTTAGTAAGCTCAACGGTGCTGCTGGCCGAAGACGTCGATGTCAAAGCGCTGGCGCGAGAAGCGTGCAAGAGCGCTGACGTCAAAAAGAAATTCCTCGATATGGTCGAGGAAGCGCGCGGCAAAGAAGAGCGCGCGATCGTCGGCTTCGAGGTCGAGCGGGACTGCGCCCACTTCGACCTTCCCGACAAGCCGAAGAACGATACCGGAGACACGGCGGCCGATGCCACGCACACCGATCAGATCCATGACGTGCACTTCAGCGCCGATGGCAAAACCGTTCTGAGCGCCAGCGAGGACGGGTCCGTCCGCCTGTGGGACGTCGCGACCGGAAAGCCAATCTCGCGCATGGAGCTGCCCGTGCCGAACCTTCCGAAGGGGTATCCGCCGCATGCAGCCTACGCGCGCTCGGCGTTATTCATCGGAGACGGCTCGCGCATCGCCGTCGCCCAGGACTACGGGCCCATCCTCGTCTTTGAGACCGCAACCGGCAAGCAGCTCAACGCCATTCCGATCTCGACCAAGTATGATATGGCGCCGCGCATTGCGACCTCGCTCAACGGCATGCTGTTTATCGCTGCGAAGGACGGCTTCGTCTACGGCGTCGATCCAACGACGAATGTTGCCAAGTTGAAGCTCGGCGGTCATTCCAATGAAGCGACCAGCATTGCCATCTCGGAGTCGGCGGGCCTCATCGCGACCGGAGCCGATCTCGGAGAACTATCTCTCGTGATGATCCGCAAGCTCGACACCGGCGCGCCCGTTGCCGAGATCCAGCGCCAAGACAAGAGACACAATGCGCCCGTCGCGATGGCGTTTGCGCGCGACGGAAAGAATCTCGCCGTTTCCTATGGCGGCACCGTCGTCGTCTACGATACCGCGAGCCGGAAAGAGCGGGCGACGATGATCGTGCACCCGCTCTACAACACTTTCGACCTCGCGTTCACGGCGGACGGCAGCGGGCTCATCACCTGCCAGAGCCACCCGATCCTGTGGGACACCTCCACCGGAAAGGTGGTGCGCCACTTCGGACCGTTCAGCGATCTGTGCAACGCCGTCGATGTCAGCCCCGATGGGAGATATGCAGTCACGGGGTCGCTCGGATCGGACGTGCGTATTTGGGAGATTGCGACCGGCGCGTTCGAGCGCCGGCTCGGCCGAAACGTGAAACCTAAAGAGTGAGGCGGGTTGAAGCCGTATGTGCTGATACGCGGGCGGCTGGAGGCGCTGGCGACGCGCGCGGTTTATGCGGAGCTGGTGGAACTGGCGGTGGCGGGGGATGCTGGGGGTGATGCGGTGGGAGTTTGGAGCGGGGGCGTGTGGTGGGGGATGGAAATATAACTTGAGTTGGCAAGAGCCTCAATTATTCACTCGAAGTCAAGTCTTCCTTGGCGTGGAGGTTTGTTCAATGCGTTTTCCAGTTCTGTAATTTTTTCGATTACCCAATCAAAGGTTGGCGCTCTTCCAAAGATCATTCGCGTGGTTCCTTCATCGTAGTCCTTCCGAAGAGCAGCGACGACGTCGGCTTTTGGAACGATTTTGAAAGAGCCATGGATAGCTTTTGCATCTGCTCTAAAGGCGGCATGCACTGCTTTAAAAAGATCAAGGTCCGCCAGGGCTTCAGTCCCTAACACGGTCCCGAACGTCTTCGCTAAGTCGTAGTGATGCCGCGACTTTCTATCGGCGCCGCCAGCGTTCAACTTTCCTGCCGCCGCACGCCGATTTATTGAGTTTACGATAAATACTTTATCCCAGAAAGTGCGACGAGGTGTGATCACACAAACCTTTGGAACTCGGAAATTCCATTCATCGTCGTTGAGTTTCTGTTGGATATAGGGCTCGAGATCACAAACCTCAGCAGGTTCTCTCGCGGATCGACCTCCTGTCTCAATCAACACAGAACGTTTGATCGCTGCGTCTACCTTAACATTGCGGGGTAATACCGATTCGTATGTGACTGTAAGCGCAGCCCCGTACTCGTCGGGAGTTTCTGCAATTTCTACGGCGCAGTCGCTTAGCAGCTTTTGAAGTCCCTCACGCATTTTATCGTGAGTGTATTTCTGCAGCTTTTGTGGAAGACCCTTTTCGCTGGACTTGCTCAACACTCTTTTTTTTGCCTCGCCTCCCAGCTTGGGATCTGCTGGGTCAGTGCGAAGTCCCAATCCAGCGGGTGAGATAATGATGTCGATGTCTTCCGAAAAGCGGTCAATCAGACCGTAGCCTTTTGATAGTGATGTCCCTCCCTTGAAGAAGGGTTTCGGTCGGAATGGCAAACCGTGAAAGATCGCATCTATGGTGCGGCAGACATGAAAATCCTTTTCGATCGCGACAGCGGTTGCGCTTTTGGTGTTTGCCACTGCAGTAAAGAGTTCTGCGCGATCTCTGCGCGGCTCTCTGCAGAACCGCGCAAAGTCAGCGTTCAGATTATTTGCCCGTAGCTGCATCTTCTGCGGCAACCAATTCTAGAACGTGATCTATCCAGGCCGGTATAGGTCGGCGCTCTTTGTTAATTGCTTGAATGGCCCTGTCCGACAGTTTACGGCGCAGCGAGTGAATGAGTTTGGGATCGTGCGCTGCTTTGCGGCCAAGGTAAAGGAGCGCCTGGACGGGCACAGATGCATCGGTCTTGAGCCACCCCGCCAATTTCTCACCTGCAGGCCTTAGTTCGATTACGGTTTCGCCCAATCGAATATTGCGTCTGCCGCCGGTGGTTCGGTATCGCGGCTGTACCGGCACCGCAGTCGTTAGCCCCAAGGCGTTTGCGGCCGCAACGTTATCATCACTGATTTCCACTTTGTCGTGTCGGCGAACAGCGTCCAAGACTGCATCCGTAGAGGCTGGCGCCGGCCCCCTCAGTAGTTTGCTTGTTCGAGGGAGGTCATACATTCCGCGCGCGACACGACGAACGACTCCTTCCCGGCACAGGCGGGCAAGAGTTTGGTCAATAGCCGCTCGTGAACCGAAGTCGCGAAAGTCCTTCCATGTGAAGACAAAATTGCCCCTACCATGGCCGCGCATTCTATTTAGTATTTTTCTTTTCATTTCAATATATTGGTATTCATGTTTGCCTGTATTTATGTCAGAAATATACCGGAAATTTCTGACAAGTCAAGTCGCCGCGGTGCCATCATCCTATCTTTGCCATGGACGGTCCGGACAAGCGCGTGGTCCGTGCTCACCCGTTCAAGAATGACGGAAAAGACTTATCCCCGCCCCAAAAACCTCTCGCATACTCCCTCCGTCCCGCCGCGACTTGCAAGGGCGCGGGCGTCATGCCACCCAACTTGAGACGACCCAACACGTTGCGGGCATCGGCGCCTTCCATCATCATCCCCGCATGCAAACGAACAACAACAATCCGCCGCTTCCGGACGGCTATTCGGCGGTGCCGCCGGGGAAGCTGGTCAATGCGGTGACGTGCTTGGAAATGCGCGAACGGCCGCCATCGAAGGGGATCGCAACAGCAGAGTCCTCGATTCATTTATCTCATTGGAAATGTCCCGATCTCGACGACTACCGATCTCTGTTCCGAGCGGTGGGCGAAGACTGGATGTGGGTCTCGCGGCTGGAAGTGAGCGATGAGGCTCTCAAGGCCATTCTTCACGATCCGCGCGTCGAGGTTTACGTTTTAAAAAATGGCGCCGAGCGGATCGGTCTGCTCGAATTGGATTTTCGCGTCGCGCAGGAGTGCGAGGTGGCCTACTTCGGCGTCGTCAAAGACGCCATCGGCAAAGGCGCGGGCCGCTTTATGATGGACTTCGCAATCGACACCGCTTGGAAGCATCCCATTCGAAGGCTTTGGGTGCACACCTGTCACTTCGATCATCCGGGCGCCGTGTCGTTCTATCGGCGCTCCGGATTTGAGCCTTACGCGTTTATGATCGAGGTGGCGGACGATCCGCGTCGAACGGGATTGATGCCGCGAACCGCTGCTCCTCACATTCCGTTGTTGGAAGCATCGGACAAGTGATCGAACGCGCAAAAGCCATATGGCAGTTCCGACGAGTCTGACGCTGGATCCCCGAACGTCCTCGCGCAGCTCGCTCGTTCGAGGATGACGAGCGAAAAAACTTATCCCCGCTCCGAAAACCGCCCGCATACTCCCATCCATCCCGCCGCGACTTGCAAGGGCGCGAACTCGAGCATGGGGTGAGCGTGCGGATGGGAGCGTGCCGGGCCGCCAGCGATATCGGCGCGCCTGGGGATCCCTGCCGGCCGCGAGCGGGCCTCTGAGGAGGCGTCGCGGTTCAACTCCCGCTCAAATGCGAGATGCACGGGAGGATGGTGGGTTCACGGCTCGAAAGGACGTCCGCGTCCTTTCAGGTTGCGAGTGCCCGGGAATGCCGGTTCGGCCGCCGCTCGGTGCATGAACAAGACTTGGCACTGTCACGGGGCGGCGAAGGCTGCATCCGAATTAAAAATGACAAGAGCGCGAGGCCCCGCCGTCCCGTTCCTTGTTACGTTGGCGCCTCCGACTCTGCTCCGCAGAGCCGGCCGGAGGCGCATGGGTGCTTCGCGCCGGCCGCCGATCGCGTTTGCCGTTTCGAGCCGGCCGGTTGCGCCGTGCGTTGCATCGTGCCGGCCGCCGACCGTGGCTGGTTTAGCGTTTTTTACAAACGGACCTTCGCGTTCTGGTTGGGGTCGATTTCCGGCTTTTCGCCTTTGACATAGGCCGATGCAGCGCGAAACGCATATTTGACGGCCTGCGATCCGCTCGTATCCCAGAACTCGCCGTCGATCGGATCGACGCGGATGAGGCACAGGGTGGGATCGTCCTTGCCGTCCGGAAACCAAACGCGCCAGGCTTCGGACCACAGCTTGTCGATGAGCGCGCGGTCCCGAACGACTTGCGCCTTGCCATTGAGGCTGACGAATTTGTATCCGCTCTGGAACGTCGTCATCACGGCCGGATCGGCCTCGATCTCGCTTGCCTTCGGAGAGCCGAGGCTTGTCGGGAAATAGAGATCGCCGCTGTCTTCGACAGACGCCACAGCCATCGGGCGTCCGTGCAGTTCGCCGCCCGATCGGGTGATCAGAATGCCGGTGTCGAAGCTTTTGATAAGCTCGTAGAGGTGCTCTTCGGATTGGTCGGGTGTCACAGATCAACTCCAACGTTGTGTGGAGGTGTAACACCCCAGCCTCAGCCGGGTTCCGGGCATCCGATGAAGGTCAAACGCTCGTATTCCGGAAAATTGCGGTCGCCTACTCCGATCTCAGCAAAATCGATGGGCTGAATGTCAGACGGGACCTTATTCGTCCATTCCCTTGCGCAATAATTGCGGCTGCGTCTGCCGCGGGGACCACGATCCATGCAGGTTTAGCGATCGTCGCGATCGCATTCGGGTCTATTGTGGTCACTCTGTAGGGCACATATGGAAGCTCGTTTAGGCCCGAATTCCAGTTTGTCCGGTAAATCGGAGCTGGGGCACTTCGGACGAGGTTGGTGATTTGCGCACCGACAGTCTTGGAACGACCATACGCCGGCGTAAGCAGGGCATCGGTAGCTGAGTGGAACACGGCATACCCCAACAAACCCAGCACGATGCTAACGCTGCTCGCGACGAGGATCGGCCACCGTCCCAACAGAGCGTCGTATGCGATGCCGGCAAGCACGCAAAGTGGCAGCACCATCGGTAAGATATAGCGGGGATTGACCTCGGCCGGCCAAAGCAGAATGACCAACGTACACGCGAAAGCAAAGCAACTTAGGGCCAAGATAAAATCTTTAAGTACGGCCTTTCTGACGGTACTGGCACGCGTCAGCAAAAGCGCGAGGGCCATCAAGGCCGCTGGCAAGGTTTCGAAGAAGAAATCGACTGCGTTGGCAAATGGGTGTGGGAAAGTCATCCCGCCAGACGAAAGCCGCATGTATCGCAACCATTCGCTTTGGTCACCCGGAACGAAAACGTATGCGTACCACAGTGCGGTGGGAGCAATTGCCAGCACGCCGGCCAGAACAAGACCCGGAATTTGCCACCAGGTCGCTGTCAGAGTCACGAACACGAGAAGGCCGAGCATAAAGTACGCTATCGGCTGGGGCCCTTTCAGTAGCGCCGCCATCGCTAAAAGCGACCCGACGCCAATCCATCTGCCAACGGGAATTCGTCCCGTAGCAAAAGAATTCCACCAGATGAGGAAGGCGCCGAACAGGATAACTGCGAGAGGTAAGTCAGCCACCGATGTCACGTAATATCTCATGACAATGGGACACGCTAAAAATGCGAATGCTCCGAACATCGCCGCCCCTGCACTTGCTACGGGCTGCAAGGCTCGCCGAACCAGAAGAGCACCGGCCAGCAAAGATAGAATTATCGGAAGGCGCGCAATAAACGGGCTAACGTGACCGAACGGAAGGCTAATCGCCGAAATAATCCATGACAGTAATGTTGGGCGTTCTATCCAACGCAAATTGTACATATGTGGCGTTAGCCAATTTCCGTCGTCCAATGCGCTCTGAGCGATCGTAACAGTTAATCCTTCGACATAGTGGTACCCGTGAAAAATGGCTGGTGGCACCGCGACCGCGAACCAGACGCCGATTATCAAAAGAAGCGAGAAATCCCTGTCGGGGACCGAACTCCACAATTGAATTGTTCGTCGAGCCGAGCGCTGAATCGATGAAGTGCGCGCTTTCTCACGAGTGCTGATGTCAGCATTCCCGGTGGTCATTTTTTGCTTCACCCTACTGCGGAGCTGCTCTGGAGTTCGCTCCGTGAGGGATTGCTTGCCGTCCAAGGCGGAATGGAGTTGGCTTCCATACCAATTTGTATGGGCTTGTTTTTGATATCCGTGTGGTGCAAGAGCGCAATGTAATGCGCGCTCGTTAGAGAGTTTCTCGTCATTCGGATGCAGGGCAAGACTCGTCAGGAAATTCAATATTGCCCTTCGGCGATACTGGATCCCCAACGGTATCGCGTAGCTCACTCGTTCGAGGATGACGGAAGCCCGGTGCCGCTAAGACCGATCCTGCCGGAAATACGCCATCGACTTCGCGTGCAGGAGCACGATGGGCGTGGCCATCAGAAGGGCACCGAGGACGAACGATCCGACGAGGTTGGTGGTGTTGAGCACACCCGCATCGTTGGCGATGATGAATTTGGCGGCTCCGATCGGAATTAACAGCAGCACCGCCGTTATCAGTCCTGGCGAGAAGCGTCCGCGGGTCGCGGAGAACGGCGCGATGGGGAAGAAGACGGCGTTGATCAGCATCAGCGCCGGGAACGCGAGCGCGCGTGCCCAGTTGCGCCAGTCGAGCTTGAATTCCTCGAACGCGTGGACGCCCTAGGCACCGGTCGCGAGCCAGATCCAATGCGAGAGATCCATTTGGAGTAGGCTCCTTTGTTCGGCGCAAGCGACTCGCGTTCCGCGGGCCGGCCGGTTGTGCCAGGAGGTTTGATGCGTTGGCGATCCCGCTGCACGCAGCCGTCGCCGATCGCATTGGCTGTTGCGTGGTCTGTGGTGTTACGGGTCTGAGCGAGCTCGATCAGGAAAATCAATCAGCGGGCGAGGTTCGGGATGGCGCGATGCGGCCCCGCTTGGAATTGCGGCCGTTATGTTCGTGATACGCTTTCCGATAGAGACCACAAGCGTTGCACGAGATTTTGACGCCGCATTCGGTGGCCCAGCAGCGGACGTCGTCGACCCGGTCGAGCAGCAAGCGTTCGAGATGCAAATTTCTCGCGGACTTGACGACAATGACTTCACCCTCGACGGCCGTTTCCTTGAGATGGGACGACAGATCCTGTACGCTTGAAAAGGCGCGGAATTTTCCGCTTTCGACATCCGCGGCGGGCGCGCGCGCCTTGTGAGTCCAAGGGCCGACGAAGCAAACCTCGTCGGCGATCTGCGCCGCAGCTGCGTAGGTATCCTTGTACTTCTTCGTGGCGTTGCCCGAGTAATCGCTGATCTGGCCCATGACAAACCGCTTCTTCGGTGCGGTTATCGTCTTCAGTGTTTCCAATGGAAGAAAGATGCTGTGGTACGGCGCCTTGGCGGTATCGAGGATAAGTCGCGTCCCTCCCGCAACCGTGTGCATGCTCATGCGTCCGCGAATGGGGGCGAACGACGCGATGCGTGTGCTGACCGTTTCCGGAGGGATGCCGAGTTCGAGCGCGCACGTCGCGGCCGCCGCAACTGACAGCCAATTGTGCGCGCCGAGAAGCTTGGTTTGGAGCGGCAGGGTGAGATCGCCGTGTTTTAGCTTGAACGAGAGGACGCTATCAGAGCACGTCGTGATGTCGCTGATGACATAATCGCCGCCGGTCGTTCCAAAAGTCACCGTGCGTGCGCGGGTAAGTTCCGCCATCGCGCGCACGTTGGGATCGTCGAAGTTCAGGATCGCCAGGCCATCGGCAGCTAGCTTGGCGACGAAAGCTGACTTTTCCTTGGCGACCGCAGCGATGGAGCGGAAGGCCGTGTAGTGTTCGATGGCGACGAGCGTGACGATGGCGACGTGCGGCTTTATCAGTTCCGCCGCTCTCGCCAAATCTCCAGGTCCCTCGGTGCCTTGTTCCAGCACGGCATAGCGATCGGCGCGCTTGAGAGCTTTCAGCGATCTGACGGCCTGGGCGTATCCATTCCATACAACCTGCGACAGGACTTTGGCTTCGCCAGAGAGAATATGCGACAGCAAGGCCGCCGTCGTCGTCTTGCCGCTGCTGCCGGTGAGGGCGATGATCGTCGCCGACGTCGTTTTGCGTTTGAACTTCGCATACATTTCGCGCGCTTTGAATTTCAGGCGCCTGCGCATTGTTTTTGTTTGTTGCGGTATCTTCCCGATCGCTTCGATCACTTTGGGCGCCCTCGCGAAGATCAATCTCATGCCAGCTTGCGGATGATTATAGCCACCCGGCCCCGAGTCACCCGTTGCACGGATATGACCTTCCACAGAAACGAGGGCACATCCGCATGTGGATGACCATCACTGACGATCGGCAGATCGATGAGGATGGGGTGCTCCGGTGGGTATCATGACGGAATTCGGCTGTCGCATTCCGCTGAGAAATCCCTTTCCGATCAACGCTCGCGCGTCTGTCGAATAAGGGACTTTTGAACAATTTCGACCGCTCTCGCGTTGGGTTAGCATGGATAAGTGGATTTCCTCAATTCACGGCGCGGCGTTAGCCACCCGTTCCGTCCCGGTCGCGGTGCGGTATGCCATTACGGCTGTTCTCGTAGGGCTGACCGTATTGCTCCAATTCGCTTGGGGGGGGGATGGGGGAGATCGCTATCCATTTCTGTCATTCATTCCCGTCGTTTTCGTGTGCGGAACGTTGCTCGATCGCGGAAACGGTTTCTTTGCGACTATTCTCAGTGCGATCGCATGCGCGTTTTTTTTCCTTAACCCGCACCAGTCGTTCGCGGTGCTGCATTCGGAGGATCAGGGCGCATTCGTTCTGTTTCTTGTGATCGGCTTCGCGATTTCTTCCGTTGTCGAAGCGCTTCACGTCGGCCTCGTGTCACTTGCGATGGAGCGAGAAAATGCGAAGGATACCGTGAGGGATCGCGGTCTGCTTTTGGATGAGCTTTCGCATCGAACCCGCAACGATTTCGCAAACGTGGTGACTTTACTGAACCTGCAAGCGCGCTCGGCAAATGCGGAGGCTCGCGAGGCTCTCACGTCGGCCGCCGAGCGTGTCCAGACAATAGCGCGTGTGCATCGGCGGTTGGAGTTACGCTATGATCGTGTCGTCGTCGATACGAGCTCCTACATCTCAGAATTGTGCGCCGATCTTCGGCTTTCGCGCCTCGCGATGCGGCCGATCGCGATTGCGTGCGATGTGGAGAGCCATTCGATCAGCCTGGAGAAGGCCGTGCCGCTCGGGCTGATCATCAACGAGTTGGTCACGAACGCCGCGAAGCATGCTTTCCCCGGGCAGAGGCAGGGCAAGATCGACGTCAACTTCCGTCGCGAGGGCCAGACTTACAGACTGGCCGTTGCGGATAATGGCGTCGGCGACGGTGACGTGACGAACGGCGGGATCGGTCACCGGCTGATTGGCATGCTCGCAGGGCAACTCGGTGCCGCGCTTGAAATTGTTCCGCAATCGCCTGGAATGGCGGTTATCGTGATCATTCCAGTGAAGACGGAGAAATGAATTTTCTGTATCCGCTGCGAAGCGAATGGCTTTTCACCTTCGAACGCACCGATTCCCTCGCCGGGAAGGCGCGCTTCTGGCGAGCGGTTCTGCCCTGGCGCCGGTGCTCGCGGCGGCGCCCGTTTCGGAACGAATTCGAACTAGTGAAGCTTCAATTCCGTGCCGATGAGTTTGAGCTCGCACGGGCGGATCAGCTTCGAATGCGCAACGGTCACGCGGTAGAGCTTGCCTTCGAGTTTCTCGGCCCAGAAGTCGAGAAAGGTTTTGAGTTTCGGGAAACGTGGCGCGGAATCGTATTCCTGCCAGATATAGCTCTGAAGAAGTGACGGATGGTCCGGAAGACGGTAGAGAATTTCAGCGGTCGTGAGGCTGAAGCCAGCAAGCTGAGCCTTGAAACCAGTGTCGCAAGACATTTCCTGTACGGTCACGTAGCAATCTCCCTTCAATTAGGTGATTGGGCGCCCTCCCTGAAACGACGATGATCCAGCGAGATTCGTTCCTTGTCTATGGAGAAGATCGACGAATTTGCGCTGTTAGCAGGCGCCCTGATCGAGTGCTGGCGCTTTTTGCCGAAGCGCTGTGCATACCGATGACCATATGTGCGCGGACAAGTTTTTCGCATGCTTGAGATCGTCCTCAAAAGCTTTACGACCTTCTTCGCGACGGTCGGTCCGATCGAGGCGGCCGTGCTCTTTACAACCCTCACACCCATGATGGCGGATGCGGAGCGCCAGGCCATCGCGGTGCGCGCGACGCTGATTGCCTCAGGGATACTTGCGTTCTTCACGCTGCTTGGCGGCCCGATCCTCAATCAGCTCGGGGTATCGATCGCGGCGCTGCAGACAGCCGGCGGCGTCATTCTTTTGATGATCGCGCTGGACATGATTTTTGCGCGTCCCGGCGGGTCAATCAAATTAACGGCGCCGGAAGGCGCGGAAGCGCATTCCCGCGATGATGTTGCGGTCTTTCCGTTGGCGACGCCCCTGCTTGCGGGACCGGGCGCCATGAGTGCCGGAATTCTGCTCGCGGCCAACGTCCATGGCGATCCGCTGGGGCTCGTCCTCGTGACGGCGGCACTGGCTGCGGTGATGGCACTTACGCTGATCTTTCTGATCACGGCCAATCGGCTCAATCACATTCTCGGTCTTACGGCGCAACGGGTTCTGATGCGCGTCTTCGGCATTCTGCTCGCGGCCATTGCCGTGCAATCGGTGTTCAACGGGATAAGTGCCTCAGGCCTCATTATGACCGGGGCACATCCATCTTAGCCCGGATGGCGGGCCGTTCCGATTTCAAAAGCTGGCGGGCGTTAGGGCGGCCTTAACGCCTCGCTGTTTCAATCCCGGACAGCTCTTGAGTTTCCGTAGCGTTTTGTTGCGTTGTCGAAGGCGTATGCGATGTCCGCGTTCTCAATCCGCTGCCAAACGGCGAAAGCCGTGCGCGCGGGGTTTGCATTTTCTGTTGCCAGTGCCATGGGGCTCTGCGCGGGCGGGTGCGCCAATAGCAACGGCGCCTATTATTCCGGTTCGGCTCCGGCTGCTTACGTCGCGCAAGGTCCGTCCGTGCCGATTGAAAGCGACGGATTGCCCGTGCAGGCTGCCCCGCCGTCAAGCATCCGGCAGATGCCGGATGATCCGACCCAGCCCTACAGCCCGAACTACGGCGGATCCAATCCAGCGAGCACGATACCGAGCCAGCCGACGGTGAAGGCCTCGAATGACGTGGCGCCGTCCGTCCGAGCCATTCCCGACGATCTCCCGCCGACCTTCCGCAGACAACTTGCGGCGGCGGTCGATGCCGCCGGCTGAACCCCATGCCGGCTGTCGCGCGGCGTGGTAAGCCGAACGCATGTCCGAACCGATCCGCATCTGCCGCTACCTCGATGTCGCCCCGACGCCTGAATTGGCGAACGAGATAGACGCCATCTTTTTTACGTCGAGCAACACGAAGACGTTCGAGAGCGATGGGGCGCGCGCCGCATTTCGAGAGCGCTGGCTCGGCCGCTATTTGACCCACGATCCGAATTTCGCCTTTCTGGCGCGGACCTATGACGGCAAAGTCGTCGGTTATCTCGTCGGATCGATCGACGATCCCGCAAAGGCTGCTCGCTTTGGAGACATCGACTATTTCGGGGAACTCAGCGCGCAGACCCAACACTATCCGGCGCATCTACATGTGAATGTCAGTCCCGAATTCCGGAACCGGGGTCTCGGTGGCCGACTAATCGATCGCTTCGTCGCGGAGGCGAAAGCCGCGGGAGCGGCGGGTGTGCATGTCGTGACGAGTGAGGGAGCGGCTAATATAGGCTTCTACAACCGAAATGGTTTTGCGGATGTCGCGCGAGCCGGAAAGGGCGGCCGGCTCGTTTTTTTGTCGCGCGCGTTGTGAAAAGCTGTTCGGACGCAGGAGACTTTTGAAAGTCGCCTTGAACTTGACGGACGAAGAGGCGAAACCATGCCGCTCATGGCGTTCCGTTTTCTCCATTCCTCCGATTGGCATATTGCCAAGCCGTTCCGGCGCTTCGAGCCGGCGCTGGCGGGTGAGCTTGCGGCTGCGCGGATCGGCGTCATCGGCCGGCTTGCCAAGATCGCACGCGAGCATGGCGTCCGGCACGTGCTTGTCGCGGGGGACGTGTTTGATTCCGAACTGATCGCAATGAGTGAGATCCGGCGTGCATTGGCAGCGCTTGCCGAGGAGAGCGATATCTTCTGGTTGCTCCTGCCGGGAAATCACGACCCTTTGCGCTTGAGCGGCGTCTGGGACCAAGCGAAGCGAATCGGACTGCCGGGCAACGTCGTGGTGTTCGACAACGCGGCGCCGTATGCGATCGGGGATGAGGCTGTGGTGCTTCCGGCACCGGTGACGACGAAGTCTCCGGGGCGCGACATCACCGAGTGGATGGACCGGGCGGCCACTTCGGCCGGGGTCGCGCGGATCGGACTGGCGCATGGTTCGATCCGGGGCTTTGGCAGCGAGGACGACGCAGATCTCCGTCTCGCGCCCGATCGGGCGGCGCGCGCGGGCCTTGCCTATCTGGCGCTCGGTGACTGGCATGGCGTGCAGCGCGTCGCGGACGATACGTGGTATTCGGGGACGCCGGAGCCCGATCAATATCCTGACAACGAGCCGGGGTTCACGCTTCTGGTGACGGTCGACGGCTCGCAGCTTGCTGCCGTCGAAAAGGTGCGGAGCGCCGAGTTCCATTGGCTGAAGTTCGACAGGGCGGTGCATGTGGCGGCTGACCTTTCGGCGATCGAGCGCGACATTCGCGGGGCGGCGACGACGCTTGGGAAGACGCTCGTACGGCTCAGCGTCAGCGGCCATCTGTCGTTGACGGATCGCGCGGCGCTCGATCTTTGGCGGGAGGATTGGGGCGCACGGTTACGACGGCTCGAGATCGATGATCGCGCCTTGACCGTCGTCTCGGACATGACCGATTTCGAAAGTCTTGGACTTTCGGGCTCATTGCTGGAGGCGGCCCGCCATCTGACGGCGCTGAGTTCCGATCCGTCGCGGCCGGATCGGGATATTGCGGCGACGGCCCTTCTTCGGCTTGCGGGCTTCGCGGCCGAGGGACAGCGCGAGGCCGCGACGTGAAAATTCTCGCTCTTCGTGTGGCGGCGTTCCGAAGATTTGCCGCGCCGGCCGCGATCGAGACATTCGGCGACGGCGTGAACGTTCTGAGCGGGCCCAACGAGATGGGCAAGTCGACGCTCTTCGACGCGCTGCAAGCGGCTTTCCTGTTGCGCCACAAAGTGAGCGGCGCCGCGCTCGACGCGATGCGGCCCTATGTGGGTGGCGAACCCCTTGTCGAAGTCGATTTCGAAGCCGAGGGCCGGCGTTGGCGTATCCGCAAGCAGTTTGGACGCGGAGGCAATGCGGTTCTGAGCGATGTCGAATCCGGAGCGGTGGTGGCTCGGAATGCGGAAGCCGAGGAACGGCTGGCGACACTGACCGGACGAAGCAGCGATCTGCCTGCCGGGCTTGGGTTGGTTTGGGTTCGTCAGCAGCGCACGCTGATACCTCCCGATCCGGATCTCGATCCCGACACGGGCAAGGAAAAGGCGCGCGGCGAAAAAGCCGTGCTGCGTGAGTTGATCGGCCGCGAGATCGAAGCGGCGGCGTCGGACGCGGCGCTTCAGGATGTGCTGGAAAAAACCAAGCGTGCGCTGGATCTTCTGTCGACGCCTTCCCGCGACAAAATGAAAAAAGACGGGCCGCTGTACGTCGCGCACCACCTTCGCGAGGAGGCCAAGGCAAAGCGCGACGAGACGTTCGAGATCGTGCAGGCCGCAGAGCATCGGCTGAACCAGATCGCATCGATTTCGGCTCGGCTCGCGGAACTTGAAGGCGAGGCCCAATCGGCTGCGGAGACGGGCTCGCGGCTTCCCGATCTCGAAGCACGGCGCGCCGCGGAGGCGCAAGCCCGCGCGCGCCGCGATCTTGCTCGCGAGACGATGCGGGCACGCGATGCGGAATACAATGCTGCACTCGGAGCGCTTGCCGCTCGCCAAAAGCTTGCGCATGCGCTTGAGGAAAAGCGAGGCGCGCAAAGGATGGCCATTGAGGTTTCTCAGCGCATCGAGGCACTCGCTTCCGAGATCGAGGCCGATCCGGCGGTTCCGGCTGTGATCGATCGTCTTGGGGTGCTGGACAGGGAAAGGGCGCTTGCCGAAGCCGAACTTTCCGGGCATGCGGCGACGGTCGATATCGAGATCGAAGAGGGCGGCAAAGGGAAAGTCAAAGCCGGAGACCGCGTGCTCGACGAAAGCGGCCGCTTCACCGTCATTGAGCCGCTCGAAATCCGCATCGACGGCATCGCAGCCATCAAGGTTTCGACCGCACAGGCGGTGCGGGGGGCGGAGTTGCGTAGCGCCGCCGACAAGGCTTCGCGAGAGATCACGGATTTGCTCAATCGTCTCTCCGTCGCAACCCTCGAAGAGGCGCGAGCGCGGGGGGCATCGCGGGCGAAGAAGGGGACGGATCTATCGGCGGCGCGGGCCAGGCTTTCCGATATTGCACCCCGCGGCGTTGCCGGGCTTTCACACGAGATTGCGGAGATCGAAAGCGCGCTCAAAGCCGACGATCAATCCTCGATCTCCGAAGACGAGGTTCAGAGACTGAAGGCAGTTGCGCTCGACGCTCGCGCGACTTTCGATGCGCTGAGCGCGAAGGCGATGCCCGAAGACGATTTCCGAAAGCTTGAAGGTGAGATCAACGCCGCACGAAAATCCGAGGAAAGCCGCCAAGCTGAAATGGTCCGCTTGAAAGACGATCTGGCGCGCGCCAAAGGCGCTCAGCAGGCCATCGATGAAAGCGGCCGGGCGGGGGAACTCGCGGCATGTGAGGGTGATCTCGAACGGGCGGGCGTAGAATTCAAAAGGCTTCGGCATGAAGCGGAAGCGTTGCGCCTTCTGGAGCGAACCCTCATCGAGATCGAGGGGCGCGCCAAATCGGCTTACTTCGCACCGATCTCGCGACGCCTTGGCGGTCACCTCGAGCGGGTGTTCGGGGCGTCCGAGGTGTCGTTCCGGGATGATTTTGCGGTGGATGCACTACGCCGCGGGGACCTGGCGGAAAAAGTGGCCGGGCTTTCGGATGGCACGCGCGAACAACTCGCCATTCTGGTGCGGCTGACGTTCGCCGAGATCCTTGCCGAGAGCGGCAAAGGCGTGCCGCTGGTCCTGGACGACCCGCTCGCCTATTCCGACGACGCCCGCTTCGATGCCGTTTGCCGCGAGCTTTCGGCGGCGAAAGCCATTCCACAAGTCATTCTTCTGACATGCCGGGAGAGGGCTTTTGAAATCCTTTCCGGCCGCCGACTGAGCGTTACAAACTGGCGACCGGAAAGGTGAAGTTGCAGCCCTTGGGGGAAAGGGCCTTGGGGGTCTTTGGGGGGATGCTTAATTCGGTAGTTCGGGCGGGCGTGTCGGCAGGACAAAGCCGATGGGCTCGGACTTGCTCACCACCGTGCGGGGATCTTCCTTGGAGCGGCGCGATTTGCCTTCGAACATCGCACCCTGCTCGATGGAGAGCGACTGGTGATAGATATCGCCTTCGACCTGGCTGGTCGTCTGCAACATCACGCGCTTGCCGCGGACCGATCCGACGATATGGCCGCGGACGATAACTTCTTCCCCCGAAATGCTGCCGGTGACGGTTGCGCCTTCGCCGACGACGACGTGGCTGCCCTGGACGTCTCCCTCGACGGTGCCGTCGACCTGGACTTCACCCTTGCAGATGAGATTTCCGGTAATCGTCAGGTCGGCGCCGATCACAGATACCGATTTAGGACCGTCGGCGGCGGAGCGCGGTACGGTGAGGAAGGGGCGTGGCTGAAACGCCGGGGCTGAGGCACGGTTTGTTTCGGTTGCGGAGGCCGTCGGCTGAGACTTCAAGGTGTCGGCGTCGGAACGTCGGAAATTTGGCAACATGTCGGATTTCCCTCTGACACAACTTAAGCAACGATCCGCACCCGAAACAACTCAACGCATCACAACAATCGCTTTGCGACGAGCGCGTTTGATTCGCGTAGCACTTTTGCAGCGTTCATCCACCGTAGAGCCAAAGTCTTTCCACTGGAAAGTCCATGGTTTGACGCGGCCATTCTTTTCTTGCGGGAGAAGTGTGGCGGAAGATCAACGGTGGGTGATATTCCAGTCGTTATGGTTACACCTTGAGCGCTCGGACCGCCTCGAGGACTTCCTCGGCATGTCCGGGCACGCGAACCTTGCGCCAGCTTTTGACGAGCTTGCCGGTTTTGTCGATCAGAAACGTTGAGCGTTCGATGCCCATATATTTGCGACCATACATCGATTTTTCGACCCAGACGCCATAGGCATTCGCGGCATCCTTCTGCTCATCGGCGAGCAATCGGATGGATAGCTCGTGCTTGGATTTGAATTTCTTGTGGCTCGCCGGGCTGTCGGGCGAAATTCCGATAAGCTCCGCGCCTTCCGCGGCGAACGCGTCGGCAAGGCAGGTGAAATCTTTGGCCTCGCGCGTACAGCCCGACGTGTCGTCTTTCGGATAGAAATAAACGACCACTGGCCGGCCTTTGAGCTTGGTGAGTTGGACCTTCGTCCCGGTGTCATCAGGCAAACTGAAGTCGGGCGCTTTTTTGCCGTCTTCGATCATCTTGAAAGTGCCTTTCTTTTGTCGTTTTTGGCGCTAGTAGCTGACATTACGCGAGCGGGGTCGAGAGGGTTTAGTCTTTCTCTTGAAAGTGTTTTCTGTCCGTTCCCAGCTACAGTACGGGTGCGCGGACCGCAATCGGTCCGGGGGTCTTTGAGGAGCGGAGTTGACGAAGCTGGCAACCGGCGGGCGTGCTGCCAATCGGCGCAACGCTGACCAAAGCGCGCAGCGGAACGCATCGCCACGCTTGTCGGTGCATCCGGAGCGCGATGCTCCGGCGCCGTCGCCGCCCGGGCCACCTGCTGAAACGGCGGTCGCGCTGGGCATGAGGCATTTCTTTACCGGCTGTCGCATCCTTTTCTATGTGGTGATGCCACTGACCCTGCTCGCCATGATGGCGATCGGCATCCTGTACGTGCGGCTTCGGCATGGCCCGATTGCTCTCGACTTTGTCGTCGCCCCCATCGAGCAGGGCATCAACGCGGAACTCGTGGCGAGTTCGGTGAAGATTGACGGTGCAGAGTTGCGCCTCGGACCGAGCGGCGAGCTGGAGTTCCGGCTTAGGGATGTCAGCGTGCTCGAGCAGGGGGGCGATGTCGTCCTTTCCTCGCCACTCGCCGCCGTCAACATCTCGATGAGGGCACTGACCATCGGCCGCATCGTCCCGGCCCGCATCGAATTGATCGATCCGATCATTGCGCTCGCGTATTCCGAGGAATCGGGCTTCGTGTTCGAGCGAGCCATTCCCAAGCCGGTGCCGGCTCATACCCAGGGGGGGACGACCGGATCTGCGCCTGCGGGCGGTGCGCTGGAGACGACGGTCATCGTCCCAACGTCCGGCGGGGCCGGAACGAAAGTCAATCTTGCAAAGATGCTGACCGAGGCATCGCGGCGCGCCCGGCAGCGGCTCGATGCAACATCTTACCTGACCGAATTCGGGATCTCCAATGCGACCGTCGTCGTCGACTACGAAGGGCAGCGCAGTTCGTGGCGGATCGATGAGGCGAGCGTCGATTTCGACCACGCGACCCGGCGCAGCGTGATTTCGGGGCGGGCGACGGTTGCCTCCCAACGGGGCCCCTGGTCGCTCTCTTTTCTGACGGATGAAAGCGAGCAGTCGGGCAAGATCGAGGTCAAGGCCACGGTGCGCGATCTCGTTCCGTCAACGCTGGCTTCGGCGGCGCCGCCGCTGGCGTTGCTCGGGAACTTCGAATTCCCGGTATCCGGCGACGCAACCGTCGATCTGTCGACGGTTGGAAGCATCGAAGGTGCGGATCTCACCGTTCAGATCGGGAAGGGGCGGGCGCGGCTTCCGTATATGGTCCAGCCGATGGATATCACTGCAGGACTGTTCAAGCTGGCGTATGACGGCATCGCCAAGCATTGGGAGCTGAAGCCAAGCCCTGTCAAATGGGCGGACGGTACCATCATGTTTACCGGTACCATGGCCGATGTCGCCAAGGGTTCCGAGCCTCCGACGTGGAACTTCGCCCTCGATGGCAAGAACGGGATCTTCGAGGCACCCGAATTCAACGTCCCGCCGGTTTCCATCGATCAGTGGTCGGCGCGCGGCACGATTATTCCGCGCCGCGGTTTTATCGATCTGGCCGAGTTCCGTATTGCAGGCGGTGGCGGCGAGGCAACCGTCGAGGCGAAGACGCAGGCGGGGCCGCAGGGCCAAAGCATGTCTGCCGAGTTTCACGTCTCGCCGATGCCGCTCAATACCTTAAAGGCGCTCTGGCCGCGCGCGGTAGCGACGGGAACGCGCGAATGGGTCGGTAAGAACGTCTCGGCCGTCGACTTCAAAGGAGGCACGTTGACGTTTTCGAACAGCAACGTCGGCGGCATCGAACCTGGGACGGTCCAGACTGCGACGGAGCGAGGCAGCGCCGACTTCGAAGCGGACAACGCCGTGTTCACGCCATTGCCCGGCATGCAGCCGATCACGGCGCCCACCACCCAGATCCATCTTGAGAATAACGAGCTTCAGATCGTGGTCCCCGAGGGATCGGTGGCTTTGCCGGATGGACGTCAACTGCCGCTCAAGGATGGTACGATGCGGGCCGACAATATCATGTCGCCGCGTCCGAACGGAGAAATCGGCTTCACGGCGAAAGGCGATCTTGGCCCGTTCGTCGAAGCCATCGAGCAGCTACCCGTGCGCGCGGTGCGCGATGCCTCTCCGCTGCCGAAGGCCGGCGACGGCAAAGTCGATGCGCAGTTCCAGATCAAGCTGCCGCTTTACCCCGGAGTGACGGGCGATGACATGGCGATCACGGGCAAGGCGCACATTACCGACGGCCGCTTCGGCAAGGTCGCGGGGCGTTTCGATGTTCAGGGGTTCACGCTCGATCTCAATCTGACCGCGACTTCGCTCGACGCGAAGGGCGATCTCCTGGTCAATGGGGTTCCCGCAAAGGTCGTCGCTCAGCGCCTCCTCGGACCCGACGCCGGACAGCAGCCGCCGCTCAAGATCGTTGCGAAGCTCGACGATGCCGATCGGACGCAGCTTGGGCTCGACATCAACGATTTGGTCCACGGCGTCGTCCCGGTCGAGGTGTCGCTGCAGAAAGGCGACCGGCCCGAACCTGCGATCAAAGTCCATGCGGATTTGACCAACGCCGAGATCACTCTCGATCACTTGCAATGGCGCAAGGCGCCGGGGCGGCGTGCGAGCCTCGATACCGAAGTGGTCATGATGCCAGACCACGATACCGAACTGCAGAACTTCAAGGTAATTAGTGACAATATTGTCGCCGAAGGGCGGATCGTGATCGATCCCGATAACAAGATAAAGGAATTCGATTTTCCGGGCTTGAACCTGAACGTCATCTCGCGTCTCGACGTTGACGGCACACGAAGCAAGGACGATTTCTGGAGGGTCAATATCAATGGATCGAACTTCGACGGGCGGAATTTCTTCCGGTCGCTGTTCAGCGTCGGCAATGGCCCCAATCACGAGAAAGGTAAGTCGTCAACAAAAGTTTCTCATGTATCGATAAGTCTTGCGAACGTCATCGGCAGCTCCGACGTCTCGCTCCGCAATCTCAGGATGGAGGTCGAGACCCGCAACGGAAACCTTTCGAGCCTCGACGCTCGGGGGACGCTTGACGGCGGTGCGCCGCTCGTCGCGAAGCTCGATAACGATACAGGATCGCGCCGGCTTGTGGTGACCTCCAGCGACGCCGGTCAGGTCATGAAGCTCGTCAATTTCTATCCGAATATGAAGGGTGGGCAGATGCGTCTCGAAGTCGGCCTCGATGGCTCCGGACCGGCGGAAAAGACAGGCGTCCTTGTGGTCGATAATTTCCGGGTTCTCGGTGACCCGATTGTGTCCGAAGTCGTGAGCAGTGCCGATAATAGCCGGCCCGCGATCAGCGGCAGTCGCAACGTGACGCGGGAAGTTTTCGATTTCAGCAGGCTGCGGGCGCCGTTTTCTGTCGGATACGGCCAGTTCGTGCTTCAGGAGTTGTATCTGAAGGGGCCGCTGCTCGGTGCGACGCTCAGGGGCAAGGTCGATTTCAGGACCAAGCACGTCAACATCGGCGGCACCTACATTCCTTTGCAGGGCCTCAATGGGGCGCTCGGCGATATTCCGTTGCTCGGCCAGATTCTCTCCGGTACGCAGGGCGAGGGTATCCTGGGCATGACCTTTGCGGTGCAGGGGCCGACGTCCTCGCCGCAGGTCATCGTCAATCCGTTCTCGTTGGTGGCGCCCGGCATTTTCCGTGACATCTTCCAGATGACGTCGATGGATCCGACCATTCAGGTTCGGCCTGATACCGCTGGCCAAGCGTCTGCCATCAGCGGTGTGCGTGCGGCGCCGCCCGATCCCGCTCGCTCGAAGGCCAAGTCGAAGAAGAAGTCAAAGCAAGCCAAGTCCAAGAAGACTTCTCCAAAGGCCGCAGCACAGGCAGTCGACGGTTGGTCGTCGACGACGACCAACCGCTGAGCGCGGTTTAGATACGCTCCGCTCAGACGGGCTTCAGGAGTACGTGCTTCTTTTTGCCGAGCGAGAGCTTGATGACGCCGGACGTCGCCGCGTCGGCAGCGGTGAGGCTGGCTTTGTCGCTCGTCACCGCTTCGTCGTTGACCTTCAATCCACCGCCCTGGATTTGCCGGCGCGCCTCGCTGTTGGAGGCGACGAGGCCGGCTTTTACGAAGGCCGTCAAAACGCCGAGGCCGGCGTCGAGATCGCCGCGTGCGAATTCGACCGTTGGCAAATCGGCCGCGAGTGCTCCTTGCTCGAACGTCTTGCGCGCGGTCTCGGCGGCGGCATCGGCTTTGTTGCGGCCATGCAGAAGCGCCGTTGCTTCCGTCGCGAGAACTTTCTTCGCCTCGTTGATTTCTGATCCCGCAAGCTTTTCGAGCTTTGCAACTTCGTCGAGCGGCAAGAACGTGAAAAGCTTCAAGAAGCGCGAGACGTCCGCATCTTCCGTGTTCCGCCAGAACTGCCAGTAGTCATAAGCCGAGAGCTGTGCTTCGTTGAGCCAGATGGCACCAGCGGCGGTCTTGCCCATCTTGGCGCCGGACGCGGTCGTCAGCAGCGGGCACGTCAGCGCGTAGAGCTGCTCTTTGACGCCCATGCGGCGGCCGAGGTCGATGCCGGTGACGATGTTGCCCCACTGGTCGGAGCCGCCCATCTGCAGGTTGCACCCGTAACGCCGGTTGAGCTCGACGAAGTCGTAGGCCTGCAGCAGCATGTAATTGAATTCGATGAACGACAGCTCCTGCTCGCGATCGAGGCGCAACTTGGCGCTGTCCATCGTCAGCATGCGGTTGACGGAAAAATGCCGGCCGACGTCGCGCAGGAAATCGATGTAGTTGAGGGGCGCCAGCCATTCGGCGTTATCGACCATCATGGCATCTGTCTTCTGGTCTCCGAAGCGGAGGAATTTCGAGAAGACCTGTTTGATGCCGTTTTTGTTGGCCTCGATCTCCTCGACCGAGCGCATCTGGCGTGTCTCGTCCTTTCCGGATGGGTCGCCAACGCGGGTCGTACCGCCACCCATAAGCGCGATTGGTTTGCCCCCGAGGTTCTGGAGCCAAGTCAGCATCATGATCGAGATCAGCGAGCCGACGTGAAGGGACGGGGCCGTGCAATCGTATCCCACGTACGCGATGATGCGGTTCTCGCCTGCAAGTTTGTCCAGCTCTTCGATATTCGAGCACTGGTGAAAAAAGCCGCGTTCAATCATGGTCTTGAGAAATTCGGAATTCGGTGTCGTCATCGCAAATCGGACTTTCGCTTCGGTCGTATCAGGCTATTGCTTGGGGCCGTGCCACTTGATGGTTTTGCGGCTGCGCCGCGGGGCGGCGGCACCATGCACGGGAAGGTCACCATGGGCAAGTTGATGAAAGCAATCGGTCTGATGAGCGGAACGTCGCTGGATGGAATCGATGTGGCGCTGATCGAAACCGACGGCGAAGATCAGGTCGAGCGCGGGCCCGCGATGACGTTCCCCTACGACGATTCGATGCGGCGCGTGCTCGTCAACGCCATAGCCGACGCTAGGCACCTTCAATCCCGGGAAGAGCGTCCGCATTCGTTGGCCGAAGCCGAGCGCGCCGTGACCGAATGCCATGCGGTTGCAGTTGCGCAATTTCTCAAGGAAGCGGGCGTCGAGCGGTCTTCCGTCGACATCATCGGGTTTCACGGGCAAACCGTGCTGCACAGGCCGGAACTCGGACTGACCGTGCAGCTCGGGCTTGGCGATCTGCTCGCTAATTTTACGCGTTGTCCCGTCGTCTATGATCTCCGAGCTGCCGATGTGGAAGCCGGCGGAGAAGGTGCGCCGCTCGTTCCTGCCTACCACAGGGCGCTGGCGGCGAAGCTGCCGCAAAGGCCGATTGCAATCGTCAATATCGGCGGCGTCGCGAACCTCACTTGGATCGGACAAGACGGCACCCTTATCGCATTCGATACCGGCCCGGGAAATGCGCTCATCAACGATTGGATGCTACGAAAAGCCGGCGCTTATCTCGATTCCGGCGGGGCCACGGCGGCACAAGGGGAGGTCGACGACGAGGCCCTCCACGCGCTTCTGAGCCATGAATACTTCGCGGAAACGCCGCCTAAATCGCTCGATCGCAATACCTTCCTCATGGATGTCGTCGAGGGACTCAGTGTTGAAGACGGCGCCGCGACGCTCACGGCCTTTACCGCTCGGGCCATCGCGAAAGCGCGGGAACAGATCCCTCTCGAACCGGAGTTATGGGTGGTCGCAGGCGGCGGGCGGCGAAACCGGACGATCATGCGGATGCTTGCGGAGCAAGTTCTTCATGCCGTCGTGCCGGCGGAAGCGGTTGGGCTCGATGGGGATAGTTTGGAAGCGGAGGCTTGGGCCTATCTCGCCGTCCGTTCCATCCGCGGGTTACCGATTACGTTCCCAGGGACGACCGGGGTTCCGGAGCCGATGAGCGGTGGTCTCAGGGTTGATCCCACCGCTCACGTCGTTCATTGATCGCGTAGATACGCGCTTATTCCTCTTCGCCGTCGTCGTCGCCGCCGCTTGCGGCACCCGGAGCCGGACCGCTCTGGGCTTCGAGACGTTCAAGCTCGCGCTGCCGCTGACGTTCGCGCTCGCGCTCACGCTCGCGTTCCTTGTTGCGCTCGCGATCCTCTTCGAATTGGATCATGCGCTCGTCGAGATAGGTTCCGACGATATTGCCGAGATCGTCAATCTTGTTCTCGAAGAAGTGGTTGGCGCCGGGCACGATTTCGTGCGTGATCTTGATGCCCTTCTGGACCTTCACCTTGGCCGCCATTTCGACCACGGAGGCGGTCGGGACGACGCGATCCATGTCGCCGTTGAGGATCAGGCCCGACGAGGGGCACGGAGCCAGGAACGAAAAATCGTAAAGGTTCGAGGGCGGCGCGACGCAGATGAAGCCGTCGACTTCCGGCCGGCGCATCAGAAGCTGCATGGCGATCCAGGTGCCGAACGACACGCCGGCTATCCAGCAGGTCTTGGCGTCGGGTTTGACGAGCTGCAGCCAGTCGAGCGCGGACGCCGCATCGGCGAGTTCGCCGGGGCCGCCGTCCCAGACACCCTGGCTGCGGCCGACGCCGCGGAAGTTGAACCTCAGCACGGAAAAGCCCCGCGCCGCGAAGGTGTGATAGAGCGTATAGACGACCTGATTGTTCATCGTGCCCCCGAACTGCGGATGGGGGTGCAGGATGAGGGCGATCGGGCTGTCGCTGTTGTTTTCGTGGTGGTAACGGGCCTCGAGGCGTCCGCCGGGGCCATTTATAATGAGTTCGGGCATAGAATGACTCGGTCTCGTTCGTTTGATTGGGGCTCTTGTTGAGCTCTGGGCGAGTTCGAAAAGCTGGCCTGCGGCCTTTTGGCGTTCAAATCCTTGTGGGTCGAATTCTCAATCCTTGACTCCAGCACTCAGGATTTCCATAACTTTAGAACCGTTCGAAATGTAGGGGCTGCCGTCGGTTAACGAAGGGCGCTTCTGCCAGGGCGGCTCTCTTAGCACAGTCCGGGGTGCCGGATGCAAGCTAAGGATGCATTGGGTTTGGATTCCGGCGCCATTTGGGGCGACGACAGTCCGAGGATCAAGACGTGGAACTGACGACCAAAGGCCGGTACGCGGTCATGGCCATGGCGGATCTTGCCGGCCATATCAACGAGAGCGCGACGCCGCTGTCGGTCGTGGCCGAGCGCCAAAGCCTGCCGCTCGCCTATCTCGAACAGCTTTTTGTACCCTTGCGGCGCGCCGGTCTGGTCGAGAGCGCGCGGGGGCGTTCCGGCGGCTATCGTCTCGCCAAGCCGGCGAACGAGATTTCCGTGGCCGATGTCATGGACGCGGTCGAAGAGGATACCCGGTTCACCCGGTGCTCGCATAATGATCCGCGATGCTCGGCGGCGACGCCTTGCGTGACGCACGGGCTGTGGAACGCACTGAGCGAGGCGACGGGCCGGTTCCTGTCATCGGTGAGTTTGGCCGACGTCGTTGCAGACGGACGATATTCGGCGCATCCGGTTCGGCAGTCGTCTTCGGCCTCTGCGCGGTCGACCGTCCGGCGGACCTATCTCGATTACAACGCAACGGCACCGCTGCGGCCGGAAGCCAAGGCTGCCATGATCGATGCGCTCGACATCGTCGGCAACCCGTCGTCGGTGCACGCGGAAGGGCGTCGCGCTCGCGCGATGATCGAAGCTGCGCGGGAGAGTGTCGCGCGCCTCGTCGGAGCCAAGCCCTCCGAGATCGTTTTTACGAGCGGCGCCAGCGAAGCCAACACCTGGGCGCTTTCTCAGCCTTGGGTGGCCATTCTGACGAGCGGTATCGAGCATGATTCCGTCGTGGCGCCGGCGCGTGCCTCGGCGGGCGAGGTCATGATGCTGCCCATTGGCCGCGATGGGGCCGTGAAGGCTCAGGACGTCGCGGCATTGGTGGCATCGCGTAGCTTTGCCGGTCCTGCCGTCATCGCGCTGCAGTTGGCGAACAACGAAACCGGCGTCATTCAGCCGGTGGCTGCGATTGCCGAACTCGCCCATGCGCAGGGCATCAGGATGCATACCGATGCCGTGCAAGCGGCGGGCCGCATGCCCATCGACTTTGCGGCGCTAGGCGTCGATACGATGGCCATTTCCGCGCACAAATTCGGCGGCCCGAAAGGGGTTGGCGCATTGGTCGTTCGTGACCATCTTGATCTTATGCCGCTGATCAGAGGCGGCGGGCAGGAGCGCCGTCGTCGCGCCGGCACAGAGAATGTGCCGGGGATTGCAGGATTTGGAGCCGCAGCCGAAGTTGCGCTTCGCGATCTGGCGACGATCGAAGCCGTCGGAGTCTTGCGGGATGAGCTTGAGACGGAACTCAGGCGTATCAGTCCGCGTGCGATCATCGTCGGCGAAGGCGCGCCGCGACTTGCGAATACGACGGCGGTGGCGCTTCCCGGCAAGCTAGCGGAGACCGTCATCATCCGGTTGGATCTTGCGGGAATCGCGGTGAGTTCCGGATCGGCATGCTCTTCCGGCAAGGTCGGCGCGAGCCACGTTCTTGAGGCGATGGGGCTGGGCCACGAGATGGCATCGAGCACGATCCGCATCAGCCTCGGACCGACGACGACGAAAGACGACATCGCGGCATTTCTCGCTGCGTGGAAGACGATTGCAGGCGAGCCGGCGCTTGCGGCGTGAAGATCGAAGTTCAATGTGCCGCCGAATGGCGGCGCGTAAAATAGAGAGACGAGGAAATGGCTGCTGTTCAGGAGACGATCGATCAGGTTCGGAAGATCGATGTCGACCAGTACAAGTACGGTTTCGAGACGCTGATCGACAGCGTTACGGCGCCGAAGGGCCTCGATGAATCGACTGTGCGCTTCATCTCGGCCAAGAAGGGCGAACCCGAGTGGCTGCTCAATTGGCGGCTTGAAGCGTTCATCCGCTGGAAGGCAATGACGGAGCCGACCTGGGCGAGGGTCCATTACCCGAAGATCGATTTTCAAGATCTTTATTACTATTCCGCTCCGAAATCGACGGAAGGGCCGAAGAGCCTAGCCGAAGTCGATCCGGAGTTGCTTGAGACATACAAGAAGCTCGGCATTCCGCTCAAGGAGCAGGAAGTGCTGGCGGGCGTCGTCGGGTCGCGCGTGGCGGTCGATGCCGTGTTCGACAGCGTCTCGGTCGTGACGACGTTCAAGGACGAGCTGAAGAAGGCGGGCGTCATCTTTTGTTCGATCTCGGAAGCCGTGCGCGAGCATCCTGAGCTTGTGAAGAAGTATCTTGGCTCGGTCGTACCGCAGTCGGACAATTTCTATGCGGCGCTGAACTCGGCTGTGTTCTCGGACGGCTCGTTCGTCTACGTGCCGCCGGGCGTGCGTTGCCCGATGGAGCTTTCGACGTACTTCCGCATCAACGCGAAGCAGACCGGGCAATTCGAGCGCACGCTGATCATCGCCGACAAGGGCGCCTACGTCTCTTATCTCGAAGGCTGCACGGCGCCGATGCGCGACGAGAATCAGCTTCACGCCGCGGTCGTCGAGCTGGTGGCGCTCGATGATGCCGAGATCAAATACTCGACCGTGCAGAACTGGTATCCGGGCGACTCGCAGGGCAAGGGCGGCGTCTATAACTTCGTGACGAAGCGCGGCGACTGCCGCGGTCATCATTCGAAGATCTCCTGGACGCAGGTCGAGACCGGTTCGGCGATCACCTGGAAATATCCAAGCTGCATCCTGCGCGGCGACTATTCGCGGGGCGAGTTCTATTCGATCGCGGTTTCGAACGGCTATCAGCAGGTCGATAGCGGCACGAAGATGATCCACCTCGGCAAGAACTCGTCGAGCCGGATCATCTCGAAGGGAATCGCGGCGGGGTATTCGCAGAACACCTATCGCGGTCTCGTCTCGGCGCATCGCAAGGCGACGAACGTCAGGAACTTCACGAACTGCGACTCGCTGCTGATCGGCGACAAGTGCGGCGCACATACTGTGCCCTACATCGAAGCCAAGAACGCAAGCGCGCACTTCGAACACGAGGCGACGACGTCGAAGATTTCCGACGACATGCTCTTCTATTGCCGCCAGCGCGGGCTTTCGTCGGAAGAGGCGATCGCGCTTGTGGTCAACGGCTTCGTTCGCGATGTGCTGCAGCAACTGCCGATGGAATTCATGGCTGAGAGCCAGAAGCTGATCGGCATCTCGCTCGAAGGTTCGGTTGGTTGAGGAAATGACGGACTATTGGTTCAGGCCGAAAAGATATGGCTACGGGGCGACCCCCGTAACGTGGCAGGGCTGGGCCGTAACGATTGCAACAGTGGCCGCAATGGTCGGCGTTTCGCTGTACTTGCGGCTTACGGAGAGAAGTCTTTGGACGCTTGCAGCGTTGTTCGCATTCGATGCCATTGCGCTCACGTTTCTTGCGATCGTGAGCTACCGCAAGACCGACGGCGAATGGCGTTGGCGCTGGGGTAAGAATTCGAATTGAAGTGTTTGTAAGAATGGTGCTGAGAAATGCTTGAGATCAAAAATTTGCACGTGAAGCTCGCAGACGAGGATCGGGAGATCCTCAAGGGGCTTTCGTTGACGGTGCCGAAGGGCGAAGTGCACGCTATCATGGGCCCGAACGGATCGGGAAAGTCGACGCTCGCTTATGTGCTCGCGGGCCGCGACGGCTATGAAGTGACCGAAGGCGACATCCTGTGGGACGGCGAGTCGCTGATCGACATGGAGCCCGACGAACGCGCGGCGAAGGGCGTATTCCTGGCCTTCCAGTATCCGATGGAAATTCCGGGTGTCGCGGGGCTGACGTTCCTGCGCACCGCGCTCAACGCGGTCCGCAAGAAGCGCGGCGAACCCGAACTGACGACGCCGGCTTTCCTCAAGCTGGCGAAGGAGAAGGGTCAGAAGCTCAACATCGATATCGATATGCTGAAGCGGCCGGTGAATGTCGGCTTTTCGGGCGGCGAGAAAAAGCGTTCGGAAATCCTGCAGATGGCGCTGCTTGAGCCGACGCTGTGCGTGCTCGATGAAACAGATTCCGGCCTCGATATCGATGCGCTGCGGATCGTTTCCGAAGGCGTCAATGCGCTCCGCTCGAAGGATCGCGCGTTCGTCGTCATCACGCACTATCAGCGGCTACTGAATTACATCGTGCCGGACAAGGTGCATGTGCTCGCCGACGGTCGCATCCAGAAGACGGGCGGCAAGGAATTGGCGCTGGAACTCGAGAAGTCCGGATACGCTGAATACACGCATAAGGCGGCGTAACATGAACGTAGCAGTGATGAAGACGAAGGCCGAACAGGCCATGTGGGAGAGTTTCGAGGCTGTCGCCGAGAAGCTTCCGGGAAGTGCTGCCGTCAAGGAGAGACGGGCGCAGGCTATCGGGACGTTCAGCGGCCTCGGCCTGCCGCATCGGCGCATCGAGGAATGGAAGTACACAGATCTGCGCGTCAACGTGAAAGAGGTTCTGCCGGCGGCCGTCGACGACAAGACGCCGCTGACGATTGCCGAGCTGCTTGTCGCGCTTGGGCCGCTGGCGCATGTCGATGCGCATCGGGTGGTGTTCGTCAACGGTCACTATCGCGCGCAGCTTGGTGATGTGTCTGATGCTGCGGGCCTCAGGATCGCGGCACTCGGCGAATTGCTATCCTCGGCGACGGAAGATGCGGGCGCGACGCTGGCATCGACGCCCGAAGGCGGCGACGCGGTCGAGGCGTTGAATACGGCCTTCATGACCGACGGAGCCGTCGTGAGCGTCGCGGCAGGCGCGTCGGTTGCAAAGCCACTGATGATCGTCTTTGTCAGGGCTGGCGGGCATGCTCACTCGGTGGCGGTCAGGAACTTCGTGACTGTCGAGACCGGTGCGAGCGCGACCGTCATTGAGGCGCATGTGGTTCTGCCGGGTGCGTCGCATGATGCTCAGCTCAATGCGCTGACGGAAGTGACCGTCGGCAAGGGCGCGACGCTGCATCATGCCAAGGTGGCGGTCGATGAGGGAAAGGCATTGCACCTCTCCAATTGCGACGTGACGCTCGACGCCGATGCAACTTATCGCAACTTCCAATTCTCGACGGGGCTCGGTTTTGCGAGGAACGGCCTCAATATCATTTTCGAAGGCGAGGGCAGCAAGCTCGACCTTTCGGGGGCGTATCTTGCGCGGCATTCCGAGCATATCGATACGACCCTCGTCGTCGATCACGCGGTGCCGCGCTGCGAGAGTCGGGAGCTGTTCAAGGGTGTGCTCGATGGGCACGGCCGCGGCGTGTTCCAGGGCAAGATCATCGTTCGGCCCGGCGCGCAGAAGACCGACGGCAAGCAGATGTCGCAGGCATTGATGCTTTCGGAGGATGCGGAATTCGATTCGAAGCCGGAACTCGAGATTTTCGCCGACGACGTTGTCTGCGGTCACGGGACGACGTCTGCGGAACTCGATCCCGACCTGCTCTTCTATTGCCGGTCGCGCGGTATCCCGGAGAAAGAGGCGCGGGCGCTGATGATCGAATCCTTTATTGGTGAAGCCATCGAGAAGGTGGACAACGAGCAGCTTCGGGACGCGCTGGCAGCTTACGCCATGCGGTGGCTCGGACGCTCACCGCGCGGGTAGACATCATGGGACGTGAATCGAGCATTGCCGTCGCAAGAAGCACCGCATCGCAGGCGGGACTGACAGGTGCGCCCTACGATGTCGAGCGCATTCGCGCGGATTTTCCGATCCTCTTTCGGGAGGTGAACGACAGACCGCTGGTCTATCTCGATAATGGGGCTTCGGCGCAAAAGCCGCTCTCCGTCATCGAGGCGATGGATCATGCCTATCGCTTCGAATACGCGAATGTGCATCGTGGGTTGCACTATCTGTCGAACACGGCGACCGACCATTACGAGGCGGCGCGCGAGACCGTCCGCCGCTTTCTCAACGCCGAGCATGCAGACGAGATCATTTTTACCCGCAATGCGACGAGCGCCATCAATCTCGTTTCGCGTTCGTTCGGTGAACCGAGGATCGGTGAAGGCGACGAGATCGTCATCACGATCATGGAGCACCACGCCAACATCGTGCCGTGGCATTTCCTCAGGGCGCGGAACGGTGCCGTGCTCAAGTGGGCGCCGATGACCGATCGCGGTGAACTCATCATCGAGAAGCTCGACAGCCTGATCACCAATCGTACCAAGATCGTCGCCGTGACGCACATGTCGAATGTGCTCGGCACGATCAACCCGGTGAAAGAGATCATTCGTATTGCGCACGCGAAGGGCGTGCCGGTGCTGGTCGACGGCAGCCAGGCGGCCGTCCACATGGGTGTCGATGTCCGCGATCTCGATGCCGATTTCTATGTCTTCACGGGGCACAAGACCTACGGCCCTTCGGGCATCGGCGTCCTTTACGGCAAGCGCCAGTGGCTCGCATCGATGCCGCCATACGAAGGCGGCGGGGACATGATCGAGAGCGTGACGCTCGACAACGTAACCTACAATGAGCCGCCGCACAGGTTCGAGGCCGGCACGCCGCCAATCGTCGAGGCGGTGGGATTGGGCGCCGCGCTCAACTACATGATGCAGATCGGTCGCGAGAAGATTTCGCGCTATGAGGCGGAGCTTGGCGCCTACGCCGCGGAGCGTCTCAAGGAACTGCCATGGCTGAAGCTCTACGGAACGGCGCCCGGCAAAGGTGCGATTTTCTCGTTCACGATGGACGGACTGCATCCGCATGATGTGTCGACGATCATCGACCGCTCGGGTGTCGCGATCCGCGCCGGACACCACTGCGCGCAGCCTTTGATGGAGCGCCTGGGGGTGACTGCAACCTGTCGCGCCTCCTTTGCGTTGTACAACACGAAGGCGGAGGCCGATGCGCTCGTTACGGCGCTCACCAAAGCCCATGATCTTTTCACGTAAGGAGCTTCCGCATGGATGACAGGAAGCAAGTCGAAGATCGCGAAGCTGTAAAGGCTGCGGTCGAAGCCCTCGACGCACCGCCGACGACGCCGCCCGACGGCGGCGTTGCGCCGGATCCTGCTGCCGAGATTGCAGCGTCGGACGGCGAGGCCAAGCCCAGCGGCAAGGATGACTCGGCGCTGCCGCCCGAAGAGATCGACCGCCTGACGACAGAAATCGTCGCGGCGCTGAAGACGGTTTACGACCCGGAGATCCCGGCCGACATCTATGAACTCGGGTTGATCTACAAGGTCGATGTCGATGACGACCGTAATGTCGTCGTCAACATGACCCTGACGGCGCCGGGGTGTCCCGTCGCTGGCGAGATGCCAATCTGGGTCGAAAACGCCGTCAATACCGTTCCCGGCGTCGCGGGGACGACGGTCAATCTCGTGTTCGACCCGCCGTGGGATCAAAGCCGGATGTCGGACGAAGCGCGGCTTGCCGTCGGGATGTTTTGACGATGCCCTCGCTTTTGGGAGCCGAATTCCCATATACTTCATACTTCGTAGCAAGCGACCACTCAAAGATACGGAGGCCAGCGTGCCCTCGCTTAGAATGATGCCAAAAGTCATGACGTTGACCGACGCTGCCGCGGCGCGCGTTTCTGCTCTTCTGGTGCAGAAGCCGGGCGTCAAGGCGCTCAAGATCGGCATAAAGAAGGGTGGCTGCGCGGGCATGGAATACACCATGACCTGGGCGGAAGAGATCGGCAAATTCGACGAGGTCGTCGAAGACAAAGGCGCGGTCGTGCTCATCGATCCGGCGGCGATCATGTACCTGATCGGCACCGAGATGGACTACAAGACCGACAAGCTGTCGTCTCAGTTCGTGTTCAACAACCCGAACCAGAAGGGCGCGTGCGGTTGCGGCGAGAGCGTCAATCTCGAGCCTGTGACCCCAGAGGGATTTGCTCCGGTCGGCTAGCGTCAAGCGCGGGCAGGATGCGCCATGTCCGCAAACGACGATCTTCTCGAAATTCTTAAAGATGCGCTGGATCGCATGGGCGCCGTCAGCGGGCGGCGCATGTTCGGCGGCGTCGGCGTCTATTTCGACGGGACGTTTTTCGCCCTCATCGACGATGGGGCTGTCTATCTCAAAACATCGGACGAGACGCGGCCGAAGTTCGAGGCCGAGCGCTCGCGAGCATTCTCGTACATGACGAAGAAGGGGCGGGCGGAGTTGCATTCCTACTGGCGGCTACCCGAGCGGCTTCTCGAGGACCGCGACGAGTTGCAGGACTGGGCGCGAGCCTCCGTGACTGCGGCTTGCGAGGCGGTTCGCGCCAAGGAACGGGCGACGGCCAAGAAGCGACCGCCCAAGCCTCGAAGTCGCTAGGCCCGTTTCAGCTCCGTCCGGGGACCTTTATCGGGCGTGGGGGCTTGCGCATGAACGCTGGCATATTTTCGGCAAAACCCAGCCGTTCACCACCCTTTTGCGGGGGCGGAGATTTGCGTTGCGGCTGCTCCTGCGCAGCCTGCCGCTTCTCCGGGGCCCGGTCGTTGCGGCGGGGGGCGCGCGGCCGCTCGTCCGTCCAGGCATCGACAGTCGGCTGCTCGCGGTTGGGTTGCTGCTCGCGGTCGGCTTGGCGGTTGGGTGCCCGTCGGGGCTTAGCCTCCTGCCGGCTTGGAGCGCGCGGTTTTTCCGGTTGGCTTTGGACGGGCTGATCTTCGGGTGCGCGAGACTTTGGCTGCTCGGTCCGCCTCTCTACTGGGGCTTCGTTTACCGGAGCAGAGGAAGGCCGTTGCTCGCGAGGGCCACCGCGCTGCGATCCGCCGCGATTGGGCTTCGCTGCTCTTTCCCGGCTGCCGCTGCTATGAGCGGGTCCGCGCCCGCCACGCCCGCGGCGTCGTTTGCCGGCTCCGGCGATATCTTCTTCGCTCGGCGGATCGCCGAGCCACTCCGCCGTTTCGGCCGTGACCTTCTCGATGTCCTTGACGAACTTCAGGTCGTCGGGGCTCACAAGTGAAATGGAATGCCCCACGTGACCTGCGCGGCCGGTACGGCCGATGCGATGCACGTAGTCGTCGGCGGCCCATGGCAAATCGAAATTGAAGACATGGGAGACCTCGGGGATGTCGAGACCGCGCGCCGCGACATCGGAAGCCGCCAACAGCATAATCTCTCCGGCGCGGAACTTGTCGAGCGTCTCGGTACGCGCCGACTGTTCCATGTCGCCGTGAAGCGCTCCGGCATTGAAGCCGTGTTTGGTGAGCGACTTGAAAAGGACGGCGACGTCGCGCTTACGGTTGCAGAAAATGATGGCGTTCTTGACGTTGCCATCGCGGATCAGGTCGCGCAGCACCTCACGCTTGGCCCAGTCTTCGCCGTTCGGGCAATAGACGAAGCGCTGCGTGATGGTCTTGGCGGTCGTCGCGGGTTTCGCGACTTCGATGCGCTCGGGGTTGCTCAGGAACTGATTGACGAGGCGCGTGATCTCGGGAGGCATCGTCGCCGAAAAGAACAGCGTCTGGCGGCGCGGAGGCAGCAGCTTGCAGATCTTTTCGATGTCGGGGATGAAGCCCATGTCGAGCATGCGGTCGGCTTCATCGATCACAAGGATTTCTACGCCCATCAGCATGATGCGGCCGCGACCGAAATGGTCGAGCAGCCGGCCGGGGGTCGCTATCAAAACGTCGACGCCGCGGTCGAGTTTCTTGATCTGGTCGTCCATCGAGACGCCGCCGATGAGCAGCGCCACCGATAGCTTGTGATTGACGCCGTATTTTTCGAAGCTCTGCGCGACCTGGGCGGCAAGTTCTCGGGTGGGTGCGAGGATCAGCGAGCGGGGCATCCGCGCGCGCGCGCGGCCGGTTTCGAGGCGCGTAATCATCGGAAGGACAAACGATGCCGTCTTGCCGGTGCCTGTCTGGGCGATACCGAGAACGTCTCGACCGGTGATGGCGACCGGAATCGCTGCGGCTTGAATCGGGGTTGGCACGGAATAGCCCGCAGCCGTAATTGCTGCTTGAACCTTGGGCGAAAGCCCGAGGTCAGCGAACGTCTTGGTTTCCAAAAGCAGGTATCTCCATCTGCACAGGCTCGGGTTGTCCGGCGCGGGGCGTCAGACGGTCTTTGTAAGAGCGCAGGGGGACGGGTGCCGAAAAGGACCTAAGCCAAATAGGAGTGCGGATCAAAAAACATTAAAAAATGCGCGAATTGATCCCCTGCGCTCCGGCACGTTCGGGTGCTCGCATACATCCCGGAGAATCGCAAGGAAAACCCACTGGTTTTACCCGGCAGGGCCGCGAGGTTGTGTCACAGGGAGGCTCGGGCCGCCGATTTGGCGCCTGGCCCCGGACAGGGGTGCCGTTCCTCGATAGCCAGCTGGGCCTGGATAGCGAGCGGAACCTGGATAGCGGGGGCCAGAGAAGCCTGGGACTTCGGCGCCCAAGGGTACTCGGATTGAATAGAAGGGGGAACCGAGGATGCTCCCGCGTCCGTCCGAGAGTGAGAAAAAAGCGCGTTGGCGGCGAACGTCCTGTTGCGCATCAGAAAATGCCTGGCCGACAAAGCGAACGGTGCCGAAAAAATCATTAATCTGCCATTACAAAGCGAAGCCGAGCTTATTTGTCGTATCAACGAAATTGTCTTTCTGATCGATACTTGGTGCCGTAGATTCCGGCGCGGCGGCGCCAGCTACAGCCCGTATACGTGCGTAAGCTAGTGTGATGGCGCTGTGGCGTCCATTTCGCGTTCGGCAACCGTGAACGCGGCGCCCGATGGCGCAAATTCGCGAGGATCTCGAGCGATGACAGTAAATGCTGGTTCTGCGGTGGGTGGCTTGGCCGCTCGCGAGAAGACGGCAGCCCCGACAGAGGCTCGTCCCAAGGGGGTGCGCCGCGGAGAGGCCATACGGGAACTGAAGAAGCGCGACAACACCACGAACTTTGCGCACATCGCGTTCGTCTATCTCGTCATCATCGCATCGATCGGCGCCACGATCTGGAGCTACGGCGCTGTTGCGGCCGCCGGTCTCGGGTGGTGGTGGAATATTCCGATGACCCTCTTTTGCATCGCCGCGGTCGGCGCCTCACAGCATCAGTTCGGCGGCGTCATCCACGAGGGTACGCACTTCACCCTGTTCGAAAATAAGATGCTGAACGAGTTGGTTTCAGACTGGCTTGGCGGGTTCCCGATCTATACGTCGACGTTCCAATACCGGTTGCACCACTTGGCTCATCATCAGTTCATCAACGATCCGCTGCGCGATCCGGATTGGGCACAGCTGAACGAAAGCGGCCACGATCTCGATTTTCCGATCACGCATGTCGAGATGCTGAAGGAGCTGGCGAAGCAGCTTTGGCTGCCGAACCTGTTTCGCTACATGATCGTGCGAGCCCGCTATAGCGCGCTTGGCACCGACAACAATCCGTACATGGATCGCGAGCGTCAGGGCGAAAAGTTGCCGACGTTGGCGGGCGTCATTTACGCCGTCACTGCGCCGATTGCAGCGATCACGTTGATCAAGACCGGGCACGGGCCGTGGGCCTTCGCGGCGCTCGGCGCTATGACGGCCGCCGCTGTCGCGTATTTCTACTTTCTCGACGAAAACAAGCTGCCGCATGCGCACGTCGAAACGGTCATCTCGCACCGGGCGACGAACATCAGCCGCGTCGTCTACATGGCGATCGTTTACACCGCTCTTACCGCCGTCGAGGTTGCGGGCTGGGGACCGGCGTGGGCGTATTACGGCCTGCTTTGGATCCTGCCGCTGTTCACGGCGTTCCCCCTGTTCATGATCATGCGCCAGTGGGTGCAGCACGGGAACGCCGATCGCGGGCGCTACACGAATACCCGTGTGTTCCTGGTCAACCCGTTCATTCGCTACGCCGTTTTCCCGTTCGGCATGGATTATCACCTGCCACATCACGTCTACGCCTCGGTGCCCCACTACAAGTTGAAGGGCTTGCATGAACTGCTTCTGCAGGAACCCGAGTACCGGGAGAAGGGGATCGTCGTCGAAGGGTACTTCAACTCTCCCCACGGCGAGGTCGAGGAGCGCAATCCGACCGTGATCGAGGTGCTGGGAGAAAAGTATGCGCCGAAGCCGGACGGTGAAGTCTACGTCGATACCGACACGCTCGAATACGCCAAGGTGAACGACGCCGCAGCGATCGCGCGTGAGAACGAGGCGTCACTACGCGACGGCAAATAAATAGAGAGGAGCGTTGGTTCTCCTCTCGCTTTTTACTGTCGGGCCGCCGTTGCATCGGCCTTAAATATCGAGATCCTTGGCGAAGGCCGCATGCTCCTGGATGAAGCGGAAGCGCGCCTCGGGCTTCGAGCCCATGAGCGCGTTCACGACTTCGGCCAGTCCGCTGCGCTCAGCTTCGCCAATGGCGACGCGGAGAAGCGTACGCCGCTTCTTGTCCATCGTCGTTTCTTTGAGGTCTTTGAAGTCCATCTCGCCCAGGCCTTTGAAGCGCGTGACCTTGGGCTTCTTGTTCTTGAAGTGCGTCGCCAGAAGCTCGTCGCGATGCGCCTCGGTGCGCGCGTAGGCGACGTCGCCTTTGTCCGAAATCTTGTAGAGCGGCGGTACGGCCAGGAAGAGATGGCCGTTTTCGACGAGTTCCGGCATCTCCTGATAGAAGAACGTGATCAGCAGCGAGGCGATGTGGGCGCCATCGACGTCGGCATCGGTCATGACGATCACGCGCTCGTAGCGCAAATCCTCGTCGCGATACTTGGCGCCCGTCCCTACGCCGAGCGCCTGAATGAGGTCGGCCAGAAGCTGGTTCTGCGAGAGCTTGGCGGAGGACGCGTTGGCGACGTTCAGGATCTTGCCGCGTAGAGGAAGTATGGCCTGGGTTTCGCGGTTGCGGGCGCTCTTGGCGCTACCGCCGGCCGAGTCGCCTTCGACGATGAAGATTTCCGTGCCCGAAGCCTGCTGGATCGAGCAATCTGCGAGCTTGCCGGGAAGCCGCAGTTTCCGCGTCGCCGACTGTCGCCCGACCTCTTTTTCGCGGCGCCGCTTCAGGCGTTCTTCCGATTGGTCGATCGTCCATTCGAGCAGTTTCGTCGCCTGTTGCGGTGAATCGGCGAGCCAGTGGTCGAAGGCGTCGCGGACGGCCGTCTCGACGATCTTGGTCGCCTCGGCGCTCGCGAGCTTGTCTTTGGTCTGGCCCTGGAATTCGGGCTCGCGGATAAAGACGGAGAGCATCGAAGCCGCCGTGCCCATCACGTCTTCGGACGTGATTTGCTGGGCTTTTTTCGCTCCGACCAGTTCGCCGTAGGCCCTGAGGCCTTTGTAAAGAGCTTGTCGCAGGCCGTTCTCGTGCGTGCCGCCTTCGGCCGTGGGAATCGTGTTGCAATAGGAGGACGAGAAACCATCCTCGTTGGCGATCCAGGCAACGGCCCATTCGACCGAACCGTGGCCCTTTTCCTTCTCGACGCGACCCGAGAAAATGTCTTTGGTGACGCGCGTCTGACCTTCGATCGACGATGTCAGGTATTCGCTCAAGCCGCCCGGAAAATGGAAGACGGCTTCGGCGGGTGTCTCATCCTTGATGAGTTCAGGTGCACATTTCCAGCGGATCTCGACGCCGCCGAACAGGTAGGCCTTGGAGCGCGCCATCTTCATGAGGCGCGCCGGCTTGAAAGCGGCGCCCTTGCCGAAGATTTTCTCGTCCGGCTTGAAGCGCACTTTCGTGCCGCGCCGGTTCATGATGGAGCCGAGCTTTTCGAGCTTCGTCTGCGGCTCGCCGCGCGAGAAGACCATGCGATAGAGCTGCTGGTCGCGCGCGACTTGAACTTCAAGCGTTTCCGAAAGGGCGTTGACCACCGACACGCCGACGCCGTGCAGGCCGCCCGAGGTATTGTAGGCCTTGGAATCGAATTTGCCGCCGGCGTGAAGGATCGTCATCACGACTTCGAGCGCGCTTTTGTTCTTGTACTTCGGGTGCGGGCCGATGGGGATGCCGCGGCCGTTATCGGTGACGGTCAGGAAACCGTCCGCCGACAGCTCGACCTCGATCCACGTCGCATGGCCCGCCACCGCCTCATCCATCGAGTTGTCGACGACCTCGGCGAAGAGGTGGTGCATGGCCTTTTCGTCGGTGCCGCCGATATACATGCCGGGGCGACGGCGCACCGGCTCCAGGCCTTCGAGCACCTCGATATCGTGCTCGCTGTAGCCGCTCTCGATGGGTTTGCGGGCACGCGACGATTTTTCGGTCATTTCGCTTTCGAATTCCGGAAAGAGATCAGTTTGCGATCGGCTCATTGGCGGCCCTCAGTCGTGCTATGGCGTAACCACGCATTCGGAAGAAGCGGCGGGGACGCGTGACGGCTGAACCGCGGAAAGCGAATCTTGAAGAGCTTCTTATAACCCGAGCGGGCGCCAAGCTACCATGGCGTTTCGGGCTTGTGGCGGCACAGCCACGCACGCGCCGGATCAGACTGCGACGTTATCGATCAGCCGGGTTTTGCCAAGCCAGCAGGCGGCGAGAATGCGCAGCGGGCGGCCACTTCCGGTTGATGCCGGTTCGAGTGTTTCGGCGTCGCGGACCTCGACATAGTCGATTTTCGCGAAGCCGGCCGACTCAAGCTTGCGCCTGGCGTTGGCGACGCCCGAGGGAATATCGGCTCCTGAAGCGACGTGTTCGGCCAATAGCGAGATTACGGCATAGAGCGCCGGCGCAATCTTGCGTTCGTCTGCGGACAGATAGGCATTGCGCGACGAAAGCGCCAGTCCGTCGGTATCGCGTTTCGTTGGCGCACCGATCAATTTCAAGGGCATGTCGAGATCGCGGACCATCTGCCGAAGGACGGTCAACTGCTGAAAATCCTTCTCGCCGAAGATGGCGATATCGGGCGCTACCTGATTGAAAAGCTTGGCGCAGACCGTCGCGACGGCGTCGAAATGATGCGGGCGGAAAGCGCCGTCGAGATCCTTTGCGGTGCTTCCGGCGCGGACGCCGGTCGAAAAGCCGTCCCGATACATCTCTTCGACGCTTGGCGACCAGACGAGATCGACGCCGGCATCATCGAGTTTTGCCAAGTCGCCCGCCTCGTCGCGCGGGTACCGCGAGAGATCTTCGTTCGGGGCGAACTGGGTCGGATTGACGAAGATCGAGACGACGGCGCGGTCGATCTTCTTTTTGGCAAGCTTGACGAGCGAGATGTGTCCGGTGTGAAGGGCGCCCATCGTCGGGACGAGACCGATGGTATGGCCGCGGTCGCGCCATTTCGCCGTGACTTTTCTGAGGTCGTGAAGTTTGCGGACAATTTTGACGGAATCGGACAAAGCTCGGGCCTCGGGCAAACTTTTTGGCCAGTGGTGCCGGGATTAGGGGCGAACCGTCAAGGGGATAAGAGGAGGTCTGCCTTTCCGGAGGGAGGCGCCGGTCCATCGATCTGCTAATATCCATTAACGGGCGAATCGCATCGGATGCCCACTATCAGCGGGAACGGTATGGTCGCGACATTGCGGCGTGAGGACAGCGTGACACAGCGGGGTCTCCCGTTCCGGGACGAGTTCGCGGCCCAGTATTTGATGGACGAGCCGCGTCTCGTCGGGGCGCTGATCGAGCGCGCGTTTTTCACCGAAGACGAACGCCGCCGCACCGCGGACATCGCACGGCGCCTCGTTCACACCGCTCGTGCCGATAAGGCGAGCCAGGCGGGCGTCGACGCCTTCATGCACGAATACGGGCTGGCGACGGACGAGGGCGTCATTCTGATGTGTCTCGCGGAAGCGCTGTTGCGCATCCCCGACGCCGAGACGGCGAACGCTTTCATCGCCGACAAGATTTCAGGTGGCGCCTGGGAGAAGCATCGCGGGCATTCGGACAGTCTATTCGTCAATGCGTCGACATGGGGCTTGATGCTCACGGGCCGCATCATGCGGCTCAAAGAGGCCAAGGGCCCCAATCCATTTCAGGCGATGAAGCGGCTTGTTGCGCGCTCGGGCGAGGGTACCATACGGCTCGCCGTTCGCCAGGCGGTGCGGCTGCTGGGCGAGCAGTTCGTGCTTGGCTCGACGATCGAGAGCGCCCTGTCGCGTGCGCGGGCGTTTGAAGACAAAGGCTATCGCTTTTCTTACGACATGCTCGGCGAAACGGCACGTTCCGAGCAGGACGCGGAACGCTATTTCCAGCGCTATATGGCGGCAATCGATGCGGTTGGCGCCGACGTGGGTCCGTTCACGACCACGCATGCGGATGCAATCTTCTCGCGGCCGTCGATTTCGGTGAAGCTTTCCGCGCTTCATCCTCGATTCGAGCCGGGCAAGGAAAAGCGTCTGAGGGCCGAACTCGCGCCGCGTCTCTTGACGCTTGCCCGCGCCGCACGGGCGAAGGGACTCGGGCTGACGGTCGATGCGGAAGAGCAGGATCGGCTCGACATTACGGCGGATTTGTTCGGCGAGACGTTCATCAATCCGCAACTCGATGGATGGAACGGGCTCGGCATCGCCGTGCAAGCCTACGGCAAGCGCGCAATCCCGATGCTGCGGTGGCTCAGGCGCTTGAGCGAGCAGACGGGCAAGCGCATTCCGGTGCGTCTCGTCAAAGGGGCGTACTGGGACAGCGAAATCAAATGGGCACAGGAACGCGGGCTCGAAGATTACCCGGTTTTTTCGCGCAAACTGCACACCGACGTGTCCTTCCTCGCGGCGATGCGGCTTTTGATCTCCGATCCAGTGGCGTTCTATCCGCAGTTCGCGACGCATAACGCGCACACCGTAGCGGCGGCGGCTGTCACGGGCGGTGCTGTCGAGTTTGAATATCAGCGGCTGCACGGCATGGGTGAAGCGCTTTACGAGCAGGTCGTCGGTGAGGGCAAGTTCGGGCGCGTGTGCCGGATCTATGCGCCAGTCGGTGGACACGAGGACCTGCTCGGCTATCTCGTGCGCCGGTTGCTCGAAAACGGCGCGAATACCTCGTTCGTCAATCGCCTGGGGGACGAGGAAACACCGATTTCCGAGATCATCGCCGATCCGGTTGAGATCGCCGACCGCGAGTTCAGCGCGGGAGAGCGACCGAAGCTGATCGCGCGACCGCGGGATATCTTTCTCCCGGAGCGCAAGAACAGTGCGGGCCTTGCTCTTACCGAAGCAAGCGTGCGGGACGCGCTGCAAAACGATATCGCGAAAGTTTTGAAGACGCCGTTTTCGGCGGGTCCCATCGTCAACGGCACCATGACTGCGGGCGGCGACGCGGCGGGAATTGCCGTTTCGCCGCACGATCATCGCGATAAGATCGGCACGGTGCGTCTGGCAACGCCGCAACATCTCGAGGATGCGATTGCGTCCGCCGGCCTCGCGGCGCCGCGCTGGGAAAAAACCGACGCTTTGGAACGTGCGCGCATTCTCGAAACCGCGGCGGATCTCTTCGAGCGGGATCGGGCGGCACTGATGGCGGCGCTGATACGGGAAGCCGGAAAGACGATCGAGGCGGCACAATCCGAAATCCGCGAGGCGGTCGATTATCTTCGTTACTACGCAACCGAGGCACGGCGGCTATTTTCCGAACCCGCGCTCCTCAAGGGGCCTACGGGTGAGGAGAATACGCTGACGCTTCGCGGGCGCGGCGTCTTCGGCTGCATATCGCCGTGGAATTTTCCCGTTGCGATCTTTACCGGTCAGGTCGCTGCGGCGCTCGCTGCCGGAAACGCGGTCGTGGCGAAGCCCGCGGAACAGGCTCCGATCTCGGGATTTCTAGCGGTCAAATTGTTGCATGAGGCCGGAGTGCCGCGTGAGGTGCTGCAATTCGTGACGGGGGGCGGAAAGCTCGGTGAGGCGCTCGTCAAGGACGGGCGAATCCAGGGCATCGCCTTCACCGGCTCGAACGAGACCGCCTGGGCCATCCAGCGGGCGCTCGCCGATCGGCGGGCGGCCATCGTGCCGTTTATCGCCGAGACGGGCGGCCTCAACGCCATGATCGCCGACTCTTCGGCGCTGCCGGAGCAGGTCGTGCGCGACGCCGTGCGCTCGGCTTTCGACAGCGCCGGTCAGCGGTGCTCGGCGGCACGCGTTCTGTTCGTACAGGATGATAATGCGCCGCGGATCCGGTCGATGCTGGCTGGCGCCATCGAGTCCCTTGATGTCGGCGATCCGCTCGACTATGCGACGGACATCGGTCCGGTGATCGACGAGGCTGCTCAAGACAATCTCGAGAGCCACAAGGTTCAAATGCAGCGTGACGGCCGCGAGATTATCGATCTCGCAATGCCGGAAACATGCCGCGCCGGCACCTATGTCACCCCGGCGCTTTACGAGATCGACCGGCTTGACCGGTTGAACCGGGAAGTCTTCGGCCCGATCCTTCACATGGTCCGCTATGATCGCGGACATATCGACAAGGTTGTCGCGGCGCTCAACGCGACGGGCTATGGACTGACGCTTGGCCTGCACAGCCGCATCGAAAGCGTTGCCGATTACGTCGCGGAGAACGCGCACGTGGGCAATCTCTACGTCAACCGCAATCAGATCGGCGCGGTCGTCGGGGTGCAGCCGTTCGGTGGTGAAGGGCTGTCAGGCACCGGGCCGAAAGCGGGCGGCCCGAACTATCTGGCGCGGTTCGGAACGGAGAGGACCCGCTCGACCGATATCACGGCGACCGGCGGCAACTACACGCTCTTGAGCGGAAAAGCTTAGCCTAAATCAATAACTCGCGATCTACCACGAACCGTGATCGCAATTGAGCTCCGGACCGTTCTCAATAGGATTTTGAAGCTGTCCGCAATGCTGGTCGTCCGAAGGGGGAGGACATACGCGCCGATCTTGGTCCGCGCAGGATAAAAGAAGCTTTTTTATAGCGAGAAAATTCTCGTCGGTATTGCTGGTCGGCTTCGACATTTGAACGTGGTCGGTGTCGAATTTCCGGCACGCGAACGCCCGCGCCGTCGCACTGTCCTCCGAAACAACTCTGACGTGATCGGTGTCCCGGCCTTCGTAGGCGCTGAAGAAGCGCAGGCTCGCGCAGCCGCTCGCCTCATGCTTCTGCATAGTATACCACATCGTTCTACCTAGCAGCTTCAGATAGTCGTTACCCGAATAATCTTTGAGGATTCTGAGCTGCGGGTTGGCGCTGAGCCAACCGGCATAGTTTGCAAGCTGACTGCCCTTCGATGGTGTTCCGAGCAGTATCACGAGGCGAAACTTGTTGAGCTGAAGGTGGCTATTGAGGCTGTTTACGTCCTGCAAAAACCTCTGGACGATGAGGCCTCCGAGGCTGTGTGCGATGAACGTGATTGAATCGTAACCGCGCAGCGTGGAAAGTTGCTGGAAAAAGAAATCAGCGAGCGTGTCGGCGTCGGGGCTCGTCGCGAATTTGAATGAATCATAGTCGATCCGCCAGACGTCGTAATTTTTGAGATCGTCATCGTTCAAAAGGAGATCCGGAAGGTACGTGCCATTTTCAGCTCTCCAGGTTGCCTGGCTGCCCGTCAAACCATGGACGAGCACGATAGCGTTTTTCGACGGCGGAGCGACGCACGGTTGGGGTGCGCATGGGCGCGGTTCTTGGATGAGCCGGACTGCGGGCTCGACTTGCGAAAAGGCCGGAAAAGAAAAAGGGATAAAGGAAAATGCGAGCAATATAGGTTTGAGCATGTCACTCCCCCGGTCCGCATAAATATGCCGGCGTAATTCTGTCCGATGACGGACGAATATACCACGACGAGATTTTCTCCGTCGTGCATTTTAATGGACCGCTTTGCGGGGGAGCCGCTAAAGGATCGGAAAAAACGGGAACCGGGGCGCTATTGCGTGGCCGCTATTCGTATACGGCGTAGAATTTCTTGGCGGGCTCGACGATTTCCCAGGTTCCGGTGAAGCCGGAGGGCGTCAGGAAGGCGTCGCCGGCATGGAACGTTGCCTCGGAACCATCGTCACCGCGAACGATAATGATGCCTTCCAGGATGTGGCAGAACTCGGTTTCCGTGAAGACGACGCGCCAGGTACCGGTGTCGCTGCTCCAGATCCCGGAGTTGAAGCGGCCGTCGGGACTTTGGAACAGGTTTTGGGCGCACTGCACTGGATTTCCGGCAACGATACGGTCGGCGGCTGGGTGATAAACGTCTCCCGGCGGGAGGACGCCTTGGAAGAGGACGAGTTTGGGGAATGCTGCGGTATCGGTCACGGACAAGCCCTGCGTTGCGAAATCTTCCGCGATGCTACGACCGTGTTCGTCAGGGGAGCAAGCCGTCAGTCGCCGGCCATGACGAAGCAATCGACAGACTGCCGGCGCAGGGCGTTGCACGTCGACGCCGCGCGGCCGGCGTCGAAGCCCGTGAAGCGCGCGCGGTAGAGCTGGTGTCCGTTCAGCATTGTGGGGTTGGTCACCGAAGCGACGCCTGCGAGAAGCCTGCCGGCACGGTCCTGCACATTTGAAAGCGCGCGCTGGGCGTCGTCGATCGAGCTGTAGGCGCCAATTTGCACCTGATACCGGCCGGCGGCACGTCGTGGGGCGTTTCGTGGAGGCTCGTCGCCCGTTTGAAGTGAGGCCGTGCGAAGCGCGCGGGCTTGGGCGCCGAGGGTCGATGGGGGTAAGCCGCGGATGACCGGGGCGGGGTGTGTCTCGGCGTAGCCGGGCGACGGGGCGTCGGAAGCGCCAAGCATCGCGACGCGCGTGGTTGCCGGCGCGTTATTGAGAGCGTTGGCGTTTGTGTCGATGTCCGGCGTTTCCCGGGAACGGGCCAAATTCGCGGGTGCGAACGGACGGAGCGGCGCGCTTTCGACGTGGCTCGGTCTGGTTCGCCGATCGGAATCTTCCATGTCCGTCGTCTCGTCCGGAGATGGGGCCGCGCGTCGTGCCTTGGGCAAGATCGGAACTGCGCGGACCTTGAAGATGTGGATCGGTGTTTCCGAGGCATCCTCCGCGGCCGCAGGTTGCGCTGGAGCTTCGGCGCGAACGGGCGCTACGCGGTTTGCCTCGGCCACTTTAACGGCGTGCGTGCGTTTGGCGGGGCGTCGGGCGACCTTGGGCTCGCCCTTGAGCCTCGCAAGCAGCATGGGTTTGCGTGTTTTGACCGCTGATGCGCGCGACAACATACGCGTAAGAAGAACGCGCATTTCGGCGTTTCGCTTGCCCGCCGTTCTGCCGCCGAAGACGACGCCGATCAGATGTCGCCTGCCGCGGTGCCATGACGTCACAAGGTTGAACCCGGATGCCCGCGTGTAGCCGGTCTTGATGCCGTCGATGCCGGCAAAAGTTCTCAGCATCGTGTTGTGGTTGCGATAGGATTTGCCGCGGTAGGAAAAGCTTCTGGTCGCGAAGAGCGGGTAATATTGCGGAAAGTCGTCCTGAAGATGCAGAGCCAAAGTCGCCATGTCGCGCGCGGTGGTGATCTGGGCATCGTTCGGCAGGCCGGACGCGTTCTCGTAATGCGTGCCTGACATGCCGAATTCGCGGGCGCGGGCGGTCATGAGGCGCGCGAAATTGGGTTCGGAGCCGCCGATTTTTTCGGCGAGCGCCACGGCGATATCGTTGGCGGATTTGGTGACGATGGCCTTGATCGCGTCCGAGACGGAGATCTGATCGCCCGGATCAAGGTCGAGCTTCGATGGGGCGGCGGCGGCGGCGTGCCTGGACATCGTGAGCTTGTCGGACATCTTGAGACGGCCGGATTCGAGCGTCTCGAACGTCAGATAGAGCGTCATCATTTTGGTGAGCGACGCCGGGTGCCGGGGGGCATCGCCATCAACATTGTGGAGAACGGCGCCGGTGTTGGCGTCGAGGATCAGCGCGGCATGGCGGTTTCCCTGGGCGTCGGCGCTTGTCAGGGTGACGCTAAAAATAATCGTAAATGTCGCGGCGTACGCCAACACTCGTCGTAACACGACGCTGTATCCCTCTGGCCGCCCACGAAAAGCGGCTATTGACGACCTAATCCCCGCGGTTAGCCTCTCAGGCGCCCGCGACTGCCCCACCAATCAACGTGAAAGGAAGAGCATTGTTTTTAGGCACCTTTTGGGCGCGAAAGAGGCTATTGGCGCTTTCAGATGCCGTATTGACTATAGGATCGGAGGGACTGCGTTAGCGTTAAGGAAGAGGGTAAAATTTACCACTTTGGCCGTTCCAAAATTGGGCGCTAAGCTCGACGCGCCGGATGCGTCAGCCGGATGAGGAAAAGCAGGGAGAAATTCGATCTTCTGGTCTTGGAAACCGCGGGTAGGCCTCCGATGGGTGAGCTTGGCACGGTTTGTGATGCTTTTGGTCGATGAGTGGAGCCGGAACCGCGGTGCAGGCGGCGTAATTCGTATCTTGGGATAGGTCAGATGCGTCACTCAGCTCGTTCTATTTTTTGCGCGTCAGCGTGCCTATATTACGGGCTTGATGAACACGGGTGTTTCGCTTGAACATTTACATCGGAAGAGAGGTGCCCGGGCGGGCACGCGATTGCGGGGCGGGCGTCACTTTTCTGCCTCCAACAGCCTGCGTCTGCGGGATAGCGTTAGGAGATCCAATGGATTCGGGTTTCACCCGAGGCACGCGATGAAGAAGGTGGAAATCAATTCCATAGTGGGTGCTGCCCGCATGGCTGCGAATAACGAACCGCCCGACGGACCCCGCCGTGACGACGGCGATGGAGAGTCCAAGACGGGTATTGTCACGAAGACCCGTCCAAAAACGAAGAAGCCGAACCTATATAGGGTTCTCCTGTTGAACGACGACTTCACGCCGATGGAGTTTGTCGTTCTCGTGCTGCAGCGCTTTTTCAACAAGGGACAGGAAGATGCGACGCGCATCATGCTTCATGTCCACCATAAAGGCGTCGGGATTTGTGGCGTCTATACTTACGAAGTTGCTGAAACCAAGGTGACGCAGGTCATGGACTTTTCGCGGCAGCATGGCCACCCTCTTCAATGCACCATGGAGAAAGAGTAGGATACGGTTGACATCGCTCTCCAAAAATCTCGAAGCCTCGCTGCACCGGGCGGTGCAGTACGCTAACGTTCGCCATCACGAATTCGCGACGCTGGAGCACCTGCTTCTGGCGCTTGTCGATGATCGCGATGCGGCGGCGGTGATGCGCGCCTGTTCTGTCGACCTTGAGCAACTCAGAGCCCGGCTCATCGAATATCTGGATACCGAACTCAAACCGATTATCTCAAAGTCGGCACGGGATGCACATCCGACGAACTCGTTCCAACGGGTCGTTCAGCGGGCGATCGTGCATGTGCAGACGTCGGGTCGTGAAGAGGTCACCGGAGCGAACGTTCTGGTTGGGATTTTCTCGGAACGGGAAAGCCACGCCGCATATTTCCTGCAGGAGCAGGAGATGACGCGCTTCGATGCTGTTCAATATATCGCGCACGGAATTGCGAAGCGGCCGGGCATGTTCGAGCCGCGAACTGTTCGTGGAGTGGACGAAGACGTGAACTCGGCGGAGAGCGAAGAGAAGAAGCCCGGCGACGCACTTAATACGTACTGCGTCAATCTCAACAAGAAGGCCCGGGATGGCAAAATCGATCCTTTGATCGGGCGCGAACAAGAGGTGATGCGCACGATACAGGTGCTCTGCCGCCGCCAGAAGAACAATCCGCTTCTCGTCGGCGATCCGGGCGTCGGGAAGACGGCGATTGCCGAGGGCCTGGCGCGCAAGATCGTCGGCGGCCAGGTTCCGGACGTTCTCAAAGGCGCCACGATCTTCTCGCTCGACATGGGTGCGTTGCTCGCGGGCACCCGCTATCGCGGCGACTTCGAAGAGCGGCTCAAGGCTGTGATGAAAGAGGTCGAGGCCTTCCCTGGCGCGGTTCTGTTCATTGACGAGATCCACACCGTGATCGGCGCCGGCGCGACGTCGGGCGGAGCTATGGATGCTTCGAATCTTTTAAAGCCCGCGTTGCAGTCGGGTACGCTGCGCTGCATCGGCTCCACGACCTACAAGGAATATCGTCAGCACTTCGAGAAGGATCGCGCACTCGTTCGCCGCTTCCAGAAGATCGATGTGAAGGAGCCGTCAATCGAGGATGCGATCGAGATCTTGAAGGGTCTGAAGTCGGTCTTCGAGGACTATCACAAGATCAAGTATACCAACGAAGCCATTAAAGCTGCGGTCGATCTGTCGGCCAGGTACATCCACGACCGGAAGCTCCCCGATAAGGCGATCGACGTGATCGACGAAACGGGTGCTTCGCAGATGCTGCTGCCCGAGGGTAAGCGGAAGAAGAAGATCACGACCAAGGAGATCGAAGCCACCGTTGCGACCATGGCGCGAATCCCGCCGAAGACCGTGACGAAGAGCGATGCCGAAATCATCGCCCACATTGGGCGCGATCTGAAGCGGCTGGTCTTCGGACAGGATAAGGCCATCGAAGCTCTTTCGAGCGCGATCAAGCTGGCGCGTGCCGGCTTGCGCGAGCCCGAAAAGCCTATCGGCTGCTACCTGTTCTCGGGTCCGACGGGCGTCGGCAAGACTGAAGTCGCCAAGCAGCTCGCGAACCTTATGGGCGTTGAGCTCCTGCGCTTCGACATGTCGGAATACATGGAGAAGCACACGGTTTCGCGTCTCATCGGCGCGCCTCCGGGCTACGTCGGCTTCGATCAGGGCGGCCTTCTGACCGATGGCGTAGATCAACATCCGCACTGCGTGCTGCTGCTCGATGAGATCGAGAAGGCGCATCCGGACCTGTTCAACATCCTGTTGCAGGTCATGGATCACGGCAAGCTCACCGATCACAACGGCAAGTCCATCGATTTCCGCAACGTCGTTCTCATCATGACGACGAACGCGGGGGCGTCCGACATGGCCAGGCCGCCGATGGGCTTTAATCGCCAGAAGCGTGAGGGCGAGGATACGGAAGCGGTGACGAAGCTCTTCACGCCGGAGTTCCGCAACCGTCTCGATGCCATCGTGCCGTTCTCAGGGCTATCGCCGGAGATCATCGCGCAGGTCGTCGAGAAGTTCATCTTCCAGCTCGAGGCGCAGCTCGCGGATCGCGGCGTTACGATCGAGCTGTCGGACGAGGCAACGCGCTGGCTGGCGGAAAAAGGCTACGACGAGAAGTTTGGCGCCCGGCCTTTGGGTCGCGTCATCCAGGAATACATCAAGAAGCCACTCGCTGAAGAGTTGCTGTTCGGCAAGCTCGAGAATGGCGGAACGGTGAAAGTCCTGGTCGCGGGCAAAGGCGTCGATCGAGAACTGACGTTCGAGTTCCTGCCGCTCGATCCTTCGAAGAAGATGAAGACGCCCGAAGACGAAGAGACGGACGACGATGGCCCGCAGCCTGTTCTTGCGGATGCGACGCCGAAGAAGGCGTTGCCCGGTCCCAAGGAGAAGGGCGAGAAGGCCAACGGATCCGGCGCGGTGCCGAGCGTCCCGAGAAAGAAGAAAGAGGATTGATCGCTGCGAGATTGCGGCGGTCATCCCGAAAGACAAAGCGCGGAGATAATCTCCGCGCTTTTTTGTTGGTTGGGCGAGTTCAATTTACGAGTATGGGCGTCTTCCCGAAAAGCGACGCGTCGTCGATGCTTTTTAAGAGGAACTCCGCGACGTCGGCGCGGGAGATGAAGCCGCCGCGCCAATCCTTCACGTCGGTGAGCACCTGGTAACGCCCCGTCGCCGGTCCGCTTGTCAGCAGGCCTGGCCGCGCGATCGTCCAATCGAGCGCGCTCTTCGCGACGATATCTTCCGCGATGTCTTTATCGTCGTAGATCCTTCGCAGGACGAGTGGGAATACGATGTTGTCATATAAAAGCGAGGTGCGGCCGCGGCTGTTTCCGGCGCCAGCGCCGGTCACCATCAGCAAACGCCTGACGCCGGCCTCCTGCATGGCCTCCACCATGACGCGCGTAGAATTCGAGAAGAGCGTCGTGCCAAAGACGAGATCGGTGACGCTTGCGGTGCCGATGGATTGAATGACCGCGTCGACGCCTCGGACTGCCGCGCTGACGTCGGCAGGGCTCAGCGCGTCGCCGGCGATTTTGGTAAGTTTCGGATGCGTGATGGCGATGCTCGGCGCCGAACGGGCAAATGCCCGAACCTCATATCCTGCCGCTAGCGCCGACTTGACGCTCTCAAGGCCGACGCCGCGGCTTGCGCCAATAACTAGGATCAAGGCCATCACTCAACTCCGCGTGCGCTCAATCTCCCACTCTCATCTTACAGATAGAGAACGAACTTCACTTGGCTAGAGCCTCAAGACGCTAGCGCTGCCTTGAGTTTCTCGGCATTGGCCGCGAGCACCGCAGCATCTTCCATCTTTCGGGCGTGCAATTGCAGCGGCTGGCCATCGTAGCGCGGCATTATGTGAAAATGCAGGTGAAAGACCGTTTGGCCGCCGGCGGGTTCGTTGAATTGCGCAACGCTGATGCCGTCGGCGTTGAACGCTGTCTTCGCCGCGACGGCGACCTTTTGGACGAGGGGAATGATTTTCGCCAACACCGCGGGGTCGGCATCGAGAAGGTTGCGCGATGGGGCCTTCGGCACGACAAGAGCGTGGCCGGGCGTCTGGGGCATCACGTCCATGAAAACGATGGCGTCGGCATCCTCGTAAACCTTGTGGCTCGGGATCTCACCGCGCAGGATTTTCGCGAAGATGTTGGAGTTGTCGTATGACATGATGTTCGCTCGGGCCGGTTATGCGGCACCCCGGTCGGGACCGCTTCACGCCTCGTCTTTGCGATAGGGGCCCATTTCGGTCAAGTCGGCATTGATTTCGGCGACCGCTTCGCGCTCCTTTATGAGAAAGCGCTCAACGGCCCGGCGGAGTGCGGGATCGGCGATCCAGTGGGCGGAATAGGTCTCGATCGGCAGATAGCCGCGGGCGAGCTTGTGCTCGCCTTGGGCGCCCGCTTCGACGCGCAGCAGCTTGTGGGCGATGGCGTAATCTATGGCCTGATAATAGCAGACCTCGAAGTGCAGGGCGGGGTGGTGTTCGATGGCGCCCCAGTACCGGCCATAGAGGCAGTCGCCGCCAATGAGATTGAGTGCGCCTGCGATATACCTGCCCTCACGCTTGGCGAAGACGAGCAGGCAGCGCTCGGGCATCGTTTCACCGAGTAGCGAGAAGAACGTGCGGTTGAGGTAGGGGCGCCCCCACTTGCGGTCGCCGGTGTCCATGTAGAACGTGAACATCGCGTCCCAGTGGTCTTCGCTGATGGCGTTACCGGAGAGGTGCTCGATCTCTATTCCCGGCGCCAGGGCGGCTTGGCGCTCTTTCTTTGCCGCTTTGCGTTTGCGCGAGGCGAGAGTTGCTAAAAAATCTTCGAAGGATGTGTAGCCCTGGTTCTGCCAGTGGAATTGTTGTCCGACCCTCGTGAGGAAGCCGAGCGCTTTCAAGCGCGCCGCGACCTCCCGATCGAGAAACGTCAAGTGGACGGACGAGAGCCCGGCTTGGTTCGCGACCTCAACGGCGGCCGCTGCAAGAAGCTGCTCGTCGCTAAAGGCCTTCGGGCCGGGCTTCACGAGCAGGCGAGGTCCGGGCACCGGCGTAAACGGGACGGCGATCTGGAGTTTCGGATAGTAGCGCCCGCCGGCTTGCACGTAGGCGTCCGCCCAGCCGTGATCGAAGACGTATTCACCCCGGCTGTGCGATTTGACGTAGGCCGGGGCTGCGGCTGAGATGTTTCCATCTTCGTCATTGATCACGAGGTGGCGCGGCAGCCAGCCGCTCTGGCGGCCAACAGTGCGGGAGTCTTCAAGCGCCTTCAGGAATGAGTGGCTGACGAACGGATTGAACTTGGCGGGATCGGGATTGGCGCAGGCGTCCCATTGCGCTGCGTCGAGTGTCGCGATCGAGGCTACGAGATTGACTGCGGTATCGGGAAATATCGGCATCTGGATCGTTGTCGCGCGAGAGTAACGTCTATGCAACTTCCTGATATGGGATCAAAGCGATACGAGGGCAGGGCCGACCTGCGTGCCGCGCGAGATGTCGCGGCTCTTGCGCTGCCTACGGCCGGAAGCCCTCAAAAATCATTGCATCGGCCCATGTCTCAGCGAGCAGGCGCTGCTCGGCGGTGCGTACGGTCCAGGTGAAGACCGGAAGACCTGAGACCCGGCGCACGTATTCGGTGACTGGCGTCGGCAGCGAGTCGACGCCGTAGGCGTAAAAGTCCGGAGCGACGGGGCCGGATTCGAGGAGATCGCGGAGTGCTTCAGCGCGTGCTTTGCCGATCTTGTGGGGCCACCATCCCGAGCCCGCGTAGCTGCCCGAGACGAGGCCGCGCGGGACGCTAGGAGCGGCGGCTCTGATGGCGGTCATGACGGCGGGATCGAATGACATCAATGCGACCGGTCCGCGGTAGTGCGAGGCCAGTAATGCGATATTGGCGATGAAATCCTTGTCCGGGGGCTGCCACTCGCTCTTGATTTCGATCAGCAGCGGCGCGCGTCCGGCCACGAGATCAAAGAGGGCTGCAAGGGTCAGGATCGGTGTTTCGTTGTCCTGATAGCGCAGCGTCTCAAGATCGCTTTCGTTAAGGTCGGCGACGGGGCCGCTCGCCGCGACCAGCCTCTCCAAGGTCTCATCATGAAAAACGATAGGCACACCGCGCTTTATTGGCCGGATGTCGCACTCGATGCCATAGCCGGCTGCTATTGCAGCTTCGAAGGCGGGGGCGGTGTTCTCGACGATCCCGCGTTTGATGTCGTGCAGCCCTCGGTGTGCGATCGGCCGGAGGAAGGCTGAGCGATCGAGCATGCGGTCAGCGGACTTTGAAGATCGCGTCGATCTCGACGCACGCATTCAATGGCAAGCTTGCGACGCCGACTGCCGACCTCGTATGCCGTCCGGCGTCGCCGAGAACAGATACGAGCAAATCCGACGCGCCATTTATGACTTTGGGCTGATCCGTGAAGGTCGGTGTCGACGCGACGAAGCCCGTCAATCGCAGGATCTGAGTAACGCGGCTCAAATCGCCAAGTGCGGCTTGGGCCTGCGCCAGCAAATTGAGCGCGCAATGGCGGGCTGCCTCCTGAGCTTCTTCAATGGAAACACCGGCGCCGAGCGTTCCCGTCAGCACGCGCCCCGTCGCGTCCTTGGCGATCTGGCCCGAGATGAAGAGCTGGTCGCCAGAGAGAAGGAAAGGCACGTAATTGGCGACGGGTTGAGGCGCTTCGGGCAGTTTCAGGCCTAGTTCGGAGAGCCTTTGGTCGATGGAAGTCATTGATAGATTACCCGATGTTTAGGTTTGCATCCGAGCATGTGGCTGCGGGGCTGCCTCTTTGCAATGCTTTATCTGGGGCCCAGATTACTGTAGACGTAAATATTCCGACTGGAGAGTGAGCTAAGGCCGATGATTACGCGTTATGGCTACGCCGTGCTGGGGCTCCTCACCCTTGCACCGGGAACGGCAATCCATCCCGCAGCCGCCGCTGAACTTGCGCCTTTCGCTCCGCATCGCGCCGTCTATGACCTTTCGTTGGGGGATTCGACCGCTGGCTCCGGCGTCACGGGCATCACCGGCCGGATGGTGTACGAGCTTAAAGGTTCGCCTTGCGACGGCTACACGCAGAATATGCGCTTCGTGACCGTCATGACGAACCAGGATGGGGCGGAAACGGTCAGCGACCTCCGAAATTCGAGTTGGGAAGAAGCCGACGCCAAGAAGCTGCGGTTTTCGTCGACGCAATATCAGAATGACGAACTCGCGGATTCAAGCCAAGGCAACGCGCTCAGGACGAAGGGCGCCACGCCCGTCGTCGGCGTTGACCTCGTGAAGCCGGCGAAGAAGCGCTTATCCCTGCCGACCGACATCTATTTTCCGATGCAACACGCTTCGACTTTGGTTCAGGCTGCCAAGAGCGGCGTGAAGATGTTCACCGCCAATCTTTACGACGGATCGGAGAAGGGCGAAAAATACTATCTGACCAATACGATCATCGGCAAAAAGTTCGGAACCGGGCCGGATGCATCTCCGGGGACCTTCAAGGGAGCGAGCCGTCTCGCGGACGTTGAGTCATGGCCGATGACAATCAGCTACTTCGAGCCTGGCAAGGATAGAGAAGACCAGACTCCGTCCTACGAACTATCGTTCCGCTATTTCGAAGATGGCGTGACCAGCGATCTCAAGATCGATTACGGCGAGTTCTCCATCAAAGGCGAACTCAAGGAATTGACGTTTCTCGATCCCGACAAGTGCCCTGCAACCACGAATGCACACTAAGCAGTAGGTCAAGGCCCTCCCGTTCAAGCTGCTACGCGGCCTCACATTGCGTCCGGTCCTACGAGGAGACGGTGAGCGGGCGAAATCGTAGCAGGATCGATCCCGGCTTCCTGACAGAACATCAGCAAAAGACCCTCGTCAGATAGAAGATATTCGAGGGTTGCGGCCTGGAGTTCGCGAGAGGACGCGACATCTCGGAGATCTTGCGGTGTGGTTCCCGTCAGGGCGAGAAACCGCGAGATCTGCTTCGCATCGGCCAGCAAGAATGCCAGCACCTGCAACGCTAAGGCTTCCGCCTGGTCTTCGGAAAGGCGCTGAGATCTCGATCGGAACATTTATGGTTACCTAATCGTCGGTCTGTCGTTAACTGTTGGTTACCGCTTTCAAGCGCAAAGTTGGGCGACAGATTGGATGAGAATCGGTGCACAACGGCCGCGATGGAGAGTGGGCGGTTGCTATGACGTATCAAGAAACCAGAACGAACGTCGAGCGTCGTGTGCCGGAGCCTCGGCTTGCGGCGCAATCGGTCCTGATCGTCGAAGATAATGAGCTCAACATGAAGCTCTTCAACGATCTCCTGGTTGCGCACGGCTATAAGACGATCCAGACGCGTAACGGTTTCGAGGCGCTCGAACTTGCGCGTAGGCACCGCCCCGACCTTATCCTGATGGACATTCAGTTGCCTGAAGTCTCGGGGCTCGAAGTGACGCGATGGCTGAAGGACGATGACGCACTTTGTCAAATCCCGATCGTTGCCGTTACTGCCTTTGCGATGAAGGGCGACGAGGAAAGGATCCGTTCGGGTGGCTGCGAGGCGTATATTTCGAAGCCGATTTCCGTGACGGCGTTCCTTGAAACCGTTCGAAAGTTCATCGGATCCTCGAGGACTTAGCCCTCTCCCCAGATTTTGGCCCATGACCGCCCGCGTTCTTGTTGTCGACGACATCCTCGCTAACTTGAAGCTGCTTGAAGCAAGGCTTCAGGCGGAGTATTTCGAAGTTGTGACGGCGAACAACGGGCAGCAGGCTCTCGACATTCTGGCGCGCGAAAGCGTAGATGTCGTGCTTCTCGATGTCATGATGCCTGGCATGGACGGGTTCGAAACCTGTCGCCGCATCAAAGGCAGCCACACGACCCACCATATCCCCGTTGTGATGGTTACGGCGCTCGATCAGCCCTCCGACAAAGTGCTCGGACTGGAAAGCGGCGCGGACGATTTTCTGACCAAACCGGTCGACGACATCGCGCTCGTGACGCGTGTGAAAAATCTCGCACGCCTCAAAATGCTGAACGATGAAATGATCATGCGCGCGTCGACCGGCAAAGAAATGGGCATTCCGGACGACGGTTCGCTGGCGCGCGCCCTGTCAGCGCGATCGGGGCGCGTTATGCTCGTCGACGATCATCCGCGTTCTGCTGCTCGATTGCTTGAAGTTCTGTCGAGCGCCAACGATACGCACGCCGAGAGCGACGCACAAGCGGCGCTGATGCGGCTCGCAGAAGGCAATTTCGATCTGCTGATCGTCAGTCTATCGCTCCAGGGCTCGGACGGGTTGAGGCTTTGCTCGCAAGTGCGGTCGCTGGAGCGGACGAGGCATCTGCCAGTCATCATGCTTGTCGAGCCGGGCGATGAAGCGCGGCTTCTTCGCGGCCTCGACATGGGTGTCAACGACTATCTGATGCGCCCGATCGATCGACATGAGTTGCTGGCGCGGGTCAAGACGCAGATCAAGCGGAAGCGGCATTCCGATTTTCTTCGCCATCGGCTCGCGGAGAGCGTCGAGATGTCGATCACGGATTCGCTCACCGGGCTGCACAATCGCCGCTACATGGAAGGGCATTTGAAGACCCTCGTTTCTGAGGCGATCCGCACCGGCCGGAGCCTGTCCATGCTTGTTGCGGACATCGATCACTTCAAAGCCGTGAATGACACCTACGGCCACATCGCCGGCGATGCCGTTCTTAGGGAATTTTCAGTACGTCTCAAACGAAACACGCGGGGAGTCGATCTCGCATGCCGGCTCGGGGGCGAGGAGTTCGTCATCATCATGCCGGACACCGACATCACGCACGCATACCAGGTGGGCGAGAGATTGCGCGCGTGCGTTGCTTCCGATGAGTTTATGATCGGTGAGGGCCGAAATGTCCGGGTCACCGCGAGCGTCGGCATTGGGACACTGGAAACCCCGGATGATACTCCGGAGGTGATGTTCAAGCGTGCGGACAGTGCGTTGTACATTGCCAAGAGGCGCGGGCGAAATCGCGTTGTCGCCGACGCGGCGTAATTGCTACTCTTGGCCAATGGCACGTTGCGATTGTGCACATACGTTGGGCGATGCGTCCGACTGTTTTTTCAGCAATTCGCAAACGTGTAATTTTTTCTTGGGCTTAGCGAAGGCCGGAAAATCCCGGCACAAACACGAATCGTAGCATTGGCGACACAGTAAAGCAGTTGTTGCTTTCTGCGGCGTATTCTGGCACCAATCTACGCGACAAAGTGGGGATAAACAGGAATTTGCGCTAATTTGACGCCATTCTTACGGGGCTTAACTGTGAGTTGGTGATCACCAGATCCCGCGCTATCGGGTCCGCCGCATAGCCTGGTAGAGTGGGTATGATCGAACCGAGCGACCACACGAGTGGCCTCCTCGAACGGTTGCAGAGGGTCGATCGCGAAGCTGGGAGAGGAACAACGCCCTCTTTGAACCTCGCCCGGTCGTGGCCAGGGTTGCGAAGCTGTCTCGGAACGATTTACCCCGCTGCCGAGTTTGCTTTAAGCCCTGGCCACATTATTAGGCCAACGCTTCTCCGGCACGAATGACCCCCGTCAAACGCGGTTTAAAATAGGTAAGGCGCTCACAGGGCTTTTACTTAATCTTCGTTTCTTTAAATTCGACGTGCTTGCGGACAACGGGATCGTACTTCTTAAAAACAAGCTTTTCAGTCGACGTGCGCGGATTCTTCTTCGTGACGTAGAAGAAGCCGGTTCCGGCAGACGACAACAATTTGATTTTTTGCGTAACGGGCTTTGCCATGGATCGTGGCCTTAAAGTGAAATGCCAAGAGACCTTGGCTAGGGAGCGCGCAACATACGCGCCAACTTTGCCATGTCAAGGCGGCGAGGGAGTAACTTTACACGATATGAGGTCGCGGCGAAAGCAGGAGTTGGCCGAATAGTAGAAAGGTAGCGGTTCGCCGGTATCGCGAAGCGCCGGCGCGTTCCCGATGGCCGCGGCAACATCGTTGAGAACAAGTCTGGTGATGTTAGGCAAATCGAGATTGCCGGCTTCCGACAACGTAAACCAGCCAAGATCCAGCAACTCACCGTCCGTGGTGGCGCAATCGGCGGAAACAGCGTTCGCGTTCGCCATGAAGAACCACGTATCGTAGCGGCGTACGCGGCCGGGCGGCGTGATGGCTCGCGCCAGCGGAAGGAGATGTGCGGGGTCTGGCATCTGTCGTGAGGCGGCGAAGGTTTGCCAGGTGGGGCCGGGATTGTGCAGCGGGCCGCCGCTGCCGATGAGCAGTCCCGTTTCCTCGAAGAGTTCGCGGATACCCGCAAGTGCAAAAGGCTTGATCTCCTTTGCAAGATTGTTCGGCGAAAACACGCCCGCAAACTGATTGGCGAAATGGCGGTCTTCGTCCTCGACGCGGCCGCCAGGAAACACCCATTTGTTAGGTAAAAAGACTTGGTCGGCGTGGCGCCGGCCCATAAGGAGCCTTGGCTCGATACTCGTCAGGTCGACAATAAGGAGGCAGGCGGCGTCGCGGACAGGAACGTCAGCCATCGCATTATTGGCCTGCCCTTCCGACATCGACGCCACGTTATCGGGCGCTGGCTTCAGGCGGCGTCGGCGGCCATTTCTCCGGCTCATCCATGCTTGGATCGCCGAAGCCGTGCATCCGAAGGGCCCATTGATAGCCGATCAACGCGCCCTTGACGCGGGGCAGGAGCCACAAGCTCAGCAGCACGAGCGTCGGCAACCAGATGGCAAGCTGAACCCATGTTGGCGGCGAATAGAGCCGTTCAAGAATAAGAATGCCGCCGACCACGATATGTGCCGTGATGGTCATGACGAAATAGGGCGGCGCGTCGTCGGCACGCTGATGAAAAAGCTCCGTGCCGCAGTGCGAGCACACGTCGTTGACCTTGAGATATTTTCCGTAGATCCGGCCAATTCCGCAGTTGGGGCATCGTTCGCGCCAGCCGCGGGTCAGCGCCTGCCGGAAATTTCGCGGCGAGCCGTCATCGACGGCGGAAAATTTGTCAGGCGGGTTTGCCATGGGATGGTGATGGGCCCTCTCTTTGCCGAGGTCAAGGCGGGGCGCTTGTCCTGCGGCGTTAGTGACGGACGTTAGCGTCTCTGGCTGCCGAACTTGCCGAATTTCCTTTTGCCGCCTGTGTTGCTGCGGCGCGGGACCGGCATCGCTCCGAAATTTCCGCGCGATGGCTGCGTCAGCATTTCGAAGCGCAAAGCGCCGGCCGATGGGATTGCCTCTAGAAGGCGAACTTCGACGGTGTCGCCGAGGCGGTAGCCTTCGCCCGATCGCGCGCCAATCAATGCATGGGCCGCTTCCACGTGGTGGTAGTAATCGTTTCCGAGGCTCGAGATCGGGATATAGCCGTCGGCGCCCGTATCCTTGAGGCGCACAAAAAGGCCCGAGCGCGTCACGCCGGCAATGCGCGCGGGGAAGGTCACGCCGATACGATCGGCGAGGTGGGCAGCGATCAGGCGATCGGTGGTCTCGCGCTCGGCGGACATGGCGCGCCGCTCCGTATCGGAGATGGTCTTTGCAATACTTGCAAGGCGCGGGATTTCGTCGTCGGTTAGTCCATCGGTGCCGAGATTTAACGCTCGGATCAGCGCCCGATGCACGATCAGATCGGCGTAACGCCGGATCGGCGACGTGAAATGTGCGTAGCGGACGAGGTTCAATCCGAAATGTCCGATGTTCTTCGGGTTATATTCGGCCTGCGACTGTGAACGCAGGATGACTTCGCTGATCAGATCCGGCACAGGCAAATCTTTCGCCTGTTCGAGCACGCGGTTGAACGCTTCGGGCTTCAACGCTCCGGCGTGCGGAATTTTCATATCAAGTGTTTCGAGAAAGTCCCGCAGTCCTTTGAGCTTCTCGGGGCTCGGTTGGTCGTGGACGCGATAGACGAGGGGGAGGCGCTTTTCTTCCAGCGTCTCGGCCGCGGCGACGTTCGCCTGAATCATGAACTCTTCGATGAGCCGATGCGCTTCCAGACGCTCGGGCGTCACCACGCGGTCGACCTTGCCTTCGGCATTGAGGACGATCCTGCGTTCGGGCAGATCGAGGTCGAGGGGGCCGCGCTTGTCGCGCGCTTTCGCGACCGTGCGATAGGCCGCCCAGAGCGGTTCAAGCGTGCGCGCCATAAGCGGCTGGCATTTCTCCGACGGATTGCCGTCGATGGCGGCTTGCGCCTCCTGATACGAGAGCTTCGCCGCCGATTTCATCATGGCGCGGAGGAATGTGTGCTTTCGCTTTTCGCCGTGTTTGTCGAAGACCATGCGCACGGCGAGGCATGGGCGTTCCTCAAGTTCGCGTAACGAGCAGAGGTCGTTCGAGATTTTCTCCGGCAGCATCGGGACGACGCGATCCGGGAAATAGACCGAGTTGCCACGGAGCTGCGCCTCGCGATCGAGCTTCGAACCGGGGCGGATATACTGGGCGACGTCGGCGATGGCGACCGTGACGATGAAGCCGCCGGAATTCTTCGAGTCCGGATCGGGCTCGGCGTGCACCGCGTCGTCGTGGTCGCGAGCGTCGAGGGGGTCGATGGTCAACAACGCTATGTTTCTGAGATCGGTGCGTCCGTCCATCGTCGGCGGCGAGAGCGTTTCGCATTCCTTCAGAACGGACTCGGGGAAGTCCTCCGGGATGCCGTGAGCGTGGATGGCGATGAGCGAAATCTTGCGCTGATCGTCGGGATTACCGAGGCTCTCGACGACCTCGGCGCGGGGCGTCGCGAAGCGGCCGCTGCGAACGAGTTCGAAGCGCACGAGATCGCCGTCCTTGGCGCCGCCCATATCGCCGGGCAGGATCGGCCAGCTCTTCAGTTCCTTGCGGTTGATCGGCTCGATGGTGCCGCCGCCGCGCTTCGATGCGCGGAAGATGCCGAGGAGACGGCGCTTCTCGCGCGGAAGCTTTTTGATCGGCGTCGCTTCGTAGGATGCCGCGCCGCCGCCGCGCGGCAGTTTTTCGAGACGCGCGAGGACATGATCGCCGATGCCGATCTCGGCGTCGCGTCCGTCTCGTGCAGCTAGGACGCGAACGACCGGCCGCTTGCCGTCGGACTCTTCCCAATTGAGCGGTTTTGCGACGAGATCACCGTCATCGTCGCGGCCGGTGATTTCGAGTGTCGTGACGGGCGGCAACTTGCCTTTTTCGCGCAGGTGTTTCTTGTCGCCTGCGAGCGATCCGTCTTCCGCCATCTCGGCGAGTAGGCGTTTGAGCGCGATCCGGGCGCCGCCCGAGACGCCGAATGCGCGTGCGATCTCGCGCTTGCCGGCCTTGCCGGGTGCGGAGTTCAGGAATTCGAGGATTTGTTCCTTGCTCGGCAGACCGCCGTTGGCGGGGGCTCGCGTCGCGCTGGATTTGCGGGCCACCTGTGCGCCTCGTCGTTTTGCGGTCAGGCCTTGGCCCTTGCGAGTTTCTTGGCTCCGGCGGATGCCGATGCGGGCTTCTTAGCGGCTGACTTTGCAGCCTTCGTTGCTGCCGGTTTCGGCGCGGACGCCTTTGGAGCGTCGGTCTTGACAGCTTTGGCCGATTTTGTCGCCGTCTTCGTGGGCTTCGCCTCTTTGGTGGCCTTCGCCTTGGCGCCGCGTGCCGGCTTGCCCTTCTTGCCGCCGCCATTGGCGATGCGCTCGGCGATCAGTGCCAGCGCCTCGTCCATCGTCAGCGACGCCGGATCTTTGGCGCGCGGGACCGTGGCATTGACCTTGTTGTGCGTGACGTAGGGCCCGTAGCGGCCTTCGAGAACCTGCACGGGGCCGCCTTCGGTCGGATGCACGCCAAGGTCTTTTACGACCTTTGGGGCATTGCGCTGGAACCGGCTCTTCCCGCCGCCCGCGCGTTTTTCGGCGATGAGCGTCACGGCACGATTGAGGCCGACCGTGAAGACGTCTTCCATGCTTTCGAGGTTGACGTACGTTTTTGCGCCGTCCTTCTCGTGAACGATGAACGGTCCGAAGCGCCCGAGGCCAGCGGTGATGGCACCGCCTTCATCCGGATGCATACCGACTTCGCGCGGGAGCGAAAGCAATTGCATTGCGCGCTCAAGGTCGAGCGTCGCAGCATCGATGCCCTTAGGGATGCTCGAACGTTTCGGCTTCTCGTCGCCTTCCGCTTCTCCGAGCTGGATGTATGGTCCAAAACGGCCTGTGCGCATCGTCACTGCAAGACCGTCGTCATTATAGCCGAGGATCTTGCCGTCGAGGGCTGCCGCATCGCCGTCAGCGCTTTGCGTCAACTGCCGGGTGTAATTGCATTCCGGATAGTTTCCGCAGCCGATGAAGGCGCCGTATTTCCCTGAAATCTTGAGGCTGAGCCGCCCCGTCCCGCACTTCGGACAGAGGCGCGGATCGCTGCCGTCGCCTTTATCCGGGAACACGTGCGGTCCAAGCATTTCGTTCAAGGCTTCGAGCACGTCGCCGACGCGCAGATCCTTGATCTCGCCGACGGCGGCCATGAAGTCGCGCCAGAAGTCGCGAAGCACTTGTTTATATTCGAGCTCGTTGTTGGAGATCAGGTCGAGCTTTTCTTCGAGATCGGCCGTGAAATCATATTCGACGTAGCGCTTGAAGAAGCTTTCGAGGAAGGCGATGACCAAGCGACCCTTGTCCTCGGGGACGAGGCGCTTCTTCTCAATGCGGACGTAATCGCGGTCGACGAGGACCGCCATCGTCGAAGCGTAGGTCGACGGACGTCCGATGCCGAGCTCTTCCATGCGCTTCACCAGCGTCGCTTCGGAGAAGCGCGGCGGCGGTTGAGTGAAATGCTGGTCGGCGCTGATCTCTTTATCCTTGAGGTGATCACCGACGGCGAGCGGGGGCAGGCGGCGATTGTTCTCGTCGTCGTCGGAGGTATCGTCCTTGCCCTTGTCGATGGTGCGGACACGGTCGTCGCGGCCTTCCTCGTAGACCTTGAGGAAGCCGTCGAACATCAGGACCGAGCCGTTGGCCCGCACTCCGTACGCTTTGCCGTCGCTGCCCTTGACCTCGATTTCGGCAGTTGTCTGCTCGATATCTGCGGGCGCCATCTGGCTCGCGATCGTTCGCTTCCAGACCAAGTCATAAAGAGCGGCCTGATCCTTTTCGAGGTGCTTGCGGACCTGGTCCGGCTTGCGGCGCGGGTCGGTCGGGCGGATCGCTTCGTGCGCTTCCTGGGCGTTCTTGGCTTTGGTTTTGTACTCGCGCGCAAACGGCGTGTAGTTCTTGCCGAACTCGGCCGAGATCACGTCGCGGATCTGGCTGACTGCCTCCGGCACGATCTGGACGCCGTCCGTTCGCATATAGGTAATGAGACCGACGGTCTCGCCGCCGATATCGACCCCCTCGTAAAGGCGCTGGGCGATCTGCATCGTCTGCTTGGCGGAAAAGCCGAGCTTGCGCGAGGCGTCCATCTGCAGCGTTGAAGTCGTGAAAGGCGCATAAGGGTTGCGCTTGGTCGCCTTCTTCTCGACCGACGCAACGCGGAAATCCTGGCCGATCAGGGCTTTTCTGATCGCGGTCGCCGTTACCTCGTCCTTGATGTCGAGCTTTTTGAGCGCCGTTCCGTCGATCGCAACGAGCCGGGAGCGCACGTCTTCGCCCTTAGTCGTCGAAAGGAGGGCTTCGATCGTCCAATATTCGTCGGTTTTGAACGCCTCGATCTCGGCCTCGCGGTCGCAGACGAGCCGCAAGGCAACCGACTGCACCCGTCCGGCGGAGCGAGAGCCGGGGAGTTTCCGCCAAAGCACAGGAGAGAGCGTGAAGCCGACGAGATAGTCGAGGGCGCGGCGCGCCAAGTAAGCGTCAACCAGCGGTTCGTCGATCTGGCGCGGTTCTTTCAGCGCGGCCAAAATCGACTGCTTGGTGATGGCGTTGAACGCGACCCGTTCGACCTCTGTATCTTTGCCTAGGGCCTTCTTCTGATTGAGAATTTGGAGGATATGCCAGGAGATGGCCTCGCCTTCGCGATCAGGGTCGGTCGCGAGGATGAGCTTATCCGCCTTTTTTACCGCTTCGGCGATCTCGCGCATGATCTTCTGGGATTTCGCGTCGACTTCCCAGTGCATCATGAAATCTTGGTCCGGTTCGACGGAGCCATCCTTCGGCGGCAGGTCGCGCACATGCCCGTAGGATGCGATGACCTTATAACCCGAACCCAAATATTTATTGATCGTCTTGGCCTTAGCGGCGGATTCGACGATGACGACGTTCATCTGGCGGTTTCGCTCCTGGCGCCGCTATACCGCATCTTACGCGTATAGGCGGCCTTCAATCTGGTGCCGCTCGGCGGGCCGGGAACATGGTTGATCGACGCAGCGCTGTCAAATCCCTGGTTGTTGCCCCTTTTGATTGTATATTAATTAATATTGCCACCAAAAGATGAGTGGTCTATGTTCAGCATAGGGAAATGACGGGGTTGATTACAAGTAAGATGGATCAGTTACGCGACACCAAATTTCTCGGCCAAACGGGAGAGGAGCGGCGGGAGCATCTTGAGTATCTCGCTGATCTGCTTAGTGAATTGCAGCGGATGGCAGAGCGGGAAGGCTGTCGAAGGCTCTCTCGCATGCTTGCCCTATCGTATGCTGAGGCGATCCGCGAGACGTTTCGGCGAAGCGCCTAAACGGCCTTCAGTGCCACGAAACCGCGGCCCTGTCGTTCTATGCGGCCGGCGAGATCGAGTTCGAGCAGCGCGATCTGTACGGCCTGCGCATTGAGACCTGTTTGGCGGGCAATTGCATCCACGGCCACCGGCGCGGGGCCGAGGGCCGATATGACGGCTTTCAGGACATCTTCCGCCGCAAAATAGGCTGTCGGTGATTGGGCGGTCGGCATTTCGGGCTGTGCCGGTTCGACCGATGCGTAATCAAAACGACGTTCTTCAAGCCCGAGAATGGGGCGCAAAACCGAGACGACATCTTCCGCCTCAGTGACAAGCGTCGCGCCCTGCTTGATCAGGCGGTTGGTCCCTTCCGCGCGCGGGTCCAGCGGGTGGCCCGGAACAGCGAAGACTTCGCGGCCAAGCTCGTTCGCATATCGGGCCGTCACGAGGGTACCAGAGCGCGCAGCGGCTTCAACGATGACCACGCCGTAGACCAGACCGGAAATAATGCGGTTTCGGCGTGGGAAGTCTTTATCGCGGGGCTGGAGGCCGGGCGGCCTTTCGGTGACGAGGCAGCCCTCCGAGCCGATACGTGCCTGCAATTCGGAATGCTCTGGGGGATAAACCCAGTCGATGCCGCCCGCCACGACGGCGATCGTGCCGCTCGTCAGCGATGCTTCGTGGGCAGCGCGATCGATGCCGCGCGCCAGCCCGGAAACGATCGTGAAGCCCGCTTCGGCCAGTTTGCTGGCAAACAGTCTCGTCAGTTGCACGCCGGCAGCCGAGCATTGCCGAGAGCCGACAATCGCTACGGCAGGGCGCTGCAGAAGCTCGAGGTTGCCTTTGACGTAGACCATCGGCGGCGGCGCATCGATCTGCGCCAGAAGCGGGGGATAATCGTGCTCGACTGCGAAGCGCGCAATTGCGCCGATACGCTCTGCGGTTTCGAGCTCGCGTTCCGCGTCGGCCTTCGCGCAGATACGAATGGGGCGTCCGGAGCCGCCGCGTCGCGACAGGGACGGCAGGACGTCGAGGGCTTTCGCGGCGCCGCCGTAGTAGTTGATCAGATCGCGAAACGTCACGGGGCCGACGTTCTCCGATCGGATCAACCGGAGACAAGCCAGTCTTTCCTCGTCGGAAAGGACCGCGGGCTGTGACGGCGGCGAAGCGGTGAAGAGCTCAGGCTGATCAGGTTTTGGAGCCAATCTTCGGCTCCTCCCCAGCCATCAGACGTTCGATGTTTGCGCGGTGCTTGATGATGATCATCACGCTCATCAATGTGACGGTGATGGCGAGGTCGCGTCCACCCCAAATCCACGACGCGAGGGTCACGGCGAGTGTCGCGACGAGAGCGGCGAGAGAGGATAAACGGCCGAACTTGGCGACGGCGAGCCAAAAAACCGCAAATACCGCAGCCAACTGCCAGGCGAGGGCGATCAGCACGCCAAGATACGTCGCGACGCCCTTGCCGCCCTTGAAGCCGAGCCATGCAGGGTAGATGTGCCCGAGGAAGGCGGCGAGACCAGCCGCCATGGCCGGCGTTTCGCCGAGGCAGTATCTCGCGATGAGGACAGCGATGGCGCCCTTCGCGGCGTCAAGAATGAGCGTCGCAGCGGCGAGCTTTTTGTTGCCGGTGCGGAGAACATTGGTCGCGCCGATATTGCCGGAGCCGATGTCGCGGATATCGCCCATCCCGGCGGCTCGCGTCAGCAGCAAGCCGAACGGAATGGAGCCGAGGAGATAACCGAGGACAAGTGCGGCCGCGATCGAGAGCCATGAGCCGTCGTCCATCAGCAAAGCCAAGGGTGACATGAAGCTCATGACCGAAATTTCTCGCGTGCCGAAAAGATCGAGCCCGAGAGTTAAAGCCTAGGTGCGTTCGACGCCAGCGTATTCATAGACGGTCTGGCCAGCGACCATCGTTCGGAGCACGCGACCCTGCATCTTGGCTTCGTCGAAGGGAGTGTTCTTCGAGCGGGATCGGAGGAGGTCCTTATTCACAACCCAGGGCTCGCCCGGGTCAAAGAGCACCAAGTCGGCGATGGCACCCTTGGAGAGGCGACCGGAATGGAGGCCCAGAAGGCGGGCGGGATTGATCGTCAGAGCTTTCAGCATCGCGGGCAGGGTAATGTCACCCGAATGGACGAGCCGTAGTGCCGCCGAAAGCAGCGTTTCGAGGCCCACGGCGCCGTCAGCGGCTTCCGCAAACGGCCGGCGCTTCGTGTCGGCGTCCTGGGGATCGTGGCTTGATACGATGATGTCGATGTCGCCGTTTGCGACCGCCTGCACCATGGCGACGCGGTCTTCTTCGCGCCGCAACGGCGGGCGCACCTTGAAGAACGTGCGATAGGGGCCGATGTCGTTTTCGTTGAGCGTCAGGTGATTGATCGAGACGCCGCAGCTGACGGGTACCTTCTTCGCCTTGGCGCGCTTGATGACGTCGAGGCTCTCCTGGCAGCTGATCGTCGCAGCATGGTAACGGCCGCCTGTCATTTCGACGAGGCGAACGTCGCGTTCGAGCATGATCGTTTCGGCGATCTTGGAGATGCCGGAAAGGCCGAGGCGCGCAGCGATTTCGCCGGAATTCATCGAACCGCTCGATAGATACGGATCTTCGGTGTGGTGAACGACGAGGGCGTTGAAATCCTTGGAGTAGCTCAGAACATTGCGCATCACGCGGGTGTTGACGATGCTGGATTTGCCATTTGAAAACGCGATGGCGCCGGCGCGCTTCAAGAGACCGATTTCAGTCATCTCTTCGCCCTGCAGGCCCTTTGTCATCGCGGCCATCGTGTGGACGTGAACCAGGGCGTTGTCGCGGGCGCGACGCTGGATGAAGTCGACGAGCGCGACCTGATCGATCACCGGATTGGTGTCCGGCATCACGACGATGGTCGTGACGCCCCCCGCTGCAGCTGCGTGGCTCGCGGTTTTCAATGTTTCGCGGTGCTCGAAACCGGGTTCGCCAGTGAAAACCTGGGCGTCGATCAAGCCGGGGGCGAGAACGTTCCCCTTGCAGTCGATGACCGTCGCGCCTTCCGGGGCGTTGCGGCGCAAATGCGCGCCAAGGTCGGTGATCAGGCCGTCCTTGACGAGAAGGCCGCCCGGCTCGTCGCGATTTGAGGCTGGATCGATAAGGCGCGCGTTGATGAAGACGATCGCGTTCCCGACGCTCTTGGGCTTTTCGATCGGTTTTCTCATGGCGCATCCTCCGCGAAGCCGGGAAGGTGTGCAGACAAGGCTTCGAGAACGGCCATGCGAACGGCAACGCCCATTTCAACCTGCTCGCGGATGACGCTTCTGGAATGATCGGCGATCGTCGAGGCGATCTCAACACCGCGGTTCATGGGGCCTGGATGCATGACAAGGGCGTCGGGCTTCGCACGCGCGAGCTTCTCGTGGTCGAGGCCGAAGAAGTGGAAGAATTCCCGGCTCGACGGCACATACGAGGCGTCCATGCGCTCGCGCTGGAGGCGCAACATCATAACGATGTCGACGCCTTCGATGCCCTTCCACATGTCGGTAAAGACTTCGCAGCCGAGACGTTCGGGCGATGACGGCAGAAGGGTCGTCGGGGCAATGATCCGCACCTGGGCGCCGAGAGCGTTGAGGACGTTGATGTTGGAGCGGGCGACGCGCGAGTGGAGAATGTCGCCGCAGATCGCGACGGTCAGTCCCGCCACGCGGCCTTTTGCGCGCCGGATCGTCAGCGCGTCCAGAAGGGCTTGGGTCGGATGCTGATGCGCGCCGTCTCCGGCATTGATGACGGAACAGTCGACCTTCTGGGACAATAGCTCCACGGCGCCCGCCGCATGATGGCGCACGACGATGAGGTCGGGCCGCATGGCGTTGAGCGTGACGGCGGTGTCGATCAGAGTTTCGCCCTTCGTGACCGAGGACGTCGCGACGTTCATGTTCATCACGTCGGCGCTCAGGCGCTTGCCGGCCATTTCGAACGACGATTGCGTGCGGGTCGACAATTCAAAGAAGAGATTGATCAGGGTTCGCCCGGCGAGAACTTCGCGTTTCCGGCCGTTGTTGCGGATGTGGTCCGCGTTTCGATCGGCGAGGTCGAGAAGAAAATTGATCTCGTTTGCCGACAGACCTTCGCAAGTCAGCAAATGGCGGCGCGGAAAAATCTTCAGCGCGTTGGGATTCGATTTCGATGTCATTAAAGGCGCTTCTATAGGGGGAGTCTCGCGGGGCCGCAAGCGCTCGACGCGACATCAATCGTAAACCCCTTAACGGAGCCTGAAATGCAACGGTCCGCGCCTCGGGCGATTGGCCGCTATCGGCCGGTCTAAGTCCCGGTGGTGCCTAAGTCTTCCGGTTGAGGCGATCGAGAGCGCTTTGCAGAATGATCGTCGCGGCGAGCTTGTCGATCACCTCGGCGCGGCGTTTTCGCGTCTGATCGGCCTCGATCAGCATGCGCTCGGCTTCTGCGGTCGTTAGACGCTCGTCCCATAGCAAAACGGGCAGCGGCGATAGTTTGTTGAGATTGCGGGCGAGGGCGCGCGTCGCCTGGGCGCGCGGCCCTTCCGTTCCGTCCAGATTTCGCGGAAGTCCGAGAACAAGCCCCGAGACGCCGTGTTCGGCGACGATTGCGAACAGCCTTGCGGCGTCGGCCGTGAACTTCGTCCTTCGGATCGTTTCGAGCGGGGAGGCTATCGTGCGGCGGACATCCGAGAGGGCAAGGCCAAGCGTCTTGGTGCCGCCGTCAATGCCGATCAGACGCCCCGAGACCGTGACTGCATCGCGAAATTGCTGCTGATCTTCCGTAGTCAGGCCCTGGGGCGCTGGGGCGGTGGGTTGTGTCACGGGCGAAGTCTGTTCCGGCTTGAGGGGCGATTTCGATCTGGCTCTACCAGCTTCGGCGACAAATTGGCATTGCCGGAGGTGCGGATTTGGCTTTCCCGGCCATTTGCGTGACTTGACGCCGTGCAGAATGGCTCGGCTGGTTGCATTCGGGGCGCCGGGCCGGTTATGAGAACGGCGCAATTCCCCCGATTTCTTGAAGGGACTTTTCATGCAGGTCGATGAAGCGACCGTTCGCCGTATCGCGCGCCTCGCCAGGATCAAGGTGAGCGACGAGGAGGCCAAGGGTCTGGAGAAGGAGCTTTCCGGCATCCTCGACTGGGTGAAGCAACTCGACGGTGTCGATACGTCGGACGTCGAACCGATGACCCGGGTCGTCGATCAGAAGCTCACGATGCGGAACGACGTTGTCACGGACGGCGAGATCGCCGATCAGGTCACGGCGAATGCTCCGCTTACTGAGGACAACTTCTTCGTGGTGCCCAAGGTCGTGGAGTGACGGATGCTGCAAGCTTGGCTTTCCGTCGCAATGGCATTGGTCGTCTCCACGGCGGTGCGGGCCGAGGAAACGAAGCTCGATGCGCCGTTCGTCGGAGACGGCACCTATTCGCCGACGACAGGCTGCCAGAAGCTTGGAGATATTCAAAAAGGCAAGGCGACGCCCAACATCTCGACCTACCCACTGACATTGACGCGCGACGGGACTGGGAGTTGGGAAGGCGGCTGTGATTTCAAGTCGATCCGCGCAGCGAAGCGCAACGTGTTCGAAGCCAAGTTGCAGTGCTCGGAAGGCGCTGACGAGTATGCGCAAACGGTAACGTTTACCCGCCTCGACGCCGATCGTATCGAGGTCAAAAGCGGAACAGAAGCGCTTGTCTACGAGCGTTGCAAAGGGTTGAAAGGGAAAATCGAGCAGTGACCGATCTTACCAAACTCACCATGGCCGAAGCGCGTGACGGACTTCAGGAGAAGTCCTTCTCGGCACTCGAGCTGACGGATGCGTTCCTTGCTGCGATCGAAAAGGGTAACGGCGCGCTCAACGCTTACGTGCTGCCGACGCCGGATCATGCCCGCGCGCAAGCGATGGAGAGCGACAAGCGCATTGCAGAAGGCAGGGCGCGTCCGCTCGAAGGGCTGCCGATCGGCAACAAGGATCTCTTCTGCACAAAAGGCATCCGAACGACGGCGTGCTCGAAGGTCCTCGATGACTTCAAGCCGACGTATGAGTCGACCGTCGGGCAGAATTTGTGGGATGCCGGGGCGGTCATGCTCGGCAAGTTGAACAACGACGAATTCGCGATGGGGTCGTCGAACGAGACGAGCGCGTTCGGCAACGTCGTCAACCCCTGGCGTCGCAAGGGCAAAGACGGCAATGCGTCCGCGGATAAATTGGTTCCAGGTGGCTCATCGGGCGGGTCTTCTTCAGCGGTCGCGGCAGGCCTTTGCCTTGCGGCAACGGCGACTGACACAGGCGGGTCGATCCGCCAGCCGGCGGCGCTGACGGGGACGGTTGGGATCAAGCCGACGTACGGCCGTTGCTCGCGCTGGGGTATCGTGGCGTTCGCGTCGTCTCTCGATCAGGCGGGGCCAATTACGAAGACGGTCCGCGACAGCGCGATCATGCTGAAGGCGATGGCGAGCCACGATCCGAAGGACACGACGTCGGTCGATGCGCCGGTGCCGGACTACGAGGCGGCGCGCGGCAAGGGCATCAAAGGTCTGCGCGTCGGCATTCCGAAGGAATATCGCGTCGACGGCATGTCGGCGGAAATTCAGAAGCTTTGGGACGATGGGATTGCGTGGCTCAAGAACGCCGGTGCGACGATCCATGAGATCTCGCTGCCGCATACGAAATATGCGCTTCCCGCATATTACATCGTGGCGCCCGCTGAGTGCTCGTCGAACCTCGCGCGCTACGACGGAATGCGGTACGGACTTCGCGTCAATGGCGACAACCTGATCGACACCTACGAGAAAACGCGGGCCGCCGGGTTCGGCAAGGAAGTGCGACGCCGTATCCTGATCGGCACCTATGTTCTTTCGGCCGGTTACTATGATGCCTATTATCTCAAGGCGCAGAAGGTCCGGACGCTCATTAAACGCGATTTCGACGAGGCGTGGGACAAGGTCGACGTGGTGCTGACGCCGACAACTCCGTCGCCCGCCTTCGCATTCGGCGAAAAGTCTGGCGATCCCTTGGCAATGTATCTAGAGGACATATTTACTGTCACGGTGAACATGGCGGGCTTGCCCGGCATATCCGTTCCGGGTGGCCTCTCGGCGCAAGGGACGCCGCTCGGGCTGCAACTCATCGGTAAGCCTTTCGATGAGGAAACGCTTTTCCGGACCGCTCAGGTCATTGAAGATGCCGCCGGCCGCTTTCCCGTGCCGGACGCATGGTGGATGAAGGGTTGAGATGATGGACCCAAAACGTCCTTGGGAATGCGCAGAAATGTCCCAGGTGCGCGATGAGATCGATCGCATCGACAATGCGCTGGTGGACCTGATCGCCGAACGCTACGGCTACGTCGATCGGGCCTGGCAGCTCAAGATGACGACGCGCGAAGGCGCGGTCGTGCAGTGGCGAATCCAGCAGGTCATCGACCGTGTCAAAGAACGCGCCGCGGCGAAGGAAATGCCGCCCGAGATGATCGAGATGGTTGGCGCGCAGTGGCGCAACATGATCGGCTGGTTCGTCCAGTTCGAGGAAGAGAAGCTGCGACAGGCGCAGGACGCCGACGAGACGTCAGGAGCTAACGGTGGGACCTGATTTCCAGCCGGACGTACCTTTGAGCGAAGTCTTTCTTTACGGGATTTTCAATCCGGCAACGATCGTCGTCGCGTACCTGCTCGGTCAACGCGCCGACGACAAAGCCAAAATCATGATTGCGGGATTTGGAGGAGCGGTCGCGGGAGCCGCGCTTCTTTATATCGTGACTTTGCTCCGGCTTTGGGACGCCCCCACACTGGGCCGTGCCATTGCGGGCGTCTTCATTGTGTCACTTGTTGCCGGCTTCGTTTACGCAGCTATCGGCTATGCTACGAAGAGTTGGACCGGAGGCCAGAAATGAGCTCTCAGAAAGTCGCTGAAAAGCCGAAGTCCAAGAATTTCATCGCGGGTGCGACCGGTGATTGGGAAGTCATCATCGGATTGGAAGTGCACGCTCAGGTCGCTTCGAAGTCGAAGCTTTTCTCCGGCGCGTCGACGGGGTTCGGCGCGGAGCCCAACAGTCACGTGTCGCTCGTCGATGCCGCAATGCCCGGAATGCTTCCGGTGATCAATCGCGAGTGCGTTGCGCAAGCCATTCGCACCGGACTTGGCCTCAAGGCGCAGATCAACCTGAAGAGCGTCTTCGACCGGAAGAATTATTTTTATCCGGATCTGCCACAGGGCTATCAGATCTCGCAGTACAAGCAGCCGATCGTCGGCGAGGGCGAGGTCGAAATCGACGTCGACGGCGAGACGCTGAAGGTCGGCGTCGAGCGGCTCCATCTCGAACAGGACGCCGGTAAGTCGCTGCATGACCAACATCCCGACTATTCCTACGTCGATCTTAACCGCTCCGGCGTTGCGCTGATGGAGATCGTTTCGAGGCCGGATCTGAGGTCGTCGAAGCAGGCGCAGGCGTACGTCACCAAGCTGCGCACGATTTTGCGTTATCTGGGCACGTCCGACGGCGACATGGAGAAGGGAAACCTTCGCGCCGACGTCAACGTGTCGGTGCGGAAGCCCGGTGACAAGCTCGGCACACGCTGCGAGATCAAGAACGTCAACTCGATCCGCTTCATCGGGCAGGCGATCGAATACGAGGCGCGCCGGCAGATCGATATCATCGAGGATGGCGGTTCGATTGATCAGGAGACGCGGCTCTTTGATTCCGTGAAGGGCGAAACGCGTTCGATGCGCTCGAAGGAAGAAGCGCACGATTACCGCTACTTCCCGGACCCGGATCTTCTGCCGCTCGAATTAGACTTCAGCTACGTCGAAGATTTGAAGTCGCAGTTGCCGGAGCTTCCCGACGAGAAGCGGGCACGCTTTATGAAGAGCTTCGGTCTTTCGGGCTATGACGCGGACGTGCTCGTCGCGGAGCGTGCTTCGGCCGATTACTTCGAGACTGTCGCAAAGGGGCGCGATGGCAAGGTGGTGGCCAACTGGGTCATCAACGAGTTGTTCGGCCGCTTGAACAAGGAAGGGGTGTCGATCGACGACAGCCCTGTTTCTGCCGCGCAACTCGGGGGCATCGTCGATCTTATCGGCTCCAATGCCATTTCCGGAAAGATCGCGAAGGATCTTTTTGAGATCGTGTGGACCGAGGGCGGCGATCCGGCCGATATCGTCGAAATGCGCGGCATGAAGCAGGTGACCGACACCGGCGCCATCGAGAAGGCCGTCGATGCCATCATCGCCTCAAATCCCGACAAGGTCGAACAGGCCAAGGCGAAGCCGTCAATGCTCGGCTGGTTTGTCGGTCAGGTGATGAAGTCGACCGGCGGCAAGGCGAACCCTGCAGCCGTCAACGAGATCCTGAAAGCCAAGCTCGGCATTTAGCGATCGCGCTCAGCCGCGCTGTGGCGCGCTCTGGAGGGCCAGACGCCTGGCCCTTTTTTCACGCAGTCCGATCATTGCGACGTGTGCAATTCCGTAGCAGGCCAGCAGGACCAATCCGAACGGGACGATTGCTGCTACCACGTATGCTATTTTTGTCATTGTCATTGGCCTCTCCTTTGGAGGCTGTTTTTCTAATGCGACAAATCATAGCACTGATGATTTTAGGTTCGGCTCACGCGCAAGCTACAAATGCAACGGCGATATTTGCCAGCCGGTAACGCGAGGTGAATGGTTTGTTAAAGCTGCGCGGGTCGCGCGAAGCCGTCAAAGCGGCCGGACAATCAACGGCATTCCGCCCTTTGGCCTCAGCGTGACGCGGCTCACGGGCTCCGGTGCGTGCCGGCCGTCCCATTCAAATCGGGCGTTTTGCAAGAGAGTGGCAAGAATTGCCGTCGCTTCGAGGGTGGCGAAGGACGAACCGATGCAAATGCGCTGGCCATAGCCGAACGGCATGAACTGCGTGCGCGGATATCGCGCTTCATTTTCCGGCAGGAACCGGTCCGGATCAAATCGATTGGGGTCGTCCCACAGCGCCCTGTGGCGATGGATGATGAAGATCGGCATGACGATCAGGGTCGGGCTCGGTAGGTGCTTGCCGCCGATCTCGACCTCGACGGTGTTCACGCGCGTCATCACCGGTGCCGGCGGATAGAGCCGCATGACCTCTTTCAGCACGCGAGACAGTGTGGGGAGGTTCGTAACCGTTTCGGCGGTGATCGGCGCACTGCCGAGAGTTGCGGAAATTTCTTCCCGCAGGCGGTCCTGCCATTCGGGCGCGCGGGCCAGAATATAGAGCGCCCACGTCAATGCTTTTGCCGTCGTCTCGTGGCCGGCGAAGAGGAACGTCGCGAGATTGTCGGCGATCATTTCGTTCGACATCGGTTCGCCGGTATCTGGGTCTTTGGCGGAGAGCATGCGCGCCACAAGATCCGTGCCGGTAGATGTCTCCCGACGTCGTTGTTCCACGAGGCGCCGCACGATGGATCGGAGCTTCGTCGCGGACTTTCGCATGCGCGCTTTGCCCGGATGCCAATAGGTTTCGGGGTACTGCAACAAGGATGCTGCAACCTCCCACGAGATCGGATCGAGATAGGCCCGGCCCGCGCGCTTGATCGTGTCGCCGTCGGCCTTGCTGATCCCGGCCAAGACAGTGCGGACGATGACGGCGAACGTCGCCTCCGTCATATCGGCTTCGACATCCGTGGTGAAAGGTGTCGTGCCGCGCTCCCGCCACTGTCGGCAGCATTCGGTGGCGGATTCCACCATTGCCGGTACGTAGGTCAACAGCTCGGCGTGCCTGAACGGAGGACTTGCGACTTTGCGCTGCCAGCGCCAGCTATCGCCCTGCGCGGTCAGCAGGCCATCGCCGAGCATAGGTTTCAAAACGCGGCGGTCGAGGCGCGTCTTCTGAAATTTGTCGGCGTTCTTGACGAGGATGTTTTCGATGAGCGTTGGGTCGGTCACCCAGGCAACCAGCGTCCGCTTCTTGCCATAGGTGACGACTGGCTCGTCATACACCGTCTGTGGGATCGCCCGCAGCGGATTGCGCACGAACCGCCCCAGAAAAGGAAGCAGAGGTAATGCGCGCGACGCAGGCGTGACCGTCGGCGGATAAAGCGCGGGTGTCATAAGAATTGCTCACGTCATAACGATGCGCCGGCGTTGACGGAGTATAGCTACGGTGCGGCAGCGTTATGGCTAGGCCGCAGCCGCTTTCTTTGAGCGTGCGATGCCCGAGAGCTTCTTGAGGCGCTTACGGACAGCTGCCGTGTTGCCCTGGATGCGCGTCTGCGCTGGGCGGCCGATGGTGCGGCGGGCCTTCTTCTTCTGCTTTTGAATATTTTTCAGTGACGTCTTCGACATGGAGAATAGCCTCGGTATTTGGGAGGGTGTGGCTCAGATGGCCGAGCCTCAAGCGCAGCATTGGAGCGTTCCTCTACGGGATCGCGCTTCTTCGCGCAAGCTCAGGCTTTGCTGCGGCCCTTAGGGGGCGGGTTGGGAGCCCATAAGATAGCCGAATCCGAAGTAGGTCGGGGCGATGATGCCCCCCGCCCAAATGAATGCCGAAACGATATTGGCGAGCTGAAATTGCCACTGCGGCAATGCGTACATCCCGGCAATTACGGGAATGATGGCGCGCACCGGGCCGAAGAAGTGCCCGAAAAATACGCTCAGCGCACCCCATTTATCGAAGAATGCCTGGCCGCTTTCCACCAGCGCGGGATTGCGATTGAAGGGCCAGAGCTCGCGGATGCCGTCCTTGTAGTAGTAACCGATCCAGTAGGAGAAGGCATAGCCGAAAGAGCCGCCGACACCGGCCGCGATGATGGCCGGCCAAAGCACGCTCAAGGCGACGCCGCTCTTCGCGAGAAGCGCTGAAATGCCAACCAGGATGGCGGTGCCGGGCCAAAGAAGCGAGAGAAAGCAAAAGCTTTCGAGAAATGCCACGACGAAAGCGACGGGAGCCGCCCAGCCTTCGTTGGCTCTGACAAAGGTCACGATGGCGTCCGTAAATTCCTGCACGCTCATTCTGAAGCTTCCGACGTTGGCATTGTTATTGATTATGAACGTGCGAGGCGGAGCGCATCTGGCCAAAATAAGGAGCCGACGCGCGGCTTCAAGTCTTAGCGGCAGCGCCGCGCCATTTCTTGGGCCAGTTCTCGAGAGACCTCGCGGGACAGCATCGCGCCCCGGGCGACTTGCGCGGTCGTCAGGCCAACATAGGAGCCGCCGCTCAGCGCCGAAGGACCGCGATCAGCTTCTTCTTTGCCATGGGCCAATTCGCGGCACGTCAGCTCTTTGCGCTTTTTGCTCAGTGCCATAAGGCGCACCCCCGACGCGTATTCGTGGGGGCCTGCCGGTTGCATCACCCAAGCGTGGGATTTATCCGCCATATAGGAATCATAGACCATCTTGCGCTGGCTGATGCAGACATGGCTGTCATCGACGCATTTGAGGCCACGTGCTGGATCGCCGAGGGCAGCTTCGTTACCCGCGCAGCCTCCGATGGCGAACGACGCCAGGACCAGTACGATGGCGGCATTCGACTTTCTAGGGGGTGGCGCGCTTTCAGGGCTGTTCAAGGCAGAATCCGTTCTCGTTTCCATCTGCCGGTAGATAGCCAGAGTGGCGGGCTCGTGGCAGAGGCCGGTCCAAGATGTGGCCCTTGCCAAGCCACTAGCGGGATTCGCAACGAAACGGCATCACTGTGATCCACAGATCGGCAAAGAAGGGATGACAAATGCCAAATGCTGTACGTGTACATGCTTGCGGCGGGCCTGAAGCGCTGGTTTATGAGGACGTGGCGGCGCCGGAACTGAACCCTGGCGAGGTACTTCTTCGCCAACACGCGATCGGCGTCAATTTCATCGACATCTATTATCGGACCGGGCTCTACAAACTGCCGAGTTTTCCGGCGACGATCGGGTCGGAAGGCGCCGGAGACGTTATTGCCGTCGGACCCGGGGTCGAGAGGTTCAAAATCGGCGATCGGGCAGCCTATGCCGGGCCGATGGGTGCCTATACGGATGTGCGGGCTATTCCGGCAGATCGCCTTGTCAAGCTGCCGGATGGGATCGACTATGAAACTGCCGCCTCGATGATGATGCGAGGCATGACGGCACGCTATCTTCTTCGCGAAACGTATCGCGTCGAAGCCGCAACTACGCTCCTATTTCATGCCGCCGCCGGCGGCGTCGGTCTTATCGCCTGTCAATGGGCGCGGGCTCTTGGCGCAACGATCATCGGAACGGTAAGCACCGACGCAAAAGCGGACCTCGCAAAGGCGAACGGCTGCACGCACGTGATCAATACAAAGCGTGAAGATTTCGTCGCTCGTGTGAACGAGTTGACCGACGGGCGAGGGTGCGACGTCGTCTATGATTCGGTCGGCAAGGACACGTTTCCGAAGTCGCTCGATTGCCTCAAGAGGAAAGGGTTTTGGGTTTCGTTCGGCAATTCTTCGGGTCCCGTTCCGCCGTTTGAGTTAACGGCGCTTAAAGGCTCACTTTTCGCCACGCGCCCGTCGCTTTTGGCTTATACGGCCACAACTCAGGATTTGGAAGAAAATGCCGAAGACCTCTTCGAGATGGTGTTGAGTAAGAAAATTCGGATCACGACCAATCATCGATATCCGCTCGCTCACGCGGCAGACGCACACCGCGACCTCGAGGCTCGGCGAACGACGGGATCCGTCATTCTCGTTGCCTGAGGAGTCAAATGCTGGACGACGGAGACGACGAGCCGATAGCGCTGTATTTCTGGCCGACGCCGAACGGCTTGAAAATTTCCATCCTGCTCGAGGAACTTGGCGCGCCTTATGATGTCACGTTCGTGGACCTCGGTAAGGGCGAGCAGTTCGATCCGAAATTTCTCGCCATTTCGCCCGACAATCGCATTCCCGCAATTGTCGATCCGGAGGGACCGGATGGAAATCCGCTCGCGATTTTTAAATCGGGGGCCATCCTGCATTACCTTGCCCGGAAGTACGGTGAGTTCTATCCGTTGAACGAACGCGCCAGGGCGGATGTCGACCAGTGGCTTTTCTGGCAAGTGAGCGGACTTGGTCCGATGGCTGCGCAATGCAATTATTTTGGGCTCCACGCGCCGGAAAAAAATTCTTACGCCATCGATCACTATACAAAGGAAGTCGCGCGCCTTTTCGGCGTCATGGACAGGCGTTTGAGCGACAGGACTTATCTCGCGGGTGCGTATTCGATTGCCGATATCGCAAGCTTTCCGTGGGTGCGCACATGGAAGACGCTCGCGCAGGACATCACGAAGTTTCCGAACGTCGAAAGGTGGCTTCGAGATATCGGCGGGCGGCCGGCGGTCGTCAGAGGTTTGACGGTGAAGAAGAAGTCAATGACAGGGGCCTAGGGCATCCGATCCGCCGAGTCCGAAAGACTATCCGGGTCAACCGTTCGGCCGGTGACTCTCTGGAACGCCATCGCGCCGAGGACCTTGTTCGACTGAATATAGCGCAGCGCTTCGGGTATCTTGTTGGCTTCAGCAGGTTGCGGGCTTGCGGTAGCGCCCGCGAGATCCATCAATCCGATGTAAGACGGGTGCGAGGCGCTTTCCTGCGCGCAACCGACGAGCGCCAGAACTCCCGCAGCCGCCAGAGAGCGGCAGACCATCGCGTGAAGCATTTTCCCTCATCAAGCCGCCGGGCAGCTTGAACCTCCTCGACCTCAGGGCCGACTTCGACCTGCAATATTATGGTTACCAGGACAAGCCTGAACCCTGGCTGAACGCCTCAAAGCCCCGTCGCTTTGGCGGCCTGCCAGGACGTCTTTTTCAAGCATGGTTAGCAAATGATGGCAACCCAAGTTAACCGGTGGTCACCAGGTGTCTTGCAGTGGAGAAAATTGCGCCGGGTCGGATCGCAACGCAGGACGCCGTAAACCAAGCTTACCCGGCAGTTACGCCAAATTTGTTCGGCCTTTTACCAGATATCATCCAAGGCCTGAGATCGTTCTTGTGCGCTTCATTGCTTCGTTGCGAAGTGCAGGAATGACATGGCCGCGTTCAACATTAGGTGCGTAACGGCGGCTTATTGGGAGTAAGTGATCATGGCACGGATCGATGTGTTATCGCGCCACGCCGTCGAGTATGGCGCTCAGGGTGAACAGTCGGACGCTTTCTTTGAGTTGGGTCTCAGCTGTTGCACGGGGCGCGACGGCGCGGTTGACCTTATCGAGGCTCATAAGTGGTTCAATATCGCTGCCATCCGCGGCAACGATGATGCCAAGCGCTACAGGTCGGAAGTCGCGGACGATATGAGCAAGGCCGAGATCATCCGGGCGCAAAGACTGGCCCGCGAATGGTTGGCTTCGGTGCACTGACACGAACCTCGCGAGAGATCCGTTGAGCCGTTCGATCTTTTCAACAGTTTGAAAAGAACGACGACAGGCATTTCCACGAACTCTTTGCAGCTCCCCCAACTGCGGAGCCTGCTTTCTCGAGTGCCGTGCCCGCAGATTTCGCGGCTTCGCCCGCGGATTTCTGCGTACTGCTTAGGCCGCTGGCGCTTTTCTCGACCATTTCCTGGACCGTTTTCGGCGGCTGGTCGCTTGCGGGCGGGCCCGGCGGCTGATCATGCGGCGGAGCGGTCGCGCCTATTTCTGGCTCCGGCGGCGCCTTTGCCTCCTCAGTCCTCGGGCTCGTGTGATTTTGCCCCGTGGACGAGGCGTCTTGCGGTTGATCGCCGTCGCCCGAGCCATCGAGAAATGCCGGGATCGGCAACTCTTTGCGCTCGCCAGGGCACGGCGGGGTCATCTCTCGATTTATCGAACAGCTGGCGTGCGATCCAGCCTTCGCGAGGGTAGTGATGCAATAAAACTTGGCCACCGTATCAAGCGTGGCGTTCGAACGATCGCCGACGATGCATGCGTAGCTGGCATCGGGACCGGTGCATTTGACGCAAAGCTCGGTCGCCTGGGCCGCGACCGCGGCCACAAGCGTCAAGAAACCCGTACTCAATAATGATTTTAAGCGAGTACTCACGGCTTGGCCCGTCCAAATGCTGCGATATTGTTTCCAAGAGACTAGGACGACTTTGCGGCAGTAGCCAGACAGCGCTGTGTGAGTGCATCGCGTTATCCCATCGCGTCTTGCATTGCCGTGGCGCGCCCTCTATAGGGGGCCATTGCCCCTGATTTGGGGAGACGTGGCCGAGTGGCTGAAGGCAACGGTTTGCTAAATCGTCATACGCTTTAAAGCGTATCGAGGGTTCGAATCCCTCCGTCTCCGCCATACGGCCAAATTGTCAACGAGCGACACTTCATGAGGGGCCGGCGGCCTCCTCGCGTTGTCGTCTCGGCCGGACCTGCAAAGCGCGACGCCCACTATGTGCGAGGCTAGGCGCTGACTTGTGAAAGCCCGAGCTTTTCGGCAGCACGGACGAGATCCGCCAGGGATCTCACCGCCATTTTCCGCATGACATTGCCACGATGGATTTTCACGGTGATCTCGCTCAGCCCCATCTCGCCGGCAATCTGCTTGTTCATGAGCCCTTTCGTCACGAAGGCCATGACCTCTTTCTCGCGTGCCGTGAGGCTCTCGTAGTGAGCAGACAAGTCAGCGATGCTGTGATCCAATTCCAACTGCTTGCGGTCGGTCTCGAGTGCGGAGAAGACCGCGTCAAGCATATCCTGATCGCGGAACGGCTTGGTTAGAAAATCCACGGCTCCGGCCTTCATGGCTCTGACGGACATCGGGATGTCGCCATGACCGGTCATGAAGATGACCGGCATGCGTATACCCGACTTCGCGAGCTGGGCTTGGAAGTCCAATCCGCTGACGCCGGGGAGGCGGATATCCAAGACGAGGCAGCTTGGAACTTCGGGGAGCTTCTTTTGAAGGAATTCCGCAGCCGATCCGAATATCTCGACTTGAAGTCCTATGGAACGGAAGAGGCTGCTGAGCGCGTCGCGCAGCGCGGAGTCGTCGTCGATGACGTAGACGATCGAGGAGTGCGCCGCGGCGGAGCGATCGGAACTTGGATTGCCTTTCACGCTTTATCCTCCTTCATCGGCAAATGAACGGTGAATGTTGCGCCTTGGCCCAACTCGGATGACGCGACGATCTTGCCACCGTGGCTCTCGACGATCGAGCGGCAGATGGATAATCCCATTCCCATGCCTTCGGCTTTGGTCGTGTAGAATGCCGTAAAAAGCTTATTAACGACAGCGGGATCAATTCCCGGGCCGTTATCGCTGATCTCAATAATGATCGAATTCTCAGGAGGGTCCCCCGGCTGGACACGGGTGCTGATACGCAGCGCGCGTGGGCGGTCGACGATGGACATCATGGCCTGAACGGCATTCACGGCAAGGTTGATGATTGCCTGTTGCAGTTGCACGCGGTCACCAAGCACGGGAAGGGGGGCCTTGGCGAGGTCGAGATTGAGGGCGACGTTCTTTGCGACCAACTCGCGGTCGACCAGAAGAAGGACGTCGTCAAGGAGTTCGTTCGCGTCCAAAGGAACACGGATCAGATCGGTTTTGCGGGTGAGGGCACGCAGCCTGGCGATAACGTCACTTGCTCTCCGGCCGTTGCTGATCATCCGTTCGAGCGAATTTCGCACCTCTTTGAGGTCGGGCACGTCGCGCTGCATCCAGCGCAAGGCGGCTTCGCCGTTTGTCACCACGGCGGCGAGCGGCTGGTTGACTTCGTGGGCAATTGAAGCGGTCAGCTCTCCAAGGGTCGTCAATCGTGTGACGTGGGCGAGTTCGCCTTCAGACTTTCGAAGCGCATCTTCGGCGTGCTTTTGATCGGTGATGTCGTTGTTGGTGACCATCGTCGCGATGGGTCTTCCCTTCTCGTCGCGCTGTTGCGACCATCTGCTGGCGACGATGACTTCTGTTCCGTCACTCTTGATCTGTGTAATTTCGCCTTGCCAACGGGCCTCGGCGTTAAGCTCTCTGATGATTTCTGTTAGCGGTTTTGGGAATTTCGGTTTGAGAAGGTCTATAACCAGATGCCCGACGGCTTCGTCACGTTTCCAACCATAGAGTTGCTCGGCACCGGCGTTCCAATACGCAATGACGTCATTGTTATCGCGCACATAGATCGCGTCGTGCGTCAGATCGAGAAGCGCCGCCTGATCTCGCAAATCGTGGGTCGCCTGATTGTTTTTGAGCGCAAGCAACGTTGTGACGAGGATGGCACTCAGACTTACCAGGCAGCGGATCAGTGCTCCGCTTTCCAAATCGCTCGAATGAACGATTAAAAAGCTTGCGACCGTCAGGAATACGCAAACGGCCGCGATTGCCAGCAATCCCTCCCGGCTCAAGAAATTCGCCGAAATCATAATGACGGCGACATAGAGGACGGCGATTGCGATATCGAGCGGCGTGAAGGTGTCGATCAAAAAGATCGAAGTCGCTCCGAGAAGAGCTATTGCCGGATAGAATTGAAACTTCGATTTTGGCAGCAACGTCTGCTTCAACATTCGTTCGCACCAGTCTTATACGCGCTCATCGAAGGGAGCCGTAAGCAGGTTCCGTGTTTGACGGGCCGATGCCAATTCGTGGCGTTGCCGCATCTCGGCTTTTGGTAAGCATGCGGATATTGGGCACGCTATGAGACAAAAGGTAATGCGATATCGGCCGAATTGATGAAAGAAAATGATCAATTCCTACTGATAGAATTAATTTCCAATTTTGCCCGGGCTGTTCTCGGCTGCGTGGGATGTGTGGATAAGCAGCCGCCGGACGCGGGTTCGCTTTGACGTCCACGGTGCCGGCAATGTTGTCCCGCGGCGATAGCGGCTACGCGGACATCCTCAGCCTTCGTTAGCTACGAGGTCCTGTTGTCCGGCAGGCATGGTCGGCGGAGGACCGAATATATTCTTTGCCCTTCGAATTTTTCCGGATTCCTCCGGCAGAATGCGATCAACGATCTCGATGTCGAAATGAATGACGTCGGCGAAGCCCTCTTTGCTCACGGACTGCTGGACGAGTTGACGCAGTTGCTCAGCCGCCAATTCTCGTCCCGGAAGGGGAGTCGCGCGCAGAACAAACTCGTTCACCCCGGTCTGCAGGAATTGGTGCTCTGCGAGATTGGTCTCGGTATGAAGCGCGAGCAAGAATACGTAATAGGGCAGATCGCGGATCTCACCGTTGACGTTGACCCAGAACTGATCTTTCGCCCGGCCTTCGACGGACTTAACGAGCGGAAGAAGACTTCCGCATTCGCATCGCTCCGGACTGATCGTTACGATGTCGTCGATCTCATACCGGATGACCGGTTGTGCCATATTATAGAGGTTGGTCAGGAGCACTTTGCTCCCCGGCGTGCCGTTGGGAACAGGCTGGTTGTTGGAATCGACGACCTCGAGAATCGCGAGCTCATCGTTGAGGTGGCTGCCATGGGTCGCCTGGCAGCCGCACGTCAGGGCCATGCATTCGGCCATGCTGTAGATATTGGTGACGTGAACGCCGAAGGCCTTCTCGACGCGCTTGGCGATGGCTTCCGGCAGCGGCTCGCTGATGTTGGTCATCTGTTCGAGGTCGCCGCGGAGCTTCAGTCGGCCGGCCTGGAGTTCACGCGTGATCGTTTCGAGCGCACTCGTGTAACCGGTGATGAAGTTCGGTTGAAAGCTATTCAGCTGCTCGACCAGAACGTCGGGCGGATCGAATACTGAGAGACGCTGCAACTTAACAAACCGCCGCGCGCGCTCGGGGAAATAGTTGAAGAATGTGCTGCTCGGATAGAAGCCGGGCTTTTGCGTGACGATCGCGAAGCGCGCCGGATTGAAGAGCCGCTGAAGGTGGGGAAGAAACCGCCGCGAAACCGGTTGGCCGCGCGCGAACTGCGCCGCAAATGTCGTCAAGATCGCGGGCTTGTCTTGGACTATGATTGCCGGCTGTCCCTGACTTCCGGATGTATGGCAGACAGCATAATTCTCTTTGTAGTAGGCGCCGATGTTCGACTCATCGGACATGAAGCGCTCGATATCCGTACGTCGAAGGGCTCGATCGGTGAATATATCGTCGAGATTTGCCATCATCTCCGACTTGGTGAGCGTCGGAAGATCGGTGACGGCGCATGTGCTCAGGTCGATGCCCTGGAACTGCTTGCGATAATAAGGAGAGTTCTCGTTGGCATAGCGCAGCAAATTCCGAAATCGGGTTTCGCGGGCTCGCGCGCGGGCCTCCATATCGGATGGGCGTGGCGGCAGCAGCGACCGGATGGCGAGCGCCAGCTTCACTTGATCCGAGACGGCCCGGAGAAATCCTCTCATTCGAGATAAACCTCTGAAATTCGGTGTTTTTTATTACGGGCAGAGCCCCAGAAAAGCGGCACCCCCCGCATGGCGGCATTCGAGGTGGCCTAAGTAAGGCAAAGCCTCCCGGATTGGCACTGAAAACTGAGAGCGGGACGTTTTTTCATCGGTGGATGAACGCACGCGCGACCCCTTTGTTGCGAAGGCTCGACGCCGCCAGGCGAACCCTCACTCCGCCTGCGGCGGCTCAGCGACATCATCGTGGCGCTCGAAGCCCGGAAGTGGCCCGGGTAGCGCCGCTTCCGCTCGAGACTGGAGTTTGGCTTCATGTCGTCTCAGATAGATGAAGATTGTGATTACGATCCCCACGCCCACGGCTACGCCGGCGGCACCAGCCGGTCCCTGCACCTGGTGAATGCTTCGGCCGAGCGTGTACGCGGATATGCCCACGATGCTCGCCCAGACAAGTCCTCCTAATGCATTTGCGACAAGAAAGCGGTGCCAGGCCAATTGATTGACGCCGGCGAGGAACGCGGCAAGAAAACGCAATACTGCGAAGAAGCGTCCAAAAAATACGACCGTGCCGCCGTATTTCTGGAAGAGGTATTGGCCGAGCTTGATGCGGCCTTCTGTCAGCCCAAGATAAGAGCCGAATTTGAGAACGAGGCGGTAGCCGAATTCCCGGCCGATGAAATAACCGATGTTATCCCCGACGATCGCGCCGACGGTCGCGGCGGCGATAACCATCGCGATATTGCCGTCGTGTGTTGCGGCGTACACGGAGGCGAGGATCAGGATCGTCTCGCCAGGCAAAGGGACGCCCAGACTTTCAAGGCCGACGATGACGGCCACGGTCCAGACGCCATACGTCGCAAACAGGTGATGCAGCTGTTCGGGCGATATCAAAGGCTTTCCCTTTTTTGCCGACTGAGCAAAAGCTCATTGCGGATACGAGCCACTTGTCGTCGCCCCATCATTTTAATGCCAATTGCTCACGGATTTGCCTCGGAGGGAAACGCTTCCGATGCCAAGTGACTGCGTACACGTCTTGGCGACCGGCGCTCCAGCTTTTTTCGACCTGCATCGATGCGGTTTTCTCCGTGTGCGACCTTTAGGCGGCCGCCCGTGGTCGTGCCTCGACATCGCAGGTGCCCCCCAATCAAATTTCGTTGCTCGGTCATCGGCCGACCGGCAGGCGCATATGGTGGCTTATTTGATGCGAGGACATGCAAGACAGCGTCAACCATTGTGGTAATTTGAGCGGCGGCCCGTCTTGCGCAATAAGAAATCGAAATTCAGAGATGGGGTATGGTTTGGATACCGAAAGAATTCTGGGAGGGTCGGAGTTTATCGCAATTGCCATCGGGAATTGCCGGCGATACGGCATTTAAAATTTTCTGCACTCCGGAACTGTCGCGGTATCGTGCTTCCAATCATCGACAACTCGCCGAGAGGGCGAGATTTCATTTGAGGCATGCCCGATGGCGGCGAATCTCCACTCCGGGCGCCGACATCCAGACCTACACATTCGAGCCTGACCGCAGCGACCCCATAGGCACGGTGCTCGTCGTTCATGGTTGGACGGGCGAAGCCTCATTCATGACGGCGATTGCCGAGCCGATACGGCGCGCCGGGTACCGCGTGCTGCTGTTCGATTTGCCTGGACACGGCCTCAGCGGCGCCCCTTCCACCAACCTGATCGATTGCGCTCGCGCGACGGCTGCTATCGGGTGCGAGTTTGGTCCGCTCAGCGCCGTCGTCGCACATTCTTTCGGGGGAATGATCTCACTCGTCGCGGCGGAGGGCTGTCCGCCGATGCCTAATCAACTCAATGTACCGCGCATTGCGTTGATTGCGAGCCCCAATCGTCTCTCGCAGGTCACGTCCGACTTCTCCAGACACTGGGGCCTGACACTTGCCGGACAATGTGCCTTTGAATATCGGCTTGAGCGGGTCGGGAGGCGGACGATCGAGTGCTTCACGGTTGTCAAGCTCCTGAAGGCGACGGGCTGCGCGGCGCTTGTCATTCACGATCACGACGACAGCGATGTGTCGTTCGAATGTGCCGAGGAGATTGCTGCTGAAGTGGACGGGGCGGAGCTGCGACCATTTGCAGGATTCGGTCATCGCAATATTCTTTTTGCGCCGCCGGTGGCGCGGACAATCGTCTCTTACCTCGTGAGTGACCAATAACAAACCGCGAGGCGCAGTAAGTCGAAATTTCTGATTGGCTATAGCTAGTGTCTGAAATTGCGCAATTTCCGACATTCTCGCCGCTTTGATCGAAAGAATTATACCGGTAATATAACGGTGATAGCAGACTGGGACAGAGAGATACTCAGTCATGCGTTGATCATTCAGCCGGGAGCTCACAATGATCACACTACAAATCAACGGCCAGTCTCATGACGTCGATGTATCGCCCGATACGCCGCTGCTGTGGGCGCTGCGCGACGCGCTCGGCATGACAGGAACGAAGTTCGGATGCGGAATCGCGCAGTGCGGCGCATGCACGGTGCAGCTGGATGGGCAGGCGGTGCGCTCTTGCCAGCTTTCCATAGGATCGATCGGCAATCGCCCGATTACGACGATCGAGGGGATCGGCGCCACCGACTCCGGCGCGAAGATCCAGAAGGCGTGGCTCGACCTCGAGGTCATCCAGTGTGGCTATTGCCAGTCGGGGCAGATTATGTCGGCCGCTGCGCTATTGGCTCACAAGCCGAACCCCAGCGATGACGACATCGATGCAGCCATGGCGGGCAATATCTGCCGTTGCGGAACTTACGTCCGAATTCGCGCCGCCATCAAAAAAGCCGCGACCGCATAAGGGAGGCTCTCATGCCAGCGAATGTACCTTCCGAAGCGCGCGGTCTTTCGCGACGCGATCTCTTGAAGGCCGGCGCGGCCGGCGTCCTACTCGTTAGCTTTCGGCTGCCAACCGCCCATGCGGCGGGCGATACGTTCGCGCCGAACGCTTTCATTCGTGTCGGCGATGACGACGTCGTGACGCTCGTTATGCCTCAGGTCGAAATGGGGCAGGGTATTTACACGACGGTGGCGATGATTTTGGCGGACGAACTCGACGCCGACTTCGACAAGGTCGTCCTTCAGCACGCACCGCCTGACAAGGCCTATGTCAATCCGATCTTCGGCGTGCAGGCGACGGGCGGATCGACTTCGGTGCGGGCATTCTGGGACCCGCTTCGCAAGGCCGGCGCGTCGGCGCGTGCAATGCTCGTGGAGGCTGCCGCGCAGCAGTGGGGCGTTGACCCCTCGACTTTGCGGACGTCAAAGAGTGAAGTGATCCACGATCCAAGCGGGCGGAGGGTCAGCCATGGTGCGATCGCCGCGCTAGCTGCGACCATGAAGCCGGTCAGCGAGCCGAAGCTCAAGTTGTCCAAGGATTTCACGCTGATCGGCATGCCGGTGAAGCGCAAAGATACGCCGGATAAAACCAACGGCAACATGCAGTACGGTATCGACGCGATGCCCACGGGCGTCAAATTCGCGGCGATTGCGGAATGCCCAGTTTTCGGAGGCAAGGTCGGTCACGTCGACGATACGAAAGCCAAGACGATCAAGGGCGTTCAGCAGGTCGTGGTTCTCGACGATATTCTGGCTGTTGTCGGCGACACAACGTGGACGGCGCTGCAGGGCCTCGATGCACTCGACATCGCTTGGGACGAGGGGGCGAACGCCAATGTTGACTCGGCGCAGATTTGGGAAGCGCTGAGGACCGCGAGTAAGGGACCCGCCGCGGTCGCGAAATATACGGGCGACATCAAGGCCGCCTTCGAGGACGGCACCCGTTACGATGCTGTCTACGAGCTCCCGTTTCTTGCGCACGCGCCGATGGAGCCTCTGAACTGTACCGTTCATTATACCAAAGATGCGTGCGAGGTCTGGACCGGGACTCAGGTCATTGGGCGTGTGCAAGAGTACGTCGCAAAGGCTGTCGGCTTGCCGGTCGAGAAAGTTACGGTTCACAACTTCTATATCGGTGGCGGCTTCGGCCGGCGGCTTGAACAGGAAATGGCGGTCAAGGCGGCGCGCATCGCGATGCATGTCGATGGTCCAGTGAAAGTCACATGGAGCCGGGAAGAAGACACGCAGCACGACGTTTACCGGCCCGTTTATCACAACGTCGTCGCGGCCAGCGTGAAGGACGGCAAGATCGTCGGCTGGACACATACCGTCACAGGATCGGCGATTATCGCGCGATGGCTGCCGCCGGCGTTCAAGAAAGGAGTCGACATCGACGCCGTCGATGGTGCTGCCGACGAACCCTACGGCTTTCCCAATCTAAAAGTCGACTACATCCGCGCCGAGCCGCCGGCCGTTCCGACCGGCTTCTGGCGCGGTGTCGGGCCGAACAACAATTTCTTCACGATCGAGAGTTTCGTCGATGAGATCGCGCATAGCGAAAAGGCCGATCCGGTCGCGTTTCGGCTAAAGCATCTCGACGGTAATCCGCGCCTCAAGACCGCCGTGAAGCTTGCGGCTGAAAAAGGCAATTGGGGTTCTTCGTTGCCCGCACGCATGGGCCGAGGGATCTCGGCGCAGAATGCGTTCGGCAGCTTCATCTCGACGGTGTGCGAGGCCGAGGTCGACGGGAGCGGCGAGGTTCGTGTTCACCGGATCGTGGCGGCGGTCGATACCGGCATCGCGGTCAATCCCGATACGATCAAAGCCCAGCTCGAGGGCGGACTGATTTTTGGACTGACGGCGGCGCTCTTCGGCGAAATCACGATCGCGAAGGGGCGTGTTGAGCAAAGCAACTTCAACGACTACCGCATGCTGCGGATCAACGAAGCGCCGAAAATTGAAGTGTATCTCATCCCGAGCACCGAGAAACCAGGTGGGATCGGCGAGACGGGGACCACGGCGTCAGCGCCGGCGTTGACGAATGCGCTCTTCGCGGCGACAGGCGTCCGGCTCCGAAGGCTGCCCATCGACCGCAATGCCCTCGCTGGGAGAAAGCCTGCATGAAACGGCTTTATTGGGTTCTACTTGCGATCGTGGCCGTCGTCTGCGTTGTTGCGGGCTGGATCATTTACGTGCCGCGACCGACTGCATTCGCAAGCGGAAGTACCGTTGCGCTAGATGATTACAAGGGCGGGAAGCCGACCGGCGTTCCCGCAAGCCTCGCGAGTGCGGATGTCGTTACGCGCGGCGAATATCTGACCCGGGCTGCGGACTGCGAAGCATGCCATACGGCGAAAGGCGGGGTGCCCTATGCAGGTGGCCTTGCTTTCAAGCTTCCCTTCGGGACACTTTATTCTCCCAACATCACACCGGACAAAGAAACAGGCATCGGCAAGTGGACGGATGCCGATTTTCTCAATGCGATTCACAAGGGCATTGCGCGCGATGGGTCGCGGCTCTATCCGGCGTTTCCCTATCCATCCTATACGCTGCTGACCAACGATGATGCGCTCGCAATCAAGGCTTATCTTTTCAGCCTCACGCCGGTGCATCAGGAGACACCGGAGAATTCGCTGGCGTTTCCGTTCAATCAGCGCTGGGGAATGATGTTCTGGTCGCTGTTCTACAACAGCGACGAGCGATTTCGTCCCAACCCAAGCCAGAGCGCGGAGTGGAATCGCGGGGCGTATCTTGCCGAGGCGCTGGGTCACTGCGGCGAATGCCACACGCCACGCAATCTGCTGCAAGCCGTCGACAACAAGAAGAAGTTCGCCGGCGCGGTCACGGCCGGATGGCGCGCCTACAACATCACGCAGGACAAGACGACCGGCATCGGCAGCTGGGATCTGGAAACGACTGCGAAATTCCTGGCGCATGGTCACGTCGAAGGTCTGGGAACGGCGTCTGGTCCGATGGGCGAAGCGATCGATTTGAGTCTTCGGCATATGGCGCCGGAGGATATCAAGGCGCTGGTTTCGTATCTCAAGACGATCCCGGCCATTTCCGATACGTCGCTGCCGGTGCCGAAGACGATGCTGGCGTCGGCGTTTCCAAGCGATCATGACATCGACGAGAATGCGCGTGGCGCCAAGATCTTTGCGGGGGCCTGTGCCGCGTGTCACGGATGGTCCGGCAAGAGCCCAGTTCTCAAATATGCGGACTTCGTCGGCGGGCGAACGGTCAATGACCCGACGGCGCGGAACGTTGCCCAGGCCGTCATCTGGGGCGTGACGCGTCATTCACCAAATGGTGTGGTTACGATGCCCGGCTTCGGCAGCGCCTATTCGGATGAGGAGATCGCGGCCGTCGTAAACTATGTGACGGCGCGGTTCGGGGCCGAGAAGTCCAACATCACGGCCGATGAGGTCCGGAAGATCGGCAAGGAGGCCTCGCAGTAGTTGGCTGTGAGCGGAAGCGCTTGTCCGTTCGGCGATTGAAAGTTAGGAAGCTCGAAGCATTGCGGCATCGAAGCCGCGCGTGCCTTTGAGTTTTCATGACGAACGTCAACGAAGAATCGGCGTCGACCTCTTCCGGGTCCCGGATTGGGCCGCTCGCAAATTTACCCGTCTTCTTCAAGCTCGACGGCAAGCGTGTCGTCCTTGTGGGCGGCGGCGAGCCGGCGCTTTGGAAGGCCGAGCTTTTGGCTGCCACGGGCGCGCTTGTAGAAGTCTTCGCCGAGACCTTCGTAGAAGGCTTTCTTGAATTGTCCGCCGCTCCTGCCAATGGCCAGATCCTGCTCGTCGAGCGGAAATGGACGGCCGACGATCTCGAGCATGCCTCTCTCGCCGTCGGATCGTTCGCAGAGGACGCGGAGGCGAACGCTTTTGCGTCCGCGGCGCGTGCAGCCGGCGTGCCGGTCAACGTTGTCGATCGTCCGGCGTTCTGCGATTTTCAGTTCGGAGCCATCGTCAATCGCTCACCTCTCGTCATCGGGATATCGACGGACGGTGCGGCGCCGGTTTTCGGCCAGGCTATTCGATCGCTGATCGAGAGCTTGCTACCGGACGGCTTCAGGCTCTGGGCCGCGGCAGCGCGGGACCTTCGCCGTGCCGGAGACCGTTTCGGCACTACGCCGGAGAAGAAGCGGCGGTTCTGGCAGCGGTTTGCCGACCTCGCGCTTCGTTCTCCCGAGAAGGCGCCGACGGCCGCCGATCTCGATCAACTATCGGGGGATGAGCCGACCGCAGGTATGGTTGTAGCCGTTACAATCATCGATATCGGGGAAGACGCAGACGCCCTGACGCTTGGCGCCGTCCGTTTGCTGCGGGCGGCCGATGACATTTTCTTCGACGAAGCCGTGCCGGCGGCCGTGACGGATTTTGCGCGCCGGGAAGCCCGTAGACATGCCATCCCGGCGGGACGCACAGATTCGCAGGCCGTGTCAGATGCACTAATCCAAGCCGCGGCAACAGGGGCGCGCGTCGTGCGTCTCCGGCTGCGCACTGGCTCTGAGAACACCGATGATGCCGCCGAGGCGGATGCACTTCGTTCTGCCGGTATTTCGGTGATTGTCGTTTCGCGCGGGCATGCTCCCTGACTGGGTCGGCATTCGGCGTGCGCGGAGCCGACTGAAATGGCGTTGCCCGAATTTACCGTTCTCTGCCATGTGGTTGCCGTGAAGGCGTGCGAGCAACAGTCTTAAGCGTCCTTGGGGCCACACGGTGTGATCGCTTCCGCGGCAACTAAATAAATCTTTCTCAATCAATCTGTTAGTGGACGACGGTGCGGCTCGGCTCTGCTTGGAATGGTCTTTCCTCTTGTCTATACTTCCGCTCGGGGGTCCGCTCGGATCAGAGTTTTGCCATGCTGGGCGGGTTAGCGCATCGCTTCCCTCACAGTTGGGTTTTGCTCGTTCCGCGGCAGCGAGACGTCGGTAAGTAGTCGGAGTCGCGTTCGCATGCGCTGCAATCCATCATATTGGCTTTTGGGACTCGTCCCGATCGCGATGTTGAGCTGGGTTGCCGTCCAACTCCAACGGGATGGCATCGAATTCGACCTTTCAAGCCGCGCTCAAGACGCGTTACGGCGTGCCAGCTTCGATTGGGCCAGCCTGCATTTTGTCGGCCGGGACGCGGTGCTGACGGGCCGGGCGCCGGATGAGCGGGATCCGGACCGGGCGTTGGCGCGTCTGCGGAATGTCTGGGGTGTCCGGGTTGCCAACAACCGGTCGGGGCTCATTGAACGCGTCGCCGACTATCGCTGGTCAGCGACGAGCACGGGAGACGGCAGAGTACGGTTGGCGGGTGACGTACCGTCGGAAGATGCTAGGCGGGCGCTTCTCGGAGCCGCCCGCAGCGCCTTTCCCGATGCCAAAGTTGCCGACGAAATGCGGCTCGCGCGCGGTTCCATCGATCGGGGAGCGTGGCTCGCGGGCGCCGTATTCAGTCTTAGAAATCTTTCCGAGCTGAAGCACGGTCAGGCACAGCTTGCCATGCTCAATCTCTCGATCACAGGCGAAGCTAAGACATCCGACGCCTATCGCGACGTTCGTCGGGCATTGGCAAAACGCCGGCCGGCCGGACTTGGCCTTTCGCGCGACGATATCACGCCGCCAATGGTTCGGCCTTTTGTCTGGGGCATAAAAAAGAGTGGCGCCGGAATTGCTCTCACGGGCTTTGCTCCCTCTGACGAGGATCGCGAACGGATAGGCGCACGCGTCAAGTCGCTGTTCGGGTCGATGACGATCGCCGACAATACCGATATTGCCGACGGCGCTCCGGAGGGCTGGAAAAAAGCAACCTCGGTGGTGCTCAACCAACTCGCGCAGCTCAGGATGGGAGATGTTTCCATCAAAGACCAGGAGATGGTGTTCTCCGGTGAAGCGTCAGATGAACAGACCGCTTCGGCTGTCAAAAGGACTTTGAAGCTCGACGTGCCGCAGAATTTCAAAATCATCGAGAAAATTCGCTTCGCGAGTTGGGACATCGCCCTTTCGAGCAGCGGTTATGTGATAGGCATCGTCAATGACGGGGCGTCGCTCGCTCTGGTCGGCATGGTGCCGAGTGAAGCGGCGCGTGGCGCTCTTATCGACGCCGTGAAGGCCCGTTTTCCGGGGCGCAAAGTCAACGACAAGTCGCAAGTGGCGCCGGGAGCTCCGGACGGATGGCAGCAGTGCGTTGTCGCGGGTCTTTCCTCTCTGCCGCGCCTGAAGAAAGGCAAGTCCATCTTAACCGACCATCAACTGGTGGTGTCGGGTGAGACCGACGACTATGCCGCTTCGCAGTCGGTTCCGGTCGACGTGAAGGCCGCTGCCGGTCAGACGTGCGAGACAACGACAAATATCGCGTTCACCGGGCAGATGAAGACGGATCTGACCTGGAAAGCCGCGCGAGAACCAAACGGGATGGTGACCATCGAAGGCGAAGCGCCGGATGACGCGTCGCGGATTCACCTCGTCGAGATCGCGCAACGGATCTACGCGGGATCGAGCGTGACCGATAACATGAAGATCGTTGGTGCGGCCTCCGAGCCTTGGTCGTCGGCGACGCATCTCGGGCTTGAAGAAATGGCGCGCCTCAAAAATGGTGAGGTTTCGATTTCGGGCAAGGATTTCGTGATCAAGGGGGCGGCGGAGAGCGATCAGGTCGCCAATGACATTCGCAGCGTCCTTTCGACCGATCTGCCGCCCGGATTTAAGAGCCGCGACGAGATCACGGTCATGTCGGCGGATGAAAAGGCAGCCGACAGTTGCCAAACATTGATGCGTGCGGCGTCCGCCAAGGGCATAATCAATTTCGCACGCGCCAGGGCCGATCTGACGGCCGACAGCGTGCAGACGCTGAGGGATCTCGCGCAAATCGCGAACGAGTGCCCGAGCTTCAAAATTCAAGTCGAGGGACACACGGATTCGGAGGGGACCGACGAGCGCAACCAGCGGCTCTCGGATCGCCGCGCGCGCGCCGTCGCCGATTTTTTGGCGCAGAACGGCGTCGACCCAAGACGGTTGTCGACCGTCGGATACGGGTCGACACGACCCATCGCCGACAATTCGACCGAGCAAGGCCGGGCAAAGAACCGTCGCATCGAATTCACAGTCAAGGTCAACTGAGGGACGGAGTGGGATCAATCGATGGACTATCTGTTCATGAAGATGATCTGGTGGATTGCGCTCGCATTCGCGCTGGGACTCGTCACGGGGTGGATATCGTGCAGAGAGAAAAAGAGCTGACGCTTCGCTGGGACTATCGAGACCGGCGGCTTCCGGCATCTGTTGGGTAGGAAATGACGTATCTACTGCTGCAAACGTTCCTGCTGATGCTCGCGTCATATTTTCTTGGCGCGTTCGTCGCCTGCATGGTGAAGCGCGCCTTTTTTGCCGCCGACACCGAGGTGCCGCTGCATGTTTCGGCGCCTGCGCAGGTTGATATGCCGGTCATGCCTCCTGTGGTCATGCCTCCGCAGCCCGTTCGGGCGCGTGTCGCGCAACCGATTGCACCGAGAGCGATCGATCCGGTGCAGCCGAAGATCGAGGTGCTGCGCAGGCCCGAGCCGCGGCCGGCGCCGGCGGTGCTCGATCCCTCGCGTTTCGAGCGCGCGCTCATTGGACCCGATCCGAACGAAGGCGTTCCGCGGGTCTCGATCGTCGAGGTCCGTCCTTCGGTCCTGAAGCCAGTGACGGGCATTTATCGTCCGCGACCGCCGGAGCCGCCACCGGCACCTCCCCCTGTGGAGGAACCGCCGCCACGGATGCCCGTCGCGGAAAAGGGGCCACCTGATGCAGAAGTTGAAGAAAAGCCGGCACCACGCGCGGGCGGTTTGTCGGCCCGGCTGCGTGATGCGACGACGGCAGCGGCCGCAGGCGCAGTCGCTGCTGCAAAAGCGGCGGCAGCGGCATCGGTGGCGATCCCAGCGATGGTATCTTCGCGGCGTCCGCCCGCCGACGAGCCTGTTAAAGAAAAGCCGTCATCCAAGCCGGAGCCTATCGAGGAAGCGGCGGCAGAAGCCGTGCCGGACGTCGGTCCCGACGTTTCAGAGGAAGTGTCCGTTGAATCCGCTCCGGCTCCGGCGTCGGAACCCCAAGAGGAGGCTCATCAGATCGAGGCCGAGCCCGAGGTTCAGCCAGAATCCGAGCCAGAACCCGAGCCGAAGGCCGAAACGCCTGTCGTGGCGAGTGCGCCGATCGAAGGCGGCGACGACTTTCAGCGCATCCGGGCCATCGATGCCGATATCGAGCAGAAATTGAAGGCGCGCGGGATCGCGTATTTCGAGCACATCGCCGCGTGGAGCGCTTCCGACGTCAAGCGGATCGGACAGGAACTCGAGATTCCGGGTAGGATCGACAGGGAGCAGTGGGTCGAGCAGGCGCAGATTCTGGCGAAGGGCGGCGAGACCTATTATTCGCGTAACCGACGCGCGGCGCTCAAAGCGAACCCGCCGGCTTCGCCTTCGGCCGGTGTATCCGGCGGCGAACAACAGCCGGGCGGCGGCGGATCGGAGGCGACGGGTGCGACAACGCCTCCTCGGGCTTCCACAGGTGGATTGCAGGAGGAAGGTCTGTCAGGCGTTGTTGCGGCAAGTCAGGGACGGTCGGTTGCGGAAATGGCTGCTGCTGCTGCGGCCGCGATTGCGGCAGCGTCGGCCAGCGTCACACGCGGACTGAAGCCCATCGAGCCGATTTCACCGCTTTCAAAGGTTGACCCGAAAATATCGATCCCGGCACGGATAACGGACGCCATCCGGGAGAATGAATCGGCGACGGCTTCCGTTTCTATCTCCAAGGAGACCGCGCAGCTCGAAACGAGCGGCGACGGGGCCTCCGACGATCTCAAGCGGATCCGGGGCGTCGGCGTGCTTATCGAGAAGCGTCTCAATGCGATCGGCGTCCGGCACTACGAGCAGATCGCGAATTGGACAAGCGGCGATATCGACCGTGTCAGCCGCATGCTCGAGTTCAAGGGGCGTATCGAACGGGAAAGCTGGGTCGAGCAGGCGCGCATTCTCGCCAGCGGCGGTCAGACGGAATTTTCACGCCGCGTCGATCGCGGAGAGGTCGATACCAACCGCGAGACGTGACCGAAATCACTGCGCGATAGCGTTCCGTAGCGCATTCCGTCGTTCGGCTCATCGGCTTTCGCGAGGAACGATGCGACCGCGGAGATCGTCGGCTCGTCTCGCAGCAACGGCGCGTGTCCTTGGGCGGCAACGGTGTGAGACGAGAAGTGAGGATGGCGCAGGCCCATTTCCTCGACCGTCTTCTCCGACAGGAGATCGGAATTGGCTCCGCGCAAGACAAGCACAGGCATGCGTTTCATGGCTTCGAATTGCGGCCAGAGTTTCGGTATCGGGCCATCCAGTGCTGAAAGGCTCCTTGAAAGCTTGGGATCGTAGCCGCCGACAGGTTTGCCGTTCTTTTCGTTGAAAATCTGGTGCGCAACGGCGGCGAAATCGTCGTCGGTCATTTTCGGAAAATCGTGGCGGAAGAGATCGCCGACGATACGGGCCGCATCCGCCCAGTTCTTCGGGTTGGGAACGCGGCCGACGTAGCCCGCTATGCGTGCAAGTCCGTCGATCTCGATGACGGGGCCGATGTCGTTCAAGACGACGGCGCCCATGAGCGACGGCTGCGCCGCTGCGAGCACCATGGCTATAAGGCCGCCTCGGGACGTCCCGATAATGCCGGCATTGCGCAGTCCGAGCATGAACATGAAATCGATGACGTCCTGCATCTCGATCGGGACGGCGTAGTTCTTCCAGTCGGAATCATGCTCCGAGAGGCCGCGGCCGCGGGTATCCAGGGTGAAGACGTCGCGAGGCTTCGTGCCTTGGCTCAATGCGAGCGCAATCTCGTGAAAATCCCGGCTGTTCCGCGTCAGGCCGGCCAGACACACCACGGGCCGCGCGTCCGAGATAACGGCGGGCCTGTAGTGCCGGCCATAGAGACGGAGTCCGTCGCGGCCGGTGAAATGGATGTCTTCGAATTCCTGCTCCGTCGCCATGCCGTTTAGCGCCTCGTGATTTGAGCGATCAGCCATCGCTGTTGTTGTCGGCGACGCCTTCGCGGGTATCGTTGTCCTTCGGGCTCTTCGCGTTGCTGCGATCGCGCGAGAGGTCGTGCTGGAGCCGAAGCGGATTTTTAAGGCCGAGGCGGGCGCGGTAGATCTGAACGTTCGCCAAGACCTTCGTCACGTAGTCTCGCGTCTCGCTAATCGGGATGCGCTCGATCCAGTCAATGGTATCGACGTTCGGATCGCGCGGGTCGCCGAATTCGCGGACCCATTGGCGCGCGCGGCCAGGACCTGCGTTATATCCCGCGAGGCCAAGAACATACGAACCGTCGAAGTCGTCCATCCGATCGGCGACATAGGCCGAACCAATCATGACGTTGTACGGCGGGTCCGATCGCAGGCGCGAAATATTGCATTTGATCTTGTAGTCGCGGCAAACGTGCCGCGCCGTTCCGGTCATGACTTGGAGAAGTCCTTTGGCGCCCGCTCCGGACACGATCTGAGGATCGAACTCGGTTTCCTGTCGTGCGATGCCGAGCAGGAACGCGAGCTCGGGCGGCGATCTCAGCGGGGTGTAGCCGGGGAATGGTGCCAAGGGATAGCCGTAGGTCAGCAAATTCTGCCCCCTCGCGATTGCGACCTTTGCAATGCGCAGCGACATCTGCGGGTCACCGAGTTCTTCGGCGAGATAAGCGACCATGCCGACTTCGGCTTCGGAAGGCGCTGCATTTCGAAGTCCGGCGAGCAATGTTCGCGTGATCCCTCGCGAAAGATTGGCTTTCCGCGCCAGGACCAATGCGTGCGCCATATCGGACGATGTCAGCTTGCGAATTTGCGCGGCAGTCGGGTAGGCGGGCGGAGAGATGTCGAACCGCGTGCGACCGGGCTCCAGCATTTGCATCGCGAGAAGTCCGTGGAACGTATCCCGGTTCTCTGCTGCGAGGCGATACTGTTCGGCAGCTCCGGCTTTGTCGCCGCGTGCCGCTTTCACCCGTCCCAGCCAATAATGGGCTTTCGAGATGCTCAACGGACCATCGGCGGCGGCCACCATGTCCTTGAAATGGCGCTCGGCCAGGGCGGTCTTTTTCAAATAGCGAAACGCGATCCACCCGGCCATGAACGTCTGTTCTTTTCGCGGATTGACCGTCAGCGGCCCGGCATCCTTGACGAGTTCATAGGCGAGTTTTGGATTTCCGAGCTTCAGCGCGCCATAAGCGAGTTCGCGACGTTCGGCCCACCATTCGTCGAGGGCGGCAATCTTTTTCGGGTTCGGCGGAATGGCGAGGATGATGTCGGCAGCTTCCTCAATCTTTCCGGCTTTCCGGAGCAACTGCTCTTTATGGAACGCGAGGCCGGCGTCGTCCCTGCCGCCTTCCGGGAGGGCCCTCATCAGCGCACGTGCGTTGGATGCCCTGTTGAATACCGCCAGGCGTGCTGTCGCTTTCTTCCGCTCGCTTGCGGGCAGAAGCGGAATAAGGCGTTTTGCAAGAGCGACACGCTCCTTGCGGTTGCCTGCGTAGCGCACGTCGTCGGTTACGAGGCGGTCGAACCGCCACTTGTGGTCGGCGGTCGACAAGAGGCTTCCGAAGCGGTCGAGAAAGCCATTTTCGAGAGAGGACGGGATCGACATCTTACGCCAGACTTTGACGGCTATCTTGCGTGCCTCGGCAACATTACCTTCGGCGAGATCGGCCGAGGCGAGTGCCGCGTAGCCGGCGCCGGTTTCCGGTGCGGCATTCGCGAAGTAGGATTTGATCCTCGCGGCGCTACCGCCGTGCGTGAACAGCGCGGCTTCAAAGCCCTCCGTGATCGTCGAGCGATCGGGCCAAGAGGGGTTCTCCCTCAGGAAAACTTTAAATTCCTCCGGTTCGCCAAGGCCGTCGCGCAAGCGGATCCAGTCGGCGAGTTTGCGACCTATGGGATCGTGTATTTTGGATTTTGCTTCTGCAAACGCGTTCAAATCCTTGGAGCGGACGGCCGCGGCCGCGTCGCGGAGGGCGGAGAGATCGCCAGGATCTGGCGTGAGCGACAGGAGTGGACTGAGGGCCGAATCGAGCTTGCGAAGCTGAGCCTTCTCGGCGGCGAGGGGTTGAGGCGGCGGGACCGCCTTCACGGCGGATTCGGCTCCGGCGGAAGCCGCGATCAACGCAATGCCGACCAGGGCGATGCTCGCCGCCAGTCGGGAGAGTGTCGGCGTCTGGAAGCGAATTTGCGTTCCGGGATTTAGGCTTAGATGCATTGCTCCCCATTGGGTGAAACGCCCTACTCGCCCGATCTTGCGGCAAGCTTAATGAACGCCTAATGTCACAGCGCTTGCGTCGCTCGCAACGATACCCCGTATTAAGGGGTGTTATGGATGCTGAAGCAAGCGGTTCAGGCCGGACGAGTGGCACGTGCGTACGGCAAGACCGTGACCCATGGCCAGTATGGCATGAGTCCTTTCGACGTTGAATTCCGATCGAGGTGGACACGCAGGACCGGAAGGTGCCCGTCTCCGCCTTTTCAAGTTAAGGCGCACGCATGTTCAGAGGTTCAATCACGGCGCTCGTTACGCCGTTTCGCAACGGGAAGGTGGACGAATCCGCCTTTACGCGATTCATCGAGTGGCAGATTTCCGAGGGTACGCACGGCTTCGTGCCGGTCGGAACGACCGGGGAGAGCCCGACGCTCGATCATGACGAGCACAAGCGTGTTATCGAACTCGCGGTCGCGACGGCAAAAAAGCGCGTTCCGGTCATTGCGGGCACCGGCTCGAATGCAACCGACGAAGCGGTCGAGCTTTCGCAATATGCCGAGAAGGTCGGCGCCGACGCGGTACTGGTCGTGACGCCGTATTACAACAAGCCGAACCAGGAAGGGCTTTACCAGCACTTCAAGGCGATCAATGACGCGATCGGCATTCCGATCATCATCTACAACATTCCGGGGCGCTCGGTTGTTGATATGTCGGTTGCAACGATGGCGCGATGCTACGAGCTTAAGAACATCGTCGGCGTGAAGGACGCGACAGCCAATCTCGCGCGGCCGGCGCAGACGCGGTTGGCGCTTGGAACCGAGTTCTGCCAGCTGTCTGGCGAAGACGCGACGGCGCTTGGCTTCATGGCGCACGGTGGGGCGGGTTGCATTTCCGTCGCTTCCAACGTCGCGCCTCGACTGTGCGCGGAATTGCAGAATGCGTGCATGGCCGGCGATTTCAGGAAGGCGCTCTCGATTCAAGATCGGCTCATGCCACTGCACGAGGTTCTGTTCATTGAAACCAATCCGGCGCCCGTGAAGTATGCCGTGTCGCAGCTGGGTTTTGGAACGGCCGAGATGCGCCTGCCGATGGTGCCGCTCACCGATGCATCGCGCCGGGCGATCGACAAAGTCCTGAGCGACCTCGACCTCGTGAGCGCCAAAGCTGCCGAGTGACGACTGCCGGAAAGCGTTAAGACATGGCCTCCAAACGCGACGACGGCACTACGCTTGTCGCCGAGAACCGCAAGGCGCGGCATGAGTACTTCATCACGGAGAGCTGGGAAGCGGGTATCGAGCTCCTCGGCTCGGAGGTGAAGTCGCTCCGCCGCGGTCAATCGAATATCGCGGAGAGCTACGCGTCCGTCGAGGATGGTGGCATTTGGCTGATCAACAGCTACGTCGCGGAATATCCGGGCGCGGCGCTCTTTCCCCACGAGCCACGCCGCAAACGCCGGCTTCTGATGCACGCGAGCGAAATCCATAAAATCGGCATCGCCATCGAGCGCAAGGGGATGACGCTGGTGCCGCTTGAGCTCTATTTCAACGAGAAGGGCCGCGCCAAGGTGAAGCTTGGTCTCGCCCAAGGCAAGAACCACGCGGATAAACGCCAGGACGCCGCCAAGCGTGACTGGAACCGGCAAAAAGCGCGCCTTATGCGAGAAAAGGGCTGATCCGGTGGCGGATTCAAATCTTATGGGCGTCGACTGGGCAATGCTTTCCCAGCCCATTGATGATGGGGGTGCTCGGCATCTTAACGGACTGGCGTTGCCCGACGTGATGCTGATGGCTACCGACGGTTCGTCGGTCAGCCTCGGTAAGATTTCCGGTCGTACCGTTGTTTTCGTTTATCCGATGACCGGCCGGCCGGGCGTGGCCCTCCCTGATGGGTGGGATCAAATTCCCGGCGCGCGCGGGTGCACACCGCAGGCTTGTGCGTTTCGCGACCTTCATGCCGATCTGCGAGCTGGCGGCGTCGATCATGTCTACGGTTTTTCCACCCAGGATACTCAGTATCAGAGAGAAGCCGCGGAGCGCTTGCACCTGCCGTTTCTGCTCCTTTCGGACGCCAATCTCGAATTCTCGCGAGCGGCGCGGCTGCCGACGATGACGGTCGATGGGCATACGTTGGCAAAGCGGCTTACGTTCGTTATCGACGATGGTGTCGTAACGGACGTTTTCTATCCGGTCTTTCCACCGGATCGGAATGCGCGTGATGTCCTCGTGTGGCTCAAGGCAAACAGGCGCGTCTGATGGGAAGGGATTCTTCTTCGGCTTCGCCGATCGATGACGGAGCGGCCAAGCATCTGATTGCGGGTACACGCCTGCCGGACGTCGCGCTTCCTGCGACACGAGGCGCGGACGTCAATCTCGCGCGCTATCAAGAGCGGGCCATCGTCTTCGTCTATCCGATGACGGGAACGCCGGGCGTTGCCAATCCGCCGGATTGGGACGTCATTCCGGGCGCGCACGGCTCGACGCCCGAGGCGGAAGGCTTTCGCGACGCCTACTCCGAGTTCGAGCTGCTGGGGTATGAGGTCTTCGGGCTCAGCGGTCAATCATCACGAGATCAGCACGCTTTTGCGGTTCGGGCGGGCATACCGTATCTGCTTTTGAGCGATGAGACGCTCGCCTTCGCCGACGCGCTCGATCTGCCGAGGTTCACGACCGGGGGCGTTGCCTATCTCTCGCGTTTGACGATGATCATCCGGAACGGCGTCGTTTATCGTGTCATCTATCCGGTCCACGCGCCTGCTGCGCACGCGCGCGAGCTGCTGAAATCGCTCACCCCAACTCCCGCCTGATGGCATCGAAGACGGACCGGAACATCTCGGTCGTCAGCCGGCCGGTGTTGGTGTTGTAGCGTGAGCAATGGAAGCTGTCGTAGAGCGCCAGATTCTCGGCAAGCTCGTGGCGTGCGCCGTGCGCGAATGGATAAAGCGCTTTTCTTTTGGCAAGCGTGGCGAGCGTCTGGTCGTGCGCGATCCGTCCGAGCGCGAGGATGATCTTGAGCTTCGGAAGGCTCGCCAAGCGTGCCGCGAAGAACGGGCGGCAATTGGCAATCTCTTTCGGCTCCGGCTTGTTTTCGGGCGGGACGCATCGCACGGCATTCGTGATCATGCAATTGCGTAGCTTAAGGCCGTCGTCCACTCGTGCGCGGTATTCGCCTTCGGCAAATCCGTAATCCGTGAGCGTTCCGTAGAGAAGATCGCCGGCGTAATCGCCGGTAAACGGCCGCCCCGTCCTATTGGCACCGTTGCGCCCGGGCGCTAGGCCGACGATCAAGAGACGTGCATCGGGGTTGCCGAACGACGGCACGGCGCCGTTAAACCATTCGGGCTCTTGACGTTCGTTTTCCGTGCGGTATGCCACCAATCTCGGGCAGCGCGAGCATTTCGGCGGGGCTTCGGGGCCAAATACACCTTCGCCCGTTGCCGCGCTCATCGACGGTGCTCTTGCTGACGTCAGCCCGCTCAAATCTCTTCTTCGGCGAGGTCGTCATCACCCTGATAAGTTGAGTCGCGCGATGCCAAAACCGGGCCGCGGCCCGAGCTGCTGCGTCCTTCGCGCGGGGCACGGCCGCCGCTCGTGCCACCGTTGCCGCCCGGCGAGCGCCCGACCTGATCCTCGAGGTCGGCAAGATCGATGAATTGGTCCGACTGGCGGCGCAACTCGTCGGCAACCATCGGCGGTTGCGTCTGAAGGGTCGAAACGACGCTGACGCGCTTACCCTTTTGCTGAAGTGCCGCGACGAGGCTGCGGAAATCTCCATCGCCGGAAAAAATGACGATGTGATCGAGGCTGTCGGCCAGGCGCATAGCATCAACAGCCAGTTCGATGTCCATGTTGCCTTTGATTTTCCGACGGCCGGTCGTGTCGGTGAATTCTTTCGTCGGCTTCGTCACCATCGAGAAGCCATTGTAGTCGAGCCAGTCGATCAATGGACGGATGGACGAATATTCCTGTTCTTCGGCGAGCGCTGTGTAATACAGCGCTCTGACAAGCTGGCCTTTTTGCCGGAAAAGACCCAACAGGCGCTTGTAGTCGATGTCGAACCCCAGTGATTTCGCGGTGGCATAAAGGTTTGCGCCATCAATGAAGAGCGCGATACGTTCCGTGGGGTAAAAATGCATTGGCGTTTCCTGAGTAGAATTCTCACTAAACAATGTCCAGAAAGCTCGCTGGAAGGATCGTTGAGAAAACCACTTCGCTCCAGGCTGCAAGGACTTGATAAACGTAATAGTCGGGGTTTCTACGGCGTAGAATGCTGCCTGTGCAAGGGGTATCAGATGTGCGTGTCAGTCAACAATTGTGACAAATAGTCTAGGTCGAAATTTGCCTATCTGTTTTTCAGTAATAGCACCGTCTTTTTCAGTGTTCCATAGCCGCATGCTTGATTAACAGATTAAAACGTGGCAAGGAGGCATCAACGTGGCGCTGAAAGGCTGTCTCGAACAGTTGTTTGCGCCCTCAACGCCCCTTTTAGAGCACCGTTTTACCAAGGGAAGGTTCAGCCCATGGCTCGCGTTACCGTCGAAGATTGCGTCGATAAAATTCCAAATCGGTTCGAGCTGGTGCTTCTTGCCGCTCACCGGGCGCGCGCCATCACGAACGGGAGCGCGATCACGATCTCTCCGGACGACGACAAGAACCCGGTCATCGCATTGCGCGAAATCGCAGAGCGTACGCTTTCGCCCGACGACATGCGCGAGACGTTGATCTCTTCGATCCAAAAGAACACCGAGGTTGACGAGCCGGAGGCGGTCGCAGCGCCGTTGCTGCCGCCGGAAAGACGCGCGCCGATGCTCGGACGCGACGATCTTTCTTCCGACACGCAGGTCGATGTCATGACGGAAGAGCAGCTTTTGCGCGGATTGGAGAGCATGACGCCGCTCGAGCCTTCGGCCAATATCGGTTCCGGCTCGGGTCCGCGCGAACGCGATCGCGACCCGCGCGATCGCTCGCGCTGAGGCTGGCGGAGAAATCCCGCTCGCGACATCACGCGTGTTCTGTTCCGCTTTAATCTGTCCTGCGTCTTCGGTTACGCTTGCGCCCAGAAGGAGTGCGGCGGGTCATGATGCGGCAATACGAACTCGTCGAGCGGGTTCTCAAATACGATCCCAAGGCTGACGAGGCGCTCCTCAACCGCGCCTATGTCTATGCCATGAAGGCGCACGGCAATCAGAAGCGTGCGTCGGGGGCTCCGTATTTTTCGCATCCGCTCGAAGTCGCAGCAATTCTCACAGATCTGAAGCTCGACGACGCGACCATCGCGACAGCGCTGTTGCATGATGTGATCGAGGATACCGACGCGACCCGTGCCGAGATCGATCAAATGTTCGGGCCCGAGATCGGCACCCTTGTCGATGGTCTGACGAAGATCAAACGGCTCGATCTCGTTTCGAAGAAGGCCGAGCAGGCAGAAAGCTTCCGCAAACTCCTTATCGCCATTTCGAGCGATATTCGTGTGCTTCTGGTCAAGCTTGCAGACCGTCTGCACAACATGCGCACGCTCGAGCACATGAAACTCGAGAGCCGAAGGCGCAATTCGGAAGAGACCCTCGATATCTATGCGCCTCTCGCCGGCATGATGGGCATGCAGGCGCTTCGGGAGGAGCTCGAAGACCACGCTTTTCGCTGGCTGCATCCGGAGGCCTATGAGGCCCTCACGGAAAAGCTCGCGGACATGCGGGAGCGCAATGGCGGTCTCGTCGAGGAGATCCGTCAGGCTATCGCGCGCAAGTGTGCCGAGGCCGGGATCGAGGCCGAAACATTCGGGCGCGAAAAGAAGCCTTACTCCATCTGGAGCAAGATGGAGCACAAGCAGATCAGCCTCGAACAGCTTTCGGATATCTACGCGTTCCGCGTGATCGTCGGATCGATCGAGGATTGTTATCGCGTTCTCGGCATCGTGCACACGACCTGGGGGACCGTGCCCGGCCGCTTCAAGGACTATATCTCGGCGCCGAAGCGGAACAACTATCAGTCTATTCACACGACGGTCTACGGGCCGAAGCATCAGCGCGTGGAGCTGCAGATCCGCACGCACGAGATGCACCATATTGCCGAATACGGTATCGCCGCACACGCGCTCTACAAGGATCAGGCAAGCGGCTTCGTGAATGGTCCTGACGTCGAGACCGGCGAAGAGGTGGACGAAAGCCCGTTTGGTCGCCTGCGAACGATGATTGCGTCGCTGCTCGAAGCGGCGAACCCGGAGGAGTTTCTCGAGCATACAAAGCTCGAGCTGTTCCATGATCAGGTCTTTTGCTTCACGCCCAAAGGACGCCTCATCGCTTTGCCGAGGGGAGCGACGCCTTTGGACTTCGCGTATGCGGTTCACACCGACATCGGTAACGAAGCGGTGGCCGCCTATATCAACGGCCGGCATGTTCCGATCGATACGCACCTGCGCAACGGCGACGAGGTCGTTATCGAGACGTCGAAGGCGCACGTTCGGCCCGCGGCCTGGGAGGCGTTCGCCGTAACCGGGCGTGCGAGGGCAGCGATACGGAGGGCGGCACGGGAAGCGGAACGCAAGCGTTTCATCGAGCTTGGCCGCCAGCTTGTTCATTCGATGCTGGCAGGTATCGAGGTCGACTATTCGGAGGAAAAGGTCAAAGCGGCGGCACCGAAGGCCGGTTTCAAAACGGCCGATGACCTCTTGGCGGCCGTCGGCCGCAACGACGTGCAGCTTCCAGACGTGCTCGGCGCCATCTTGCCCCAAGGCCAAACGCTCGGCGATGCCTACAAGCCGACGCGTCGTTTCGGCCGGGCCCGGGAGCAAGACGGCTGGTTCAATATCGACAAGGTCAAGAGCCTCAAGTTCCGGACGTCCGAGATCGACAGCATGACGGCGGTGTCGATCGGCGGGCCGAGTCAGGATTTGCCGGTCGCGTTCGAGCCCGGGGGAGCGGTGCCGGGCGACAGGATCGTGGGGGTGATGGCTCCCGGTGAGGGTATCCGTGTTTTCCAGATCCATTCGCCGCGACTAAAGGAGTACGAGGAGGAGCATTGGATCGATGTCACCTGGGATGTCGATCCGGAGCGGCCGCAGAGATTTCCGGCCAGAATCAACGTCACTGCCGTCAACGCTCCAGGATCGCTTGCGGAAATCGCCAAGGTGATCGGCGAGACCGGCGGCAATATCGACAATATCAAAATGGCTCGGCGTGCGGCAGACTTCACGGTGATGCATATCGAGCTCGAGGTTTTCGACTTGGTGCATTTGAACCACATCGTCGCCGGGCTTCGCGCGAAGCCGTCTGTCGCAAAGGTGGAACGGCTTTTCGAGTAGGCTATGGTGCATCGGGTGTGCCGGGGGGCACGCACGCAGCATCCAGCAGGACGAAATCGTTTGGACGACAGGCATTCAGCGCTCGCAGATCGCGCAAGCCGATGGCTCTTCAACGCGGCTGGGTTGCGTTCGAGATTGCGCTATTTTTGGCGAAAGATTCTTCAGGTTCGCGCGACGCCGCACGAAGTGGCTTTGGGCCTTGCCATTGGCGTATTCACGGCTTGTACACCCTTTCTCGGGGTTCAGACGATTCTCGCGTGCTTGCTCGCATTCGTGCTGCGCGTGAGCATGCCGGCGGCGTTGCTCGGTACCTTTGTCGGCAATCCACTGAGCTGGCCGGCGATCTGGAGCGCATCGTACGTTGGCGGCGCGCTGCTTCTGGGGCAGGACCCGACATATGCCGCGGACCATTTCGGCGACACGGCGAACGCGCTCAGAGCCATCCTGATGGCGCCGTCGCACGATACTCTCGGGATTGCCGTCACCAATTTGTCGCCGATTGTCGAGCCGATGGTCGTCGGCGGACTTCTCGTCGGCTTGATAGCGGCGATCTTTAGCTACTATCCTACGCGCCGCGCGGTGCGCATTTTTCAACGACATCGCAAGATCGGCTAGTCTTTGCTCTTAATCGAGCGGCAAATCGGGCAAACTTCCTAACGATCGGTGGCACCAGAACGTGGCCGTTACACGCAAGGCCCCTGAAGGCAGTCCGGTAGCGACGCCCGTGCGTCCGCTGCGCTTGGGCGTTAATATCGATCATGTTGCGACGCTCAGGAATGCACGCGGTGGCGCGCATCCCGATCCGCTGCGTGCGGCGCATCTCGCGATCGAAGGGGGCGCCGATGGGATTACCGCGCATCTCCGCGAGGATCGCCGTCATATCTCTGACGCCGACATTACACGGCTCAAGAACGAACTGACGCGTCCGCTCAACCTTGAAATGGCGGCGACAAAGGAGATGCTGCAGATTGCGCTCCGCCACGTGCCGAACGCCTGCTGCCTCGTGCCGGAACGGCGGGAAGAACGCACGACGGAGGGCGGCCTCGACGTTCTCGGAGCAGCCAAGACGCTCAAGCCCTTGGTCGCGAAACTCCAGGATGCCGGCATCCGAGTCTCGCTTTTTATCGAACCCGATTTGAAGACCATCGCGGCGGCAGCGGGAGTCGGTGCGGATATCGTCGAGCTTCACACCGGCCGCTATTGCAATCTCGCGCTCGAGCATGATGCGGCGGGTGTTGCGCGTGAGCTTGAGCGCCATAAGAAGGCTGCCTCCGCCGCGGCTTCCGCGGGGCTCGAAGTCCATGCGGGACACGGGTTGACCTACAACACGGTAAAGCCGATCGCAGCGATCCCAGAGATCGTGGAACTCAACATCGGACATTTCCTGATCGGAGAAGCGATTTTTGGCGGCCTGTCGATGGCCGTCCGGCGCATGAGGGTGCTGATGGATGAGGCGCGCGAAGGGATCGTGGCTCCGGCGCGGCGGGGCAAATGATCATCGGAATCGGCAACGACCTTTGCGATATCCGGCGCATCGAAAAGACGATGGCTCGTTTCGGAGATCGCTTTCTGGAGCGCGTGTTCACGGCGGAAGAGCGGCGCAAAGCGTTTTCCAGGGCACATCCGGCGCGGACATTCGCGAAGCGCTTCGCGGCAAAGGAAGCTGCCACCAAGGCGCTCGGCACAGGTTTTCGCGCCGGCGTGCATTTCAAGGATATCGGTGTCGTCAATGCTCTTTCGGGACGGCCCACGTTGGCTTTGACGGGCGGGGCGGCGCGTCATCTCGCGCAACTGGTGCCGGCGGGGTTCACGGCTCGAATCGACGTCACGCTTACCGACGAATACCCGATGGCCGAGGCGCTTGTGATCATTTCGGCCGTCCCGGATGACGGGAAGCTTCCCAGCTGACGATTTCTTCTGTGTGAAGGCACTGGAATGGCGGCATTTTCGCATGTCCCAGAGGGCATTGAGTCGCTGTTTTCCTTACCGTTTAGTCAAATTCATGCCCGTCGTTGCGGCATCAGAACAAACTCGCTATAGCGAACCGCTAACACGCAGCAAGCCCCGGCCAATGCCGCTCGGCGGCGCAAAGGAACCCCCTGAATGAGCGTTGGTACCAAGGCCTCGAAGTCGAGTTGGGCCGAGACCCTCATCATCGTCGTCGAAGCACTCGCGATCGCGATGTTCGTGCGCGTTTTCTTCTATCAGCCCTTCAACATTCCCTCCGGCTCGATGAAGGAGACGCTGCTGATCGGCGACTATCTTTTTGTTTCGAAACTCTCTTACGGCTACAGCCGGTTCTCCTTTCCCTTCAGTCCGAACCTGTTCTCTGGGAGAATTTTCGGCGCTGAACCGAAGCGCGGCGACGTCGCGGTTTTCAAACTCCCGCGCGATAATTCAACCGATTACATCAAGCGGGTGATGGGGCTTCCGGGCGATGAAATTCAGATGCGGAACGGACAGGTGTTCATTAACGGCCAAGGCGTTCCGAAAGAGCCTGCGGGGGAATTCACGACCTGGGAGGATGGGCGCGAGCGGACCATCCCGGTCTTCCAGGAAACTCTTCCGAATGGTGTGAAGTACAAGGTTCTTGATAGCGATCCAAACGGGCCGTACGACAATACGGGGGTCTACAAGGTCCCTTCGGGCCATTATTTTATGATGGGTGATAACCGTGATAACTCGACGGACAGCCGTGTCCGGAGTGCCGTCGGGTTTGTTCCCTATCAGAATTTCGTGGGCCGGGCGGAAATCATCTTCTTCTCGGCGAAGGTCGACGGACCTGGCGCCATGCACTGGTGGGCGCCTTGGACGTGGCCGTTTGACATTCGCTGGGACAGGTTCTTCACTCTCGTGCGGTGACCGCGAAGCGGCATTTGCGCCATGCTGAGACCACGTAAATTCAAAGAGCTTGAGACGAAGCTGGGATACAAATTCAAGGATTCCGGCCTTCTTGAGCGCGCGCTCACACATGCCAGCGTGCGCGGAGGAAAGGTCGCCCGGTCCGATAACGAGCGTCTGGAGTTCATCGGCGACCGTGTCCTCGGGCTCGCGATCGCGGGCGCATTGAACGACCAATATCCGGATGCAACCGAAGGTGAACTTGCGCGACGGTATAATCGTCTTGTTCGTGGCGAGGCGTGTGCCAAGGTTGCGCGGAATATCGGGCTCGGCGCCCACCTCATTCTATCGGAGAGCGAGGCGGACAGTGGCGGCCGTAACAAGACGACGATCTTGGCCGATGCCGCGGAGGCGCTTCTTGGTGCCGTCTTCATCGACGGCGGTTTCGAGAAGGCGCGCGGAGTCGTGAACAAGCTCTGGCAGGATCAGTCCGAGCCGGTGCCGGAGGTTGCAGTCGATGCAAAATCGGCGTTGCAGGAGTGGGCGCAGGGACAGGGTCTGGCGCTTCCCCGATACACGGTCGTTTCTCGCAAGGGTCCGGATCATGCACCGCGGTTTACCGCCGAAGTGCTGATCTCCGGCAGGGCGCCCGCACAGGGCGAGGGCGCTTCAAAGCGTATTGCAGAGCAAGCGGCCGCAAACACCCTTCTCACGCGCGAGGGCGTCGGAGCGCGTGTCGGCGATGTCTGAGAGCGGTTCACCAGAGATGGGCGGAGAAACAGAACGACGATGCGGGTTTGTTGCCGTCATCGGACCGACAAATGCGGGCAAGTCGACGCTCGTCAATGCGCTGGTCGGCGCCAAGGTCGCGATCGTCTCGCATAAGGTTCAGACGACGCGTGCGCCTATCCGCGGTATCGCGATGGAGGGGGAGAGCCAGATCGTCTTCATCGATACGGCGGGTATCTTCCATCCAAAGCGCCGGCTCGACCGGGCGATGGTCGACGCTGCCTGGGGCGGTATCGAAGATGCCGATGCTGTTCTTTTGGTTCTCGATGCCGCAGCAAACCTCGGCGAAGACGTAGACGGCATCATCGAGCGGCTGAAATCGGCGCGGATGCCTAAAATCGTCGTGCTGAATAAGATCGACCGCGTCGAGGACAAGCCGAAGCTTTTGGAACTCGCCAAGGGCCTCGATGAACGGCTCGCGCCGGACCGCGTGTTCATGATCTCGGCCCTTGAGGGGCAGGGGATCAAGGATTTGCGGACCTACCTCGCCAATCTTGTGCCGAAGGGCCCATGGCACTATTCGGAGGAGGACGTCACCGACGTGCCGATGCGGACGCAGGCAAGCGAGATGACGCGAGAGAGCATCTATCGCTTCCTGCATCAGGAACTTCCCTACACCACGACCGTTGAGACGACGGACTGGAAAACGCTGAAGGACGGTTCGGCGCGCGTCGAGCAGACGATTTATGTCGAGCGCGACAGCCAGAAGAAGATCGTGCTCGGCAAGGGCGGGGAGACGATCAAGAAGATTTCGAGCGCAGCGCGTCATGCGATCGAGGAGATGGCGGGCCATCGCGTGCATCTCTTCCTGTTCGTCAAAGTGCGTGAGAACTGGGAAAGTGACCCCGAGCGGTATCGGGAAATGGGTTTGCCTTTTCCCAAATCCTGAGGCGCCTGCTACGAAGCCCCATGCAATGGACGGATGAAGGCATCGTTCTTTCGGTCAGGCCGCACGGCGAGACGGCCGCGATCGTCGATTTGTGGACGCGCGCGCATGGGCGGCACATGGGTCTCGTCCATGGTGGCCGATCGCGGCGATTGCGCCCCATTCTCCAGGCCGGAAATCACGTCGATGCGGTGTGGAAGGCCAGGCTTGCCGATCAGCTTGGGTCGATGAGCGTCGAAATGCGACGCGCCTTCGCGGCCGAAACACTGGATGACGCCCAGGCTCTGATGGCGCTCTCCTCCATCACGGCCCTGACGGGCCTGCTGCCGGAACGCGATCCGCATCCCAATCTCTACGAGATCACTCTGTTCGTGTTGGGTTTTTTGAACGACGCTACGGTTTGGCCGGCATTGCTCGTCAGGTGGGAACTGGCCCTCCTCGAGGAATTGGGCTTCGGTCTCGACCTCAGCCAGTGCGCCGCGACCGGCACGAACGATCAGCTCATCTACGTTTCGCCGAGATCGGGCCGTGCCGTTTCGGCATCCGCGGGCGAGCCTTATCGCGACAGGCTACTCGCACTCCCTCAGTTTCTCACCAAGCAAAGGTCGGCCCCCGTTACCGCGGAAGATGTCAATCTTGGGTTCGCATTGACCGGACATTTCATAGAGAAGCATCTCTTGCTGCCGCGGGGCCAGACATTGCCACCATCGCGGGCTCGGCTCGTCGCGCAACTCGCGGCCTGAGGCGGCGCATGACCGTTGCAGTTTTTTAATGCGATCCGGGCGAACGACCGGCGACGGAAAGCCCGTTGCGCGCCGTTTCCTTCTTTGACTGCGGGAAAGCGCGATCGCGCTTTCACTTCATCCCAAAGTCATCGATTGCGTTGCCCGACTTCTCTCTCCATTGCTCGGTCGGGCTGGCGCGCACATCTGGCCTCGCATCGTGACCCACACCGCATGCAGGGCTAGCGACCGCCCGTTCGGATCCCCCCTCCGAACGGGCTCTCTTTGAGAGACGGAAAAAGTTTGTATCGCGGCCAATTCCTCGGACGGGGGGGTGCGGGCTCTTTTCAGCAGCCGTTCATGATGATGCGTAGACAACTCTTCTATGTTCATTCTCAATTCCCTCTGTGCATGCGGGAGCATGGTGGGGCTAACGGGGCCGCGGCGGGGAGCTGTGGCCCCGATATGCCTGTGACGCCGGCGCCACGCCTCCGGAAAACGCAAGCCGTTCCCATGCCACTTTCCAACGCACCTTAAGGAGCAATTAAACATCGTTGCCTACGCTGCCCAGGCATTGGGCGTGGCGTGGGGGACGAGCGATGAGTGGGCTGAGGTCGCTGCCAGTTAATGAAATTTTGAGACGGCAAACAATCACGTTTGACGATATCCTGATTTTGAAGCGGGTCTTCTATGAAGACGGCATCGCTTCGTGCGACGAGGCAAATCTTCTGTTCTCGATGAACGAAGTTTGCTCGGTGCAGCACGCGGACTGGCCAGATTTCTTCGTCGAAGCGATCTGCGACTATCTTATTTTTCAGGAGCTACCGCGGGGCTACCTGACCGCAGCGAACGCGCACTGGCTGATCGATAGCGTTTCGACTGACGGCAAGATCGCAAGCAAGACGGAGTTCGATCTCGTCCTCAATGTGCTCGACAAGGCACGCTGGGCGCCCGCGAGCCTTTCGAAGTTTGCGCTCGAGCAGGTCAAGCACGCCGTCGTTACCGGGAAGGGGCCGCTGCGCCAGGGCAAGCACCTCGCACCCGGCAGGATCAGCGTGGGTGAAGTCGAGCTGCTCCGGCGGATCCTTTATGCATTTGGCAGCGGTGGAAACGTGGCGGTCACTCGCGACGAGGCCGATACGCTGTTCGATATCGACGAGGCCGTTGCGGGCTCGCTGCCGAATGCCGCCTGGACCGACCTCTTCGTCAAGGCCGTGGCCAACGTGATGATGTCGGCGTCCGGGTATGCCGTGCCGTCGCGGGAACAGGCTCTCCGGCAGGAAGCCGATCTGCAGGAGGATGACAGCCAGGCCTCGATCCTGTCGTCTCTTCTATCGATGGTGCATGCGAACCTCTTGTCGATGCAGGCCGATTATCACGATCAGAGCGTTGAAGAGCGGGCGTTGGTGCGGCTCGAACATCAGCGCATTGAGATCATCACGCACGAAGAGATCGCTGAAGCCGATCCTGCTTGGCTCGTGGGACGTTTGGGCCGCGGTGGGCGCTTGAGTCCGAGCGAAAGAGCTCTCGTCGCGTATTTAAATCACGAAGGCCCGCGGATCCATCCGACGATCACCGAAGCGGTCTGCCGGCTGGGTCAGGCGGCTTAGCTTCTCCGCTGCTTCCACATAGTTACCTTACAATGTCGCCGGCGAGCCTCTTGCCGGCGACTTTCGTTGTGCGGCAGCGGATCGCAGAGCCGATAGCGTCGAGGCGCGAACGGCTTGTTTACGTGGCCTTTCTCAGGCTCTAGAACGGCGTGTTGTCTTGCGACAAGCTGAGGCAGCCAAAATATTGACGGGAAGGACCGGGACGCTCCGATGTTCAAGAAAATTCTGATTGCCAATCGCGGAGAAATCGCCTGCCGCGTCATCAAATCGGCTCGCAAGATGGGCATCAAAGCGGTTGCCGTCTATTCCGACGCCGATCGGGACGCGCTCCATGTCGAGATGGCGGACGAAGCCGTTTACATCGGTCCGGCACCTGCCGCGGAATCCTACCTCGTGATGGACAAGATCATCGAGGCCTGCAAGTCGACGGGGGCCGAGGCGGTTCACCCTGGCTACGGCTTTCTCTCCGAGCGCGAGGCCTTCCCCGTCGCGCTTCAAAAGAACGGCATCGTCTTCATCGGCCCCAATCCCAGGGCCATCGCGGCGATGGGCGACAAGATCGAGAGCAAGAAGGCGGCAGCAGCGGCCAAGGTTTCGACCGTTCCGGGATACATGGGCGAGATCAGCGACAGCAAGCACGCCGTCAAGATCGCCGATGAGATCGGCTACCCTGTCATGATCAAGGCCTCCGCCGGCGGCGGCGGCAAGGGCATGCGCGTCGCCTATAACGCCAAAGAGGCAGCCGAGGGCTTCGAACTGGCCCGCTCGGAGGCCAAGTCGTCATTCGGAGACGACCGCTGCTTTGTCGAAAAGTTTATCGAAAATCCGCGTCACATCGAAATTCAGGTGCTCGGCGATAAACACGGCAATGTCGTCTACCTCGGAGAGCGCGAATGCTCCATCCAGCGGCGCAATCAGAAAGTCCTGGAGGAAGCGCCGTCGCCGCTTCTCGACGAGAAAACCCGCAAGGCCATGGGTGAGCAGTCGGTCGCGCTCGCCAAGGCCGTCGGTTATGACAGCGCCGGTACGGTGGAATTCGTTGCCGGGCAGGACCGTTCCTTTTATTTCCTCGAAATGAATACCCGTCTGCAGGTGGAGCATCCGGTGACGGAGCTCGTGACGGGCATCGACCTCGTCGAGCAGATGATCCGGGTGGCCGCGGGCGAAAAGCTGCCGTTCAAGCAGTCTGATATCAAGCTTACGGGATGGGCCGTCGAGAGCCGCGTTTACGCCGAGGATCCGTTCCGGAACTTTTTGCCGTCGATCGGCCGGCTTGTTAAGTACCGGCCGCCGATGGAGGGCACCAAGGACGGCGTGACGGTGCGCAACGATACCGGCGTCTTCGAGGGCGGCGAAATCTCGATGTTCTATGATCCAATGATCGCCAAGCTCGTGACCCATGCGCCAACTCGTCTTGAAGCCATCGACGCGCAGTCGACGGCACTCGACGCTTTCTATATCGACGGCATCCAACACAATGTCCCGTTCGTTTCCGCCGTGATGCAGAACCCGCGCTGGCGGTCGGGCAATATTTCGACGAGCTTCATCAAAGAAGAGTTTCCTGAGGGATTTACGCCGCGCGAGCCTGAGGGACAGCATTTGATCACGCTGGCCGCAGTCGCGGGGACAATCGATCACCTGACCAACGCCCGCCGCCGTGACATCACCCAGCAAATGTCGGGGGACGCCGTGAGCTTTGCAAAACGGCGGGTCGTCAAAATCGGGCCGGCAATGGTCGAGTTGGAAGCGTTGGGGGTCATTCCGGGCCCTTACTATGTATCTATTCTCGGAAACGACGGGTCTCCGATCAAAACCATGGAGATCACGTCGGAGTGGTGGCCGGGCGAGCCCGTGTGGTTCGGGACCGTCGATGGCGCCGACGTCGCCGTTCAAGTACGTCCGATTCCCAACGGCATGACGCTGTCCCACCGTGGCATACAGGCCCGGACATATGTCTATACGCAGCGCGAAGCCGAACTTGCGGCGCTGATGCTCGTGAAAGTTCCGGCCGATATGTCGAAATTCCTGCTCTGCCCGATGCCGGGCCTCGTCAAGGCGGTGAACGTCAGCGAGGGGCAGGATGTCAAAGCGGGCGACAATCTCGCCGTTGTCGAAGCCATGAAGATGGAAAACATCTTGAAGGCGGAGCGCGACGGCAAGGTGAAGAAGATCGCAGCAAAGCCCGGAGACAGTCTCGCTGTCGATGCCGTCATCATCGAGTTCGCTTGAGTGAGTCGGCGGCTCCGGTACTGAAACAAGTTGTTACATCCGTGATCCGGTGTCAGCCGAGCTTGGCTGCGGCTCGCCGCAAACCGCGGAGAATCGGTTCGTAAGCCTCTTCGTTCCGAGTCTCCGGATAGACCATGTAGACCGGGTAGACGAATTTTCGGGCTCGCTTGGGCTCGCGAACACGTCCGCGAGCGATAAGTTTGCGAACCATGCGGGCCGGGAAATAGCCCGAACATTCATTCGCCAGAAGATAGTCGAGCCCCATTGGGCCGAGATCGAGGCTGATCGCGGGGTTCGCGTGCTCCGGAAAGGCGGCGGCGTGATCGTGAACGAAATCCATCCCCCAATCGACGAGCAGATAATTGTTAACGCCGCGGCGCGCCGACGTCTTTGCGGATGAGACGAGCACGAATTCCTCGTCGAAGAGGTGCTCGATCGTGAGGCCGGGTGGCGGCGAGGGACGGTACATAATCGCGAGATCGAGCGTTCCTTCGATCAGTCGCTGGCTCAAGACGGGTGACGCTCCGGCGGTGGCGGACACTGCGATTCCGGGGATTTGAACGCGTAATCCTGCTGCCCACTTCAACAAAAATCCGCTCCAGAGGCTCAATGGTGCTCCAACTGAAACATGCTCGGGATGCTGGTCGGCGAGAGAGACTTGGAGCTGCGCCTGCTGCCAAACGCGCACCATGGCGAGTGCGTGCTTCTGAAAGAGCTCGCCGGCACCCGTCAGCTCCGCGCCCGACTTTGAACGTGTGAAAAGCGGACGGCCGAGGAGATCTTCGAGGCCTTTGATTCGCGCCGACACGGTGGATTGGGTGATGTTCAGCTTGCGCGCCGTGTCGACAAAGCTTCCCGTCTCGGCGACGACGAGAAATGTACGAGCGAGATTGACGTCCATCGTGTGAGATCCTCATCGATGAGGCAGCAAACTCATCTATCGAAATTTCCGATATCACCAAACATCAAATTTCGTTTGTGCATTGTCATGAATTTCATCAATGTCGAAATTGGCCTGACTCATGTCGGGCCGACAGACGTGCGTCTGTCAACGGTCAAACGGAAGGACGATCTAAAATGGCTAAAGCTGCAAAGAAAGCCGTCAAGAAGGCCCCTGCCAAGAAGGCAGCCAAGAAGAAGAAGTAATGTCATTCTGCCGTGATCGCAGGAGCGGCCGTTTCGACCCTCAGGTTTTAGCGGCTAGCGCGATCGCAGTTCTTCTTATGACCTCGGCTGTTTCAGCAGCCACGATTACCAACCGAGGTGACAAAGAGGTCAAGCTCACGATCACCGAGGGCTCGTCTGCCCAAGACGAAGTTCTCCCAGTAGGTAAGGTGGTCGGCGGGGTCTGTCAGAAGAGCTGCATCATCCGCCTCAACGACAATGCGAATGATGAGTACGAACTGAACGGTTCGGAAAGCGTTTCGGTCGAAGGGGGTTTTCTCTACTACAATTCTCCAGGCAAAGGGGGCGCGCCGCCCGTTGGCAGCATCTCCGGAGACCAGAAACTGAGGTAGAGAGAAGATTGCGGCAACGCATATTAGGCGCCTGTATCCTCCTCGGATGCAGGCGCCTTTTCTTTTGGCCGCTGTTCAGGGCGCGCCGCGCGGGAGTTCCGTTTCGAATTCCACCGGATCGACCCGCCTCGTCGGACCGAAAATCCTCTGAAAGCTGGCGCGGAGGGCGACGTCCACGTCGTACATCGAGACCGGCAGGCCGAGGTCGGCCAGGCTCGTTACGCCATGGTCGCGAATCCCGCATGGGACGATCCCTTGAAATCGGGAAAGATCGGGGTCGACGTTGAGGGCTATGCCATGGCTCGACACCCAACGGCTCACGCGCAGTCCGATGGCTGCGATTTTATCTTCGACTTGATGGCGATGGGTGGATCGCTTGACCCAGATTCCGACCCGGTCGCGGCGGATTTCACCCGTCACGTTGAATTCCGCGAGCGTAGCTATCAGCCACATTTCAAGGCGGGTGATGAACTCGCGGATGTCGCGACCGCGCGTTTCGAGATCAAGCATGACGTACGCGACGCGCTGGCCCGGCCCGTGATAGGTGAACTGGCCGCCGCGTGCGGTGCGAAATACGGGCAGCCCATTCGGATTGAGCAGGTCTTCGTCCTTCGCGCTCGTTCCCGCCGTGTAGAGGGGGGGATGTTCGAGGAGCCAAACGAGTTCCCTTGCTTTGCCCTCACGGATTGCCGCCGTGCGCCGGCTCATGACCCTCAATGCCGACTTGTAATCGACATAGCCGCTGCTGATCGCCCAATCGACGGGGGGCGATGCGGCCGTTATCGGCGTTTTTGATGGCTGCGCTTTCAAAATTGACCGTCTTCGACTGTGACCGCGCGGGGAAATCTGTCCGGGCCCGAAAGTGCCTCCGTCAACCTTGCGGCACATTATTCGCCTTGGCGCATATATAGAGTGAGTCCTGCGCTTTCGGGGGAAGGAACATTTCGGCCAATCTGCCGCTTGCGTTCGGGGAGACGCTCTGATACGTGGGCGTCTTCGCGGATTTGGGCAGCGCCAGACGCCCTTCGCGATCTCCAGATCCAAGGGTCTGAACTGCGGTTGTGGCGGAATTGGTAGACGCACTACCTTGAGGTGGTAACGCTGGAAACGGCGTGGAGGTTCGAGTCCTCTCAACCGCACCATTTTTATTTGCGCGCAGTTGCCAACCCTGCGCGCAATGGCTCCGGTTCGAGGAAGATCCTCTCACCTGCACCTAAAGTAGTCGGAGCGTTCAATCGCTTCTAAAGCCCTGAAAGGGTAGGCGATATCGTCGGTTCGATAGCCTCTTTCCGGTGGTAGAGCAGACGGCCTCCGAACAGGAGTTCGGGTATGGTTCTGCGGACCGGAAGCGGGATCAGAATCCTCAACTTCGGGCGGCGCGCGATGAATGCCGTCGAGGTCCGATAAAAACCGATCGTCACCTGTGCTGGCTGCTTCCGTTTTCCTGCAAGACGTTCCTTGCGCTCGTGCAGCTTTTGCGGATTTCGTAGTGATAGCCGATAGGAGTGTGAAACACTCAATCGCTGCCGTGAATCGTGCGCGCGTGCGGTTTCTTGGGCTGCTCGGCCTTTCTCTGGCGCCGGTGCCGAGAGACGAAAGCCAGCAAGTTATTGACAAAGATGCAGTCCCTTCCGGTACTCGATGGAGGGCTCTCCAGCTTGCCGTGGACAGCGGCAACCGCCGTGCGAAGCCGGATGTGCGCTTCGAGCCCGCGTGCAAGGCGGACGATGGCGTCGCTAACAACGATGACGAAGCGCCTACTCTGATGGAAAGACGGCATGGGGAACATGTCGTGTCGAGTCTGTCTGCGTTAGCCAGCGGAGCTTGGAGTGCTGGTGATGGTGGGTCGTAATCGGCCCGCCAAGCTTCGATCAGCCGCCGGGACCCGCAGAGCGAATGGACCAGCGTTTCGTTTACGAGTTCGTCTCCCAACCGGGCGTTGGAACTCTCCGCGACCGCGTTCTGCGTCGGCTTACCGGGCTCTGGATAAGGCGCCATGCGATGCGCCGCTCGTTCGCACATCAGCAAGGATTGCACTGTCCGATCCTCACGCGCCCGAGCGCCGATTTCGACGTCCGGATCACCAAGGAGAACTATGGCCAGAGCACCGGCCCATGCCGAGGCGACCGTCGAAGTTCAAGGCCGAGGTGCGTCGCGACGTGTTCGAGCTTGCGCGACGATGACTTCTTGGAATTCGAGTTTTCAAACTGCAAATGTTGGAGAGAAATTCGAATTCGCTTTTCGTCAGATCGGCACTTCGCCGCTGTGGACTAGACCCGTTGGATCCGGTTACGCCAATCGGCCCGCAGCTCAAGAGCGGCAGATGATCAAACATACGTTGATGGATTGTTTGCCGTGGTGTTCGACGGAAAATGCCAGAGGCGGGATATTGAGGGCGAATTAACCAACCGGGTGCTGGCTGTCTTTTTCGACAGTTTGCGGTTCGATTGTATTCCAGCAAACTGCTCTCGTATTTATCGCGGAGAGGACGACCATGGGTATTCTGCAAAACCAATTTTCTTTTTCCAGCATCACGAGCTTGCTCGGGAGCGTGGCGGAATCCATCCTGCCAGGATCCACAAATGAGAAAACATTGATCGGAAGCACGATCGGCACATCCGATGACCTGACGCACGCCTTAAGTGATGGTTCTGCCGGCGATGGCGTGCAGTCAACAAATGATAACGTCGTTGCACCGGGTGGGGAGTTTCAGAACCTTTTTGCTGGCGCTGGTCTCGGCATAGAGAACACGTTGTCCGAACATTTGCCTGCGGTCGACAGTTTGCCCGGCGTGAGCACAATCAGCACTGGCCTCGATCCGGTTGGAGAATCGGTCGGGCAACTCAACGGCACCGTTGTGGATTTGGCCGACAACATCTCGCCTGGCGCAAGTTCGCCCCACACGACGCTTGGCGATGTCATCGGTGTCAGCGGCATCGTCCCGGATTTGGTCAGCAATCTTCACGATGGCTCGCCATCCGGAGCGATCTTGGACGTCTACAAGGATACTTTGCTCCACGGCGGAATCGTCAATAACGTCGGCGACGGCTATGGGACCGGACTGGAGTTTTTGGTCCATCAGCTCAATGGCGCTGAGGGAACGGTCCCGGCTGTTGACGTTGTTCCGTCCGTTCTTGGTGACCTACCTGCTAACGTGGCGGATACGCTCGACGGCGTTTCGCCTGGAGCCACCAGCCCCGACACCCTGACCGGAAACATCGTGGGTCAGAGCGGCGTCGTCGACGATGTGACGAGCAACATGTCTCAGGGCTCGCTCACTGGCGGTGTCGTTTCCGCGTACGACGACGTTTTCGCTAAAGGCGGTGCCGTAAACAATCTCGCCTACGGTCACGGCGTCGGAACCGAGTCGCTTGTTAGTCAGATCAGCAGCCTTGCGAACGGTGTCGGGCTTTCAGATGGCGCCGGCCAGGATGCTTCGCACGCGGATCTCGGGCAGGTCGGTGCCTTGCTCGGAGGCGGCAGCGAAGTGTCGACTGTGACGGACCTGATCGGACATTCAGATACGCTTGGCAATCTGCTGGGCGATCACGACCTCTCTGGTGCGTTGGACAGTATACACCACGTGCTCGGCTCATGATGAAGGCGCACCGAAGCTATCTGTGCGTTCGATCCTGGACGACAAAAGATTGCGCGGCTTTCGACAGAAGTCGCGCAATGTGTTTGGGGCCGGATTACTTTGAATTGTGCCCGGAGGCGCCCTCACACACCCTCGGTCTCCCTAACAGCGTCGGCTAATACGGTCTTGAAGTTTTCTCGAACGCGAGAGACGTCCACCTGCGACGGACGCCAGTCGATGGACTCGAATTGTTCAGGTGTGTAGATCGGGATGAGTTCCCGCAGGAAAGAGAAGCGCTTGTCAATCTGTTTGCGGCAAACGATAACGGGAATACCCATTGCTAGACAGGGTGCCGCAACATGATGGAGCGACGTTAAAACGACTGTCGCGGTGCGGCGGTACCGATCGAGCAGAGATTTTTCGTATGCTTCGACCGCAAGGCAAGATTTCGGCGACAGTGGATGCTCACTGACCGGAAAGCGATGGTAGATGAGTTCGCAGTTGTCGAGAAGTTTGGGCGGAATGCATCGCAGAACCTGGGACGGGAAATCCTTTCCATAGACAATGAGAAGTTTATGTTCTGCCGGGGTTTGATCTCTGCGAGGCAGCGCTAGCGTTACACATCCCGTGGTGAAAGCCCTTATTCCGTGAGCCAGCATAATTTCCGTTGTTGCCGTGTCGCGACAACCTATCGGCTCATGCAGTTTGAAGATCGCTATGTTCTCTCGGATGACATTTTCGCTCGCTTGAAAGCCTGCAAAAATAGGCCGTATCGCAGGAGGCAGGGGAAAACACCATTTGAAGAAGACGGCGTTCATCAGCAGCGAACAGGGCGGCCCCGCGTATGCGGGCAATGTATCGCGGTTGACGCTGATGATCCGGTCATCGTCGATATTGAGTTCATTAAAGAGCAGGCGGCCGGCGATGGACTGCGCGTTGTCGCCAAGGTTGACGTCGTAGGCACCATAATCGCGCAGGCTTTGGTTCAGTGGGGAGAAGTTTTCGTATCCGAAATGCAGTACACCAAATTTCTGTGAGCGTCGCCAGAGCGGTAGTCGTGCTTGTTTCAGACCAAGTGCCGATCGTATCCCCATTGCGCCTCCTGCCGAATGTTCGGAGCGATATGCAAAAGGGCACGTGATTCGCTTTCGCGGCCTAGATAAGATCTCGATCAGACATCTTTGAATCCAGTTTTTTCCACTTCATCCTGAAAAAATTGGCCGCAAGACGCTGCTAAAATAGTGCTCAAGTTGCTGCCAATGAGCGGTTCGTTCGTAGGCAAAGATTTTGATTGACGAATTGTTCGGGCATTGGGTGTTTCTATGCCGTCTGCGGGTTCCCCGGAAGAAGTTATGTGCGCCAGCGGCGGGCCGCTTTAAGTGCGTTTCTCGACGCCAACCCGAGCGGCCGCTCCGCTCAGGCCTGCAGTTCGCGGCGCCACCTCAGAGGCGTGTTCCCAACGATCTTCTTGAAGATGGTCGTGAAGTGGGCCTGCGTTTGGAAGCCGACTCCCAAAGCGATTTCCACGAGAGGCGTGGGCGTCGTGAGGAGCAAATGCTGAGCTCGCTCGATCCGCTTGTGCAGGACGTAGTCGTGGGGCCGCAGTCCGGTCGCAACCTTGAACTGGCTGGCGAAATACATCCGACTCATTCCGGCAGCCGCGGCGAGTGCAGCCAGTGTGATCGGCTCCGAGATATGAATCTCAACGTATTCGACCACCCGCTTGAGGCGCCACTTCGGCAATGCGGAAGTTGCTCTTCTGAGGGGTATCTCAGTTGCCATTTCGGTGGAAACGGGCAGCTCAAAAAGGCGAGCCACCATCGCGAGCCGTTTGTCGCCCTCTGAGCGGCGATCAAGCTTGTCGGGATTGACGCCTGCTTCGACCAAAGCCTTGGCGAGGCGATCCAGGACAAGCGATCCGGTAGCGGCGGGAATTTCGTACCGGGATCGACCGCCGTTGAGGCCGGTCGGCGACGTTGCGAGTGCGGTTTCAATCCGCTGCGTTGCATTCCCGTGGAAGCTTGACGACAATTGAAGCGACATAGCGTGAGACCCTCCGGGTTCATTGGGCACTGAGACTTGCCGGTGAATTCGGAGCGCTCTGTTGCAGAACGATTGATCTCCGGCGATCTTGCAGTGACGGTACGCAAGCGGAGCCGGTGCCTACCATTCTACGAGCGTCTTCAATGCTAGATCGTGAGATTGGTCGGCACATACCTTGGTATAGCTGTCGGAACGGCGCGGTTTAGAGCGTGGTGCGTCAAGACCTATAGGGGCCGTTGGCTGCGTTCGCGGCGAGATGTTCGCGGAAAGTGCGTTTCGGAAATCGATTGTGCGAAGGGGGAATATCTTTTGGGGGTTTGGCGTCAGTCTGCAGGTTATGGAGGTGCCGAGGCGCTTTCATCGTTGTTAACTTGCACTCGCGTTAAGGCGTTTCAGCAACATCTCCAGCCCCGTTCCCCGGGGCCGTACTCCCCCCACGATGTTCTGACGTTCCAAGCGCGCCGGTCCCGAACGCACCGGCGCGCTTTTTTTGTTATTCTCTGCGTTTCGGTGGGGGTTTGGTCGCTACAAACCAGCGTATAATTTAAATTGCGCGCCGGAAGCGGCACCTTGAGGAAGGAAAGCGGGATGGACCGCGTTAATACCTATAAAGGATTTATGAAGTGTCGCGAAATCCCCTGATCAGCATCATTGATGACGATGAGGCGGTACGTGCGGCAACCGAGAACCTCGTGAGATCGCTCGGGTTCGGCGCGAGCACGTTCGCTTCGGCTGAAGAGTTTTTGCAGTCTGCCAGCGTGGGTGAGACGTCCTGCCTGATAACGGACGTCAACATGCCAGGCATGACCGGCGTTGAACTGCAGTCCTATCTTTTGTCGCAAGGACGCGATCTTCCGATCATTTTCATTACGGCGTTTCCGGAAGAACGCGTCATGCGGCGCGTTAACGAGGCAGGCGCGGTGGGCTTCCTGAGCAAGCCGTTCGACGGCGGGGCTATGGTCCAGTGCATTGACAAGGCGCTTGGACGAACCACTTCCGAAGCGCATCATTGACCGGGCCGACCGGCCGCATCCTTAGTATCGTTTTTTTGCTGCCAGCCGTCAGGCCTCTTTTGAGTTCCCGCTGAAACATGCGAACGGCGACAGACTTTGATGCCTGCCGCCGATCGTGTTCTCTGGACTTCCGACTAGCCTTCGCGTGTCGGTACGGCGACGAAGCGGTCGCCCTGAGCGTTCTTGAGCTGCATTAGGACAGCCCGCTTGCTCGCGTTCCTTGCTTCCCTCAGAGCTTTCTTCACGTCTCCAGGGCCGGAAACGGATTTGCCGCCAACCGACAAAATGACATCGCCCTGCTGGATACCTTTTTCAGCGGCAGTCCCTTCGGGATCGACATTCATCACGACTGCACCGTGGTTTCCAGCACCTTCGACCTGGTCGGCGGGCGCAAGAGTTCATGCCGAGCTTGAAGTCGCTGTCGGAGCTGTTGTCGTTCTGAGCCGATTTGTGATCGGGATATCGGCCGACTTTCAGATCGACGTTGTGCTTTTCGCCGTTCCGGATGTAGGCGATCGCGATTTGCGACCCCGGCGTGACCGCGGCAATTGTGCGGGCCAGATCGCGGCCGTCCTTGATCTCATGATCATTGACGGAAACAATCACGTCCTGCGACTTCAGTCCCGCCCGAGACGCCGGTCCGCCATCCTGTGGCTCGTCGACGAGCGCACCCTTGGCCTGCTTGAGGCCCAGGCTATCGGCTATGTCTGCTGTTACAGGCTGAATCGAAACGCCGATCCAACCGCGCGTGACGTGACCGGAGGAGCGGAGCTGCTGGGATACGTATTTTACTGTTTCGGCAGGGATATCGAACGCGATGCCGACCGAACCGCCGGAGGGCGAGAAGATGGCGGTGTTCACACCGACGACCTCGCCGTTCTGGTTGAAGGTCGGGCCGCCGGAGTTGCCCTTGTTGATCGGTGCATCGATCTGGATGAAGTCATCGTAAGGGCCAGAGCCGATGTCGCGGCCGTTCGCCGAGACGATGCCGGCGGTGACGGTGCCACCGAGACCGAACGGGTTACCCATCGCGACGACCCAGTCGCCGATGCGCGGCGACTTCGATGCAAGACGGACGTAGGGGAAGTCGGTCGAGCCCTCGACTTTCAGGAGCGCGAGGTCTGTCTTCGGATCGGTGCCGGCGACTTTAGCCTTATAACGCTTGCCGTTGCTCATCATGATTTCGACGCTCTTGGCGTGATCGACGACATGATTGTTCGTGATGAGATAGCCATCGGGAGAAATGAAGAACCCCGAACCCTGGGCCTGCATGAGATGGGTTTGCGGGTGCCCGTTCTGCGATTGCGGGCCGAACTGGAAGGGCAGGTTTTCGAATGGCGTCCCCTTGAAGGGGTTCTGGCCTTGCCCGAACGGATTCGAGACTTGATCCACTTCTTCCGCCTTGACGTAAACCGAAACGACGGCCGGCTTCACGCGCTCTACAAGGTTGGCAAAGCTCGGGACCGCCTGCTGCGGTGCGTCGGACGTGCTGAGGTCGACGACCGGCGTCATCAACGGGTTCGGTGCAGGCTTGTCGGCCGCGAACACGGCACCAGCGCCGATGATCGCGATGAATGCGGCGCAGGCCGCCAATTTTGCTTTGTGGTTTGCGATCACGCGTCCGGCACCGGAATATTGCCGCGCGTTCATGTTGGTCTCATCCATTATCGTCTTTCCTAATTCTTCGGAGGAGCCGGGCAACTTCGACGTCACCGCTCCCGGGGCTGGGGTGACGCTAATTTGGCAAGTGCAAGCTTTCCGGAACCCGTCCAACGGCTTAAAAATCAGAAAGCAAACGCGCCAGTTCCTTCAGCGCAATTGTCGAAGGGTGAAACGAGGACTATCGTGCAATCGAAGAAATTCAGGATCGTTTGAGAAAGAAAACAGTCGTAAAAAACTTTTAGTCTGCAACCCAATACAGGCATCGCTCGCGGCGGCGGGCGCATCAGGAGTGATGGCTATGGGACAACGTTTTAATCCGCGTAATGCAAATTTCACCGAGGGCGCTACTGCGTTATCGACGGTCGATGACGCTGCGGCAGTTTATCCAGATCATGATATCGTCACGCGTCACTTGGAAGGGCCGCTGACGGTCGGCGATTTCGTAAGCGCATTCGCGGACGGGGCAGAGGGCCATGGCGGCCTTCCGACCTATTTGCGGATCACCCTTCAGGGGGATGCGACCAAGCTCCGCAAGTTGATGACCGAGAAGCGGACGGGGGCTCGCGGTTCAAGGCCTACGTCGCACTAAACGGGCTCCGTAGCGCATACGGGGCTCACCGGGCGTTTACCGGTTTTCGACGTCTCGCGCTCCGGCGTTCGTCGATTTGATCTATTTCGTTGGCAAGCTCGCGGGGACGTCCGAAAAGGGTCGCAGGACCAACAGGTGGAGTTAGCCCGATGTCTGATCTCGTTGTCATCGTTTATCCGACCGAGGCGAAGGCCGAGGAAATGCGCACGAAGCTATTCCAGCTTCAGAAGGAATATTTGATCGAGATCGGCGACGCCGTGATCGCGGTCAAGCATGAGGACGGCAAGGTAAAGCTCAACCAGCTGATCAACACGACCGCGGCGGGTGCCCTCTCGGGCGGCTTTTGGGGCACGTTGGTGGGCATGATTTTCCTGATGCCGCTCCTGGGTGCTGCGGTCGGCGCTGCGTCAGGCGCGCTTGGCGGTGCGCTCGCCGACTACGGCATCAACGACGATTTCATGAAGGGCCTCTCCGAGAGCTTGCAGCCTGGGAGCGCGGCTCTTTTCGTTGAAATCAAGAAGATGACGGAAGACAAAGTCTTGGAAGCGATCAAGGGCACGGGCGGTGTCGTGCTCAAGACGTCGCTGGATCACACCAAAGAACAGGCCCTGCGCGACGCTATTGCCGTCCATGCCCCTGCCATGTCCGCGCCGACACCGGCAACTTGATCCGGCCTTCTTGGCTCCAATTTCGGAGCGAGTTTCGCGATTGCGATGCGCCGCCAGGGAAGTCCTTGGCGGCGCATTCGCTATATGGAGCAAATTTAGAGAGAAGGCGTCGTGGGGATGGTCGGTCGCGAGATCAATTGAACATCTGCCAAGGTGAATAGTCGTCCTTGGGTTTCGCTGCTCTCTTGTACTTTGCGACGGGTATTTTGACCGGAGCGGAATCGTCAGAGATGCCTTCGGCGATCGCCGGCTTCGTCGCCACCCTTCGGTATCGTGATGTTCTCTTGTGCCGAGTGGTTACCGACGACACGCTGGTCTCGGCGGCGGGAGCGGGGGACATCGGCCACACGATCGAGCGGGAGGCCATCGGATTGGCGGCTTTGACGGCAGCCTTGGCGGCCAGGGCTTTTTCTGCCGCGGTATCATACGACGCAATCGTCTGGATCTGACCCTTCGGAACAAGGTGGACGATCTTATATCCGCGGTCGTGAAGCTCTTTGAGCAGGTCAGGAAGCTGTGTAGCTGTCCAGGCGTGGATGTCGTGCATCAGAATGATGCCCTTTTTCTCCTTCGCGAGCTGCGCAAGAATGCGCTGCTCGACAACCTTCGGACTGTGGGTCAGGTAATCTTTGGAATCGATATCGACCCAAACCGCGCCGATGTTCCGGCTTTTCAGATAAGCTTCGGTCTGCTTGTTCGCGCTCAGATAAGGAAAACGGAATAGAGGGGCGACGGGCGTCCCCTTGGCTTGCGAGACGGTTGAAATCGCCGCTTCGATTTCTTGCTTGGCCTTGGCCAGCGACACGGCGCGCAGGTTTTTGTGAGACCACGTGTGCGAGCCGACTGTGTTGCCCCCGGCCGCAACTTCCTTGACCAACTCGGGATCGGCCAGCGCCATCTGCCCGACCATGAAGAACGTCGCTTTGGTGCATTGGTCGGCGAGAGCCTTCAAGATGCGCCTGGTATCCGATTTCAGCGGGCCGTCGTCGAACGTCAGAACGACTTCGCCGTCGTTGAGGAAATGCTTGGAGTCGGCTTTCTCGCCACCGACATCGACGCCACCGGTCGTGTCGATTTCGACGACGCGCGACACTCCGAGTTTTGTCTTGTCGCCCATGCAGGCGTCAGCATTGGCGGAGGCGCCCGCTTCGATCTCAGCCGCAAGCGGATCGTGAATGGCGAGCGCCGCAAAGGACGCCAAAGCCAGGATATAGACGGTGACTTTCCGCATTTGTCTCGCTTCGTGCCGGGAACCCGGCCGGACTTTTACGGAGGCGGATATGAATGTTCAAGCAACGGCAATTCGACAGAGCTGTTCCTCTATTGGGCTGTTACTCAATAGCCGCGTTCTTTGAGGTTAATCGAAGACATAACCGGGGGTGGGTTTGCCGACGAACGCCGCAATATGAATGATTGCTGACAAAATGGATGCGAAAAGGGGTCGAGGGAGCGGCGTGCTGACACGGCAGGTGAAATGCGTGATAGCACCTTGCCGTCGTTTGAGGAGGTGAGTGATGGTGACTGTCAGGAACGTGACGGCGAGCGATGAAGAAGCTTGGCTCAAGCTCTTTCACGAGTACATCGTCTTCTATAAGGCCAGCGTGCCTGATGACACCATTGCCCAGACCTGGCGCCGCCTTCTCAATCAGGAGGACAATATGATGGCGCTCATCGCCGTCGATGAGGAGGGCCGGGCTGTCGGCATTGCGGCTCTGGTCTTTCATCGCTCGACGTGGTCGACGAAGTGGTATTGCTATCTTGAGGATCTCTTCGTCGCGCCCGCGGCCCGGGGGCTCGGCGTCGGGCGAGCGCTGATCGACGCGACCTATGCCGAGGCGGACCGCCGCGGTGCCGACAGAACCTATTGGGCGACGCAAGAGAGCAATGTGACGGCGAGAAAGCTCTACGATCGGGTCGGCACCCTTTCGGAGTTCGTGCAGTATCGGCGATGATGTTTTGTCAGACGAGGCCGGTGATGTGGTCGAAAAGTTCGACGGCTTGCGGATAGGCTCCGAGGATTTGTGACATCTCGCCCGATAGTTCGCGGAGCCTGGTTTTCTGCGAGGTCGTTGGCGTTCCCGCACGCATCAGCAGCTCAAGTTCCGACAGTCGTTGTTCCAGATGTTGCGTGCCGGCCTGGCGCGCATAGAAGCGATGCATTTCGACAATCGCGGGAAGAACGCCGCTATAGTCGACGAAGGCCTCGGGGACCGAATTGGGTGCTGCCGCTGCGCCGTTCAGGGCCGAGGATAGCGAAGGCTGAGCGCGTTGGGGACGAGTGGGCGGCCCTGTGTTCTCGGCGGGATTGGTCCGCAGGCGAGGTCCGGTCGTTTGCGGAGCGCGGTCCGCTGGAGCATTGATGGCGCCGGGCCGGACAGGCTGACCCTGATGCTGCGCACCGTGGTCGTGGCCGGGTGCAGGGAGAGCCGCGGGTTGGCCGTTGCCACCATGGGCTGCAAGATTTTCGATTTGGCCTCTGTCGAAGTTGACGTTGAACGTCATCGACTCGTCGTTACGGTTGATCTTTTCGGTCAGAATGGTGCGGACTTCCTCGAGAATGGAGCGATCCGGAGCCGTAAATCGAGAGAGCACGCCATCCGTCGATGAGATCAGCAGATAGTGCGTCTTGTCTTCCGGACGAAGGGCGAGGCCGGCGAAGACCACTGCAAGGAAGCCGAGGAGCACCGTCCCGCCTGTGGGTGCCAGCGGTCCCCACGTGAAGTCCGGTCGCATTGAGCCCAAAGACATCAGGACGAAGAGGAGTGTGAGGAGCCAATAGATCGCGGTCGGCCTGTGCGCGACATGCGTGCCCGTGCTCACCGTCGCGATGTTGGCGATGGCGATCGTGCGCGTCGGTGTCGACAACACACGGCGATCGATCCGCAGCGAGCCGAACGTTTTGGTCGCTGCCGCGCTCTCTCTAATTCGTCCCGAAAGCACCATTGAAAACCTGTTCATCGGACTACGGTAATAGTCCGAGCGGAAACATAGTCGATGCGGCAAGGAAACAGAAGCCTCGCGCAGATGTCACAGGCGCACAATCAGCTCGCGGGAACGTCAAGTTTTCTGGTCAAATCTTCGAATTCTCTACGCAACTCGTCGTTCTTGAAGATTTGCTCGAAGCTTGGGGCTTCGAGCTTTTGGATGGCTTCGAACGAAGTCGAGCTCTCGCGAATCAAATTTCGGAGCTGAACGCTCGCCTCGACCGTCTCGTAGGTGTTGTCGGCGATTTTCAAGTCGTGCGTAGCCTTTAAGCGGGCGCCGGCGATCTGTTCGCGTTGTTGTTGCAGATAGCGGCGGTATGCTTTGGCGGCTTCGCTGGCGACCTTTTGGCTGTCGCGGTTTGATTCGAGGGCGCGTTTTTGGTCCGGGCGGTTGTCCGCTTTCAGGAGATTTTTCGTGCGTTCGCGGGTCGAGGCGATGTCGGCAATGATGGCATCGAGTTTCGGTAGGTATTGCGTGTCGATTTTGGCGATCGTTGCATCCTGAGCCTGAACCAGCATGGCAAAGAGTGCGGCGTGCATCGCGAAATAGCGTCGAGCCGCTTCCATGTTGTCGCCCGTCGAGCCGATGAGTTTGGCGAGTTGCCCATCGATCAGCTTCGCGGCGTTGAAAACGGCGACGAGACGGACGAGGTCACCGGAAAGAACGCTATCCAAGAGAAGATCGACCTGCTCCTGAGAGAGTTCGACGCCGGCCGTCTTCAAGGATGCGGCGATCTCAGCCTTAGAGGTTTTGATCTCGGCGTGGTTTGCCTCGATCTTCTTGTTGTTCTCGGCAATCTGATCTCCGATCGAGGAGACAGTGTCCGTCAGAATTCCCGGAAAGGTCGCGTCCTTTGGTGCGACGAGCTGCTTTTCCTTGAGCTTGACGTTGGCGTCCTCGAGCTCGCGAATGTTGTGGCGAAGAAGCTCGACCCTCTTTTGAACTTCGACGACCGGAGTGTTCGTGACAATGGCAAGCGCTGCATCGAGAAGGTTGCGAACCTTGACGTTGCGATCTTCGCGCGTCTCCTTCCAGAAGGGCGGGATGATGTAGTCGTCGCGGCTCGGCAATTTATTTTCGCCGGCGCGGGTGTCGGCGGCGTCGCGCAAAATCGTGTCGATCGCGGCCATCAAGGCTTTGGCCTGCTCGTATTGCGGATCGCCATCACGGGGATCGGCGATCGCCGCCTTGGCGGCTGCGTCGTCAGGTTTCGACGGTTTTTTGGTCGGGTCGAGGGCGTTCGCCGCGCTGTCCGCCGCGGTCTTGCCTTCGATCGATCTCAGCCAATCGGAGATGGCATCGCGTTTTGCCGCCTGGGCATGGGCGCCGCTCGACACGCCAAGCATCACGACAATCGCAAGGTAACGGGCCGCTGTGGGCCTTCGCTCAACCGACATGGGCGCCTCCAGGCGACAATGGCGACGAAAATTCCGGCAAATCAATGGTGCCGGTATATCGTGGTGCATGCAATCTAAGTGGGAGCGCGTTATCGCAAGGTTATCGCGCCGCCGCGGCGCGGATCAGGCGCCGGAAGTCTTCGTCGATGCTGCGAGCATCGTCGAGAACGAGCATCTCGGCAAATGGGGGCGAGCCCTTGTTGATCGCTTCGGCCGGTTTGCTGCGACTGGCACCGGCGGGCCCGAAGTTCGCGTAAAGGCGAAGCTTTTTGGGGGCCGGGTGGAGTGCCGCAAAGGGTTTAGGCGCGGACATCGCAACGATCGGTCCCATAACCACGAATTCGGTCGCGGGCACGGCACGGCCGATTTCGCGCAAGATGTGCTCGGCGAGCGGGCGTAACCCTTTGGCTTCGCTCAACAGATTTTGAATGTCGCCGGTGGCCGCCATTGCCGGTGACGGTCGGGCTGCGGGCCGCTCGCGGGTGGGAGGAACGTCGTCCGCGTCTCTGACGGACGCTCGGCGGATCGGGGTCCGCGGCTGGCCAGGCGCACCGTCGGCGTAGATGAGCCGGCCGCCGTTATGATGGATGCGTTCGAGCCAGGATGCCCAGGAGAATTGGAAGCCTTGGTGGCGAAGCCAGTCGATGATGTCGTTGCGTCCCGCGTGTCCGCTCTCGGAAATTGCCGTCATCCAGGCTGCAAGATCCCGGCCCGTGTCTTCGGGGAGGCCGGCAATAAACTCCCGTTCCATTTCGGCATAGTCGGTGCTCATGACGATCAGATATCAAATCCAGCGCCGCGAGCGCGCTTTATAGGTGAGATATTCGTCGCCGAAGGTCTCTTCGAGATGGCGTTCCTCCGGAATGATCTGCAGTACGGTGACGAGAAAACCAAAAACCAAAGCAGTACCAACGAACCAGATCGATTGGGTCATTTCGGCTCCATAGAGGAGCAGGAGGGCTTCGCCGAGGTAAATTGGGTTGCGAAACCTCCAGTACGGTCCTGTCGTGACGAGCTTTGTCGAGACCCGGTTCGGCAGGTATGTGGTGCGATGCATGACGAGCGTTCCGAACGCGGAGGCAATCAGCAAAAGGCCGAAAATTCCGAAGGCGATGCCGATCGAATGCGCGACCGTGTCGTCGAGGCCGGGCCATGGCAGGGGGGCAACGACTGTCAGCAGCCACGCCACGGCGATGGTCGCCGCGAACAGTACGGGCGGCCAAGGGAACGTCGTCGCTGCGCGCGGAGGCGAAGTATCTGTCATTTGGCCATTTTATAGCCAAACGCCGTCGCGGTCAGCCCAGATGCGACTTGGGCCGATAACAAGTTACTGGGCCGGGCTCGGAGAGGCTGCCGGCGTTTTCTTCTTCTTCGGCGCTGGGATCGTCGGCGCAGGGACGTCATCGATCTCGTTCTTATTGAGTTCGGCGTCGAGATCGTAGCTTTTGCAGCCCTTTTCCACTAGGCGCTGGTTGGAAGCGTGGAGCTCTTTGATGTCGGCGGCGTAATCGCCTTGGGGGTCGACACCGTGCGAGAGGTTTCCAAACGTTGCCGCAAGGCCAGATTGAATGCCCCGTGACAGAGCGGAAGCTTGCTTTCTACTGCTGTACCCGCGCAGCTCCATGATGTGCACCTGCATGCGACCGGTGATCTGCTTGCAGGACAGCTTGCTGTCCGGTGTGTCCGCCTGATGCTTTTTCTTGGCGTCGGCGGCCGACGGCATGGCAACGGCAAGGCAAAGGAGGAGGGGAAGAGCAAAAGATCGCATCGTGGCTCGCAACAATGGTTAAGCTCTATGCTCATAACATTTCCGGGGCAGGCTCAAGGCAAACTCCAGGTACACTCCAAGTACACCGGGACGACGTAGGGCATTGACGTGGATGGTCATCGTCGTGTTGCCTCGGCCGCGCGCGTTTCGAGGCGCCGCTCGAAATATTCTTTCTGCGAAGCAGGTCATTGCGATGATAAATTTCCGGACCGGACTTGTTCTTATCGTCGCACTCCTTGGGAGCGGGGCTGCGTCGGCTCAGGAGGATTTTCCGAAGCATTTCGTCTGCGATTTCAATCAAGGGTATTCCTGGACTTACAATGCAGGGAAATATCAGTCTTCTCCGGCGGTCGACCTCACCTTTGAAATCGCCCACATCGACCTCGACCGTCAGACGGCCTCGCTTATTCTCCAGGGCAAACCGGCGAATGGCCTCAAGATCGTAAGAGCGATCAATGCCAACCACTTTATCGAGGTCGTCAACGAGGGTTTTTTGAACCTCACGACGATCTATGATCGCGACCCGGCGACAGGGAAGTACCCGGCGGTCCACTCACGGCATTTCGGCTTCTTCGGGCAGCCGTTGTTTGCCCAGTATGCCGGGAGCTGCGTTCCCAAGCCTTAAGGGGATGTGGATAGTCCGGTTGCGCCGCCATTCCGCCTCATGCGAAAACACTGGTCATGACATTGAACCTCGTGAAGCTTTGCGTCGGCGTGACCACGATCGAGGAACTTGCGGCTTGGCAGACGGATCACCGGCGGCGCAGGAGCCGCGACGGCATCGATTGCGCCTACCATCGAACATTTCAGACCCCGAAACGCCAGGCCGAACTGCTGGACGGCGGCTCGCTCTATTGGGTCATCCGCGGCGTCATTCTCGTTCGCCAAAGGCTTGTCGGTCTTGAAGAGGGAACCAAGGACGACGGGTCGGCGTGCTGCACCTTTCTTTTGGCGCCGCCGCTGATACCGGTGCGCCCGACGACGCGGCGAGCCTTCCAGGGATGGCGCTATCTCGATGCCGCAGATGCCCCACCCGATCTTAAATCGGGTAAGACAGATCAGATCGCATTGATGCCCGCGGACATGCGAAAGAAACTCGCCGACCTCGGACTAATCTGAATACGCAACGTCTTCGAGCCATTATGTCCCGTCCTCCCTTTACTCCGATAGTCGCGGCCTTGCCGCAGCTCGTCCCTTTTGTCGGGCCGGAGGCGATGGAGCGTGCGCGCGGGCGTCCCTTCCGGGCGCGCCTCGGGGCGAACGAAAGCGTCTTCGGGCCATCGCCGAAGGCCGTCGCCGTCATGCGCGACGTGGCAGCCGACAATTGGAAGTATTCAGATCCCGAGAACTACGAGCTGCGCGCGGCGATTGCCCGGTATCACGATATTCCGATCGACTGTGTGATCGTTGGCGAGGGCATCGATGGACTGCTCGGCCTGACATGTTCGCTGTTTCTGTCTCCCGGCAGCGGCGTCGTCACGACCGACGGGGCCTATCCGACGTTCAACTTCCATGTGCTGGCGCATGGGGGCAAAGTTCATGCGGTTCCGATGCGGGCGTTCCGGGAAGACGTTCCGCGCCTGATCGAGACGGCGAAAGCCACGTCGGCGTGCCTGATCTACGTTTCCAATCCCAACAGCCCGATGGGGACGTGGTGGACGGGGGATGAAGTCAACGCATTCATTTCGGCGCTGCCGCCGCAGACGTTGCTCATTCTCGACGAAGCCTATTGCGATACCGCGCCCGTCGGCACGGCCCCGGCGATCGACGTGTCGAACCCTCAGGTTATTCGCTATCGCACCTTTTCGAAAGCTTACGGACTCGCCGGTGCCCGCATCGGCTATGCCATCGCCGAGCGGAGCACGATCGAGGCCTTCGACAAGGTTCGCAACCACTACGGGATCAATCGCGTCGGGCAACTCGGGGCGCAAGCGGCCCTTGCCGATCAGGACTATCTCAATGGTGCCGTTGCGCAGATTTCGGCTGCGCGCGACCGGATCGCGGCTATTGCGCGGGAGAACGGGCTCGTGCCGCTCGAGTCCGCGGCCAGTTTCGTTGCCATCGACTGCGGCGCCGACGGAGCATTCGCGACGCGGGTCTTACACGGTCTTCTTGAAAGAGATGTCTTCGTTCGGAAGCCGGTCGCGCAAGGATTGGATCATTTCATCCGGGTTTCTTGCGGCCGCGCGGAAGACCTCGACATTTTCGCCGCCGCACTTTCCGGTGTGCTCACGCACGCTGATGCGTGACGGCGAAGGCCCCGGCTTTACGCAGACGGCAGCGGCTGCTGCTTTGTGACTTGGGCCTCGATGCCTGCAACGAGATTGGCGATCGCGGCGTCGAACACGTCGTCATCCTTGAGGCGAGCGAAAATCGGCAGGAGCTTTTTCGTAAGAGGCAAGCCGCTCTGTCCTTCGACTTCGCTCAACATCTCAGGGCTCGGCTTAATCAGTAGGCCTCCGATCTCGCCAGCGCAGACACCGAGGATCGCTGCATAGGTCGCAAAGCTTACCGCCGGAATGTCTGCATCAGGCAGACCGGCGTCGACGAGCATTTGATAACATTCTTCAGCCATTTGCAGATCCTGCGGACCGCTGGTCCAAAACCGCAGAAACAGAGGGAAAGCGTTCGGATATTGCTGCGCGATTTTGCGGTAGGACTTCGCCATCCCGATAAAGCGCGTCTGCCATTTTAGATGGCGCTTCGGCATTTCGACGCTTCCTTGCAGCCTATCTGCGACTGCACGCTCCAAGCCTTCCTTGGATCCGAAGCGGTAGCTCAATGTCGCGACGTCGCAGCCGATCGCCCGGGCGGCGCAGCGCAGACTGAATCCCTCCAGGCCGCCGCGCTCGATTTCCATGAGCGTCGCTTCGACCAGATCCGCTTCGACCAGCCCTCTTTGCCCGCGGGTGTGTCTGCTTTTCATCATTGTTGAAATTGCTCTTGCAGACGCGGAAGTCAAGGTTTATTCCAACACTGTTGAAATGTGGGAATGGGCATGTCAGCCATCACGGAACGCGAGTTCAGCTCGCGCGAAAGGATATTAAGCCTTGCTGCGATCATCTCTACGTCATTCGGCGTCGGGATCTCGTTCGGCGTGGGTTTTCCGCTGACGGCGTTGACGTTCGAACTCTGGGGACAGCCGAGCTGGATGATCGGCTTGGCCGGGGCCGTGCCGGGTCTCGCCATTCTGTTGGTCCTTCCGATCGCGCCGCGACTTATCACCAAGATCGGTCCGGTGACTGCCATCGCGAGCGGATGCATTATCGGCGCGTTGGGCTTTCTTGCGCTCGGTCTCTTTCAATCGCCCTGGGCCTGGATCGCCATTCGGCTCATTATGAGTGCCGGCTTTGCCGTTCCTTGGCTGGCGGGCGAAACGTGGATCAATTCCGTTTCGCAGGAGGAGACGCGCGGGCGCGTGATCGCGATCTACGCCATCGGCTTCTTCTCTGGCTATGCGATCGGACCGATCTTTCTGCAGGTGCTCGGCCTAGTCGGTCCGGGGCCATTCATTGCCGGAGCGGTGCTCACGATCATATCAGGATTGCCGATCGTATTTGGGCGAAAGCTGGCACCGGATTTCATTCACGACGACGCGCATAACGTCGTCTCGGCGTTCTTGTCGGCTCCGAGCGTGATGGTTTCCGGATTTATCGGTGGCTTCTCGGAAGTTACGATATTGTCGCTCATTCCGAACGTGGCTTTGGCGGCGGGCTGGGCCCAAGATGCAGCCCTCGCGTTGGTCACGATCACGACCATCGGCGGTGTCGCGCTGCAGTTTCCGCTTGGTTGGCTGTCAGACAAGATGTCCCGCTTCGTCCTGACAATCTCGTCGATCGGCATCTTTATCTTGCTGGCCCTGGCGCTGCCGCTTGCCTTGCAGAATACGATTGCTGCAATCGTGACCGCCTTTCTGATCGGCGGCGTCATTCTCGGCTTTTATGCGCTGGGTCTGGCGACCATCGGCGAGCGGGACGGGGAGGGCGACCTTGCGGCGGTGAACGCGGCCTACATCGTCATGTATCAGTGCGGCGCTCTCGTCGGACCGATCTTTGCGGGCATTGCCATGACCGACCATCCGATCCGCGGCTTCGTTGTGATCGTGATTGCTGTTATGGCCATCGCAGGGGCGTTGCTGATCGGGCTGGAGTTCAAGGAGCGGCGCGGCCAACGTCGTTAAAGTCTGCGGGCACTGCGATCATGGTTAATTGTTTGTTTGCGTCCTTCCGCTAGTCTCGCGCAAGCTTCAGTAACGCTTGTTTGCGAGGTTGCGCATGTTCGTGCGATCCGTCCTATCTTTTTTTTCCGTTCTGGCCTTCGGCGTCATGGCGGCGGCCGCTGTTTTTGCAGCGATGCCGTGGCTGTCCGCGCATGTGCCGGATAGCGTGCGCTCCCTGACCGAGAACCTGCAATTTGGATCGCTGACGATCGGTTTGGCGCTTGGGTTGATCCTTGGCGCCATTGTCCGCTGCGACTGGGCGGACATTCCGCGCCGCACGGTGACGTGGCTTATGGTCCGCGAGCAGAAGTTTTTCTATTATTCGCTCATCGCGATTTGCGCTGGTGTGCTGGTCTTTTACTAAGCCAAAAATAAAAGAGGCGGCCCTCGCGGACCGCCTCAGATTAATTTCCAGCTCGCTCGGTCGTCAGACCGAATAGTACATGTCGTACTCGACCGGATGCGGGGTCATCTCGTAGCGCATGTTCTCTTCCATGCGCAGGGCGATATAAGCGTCGATCATATCGTCGTTCATGACGCCGCCGGCCTTCAGGAACTCGCGGTCCTTATCGAGGCTGTCGAGCGCCTCGCGGAGCGAACCGGAAACGGTCGGAATCTTCGCGAGCTCTGCCGGCGGCAGATCGTAAAGGTTCTTGTCCATTGCCGGGCCGGGATCGATCTTGTTCTGAATGCCGTCGAGGCCGGCCATCAGCATCGCCGTGAACGCGAAATAGGGGTTCGCGCCGGGATCCGGGAAACGGATCTCGATGCGTTTCGCCTTCGGGCTCGAGACGTGGGGAATGCGGCACGACGCCGAGCGGTTGCGGGCCGAGTAGGCGAGCAGCACGGGCGCTTCGAAGCCCGGCACCAAGCGCTTGTAGGAGTTCGTCAGCGGGTTGGTGAAGGCGTTGATGGCCTTGGCGTGCTTCAGGATACCGCCGATGTAGTTGAGGCACATCTGCGAAAGGTCGGCGTACTTGTCGCCGGCAAACATCGGCTGGCCACCCTTCCAGATCGACTGGTGGACGTGCATGCCCGAGCCGTTGTCGCCGAAGATCGGCTTCGGCATGAACGTTGCCGTCTTGCCGTAGGCTTGGGCAACGTTGTGCACGACGTACTTATAGATCTGGAGATGATCGGCCATCGTGATCATGGGGCCGAACTTCATGCCGAGCTCGTGCTGAGCGGCCGCAACTTCATGGTGATGCTTTTCGACGGAGACGCCCATCTCCGAGAGAACCGAAAGCATTTCCGAGCGAATATCCTGCGCGCTGTCGATCGGCGGCACAGGGAAATACCCGCCCTTTACGCGCGGGCGGTGGCCGAGGTTGCCCGACTCGACGATAGCGCCCGAGTTCGACGGCAGCTCGCTCGAGTCGACCTGATAGCCGACGGAGTACATATCGGTTTCGAAGCGGACATCGTCGAAGATGAAGAATTCGGCTTCCGGGCCGAAGTAGACTTTGTCGCCGATGCCGAGCGACATCATGTAGGCTTCGGCCTTCTTGGCGATCGAGCGGGGGTCGCGTTCGTAGGGCTGGCCGGTCGAGGGCTCGAGAACGTCGCAGAAGATGGCGACGGTCGTCTGAGCAAAGAATGGATCGATGTGGGCCGTGGCTGGATCGGGCATTAATGTCATGTCCGAGGCTTCGATCGATTTCCACCCAGCGATCGAAGATCCGTCGAAGGCGTAGCCGTCGGAGAATACGCCTTCGTCGACGCAACTGACGTCGGCGGTGACGTGCTGCATCTTGCCTTTGGTGTCCGTGAATTGGAAATCCACGAACTTGGCTTCTTTGTCCTTGATGAATTTCAGGACGTCACTCGCGTTTTTCATAGACACTCCCCTGTCTAGGCATTCCGTTACAACTCACGCGTGCCAAATCCTTTGGCCAAGTCGGCCGGTTCAAGCGTGGTCGTGTTTTTTTTAGAACGCTTTTTTGTCAGATGGCATCGCGACCGGATTCACCGGTGCGGATCCGAATAGCGTCTTCGATTGACGAGATAAAGATCTTACCGTCACCGATCCGGCCCGTCTTCGCGGCCTTTTGAATGGACTCGATGGCCTTGTCCAGCATGTCGTCGCTCAAAACAACTTCGATCTTCACCTTCGGCAGGAAGTCGACGACGTACTCAGCCCCCCGATAAAGCTCGGTGTGGCCTTTCTGGCGCCCGAAACCCTTCGCCTCGATGACGGTGATGCCTTGCAAGCCGATTTCTTGTAGCGCTTCTTTTACTTCATCGAGCTTGAAGGGCTTTATAATCGCTTCAATCTTTTTCATTTTCGCCCCTTAAATCTTGGACAGCATGTCGGTTGTAACCCACGCCTGCCCAGTGGCCCAAAGGCTAGCAGAGGCCGTGCCACCTGTGACGTTCGCGAGAAATATCACATATGTCATTGGCTTAGCGTGTCGTGACGGCTTCTTAGACGGTCGCGGCCCGATTAATAAGCCTTAAATTGGAGCGCGTTGCATAATTTTTGGGCCGTCTTTTCTGGAAATCCGGCGATCGGCGCTCGATCGCTGAATTTGCAGGCAGTTGTCCGAAAGTCGAAGAACGGATGGGATACGGGTATCCGATATGAATGAACTGCTGACGACGTCGGAGGCGGGCGAGGCGGACCGCTTGGCGGCCCAGGCGGGCGTTCCGACACTCGAACTCATGGAGCATGCCGGCAAGGCGGTTGCGGATGCGGCCGCCGATATGGTTTGGGGCCCCGACCGGCGCGTCGCGGTGCTCTGCGGCCCTGGGAACAACGGCGGCGATGGCTTTGTCGCCGCCCGGTATCTACGCGAGCGGGGCTTTGATGTCCGCGTCTTCCTTCTCGGTGAGAAGTCGTCTCTCAAGGGCGATGCCGCGGAGATGGCGCGGCGCTGGCCGTTGCCTATTCGGGCGGCGTCGCCGGACGCTCTCCAAAGCATGCATCTGGTGATCGACGCGCTGTTCGGCGCCGGGCTTTCGCGGCCTCTGGAGGGCCAGGCCGCCGAGCTGGTCACGGCAGTCAATGCAAGCGGGCTGCCGGTTCTGGCGGTCGACGTTCCGAGCGGCCTCGATGGCACTAGCGGCGAGGTTCGCGGTGTCGCTATCGAGGCCCGGCGAACGGTTACGTTCTTCCGGAAAAAGCCGGGGCACGTCCTGATGCCCGGCAGGCAGCTTTGCGGCGAGATCATCGTGGCCGATATCGGCATTCCGGAGCAGGTTCTCGAAACGTTGAAGCCGGCGGTGCATGAGAATGATCCGTCGCTGTGGATCAGACATTTCAACTGGCCTCGGATGGGCGGCCATAAGTATAGCCGGGGTCACGCGGTCGTCGTATCGGGGCCGGCCTTGCAGACCGGCGCGGCGCGGCTCGGGGCACGAGGCGCGTTGAGGATTGGAGCCGGGCTCGTCACGCTCGTCGGCAACGCCACCGCCACCGCGATCATCGCGACGCAGATCACGTCGATCATGGTGCGCTCGGTCACGGGTGCTGCGGCGCTTTCCGAATTTCTCAGCGATGTCCGGAGAAATGCCGTGCTGATCGGTCCCGGCGCTGCCGTTGGACCGGAAACCGCGGCTGATGTCCTGGCCATCCTGAAATCGTCGGCCTCGGTCGTTCTCGACGCCGACGCGCTCACCTCTTTCGCCGAGCCGGGTGACAAGATGCGGACGGAAGGAGGCATGGGCTTTCTTGCTCGCAACGGCGAGGGCTCGCATCGACCCGAGACCTTGTTCGCCGCAATCAAGAAGCGGCAACAGCCTGTCATGATGACGCCGCATGAGGGTGAGTTCAAACGCTTATTTGGTGAACTGGCCGGTTCGAAAGTCGACCGAACGCGGGAGGCGGCCAGACTTTCGGGCGCCGTTGTCGTTCTGAAAGGCGCGGATACGGTCATTGCGTCGCCCGACGGCGGCGCGGTCATCAACTCGAACGCGCCAGCTTGGCTCGCGACCGCCGGGTCGGGAGACGTCCTTAGTGGTTTCGTCACCGGACTTCTGGCGCAGCATATGCCGCCTTTCGAAGCGGCAGCCGCCGCGGTCTGGCTGCACGGCGCGGCTGCGGAAAAGTTCGGGGTCGGTCTGATCGCCGAAGATTTACCCGACGCTTTGCCCGAGGTTCTTCAGCGTCTCTTTCGATCGAAATCCTGATGCGCGGAAGCTAAGCTCCAAGCTGGGAGGTTGATCTCCCGACCTGTTTGAGTTGGTCTTCGGCGTGTAAAAAGGCTTCGACCTCGGGGGACGCCGGCGGGCTGACTTCCGAGACACCGAGAAGGGCCATCAGCCGCGCGATCTCGACAAACTTCTTTTCCTTGCGGTCATAGACACCGCCTTTGAAGAGCGCGCGCGCCGCAGCTTGCCCATCGCGCGGTCCGCCGTCGATGACGAATATCTGTTCCATCACGACAAGGTTTGCGTCCCAGCAAAGCAACCGCGTTTCGAGCCTGAACTTTTGGAACGGCCGCAACTCGCGCTGAAAGCGAACGGTTATGGCACTCGCGATCGGAGTCCATCGGTGGCGCAAGACTTCGCGCCAGAGACCCGATCGCACCAGGATATCGAGGCGCCCGAGATCCATCAGTGTCAGATAGCGGCCGTTGTTCATGTGGACGGAGAGGTCGAGGTCGTGGGGCCAGACACGAAAGGACAGAACGGAGGCGTCGCCGGGCAGGGCGAGATGCCCGCGGCGGCGCGCCGTCAGCAGGACCCACATCAGTCTGAACCAAAGGTTCATGCGCCGGTTTCCGAAGCAAACTGATCCAGGCCTAGGATGGCTTTACCTATGCGTCAACAGGGCGGTCCGCCGCGACCGGATTTGGCGGTTGCCCGTCGCCGGGCCACAATGGCACGATAATGTCCGGTGGATTATGAATTGTGATTCTGGCGGGCCGAAGAGGGTTTGGCTTCGAAAATGAAGAGCTTTCGGGCGGTGTCGGCATGCCTTCTCATGGTTTCGCTCTTCGCGGCGGTGCTTGCGTTCGCGACCGATGCCGTCGCCGCGCCCTCGCAGGTCGAGGAAGGTGCCGCGCAGCTCATTCGCGGCGACGTTGCGCAGGCTGTTGCAACTTATACCGCGGCCCTCAAAGACACGGGACTTCCCAACGACAGGCGTGCGGCCATCCTGAATGACCGCGGCGTGGCAAACGTACGGCTCGGCGAAACCAAGCTGGCGCTTGAGGACTACAATCACGCCGTCGAACTCTTTCCCGAATATCCGGTTGCCTACAACAACAGGGGCAATCTGCTGTTGGCGCTGGGGCAGCTTGGGGAAGCGACCAAAGACTTCGACCGCGCCCTCGTCTTGGCACCAAGTTACGCCGCGGCCTATTCCAACCGCGCCAATGTCAGGATGAAGCTCGGCAAGCCTCAGGCCGCGATTGCCGATTTCACCAAGGCGATCGAGCTGATGCCGGCAAGCGCGCCTCCACTCTCAGGTCGTGGTCTCGCCTATCTCGCGGTCGGAAAGCCGCACGCCGCTATCCGCGATTTTTCGCGTGCCGTGAGCGCCGACGCGCGCTTTGCGTCCGCATACCGCAATCGTGCTGAGGCGCGCATGGCTGTCGATCAGCGCGACGAGGCGATTGAAGATCTTTCTCGGGCGATCGCGTTCGACGCCAACAACAGCGAACTCTATGTCGTTCGTGGATATGCCTATCTTCTCGACGGAAACGCGGCATCGGCGATCAAGGATTTTTCTCACGCCATCGAACTCGATCCGAAGTCGAGCCCGGCCTACGAGGGGCGGGGGCTTGCGAACGGCATGGCCGAGGCTTCGGACGACGCCTATTCCGACCTCAATCGTGCGATCGCGCTCGACCCGCGTTCGCCGGTTGCTTTCGCGTTTCGCGCCTACGTCTACAAGCAGGACGATCAGCCCGATATCGGCTCCAAGGACGTCGAAACGGCGCTCAAGCTCGATGCCAATTCGCCTGAGGCGCTATGGGCGCGTGGCGAAATCGAAGAAGCCAACGGTCAGGCCGATACCGCGATTGCGGATCTCCGCCATGTTCTCCAACTGAAGCCGAGCTGGCAATTCGCGTCGGACGCCCTGAAGCGTTTGGGAGCCTCGCCGGATGACGTGGATGACAATCCGCAGCCTTCGCTCGACATCGATAGATGGCACGTCGTGCTGCATGGAACGGACTATTTCGCGACGAGCGACGACTATCGGGAACTTCGGGTTCCACTCGAGATGACGGGCGAAGGGCTGCCGAAACTGCTGGCGTGGGAGGTTCAGAAGTCTCCTTACGCGGGTTATGGGGTCTTGCGTTTTTCCGGTGGGCGCGTGCCGGGGAAAAACGGCTTGGAAGACACGGAACTCGCTGCAATTATCGATATTGGAGCGGCGAAAGTCATTGCGATCGAGCCCAGTCGGCAAGGAAGCCGCGTCGCGACGTGGACCTGGGATGGCGACACTCTCCAGATTGCGAGCGTCGATGGTGTTACGGATCAGTACCAACTGCATCGGCAGAATGTTGCGGTTGTCGGAAATCGCGGTCAACCGTATGGCCTCGATGGGACGTCGAGATCAGACCGCCAGCAACGCCGACGTAAACCGAAATCGCTGTTCGAATTCCTGTTTGGCAATTGATTTTTGAGGCGCCGGCGTCGAAGGCGCCCTTGCAGCGGGTCGCATGAGCTCGAGTCCAATCATCGTGTGGTTCCGGAGCGATCTTCGGCTGCAAGATCATCCGGCGCTTTCGGCTGCTGCCAGAACCGGGGCGCCGGTTTTTCCCGTTTACATCCTCGACGAAAAGGCAGCTGGGCGCTGGAAGCTCGGCGGAGCGTCGCGGTGGTGGCTAGCGAAAAGCCTCGAAGCGTTGAGCCGCGATATCGCGCATCGCGGCGGTCGGCTGATTCTGCGCCGAGGCGATACCGCAGCCGAACTCAGACGCATTGTGGAAGAGACCGGGGCAATGGCCATTCACTTCATGCGCGGTTACGAACCGTCGTCGACGGAGCTCGAAGTCCGCTTGAAAGCCCTCTTCGATGACGGCGGTATCGCCTTCAAGCGATACGGTGGCCGTCTCCTGCGAGAGCCGGAAGAACTGCGCACGGCATCGGGGAAGGCCTATCAGGTTTTCACGCCCTTCTGGCGGGCCTTCCGTCGCGACTTTACCGCACCTCGACCGTTGGCAGCTCCGAAACAGCTCGGCGCGCCGCCGCGATCAGTCAAATCCGATACCATTGCGGATTGGCGCCTGTTGCCCGTGAAGCCCGACTGGTCGGGAGGGTTGGCGAAAACATGGGAACCCGGAGAAGACGGTGCGCATGCGCGGCTCAAGGATTTCATTGCAGGCGCTCTCACCGACTATGCGAAAGGTCGCGACCGCCTCGATCAGGTCGGGACATCGCGACTTTCCTCGCATCTTGCGTTCGGTGAGATCTCGCCGGCAGCGTGTTGGCGCGCCGCAGCGGATGCGTTGAACGAAAGCAGTGCGAGCGATCAGTCGATCGAGACGTTCTTGAAGGAAATCGCCTGGCGCGAGTTCTGTTACTCGCTGCTCCTTCACCATCCAAAAATGCCCGAGGAGCCGCTGCGCGAGGAATTCGCGGCTTTCAAGTGGGCGACGACGTCCGCCGAACTCAAAGCGTGGCAGAAGGGGATGACCGGTTATCCGGTCGTCGACGCCGGAATGCGAGAGCTGTGGGCGACGGGCTACATGCACAATAGAGCCCGCATGATCGTCGCCTCGTTCCTCACAAAGCATCTTCTTCTTCCATGGACGGCCGGAGAGGCGTGGTTCTGGGACACGCTGGTCGATGCGGATCTTGCCAACAACGCAGTCAATTGGCAGTGGGTGGCCGGGTGTGGCGCGGAAGCGGCGCCTTATTTCCGCATCTTCAATCCGGTGTTGCAGGGCGAGAAGTTCGATCCGAACGGCGACTACGTGCGGCGGTGGGTTCCTGAACTCGCGCACCTATCTGCCGCCGAAATTCATGCGCCGTGGACGGCGGACGCGGCTACGCTCGCGCGCGCAGGTATCGTCATCGGGAAATCCTATCCTTCGCCGATCGTTGATCACAAGGCGGCGCGCAATCGCGCTTTGGGGACGTACGAAAAACTGAAGCGTGTTTAGTGCGGTCTTACAACTCGCCGCTTCTCAAGATCGATCAAAACGCAAAGCGCCTGAAGAGCGAGTGCGTTAGAGCGATATGCATCTATGATTTTGAAATGCTCAAATCGAACCTTGAAACAGTTTCGTAAGCTAATTGAACCGTCGGCCTGTACTCATCGCGATTTATCGGTAATTTCCATTAACGGTGAGGCGTCCTTGGCCGTAGGATGCCGCCGAATATTGTATTGCGTAGGGAGCGGGTAATGTTGCGTGCAATTGCATTGGTGGTGGCTTTCGTCGCCGCTGTTCCGACTGTTTCGGCTCTTGCTGAGCCAAACGAAACCCCAGCCAACGGAGCGCCGACAACAACCGAAACACCGTCGGGAACGACCACGTTCTTTGGTGCAGCCAAAGCAGCGGCGCCGGTCGTCGCGAAAAAGGAACCGGCAGTCAACCGCCGTCCGCTTCCGCCGACGCTGACGGCGTCTGTCGATCTTTCGAGGCAGACGATGACGGTTTCGGTCAATGGCGACGCGCGCTACCGCTGGCGGATATCATCAGGTACGTCGCGTTATCCGACCCCGACGGGCAACTTCAGTCCGCAGTGGACGTCAAAGATGTGGTATTCGAAAAAGTACGATAATTCGCCGATGCCAAGCGCCGTTTTCATTAACGGCGGCGTCGCGGTTCACGGCACCTATCATACCGCTGCTCTCGGCAGCCCGGCCTCGCATGGTTGCATTCGACTGTCGCCGGCGCACGCGAAGACATTCTACAGCCTCGTTCAACGCCATGGATTGCGGCGGACGCGCGTCAGCGTGCACGGTCGTCCGAACTGGCGAGACAACGCCATTGCAAAGCGCGACTCGCGAAGGGATTCCGATTATGCGAGCGGCAACGGCGGCTGGTTCTGGGGCAACTGGGGCAGCAGCAATGACGATGCACGCTCAGCCCGCAAGAAGGATCGCAGAAAGTACGGCCATAAGGATGAGCGCAAGCGCCGACGGCACTCCCAGGGATATGCCTACAGCGCCAACTGAGCGTTCACGTCCCCCATCAGAAAAAGGTCCGGCTCGCCGGGCCTTTTTTTGTTTTCAGACGATCAGAAGGGGTTCCACGTCGGCGTTTCGGTGAACCGCACATAACCGACGTTGGCGCCAATGCGCATTCCGACCCCCGATCGAATGGGCGCCATGATGACGTCACCGCCTTTGAGCAACGTCAGGCCGACACCGCCGACGAAATAGGCGGAACCATCGACGCCGGTGAAGTTGCGATAGAGGTCGCTTGGGTCGTTCATCCGGTAGATGAGGAAGAGGGTTCGTGACCCGGAAGCTCCGAAGTCGGTGCCGAGCGACGGACCGTGCCAATAGACCTCGCGCGTGCCGGATTGCGAACGCATGAACAGCGTGCCTTTGCCAAAGCGGAGACCGGCGAGAAACGCGCCACCGCCCTCGACGCCAAGAACGTACGCCGTGGGCCGCCCGGACTGTTTGAAGGCATGCTCTATGACTGCCGCGAGGTTCGTCGAAACGGAACCGAAGAAGCCGCGTGTCGCGTCGCGAATTTCGTCGATCGTGTAGCCCTGTTCCTCCGGCGGCGGCAGCGTGAGAGCATCGGGCTCTCTCATAGCGACGACGGGGGGAGGAGGGCTGGTTTCATCGGGTTTCGTGTGCGCGCCCCACCCCTTGGTTGGCGGCGCCGCCGGTTTGATCTTCGGTTTGGCCGCTGCGACGGCCGGCGCCGACGGCTTCTTGGACGAAGGGGACCCCTGCGGTGTGGCGGGGACGGGTTTCGGCACAGCAGCGGATGCGCTCGGCCGTGGCTGCGGCGCGTTGCGCTCGGCCTCGGCGATTTTCTCGTCGAGTCGCTTCAGCATGTAGTCCGATTTGGCTTTGATGATCGTGTTGAGATCCGCCGCCGCCAATTTTAATTCTTCGAGCTTCGCGCAATCGGGCGCAACGCCATCCGGCACACGGCCGAGCGAATCTACGGTCAGCAGCAGCTCACTGCTCTTCTTGTCGTAATTTTCGAGCTTCGTGTCCTGGATCGCGTCGAGGGCGGTATTTTCATAAGCGGTATCGCTGAGCTTGCGCGCGGCTTTGTAGCGCCGCAGGCGCTCCTGCAGTTTTGGCTGTGCCTGCAGAGTCAACGTTCGCAGGCTGGCGCCCGATTGATCGACGGCCACTGCAAAATCTTTGGCCGTGCAGGTTGCGGCGATCGATGTCGATGGCACTCCCGCGACGAGTGTCGCAGCAAGGGCGAGGAGACGAAGCACCGATCGCATGACTTTGTAGCTCCAGTGTAGGTCGCCAGATAGCCGGGCGACTGCCAAGCGGTGGCCGCATGGGGGGATCAGATCAAAACCGATCGCCAGCTCTTCCCTAACGTCATGGCAGAGATTTGGCGGCAATGCGCGCCATGAAGCGTGCGGTGTCAACGATAATCCGTGTGTGCACTCCCGAGCCAATGCGTTCAACGCCATCGGTCGCGGAGACGTCGAACGTGACCTTGCGGCCATCTATGGCTTTAAGGGTCGCCGTGGCCGTTACGGTGAGGCCGATGGGGGTCGGCGCCGAGTGAGTGACGTCGAGATGGACGCCGAGACTTTGATGGTCTTCGGGCAAATGTCCGTCGAGACAATCGACCGATGCGGCTTCCATCAGTGCAATCAGCATCGGGCTCGCGAAGACGGGGACGTCGCCGCTGCCGACTCGGGTCGCGAGGCGCTCTTCGGTGACGAGCATGCTCGCCGATCCGGTCAGTCCGACGCTCAACCGGGAAAGATCCGCCATCCATCATGCTCCTTTTTGGCTGAAAGGCCCATAAGGGGCGATTTTCTTTTGATCAATAGAAACAATGGTGGCCCGGCCGGGCTTGACGTTAACCTCAACAGCACAACGCTATGCCCAATGAGATCGCCGCCGGTCTAGGTGACGCGGGTCTTTACCGTGAGATCCTATCGCGACGGCTTCCCAGGAGTGTGCGTGCTCTATCGCTTTCGCTGGTTCACGATCGCATTTTCGATGGTGCTCGCCTTGGCACCCTTCAGCGGTGTCGTGGCTGCTGCGCTCTTGGCCTCGGTTCTCGGGTGCGAGATCAACGACGCCGCAATGGAGCCTTGCGGTTCCTTCGGCACCGATTTTGGTCCGCTGCTGTCCGGCCTGGCGCTGACGGCAGGTCTGGGTGCGATCGTGTTTTCGCTCCTGGCGGTGGTTCTCACAATTTGGACCGTCATCGAGATCATCGCCTTCATTGCTCGATGGTGGCGGCGGATGCGTGTGGTCAGGTGACGGCGAGCCGCCGATTCGGCCATCGCGAGAAATTTCCCGCCCGTTCAAGGGGTGGAAATTTCCAGCAATCCCGGAAGCGCTGTGCCTTTCGGACCGATTTCCGAGATGGCCGAAGCGCAGCTCTCGTCGATGATGACCGTGCATTGGTCTTGATTGTCGTCGCGAACGCAGTGCTTCGCTCTCATCCAGGCGTCGTAGATCTTTTTTTCTTGCGCGCTGAATTCCTCGAGGTCGGTGCCGGTATACAAGGAGGCCAGGACGGCCGCCTTGTCGGTTATCTTTCCCCCGGTGCAGGTTTCGGCAGCACCAACCGCCTGACCGTACCGCGAGCCGACGTCGTAGGGTGTCAGATTTGCCGCCGTGATTGCGGCACGGGTGGTGGACAGGAGGTTCTTGGGCGGATCGGCAGCCCCTGCGGTTTGGCAGCAAATCGAGGTCCACGTGGCAAAGGCGCAGAGCAAATAAGCTAGGCTTTTCGGTCGGCTAAAGCCCATCCTGCCTCCCTTCTGGCGATTGTATCGTCAATACAGGGCCGATCCGCCGGTGCCACGGCGTCATTGTGCTCCGGCACCTCAGGACGTCGCCAATTACCCCCAGACGATACGCAAGGCTTATACTTTTTTGTAAGTCGAAATGATTTGCATTTGAGCCAAGCGGTCAACCCCATATACCCTAGGAGCACTAAAGGCGACCAAAGGCGCGACTCTGTCTTTGAGCTTGCCGGCTGGCGGCGGTATCATTCCTATCATGGGTTGAGCTTGCCCGTGCGCCGTCCTAGGAGAGACCTCACATGACCTTAAGAATTTTGCTATCCGCGGCTGCGCTCGCCGCATTTTCTGTCGCGGGTACCAGCCCAAGCTTTGCTCTTTCAACCAAAGAATGCAGCGTGAAGTATCAGGCTGCAAAATCCGCCGGGACGTTGAATGGTCAAACCTGGAGCGCGTTCCGCAAGAAGGAATGCGCGGGCACCGACGGAGCCGCGGCGGAGAAGCCGGCTGCCAAGGTGGAAAAGGCGGCTATCGCTTCAAGGGCGGTTTTCCCTAAGGCGATCAATTCCAAGTATTCGAAGGAAAGCTCCGGCCGGGCTCGCATGCACACCTGCCTCGATCAGTACAGGGCCAACAAGTCGAGCAACGGCAATGGCGGCCTCAAGTGGATTCAGAAGGGCGGCGGCTATTACAGCCAGTGCAATGCCTTCTTGAAAAAGTAACTGCCGGAGGGCTCGACGTCGAAAGAGTGACAACGGCGAGATTTTCATCTCGCCGTTTTCGTTTTGGAGATCGATTGCGGATCGCGTCAGCGCTTCGTGTCGCGGTCGCGCTGCCAAGCCAGGAACAGCACTGTGACGAGTGATGTCAGGATCATGGTTCCGAGAATTGCCGGCTGACGCATAAACGATTGCCACACGTTGAAGCCCTCGATCCAACCGCCCCGGTTCGTCAGGACGTTGTTTAAAACCAGGATGACGAAAGCGACGACGGATGTGAGTGCTGTGGCGATCGCGGCTTCGACGAACCTCTTCGTCAGCCGCGGTACCGATATCGAGTTGCGGCCGATGGCAAGTTGTGTCCGGTCTGACATTGCATGCTCCTTATTGCTTCGGCGAAGGGGCACGGCGATCGCCACGGAGCCCCGGATTTATTCTCCCTGTTTACCAGATTCGCCTCGTCAACGTGGCAACCGCGAGGCGTCTTTTGATGTTTGCAGGTTTGCCGGACTTATGGCCCGAAAGAGTTTTTCGAGCCGGCCAAGTCGATCAAAGCAAGTTGATCACCATGTTCGCAACTCCCGTAACGCCGTTCAATGAAACCCGCATATAATTGGTGCCCCGTCGCCTGCGACGTTCCTCAGCGACGGAAGGGACCGGCCCAATGACGGCGCGGTTCCAGATCGGAGAATGATCATGTTCCGCATAGTTGGTGTGGCTGCCGGCGGGTTGCTGCTGGTGGCCCTGAGTGCGTTCGGGCCTGCCATGGCTGCGCCGACCGGCGTTGGCGCGATGGGGGCAAGTCTATCGTCGATGGGCGGCGTGACGTTGGCGCGCGGCGGCCACGGCGGAGGTCACTGGGGCGGCGGCGGCGGTCATTGGGGTGGAGGCGGCCACTGGGGCGGCGGCGGTCATTGGGGTGGGCGAGGCTTCTACGGCAGAGGCCATTCTGGCGGATACGGATACGGCTACCGCCATTTCCGGCGCGGCGCTTACTTCTATGGCGGCTACCCTTACTACTATCCATATTATAACGACTATTATTACAATGATTACGACTATCCCTATTATCCCACCTGCTACTACAGCCGCAGGTATCGTGCACGGATCTGCCCGGACTATTGATACCTTCCGACGGCCTCGGGCTTTTAATCGCACAGAGTGTCAGCGGCGGGACCGCCGCTGACAGATGAAGGAACGGATCAGAAATGAAGCTGGCTGCGCGTTTTATCGTCATCGCCTTGTCACCCGTCGCGCTTTTCGCGACGGACGCCAGGGCGCAATCGATCTTCGATGTCGAGCATGCGCGGGCCATGTATCGTGCCGGCGTTGCCAGCCGGTATGATATGGAGCAGTTGAGGCGCTGGGGCCGGCCGAGCGGCTTCTACCCGCAATACGGTCCGCCGCCACCGCGCAGAATCGACCTCAGACGGCGCTGGTGGAGAGATCGCTATGGTGATCGCTACTACGATTGAGTTCTGCCCTTGAAGGACGGTTGTCGTTGGCCGATATATGCGGCATGGATAAAAAATCGATGCCGGCCGATGAGGCCGAGTGGCAAAAGCTGCTGACGCCCGAGCAGTATCGCATTCTTCGTAAAAAGGGCACCGAGCCGCCTTTCACCGGCGAATATCTTCATGCCGAAGGCGACGGCACGTTTACCTGCGCTGCCTGCGGCAACCCGCTTTTCTCATCCGACGCGAAGTTCGATTCCGGAACGGGCTGGCCTTCCTTCGACGAGGCTCTTCCGGGTGCCGTGGACACTCACACCGACACCTCTCACGGCATGGTGCGGACAGAAATCACCTGTGCGCGATGCGGGTCTCACCTCGGTCACGTCTTCGATGACGGCCCGACGGATAGCGGCAAACGCTATTGTATCAATTCGGTTTGCCTCAATCTTGACGAGGCCGCGGAGACAAGCAAGAAGGCGGCGCCCGGCAAATAGTCTTTCGGGCCGGGTGCCCGTGCAGGCGCGCGATAGCTATTTTTCGTCCGATGAGACGCGCTTCTGAAATGCCATTGCCGCCGCCGGAGCGCGCACTTTCCCTTCGTGGATGAAGTAGACGAACACATCGCGTGGCGTGGCTGCGGGTTTGTGGCCAGGGTCGAAAATCGGAAGGTCCTTGGGCGTTCCGCCGCTTGCCCACAGCTGGGCGCGTTCCGCCCATTGATCGAGCGCTTTCGGCTTGTATGCCGTTGGGATCGAATCCTGCCCCGTTTGCAGGCGAGCGTATACGAAGTCGCTCGTGACGTCGGCAATCGCCGGGTAAGTGGCGTGATCGGCGAAGACGATGCCGACCGATTTTTTGCGAGCGAGGGCGACGAACGCCGGGGTGCAGAACGACGCGTGGCGAACCTCGACAGCGTGCTTCAATGCTTGCCCGTCAGCCTTGCGCGGCAGAAGATCGAGGAAAGCGCCAAAGTCGGCTTCTTCGAATTTCTTGGTCGGTGCGAACTGCCAAAGCAGGGGGCCGAGCCTGTCTCCGAGCTCGGTGACACCTGAGTCGATGAACCGCGCGATCGAATCTTCCGCTTCCGCCAGAACACGGCGGTTGGTCGTGTAGCGTGGGCCCTTAAGCGTAAAGACGAAGCCGTCCGGCGTTTCTTTCGCCCAATTTGCGAACGTCGATGGCTTCTGGGTGCGGTAGTACGTGCCGTTGACCTCAATCGTGGCGAGATGGCGGCTGGCGTATTGCAGTTCTTTTGCGTGGGCGAGGCCTTCGGGGTAAAAGACGCCGCGCCAAGGCTCGAATGTCCAGCCGCCGATACCGGCCCGGATCGTGCCATTTCGGCCGGCTTTGCCGTTACGCGACATGTGCTGAATTCCGTGTTTGACGAAGAGCGACCATCCCGTTCAGCGAATCGCCTTAATTTTGTAGAAACTCAAGGTTTTCCCGCGACCTCAGGGCGCATGCGCGGATAATTACAGTCGCGGTGTCTCGGCGTTTTTTCGCCGATGATTTATCATTGGTGGCAGCGCTTGGGGCAAGCGTTGTAATCTCGGATGTTGGGATCAAGTTTAGTTACATGACTGCCGAGAACGTGGGGCAAACGGCCGGTCTTTCTGTTGCAGGCTTCGCGCGTTGGGGTGCGGGGCCGAGCAATCGCGAGCGCAATTTCTACATCGCGCTGGCCTGTGCGGCTCTTCTGCACGCCTCGTTCTTGATAAGTGCAGCTCAGAATGGCGGCGCAAAACGGCTTGGGAGCGAGTCCGGCGCCGACGATGCGATCAGCGTTTCGCTGGTGACCGAGCAAGATCTGCAGAGCCGCGTGGCGATGGCGGATGCGGTATCGCCGCCGCCGGGGCCGGTCGCGCCGACCCAGGAGAAGCAGCCGGCCAAGCCGCAACCCCAGCAGCCGCCTCAGGAGCAACAGCCGCCGACACCGCCGCAACCCGAACAGGCGAAGGAGGAGCCTCAGCCTCCCGAGCCTCAGCCGCCGCCGCCCGAGCCGCAGGCGCAGGAGACGCCTCAGCCCGAGACCGCGCAACCGGATGTGCCTCAGGACAGCGATCCGGCGAAGCCCGAGGAGCAGACCGTCGCAAAGGCGGAGGACTTAAGCCCCGATAGCCAGCCTCCCGATCTCTTCTCGCTTCAGGATGAAGATCCTTCGAAGATGCAGAGCGCGGACAAACCGCAGCCGAAGCCCAAGCCCAAGCAAGAGACGAAACACGAGACCAAGAAGCCGAGCACGAGCAAACCGGCAAAGAAGTCTTCGTCGTCGAAGTCGCAGAAGAAGAAGGTCGCGGCGCTCGATTTCTCGACGCAGGCTCTTGCTCCGTCTTTCAGCGGCGGCGGCGGCGCGGCGGCATTTCAGCGTCCGCCCGGCATTACGCGATCGGGGCTAAATGATGCTTTTGCCAGGGCCGTCATTCGCGCCCTGCAGCAAACGATGCCGCAGCTGTCGGATACCCTCGGTCGCGTGACGGTGAAGATTTTTCTATCCGAGAGCGGTAACGTGGTCAGCGTGAAGTTGCTGTCGGGATCAAAAGACCCCTCGCTCAATCAGGATGTTGTGTTTGCGGCCAAACAGACGAGCTATCCGATACCGCCTGCAGGCTCCAATCTCGCCGACCGCACCTTCATGGTGACTTATATTTACGACTGACGCTCGGCGGCGCACGGCATGCCGTCGATCCTGCAGCCGGTAAGCCGAGCGCGACGGCGTTTGCCGATCCTAAAAAGGGAGTGCCGCGGAGAGCATCTCTTCGGCGTGGGTGGCCGATGAAACGACCAAACCAACGATCGTCACGATGAGAAGGGCGAGGAGGAAGGTCACGTCGGTCTTTTCGGTCATGATCACTCCAAAGCAGTTGATCGATCGCGGCAGCGCAGCTGCCGTTCGATTCATCCTGGGCGCGATCCCCAAAAGTTTCTTATGACGTTGCGTCGAGGGTAAGTTCGACTCGCGCGTTCCCTCAATAGCCAAATTGAAGCAGCGTCGACGACACCCGGGAGGAGTGGCCGCGACGCTGCACTGCCGCAATACTTTGCGAAAGCTGGAAACAAAGAGCGGGGCTTACCGCTGCTGGACGTCCTGAGCCGACGAGGCCGGTCCGCCAAGTTTCATTGGCGCATAATCCGGGGTTTCGCGGCGGCACGCACCGAGCATGAGTGCGGCAACACATAATCCAAGCGCTGCGATTTTCATGGTCATCTCCCACCGTCGATGATTGCAAACAGATCTTTATTGAGTCCGTGGCCGTAACGTCCGAACGGTTAAGGTTGTTCCCCGTGCCACGGTCTTCCATTTTGCGGCGCGGGCCAAGGGTTTTCCGAATTGCTATCGGCTGCGGCGACCGATACTTCGGTGATTAAAAAACGGGGGAAACCGGGCAAAAGATATGACGGCAAGCGCGACACGCGCCGCGTGGACCATTGTCGGCTTGCTCTGGGTGGTTGCCTTGATCAACTACCTGGATCGGCAGCTTGTCGTCACGATGCCCGGTCCGATCAAGGCGGATCTCGGCCTTGGGGATGAGAAGTTTGGTCTTCTCTCGTCTGTATTTCTATGGATTTACGGTCTTTGCTCGCCCATTGCCGGTTACCTTGCCGACCGCATCGGCAAACGCCGCGTCATCCTTGCAAGTCTCATCATCTGGTCGGCGGCGACGTTTGCGACCGGTCTGGCAACCTCTTTTGGGGGAATGCTCGCCGCTCGTGCCACGCTCGGGGTGAGCGAAGCCTTCTATATGCCCGCGGCCGTTTCGCTGATCGTGGATTATCATCGTGGATCAACGCGGAGCCGCGCGACCGGTCTGCATTTGAGCGGCGTCTACGCGGGTTCGGTGCTCGGCGGATTGGGAGGCGCTCTGGCGGAAGCGTTCGGCTGGCGGCCTATTTTCCTTGTGATCGGTGGGCTTGGGGTCGGGTATGCGCTCGTTCTTGCAATTGTGTTTCCGTCGCCGCCCCCTGCGGAGGAAATTGCGGACGAGACGGAAGATGTCGTTGTGACAACGGACACCGGCAGCGCCTTTCGGTCACTGCTGTCAATGCGCGGGTTTCAGTTGCTGCTCGCGATGAACTTGCTGAACGGCGCCGCCTACTGGCCGGTGCGCAATTGGCTGGCCGAGTTTTTCCGCACCGAACTCGGCATCGCGCCGGCCTGGGCCGGGGTTTACGGTCCCATGGCGTTCAACGGCGCGGCATTCTTCGGAATGCTTATTGCCAGCAATCTTTCGGATTGGTGGGTGGCGCGAAATGTGCGGGCTCGCGCCCTGGTCCCTGCGATCGGCTTCTTTATCGCCGCGCCTTGTCTATTGCTTATGGGGACGGTCGATCATGTGCCGATTGTCCTCGCCTGCGTGCTTGCGGCGGGCATGTCGCAGGGCTTTCTCGACGCCAACTTGATGCCGGCGGCGTGTACGGTCGTCGATTTTCGCTACCGCGCCACGGCCTACGGGCTTCTCAATTTCGTGGGGACGACGGCCGGTGGCGGGATGACCTATGTCGGCGGCTGGCTCAAAGAGCAAGACGTCCCGTTCGGAGCGGTATTTCAGGCGGCGGGCGGAATGATCCTGGTCGCCGGACTGCTGCTTTTGATGGTTCGGCCAATCGGGGGCCGCCGACTGCTGTCACGCGCAGGTGAGGTGGCTGGTGCCCAGAACGCCGTTCACGAGCGATTTTAAGTCTCGCGCACGTATTCTCTCTGAAAAGTTCTTTTCCTCATGACGTATGGTTTCCGAGCAAGAACCCTGAAGCTTTTGCCTCGATCGTCCAGGAGCCGCGACGTTCCTTCGCGTTCTAATACGATGAAATAATTTTGTTTTTTTGATTAACCGAGGTTGAGCGAGGTTAACGGCCGGGGTCGTTGGCCGGCTCTCCGGCTTTCTCGTCGCGAAGGATTGCTTCTACGTTCACCTGTTCTGTGTACCTCGCATTAACGTGCGGAATATAGCGTCGTTTCGTGACCTGCGCTCATGAAGAGCGGAGGACGGGCGAATGATGGAACGAGTGACGGGCGAATCCATTCCTGCCGGCATCGATCGCGCGGCAGTCGAAAACGCGATCGCGTCGGGCTTTCCGCTGCTCAAATTTCGGCGGCGGCTGGAAACCGCATTTGAGCGCGAAGGAGCCCGAGAGCGGTGTCGTCAACTCGCGCTTGGCGGCCTGTTCGGAATATTGCTCTACGATCTGTTCCTGGTACCGGATTGGCTGATCGCGCCCGATACATTCCTAACGTCTCTTTCGGTTCGGTTGGGCATCGTTACGCCGATCGCGCTGCTTCTGATCGCCGCTTTGTATCTCAATCCGCCTGTCGCACTGCGCGAATTTCTTGTTGCTGCTGGCGGTGTCGTTCTTGGCGGAGGCAGCAGCCTCTACCTGATGCTGGTCAGCAAGGGGCTGCATAACGATGCGCAGCATGAGTCGATCATCCTGGTCCTGCTTTTCGTGACTATGGTTCAACGCGTTCGCTTTTGGTGGTCGGTGCCCGCCTGCCTGGCCTGTTTCGCTATTCATGCCTACGGCCTGGCAACGCTGCCCGGTTATGCATTCGAGTTTCGGGTCTCAGCCAATACCGTCTTCGGCTGTGCGGTCGTCCTGTCGCTCTTCGCCTCTTATGTGCTCGAGCGCGAGACGCGCATGAACTACCTCTTATCGCTCCGCGGCCGCTTGCAGCGCCGCGATCTGGACGTCAAGAGCCGTCGGGATCCGTTGACTGGGCTGCGCAACCGCCGTTCGCTCGATGAGGCCATCGAGGCTTGCGATCAAGCGGCTGCCGGAGGCGAGGAGCTGGCCGTCATCCTGCTCGATATCGATCACTTCAAGTCGTTCAACGACACCGCGGGCCATCAGGCGGGAGACGTCTGTCTGAAGAGGGTAGCCGGCATCATTCAGAGCGAATTGCGCGATTACGCCGACGACGTCTTCCGGTTCGGGGGCGAGGAATTTATCGTCCTGTTGCGGGGGATCAATCTGCCGATTTCCGTTCGGATCTCCGAGCGTATCCGGAGGGCTATCGAGGATGCCTCTATTCCCCATCCGGCGCTCGCCACAGGCGAGGTCGTAACGGTCAGCCTCGGCGTTGCGTCCGCTATCCTCAGCCGGGAGATTCGAGTCGGGTTGGTGATTTCAGCCGCCGATGCGGCGCTTTATTCGGCAAAACGAAACGGACGCAACCAAGTCGCTCCGCGTCTGCCGATGGCCGATATCTTCGGCATCGCCGACCGAAGAATTCGCGCCGTCTGAATTCGTCAGTGCGAGCATTCCAAAAAAAACGGCTGCAATGGGCCCGATTTGAGCGTTGTGCGTTGACGCCGGCGCGTTCGGGAACCCATGCAAGCGCGGCTTTTAGATATGCAGTTGGTGCGCGCGGAAACTTCACATCGCTCTTGCCATGTTGCGTTTCTGTTTGACGCTCTTGACCGCGGAACAACGACGCTGCATTTGCGTTAAGGCATCGGGATTTCACTTGAAAGGGAAACGGATATGAAGAGGGTCGCGGTTTTGGCGACGGTTGCGCTCGCCTTTTCTTCGGGTTGTGCCTTCGCGGTAAGTCAAGCCGTGAAGGATGCGTGCAGCGCGGATTTCGCGGCTTATTGCAGTCAGCACAAGGTCGGTACGTCGGCTGCTCGCTCGTGCATGCGTGAGCACCGCAAGATGCTGACGGACGATTGCATCCATGCGCTCGGTCATTCTAGCGAAGTTACGCAAGCCGATATCGAACTCTACAAGCGTGAGCATAACCGATAATCAAGAAGCGTCGTTCGCGCTTCCGATCGTGGGACAGACCCACCGGCGAGGGAATTTGCTGCGGTGGGCTTCCTTTCATCGTGCGGACGTCTTTGTCTACCAACGCACCCGCTTCAGCGCCAGAAAGCGCCCGATGATCTTTCGGACGACGCTGCTTGGCAGCTTGCCGCGTGCAAAGTGGTTGAACTTTGCAGTCGGCCCGACGGCGTAGCGAAAGCGGGGGCGCCGGGCCTCAAGGGCTGTCGCCACGACCTTGCCGACATCGGCCGGATCACCGGCCATCTTAAGAACCTGGGTTTCGACGGTCGCTTCGAGGTGCCTCAAAAGAGGGACGTAGGGGCTATCTTTCGGCACAACGCGCGGCGAGCTATCCCAGATATTGGTGCGGTAAGGGCCAGGTTCGACCAGAATGATGTCGATTTTGAAATGCTCGACCTCGTAGGCGAGCAATTCGGCCCAGCCCTCGACTGCCCATTTCGAGGCGCAGTAGGGTGAATTGGCAGGTTGGCCGGCGAAGGCCAACTCACTCGATATGATCACGATGCGACCGCGGCGCTGGGCGCGGAACGTCGGCAGCAGGCGCTTCGTCAGCGCCAGGACACCAAAATAATTGACCTCCATGATGCGGCGGATATTTGCCTCGTCGAGATCCTCGAAGGCTCCGCCTGCCGCTACACCTGCGTTGTGCACGACGGCATCGAGCGGCCGATCTGGAAGATCGAGGTCGGCAACCGCGCGATCGATCGACTTTGTGTCGGTGACGTCGAGCTGCGCCACCACGACGTTTTGGGTCGCCTCCGCCGACTGGAGCGCGCGGTCGAGTTCGCTCCGTTTCGTGAGATCGCGCATCGTCGCAACGACGTTCCAGCCGCGTTTCGCAAGCTCGACCGCAATGGCGAGGCCGAAACCCGACGACGTTCCAGTGATGAGAACTCTAGGCATGATTTCGGCGATCCTTCGCAAACGATGATTTTTGCGAGTTCTACGCCAGTACCGGCGGCACGGCGAGACCGGGCTGTTCCCCAGGGAACAGCTTGTTGAACTGGGCGCGGTGTATTTCTGGTGTCACTGGCACCGCCTCGTGGTGCCGGCCGCGAAACGTTAAATCTGTGTACCCGCCGGCTCACAGGCGCGACGCGATGCGGCCGGCTCCACGAGGTGGTTTTTTTATTTGGGGCACGGCGACTCCCTCCCAGGGAGTCGGCCGCCGTGCGCGGTTTCCGTTGGCGCGGCTTGGTGTGCCGGCTATTTAAAAAAATGTGACGCGGCCTGTGGCGACGTCGTGCATCGCCGAGACGATTTTTAGTTGTTTGGCGGCGACGAGGCCGCGCAGCACGCTGCTTGTCTCGGTCAACTTCTCCGTCCCGAGCTTGGCATTTGTCGTTGCGACCTTCTGGACGAAGTCCTTGTTCTTCGACGTGTGGTCGCCTGGCATGTCCTTGTCCGCCGCCTCCACCGCAGGTTTGATCTTGGCAAGCAGAGCCGTGAGCAGGCCGAGTTCGGCGCCATCGATGGCGCCCTTGATGGCGCCGCATTCGCTGTGGCCGAGCACGACGATCAGTTTCGCGCCGGCGAGCTTAGTGGCAAACTCGGAACTTCCGACGATATCGTCATTGACGATATTGCCGGCGACGCGAGCGCTGAAGATATCGCCGATACGTTGATCAAAGACCAATTCGGGCGGCACGCGGGAATCGATGCAGCCTATGACGACAGCCGAGGGGAATTGGCCGCCCGCCGTCGCGTGAACCTGCTCGATGAGATCGCAGTTGCGCATGTTCCGCGATACGAAGCGCTCGTTCCCCGCCCGGAGCCTGTCAAGCGCCTCGTCGGGGCTGATCGCCGACTGCCGTTCCGGTGTCAATGCGGTGCACTGGTCAGCTGCCAACGCCCGGTCGACGGTCAGCAAGCTGCCCACAATCGTTGCGCTGCAGCAGAAATGTCGGCGTGAAAGCATTTTGATCCTCCTGGTGTCAGGTATGGATCGGACAATATATACCTTTAAAAGTGCGTCGCTCTCCGCACGTAAATAAATGCTTTTTTGTTCGCGGATGTCTGCTCCGTCGTGGGGGGGCGTCCGCTGAACTCCGCGCAAAGTCCGGATGAGGATTAGACCAACTGCAGCGGGTTGGCGTGCCGCCGCGATTTGCCTTCGAAAAACGAGCCGGACTCAAGCGAGAGCTTTTTATGGACGATATCGGCGGTCACCTGACAGGCGGCTTTCAGGATGAGTTCATTGGCAAAAATCTCGCCTGAAACCTCACCTGCAACCGTCACGACCTCGGACTTGATCGTACCCTCTACAACACCGCGTTCGGCCACCACCACCGAGAGGCAATTAACATCTCCTAAGACGGTGCCCTCGATGAGGAGCGGCCCCGGATAGTCGATGCCTCCTTCGATTGTGGCGGTGCGCGGGATGGAAAGTGTGCGGCCGATGCTTGTGACCGACTGAAGCTCACGCATGGATTTCGAACCCGTACCTTGGCTGACGCAATTCCCGCTACTCGACGTCATCGCGATTATTTTCGGCGAATTTCAGGCCGCTCAGCAGGTTGCAGTGTCGCGGGAGGGCTTCACCGTATGGCGCATCGGCTGAAAAATGACATCGCCTCCGTATTAAGGAGGCGATGGCAAGGAAATTTGTAACGAACTCGGATCTCCTAGCGTAGAGCGGTCGAACCCTGTTCCGAGCCTTAGCCGAGCCGCCATGACTTGCGCGATTGCCTGTACATCATCGTCTGCGCTGCTGTCCCGTTCGTCGGCCGCCGATATCGCCGACAAGTCGAAGGCCGCGGCACTGCAACAGCAGATCGACAGCAAGTCTGCTCAGCAGGCGAGGACGACCTGCAACCAAACGGCTGCCAAGATAGGTCAGGAGATCGACGTCTTGAAGACCAAGCTAGAGGAGGTCAAGGCGACCGGCGAGAATTCGACAAGCGGACCGGAAAGCGTGGTGAGCCAGGCATCTGCCGCACGCCAAGCCGAGTTCGACGGCGAGCCGGACACCCGAACCGTGATGTGGGTCTGACGTCTAGAAGAAAGCACCGCATCCTGCCGGTCTTGCGCGCACCCTCCCAATCGTATTAGCAAACGGCCGTAAGTTCGGCGCACGAAGGGAGATTCGGCCATGGCGGACACGACGGACACGAACGCGACGATCGCAGAACTGAAGCGCGAGATCGCCGAGCTTTCGGGATTGTCGCTCGCGACGGGCGTTATCCTGACGCAGTTGCTGCAGAAGATCGTCAGTCGCGAGATGAGCCCGCAATCGGCAGCTACGCAGATCGTGGGCAATGCGCGGGAGGCCATCGAAGGCTTTACGGCGCATGTGCCGGTCGATCCGGTGATGAAGAAGCGGGCGCTCGAAGCCGTGACACAGTACGAAGACCAGATCCGGTCCGTCTTGCCGATCTAATCTCGCGGCGCGCGGCGACACGTATTCGGCGCCGGCCGCCGTGCGTTATGGTCCGCTCGGACGAATTCTCTTCAGAATATCCCAGAGGGGCAGCGCCGCAAGGCCGCCGACCATGCCGCCGACGTAGCTTGGCAGCGGGAAGTTGAAGATTGCGTGCCAGATGAGGCCGGCGATCCAGCTGGCGACGAGCATTGCGAGGACCGTGACGAGCAGGCGCTGCCAGAAGGGAAGGAAGAGAGACATGGGTCAGCCTCTAGCTAAGAGGGCCAAGCGAACGCAATACGGATGATGCGCTTCGCGGTTAGCGTTCCCTCATTGCGGGCAATTCCGGCGCGCAGGTCAATCCCGAAAACTCTCGAGCACGGAAAAATTCCGTCAATAGGATGAAGGCGCAGTGACCTCCTGGCAAAGATGCCGATATTTAAACAGTCCGCAGCTCGTCCCGAGGCCCTACTATATCCCAACCGTGGTCAAAGCCCTACGCCCCAGATCATCGTCCGGTTGCGGCCCCGCTTCTTTGCCTCGTAGAGCATTTGGTCGGCGCGGTTGATGAGATCGACGGCCAACTCGCCATCGCGGATGTCGGCGATCCCGAAAGATGAGGTCAGGCTGACTTCTCCGCTACCCGGGTTGTTCCAGGTATGGGATTGCACTGCCTGGCGGATGCGTTCGGCGATTTCGTAAGCATTGCCGAGCGGGGCCCTCGGCAAGATGATTGCGAACTCTTCGCCGCCGTAGCGTGCGACGAGATCGGTCGTGCGCACCATACCTTCAACAAGTTCCGCGAACTGCCGGAGGACTGCATCGCCTGTGCGGTGACCGAATTTGTCATTGATGGTTTTGAAGAGATCGATATCTGCCATCATGAGGCAAAGCGGGGTTTCGTCCTGGTGCGAGACAGCGACCTGCTTCTCTAGTTCCTCGTCAAATTTTCGCCGGTTCGCAACGCTGGTGAGCGGATCGATCGACGCAAGTTTCTCAGCGTCCTTGGCTCTTTGTTTCAATTCCCTGGCTTTCGCCTGGGCTTTTTCCAAGCGGTGTTCCAAGTCCTGAGCCTCGCGCTGGTAGGCCTCGTTGGAAGCGATGAGCTTTTGGACGATGGCACGCAGCTCTGCCTCTGATGTGACTCCGTCAAGGCGCCCACTGAGGATGTCCAAGGCGTTGGTGTGGCGCTCGGATGACTTCAGCTGTTCGCCGACGAGGACGAGGAACTGGGAAAATTGCTTTTCAAGCTCGACACGCGCTTCCGTGATGACGGGCAGGATGCCCGGAACTGTTACTGTTGATTTGCCAGACGTGCCTTCCTCGTAGCGCATCAACGCGTAGAGCGCGGTGGGGATCGCAATCAGAATTGCGAACCAGAATAGTGAAGCGGGACTGCCGTGTAGGGCTGCCCATACATCTTGACGTGCCGCCGGCACCGCCAATGCCGTGGCCATGCCACCGAAGACAACACCGGAGAAGATCGCGGGAACGTTAAAAGCGATGCGCATTGTTTGACCCCCAAATTCCGAGGGGCAGCATTGCTCAAAGTGCTTAAAATACTCTTTGAGCCAATCTCTTCCGCAGGCCCAAAATTAATTATTGTTGTTCAGTTACTTCAACTCGACGGTTACAGCCGCAATTTATGGCAGCTCGCCCTCAATGAGGGCTTCATTATTGGCTGCGGATTGAGGGTTGGCCTCTATTTGCTTGCGGTGTTTTCCAACGACGCCTTGAGACGAGTGTGGCGCCATTTTGGATGATCAATCACGTGGCGGAGTCGGTGGCCGCTTTCTGCGCGGGTCTCGAAAGCCATTTGTTGATCCGGTCGAGATAAAGAAAGATGACCGGCGTCGTGTAGAGGGTCATGGCCTGGCTGAAGATGAGGCCGCCAACCATGGCATACCCAAGGGGCTGACGAAGCTCCGATCCCGTGCCGTGTCCGAGCATCAGTGGGACACCGGCCAGGATCGCGGCCATCGTCGTCATCATGATCGGGCGGAAACGCAGCAGGCAGGCCTGCCGGATGGCCTCTTCCGTCGTCATTCCCTGTTCGCGCTCCGCGGCTATCGCGAAATCGACGATCATGATGCCGTTCTTTTTCACGATGCCGATCAGCAGAATGACGCCGATCAGCGCGATGACAGTGAAGTCGAAGCCAAACGCCCAGAGCATCAAAAGTGCGCCGAGGCCCGCGGACGGGAGAGTGGAGAGGATCGTCAACGGGTGAACGTAGCTTTCGTATAGGACGCCAAGGATAATGTAGATCACAACGAGTGCAGCAAGGACCAGGTAGGGCTCCGCCGCGAGCGACGTCTGGTAAGCCTGCGCATTTCCCTGGAAACTGCCTGTGATCGTTGCGGGCATGCCCATATCGGATTGGGCCTTTTGGACAGCTGAGACGGCTTCACTCAACGCCATTTCCGGCGCCAGGTTGAACGATAGAGTGACCGACGGGAACTGGTCTTGGTGATTGACGGCCAAGACTTTCGTCGGCAGCGTCGTTTCCTTGACGAGAAGGGTCAGCGGCACCTGCCCGCCGGTCAAAGGTGACGTAATATAAAGATGAGCGAGGGCGCCCGGCAAATCTTGCGCGTCGGGCTTAAGCTCAAGGATGACGTGGTAGCTGTTGAGGTCCGTGAAATACTGGGAGACCTGTCGTTGGCCGAACGCATCGTAAAGGGTGCTGTCGATCAGCTCCGGCGAAACGCCGTATCGTGACGCCTCCTCCCGGTCGATGACGAGGCTGACTGTCGTGCCGTTGTTTTCCTGGTCGGTCGCGAGGTCTCTTAGCTGGGGTAGCGTTCGCAGCTTTCGGAGAAGCTTCGGAGCCCAGGTGTCGAGCTCGGTAAGATTGGCGTCAACCAGCGTATATTGAAATTGGGTACGGGCGACGCGGCCGCCGACATTGATATCTTGCGCGGGCTGAAGGAAGAGGGCGGCGCCCTCGACTTTCGCGAGCTTGGGCCGCAGTCGGTCGATGATCTGGCTCGCCGACGCCGTGCGCCGGTCGCGCGGCTTCAGGGTTATGAAGAGACGGCCTGTGTTGACGGTCTGACCGGGCCCGGCACCCGTGGCCATGCCGATGCTCGCCACGTCAGGATCTTCGGCAACAACTTTTCCGAGCGCGACCTGGTGCCTCGCCATATCGGCGAACGATATATCCTGAGCGGCTTGCGAGACCCCGATGATCAGGCCCGTATCCTGGATCGGGAAGAAGCCCTTCGGGATGGACCAGAAGAGGATACCGGTGGCAACGAGAGCCGCAAAAAAAACGGCGAGCGTTATGCGATGGTATCGAAGCGCGATATCGAGTGTGTGTTCGTAGCCCGAGAGCAGCGCGTCGAAGCCACGTTCCGTCAGCCTATAGAGGCGTCCGTGGTGGCTTTCGCCTTCGGAACGCAGCAATTTGGCGCACATCATCGGCGTAAGCGTCAGCGATACGATTGCCGAGACCACAATCGTCAGCGTGACGGTGACTGCGAATTCCCGGAACAGGCGGCCGACGATGCCGGTCATCAGCAGCAGCGGTATGAAGACTGCGATCAGCGAGAGGCTGATCGAGATGATGGTGAAGCCGATTTCGGAAGCCCCATCGATAGCGGCCTGGACGGCGGACTTACCTTGTTCGCGGTGGCGGTGAATATTTTCGATCATTACGATCGCGTCGTCCACGACGAAGCCGACCGCGATGCTGAGCCCCATGAGAGACAGGTTATCAAGGCTGAAGCCGAGAGCATACATCGCCGCAAAGGTGCCGACGAGGGCAAGGGGAACGGTGACACTCGGAATGGCCGTCGCCCAGAAATCCCTAAGGAAAAGAAAGATGACCAATACGACGAGGACGATCGTCAGGACGAGGGTGAACTCGACATCGTGAACCGACGCGCGGATCGTCGTTGTGCGATCGCTGAGTATCGATACATGCAAAGCCTTTGGTGCGAGAGCTTGCAGCTGGGGCAGCATAGCTTTGATGCGGTCGACCGTATCGATGACATTGGCACCCGGCAGTTTGAAAACGGGCAATATGATCGCCCGTTTACCGTTCGCCCACGCTGCAAGTTGCGTGTTCTCGGGGGCGTCGATCGCCTTCCCGATATCGCCGATTCGGATTGGTCCGCCGTTGCGATAGGCGATGATCTGGTTGTTCCACGGCGCAGCGGTCAGCAGTTGGTCGTTGTCGTAAATCGTGAATGTGCGCGTCGCGCCTTGTATCGTTCCTTTGGGGGCATTTGTGCTTGTCGCCGTGATGGCCGAGCGAACGTCTTCGAGCGAGAGGCCCAGGCCAGCGAGTTTATCCGGATCAATCTGAATGCGAACGGAAGGCTTCTGCTGGCCGAAAACCAGGACTTGGCCCACGCCTGAAATCTGACTGATGCGCTGGACCAAGACGTTTTCGGCGAAGTCGTCCACTTTCGTCAGCGGCAAGACATCGGAGGTCAGTGCGAGGACGAGGATCGGCGGGTCGGCCGGGTTGACCTTGCGATAGGTCGGCGGTGACGGAAGGTCGGTCGGCAGCTGACCGGCGGCAGCGTTGATCGCGGTTTGAACGTCCTGGGCGGCGCCGTCGATATTGCGGCTGAGATCGAATTGCAACGTAATCGAACTCGTGCCCAACGTGGTGATCGAGGTCATCTGCGTGACGCCGGGAATCTCGCCAAACTGCCGTTCGAGCGGTTGCGTGACGGAGGACGTCATCGTTTGGGGGCTTGCACCCGGCAGCTGCGCCGAAACCTGTATCGTCGGAAAATCGACTTGGGGAAGGGGCGCAATCGGCAGAAGCGGGAATGCCACGGCGCCGACGGCCAAGATCCCCGCCATAAGGAGCGATGTCGCGATCGGCCGATGAATGAACCATGACGAGATCGACATCGCCGTTACTGCCTCGGGACTGACGCAGTGTTTGCCGAGTCGTCCGGCTCCACCTTAACCTTCACGCCGGCATCCAATTGATAGGCGCCGCTGGTTACGACCCGGTCCCCGGAAGAGAGGCCGCTTTCGATGATGGCGACGCCCCTCGCTATTTGCCCCGTCTTGATGTTACGCGGCTCGACGACGTCATCAGCGTTGACGACGTAGACAAAAAAGCCCTGCTGGCCACGCTGCAAAGCTGGGGAAGGGATGGTGACGGCGTCCTTTGCGAGCTGGCGCTCAAGACGGATCTTCACAAACTGTCCCGGCCAGAGATTTTCGTCGAGGTTAGGAAACGTCGATTTCAGGCGCATCGTGCCGGTCGCCTGATCGATCTCGTTGTCGATCAGCGACAGGGCTCCACCTCCGAGGTTGTCAGTGCCGTCTCGGGTAAAGGCGGTTACGCTCACGGGGCCGGCCTTGAGCGCGCTGCGTACCGCTTGAAGATCGTCTTCGGGAAGCGTGGAGATGACCGAGATCGGTTGCGTCTGGGTAATGATCACAAGACCCGACGTATCCGTCGGGTGAACGATATTTCCGGCATCGATGAGCCGAACGCCAGTCCGACCGGTGATCGGTGCGGTGATCTGCGTATAAGACAGCTGGATAGCAGCGGCATCTTTTGCTGCCTTGTCTTGTGCAATCTGCGCTTCAACCTGGGCGACCGTGCTGCGCTGAGTGTCGAGCGCTTCTTGGGTCGAAAAATCCTGCATCGCGAGTTTCTCGTCACGCGCAAGGATGAGCTTGGCATTGGCGAGGTCGGCTTCGTCTTGCTGTATCTTCGCGGTCGTTTGATCGAGAGTGGCTTGGAACGGACGCGGATCGACCACCGCCAAGAGATCGCCTTTCTTGACCGTCTCTCCCTCCTTAAACAGCACTTTCTCGAGCTGCCCTTCGACTTGCGTGCGGATCGTTACGGTATTGAGCGCCTGAACCGTGCCAATGCCGGTCAGATAGACAGGGACGTCGCGTCGCGTCGCGGTCGCAACATTGACAGGCACTTCAGGGTCCGCCGCCGCCGGCTCAGGATGGCGATCTTTCTCGAAAAATTTGATCGCTGAAATCCCTGCGATCGTTGCGGCTGCCAAGAGAGCAACAATCCAGAGGCGCGATCGACGCTCGGAAAGCTCGGGTCTCGACATCGCGCGCAGGGCCTCCGACGAGGGAAGGATTGATACAGTTGAGTGTTCGGATGACAGCGGCAACTTGCTACAAAGACGCTTCCGGATCTTTCAAATTAGCCTGCGGTTTTGTCGATTGGAACGTCGCCGTGGAGGCCTCGGCGCTGTGTCCATTGCGCGCGGTGCGCTCAAGATAGCCTCCTGGCGAAACGCCGCGGCTGAACTACTTCACGTACTTCTCATAAAGCGTTTTCATCACTTCAAGCGAGGCGGGGTCGGCGCCGGGTCCGGCGATGTTGCTTGTGACAACGATCGCCAGATCATGGTCGACGTCGACTGCGATGGACGCGAAGTTCATGCCATTAGAACCGTTGTGGGTGAGGATCGGCTTTTCGGTCCAGGCAAATTGGGATAGTCCCCACCCTAGGGCGTAGGCGCCCGATTTGGGCGTTCCGGGCTTTGGGTCCTTGATCTCCATCTCGACGACGGGGGTATGAAGGCGCTTCAGCGTTTCGGGTTTCACGAGAGCCGGGCCGCGCCGGCCTTCGCCAGCGTTCCAGCCGGCCCAAGTCGCGAAATCCTTGATGCTCATGTGTGCGAGTCCTGCGGGTCCGAGTGAGGCGGGCAGGTCGGCCGGTTCGCCCCACGGGAATGCCGTTAGCTTGCCCTTGTCGTCGACGCGGTGACCGACGGGGGCATCGTAGAGGCCAAACGTCGCTTGCGCGCCGAGGCCAGCCGTCTTCAATCCGAGGGGTTCGAAGATGCGTTCGAACATCAACCGCTCCCACGGTTCACCGCTAGCCTTTTCGATCATGGCGCCAGCAGCGATATAGCCGAGGTTCGCGTACTGGAATTTGCCGGATGGTGGGAAGCTCGGGTCGTGCTTCGATCCCCAAGCTTGGATCATGTGGAGGCGCCATTCGGTCAGCGGGTAATCGGAGGCGTCCGGGCTGAAATAGAGCTTGCCGATTTCTTCATTGTCGGACGAGATGCCGCTCGTATGCGAGAGAAGCTCTTCGAGAGTGATGGCGGCAAACTTCGGCTTGAGGCCGGGGAGATCCGGCCCGAGCACCTCGCCGATGGTCGAAGTCCAGCGCAGCTTGCCTTCCTCGACCATCATGGCGGCGAGTGTTGAGGTCATGGCCTTGGTGTCGGAGCCGAGGTGAAAGCGGTCGTCGGTCGTGACGGCAATGTTCGTGCCGGCGACCCGAACGCCGACTGCACCGACGGCGACGATTTTTCCATCCTTGACTACGGCCGCCGCCAAGGCGGGCAATGCGTATTTCGCGCGGACCCCTTCGAGCAACGAGTTCAGAGAGTCCTCGGCGTGGGCGGTCGAGAAAAGATTGGAAAATACAACAAGCGATAGAACGGCGACAAGCGCGCGCATATGGGCATCCCCTCTTTTGCCGCGAGACTAGCGAAATCGAAGGCCGCTGTCCCCGGGGATACCCGGTTGCTGTCGGAGTTTGGTTGAGCGAGAGTTAAGGGGTGGCCGCAGAAGACATCGCGGTCAGCGCTTTCGACCTATTTCGGTTCCGGCGCGTTTTTCAGGCTCATGATGTAAGCGATGACGTTATCGCGATCGTCAGTATGAAGCACGAAATTCGGCATCGTCGGATGCGAAGAATCGAACCATGCGGCGAGCGCGCGCCCGGTCATGCCGGATGTCTTGGCGACACCGGTAAAGCTCGGAGCCTTGAGGTTTGGCGAGGACTCATCCCCCGGCTCGATCGCGTGGCATTCCGTACAATGCTTGGCCGCAAACGCATGGCCGACGTCGGCATCGCCAATTTCCTCGGCATTCGCGTAGAGCGGGACAAAGCAAGCCGCGATTATAACAGCGGCTGCTCTCTGCGTGATCTTGCAGTTCGCAATCATCGTGCTCGCTCTCCTCGTTGTTTTTATTTTTGGGCTCTTATTTTTCGGTGCGCAGCGAAAGGATGTATCCGGTCAGATCGCGGATCTCCATGCGCGTGAGGCTGAGATTCGGCATCGGAGGGTGAGGCCGCGTAAGGAAAGTAGAAAGATGTTCGGTCGTCTGGCCCGGGCGGTTCGCGATGCTCGGGAAGCTCGGGACGTCGCTCGGAACGGGAGCGTTGGCCGGCTCTCCGATGAGGTGGCACGTCGTGCAAAGCTTGCGCGCGAGGACATTGCCATTTGCGACGTCGGGCTTTTTCGATTCCGCCTTGCCCGGCTCATCGGGGATTGTCGGCGGGACGTCCATCTGCTGAGCTGCCGCAAACGACGCGTGGGCCGCGAAGGCCAACCCGGCGAGAAACGCAACGGCTGACATTCTGTTTGTTTTAGCGGGCATTTTTGCTGCGTGCATCGAATGGTCTGCCACCGTTTTGTTCCCCAAAATTCTATTGTTCGAAATCAATATAAAGCTAGCACGGCCGCGCTAGAGAGGAATTGACGAAGCGCAACTCGGCGTGGGGGTAAGTGAAATGAGGATTTCCAACGACCATTTTCGCGGCTTGGTGCTCGCGTTCAGCCTGCTCGCGCTTTCTTCATTCGGCGTCGGCGCAGCGACACCTGACGATCAGGAAGCAGCAAAAGGCTTAGCACTTCTGCAGAAAAATTGCGCGCGGTGCCACGCACTGGGGTTGACCGGCACGAGCCCGCATCCGCAAGCGCCGCCGTTCCGCGATGTCGTCAAGCGCTATCCGGTCGAGGACCTCGAAGAGTCGCTCGCCGAGGGTATCGTTTCCGGGCATCCCGATATGCCGGAATTCACGTTCGAGAGCGATCAGATCGGCGCCATCGTCACGTATCTCAACAGCCTCAAGGCGCAAGAGGGCGTGAAATAGCGGACGGTCAAACGTCAGGCTCGCCGCACGGACGGCCACGCGATAATGGCAAAGAGAATGGTCGACGCCAGCAGCCCGATCGAGCCGACGGCGGCCAACGGGTCGCCCGCGGGGATTCCGGAGAAGATCAGAAACAGGCCGACGATCAGTACGATGATGCTCGCTTCCGCCAGCCAGAAATGGACGCTCGCGAGCCGGCTCGCCGCAGCGGCCGGAAACAGGTGATAGAAAAAGCCGAAGATCGCGAAGCTCACCCAGCCGACGACCAGAATGTGCGCGTGCGTCGGCATTTGCGTGTGGTCGTGCGTCATGCCCATCACCAGGCCGAGCGACATTCCCAGAACGGCGTAAATCAGTGCACTGCCGAAAAAGCGGCTTGCGAGCCCCGTCATGGCGTTCCCCCCTTGCCCTGTGGCCTTCCGCCGCCTGCTTCCCGGGAACAGGGGCGCGACCGTTGCGTTGCCTGACCAATAGGCAGCCGCGCCCGGCCGAGCAAGGGTTCTGTTTGGGCGCAGAGAACAAGGAGACCCATGATGAAATGGAACTGGGCCGCCGCGTTGGGCGCTGGACTGATCGTAGCTATCGCGGCACCCGTCGCGCAGGCGGATTCGATCAGCGGCGTCGTCGGTGCACGCGCGAAAGAGCGCCAAGGCCGATATCTCAATGGCCAAGATCGCGAGAAGCTGCGCCGCTATGGCGGCAACGACGACTATGGCTGGCGCTATCGGGATTACGACTATGGCTATTACGATGGTCCTGGTGTGAGCGTCTACGTCGGGCCGGGCCGCGACTACGGCCCGTATGGATATTGATAAGAACTCCGCAACGGCAGGATGCTCATCCTGCCGTTCGCGTCGGCGCGCGATTTCCTGAGCGAGGACAATAGTTGCGGCTTTCTGCCTTTTATGCCGCCCTTTATGCGAGTTCCGATCAAGAACATGCCAAATTAGGATCTCTCTAACTATTAAAAGTTAGTTTGCGGATGAAGTCTTTGGGGGCTTCGACGGCTCGCGGGGGGGCCTTGGCAAGTCGTGCAAATTGATCCCGCAATCGACGCAATTCGATGGAGGGGATCGTGTTCTCGATAGGTAAGTCTAAGCGCATCACAAGCGAGCTTGCGGCAAAAGTGGCCGCCATCGGCCGCTCAATGGGCGTCATCGAGTTCGACCTCGACGGGACCGTTATAACGGCCAACGAGAACTTTCTGGCAGTTGTCGGATATTCGTTGCCCGAGGTTGTCGGCAAGCATCACAGCATGTTCGTCGATCCCAACCATGCCAGAAGTTCCGAATATGGCCTATTTTGGGGCCGTCTCAATCGCGGCGAATTCATCGCAGACAAATTTTGCCGCATCTCGAAGAGCGGCAAAGAGGTATGGATCCAGGCGTCATATAATCCTTTGCTGGATGCCGATGGCAGGCCATTCAAGGTCGTCAAGTTTGCGACTGACATTACCGCCGTCGAAATGGAGACACGCGAACTCCAAGCCAAAATGGAAGCTATCGGCAAATCGGAAGGGGTCATCGAATTCAATCTCGATGGCACCGTCATTACGGCTAACCCAAACTTTCTCGGCGTCGTTGGCTATAGCCTGACGGAAGTTGTGGGCAAGCATCACAGCATGTTCGTAGATCCGAACTACGCGAAATCCGCCGAGTATCGCATGTTCTGGGATCGTCTCAATCGTGGCGAGTTCGTTGCCGACAAGTTCCGCCGGATTGCCAAGGGTGGAAAGGAGGTTTGGATCCAGGCCTCGTACAACCCTCTTCTCGACAGCAGTGGCAAGCCGTTCAAGGTCGTCAAGTTCGCAACTGATGTGACCGCGCTTGAAGAAGAGCGGCGCATGGCGGATGCAGAGCGGGAGCGGAAGTCCGCGCAGCAAAGCCATGTGGTCACGGCGCTCGGAGGTGGATTGCGCCACCTTTCCGAAGGCAACCTGATGTGTCGTATCAATGACGTGTTTCCGAAGGAATACGAGCAGCTGCGGACGGATTTCAACGGTGCCATCGGCACGCTTTATGAGGCGCTGCGAGGTATCGTCGAGAACGCCGAGGCGGTTCGGTCGGGGGCTGCGGAAATTTCCCAGGCGGCCGATGATCTTTCTCGTCGTACCGAGCAGCAGGCCGCGTCACTTGAAGAGACTACGGCTGCGCTCAGCGAGATCACGAGCACTGTATTGAAGACGGCGGAAGGCTCCAAAAAGGCGAGCGATACCGTCACGACTGCGCGCTCTGAGGCAGAGCACGGTGGCGATATCGTGCGTCAGGCCATCGCGGCGATGCGCCAGATCGAAGAGTCGTCGACGAAAGTTTCGCAGATCATCGGCGTCATCGACGAAATCGCTTTTCAGACCAATCTCTTGGCCCTTAACGCGGGTGTGGAGGCGGCCCGCGCGGGCGATGCTGGGCGCGGGTTTGCGGTTGTCGCCAGCGAGGTGCGTGCCCTGGCGCAGCGGTCGGCGGAAGCGGCGAAAGAGATCAAGGGCCTCATTTCTACAAGTTCGCAGCAAGTCGGCGCCGGTGCCAAGCTCGTTGGAGAAACCGGCGACGCGCTCGACCGTATCGTGGTGCGTGTAAACGAGATCAGCGATTTGGTCGGCAAGATCGCGACGGGCGCCGAGCAGCAAGCGACCGGCCTAAGCCAGATAAATACCGCGATCAATCAGATGGACCAGGGCACGCAGCAGAATGCGGCGATGGTGGAAGAAAGCACCGCTGCGGTGCATGCGCTTTCGAAAGAGGCGGATGCCATGGCGGCCCTCATGACCAAGTTTGATTTGGGTGGGTCCGAGGGCGGATCGATCCGAAGTGAGCTCGAAAAGGCCGCGCCCCATGCCTTTCGAAAATCGTCGGGCGTTGTCCCTGCCGGGTCGAAGCCGCGCCTTGCGGCAGCGAAGGCGATCCAAGCGCCTGCGAAATCCGCCAAGACGCCGTTGCGTCGAGCTGTGGCGAACGGCGCGGACGAGGGCTGGGAAGAGTTTTGAGGGGAAGCCCCATGCCGATCGCGTCAGAAGAGGCCTCCACAGGCGTTGCGCCGGACTGCTTTGAAAAGTACGACGGCAAGCGGAGCCGCGAACTGATCGCATTCCGGCTTGGCCAGCAGGAATTCTGCGTCGACGTTACAAAGGTTCGCGAGATCCGAGGCTGGTCGCCGGCGACGCCCGTTCCGCATGCGCCGAGCGCCGTGCTCGGCGTCATCAACCTCCGCGGCTTGGTCCTGCCAATCATCGATCTTGCCGTGCGGATGGGCTTTCCGGCCACTGAGCCGACGAGCCGGCACGCCATCATGGTCGTTGAGGTTGGCGCGCAGGTGATGGGCGTTCTGGTTGATGGTGTGTCGGAGATCTTCAGCGTTTCGGAAGAGAAGATCCAGCCGACGCCGGATGTCGCGGCAAGCGTTTCCAAGAGGCTGGTGCGGGGCGTCATCGCGGGCGAGGGTCGGATGATCAGCGTCGTCTCGCTCGATGAGATTTCTGAAGCCTAGTTTTGATTTTCGTAGTGAGTTTTTGTTTGCGCCCGGCGACTGCCGTTCCAGCGCCTGCCACAAACCCCGCGCGCTCTTGACGTCGGTCAACGTCACAGGCCGTACGATCTTCGTATGATTACTTAAACGCCAATAAAATTGATCAATTGCGGAACGCTTGGCCGTGGAACGTGTTCAACGTTCAAAGCCGAACCGCATGCGTTTCGCGCATCGAGCGTGGCCGTCGGACCCGGAGCCATATCATGTTTCGCGCAATGAGCTTGGCGGTCATCGCCGTCGTATCCCTCTTCGCATTGAGTTTTATCGGGATTTCCGTGCCCGCCGAGGCGCGCCAAGGCGGACATGGCGGCGGTCACCACTTCGGTGGCGGCGGTCACCACTTCGGTGGAGGTCGGCACTTTGGTGGACGTCACTTCGGTGGCGGGCGGCATTTCGGCGGACGTCACTTCGGTGGTCGGCATTTTGGAAGCCGGCATTTCGGTGGTCGTCACTTCGGGCGGCGGCACTTCGGAGGCCGCCATTTCGGACGTCGTCACTACGGTGGGCGGCATTTCGGTCGTCATCACTACGGGCGTGGTCACGGCGGCGGCCGTCACAATTTCGCAGGGCGTCACAACGGTCGTCATTTCGCGCACGGGCAGCACCGCTGGGGTGGCCGTCACTTCGCCGGGCATCGGCATTTCCGCAGTCATGGTCGCGCGCTGGCGGCGACCGGCCGGACGATGCACCGCTTCGGGCGGCACGGATATGGCCGCCGCTTCGCGCATAACGGGTTCTGGCGCCAGAACCGCGGCTACGGCTACGGCCGGCATTGGCGCGGCTATGGCGGCTATGGATGGTATGGCCCGGTGTTCTGGCCGTATGCCTATGGCGACGTGTTCGCGTTCGCGCTGTGGCCCTACGACTATTACGATCCGTTCTGGGATTATGGCTCGGACTGGATCCTGTCGAGCGTGTTCTGGCCGCGCGGCGTGCCCGGCTATTACTACGGCTCTGGCAACGGCGGTTACGACTACGGCGATATCTACGGCGTCCGCAGCGCGCGGCGGCGCGCGGGCACGGCGACGGCCTCCATTCCGGCCGCGCAGCAGGAAGATGCCTGCGGGAGCTTAGCGCCGGGCGTTTCGCAGTTCCCGGTGGCGCGCGTCCAGAAAGTGCTCGCGCCGACGACCGAAGAGCAACGGACGGCGCTGAAAGATCTCAACGATGCGATCGTCAAAGGCGCCGACGTCATGAAGCAGGCCTGTCCGGCAGAAGCGCCGCTGACGCCGCCTGCGAAGCTCGTCGCCGTGACGGCGCGGCTCGAAGCGATGAAGACGGCGATCGGCTACGTGCACGAGCCGCTGGATAACCTCTACAGCCTGTTGAGCGACGATCAGCAGCGGCGTTTCGATAAGGCGCTTCTGGCGTCGCAGTCCCGGCGCAAGGGCAAGTCGCGGCAGGCGTCGGATCTGGATGTCGCGCAGCTGTGCAACGATCGCGGTCCGGCGTTCGCGGATTTGCCGGCGAAGGAAATCGAGAGGGTCATCAGTCTCGACGACGCGCAGCGCGGGAAATTCGATGCGCTGAAAACGGCGTCGACGAAGGCTGCGGACATTTCGAAGTCGGGGTGCATCTCGTCGATGCCGTCGACGGTCGGCGGACGTCTCGATGCCACCGAAAAGCGCGTCGATGCGCTGATCGAGGCGGCGAATGCGCTGAAGCCCGCGGTCGACGATTTCTACGCGTCGCTGTCGGACGAGCAGAAGGCGCGGTTCAATTCCTTGGGCCAGGGAACGCAGGCGGCATCGGGCAGCGGCGGCGGGTCGGCCGGAAGCAGCTCGGGCGAAAGCGGTTCTTCGTCCGTGTCCGGCAGCAAGAAGTGACGCTTGGTTTTCACGGTAAAAGATGCGGCACGTTCAATTGACCTAAATCAATCCTGGCGTGGACCAACCATGCTTAGGGGACATCGACATGCTGAATAATAATAAGTCCAAGGAGAGCATGCGATGGACTCGACGATGGACTGGCCGATGTACCGGAGGGTCGAGCGGCAGGCCGACCGATTGATCGCTATGATCGATCACCTGGATGTTGATCGGGGCAAGCTTGCACGGCGCGACATGGGTGCCGCCTACGCCGAGGCGCGCGGGAAATGCCTGAATTGCTGCTTTACGCGCGAATGCCTGTCGTGGCTCGAAGGGTGGCGGCCGGGGAGCAATGCGCCACGCTTCTGTCCGAACATTTCGCTGCTCGAAGACTGCCGCCGGCCGGCGCCGCCGGATTGGGTGATTTGAGGAGTCTTTAGTTGCGGCTTCCGACTCCCCTTCGGGGAGCCGGCCGGAAGCCGCGTTTCATCCCGCTGATATCAGTTTCGGTGCGATGTCTTCCATCCGCTCGAACATCAGATCGGGATTGAGGGTGCGCAGCTTCTCCGGCGCGGTGTAGCCCCAGGTCACGGCGGCGAAGTCGATGCCGGCGATGCGGGCGGCTTCGAGGTCGCGGGCTTCATCGCCGATCGCCAGCACGCGGTGCGGCTCGACGCCGGCGCGGCGCATGACGCGGCGGAATTTCCCGGCCTTGCCGAAGAGAGCGGCGCTGCAATTGTAGTCCGAGAAGAGGGCGGCGTTCGTGTCGCCGAGCAAATAGCGGGCGTTCGATTCATTATCGGAGCTGACGAGCGTCAGGGTCACGCCGCCCGCCTTCAGCGTTCGCAGCATCGGATCGACACCGGGGAACAGCCCAATCGTGTCGAGTTCAGTGGACTTCAACTTGCGCATGTGGCGGGCGATCATCGGCAGCTTCCAGCGCGGCACGCCGAGGCGCTTCAGAATTTCGGGCACGTCGGCGCGGCGCATGAGCTCGATTTCGTCCTCGGGGACACGTCGCAGGCGGAAAGCATCCGCAACCTTGTCGAGGCTGCCAAGAAACCAAGGGAAGCTGTCGGCGAGCGTCCCGTCGAGATCGAAAATGACCAATGAATAGCGCATAACAACGATAACGGCCCCTTCACGCGCTTTCCCATCGGTCTGCTCCCGATGCGTACATGGTCACTTTTGTGCCGTCTAGCCGGCGATGCGCGCCGGCGTTAAAAAGCCCGGGCCGCGTGGCTCAGAAATTCGTCGGCTGCGCGCAAGAGCGCATCGGCGCGGGTTCCCTCATCACGACATGTTGACCCTCGATATTTTTTCATTCTTTAGCGGCGGAAATATCCGGCGAGAACGTTGTTCTATCAATGCAGCATTCTGCGGGATGCGTCTGCTGCGCGACCGACGCAGCATGCGACTCATCCGTGCTGCTTGAACACAATCCAAACAACACGGAGAAACGTGGGAATGAAACGCCTCTTAATGATCAGTTGCCTGGCTTTGGGAACCGCACTCGGCGCTTCGGCGGCATCGGCCACGCCTGCGACCACCAGTGTCGGCGGGCTGAGCAACACGCACAGCGGCATTCAGCTTGTGAAGGACAAGCACAATCGGCACTACAAACACAATCGCTACTCGCGCCGTCACTGGCGGCATCATCGTCGTTACCGTCATCATGACCGGTATCGCGGATGGCACCGCTATCATCACCGCCCGAGGAATTGGCGCGGACGCGGATGCGTGATCCTGGGGCCGGTCTGGGTTTGCCCGTAAGCAAGCGCGAACGAGCCCTCAGCGATGACGCTTTGATGACAGCCGGGCGGAGAGATCCGCCTGGCTCTTTTATTTGCGCCATCCGACTCGCGTTCCGCGAGCCGGCCGGATGGCGCGGAGGTGCTGCGCCGGCCGCCGGGCGCGCTTAGCCGCGACGCGCTGCCTCGATGACGGCGACATCGATCTTGCGCATGTTCATCATCGCCGCGAACGCACGCTTGGCTTCGTCGCCGCCGACTGCAAGCGCGTCGGTCAACACGCGCGGTGTGATCTGCCAGTTGACGCCCCATTTGTCTTTGCACCACCCGCAGGCGCTCTCCTGGCCGCCATTGCCGACGATCGCGTTCCAATAACGGTCGGTTTCCGCCTGATCGTCGGTCGAAATCGCAAACGAGAATGCTTCTGTCTGCTTGAATGCGGGGCCGCCGTTGAGGCCGATGCACGGGATGCCGGCGACGGTGAATTCGACGATCAGCACGTCGCCCTCCTTGCCCGAGGGATAGTCGCCCGCCGCGCGGTGGATGGCGCCGACGGTGCTGTCGGGGAACGTCGCGGCATAGAAGCGGGCGGCGGCTTCGGCGTCCTTGTCGTACCAGACGCAGATCTTGCTCTTGGGCACTGGCGTTCCTCCTTTTGTTGGCGCCGGGCGACTCTCCTCCGTCGAGCCGGCCGCCCGGCGCGGTCAGGCAGCGCTAGCCGGGAAGCTTCGTATTTGCGCGCAGCAACTCGGTTCTTTGATGACACCGGCGGGAAAGGGGGAGGGGGCCTGCGGAACGCGGTGATGAACGACGCAACAGGCATGTGCTGACGGCCGGCTCCCCGGAGGGGAGTCGCCGTGTGCAAGCAATAAAGCACGAAGCGGACGGGTTCCGCGGCGTTGGGTCTTCGCTATTGAGGTCTCGGAACCGGTCCGCTCCGTGACAGCCAGAGATCAGGGTTCCGGCAGGCCACTTAAGGAAGCGGGGTATTCCGCACACGGTTTCTCTCATGCCGTGCGGGCCTGCTTTCCGCCTTGACCGCATCGCGCGCGTGCCGCGAGCGGGTGAGGCTGCCCCACCCGAGCGCCGCGCGACGCCTCGCGCGATGCCCTTGCCGGATGGGTGAACCGGATTATGCGGGAGCCGCAATACCCGAGGATAAGTTTTTTTGGGGGCGCCAGAGACGACGTCACCGTCGCGATGGGCCGGGAAATGCTGCACCGTTTCGTTATAGGCATTGAACGCGTTGATTGGCTCGGCCTACATGGTTGGGCGGATACACGTAAGGGCAGCTGCACCGCTCATGGCCGCTGCTTTTCAAGATGGAGTTGTGGCCATGTTGAAATATATCGCTGCCGTTTCGCTCATCGTTGCCGCGTGGACGCCGGCAGCTTTTGCAGGCGATCTTGAAGACACAATATCCGCCCGAGCCAATGCCCGGGCAGGCGGCGCCGTCAGCGAAAGAGACAAAGAATTGCTGGATCGTTATGGATGCGAGAGCGGCACGCCAAGCTGCCAAAAACGAGCGTCGGGCGAAGCACAAAGCGCAGCCGCGTAGCAATGAAACTGAACGGGCGCTAAGGGCAAAAGCGGGAGAAAGGGCACGAGCGCAAGCGCAAGCGGCTGCCGCAGCGAGGGCGAAGTTGAAGGCTACGCAGCCGAACGATTCAGACGGCGGACCAATCAAGCCGGCAATCGCAACCGCACCGGCGGCGCCGAAAGAAGACCTCCAACAAACAACAGTCGTCACAAAATCTCCGAGCGCGCCCGCGCAGGACGCTCCGGCGGCGGCGACGTGCCGTAAATACTCGCCAGTGGTCGGAGGTATGGTCGATGTGCCCTGCTAAATGGGCCTTCAGCATACCTACGAGGTTCGCGCGCGCCAAGACCAGCTTCGAAACGAGGGCACGTCTCGGCCTGAGTTCAGAAGCAAAGCCAGGGGCCTAAGCAGGCCGCGGGCGTTCCGCCCTTGCAGGCCACCTGCGAGGAGTAACACTCAATCATCGCCCCTGATTTGCAGGTGGTTTTCACTGGCCCCTTCGGGATAAGCCCTTTCCCGGCGATCGTATTCTTGAGTGCGTTGTGGGAGAACAGCACCGCCAAATCGTGGGTGAAGTTATCGCCAATGGCTGCGATCCTCTCACATTGGGCCGCCTGAGCCGTCGCCGAAAGTGCGCACACCATAATCGCGGCCACGAAGCCTGACTTGAAAACCTGCATTGCAACCCCCCGGTGCGGACAAATCTCCTCGAACGCTAGTCGAGTGCTTGGCAGTTGCCAAGTAAAGGACCGTTGCGGACACAGATATTTTCCGCACTGCGATTTATGAGGCGCACCGCATGGCCATCGATGCGTGTCCGATTTGGGTCAGAAGCAGATAAGTCAGGGCTCGCGGGTGAGGCTGCCCCATCCGAGCGCCGCGCGATGCCCTTGCCGGATGGGTGAGGGGATTATGGAGGGACGTGGAGAGGGCTGAGATAATTTTTTTGGGGGATGGCGCAGCGCGCCCCACGCTGCAGCTTGCCGACGCCGCCCATACGATCCCGCCCTCTCTTTGATTACGCCTCGCGTCTCCGCCCTGCTGATCCCGGCCTCGTGAGCTAAATCAGTTTCGCTATGTCCGCCGCTCTCCTCGTCAAGCGATGCTCTCTTGCCCCTTGCAAAATACAAGTTTCATAGAGTTGAACTGTATTATATCTATAGAAAACTGATTATATTCAAATACTTGTGTTTTTACACGTAAACGGTACTCAACTTGTTTGACTCAAGTTGGCGTTAAGAGTATAAGCGAGCCTTCGCTTTGAAGTTGAGGATTGTCATGGATTACGAAAAACAGCTTGCGGCGATGAAGGCAATAATGGATGCCCTTCAGCCGTTGGATGGTTCGGCAAGAGCCGAGGTGTACGCGTGGGTAGGCAATCAAATCGGGCTATCCAGTTCCGTAACTCCTACGGCCAAGCCTCAGCATACCGTTCAAACTAGTCGAACGCGCGAGGGAACTGTTAGTGTTGTCTCTCAGAAATTGGGCGTTAATTCAGCTCGTGACTTGCTCGTGGCCGCTGCTGCCCACATCTCGTTGTATCAAGGCAAAGAGACGTTCTCGAAGGAGGAGTTGGTTGCCTGCGCAAAAGAGGCGCGGAGCTGGAAATCCGCGTATGCCAACCAGATCGGTATAAACATTAAGCGCATGTGCGAAGCCAACACCCTGTTTGAAAAATCCAAAGATGTCTTCAGTTTGTCTGATTCAGCTTTGGCGGATGTCGAAAGGAGACTATCGGAATGAAGAGTGCGGCCTCTGAAACTGATCGCGATGCTCTCGGTGCGCTCACTCGTATAATGCCAGTGATCGAAGGTGTCGTCCGTCTCCTGGGTCCATTAAACTCAGACGAACGTCGTCGTGCAATTGACGGCGCGCTAGTAATCCTCGGAGAGCCGTCTTCGGACCCGCAAGCATCGTCAGGAAAGACTGACGTTTCTGGCGCACGATTAGGCATTTCGCCCCGTGCACAAGTTTGGATGAAGCAAAATGGCATTTCGCCCGAACAACTCGGGGAAGTTTTTGATATTAACGACGGAAACGTAGTTGTTATTGCGTCAGAGATTTCGGGCAAGAACAATGCTGACAAGACGATAAAGTCATACGTTCTTACCGGTCTTACCGAATTCCTAGCTTCCGGTGAACCCAATATTTCGGATAAATCGGCCCGCAACTTGTGTGAAATGCTGGGTCACTACGATAGTACAAACCATTCAAAACACATGAGGGAGAAAGGTAATTACCTTGTAGGTGATAAGGACAAGGGGTGGAAACTGACGGCGCCAGGGTTGAAATATGGCGCCACCGTAGTGAAGGAGATCGCAGGGGGCGGCGGCTAATGGTCGATGCTTCATTAGTCCTTGCGGGCTTGCCGAAAGATCTCAGAGACGAACTCATGGAGTGCTATCGAGATATTATGTCGAACTATATCGAACGCCGATGGCGTTCGGCAGAACTCGATGGTGGCCGGTTTTGCGAGATTGTTTTCTCTATTGTAGAGGGTGCACTCAAGGGCACCTTTCCTGCCAGAGCGTATAAGCCATCGAACATGTACCAGTCGTGCATCGGGCTTGAGGGGAAGTTTCCACCAGATCCGACCCGCACCGGTGATCGAAGTCTGCGGATTATGATTCCGAGGTTGCTACCGGTGCTCTACGAAATCCGCAATAACCGGAATGTTGGCCACGTCGGTGGAGACGTGAATCCCGATCACATGGACGCCGAGGCGGTACAGTCGATGGCCAGCTGGCTCATGGCAGAGCTGGTTCGAATCTTCCATAAAACTTCGATGAGGGAGGCGGAAGATACGGTTGACGCTTTGGTTGAGCGAAAAACGCCATTGATCTGGGAGGTCGAAGGAGTTAAGCGAGTGCTTGACCACAAGATGTCTGCAAAAGATCAGGTAAAGCTGTTTCTTCACCACGCTACCGGATGGGAGAGCGTCGGCAATCTCATAAAGTGGACTGAATATTCCAACTCCGCAGTGTTTCGCTCCAGCGTGCTCATGCCGCTGCACAAAGAGCGGCTTATAGAATATGACGTTGATAAACAGCGTGCGAGAATTTCGCCGAAGGGGGCGAAAGAGGTAGAAGCGCGGTTGCTGAAATAAAAATATTCGCGCGGCTCACTCGGCTGCCTGCTTCTTCCCCACCGCCTTCGCTCTTTTGCTTGCGCCTTCCGACTCCGCTTCGCGGAGCCGGCCGGAAGGCGCGGCTTTGCTTCGCGCCAGCACCGGCTTCAGATACTGCCCCGTGTAGCTCTCCTTCACCTTCACGACGTCCTCGGGCGTGCCGGCCGCGACGATGGTGCCGCCGCCGTCGCCGCCTTCGGGGCCGAGGTCGATGATCCAGTCGGCGGTCTTGATGACTTCGAGATTGTGCTCGATGACGACGACGGTGTTGCCCGCGTCCGCCAGCTCGTGCAGCACCTCCAAGAGCTTGGCGACGTCGTGGAAATGCAGGCCCGTCGTCGGCTCATCCAGGATGTAGAGCGTGCGGCCGGTCGCGCGGCGCGATAACTCCTTCGACAGCTTGATGCGCTGCGCCTCGCCGCCCGAGAGCGTCGTCGCCTGCTGGCCGATGTGGATGTAGCCCAAGCCGACGCGCGCGAGCGTTTCGAGCTTGTCGCGGATCGACGGCACGGCCTTGAAGAACTCGGCGCCTTCCTCGACCGTCATGTCGAGCACGTCGGCGATCGACTTCTCCTTGAAGGTGACGGCGAGCGTCTCGCGATTGTAGCGCTTGCCCTTGCATTCCTCGCACGTGACGTAGACGTCGGGCAGGAAGTGCATCTCGATCTTGATGACGCCGTCGCCCTGGCAGACCTCGCAGCGGCCGCCTTTGACGTTGAACGAGAAGCGGCCCGGCTCGTAGCCGCGCGTTTTGGCTTCGGGGAGCCCTGCGAACCATTCGCGGATCGGCGTGAAGGCGCCGGTGTAGGTCGCGGGGTTGGAGCGCGGCGTGCGGCCGATCGGCGACTGGTCGATGTCGATGATCTTGTCGAAGTGCTCGATGCCGGTGATCTTGTCGTGCTCGCCGGGGTGGTCCTTGGCGTTGTTGAGCTTGCGCGCGACGGCCTTGTAGATCGTGTCGATGAGCAGGCTCGACTTGCCGCCGCCCGAGACGCCGGTGATGCAGGTGAAGAGGCCGACGGGGATCGAGGCCGTGACGTCCTTCAGGTTGTTCTCGCGCGCGCCGACGACGGTGAGCAGTTTCGATTTGTCGGGGGCCTTGCGCTTTTTCGGGATCGGCACGTAGCGGACGCCGGACAGGTATTCGCCGGTGATGCTTTCCGGATTGTCCATGATGTCTTGCGGCGTGCCCTGCGCGATGACGCGGCCGCCGTGGATGCCGGCGCCGGGGCCGACGTCGACGACGTGGTCGGCGGTCATGATCGCGTCCTCGTCGTGCTCGACGACGATGACGGTGTTGCCGATGTCGCGCAGGTGCTTCAGCGTGCCGAGCAGGCGGTCGTTGTCCTTCTGGTGCAGGCCGATGGACGGCTCGTCGAGGACGTAGAGCACGCCGGTCAGGCCCGAGCCGATTTGCGACGCGAGGCGGATGCGTTGGCTTTCACCGCCCGACAGCGTGCCGGACGCACGCGAGAGCGTCAGGTAGGTCAGGCCGACGTCGTTCAGGAATTTGAGGCGGTCGCGGATTTCCTTCAGGATGCGCGTCGCGATTTCGGTCTGCTGCTTGGTGAAAGTTTTCGGGACGTCGGCGAACCACTCGTTCGCGGCCTTGATCGAGAGGTCGCCGACCTCGCCGATGTGCTTGCCGCCGACCTTGACGGCCAGCGCTTGCGGTTTCAGGCGATAGCCGCCGCAGGCTTCGCATGGGTGCGCGCCCTGATAGCGGGAGAGTTCCTCGCGGACCCAGTCCGAGTCCGTTTCCTTGAAGCGGCGCTGGATGTTGCCGATGACGCCTTCGAACGGCTTCTCGGTGGAATAGTTTCGCGAGCCGTCCCAGTAGGTGAAGACGATGTCTTCGTCGCCTGAGCCGTAGAGGATCGCGAGCTGCACGTGCTTCGGCAGCCGCTCCCACGGTGTCTTCATCGACACCTTGTAGTGCTTGGCGAGGCTTTCGAGCGTTTGCTCATAATAGGGCGAGGAGACGCCGCTTTTCGCCCAGGGATAGACGGCGCCTTTTTCAAGCGAGAGCGATCCGTCGGGCACGACGAGGTCGGGCTCGAAGCGCAGTTCCGAGCCGAGGCCGTCACACACGGGGCAGGCACCAGCGGGGGCGTTGAACGAAAAGAGGCGCGGCTCGATCTCGTCGATCGTGAAGCCCGAGACGGGGCACGCGAACCTCTGCGAAAAAACGATACGCTCGTGCGTGTCGTTTTTGGATTTGTTTGCGCCCTCGGTTTCGGACTTCGAGAGGGGCTTGTCGACGTACTCGGCGATGGCGAGGCCGTCGGACAGTTTGAGGGATTGCTCGAATGAATCCGCGAGGCGGGTGCCGAGATCCTTCTTCACGACCACGCGGTCGACGACGACGTCGATGTCGTGCTTGTATTTCTTGTCGAGCTTCGGCGCGTCGCCGATATCGTAAACGGTGCCGTTGATCTTGACGCGCTGATAGCCCTTCTTCTGCCACTCGGCGATTTCCTTGCGGTACTCGCCTTTGCGGCCGCGCACGACCGGCGCCAGGATCAAGAGCCGCGTGCCTTCGGGCAGTGCCAGCACGCGATCGACCATCTGGGAAACGGTCTGGCTTTCGATCGGGAGGCCGGTCGCTGGCGAATAGGGGACGCCGACGCGGGCGAAGAGCAGGCGGAGGTAATCGTAGATTTCCGTGACCGTGCCGACGGTCGAGCGCGGGTTCTTCGACGTCGTCTTCTGTTCGATCGAGATGGCGGGCGACAGGCCGTCGATGTGATCGACGTCCGGCTTCTGCATCATTTCGAGGAACTGGCGGGCGTATGCTGACAAGCTCTCGACGTAACGGCGCTGGCCCTCGGCGTAGATCGTATCGAAGGCGAGCGACGATTTTCCCGAACCCGAGAGCCCCGTGAATACGACGAGGGCGTCGCGCGGGATTTCGAGATCGACGTTCTTCAAATTGTGCTCGCGCGCGCCGCGCACGTGAATCGTCTTCATCAATTCGGAGCCGGCGCGGGTGGCCGGCTTTTTTGCGGGTGATTTCATGACCTAACGTCTATCCGAGGGTCCGAGGGGCGGCAATGCGACCCGGAGCGGGCGCCGACAGATGATGCGGGAGTACAGGATTTTCAAGGGGTTGGAATGAGTTGGGACGATCGATCGCCGTCCCGCGGGCTGCGGCCGGGATCTCGGCGAACCTCATCATCCCGGTTTCGGATCGTTGTCTGGGTGCCGGCCTCCGCCGGCATGAGGGACAGGATGGGCGCGTCCGGCCGTCCGTCATCGGCGGAGTGAGATCTTTTCGCGTCCACTCTGTGTGCCAGATCGAAACTCGGCCGAAGCTTGGAGGGAATCCCCGCCTGTGCCGGGATGACGTTTGAAAGAAGACATGGGACTGAGACGTTGCGGCTTGGGGGACGACGGTGGAGCGCAAGCCCCATCGCCTCAAAATGACGAGGATGGCGGACGAACGACGTTCAAAGGCTCGTTATTCACGCGACTGTCAGCAAGGCGTCAGCATTCAGCCTTGACGTCCCCTTATGGGTCGCGGAAACCAACCGCGGCTCGTTATTGATGAGGGGACATCTATGGGCGACGCTCCATCACTGCTCAATGTTACGCATCCAGCGCATCCGGTGAACCGCACGCTGTCGGTCATCAAGCTCTTGGTTCTTGCCGTCTCGGTGGCCGCTGCGGTCCCGACGGCGCGCAATCTCTATTTCTCGTGGAAGCACGACGTGCCGTTCGATCAGGTCGATCATCGCCTGGCGCAAGCCGATCTCTTCGAGAAGAACTTCGGCTGCACGATCGATTATCGCTCGCTGGCGATCACCAGCGCCGAAAAGATCGACGTCGGCAACTGCAAAAAGACGGGCGACATCTCCATCCGCGTGAGCGGCAACGGGCAAGTGAACTACGAGTGGATCGCATTCGATCAGCTGCCGAAGCCGGTTTCGAAAACGGCGAAGCTATTCGATCTCGTCGTTTCGCGCGCCTTCGCGGATGAAGCGCCAAAAGGCGATCAGCCGTTCCAAGTTGCGCAAGACGTTGCCGTGCTGTGTCAGGCGAAGTCGGGCGACAACATCATTCGTGTCGTTCAGTCGGGCGGGCAATGCACGCGCGAAACCGTGTCGATCTTCCGCGGCTCGGTGGAGAAGAGCGTGAGCGTGCCGTGCAATACCGCGTGTCCTATTAAATAGGAGTCTTTTATTTGGCCCGTGCGACGGCTTTTAATTGTCGCTGGCGACTCTCCTTCGGAGAGCCGGCCGCACGCGCGGGCTTGGTGAAGCAATCTTCGGAATTGCGTTGGTGCTTGGTGACAGCTTTTTGTTGTCGCTTCCGACATCGCTGCGCGGAGCCAGCCGGAAGCGACGGACTTTCACCATTCGTCTTTTTGCGGCAGGGCATCGGTGATGTCGTAGTAGTCGGACTTCGACGCGACAAAGATGTGCTCTCCGATTTTGAGGCCCGTCGGTTTGTCGATCGTGCCGGCGGCGATGTAGATGTCGCTGCTGCCGTCCTGTTTCCAGAATACATTGCCGCCGCAGCGCACGCAGAAACCGCGGCTGCCGAGTTCCGATGATTGAAACCAGCGCAACGTTTCGTCGCTGAGAAGTTTCAGATCATTGGCTGCGCAATGCGTCATGGTCGCGAAATTTCCGCTGGTCTTGGCGCATTGCGAGCAATGGCAAGCGAGAATGGGATGCAGCTCGCCGTCGATTGCAAAGCTCACGCCCTTGCACAGGCAGCTGCCGGTCTTTTGAACGGTCATTAATTTTAAACGTCCTTTCATGTGCGCCGCTCGCGAGCGGCGCGTGAACGATATTGCGAGAGCGTCGATGAATCCCAGCGATAATTGTGATCGCCTCTTCGGTGATGACAACTTGACGACGCCGGGTTTGAAGCACACATTTCATTATGTGACGGTGCTGCTCTCGCTAGCTGTTCCGGTAAGTGCGTCTCGGCCGAGGGGTCGATGAGCTGCGGAATGGAGACGCGGGCCGCGTCGGTTTCTTGAGGCGTGTTTGGTCCCTGAGCCGATGCGGGACGGTGGCAGGCGTGACGATGAAACATCGAGGAGAGGAGATGACTCCACCGGGTTATCAGACAGGACCTCGAGACTCGTTCACGAGGTCAACAGCTTGACAGGCGCTCTCGAGATTTTGGCCGCGTTCTGCTGAGCTGTCCTAGCAAAATTTTGGATCTATCGTACGAGGGCGGCGGCTTGCGTGGTCGCCAGAGCCTCGCGTTCAAAGGCCCGGTTTTAGTCTGGGCAGTCCATCGAAGGTAAAAGAGCCCCGCGCGAATCCGAGGATTCGGCGGGGTTTATCTTTATTGACGGTCGCTTCCGACTCCCGCTGCGCTTTTTTTGGTGGCGCGTCCGACTCTGCTTCGCAGAGCCGGACGCACGCGCGGGCTTGGTGAAGCAGTGGTGCGCTAATGCTTCTTCTCGTCATGCCGACGCAGGTCGGCACCCAGACAATATGCATTATCTCAATTTCAGGGGCTTGGCTGGATCCCGGCCTGCGCCGGGATGACGGACTATGAGTCAATCCTTGTGATTGGTGATGGCGACGAAGGTTTCGTCGTCCTGGCAGCGGCGTTCGTGCATCAGGAAGTCGTAATAGCCGCAGCGGCCAGAGCCCGGATAGTCACGGCAGGCGAAGGGGCGGACTTTATAAATCGTGCAACGGCGTTCTTTGGTGTCGAAGAACTGGCAGATGCGGCCGTAGTGCTTATCGGCCTTGCGGCGCATGATATACTTGTGGCCGTGCGCCGCGCGGGTGAAGCGCGTCTTCGCGGTCTCGTATTTCAGGTCGAAATGCTTGGCGAGGCGTTCGACGTCGCGCTTGTTCAACGCAATGACGGGATATGAACAGCAGTATCCCGGGCAATTCAGGCAATTGTACTGAGCCATTTGAGGCTTTGGTGCTCCCACGTGCGCACGCTGATGTCTGATACCGGCCATAGATCATAGGTCGCGCCAGTCAAGAAGACATTGTCGGCGGCGAGGGATCGGGCGGCGCGCATCTCGCCAAGGCACTTGCGCGCCGCGCTCACGTTGTTATATAGAACAATTAGAGAACACGCTTGCCGCCGCGATCGCGGTGGACAACGGCAAATGAAGGGAAGAAGGCGAGGGTCCGAGCCATTAAGGTCGGGTCGAGATTCCGCTCTTTCCGATGGGCGTGTCGATGCAACTCAATAAGGCCGGTTGGCGAAGGCGCCGTCGGCTCGCGGTGCGGATGCGATCGCTTCCCATCGTGTGTCAGTCAAGGAGGCGAGCGAAATGGCAGGATCGGTGAACAAGGTGATTCTGGTCGGCAATGTCGGCAAGGATCCGGAGATCCGCCGCACGCAGGATGGCCGTCCGATCGCCAACCTCAGCATCGCGACCAGCGATACGTGGCGCGACAAGGCGACGGGCGAGCGCAAGGAAAAGACCGAGTGGCACCGCGTCGTCGTCTTCAGCGAGCCGCTGTGCAAGATCATCGAACAGTACGTGAAGAAGGGCGCTAAGCTTTACATCGAAGGCGCTTTGCAGACCCGCAAGTGGACGGATCAGAGCGGCGCGGAGAAATATTCGACCGAAGTCGTGCTCCAGGGCTTCAACGGCACGCTGACAATGCTTGATGGCGCGGGCGGTGGGCGTGGTGCTTCGGTTGGTATGCAGGAGAGCGGCGCCGATTACGGTTCGGGCTCGGACGGCGGCTTCGGTTCAAGTTCGAGTTCTGGCGAGCCGCCGCGGCGCGTTGCCAAGAGCGGCGGCGCGAAGGGCGGTTTCGACAAGGCGATCGACGACGAAATACCGTTTTGATTTGGCGCGTGGCGGCCGGCGCGCGGAACGCGAGCCGCCACGCGCAACGCTTCTAATAAAGGGATAGAGGGACCGGTCGTTGGCGGTATCGCTGAGCGTTACGCGTATCTAATTCGCGGGGCTGCCAACGACACGGAAGCGGGAAGCGGCGGCTTTATTAGCCTGAAATGCCTGCTCCGACTGGACCTCGATGAAGAGGTGCTGGACTTCCGGGTAATGCGATTTGATCGCTTTCTGTAGTCGCGCCGTCACATCTTCGACGGTTCCGGCGCTCACCCAATCCTCGAAATCGACGCTTGCCGTCACGAGCACGTCCTGCGGGCCGAGATGCATCGTCCGGATTTCGTTGATCGCGCGGATCGGCTTATCGGGCCCGGCTTCCTGCTCGATGATGTCGCGCAAGCCCGTCTGAACGGCACGCGACGCCGACTCGCCGACAATCAGCGACCGGATCTCAACCGACATGAAGGTGGCGACAAGAGCGAGCACGCAACCGATCAAAATGGACGCGACGCCGTCGGCGCGCTCATAGCCGCCGAAATCCGCGACCAGCGTTCCGACGAGCGCGATCAAGAGGCCGGTGATCGCCGCGGCATCTTCGAGCACGATCGCGAACAGAGACGGGTCTTTCGACGCGCGCAGCGCTGCGATAAAGCCCATGCCAGAAGCCTTGCGGCGCAGGTTGAATTCGCGAACGGCTTTCAGCATCGAATAGCCTTCGAGCGCCATCGCGACGATCAGAACCGCATAGACCCAGAAGACGTCGCGCAGCGGGTGTGGCCTCAGGATTTTCTCGATGCCCTCGTAGATCGCGACACCGGCGCCGAGCGAAAACAGCACCATCGCGACGATGAAGCTCCAAAAGTAGATTTCCTTGCCGTATCCGAAGGGATGCTGGGCGTCAGGCGGGCGGGCGGCCCGGCTGATGCCGAAAAGCAGAAGAAGTTGGTTGGAGGTGTCGACGAGCGAATGGATGGCTTCCGACAGCATGGCGGAAGACTGCGTCCATGCCGCGGCGACGAACTTGGCCACTGCAATGCCGAGATTACAGGCAAAGGCGACGAAAATTACGGATTTCGATCCGCCGGCTTCCACGCGTCCCTGTCTCCCTCGTTCGGTCTACATCCGTACCCGATGCGCGGGGAAGGCGTCCAGCCGCGTCGAGGTTAAGGAAGCGAGGATATGATACGGGGCGACAGGAAGAACGATCCTGCTCATGTCTTCTACACACCGTCATCCCCGCGAATGCGGGGATCCGCCCAAACATCAGTTCATCGCTCCCGGCAGGCATGGACAGATCCCGGTCCCGGGCTTTTCGCCAGCGCAGGCTCCGCGCCGGGATGACGTTCTCAAGGACGAGCCGTTCGGGTTCGTGTGCGGGCAAAAAAAGAGGCCAGGATTTCTCCTGGCCTCCAATTTGATCTCAAAGCCAATCGCGTGGCGCGCTATTTGAGCGGTGCGGGCTCAGAACGGCGGCCTGCGAGCAGATCCGAAAGATTGAAACGGTAACCGACACCAGCGGAAACGATAAGAGGATCGACGTCAACCTTGGCGGTGATGCCCGTGCCGCGCCAATTGGCGTCGGTATCGAGCCAGACCTTCTTGACGTCGGCGTTCAGGTACCAGCCGTTGCCGATTTCGTAATCGACGCCACCCTGGAGGGCGAAGCCGAATGAATCCCTGAGGTGCAACTGACCGCCTAGATCGCCGCTGCTGGTATTGAAGTAATGGATATATTGAAAGCCGACACCGGCGTACGGCTTGAAGCCCGCGATCGGATCGAAGTGGTACTGCAATGTGACCACAGGCGGGAAGGCCCAGAAGCTTCCGAGATTGGCACCGTTGATGCCGCCTTTGCCTTCGGCACTGAACTTCGCGAAGCAGCAGAAGAGTTCGGCTGCGATGTTCTTCGTGAAGAAGTGTGTGATCGTGAGGGACGGGATGGCCTCGGTGCTGACCTCCGCATCATAACCGGGAACGGTTGTCCCCCCGCTGTAAACGTGTGCGCTGGAGTCCGGCACGACGACCGTGCCTTCGACCCGGACGAGTGTGTCGCCGCTATAGTCTCCGGCACTCGCCGGTGCCGTTCCGGACACCAATAAAAATATCAGAAGCGAGCCAATCCCCGTCCGACGCATCGATTTATCCCCCATGCTTTCGTCCTTGCACCATCGAAGCATCGAGTTCGAACTCGATGAGTGCACATCGTTTATCGGGGCGTCACCGACGAGCGCCCAGAGTGCTGATGCCCTGCTTTCTGACGGGGGTCAGATTCATGTCGCGATCTTCGCCGCTGTGACGCGGGCGACACGGAATTTATTGATCCACGTCAAATGCTCCCCCTTCTGTCAGTCCGATAAAAAATGTGGGAACGCCGAATGCTTCGGCTAAAGCGAGCGATCATTCCATGTCCACATACGAAGCAGCCACAATTCCAAGCGCCCGCGCCGAGCGCGTGCAGTCGGAACCAGAGCTGGCGGCGATGGCGCGGCTTCGGTCGCGCGCGCAATTCGTTCGCTTCGGCAGCCGCCATTCGCTCGCTTCGCTCGGATGCGGTTACGTCTATCTGGTTGCGAAGGGCGTGGTCGGACTTGAAGCGGGCACCGTCGGTTCGGACGTCCGCGTCATCACGGCATTGCATTATCCCGGCGACGTTCTTGTTCCCGAACTTCAGGTGCCGTTGCCGGGATTGTCGCTGATCTCGCAGCGGTCGGCTGAATTCTGGAAGCTGGCGAGTTCGGCCTTTGCCGATGAAATGATGCGCGATGCCCAGCTCTGGCAAGCGGTCTTCACGCGCCTCAACGAACAGAATGCGCGGCTGCAGATGCACTCGGCCGCAATGTCCGTGCTCAATTCCGAGGAGCGTGTCGCAGCGTTCCTTATCGAATCCGGCGTGCGCCTCGGCATTCAGTCGGGCGGCACTGTCGCGTTCGAGCTGCCGTTATCGCGCTACAGTATCGCCGATTATCTTTCGCTTAACGCAGACACGATCTCGCGGACTTTCTCCGCGCTCGGCGCAGCCAGGATCATCGAGCGCCGGGGCCGGTTCCAAATCGTGGTTCGCGACTGGCCGGCGCTCATTGAGAGGTGTCCGATGAGCGACGTGATCGTCAAGATGCACGGCGCTGGGCGGCCGTCGCTTATTCGCTGACGGCTTCCCGTTCTTCCTCGGCCTCTTCCTCCGTGATCCGCTCGACCGAGACGACCTTCTCTTCGGCGTCGGTTTTGAAGATCCGAACGCCCTGGGTGTTGCGCCCGGCAATGCGGATATCGTGAACCGGGCATCTGATCAGCTGGCCGCCATCCGTAACGAGCATGATCTGATCGTTCTCGCCGATCGGGAAGGATGCGAGGAGCCGACCATTCCGCTCATTGGCGACCATGGCAACGATGCCCTTGCCGCCGCGTCCCGAGGTCCGGAACTCGAACGATGACGAGCGCTTGCCGAAGCCCTTGGTCGAGACGGTCAAGACGAATTGCTCGGCCGTCTGCATCTCGGCGAAGCGTTCGGGGCTGAGCGTCACCGCATCCGCGTTGACCTCTTCGCCGTCGGCCTCGACGACCACCTCAGCGTCTTCGGCATCCTCGGAGCGGCGCAAAGCGCCGGCCTGCTTCAGGTAAGCGGCGCGTTCCTCGGCTTCGGCTCCGAAGTGGTCGAGGATCGCCATCGAGATCACTTCGTCGCCTTCGTCGAGCCTGATACCGCGGACGCCCGTCGAGTCACGTCCCTTGAAGAGACGAATCTCGTCACCGATCAGGAAGCGGATACACTGGCCTTCCGCGCTCGTCAGAAGCACGTCCTGGTTGGGCGTGGCGATGCCGACCTGAACGATGCGGTCGCCTTCGTCGAGTTTCATCGCAATCTTGCCGTTGCGATTGATGTTTTCGAAATCGGTCAGCGAGTTGCGGCGGACGTTGCCCGAGAGCGTCGCGAAGATCAGCTCGAGGTCGCCCCAGGTGGATGAATCCTCCGGCAGCGGCAGGATCGAGGTGATGGCCTCGCCGTCGCTGAGCGGCAGGAGATTGACCAGCGCCTTGCCCGGCGATTGCGGCGAGGCGGCCGGGAGGCGCCAGACTTTCATGCGGTAGCACATGCCGCGCGAGGAGAAGAACAGCACGGGCGTGTGTGTCGAGGTTACAAAGATCTGAGTGACGAAATCCTCGTCGCGGGTCGACATCCCGGAGCGGCCCTTGCCGCCGCGTCTCTGCGAGCGATAGGTCGCAAGCGGCACGCGCTTGATGTAGCCCTTGTGGCTGACGGTGACGACGCAGTCTTCGCGCTGGATAAGATCCTCGTCCTCGACGTCGCCGTCGAAATCCATGATCTCGGTCTTGCGGGGCGTTGCGAACTCGTTCCTGATCGCTTGCAGCTCGCCCTTGACGATATCGACGACGCGGGCGCGGGAAGCCAGGATCGCGAGATATTCCTTGATCTCGGTCGCGATCTTATTCAGTTCGTCCGCAATTTCGTCGCGTCCGAGAGCGGTGAGGCGGGCGAGACGAAGTTCGAGGATGGCTTTCGCCTGCTCCTCGGAGAGCTTGTAGGTTCCGTCCGGCGACAGCTTATGGCGCGGATCGGCAATCAGTTCGATCAGCGGCGCCATATCCTTCGCCGGCCAGTCGCGCGCCATCAACTGCTCTTTGGCTTCCGCGGGCGACGCCGAGAAGCGAATGAGCTTGATGACTTCGTCGATGTTGGCGACGGCGATGGCGAGACCAACGAGGACGTGGGCGCGGTCGCGGGCCTTGTTGAGCAGGTGCTTGATACGCCGCGTCACAACGTCCTGGCGGAAGCTCGTGAATGCCGAGATGAAGTCTTTGAGGTTGAGGCTTTCCGGACGGCCGCCGTTGATCGCCAGCATGTTGGCGCCGAACGTCGTCTGAAGATCGGAATACTTATAGAGATTGTTCAGTACGACATCGGCGACGGCATCGCGCTTCAGCTCGATGACGATGCGGATGCCTTCGCGGTTCGATTCATCCCAAAGGTCGGCGATCCCCTCGATCTTCTTGTCGCGAACGAGATCGGCGATCTTTTCGATCAGCGTGCGCTTGTTGACCTGGTAGGGGATCTCGGTGACGACGAGCGCCTCGCGGTCCTTGCGAATATCCTCGACCTTGACGCGGGCGCGCATGATGATCGAACCGCGACCCTTGTGATAGGCGGACAGGATGCCGCCGCGGCCGAGGATGATGCCGGCGGTCGGAAAATCCGGGCCCTGAATGATCTGGCTGAGATCGTCGACGCCGATCTCGGGATTGTCGAGGTCGGCCATGCAGGCGTCGATGACTTCGCCGAGGTTGTGGGGCGGGATGTTTGTCGCCATGCCGACGGCGATGCCGCCCGCGCCATTGACGAGCAAGTTCGGGAACTTCGCCGGCAGGACCGAGGGCTCTTTCAACTGGCCGTCGTAGTTCTCGCGAAAGTCGACGGTGTCGTTGTCGAGATCGTCGAGGAGGAAGCTCGCGACCTTGGCGAGGCGCGATTCGGTGTAGCGTTCGGCTGCAGGCGGGTCGCCGTCGATCGAGCCGAAGTTGCCCTGGCCGTCGACGAGCGGCACGCGCATGGAGAAATCCTGCGCGAGGCGGACGAGGGCGTCGTAAATCGCGAGGTTTCCGTGCGGGTGGTACTTGCCCATCACCTCGCCGACGATACGCGCCGACTTGACGTATTTCTTATTCCAGTCGAGCCCGAGTTCGTTCATCGCGAAGAGAATGCGGCGGTGCACGGGCTTCAGGCCGTCGCGCACGTCGGGCAGCGCCCGGCTGATGATGACGCTCATCGCGTAGTCGAGATAGGAGCGTTTCATCTCGTCCGAGATGTTGATCGGGCGGATGTCGCTCGGCTCGCGGCCAGCCGGTTTTTCGTCGTCGTTATTGTCGGTCAAAGGCAGCTCTTTCCGGGAAAAATCGGGCGGGCGCGAGGTGCCGGCAACCGATGCGAAAACTGAGCTTATACTTTAGCTGAAATCGAATTCGAATACCACTCGCGCGGCGTCGTGACACGGCCCCACAGGAATTGAAAATTGCCTTCGATAACAGCGTGTTGCTAGGCCGGTTTTCGCTAGGCCCGGGCTCCTGGTGCGGCGTGCCGACGATATGGCCGAAATTGAGGGCTTCCGGCCCGCCGAAAGGGAGCGGGGCGCGCCTCTCGCGGGCTCTCAAGGACCTTGATCGCGCCGCTCCCAATCGGAACGCTACCTGGTTCATTGCGTTCGAAAAGCGGAACCAGGTTGCAAAAGAAACTTGTCCGGGACGCGTGGCGTTGCCGGGAGGAGGAGATAGTCATGCGCATTTTTATCACCGGACTGGCATTCGCTCTTTCGCCCTTACTGGCAGATGCGGCGTTTGCAGTTGAGGGCGATCCGCAAGCCTTCAACAACAACTGCCGGACTTGCCACTCCTGGAAAGAGGGCGACAACCGCCTCGGCCCCAATCTTCATGGCATTATCGGACGCAAGGCCGGCGCGGCGGCAGGTTTCAGCTATTCCGAGGCGATGAAGTCGTCGGGCATCACGTGGGACGAGAGTTCGCTCGATAAGTTCATCACCAATCCGAACGCGTTCATACCAAATAACAACATGAAGCCGTTCAGCGGCATCGGCGACGCTGAAACGCGGACGCAGATCATCGACTTCCTGAAAACCAATCCGGATTGATGGGTACGCCGTATCGGCTCGACGGATCCCGGCCTTCGCCGGGATGATGTTTGTGGCGTGGTTTGTTCATCCTGTTGGAGAAACATGGCGCCCGCCCTCTGGGCAAGCATCGCGGCCGAGGCTATGCAGGTATCTCCTGAACGGCGAAGGCGCACATGGTCCGCATCGGCTTTTATTCCGGTTCTTTCGATCCCGTGACGCTCGGGCACACCGACGTGATCCGGCGAGCGGCGGGGCTTCTGGATAAGCTCGTCATCGGTATCGGGATCAATCCGGGCAAAGCGCCGATGTTCGACGACGACGAGCGCACAGCCATGCTCAAGGACGAAGTGCAGCCCATCATCGACGCGACGAAGACCAAGATCGAGGTGGTGCGGTTCTCGGGCCTTGCGGTCGATGCGGCACGCGCCAACAAGGCATCCATCATCATCCGTGGCCTGCGCGACGGCACGGATTTCGACTACGAGATGCAAATGGCCGGCATGAACGGCGAGATGGCACCGGAGATTCAGACCGTCTACGTGGCGGCGTCACCGGCGGTTCGCCACATCGCGGCAAACCTCGTGCGGGCAGTCGCGACGATGGGAGGCGATCCGTCGCCGTTCGTATCGAAAGGCGTGCTGAAGCGGCTGAAGGCGAAGGCCGCGAAAACCCGCTAGGGCGCTTCGATGGCCGCGCCTAAGAAATCCGAGCTTCTGATCCTGCTGCGAAATATTCCGCTGGGTCGTGTCACGTCGGCAGAGAGCCTGGCGGACGCGCTCGGGATACCTGCGCCGCTGGTCATCACCATGCTGGCGCAGTTCAGCGAAGATGAACGCGACCTCGTGCCGTGGCACCGGGTCGTGGCCAAAGGAGGTGCGATCGGCCGGGGCGCGCATCGCGACCAGCAGTTTGCGCGGCTCGTGCGCGAGGGGGTGACGGTTTCTCCGGCCGGCATCGTCCAGGATCTGACGCGGCAGATGATTTCAGCGGTCGAAGCTCAATCTTTACCAAAAGACGGGGCAGACAATTCCTCGCCCGAGGCGCCGAAGCCCGGCGGCCGTTCCCGGGGCATGAAGCCTCGGCCATAGTCTTGAGAAGGCGTCACTTGCGGGCCAGCCGTCAAATCGCCATAAGGGCGGCAACACTGCCCGCCGCAACGCCAGGCGGCCGGGATTGGCCCGGAAAAATGCCGGCGAGATGATCAATCCACGAGGAACGTCATGGTTCGATTTCTATCGTTCGTTGTTGCGTCGCTGTTGGCGGCGAGCGTGTTCATGGGCACGTCGGCGCGCGCCGACGGCGACAAGCTCGTCATCGAGCTCAAGAACGGCAAGGTCGTCATTCAATTGCGTCCCGATCTCGCGCCGAAGACGGTCGAACAGATCAAGACGCTCGCCAATCAAGGTTTCTACAACGGCATCAAATGGCATCGCGTGATCGACGATTTCATGGCGCAGACGGGCGATCCGACGGGAACGGGCATGGGCGGCTCGAAGCTTCCCGATCTGCCTGCCGAATTCTCGAACGAAGAATTCAAGCGCGGCACGGTTGCGATGGCGCGGTCGTCGGACCCGAATTCGGCGAACAGTCAGTTCTTCATCTGCTTCAACAGCATCGGCTGCGCCGGGCTCAAGGGCCAATACACGATCTTCGGTCAGGTGATCGAGGGCATGCAGTACGTCGATCTGATCAAGCGCGGCGAGCCGGGCTCCGGGACCGTTACCGATCCCGACGTGATGCAAAAGGTCTACGTGCAGTAGAGGACGTAGAACAGGCGCCGGCCGCCGTCTTGTCATCCCGGGCGAGCCCATTTGCGAGGCCCGGGAACCAGACTTTCGCGCGTGGCCCTAGATCCTGGCACTTGCCCCGGCTCAAGGCTGGGGTTCGGCCGGGATGACAGATTGGACCGCGCTCCCCAAATAGGCGTGGCCGCAACAAATTAAGAAAGGATGGTCGAATGGCCGAATACAAGGATCCCGAGAACACGCTTCTGATCGAGACGAGCAAGGGGCCCGTCGTCATCGAGCTTCGCCCGGATCTCGCGCCGAAGCATGTCGAGCGCATCAAGAAATTGGCACGCGAGGGTTTCTATGACGGTATCGTCTTTCATCGCGTGATCGACGGCTTCATGGCGCAGACGGGATGCCCGCAGGGCCGTGGCACCGGCGGATCGCCGTACGAAAATCTGCCCGCCGAGTTCAACGCCGAGCCGCACGTGCGCGGGGTCTGCTCGATGGCACGTTCGTCGAACCCGAATTCGGCCAACAGCCAGTTCTTCATCGTCTTCGACGACGCGCGCTTCCTCGACAAGCAGTACACGGTCTGGGGCAAGGTGATCGACGGCATGGACAACGTCGATAAGCTCGCCAAAGGCGAGCCGCCGAAAAGCCCGGACAAGATGGTCACGGTCCGCGTCGCGGCGGATGCGGCCTGATGTCGGTCTTCGGTGATAACGGGAAGGGCGCGCCATCGGGTGCGCCTTTTCTAATTCTTATTTGGGCCGGTTTGGCGGGCGCGGCCGGTGTCGGGCTCTCGGCGGCGGCCGCGCACAAGGTCGACAGTCCGGCGCTCAGCGTCGCGGCAACGATCCTGACGCTGCATGCGGCGGCGGCGGTCGGAATTTTCGCCGTCGCTCTTCGGAGTGGTCGGCCGAAGCTGTGGTCGGCGGCAGCGCTGCTGATGCTCGCGGCTGCGTCGTTATTCTCGGGCGAGATTGCGTTTCACACCTTCACGGACAATGCCTCGCTGCAGTTTCTAGCGCCGATTGGCGGATCGGGGATGATCCTGAGCTGGCTACTAGTTGCCGTCGCTGGGTTCGTGGAGGCGCTCGGCAGGCGCTGAGCAGCGGAGTTCGATGCGTACCGATCTCTTCGATTTCGAACTGCCGGAAAGCGCCATTGCGCTTTATCCGGCCGAGCCGCGGGATTCCGCGCGCCTGCTTGTCGTGCATCCGGTGAAGGGCGGCTGCGCGCGCGACGACGCCGACCTTGGGGACAGAGTTGTCAGCGATCTGCCGAGCCTGCTGCGTCCGGGCGATGCGCTCGTCTTCAACGATACGAAGGTCATCCCGGCAGCGCTCTCGGGCATTCGCGTGCGCGGCGAGACGCGGGCGAAAGTCGATTTCAATCTGACGAAGCGGGTCGGGGAAAATTCCTGGCGGGCCTTCGCGCGGCCGGCGAAGCGGCTCGAAGCGGGCGATCGCGTTCACTTCGGGCATGCGGAGAATACCTGTCTTCTCGGAGCGCTCGACGCGACGGTTTCTGCGAAGGGCGAAGCAGGCGAAGTGGAGCTTGCTTTCGATCTCACGGGCCTGGCGCTCGATGAAGCGATCCGCGCGGTCGGGCTGATGCCGTTGCCGCCGTATATCGCGCTGAAGCGCGAGCCGGATGCGCGCGACCGCGAAGCCTATCAGACCATCTATGCCAGCAAGGACGGAGCCGTCGCGGCGCCGACGGCGGGGCTGCATTTCACGCCGGGGCTTTTCGCGGCGCTCGACGCACGCGGTGTTTCGCGGCATTTTCTGACGTTGCACGTCGGACCTGGGACGTTCCTGCCGGTGAAGGCGGAAGATACCGACGCCCATGTGATGCACGCCGAGTGGGGTGAGGTTTCGGCGGAGACGGCAGCGGCTCTCAACGACGTGCGGGCACGCGGTGGGAGGATCATTGCTGTCGGCACGACGTCGCTGCGGCTCCTGGAGAGTGCGGCGAGCGAGAACGGAACAATCGCGGCGTGGGCGGGCGAAACGTCGATCTTCATTACGCCCGGCTATCGCTTCAAGGCGATCGACGTGCTGATGACGAACTTCCATTTACCACGCTCGACGCTCTTCATGCTGGTCGCGGCATTTGCCGGCCTCGGCACGATGCGCGCGGCGTATGGTCATGCGATCCGCTCGGGCTATCGCTTCTATTCCTATGGCGACGCGAGCCTGCTAACCCGCGCTGATGGCGGCTAACGACTGCGTCGGACGCCCGACTTCTCTTCGCCTTGTCGCGTTGCTAAGATCGGCGAGCGCCGATCCTGGCAATCGCATCTCTCCGAGAGTATTCCATGACATCCGATATATGCTCCGTCATCCGCCGCTCCGGCGTTACTGCGTTAGCGGCAGTCGCCCTTCTCTCGTCGGCTTCCGGTGACGCTTCGGCCGAGGCCGCGTGCACGTCCGTCGATGTGCCGCGCTGCTTTGAGAAGCTCTCGACCGGCATCGACATGGCGTACATCGAAGTCGGCCCTGCGGATGGGAAACCGGTCCTGCTTATTCACGGTCTGACAGACAGTGTTCGTTCGTGGTCGCTGTCGATGGACGATCTCCACAAGCTCGATCCAAGCCTGCACATCCTCGCGATGGATCTGCGCGGGCATGGCCAGAGCAGCATGCCTGACGCAAAGACGTGCGCGCCTGATCCGGAGGCCTGTTACCGGATGTCGGATCTGGCCAGCGACGTCGTTGCCTTCATGAAAGCCAAGGGGATAGCGAAAGCCGATATGGCCGGGCATTCGATGGGTTCGTTCGTCGTCCAGGAAATGGCGTTGGCACATCCGGAAATGGTCGAGCATGCTATCCTCGTCGCGACGGGCGCGAAGAGCGTCGGTAATGCCGCGCTCGCCGATTTCGTGTTGAAGCAGACGGTCGAAGGCGCCTGGAAGAAAGCGCTCGAGGCGAAGGGCTATGCGTGGCCGGCTGGCGTCTATGAATTGACGCCCCTCGATGCCGATCCGAAAGCGATGGAATGGATCGCGGCCAACTGGACAATCGATCCGGCGGCGCAGCCGTCGTTTCTCGCGCCTTACACGCCGGAAACAGCGAAGACCCGGCTCGGGACATGGATCGGCGCAACGCGCGGGCTGCTGGCTCAAGACAACACGGAGCGCCTGAAGAGCTTGTCGGTGCCGACCCTCGTGCTATGGGCGACGCAAGACAGTATCTATCTCGCGAAAGACCAGGACGAAATCAAAGCGTCGCTCAAAGATGCTGCCGCGAAGACCGGCCTGACATTCTATTGGAAGGAATTCGGTAAGCTTCCGCTGCCAGCGTCGGGTGCGCAGGAGACGGATGTCGGTCATAATATCCAGTGGTCGGCGTCGGAAACGGTCGCCAAAGATATAGACTCGTTCATCAAGACAGGCGCGCCAACCGACGACCTCGCACATAGCGATGCGGCGCCGAATACCGGCAAGATCATCGTCGAGCCCGGCAAGGCGGTCGTCGATAAGATCGGAAAATGAAATCGTGCGCCGGAGTTCACACGGCGCCGCAAGAGAATTGAATGCACTTTATGGACGTTGAGACTTCACCTTCCGAAGCGCAAGTGGCCGCGCGAAGCTTCGGCCATCGCCTGTTGAAACAGGACGGAAAGGCCCGCCTCGGTGAGATCCTGACGCCGCGCGGCGTTATTCGCACGCCGGCGTTCATGCCGGTCGGGACCGTCGCGACGGTCAAGGCGCTCTATCCCGAGCAGGTGCGCGACGCGGGCGCCGATATTCTTCTCGGCAATACCTATCATCTGATGCTTCGGCCCGGTGCCGAGCGCGTAGCGAAGCTCGGCGGACTGCATAAGTTCATGCGCTGGGAGAAGCCCATTCTCACCGATTCCGGCGGCTTCCAGGTGATGAGCCTCGGCAAGATCCGCAAGATCACGGAAGAGGGCGTCGCGTTCCAATCGCATCTCGACGGTTCGCGGCATATGCTGTCGCCGGAGCGATCGATCGAGATCCAGTGTCTGCTCGGCGCCGACATCCAGATGCAATTCGACGAGTGCATCGAGCTTCCGGCGGAGCGGAAAGAGGTCGAGCGGGCGATGGAATTGTCGCTGCGCTGGGCCGAGCGTTCGAAACGCGCCTTCGAGATGCAACTTTCATCCGGTGGCGCCGGGCCGGGGCAAGCGCTGTTCGCAATCGTGCAGGGGGGCACCGATCTCGAATTGCGCCAGCGGTCCGCGGACGCGCTCGTCGCGATGGATTTTCCGGGCTACGCCATCGGCGGCCTGGCGGTCGGCGAGGGGCATGAATCGATGATTGCGACGCTGGGTGAGACGTTGCCGCATCTGCCGTCCGACAAGCCGCGCTATCTGATGGGTGTCGGCACGCCGCTCGACCTTATCGAGTCGGTGCGGCTCGGCGTCGACATGTTCGATTGCGTGATGCCGACGCGGAACGGCCGGCACGGCTACGCTTTCACGTGGAGCGGCCCTCTCAACATGCGCAACGCGAAGTTTGCGGAAGATTCATTGCCGCTCGACGAATTGAGCTCCTGCCCGGCGGCGCGGGATTATTCGCGCGCCTACATTCACCATCTGATCAAGTCGGGCGAGTATCTCGGCGCCATGATCCTGTCGTGGGTCAATACCGTTTTCTATCAGGAGCTGATGGCGGCGATGCGTTCAGCCATTGCCGAAGGCCGTTTCGAAGATTGGGCGGCCGAGACGAAGGCGCGGATCATCGCTTCTCCTCGGTCGGCTCCAACGCCATGAGGCTCTCCCGGTGGGCGATACGCTCGCGATGGATGAGGTAGAGGCCGGACGCGACGATGATCAGCGAACCAACGAAGCTCCAATGATCGGGCTTGTCGCCGAACACGAGGTAGCTCAGCGTGAGCATGCTGAGCAGCTCGATGTAAAGGAACGGCGTGACGGCTGAGACCGGCGCGAAGCGGTAGGCTTGGATCATCAAGAAGTGGCCGCCGCCGCCAAGGGCACCGAGAGCGAACAGCAGAATCCATACCTCAATGCTCGGAAACCATGTCCACTGGGCGAATGCGAACGGCGCCGCGGCGACCGAGCCGACGAACGCGCCATAGCAGAGCGTCGCGAGCGGCGGATCGAAGGTCGAGAGCTTGCGTGTGACGATCATCAAAATCGAGTAGCAGAGCATAGAGCCAAACGCGAAAACGAACGCGGGCTGCATCTCGGTGAATCCGGGACGCACGACAATCAGAATCCCGGCGAAGCCGACGGTAATCGCCAGGACCCGGCGCCAACCGACGTGCTCGCCGAGAAGCGGTACGGCAAGAGCCGCGACGACGAGTGGCGTCAGAAACGTGATCGAAAGCGTCTGATCGAGGCGCAGAAATTTGACGGCCAGGAAGTTCAACAGCGTGGTCGCCGCCATCAATGCCGAGCGCGTGAGCTGGAGTTTCAGGTTTCGCGTCTTCAGGAGCTTCGGCATCTCGGATGGGCCGAGCACCAGGGCCATCCAGACGATCTGGCTGACGAAGCGTATCCATACGATCTGGGCGACGGGGACGTTCAGGCGTGTGCCCAAATACTTCGCGGTCGTGTCGAGGCCCGCAAAGAGCGTGACCGCCATGCACATCAGAAGAATGGCCTTTAAACGATCGGGCATGTCGTCGGGGCTTCATAGCTTCATAGCGTGTGCGCACTCGGCCCGCCCGTGCGGCAGGGCGCGGCGCGTGTGGTCGACGAGTTGTCAAACGAATGGCGCGCCTGTCCACATGACGGCGCCGGGAAAGTGATGTTACGTCTTGGTGAGTGCGTCACGCTCTTTGAGCAGCGCATCGAGCTGAGCTTGCTGGTCGGCGATGCGGTCGGCGTTGCGCGCTTCGTCCTCGGCGCCGGAATAGCCGGCCGCCTGTTCGACGAGCTGGCGAAGATTGTCGCGAAGTATGGCGATGCGCTGTTCGATCTCGGCGAGGGCTTCCGTGTCGGCCATGGTCGTTCCTGTTCGTTTCGAGACGTGGCCTCACCGGGAGGCGCAATGTTCGGCGGTGGTATAGCGTGCCAGCCGCTCATGAGCCACCCACGTTTCTCACGGGACTGCGACTATCGTCGGAAGGGCGGACCGAATGAGGGTTGCGGGTTCCGAGGCACGTTTCTATAAGCACGCTTCGGCGCGTGACGTGCCGTATCCCCCTGCGGATGCGGCGTGTGCCATTGGGCCGGGATCGTGCTTGCGGGTTCGCTCGCTTTAAGTCATTGATTTTGTGTGATAAAGGGCCCGTAGCTCAGCGGTAGAGCATCTGACTTTTAATCAGAGGGTCGTCGGTTCGACACCGACCGGGCTCACCACCAGAATCAAGGAGTTAGCTTGTAAGGGCGTGACGAGCTTCCTGGCCAGTAAGCACATAGTAACAACCGAAATAACTTTATTGGCAGCCCTCGTCGTAAGCGCGGAGAGCGGGCCTAAGATCGTCGCGAACGCCCGGACTCATCGCAGAGCTAAGCCTCAACGTTTGTAGGTCTTCTTCGGCATCTCGGTCTGTCCTCCTCGAGGATAACTTCCATACTTCGAGTTGGACCACTTCATTGGGGGTGGCTCAGCAGGCCAATAAGGTTCAAAGGGCTACCGGCACCTCCAACGTGATCCTGAAGCGGGAAGCGTGGTGGACTGTTACGACACCATTCCACTTCTGCTCGATCAGCGCGCTCACAAGCTTTGAGCCGAACCCGTCCCCCTTTGCGGTTTTGTCGGCCGTTGACAGTGGATCATCCCAATCGAAACAAAACAGTTTGGCTCCGTCAGATCGTGGTCGGAAGAACCACTTAACACTGATGGCACCGTGATCCCTGCCGAATGTCCCGTACTTCATCGAGTTTGTAGCCAGTTCGTGCAGCACAAGTCCCATGTCGAAGCAAAGTTCGGGCGCAAGCAATATGTCACGACCTTCGCTCGAAATCCGGCTCCCAAAAGGCTTGAGTGCTTCTTCAACGAGATCCGCAAAGCGAGTTGATGTCCATCCTCCACGAGACACGACATAATTTGAGCGAGCGAGCGCACTCAGCCGTTCGCTGAATGATTTCCGGGCAAGCTGGGCGTCAGCATCTTTATTGAAGGTCTGGGATGCAATGCTGGTCACCAGTTGCAGCATGTTGCCGGCCCGGTGTGCCATTTCGCGTGTCAGTAGTGTCTGATGATCCGCGGCCGCAACCTGTCTTGCGGCCCCTGCAACAATGTTTGCCAGCGATTGGAGGAACTCGGCGTCCGTCTGGTCAAAGTCTCGAAGATCGCGCGCATGTATGCCGAACACGCCGAAAGGCCGGGCTTCGGAGCCAGGAATGACAACCGATATCCCGCTTCGCACATTATGCTCATGCAGTAGATGCGGGCCGCTAAATCGCGTTTCTTTTGGCAGGTCTCTCACGATAATCGGCTGGTTAGCCAACAGCGTGTAACCGGCCTGCGAGTCACGGTCGATCCCCACTTCGGCATGACCCACAAGGCCGTCCGCCCAGCCTATCCCGGCACGGAGCAGAAGATGGTCGGCGCTGTCACCGAATTGGAGTATCTTCGTCAGAGGAACATGAAGAACGTCGGCGGCGATCTGGACGGCACCGTCAAGAATTTTCTTGAAATTGCGCTCATTGAGTGCAAATGAGCCGAAGCGCGCGACCGAGTGTTGCTGGGAAAGTCGCCGCTCTAGCTCATGCTCGTTCCGAACGCGCTCGGACACGTCTAGGCAGACGCCAGTCAGATACGGCGAACCGTCAGGCGCGGTGGTAACCCCGCCGGATGCCTCGATCCATAGGTCCGGCGCGTCGGGGCGCGGAGCGGTTCGGTAAACCGCTTTATAAGGTGTCCCCGTCTCAATGCTTTCAGTGATCTTCTGCCAGACGCCGCGAGCGTCTTCGGGATGCAGATCGCGCTGGAAGCTCGACAGGGTTCCGTCGAAGGACCCGGGCGGAAGATGATGGACGCTTTCAAGGTTTCGCGTCCATTCCAGTTGCTCGCTGTTGATCTTCCAGCGCCAGACCCCCGCGCCACCAAGGTTTAATCCCTCCTCTAGCGCTGAGGGCTCCGAAAGAAAGTTCGTGGTCTCGATCGAGTTTTGGGCACGGCTTTTCATAGCTTTTCACCTAGTGCATTCTGGCCTCCAAGAACATCGGTTTCGGGCTGGGGGTAACGGCACCTTCGAAAAACGGCGATCATGGTTGCACCGCACTCCGTTCGAGATTATTGGCGACGGCTTTCAGGTTCCCACCCGTGACGGCGGCTGCGTAACGAGCCGCGTCGGCTGCGTCGAGTTCCGCCGGGAACATGCCTTGACGGCGACGATCAGCAGGCGGGTTGAAGGAGGCCTGCAACGCTTTTCCTGCACGGCTGCCGACGCAGCGCAAATGCTTATCTCATCCTGAGGACGACCCAATGAGATTCGGGCGCTTCCTTATAAGTAGATTCCGAATGGGATCCCCTGCTCTTGCATAGCCGTTAGCATATGGAAGCTACGGTCTCTTTTTGCGTCCGGAGCTTTCAGTACACCGGTAACTTGGTCTTGCGCTCGCTGCCGACGCAGCAAAATGGCTTCGTTGCCGGTTTGTTCTAAATCGCTAGTTGGCGCCTTCTAGACATCGTGTGCACCGCAGAGGAGGTCAGGAGCTGGCTAAAATCAAAATCAAAATTCGAGGCGCCCAATCGCGTACGCAAAACGCCACGCGAAAAAAAAACGAAGCACGCGTCGTTGCCACGGCGCGCAGGGACGGCAAAGGCAAAGCGCGCGTCACCTCAAGCCGTGCGCGGGCCAAGAAAAAGTCCGCTTGAAATGAAAGAAAGAGATTTGAGGCTTTCGCCATACGGAGAGGTCGCGAGAGCTCTTCTGCTCCACAAGAAACGGTAGCGTGATATGCACCAATGCGCGCCGCTCGAGCGGGCCTTTCAGATAGCCCGCAGCGGGAAGGCCAACACGACGAGCGACATTCGAAAAGCGCTCAAGTCCGAAGGCTATTCCGAGGAGCGCCGAAGTTTCGGTCCGCGCCAACAGATTTTATGATCAAGGCTAGGATGCAGGGTGACGTGGTTTCGATGCGCGTCGTGCCTAAAAAGGCCGAGGATACCGCGCGAGCTTCCGAATTAACGATACCGGATCTTTTAACACCGGAACCGACACATATCTGGCTCTTGTCCCTATTGTGTTCGGCTTCGAAACTCCAAAGGACTGGTGCCCGTAGCGCGACGGAACGCCCTTGAGAAGTTCGACTGCGACGAGAAGCAGGAGATTAAGGCAATCTCCGCGAGCGGGACAAGCCCGAGCGCCAGCAGGGTCTTGGCGCGCTCAAGCCTCATTTCGCTTATATAGCGGTGCGGTGGCATCCCCATGCGCCGGGCGAACATGCGGTTGAAATGGAAAGGGCTCAGGCAGGCCGCATCAGCTAAGTCATCCAAACTCATCTCGTCCTCGATGTGCTGGGCCATGAATTCTAGTACGCGTCTCAGTCTTTGCTCGTCGATCTGATGCTGCCGCGGCATCGGTTTGGATCGTCCCACACCACTCGCGTATCGCTCAGCAATTCGCGCCGTCAGCATGTGCGCTAGGCTCTGCACCCGCAATTGCGCTGTCGATGTCGGCTCTCGGATTTCTGATAGCAGTTCCCAGCCGATCTGCCGGATCAGATCGTCTCGCAATCCCGCCAAATAGCGAATCGAATCCGCGGCCACGCAAACATCACCGTACTCTGCATGACGCGCAAAACAGTCGGTCGGCAAGTATAGATGTAGAATGTCATGCCATTCGGATATTCGGATATCCTCTTCCTTGACTCCGCTCGGGCAGAGCCAAGCGATACCTGGCTCGACCCGTGTACGTTGCCAAACCCCCTGTCCCCGACGCGTGACGACGCAGTCGTCATGGCACGCGACCGCGATACAGATCTCAAGCGCTTGCGGTTCAAACGGCGGCAACTCCGCCGCGGCGTGGTGGCGAAGGTCTGCCACGAGGCCATTCCATGACAGACATCGCGAACTCGTCACGACGTCTAGCTCTCCGTATTTGCGGTATCCGTCCGTGAGCAGATCTATGAGGCAATCTCACTTCGTTTCATGGGACTCCTGAACTTCACATCATTTTGCCGACAAAACTCAAAAACAGCAATCCTGGAACGGACGCCGCGGTGTTTTTGAGGGATGCAGAGAGTTCGATCAATGAAGGTCGGGCGTTTGTCATGTACGAGCCGAAACTATGAATTTCGTCGCGATTTTTGGCCATCACGGCGCTCGGCATAATTCTGATGGAAGCAACCTTGGCCTGGTCAGGACCTAATCTGCGCTATTTCACCCACGCTCTACTGCGGCGCCGGAAATTTCGTTTTTAACAACAGCAACATAGGCCGCCCCCGCTACTGAAGCATTCAGTCGGAACCCGAATGGAGCACGTCATGGCTACAAAGATTAGAGGATTCAGTCCGGGCGCTAACATCTGTTCCAAGACACGTCGCAACGATCGTTTTTGCAAAGGCATCTCGACGCTACTGGTGGGGCCACTTGTTCTGTCGCTCCTTGCAGGGCCCGGAGCGCGTGCCGCCGATGCGACGCAGAGTTCCACTCCCGACCAGTTGGTGGATGCGCTCAATGGTGTGTTCGGCAAGCAGAAGACTAACCGAGCGGTACACGCCAAGGGCGTCGTCCTCACTGGCACGTTTACTCCGAGCCCCGCCGCAAGCACTCTCAGCAAGGCACCACATCTGCAATCAGCGCCAGTGCCCATCACCGTGCGCTTTTCGGATTTCGCCGGCGTGCCGACTATCCCCGATACGGATGGTCTCGCCAGCCCGCGCGGCATGGCCATTAAGTTCAAGCTGCCCGATGGCTCCGAGAGCGATCTCGTTACGCACTCCTTCAATGGCTTCCCATCGCCTACGACCGACGACTTCAGACAGTTGCTCATAGCGATAGGCACAAGCGGCCCCAAGGCAGCCAAGCCGACAGCGCTCGACAAATACCTGGATGGGCATCCAATCGCGAAGACGTTCCTCACAACGCAAAAAGGACCACCAGTCAGCTACGCGACGCTCCCCTATTTCGGCGTCAACAGCTTCAAGTTCACTAACGCTAACGGCGAAAGCAAAATCGGCCGATATCAGATCATTCCTGAGGCCGGCGAGCAGCTTCTTGATAAGGACAGCGTCGCTAAGGCGGGACCAAACTATCTGATCGAGGAGATCGGCAAGCGCGTTGCCAGTGCGCCCGCTAAGTTCAAGCTGCGTGTGCAGTTGGCCGACAGCGGCGACAAGATCGAGGACCCATCCATCGCTTGGCCGGACGCACGCAAGACAATCGAGTTGGGCGAAATTGTCGTCGCGAAGACGGTGACCGACAGCGCTGCTCAGGAGCAAGCGCTGCTGTTTATCGAGAATGCCGTACCTGCCGGCATCGAGCCTGCCGATCCGATGATCAATGCCCGCAGTGAAATCTATGCGGTCTCTTATGCTCGCCGCCATCAGCAATGATGCTGCTGCCCCATCTTGATCACGACCGCGCCTCAATCCTCCACGCGGTTAAATTTTTATCTAGGAGACGCAGATGAAAATGATGCCGCACGTGCTTGCAGCGTTTTCAGGCGGCGGGTTTCTTGCACTTGGACTTCCGATGTTTTGCAGTTTTCCAACTCAGGCCCACGATGAAACTGGCTCGGAAGTGGTGAAGCCAGCGTTCTCGGAGAAACTGCCGAACGCGCCGGGCAAGAGCATCACGGGCGTGGTCGTGACGTATGCTCCAGGCGGGAAATCCGGAAAGCACCACCACGCCGGAAGTGTCCTCGCCTATGTACTGTCTGGCACAATCCGGTCGCAGAACTCGGCGACTGGGCCGGTCAAGGACTACAAGGCCGGCGAGAGCTTTTTCGAACCGCCTGGCAGCGATCATCTCGTGAGCCAGAATGCGAGCGAGACGGAGCCCGCTAGCCTGCTTGCCATTTTCGTTGCCGATGACGTGGCGACACTCACCAGCCCCGACGAGTGAGTGAACGGCGAAAAATGGTCAACCGCGTTCATCAATTTGGGTCGCCATCAGTGATCTCATACGAAGACATCGCGGCACCCAATCCAGGCGCCGACGAGGTCCTGGTGCGTGTAAGCGCGAGCGGAATCGTCGCCGTGACTGCGTGGCAGATGCTGTTCGAGCATGCCCACATTGCGCCCGGCCAAATCGTTCTTGTGACCGGCGCTGCGGGCGACGTAGGCGCCTATGCCGTGCAGCTCGCGCGCTTGGCGCGGGCGCGGGTCATCGCGATTGCCTCCGCCAACGACGTTGACCACGTGCAGAATCTCGATGCCGACGAGGTCATAGATGATCGATCTGCAACCTACGGAGACGATCTCGAACCGGTCGATGCCGTCATCGACACGGTCGGCGGCGAGATGCAGGAGCAGGCATTTGCCGCGCTTAGGTCAGGTGGCGTCATGGTCTCGGCAGTATCGCAGCCTGACCCACAGCAAACTGCGCGGCGCAGCGTCAAGGCTTCGTTCATGCTTGTCAATGTGTCGTCGCGCGCCCTCACACGCCTCGCCGAGCTGGTCGACGCCGGCGATCTCAGCGCCCACGTCGGCGCGGTTTTACCGCTCTCGGGCGCGCGCCAGGCGCACGAAATGCTTGGCGGTATGCGATCGCGGCTGCGCGGGAAGATCGTTCTCAGAGGCGCCGAATGACAAAACGATCCGAAGCAGAATTTTCCAAAATAGGGGTAAGAGGGTCATGCGTAGCTGTTGGAACGCTTCTCGGTATGGTCGGTCGTGCTTACGACTGCCGGCGACGTGGCGCTGTCCAGCTTCACCGAGCTCGGCGGCACGTTGATCGTGTTTGCAGTTCCGTAGGCTTGCTCGAGATCAAGACATGGGACGGTTTGCCGTCAGCGCTGTCGGGATGCTCTTGACGCCGAGTTTAATCGTCATTTCACGTCCGATAATAGGGAGCCCTGAAATGAAGACTTTAGCTGTTGCCATTCTTGTTTTCGCCGGCTGCGTGAGCGCATCGGCGCGTCTCAGTGCGGCGTATGGCAATTTGGTCATCGCGAATAATGACGATGATTCAAAGAAGCAAATGGAGGGCCAGAGCGGACACGATGGGTCAGCGAAAATGGGAACAGATAAAGGGACCCACACGGGCGTCGATCAAGGTGTGACACCGGAAAGTGATACCGTCAAAGTTGAGCAGCCAGCCCGAAGGAATATCCCGAGTAACAACGATACCAAGAAGTAAAGTCGGCACGCTCTCAGACCTGTCGCGCTGACACCGAAGACATGCGACTAGAGGCTTTCAGACGAGCACGTGCATGGCGCGAAATGCTCAGCGCCGCGAGCAGGCGGATCACGCCAGGCAAGTTTGCGTGCCAAGAGGCTCATCGACGCTCGAGCGTGTTCTTCTTACGACCGCTCAGGGTCTTGGTCGTGTAAAAACGCGCCGGGGATGATGGCCCCGAGGTGATGGGCAAGTTTGGGGCCGCGAGTCACCTGCCTCACACCCCGATGGCGGCCAGTAGCGGCCTGATGCCCATGATGTTCATGACGCGGGTCAGATTGTAGGCCAGCACGTGCAGCGCCATCTCGGCGGCTACCTTCGGCAACGTCTTCATCAGGAAGTGCGTGGCGCCCATGCGAGCCTTGAGTGTTCCGAACGGATGCTCGACGGTTTCGCGCCGCCGCCGCATCGCCTGCGGGTCGGCGTCGAGACGCGCCTGCACCGCTTCAAGGACATGCTCATGCTCCCAGCGTGGGATGCGACGCTCAGGAGCCGTTGTGCACTCCTTCTTCAGCTTGCAGCTGCCGCACACCGTCGTCCAATAGCGACGCATCGCCTTATCGCCCTCTTGCGTCGTCATGCGATAGGTCAGCGCCTGGCCCGCCGGGCAGATGTATGCGTCCTGCGTCTCGACGTAGATGAAGTCCTGCTTGCCGAAGCGGCCTTCCGCCTTGGCGCCCGAGGTCATCGGCTTGGGTAGCGTCACGGTAATACCGGCCTCCTGGCACGCGAGGATCTCGGGGCTGTTGAAGTATCCCCGATCGGCGACGGCATCGAGGGCGTCAGTTCGCATCACGGCCTTCGCGGCCTTGCCGATACGCGCCAGCTGTGCGCGGTCCGATCCCGAGGTCGTCACCTCGTGCGTGACGATCAGATGGTTCTCGGTCTCGACGGCCACTTGAACGTTGTAGCCGACGACGCCCGAGCCCCGCCCGCTCGTTGCCATCGAGCGGCTGTCGGGATCGGTGAGCGAGATCTGCTGATCGGGTGAAGCCAGCATCTTCCTCTCGTAGGATTCGAGGCGCTTCATCTCTCCGTCGAGCCTCACCAACTTTTCCTTGAGATGCTCCGCCTTGGCGACAAGCGCCTCCGTCGGCTCCTGCCGGTCGGCTGTCTCGAGCTGAGCGAGATAACGTGCAACGCTCTCTTCCAGCTGTGAACGACGGCGCTCCACCTTGCCCTTCGTGAAGTTGCGGTCGCGATTGTTGACCGCCTTAAACTTGCTGCCGTCGATGGCGACGGAAGCCGTCGCGAGCAGTCCGAACTCGCGGCACAGCTCCACGAAGCGTGCGCAGACCTGGCGGAGACCGAGGCCGTTGTTCTTGCGGAAGTCCGCGATCGTCTTGTGGTCGGGCACGAGACGGCCCAAGAGCCAGAGAAGCTCCAGATTGCGGCCTGCCTCGCGCTCAAGCCGCCGGCTCGACTGCACCCGATTGAGATAGCCGTAGATGTAGAGCTTCAAGAGAACTGAAGGGTGGAAGCCGGGCCTCCCCGTTGCTGCCGGGTCGATGCCGTCAAACCCTAGATCACGGAGATCGAGCGCATCGACGAAGGCGTCAATCGCGCGGACCGGGTTCTCCTCGTCGATCCAATCGTCAAGACACTCCGGAAGGAGTGTCGACTGCCCACGATCTGCTCCCTCGACGAACCGCTTCATGATCACCCCCGAGAATCATCAGGGCAATCTTAGAATGGCAGCTCTTTTTACACAGCCAGGGCCAAAAGCAGACCTTGAGCGTGACGGCCGTCCGATTTCCGCTTGTGTCTCGGGAGCGGAATTCAGAGTCGGAGATTCGTGTAAAGCGAGCGATGCCCATGATCGCTATTGAGGCTCGCCGAGCCCGCCGTTGGGCTTTCATTGAACTGTATGCATCTTCACCAGCCGATTTTTCCGGCTTGCCGTATCGGATTGAGATCATCTCGCTCGCTCTATTCGCCGCTTAGACCTTCGAGCGCGATGCGGGCTTCCCTTGGTTGAGAAGTGCCGTCGGCTCGCTCGCCGAAAGACGCGCCAGTGCACTGGGCGCTCCTCGAGTGCACTACCGTCTAACAGTCGTTCTTGCTCGGTGCGCTGAATGCACATCCAGGTGCGCTCCTTCCCAAGCTGTTTTTTTTTACAGCGGAAAAGAAAAGGCCAGCGATCAGCTGCGACCGCCTTTAGAAAAATCAATTAGGGAGCGTAACGCTATGCGAAGCTCGTTTACCCTCGTCCGGCGATTGATACCATCGCGCCGACACCTGCTTCTTTGCACTATCGTGGCAGCAGCAGCTGCCTCCGCGCCTGCATTTGCCGGTGGAAATCACTCCGATGGCGGACCCACGGTGAACACGGATGAAGGACCGGTTCGAGGCTTCACCCAAGGTGGCGTCAACACGTTTCTAGGAATTCCCTATGCGGCTCCTCCGGTCGGAACCCTGCGCTGGCAGCCGCCTCGACCAGCGAAGCATTGGCATGGCTTGTTGGATGCCACAAAATTCGCGAACACCTGTCCGCAGGTTACTGAACTCGGAGCCTTTGCCGGCCCCTCCAGTACGAGCGAGGATTGTCTTTACCTCAACGTTTTCACGACCGGCAATAAGGGACAAAAGAAGCCCGTTATCGTCTGGATTCAAGGCGGTGGAAACGTAGACGGAGAGACAAACGACTATGATGCGAGCAAGTTGGCCACTGGCGGTCCGCTTGGCACGCCCACTGTAGTCGTGACGCTTAATTATCGTATGGGCCTTTTTGGATTTATATCAGAATCGCATTTGAACTCGGAGGGTCATCTTTGGGGTAACTACGGCATTCTTGATCAACAGGCCGTCCTTCGGTGGGTACAGCGCAATATAGCGTCCTTCGGTGGCGATCCATCTAGGGTGGCGCTTGGCGGCCAATCTGCCGGCGCGCAAGATACTGGAGCGAGCGTCCTATCTCCATTGGCGAAAGGTCTCTTCAACCGAGCAATTTATGAGAGCGGTCCATTGCCGACTCTCGCAACGGCATCTCTCGCACTGTCTAGAGGTAATGGGTTCGCAACGGCCGCCGGCTGTTCGAGTTCCTCATGCCTGCGTAAACTGTCCGCCGAGCGGATACTCCAGCTGCAGGGGACGCCCAATGCAAATGGTCCGTACATCAATGGGCCATTTGTGGATGGCACAATAATACCGATTGCGCCGGAAGCAGCCTGGACGACCGGGAAGTACAACAAAATGCCTACCATGGGTGGCAGGGTCAAGGACGAGGGAAACTTTGGAATAAGCATCACGGAATACTTTTCCGGACCGCCGCAGGTCGCCATTACAGAAGCGCAATATGAGACTAACGTTTCGAACAGCTATGGTGCGAACGCATCCGCCGTATTGGCGCAATATCCAATATCCAACTATGGTAATGATCCACAAATCGCTTACGACAGAGTGTCAACAGATCCCGGTAAGTGCCAGGCTCTTCATGTGCTAAAATTATGGGCGCCCGTTATCCCCACTTATAGCTATGACTTTACCTATCAGAATGCGCCTTACTATTTTCCGCAAATGCCGAACGTGTCATCGCCGACAGGCCATTTCCGGCCACTCGCGTATCACACCTCCGACATTCAGTTCTTGTTCAAGAACTGGCACGGTGGAAATCTGGGCGTGAATTTGGACCAGGTCAGTGGCCAACCGCGCGAACTGCAGGGCAGCGAAGTAGATCTCTCGGATAAGCTTGTGGCGGCGTGGACAAATTTTGCTAAAACGGGAAATCCTAACGGATCAGGAAACTCGCCGTGGCCGAGGGCCACAACGGGAGGACCCTTCCTTCAGGAGGATACCCCTCTGGCGACCGAATCCACGTCGGAATACAGAGCTAATTACAAATGCGATTTCTGGGACACCCTTCTTGTGTATTAAGTGCTTGCACATGATTGTTGTGGGGTGAAAGAACTAGCAGCGGCGCGAAATGCGCCGCTTTTTTATGAATGTCTTGCCACGAGCCTTTGATGTCGTCGGCAGATCGACGTTTGGAAGTCATGAAGCCGAAGCCAAGACGCTATTGGGCAACGCGACTTAGAGGATGTCGAGTGCGGGGAGGCCCTGATTGCTGATCTGCATGTCCGCTATTGGGTCAAAAGCAGGCGTTCGGGCGTGGCCCTCCAATTTCTCTTTGTGTCTCTGGAGCGGAATTCGGGGTCGGAGATTTGCGTGAAATGGGCGATGCCTGTGATCACCCTTGCCGCTCGATGAGCCTTCGTGACGACATGGATGTGTAAAACCCCATTGATTTCCTTCGAAATCGCGTTGTCTCTTAATCAGCGGGTCGTAGGTTCGAATCCTACATCACCCACCAAGCATTAGAAATCTCGCATAAATTTTCGCAATCGGTTTTACAATTACAGCTGACTCGTAAAATCTCGATCGCGAAATGTCAGCTCTGCTTCTGAAATCAGACCGAACGATCGTCCGCTGTGGATGTCAGCTCTGGGCCGATTTTGTTGCAGAAGTGAGTTGAGGACTCGGTCGAAGCGTGATTCCGTTTGTGTGACGCGGGCATCGACGGAGCTGTTCGATGATGGGGCGGCGCACAGAACACCAGGGTCAGCTGTTCCATTCCTTTGATCTCGACGTGGCCGTACCGGACGACCATCTTGTCCGCAGGATCGCAGCAGTTTTGGACCTTTCCTGGGTACATCATGAGCTGGCGCCGCATTATTCGCCGATTGGTCGGCCATCGATCGATCCGGTTCTCATGATCCGGATGCTCGTTGTCGGCTACGTGTTCGCGATCCGATCGGAGCGGGCGCTGTGCCGCGAAGTGCAGGTCAATCTGGCCTACCGCTGGTTCTGCGGCTTGAGCATTGAGGACAAGCTACCGGATCACTCGGCGTTCTCTCGTGCTCGTAACGAACGCTTCCACGACAGCGATATCTTCCGCCGAGTGTTCGAGCGCGTCGTGGGTGCCTGCATCGCAGCCGGTCTTGTCGGTGGTGAGGGGTTCGCCGTGGACGCAAGCCTGATCGCGGCCGACGCCAACAAGCATCGCTCGATCCCGGGAAGCGAATGGAACAAGAGCATAGACCCCGAGCAGGCGAGCCGGGCCGTTAGAGAATATCTCGCCACGCTCGACGATCCGGCCTACGGCACGGCAAGCGAGGTGACGCCCAAGTTCATCTCGCCGTCCGATCCAGCGGCACAATGGACCGGAGCGCTCCGCAATGCGGCGTTCTTCGCTTACGCCGACAACTATCTCATCGACGTGAAGTTCGGCGTCATCATGGATGTCGAGGCGTCACGCGCGATCCGTCAGGCAGAGGTCGGCGCGTCGCGGACAATGATCGAGCGTACCAAGACGTGCTTCGGCATCAAGCCTGCATGGCTTGCCGCCGACACGGCCTATGGCTCTGCGACGAACCTGGATTGGCTAAACGAGAAAGGCATCGCGCCTCATGTTCCGGTCATCGACAAGTCCAAACGTGAAGACGGGACGTTCTCGCGCGAGGACTTCACGTACGACGCGGAGCGCAACGTCTATACCTGCCCGGCGGGAAAGACACTCACCACGACCGGCCATATCAGCACCGACAATGGCATTCGCTACCTCGCGTCAGTCCTGGAGTGTCGCGACTGTCCTCTCAAACCGAAATGCTGTCCGAACATGCCGTCACGTCGCATCGTGCGTGATGTGAAGGAGGCGGCGCGCGATGTCGCTCGTGCGCTCGCCAAGACTGAGGCCTTTGCGCAAACCCGGCGTGATCGCAAGAAAGTGGAGATGCTGTTTGCGCACCTGAAGCGCATCCTGCGGCTCGGCCGGTTGCGATTGAGAGGTCCTCGCGGCGCTCAGTTCGAGTTCACCCTCGCGGCCATCGCCCAGAACCTGCGGCGCCTGGCGAAGTTGACCGTGCATCCACCGGACAGAACGGCAGCGCGCGTTGCGTAAGCGTGGGTCGCGTCGGTTGCGCCTGACGTATCAGCGCAGCTCCTCGCGGGCCAGCGCCAAGGCAGGACGCGCCGGCGATCTCAAAGAGGCAAGCCGCGCCTCGAGGCAACTTCCGCCCGACTTCTGCAACACAATCGGCCAGAAGCGGAACTGCCATCGCTCTGGACTTTCCGCTCCACGATGGCTGCTCGGTCCCAACAGCAGACATTTCTATCCAACTCCGACCCGCAGCTCGGCACATCTGGAATGATGTCCGCTTTCGGATGAGGAGCGGGCCTCGCGCAGACTAGAGCAAAGTCTCTTCGTGACCCGAATGTATGGACCGGCTGCTGATCGCAAGAGAGTTCGGCGCACGTTTCGGACATCGCTGATATGTATCCGGCCTGTTTATCGGCTCGCGGGCCGTGGCCTCGATGGGAATACGCAACGCGCCTTTGGTCTCATTAGCGGATAGGTCGCCAGGCAACCATTTGGGTCATCAGACTCTGGGCGCGCTCATTGATCCGTTCCATGCTGCTGTTCTCAATCGCGAACTCCTGTGATGGCCGGGCGACTAGATCGCCACGACCTCGTGTCGATGGGCATCGAAGGCAGTATTGTGCCTCAGCACGCTCCAGGCGATGCGAGCAAGCTTATTGGCGAGCGCCGTTGCCAGCTTGTTGCGATGGAGGCGCGGCTGCGCCGCCTTTAGCCAAGCCCCGAAGCTGAAGCGCTCCCAGGTCGGCGGACGCATCAGAATGACGTTGGCCGCCTGGATGAAGAGCGTGCGCAGGTACCGGCTGCCGCGCTTGGAGATGCGTCCGAGGATCGACTTGCCACCGGTGCTGTACTGTCTGGGTACGAGGCCGAGCCAGGCGCCGAAGTCGCGGCCGCGCTCGAAGGCCTCGCCGGTGCCGATGGCGGCGACCACGGCAGTAGAGATGATCGGTCCGATGCCGGGCACGCTCATGAGACGCTTGCAGTTCGCCTCACGGTGACTGACCTGCTCGATCTCACCGGTGAGCGTCTCGATACGCTCGTCGAGCCACAGCCAGTCCTCGTAGAGACCGACGATGAGATCGCTCATGCGCGGCGACAGCTCGTCGGCGCGATTCTCGAGAATGGCGAAGAGCGAGCGGCGCAGGGCGTTGGCGCCGGTGCGAACGGCGATCCCATGCTCGATGAGGAAGGCGCGGATCTGGTTGATCGTCGCCGTGCGGCGCGACACCAGCCGGGCGCGGACGCGGTGCAGCGCCTGCAAGTCCAGCTGATCCTGCGTCTTCTCCTGGACGACACGCAGGTTGGGCCGCAGAGCTGCCTCGGCGATGGCCTCGGCATCGTTGTAGTCGTTCTTCTGACCCTTGATGAACGGCTTGACGTAGATCGCCGGGATGATGCGTGGCGTGTGTCCCAACCGGCGCAGCGTGCGGCTAACGAAGTGGGCGCTAAGGCAGGCCTCGAGCCCGACAATGCTCGGCGCCAGCTTGGCGAGTTCGCGCTCCAGCGCCAAGCGCTTGAACTTCTTGCGCAGGACGATCTTCCCAGCGGTATCAAAGCCGACGATGTGGAACACATCCTTGCCGATATCGATGCCGATGGATGCGAAGGTCTGGGCGGTCTGGCCGTGATCGCTTGTCATGGGACTGCTTCTCCTGATTGGGGGGGGTAAAGCCTCTCAGGCTAACCCGCCGTTTCGGTGAAGCAGCCGGTCCATTCCATTAGCGGCCATTGATGACCGCCCATTTCATTCAGTGAGGTTACCTGCGCCTTCGGCGGACTTCTCACAACGTCGACGACTGCCGAATAAAAAGCGTTGCATTTTTGGCAAGCCAACTGCTCCCGGTTGGGGCCCCGAACGCATCGCGCGCGCCTGGGTCGCGCTGATGAAGCGCCTTGGATATACGAAGTTCGCGGCGCAAGGCGGCGATTGGGGTGCTCTGATCGTCGAACCATCGGGGCTTCGGCGGTCGCCTCGCTGGGCCGGTCGACAATCCGAAAAGCTCCCGCATGGGTTAGCGTGTTAATAGATTGGCCGATGAATGGGGCGGAAGCCGCGACGCCTTCTCTGTACCCGGCAAAACGACCATCCATCCGTAGTCGAAGCGTTCGAGCCGGCGAGAAATCTTCATCCATTCAAGGTTAAATTTGTTAAATTTTTCGGAGTGGTGCTGGAGATCTCGGTAGCTCAAAAGGATGAAAGGTCTGACCTCTCCTTCATCGAAAGTCAGCCTGATTCGACGATCGCATCAAAGCTGCCGAATAACACAACATTGACCGTCAATTCCAACCTTTCATCGGCCGATCGGCCTATAAAATAACAATTTCATATCACCGCGATGGAGGTAATATGTTCTGCCGGGGGTGGTTGGCGCATCCTACTCAGACTTGAGGTGGGATCGCCTCGAGTGCGCTCAAGGAGTACGTCGCATGACGAACCACCCCTCGGACGATACTGTCGTCGCCCTAAAATCTATTTTTCCCGACAATATTGACTGGCAACCCTTCGCAGCGTTTCCTCCGGAAGCCCGCCTCGCGGTCCTTGTTGGACATCCGGCGGAGCCAGGAATGTACGTCATCCGGGTTAAGCTCCCGGGTGGCGTTAAGCTGATGCCCCACCGACATCCCGAAAATCGCATTTATACCGTTATCTCCGGGATTTTTTACGTTGGTGTGGGTGACCGATTTAATGCGGATGCCCTGACTGCTTATCCGCCTGGGAGCGTTGTGTTGCTGCCCAGAGGCACACCCCACTTTCACTGGGCCAAGTCCGGCGAATACGTAAGGCAAGTTTTGGGGCTTGGACCCTTGGGAATCGAATACCTCAACTTTGGAGATGACCCACGTAACTCCGCATCGAAGTACTCGTATGCGGCGCGCGCAGTATAATCAGCATGCGGTATATATGCTCGACGTCGCGCGATTTGTAATTGTTATCGAATTCTCTCGCCTTTTCGATACTCGCGTCCAACTTTTCTTGTGGTGCGCGCGCCCGAAAGGGATCGGTCCAGATTTTAGGCGCAAGACGAACAAGAAGGAGTCGACCTATGAAGATCCTGATGGTCATAACCTCACATGACAAGCTCGGCGATACGGGCCGTAAGACGGGATTTTGGCTCGAGGAGCTTGCCGCTCCTTACTACGTATTCAAGGACGCCGGGGTTGAGATCACGCTCGCATCCCCAAAGGGTGGTCGACCTCCGCTTGACCCTAAAAGCAACGAACCGGCGTTCCGGACCGACCTCACCCTTCGGTTCGAAAAGGACACGGCCGCCGAAGCCCAGCTCGACAAAACGGTTCCCCTTGATAGCGTCAGGCAGGAAGATTTCGACACTGTCTTCTATCCGGGTGGTCATGGTCCCATGTGGGATCTCGCCGAAGACAAGCACTCCATCAGGTTGATCGAGTCCTTTCTTGCGGCCGACAAACTCGTCGCCGTTGTCTGCCATTCCACTGGTGCGCTTCGTCATGTCAAGACGCCAGACGGCAAGCATCTGGTTGAAGGCAAGGACGTCACTGGCTTCACGAACGGTGAAGAAGAAGAGGTCGGTCTAAGCAAAGTCGTGCCTTTTCTTGTCGAAGACGAGATGCTGAGGCTGGGTGCCATCTTCTCGAAGAAAGCCAACTGGGCGCCTTACGTCATTACCGACGGGACGCTAATCACGGGGCAGAATCCACATTCCTCGGGCCCAGCCGCAAAGACTCTTCTCACCAAAATCGCTGAACGCCGCAAGACGCCCGGACGTGCGCGAGCATGATGTGATTGTTGGGTCTAGGGAGAAGGCCGGCCACGACATCCAACGAGTGAACAGCGGTGCTCTTATTTCATCAGGGAGGTAGTCATGAGTCTTATCGACCAAGCCATAAAGGCCAATGAGCAATTTGCGACGAGGTATGATCCGAAGTTAGGCGGACACCCGCAGCCCAAGATCGCGATCGTAACCTGCATGGACCCGCGGCTGTCGGACCTCGAGGGGATCCTAGGGTTGAAGACCGCGGATATGGACATCATCCGCACCGGCGGTCCGGCCGTCACCGACGACGTGCTCGGAGAGCTTGTCGTTTCCACGCGGGTGCTAGGTAGCAAGGAGATCCTGATCCTCAATCACACAGGTTGCGGGTTCACAACCTTCACCGACAAGGAGCTGAACGAAAAGCTCATCCGAGAAACCGGGGACGCAACACCTGCCCCGATGCGGTTCTTTTCCTACAAAGACCCCGAAGAGAACACTCGGGTGCAGATCGCGAAAGTGCGGTCGCATCCATGGATTGCCAAGGATGTAGCCGTCCGAGGTGTCATTTTCGATGTCGACACAGGTCGGTTACGGGAAGTCATCGTGGCCGACCGGCGCAACGTCGCTGCGTGATGCGCGCGGCGACTCGTTACGCGGGTCCGCGAGACGTTAGGAAGGGCCGTCGTTCATCCGTTTGAAGTCGAGAATCCGCTATGAGTGACCAGAGCAGCGAGACGGATCTGACTTCAACTCCCAACGCCGATCGGACGACAACCCCACAGAATCCTTCCAGCACGAGGACCGTCCCAACAGAGAAACAGACGGCCACCCTGCGCCGAAGAATGCTGCTTGGTGCAACAGGCGTTCTGATCCTTGCCGGCGCCCTTTCGTTCGGTATTCCTTGGGTCCGGACGGCCCTCAATACGGTTTCAACGGACGACGCGTACGTCAACGGCCATGTCACGTTCGTGGCGGCGCGCGTCCAAGGGCAAGTGGCGCGCGTCCTCGTCGACGACAACAACCGGGTACATCGGGGGGACCTTCTGGTCGAACTCGACAAGGAGCCCTTCCAGATCGCAGTGGCGCTCAAAAAGGCCGCTGTTGAAACGGCAACCGCAGACCTACAGGTGGCGAAGGCTAGGGTACGTGGCATCGAAGCGGAGGCCATGAGCCGGCGCCGGGCACTCCAGCACGCCATGGAGAACGTCGATAACCAAGTTGCCCTGCTGCGCGCCAGGGTTGCCGGTGTTGACAAAAGTCAGGCCCAGCTCGCGTTGGCTCAACTTGACTTCGATCGCGGCGCTCAGTTGGTGACGTCGGACAATATTCCACGGTCAGAGTACGACCGACGGCAAGCCGTGTTGTTAGCGGCCCGCGCCGACGTAACTGCGGCGCTGGCCGATGTCCATCAACTCCGTGCGTCATTAGGTTTGCCGCCGCAACCGGACACGGGAGATCTCGGCCAGGTTCCACCCGATATCAATCAAACCTTCTCTTCCGTGCTCGAGGCGCAGGCGGCGCTCATTCAGAGTGCGGCTCAACTCGGCGTCATCCATTCTTTCGAAGAGGGGCCCAGTCATATGGTCGAGGCGTTTGAAAAAGAAGGCGACGTCAACAGCACCTTTGCTCGACTGGCGTCGGACGCACCTGATGTCAAACAGGCCGAGGCAAAGCTCGAGGTCGCTAAGCGCGATCTCGATCAGGCCGAGCTGGACCTGCGCTACTGCGATGTTATCGCGGAGATCGATGGGGTCATCACGCGTCGAAACGTCAATGCGGGCAACAACGTCCAGGTCGGCCAGGGTCTCATGGCGATCCGCTCGCTCAATGAGATCTGGGTTGATGCCAATTTCAAGGAGACGCAGCTGGGTGACCTTCGTATTGGCCAGCCGGTCGATCTCTATGCCGACATGTATGGCGACCGCCGCGTGTTCAAGGGACGCATCTCTGGCTTCACGATGGGGACCGGATCGACATTGGCGTTGCTGCCGCCGCAAAATGCCACAGGCAACTTCATCAAAGTGGTGCAGCGACTGCCGGTTCGGATCGATCTGGCAGATTATGATCCGGAGAAGAGTCCACTTTTTATCGGCACGTCGGTTGTTCCCTACGTCTACTTCGGTAAGCCGCCCACCGGACCCGACGCGGGTAAGTTTTTGCAGGTATCGGTTCTTGGGGCACAACCGAGTATTTCCAACAGCAATCAATCGGGTCCAGCCAAATGACTGTCGCGGCGGTCTCCCGTGCCAGATCCGCTATTGCTCATAATCCGTGGTTGGTCGCCGCCATAGTCGTAGTGCCCGCCTTCATGGAAGTGCTCGACACAACCATCGCGTTGGTAGCGCTACGATACATTGCAGGAGGCCTGTCCGCTGCCTCAGACGATGCCGAATGGGTTATCACCAGCTATCTCGCGGCCAACGCTTTCATCCTACCGATCACCGGCTGGTTGAGCGCGCATCTAGGTCGGCGCAACTATTTCCTCGCGTCAATTGCGATATTCACGCTCAGCTCTTTGTTGTCCGGACTGGCCGGTAGTTTGAATCAGCTGATCCTGTTCCGCGTTATCCAGGGTCTTGCAGGCGGTGGTCTGCAACCCGGCAGTCAGGGAATATTGCTGGACGCCTTTCCGCGGGAAAGGCAAGGCGCGGCAATGACGCTGTTCGGCTTCGCAGTGCTGATTGCGCCGGTGGTCGGTCCGACCTTGGGTGGTTGGATAACAGACACTTACAATTGGCGCTGGTGCTTTTTGATCAACGTGCCCATCGGACTCTTGGCGCTAGGCGGATGCTATGCCTTGCTTCGCGATCCAGATTATCTCGTCGCGGAGCGTACCGAGTTGAGAAAGCAGCCGATTGATTTTGACTCGATCGGTTTGTCGCTACTGGCCGTCGTCATAATCTCGTGGGAAGTACTGCTCAGCAAAGGGCAAGAATGGGATTGGTTGGGCGATCCATTCTGGCGCGTCCAGACCTTGGCGATTTCGTTCTCGGCGGGTTTGGCTGCCTTGATCTTCTGGGAGTTGCGTCACCGAAACCCGGTGGTCAATTTCCGCGCGTTGGGCGAGCGCAACTTCGCCGCCTGCTGCATCATGACATTCTTTGCCTATCTCGCGCTCTATGCTTCAACCAAGTCGTTGCTTGGTCTGCTCCAGTCTCTGTTTGGTTACGATGCTCTGAGCACTGGCTTGGTGATGTCGCCTGCCGGAATCGCTGCCGTCCTGGCAATGCCGATCGTCGGCCGCCTACTCGGCCTGCGGATCGATGCGCGATGGCTGATCGCGGCAGGGCTGTTGCTCATGACCGCCGGAAACTATTGGATGTCGCAACTCAACCTCGACATCAGCCCAGGCCAAGCTATCTGGCCTCGGGTGGTCTTGGTCGCGGGACTGGCAGTTTTTTTTGCTCCCGCGAACGTTGCCGCGTACCTCTACACGCCACTGGCGTTGCGCGGGGCTGCCATTGGCTTGGCGAGTCTCCTGCGCAATGAGGGGGGTAGCGTCGGAGTGTCGTTGTCCCAGACATTCGAAGAGCGACGCGATCAGTTTCACACTTTACGGCTCGGCGAGTCCCTCGATCCTTTTAGCCCGGCTACCGCTTCCTTCCTCCAGCAAGTAAAGAGCGCGTTCCTGCAGCAGACTGGCGACGCGGTCGCATCGCAGCAACTGGCTTGGCAGCAACTCGAGAACCTGCGCCAGCAGCAAGCATCTTCGCTCGCTTATTTCGATACCTTTTGGTTGATGGCCGTGCTCACGTTCGCGGTCGCGTTCCTCGTATTTTTCATGAAACGTTCGGTAGCCGAAAAGGGCAGCAAAGCGGGCGCAGAATGATTACACCGGGCAGGGCCGCGTCCGACAATCGGCCGATGTGCCCCTTTGCTGAACTCGCTTTAGTGATTTTGCATAATACACCTCGCGACGTGAGAACAACAATGCAGGAAGACCTGATCATTCGAGCGGCTTTGGATCGTCACTGGGCAGCTTCAGACGCCAATGATTTCGATGTGGAGCATGAGATTTATTGCGACGATGCGGTGCTCGAGTACCCGCAATCCGGGGAGCGGATCCGAGGTCGGCGCAATATTCAAGCCTCGCGTTTTGCGCAGCCGAATAACAAGCGCTTCACGGTGCGACGGATACTTGGTGCCGCAGACCTTTGGGTCTCGGAATTCGTCCTGACATACGACGGCTCGCCGTCATACACGGTGAGTATCATGGAATTCAGAGACGGGAAGGTCGCTCGTGAGACCCAGTACTTTAGCGATCCTTTCGAGCCCGGGCCTTCGCGCGCTCAATGGGTCGAGCCGATAAGTTGAATGGTCGCCTTGAAGTTGAAGCCACCGAGGGCGCGGCTTCGGCGAGTGGAGATGGATCATGATAGATCTACCGTTCGCTGGTGTCGGGTGGACCGACTTTGCACTCACCCTGAACCGGATCGCTGTCGGGGCCTTCTTCATGCATTCGGGATATCACAAGCTGTTCAACGCGGAGCGTCACCGTACATTTGTCGATGAACTCAAGTCGCTTGGCGTTCCAGCCGTGGGCTTCAATCAATGGTGGGTGCCGTTGGTCGAATTCACTGCCGGTGGGGGCGTTCTCATCGGGCTTTTGGCGCCACTCGCCGCGCTTGGCCTGCTTGTCATTATCGTCGTTGCCAACGCCACGTCGGGGCGGCAGCGAGTAAACCTCTACAAGCCGATCGATAGAGGAGATCGCATCGACGATTGGCTCTATTTACCGGAGACGCTTTACGCCGTCATGTTGATCATGGTCATCTCGGCTGGCGCCGGGCCGTACAGCCTGGATGCCCTGATCCTCAGTCTAATGAATAAGCACGTCGCATGACACCTCTAGTGAGGCTCCGATGAGAAGGTAGCGTTATGATAGACGGCATGAATGATGAGCTTATTCTTGCGGCCCGTCTTCTTCTCACAACACTGTTTCTGATTTTTGGCTGGAGAAAGCTAAGAAACTTTCCGGGCACGGTAAGTCAAATGGCGCAGCTTGGAACTCCGATGCCAAAATTGGTGGCCGCCGTAGCGACCTTTATGGAGCTTCCGGTAGCGTTCGCGGTAGCAGTTGGCGCATTCGCGCGTCCTTCGGTATTACTGATGTTTTTTTACACGCTGGGGACGGCGCTTATTGGGCATCGCTATTGGACAATAGCCGGTGCTGATAGGGTCGCCAGCATGGACGGCTTTTACAAAAACCTCAGCATTATGGGAGGCTTCTTGCTGTTGTACCTTACTGGTGCCGGAAAATATTCGATCGATGTATTATGCAGTACCGCCGCGCCATAGCCTGTGTGCCGTTGGAAGGAAAGTGCAACGTCACGCCGCGTAAAGTTAATAGCGCCCATGATTGGGAGTTCGTCAGCGACCCTTAATGTAATCGGTCGTTCCTTTATGTCACGAAGCCTTTGCACCGGGCTCAAAAAAGGAACATTCTATCCTTGGTGAAAACGAGAAATACCATAAGCAAAAAATCAAAATTCAATTTTCCGGATGCAGGAGAGCGAACGCTGTGTGATCGCTGATCCAGCCGGGTAGCAGAGCGAATGTCAATCGAACGGTTCGCTGCCTTCTATGGATGCTATTGGACTTGCTATTGGGGAGACAACGGCTCCCGTAATCCTACAGTTGAATCCACCAGATCCGCCCGTGACGCGTGATAATCGGAGTACTGCGATGGTTCGAACTCACCAGCCAGGCGAAGACGTTTTCAAAGCAATCCTCCCTGAAGAGATCGATTGGAAGCCGTTCCCAGCGTTTCCTCCTTCGGTCCATCTCGCCGTCGTTGTTGGTCAGCCGTCGGAGCGTGGTCCCTACGTCACCAGGGTCAAAGCGTCCGCCGGCGCGAAGCTGATGCCGCACAAACATCCGGAGGACCGGATCTACACTGTCATGTCGGGCGTGTTCTACATCGGCCTGGGCGAACATTTCGACGGCGACAAGGTCCAGGCGTACCCGCCCGGTAGTGTTGTCGTTCTACCTGGCGATACGTGGCACTTTCACTGGGCAAAATCGGGCGAATACGTCACGCAGATTACCGCCATCGGTCCATTGGGCATGGAATACAAAGAGGCCGAAGATGATCCACGAAACGCGGCACAGTCGAAATCCCGAGTGTGACTCCAACTCGCGTGGCCAGCACGGAGGGACATCATGAGAACGGCTGTGGCTCCGCCAGTCGTTGATCGTCGCGCGCAATCAACTTCGCTAACGTCGACATCGGCAACCACCACCTATCACCGCATGATGGTCGATGGTGTCGGCGTTTTCTATCGCGAGGCCGGCCCCAGGCAGGCGCCGACAATCGTTCTGCTGCACGGCTTTCCTTCCTCCTCGCGCGAGTTCGACACGCTCATCCCCTTGTTGGCAACGCGCTATCATCTGATCGTTCCGGATTTTCCAGGATTTGGTCAGAGCGACGCCCCGCCACCGTCGTCTTATGCGTATACCTTCGACAACTTGGCCAGCACGATCAGCCGCCTTCTGGAACAGCTCAAGATCAACGAATACACCTTCTACCTTCATGACTACGGCGGGCCGATTGGACTTCGCATCATCTCGGCACATCCGGAGCGGCTACGCGCACTTATTCTCCAGAATGCCAATGTCTATGAGGAGGGCTTGGGCGCGAAGTGGAGCGGCATCGCGCAATTTTGGGCCGATCCGAAAGCGCATCCTGAAGTGTTCAATGCGTTCGTGTCGCTTGCCGCAACCGAACAGCGTCATACACTCGGCACCTCGCATCTCGAACGTTATAACCCAGACACCTGGACGGACGAATACGCTCACCTGTCGAGACCCGGCCAACGCGCGATCCAGGCCGATCTGCTGTACGACTACCGGACAAACGTCGCGTCCTATCCGGCGTGGCAAGCGTGGTTGCGCGAGCATAAGCCGCCCACTCTGATCGTTTGGGGACGGAACGATCCCTCGTTCGTCGCAGCCGGTGCAGAAGCGTTCAAGCGCGATCTGCCTGATGCCGAAATTTACCTGCTCGAGGCAGGCCATTTCGCCCTGGACGAAAAGAACGACGAGATAGCAAGCCTCATTCTTGCGTTCTTGGCCAAACAGGCGGGCTAACTGGTCAGCAAGTTATGGCACGTCACCCTTAACTTTAGATCCGCCAAATAAGACAGGAGTCATCCATGAGCCAAGTTCAAGTCGAACAAAAAACCTATCAAATGCCGCCGCAAGACGGAATTACCATCGCGCTTTTTATCACCGTCACCGACATCGAACGATCGCTGCGATTTTATGAAAAGGTCTTCGGAGGCCGCGTTGTGAGCAGAGGCGACAGCAAGGGCGCACCTGGCTACATCCAGATCGCGAACACATGGCTGATCGTCAACGTCGGTGGCGGTCCGACGCCCGACAAACCGACGGTGGTACTCGGCGTCCCACCCGATCTCAATTTTATCAATAGCTTCATGAATATCCGCGTCGCCGATATTCAGGCGTGCTATGAACTATGGCGTAGCAGGGGGGCCGAGTTTATCACCGAGCCAAAGCCCAAATACGGCGAGACGCGCTGCTATATTCGCGATCCCGACGGCTACATCATTGAAGTTGGACAAAGCAACCCCGGCGTCGCTTACGGCTAAGAGGAGCCGATGAACTCCAGCAGGGATAGTATCAATCCGGCGGCCAAGCCAAGCGGAACAGGGTGTGTCGAATGCCTGGCTCGAGGCGGATGGTGGCTGCATCTTCGCAGATGCGCCGAATGCGGACACATCGGATGCTGTGATAGTTCACCAAATCAGCATGCATCTAAACATTGCGCCGCTACTGGTCACCAGGTAATCACAAGCTTCGAGCCGGGCGAGGGGTGGTTTTACAATTATCGCACCAAAGAATTTTTCTCCGGACCGCGCCTTCCGGCGCCTCACTCGCATCCGGTAGATCAACCGGTGCCGGGACCGGCCGGAGCGGTGCCTTCAAACTGGCAAACGCTGCTTAACGAATAGGGCATCTGTCGTGGCCCACCGCGTCATTTTATGGCCTCGTAGCCATTACGACCGGCATGCCTCTGCAATGCTGGCTCGCGATTTAAGGACGCCGCGATTCGCCTGTGATTCTGCTATTGGCCCTCCTCGACGGTCGGGTGATATCTGCTCTGACGGTGAGTTTCAGGGTGGGAGCGGACGACGGGCGGACGTCGTCCAAGCGGTGCTTTTGGCCCTTAGCGCCAGCCATCTGACGGAAGCTATTAGATCGCCTCGACCATTGGTGATGAGGCATGGCGCTCCAGCTGCGTCAACGGTCAGTCCCATGAGCGGAAGTCGGCCGCGATCCGCTCGGAGACCTGGATGCTGTCGCTATTTACGTCCGCTAATTTACGGAGAGCGGTCCAAGCCGCTAAGCTGATAACGAGTGCTCATGACCCACTACTGATGTCCGCGATCACGTCGGTACCGCCTCGCCGCCGGATTGAGTGCCGAGCTGCCACAGATGCAGCGGGAAGCGCTCCTGCTCGCGAGAGACGATGACGAAGCCGGCCTCCTCGATGAGCTGCTGCGGGGTTCGATTGAGATGGCACCCACCTGCAAGCCGGCCCCATAGGCCATTCAATCGATCCTGCCAGCGGCTCCGCCACGGCTCGGTAGACTGTTCATGCTCAATGAACAGCAGGCGGCCGCCCGGTTTGAGGATACGTCGAATCTCGCAGAGCGCGCGCCGAGGGTCGGGTATCGTGCATAGGGCGTAGGTCACGACGGCTGTGTCCACGCTTCCATTCGGCAACGGCAATGCCTCCGCGCGCCCCTCGATAAGCTCGATCGGCATCCGGAACTCGCCCAGTCGCTTGCGGGCGATGCTGAGCATCGACGGATCGGGTTCGATGCCCCTCAAGCGGCTGACTTTTGCGGGGTCGTAGTACGGCAGATTGAGGCCCGATCCGAAGCCGATCTCAACGACCAGCCCACGCGCCTTGGGTATGATCCTCTCGCGCATGCGCGCGAAGGTCCGCATCGAGCATCCACCGTGGATGAAGTAGGGCATGATGCGGCTTTGGTAGAACGTCGCGTGTCCTGAGCACATGGCGCGGCCTTTCTGATCTCATTCGGCATCCGCTTGGGTGATAGGTGCCGCCGCCTCAGCCTGGTCTCCGAGAAAGCGCTCGATGGCGGTGACGATCTCGCCGGCAGCGAGAAACGCCGTCGCGTGGTTCCTGCCTTCCAGAGCCACGAATCGTCCATCGACCAGCTCGGCAAAGGCGCGTACGGCCGCAAAGATCGGGTCCTGGGTGCCCGCAATGGCCAGCAGCGGCGCCTTCAGCCCGGCAAGGGCTGCCGACATGTCGGACCGGTCGTGAGCGACGCACGCCTTGAGGGCGCGGATGTCGTTGGCAAGCATGCGCCGGCGCGTGTCATAGGACAGCCGAACGTCTTGCCCCTCAAGCATCGTGAGCCAGCGCGCCATGCCGTCCGCGACGACAAGCCGGTACGGCGCCATGTCCTGAGCGAAGGGATGTGCCCCGATGACGACCAGCCGGCGCACCCGCTCAGCGAAGCGCAGAGCCGTAGCGAGCGCGATCAAGCCGCCCATGGAGTAGCCGACGAGGTCGGCCGTACGTATGCCGAGTACGTCGAGCACGGCAACGACATCGCTGGCGCGCTTGTCGCCGCCGTAGGCCGCCGCGTCGCGCGGCTTGCCGCTGGCGCCGTGTCCGCGGCAGTCGACGAGCACCACCTGCCGGCCGGCACGCAGGAGGCGATCGACGTAGCCGGCCTCCTCCCAGGATTCGCTCGTCTCCGTGAAGCCGTGCAGCAGGACGACAGGCGCCCCGCCTCCGACCACCGTGTAGGCGATAGGCACGCCGTCCGCCGATGTCGCAATCATAAAATGTCTCCGAGCATGGATTGGGAGGGCAAGACTGTTCATGCGGCTGCGCGGTGGTATGTCATTGCTGGATCCAATGTCGTTGGCGCGGGAAGCGCGATCGACGCCCGGTCTAGTCCTTGGCCGTCCCCGGTCCGTCCCCTGCCTGTGCCCGCAGCATCAAGGGTTCGCCATGCCTCGCCTGGAGGTCCAGCTTCTCGGTTTCCCCTCCGTGCGCCTCGACGGGCGCGCCGTCGACCTCGCCTTGCGCAAGGGCCTGGCCCTTGTTGCGTACCTGGCGGACGCGCGCGCGCCAGTTGGCCGCGACCACATGGCGAGCCTGCTGTGGCCCGAGGCCGACGCGGAGGCAGCGCGTGGCAGGCTGCGGCGGACGCTGCATAAGATTCACGTCGCCTTTGCGGTTGACGTGATCGACGCCGACCGCACATCGCTCGCGCTCGCCCCATCGATGGAGGCTCGCGTGGATACGCACGCGTTCGAGGCCGCGTGTTCTGCTGGCAAGTTGAACGAGGCACTGCGGCTCTATGCCAGTGACTTTCTGCAGGGCCTGTCGATCGAGGGGTGTGGGGCCTTCGAGGAATGGGCGTTCTTCCGCCGCGAGGCACTGCGCAGCCGGCTCGTGCAGGGCCTGGAGCGACTGATCGAGCGCGAGCTTGTGACGGGCGACGCGCGCGCGGCGATCACAGCCGCTACGCGCCTGGTCGGCCTCGATCCGCTGAGCGAGAGCGCGCAGCGTCACCTGATCAACTCCTATTTGAGGGCTGGGGACCGGGCCGCAGCAGAACGTCAGTACGAAACTTGTGCGCGGCTGCTTAAGGCGGAACTCGGCGTTGAGCCCGATGCGCAGACGCAGGCGCTGCTGGCGACCTCCGCGGTCGAGAAGCCTTTGTCAGGCGCCCGCTATGCCGAGCGTGGCGGTCTGCATATCGCCTATCAGGTCGTCGGCAACTCGCCGCCAGACATCGTCCTGGTGCCGGGCTTCGTGTCGCATGTCGAGCGCATTTGGGACGAGCCGCGCTGCCGCGCCCTCCTTACGGCGCTCTCGCAGATGGGCCGCCTCATTCTGTTTGATCGGCGCGGCGTCGGCCTGTCCGATCGCGTGGGCGCACCGCCGACGGTGGACGCAACGGCGGAGGACCTCGCGACCGTCATTGATGCTGCCGGCTGCGAGCGGGTGGTGCTGATCGGGGCTTCGGAAGGTGGTCCGGGCTGCATCCATTTCGCCTCACGGCATCCGGAGCGGCTGGCCGGGCTCGTGCTTTACGGCTCGCTGGCCAAGGGAAGCTGGTCGCCCGATTACCCGTTCGTACTGACTCACGACCAATATGACCTCTGGCTGAAACGGCTGATCCGCGATTGGGGAGGGCCTGCGGAGATCGCAACCTTTGCGCCGAGCCTTGTCGGCGATGGCCGGGCGGAACGCTGGTGGGCCGGCCTTTTGCGCGCCGCGTCGAGTCCCGGTGCGATCAAGGCCGTCCTGGAGTCGTTGCGAGATACTGACGTTCGACCGCTGCTGCCCCGCATCGTCACGCCAACGCTCGTGCTGCATCGCCGCGGGGATCGCGCGGTTCGCATCGAGGCCAGCCGGCATTTGGCCGGCGCGATACCGGGCGCGCGACTGGTCGAGCTTGATGGCGACGATCACTGGCTCTGGGCCGGCAACCAGTGCCGCGCTCTGGAGGAGATACGCACCTTCGTGCGCCGCCTCGACGAGCGCCGACGACCGGCCGACTAGGTTTTCGCGCAACGGCGGCAACTGGCCCATCGCGTCGAGTGACCGATATCCGCTTTCCGCGGGCTTGCCGACATCCCGACTCCCAGTGAGCAGCGAATCCGAGAGGCACATCCGTGACGACCGCTGTCTCGGCGCTGCTGACTTCACCGGTAAGGTGCCGCGGCGGACCCTGATGTCTGCAACGGGTCAAAAGCGGCTCTTGAGCGGGAGGCCGTCCGATTTCTGCTTGTGTCTCGGGAGCGGAATTGGGGTCGGGGATTTGTGTAAAACGGGCGATGCCCTTGATCGCTCTTGACGCCTAATGATCGCTCCTGGCTACATCGAAGTGTAAAACCCCATTGATTTCATTGGAAATCACGTTGTCTCTTAATCAGCGGGTCGAAGGTTCGAGTCCTTCATCACCCACCAAATCCAAGAAATTCCGAGGAAATTATCGCGGCCGGTTTTACAATTACAGCTGACTCTCTCAATCTTCGGCGATGATCGCTGCATTGGCAAAAGCGAGCCGAGATGTGAGCGCTAGATCGTTGATCGCTCCGAGCCGACTGGGCCGGGACCGATCAACGAGTTGCTCACACTTGGGGTCTGCTCGTTCCAAGAAGTCTGATCGCGCGTCAGTAGTCCCAAAAGACTGGAACCCAACGAAAGGCATCGCCATCGATTGCTACCCGACCAACCGATGGGAACGGCAGGTGAGTGGCTACCAATAGCTCGCCGGTCTCGGCGAGTTTCCGCAAAAGACGAACACGCACGCGCGCCGCTTCGTCAGGGTCGTGCTCGAAGCCGTTATGCCAGCCGGGTTGCTCGAACCCAACAGCGAAGACGGCGTCGCCGGCGAACGTCAGGGCATCGTCACCAGACGCCACATGCACCACACTGTGTCCTGGCGTGTGGCCGCCGGTGCGCCGGACCACTACTCCTGGCGCAACCTCGTGCTCCTCCTCAAAGGTTCGCAAGTTACTACGGTACTCATTCGCGAACCGCTTGGCAGTGGCTCGAAGTGCATCTGGGAATCCCGGCGGCATGGCGGTGTGAGAGAAATCCGGCGCTTCCCAGAATTTGACTTCGGCGGCCGCCACGTGAATCCGCAGATCCTGACGAAGCTGCTCCTTCACGCCATCGACAAGAAGCCCACCAACATGGTCCATATGCATATGGGTCAAAACTACATCAGTGACAGCGCTAAGATCGATGCCGGCGGCTTCCAGACGTTTGATCAACTGCCCGGCGCGGGGCAAGTGCAAGTCCGGATCGGACCCTAGTCCCGCGTCGATGAGGACGGTCTGATTGCCACTGCGCACGGCGACGGCGTTCAGCGCCCAATCGAAGGCATCCCGGGGCAGAAACATATCATCCAACCAGGCCGCACGGACGGCGGGTTCGGCGTTAGGTGCCAACATTTCCGTCGGAAGCGGCAGCACGCCATCGCTGACGACCAGCACATCAATCTCGCCAATACGCACAGCATAGCGCGACGGCACCAATTCTTCGGGCCGTGATCGAATGGAATTTGAAGTGATGTTATAATTCATGATTTACTCCTTCAAAGCGCTGGTAAGGCTCGGTTCAGTTTGAAATTTTGCGTGCGTATTAGGCCGCAGATATGCTCGCCGACCGCCTCTCGGCGATTGCCCACATTGTGATCGAGAGACCAAGGATTGCGGGAAAAGTCACCGCTGGGAAATCGCGAGGAATGACAGAGGCAGAGCAGATGCCGACGGCAACTTCCCAGAAGTGGAAAAGCGCGTGCCCTGCGAGCCACAATGTCGGGGCTGCCCAGAGGACGATGCGCAGATCGGGCTTCGCAATGCCTAAGAGAAATGCGGCGCCGATAAACAAGAAGATCAAACCAATGTCGCGCACGAAGTGCTGGTTGAAAGGTCCCGTTGTTGTCACGCCGGGCACCGAAAAATACCAATTCTCGGGTTCTAAGAGCATGAAGATGCCGTTTGCTATCGCCGCTGTTCCAAGCGCGAACGCAACCCCGATCGAAATCGATCTCATCATATTGAATGACCTCTTTGCGAGAATGCTGACCGCTCTAGGCTGCAGACCGAGCCCGTAGCCAATCGTCGAACCGATTTATTCCAAGGATCGGATTGTCATCGGGAGTGAGCGATTTATCGTTGAGCTCGGTGCCAAAGTAGCGGGCATGAATATCGGCGACGACGCGCCGACGATCACCTGTCACAGAGAGGTAGCGTCGCCCGATTTCGTCGAGAGGGATCTTCTCCGGGCCAGCTATCTCGACGAATCCATTGACCGGGTTTCCGACAGCCAGGTCGGCCAGAGCTGCGGCCACATCGTCCGAGGCAACAGGTTGAAGGAGAGCCGGTGATAAATGGACGTCGTTGCCTTTGGTGGCTGACTGCGCGATCGCGCCGACGAATTCGAAAAACTGGGTGGACCGCAAAATCGTAAAGGGAATTTTTGCGGCTTTGATCAGCGTTTCCTGCGCAACTTTGGCACGGAGATAACCGCTCTGAGGAAGACGATCTGCGCCGACAACCGACAATGCTACGTGATGGCTAACACCCGCTGCGGCCTCGGCCGCAAGAAGATTGCGTCCTGACGTCTCGAAGAAATTGAGAACGGCCGTGTCTTCAAAGGACGGCGAATTGGCGACGTCGACGACAACTTGTGTGCCAGACATCGCCGCCGCGAGACCTTCGCGAGTGAGGGTGTTCACACCGGTATCAGGCGAAGCGGCGATAGCATCGTGGCCCATTTTCTGTAAAAGAGGGATGAGTTTCGAGCCTATTAGGCCCGTGCCTCCGATAACCACGATTTTCATGCAATATCTCCGATCTGAACGCCGCAACCGAGCGGTTCAGGGAGAATGGCGAAGAGCTAAAGAAACGTCTTTGTCGCTATCTTGAAAAAGGCTTGGGAATACCTTGAATATCGATCCAAGCGGGCTCTAAGGGTATGGGCAGCAAGTTTGCATGCCTCTGCCATCGACGCGCACGGCCGTGGTTTGCTAATTCCAGTGGAGCCGGACGGTGCATTTTCTGTTTAATGGGTATGTTCTCGATCCCGAGCGTCGAGAATTAACGCTGGCGTCCAGAGCAATACCCGTTGGCCCCCAGGTCTTCGATCTTCTTCTGTATCTCGTCCAGAACCGCGACCGGGTTGTCAGCAAGGACGACCTGCTTGAGGGCGTGTGGGGAGGACGCATCGTATCAGAATCAACTGTCACCAGCCATATCAACGCCGTTCGCAAGGCCATCGGCGACTCGGGTGAAAAGCAGAACCTCGTAAAGACCGTTCCGCGAAAAGGCTTTCGCTTCGTCGGAGATGTCGGGGAAGTTCATCGCGCTAACGGGGCGGCCGTTTCGGCTACGCAATCGAGGGGCGGGATGCGACCGTCGCCCGTTGCCCCAAACAAGCCGTCGCTCGCCATTCTGCCGTTTCAGAGCATGTGCGGAGATCCCGAGCAGGCCTATTTCGTCGATGGCGTCGTCGAGGAAATCATTACTGCCTTGTCGCGCGTGCGCTGGCTGTTCGTCATTGCCCGCAACTCAAGCTTTGTTTATCGAGACTGCGCTTTCGACGTTAAACAAGTCGGGAAAGAACTTGGCGTTGGATACGTTCTTGAGGGCAGCATGCGCAAATCTGCCGATCGCGTGCGCATAACCTGCCAGCTAATTGATGCAACAACAGGGGTGCAACTCTGGGCGGAGCGGTTTGAGGGAACGGTCGAGGATATTTTCGAACTGCAAGATCGAATTGCAACCAGCGTCGCCGGCGCAATTGCGCCTCGTGTCGAACTAGCCGAAATCGAGCGCGCAAAAAACAAGCTCACGGGGAGCCTCAACGCATATGATTGTTATCTGCGCGGGCTGGCACATGTCCACCGTGGTACGCGCGAAGCCATCGACGAGGCTTTGCCTCTGTTCGGCAGAAGCATTGAACTTGACCCTGAATACGCCACGCCCCATGCGATGGCAGCTTGGTGCTATTTCTGGCGCAAGATCAACGGCTGGAGCGCGGACCGCGAACGGGAAATCTCCGAAGGTGCCCGATTGGCGCGGCGTGCCGTAGAGCTTGGCCGAGACGATGCCGTTGCGCTTACGCGCGGGGCACATGCGTTATCGCATCTTGCAGGCGATCTTGATTCCGGAATTGCGCTCGTCGATCGAGCGAAGTTTCTCAATCCGAATCTTGCGGCAGCTTGGTTTCTTGGCGGCTTTCTCAGGACTTGGCAGGGCGAACCCGATGATGCGATTGCTCACTTTGAGCGCGCCATGTTGCTAAGTCCCCTTGATCCCGAGCTTTATAGGATGCAGGCCGGAATCGGAATGGCGCATCTCTTCGCTGGGCGTGTCGACGCCGCCTCCTATTGGGCAGAACTTGCGTACGGAAACCTTCCAAGTTTTCTTATGGCTGTGGCGCTCATAGCGGCGACCCGAGCGCTTTCCGGGCGTGATGACGATGCACGTGCGGCGATGGACCAACTTCTCGAACAAGATACAACGATCCGTCTCTCCAACCTTGGAGATTGGCTACCGATCCGACGCCGCGAAGATTTGGCGATATTTGCAGAGGGTCTGCGCATCGCCGGGCTGCCAGAGCGGTGATCAATCAGGCAGGACGGCAATAGCGAAGATATTGGCTGAAAACGGTGCTAGCTGGTGATTACTCTTGACGCTCCATGACCGCTCATGACGACATGGAACTGTAAAACCCCATTGAATTCGTTGGAAATCACGTTGTCTCTTAATCAGCGGGTCGTAGGTTCGAATCCTACATCACCCACCAAAAATAGCGCATTATCAAATATTTAGCTAGTCATAAAATTTGATACGTATACGTTGTAAAAACTCTAAACACCTATAAAGTCCGATGCCCGGTTTAAGACGCGTTTCTGTGGTTCCAACATCAGCTTCGGATGTCGCGCTGGGTGGTGGAAAGCGCTCTGTGTCCAGCGCGCATCTGAGCGACCTTCAAAGATCCTCCGAATGTCATCGGTATGTTGTGCGGTTAGCGGATCGTCCTCAGTATCCGTCTCGCTTGATCTCTCCGCGCGGGGAGATTGCAGCCAAGAGGGAATATCTCAAAGGGAGAGACAATCATGAGGAAATTGCTGTCGCTGATCGCGCTCTCCTGCGCGATGGCAATTGGTGCTGGTATGTCAGTTTCAAGCGCGAATGCCGCGACTCTCACCAGCGCGGTTCATGCGCTCAAAGCTGAACAGACCAGCGTCGTCGAGAAGGCTCGCTATCGTTGCTGGTGGCGTAACGGTCGTCGGCATTGCGCTTGGGTTGGACCTCGCCGTTGTTGGTGGCGCCACGGTGTTCGCATTTGCCGTTGATGTAGACCATTACAATTTAGAATGAAATCGATGCGCGCCAGGGCTTCAACTCTGGCACTTTTTTTAGCAGGTCGACTGGTGTGATCTACAAATGCAATCACATTCAAATCTTCCAAAGCAGCTCCTGATCATCCTATTGACAGTGCGATCCATTGGCTTGTCATTTGAGGGGATACACGCTGATCTCACAGCGGGGAGCAAAGTATGTAATCCGTTCTTATCCCTCTTGCGTTGCTAGTGGCGCCCGTCTCAGCGGCGGACTGGCAGTGTTTCGCCGTGGTATCAGATGGACGATACCTGAGTGACGACAATTCTTTGCGTATGGTTGGAACAGGCGAACATGAGGACCTCAGCGTAGACGTCCAGGTCAAAAACTTTGACTCGGGCGAGAGGTTCAGGGTTGCAATAGGTCTTATTGACTGTCTCCGCTATGGCAATGGACCGCTGCTATTGTTTCCTGCAGATGGACAACCTCAACAGCTTGATTGGAATGCCAAGGGGCGCCGCTGGTTGGATCTTGCTGGTGCTAAGCTATGCGAATGGGGCAAGACCCAAGGCACGCTTATGAATTTACGGCTCACGTAGCATCGTTCGCCGATTTGCGAACGACCGGATTATAATTGACTTAGATTTTCAGTTTTCTAAGCCGTTTCCCGCCAGACCTTTTTCTGGTTCGATAATTCCAATAGAACGTCGGCATGGCACTGATCATTTGGTCCGCACCAGCACGCGAGGTTCTTACCTGCCAGTGACCCAATATTGGCCTGGATGACCTTGCGTCGGGAAATCAGGTGGCTGGCGATGATTTGTGGAAACTTCTCGCGGATCTCGGCTTCTGTCAGCTCGCCGGTCACCCACAATCTGAAGAGTTCCATGGATTTGGTGCCGCCAAAGGACGTGAAGGGATTTCCAAACTGCGTGGTCCGGTCGACCTTCACCGTGTCAGCAGGCTTCCGCCAGCCCTTCTCGCGCAACAACTGAACCCGATGAGGTAAGTCCATTCGTGGTACTCCGGCCTGAAAGCGGTATGGTCAAACGCAATCATGGCCCGAGAGGGGCGGTGGGAGTGGGCCGCACTCAAACGAAATCGTGTAAGGTCTCACGTGCACCAAATTTTCTGAGTGAATTCCCGCAATCAGTTGTGCGCTCTGAGAAGGGCGGTAGACGCGAACAGGAGTGCCACCGGTGACTGTAACTCAGTTAATTTATGCATCTCAACCTTTCGGCTACGACGATCTTGCTCTGGCTGGAATTCTGGGGATCGCTCGCAAAAACAATATTCGAGACGGGATCACGGGTTGCCTCATATGTCGCGAAGATCTTTACCTTCAGCTGCTTGAAGGCGACTCTGCGGCTGTGATCCAGGCATTCGCGCGGATCGCTAAAGATGATCGACACGCCGCCGTTACCAAGCTGATGTCGGGCGATGTGGCCACGCGTCTTTTCCCGGACTGGGCCATGAAACATGATCCCGCGCAGAGCTGGATGTGGAGCGAAAAAGAAGTCTCTGAAGGTGCGATAACGAGAGCGCCAGCCGATGAGGTGCTCGGCGTCTTCGCTAGACTAGCATCAGGGCAGGCCAGCATTTGAGGTCTTTGCCGCGATGTCGCCCTCATACTGGTGAGGCTTCTATTAAGAGACATTCCAAATGCGGGTACTGACACCAACAGATGACGTTTTAAGTGCGCGTTCTAAGTGGCGCTAACGTGGGCAGGAACGTCCGCCATTCGCAATCAAGCCTGAAGCGGATCAACTCTCAGTCTGGGACTTTCCCCATCCTCCGCGGATCGAGATATTCGATCGTGCACTACGAGTTGAATGCGCCGGACAGAATATCGCCAGGACAACTCGGGGCGGACGCGTCCTAGAAACAGCAGGCGCCCACCTACTACTTCCCGTCTGACGGTTCTGGGGGCCGTCTATCCAGAGTTCAATGAGCTTTGCGGTTGGTATGCATTCTATCCGCAGCACTTACGCTGCTTTGTCGACAAGGAGCGCGTTGGCGCCCAACCAGGCGGATACTACGGTGGCTGGGTAACGAGCGATCTTGTCGGTCCCATTAAAGGTGGGCCCGGTACGAAAGGCTGGTAGCGGACCGTTCGTCTGTCCCATCAGGACCTTATGGGACAGATAAAGACGTCGCGCACGGCGGCATCGAAATTGTGAATACGCTTCAGCGCCGCATGATTTGCAGCAGTCGTGTAGAGCCGAGTTACCGCAATGTCGGGCCGTGGCCGCGCGCCATGCCTGCTAGGGCATGTTCCAGAAGTATTGCGCGGACAAGGTCCAAGGTTGTGCCTTTATCGAAAATGTGTGTTTGGAAATCAGATTTGATCGCGAAGCAGTCGGAAATACGAATGACGCAGATAGACCATGGAAATCAACTGCTTGCGATATGTTCTCGCCTTCCAATGATTGAAACAGAAAAAATAGTCGACTGCCGAAGCGTTGCGCACATCCGACGAGCCGCTAAGTTTTCGTAACCGAAGTCGACCTCGGGGAAGCGTCGCATGTTTCGCGCTCCCATCAGGCCGGCGCGGCAGTCCTAATAAAGAACTGGCGAGCACTCCGCGTCTGCCGCGCGGAGAAAAACGACTTCGATTTAGAGGAGAGGTCATGTCAGAAGCAGTGAAATTCCCCCATTCATCGCGGTCGACTGAGTCAAGAGAGACGCCCAAGGACGCACTCAATCAGGAATCGCGCGAAAGCAAAATCCCGGATCTAAGGATTGCACTCGAAAGGCCCGAATCTATCGAGGCGCTGAAGTCGACGAGGCCCGATCAGCGCCACAAGCGAAGATAATTCTGTGCCGAGGCCGTTAGCCGCGCGAGAGATCGGCGCGACAGCCTCGCTGGGCATGGCGCCGGGAACTGCTGCAGGGTTTACCACTGGCAAACACATCCCCTCTTCGGTCGATGTATCAATCGAGGACGCCGACGCGACTGCTGTCGAAAAATCGGACGAAGCTCCAGATGTGACGTCGCTATCAGATTCGACACCGGCAGTAGAGCCATTCAAGGCCGCGGATCTACTAAGAACATTTGTTTTAACGGTCGTGACAATCGGAGCGCTGCTGGTGGCGGGTTGGTGTTACTCATCGATACAAGATTTGCGCGGTCAGCTGGCATTGGCGACAGGGGCGAAGGCATCGGCTGACAAGTCGCTCGCCGAGACACAGTCGCGTCTCGCGGCAACTGAAAAAATGCTCGCCGATAATCAGTCACGACTTACGACAGCCGAAAAGGCCGTGGCTGGGGTTAAGGCCGCGCTGACTTCTGCGACTGCCTCGGCGTCGACAGACGGTAAGGCCGCCGCGACTGCAAAATAGAAATGATGAGCGCAGCTGCTTCGTGACAGGACTGCGCTCGTTACTTCGGGAAACTGTGAGACGTTCTTCCTCCGATGCCGCGCCTGAAGCCGCATCGTAGTCATCTTTTTAGGAGTGATCCAATCACGGCCTTGTTTCGTTCAAACGTAATAGGAAAAACGCTTTCAGGAACTGCGTTTGAACCGGCAATTTCTTCTTGTGGCCACCGCTTTTTGTGCATTGGCGCTGTCGCGTCCTGCCGACAGTGCTGACTTTACGGCGCGTCAAATCACGGAACTATTGTTCAACGCGCACTCGAGCGATCTTCCCGATCTGTCCGGAAAGGACCTCAGTTTTCTCGATCTTTCGGACATCCGCTTCAAGGCGGCCCGGCTCGCTGGAACCAATCTATTTGGGGCCGACCTCAGCCGCTCCGATCTATCGCTCAGCGATTTGCGGGGTGCTCGGTTAGATCGTTCAGTGATCGTGGATGCCAATTTTTCTGGAGCAGATCTCGAAGGCGCGTCGATTTTACGCCCGGCCATCAATATATCGCTCGAACAAAATCGCTCTGATGCGCCGAAATTTCCCGGCGCAAATCTTCGCGGGGCGCGTATTACGGCCATGATGGATGGCGTCGATTTTAGAGGGGCTGATCTTTCCGGCGCCAACTTAGGACCTCACGAGGCTCGGGCCGATTTATCGAGCATGCCTTCATCGGTCTTAAGGGGGTGCGACTTCTCTGGCGCTTTGCTCGTCGGAACTAACCTCATGTGGGCCAAGCTTCGCTTTTCAAAATTCGTCGGAGCCAATCTCGCCAACACGAATCTCGTCGGCGCCGACCTTTCCATGACCGACCTGTCCGGCGCTAATCTTTCTGAGGCGGACGTGACAGGTGCCGATTTCGACGGTGCCGTGCTAGATGGCGTTCGCGGCCTGGAGACCGCTCATGGAATCGGCCAAGCACTCAATCTCAAAAATCCGGACGAGCGGACGCGTTAGTGACGATCCCCGTCAGTCAACCCGCGGAAGCTCGTCCCGGTCGGTCGTATAACGTGGCCGACCGCCGTTCACTCCGCAACTTCCACATCGAGACAGGTGGTTGATTGCCTCGCCGCAAGGCTATTTATCGGGCGCGCACGCGTTTATCGATTTTATAGGCAATCGCCATCAACACCGGAAACGCGATCGTCCAAACCACAGCGATCGCCAATAGTCCTTTCCAAGGCGGCCCCACAAAATCCATCGCACCGAGCTTGACGCCCGAGAGATAAGAAAGCGGCGCTCCACCGAAAGCAAGAAGGGCTTGCCATAACCAATGGCCATGCAGGCGCGCAAAAAGTGTATTGAGCAACGTGCCAAAGACGAGCCAAAGAGATACCAACCAAAGCGGCGGAAAATCTGCCGAAGGTCCTGTCAAAGCATAGCGAATGAGACCGGTGGACATCAGAGTAATCTCCAGCCCTATGCCGACCAAAGTGGCGGCAACGACCGGCGCAAAGACGGCTTTAGCGGGTTTTGTGATCTGCAGGTTGAGAAGAACGATTATGGCGGCTGCCGAGGGACCGATCCAGCCGTTGCCGTGAGAAGCTCCGACGACACAAGCGAACCAACCGACTTGAGACAGTGCGAGGATCGCGAAATTTCGAATTGTTCGGCGGTATAGCGGTAGTCCGCAAAAATGCCTCAACACAGGTTCGTTCGTCTTTCGCCGAACTTCGTCGTTTCTGACAAAGTCCGAAAAAATTGAACCTCATATTTCAACATCAGCCAACACACCAAACAGCGTGATTAAACCCTTTGGCGTAATGCAAATTCGAAGATGTTCGTCATCAATCATCGACGTTGCTATCAAGCTTGGGTCTCGAATTGAGGAGGACGTTACTTGGATTGTACGCGCTGAGAGTGAGCCCGGATCAGCTTTAGGAAAGCCGAATCGGGACTCGGCGCGAGATCTCGTTCGCCATCTTTTGAGGTATCGAGGTGCTTACGCACGTGGTAGCAGCGGGTTATGCGCGTGAAAACTATGGATTTGGCGCCGTGGTCCAGGTCCGGTAATCGGCATCGGACACTTTCGGAATGGCCTTCACGAACGCCGCGATGTGCCAGACCTGATCGTCGGTCAAACCTGCTTTTCCAAAGCTTGGCATCCCCGTCATGCGGATGCCATTCCTGATGACCCAGAAGATCTCACTCGCACTTGCGCCTTTCGCGGCATCCTTCAGGTCCGGCGGATCCGGATTGAGGCCCTCCGAGAACTTGGCCCATTTGGCGCCAGGTCCTCCATGGCAATTCACGCAGCCGGCGTTGGCGAAGTCGCGAGCTCCCTGCTGAATGACGGTCTGATCGTCGAGCGCGAAGGGCGGCTTTTTTACTGTATGTTCGTGTCTCGCAATGGAGGCCTCACGCGCGCTCATGAGCGCCCATTTGACAGGCGCCAGATCATCGACCGAAGCGGCGACGTTGTAAAAACCCCCAAAAACGTAGACGCCTGCGAGCACTGCGAGGATGATCGCCACGGCACCTATAACTGCCAGGAAACGCATGCGGGCCTCCAAAAATTCTATTCACAAGATCCGCTAACTTACTCCCGAAGCTCAGGACGCGCTAGGTTGTCGACTTTTCGAATGGGACATAAGTTTAAAGGAAATAGTGTGTGACTACCATGGAGCAGTGCGCGCTCGGCGCGTTGGCGATGGCGGTTTCGATAGCGTCGAATTGTTGCGCGAGATCGGCGCAGGCTTAACCGGTAGGCCGATGAGGTAGTGGAGGTGTCCTCAGCGCGCTTTAGACGTTTGATGATGGCGGGCGCTTTTCGCGTGCCGGATTAACGAGCTCCAGTGAACCAACTGCAAATTCGCACCGTATACGGTTCGCTCGCACGGTGCAGGTAATCTTCCCTCCCAAACCGTACGGCGGTTTGCGGTGCCTCCCACCGCAAACCCTTTTTGTGAAATCGCCGGGTCTTCATGGCGAAGGTGGCCACTGGTCTGGGATGTTGTCCCACATTTCCAGTGGCCGCCAAGCCCAGCGTTGCAATTGGGAAAGCAATTGAGTGCGCAGAATTCAGCCGCCAGGAATGCCCTATGAATACAATAGACCAACCCAAGTTATCTCCCGTCTCGGTGGTCTACTTCGATGGCTCCTGCCCGCTATGCGCCGCTGAAATTGCATACTACCGAACAAAGGGAAGTGCCGAGAGTATCAATTTCGTTGATGTGTCTCAGCCGTCCGCCGAATACGGCGCGGGGCTCGACCGTCGAAGCGCCATGGCGAGATTCCACGTTCGGACTGCGAATGGGTCGCTCGTATCGGGAGGCGCCGCGTTCGGCGCTCTTTGGGGCTCCGTTACAGGATTGGCATGGGTTGGACGCTTGGCATCGAGCTCAGTGGGAAGCAAAGTGCTCGAAGCGGGCTATCGCGCGAGCCTTATCGTTCGTCCCTGGCTCGCCTCGGCTTATCGACACATTTTGCGGTTTGCACCCAATCGGCAAAGATGACCGATCTCTTGGATGGCTATCGCGAGTAATGGAAGCTCGAAGAGGCAAGCTCGATCCTGGAAAATCTCGGCGGCGGCTAACAAAACAACTCAACCCTGCATAGCCCATGGGCGTATCCTTTGGGCGACGGAAGTCTCGATTAACGAAACGCCGACACCTCATGCGAGGAACCTTTATATACGAGAGCGCGTTTCCGAGAAGACTGCGCGACCGCTGGGTCTTTAGAAGCGATGCAATTTTATAAAAATTCACCCAGACGTGTTTTTTTTACTGTGGCGTTCTCGCTGTTGGACTAGGTGCGCTCGCAATTTTGTTGGCTATCGTCGGCGGGATAAATACGGCTGCCGACATTCCTCACAGCAAACTCAGTTATGCACTGCTTCATTTCGATTTTAAACGGAATGTGTCCGCTCGCTCTCGCGGGATTCAGCTTCCAGGCGATCTTAATTCTCCTGGCCGCATTGCTCTCGGCGCGCAACACTACGCGATGGTTTGTGCCAATTGTCATGGTGAACCCGGCAAAGGGCAATCCGCCGTAGCTTTATCAATTCGACCCCGACCGCAATACCTCCCAAAGGTCATTGGCGAATTCACGCCTCAAGAGCTGTTCACCATCGTCCAGCGCGGCGTGGCGTTTTCAGCTATGCCGTCCTGGCCCACTCAAGTTCGCAACGATGACATCTGGACGATGGTCGCGTTTCTGCGGAAGCTTCCTGGATTAGATCATAAGTCTTATGACCGCCTCGTTCATGACACGGTTGAGCCAAGTCCTGAACTCACTGCTCCAGATATGGCGCAAACGAATTGGGTCACGCGCCCGTCCGATACGCAACGCAATATATACCCGCGCCAGGACTATGCCTACCTAACGCCTGCGGTGGGCTTCAGCGACGGCAGGCTGATTTCAGATCCTGTGGCCGTTTGCTCGCGTTGCCATGGTGCGAACGGACTCGGTGAGCCGACTCACGGGGAGGCACCGAATCTCACCATCCAATCAGAAAGATATCTCGAGGCCGCGCTCAATGCGTTTGCGACAGGTAAACGGAAAAGCGGTTTCATGCACAAAATCGCCGGGCAATTAACGCCCGATCAAATCAAAGCTCTGGCGAACCATTACGCGAGCCTTCCTTCCAAGCCAACGGCAGTCGAGAGCAGTGTCGATGCCCACCTCCGCGCGGAAGGCCAGGAAATTGCACTGAATGGTGTGAAGGACACGGGCACTCCGGCGTGCGCTTTATGCCATCAGCGCCAAGTAGCGACACCGGCGAAAGCGCCTTCCATCGCCGGCCAGTCCTCGACGTACTCCGGCGCCAACTCATGGTTTTGCGGCGCGGCGGAAGGGGCAATTCGGGCCTTTGGGATCCAATGCCGAGCGTTGCTCATAATCTCTCCGATTCCCAAATCGAAGCGTTGGCGGCGTACTTTTCAAATCTGCCACCCGAGACCAAGATATCACCAGAAATTTCCTCTTCTAAAGTGTCGGCCGTCGCCGCGGCTGATCTATTCGCACGCTGCACGAGCTGCCACGTAGACGTGGGCCTGGGCGATCTTGTGGGCCTATACCCGAACCTGACGATCGCAACGGCGCCTTATATAACATCGCAACTTCATGCTTTCCGCAGCGGCGCGCGCCAGAGCAGAATTATGAACTCGATTACGCAAAAACTCTCGGATTCCGATATCGACGCGCTGGCAACATATATCGACGCGCTTCGGCCGCGCCTCGCAGAGGCCGAGACTGAGGCGAATTCAGTCGCGACTGGGGAAGTGATTGCCAAATAGGGATTCAAGGATCGACAGGTCCCAGCCTGCATGCAGTGCCACGGAGAGAAAGAAACGCGCACATTGCCGCTGATCGCAAGGCTCAACGGACAGAATGTCAATTACCTTAGAGCTTGATACGTTCGCCGAAATGCGCGTGCCGGATTCCGATCCCGTCAGCCCCATGCCTCAGATCGCAAGCAAACTGACTGATGCAGAACGAGCAAACGTGGCCGCGTATTTTGCGGCACAAGAGCCTTTATCGAAGTAGTGTCTGAGACGGTTGAGTGCCAGACGGGACGTGGCCTCGAAGGCGATTCGGGAAGACATCGATCGAACGCTCTGCCTCCCAAGATTACCACGGCTCGGACGCTTGGCATTGGGCTCCATCGAAAGCGCAGTGTTAGAAGCAGGCTATCGCGCGAGCCTTACCGCTTAGCCCAGAGTGTAGACGGACCAAACGGGAACCGGTTCAGGGAACTCAAGGCCTCAACCCAACTTAATCATTTTCGCCATCTGCAGCATGGCCTGGCGGCCGTCGACCGCTGTGGCGTCGGCCCCCACGGCAGATGCCAGCGCCGGATCGCGAGCAAAAACCTGCCCCCCGACCAAAACCCTCACCTCTGAGTTATGGGAAGCATGTCTGAGGGCGCTGATTTGCGATTCGATAGCTGCTGGGTCCGAAAGTCTGCACGCGGATAATCCGACGACGTCGAACCATTGGCCACCAACCAGTTCGACGATCTCCTCGGTCGATCGTGGCGGTCCACCCCAAACCCGCCACCCCTCTCTTCGAAAATGTTCGCCGACCAAAGCCACCCCAAGGGTATGCTGTTCGCCGGGCACCGGCAGGAGGAGGGCCCGACGATTGGCGACGACGCTACGGGCTTCACGTTGGAGCTCTAAGCTGAATTCGTGGACGATAAGCTGAAGGGTCATCACCCCCTGCGTCACGTCCATAAAATCGTTGATGTCTTCGTCCCAAAGCTCTCCCAGCCGACGCGCCGTAGGCGCAAGTAGATCCTGAAACAGCGTCTCAACTGACAAGCCCTGATCTCTTAGGTCGGCAAAAAAGTCCATGGATGCCTTGGCGTCGCGCTTGATCACAAGTTCTGCAAACTCATTGACGGCGGTTGAGAGATTAGGATGAACCGCTGCGGGTGCTGCTAACGGAAGTGCGACCCGGTCCGCCAGTAGCAGGCGTGGAACGATGTGATCGCTAACAATACGCTCGAGAATGGAGAGGCGTCTCTTTGCCTGAAGGTCGGCCGTGCGCGCTGAGGCAATCTGTCCGTTGGACGGTTGCGCCGCCGCCCAATCCTCACAGCGCATTCCGTGATCGAGATCAACGAACTTGTCTCGCACCCGACGCCCCCAACGCTGACGTGCAAGCCGCACGAACCAACCAGCGGCCAACACCCGCATTCAAGCATGCGTATCAAGCGATCATCAATGGCATTACGCTGCTGCGTCGCAGCAAAAAGAGGCAATCAGTCATATCGTGCTTCAACGCTCGGGATGGCGGCGGATTTATCCGCCGAAGCACTGAACTCCGAAAACGGAGTCCTTTCCGCTGGCGTGGTCGCAAGAAAAGCCGAACGTGAAAGCGATTCAAATTCGGAACGGCCCGATCGGCTCGCCGGACTTTGCCGCGTTTTTATGCACATCGGTCGGGGCTTTTTGCCTCCAACGCCTCGCGGAGTGGAGTCATTGTAAATACCAAGGTGCCGGTAATGGCGACCGATTGACTCAAAAACCGGCCAAGAAGACGTTTCTTCACGGAAGACGGAGCCGCAACCCCGTCATTTCTTCGTTGACGATGACTCCGTGGGCTTGTCTTTCGGCGGATAGAAATACTGGAACGCTGCGTACGTCATGAGCACCATGCCAGCGACGGCGGCGCCCCGGCCGGTCTTCGCGATGGCCGAACGCGCGAGCACGCTCACGGCGCTGGCTTCAACGGCCTTGGGGAGGATGCCGATGGTCTTTTCGCTGATCAGGCCACGGACCTCGTCGGAGGTGAGCAATCCCGTGGCCGCGCGCTTGCTAAGGTAAGCCGAGTGGCTGCCGGTGAGATAGAGCGTGAGGCCGGCGTCCCCCGCACTCACGTTCGCCATGCTGTCGACTAGGTGGCAGATCCCGGTCTGTCCCTGCTGCGGACAGGCGATACTGAGGGCGGCCGGTTTCGTCACGGCCGGAGCAAGGGGCGTCAGCCCTGGGATGAGGTAGGGTTTGGGGGCCGTGAGGGTCGGGAGCGGGTTGGTCTTCGCAGGCAACGCGAACACATGGCAAGGGCCGGCGGTGGAAAGCGCACAGAGTAGCGTGACAGGATTCTCCGCTCGGTCCGTTCTTATTTTCGCGAGGATGTTGGCGATGTACTGTTCCGATAGGAGACGCGTGGTTTTGGGCAATTCATCGGCAAGGGTCGCGGTGATGAAGAAGGCGAAGGCCAAGCCTGAGCATATAACCGGCAATTAACGCATGATCAGCCCCACCCACCATCAAATGGACCGTTGAAAATTTTATTCTGCGGCGTTTCGCCGGGCAAGCGACAATAGCGGGTATTCGTGAGATCCAGCGACGGACCGCAGTTCGTATAGACAGCAATGATCGCGTTCTAGACGCCCCGTCCCATGGGCACGAGGGTTGGCTCGATAAACGCTTCATCAGCCTGTTGAAGAAAGCAACACGCGTAGGAACGATGAACGAGGCTGTCGAGAAAAAGTACGTGCGGCTGATCGAGCGGATGGTGAGTCTCGGCGCCGAAACCAAACCCGTGGCCGGCCTGTTCAATGTCACGGGTATCGGCCACAAAGGTAAGCTCATCCTCTATTTGAAGGACGGGCGCCTGGTGGCAAAACTGCCGATCCGGCGCGTCGCCGAGCTCACGGCCAGGGGCATCGTTGAACTCTCCGAAAATGCAAGATCGCGGGAGTGGGTCGTGGTTCGTAGAGGCCAGGAGCGCGCGTGGAATAGGATTGCCGACGACGCGCAGGCCTATGCCCGCGAAAGCACACTGATCGATTGAATCAAATAGGGGGCGTAGCTGGGACCGTTCGACCGGCCAAGCTTTGAGACCTATCGAAGCAATTTATCAAAACGGGATCATCGTCCCTGCCATCCACATCAGGGTCAGCGTTATTGTATGCACGGCTGCGATCGCCAAGTTGCTGACAACCACAGGATTGGAAATATCGCCGACGGTCACCGGCGTGAAAATCTTATAGAGCACCTGGACCACCAAAAGGCTTGCCACGGCTTCTGGAGAGCGGTGAAGGAGCAGCAGGATCGAACACACCAGAATGGCGCCGTAGATCGAGAGCAAAATGCTTCGCGCCGCGGTCACGGGGCCGTAGCAGGATCTCGCCCAAGCCTTATCGAAAATCAAACCAGCGCAGACGGGGATCAACACGGCGATATTGAGCAGAAGAGAAAAGATCATCATCAGGTGCATGCGAGGACTTCCGATGGATTGCCGAGGCACCAAGGATGGGAGTGCAGTCGCATTTGGGCAATGGCGCGCCCAAGAACTAAGACATCGTCTGCGACTTTTTTGACGGAGCGAGGATTGATCCAATCCGGGTTTCTTATCGTTCTAATGAGCGATAGTCCAAATGTATGAAATGGCGCGTTATGCGTTGTTTATCGGCTTCTTGTGAATGGATGACTTAGCTCGCGGGGTGTGGAAATGGCGGTCGACACATCGACCATCGAACGATCCAAGGCGATAGGCCTCGCTGCGGATATTGTGGCGCTGCGGGTCATCGTCACCCGTCTTGCCTTGGCGCTGGCGGCGAGCCAGGACGAAATGACGTCCGAAAAATGGATGCATACTGTTGCGGAAGAGTGCGGCGAAGTCGTCAAACATATCTCCGTAAGCGCCGAGCGCGGTTTTGATTTGGACGCTTTTCGTTCTCAGACCGTTCAAAAAATCTATGAGTTCCTCACCGGGGAATCAGCCGCCACGCCTATGAACAGCTGATGCGGTGATCATAGCGCCAAGGCCTTTCGCTCGGTGTTAATGCCAAGGGGTCCACCGGTAAAAGATGACGTGATCTGAGGCAGGAAATCTCTCCGCACCATCCTTGCCGGCTATGATGACGACTCGAAGAAAGTTCACAGCATGACGACGATGTTGCAAATCCTGACGTGGACCCTGCTCCTGGCCATCGCGCAGGTGGTTTTGGTGGCGGTGCTCCGGAGCCGCGAGACCGGTGTCGCTTATGGAGTTGGACCGCGAGATGGGCCCGCTGCCCCGTGCGGACGCATCGCCGGACGTCTGAAACGCGCCCACGATAATCTCTACGAAAGCCTCCCCCTCTTCGCGACTGCTGTCCTTATTTCCCACGTCGATGGCAAGGAAACGGCTTTGGCCGTGACGGGGGCGTGGAAGTATTTCATCGGGCGCCTGACTTATGTGCCGGCGTACGCAATTGGGCTGCCCTATCTGCGGACCTTAGTGTTCTTCGTGAGCGCCACGGGTCTTGGCCTGGTGCTGCTCAGCCTGTTTCTGTGAGGGAGAACGCACCAATGAAGACGATCGTTTTCGCCGCAATCATGAGTATTTTGGGAGTACTTGTGGCGGCTCCAGCACAAGCCGCGCTCAAGCCCGGAGATAAAGCTCCTGATTTTAAGGCGCGCGCGTCCCTAGGCGGCAAGGAGTTCACATTCTCTTTGGCGGAGGCACTCAAGAAGGGCCCTGTCGTTCTTTATTTCTACCCCGCCGCCTTCACACCGGGCTGCACTATAGAAGCCCATGAGTTCGCCGAGGCGATGGGCAAATTCCAAGCCCTTGGTGCCTCGGTCATCGGCGTAAGCCACGATGACATCGCCACGCTCAACAAGTTCTCGACCAGCGAATGCCGCAGCAAGTTTCCCGTTGCTGCAGATGAAGATGGGAGCGTCATGAAGTCTTACGATGCGGTGATGATGGGGGTTCTCCCTTATGCCAGCCGCACGTCCTACGTCATCGCGCCGGACGGCCATATCCTATTCGAATATTCGGCGATGGACCCGATAGGCCATGTTGAAAAAGCGCTGACCGCTGTCCGTGACTGGAAGGGCAAACATAATTGAGGCGCCATAACTCCCTGGGTATGATTCTGAAAAAACTCCGGTGAGATGGCATTTCAGTTTGCGGCAACGTCAAGCATGACTTCGTTTCTGCGGAGAAACGGCAGCGTCCACGGCGGATTATAAAATGCGAAGACCGGCTCACCGGTTGTGCGGATGTTCCGATTTGCGGCAAACGCGCGGAGCTCTTCGGTTTTAGCAGCAAGTAATTTGTCCGTGGCGCGTCCCGAAAACCTGATTGCCACGACGCGCCTCGAGGGTATGGGAACCAGCCTTACGCGGGGATCGGTAGGCGCAGGCAACGTCTCCATCGTCCAGGTTTTGGGCATGATGAATCGTACTCGCCAGTTGCGGCCACTCGATTGCTGAGTGACCGGCGCCGTCATCGCGATCCTCTGCGACTCTTGTTCGACGGGTGCCGTCATCGCTATTTTCGTGTGCGGCTTATTCGCTCCGAAAATATATGCCGCGATCATCCGAAATCCTTCGCGGATGGCGGCAGTTCGCTCGCCCGTCACCTCAACCTCGGCAGCGACGACCGGTTCATACTCGCGAACCTCAATCGCACCGACTGAGGATATGGTCTGGTATTTTGGCTGCTCGACGTTGCTCATGAGAGGTCCGGCGGCTATCGCCGCCACGACAATCAAACCCACAAGTAAGGCCAATGTCCAATAAAGCTTCGTTTTTCTCATTGAGATGTGTGCCCAAGTATACCACTGCGACGTCTACAACGAAGGCAGTCTCCTATCGGAGTCCGGCTTCACTCTTATAATGGTGTCTCGACGAAGCAGGGAACCGACTCACGTGTTGCGCAAGGACCGACGTACGATGGCTCAGTCCGCAACGGCGGACCCGGCCGAAATCAGCCGCTTCAACGCCGTCGCCGAGGAATGGCGTAAGCCGGATGGCCGGTTCAAGATGGTCCAGGCCTTCCATCGCGCACGATCGTCGTGGTTGCTTCCAAGGTTGCCGGTTTGGGCGGGATGCCCGCTCGCAGGATTACCCGTGCTGGATGTGGGATGCGCCACGGGGTTGATGAGTGAAGATCTCGCGGCCCAGGGCTGCGAAGTAACCGCCATTGATCCGGCTGGCCGCAATATCGAGATTGCCCGCCACCACGCCCACAAGCATGGTCTTGCGATTGATTACCAGCATGCGGTCGTGGAGGAGGTGGCAGGAGAGTGGCCCGTGGTGCTAACCCTCGAAGTGGTCGAGCATGTCCTGGACCTGGAGGCCTTTCTCGCGGCGACGTTTTCGAGCGTCTGCCCGGGCGGTATTTGCATCATCGCCACGTTGAACCGCACCTGGCTATCTTGGCTGACCGCCATCATCGGCGCGGAATATGTGCTGGGCTGGCTGCCGAAGGGCACGCACCGTTGGCGTTCGTTCGTCAAACCGGAAGAGCTGATCAGCATCTCCAGGCGATATGGCTTCGAATCGATTGAACGAATAGGCTTCACTTGCATGCCTTTGCTTGGCGAATGGCGCCGTACGCCAAGCCTCAGCGTGAACTATGCCGTGGTCTTTAAGCGCCAGTGAGGTTTCCGCGTGGTCCATGACACGATCCATGGCCATGAGCTCGACGGCGCTGATCCGGGCGTCATCGGTAACGGGGTGGGGTACAGATCGCGTCATAAGACGACGAGAGGCCCCGCAACCGGCTTGAAAGTTACCGGATACGGGCAAGGGGAGCGGCCGTCTCCATCACATGACGAAAAGCCCCCGGTCTCAAAGACCGAGGGCCTAAAGGACCGATTTCCGAGGGGGGTCAGGAAAGATCGGTCTTACGATGCCCACAACTGGTCGGCGTTCCTCGATGACTTCCAGCAACATTGGCCGACAGATCGAGAACACACCTACGTTGAATTCATTCGCAACGGTATCGTTGGAAGCGACGCAGTCCGAAAGGGGAATGCTCGCTGGAGGCGCCTAACCGAGGTGCGCGCAGGCAGGGCAAAATCCGTTTTCCATTTCGACGTCCAGGGGTCGGTCGCGAAGTCCACTCACGCTGGTATACCCAGGCTGCGTTTTCTACGAAAGCAACTCGGTAGCTCTGTGCACTTTTGGCCGTCCGATGGGTGGGAAATACCGGCGGGCGTGTCGGTCATTGCGGAGGTCTATCCATCGTTGTGGAGTGGACTTTTTCCAGACGGCGGGCGCACGCTCGATGAACACGACGCATTCAGCGTGGCTGCTTGGCTATGGCGTTCCGACCGTGACGGCGGTCTCGTGAAGTTTCTGAAACCGGCCCTGACCGCGCGCGAGAGAGAATTGGCTCAATTGGAAGGTTGGATCCTGGGAGTACTCTAATAAGCAAAAGCGCGGGGAAGCGACGGTGGGACAGGGAAATCGGGGTTTCTTTTATTCATAGGGGATAGCGTATGAGCACCGGCTTCTCGCGCTTAAGCGGGCCGGCTTCTATCCGTTTGGCTATGAAATCCGCGACGTCCGCCCTTGATATAACACCATTGCGCCATTCGCTCGCGTTCGAAAGGGCGCGGTACTTGCCGCTGACGGGTCCATTTGTGAGGACGCCTGGTCGAACGATGAGCCAGTCCAAATCACTTCCGGCAATCAGAGCTTCTTGAATCGATTTATCATCATAAGCATTCTTCAAAAACAGATAAAACGGAAGCTTTTGAAATAGACTGATGGAGGCGTGACTGTCACCCGCCCCAAAACCTGTCACGCTCACGAGTCTCTTGACACCAGCCTCTTCCATTTCTCGAACAAGCAGACGTGTAGCCTCAGAGAAAAGTGTCACAGGCTTTGTTAGCAAGTCGAGCGAGGGCGGGACGCCCAGTGCCTGTACGACGACATCGACGCCCTCGAGCGCACGAGCCACGTCCTCGGCGTAGAGGGCATCGCCTTTGAATACCGAGCAATTTACGACGACCTTATCCGGCATCTTGCCGCTGCGAGACATGGCACGTACCGAGAAGCCTCTGGCAGCTGCCGCCTGGCAAACTGCCTGACCGATGCCTCGGCTCGCGCCAATGACAAGAATATGCACCATGAGAGACCACCTATGTTGAACTGATAATCTTTGTTGCGACCGAAGTATGGGACTTGATCACAAATCCATGCGAGCTGGATCGCCGCAGGTCACACGGCCGACCCTCACCACGCCCTCGAACGTCCTAGCGGTTGTCTAAGAGGTTCCGCATCTCAGATCATCTTGGCGCCGTCGGATCTCATCACGGCACTGCTTTGCGGAGCCTGGCAAGGCACAGGGACAACCTGCAGGCAAAGGCGGCTTTCACTAACAGCTGCCGCGACTTTCAATAGAACCCGTGGCAACCAACTCTCGCAGCAAAGCCATCGTAGTTTGGCCAGAGCAGCTGAATGGGTTGAGCTCAGCTCTCTCAGAATATTTCAGAAGCAAAGCCGGATTAATACCCTTAATTTTTGCTTGCCCCATCGACCAGCTTTCAAAAACCCTTTCAGCAATTTCCTCGTAGACCAGGAGCCGGATATCTTGGTGCCTATCGTCACGGACGATTGCATTAAATAATTTGCAAACATCATCGCGCCCGCCTTCGATGACCTGGACAAAAATATCGTCCGTATAACAGAGCAGACCCGTAATTCCGCTGCGTGGATTATTCCTACGCGATTGCTCCAAAAGCTTATCCAAATTAGACGCAACAAGCGGCTTCGCAGAGCGGCTGGCATAAAGACAACGGACGAGCATCCCAACCTCAACTGTTCCGACTGATCAGCGACAGAAATTCGCGGCGCAATGTGGGATCCTTGAGAAAGGAGCCCCGCATAACGCTGTTCGTCATCTTGGCCGCCGTGTCCTTTACGCCGCGCCAATGCATACAGAAATGATCGGCGTCCATAACGACGGCCAGCCCGTCTGGTTTTACCACATCCATCAGAAGTTCTGCTATTTGCGTGATGGCTTCTTCCTGGATTTGCGGCCGGGTCATGATCCATTCAGCCAGTCGAGCATACTTCGAGAGCCCGATGAGATGCGAGTGCTGATTGGGCAACAAACCGATCCACAGCTTGCCGATGATAGGGCAGAGATGATGGCTGCAAGCGCTGCGAACCGTGACCGGGCCGACAATCATCAGCTCGTTGAGGCTGGTGATATTCGGGAATTCAGTAACGGGCGGCGGCGGCCAGTACCGCCCGCGAAACACTTCATTCAAATACATCTTGGCGACGCGGCGCGCCGAATCTTGAGTATTGTGATCGTTCTCGATATCGATAACTAAGCTCTCAAGTACAGCCTTCATCTTGGCAGTGACTTCTTCAAGCAACCCGTCACGCTCGCCTGGCTCGATAAAGTCAGCGATGTTGTCGTTGGCATGAAATCGCTTATTTGCCTGGCGCAAACGGTTGCGGATTCTCGCAGAGACAGAGACGTCTGGATCTTCGATAGCCCCCGCTGGCAACTTGTTCATGCTTACCCTCAAAGGTGCAGTGTCAGAATATAGTGTCAATTTCATAGTTCGGCGACTGTCCTGAGGATACATGATCCCAAGATTTCTGGCCCATCAGGATTTCGAGTGACCTTACCCCCGGAAGGTACTTGCTCATAACTGGAATCCTTTCTGGTTTTGAACCGCACCCCGACGTGGGCTCAGCCTGATATAGATTTTCCGGCCTGTTCTGGTCTGCGAAGGCCGTATGCCGCCGAGCGTTAGATAAGTGTCACCGGCGGTTTGTTGCCGACCGAGGGTCAGATTGCTGTCGCGCGCAACGCGCGCCAAGCAGGAGTATGTCTCTTAGTCGCAGTACGGCGCTAGCAGACAATCGCAAGAGCATGCAAAAGAGCTCGCAAGAGAACATTGATCCACCGACGAAACACCCACGTATATGTACCATGCGAGCGATGAAAGACACCGGCTCGTAACTCGGCACGAGTGACGGAAATCACTCGTTTGGTGGTCTACCGCTGGGCCTCCAATTAATTTTCACATGGAGAGATTTCTATGAAGTTTCTTGCAGGTCTCGTTGTTGCCACTGCACTGATGTCCGCTTCGCTGTCTGCGGCGCGGGCCGAGTCAAAAGACATTGTCGATGTGGCTGCTGGAGCCGGATCATTCAATACGCTCGTTACTGCCGTGAAGGCGGCCGGGCTCGTTGACACCCTCAAAGGTGAAGGCCCTTTCACAGTGTTCGCGCCTACCGATGAAGCGTTTGCGAAACTTCCCAAGGGGACAGTAGAGAATTTATTGAAGCCGGAAAATAAGGCTGAGCTCGTTAAGATACTTACGTATCATGTCGTCCCCGCCAAGATCATGGCCGACGATATCGCGGGAAAGAAAACAAGCGTGAAGTCTGTTGAGGGCGGCGAGTTGATGGTCGACGCAACCATGGGCGTGAAAATAAATGACGCCAAGGCGGTGACTGCAGACATTGCCGCCAGCAATGGGATCATCCACTCCGTCGACACGGTTCTTATGCCGAAGATGTAATGACATTTGCGCGCAGATAGCGATCCGAGCCCGGCGAACAGAGTTTCGCCGGGTCATGTTTTTTGAGCTACCTATGAAGCTCTGCTCATTGCCGATTTGGAAATGGGCAATCCACTCCATAACCCTCTCATGGGGGATTAATGGCTTTTTTCGTCAGCCGACGCGCAGCGCCAACGCACAATTCGCCAGTTCGGGTGCTCTTCGTCCCATCGTCCGAATGTGAAGCGGCGAACATCATGCAGCTGTTCTCATCGATGTCGACTGATAGCGAGATGCAGTAGTCCTTGCACACGTTCGGATCGGCGATGATGCGGGCGAAAATGACAACTGCGATCGTATGCCGTCGCCTAATCGATGATTATGCGGGCTTACCGAAATCGGATGTCGAATTGCGCATCGGGAAGAGCGTTCGAATAAACGTCAGTTGGTGATCTATGCCTCCCGCCAATCCGTTTATCGGTCATGGCCATGTACAGTTCGCTGGAACGTTAGTTTGCCACCTCGGGCTGGCGGACTGTGCTGGACATAATTTGACTTGCACTCGGCTTGACCGCCGAGTGCTTTTTTTGCTGTGACTGGTGGGCATTCGATGTGCCTCAGTCGCGAACGCCGCACGAAAGAATGCATCGGAGGGGCAAGGCAGTGCTCGATCTCTTGTCGAAGTAAAACTTCGAGGACGACAAATTGGCCGCTAGAGACCTCTCAAACGCCGTGCGCAGGAGTTCGTAGAAAAGTGGACGGCGCACCATCGGCCCGAGCGGTATTTCTCGAAAGGGGTTGGTATCGGTTTCCATTTGATCCGACGTTACTCGACTGGGTCACACGAACACTAGCTTCGGCACGCGACGCCGTTCAAGCAAAGGAAAACGCGAAATTTCTCCTCTGCGGAGGCACTTGGTTCTCGGGCGCGAATGTGCTGGCAAACAGCGCTTCGGGCGCTGTCTCTGGGGGACCCCGGCTCAGCGGATTGGCTGTCGATTTTATTCAAGAGACTTTGGTTTCTGGTCCTATTGCATGGGATCAGGGGCAGGTTTCTGTGTGTTATGCAGGCTACCCTCAACCCATGAAGGGGGAATCCGATGCGGCCTTCCGGTATCGACGCAATCGTGATGCAGCCCATATCGATGGCCTACTTGCCTTAGGATCGGAAAGACGGCGGTACCTTCTGGAACACCATGCATTCTTGCTTGGCATCCCAATGGTTGAAGTAAGCACAGACGCCTCTCCATTTGTTGTTTGGGAGGGATCACACGAGATCATTCGCGCCACTTTCAGTGCGTTGTTTCAAGGGATCCCAGCTCATAATTGGAGGTACGTGGATGCTAGTGAGGAGTACTGGTCCGCACGTCGTAAGATACTCTCCAAATGCGAGAGAGTGGAAATACCGGCGAGACCAGGTGAGGCATATCTGGTTCATCGGCTTGCATTGCACGGAATGGCTCCGTGGGGTTCATGCGCAACTTCGGGGACCGATGGTCGGATGATAGCGTATTTCCGACCACTCCTCTGCAGCCCCCAGGATTGGCTTGAGGCTCCTTAGCCGCTAGTCAGCCGGCCAACTTCTCGTGCCGCAGTTGCCGCCTTTTCTCTGATGTTTACTGCGGGAACTCGTAGTGGAGAACACCGAGCCGAAATTAGGCTATAAGAAATAGGGGTACGCATGAGGCTCCGGGCGGTGCGGCTCGCAATAATTGTTATACTCTCGCAATTGAGCTGGTTTGCCTGCGTGCTCGGGGCCGCCCCCAACCGTCCGTGGATCGGGCCAGCTGCCGGGGCCGGGACACTCGTGTTCAATATGCTAGTCCTTCGGAGCACTTCTCGGGCTTGCCGTCGAAACGCTCCTCATTTTAACGGGTTTGGTCAGCTATTCCGCGCCGTGCCCAATCGCCAACTTACCGCCGCTTTGGCTCATTGCTTTGTGGGTCGTTTTCTCGACGCTGCCGAATACGGCTCTTGCTCTGCTGCATGGTCGCATTCTGCTGCAAGCAGTACTTGCCTTTTTTGGAGCACCGCTCGCTTACTTGTCAGGCGAAAAGCTCGGGGCTATGGCATTTGTTGGGCGGCCAATTCTCGGTCTTGGCGCTATCGGGCTCTTATGGGCCATAGCCTTTCCCACACTCATGGCCGCGGCAAAACGAATCGACAGAGGCCTAAAAGTCCGAACGTCAGGCATCATCTGAGAATTTTAAAGTCGTCGTCGATCGACCTATTGAAGGTGAAGCTGCCGAACAGCGAAAATGCGCGAGGACTTTCCACTAGCTGAGGTGAAGCGGGGCGAGGTTTGTTGATCAGCAAATCGGCAGAGGTTGACCCGGAGTCGACATTTGCGAGCGACTGTCTGGATGTCCGATTAAAGGGCTATGCGGATCCCGCCAGCTCAATTTCATTGCGGCGCAGATGCTCGTTGCTCCCGCGCGCTCCACTCAATCCAGCGACGCACCACACCGCCCTTGATGTGACCCCCGCCTTTCATCCGGGGCAACTGGAAACCGGTCGTCATTGAACGCTCCCAGTGAGCGTCCTTCAAGCTCTTCGTTCTGCTGCCAGCGCGCCGCGTAATACGGCCGGCGTCAACCAGCGGAGCTTCGAGTGCGGGCGATTGTGGTTATAATCATGGCGCCGGGAATCGATGAGCCGCCGAAGCTTTTTGGAGCCAGTGTTGATTGGTCTTCCAGCGCGGAACAGAGCCCATGGGGCAGAAAAGTTGTTTCATCGGTGCTCCAGCGCGAGCGCCGGATCATCTCTTTCTCAACAGGCGGCTCGAGGCGGTAGCGAGAAGCTCTGCGACGAGCGGGTTTGGAAATCGACGATCTCGTGTAATGGCGTAGAATCGCTCCTCAAGATCCGGAATTCGGCAGCGTTCGATCAAAACCCCTAATTTCAGTTCGTCGCGCACCACGACCGGCGGAACGAGTGTCAGACCTGGCCGCACGCCGGCCATAAGCCGCAGCATCGACATGTCATCGATCTCAGCAGAGATGACTGGCTCGATCTTGAATTGTGCCATCAGCTGATCAAACGCCACTCGAATGTTTGAATTGACTGTTGGGAGCATCACTGCATGCTTTCGCAATGCATCCGGAAACTTGAGCCGAGATTTTCCGTCATTGCGATGACTGACAAGACTAACCGTCTCGCTGTGCAGAAGAGTACTATGCCATCCCGTCTCAGCATCGTGCGGAGCGGGTAGGTTAGACAACACGAGATCCAAGGTATGATCTCGCAAATTCGCCAGAAGCTCGGTGAGACCAGCCGATCTCAGTTCGATCTCGATATCAATTCTATCATAAAGTGGTCGCAAGAATTCGATCTGGAAGTTGCGCGAAAGCGTGGCTACGGAACCAACTCTGATGTAACGAGCGCGTTTGCCGGACTTCTTTCCGAGTGCCTGTGAGAGTTCTTCCCCGGTGCGGAAAATGATCTCGCAGTGATCGAGAACCAACCGCCCGGTTTCCGTTAAAACAAGCTTTCTGCCGTCTCTATTGAAGAGAGCGCCACCGCAGCGGTGCTCGAGATCTTTCAACTGAGTTGAGAGTGATGACGGGGAAACGTTGAGGCGCTTGGCTGCTGCCGACAGGCTGCCGAGCTGGGTGATCATCCAAAAATAGCGAAGGTGATGAAAGTTCAGGGACCGCATAAAAACGTTCTAATTAATAGAAATGTCAATTTCAATATTCGCATTTTTAGGAAATCCAAATTTTCGCTAGGGTTACAACATGAGCTGAGGAAGAGTCATTTATGCCACCATTAGAAAGCTTGGCACTTATGCCGACTGCCGCCGTTATCAGGACGCGATCGTTCCCGGGAAAAGGGCGCAGGTGTGCGCGCCCGCCCGTCGACATTGCGCGGTGCTCGGGCACGCCCGTTTCAGCGTTGCTGCCGCGCAATCTGCCTCCAAGACGTTCCTACCATTATTCATGGGGCGCCGATCGTAATCACGACGAAGCCGCTGTCATAAACGGTTGAAAAACTGAGGCGACTTCTTATGACGGTGCAATCTGACAGAAAATCGATGTCGTCTCAGTTCGGAATACATGTCGAGCATGCCAAGCACCCCTACGCAGGCTGTATCCCGGCACTCGCGACGATGCACCGCAAAGAACGAGCTATCGCACTTCCGTTCAAGCGCCACCTCGGCCTACCTATCCTCCCATGTAGCAGCATCGATACAGACGCCCTTGGAACGTTTACTGGCGAAATTCCTCGAAAAGGCACGATGTTGGAAACGGCAGCGCAAAAGGCCCGTCTCGCCTGCGCAACGACTGGCCGGAGGCTCGGCGTCGGCAGTGAAGGGAGCTTCGGACCCCACAGACAATTATTGTTCGTTCCGGCTGATGTCGAAGTCGTTGTCCTTTACGATCGGCAACTCGATCTCACGATAACAGAGGCCGTCACGACTCTGCGTACCAACTTCGGCCACCTAGATGTCCAGGATCATCGGCAAGTCGACGGCTTCCTGACGGAAGTCGGGTTTCCCCGTCATGCGGTGATAGTTTCTTTGGCGAATGGACAGACCAATGGCCCGTTCTTCAAAGGCTTAATCGCGAAGTCTGCCGTTGAACATGCAATGTCGACACTTACGGATTTGTATCCCGGAGAAGTCATACGCATGTCTACGGACATGCGTGCTCACTTCAATCCGACACGCATGGCTGTAATCAGATCGGCAGCAAGCCGTTTGGCGCGTCGCGTCGCCACCCTTTGTCCAAAGTGTCAAACACCGGGCTTTGGCATGATCGATGTCGAACGTGGCTTATCCTGTTCGAGCTGCATGACGCCTACAAGTAGGGTCAAAGCGTTTATCTACGCGTGCAAAATCTGTAAGCACACGGTCGCAAGGCCTGCAACGTCGGACTGGTATGCTGATCCCAAGCACTGTCCTGCCTGCAACCCCTGAGCCCTGAGAAGTCGATGTCTATGGTATCCCGCGTCGATATTCGCACCAAGTCGCAGCATCTTCTTGAGATACTCAAAGTCCTGCACGCCCATGGTTGCACGAATTTTGAGGTTCTATACGACGCGAGCGTTAAGACATCACCCATGCCCGAGTGCAAAAAAGACGTTCTGGTCATGTTTCAGTCTGGAAACATACCCCCAGACGAACTGAAAGCTGCTCTCGCCTCCGTTGCAGGAGACGACAGTGAAGTCACGTTTTACGGATCAGGCTTGGTGCAGTAGAAGCATCACGTCGTTTGATGTCAACAATCAACGCCAATAGGCCCTCGGAAGACGACCGACGCTTATCAGAAGTATCCCTCCTGCTTTTTTTTCTCCATCGCGCCGGCTTCGTCATGGTCGATCATGCGGCCTGCACGCTCGGAGTTGCGAGCGCTGAAGAGTTCGGCGATGAGAGAAGGAACATCCGTGGCGTTCAATTCGTCGGCTGCGGTGTTGGGCCAGCAGCCGAGCGTGCGAAAGCGGACACGACGGGGAATAATTTGTTCCCCAGGGCGCAGGCTCAAACCCCCGCGATCGGGCACGAGAATGAGACCATCCCGCTCAATTGTCGGCCGTTCTGAGCTGAAATACAGCGGTACCACATCAAGCTTCTCGCGCAGGATATAGCGCCACACGTCTTTTTCGGTCCAGTTTGACATCGGGAACACGCGTACTGTTTCGCCTGAGCCGAGACGCCCATTGAGCAAATTCCACATTTCAGGCCTCTGGCGGCGCGGATCCCACCGGTGACCGGCACTTCGGAACGAAAACAGCCGCTCTTTGGCGCGGCTTGCTTCCTCGTCGCGGCGCGCACCTCCGAAAGCAGCATCGAAATCGTATTTGTCGAGCGCCTGCCTAAGCGCCTGCGTCTTCATGACGTTCGTGTAAGATGAAGGACTGTAATCAAACGGGTTGATTCCGCGGGCCAGCCCTTGCTCGTTGACGTAGACGATCACATCGACGTCGCCTTTCGCCGCCACGCGCTCGCGAAACGCGTACATTTCCTGAAATTCCCAAGTCGTGTCGACATGAAGGAGCGGAAATGGCAGGCGCGAAGGCCAGAATGCCTTGCGAGCCAAGTGCAGGAGCACAGTTGAATCCTTGCCCATAGAGTAGAGCAGAACTGGCTTACGAAATTGGGCTGCTGCCTCGCGAAGGATGTAGATCGATTGCGACTCGAGAAGGTCGAGGTGGGAAAGGGCAGGAGTCATCTCCGCCTCGGTCAGAGATCGAGAGGCATCGTCCGCCGCGAGTTCCTCAGAAGTAGAACCTCGAGTTTCCTTCGTCTCTGAAGTCATGTTTTTTCCGATCAGCCGTATCTGACACGGCTCGCTTGGAGCACATCGTCGAGCGATTTCAATCCCGTCCGTGGAGCGCAGACCAGGGCGGCCATGTTGCCGGGCTTGTGCTCGTTCATGAGCATGCGCATGTGGGCTTTTGGAATCTGCTCCCATGCAAAGATTTCCGACATGCACGGATCAATGCGCCGTTCGAGGACCAGCTTGTTGGCTTGGGAAGCTTGCTGAAGATTGGCAAAATGCGAGCCTTGGACGCGCTTCTGATGCATCCACAAATAGCGAGCGTCCATTGTCAGATTGTAGCCTGTCGTGCCGGCACAAATGACGACCATACCGCCCCGCTTTACGCAGAATACCGACACGGGGAAAGTAGCTTCGCCGGGGTGTTCGAACACCAGGTCAACGTTGTTGCCCTTACCTGTCACATTCCAAATTGCCGAGCCAAACTTGCGGACCTCTTGAAACCATTCTGCGTATTCCGCCGAGCCGACCTTGGGCATGGCTCCCCAGCAAGCGAAGTCCTTGCGGTTCAAGACGGCCTTAGCGCCGAGCTGAATGACGAAGTCGCGCTTATCGGAATCGGAGATGACACCAATTGCGTTTGCACCCGCTGTTGAACAAAGTTGAACCGCCATCGAGCCGATTCCTCCAGAGGCTCCCCATATGAGCACGTTTTGGCCCGGGCGCAGAACATTCGGCCGGTGCCCGAAGAGCATCCGATAGGCTGTGGCAAGCGTCAGCGTGTAGCAGGCGCTTTCTTCCCACGACAGATGCTTGGGCCGATCCAGGAGCTGGCGATCCTGCACGCGGCAGAACTGGGCGAATGAGCCATCCGGTGTTTCGTAGCCCCAGATCCTTTGAGATGGCGAGAACATCGGATCGCCGCCATTGCATTCTTCATCATCGCCGTCGTCCTGATTGCAGTGAATAACGACTTCGTCTCCGACCCTCCATCGCTTGACCTTCGAGCCGACGGCCCAGACGATCCCGGAGGCATCCGAGCCGGCGACTAGATAAGGATGGCCGTGGACATCGAACATCGAGATCGGCTGGCCGAGGCAAGCCCAAACTCCGTTGTAATTAATGCCAGCAGCCATCACGAGGACGAGAACATCGTGACTGTCGAGCTCCCAGGTCGGTAGAATCTCAACCTGCATCGCCTTGTCTGGCGGACCATGGCGCTCGCGGCGAATGCTCCAGGCGTACATGGTCTTCGGAACATGACCGAGAGGCGGAATCTCGCCGATATCATAAAGGTCCTTCTTTCCATGCAAGATCGCCGGAGCCGGGAATTGGGCGTCCGGAATAATAGCGCTCGCTGGCTTGGCCATGCGTCTGCCCCCTGATGTTTCGGTCTGCGCTCGTGACTGAATGCTTCGATGTGACGTGAAGAAAGCTGCGGACTAGCCGGCAGCCTTCAACGGCAGGGGATGGTCTTTCGGCGGGTCGAAGGAGGTCCACTGCAAATCGCGGTCGTAGCGCCAGGCCAGATGACCCTCGTCGTCCATCGCGAACAGCGTGAGCCAGCGGTTATCGAACAGCGCCCGTACGCCGTTGTGGCGCTTCAGAATGTCGGTCATCGCCTCGCGCGGGGCCTCGATACAAACTGATAGGCGGAGCGGCTCGTGCACGAACCGCTCTCCGTCGTGCACAGACTGCCAGGGCAAACCGGCCCGCAAGAGTCCGCCGTTTCCCTCAACAACACCGATGCCGCCGGTAACATTGTGGAGTAACTTGTTACCGCCACCGAAGGTCTCCGGATCGACGGTCGAGCCGTAGTACTGGAGGCTAATCCAGCTCGCGACGACGACCGGAGCAGTCATGATGAGCTCCAGCACCTTGAAGCTCTTGTCTTGCATCCAATCGTAGTCGTGAAGAAAAACCCGGCCATCGAGGCTTCGTCCCTGTGTTCGGGTGCGCGGCGCAGCAATGAAGGCCTTGCAGCCGGCAAGGCCCCATTCCGGGCGCATCTCGGACCAATCACGGCTTCGGCGGATAATCTGCCTTTCACCGTTCGCGCGCGGTATGCGGATCATCCGCTCCGTGCGGGCGAACGTGCCGGCTGACTTGAGCCAGCCCTTCGCCTGAGCGAGGTCTGCTGCATGGGCATGAGAGGCCCGGTCCGCATCATAGAGCGTGACTTCGTCCGTGGTTGTGTCGTGGAGAGCCCCGACGAACAGCGTGTCGCCCGGGATCGAAATGCCCCGTTCCACCAACGCCTCGCGTACGGCCAAATCGTTGAGCAGCGCCGCCAGAAGACGCGCGTTGGCTTCGCCCGAGTAGCCGCCACATGCGCCGCAGTGAAGCGCACTGGCATGGGGGTTGTTGACGACGTTCGCACCGTGACCCGCAAGCAAAACGAGCCGCGCGAAGTTTTCGGTCATTGACATGGCCCTCAGCACCATCTCCGCAGCGGTCGTCCGCGTCGCGAGATCAAGCTCGGGCGCGAGCCGCGGTGCGGGGTCATGGGGCGCGTCGTGCCCCTTGAGGCCAAGCGCGTCACGCAACAGCTTTACGACGTAGATAGGACCCGTTGCCTCGACGAAGGCGAAGGACGACACAGCAGCGAGCTTGAAGCGGCCCCAAGCCCTTGCAGACCTCGCCGCTATCCGCGCCTTATTGTCATTGGCTGCTTCGGAGGAATTTCCCGAGCAGCTCGAGACGCTTGGATTGAGGAGCACGGGCAGACGCAACTCGTTCACGTCGGAGGCAAACCGCCGGTGCGCCGTCGCGATACCGAAGAAGCCGGCGAAACCCAGGGTCCTGATGCCGGGGTTCACAGACTCGAGTGCCCGCCGGAAGACCTCCGAGCGAACATCGATGCAGAAAGCGGCTTGCAGTGAGGGCCGTGAGGAGCGAGCCTGCGGCGAGGGTGCAGTCATGGTGCTGGCAATCTCACGCTGAGCGGCGTGCTCCGCGGCCTCCTGCAAGATGACGTCGATGATCTGGGAGCGGGTCGGCGCGATCGGAGCAGCGTGGGCACGGCTAATCTCGCTCCACTTTTCATCGAGCGCCGTGGCGTACTGCGCGAAGAGAGCCTCTTCCCAGAGGAGACGGATCGCCAGCAGATCGATGATCGTCGCGTCGGTCGAACCCGATAGTTCAGCCTGCCACAGTCTATGGCGGGCGATCTGAGCCCACCCCCCGAGTGTCATCAAGAGTTGGTGGAAGTACGTTTCCAGGGCCGCAGGCTCAAGGCGGAGGTTGGCGACCGTACGGACCAGAACTTGTTGGGTGGTCTCAGGCGCGTCGGCGACGTAAGACGCGAAGCACTTCAGGCCAACAATTTCTGGGGTCAGATCCTGAGTCGCGAACGCCCGCCAGGAAGCGAATGCGGACTTGGCCCGAGGTGCGGCCCAGAGGGCTTGGCCTTCGTCGAACATCGCAGCTGCCCATGCGCCGAACCTCTCTGAGATGAAGCCCGGCCAATCGATGCCGCTCGTCTGCCCTGCCAGCGTCGCAACCGTCGGCAAGGCCTGCGGCGCCTCGGCAAGCTGGCTCGCGGCAGCCTTCAGCGCGTTGATGTCGGCAGGCTTCGATGCCGCTGGCTGCGCCAAGAGTGCGGCTGTCAGATCCTCGTCACTGATCGCACCTGATGAAATGCGCTCAAGGTAGTACGAGCGGGGCATGGTCACCGAAGCTCCGGCAACGCGGGCAAGCCGGGCGGCAACATGTGCGAGGTCCTCTCCTGTCTGGCCGAGGTAGGGGTTCACCGCCACGCTCGAGGCCAATGGCCAAGCCGGCGGAACCGCACGAGCGGCTTTATCAGCTGCTTCAGTGAGTGCGCTGTACTGAAGGTGGGTCACTTGCAGGTTCGTGGTCATCGGTAGTGTCTCTCAGGTTGCAGGTCAGGCAGGACGGCGAGCCGACCAGCCGCCAAGGATGCGATCGACAAGTGCGTTGGCGTAGAGCCCGTTCGACAGGTGGACGCGCAGGCTCGCAGCGGCAGGGTGGTTGGACCAGAGCGGGAAGGCCGACTGCACCACGGCCACGAAGCCGAAGCTGAGCAGGGCGATCACGATCATCGCCCAGTCGAGGGGACCGGCCGGCGGGGTCGCGGGTAGTGTCGCCGATGTCAGCGCAAGCGCACCCGTCTGGAGCGCAAAGTACCCGACCGCTGCGGCAGCAGAGAGCACAACGGTGCGCTGCGTAAGCTCGCGTGGCGCCTCATCCGCGAGTCCCTGCGCGAGGAGATAGGCGACACCGAAGATCAGAATGGCTCCGAGAGCGATCGCTTGCGGGGATTTTTCGGAGAAGCCGAAGCCGAGCCCGACGAGCCCGTACATGGCGAGCGCAATGGCGAAGGCTTTTAGGATTGCCTTGCCGTTGGGTACGGCGACAGGACCTGGCCGGCGGTTTGCAGCTATCAGATCGATCGCGGAGCCCGACGCTAGAAAGGCATGCGCCTTATAGAGCGAGTGGGCCACGATGTGGAGCAGCGCGAGCGGGAAAAGAGCGAGACCGCACTGGAAGATCATGAAGCCCATCTGCGCCACCGTCGACCAAGCCAGCGAGGTCTTCACGGCAGGCTGGGTGAGCATGGCGAGACCACCGAACAGTGCGGTAAACCCACCGAGCAAGGCAAGCGACGCGAGTACTCCCGGCGCCGTCAGCATGACATCTGCGAAGCGGATGAGGAGAAAACCTCCGGCGTTGATCACGCCCGCATGCAGGAGGGCCGACACTGGCGTCGGAGTCTCCATCACTTCCGTCAGCCATCCGTGCATCGGAAACTGGGCTGACTTCAAAACCGCGGCGACCGCGATCAGGATCGCCGCGCCCATGGCGAACGGGTAGCCCTCGAACCGGCGGGACGCCTCGAGAATTTTTGCAATATCTGTCGTCGCAAAGCCGTAAGTCAGTACCGCTGCAGCAGCGAGCAGTGCGAAATCACCCAGTCGCGCCGCGATGAACTTCTTGCGCGCCGCTCGCTGCGCCGCGATCCTGTCAGGGTAGAAGAGCAGGAGTTTGTGCAGGAAAAGGCTCGTGCCGATCCAGGCCACAACAAGCTGGACCAGATTACCGGCGCTGACCAGCAGGAGAACGCATGCGAGCGTGGCGCAGAGGAGCGCCGTGAACCGGCCCTGCCTCGGCTCACCGTCGAGGTAGGCGGCAGCGTAGCGGATCACCACCCACCCTACGAAGGAGACCAGTAGCAGCATCACAACGCTGACGACATCGAGCCGGATCGACAGGCCGACTCCCGCCAATCCTATCAACTCACTTGTTCCAGGTCCGTGCTGGCTCAGCCCCCAAGCCGCAATTAAGGACGACAGTAAGGCTGTCAGCGCCGCGAGTTCGGCGAAAGCGATACTGAACCGGGGACGCCGCTGCTTGCCGGTCGCGGCAACGATCGCTGCGAAGCACAGTGCAGCCGGCGAGATAAGGGGTTCCAGGTAGCTCCACATCGATCTCTCCGTCAGGAAATTTCAATCTGTGAGCGTGCTACCAGCCTCCAATATTTTTACAAAATACAAATATATAAACTAATTGTTCTATTTTATAGAACGATGCCGAATTGAATTCATCGGAGCTGGCGCGCCTCAGCAGATTTCCGCGGTTCCTTGAGCGCCACGAAGCTGGCATCACAGTCACGCAGCCGAAGCAGATGACATAAGGCGCGAAGGCGGCAGGCCCCTTCGGCAAGCAGGGCTTCGTCTAATTGCCGAATGAGGACGCCTTCGTTGCCCAGCAGGCGAAGGCTTTACGGATCGGTATAGAACGAGGAGGACGGGAAAAACCGGGCTAGATTGCCTCCTCAAGAAATGCACAACGAGTCCAGAGCGCAGGATTCCGCGATGGGACCACCAGCACGCGTTATTAACTCCGCGACGACGGGATACTGACCTCGCGCGTCTGCAACAAGCTTTTGGCAGTTCCTCCTCAAGACGCGAGACCTGGCAGGCAGTTCAATTCCGCCAACAGGAGGGCCGATTGTGTGGAACTGGATAAAATTTGACGGTGGTCCCGATGTCCAACCAAAACGATCAACTACCCCACCCTATTTGAAGCTTCGAATATGATCAGAGAGCGGAGATGAGGCGTTGAAATTCCGAGTAGCGTTTGCTATCTAACGAATGCGCGAACGCGCAATGCATCAAGAAGCGGACTCTGGTCCGAGCCAACCTGCCAACCCCTGGCAAGGTGGACACCGCGAAAGCGGGATGCGGCCACAAAAAGTGGCAACCAAGAGGGGAGGACATGTCCTCCTCAGGCAAACTGACGGAGGATTTTTTGTGTCCGGTGCAAAGCTCCCGATAAATCGCAATGGTGGCGATCCTGGTGAGAAAAAGTGCGCCGTGATCTCACGCCGCAACTTCCTGAGCCTTCTCGCTCCGCTGCCATTGCTTCCTGTATTTGGGCCGCACATGCTGCTCTCGGAAAAGCCAACGCGGCTCGGTTGGACTTCCGCGCTTACCCCTTCCGATGTCGAGCAGTGGTCCAACTCTCACGGTGCCGGTTTCGACTGGAGAACAGTTGCCCAGCGACTTTTGTCCGAGCGTCATTTCGAACGCGAAATCTTGCGGCGACAGCGCCTTTCGGCTGCTCCCTAGCGACCGCATCCCTCGTCCGCGATCGGAAGGACATTTCTCGGAACAAGGCAGTCTCACTCGAAGTCGCTGCGGTCTAAAGCCAATTTCCTTCAAAAAGGATCTGATACATGTCTAATTATGCAACCATCTGCAAATTGCCTAATGGAACCTGGCGTGCGCTCTGGCGTCACGGCAACACGACTGACAAAGCCGAAGCTCCTAACAAGCGCAAAGCTAAGAAACCTATCCGGGCCTTGGGGTTCGCTGGCACGTTTCACAAAGTCAAAAAGGATGAGTTGTGGCCAAAGACTTGAGAGAGATTGTTCCTCTGGGAAATTTGCGACCTTTACCGGCTGGATGAAATGACGACGGAGGAACAAACCTGAATTCTTCTCGCAGAGCAAAGCAGCACCCGCATCAAGAAGAGGACTCTGGTCCAGCCAACCTGCCAACCCCTGGCAAGGTGGACACCGCGAAAGCGGGATGCGGCCACAAAAAGTGGCAACTAAGAGGGGAGGGCGATTGACCTCCTCATTTCTGCAGGAGGTCATATTTATGTCCGAACTCAAATTAGCGATCGAAACGCTTGTTGAAGCCAGGCGCAAAGAGTTGGGCTTATCGAAAGCCGAACTTCTGCATCGGGTCGGGTATCGAAAACTCCATAAGGGGTTCCGGCGGCTTGAACTGGTCTACCGCGGTGAATTTGAAGGAGCGGGTAACTTTATCGCCCGTCTCCCACAAGCGATCGAAGTCCCCGTCAATGAGGTCAATGCTGCGATTATCCATTCTGAAAAAACCCTGGCTGATCCTGACTGGCCGCGCCGGGACGCCGAGGAAAAGCAAGCAGCACTCGCTGAACACCAAGCCGCACTCGCTCGCTATGCCGAAATTGTCGCCGGGACGTCTATTTCTATCCCCTTCGCGATGGCGTCGATTATCGGGATTGTCCGCCAGACCGAGCTAGGCATCATCTTGCGCCGCCGAAGCTTCGTGCAGGGCCTATCCGTTGCTGCGGTCGCCGCCGCATTTCCAGCTGCGGTGGCTGCTGCAAATTCTAATCTGGTTTTGCGCTCAAGAAGCCTCAAAATCGGTAGTCCTGAGTACGAAGCGGGATTTCGAGCGTATATGCGGTCGAAATATACCACTCCACCCACTAGCATGGGGGATAGCATGGGAAGAGCGCACAATTCCCGCAAAGAGTTCAACAAAATTCATCGAGATATTTTGGTGCCAGCGGATCCTGGGCCAGGGTTTGCACATGGCAATTTTAAATGGTGAATCGCTTGGAATCGGCCCTGAAAACGCGGTTCGCACATTACATCAAGAGAAATAGAAAATTTGAAAGGCCTTTCCAAATGTCTTGGTTCAAGGATCTGACAGGCTTTGAAGAAGTCTCCTATCAAGATACCCAATCCAAATTCGTTGTCGATGCTGGCCGTCTGACCTCTTTGGTCAACGGGAAGAGTTGGGCGATCGGAGAATTTGAGATGGCGCCGCTTTGCGAACTGCAAAGTAGGGCAGCTCGCCTGCGTAAGCGCGACGGCAAGGCGAAGGTTCGCGTGGTGCAAGGCGACGTTCGCAAACTGCACACGGCACCCGAATACGCTGGGGCGCTCTTTCAAGTCGCCTCGCAATTCAATGCCCTTGAGATGATAAGTCCGAAGGTTGATCCTGAGGCAGGCATTACAATCTACCAGGACGACCCTACACAAGGGCCTGCATGTGCAATTGCGGCGGGACCGGCAACAATTTATCGCAATTATTTCGCACCAGTGGACGGGGGCGTGGGCCAGACGAGAAATCGTCAACTCAACGGCCTCTCCAGCCTTGGATCGGCGCTGAGCACTGCCTTAGGGGTGAGCGTCGCTGATCTTTGGACAATGAAGAACGGGTATGCGCTTTGCAGCCGTGACGGTCTCGAGTCTATCTCTGCATACTTGAGCGGGCTCGACTCCGAGCAGCAAAATGAGCTTCGCGGCCAACTATCGATCGCAATGCAGCGTGGCGTGGAGGTTACGGAGCTAGGCGCGCCTACGGGCCACCTTGTCTCGCAGGCGTTCTGCTCCGCGCTCCCGGTAGCATATTCGGACGTGCCTTCGGCTCACTGGCGCGCCTTCGCACGGCTCGTTTTAGAAGCTGCGTACGAAGCGACGCTTTGGGAGGCGGTGCTCAATGGTGCGAGGGGAGGCTCAAATATCGTTTTCTTGACGCTTCTTGGAGGTGGTGCTTTCGGGAACGAAGGCGAGTGGATCTATTCTGCAATTCGCCATTCGCTGCAAAGAGTGGCGGCATATGATCTCGACGTTCGGATTGTTAGCTACGGGCCGCCCTCGCGTGAATTAGCTGAGTTCGTGGCCAGCTTCTGAAACTTAAATTCAACACCGGCAGAAATCACTTCTGGGATTTTGCGGTCTCAGGCCGACTTGCTGTGCTTCCGTCGATTAAACGATTTCAGGCTATCTTCGACCTTTTTACGCATATGCGGTTCATAGGGATATGAGAGGTGATGTCGAACTTCGGTGTCAGACACGCCGCGAGACTTCAACTTGCAAACAACTTGATGGACCTCGTTGTGCCGACCTTCCGTCATGCTCAACAGCTGAGACGTGATTTTTATGATCTCGGCATCGCTTGGCCTCTTATCGCCGGCGACAGCGGTTGGCGCATTTCGCCGCTCGTTTGAACGAATTTGAGATAGAAATCGCGGATTGATGGCATGGCGCGCAAACTCTCTCTGATCCGTCCCGAACGTTTCAAAGAATGCCCAATCGGGATAGGCCCGGTTGGTGGACGGCAAGTAGAATGACTGGACCCCAGAGCGGCACGTCGGATCGAGTTTTGCTGAAGCCTGGGTGAAACCTGTCTCTTCCAGCCGGGCAACGATGCTGTCGTAGACTGCTTGGTGCTCCGCAACGGATTGTGCGGGCTTCAAGTAAGGCAGGATGACACGAAACTTGTTGGGCTGCTCCGGTGATCTTGAGAAGCTGTTGCAGATGATAAAAGACTTGCGGGGTGGTCCCTTGGCGTTGCTCCAGAAGATCTCCTTGAAGTCATCTGGGCTGAGGTCCCCATCATCGAAGTCCAGTACCATGGCAAATGCGCTTAGGAAGGAATCTTGGGTTCGGAAAGACTTGCCGTTGTCAACGAACGTTGCCGCATTGAATAGATACTGCTCTTGCTTCGTGTTTATCGGCGCCTTTGCTTGAGTTCTGAACGCTTGGATAATCTGACCGAGCGAGAGTTTCTTGCTCACGAACTGGTTTGGCTTGTGATCGGTGACATGCTTGTGAAAGGTCACGAGACAAGTGGGGAGTTGCCCCCCCTTTGTAGCCTCATTGGGTTCATCGGCGTCGGTTTCACTACTATTTTCCTTTATAGAGGTGTTTGGTTGGTAATTGGCTGCTTGATCGATGAAGTCTGCCCGGGCCTTCTTGGCCGCGCTTCGTTGACCCTTCTGCGTGGCCGTCAGCGGTAACAGCCTTTCGGGCAGATGGATTTCACCGAGTTTGGCTACGTCCGAACAACCCGTAAGATCGGCAAGATACCGGGCGACCCGTTCATCGCCGATGATTGCCGTGACGACCTCGTTCGAACCTGGGTTTCGCAGGGACGTCCGCATCAAGACCTGATACGCCGTTTCACCTGCGGTGGAGCGCAATAATTGGTCATGCGTGAAGCCAAGATCCTGCAGCATCCGGCAATGAACCGGCGAACGATTTAAAGCGGCGGAGAAATAGAGTTTCGAATACGTCCGATAGGAATTTACGCCGCGGCAGGACGGGCTAATCCGCCGGGCATTTGAATAGGAATCAATAGCTGACTTCCTGTCACTGTTGGGTACGTAAAGGTAGGGGTCGCTTCCGAACTCGCGGATCACCACCTCGTCCATGAGGTCAATGACCGATGTGCCGTTGATCATCTGCAGATGTAATGTTTTGCTGGAAAGCCGGTTCTCTAACAAGTACCGAATTTTGAGCCTGGGGCCGACAGGCCCCGTCGCTGCAAGCGACGAGGAGAGTTCTTCATGCAGTACAAATTTGCAATCAAAGTAGCGAGGCAGCCAGTCAAACAGCAGGCTCTCTTCGACATTGGCACCCAACAGGATTGCGTCGCGAAAAAGCTTGGGATTGAGCAGAGACAGAAAATAGATCGTCTTGTCGCCTGTTCCATCCGCCGCGTTGAACTCGTTCCACGATGCAAAATCGACAAACGTGATCATGTTTGGGTTGAGAAGGCAGTTGAACAGGTTGCGCAGTGGCTCAACACAGTCATCTCTTTTTGCAAGTAGGTTTTGAAGCCGGCCTCGGTTCTTCACGTGCGCAACAGCCAAACTGTCGCTCTTCAAACCAGAGACCAGTTGAACGTAATCTCTAATTAAATGACTGTGGACCGGAAGCCGCACTTCAAAGAAACGGTCCAGTTGTGGAATTTCGTCTATGATGACGTGTCTCAGTTTATGGGGCGGAAAATACGGCAGCGAGCTATACGCCTCCCAAGTAATCAATAATACCTCCCCGAAATCCTCTGGAACATCTATGAGATGTTCCATAATCGCGCGTTTCACATTCGATGGGTGTGTTTGCGAGGTTATCAGGATCGGTCTCCCGCCGATGCTCGTGAGCTTCCTTGCAACTTCCGAAAGCAAATTTGTTGTCGGAGCGACGAAGACAAAATTTGAGTTTGGAGTTTGCCGCATGAAGTTTAAAGCGGCCGATGTCTTGCCGGCAGCGCAGGGTGCCGAGACATAATGCAAGGGGACACGTTTTTTCATTTTTACATGGCGACATCCGACGACGGAGCAAAGTCGTCCGAGTGAAATTGATGCGTCCCTGCATACAGGATCCCATCGTCCTCAACATCGGCCAGAAAAAAATGTCCGACTTCGTTTACGAGGTAAATCCTTTCGGGATGTCCTCCCGGCAGAATGTTGCGCGCGAAATTCTGGTTTCGATAGCTAACCTGCGCGAACTTGTATTTTCGCGTGCTGATCAACACACTGTCCCAATCGATCAACAGTTGTCTGAGATCAAAAGGCCCTTCTATTTGCAGCTTGTAAGAGACCTTCCAGGCCTCCACCCTTATAAGCGCTGGTAACGCTAGATTTTTGGGCTTTCTGTCTGCCTGGGGAAGGTCATTTAAGTCGAGCTCCAGCTCGTTGACCCAAACCCTGCGAGGAACGAGACCACTGCATACATGATCGTCGTTTATACCCCAAAACATTAGTCCCTCATCGCTTTGCGCTTCCAACACTTCCTCGGATTGTAAGGACTCGTAACAGACGCAATATTCCAGCCCGGTGACACACAGGGTTGTTTTTTGCTGATCAGTTTCTTCAGGTTTTAAAATGGGCTGCATCGTTGATTCTTTCGCTTCAAGTTGTCTACAGATCGCGTGCCGCGATTATTCGGGCCGCGAGGCGGGGGTCTGCATTGCTGAGTCACTTTGCTAATGCAGGGGGTTCTCGAGGCTCGTTTCGACCTGGGCGTAATTGCGAATGGTTTTCTCGCGTCGCGTCGCCGCTAGTTGAACCCCGGCGAAAAGAAGCGAGCCATTTATTCAGTTCGTCATTGAGGTAGATGACGCGCCGACCAATCTTGTCGTCCCGCTACAGCGAAGTTTATTTAGATAGCTGGAGGAGAGACCGAGCAGCTGAGCGGCCTCACTGACGGATAAAAGATCTTTCTGCAGCATCTGTGCCTCCGACTGATAGGAGGAACTTTGCTGGAAAAGGCTGCATGATTCAGCGCTTATTTGCGTTGGCCAAATTGTGCAGTTCGCTTCGGGGGGACGTGCCAGCTGCCGAGCTTTGATCAAATCGCGCGGGTCGTTGTGGTTCGAGCCCATAGAGGAAGGCGATCACGATGCGTTCAACGTGCGAGTCCAATTCGTTGCTGTCGGATGGCGCGTTGCATCCTCGTGTACCGATCTTGCCAGTCATGAGACACTTTGTTCGGGATCGGCTCCAAGCACTTGTCCTTGGCTATTTCTCGGACTGGTTTGCGAGACGTCGCCTTTGGTCCGGCCAGGCGTGAACATAGCCAAGCCGTTTCGGAACCTGTCTGCCGGAGAAGAAGCCGCATACGCTTTCGGCCTTTTGACGCAGCCGGTCCGGCGATATTTGATGCGATCGCGATTGCGCCCAACTCTTCGGCGAGATGAACCGATATTGCTAAGTTATCGAAGTCGAAAGCGGCCCAGGCGCTAGCTGCGGAAGGTCATATCGGGCCGCAGACCGTCGAAATCCATCTACAATTGCCCCGTTTGCGCTCGCGCAGGTCGTACAGCAGAGAGCAATCAAGTAACTACAAAAATGATACGGCGAACTGAATGCAACCCCGACCTGTCGCGTAGTTCAACTAGCGGCGAGCGTCGTGGCGGCAATAGCAAATTGCGGAATAAGGGTCACATTTTACTACTTTTTTTTTGAGCGGCGAGTCGCTCGGCCACGGCAAAGAGTTCCTCTTGGCAGGGGTATTTCGCTTCCAGCGCCCGTGCCAATTGGGTTGTTCTGAAAATGGGTTGACCATTCCTATACTCGCCTGAGAATTCTACGAGGCCGAGTTCTTGCAATTCCGCGAGCCCCTCCGCTATTTCGGTGTCTAATGACTTTTTGCTCATCTCAATCTCCCGGAGCTCCAGCTTTGCGCGTGGTTCACACCGCCAATGAAGGAAAAGTGAGTTCTGAACCAGAAGCTGTGTGCCAATGTAAAGCTCGCCATTTCCCAGATTGCATGATGGGGAGGAACTTCAAGGTAGCGTTCGCTTATGCTGTTCGCTCGTATGTTCGCCATCGCTCGTGGACCTGCGGCGACAGGAAGCCAGCCATGCATTCAAATCATCTTCTAAGTAGATGACGCGACGGCCCACTTTCATGTAACGGGGACCACCCCCGACACAGCGAAGTTTATTAAGATAGCTGCAGGAGAGACCTAAGCGTCGAGCGGCCTCGCCAACGGACAAAAGCTCTTTCTGCAGCATCTTTGCCTCCGATTGTCAGAGGCATCTTGCCTGAGAAGCTGAACAATTCAGCGCTTTTTTGCACCTCGCGAATTATGCAGCTGGCTTGGCGGGAAAACCAGCTCTCCAGCGTTTATCAAGTCGCGCTGCGCATTGCGGATTGAGCCTTCCGCCCATGGCCTCACGTCTCTTCCCCACTTGTGTTGCAATGCAGATGCCGGATCTTGCTTGGCCGCGTCTAGGACCGACTTCGCCAACTGGGTCCGAGTTTGTTGCGGATCTCTGCTGAGTGACTGCTGAGACAGTCTGAGAATTTCGGAACGCGCGGCAGCACTTCGAACTCGTTTTCCTGACGAGTTTTGCAATTGCAAGCACCGTTCATGCTTGGCTCGAACCGAAGCTGCACCAACGGCCAACCCCAGTGCTGACTGTAGTCGCGTTGGACTACGGTATATATCATCAACCTTTTTGAATTCGCGCTTACCGAGAAGCTTACGAAGTTCCGGATATTCCAACCCAACATCGGCGAGGAGCATACGCAGGTCGGGGCGGTCTAAAACTCTTTCAAGTATCTGGGCCAGCATCAGAAATGCTTCGTCTTTGCTCGTTAGAACTATGCAACGATTGACGTGCACGATGCATGTGTCGTCATGATGCCGGGATCGAAACTCATCGCGTTGTACGACGGTCGACGGAGCATGCGGGAATGGAGTCATGAGCATTTAGATTTCTTTCAGTTCTTTCTGAAGCGCTCGGCTCAGGGAAGCGGCGATTTCATTGTTGATTTGGGACAAGTTCTTGTCGGCTAGGTGCGCATAACGCGCCGTCGTTGACGGTTGAGTGTGCCCAAGAAGGGCGCCTATCATCTGTAGTGACACGCCTCGAGCTGCGGCAACGGACGCGAATGTGTGCCGAAGATCATGGATGCGCACATCATCCAGACCTGCCAGATGCCGGATGCGCCGCCAGGGCTTTTGCATATTGACGAGACAGGCCTCAGGTTTTTCGCCGCAGATCACATAGGGATTGTTGTCCTTGCGCGGAAGGTGCAGCAATACGGCGATCGCCGCGTCGCTGAGATGAATCGTCTTTTCGCCTGTTTTGCTGTCGCGCAAGATGAGCCGACGATTGGTGAGATCCACTTCTGACCACCGCAAGGTGCGAACTTCACTCAGGCGCGCCCCCGTCAGAATGAGGAGCCAGACGGCGGCGATCGCCCATGGTGACGCGAGAGCATCGCGGTCTGCCCTGGTGAGGGCGCCACCGAGGCGGGCCATTTCAGGCTGGCTCAGAAACCGCTGCCGTTTACGCTCACGATACCTGTCGATGTGGCGGCAGGGGTTGCTCGCCTCGGTCCGAAGCCCGTTCTTTTCCGCCCAACTGAAAACTTTCGACAGAACCGCAAGCAGCCGGTTTGCCTGATACGGCTTTCCGCGCAGCGCTAGATGAAGCTTGGCGATGTCTGGCCTTTGCACCTCGACGAGGGCTCGCGACCGCAGCCCTTCGGGCAGGTGCAACAGCAGCAGGCGGTGGTACTCGCAGGCGCTCGTGGCCTTGAGCTTGGCATCAACGTGCTGTTCGAGAAACAGATCCACGACGGCCCCAAGAGACGTTTGCGCCTTGAGCTTCGCCCGTCCCGCCGCTGGGTCGCCGCCAGTCGCAATGTCGCCCAAAAGCTTCTTGGCTTTGGCACGGGCCTGTTCAGCGGTTAGCGCGCCGCTGGTTGCGACCTTGACCCGGCGTGTCCGACCCAAGCGGCCGTTGATCCGATATTGCACGACGTAAGTTTTGCCGCCGGTGGGCGTGACTTTGAGCCCGAAGCCGCGAAGCTGGTCGTCCCATAGGTACACATCTGCGGCCTGCGGCTGCGTCGCATCGACTGTTCGTTTGGTGACCCGTCCGGTTGCCATAGCCCTCTCCCAGTAAGCACCTAGTAAGCACGGTGGAGGGAAAGCGCAATGTGGCAGAGACAACCATAGAAAATCAAGCGATTGATATTGTTTATTTTTTAACAACTCCAGGCAACTCGGGGAAAGCCGGTATCAGGTGGAACCCGAAACTTTTAATCAGAGGGTCGTCGGTTCGACACCGACCGGGCTCACCACCAGAATCAATAAGTGGGCTGTTGCTGTTGCCTCGCGAGATCTTGCCTGGCGCGTACTTGCCGCTTGGTCAAAGACGGATTTCTGATCCGACGGCGGGACAACTGCGCTCAGCAGGAATTCGCGCGCTCCTGTTCCCTGATTTGATTGACGAGGATGTGGTTGCTCTCGCCCATGGCTTCCCACGTCTGGCCCTGATTGCAAAAGCAGTTGGTATTGCCAAACGCCACCAACCCTTTGCCGGTACTGAAGCAGTAGCCGATGTTGTGAAAGATCGCATTGCGCTGGTAGCAAAGCCTCTCGCAAGTCGGTAGCGAAGCGATGTCAACGGCTGGTGTGGCTGCCTGCAATGTTTCTGCCGACGTCATCGAAGCGGCGCGGCGCAAGGGTATTGCCGTCATGTGGATACACGCCAGGATGTGGCAAAAGCCAAGGTGGCTGCCCGCGATTAAGATTAAAAGGTAATCGGCCGCCCGTTCCGGCTGTTTGATTGACACCGTCTCAGTTGGGCGATTTGAATGCGGGGACCGCTGCACGGTGGGCAACCGGGGGCTCACTTCCATGGACTTCAAATCGCCTAGCCGCACGTTGCGCTTCAGCGTGCTGTTCATGCTGGCGGTTATCCTGGTCGCAACCATCGCTTTCATGGTGGCGGGGTGGAGCTTCGGCGACGCCTTCTACATGGTGATCTTGACGGTCTACACCGTCGGCTATGGCGAAGTGCACCCGATCTCGACGACCTACTTGCACGTCGTGACCATGGCGACGATGATCGTCGGCTGTACAGGCATGATCCTCCTCACCGGTGCCTTGGTCCAATTTCTGACCGTCAGCCAACTTCAGCAGATTTTCGGGGTCAAGCGTATGAAGGCGGAAGTCGACAAGCTGTCCGGGCACGTGATCGTGGTTGGCTTCGGCCGTATCGGGCTGATGCTCGCCAAGGAGCTCTCTGCGGGGGCGGCGAAATTTGTCGTGCTCGAGCAGGATGAGCAGCGCGCGCGTGAAGTCAGGGAGCTCGGCTATCTCTGTCTCGCGGGTGACGCGACCGACGAGCACAGCCTTCGCGACGCCGGCATCGAACGCGCGCATACGCTCGCGACGGTGCTCCCTAACGATGCCGCGAATGTGTTCATCACACTGTCGGCGCGCAGCCTCAATCCGAAGATCGACATCATCGCCCGCGGCGAAGTCCCTTCAACGGAAAAAAAATTGATCCAGGCCGGCGCCAATAAAGTCGTTCTGCCGACGCATATCGGAGCGGAACGCATCGCCGAGCTGATCTTATTTCCCGAGACGTCGCGGTTTCTTCGGGCGAGTTCAAAGATGCAAGATCTCGAACGGACTTTGCGGGGTCTTGGGCTCGAGATCGCTCTCGTTGTCGTTCCCGAGAAAGGAGCCTTGACGAATTTGTCCATCGGAGAAATCGAGCGCAGGGCGGAGGGGAAATTCTACATCGTCCAGCTGGAGCGGAAGTCGGGTGAAACGATTACGACGCCCGATCGCTCGCTGACGGTTCAGGCTGGAGACGGCGTTGTTATTGTCGGACGCGACGGTCAGGCCGCGCGTGCGTCGTTCGAAGCCCCTGCAGAAAAAGTAAGGGCAGGAAGAATGACGTTCTAGCTTCCGCCGCGGGTCTTTACCGTCACTAATAGATATTGTGAATGAGTGCCTTGCGGATCGGCTTGGAAACGATGGGACTGGCGGATTGTTTAACAGCGTATAGAATTCGCCAGTTGTGAAGCCAGGAATGAAAGGTTGAGGAAATGCCGACATACAAAGGGGAGTGTTTTTGCGGAGCAGTGAAACTGGAAGCGACCGGTGCGCCTGACGCGAGCGGTTACTGCCATTGCAGCTCGTGCAGGTCCTGGTCCGCGTCCCCGGTCAACGCCTTTACGCTTTGGAAGCCGGATGCGGTTCGCGTGACCGAGGGCGCCGAGTACCTCGCGACCTATCAGAAGACGCCCGTCAGCGAGCGGCAGTACTGCACGAAGTGCGGCGGTCACGTCATGACCAATCATCCGCCGCTCGGCCTTCTGGATGTTTATGCCGCGACGCTGCCGACATTCCCATTCCATCCAGCCGTGCACGTGAACTACGCGGAAGCGGTTCTGCCGATGAAAGATGGTCTTCCGAAACTCAAAGACTTTCCGGCAGAGTTCGGCGGCTCGGGCGAACTCATTCCAGAGTAAGTGCTGGCCGGAGTTGGCGCCGGCCGGAGTAGGCGGGAGCCGAACCGTGCGGCGGACAATCGAAGCGCTCGTCGTCGGAGGCGAGCGCTTTTTTTGTTGGCTGCGGCGTGACCTCTCCGCTCCTTGTCGAGCGTGTTGCGGGTATGAATATTTCATGAATGCGGACCTGAATTACGTGTCCGGACGATGGCTTATGGCCACATGGTTATGGCTGCTTTCGCTCGCATTTCGGGGTTAATCGCGGCGTGCGCGCGCAGATTTGAAACCAAGTCGCGGCCGCAGGCGTTTTGACGACACGAATGCGGCGGTCATGTCACCGCCCCGAAGGAGGAAAGAGATGAGAAAGTATATCGGTCTCGCCGCGGCGGTCGTGATGGCCCTTCCGGCGGCAACCTTTGCAACGACTGCCGATGCACGTTCCGGCCATCACTTCCATGGCCGGCATGGATATCATGGACACTACTCGCACGGTTATGGTCACCGGTGGCATCATCGCGGCCGCGGCTATTGGCATAACGGCCGCTGGATCGCGCTCGGCGTCGGTGCTGCAATTCTCGGCGCGGCGGCGGCAGACGGCTACGGCAATTGCTATTGGCGCCACGGCTATCGGTATTGCGACTAACGGTTCATTTACCGCATGAGCACTTAGCCCCGGTCTCCACAGGCCGGGGCTTTCTTATTTGAAATTGACCAGTTTTCGCCGCTCTCGCGTTCCTAAATTCGCCGGTTTTGCACAGGACCCTGTGCAATACGCGTTTTGTGTGGACTTCGGGGTGGCCGGAACTGGCTCCCGCTCATCTTCCGTGCTGGTTTATCCGCTGTTGCGGGAGGGTTGCGTTATGTTTGGTACGACGGCGTCGAAACTAGCTGCGTCTGTTCTTCTTGTAGCCACATCTGCCACTGGTGTGGCCCGCGTCGATCAAAGGGCATCGACGGAGTCAAAGCGCCTTGAAGCGCCGGTCGTGCTGGATAGCACTTCGTTGCTGGTCGCCACACTTCAGAATGGCGAACTTCAGACGCAGTGGATGCCGCGAGACGCCTGCGAGCAGGTGGCGTCGGCTGTGGCTGCGGGAGATCACGTCGCGGGCGTCAGACAGGATGGCGTCAAGATCTACATCGCGCGCGCAAACTGCAGTACGCGGAGGGTCGAAGCGGAGCCCAGTACCGTCGCGCTCAGTTCCTCCGGGCCAGGGAATTAAAAGAGCCTTGCGTAGATAGCGCAAGATGTCGTCGTCTTGCGGCTTCAGGCCGAAGCGAGCCCGTCGTGATGCCGATCGGATCGGCGGCACAGTCGTCGCGATCGCCGGCAAAATCGAGGGGGCCGCAGTGTGCAGTGTCACCGACCTCTGCCAAAGGCGACCCCCTTGCAAAATAAACACGAAAATATTGGTAGATACGTCAATCCAGGAACTTTGACGGGCGCGAACCGCGTTTGACATCATCCGTTTGGGTGATGCGTGAAAAGTTTTCCCCGGTGTTGCCGCAAATGGCCTCCTCCTCTGAGTGCCGTCATCTGAACGACATAAACTGGGGTTTCCCCCAGGGTTGGCGTTCAATTTTGCGGATTTAGCCTCCGACGTGCCGGTTGCCGCTCAAGCGGCGCTTCGCTGCACTTCGTTTACTGTACGAAGAATTTTGCGGATCACGTCGGCCGGCTCCGGGCGATTGAGCAGGAAGCCTTGCACGAACGTGCAGCCGTATTCCTTGACGATATCAAGCTGTTCGGTTGTTTCGACGCCTTCCGCGGTCGTCCGCATGCCGAGCGTTCTGGCGAGGTCGACGATCGTCGCCAGGATCGCGCGCGCTTCCATCGAGATCGCAAGGTCGCGAACGAACGAGCGGTCGATCTTGATTTTATGGAACGGCACTTTCGTCAACGAGCTGAGCGACGAATAGCCTGTTCCGAAATCGTCCATCGCGATTTCGACGCCGAGATCGCAGACTTGGCGCAGGACATGCGTCGCGAACTGGACGTCCTTCATGATCATGGACTCCGTCACTTCGATCGTCAGCCGGTGGCTCGGCAGGCCCGACTCGGAGAGCGCGGCTTTGACGGTGTCGACGAAGCTTTCGGCTTCGAGCTGGATCGCGCTGATGTTGACGGAGACACTGGTATTTTCCGGCCATGACATCGCCTCGAAGCAGGCTTGGCGCAGCACTTTGGCGCCGAGATCGGTGATCATGCCGATCTCTTCGGCGATCGGAATGAATTCCGCCGGCGAGGCGAGCCCCAGTCGCGGGTGGTTCCAGCGCAGGAGGGCTTCCGCCCCTACCGGCGCCTTCGTTTTTAGCGAGAAAATCGGTTGGTAATGCAGTTCGAAGTCGTTGTTGGTGATGGCTTCGCGCACCGCGATTTCGAGCAGATTACGCTCTTTCACCTTGGCGTCGAGTTCGCGTTCGAAGTGACGGAAGGTCCCGCGTTGGTCTTCCTTGGCGGCATAAAGAGCAAGGTCCGCGAGACGGAAGAGCTCTATCGGATCGCAACTGTCGTCGGGTGCCATCGCGATGCCGATGCTGCCGCCGCAGATCACATTCTTGGTCCCGATGCGGATCGGTTCGTTCAAAATGGCAATCAGGCGCTCTGCGAGCTTGGTGGCGCTCGAAGGATGATCGAGATCGACGATCAAAACAGCGAACTCGTCACCGCCGAGCCGTGCCACCGTATCGGTTTCTCGGAGAGCTTTCTTGAGGCGATCGGCCACGACTTGCAAAAGCTCGTCGCCGGCGGCGTGGCCGAGCGTGTCGTTGACGATCTTGAAGTTGTCGAGATCGAGAAGCAGGAGTGCCATGCGGTCACCGCGTTTGGCGCGGGCCATCGCGAGCTGCATGCGTTCGGCAAGCAGGTGGCGATTGGGCAGCGACGTCAGGGCGTCGTGGCGCGCCATGTAGGTGGCTTTGCGATCGGCCTTGCGGCGCTCCGTGACGTCGATGGCCGCAATCAGCAACGCGTCCTGGCCCTCATGCACGAGGGGACGCACGTAGACTTCAACTTCGATCGAGCGTCCGTCGCGGCGGAAATGCTTGAACAGCTGGGCTTCGTCCGTCTGGCCGATGGGCTGTACGCCGTTCTCGAACGGCAGAATGAGTTCCCCGTTTTGGATTTCTCGCAGGGAGAGGAGCGAGAAGTCTTTTCGGGAGTAGCCGTAGTGCGCCACCGCCGCATTGTTGACGGCGAGGATCGCCAGTTTCTCCCTGCTGACGACGAACATCGGCAGCGGGTTGTTTTCGAACAGGAGCCGTATGGATGCCTCGCGCTGCTTCATCTCGGTGATGTCGATGCGCAGGCTGATCAAGCCGCCTTCGCTCGTGCGGCATTCTTCGATCAGATAGCAGCGTCCGTTGTCGAGAAGCTGCTCGTGGGAGGTGGCGGGTGTCCGCAGGTTCTTGATGCGCTCGGCGAGCCACGCTTGCTCCCTGCCGAACGCTTCCGGGTACATTTGACGCTCGAGGCCGATGCGCACGGCCTCTTCGAGGCTGCCGCCGACAACGATGGTGTCGATGGCGCGATGATAGATCTGGGCGTAGCGCTTGTTCCAGGCGACATAGCGGTTGTCGGCGTCGAGGATCACGATGCCTTCGGGAAGGATCTCGATGGCTTCCTTCAGCCGGTTATGAGCCTTTTCGACCTCGGCCTTCTGTTCAGACATCGCCTGTTCCTGGGCCTTCAGGTGCTCATTCAACTCGTCGCGCAGTGCGATCTCGGAGGATAGCCGTTCCTGCAGGCGGGCCTGGGACTCGATCGTTTCGGCGAGCAGCATCACAGTCATGAAGACTGTCAGGATGCGAAGTTGCATGATTTGGTTGTCGGTCAGCCAAGCGATTGCCGGGCCGACTGTGTCGCCGCGAAGCCCGGTTGCGGTACAAGCGAGAACGATTGCCGTCATCATCAATGCCGCAGCTGACGTCGCGTTGGGTCCGAGACGGCACGCGATGAGGACAAGTACCGGTAGGACCACAAATCCGAGAGGCGGCTGGGGCAGTTGGATGGCGAGTATCATGGCCGCGGCGAGGATCGCGAACAGAGCCCAAGTTTCCCAGGCGGCGGTGGAAGCCTGGAAGCCATGCCTTTCCTGGCGAAGACGGACCAGCGCCGGAGTAACGGTCAGCAGTCCGAGCAAGTCAGCGAAAAGCCAAGAGGTGAAGACCCCCCACGTGGCGGGTCCGATCGTCAGCATGGCGACGATAGCCGCGGCTATGGACGCGACGAGCGAGCCGCCGACGCCGGCCATCGAAAACGATATCATAAAGTGGATGTTGCGAAATTCGAACGGTTCCCGCTCTCGCAGCTTCAAAATGCGGAATGCCGTATAGATTTCGAGGGTGTTGGTGAGCGCGAAGCCGATATTGGCGGCCAGAACGCGGTGGGCGAAGAAGTTTGCGATGACGTTTGCAAGGAGCGTGAGGGCCAAAATCTGATGGCGCCGCCAGGGGTGTCTTGTAAGAATGATGGCCGCGAGCGCGATGCCGTTTGCAGGCCAGACGGTCGCCACGCCGTCGCTGTTCTGAGTGAACGCGGCCGATAGATATGCAACGATGCCGAAGATCGTCGCTATCGCGATGGCGCTTATGAGACCGTCTCTGTCCGTCGCGTATAATTTGCTGTCCTGAGAGAAAGAGCGCGCCCCACTTGCCGACATGACACTTTCGTTCCCAGCCGGGCAGCAAGGCCCAAGCATTTCCCATTCCAAATTAGAGATACGGACAGGATCGTTGGAGGAGGAATTGCCAAATAATTCAGCAGCCTCCCCCGCATTCCCCCAGCATTAACAAGCTGAGGCTATTTCATTAATTTTGGGTCAAGGCCTATTTTGTGGCGTCGTATTCGGCGCGGCTTCGCGTGCGTCAAAATTGCAGTGGCGCTATTCGGGGCCGGGCAATGGCTTTGCCTCCCCGAAATCTAAATCTTTGATTCACGACTTTGCAGGCGCCGAAGGGATGCCATTTTGCGGATCAGTCCCTATTTATTGCAATCCGGCGGCGTGACAAACCTCGAATTGACAGGGTTCCAATGACGATAGACTCACTCGGCTGGCCGCAGATTGTTGCGCTGATCATCCTTTTTCAACGTGGGCTTGAAGAGCTTTATTCCGCCCGGAATACGCGCGCGTTGATTGCTCAGGGCGCGCGCGAAATAGGACGCTCATATTATCCGGTCGTTGCGACGACGCATCTCGCCTGGATTGGGAGCCTATATCTTCTCATTCCGGCGGATGCGGGCATTTATTCGGCACTTGCCGCTATTTACCTGGCTTTGCAGGTGGTCCGGTATTGGGTGATTGGGACGCTCGGCCGGTATTGGACGCACCGGATATTTACGCTCGATAGTGCGCCCGTCGTCCGTCGCGGGCCTTATCGGTTAGTCCGGCATCCGAATTATGCCGTGACGATCACCGAAACATTTCTGTTGCCGATGGTGTTTGGAAATTTTGCCCTCGGCATCATCATGGGAGCCGTGTGGTCGGCCGTTCTGTCCTATAAAATTCTGTTGGAGGACGAAGGATTGTCGGAACGGCGCCGGCAGACCGAAACGGGACGGACCACGGTGCTCTCGTGATCGGCGCAGCATCCGCCCGCGCACCTAATCTGTAGACTTAAACGTCGCGCTCTAGAGATCGAGCGCGGCGAAGTAGGCCGAGAAGCCGGGACCGAACGCCGCCAGAAGGTGGCGGCCCTTGTCGCCCAAGCGGATCGCACGTTCGAGGATAAAGAGGGCGGTGGCCGAGGACATGTTCCCGAAGTCGCGCAGGACAGCCCAGGAATGTACGAACCGGGATCGTTCGAGGCCGAGGACCGCTTCGGCCGTTTCGAGGATCTTTCGGCCGCCTGGATGAAAGAGGAAGCCCTCGAAATCGTCGAGCGCCATGGCGTTGCGATCGAGAAATTGCTCGAGCACACCCGCGAGATTTTTGCGCATCAGGGCTGGCAGCTCGGGGCTCAGTACGACGCCGAAGCCGTCGTCTTTGACATCCCAACCCATGATGTGGCGTGTGTCGCGCCAAGTGTGTTCGCCGAACGTTAAAATCTTGGGATACGTGCTTGCGGGTTTACCCGGCGACGCTGCGGTGACGTCGGAGGTTCGCAGCACGACGCCGGCGGCGCCGTCACCGAAGAGGGCTGCGGCGATGAACATCGCCTGGCTCGGATCGTTTGGGCGGATGCACAGGCTGCAGAGATCGACGGTGATGAACAAGACGTTGCGTCCGAGGCGCCCTCGAGCGAGGCGGGCTGCGCGAGACATGCCGGCAACGCCGCCGCCACAGCCAAGGCCGAAGATCGGCAGCCGCTCGACGTTCGGAGAAAAGTCCAAACGGTTCATCAGAAGCGCGTCGAGGCTCGGGATCGCGAGGCCCGTTATCGTGTTGGTCACGAAGGCGTCGATGTCGGCGAGCTTGAGCCCGGCCCGATCGACGGCTTCGACAGCGACGCGTTCGAGCAGATCGAGAGCGTTCTTCTGGTAGACGGCCGTTCGTTCTTCCCAGGTATGGCGCGCGCGATACCAGGACATAGGCTGGCACATGAAGCGGTGGTCGATACCGGTGTTGGCGAAAAGACCGTGGAGTCGGGCGAATTGCGGAAAGACCTCCGCAGCGTTGGCGAGAACGTCTTCCTGGCTGAAGCGATGCGCTGGATTGGCGGTTGCGATCGATAGGATATCGACGGGAACTTCGACGGATTGCCGCGGCCGAGCGAGGCGGAGTTCCGGCTGATTGATCGGGAGGAGGGTCATGACCTTTGCCCTCCTGCCGGATGGGGCGTATGCGCGGTGAAATCGGGGGCGGGCTCGCCGGGTTGCTGCAAGACCGCGTGCCTCATGCGAGGGGATGATAGCGACATGTTGGGTTCCGTCGGCCGGGGCGTTCGATGCAGCGCCGGCCGTCATTTCGTTGTTGCGGATAGGGGATCATCATTTCGCTGCGGCAGGATTTCCGGACGCATCGCGTCGGTTGAGGCCGTCGTCGGCTGCCCAAGCGGGTTGGGCTATGGCGGCAAGGGCTAGGACGCCGAACAACATCGCCACGAAGGTGAGACGTTTCATTGACATGACCGACTTGCGAACTTCGAGACGGGTGAACCCGGCTGGCAGCTGAAGTCTTTGTCGATCTCAACAGACGCCCGCTGCTGTTCCCCAGGGAACAGCCGACGGCGGAAGAGGGACGACCTTCCGCCGCAGCGGGCTTAGGGCCCCGTGAATTGGGCATGCACGTCCGAGCTATGAGCGTGCGACAGTTCGCACTTGCAAAATGCTCGCGGCTTCTGCCTCGACTTGGAACAAATTCCATAACATACGCGGTTACTTACGCTGCACGGCCGGATTTTCGCGCCGCAGCGAAGCGCGGCGGGAGAACTCAGCGGATGGATGTCAGAGCCGACGGTTTCGACGGTGTGCGTGAGGTGCCCGTTGGGTTGACGCCGGGACAGGTGCGCCTTGTTCTTTTCGCGCTCGCGATGGGCGGATTCGCGATCGGAACGACCGAGTTCGCGGCGATGAGCCTCTTGCCCTACTTCGCCGCGACGTTCGGCATCACGGAGCCGATGGCCGGGCATGCGATCAGCGCGTATGCGCTGGGTGTTGTCGTCGGCGCGCCGGTGATTGCGGTGCTTGCCGCCAGGTGGCCGCGGCGGCGATTGCTTCTTGTGCTGATGGCGTGCTTCGCCGTCGGCAATGTTCTGACGGCGCTTTCGCCAAGCTACGGTGCGATGATCGTCTTCCGGTTTCTCAGCGGCTTGCCGCATGGCGCCTATTTCGGCGTTGCGATGCTGGTCGCGGCGTCGCTCGTTCCGCCGAAGGCGCGTTCGCAGGCCGCTTCACGCGTGCTGATCGGTCTTACCATTGCGACGATCATCGGCGTGCCGGCGGCGACATGGATGGGGCAGGCGCTCGGCTGGCGCGTGGGGTTCGGCGTTGTCGGCGTCCTCGCGTCGCTTACGGTGTTTCTCGTTTGGAGCTTCGTGCCCGTCGATAAGCCCGTCGCCGGCGCCAGCATGATGCGCGAGCTTGGAGCGCTGAAGCGTCCTCAGGTTTGGCTGACGCTTGCCATCGGGGCCATCGGTTTCGGCGGCTTATTTGCTGTCTATTCCTACCTGTCTTCGACGCTGGTTGAGGTGACGCACGTCGCGCCGTACATCGTGCCGGTCGTACTGATGTTTTTCGGGCTTGGGATGACGGTCGGAATATTTGTCTGTGCCTGGCTCGCCGACCGTGCGCTGATGGTGACGGCTGGCGGGATATTGGTCTGGAGCGCTGTCTCGCTGATGCTCTTTCCGTTGGCCGTCGGCAACATCTACGCGGTGACGGTCGTCGCGTTCATGATCGGCTGCGGCGGCGGACTGAGCGTTCCTTTGCAGACTCGACTGATGGACGTTGCGGAAGACGCCCAGACGCTCGCGGCCTCTCTCAATCACAGCGCCTTCAATATGGCCAATGCGATCGGGCCCTGGCTCGGCGGCTTGGCGATTGCGCACGGCTTCGGCTGGAGTTCGACGGGCTGGGTGGGCGCGGCGCTGGCTATCGGCGGATTGATCTTCTGGGCGATTTCAATAGCGGTGGATGGTGGCAGGGCCCGTCACGCCGTACATCATCAACCGGCGCCGGGCGAATAAGTACACCCGTCATCCCGGCGTAGGCCGGGATCCAGCCAAGTTTCGATAGCTGTCCTGTCGATCGTTGTCTGGGTGCCGACCCCGGCCTTCTTCGCCGGGGCAGGCTCTTCGTCGGCATGACGGAATTTGAGCCGTTCTTAGCGCGTACCGCGCGCTCGGCCGAGGATGACGTGAGTCGGTGGCTTGCCGCTCAGTTCATGTGCCAGCCGTGGCTGACGATGATGCTTTCGCCGGTCATGGCGTTGGTCTTGAAGGCAGCGAGAAACAGAGCGACTTCGGCGATATCGGTCACCATCGTGAATTCCTTGTCGACCGTCTCGCCAAGCATGACCTCTTTGATGACGCGCTCTTCGGTGATGCCGAGTTCCTGCGCCTGCTGGGGAATCTGCTTATCGACGAGGGGCGTGCGCACGAAGCCCGGGCAGATGACGTTCGAGCGGACGCCGTGCTGCGCGCCTTCCTTGGCCATCACGCGGCCGAGGCCGAGGATGGCGTGCTTGGCCGCAACGTAAGCCGATTTCAGAGGCGAAGCCTCGTGGCTGTGCACGGAGCCCATGTAAATGAGCGCGCCGGACTTCTGCGGGTACATGTACTTGACGCACGCCTTCGTCGTCAGGAAGGCGCCGTCGACGTGGATCGCCATGATCTTCTTCCAGTCGGAGTACGGGAAGTCTTCGATCGGGTGGACAATCTGAATGCCGGCGTTCGAGACGAGGATGTCGATGGTGCCGAAGGCTTTGGCAGTAACCGCGGCACCGGCGTTGACTTGTTCCTCGTTGGCGACGTCCATCGCTACGGCAATTGCTTCTTTTTCGCCGCCGAGTTCCTTCGCGGCCGCCTTGGCGGCATCGAGGTTCAAGTCGGCGATCGCGACGCGCCCGCCGGCTTCGACGTAGCGCCGTGCGATCTGATGGCCGATACCGCTCGCCGCGCCAGTAATCAGGGCGACCTTGCCGTCGAGTTTCATGGGGGCGTCTCCTATTTTGTATCGAGATAGTCGTAAACGACCTTGCCGAGTCCGAGGGTGAGATCAGCAAGAATATGCGTAGCGGATATGACTTCGCGCACGGGCAAGTCGGCGATGGGCGCGAGCGCATGCGGCCTGAGATCAAGCGCGCCGGGGCCGCTCCACGCGCCCTTGATGGTGACGTCTTCGAGGCGATAGTCGACGAGTTCAAGAATGCGCGGCGTACCGTCGACGTGCGGGATGATTTTGAGAAGATAGTTCGGCACCGCGAGCGACTTGGCGACCGCGGCTGCGTCGAGTGCCTTATGCTTGAAGCCCATCGTGCCGGTGGCGATGCGGACGCTGCCGTAGTCGAGCGTGCCGACGAATGAATCGATGTCGGGCGCGAGCGTCGGCTTGGCGAATTTCTTGGGGAAGCCCCACAACTCGCGGCCGCCGTAGATCGGCGGTCCGTCGTTCAGGAACATGGCGTGCGTATAGCCGCCTTCGACGCCATTGAATTTGACGGGGATGACCTGGCCCGACTCCGTGTAATCGCCGAAGCCGGTCGAATCCGGCATGCGGATGAATTCGTATTTGACGATCGGTTCGTCGAAGGTGAGCGGCTCGGGAACGACTTTTTCGAGGGCTTCGCGGTCGGTGCGGTAGGTGATGATGAGATATTCGCGGTCGATGAAGCGATAGGGGCCGGGGGGGAAGGCTGGACTCGTCAAAGGCATCGCGAAGGCGCGTTTTTTGACGTCCGAAATTTTCATGCGTCAGTCTCCGGAGGCAATGGGGGCATCAGGTCTTTCGTCAGGTCGAGAATCATCACGCCGTCTTCCGGCCGCTCGCGATCGACCCAAGCGGGATTGGTCAGCGTGCGCTCGACGTCGTCCTTGCCGTCACTCCAATGCTCGTTGACGGTGTAGCGGGAGAATTCGTAGTCGTTCGACTGCGTCGCGTAGACGGCGCGGCGATGGATGAGATGGACGATCGTGATCGCGGCGTTGCAGCTGTATTTCGACAGCAATTTCCAATCGAAGGTGTTTTTCAATTCGTCGGGCAGCTTTTCGTCGAGACGCCGCACGGCACGGCGGAGCGATTGGATGACTTTGAAATTGTCGGTGTTGAGCCGCGTGCGGCTGGAATAGCGGATCTCTTTTTCGCGCGTCTGAACGTCGAACAGAGTTTCAGGCACCGTTCCACGCGCGCTGAAGAGATCGAGCTGGAAGATGCACATGTCGGTTCGCGGAGTGCCGCCATCGAGAATGTACTGGAGCGGCGTGTTCGAGACGATGCCGCCATCCCAATAGAGCTTGCCGTCGATCTCGATGGGCGGGAAGCCCGGCGGCAAGGCGCCGCTCGCCATGATGTGCTCGGGAATGATGGTTTCGTTGGCGCTATCGAAATATTGCAGGTTGCCGGTTGCGACCTCGACGGCGCCGACGCTAAAGCGCACCTTCCCCGAGTTCAAAAGATCGAAATCGACAAGCTCCAGCAGCGTCTTCTTCAACGGGCTCGTGTCATAGATGCTGATGGCCTGGGGCGTTCCTGCCGGCATCCAAACCGCCGGAGGGTAGCGGGGATCGAAAAAACCCGTCGCTCCAACCGACGCGACGAGAGCGGCGCTCGTCTCGTTGAAGATCTTTCGCGAGTTGGTGTCGGTCGCGATGGGCGGCAGCAGAAGGTGGCTTGAAACGCGATTCCAAAATTCGCGGAGGCGCTCGACGCGCCGTTCGGGAAGATTTCCGGCGATGATTGCGGAATTGATGGCGCCGATGGAAATGCCGGCGACCCATTCGGGTTCGATGCCGCCTGCTGCGAGAGCCTCGTAAGCACCGCCCTGGTAGGCGCCAAGGGCACCCCCGCCCTGCAGCACCAGAACGTTTTTTTCGGCGTGATTTTGCGCACTGCCGTTGGTTTGGGCCATGTTTTCAATCTACCAAGCTGGGGGTTGCTATGGAGACGACGAAGCTCGGCCGTCAGAGGTTCGTGAAGGCACTTTTGCAATGCAGCAGATTGCTGGGGAACGCAAGGGGAAGAAGTTTTAATTGCTGAACAGGTCGTAACGTCCAAGTTCAATTTTATCGAATTGGCTTTCGGCTTTCGTCAATGGCCGCCCGCACCGGAGGGAACCGCGGCGGGCTTCCGCATCAGAAGAGTCATGAGGCCGGTGGCAACAAAGAGTACCGTCAAAACCAGGAACAGGTCGGCAAACGACAGGACGTTGGCCTGGTTGCGCACCATCATCGCGAGTTTCTTCAAGGCAGCCATGTTGCCGTCCGCCGGCATCGCATTCGTGAACATCTGCTGCATTTCGGCCAGTCTTTCTTCTGCAACCTGATGCCCCCACGCGACCTGCTCGTGCAGACGTTCGAGATGCAAGTCGAGCCGCTTGTTGAGGATCGTATTGATCATCGCTAGGCCGACGGCGCCGCCGAGGTTGCGCGTGAGGTTGAAGAGGCCCGACGCATTCTTCATCTGGTCCGGCGGCAGCGTGCCGAGCGATAAATTGGTGATCGGAACCATGCACAGCATCAGCGACGAGCCGCGCAGGATCTGCGGGATGAAAAGTTCCCAGAAATCCCAATCGGGCGTGATGAAGGACGCCATATATGTGCCAACGGCGAAGCCAAGAAAGCCGATGAGCATCATGTGGCGCGGATCGAGAATGCCTGCGAGACGGCCGCTGATGGGCGCGGTCAGGAACATGGCGACGCCGGTGACGAACATCGTCTGGCCGATCATCAGGGAGTCGTAGCCGCGCACCTGGCCGAGATAGACGGGATAGACGTAGGTCAGGCCGTATAGGCCGATGCCCATCGTAAAGCTGAAAGCGGATCCGAACGCGAAGTTGCGGTCCTTGAAGGCCCGGAGTTCGACGATGGGGTCCCTGGCGGTCAAGGCGCGCCAGAAGAAAACGATCGCGCCGACGACAGTCAGGACTGCGAAGGTCGCGATCGTCCGATCGTCGAGCCAGTCATAGCGCGGGCCTTCTTCGAGCACGTATTCGAGGGAGCCGAGAAACAGTGCCATGCTGAGCAAGCCGACGTAATCGAAGCGGTCGAGCAGCGCGTAGTTGGGCTTGTCGAAGTCGACAAGGAAGAAGACGGCGGCGGCGACCAGAATGCCGGGCACGACGTTGATCAAGAATAGCCAGTGCCAGGAATAAGTGTCGGTCAGGTAGCCGCCGATGGTCGGACCGATCGTCGGAGCGAGCGTCGCGACGAGGCCGATGATAGGCGAGACGATATTCTGCTTCGAGCGTGGGAAGAGCGAGAAGGCGACGGCGAAGACGCTCGGGATCATGCCGCCGCCGATGAAGCCTTGAATGGCGCGATAGACGATCATCTCGTTGATCGAGGTTGCCGTCGCGCAGAGGGCGCTGGCGGCGGTGAAGCCGACGGCCGCGCTGAAGAAGAGCGTGCGCGTCGAGAAGACCCGCGCGAGGAAGCCTGAGAGCGGGATCATCACGACTTCTGCAATCAGATAGGCTGTCTGAACCCAGGCGATTTCGTCGGAGCTTGCGGAGATGCCCGCCTGGATCTCCTGCAGCGACGCCGAGACGATCTGAATATCGAGGATCGCCATGAACATGCCGAACACCATGGCGATGAAGCCCGCCAGCTGGCGCGGCGTGACGCCGATCCATTCGAGCTTCCGTGGCTCATCGGAAAATGTCGTGGCGGTGTTCATAACTAACCGGGATCGAACGTGGGGAACGCAATCGCTGCGCGTTTATTCTTGCACCGTTTGAGCGTGTTCGGCGGCGGCCGGTGTCGTGCGCGTATCGATGTTCACGACGACGGAGAGACCGGGGCGCAACTTGCCTTTCGCTTCGGATGCGGGGATGGCGATGCGCACCGGCACGCGCTGCACGATCTTCGTAAAGTTGCCGGTGGCGTTCTCCGGGGGGAGGAGGGAGAACTGGGAACCGGATGCCGGAGAGACGCTCTCGACCGTACCTTTCAGCGCTTTGCCATCGAGGGCATCCACCGTGATCGTTGCCGTCTGTCCGGCGACGATCGAAGGCAGCTGCGTCTCCTTGTAATTCGCGTCAACGAAAACCTTGTCGAGCGGCACCACAGCCATCAGGCGCTTTCCCGGTGTCACGTAATCGCCGGCCTGAACGCCACGGTTGCCGACCACGCCGCTAAACGGCGCGCGTATGGTCGTGAAAGATAGATCGCGCTTCGCCTGATCGACGGCGACCCGGAGCTCATTCGCAAGCTTCTCGGACTGGTCGCGCTGGGCGTGGAGCATCGCGACGTTTGCGACAGCCGATTGGATGGCGGCTTCGTTTGCCTTCACCTGTGCAAGCGCGGAGTCGCGCGCGGCGATAGTGTCGTCGAGCGAGGCTTTCGTCGCGTAGTCCTTGGCCGACAGCGCGTTGGTGCGGGTGTAATCCGCCTCGGTTTTGACGACGTTGGCTTTGGCGGCGTCGAGTTGAGCCCGAGCTTGTGCCGTCGATGCTTCCGCGGCCTTGATCTGCGCGTCGAAGGTTTTGATGGCCGCAATCTGCGTCGCGAGCTTCGATTGCGCCTGATCGAGCGCCAGTCGGTAGTCTCCTTCGTCGAGATGGACGAGCACTTGACCCGCCTTCACCGGCTGGTTGTCGACAACGGGGACGTCGGTAACGATCGCCGAGACCTTCGGAGAGATGATCGACATGTAGGCGCCGACGTAAGCGTCGTCGGTCGAAACCATGAAACGCCCGACGGTGATGTAGTCGTAGGCAAAGTAGGCGGCGCCCATCAGCGCCAGCGCGCCAATTCCCATGAAGATCGGCTTGCGGCGTGAGCGCGGTTTCGTCGTATCATCCGTGGCCGGAGCTTCTGTGCCGCGCGTGCGTGCCGTTACAGGCTCGCCAGCCGGTTGGAATGCCGGGGGGTCGGATTTCGGTGTGGTGTCTGCCGTCGCCGGCTGCACCTGAGAGAGATTTCTTACGCTGGATCCCATCGGACGTCCTCGTCCGTCGTTCGCTGCAGCCGCTTCGTCGTCCCGCACAGTCAAAACGCTGTTCAAATTATTCCTGCCCATCACGCTCGCCTCGTTCAAGTGTAAACGTAGACAAACTGAACCGAATGGTTCAATTCACGCTTGACATACAGCGTTCAAAAGTCGATAGCAAGATGAAACTAAACCGTTCGGTTCGTTTTTGTGCAAAGTTCAACTGAATCCCGAGTTTCGGCAGGTAGGATGTGATTCATGGAAGGTTCTCAATTCACCGGGTCGGGGCGAAAAGATGAGCGGCGCGGCGGTCGTCCGGCTGCCGGGACCGATCCGGCAAAGCGGCGACAAATTCTCGACGGTGCGGGTCGGATTTTCTCCGAGCTCGGCTTCGACGCCACGAGCATGAGCGACGTTGCGCGCGTGGCGCAGGTGTCGAAAGCGACGCTCTACGTCTACTTCCAGGACAAGGAACACCTTTTCACTGCGATCTGCGCCGAGCAGCGGGACCGCAACATCGCTGAGAAGATCGCGCTCCTGGACGTCAATGAGCCGCTTGTGGAGGCTTTGACGCGCTTTGGCGTGGAGACGCTATCGCTTCTCGCGCAGCCGTTCGTCGTCGCAGCGCATCGTATCGTGATCGGCGTCGCCGAGCGGATGCCTGAAATCGGATCGGAATTCTACGAGGCCGGACCCGTGCGCGTGATCACGGCCGTAGCGAAATATCTCGATCACCATGTCGCAGCCGGGAGGTTGGACATCCCGGACACTTGGCTTGCGGCCGCGCAGTTTTGCGAGGTCATCCAAGGCGGAATGGTCAAGGCGCGTCTCTACGGCGTGCTGAGTGAGCCGCCGCCGCGGGAGGAGATCGAGAAAAACGTCGCGTCCGGCCTTGCCCTATTCATGAAGGGGTATGGCGTCGAAGGCTGATTCCGGCGACGCGCGAAACCTCAACGACGGTTGACGTGGCGTTCTGCCATGTAACGGCCCGGCGACGTGCCAAGCGTCTTTCGGAACATGGTCACAAAGCTTGGCGCGCTGTCGTAGCCGAGATCGGCAGCGGTTTGGTGGATCGAAGACCCCTCGGCCAACCACTTCACTGCGAGCATGATGCAGAGCTGCTGGCGCCAACGGCCGAAGCTCATGCCTGTCTCTCTCACGATCGATCTCGCCAAGGTTCGCTCGCTCATGCCGGCGCGTTTTGCCCAAACGCACATCGTTGCCCGATCTGCCGGGGAGGCGATCATCAGATCGGCGATTCTGCGCAGACGTTTATCTGTTGGCATCGGCAGATGCAGGTTCTCGATCTCGGCGGACGCGAGTTCGTCGAGAAGAACTGCCACGAGGCGAGAGTCCGCACCGCCTTCGTCATAGCGAGCGGGAAGGTGCGCTGAGCGAGCCAAGAGTTCGAAGAGCAGCGGCGTCACCGAAACGGTGCAGCAGAACTGGGGCAACCGCGCATCGAGGCGCGGATCAACGAACGCGACGTAGCCTTCCAGTGCTCCTGTCGCCTTGACGGCATGCGGTGCACCGCCAGGGATCCAGATGGCGCTGCGCGGCGGCACGATCCACAGTCCGCCTTCCACCTCGCAACTGAGCGCGCCACGCTTTACGAGCAAGATCTCGCTTTTCCTGTGGCGATGAAGGTCGAGCTCGAGTCCTGTCGTGTCGGACACGGCGGCACCGAAGATCACGACCGGACGTTTCACTTCGTCTGGATCAATCCAATCGGAAGTCTCGTGAGAGCCGCTCAGGATGGGCATTGTCCGCCTTCTGATCGCAATATCGGATTGGCAAGATTGAATAACATTCTGGCTAAGATGCGGAATGACGCCAAGCTCACCTCCCTTTAATCCGTCGCTGAGGTTCGGTCGAGACCAATTCGGCTTAGCGATATGTGAAAGGAAATGAGATGGATTCGTTGACCGCGGCGCCTGTTGCTCGAACCTTGGACAAGCTTCATCGCGATGCCGACGCCGCAGACCGAGAGCGTTTCGACGCAATCATGGCGGATATGAAATCCTCCGAAACAACGGTGGAGCAGGCGGCCGCGGAGATGATCGCGGAAGAGCGCGTGAATTACCGGTCGATCTATCACGGCTACGCAGACAATTTCCTCAGCGTCTCACCGGCCTATGGCCGCTTCCTTTATGCGATCGCGCGCGCGTCAAGGGCAGCCCGGATCGTCGAGTTCGGTACGTCGATGGGGATCTCGGCAATCTATCTCGCCGCCGCGCTTCGGGACAATGGCGGCGGTCAACTCATCGGCACAGAATTGGAGCCGAGTAAGGCGGCGCGGGCGCGTGCCAACCTCGACGCTGCGGGGCTTGCCGGTCTGGTGGAGATCCGCGAAGGAGATGCGCTCGAGACGCTCAAAGATGTCGACGGTGAGGTCGACTTGCTGCTGCTCGATGGCGCATTCGCGCTTTATCTCCCGGTGCTCAAGCTGGTCGAACCACGGCTGAGACCTGGAGCAGCCATCCTCGGAGAGAACGCCTTCGAGCCGCAATATCTAGAATATGTGCGCAATCCCACGAACAGTTATGTCTCGCAACCGCTTCCACTCGACGAAGGTCGCGGCAACGAATTCACCGTAAGAACCTCATGATGCTCGCGATCCGATTACAGATCACGCGACGCTTTCTCCCATTCTGCTGTCGGCGAAGTCGAGGTCACTCCACTCGGACGGCACACCTGCGATAGAGCGCCAGTCAGGCAAGCTTGCGAGCGTCGGATCGATGTAGGTGTGGTGCCATAGCTGCGTTGCCAGAACGGCGACGAGGCCAAGCTCGCCCGACTGGCGCTGATAGCCCCACGGCGACAGATCCTTATATTTGCCGCGCCATTCGACGACGGCCTTGGGATCGAAATAGCCGGCTTTCTTGATCGACTCTTCGCTCAACAGTTCGTCGACATAGGGGAGGCGCTGCTCCAGGAAGAAGCCGTCGAGCGGTGCGCGGAACATGCCCTTCGGGCGCCAGGCGACCGATTTCGGCAGCCACTTTTCGGCGACGCGGCGCAGCAGATATTTTTCCGTCATTCCCTTGAACTTCCACTTCGGATCGATGCCGGCGAGGAAGTCGAAAACGTTGTTGTCGAGGAACGGATAGCGCATCTCGACAGACTGGCTCATCGCGATGCGATCGCCCTTGAGGCTCAAGAGCTGGCCGGGAAGGTGGATCTTTCCGGCCCAGAAGACGCCGCGATTGACCGGGTGCCATTTTGCGGCCCGGCCGGCATCGGGATCGATCGACAAATAGGGATCGTGGCCGCTGAGGCCCGAGAGCATGCCGGCGCTGTAGAAGCGGAAGCGCGAGGCGCCGAGAAGATCGTAAAATCTCTGGAACGCGTGCATGCCGCCAGACGACGCCACGGACTTGTCGAGATAGGCCATCGCCTCGTCGCTGCAGCCGAGCCAGCGATGGTAATAGCGCTGCATCATCGGCGGCAATTTTCCGCCGGAAACCTTGCCTGCCCACTCGATGATGCGATCGAACTTGTACCAGGGATAGCCCGCAAGCCATTCGTCGGAGCCTTCGCCCGTCAGCGCGACCTTGAAGCCCTTCTCGTGAACCTTGCCTGCCAGCATCATCAATGCGGTGCAGGACGTATCGGTCACCGGCGCTTCGGTGGCGACGAGGAGACGCTGATAATTCGAAACGATCTCGTCGGAGCCGCAAGCCACGATGTAGGGATCGGCGGAAAGGTGCTTCGAGATAATCGCGGCCTGCTCGGTTTCATCGAGCTTGGGATCGCGGATCTTGACGGTGAACGTCGCCGGTGCTGCACCGAGGATGTCTTTCGCCATGGCGACGACGGTGCTCGAGTCGACGCCGCCCGAGAGATAGGACGCAACCGGCACGTCGGCGCGCAGGCGGCGCTTCACTGCGTCGTAAAGAACGCGTTCGAAATCGTTGACGAGCTTTTCTTCGTCGGCGAAGCGCGTTTCTTTCCCCATCTCGGGGAAATCCATCTGCCAATACGTGCGCTCGTCGATCGTGGCGTCTTCGCCGATACGGCCGCGCGAGATCGTCAGGAACTTGCCGGGAGGCAGGATGTTGATGCCTTCGAAACAGCTCGCGGGACCTGGAATCGCAAGATAATTGAAGAGCGCATCGATGCCGCGCGGGTCAGGTTTCGGTTCGACAAGGCCGGTTGCGAGGATCGTCTTGATTTCGGAGCCGAAGACGAGCCAGTCAGTGCCGAAGCGTGTCGTACGCGTCCAGTAGAGCGGGCAGATGCCGAAGCGATCACGCGCAAGAATGAATTTCTGTTTGCGCTCGTCGAAGAGGGCAACGGCGAACTGGCCGTTGAACTTCTCGAACATGGCTTCACCGTACTGTTCCCACATGTGCGGGAAGAGTTCGGTGTCGCAATGGGTGGTCAGCGTGTGGCCCATGCCGCGAAGCTGCTGGCGCCAGTCGTCATGATCGAAAATTTCGCCGTTGAAGACGGCAGCGATCGATTTGTCTTCATTGAAAACGGGCTGCTGGCCGTCGGCGAGTCCGACGATGCTCAGGCGGCGCGCCGCAAATCCAAATCCGGGGCGCTGAAGATAGCCGTCTTCGTCGGGACCACGATGCAGCATGGCATCGGCGGCGCGCTTCAAAACAGATAGCGGAACCGAGCGCCGGCTCTTCAGGTCGATAATTCCAAAAATGCCACACATGCGATTGTCCAACGGTTTATCACTGGGTCAAGCGGAATGCCCGCCGAGCCATGATATGGGTATCGTGGCAACGCCCCGTTCCGCCGGAATTGGAGAGACGCGCTTGTCGAAGTCCGGGCACAGACGTTAATCAGTTGCCGTGCCGGAAGCTATATTGCCAGTTCGGCTCCCAAAGGTGGTTACCGCTCGCGACAAATACGCGCGTCGCAAAGGCACCTTAGGCCATGCAGCCTATCATGAAAACTCTACCCATATCCGGCGGGGACGGAAAGAGCGCGGTGGTTGCAAGCGGCTGGCGCGGACGTCGCGACGAATGAATGCCGGGCATGTTGAAATATCTCCTGTTCATACACACCAACGCGGCGCGGGCAGTTGTTTTCATTCGCGCTATTCGTTGCGGCGGCGGGTCATGAAGGCGAGGCGTTCGAGCAGATGGGCGTCCTGTTCATTCTTGATCAGCGCACCCGCAAGTGGCGGCACGAGCTTTCTCGGATCGCTTTCGCGCAGCAGCGAGGGATCGATGTCTTCGTGCAGGAGCAGCTTCAGCCAATCGAGAAGCTCCGACGTCGACGGCTTTTTCTTCAATCCCGGTACGTCGCGAAGTTCGTAGAAGACACGAAGGGCGTCGTTGACCAAACGGTTCTTCAGGCCGGGGAAATGCACGTCGACGATCTGGCGCATCGTGTCGCCGTCCGGGAATTTGATGAAGTGGAAGAAGCAGCGGCGCAGGAAAGCGTCGGGCAGCTCCTTCTCGTTGTTCGAAGTTATGAGAACGATCGGGCGAGTGGTGGCCTTGATCGTTTCACCGGTCTCGTAGACGAAGAACTCCATGCGATCGAGCTCTTGCAGAAGATCGTTCGGGAATTCGATGTCGGCCTTGTCGATTTCGTCGATCAGCAGCACCGACCGCTTCGGCGCCGCAAACGCATCCCAAAGCTTGCCGCGCTTGATGTAATTTCCGATGTCCTTGACGCGCTCGTCTCCGAGCTGACCATCCCGGAGCCGCGATACGGCATCGTACTCGTAGAGCCCTTGCTGGGCTTTGGTCGTCGATTTGATGTGCCACTCGATCAGCGGCGCATCGAGGGCATTCGCCACCTCGGCGGCCAGAACAGACTTGCCGGTGCCGGGCTCGCCTTTAATCAGCAGGGGCCGTTCGAGCCGTATGGCGGCGTTGACCGCGATCTTGAGATCGGGTGTCGCGACGTAGGCGGAGGTCCCTTCAAAGTTCATGAGTCGTGTGTATGAGGCGCCCGGGTATCAGGGCAAGGTGACCGAAGCGCACCCCTTAATTATCAGACTGTGTGCCGTAATAAGCCTGCTTGGTTTGGCCGTTTGATCGCAAGTGACTGTAATATCGATATAAAAATGCGATTCAAGAAATTTGAGATGTCGTCGCCGCGTGCTTGACTCAGTGGCCTTCGCGCATAGATAAGGGTCGGCCGAACGAGGCCAACTCACTGGGCGTTTTTTCGGAGGCGGAAGATCGGCTCGAGCGAACGCAGCCTCTGGAGAGGCGGACGATGAGCAAGGCGACCGGAACAAAGACGGCGAAGCCCAAAACGGCCGCCAAAAAGCCCCTTGCGAAGGGTAACGGTTCGACCAAGGGCGCGGCGGCGTTCAAGGGTGGTGCCAAGGCTGCCGAGGCCAAGAAGTTCGCCGCAGCAAAAATAACGACGGCAAAGGGTGCCGCGAAAGAAAAGCAAATCAGGGGGACGACGGGAAAGACCGTTGCGGCCGTCAGCAAGGCGGCACCTCAGAGGTCAAGTCCGGCGACCACGCCGGCACGAACATTGGCTGTCGCCAAGCCGACGGCATCAAAGAAGTCAGAGGGTACAGTAAAGAAGATGGCTGCTCGCGTAAAAATCGCGGATATCGTGCTTCCGCCAGGTTACAAACCTTCCGACAATGAGCCCTTCATGAATGACATGCACAGGGCTTATTTCCGCAAACGCCTTCTCGACTGGAAGGACGAGATCCAACGCCAGACGCGCGAGACCTTGGCAATTTTGCACGAGGATTCGACGCAGCATGCGGATCTCGCCGACCGCGCGACGTCGGAAACCGATCGCGCGACCGAGCTTCGAACGCGCGATCGTCAGCGCAAGCTCATCGCCAAGATCGATGCGGCGCTGGGCCGGATCGAGGACGGGTCCTACGGCTATTGCGAGGATACCGGCGAGCCCATCGGCCTGAAGCGTCTCGATGCCCGGCCGATCGCGACGTTGTCTGTCGAGGCGCAAGAGCGCCACGAGCGGCGCGAGCGAGTCTACCGGGAAGAATAGCCGGGTCGAAGGCTGTCGCATTCCGGAACAAGTCTTCACCGGACGTTAAAGATTTTGCCTGACACTCACCTCGATCCGCGTGCGCGCAGTGCAGTCGAGGTTGGGCCGTGACCGTTCATACACAATTCCTGGTGTCTGCATTTGCCGTTGCGGCGGTTCTCGGGTTTGGGGGCCGGAATGCGGCCGGTACCGAGCCGATCACGGTCTCGGCAGTCACTCGGACAAGCCTTGCGCCCGAGCGTGTTGCAAGTGGGGGCACCTGGAGCACGATGAGGCCGGTCAATCTTTCCGCCGAGACGGCGAAAAGCGGAGGCGGCTCCGTCGCGAGCGCCAAGACGCGCCTCGATCTCAGCGCGTTGACCATGGCCGATTTCGGCGACGTCGAGCCGACGCGCTAAAGCGGCATTTCTCAGGGATTATCTAGCGTTCATGCATGCCGATCAGCGGCGCGGGCTCGGTCTCGCGGCTGAAGACGGGTGCGCGGCGGATCGGTGGCGGCACTTCGTTTTGCGCGGCGACGGCGGGCGCGGGTCGTGTGACGGCGGCACTGATTCCGGTCTCGATCACGACATCGACGGGGCCGCCCGTCAGCAGCAGGTGCTCGACGTTATCGCGGCGGATCAGGATGAGCCTGCGGCGGCTATCGAGATTGGCGTGGTCGATGACTTCGAGCCGGCGCTCGCCTTTCGGGCGGAAAAGAAGTGCCGACGGCGACGTCCCGGTCAGATAGGCGCGCACGAAGACGGCGCCCCCTGCGCTCAGGATTGCCAGAACGGCCAGCATGAACGTCCAGAAAAAATAGCTTTCCATCGTTGCCTCGCGGGCGGGTTGTTTCGCCGTGCCGATATCGTGCGGTCGTCAACTGTTCGATAGCTCTCAGTTGACCCCATGTTAACCCTCTTAAGCCAAGTCTTATGCAATCGAATCTCGCCGCACCGTTGCGGCACAGTTGCAGTTGCGTTTGAGTTCCATATCCATGCCCCAATCCGACGCGTCGATTTTCGAGAATCAGTTAGATTCTCGGCCCATGAAGGATCGCGAGGCGTTGAGGATCGATGCCGCCCCGATCGATCCGCTGAACTCAGCGGAAGGGTTCGGCGGCTTCCTCCCCATGATTATTGTCGCGGCTGCGGGTGGCGCGGTCTTGTTCGGCCTGCTCGCAAGCGGGTCCGGCGAGCCGCTGCTTTTGACCGTCATTGCGCTGCTGGCGATGTTCGGCACCTTTATGCTCTTCGCGATCGCTGCCGGCCACCTGAGGTTCGGGGCTCGTGTCGTTCCCGGAGATTTGCTCAAGGCTGCCATGGATGCCGGCGACGAGCCGCAGATTATCGCGCAGGCCGATGGCACCATTCTTTATAGCAACGCGGCCGTCGAGAAGGTTCTCGGCCGGCATGAGGCGGGGCCGTTCTCGGCGCTTGAAGCGTCGTTTTCGAGCGATGCGGAGGGAACGCAGGCGTTCTTCAGGCTGACACGTGCGGCCGAGCGCGGAGAGACGCAACGGGAAGACGTGCAGCTGCGGCTCGGAGCCGGTCGCGATCCGTCCTGGGCACGTATCATGGTGCGGCCGTTTTCCTCGCCCGAGGGGGCGTCGGATTTCGGGTCGCGGCGGCAGCGGCTGGTTTCCTGGCAGATCACCAACGTCACGAGCGAGAAGAGCCGCGAGGTTCAGCACATCGACAGGCTCGAAGCGTCGCTTTCGGCGTTCGATGCGATGCCCGCCGGCTTCATGTGGGTCTCGGAAGAGGGCGCGATCGTTCACGTCAACGCCGCGTTCGAACACTGGCTCGGCTATGCGTCGGGACGGCTCAGGGGCCGGACGCTCGGGCTCGCAGAGCTTGCGGGCGAAGAAGGACTTCGCCTGCTCAAGCACATGGCGGCCATTGCCGAAGCCGATCAGCGGATCATCGATCTCGACCTGACGCGCCAGGACGGTCGCATCGTGGCGCTGACGCTGATGGTGGAACCGGTCGGGGAGCAAGCCGCGCAGGGCTTTACGATCACCGCCTTCAACCGGCAGACCGCCGGCCTCGTCGATCGGGGACAGCAGGATGTCCGCGCGTCGCAGTTCTTCCAGTCGGCGCCTTTCGGAATTGCGGCGCTCGACGCCGAAGGCCGGATTGCCAATTGTAACCCCGCGTTCATGCGAATGGTTCTCGACGGCAAGCCGGCGCAGGATGTGCTTGCCACCGAAGCGCTTTGCCGGACGGCGGAACCCGAAGAGCGGTTGCTCATTGGCGCCGGGCTTGCCGATGCTCTTGCGGGGCGCGGAAACATTCAGCCGATCGAGATCACGGCCGGCGGCAACAAGCAGTTCACGCGCCGCATCTACATGTCACCGCTGGCTGCCGTGCAAGGCGGCGCCGCGGCGGCGCTCTACGTGATGGACGCAACCGAGCAGAAAGCGCTCGAAGGCCGGGTGGCGCAGGCCCAGAAGATGGAAGCGGTCGGCAATCTCGCAGGCGGCATCGCGCACGACTTCAACAACGTGCTGACGGCGATCATCGGTTTCTCCGACCTGCTTTTGCAGACGCACCGGCCGAGCGATCCGGCTTACCGGGACATCAAGAACATCCAATCGGCCGCGAACCGCGCCGCGAGCCTCGTCGCCAACCTGCTCGGCTTCTCGCGCAAGCAGACGCAGCAGGTAACGGTCGTCAATCTCGGCGAACTGACGACGGAATCGACGGCCATTCTGAATACGGCGGTCGGCGAAAAGATCGATCTCAAAATTCAGGCCGAGCGCGATCTCTGGTACGTCAAGGCGGACAGCAATCAGCTCTTCAACGTCATTCTCAATCTCGTTCGCAACGCGCGCGACGCGATGCCGACCGGCGGCAAGGTGACGATCAGAACCCGCAACGTGACGGAACGGGAAAGCCAGAAGATGCGCGACGTCGTCGGCTTCACGCCCGGCGAATACGTGCTGGTCGAAGTCGCCGACACGGGGACGGGCATGAGCCCCGAAGTCATGGCGAAGATCTTCGAGCCGTTCTTCACGACGAAGGGCGTCGGCAAGGGCACGGGTCTCGGTCTGGCTTCGGTCTACGGCATCGTCAAGCAATCGGGCGGTTTCATCATGCCTGAGAGCGAGGTCGGCAAAGGCACGACGTTCAAAGTGTTCCTGCCGCGGTACGCCGTCGAAGACAGCGAAGATATCGAGACGGCGCTGCCGCCGACGATCGCTGCCGCGAAGAAGCAACTGAAGACGACGGATCTTACCGGCACCGGCCGCGTGCTGCTGGTGGAGGACGAAGTCGAGGTCCGGCAGTTTGCGGTCAGGGCGCTGAAGCGTCAGGGCTATCAGGTGCTCGAAGCGGCCGATGGAGTCGAAGCGCTCGAACTCATGGCGGCGAACGAAGGCAAGATCGACATCGTCGTCTCCGACGTCGTGATGCCGGAGATGGATGGCCCGGCGCTCTTCAAGGAGCTCAGGCAGCGCAATCCGTCGATCAAGGTGATCTTCGTTTCCGGCTATCCGAACGAAGCTTTCCGCGAGACGATGGGTTCGGACGATTTCGCGTTCCTGCCGAAGCCGTTCTCGCTGCCGCAGCTGGCGGCAAAGGTGAAGGAAGAACTGGCAAAATAAGATTCTTCGTCATCTTCGGCCGAGCGGAAGCGAAGGCCGGAGATCCAGCGTAAGAAGTGTCGAAGGCGCGATATTGAGCCTTCGGCACTTCTTACGCTGGATCCCCGAACGCTCTCGCGTTGCTCGTCCGTTCAAGGATGACGGTGAGGCTTAGATTTCGCCCTTCAGGCCTTTCTCGAAGTACTTGTGAATGATCTTGTCCTGGTTCTCGAGGAGCCAGTCGATCGAGGGCTGATAGTTCATCGCCTTGTGAATGGCGAGCGTCGTTGCCTTGCGATGGATATCGAACAGGATCTTGTGATCGAGCTTTTCGATTGTCGCGACGGAGGGGTGCAGCCACACCGATACGATGATGCCGAGATCGTCGACCTTGTCCTTCGGCAGATCGCCGGAGCGAACGGCATCGAGGACGCCCATCGCGATCGCATACTGCACGGTGCCCATCAGGATGCTCGTGTAGCGCTCGTTATCGACGGTCACTTTGCTGACGCACAGCGTCGGCGGGCGCACCATGACGTCGGTGTTAAGGAGCGACAGGACGCGGCTGTGGCCCTTGACCTGGTCGCCGAGGAGCGTCGCGAATGCCGTGCCGAACGGCCCGTCCATTTCGCCGATGGCGACTTCGGGTTCTGCGGCGGTTCCCGGTGGGCCGCCGGCAACGAGGGCTTCGCCGACGCGAATGCCGAAACGCCCTGCCGGGCGGGACGTGCTGGTCATGTTTGGTCACCTTGTGCTCGGATTATCATTGCGGCGCCGATGCCGACGCACAAGGTGGGGATAAACCAGAGTGCAGCGAGACGCGCCATAAGTTCTGGTTATGGCGCGTCCGAGGGTCGCGAGGTGCCCGACACTCAAGATCCGTTATTTGCAGGGGACTTCGATCAGTCCGTCCGCTGCCGGGGAATAGGCGCGGCAGATTTCGGGCGATGCGACTGAAGCGGTCTTCGTCGTCACATCGGCTTGGTCGTTGGCGGCGGTTCTTGTGGGCGTTGCCGCGGTGGATGCGACCGGCAACAGGTCGCCTTTTTTCGCGACCGTTTCGGTGCTCGCCGTCTGCGATGAAACAGCGGCCTGCTTGAGAGCGGCGGCTTTCGCGGCTTCCTGCCGCTTTATAGCGGCGAAACGGGCGCGCTTTGCGGCGGCCACTGCGGCGGAGCGTTGTGCGCGCAGTTCGGCAAGCCTCCTTGCTCGCGCTCTCGCGAGTGCGGCCTCAAGGCGGTTCTCGTTGCCGCAGTGCGGCTGCGCGGGCTTACGTCCCTGATCGCGGTAAAACTTGCTGGTATAGAAGCCGCCCCCGCCATGCGCTTCGGCATGCGATACAAAGGCGCTGGCTGCGATGAGCGTGGCGATAAGTGTTGCGATCTTGAGCACGGGTGCCTCCTTGGCTTGTGTTGTTGGGATATTGCAGCAGCGGCGGCGGGAAGGCTGTTTCGGGCGGAACAGGCATGCCGCGGAGACAAAAATGTTTTTCGACTGACCAGGACGCCGGTTCAGAGACGCCACTGCAGAAACGGTTTCGCGGCTCGACCCGGCCGGCATTGCCGACGGGTGAGCCGCGAATTTCTGTCATGGCCTCGGGGCCGTTATTTGCAGGGCACGTCGATGACGGTGTCGGCTGCAGCCGAATACTTGCGGCAGGTTACGACCGTCGCGGTGCTTTCGGGCGTGGTGCTGCCGGTCGTGATGTTTTCGGCGGGCTCCTTTTCGATGGTCGTCGTCTCGGAGGAGTCGGCTGTCGTCGCCGTGTCGTCCTGCGTGGACGGCAGACGATCTTCCTTCTTCAGAGCCTGCGTGTCGTTGTCGGCAGGCGGCGTCGAAGCCGCGGCCTCAGCGGCTGCAACCTGAGCGGCTTTCCGCTTTTGCAGAGCGATTTCACGGGCACGTTCACGCCTTGCTGCGGCAATCGCGGCGGCGCGCTCTCTCGCACGCGCTCTGGCGGCGGCCGCCCGGCGAGCGCGCATTCTCTCGTAGGCTTCTTCGCGACGGCGCTCTTGGACGGCGTGGTTCATCATCGAGGCTGCTGCCATGCCGCCGAGAAAAAATCCGAGGCGGCGGCCGCCACCGGCTTCGGCAACGGACGTGAACGAGCTTGCAATGACTGCGGCGGAGATCAGAACTGCGAGAAACTTGGACACGGGAGCCTCCTTTTGGCTGGGCATGTCCGCAGATTGCCGCAGCGAGCAAAAGGCCGCTGTTTCGCGGGAGACAGGTGAGTCGCTGCGCATATTTTAATTGACGCGCACGGCTTGAATGAGAACAAAACGTGATTGACAAATTCGGAACAAATAGGGTACGCTTATCCTTAATTGATGGCGCAAGGCGCTTGCCATAAGGGATTGAGGGCGAAGACGATGGAACGGCCGGATTTGACTGTGCTCGAAGGGGGCAGAATGGACAAGAAGCAGGCGCTGGAGCATGCACTCGCGCAGATCGACAAGGCCTTTGGCAAGGGTTCGATCATGCGCCTCGGCGCCAATGAGAAGCTCGATATCGAAGCGATCTCCACCGGATCGCTCGGGCTCGATATTGCGCTCGGCATCGGCGGATTGCCGAAGGGGCGCGTCATTGAGATCTACGGACCTGAGTCCTCAGGCAAGACGACGCTGACGCTGCAGGTGATCGCGGAGGCTCAGAAGAAGGGCGGAATTTGCGCGTTCGTGGATGCGGAACATGCGCTCGATCCTCAATATGCCAAGAGGCTTGGCGTCAAGGTCGAGGATCTGCTCATCTCCCAGCCCGATACGGGCGAGCAGGCGTTGGAAATTGCCGATACGCTCGTGCGCTCGGGCGCCATCGACGTGCTGGTGGTGGACAGCGTCGCGGCGTTGACCCCTCAGGCTGAACTCGAGGGCGAGATGGGTGATATGCAGCCCGGCATGCAGGCGCGCCTCATGAGCAAGGCGTTGCGCAAGCTCACCGGAGCGATTGCCAAGTCCGGCACCATGGTGATCTTCATCAACCAGATCCGCATGAAGATCGGCATCATGTTCGGCAATCCGGAGACGACGACCGGCGGCAACGCGCTGAAGTTCTATGCCTCCGTTCGTCTCGATATTCGCCGCATCGGCCAGATCAAGGAGCGGGAGGAGTCGGTCGGCAACCAGACGCGCGTCAAGGTCGTCAAGAACAAGGTGGCACCGCCCTTCAAGCAGGTCGAGTTCGACATTATGTATGGCGAAGGCATTTCGAAGGTCGGCGAGCTGATCGATCTCGGGGTGAAGGCCGGGCTCGTCGAGAAGTCGGGGGCGTGGCTGTCCTACAATGGCGACCGCATCGGTCAGGGCCGCGAGAACGCCAAGACGTACCTCAAGGAAAATCCGAAGGCTGCGGCCGAGCTGGAGCGGGCGATCCGGTCCAATGCCGGGCTGATCGTCGAGAAGATGCTGGTCAATCCGGATGCCGGTGAGACAGACGGTGAAGAACCGGACGAGGACGGGGTTCTTCCGGAAGAAGGCAAGAAAGTCGCCAAGGCGAAGCGGTAGGTTTTTTCTCACTCCAGCGTGATCCCGGCCTGGGCCGGGATGACGGTTTGGGTGGTAGTCGACGGTGCTGTCGCTCCGCCGCAGCCGTGATGCCCTATCGGAGACATGCCCGTTCCTGGACACGAATAGAGGCCGCCGCTACAACGGCGGCCTTAAGCCGTTTCGGGTTTCGATCCCGGAGCAGACGATCCTCAAGAACAGGCACGAAAGCACCATATGGCCGGCGTCAGCGAAATCCGCGCTTCGTTTCTCGACTTCTTCGGAAAGAACGGTCACGAGATCGTGCCGTCGTCGCCGCTCGTCCCGCGCAACGACCCGACGCTGATGTTCACGAACGCCGGCATGGTGCAGTTCAAGAACGTCTTCACCGGGCAGGAGACGCGCGCCGTTCCGCGGGCGACGAGTTCGCAGAAGTGCGTCCGCGCCGGCGGCAAGCACAACGACCTCGACAACGTCGGCTATACCGCGCGTCACCACACCTTCTTCGAGATGCTCGGCAACTTTTCGTTCGGCGACTACTTCAAGGAGCGCGCGATCGAACTTGCGTGGAACCTGCTGACGAAAGACTTCGGCCTCGACAAGAAGCGGCTGCTCGTCACGATCTATCACGACGACGAAGACGCCTACAAAATCTGGAAGAAGATCTCGGGCTTCCCGGATAGCAAGATCATCCGCATCGCGACGAACGACAACTTCTGGCAGATGGGCGACACGGGGCCGTGCGGGCCGTCCTCGGAAATCTTCTTCGATCACGGTGACAAGATTGCTGGCGGCCCTCCAGGTTCGGCCGATGCCGACGGCGACCGCTTCATCGAGATCTGGAATCTCGTGTTTATGCAATTTGAGCAGTTCGCAGGAGGTGCGCGGAAAAATCTCCCGCGTCCGTCGATCGACACCGGCATGGGGCTCGAGCGTGTCGCTGCGGTGCTGCAAGGCAAGCACGACAACTATGAGATCGATCTTTTCGAGCACCTCATTCAGGCCATTCGGCAGGAAGCGTCGAAGGCCGGTGCCAATGAAAGCAAAGAGACCAAGGATTTCGCGCATGTGGCGCGCCGCGTCATTGCCGATCATCTGCGATCGACGAGCTTCCTGATCGCCGACGGCGTGACGCCTTCTAACGAGGGGCGCGGCTACGTGCTTCGCCGCATCATGCGGCGCGCGATGCGCTATGCAGCGCAGATCGGCTGCGTCGAGCCGCTGATGTATCATCTCGTTCCGGCGCTCGTGCGCGAGATGGGCGACGCTTATCCGGAGCTTATCCGGGCGCAACCGCTCATCACCGAAACGCTGAAGCTCGAAGAGACGAAGTTCAAGCGGACGCTCGACAACGGCCTGAAGCTTCTGGGTGAGAGTTCGGCCGATCTCAAAAAGGGCGCGGTTTTCCCGGGCGACGTCGCGTTCAAGCTTTACGACACCTTTGGCTTCCCGCTCGATCTCACCGAGGATGCGCTGCGGCCGCGTGGTATCACGGTCGACACCGATCAGTTCGATGTGGCGATGCAGAAGCAGAAGGACGCCGCGAAAGCCGCTTGGAAGGGATCCGGCGAAGCCGCCACCGAAAGCCTGTGGTTCGAGATCAAGGACAGGACCGGCGCGACCGAGTTTATCGGCTACGATACGACGGCGGCTGAAGGGACAATTCTGGCGATCGTGGCGGACGGCAAGGAAACGGACGAAGCCAATAAGCCGGCGCAATATGCCGTGATCGTCAACCAGACGCCCTTCTACGGCGAGTTGGGCGGTCAGGTCGGCGATACGGGCTCGATCGAGGGCTTGGACGGCTCCGGTGCGCCTTTCCATTTCGACGTCAAAGATACGCAGAAGAAGCTTGGAAACCTGTTCGTGCACTATGGCGAGCTGACGAAAGGCGCGATGGCGGTCGGCCGTCACGTCAAGCTGCAGGTCGATAACGTGAAGCGCGACAAGACGCGCGCCAACCACTCGGCGACGCATCTTCTGCATGAAGCACTGCGGCAGGTGCTTGGAACGCACGTCGCCCAGAAGGGGTCGCTCGTGTCGCCGGACCGGCTGCGCTTCGACTTCTCGCACACGAAGCCGATGTCGGCGGACGAGATCAAAGCGGTCGAGGACATGGCCAATTCCGTGCTGCTTGAGAACACTGCCGTCGTCACGCGGTTGATGGCGCTCGACGATGCGCGCGCGACGGGTGCGATGGCGCTCTTCGGCGAAAAGTATGGCGAAGAGGTCCGCGTCGTGTCGATGGGGTCGACGCGTCCCGGCGCCAACAAGGCGTGGTCGGTTGAGCTTTGCGGTGGCACGCATGTATCGCGCACAGGCGACATCGGGTTGATCCGCGTCGTCGGCGAAGGTGGTAGCTCGGCTGGCGTCCGGCGCATCGAAGCGCTGACGGGCGAGGGCGCGCGTGCCTATCTCGACGAACAGGATCAACGCGTGAAGGAAGCCGCAAGCGTATTGAAGACGCGGCCGGAGGACTTGGTCGAGCGCCTGAAGCATCTCGTCGAGGAGCGCAAGGCTCTCGAAAAACAACTCGCGGACGCAAAGCGCCAGATCGCGCTCGGAGGCGGCGCCGGAGCGGGCGCGGCGACGAACGGCGAAGCGATCCGCAGCGTCGGCAGCGTCAAGCTTTTGGCGCGAACGGTGCAGGGTCTCAATCCGAAGGATCTGCGCGGTCTCATCGACGACGGGAAGAAGCAGGTCGGCTCGGGCATCGTCGCCGTCGTCGGCGTGACGGAAGACGGAAAGGCCGGGCTCGCGGTTGGCGTGACGGACGACCTTATCGAGACGTGGAGCGCGGTCGATCTCGTCAAAGCAGGTGCGGAAGCGCTCGGCGGCAAGGGTGGTGGCGGGCGTCCCGACATGGCGCAGGCGGGCGGCCCGGACGGCGCAAAAGCGGGCGACGCTCTCAAAGCCATCGAGGCGCGGCTGGCGAGCTGAGGCTCCATCGAATTTCGTCATGCCGACGGAGGTCGGCGCCCGGACAACGGTGACGCTCGTAGCCCTGAAGCTTGGATGGATCCCGGCCTTCGCCGGGATGGCGTGATTGGGAGCCTAGAGCCGAGGCTCATTATTGCGTCTTCGAGGAGTTTTGCGCTGGATTCGCGGTCTTTCGACGTGGCTTCGGCACGCTCGACGAGGATGCCGCCCGCGCGCTTCGATGCTGCGCTGCGAAAGGTTTTCGCCTTACCTTTCAGGCATTTCACTAATGACCTCAGGGAAAAACCGGTATATACGCGCCGCTTTCGTTGACCTGAGGACTTTCTAATGACTTGCACGCGTTCACTGATTTTCGCCGCCGTCTTCTTCGCCGTTTCGCCGGCGGCGCTGGCCGACAATGCCATCGTCAAACTGCCTGCCACGCCGATGCCGACCGCAGGGCCGACGACAACGGCGGCGCAGGAGTTTTGCGGTGATCCGTCCGGCAAGGCGGAAGAGTTGATCGCGCGCTATTCCGGGAAGGCCGGGCTGCATAAGATTTACACCAGCGACCAGTACGTGGCGTTCGCGGATGACCCGAAAAAGCCGGCGGTGATGTATACGTTCACGACCAAGCGTAATCCGGCTTATCCCGCGGCCGTGTGCCGGAAGCCGGAACAGAAAGGCGACACGCTGACCATCACGATGAAGGTCGTCTGCGACGGCGAAAAAGAAGCGTGCGCCCGGCTTCAGAACGACTTCAACGTGATGACGGCGAAGATGCAGGCCGAAGTCGATCAGAAGATCTCGAGTGAGAAGAAATAGCTTTTTCGCTTGGCGCTTGCCGACGCGCGTTCCGCGAGCCAGCCGGCAAGCGCATTTGCGCGGCCGGTTCGGGCGTGGGCTACTATCACAACCGGGCAAGCCAAATACTGTGGCCACCGGTTTCCGGATCGTCGAAAATATTGGCGACGACGTCAAACCCGTTTTCGACGAGCAAACTGCGATACTCGTCGGGTGCCAGGCTGGCATGATAGAGAGGCTCGCCGCCAAATGTTCCGATCGCGACGCCGTCTTTCGGGCCGCTGGTAAACATGAGAGCGGCGCCCCGCGCAGCGTGCTGATGGAAGATGCGGAACATTCCACGTTGATCCTCGCGGGTGAGGTGGAAGAAACTATCCCACGCAAGAATTCCAGCGAACGTTTCGCCGAGCGACAGCGTACGCATGTCGGCGACGTCCCAGGCATTTTTCGGAAAGCGTTCCTTGCAGAGACCAATCATCGCGGGTGAGGAATCGATGCCGTGCAGGCGATTGCCCGCACGAATGAGAAAGCCCGCAATCGGCTCGCCCGACCCGCAGCCGATGTCGAGAATGGAGCCGCCAGTCGGCACCAATTCAAGAAATCTCCGGAGCCAAGGTTCTTCGATCAGAGTGCGCGAGCGGACGGTATCCCAAGTGTGAGCATACCGGTCGTAGAGCCCGGTGATTCGCTCGGCATCGGAAGTCATAGCGAACTTTTTTCTTGGTGCTCGGCGGATGCCGAGCACGGAGCCTACTTCGACATTTCCATCTTGAGGCGCTCGTCGATCTTGTCGAGGAAGCCCGTCGTCGACAGCCAGTCCTGCTCGGGGCCGACGAGCAAGGCCAGGTCTTTTGTCATGTAGCCGGACTCGACGGTGGCGACGCAGACCTTTTCGAGCGTCTTGCAGAACTTCAGGAGCTTCTCGTTGCCGTCGAGCTTGGCGCGATGGCCGAGGCCGCGCGACCAGGCGAAGATCGACGCGATCGAGTTCGTCGATGTTTCCTTGCCCTTCTGATGCTCGCGATAATGGCGCGTGACGGTGCCGTGGGCGGCTTCGGCTTCAACCGTCTTGCCGTCGGGCGTCATCAGCACGCTCGTCATCAGGCCGAGCGAGCCGAAGCCCTGCGCGACGGTGTCGGACTGCACGTCGCCGTCGTAGTTCTTGAGCGCCCAGACGTAGCCGCCCGACCACTTCAACGCGCTCGCCACCATGTCGTCGATCAGACGGTGCTCGTACCAGAGCTTGCGCTTCTCAAATTCGGTCTTGAACTCGGCGTCGAAGATTTCCTGGAAGATGTCCTTGAAGCGGCCGTCGTAGGCTTTCAGGATCGTGTTCTTGGTCGACAGGAAGACGGGATAATTGCGGGCGATGCCGTAGTTGAACGACGCTCGTGCGAAGTCGCGGATCGAGTCGTCGAGGTTGTACATTGCCATCGCGACGCCGGCACTCGGCGCCTTGAAGACCTCCTTCTCGATGACCTTGCCGTCCTCGCCGACGAATTTGATCGTCAGCACACCTTTGCCCGGATAACGGAAATCCGTTGCCTTATACTGATCGCCGAAGGCGTGGCGGCCGACGATGATCGGCTCGGTCCAGCCGGGGACGAGGCGCGGCACGTTCTTGCAGATGATCGGTTCGCGGAAGATGACGCCGCCCAGGATGTTGCGGATGGTGCCGTTCGGGCTCTTCCACATCTCCGTCAGATTGAATTCCTTGACGCGTCCTTCGTCGGGCGTGATCGTCGCGCACTTGATGCCGACGCCATGCTTCTTGATGGCGTTGCCGGCATCGATCGTCACTTGATCGCTCGTCTCGTCGCGGTTTTCGACGCTCAGGTCGTAGTATTCCAAATTGACGTCGAGATAGGGGTGGATGAGCTTGTCCTTGATCAGCTTCCAGATGATGCGGGTCATCTCATCGCCGTCGAGCTCAACGACGGTGCCTTCAACTTTTATTTTCTGCATGGGGATGTCTCGCGGGACGATGTGGACAGCGATCATGTTCCCCGACGCCGAGATTTCGGGTCCGGCGGCAAGGAACGCACGTGCGAAGTGAACCTTCGACGTAGTGGTGCTTCAGATCAAGGAGCGTTTCAAGTCTTGCCGGGTCGAAGCGCAGGAGCTAGGCAGCCGGCGGTTATTTTTTCGGCAGCCGGGGCTTCCCGAGAGGACGTGGCGGCTTCCTCCCACACGTGCCGAAGAATGATGCCCATCACGATTGCGCTGCCGAAAACGCCAAGGGGGAGTGGCGGCATATTCGCGAACGACAATATGAAGCCGTTCGCAAGCAGGAGGGCACATGTATCCGCGATTGGGATCCGGCTTGCCGAAAGGTGGCGCAGCAGGAAGGCTTGCGCGACCGTCAGGATGACGAGGTCATAGACGAACTGATAGGGGGTGGCCAGCGTGACGGCGGCGGCCAATGCCGCGGCTTTGAGATCGAAGCTGATGTTTCGGCGGCTCCAGATCCAGCCGATGAGCGCGGCGAGCGACACCGTAAGAGCGCCCTGCAGCCATAGCGCGTGTGTCGCGGAGAGGCCAAGACCTCGCGCGACACCGAAGAGGCTTTGAATTTTTTGCGTTTTAACAACCGTTTCGACGAGAGACGCGACGTGGCTGAGTTGGCCGGGAAACGCAAGCCAAGGACCGATGCCGAAGGCGGCGATAGAGACGATCACCAATACAATGACCGTCAGCGCCGCCGATGCGAATGTGCGGTAGTAGCCGCCGGCAAGCAACGCCACGGGAATGAGCAGGCCAAGGTGGGGCTTGGCGGACAGCAGCCCGATTGCGACGCCGGCGACAACGGGCCGGGTTTGGAGGAGCATGAGGCCGAAACCGATCAATGCGGCGGTCAGGGCTCCGTTCTGGCCGATATAGAGATTAAGCCAAGGGGCGGGTGTGGCGAGCATCAGCAACATATCGCGGCGCGAGGTGCTGATGCGGGCGATCGCGGCGGAGAATGCCGCGAAGGTCGCGAGCGACCACGTCAGCATTGAAGCATAATAGGGGAGCACGGCGAGGGCGGTCGCGGCCAACAGGAAGGTCGGCGGGTAGGGCCACAGATAGAAGGCGCCCTTGGGGTTGCCTTCGAGCGCGTGTTGCACGGCCTTGTGGCGCTCGACGTTGTAGACGGCGGTGGCCTCGCCGCCTTTTGCGAGCTCGCCTGCAGCGTAGAGTCCCAAGTAATCGCCGTTGGCCGGCACTCCGCGAGAGGTGGTAATCCAGCTGTGCGGGGTCACGATACCGGTTGTAATGGCCAAGACCCACATGGCAATGAGAGCCAGCGCCAGGGCGGATGGTCTGTCGACGCGGCATGCTGGGAAAATCATTGGCTGCTCGGAGCAGAGGCCGCGTCCGGGCTCGTTCCGGGCGCAGCGTCCTTAAGTCTCTTTGGGGTCCGCGGAGCGGGGGCCTTGACGCAACCGCCAGATTGCCACCCTGTCGTTACCAAAGGCTTAGGCAGGTCCGACGTCCGTCAGGATGACACCTTGCCAACCGGCATCTGTTCGGGAAATTCCAATGCGGAGGCACGATTGAACGTCGAGACCGAGACTTCGCCCAGCGACACGGCGCCGGAGATCCGGGTCGGCAGCGGCGAGCCCGTTCTCGGTCCACGCGATACGCGCGTCTCGGATGTCGTCCATGCCTGTCATTCGGCCTCGATCGATCAGGGGCTCGAAACGCTGAGCATCCCCGGCCTCACACGGGCGACGCTTGAACCCGTTCTGCAATATTGCGCCAGCCTGACATGCGTATCGGATCAGGTCACGTGTCCGGGCTGTAAGCGGCGCACCGAAGTACAGGGCATCGAGACGCTCGATCAGTTTATTCTCAGCAAGAAAGAAGTCATCGTCGGAGACGGGCGGGTTCGAACTCAGGGGCGAGGGGACCGAAACCGTCACGACGCCCTGCCTTGAGAGCCTCGCCAAGCAATGGTCCGGAGAAAACTATTGGTTCTGGGCGCGCCGCGTCATTCGGAAGCTCAGACACGGTCTGCGCCGGGCTCATATGCGCGGCGAGCCGGTGGCGGGCGAAGGGGAAACGCCCTCGGTCATCCTCATGGAGCCGCAACTCGCCGACAATATCGGGATGGTGGCGCGTGCCTGCGCCAACTTCGGCCTCGACGATCTTCGGCTCGTCAATCCGCGTGACGGATGGCCCAACGAGAAGGCGCGAATCGCGGCGTCGGGGGCCAATTACATCATCGATGACGCGCGCGCGTTCGGTACGCTCGAAGAGAGCATAGCGGATCTCAACTGGATCGCCGCGACGACGGCGAGGCAGCGCGATTTGCGCAAGCCGGTGCTGACGCCGGAGCAGGCCATCGCGGAGATGCGAACGCGGATCGCCCGCGGCGAGCGGTGCGCGGTCTTGTTCGGGCGGGAGCGCAACGGCCTCGAGACGAACGAGGTCGCGCATGCCGATGCGCTGATCATGATTCCGGTTAATTCCCGCTTCGCGTCTCTTAACCTTGCCCAGGCAGTGCTGCTTACGGGTTACGAATGGATGCGCGGGGACGCCGGTCGCAGCCTTGGCCGTGTCACAACCTATGAGAAGCCTCTTTCCGAGGGCCTCTACATGGGGCGAGACCGGCCGGCGACCAAGGAGGAACTCATTGGTCTTTTTGAACATTTAGAGCGTGAGCTGGAATTGAACGGGTTCTTCAATCCGGCACATCGCAAAAATGTTGTGTCGCAAAATCTTCGCACACTCTTGACCAGACTCAGCGCGACGGAGCAGGAAGTCCGCACCCTTCGTGGCATAGTTGCCACGCTCGCACAGGGCAAAGGAAGGGCCCGGAAAGGGGGGGAATAAGTGCCTTCATATGGCCAAGTTTTGGGCCGAGCGATGCCAAGCCGAAAGGCTACTAGAGATATGCAACGCGACTAGTGGACGGGTCGCGCGTGGATTCCTTTCATATTCGAATTAGAAAAAATTACCGAGGCGCAACTGGAGATGTGGATGAACACGAGGGCGGGGGTTGTGTTGGCGGGCGTGTCGGCGCTGACGCTTTTTGGAGCGACGGCACCTGCAGGCGCTCAGGAGCTCAGTGAGCACGCCGTCAGATCGTTCATGGAATATGCGTGGTCACTTACCCCGCAGCAGTTCTCCAAGCCCGACGGATCGGTCATTGTTATCGACAGATCGAAGAAGGCGCAGGTGGAAGTGCCGCTCGACGTCGCGCGCAGCGTCATCATGGCCGGCCGGCTTTCGGCACATGCGCAGATTTGCGATCTTCGCGACGAGCAGGTGCAGAACCATCGTGCCCTGATGCGGCGCGAAGAAGCGATGAAGAAGTGGACGCCGCAGCAGCTCGTCTACATCAGCCAGCTTCACCTGACGACCCTCATGCTGATGACGGGCCGGATCCGGCTGGTCGAGCAGGAAGGCGACAAGCAGGTCGTCGTCGATGAAGGCAAGAAGCAGCCGCCGCAGACCTGCACCGAAGAGCAGCGCAAGAAAGTTAAGGAATTGATCAGCGCGTATGTCGCGGCGAGCCCGCCCCCGAATTTTGCGGCCGCGGAACAGCCTGCACCGGCGGGGGCGCCCGTTTCCACCGGCTCGACGTCCGTCAGCGAGACAACGGTGCAGAAAAAATAGGGCCTGGGACGATCCAGGGCCGTTGACGCGGCTGCCCGGTCCCGCTATCAACCACGCTTCGTACGCGGGCTTTCGGGCCCGCGTTTGATTTTTGCGCACCCGTGGCGGGACTGTCGAAGGTCCATGCCTGTCGGCCCTCGGTAACGAGGTCAGAGGAGGGGGCGCTCCACGGTTCCGGCGCTTTGGCCGGACCATAACTCTTGGAGTGCTAGAAGATGACCAAGCGCATTCGCGCCAAGCATAAGATCGATCGCCGCCTCGGCGAGAACATCTGGGGCCGCCCGAAAAGCCCCCTCAATCGCCGCGAGAGCCGTCCGGGCCAGCATGGCGAGCGCCGCCAGGGCAAACTGTCCGACTTCGGCCAGCAGCTCAAGGCGAAGCAGAAGCTCAAAGGCTATTACGCGTCGATCTCCGAGCGGCAGTTCCGCGCCCTTTACGATGAGGCTTCCCGCCTCAAAGGTTCGACCTCGGAGCACATCGTCGGACTTCTTGAGCGTCGCCTCGATGCGCTCGTCTACCGCGCCAAATTCGTGCCGACGGTGTTTGCGGCCCGTCAGTTCGTCAGCCACGGCCATGTGACGGTCAACGGCAAGCGCGTCACGATCCCGAGCTATCGGTTGCGGATCGGTGACGTCATCGAGGTTCGCGAGAAGGGGAAGCAGCTTGCTCTCGTTCTCGAAGCGATCAAGAGCGCCGAACGCGACGTGCCCGACTACGTCAATGCCGACCACAATAAGATGACGGCGGCGCTGACGCGCATTCCGGCGCTTTCCGACGTGCCGTATCCGGTTCAGATGGAACCGAACCTCGTGGTCGAATTTTACTCTCGCTAATCGCTCACGCTGGCTATTCCGCGCGGTCGCGCGGGCCAGCTCCGCGGGGCGGCGTACGCGCCGTCGCCCGGTCGGGCTCACGGCGTTCGGCCGAAGTGGTTTCAGGTTTTGAAAAGGCTGCTTTCGGGCGGCCTTTTTTGTTGGGCGCTGGCGACTCGCGTTCCGCGAGCCGGCCGCCAGCGCCGGAGTTTTTGGTGGGGAGCCGGCTGCCCGCGCAGAAGTTTAGCGCGCCAAAGCGATAACGGGCTTGATCCCGTCGGACGCCTCGTCCGATCTGGAAACGGCGAGTGTTTCAAGAAACGCGTCGGCTGGAATGGGGCGGCCAAACAAGTAGCCTTGGGCTTGCATGCATCCGAGTTTGCGAAGAGCGGCTTCTTGTTCCCTGGTCTCTACGCCTTCGGCGATCGTCTCGAGGTCAAAGCCTTCGGCGAGATCAAGGACTGCTTTTATGACGGCGGCGTCTTCGGAATTGCGGCAGAGATCATGCACGAAGCTTTTGTCGATCTTCAAACGAGACAGCGGGAATCCCTTTAGGAGGCTCAAGGACGCAGGTGCCGAAATCGTCAAAGGCGATGCCAACCCCGAGTGCGCGCAACTCCCGCAAGGGGCCAATCACGTAGTCTTTCCGGCGCAGGACGGTGTTCTCGGTGATTTCCAGAAGGATTGATGCGCGGCCGCGCGGGACGCTCATGCGCTGTTTAGCGACCGCCTACGCCGCTCTTTGGCGGCGGGGCTTCGGCGACGGGGCGATGGCGATGCCGGGATTTGGTGAGATCGCGGGGCCGCCGCCGTCACGGCGCGTTCTGCGGCGGCCGGTCGGTCCTTCGGCGTTCGCCCAGGCGTAGGCCAGCATCGTCATCAGTGCCGACGCGGCGAAGAAGTAGACGCCCGGCAGCACGCGCGCTTCGGTATAGCCCGACGAATTGACGTAGAAGATCATCAGCGCCAGCACCATGACGTCGGTCATCGAATAGCGGCCGATCCATTCCATCGTCGCAAATGATTTTCGGCGGAAGTCTGGGGGCATGTCGTGGGCGGTGATGAGCGTCAGCAGGTAGAAGAGCTTCAGGAATGGAAAGAACACGGATACCGCGAAGACGATGCCGCAGAGAAAATATTCGTCGTTCTCGAAGAGGGCGTACATGATCGTCAGGATCGAGTGCTCGTTGGTCCAGACGTAGACGGTCGTGAAGCGGATGGTCGGCAGGATGAGGCCGAGGGCGAAGAAGACCGTTGCGAGAATAATCAGGAAGCTCAGCGCAAAGTTGCGCCAGCCGGACGACGTCTGTTTCTGTCCGACGTCGGGCTGCGGCAGCACGGGAACGAGTTCGGGCGCCGCCGCCATGCCGTCGGTCCTGATCCAGGCATAGGCGAGGATCATCAAAACGACGGCGGCGGTAAAAAAGTAGACGCCGTTGAGGCTCGACGCGTCATAGACACCCTGGCTCTTGATGAAGAAGATCGTGAGTGCGAGCACGAGGACATCGTGCATCGACCATTTGCCGAGCCATTCGAGCGCGCGCAGACGGGTTTGATGGCGGACGATTTCGGCGGGCGGCAACGTCGAGACGAGCAAGAGATAGAGAAGCTTCGTGACCGGCAGCAGGATCGAGAATACGAGCACGATCAGGCCAAGAAACGTCTGGCCGTCGTGGAGCAAAACGCCGACGGTCGAGAGTAGGGAATGCTCGGTGGTCCAGAGGCCGAACTTCGTGAGCTTCAGGATCGGCATCGTGATGCCGAGCGCCAGGCAGACGCTGGCGGTCAGAATGGTCAGCGAAAGAAAAAAGCGCCTGCCGCTCATCCACATGACCTGCAAGATCGGTTCCCTTTCCCGGCGAGGGGCGTCGCTCTGCCATCGAAGCGAGGCAACACCCGCGTAGGGCAAAATTGAGACGTACCAAGTCAAGTCGCAAGCGCATTCCGCGGCTAGGCGTGGGTGAGCAGAACAGGTGAGATCATGACAGGCAGCAGCGAGACACGCGACCCCGCAAAATTCGGTTCGAACGGCAAGCCGCGGGCGCGGGGGCTCGGCCTGCCGATGCCGGGCACGACCGGTCCCTTGAACGCGATCACCGATGTCGGCGGCGTGACGGTCGGGTTCACGACTCTGCGCAACGACGGCGGCCCGATCCATACCGGCGTGACAGCGATCCTGCCGCGGCCGCCGCAGGACCTGGCGCATCCCGTCTGGTCGGGTGTGTTCTCGATGAACGGCAACGGCGAGATGACGGGTGCGCATTGGATCCGCGACGCGGGCTGGTTCACCGGGCCGATCACGATCACCAACACCTTTTCGGTCGGGATCGCTCATCACGCGACGCTCAAATGGATGGCGAAGCGGTTTTCGGCGCTGGGCGAAGATCTCTGGGCGCTGCCGGTGGCGGCCGAAACCTATGACGGGTTCTTGAGCGATATCGGTGGGTTTCACGTTACCGAAGAGCATGTGCAAGCGGCCATCGACGGCGCGCGTCAGGGGAGCGTGGCAGAGGGCTGCGTCGGCGGCGGCACGGGGATGATCGCCTATGAATTCAAAGGCGGCACGGGAACGGCGTCAAGGCTCGCCAAGACGCGGCTCGGCGAGCATACGATCGGCGTGCTGGTTCAGGCGAACCACGGTATCAAGCCGTGGCTGACGGTATGCGGGAAGCCCGTTGGCAATTTGCTGTCGAGAGAACGGATTTCTCAGACTGAGCGCGGGTCGATCATCGTCATCATCGCAACCGATGCGCCGCTGCTGCCGGGGCAGCTCGAGCGCCTGGCGCGGCGCGCCTCGATCGGGATCGGACGCGGCGGCACGCCATCGGGCAATAGCTCGGGCGATATCTTCATGGCGTTCTCGACGGCCAACGATCCGGGCGAGCTGCCCGAGCCACCGGCATTGACGTTCACGGCCGTCAGCAACGACGATCTCGATGCGATCTATCTCGCGGTCGTCGAGAGCGTCGAAGAGGCCGTCTTGAACGCGATGCTTGCGGCGGAGACGACGACGGGCAAGCATGGGCGCGTCGTCGAGGCGATCGACGTCGAGAAACTGAAAGCGCTCGTGCTCGGATGAGTTCAGAAAGAAGCTTCGCCGATTTGCGCGGCGATCAAGCGTTCTTCGATTTGCTTACGGGAAGCTACGCGCGCCTGCTCGGCGCGCCGCTTGTGCCCGACGGGGCGCGCGCCGAATGGCTCTACGCGCAGGCGCCGTTCGTTGTCGTCGCGCACGATACCGGCGCCGACCCGCGGTTCGTCTACGCGAACATGCGCGCGCAAGCGTGCTTCGAATATTCGTGGGATGAATTCGTCGGGCTGCCGTCGCGGCTGTCGGCGGAAGCTCCGAACCGCGGCGAGCGTGAGCGGATTCTTCAGGAGGTTGCCCGCAACGGATACGTGCGCGGGTATCGCGGCGTTCGCATCTCGAAATCCGGGCGGCGGTTCTGGATCGACGACGGGGTGGTGTGGCAGTTGATCGACGCCGACGGCGTAAACCGCGGGCAGGCCGCTACGTTCGCGTCTTGGACGGATATTTAATCGTGCCCTCCGTCATGCCGACGAAGGTCGGCACCCAGACAATGATCCGCATCCGGTTTGTCGATGTCTGTCTGGATCCCGGCCTGCGCCGGGATGACGGAGGTTGAGGGTCGAGTTTGGCCAGACGGCGGCAAAAACAAAAAAGCGGAGCTGCGCGAACAGCCCCGCTCAAACTTTCGGATACGTTCCCGATCTCAGCCGTGCTGGTGGCTGTGGGGAACGCCCTTCTCGCAAATCAGGTCGTGCAACTCGCCGGCCGAATACATTTCGCGCATGATATCGCAGCCGCCGACGAATTCGCCTTTGACGTAAAGCTGCGGGATCGTCGGCCAGTTCGAAAAGGTCTTGATGCCTTCGCGCACGCCCTGGTCTTCGAGCACGTTCACATCCTTGAACGGCACGCCGAGGTGCTCGAGGATTTTCACGGCCGTCGCCGAGAAGCCGCACTGCGGGAACTGCTTCGTTCCCTTCATGAACAAAACGACGTCGTTGTCGGCAATCGTCTTGGCGATTGCGGCATTTGCCGTGGTCGTGACGGTGTCAGAGGCCATTTATGCGGGCTCCTATGAGTGCCGGAATTCAGTGGGTCGCCACATCGGCACACCCAGTTCAGCAAAAGATGTGGGCGAGACTTGGGGCTTAGTCAATCGGGTGGCAGCGCGGTCGTAAGCTGCAGGGCGTGCAAAACGTCGCCCATACGGCCGCCGAGTGCGTCGTAGACCATCTGGTGCTGTTGGACACGGCTTTTGCCCTTGAAGCACCCAGAGACGACGTGGGCCGCCCAGTGGTCGTTATCGCCTGCCAGATCCGTGAGCGCAATTTCAGCGTCGGGAAAGCGGGCTTTGATCATCTGTTCGATATCGGCCGCGGCCATCGGCATTGGTCGTCAACTCCAGCTTGTAAGGACTGTTTCCTGGGTTCTCTGATCTATCGCTCTTACCATCAGTTCCGACAAGGGATGCGATCAACAATTCTTATCACGTTCTCACGCGATTGCGATTGGACGTTATCGACGCAGTGCGTTACCCATCCGTAGATCGGGAGCAAGCGCTCCTCAAAGTCTAATGGAGGACACCATGAAGACCTGGACAAAACCGGCAGTTCGCGAGCAGGAAGTCGGCCTCGAAGTTACGTCGTATCTTCCGGCTGAGATCGACCTCATCTAAGTCGATCCGCTCGATTTTGAATTCAAGCGCGGCGGCAGGAAATCCTGCCGCCGCGTTTTCTTTTTCAGGACAGTCCTTCTCGCACAAACGGAGACGCCCGCTGCGGGCAGACGCAGCGGGCGTCTCTCTGGCGCCGAGACGGGGGGAGGCCCGGCGCTTTGCGAGCCTTACTGCTGCTCGCAATCGATGGTGACCTTGAACCAGGGAAGATCGAGCTTGCACTTGCCCGACTTGGTTTTGGTAAGAACCTTGTCCAACGATAGATCGCCGATCTTGAGCTTGCCGAGAGCGCCTGCGATGTCGTTGCCCTTGCCGGTATCGGCATCATCCTCTGCCGGGTTCGGATCGGCCTTCGCAGTTTCGTCGGGCGACGCGGTTTTGCCTTGTTCGGCCGTCGCTGCCGGTGCTTGCGCCTGCTCGGTCTTAGCGGCGGGCTTGGCTTCGGTCGCGGGCGGGGCGGTGTCGGTCGTGCTGGCTTCCTTCGCTGGGGCCGGCACGCTTGCCGATGTATTGGAATTCGGAACAGCCGACGGCGGCGCGGAAATCGTCGTGGCAGCCGGCTTCTTGTCGTCGCCGGTCCCGCTGCAGAGCTGTAGATCCGCCGGTGCCGGCTTCCAGATCATCGTTTTCGACAGGAACTTCATGCCGGCGTAGCCGACGACCTTGAGATTGCCGTTCGAGAGCGGTGTCAGCTCGACATCGTACTTGCGGCCTTTCTCGGGAGAATAGATCCAGCCGTTATCCCAACGGCCACCGCCGACGGGCTTGACGTTGCCGATAACCGGCTTTCCGCAGCCGCTGGCGTCGGATGCAGACTTAACCCAGACGACGTCGCCGCAAAGGGCATCGCCGCACGGTTTGATTTGAACAGCGCCGCGGCCGGTATCGTTCATCCAGATCCCAGTCGGATCGGATGCGGCAGAGGCGCTTTCGAAGGCGACTGGCGTCAATGAGAAGGCGACCGCTATCGGCGCGATATATTTCACTACCCGCATGACGAGATCCTTTTTGCGAGATCAAATTTGCTTTGGTGACCAATTTCGCGGTCTTTGTGCCCGATCGAGCCGAGCGCTGATGTTCCGGCAGGAACAGGACGCGGGCTTCAGCCGGCGGTCCTCGCGTTCCTTAACCCTGTCCTCGGAGATTTCTCCGCAGGCACATGAAACGAACCTCAGAATACTGACGTAACGGATCATGCACGAGCGAGAAACAGTCGCAGCCCATGAAACGGCGTTCAACGACACCGTTTTTACCGCGTTCCGTTTTCGCTCGGGACTGAAAAATTTTTAACATTCTCAAAACAGGAGATATTCCGATGATGAAGCCGTTCCTGGCAGCGATGGCGCTTGCCCTATCTGCCTCGGTCGCGTTCGCGGCAGAGGACAGCAATCTCACGACGAAAGCGATGAAGGATCTGCCGGGCAACAATAGTGCCGGCACGACCGCCAATCCGACGGCGAAGCCCAACTCCGGCAGCCTCTCGGAGAAGCAGATGCAGGGTCAGCCGGGCGTCAACAGCGACGAGACCGGCACGACGGCCACGCCGAACGCCAAGCCGTCGGACGGTTCGCTTTCGGGAGCGGAAATGGAGCAGAACGCGGGCGCTCACAAGTAATATGGGCTGCCGTTTCGACACACGTCGCCGGCGGCGTAGCAAGCGGGAGGAGGGAGGCAAGCACATTGCTGCTTCCCCTCCGGCCCCGCTCAATTTGAAGATTGTTAGCGGTTTTCGTCGATTTGCTGTGCCGCGCAGCAATAATCTCGTCCGTGAGCGCCCCAATTGCGGCGCAGCATAAATTTGCACTTTCTACATCGCGTAGTGTTGATCGGCGTCTTTATGCGGCGCCTATTTTTTTGCGCTGTGGTCCCCATCGAATCTTTATCGACCGATCCCTACGTTTTTCGTGTGCGCAATCGAAGCGCACGGAAAGCTGTGAACGATCATGTCGAGCAATTTGTGGACACACAAACATCCGGTCGCGCTGAATGCTGACGCGATCGAGAAAAAGAAGCGTCAGGACAGCCAAGCTGCGCTGATCTTTGCGCTGCTGATCGGCGCCTTCGCTGCGATCGGCATCTTTTTGTCGGCGCACAGCGTTACGCCTCAGGAGCCTTCGCAAGTGAGCGATTGCACGGGCGTCGAGCCGAAGGCCGCGCGGCTTGTCTGTTTCGACAAGCTCGCCCGCGATGCCGAAACGCCTTTCAAAGGGGCGCCGCCAGCGCACCTTGACGGAACGCGATAAAAAAAAGGGTTGGAGACATGACTGCCGACACGCGCCGTGCCCAATTCATCGAGTATTCCATCTTGCATCATGCCAAGCCCGCAGGCCCGACGATCGGCAGGCTCAACGGCAACGCGTTTTCGGAATTCGTCTACGACGAATTCGGGCGGATCTTCGTCTATCGCGGAGTGGCGCCGCGCCTCAGGAACGGACAATTCGACGACGCTGCGTTGAAGGATGGCGAATTCATCGTGCCGCCCGGCCTCATCTACAAATATCGCGGCAAGGCACGGAGGCTTGTCGCTTAGCGTCTTCAATCATGGAGCGCTGTGGGACGACCGGAGCGTCACAACAATAGCTGTATCATTCAGCCGCAAATAGGCGCATCGCTGTTCGCGAACGCCAGCAAAGGAGGCCGATATGGCCAAAGGTCAGACGCGCTCGACGAGAGAGATCAGAAAGCCGAAAAAGAGCGCAGCGGAAAAGTCCGCTAAGACCGCATCGACTGCGGGCTCGGTCACTGCGACATTCGCCAAGCCGACGAAGGGGAAGAAGTAGGGTGTTTCCGCGTTCTCCGGCTTGGGTCGTCGCCCGGCAGGAGCGCTATTTCACGCCAAGCAATTCGACATCGAACATCAACGTGGCGTTCGGTGGGATAACGCCACCGGCGCCACGCGCGCCGTAGCCGAGTGCGGGCGGAATGATGAGCGTGCGCTTGCCGCCGACTTTCATCGACGCGACGCCTTCGTCCCATCCTTTGATGACACGGCCGGTGCCAATCGGGAATTCGAACGGCTTGCCGCGATCGAGCGACGAGTCGAACTTCGCGCCTTTCTTGCCATCCACGTAGAGCCAGCCGGTGTAGTGCATGACGCAGATCTGTCCGGTTTCAGGCGTTTCGCCGGTGCCGACGACGGTGTCTTCGTATTGCAGGCCGGACGGTGTGGTGGTCATGTTCGATCCTTGTGGTTCTGCATAAGCATGGTTGTTGGGTAGGAAAGCTCCGATCAGTGCGAGAGCTGCGGCGATTGCCATGATTTTTGGGAAGCGAGCTTGGCGCATTTCTGTTCCTCTTTTTTGTGTCGTGCCCTTACCGCTGTTTAGCATTTCCCCATAACGTCATCCCGGCGGAGGCCGGGATCCAGCCAAGCCTCGAAATCCGAAACGATGCCCATTGTCCGGGGAGCCGGACTTCGCCGGCATGACGACGGTTTGGAGGTCGGACGTTCACACGCCCAGCTCGCTCTTCATCAGCGCCGGCAGGAAACCTTCGTGGGCGGCGCGGAGATCGGACAACGGCAACGTACCTTCGCCCTTGAGTGTGATGGCGTTGCCGCCGACGCGGCCGATGATGCGGGCGGGCAGTTCGAGAAGGCGGGCACGCTCCAAGACTTCTTCGGCTTTTTGCGGCGTGACCTCGACGACGTAGCGGCCCTGATCCTCGCCGAACCAGACGGCGTGGGCGGGAATCTTGCCTTCGTAGGCGAAGAGTTCGACGCCGACGCCTGAGGCTTCACGCGACAAGCCATCCTTACCGCCTGCGAGGGCCATCTCGGCAATGGCGACCAGCAGTCCGCCGTCGGAGCAATCGTGTACGGCCAGCGCGCGGCCTTCGCGGATCAGCGTGCGGATCAGACGTCCGGCCCTGATTTCGGATTCGAGATCGACCGGCGGCGGCGCGCCTTCGAACTTGCCGGTCGCGCATTGCTGATAGAGCGATTGGCCGAGGTGTCCTTCCTCGCGGCCGATCACAACCAAGACGTTGCCTTCGTGCTTTAGGCGAATGTCGGCAATCTTCGACGCATCCGGCACGAGGCCGACGCCGCCGATGGCAGGCGTGGGAGGAATGCCGACCCCGTTCGTCTCGTTGTAAAGCGAGACGTTGCCGGAGACGATGGGATAGTCGAGCGCGGTGCAGGCTTCAGCCATGCCGCGGCAGCTCGCAACGAACTGACCCATGATCTCCGGTCGCTCGGGGTTCGCAAAGTTCATGTTGTCGGTGATGGCAAGCGGGTCGGCGCCGACGGCCGTCAGGTTGCGCCACGTCTCGACGACGGCCTGCTTCGTGCCTTCTTCCGGGTCGGCGGTGACGTAGCGGGGCGTCACATCGCAGGCGACGGCGATGGCTTTCTTCGTGCCGTGGACGCGGACGACGCCAGCGTCGCCGCCCGGACGGCCGACAGTGTCACCCATGACCATGTGGTCGTACTGCTCCCAGATCCAGCGGCGCGAGGCGAGGTGATGGCCCGCCATCAGATCCTTCAGCGTGCCAACGATCGAGTTCGGAGCTGGGACCCATTCGGGCAGGATTTTCGCCGGCTTTTTCGGCTCGATGTAGGGGCGCTTGTATTGCGGCGCCGAGTTCGCGAGTACCGGCACCGGCAGATCGGCTTCGACATTGCCGTTGTGCGTGATGATCATACGCTGGGTGTCGGTCGTGGTGCCGATGACGGCGAAGTCGAGGCCCCATTTCTCGAAGATGGCTTTCGCGTCGTCCTGGCGTTCGGGCTTCAGAATCATCAGCATGCGCTCTTGCGATTCCGAGAGCATCATCTCGTAAGCCGTCATGCCGGTTTCGCGCTGGGGCACGAGATCAAGATTGAGTTCGATGCCGACGCCGCCTCTGTCCGCCATTTCGGACGTGGAAGAGGTGAGACCGGCGGCGCCCATGTCCTGAATCGCGATGATGCTGTCGGTCGCCATCAATTCGAGGCAGGCTTCGATCAGCAGCTTTTCGGTGAATGGGTCGCCGACCTGCACGGTCGGGCGCTTTTCGTCCGACTTTTCGTCGAACTCGGCAGAGGCCATCGTAGCGCCGTGGATGCCGTCGCGCCCGGTCTTCGATCCGACGTAAACGACGGGCAAGCCGACGCCCTTCGCAGCCGAGTAGAAAATTTTGTCGGTCTTCGCGAGGCCGACGCACATGGCGTTGACTAGGATGTTGTTGTTGTAGCCTTCGTCGAAGTTCGTTTCGCCGCCGATGGTCGGGACGCCTGTGCAGTTGCCGTAGTGGGCGATGCCCGCGACGACGCCAGAGACGAGGTGACGGGTTTTTGCATGATCGGGGGCGCCGAAGCGGAGTGCGTTCAAGTTCGCGACGGGGCGCGCGCCCATCGTGAAGACATCGCGCATGATGCCGCCAACGCCGGTCGCGGCGCCCTGGAAGGGTTCGATGTAGGAGGGGTGGTTGTGGCTCTCCATCTTGAAGATGACCGCGTCACCGTCTCCGAGGTCGACGACGCCGGCGTTTTCGCCCGGCCCCTGAATGACTTGCGGGCCGGAGGTCGGCAGCGTCTTCAGCCAGACGCGGGATGATTTGTAGGAACAGTGCTCGCTCCACATGACCGAGAAGATGCCAAGCTCGCAGATCGAGGGCTCGCGGCCGAGGATTTCGAGCAGGCGCTCATATTCGTCCGGCTTCAGGCCGTGCTCGGCAACGATTTCGGGCGTGATCTTGCGGGTGATGGTCGTCTCGGTCATCAGGGTCTCTGCCTGGCGCTTCAATTGCGACCGCTTATATGGGGTCGTCGCGCATTTGTCGCCTTTGGCCTCCCCCGGGTGCAATGGCCAAACGTCGCGAGGCTTTTTCTATGGCGCCAAGCGACTCCCGTTCGGGGAGCCGGGGCCCCGGGGCGGGCTTGGTGCGCCGCAAACCCTTTTCCACACCGTCATCCCCGCGAAGGCAGGGATCCGCCCAAGTCTCGGCAACGCGCGAAATGTCGGTTTGGAGGGATCCCGGCCTGCGCCGGGATGACGGAAATGGTGGGGGAGGCTTCGGCGCTCACTTCTTCTGGTGCTTGGCGAGCCAGGCGTTCATCATGGCGATCTCGGTCTCCTGGGCCTTGGTGATGTCCTCGGCGAGCTTCCGGAGTTCGGGGTCCTTGCCATACTGCAATTCCACCTTTGCCATGTCGATCGCGCCCTGGTGGTGCGGAATCATGCCTTCGACGAAATCGACGTCGGTGTCGCCGGTGAAGGACATCACCATGTCCTTGTGCATTTTCTCGTCCGCAGCCTCGAAAGCCTTCGATGAAGGCGCGGACTCGGCGGAGGTGGAACCCATGTCCATCTGCATCTTCGTGTGATCCATGGATTTCATATCCATGTTTTCGGCGACTGCCGGGGTGGCCGCGAGAAGACCAAGGCAGAAAAATCCAGCGATGAGTTTCATCGAACTATCCTTTCGGGCGTGGACGTTGCGGTGCGGATGAGGGATATGGGTCGGCTGGGGCTTGAAGATAAGCCTTTGCCTGGCGCGCGCTTAAAGCGGTCTCGTTTCATGTTGTCGCCGCGCCGATGGCGACGGATGACGAGTGATTTTCTGCTCACTCTGAACGCGAAATGAACCCATGCAGAGCGCTCGTGCGGCGGCTCAGCGCTGCGAGCTTTGCATCTCTGTATTGCAGCGAATTGCCATTTTATTTGGCAGAATCCTTCACCTATATGCCCGTCATATCAGCACTGTCGGCGGACGGAGGAATTTTTCCGGCGTTCGCTACGGGAAAGCACAAGAAGGACGCCTCCCATGTCATCCCCCAGGTTCGTCGGGCACCGGTCGCTGTTTGCGGACGTTTCGTTCGCGGATTTGTGGCGCGCTGCTCGGTATCGCCAGAGCGGCGTTCATGCGGTTGTCCCGATCTCGCTTCAAGCGGCGCATGCGTCGCGCTTTGCCGCCCAGTCGCAGCCCTTTGCAACGGATGCGGGCGCGACGCGGTCGTCGACGGCTGCCGACCCGCGCTGGGCAGCATAAAAAGCACCTCGATTGGCACTTTCTGTCCTACCCGTTCGCGCTGTGACCGTTTCGCGCTGCAAGGCGCGCAATACGGATTTGCGTGGCCGGGGGATTTCTCTTGCGAGGTCAGTATCTTATTAAGTTCAGCGAATGGGGATGTGTCGTTTCGAGCGGGTGGCCGCGGAGGCGAACGTCATCTCCCGGTCGATGCTTTCGCAGATGTCGACAGCGTCGGCACGATCTATCGGACCTCGTTCCCACGGCGCTTCCAGCGCAACTGCGAGATCAATGAATACGGTTTGCCTCGGCGCGCTTCCAAGTCCACGCTTGCAAGTCGTCTGAGCTAGGGAGGGAGTTACAACTCTCTCCCTTTTTTTATTTTCGCCTTAGTTTTTGATTTTGTTAAGTTTTTATGGCGTCCCCCGCGGCGTAAACGCGCTGTGGGGCGCGCATAATAGAGCTGCTCGGCACCCCCCTGGTGCAACGCACGCGGATCACCTATCTACACTGTAGAAGAAAGCGACCCGGGGGCTAATCCCGGGAGTCCAGGTGGGGCCTTCGCCCTGCCGGCTAGCTCAAAACAGGTGATATTATGAAGGCCATCGTGTTCGCTGTGTTCAGTTCACTGTCGTCTGCTTCGGCAGCGGCCAGCAAGAGCCAGCGGCGCGGGGACATCCGCTAATCAGCGGACTGTCCGACTGCACGAAAAGGGAGCCGAGAGGCTCCTTTTTTGTTTGTGCGCGGCGACACGCGTTCCGCGAGCCGGCCGGAGCTTTGTTTGTCGCTGGCGGCTCTCCTTCGGAGCGCCGGCCGCCAGCGACGAAAAATCGGAATTACCAGCGGCCGGTGAGGGCTGGTGTCGAGCGGACGTTGAGGAAGACGACGTTCGGGCGGATGCGCGGCGCCGATGCCATCGCGATGATACGCTTTTCCGTCAGGGTCCGCAGACGCCGAGAAAGCTGCAGATAGAGCTGCTTCATGCGGATCAACCGCATGGCGCGCGGCGCCGCGGACTGCAGTTCGCGGTCGATCATTTCGCGGATACGGGTTGCGCGTTCGAGAAGGACAAGGAAGCGACGGGACATAGGTTTTCCTCCGGTTCGGAAAATTGGAGGTATGTCCGGAGAAAAGACTCGAGGCACCGGGCACACCCGATGCGGTCCGACATCGCAGCACCATCGTGGTCCTGCCAGAGGGGCCCGGCCCCGCAACACAAATGACATAAGAGCGGAGCTTCGCCGTGCAAGTGGCTCGCTTCAAATGCCCAGGAAAGATCACAATTCGGGGCGGTCAGCCGTTCGCGGCGTCTTCATCGCAAGCAAATTCTTGAGCGCGGGATTGAGGTTGGTCGGCCGCCAGACCAGCACATGCTCAGCCGTCGGGGCATCCTTCAAGTTTACGAAAGATACGCTCGGAAGCGCGAGCTTGCGCATCGAATCCGGGACGAGCGCAATCCCGAGGCTTTCGGCAACGAGATTGATGATCGTGTTTTGAAGCTGCGCTTCCAGTCGGATCGTCGGGTTAAAGCCCGCGCTTCGGCAATAGTCTTCCACAGCCTTGCGGATCGTCGGGGCTGAGTCCGCCGACGTGGCGATGAGCGGTTCATCCTTGATGTCGTGCGCGGAGGCGGAATGGCGTCCGGCTAGCCGGTGTCCCGTGTAGACGGCGAGGCACAGCCTCTCCTCAAAGATTGGCCGGACTTCGAGGCCGCGAACGGCGCCTGGGTAGAACATGATGCCGGCATCGAAATGACCCGCGAGAACCTCAGCAATGAGCGCGTTCGGCACGACTTCGCGCAGTTTGACGTCGACGTCGGGGTAAGCCGCGATATAGCGGCGCGCGAGGCGGGGCAGCACCGTATAGGCCGCGTGCATCATGAAGCCGATCGAGAGTTCGCCAAGTTCGCCGCGGTCGGCTGATTTGGCGTTGCGGCAGGCTTCATCGAACGAAGCGATCACCGCGCGCGCGTCTTCGAGAAAGCGTTGGCCTGCGTGCGTGAGGGTGGCGAGCCGCGAGTGCCGCTCGATGAGCCGGACGCCGAGGTCTTTTTCGAGCGCCGCGATCTGACGGCTGAGCGGCGGCTGCGTCAGGTGCAATCGCTCGGCGGCGCGCCCGAAGTGCAGGGTCTCCGCCAACGTCACGAAATAGCGCATTTGCCGAATGTCGATCATGATACCGAAAAGGTATGGATGAGCCTCTTAATCGGCATTGGATTATATCGATGCCGGCATCTACGTACAGCGCAGTTTTCGCCGGAGCGGATTGCCGTGCTTTCGACCCTGCTGATTGTTCTCCCGATTTTCGCGCTCGTGTTGGCTGGATGGCTGGCGCGGCGCATCGGCGTGCTCGGGCCGAACGCGACGACCGAGCTCAATCGGTTCGTCGTCTATCTGGCGCTGCCGGCGCTCATCTTCGACATCACGAGCCACGCGCACTGGAGCGACCTCTGGCAGCCCGGATTCATCGCTGTGTTCGGCATCAGCACGCTGTTGGTCTTCGTCGTGACGGTTGCGGCGCGCCTGCGCGGCCCTCGGCATCTCGCCGACGCTGCGATCGACGGACTAAATGCCGGGTACGCGAACACCGCTTACATGGGATTTCCCATCACGATCGCGGTGCTCGGGCATCAGGCCCTGGCGCCGACGACGATCGCTTCGATCATCACGGTCTGCGTTGTTTTCGGGCTTGCGATCATTCTGATCGAGATCGGCCTGCAGAGCGAGGCGCGCACGCTGCATCTGATCAAGAAGGTCGGCAAGTCGCTCGCCTGCAATCCGCTGCTCGTCGCGCCGGCGCTGGGCGCGCTTTTCCCGATCACGGGCTTCGAGGTGCCCGCCCCTGCGGAAGCGTTTCTGAAAATGCTCGGCGGGGCTGCATCTCCGTGCGCGCTCGTCGCCTTGGGATTGTTTCTTGCGGCGAAGACCGAGAGCGATGTTCAGGCCACCAATTCCACGGCGCTGCTGGTCGGGCTTAAGCTTGTGCTGCATCCGATCATTGCGTGGGTTCTCGCGAGTACCGTGTTCGATCTGACGCCGACGCTGACGCGGACCGCCGTTCTGCTGGCGGCTCTGCCGACGGGGACGGGGCCTTTTATGCTTGCCGAGTTTTATGCGCGGGAAGCGGCCGTCACATCGCGTGTGATTCTGGTCTCGACGATCATTTCGATTCTAACGGTGACGGCTTATCTTGCCGTGTCGGCCTGATCCCTTAACAAGATCGCAATTCTTCAAACCACAGAATTACCCTGAAGCGGGTCTATGTGCCGTTCAAGTGCGGTTCATCCGTCTGCGGTCAAAAATTGCAGCACGGGATTTCGAGGGACTTCGACCATGAGACGGATTTTTCATGTTGCGCTCGCGGCCGCCAGTATCACGGCGATGACTGCTCCCGCGTATGCCGGAGGCGGTGACTTCGCAGCCGGGGTTTTCGGTGGCCTCGCGGCTGGCGCCATCATCGGCTCTGCATCGCGGCCATATTACGATCCGCCGCCACCGCCGCGTGCCTACTATTACGATGGTCCGCGTTACGAAGGCCCTCCTTGCCACTGGGAGCGGGGACGGCGCTACTGGGACGACTACGAAGGCGTGTACCGCTGGTCGCGCATTCGCGTCTGCGATTAGTGCGCAGTCTCGTCATCCCCGGCCTTTGACGTGGCGGTGCCGCGCTCGACTGAGGATGACAGTTGAAGATCAGGCGGCGGCTTCGAGGGTCGAGAGTAGAATGCTCTCGAAGACGCGGCGGCCGTCGGTGCCGCCGAGGGCCGTTTCATACAGCCGTTCGGGATGGGGCATCATGCCGAGGACGCGGCCCGCCTCATCGGTGATGCCGGCAATGTTGCGCTGGGCCCCGTTCGGGCAGGCTTCGGCGCCGACGTTGCCTTCGGCGTCGGAATAGCGGAACGCGACACGGCCCTCGCCTTCGAGGCGGTCGAGCGTCTCGCTGTCGGCGAAATAGTTGCCTTCGCCGTGGGCGATCGGAACCTTGATCACCTCGCCGTTACGGTAGCACTTGGTGAAGAACGACCGATCGTTCTCGACCTTCAGGAACACGTCGCGGCAGATGAAGTGCAGCGACGCGTTGCGAAGAAGCGCGCCGGGCAGCAGCCCGGACTCGCAGAGAATCTGGAAGCCATTGCAGATGCCGATGACGGGCGTTCCGGCTTTTGCCTTGGCGACGACGTCTTTCATGATCGGCGAGTGCGCGGCCATAGCTCCGCAGCGGAGATAGTCGCCGTAGGAGAAGCCGCCGGGGAGGACGATGACGTCGGAAGATGGGACGCTGGCGTCGCCGTGCCAGACCATCTTCGGGGCAAACCCCGTCACGCGCTGGATCGCGGTTTGAACGTCGCGGTCGCAGTTCGATCCGGGAAAGACGATGACGGAAGCGCGGAGCATTCGGCGTTGCACCTTTTCGTGAGTGTTCGATCGCTCGTTATGGGACCTGAATATAGGGACTCGAAATCGAAGTCACGGTTTGAGGCGGCCCAGCGATGAACGTCATCCCGGCGCAGTCCGGGATGACGTTGAAAGGGATGAGGCTTTCATGGGGAGCCAAGGGGCGAAAGTTCTTTCTTCTTCTGTTCGACCTCGGCGCGGGACACGTTCGTAAGCCTGCTGTCTTCAGCCTTCATTTCGGCCATCAGTTCCGCGAACTGAGCTTGGTTGCCGTAGCCGCACACCTTGCTCTGCGCCGTCCAGACGCCCGTGACCTGCTTGATGAACTTGCGCAAGACAACGGCGGGATGCGCGGTCTGGCCAGGCTCGGTGAAGGTGATCTCGACGCGCCACACGCCGGGCGCCGAGACCGTCACGACGTCACGTCCGTCGCTGTTTGTCCGTTGGGCCCCGGGCAGCCAAGCCGCCCAGTTGCGGAGCGCCTCGAACCCCTTGCTGCAATCGAGATCGGGCGCGGGCGGGGCAGGCTCAGCCAGCGCTTGGCAGGACCAGAGCGCGATCACGGCAAGCGCTGTCGCTAGTCTCGGCAGCATCGGTCAGCCGATTTCGTAGCTGTAGTTTTCGATGACCGTATTGGCGAGGAGGTCCTTGCACATCTGCTCGACGATGGTCTTGGCTTTCGCCGGATCGGTTTCGGCGAGGTCGACCTCGATGTATTTGCCCTGCCGGACGTCGCCGACGCCGGAGATGCCGAGGCCCTTGATGGCGCCTTCGATGGCCTTGCCCTGAGGATCGAGCACGCCGTTTTTCAACGTGATTTTGATCTTGGCTTTCATGGATGATCCAAGCTTGTCATCCCGGTCGGAGCATAGCGGAGAGCCGGGACCCAGCTTCCAGTTTGCCGCCCTGGGTCCCCGGATCGGCCTTTCGGCCGTCCGGGATGACAGGAGATTAGTTCGGCTTGCCGTTAATCGGCGCTACCGGGCCATTCGCTGTCGTGTTGGACGCGACCAGCACGGGGCCGGCACCGCGCGGACGCGGCGATTCGGTTAGAACGCCGAGGCGGCGAGCGACTTCCTGGTAGGCTTCGAGGATGCCGCCGAGATCACGGCGGAAGCGGTCCTTGTCGAGCTTGTCGCCGGACTGGATGTCCCAGAGACGGCAGCAGTCGGGGCTGATCTCGTCGGCAAGAACGAGGCGAACCTGCTCGTTGTCGTAGAGACGGCCGAACTCGACCTTGAAGTCGACGAGGCGGATGCCGATGCCGAGGAAAAGACCGACGAGAAAATCGTTGATGCGCAGCGCGAGCTGCATGATCTCGTCGATCTCCTGCGGCGTCGCCCAACCGAACGCCGTGATGTGCTCTTCCGAAACCATCGGATCGTTGAGTTCATCTTTCTTATAATAGAACTCGATGATCGAACGCGGCAGCTGCGTGCCTTCCTCAAGGCCGAGGCGCGTCGACAGCGAGCCCGCAGCGACGTTGCGCACGACGACTTCGAGCGGCACGATCTCCACTTCGCGGATCAACTGCTCGCGCATGTTGAGGCGCTTGATGAAATGCGTGGGGACGCTGATCTCGCCGAGTTTCGTGAAGATGTATTCCGAGATGCGATTGTTCAGAACGCCCTTACCCTCGATCAACGCGTGCTTTTTCGCGTTGAAGGCGGTTGCGTCGTCCTTGAAATGCTGAATGAGGGTGCCGGGTTCCGGTCCTTCGTAAAGGACCTTCGCCTTACCCTCGTAAATGCGCCGACGCTTGTTCATTCCCGGACCTCTGAGGATCAACAGATTGTTCTCACTCATTGCGATGTATGGATCTTTTCACGAGTTCGTACACTGGACGCTGACGCCTTGATTTTCCAACGTGTTTTCTTCATGTCGGGAAAGAAGCGGCGCACCTTTTCGCGCTCGGATGCCTTGAGCGGACACTACCCGAACGAGGGGGGCGACACAATGTAGACCATGAGCCGCAGCGCCCGTTATGGTGACCAAAAGCCAAGCCGTTGATTTAACTCAGGGCGCACGGTAACGCTGCTTGAGATATGCATTAGGCGAGCGTCTACGATGCGCGTGCAACGTGCTTAAATGTCACAGATGCAACCCAGGGTGATGCCCTCAATGGGCGCGCGGGAGCACAGGGAGGAAGACCGAGATGACGACCTTCAATGAGCGCGAGAGGGGATTTGAGAACAAATTCGCTCACGACGAGGAGCTGCGCTTCAAGGCGGAGTCTCGCCGGAACAAGGCCGTCGCGGAGTGGGCGGGCGCCAAGCTCGGTTTCATGGGCGAAGCGCTCGACGCTTACATCAAGGACGTGCGCAAGGCCGATCTCGCCGAGAAGGGTGACGAAGACGTCTTCCGCAAGATCAAGGGCGACCTCACGGCAAAGGGAATTGCCGTCGACGACACCGAGATCCGCACGGTCATGGTGGAAGCTCTCGCAAAAGCCGTTTCCGATATCGAGGGTGCGAAGGGCTGAGACTCTCCCTTGCGCCCGGCGACTCCCGTTCCGGGAGCCGGCCGCCGGGTGCACGCGGGGGGACGGAGTTGGCCTCACGTGCATCGCGGATTTATCAAAGCTTCTTTAAAAACTGACCGAATTGCAAAAGACCTTCAGGCCACGGGCCGTGGCCTGAAACGATATTGATATGGCCGCTTTCGCCGGCGTCGCTGATCGTTGCGCCCCATTTTTCCGCCAGATGCTCGGCGCGCGCATAGCTGCAATAAAGGTCGTTGTTGGCGACGACGACGTGGGCGGGAAACGGCAGCCGCCGCTCGGGCATGGTTTCGAATCCGCGCGGGCCTTTGTCCGGCGGCCAGCGCCTGCCGCCGGTGTCGGGCCAGAAGTTGGCGTAATCGAGATCGGCGGGGGCGACGAGAAACGCGCCGATCACGCCGTTGCGTTTGAGTTTGTCGGCTGCAAAGACGACGGCGGGCACGCCGACCGAATGGGCGACGACGACGACCGGCTGCGTGGCGCCGCCTGCAAATTTCGCCATCCGGTCACCCCAGATTTCGACGTCGGGGTTGTGCCAGTCGTGCTGGATGACGCGGCGCGCCGTCTTGAGGTTCCGTTCCCAGCGGCTCTGCCAGTGGTCGGGGCCGGAATCCTGCCAGCCGGGCACAATGAGAATGTCGACTTCTGATGTCTTCATGGATGACTGTGATTAACCGACGGCGGCGATTGAGGGAAGAGCGTCAGAGTGTTCGAGATCTGACTGGGATCGTCGCGCGTTACGATCTTCGGGGAATCGGCTTGCGCCGCAATGCGGCGGCACGTCGGGAGAACGCAATTGGGAACTGCACGGCGTGCGTGACGTTGCGATGAAACACCGATAGCCCCGTGAGGAGACGCTCCAATGAAAGTCGAAAATCTCGAAGATCTGTTCAACCATACGCTCGAAGACATTTATTTCGCGGAGAGCAAGCTCGTGAAGGCGCTGCCGAAAATGGCGAAGGCGTCGGATTCTGCGGCTCTCGCCAAGGCCTTCATGGCTCATCTCGAAGAGACGAAAGAGCATGTCGCACGGCTCGAAGAGGTGTTCAAGAAGCTTGGCCGCAAGCCCAAGGCGACGGAATGCCCGGCGATCAAGGGCATTCTGGAAGAAGGCGAGGAGTTGATGACCGGCATCAAGGATCCCGACACGCGGGACGCCGCCATGATCGCTGCCGGGCAGGCCGCCGAGCATTACGAAATCACGCGTTACGGTACGCTCGTTTCGTGGGCCAAGCTTCTGGGCCACAAGGATCTGGCGACGATCCTGGAGAAGACGCTGAAAGAAGAATACGGCGCCGACGACAAGCTGACGAAGCTCGCTGAAAGCAAGCTCAACAAGGAAGCTGCCTAAGCACTGCTCCAACGACCTGTTGAATTAGCCTCTCCCTTTGGGGAGGGGCTTTTTTCGCTTATCGAGAGAGGTGGCTAGTCGGCAACCTAAAACATCCCGTTCGGATTGGCGGAAGCTTCGGATATGACCTGCAGCACATCCCAATGCTCGACGATCTTGCCATCAGCATCGATCCGGAAGATATCCATGCCAGCATAATCGGCGCCGCCGGGCCAATGCTGAAAGCAATGCAGCACGACGAGGTCGCCCTCGGCCACCGCACGCTTCACCTCTACGCGTTTGCCCGGCCACTCGCGCGCCATACGCTCAAAATAATCGATGAAACCCTTCTTGCCGGTCTCCACATGCGGATTGTGCTGGATGTAATCATCACCAACATAGCGCGCGATTGCTTCGCGCGGTCTGCACTCGTTGAACATCAGCTCATAGAAGGCAATCGCGTTCGCTTTATTTTGCGCGGGATCGGGCATCTGTCCTCCTGATGCGGCAAGCGGCGCCACGATATCTTGCTGTGCGGTTTCACACCAAGCGCGCTCGCAGAAAGTCCTACTGCGCTCGTCGAGAAGCTCGCTAACGCTTGTCGTCCATGGCGAGCGGGGGCGCGATCGGGTCCGAGACGAGATACAGAACGTAGGTCGCGCCGTCGGGGCTGCCGTTATTGCGTTTCAGCGTGCCGATCTCCTGGATCTTGCGAAACTTCTCGCGCAGGAGAGGAAGCTGGACGCGGCGTTGAAGCTCGACGTAAAGCGCCGGTTTGCTGAGGAGGCTTTCAGGGAGTGATGGGAGGAAGGCGTAGCGGATGCGCTCGTCGAGCTGAGCGACGGGGCTGCGATCTTTGATGCTCATCATGAGCTGGCCCGTCGTGGCGTAGCTCGACGTCGCTACCCAAGCCGCACCCGTCTCTTCGCGTTTCTTTTCGATCGCGTCAGCCAGCGCGGGCCAGCCGCGCATCTGCTCCGTTGGGTCTTTTGCCGATTGAAACAGCGGATGAAGCGCGTGGGCGTAGATGAGCGCCGTCATCGCGAAGCCCAAGGTCAGAGCCGCGACGAACGTGGTGCGGCGCCACACGAGGGGGACGACTTCGAGGCCGAGTGCCGCGCATATCGCAAACGATGGATAGAGCGGCCCCGGCCAATTGCCCTGGACGCGGTCGTGGAGCGCGTGGAGGCAAAAGTAGATCAGCATCGGCAGGATGACGGCGGCGAGCAGAACGTCACTCCGGCGGCGCTCCGTGAACGCGCCGCGGAGCACGCCGATGAAGCCCGCGAGTGCGAGCATGGCGATGAGTGGGCTCTCCAGCACGGCAAAGCCGCCGATGAGCTCTAGCACGTAGCTCAATCCGGCCGAGCCGCTATGGCCGACGCGTCCGAACTGCTTGGTGAAGGAGGCCCAATCGTGCTCGGCGTTCCAGATGACCACTGGGCTCGCGACGATCGCCGCAACGACGCCGCCGATCCAAAGCTCGGGGGCGCGGAACCATTTGCGGTTTTCCGGCATGGCCAGGAGCCAGACAAGGATCGTTCCGCCGAGAAAAAGGTTCGTGTATTTCGACAGGAGCCCCAGTCCTGCGAAGAGACCGATGGCAAGCCACCATTTCGGGTTGCGGCTGCGCTCGAGTTCCGCGAGGCCCCAAACGACGAGACCGGCAAAGAGCACGGACGGCAAATCCGGCGTGACGATAATGCCGCCGACCGCAAGCAGGGGCATTGCGAGCAAAAACCAGACCGCACGACGCGCGATGATCGGTCCGTAAAGGAGCGTTGCGGTGCGCCAGAGGATCGCCGCCCCCACGAGGACGATGATGGGGGCGAGCAACCGCACACCGAGGGAGCTGTCGCCTGCGATGGTGCGTCCGGCGCCGATGATCCAGGCGACCATCGGTGGGTGATCGAGATAGGATAGGGACGGTGCGAGCGACCAGATCCGATAATAGGCCTCATCGTCGACGAGCCCGGTGTAGCTCGCGACCGCGAGGCGCACGGCAGTCAAGGCGAGCGCGACGGCCAGCAGGACATTGATCGCGGACCGGCTGTCGCGCTTGTCTGCCGCGGCGACAGGTTCGCGGGCGGCGGAGGTGACAACCGCCATCATCGCCGCCAGGTGAGCGCCGAACTGGCGGCGTAATTGAAGACGGCGGCCATCAACGCGCCTGCGATTCCCGCGCGCCACCAGTTCGGATCCTGATTGTAGACGAGGTCGGCGACGCCGATGTTGGCGAGCGTGCCGATGCTGCAGACCGCGTAGAAGATCAGCAGGCCCCGGATCGCTTCGAAGCCGGAGAGGCGGCGGTCGCGGAAGGTCAACGCGTTGTTCAAGAAGAAGTTGAACGTCATGGCGACGAACGAAGCAAAAATCTGTGCCGCATTGAACGAGGTTCCGGCCAGGACGATAGCGGACCTTAGCGACGCAAGGTGTATAACGAGGCCGAGGGCGCCGACCAGCGCGAAAAGGAAAAATCTGGGCGGGACCCAGTTCCCCGTGATCTTCGAGAGAAGCAAGCCGAGAAAGTCTGCGACGACGACGCCGTCGAGCTTCGATTTGCCGACCTTGCGCGGGCGGAACACATAGGGTTTCTCGGATACGCGGATGCCCGAGGGCAGGGACGCAAGAATGTCGAGGAGAAGCTTGAACCCGCCTGGGGCAAGCTTTGGCGCGATCGTGTCGACGATGCTGCGCTTCAACATGAAAAAGCCGCTCATCGGGTCGCTGACGTTGGTTCTGAGCAGGACGTTCGTTAGCCCGGTCGCCAATGCGCTCGACAAGCGCCGAGTTGCCGAAAAGCCTTCGCGTGCGTCGCCCGATTGATCGTAGCGCGTGCCGATAACGAGATCCGATTTGCCGCTCTCGATCTCGCGCAGCATGTCGGGCAGCAGCTTCTCGTCGTGCTGGAGGTCGGCGTCGACAACCGCCACGACATCGGCGCCCGCCGCGAGCATGCCTTCGATCACGGCGCCCGCCAGCCCGCGGCGGCCCACCCTTCGCATGGCGCGGACGCGATCGTCGTGTTCGCCGACAGAACGGACGACGCTCATCGTCCCATCGGGGCTATCGTCGTCGACAAAAATAACTTCCCAACGGATGCCGGCAAGCGCCGCGTCGAGCGCGGCGATCATCGCGGCAATGTTGCCGGCTTCGCAATACGTGGGAATGACCACGGACAGGCGCGGGCGGGTCCGAAGCGGCGAACTCGGAGATGCCGTCGGGGAGGAACTCGCGGGCGGCGGCGCGGAAACGCCGGCTTGGAGATCAGAGGTCACCACAAGCTCCGTCGTGCCAACGGATCTTCGGCAGGGGCATCGGCATCTGCCTTGCACATGTTTGATATCGCTCTGAAGAGCACGTATACGCCGGCCACGGTGAGCGCCATCGTCACGCCGGCGAAAATGACATCGGACAGAAAATGCGCTCCTTGTGAGATCCGTATGAAGCCGGAGAAGAGCCCCATCAGCACGCCCGCCAGGATCAGCCTGCGGCCGAAGATAGGAAAGAGAAAGGCGGCGGCGAAGAACGCCGCATACATCATGGAGGCTTCGCCGGCAACGAAGGAGCAATTCCTGTTGCATTGATCCGAAGGGACGAGGGCCAGGGAGTAGGTTTTCGTGCCGCCGAACTCGACGATATGGACTGGACGCGCGCGTCCCCAGTGGTCCTTCAAGATGACATTGCCGACAATTCCGGGGCCGAGGATAAGGCAGGCTCCGAGGAAGATCCATTTGAGCGGCACCAGCCCGAGAACGTTGCGCTTGCGTATGAGGGAAATGGCGATGCCTGCGGCGGCCACAACGCAAACGCCGACGAAGGAGACGTATAGGGATAAACGGATGAAGTCAGCGACAGTCGTCGGAGGGCCGCTGAAAATGCCGCCGCCTTTCCCCGAAAAGACGCCGTGCCCCATATAAAAGAACCCGGACGTTCTTAGGTCGATCTCGGGAAAAGCAGAAAAGATAAAGCCGGCAGCGACGCCGACAACGACTGCGCTCCAAACGAGCAACGAGACATTGCTGTTTGCGCGTTGGTCTTGAAACTCGCCTCGGGGGTCTGTCCCGGTCATAATCCCCATCGGACTTGAAGCTGCTTCCGTCGGAGGATCGCTTAGACTTTCAGTTTGTCACGCACAAGCGTTTGTCGCGCGACCCAGCCTAAGCCGAACCTTGTTCGATAGGGCGGAGACGTTCCGCTTCCAAAGTGTCGAAAAGGAGTTGAATGCTTGCGGCGGTGACAGCCATCAATACGCCCGCGAATATGACGTCCGACAGGAAATGCCCGCCTTGAGCCATCCTCGTCAATCCGGCCAGTCCGCCGAGGACAATACCGAGTGCGACAAAATTGCGCGAGCGGGATCTGAACAACAGGGCAGCAACAAACAGCACCATGAAAATCGAAGAGGCTTCACCCGAAACGAACGAGCAATTGTAGTCGCACTGGCCCGACGGCGGAAACGGCGGGGTGAATTCCTTTGTGCCGGCGAATTCAACGACATCGCGCGGGCGTGCCCGGCCCCAATGATCCTTGAGGCCGATGTTGGCGACGACGAGCGGACCCGTGATCAGGCAGAGACAGATAAACAGCCACTTGCTGACGTTGAGTTCGAGCCATGGGCGGTTCGTGCGCGCCGACATGATCAACCCCACAATGGTGATCCCGCACGTCACGTAGAAGAAGATGTTGAAGGCACGCCGGATCAGCGGAAACAGGGTTATCTCATTGCCGAGGAAATGGCCGTGACCGAGATAGAATAGGCGTGCGAAGGCCAAGTCCAAGCCGGGGAGCAAAGCAAAAACGACAAGAGCCGCCGCGCCGGTCGCGAGAGCACCCTTGAGCATGACGATAGGCGTGACGATGGCGGCGGCGGCTTCTTCGCCATCCTCGATGCGTTCGTCCATATCGAACGCAAACTTCGGCCCCCACATCTCCAGTCTCCCGACTGTGCCCAGACGGGGGCAAAATCGTCAGTGTGTGTGTCACCGGAGTGTCAGTTCTGTTACGGTTCGATGAGGGTTTGGCCCCCGCCGGCTGGCATCGGTTCAGGCGGTGCCGAAGACGCGCCTGAAAATCGTATCGACGTGGGCTGTGTGATAGTCGATGTCGAACATGGCATCGAGATCGGCGGAGGAAATCTTCGAGGTCACGTCCTTGTCCGACTTCAGTTCGGAGAGGAAATCCTTGCCCAGTTCCCACGTCTTCATCGCATTGCGCTGAACGAGAGCGTAGGCGTCCTCGCGGCTGACGCCCGCCTGGGTCAGCGCCAGCAGCACGCGCTGGGAATTGTGCAGGCCGCCGAGCTTGTCGAGGTTCCTCTTCATATTTTCCGGGTAGACGACGAGCTTTTCGATGACGCCCGCGAGCCGCGCCAACGCGAAGTCGAGCGTCACGGTGGCGTCGGGGCCGATCATGCGTTCGACGCTCGAATGCGAGATGTCGCGTTCATGCCAGAGGGCAACGTTTTCCATGGCGGGAATGGCGTAGGCGCGGACCATGCGGGCGAGGCCGGTCAGATTCTCGGAGAGGACGGGGTTGCGCTTGTGCGGCATCGCCGACGAGCCCTTCTGGCCGGGCGAGAAATACTCTTCCACTTCGAGAACTTCCGTCCGCTGCAGGTGGCGGATCTCGATCGCGAGGCGCTCCATGCTTGAGGCGATCACGCCAAGGGTAGCAAAGTACATGGCGTGACGGTCGCGCGGAATGATTTGTGTAGAGACGGGTTCGGGGACGAGGCCCATCTTCTCGGCAACGTATTCCTCGATGCGGGGATCGACGTTGGCGAAGGTTCCGACGGCACCCGAAATGGCGCAGGTCGCGACTTCCTTCTTTGCTGCAACAAGCCGTTCCCGGGCGCGCTGGAACTCGGCATAGGCGGAGGCGAGCTTGATGCCGAAGGTCGTCGGCTCGGCATGGATGCCATGGCTGCGGCCGATCGTGATCGTGTTCTTGTGCTCGAACGCCCTGGTCTTGAGGGCGGCGAGAAGGCGGTCGAGATCGGCGATCAACAGATCGGCGGCGCGCACCAATTGGACATTGAGGCAGGTGTCGAGAACGTCGGATGACGTCATACCTTGGTGGACGAACCGTGCCTCGGGACCGACGTGCTCGGCCAGATGGGTCAGAAACGCGATCACATCATGTTTCGTAACCGCTTCGATTTCGTCGATCCGTTTGACGTCGAAGACGGCGGCCGATCCCTTTTCCCAGATCTTTTTTGCCGCAGCCTCCGGAATTATGCCGATTTCAGCACTTGCGGTGGCAGCGTGAGCTTCGATTTCAAACCAGATGCGAAAGCGTGTTTCGGGCTCCCAGATGCGGGTCATCTCGGGGCGGGAGTAGCGGGGTATCATAGAGTTAAATCCTTGATGCGACGCGGGAGGCGTAGCAGACGGACCACGCGGCATCAATCGCGAGGCCTTAGTTTCCCGAAGGCTTTCGCATCCGCAGACGATGGAAGGAGTTTGCTGCTCTGCAGCAAATGTTTTGCAACAATTCGTGAAGAGTTTTCCAATTATCGCCAGCCTATTGCCACGAATAGCGGGGCTAATTCCCAGAATATGCGGGTGGCAATTCTGTTCTTCGTTCAGCGATTATTCAGGGCAGTTTAGCCACACTGGCAAAATTCGTCGGTTTACGTTCGAATATGGCATTCTAATCGATGACGGGCGGGCCTACATTAAAAGACCCAAGGAAGTAATGAGTCGAGGAGTTCCCGGGTGGACGAACGAAACCCCGGACTCCGAGAGAAACCAACGCGGGAGACTAGAAGGACATGTCGCAACAGATGGGCAGCGGGGACTTCGCTGACTTGGTCCATCAGATGGAACAGTCGGAAGACGATCCGCGCCAATGCTATGCACTGGTGAAAGAAAGAATTAGCGAGTTTAGGGATTCGGGCCGGGATATTCCCGACGAATTGTCGATGCTTGAAAAGCGGCTCATGACGGAATGCATGCTGGCCTCGCAAGGCCGCTAATATCCGCCGCTTTGCAGCCTGAGAGAGACTGCAATTGCGTGCCTTTTTGATATTCGATCGCTTTCCCAGTCAATCGGGGCCGCCTCACGCTGATTTTGCGCGCGGCGGCCTTTTTCGTTTGGCGCGCTCGCGGCTGCTAAGAGTCTTTTTCGCCTAGAGGACGTTGTGGGTGCCGTCGCAATAGGGCTCGTCGTCGGTCGCCTTGCAGCCGCAGATGTTGAAGGTGCCCGTGCGTTCCGGGACGAACATCATCGGTTCGAATGACGTGCCTTCGTGCGAGCCATCGCAGAATGGCTGCGCCTTCGAACGCCCGCAGCGGCAGTACCAGTATTCCTGACCCTCCGTGAGTTCGACCTGGTAAGGGCCTGTCTGGGCGACCACGGCGTCGTCGGACATTTCGCATACTCCATCTTTGGCTTGGGGACCGTATCCCCTGGCTGGCTCGGAATTTCGAACTCGCTATCGGGTTTGGTGGCGTGGGGCAAGCCTCTCCATGCTCCGGTATTGCGCCGGTTGCCCGGAGCGTTGCCTAAGATATGGGCGCGCTGAATTATTCGGCAATCGGGTTGTGGACATCCGCAAAAGGGTGGGCGAATGTCAACGACGGCGTGGAGTCCTAGACGAGCGCAGCGGCGGGGGATGCAGCCGGCTGGGTAGGTCTTCGGACGCCAAAAAGGCCTGAGCCCGAAGACCTGACAGATGAGGGGATCCATTCGCATGCCCAATCTCTTTCGCAAGAAAGCCGTCGCCTACGAAGACACCGATTTCGGTTTGAGGAAGGTTCTCAGCGCCTTCGATCTGACAGTGCTGGGGATCGGGGCCATCATCGGCACCGGTATCTTCGTGCTGACGGGGCATGCGGCCGCAACTCAGTCCGGCCCCGCCGTCGTTCTCTCATTCATGGTCGCGGGCTTGGCCTGCGCTTTTGCAGCGCTTTCCTACGCCGAGCTCGCTGCATCCGTCGGCGGCTGCGGCAGCGCCTATGGCTACAGCTATGCAGCTTTCGGCGAACTCATCGCGTGGATCATCGCCTGGGACTTGATCCTCGAATACGGCGTATCGGTTGCCGCGGTCGCCAATGGCTGGTCCGGCTATTTCAATAACGCGCTCACGGCGGTCGGCATCGGGTTGCCCGACGCGTATACGAAGGGGCCCTTCGCAGGGGGGGTGATCAACGTCCCCGCGATTATCGTCATCCTTTTCCTGATGGGGCTCCTGATCATCGGGATCAAAGAAACGGCTCGGCTCAACGCCATAGCGGTTATGATCAAGCTTCTTGCCGTCGCGATCTTCGTCGGCGTCGCGGCCTTCAACGTCCATCCGGCGAACTGGTCCCCCTTCATGCCTTTCGGATGGTTCGGCTACGACGCCGCCGATAAGCCGGTCGGTGTCCTTGCCGGTGCTTCGCTGGTGTTTTTCGCCTATGTGGGTTTCGATGCGGTGTCGACGGCGGTCGAAGAAGCGCACAACCCGCAACGCGATGTTCCGGTCGGTATTCTCGCCGCGCTCGGATTCTGCACCGTCATCTACGTCATCGTTTCGGCCCTCATGACGGGCATCGTGCCTTACACGTCGCTCAACGTATCGTCGCCGGCCTCAGAAGCCCTGCTTCTGATCGGCTATAACACTGCGGCCGGGGTCGTCGCGACCGGCGTCATCTTCGGCCTGACGACCGTGATGCTCGTGCTCTATTATGGGTTAACTCGCATCATCACCGGCGTCTCTCGCGACGGGCTGCTGCCGCAGTATTTCTCGGTCGTCAACGAGAAGACCAGAACACCGGTGCGCACGACCGTTCTGACCGGGGTCGTGATGGCCATCATGGCCGGCCTCATTCCCCTGGGCGTACTGGCCGAACTCGTTAATATCGGTACGCTGGCGGCCTTCATCCTCGTGTGCGGTGGCGTGATCGTCCTACGGCGCTCGCACCCGGACATGCCGCGCCCATTCAGGATGCCGTTCGGAACAGTCTTCGCCGCGCTTGGCGTTATCTCGTGCGGAGCGTTGATCGCGTTCCTGCCGCTTGAAACGCATTTGCGCTTCATCATCTGGCTGGCGGTGGGGCTCGTCATCTACTTCACGTATTCGGTGAAGCACAGCCGGCTGGCCGCCGCCTGAGGACCACTCCGGCTTCGCCAGTCATCGACCGGTCACATTAGGAAGATCCTTCCGCCGCAGGCGGCGCCGACTGGAAAAAGGTCGGCGCCGAAGGTAGGGTCCCGCTGACTCGTTCGTCGGGTTCGCTTGCTTCGTCGGGCCCGATACCGATGACCATCGACAATGGACTGCGATAGTCGAAGTCATGCTTCGATTTCGTCAGCAACCCTCCAGCACGCTTGATCGCGGGCCGTTCGCGCGGCTGCGCGGCGGCCGATAACGAGAAAGGGCCTGCACCACATGATGCGCAGCTATCGCCGCGAAAATTTGCATCTCGTTCTGGCTCATGAGGGTGTCCCCGAAGAGGGGCCCGCGGCTCTTGCCGAGGCCGTCTGGATCGACCTCTACAACCCTGCCCCGCAGGACAACCGCCATGTCGAGCAGCTTCTCTCGATCTCGCTGCCGACGCGGGAGGAGATGCAGGAGATCGAGGTTTCGGCGCGCCTCTACCAGGAGGACGGCGCGGAGTTCATGACGATCACGGCAGCTTCCTCACTCGAAACCGACGAACCCATCACGTCGCCCATCACGTTCGTGCTCAAAGGCAATACGCTGGTGACGATGCGCTACGCGGAGCCCAAGGCTTTCGGCAACTTCGTCACCCGGGCTCAGCGTTCGAATGCCGTGCCCGTCGGCAGCGGCGAGCAGATCCTGATGGGACTGATCGAAGCGCTGCTCGATCGCATGGCGGACGCGCTCGAACGGGTCGGCCTCGGCATCGATCACATCTCGCGCCAGGTCTTCCGCAAGGGCAAGATGAAGTCGCCATCCGGCGACGACTTGCAGGCGGCCATCGAGCGCATCGGGCAGGACGGCGATCTTCTTACCAAGGTGCGGGAAAGTCTTGTCAGTATCAACCGCGTGCTCACCTATCACACGAGCGTCGATCAGCAGGACAAGAAGGTCACCAAGGACGCCAAGGCGCGGACCAAGGTGCTTTATCGCGACGTGGTCGCGTTGACCGATCAGGCGACGTTTCTGTCGAGCAAAGTCAACTTCCTTCTCGACGCGACGCTCGGGCTGATCAACCTGCAGCAGAACCAGATCATCAAGATTTTCTCGGTTGCCGCCGTCGTGTTTCTGCCGCCGACGCTCGTTGCGTCCATCTACGGTATGAATTTCCAGGATATGCCCGAGTTGAAGTGGCTCTTCGGCTATCCGTTTGCGCTGGGTTTGATGGTGCTTTCGGCGATCCTGCCGTACCTCTACTTCAAGCGGCGGAGATGGCTCTAATGATGGCATCGGCGACTCGCGTTCCGCGAGCCGGCCGCCGATGCCGGCCTTGTATCCGATGCCGGCGACCCTTTTTTTGAGATGGTAACGGTTCACCTTCTCCGTCATGCCGACGACGCCGGGATGACGGGAGGATGTGGGTCCAGCGCCCAATCAAGACTCAAGCAGGCGGCGGGCGGCTTTGTCGGGAGACATGGTGCCCGAAAGGACCGCGTCGGCAAGCGGATCGAGGCCATCCTTACCGCCGGCCTTGATGCGGGCGGCCACGATGTCGGATGCGGCGCGGGCGATCAGATAGCGGGCACGGCGGCGGCGGCGGTTGATGGCGCCCGCGGCGACGACACGCTTACCGATGGTGTCGAACGCCTCGACGAGGTCGGGAATGCCGTCGCCGTTGAGGGCGCTCGTTTTTAAAACCGGGATCTTCTCGGTCTGGGTGGCGCGGATCGACAGCGCGCCGATCAGTTGCTGCATCGTCTGTTCGGCGCCCGGCCGATCGGACTTGTTGACGACGATGATATCGGCGATTTCGAGCAGGCCCGACTTCATCGCCTGAATGTCGTCGCCAAGACCGGGTGCGGCGATGACGATCCGGATGTCCGCCACTTCCGCGACGTCGATTTCGCTCTGGCCCGTGCCGACGGTTTCGAGCAGCACTATGTCGAACCCGGCGCCGTCGAGCGCGTCGACGATGCGGACGGCAGCCGGCGAGAGGCCGCCAAGGTAGCCGCGCGAAGCCAGCGAACGAACGAAGACGCCGTCGTCGTCGAGGGCAGCCGTCATGCGGATGCGATCACCGAGGATGGCGCCGCCGGAGATCGGGCTCGACGGATCGACGGCGATGACGCCGACCGTTCGTGCCTGTTGCCGCAAGTGCGCAATGACGCCGTTGACGAGGGTCGATTTTCCGGCGCCCGGTGGGCCGGTGAAGCCGACGACGAGGGCATGCCCCAGATGAGGCTGCAGCGCCTGCAGCAGTCCGGGCGCCGCCGCCGACAGGCGTTCGAGTTCGGTGATCACCGTCGCAATGGCGCGGCGCTCGCCCGCTCGCATGCGGGAAACATAGCTAGCGATATCGGCATCGCTGATGCGGGCAACTGGGGGAATGGGGTCTGCAGTCGTCTTGGCCATAAGCGCTGATAAGTGGGATGCGGCAGGAACGCAACGGCCGGCGTCGCTGCTGCCCGTCCGTCACGGCCTTGCCTCCACAGATCTCAGAACTTCCGCAGCAGCTCCTGTTCCTTCTCGGGCGAGATCTTGGCCGCCGAGCCCAGGATCGCGGGAAGGACATCCTCGGCCTTGTCGACCACCATGAAGTGCACGTCGAGGCCCAACCGGATGAAGGTCTCGGCTTTCATATGGTCGAGGAGTTTCAGGAACGGATCCCAGAAGCCGTTGATATTGGCGACGACGATCGGCTTGGAATGCCGGCCGAGCTGCGACCACGTCAATTGCTCGACGAGTTCTTCAAGCGTCCCGATGCCGCCGGGCAGCGCGACGAAAGCATCGGCGCGGTCGAACATCAGCTGCTTACGCACGTGCATATTCTCAACGACGATCAATTCGTCGACGTCCTTCAGCATGTGCTCGCGGCTGCCGAGAAATTCAGGGATGATGCCCGTGACCTTGCCGCCGCCGCCGAGCGTCGCGCGCGCGACTTCGCCCATCAGTCCCAGGCTGCCGCCGCCGTAGATCAGGCGGATGCCACTGTCGGCGAGGGCTTTTCCGAGCTTTCGGGCTGCAATCGCGTAGGCGGAATCGACGCCCTTGCCTGAGCCGCAGTAAACGCACACGGCTTCGATCTTGGCCGGTGCCGCAGCGTTGTTATCGTTCTTGTCGTTGGCCGGAATGTTGACCGGCATTTTTGTCATTTCGTTCATTCGTATTCCGTTCTCGTATTGTCATCCTAGACTATCTCGTGAGCCGCGGCTCCCCCGCCGGATCGACGGTCGCCGATCCTGGCAGCGGAACCTGTGACTTTTGTGAGGGGCCCGTCAGGCCTGCAATCGAAGTCACGCTCGCAAAGCAATTTGCCGTCGCCGCCGTGGCGGGACTTGGCGCCGGGCGGGGACGTATGCTTAGGTTATATAGGGGCTCAAAGGCGATGTTATGAAGGATAGGGAACCCACGGTTTCGGCAGGCAAAACCGCGTTTCATTGTGCGCGGGCCGGTGCCGTGGCCGGGATTCTCGTCGTCGCCGTGCTGTTAGCCATGCCGCTCGACGCTGCTGTCGACCGCCATGCCGCCGCTTCCGCCGGCACGCCTATAGTTATCGACAGCAATTTTCCGGTGGTTGTGGCCGTCGATAACGAAGACACGTTCGAGGCGGCCGAGGCCCAGCCGTTCGTCATTGCGCAAGAGGCGGCCGGACAGACGGAGGCGCCGTCAAGCGGCGAGGGCAAAAATGAGGCTCAGGCGCCGTGGCCGGCGAAAGAGCTCGGGTTCATGGATCGTGTTCAGGATTGGCTGGCACGGGCCAATCGCGAATTCCAGACAATCATCATCCGCCGGTTGTCGGTCGCGCCTCCCGGTGGCGGCGGTGACGACATCGCGCGCAAGCTCGAAGACGTAAAGAAAGAGGACGTGGAGGCCGCGAAGCAGGGCGCGGAGGAGGCGATCAAGGCGGCGCAGGCGAAGCAGGCCGCCGAGGCGAAACGCCAGAAGGACGCGTCCGACACTGCGAAACTCGCCGATGAGATGCGCAAAGAGCGCGAGCGTCTCGAGGCCGAGGCAAAGCGGATCGAAGAGCAGCAAAGGCTCGCTGAAGAGAAGCGCAAGGCCGACGAGGAGAAGCGTCTCGCAGAGGCACGGCTCGCGGCTCAAGCTCAGCAAGCGGCGCAGAAAGCCGCCGAGGAAAAGAAGGCGTCGCAAGAAGCCGCAGCACGGGTAGCTGCCGCAAAGGCAGCGGCAGAAAAAGTAGCTGCGGCGGCAAAAGAGCGCGAACGCGCCGAGAAGGCTGCCGCGGCGCAGCGCCTTCGCGACGAAGAACAGCATCAGCGAGACTTGGCCGATGCCGCAGAGAAAGCGGCGGAAAAGGCAAAGCAGGTCGCCGCGGAACAAGAGGCTGCAAGAGTAGCCGCAGCGAAAGCGACAGAAGAAAAGGCGAAAGAAGCCGCGGCTCAGGAGGCGGCCGAGAAGCAGCGCGTCGCACAGGAAGAGGCTGCGAGAGTAGCTGCAGCGAAAGCAGCAGAAGAAAAGGCGAAAGAAGCCGCGGCTCAGGAGGCGGCCGAGAAACAGCGCATCGCAAAGGAAGAAGCTGCGAAGGCGGCTGCTGCGAAGGAAGCCGAAGAAAAGGCCAAAGAGGCTGCGGCACAAGAGGCGGCCAAGAAGCAGCGCGTTGCGCAGGAAGAGGCTGCGAGAGTCGCTGCAGCGAAAGCAGAAGAAGAAAAGGCCAAAGAGGCGGCGGCACGCGAGGCGGCCGAGAAGCAGCGCATCGCGCAGGAAGAAGCTGCGAAGGCGGCTGCTGCGACGAAATCCGAGAAAAAAGCCGTAGAGCCCGTGCCCTCAGCACCGGTGCATGAGGCACAGATCGTCCGTGAGGCGCACAACCGCTCGGCACGGGGCCCCGTCGTCAAGCCGTGGGTACGGCGCGCGCGCCAGGGCCGCTGCCGCAACGCGGGCCGCAAGATCCGGCTGCCGGGCCACTATACGGTGGCGCGCGGCGACAATCTCTGGCGGATCGCGTTGCGCCATTATCGCAGCGGCCGGTATTTCCTGCGCATCTACCGCGCAAACCGCGACGTCATCCGCGATCCGAACCTCATCTACCCGTGCGAGCTGCTCTATCTGCCGCGTCGGCGCGGGTGATGGACTTTCGCGTCGCATGACCCTATCTGAGGCCCAATGCAAAGCGCCTTTGTCAGCTTGCGCGCGGCGGCCCTGAACGGGTTTCTGGCGCGCTTCGTTCCGTCCACCGAAACGTCACGGGTTCTGAGGGCCATGTGGCCGTACGTCTGGCCGCAGGATCGCCCCGATCTCCGGCGCACGGTCGTCGTGTCGTTCGCGATCGTCGTCATCGCCAAGGGGGTAACGGTCTGCGTGCCGTTCACGCTCAAATGGGCGACGGATGCTCTCGTGGCGGCATCGGGCGGCCACGTGGCGAGCGACCAGACGCTGCCGTGGCTCATCGGTGCGCCGGTGCTGGCCAGCATCTTTTACGGTGTCGCGCGGATCGCGATGTCGCTGCTCGTGCAGCTGCGCGAAGGGATGTTCGCGCGCGTCGCGATGCACGCGGTTCGTACCCTCGCGCTTTCGACCTTCGAGCACATGCATCGGCTGTCGCTGCGGTTTCATCTGGAACGCAAGACCGGCGGTCTGACGCGGGTTCTCGAACGCGGACGGACTGGCATTGAAAACATCAGCCGCATGGCGCTGATGACGCTCATCCCGACGATCGTCGAGTTCTGCATGATCATCGTGGTGTGCGCGTTCGAGTTCGACTGGCGCTACATCGTGACCATCGTCGGCATGATCACCGCATATCTTTGGTTCACCATCCGGGCAACCGACTGGCGGCTGTCGATCCGTCGCGCCATGAACGAAAGCGACACGGATGCCAACACCAAGGCGATCGATAGTCTCTTGAATTACGAGACGGTCAAATACTTCGGCGCGGAGGGACGCGAAGCCGCGCGCTACGACAAGTCGATGGCCGCCTACGAGAAAGCCAGCATCAAGACCTACACGTCGCTGGCGGTGCTGAACTCGGGCCAAGCGGTCATTTTTACGATCGCGCTGACGATATGTCTGGTGATGGCCGCGAACGACGTCGTGGCGGGGAAAGATACCGTCGGCCACTTCGCGATGGTCAATCTGCTGATGCTGCAGCTCTTCATGCCGCTGAACTTCATGGGCATGGTCTATCGCGAGATCAAGCAAGGTATCACCGACATCGAGCGCATGATGGAAGTGCTCGAGCAGAATCCGGAAGTCGCGGACCGGCCGGGGGCTAAAGCGCTTCAGGTTACGGGTGGCGGAATCAAGTTCGATCAGGTGCAATTCGCTTACGACCCGGAACGCACGATTTTAAAGGACGTTTCGTTCGAGGTTCCTGCAGGCAAGATGGTCGCCATCGTCGGGCCGTCGGGTGCGGGCAAGTCGACGGTCGGGCGGCTGCTGCTCCGCTTCTACGACGTGACGAGCGGGCGGATACTGATCGACGGGCAGGATCTTCGTGACGTGACGCAGGCATCGCTGCGCGCGGCGATCGGCGTCGTGCCGCAGGACACCGTGCTCTTCAATGATACGATCTTCTACAACATCAAGTACGGCCGCGCCGGTGCTACCGACGAAGAGGTCTTTGCCGCCGCCAAGCTGGCGCAGATCGACGACTTCGTGCGGACGCTTCCGGATGGCTACGACACGATGGTCGGCGAGCGGGGCCTCAAGCTTTCGGGCGGCGAGAAGCAGCGCGTCGCGATCGCGCGTACGATTTTGAAGGCGCCTCCGATCCTGCTGCTCGACGAAGCGACGAGCGCGCTCGACAGTCATACCGAGAAGGAAATCCAGGACGCGCTCGATCGCGTTTCGAAGGACCGGACGACGGTCGTCATCGCGCACCGGCTTTCGACGATCGTACACGCCGATATGATCCTGGTGTTCGAAGCTGGCCGCGTCGCGGAGCAGGGGACGCACGGCGAGCTCATCGCGAAGAACGGGCTTTACGCGAGCCTCTGGGCGCGACAGCGGCAGGCGGAGAAGGCGCGGGAAGATCTGGCGCACGCGCTTGAAGAAGCCGGCGAGTTGCCGCCGCGGTTCGATCCGTCGGATGATGAAGAGGTGTTGGAGCGGATCGGAACGGATTGATCTGGACGACGTATCGCCGGATTGGATAGATCCCGGCCTTCGCCGGGATGACGGCTGGATCAATCCTGGACGATGATCCAGTTGTCGGGGTTGGGGAGTTTCGCACGTTTCGTCTCGGCTTCGTCATGCGTCGCAAAGCGGATGGCGAGGGCGCGGCCAACGAAGACGTCGCCGTTGCCGAGGTATGTGTGCTTGCCGCCCGAGATCGAAGAGGCCGGCGGATGTTCCTCAAGCAGGTACGCCATTCATGGCTTCCTCGTCGTGACTTTCAGGCGCGTTTCATCCCGCTCAGGATAGCCGCAAGACCGCTCGGGGTCGCCATGGTCGTTGCTGATTTTGCGTTTTGCAAAAAGCTAACCCCGAGACAAGGGCCGGGAGACCCGCCTCGGGGTTAGCACGAGCTTTGCCTTCGGCCCTTCCAGGAAAACCTCCGGCTCACCTCGATTTCGTTAGGGCGCCACTGTCGTCACTTCAGCGTCGAGACGCTTCGCGGCGAGTCCACGCGGCATGTTGTTTACGCGAAATGTATAGAATAGAGCGAAGGAGGTCTCAAGTGCCGATTTGACGCGCGGCCCGCGAACGGACGGCAAAACTTATCCCCGGTTCAGGACTGGGTGTTACACTCTCATCTTTGCAGCGGTTCGCGAGCCTCACCGGGTATAAACGATTGGACACTGACGATTTTCGAGCGACGGCCCAGAAGGTGTTGAGCGCCCTTTGGCGCGGGACGGTCATTGCGATCTGGACCGTGCGTGAGCTTCTCCGAACGGCTTGGAGGATCTTGCGCGGACCGCTGATCGCGGCTCTCAATATCACGGCAGCGCTCATCATCCTGTTCGAAGAGTGGGGCTGGCGGCCGCTTTCGGACCTTCTCGGCCGGCTCGCGAAATTTGCGCCGATCGCGGCGGTCGAGCAGCTGCTCGCGCGCCTGCCGCCTTACGCGGCGCTCGTCGCGCTGGCGCTGCCGACGTCTATCCTGGTGCCGCTCAAATTGCTGGCGGTCTGGCTGCTCGCGAACGAGCATTTCGTGTCGGCTACACTTTTGTTCCTCGGCGCCAAGGTGGCGTCGACCGCGCTCATCGCGCGCATTTTCATTCTGACGAAGCCGTCGCTGATGCAGATCGGCTGGTTCGCGCGGGCCTACAATTGGTTCGTGCCGTGGAAGGATGCGCTCTACGCTCAGATCCGCGCATCGTGGGCTTGGCGCTATGGGCGCATCGTGAAGGCGCGCGTCGAGACTGAAGTTCGACAGGCTTGGAGGCGGCTCTCGCCCCGCATGTCGGAAGTCTGGCAGCGCTGGACGGGACGAGAGTGGCCATTCGCGGACAAGACGCGCGGCGAAGCAGATATTTCCTCGGAATGATTCGCCTCTAGTATCTGCTTCGCGGTTTGCCGGCGGCGCCCGCAAGGAAGGGAAAAATTCCCGAGCGTCGGTGGACTATTGGTTGGACATCGCCGTCCGAATTGCAGATCGGCAACAGTTGGATGTGCCAAGAGGAGGCAATGTTACAAAACTGTATTCTAATGTTGACTAGACGCGTCAAGTATCTTCTTTTCCTTCGTGTTGGGCCGGGGATTGGGTTCGATTGCCGAGGCATTGGCGCCTGAATTCTTTCAGGCTGCGGGCGACGGCGCTATTGGGGAATTGGAATGAAATCAAGATTTGTGAGCGGGGTTGTGCCGGTTTTTGCGTTTGCGTCGCTGATGACTGCGACCGCGCTCAAAGCCGAGGACAAGCCGGACATCGGTGTTCCGGACGAGTCGATCGCTGCCGATCTGCCCTATGACGCCGCACGCGCTACGATGTCTGCTGCCGGCATCAAATACGGCATCAACTACAACGGGGAATACTACAACGTCACGTCGGGCGGCCTCTCCCGCGGCTCGACGTATAATGGGCTGCTTGAAACCTACGTCGACCTCGACCTTGAGAAGCTCGTCGGCTGGAAGGGCGCAGTCCTTCACGCCAACGCCTTCTACGTCCACGGCGATGGGCCGACGAACAAGACGGGCAGCATTTTCGCAGTCAGCAACCTCGAAGGCTTTGAAACGGTTCGCCTCGACGAGTTGTGGCTTGAGCAGTCGCTTTTCAACGACAAGGTGAAAGTGAAGATCGGGTCGATCGCTGCCGACACGGAATTCTTCGTCAGCGATACGGCAGCCGTTTTCCTCAACGGCACGTTCGGATGGCCGGGTATCCTGGCGTCCAACACGATCCAAGGTGGTCCCGGATATCCGCTGACCTCGATGGGCGTGCGCGTTCAGTATACGCCTAACGACAACCTGACCCTGATGGGCGCCGTATTCAACGGCAGCCCTGCCGACCCTTTCGCCGTTGATCCGCAGAAGGACAACCGGCACGGTACGGACTTCCGCTTCGGCGACGGCGAGTTGATGATCCTCGAGGGCGCCTACAAGTACGACGTCGGTCTGCCGGGGACTGTCAAGGTCGGTGGCTGGAAGCAGTTCAATGCGCCTGAAGGCATTTACACGGACTTCAAAAACGGCGCCTTGGTGGACAGCGACTACGGCATCTACGGCATCATCGACCAGCAGATCTGGAAGGGTGGCGACGAGAAGGGCGTGAGCGTCTTCGGCCGCATCTCCGGCAGCCCCTCGGATCGCAGCCCGATGGATTTCTATTTCGATACCGGCGTTCTGTTCTCGGGCTTCGTGCCGGGCCGCGAAAAGGATGTGTTCGGCGCCGCATTCGGTTATGGCCAGATCTCCAAAGATCTTCTTCACTCGCCGGACCCCGACTTTTCGGCGACGTATGAATCCGTTTTGGAACTTAACTATGTCGCGCAGATCAGGAATGGCGTCACGCTGGCTCCGGATTTCCAGTACTTCTGGAACCCCGGTGCAGTCGCCGAGGTCGACCATGCGGCCGTGTGGGGCGCGCGCCTGAAGGTCAGCTACTAGGTCCCGCGGGACCGGAATTCTACCGTCTCACTTGCGCCTCCTAGTGCCGCAGCGCTAGGAGGCGTCTTCATGAGCAGCGTCCAATCAGATCTGAGGCCCATCCTGATCGCCGGTCCCACGGCGAGCGGCAAGTCGGCGTTGGCGTTGGCGATTGCGGAGCGCACCGGCGGCACGATCATCAATGCCGACAGCATGCAGGTCTATCGGGAGCTGCGCGTTCTGACTGCGCGTCCCGCTGCGGCGGACGAAGCGCGTGTTCCGCACGCGCTCTATGGGTTTGTTTCAGCCAATGAGGCTTATTCCGCGGGCCGCTTCGTTCGCGACGCGGCTGCGGCTATCGCACGCGCCCGAGGCGAGGGCCGGCGTCCGATCATCGTCGGCGGCACGGGCCTCTACCTCAAGGCTCTGCTTGAAGGACTTTCCCCGATTCCGGACGTTCGAGATGATGTTCGCGAACATTGGCGCGGCGCGGCCGAGCGGCTCGGGGCAGGGGCATTACACAACGAGCTCCAGGCGCGCGATCCGGTGATGGCGGCGCGTCTCGCGCCGTCCGATACCCAGCGGATCGTGCGGGCGCTCGAAGTGATGCAATCGACGGGGCGGTCGCTTTCCGAGTGGCAAGACCTGAAGGGCGAGCCTGTTCTGAATGAAGCGGACACGGTGCGCTTCGTCATCCGGGTCGACCGGGCCTTGCTTCACGCCCGTGCAAACGCACGCTTCGGCGAGATGATGCGCGACGGCGCGGTCGAGGAAGTGCGGGCGATGTCGGAGATGCAACTCGACCCCGCCTTGCCGGCGATGCGGGCGATCGGTGTGCGACCGCTCCTTCAACTTCTTGACGGCGAGATCGGATCGGCGGAGGCCGCCGCCCTGGCACAGGCCGAAACGCGCCAATACGTCAAACGCCAGGAGACTTGGCTTAAAAGTCATATGATTTCGTGGAATCCCATCGAAGCGAAAGAAATGGAAAGTTCAATGCGCGATATTTTCGCATTTATTCAGCGTTAGCGTTGACCATTTAAGGTGGCGCTCTTAGGTTCCCCGAACTTTCGCAGTGACTGGCGGGCTGGCGGCTCGCAGAGGAGTGTTCAATGGCACGCACGATGACCGGCGCGGAGATCGTAATGACTGCGCTGGCCGACCAAGGCGTCGAAACCATTTTCGGATATCCGGGTGGCGCCGTTCTCCCGATCTATGACGAGATTTTCCAGCAGGAGAAGGTTCGGCATATCCTCGTCCGCCAAGAAGGCGGGGCGCTGCACGCCGCTGAAGGTTATGCGCGTTCGACCGGCAAGGTCGGCGTCTGCCTCGTGACGTCGGGACCGGGCGCGACCAACGCGGTGACCGGCCTTACGGACGCACTGATGGATTCCATTCCGCTCGTCTGCATCACAGGCCAGGTGCCGACGCACCTCATCGGCAACGATGCGTTTCAGGAGTGCGATACGGTCGGTATCACGCGGCCATGCACGAAGCACAATGTGTTGGTGAAGAACGTCAACGATCTCGCACGCGTTCTGCACGAAGCGTTTCATATCGCGCGCACGGGCCGTCCCGGTCCGGTCGTCGTCGATATTCCGAAGGACATCCAGTTCGCGACCGGCAACTATGTCGGACCGTCGAACATCCAGCACAAGACCTACCGGCCGAAGCTGAAGCCGGATCAGCCCGCGGTGCGCGACGCCGTCGATCTGATCGCGAACGCCAAGCGGCCTGTATTCTACACCGGCGGCGGCGTGATCAATTCAGGTCCGAAGGCGAGCCAGCTCTTACGCGAGTTCGTGCAACTCACGGGCTATCCGATCACGTCGACGCTGATGGGGCTCGGCGCTTATCCGGCGTCCGACAAGCAGTGGCTCGGGATGCTCGGCATGCACGGCACCTACGAAGCCAACCTCGCGATGCACGACTGCGACGTGATGATCAACATCGGCGCACGCTTCGACGATCGTATCACGGGCCGCGTCGATGCGTTTTCGCCGGACTCGAAAAAGATCCACGTCGATATCGATCCATCTTCAATCAACAAGAATATCATGGTCGATATTCCGATCATCGGCGATTGCGCCTACGCGCTCGAAGACATGCTGCGCATCTGGAAGGCAAAGGCGCCGGTGCTCGACAAGGCCGCGCACAAGGGATGGTGGAAGCAGATCGAAGGCTGGCGCGGGAAGAAATCGCTTTCCTACAAAAACTCCAAAGACATCATCATGCCGCAATATGCGTGTCAGCGGCTCTATGAGTTGACGAAGAATCGCGACACGTACTTCACGACTGAGGTCGGACAGCATCAAATGTGGGCGGCGCAGTTCCTTCACTTCGAGGAGCCGAACCACTGGATGACCTCCGGAGGACTGGGCACGATGGGTTATGGATTGCCCGCGGCGATCGGCGTACAGCTTGCGCACCCGAAGTCGCTCGTGATCGACGTTGCGGGCGACGCGTCGATCCTGATGAACATTCAGGAATGCTCGACGGCGGTTCAGTACCGCTTGCCGGTCAAGGTTTTCATCATGAACAACGAGTACATGGGCATGGTGCGGCAATGGCAGCAGCTTCTTCACGGCAACCGGCTGTCCGAAAGCTATACGGAAGCTTTGCCGGATTTCGTGAAGCTCGCGGAAGCCTACGGCTGGACAGGCATGCGTTGCGAGCATCCCGCGGATCTCGACGATGCGATACACGAGATGATCAATACCAAGGGCCCTGTGATCTTCGATTGCCGGGTTGCGAAACTTGCGAACTGCTTCCCGATGATTCCGTCGGGGAAGGCGCACAACGAGATGCTGCTTGGCGAGAATATCTCTGAAGAAGAGGTCGAGCACGCGATCGGCGACGAAGGAAAGGTTCTGGTTTGAATAAGCGCGGGGGATCGGGTTTCGGACTGGTCGCGGCCGTCATCGCTGTTTTTGCAATGACGCTCTGCGCCATGCCGCACACGTCGGTTGCGAAGGAGACCTGGGACCACGTCGCCAACATCAAGGATGCCGCGCGGCGGCTCGCAGTGCTGCATCAGCGGGAAGGTTCGGCTGGCGTTCTGAAGTTTCTGGACGCTTGCTACCGGACGCAAATGCTCGCCAGCGAATTCTCGCCGGGGCTCGAGTCGTGCATGGCCCAGGACTACATGCACAGCCAAGTGCTGGCGCAGATCTACGCGCGCATCCCACAAGCGGATCGGGTCCGGATGGGAACACCGGCGCCGGAAGATATCGCCCGCGGCATGGGTGCGAGGTTCGTTGCTGCTTTCTCGGCGTACAAAATTTCCGTCAAGAAGGCCGAAGCCTTTAAGAAGATGGTCGACAAGGACGGCATGCCGATCTTCCTGAAGGCTATATTTCCGCCGAAAAAGGCCGACGACTCCGACGACGATGCGGCAGGCGACAACAAATAGCTATGTTGAGGCTCGTCATCGCCAACAAGCTCTATTCTTCGTGGTCGCTCAGGCCATGGATGGTGCTGTCAGCGTTCGGCGTTCCGTTCGAGGAAATCATCATTCCGCTGCGGACACCGGAGAGCCGCGGCCGGGTGCTGGAGTATTCTCCGTCAGGGAAAGTCCCGGTGCTGATCGACGGGGAAGTAGCGGTCTGGGAAAGCCTCGCCATCATTGAATATCTGGCCGACGCGCTGCCGGATTTGGCGATCTGGCCGCGTGACGCCGGGGCCCGTGCGCACGCGCGCTCGGTTTCTCACGAAATGCATTCCGGTTTTCAGGCCTTGCGGGCCGGTTGCCCGATGCACCTCGGCGCGCGCTTCGCGACGCCACACATCACGGAAGCCCTCCGCGCAAGCGTCGATCGGGTCGAGGATATCTGGTCGGAAGCGCGCAACCGTTTTGGCGGCGGAAAGCCGTTTCTTTACGGCGCATTCTCGGCCGCCGACGCCATGTACGTGCCGGTCGTTACACGCTTCGACAGCTATCAAATTCCCGTTCGGGAATCGACGCGCGCCTACATGGACGCCGTTCTCGCGCATCCCGCCTTTGTTGCGTGGCGGGAGGCGGCCCTTGCCGAGCCGTGGAGCATCCCCGATTATGCAACCGGCCACACCCTGGTTGAAAGTTTCGTTTGAGCCCAAAGAGACCGACGATGTCCGAACCCTTGAAGCAGCAGTCACACTATCCAAGTCCCTCGCGCTCGCAGGAGATCGTCTCGCGGACGCTATCCGTCATTGTCGACAACGAGCCGGGCGTGCTGGCGCGGGTCATCGGGCTTTTTGCGGGGCGAGGATACAACATCGAGTCTCTGACGGTGACCGAGGTCGAGCATGAGCGGCACCTGTCGCGCATCACGATTTTGACGAACGGGACGCCAGCGGTGATCCAGCAGATCAAAACACAGCTTGAACGTCTCGTTCCGGTTCATCGCGTCCGCGACCTGACGGAAGAGGGCGCCTCGATTGAGCGTGAGCTGGCGCTGGTGAAAGTCGGCGGCAAGGGCGAAAAGCGTATCGAAGCGCTGCGGCTTGCCGAGATTTTTCGCGCCAAGGTCGTCGATACGTCGACCGAGCATTTCGTGTTCGAAGTGACCGGCAAGTCATCGAAGATCGAGACGTTCATTCAGCTGATGTCGGAACTGGGACTCGTCGAGGTTTCGCGCACCGGCATCGCGGCGATCGGGCGCGGCGCGGTCGGCTGACCGGTTCCATTCGCCATCCCATTTAGTGTTACCGGTTTTGGAGAGCAGGCGGCTTACCGCGCTGCCGATGAAAGATGTCTCAAGAACTCGTTCTATCGCTGATCACGTTCGCGTTCGTGGCGGGCATGACGCCTGGTCCGAATAATACGATGCTGCTGGCGTCGGGTGTGAATTTCGGCTTCGGCCGGACGCGTCCGCACATTCTCGGCGTGGTGATCGGATTCACGATCATGATGCTGGCGGTCGGGCTTGGAATTGGGCGCGTATTTTCGCTTTTTCCGCCGCTTTACGAGGTGTTGCGCATCGTCAGCGTCGGCTATCTTCTGTGGCTTGCGTGGCGTATCGCGACGGCGGGCTCCACCGATCCGATCATCGGCGATGAGGCGCGGCCGATGACGTTCATCGAGGCCGCGCTCTTCCAGTGGGTCAATCCGAAAGGCTGGATGGTATGCTTGAGCGTCGCGGCGAACTACGTCGCGCCCGATCGTCTGTCGGCTGACGTGACGATCCTGTCGCTGGTTTTCCTGCTCATTTCGTCGATATCGGCTTCGAGCTGGGCGTTCTTCGGCGCGTCGCTTCGTCCACTTCTGCAGAATGCCCGGTCGATGCGCATTTTCAATGTCGCGATGGCGGTGGCGCTGGTGGCGTCGCTATGGCCGATCATTCGCGACATGATCTGATGGCTTCGGATCAGCCTTTTCTCGCATTCTCATGGGCGAGAGCCTGGGCCGAATCCGAGACGGTATAGCCGTTGCCATTGATGGCGAACTTCCGATTGTCGAGGTCTTTGAAGCCGACGGAGCCGTCGGACGTGCCGTAGAGAGGCAACGCGTTTGGTTGGTTCCCGAACGTTACAAGGAACGCTTCGACGTTCGGGTGATACTTGTCATCGAGGCCCTTGGCGCAGCGGTCACGGCCCTCTGCAGCGGTGCAGGCCGCGAGCGTCTTGTAGGCTGGCGCGCGAGCTTGATGCAATGCAACGGCTTTGTCGATCAGCTGGCCGCATTGGTCGATGGTGAGCTTTTCGGAGGCGGCGCAATCGCCGGAGGAAATAAAAATACCGCGTTCGACCGGACCGGCCGGGACGACGGGGGTGCTATTTCCGCAGCCGGCAAGTGCAGCGGCCGCAAGCAAAATACCCGATATCACGACGGTGCGCACGGCATTGATCCCAACGATGCGTCTTGGCGCTAAAACTCTGGCGGTTTCGAGTTAGGGTTCGGTTAACGGTTCGCCTGAGCCTCGGAATAATGGCGGTCGCCGGATATTCGGCTTTAGGGCAGTCGGTAGCACCCCGGGGCCGTTGAATCCTCATTCCGATCTCTGTAGGTTCCGGCCTGATTTCCGGGGCGCGCTTTCCGCTGCCTCTTGCTTTCAACCCAGCCCGACGAACGATTTCGACCGGGGAACCCGAAAGGCCGCCCATGCGCGTCTATTACGATCGTGATGCCGACATCAACCTCATCAAATCGAAAAAAGTCGCGGTGGTCGGCTATGGCAGCCAGGGGCATGCGCATGCGCTGAACCTGAAGGATTCCGGCGTCAAGGATATCGTCATCGCGCTTCGCAAAGGTTCTCCTTCGGCAAAGAAGGCGGAGCAGGCCGGCCTCAAGGTGATGGAAGTCGCCGATGCCGCAAAGTGGGCCGACGTCATCATGATGTTGACGCCGGATGAGTTGCAGGCGGACATCTACAAAGAGCATCTTGAGCCCAACATGAAGAAGGGCGCGGCGCTTCTTTTCGCGCACGGCCTCAACGTGCATTTCAACCTGATCGAGCCGCGCGACGATCTCGACGTCGGCATGATCGCGCCGAAGGGGCCCGGTCATACGGTTCGCGGCGAGTATCAGAAGGGCGGCGGCGTGCCGTGCCTCATCGCGGTCCATCAGGACAAGAGTAGCAACGCGCACGACCTCTTCCTCTCGTATGCGTCGGCAATCGGCGGCGGCCGTTCGGGCGTGATCGAGACGACGTTCCGCGAGGAATGCGAGACGGACCTGTTCGGCGAGCAGGCGGTTCTCTGCGGTGGTCTCGTCGAAATGATCCGCGCCGGATTCGAGACGCTGGTCGAAGCGGGCTACGCGCCGGAGATGGCGTATTTCGAATGCCTCCACGAGGTGAAGCTGATCGTCGACCTCATCTATGAGGGCGGCATCGCCAACATGAACTACTCGATCTCGAACACCGCCGAGTACGGCGAGTACCAGACGGGGCCGCGGATCATCACGCCGGAGACGAAAGCCGAGATGAAGCGTGTGCTGGCGGACATTCAGACCGGCCGCTTCACGCGCGACTGGATGCTCGAGTGCAAGGCGGGTCAGCCGAACTTCAAGGCGACGCGGCGCTTGAACGACGCGCATCAGATCGAGGAAGTGGGCGCGAAACTTCGTGCGATGATGCCGTGGATCGGCAAGAACAAGCTTGTGGATAAGGGCAAGAACTGACCGGCGGCGTTTCGGCGCCCGGCACTTGAATCAAAAAACGCGGTGGCTCGGTGGCTGCCGCGTTTTTTATTTTGGATTCCCGCGACCATCGACGTCTTTTCGGGTGGCCGCCAGGGTGGAACGGCTGCGTTGAGTCGTTCCGGACTCAATCGGCGTCATCCCGGCGAAGGCGGGGGAGGATCGTTCCGAGCCGAAAGTAAGGATGGGACCAAGCCTGTCTGGATGGATCCCGGCCTGCGCCGGGATGACGTGGCGGGGAAAGGCGGCGCGTGAGATGCGGCCGCTGGATGATGAAACGGGAACCAACCCGCGCTGACGCGCTCTTGGGGAGGGTTTACGTGCGGCAGCGCGGGCGGTCCACGTCATATCCAACCTTCGCCCTTGCGGACGCATGGCCGGGACTAACGCGGGCGGCAGAGGAGCGGGGACCTCTGCCGCCCGTTTCCGAATATTGCCGCTCACGCGGCATCTTCGGATTCGGCGGGGCTCGCATGTGGCTACAGGTGCCAATGCGGGCCCGATGATTTTTTCATCGGGAGGCATGCTGATCATCACCGTACCTCGCCGAATGTGTCCTGGTGCAACACCAGGAACTGAAACCGGCCATGAGGTACTGGGAGATCTTGACTGTCGCCCCCCAGCGACGCTGTCGTTAATGACATATGGCTGTCGAATCTTGGCCGCGTCATGACGAAACTTGGCTGAACCGAAGGCCGAAGCGAATTTGTGTGCGAGGAAGCCCGCATTAAAATCGTCCGCGATATCGGCGATTTGAGCATTTGAGTTTCCATCGGAAACGCAAGCGAGGCTTTTGATCAGACGGAGACTTAATTGTGGCTGCCGCGCCCTTCTTCCATCCCTCCGGCCAATTGCGAAGGTGAGAATGCAGGTGCTTTCAGACGGCGGCTTTCCGCACGAAAACGGCGTGAAAGTCGTATCGAATTGCGTGCTGACGGTTGGAGGCGACGGTTGGCCGTTTGCAGACAAGTACACCCGCGAGATCGATGCGCACTGGCTAGAGGCGAAGACAGCCAATCCATCCTACTTCAACGGCATCGTGCACCTCATCGACGATGTTCGAACGATCGGCAGTGAGCTTCAGGCTTCGCTCATTCGAACCGATTTCAAAAGCTATCTTTATTGGCGGGCGCAGGGGTTTCCCGAGGCCGGCGTTATCGACGGGTTCGGTTCCGCGCTCATTCGCTCGTCCGACCGGCAATTCATGCTGGTCCTGCAGCGGCCGGGCAACGTCAACTCCGGCTTCGCCTACCTGCCGTCGGGGTTCATCGACGAGCGCGACGTCGGTGATGACGGGACGGTCGATATCGGCCGCAGTGTGGAGCGGGAGATCGACGAAGAAATCGGCGAAGCTGGAAACGCATTTCAGCGCGAGGACGGGTTCATCGTTATCCGGTCGGACGCGCAATTGTGTTTTGCCGTTCCCTTCTATTCGCCGATGACGGCTGAGGAGTTCGTTTCCCGCGTCGAGCAACATAATGCGGGATTAGAAGACCCTGAGCTCGAAGCCGTCATTCCGGTCGGGCGGCTCGACGATCTCGAACACCTGAAGATGCTGCCCTATGCGCGGGCGCTGCTCGAAGCACTTTTGGTCGCGCGCTGACGACCCCGTTTGGGCGGAAAAAGGGCTTGGCGTGAGCGGAGGCTTGCCGCATGGTGCGGCCGCTCGCGCGGACCTTCGCTGCGTGGCGAACAGCGGGGAGAACGGCGCGCGATGGCGCTCACCTATCATATCCTGGATGTTTTCACGGAGCGGCCGTTCGGCGGCAATCCGCTTGCCGTCGTGCTCGGGGCGGATCGTCTGAGTTCGTCGGAAATGCAGACGATCGCGCGGGAGTTCAATCTCTCGGAAACCGTTTTCGTCCTGACATCGACGAGCCCGGGACATACGGCGCGGATCCGTATTTTCACGCCAAGCCGCGAGCTACCGTTCGCTGGCCATCCGACGCTTGGGACAGCCGTGCTTCTGGCGGAGCTTCGTGCGCCTCTCGGCAATGGCCACGGCGACGCAATCATCGCGCTGGAAGAGGAGGTCGGCAGCATTCGCGTCGGCGTCCGCATGCCGGGCGGCGGCGCGACATTCGGCGAGTTCGATGCTCCGAGAGTTTGGAGCGCACCCGAACCCCTCTCTGAGCCTGAAGAGATCTCAGCGGCGGTCGGTTTGATTTCCAACGAGATCGGATTCGAAAACCATAAGCCGGTGCTGCTCAAGGGCGTCCCGGTTTTTGCATTCGTTCCCGTCGCCAATCTCGAAGCGATGGCAAAGGTGAGGATCGCGCCGCAGCACTGGGCGCGCGCCTTTGCGGACCGAGGGGTGCAGGGCGTCTATCTCTACACCCGGCAATGCGTTCGCACGCAGTCGGCGTTTCATGCGCGCATGTTCGCACCGGATCTCGGCGTGCCGGAAGATCCCGCAACAGGGTCGGCCGCCGCAAGTTTCGCCTACGTCATTCAGGCTTTCGATGCGCCTCCCGACGGCACGCACAAGCGGGCAATCGAGCAAGGTTTCGAGATGGGGCGTCCGAGCGCCATTTCGATCACGATGTCGGTCGCGCGCGGCAAGCTCGACGGCGTCAGGATCGGCGGCTACGCCGTGCGCATTGCGGAAGGTGTTCTCAACATCTGATGCGATTGCGTCAGAGGCGATGAGGCAGCATCCGGACGAGCGTGTTGTCCCGGAACAGGTAGTGGTGCGCCAGGGCGGCAACGGCGTGCAGGCCGATGACGTAATAGAGCGCGTTGCCGATGAACTCGTGGATTTCTTCCAAATTGTGGGCGAGGGCCTTGTCCGTGCCGATAATCGGCGGAAGGGAGAGCCCGTAAAAAGGAACCGAGTGACCGCCGGCGCTTACCATCGTCCAGCCGAGCAACGGCATCCCGATCATGGCGGCGTAGAGCGTCAGATGCATGAGGCGCGCGAGAGCGGTCTGCCAGAGAGCTGGGGTCGGGACGATGGGCGGCGCAGAATTTGACGTCCGAATCCCGATGCGGACGATCACCAGCAACAATACCGTGATGCCGAGCATCATGTGGATCGACCCAAGCAGGCTGCGGGTTTCGCTGCCTTTCGGATAGTAGCCCTTGAGTTCGATTGCGGTGAAAACCGCGGCGATCAGTAATGCCATAATCCAATGCAGTGCTATGGCTGCCGGCGTGTAGGTCGTGGCGTTGGACGTGGGATTTACGGCGACAGTCACTGGGTCTTCTCCATGGACAACCTTAGTACGACTTAATCTGTCAAGCGCTCGGGGGAAATTGCGTCCGATCAATGTTGGCTTTGTTTCATAAACGACTGGCTTGGGATTAATAAACGCGAAAGCCCGGGCAAATCCGTCTTTCGTGGACTTCAGCGAGCCGCTGCGGAAGCCGGATTTTTCGCCGATCCGGACGCGCGACCGTCGGACGGCTTGATTTTCGGGGGGCAGATCGGTTATTCACGCCAGACTGGGCCAATGGCCGGTTTTTCTTGGATTTGATGCCTTGATGGCGTGCGCGACCGACATCGCCGTTTCTTTTGCGCCTGTGAGGAGCACGCGCGGCGGCTCTTTTGCGCCCAAGCTCCTGCTTTCGCTCCTCCTTATTGGCCCCTGGGCCGCATGACGCCCGGCTATCCGCCGGGTCGGTGCCCAGGGGATTGGATGGCCAGGACTTACGAGCTTGAGAGCGATTGAGTGGCTGACCCGAGAGGTCGCCCGGCAAAGGATGAGAAGCAAATGACGTCCCGAACCCATGACGCGCCGGCGGAGCCGGAGCGCGTAGACGACAAAATCATCATTTTTGATACAACTCTGCGCGACGGCGAGCAGTGCCCCGGCGCGACGATGACCTTCGAGGAGAAGCTGCAGGTCGCGGAGCTTCTCGACACAATGGGTGTCGACATCATCGAAGCGGGGTTTCCGATTGCGTCGGAAGGTGATTTCGAGGCGGTGACCGAGATCGCCAAGCTTGCGAAGCAGTCGGTGATCTGCGGACTGGCGCGGGCGAACTTCAACGATATCGACCGGGCGGGCGAGGCGATCAAGCCAGCGAAGCGCGGCCGCATTCATACGTTCATCGGGACGTCGCCGCTGCATCGTCAGCATCAGCTCCAGCTCACGCAGGAGCAGGTCTATGAGCGTGTCGTCGCTTCGGTGACGCGGGCGCGGGGCTACACCGACGATGTCGAGTGGAGCGCGATGGATGCCACCCGGACCGAGCACGACTATCTGTGCCGCGTCTGCGAGGCGGCCATCAAAGCCGGCGCGACGACGATCAATATTCCCGACACCGTCGGCTACGCGCTGCCGGAAGAATATTTCGATCTCATCACGATGCTGAAGACGCGCGTTCCGGGCATGGACAAGGTCGTCATCTCGACCCATTGCCATGACGATCTCGGCCTCGCGGTCGCGAACTCGCTGGCAGGTGTCCGCGCGGGCGCGCGGCAGATCGAATGCACGATCAACGGTCTCGGCGAGCGGGCGGGTAACGCCGCGCTGGAAGAGATCGTCATGGCGATCCGCACGCGCCACGATCTGCTGTCGTATCATACGGGCATTCAAACCGAGATGCTGTCGCGCGCATCGAAGCTTGTTTCGGCCGTGACGAACTTCCCTGTGCAGTACAACAAGGCGATCGTCGGCCGGAATGCCTTTGCGCACGAGAGCGGCATTCACCAGGATGGCGTTCTGAAGAACACCGAGACTTACGAGATCATGACGCCAGAATCTGTCGGCGTCGGCAAATCGTCTCTCGTCATGGGCAAGCACTCGGGCCGCGCAGCCTTCAAGTCGAAGCTGAAAGAACTCGGCTACAATCTCGGCGACAACGCGATGGAAGATGCCTTCAATCGCTTCAAGGCGCTCGCAGACAAGAAGAAGCATGTTTACGACGAAGATATCGAAGCGCTCGTCGACGACGGCGTCGCGCACATGAACGACAGCGTCAAGGTCTCGGCGTTGACGGTCATCGCCGGAACGATGGGTCCGCAGTCGGCGACGCTGACGCTCGATATCAATGGGCAATCAAAGACGGTGCAGAGCGTCGGCAACGGTCCGGTTGACGCCACCTTCAATGCCATCAAACAGCTCCTGCCGCACAACGCCCGGCTCGAACTCTACCAGGTGCATGCGGTGACCGAGGGCACAGATGCGCAAGCCGAGGTGTCCGTTCGTCTTGAGGAAGACGGCCGGGCTGTGACCGGGCGGGCCGCCGATCCGGATACGCTCGTCGCATCGGCCCGGGCGTACGTCTCGGCTCTCAACAAGCTTGTCGTGAAGCGGCAGAAAACGGCGCAGGCCCAGCAGGCCGGTTAGACTGAAGCCCGTTTTTAGTGGAACTTTCATCGGGGCAGCGTGCCACAATCTTTGCATGCTACCCCGCTCGTGGTTGTCTGTGTATGTAGGTCGTCGTGACCGGTAACCATTCGGGCACTCGCCTCGCTCTCGACGGGAGGCGACCTTGATTAACGCCGTGCGTCCCATAAGCTGGGCGACTTGGATGGGCCGGAATTCACGGATGTTTGGGCTAGGCGTCAGAAGCATATTCTCCGACAGCATTGCCATTGATCTCGGCACGGCAAACACTCTCGTTTACGTCGCTGGGCGTGGTGTGGTGCTGAACGAGCCTTCCGTGGTCGCCATTCGCTCGAAAGGCGGGGTGCGCGAGGTGCTGGCTGTCGGCGAGAAGGCCAAGCAGATGGTCGGCCGCACGCCGGAAAGCATCGAGACGATCCAGCCCCTGCGCGACGGCGTCATCGCCGATTTCGTCGCGACCGAAGAGATGCTTCGGCAATTCATCGGCCGGACGAAATCGCTCTTTGAATTCATTCGGCCGCGCATCTTGATTTGCGTGCCTGCGGGCGCAACGCCCGTCGAGCGGCGCGCCGTCTACGAGACGGCCATGTCGGCAGGGGCCCGGAAGGTCTATCTGGTCGAGGAACCCGTGGCGGCCGCCATCGGCGCCGGGCTGCCGATCGACGAGCCCAAGGGATCGATGGTCGTCGATATCGGCGGCGGTACGACGGATGTCGCCGTGCTGTCGTTGGGCGGCGTCGTGCTGGCGAGCTCGATCCGCTGCGGCGGCAACGCGATGGACGAAGCCATCATTCGCTACGTGCGGCGGCGCCACCAACTTCTGATCGGCGAAGCCAACGCCGAACGCATCAAGATCGAGGCTGGCTCGGCGTCGCGCGTCGTTAACGGCGAAACCGCGGAGATCTTCATTCGCGGCCGTGAGATCCGCGAGGGCAAGCCGAAGACGGTGGTGCTCGGTCCGCAGGATATCGCGGAAGCGCTGGAAGCGCCGATCGAGAGAATTGCCGAATTCATCCAACATACCATCGAGGATCTTCCGGCGGAGATTTCGACGGACATATGCGAGCGCGGCATCCATTTGTCGGGCGGCGGAGCGAAGCTCTCGAAGCTCGATCAGGAGTTCGAGCGGCGGATCGGCGTCAAAATTCATTTACCCGAGCTGCCGGAACAGTGTGTCATTGCCGGCTCGGCGGCGATCCTGCAGACGCTGAAAGAGCGCGAGCATCTTTTGATCAAGCCTTGAGCTTGGATCGACGTTTGTTTTTGAGAGCAGCGGAAAATCGCAATGGCGCGCCTCAAGGAAGGTCAACTCTTTTTCAGGCGCGGTGACACCGCGGCGCAGGGGCGGCGTCTGCGCCCGATATTGCTTTTTCTGATTTTCGTTTCCTGCGGCCTGATGCTGCTCAGCCGGCTCGATCACAGCATGCTGGCCAACGTGCGCTGGCAAATCGCTTCTTGGCTGACGCCGGTGCTCAAGACCGCGATGGTTCCGATCGCACCGATCCGCGAAATGGGACGAACGATCTCGACGCAGGTCGAGCTTCAGGGCGAACTCGAACGCCTCAAGCGAGAAAATCGGCGGCTTGGGAATTGGGAATGGCGGGCGCGGCGCCTGGAAACGAAGCTCGCCGACCTCGAAGCGCTCGCGAGGGTCGTGCCGGAGCAAAAGCTCGACTTCGTAACGGGCCGGGTGATTGCGGATTCGAGCGGGTCGTTCGTACACAACGTCACGATCGATGCGGGCCGCAAGCGCAAGGTCGAATGCGGCTATCCCGTCATCAACGCCGATGGCCTCGTCGGGCGCATTGTCGACATCGGTCCGGATGCCGCGCGCGTGCTTTTGGCGACCGACCTCAACAGCCGCATTCCGGTGCTTGTCGGTCCGAAAGGCGTGCGGGCGATCCTGGCCGGCGACAACAGCTCGCGGCCGCGCCTGATGTATATTGCGGACGGTGCCAAGGTGGCTCCGGGCGACGACGTTTCGACATCGGGTGTCGGAGGGCTTTTTCCTACCGGCCTTCGTCTCGGAGTGGTGGCGGATGATGCGCCATCCGAGCCGCGCGTCGATTTGCGAGCCAATCTCGATCGGCTCGACTATGTCAGCGTGCTTTTCTTCACGGACCCCTCGGCTCATCTGACCGACGATCTCATGAGCCGCAAGCCGGCTGACGACAGCAAGCGCGCCGACCCGCGCAGCGCCGAGAGGTCGGATCCATGAGTTGGCTTCGCACCTTGGCGCCTGTCGCGTCCGTCGCGCTGCTGACGATTGCCGCGATCCTGCCGTGGGGACTTCCCGTCGAGGATCGCTTTGTGCTGCCGCTTCTGCCGATCGTTGCGATCACGTATTGGACGCTCGATCGTGACGCGTGGCTGCCGGAATGGGTTGTCTTTCTCGCCGGTCTGATGCTTGACGTTCTGACCCAAGGCCCGCTCGGGTATTGGGCGCTCGTCTATCTCGTGACCTACGTCGTTGCCGTCTTCGCCTCGCGTCTGCGTTGCGAGACGAATGTGAGGAAATTGGCGATTTTCGCCGGCGTGATCTTGGCGGTTACGGTTTTCGCGTGGCTCGCGGCTTCGGTCTATTTCCTGGAGATGCTGGATTTAGCGCCGTATGCCCGCGGCGCCGCCTCTGCACTGCTAGCGGCGTGTCTCGTCACGTTGGCTTTCGGCGTGCTCGGTACGGCCAGCGAACCCGGCCGTGCTGTGCGGCTGAGGCGAGGCGATTGATGGCCGGCTCCCCCGAAGACGACCGGCGTAAACGGAGCCAATTCACCCGGCGTTGTCTCCTGCTCGGCGGTGCGCAGGCGGCGGGGTTCGCGCTCGTTGGTTGGCGATTGTTCGATCTGCAGGTGCGCGACGCCAGCCGCTACGCGCCGCTCGCGGAAGAGAACAGGATCAATCTGCAGGTGCTGGCGCCGAAGAGGGGGCGCATTCTCGATGTCTTCGGCCGTGTCCTTGCCGACAACCAGGAGATGTTCCGCGTCACGATCACGCCGTCTCTCGCCGGGAATGTCGCTGGTGTTCTGAGGCGCGTCGCCCATATCGTACCGCTCGCGGACGATGAGATCGCTCGGCTCGTCGCGCGCACGCGAAAGCGGGGCCGGAACGTGGCGACCACAATTGCGTCCGACCTTTCCTTCGAGCAGGTGGCGAAGCTCAATCTCTATATGCCGAGCCTGCCGGGCATCAAGACCGACTTTGCGTGGCGCAGGCGTTATCACGATGGGGCCGCGCTCAGCCATGTCGTGGGGTTTGTCGGCGCCGTCGAGCGCTTCGGCATCGACGATGACGCGGTTGCGCGTATTCCCGACATGCGCATCGGCAAGAGCGGCGCGGAATTGGATTTTGACGCGGATCTTCGCGGCACCGGAGGAACGCAAAAATCGGAAGTCAATGCGCGCGGACGCGTCGTGCGCGATCTTGAGACGGTCGATCCCGTGGCCGGGGATGACGTCGCGCTCACGATCGATGCCGAACTGCAGCGGCGTGCAGTCGACCGCATGCGCCGCGAACGGCGGGCGGCAGCGGTGGTGCTCGATGTCGCGACCGGCGACATCGTGATGATGGCGTCGGTTCCGGGCTTTGATCCGGCGAAGATCGCCGGTGGAATATCCGTCGCCGATTGGGAGACGCTCTCCGGATCGGAGGATAAGCCGCTTCTCAACCGGGCCGTCGCCGGACTTTACGCACCGGGCTCGACATTCCTCGTGGTGACGGCACTCGCGGCACTTGAGGCGGGCGTCGTATCGTTGGACGAACGGATCGTTTGCAAGGGCAAATATAAATATCGCGGCCAAGTCTACAGCTGCTCGAACCCCGCCGGCCACGGTAGCATCACGCTTCATGAGGCGATCCGCTCTTCGTGCGAAGTATTTTTCTGCGAGATGTCGTCACGGCTCGGCATTAAGCGGATTGCCGACGCCGCGCGTGCGATGGGTTTCGGGGCAACGAGCGATATCGGCCTCGCCGAAGAAAAGGCGGGCGTGGTTCCCGACCCGGATTGGAAGAGGGGGAACCTCAATGCGGGATGGTTCGGCGGCGAGACGCTGCTGACCGGGCTCGGGCAAGGCTACATGCAGGCCACGCCTCTACAACTCGCGGGGATGGCGGCGCGCATTGCGAGCGGACGCGATGTTGCGCCGGTTCTGCGCAAGCACGACGGGACGACGAACGCGGATTCCACGTTCGGAAAGCTGGCCTTCGGCAGCGGCCAGCTCGAACCCGTCAGGCGAGCGATGGTCGCGGCCGTCAACGACGCGGGAGCCTCCGCCGAGAAAGCCAAGCTTGGAGCCGGAAAGCCGCTCGTCGCGGGAAAAACCGGCGTGTCGGATATCGGCGCACGGCCGGCTGAGCGCGGGGGCGTCGTTGAGTGGTCCAAGCGGGGCCACGCGTTGTTTGTCGGTTATGAGCCTGCAGAAGCACCGCGCTATGCGATCGCGACCGTCATCGAGCACGCCGGAGACGGAGAGGCGGCCGCTCTTCTGGCGCGTGACATCCTGGCGCTGACCATAGCCCGCGATGCGGGCGATCACAGCAAGTCCGGAGCCGACGGCAGCGATGAGCCGCCCGGCGGCGGCAATCTTCACGAGGCGGGATGATGGAAACTATATATGCCGCGTGGAATACGGGCCAGCCGCTCGGCATCGGCGAGAAGCTGTGGCGCATCCACTGGCCCGTCATTTTGATCGCTTGCCTCCTCGCCGGCATCGGCACCATGACGCTCTATTCCGCATCGGGTGGATCGTTCCAGCCGTGGGCTGAGCGACACACGCTTCGGTTTCTCATTTTGCTGGCCGTCGTCGTTTTCATGGCGACGGTGCGCCTCGACGTCTGGATCAAGCTTGCCTATCCCGCGTATGCGATTGCCCTACTCATGTTGGTCCTCGTTCCGTTCATCGGCGTCGAAGCGCTTGGCGCTAAGCGCTGGATCGGGGCCGGAGCCATCTCGTTTCAGCCCTCCGAACTCATGAAACTGGCGCTCGTTGCGGCGCTTGCGCGTTATTATTTCCGGCTTCCCACGGATCAGGTTCAGAGGTTTCGCACCGCGCTCGTGCCGCTGGCGATGATCGGCGTACCCGTGCTTTTGACATTGCAGCAGCCCGATCTCGGATCGGCGGCGCTTTTTGTCGTGCTCGGGCTTTCGCTGATGTTTCTTGCAGGGGTGCGGATTCGCTATTTCGCGCTGGGTGCGCTCGTGGCAGTCGCGGCCCTTCCGGCCATCTGGTCGGGAATGCACGGCTATCAGAAGCGGCGTATCGAAGTCTTTCTCAATCCGGGCATGGACCCGCTCGGGGCCGGGTATCACATCACGCAATCGAAAATTGCGCTGGGCGCCGGTGGCATCGCGGGCAAAGGTTTCATGCAGGGGACGCAGAGTCAGCTCGATTTCGTTCCGGAAAAACATACCGACTTCATTGCGAGCATCATCGGCGAAGAGTGGGGCTTCACGGGCATGATGCTGCTCGTCGCGATCTACGCCGCTCTGATCCTGATGATGATGCTGATGGCGCGGAGGTGTGAGAACCGGTTCGCGCGGCTGGCGATTGCGGGTTCGGCGATGACGTTTTTCGTCTACGTCTTCATCAACCTCGCGATGGTGACGGGGCTCGTTCCCGTCGTCGGCATTCCGCTGCCGCTCGTTTCCTATGGCGGCACCTCGATGACGACGCTGATGATCGGTCTCGGCGTTGCCATGTCGGCTTACGTGCATGGCCGCGATAGGCGGCGCTGAGGCTTCCCGCGGGCTGCCGCGCACGGGAAAAATCGCAATTTCCTCAATTGACTGGCAGGAGCGGGGCAGGGGGGTGGACAGCGCCGCCCGGCGATGCTATGCGCTGCGATCTCGGGGCCCGTTTCGGGCCCCTTCGCCGTCCTTGGGGGCCGAGAGGTCTCTTGTATTCCGGCAAGTGTTGGTACGGGTGATTAGCTCAGTTGGTAGAGCAGCTGACTCTTAATCAGCGGGTCGTAGGTTCGAATCCTACATCACCCACCAAGCATTAGAAATCTCGCATAAATTTTCGCAATCGGTTTTACAATTACAGCTGAACTCGTAAAATCTCGATCGCGAAATGTCAGCTCTGCTTCTGAAATCAGACCGAACGATCGTCCGCTGTGGATGTCAGCTCTG